>NZ_JAUOTN010000010.1 GCF_030546575.1 Pontibacter coccineus
CAAGAGGCATTCGCCGCTACTGTCACTGCCGCTGGCGCCGTGATCGTTGGATTAGTCTCGTCAACGACCGTCACGGTCTGAGTCGCGGTCGCGGTCAGACCAGCACCGTCAGTCACAGTCCAGATCACGTCTGTATCGCCCAGTGGGAAAGTGGCTGGGGCATTGTTGGTCACCGAAGCTACCGAGCAGTTGTCGCCTGCCTCTGGTGTGCCGAGTTCCACGCCCGTGGCCTGGCAAGAGGCATTCGCCGCTACTGTCACTGCCGCTGGCGCCGTGATCGTTGGATTAGTCTCGTCAACGACCGTCACGGTTATTGCATTTGATATAGAAGAAGAACATCCATTAGCAGTCACAATAACTGTATAAGAACCACTCTCACTTACTGTAAAGGATTGGGTTGTTGCTCCATCAATTGCCACTCCACCTCTATACCATTGATTTCCACTTGAAGCAGAGGAGGCTAATACCACAGAACTACCCGGGCAGACGGTAGTGCTTGAAGCAGCACTGATTGTTGGTCTATCTGGAGTTATTCTAGGGTTCGCTGTACCAGAACCAGCAGCGCTAGTACAGCCATTCACGGTTTTTGTCACTGAGTATGTGCCTACTCTTGACACTGTGATAGTTGAAGTGCTTTCCCCGGTACTCCACAGAAGGTTGCCTGCCGCGTCAGTAGAAAGCGTCGAGGTACCGTTGCAGTTGTCTACTACCGTCACCACTGGAGCAGTTGGAGTTGTTCTAGGGGCCGCAGTTCCTGAACCTGCTGCACTTCGACAGCCACCAGTCACCGTAGTCGTTACAGTATATGTTCCAGCAGATGCAACCGTAATAGAAGCGGTAGTTTCGCCGGTACTCCACAAAAGTGAACCTGAAGCTGTTGTCGATAATGTTGAAGTACCATTGCAATTATTAACAACAGTTACTACTGGTGTAGCAGGTGTTGTACAAACTGGGGCATACGCTGCAGTTAAGGTTGTAACACTATTACCGTTATTGTTACTAGCAAAAGTTCGATTTGGAGCAGAATAAGTAACTCCATCAATAATTATATCATTAAATGTAACTGTGATAGTCTCTCCTTGATTCACAGCAATATTAGGAGTGCCAGAAGGTCCTGGGTAAACAAAAGGTTTTGTTCCAGTTCTGGTAGATGCCCCTCCAGTAATTGTATAGGATGCAACGATATTGTATGTTCCAGTCCCACTTAATCCTGAAGCAGTAAAATTAACATTGGCATCATAGAAGACTGTAGTGGCTTTAGCTCCGCTTTGTTTACCTTCCACAACTACTGTAAACATTACTCCCAGATGTCTATCCTCAATTGGATACCTAATTGTCCATGTACCATCCGGATTAACCTTTGTATCATGATAACCATGATGATGATCATGCGAGGGAGTTTCTTCCAAGTGAATGTCTACTAGGCTGTCTTGGGTCCAACCGTAGCCTGTTATAATAGCGACTTCGCCAGGAACGTAATCATCCTTGTCGGACATCACCGTTGGCGCATAATTATCGAAGGCGTTCACGCCAAAGAAGGAAAGCGAAGCTAATAACGTGACTACATACAGCAGTCGCCACTTCGCAATGTGTGTTAGTAAAAGTTTACCATTCATAAAGCAGTAGTAAAGGGTTATAAATAAAGGGTTTACATTTTTAACTCGCTCCTGACGTCATTCTGGAGCGCAACAGTAGAATAAAAAGGTCTTGCGTATTCCTGGCTCAAATCAAAAAAGAGCAAGTCATGTCCGGCTACCTGCAGGCAGGTAGGAAATGAGATGCTCTTGGTAGGAGATATCAATCAAATGAATAATATTTAAATTTATAGTATCATTATACAAATTTAAGCACAAATGGTTATACTATTCAAACATTTATTTAAGTTATTTTTATTAAATACAAAATCAAAACTACTGTTCACCCCATGTTAGCAACCTTTTCATCCAATAATATGCCCAAACTCCCTGTTTATGCCATGTTATTATGATGGCGACCTTTAAAACCAGTGCAATTTTTAGCTAAGTTTGTATCAAAAATTTGATATATATTTTTTTGTAGCTTTGGCATAGTTTTTTCGGTAACAGCCTATACTATCAAAGACACGTCACACGTATATAGATCATGAAGAAGTATCTGCTCAGTTTTTTGGCCCTTGTTTTATGCTTCGCACTAAGTGAGCAAGCCGCCGCCCAGATCAAATTGCCGCAGGCCAGCCCTGCCGCTATGGTAAAACAAACCATCGGACTGACTGAGATAACGGTGCGCTACCATGCACCGGGTGTTAAAGGGCGACAGATCTTCGGATCGCTTGTGCCTTATGGTAAAATCTGGCGAGCTGGTGCCAACGAGGCTACGCTGATCACCTTCGAAGACGATCTATTCCTGAACCACGAACGTGTTCCGGCAGGTACTTACTCTTTCTTTATTCTGCCAGAAAACGAGACGGAATGGAATATTGTGCTGAACAAAGACACGACGCTTTGGGGTCTGGAAGGTTACAGTGAACTAAATGACGTGGCATACCTGCGGGTAACACCAACTAAAATTCCTTTCCAGGAAACATTGCAATTTGCCTTCAGCGACATCAGCACCAACACGGGTACGTTGAATCTGACCTGGGAGAATTCAAAAGTGTCAATCAGTATTGAAACAGAAATCGAGAAGAAGGCGCTGGCAAACATCAACAAGGCTTTGAAAGCAGCAGCTCCAGATGACTGGTATACCTGGGCACAGGCTGCCGATTACCTGACCTCACGCAAAGACCAGCATGAGAAGGCCTTGGAATACATCAACAAGTCCATCTCCATAAAAGAGAATTTCTTTAACAATTGGGTGAAAGCCAGGCTGTATGCCTTGAACAGAGAATACCAGGTAGCGGCTAACTTAAGTGCGAAGGCCATGCAATTGGGACCGAAAGAGCCGGAAAGCTATCAGACGTATGCACGGGAAATCGAGTCGGCGTACAATGAATGGAAAAAGCGCAGGTAACACAGGTATAGCAAAAAAGAGCGGGGCTCCGGTAACAAACGGAGCCCCGCTTTATTTTTGCTTAAAAGCGGGCAATGAAACGAAGATTGAGACGACGGCCTGTCAGGAAATTAGGTATAGCGTAAGTCAGGTTATTCACGTCCGTGACGTAGCTGTAGGAAATGCGGTTCTGCGCGTCGATGATGTTGAGTACTTCCAGGCCAATCCAAAGGCTCTCCAACGATACTTTCTTTCGCTCCGTCAGGTCATCGCCCAAGGCAATGAGCTTCGAAAAACCAATGTCCACGCGCTTATAGGACTTTCCTGAAAAGGCATTGCGGAAATCCGGACGGTTAGGCGGGCCGAAGGGCAGCCCACTACCATACACTGCGTTCAGGTACATCCGCACAGTTGGGGTATCGGGCAGGTGGTCTTGAAAAAACACGCCAATGTTTACCAGTTGGTCTGTCGGACGGCGCAAATAACCCCGATCCTGACTTCCTATTATCTCACCCGAACTGTTATAGACCAGACTGGAGTCGCCCTGCACGTTCTCGCGCGTCTGCATCAGACCCAAGCTCAACCAGGACTCCGCTCCAGGTATAAACTCCCCGTTCACCCGCACATCTATACCTGCTGCGTAGGCCTTGGCGTTGTTCTGTCCATAATAGCGCAGTCGTACATTATCCAGATCATAAGGTACCACATTGGTCATGTGTTTGTAATAGGCCTCGGTCGTCAGCTTAAAGTCGCGGTCCCAGGCTTTGAACAGGTAGTCGCTGCCCACGACAGCATGCAGGGAGCGCTGGGCTTTCAGATCGGGGTTTAGCTCACCCTGGAAGTTGCGCAATTCCCGGTAAAAGGGCGGTTGGTAGTAAAGACCGACAGCTGCTTTAAAAGAAAGGTCGGGATTATGGCGGGTGATAAAGGAATACTGCACCCGTGGCGTGATCGTCAGCTCGTTGTTATAGCTCCAGTAGCTGGCCCGGAGACCATACGTGATCGTTTTGAGCGAATCCAACTCGTAGGTATGCTGCACATAGCCGTTGTAACGCTGTGTGTGTAGGCTTACTTCAGAATCAAGCTGGTAAGCCATGGTCACATAATCGGAGGAATCCACAAAACCATATTCAGCCAGTTGGTCGTTGATGCGCTCCAGACTGGCCTTGGCTCCGGCCAGCACGGTGCTGCGGGAACTCAGCCGCCAGGTAGTACGGCTCTCAGCTGCCAGTACCATCGCCATCAGAGCATTGCGGGCATGATCAAACTGACTGCCAATGCCCCGATCACGCAGGCATTCGCCCTTATCGTTGCGACCGAGCGTGTTTACGTCGCACAACCGGTACAAGGCCTCTATATCCCGAAACTCCCGCTCCAGTGAGTGGACACCCGACACAATGAATTCTGTCAGTAAATTGTCTGATACCTGATGGCTTAGGTTAGCTCCTGCCTGGTAGGTATCGTATTCCATGTTTTCTTGTCCATCGTATTCAACTAGCAGCCGGAGAGGCGCCTGTCGGGTACCGAAGGTCGTTGTTCGGGTCTGTGGCTTTACCCGGTAATTGTTACGGGCATAGCTCCCCAACAGTCCCAGTGTCGTGCGCTCCGGCTCTTTGCCCAGATCAAAGCTCAGGTATACCTGTCCGTCAGTAAAAGTAGGTCGGTACTCCCCGTCTACCTGCAGCCCCTGCAACATGTACCTGCTATTCTTGTGGCGCAGGCCCATCAGGTATGAGATGCGCTTGTTCTTGGACGCCTCCTCCAGGTGGATGGCACCACCGGTAAGACTGCCGGTCACAGAGCCGGCAAAGTCCGTCGGGCGTTTGTATTGGATGTTGAGCACCGAAGACAATTTATCGCCATACTTGGGCTGCCAGCCCCCGGAGGAGAACTCGACATTGGCGACCAGATCAGGGTTGACAAAGCTCAGACCCTCTTGTTGCGCAGCAGAGATCAGAAAGGGGCGGTAAATTTCGATGCCGTTGACGTAAACCAGGTTTTCGTCGTAGTTGCCACCTCGCACAGAGTAGGTCGAGGACAGTTCGTTGTTGCTGGTAACGCCAGGCAGCGTAGCCAGAATCATGTTAAAGTCGCCGAAAGCGGACGGCAGGTTTTTGGTGAGTGTCGGATCCAGGCGGGTGACGCTGACTTGCTCGCGGGTGTCGTCCTCGCGTTTGCCGCGCACATCCACCTGTCGCAATTGCTGCGGATCGGCTTCTAATATAAAGTCGAGCACCAGCTCCTGCCCTGTCTCGAGGCGCACAGCCCGCTCCTGCTGCTTGTAACCGAGGTAGCGCACGACTAGCACCAAGTCTTCAGCAACTGGTACCTTCAGGCTATACCTGCCTTGGGAATCGGTTTGAACGCCAAGGGTACGGCCCTGCACCCCTACCGTCGCCATTTCGAGTGGCTGGCGATTTTGGTCCAGAACCGTACCCTTTATCATTCCCTGCTGTGCAAAGACACCTGCTGGCAGCAGCATCAAGAGCCATACCGCAAGATATCGGTGCATAGAGGATGTTTAGGTTTGAAATTAAGCCTGGTTTTTCAGATTGGCGATGGTCTGCAACGGATCTGCTGAGTTAAACACGAAGCTACCTGCCACCAAGGCATCGGCACCCTTTTCAAGCATCAAAGGAGCGTTATGCTGGTTCACACCGCCGTCAATCTCAATCAGCGCTTTGGAATTGCGAGCGATGATCAGGTTTTTCAGAGCTTCGATCTTTCGGTAGGTATTTTCAATGAATTTCTGACCGCCAAAGCCCGGGTTTACCGACATCAAACATACCAGATCCACGTCCGCGATCACATCGTCGAGGAGTTGTACGGAAGTATGGGGGTTGAGGGCTATACCTGCCTTGGCTCCCGTTGCTTTTATCTGCTGAATGGTGCGGTGCAGGTGATTGCAGGCTTCCAAGTGCACCGATATGATCTCCGCGCCTGCCTCTCTGAACTGCTCAATGTAAAGCTCCGGCTCCACGATCATCAGGTGCACATCCAGCGGCTTTTTAGCATGGCGCTGGATGGCCTGCAGCACAGGAAAACCGAAAGAGATGTTCGGCACAAAACGGCCGTCCATGATGTCGATGTGCAGCCAGTCAGCCTGGCTTTGGTTCAGCATTTCTACTTCAGATTGCAAATTGGCAAAATCGGAAGCGAGTACAGAAGGAGCGATAATTGGTTTCATGAAACAAATATAGAAATTAAGATAGAATCCATCGTGTGAAAAAAAAACCCACGGGTATTAGAGTCTGACAAAGCGCAGGGTAGCGTTTCTGCTATTGGAACTCACCTGGCAGAGGTAGATGCCTTTTTTGAGAAGGGAAGGTCTGATATTGAGCGTTTGTACCGCTTGATTTGCTGGCAGTAGCTGGGAGTGGACCAACTTACCGGCCGTATCATAGAGTCGGGCTATTGCATGCTCCTGCTGCCAGTTCTCGTCCATATGCAATACAATTGGCTCTTCCGACACGGGATTAGTAATGCTGACACCAATCGCCTGTTCGTCGGCCAGACCGGTAACGAGCCGGGTATAAGTAGGTATGCCGTACCCAATGGTGTTGTTGGGGTTGTTGTAGTTGCTCCCCAGTTGACGCATCAGTTCCAGCAATTCCATGTTAGTGAGCTTTGGGCGGGCCTGCCAGATGCAGGCGACCATCCCCGCCATGATTGGTCCTGAGAAAGAGGTGCCACTGGAACGACCTAAGTTGCCTGAAGAAGACAGCACGTATACCTGCTGCCCCATCGCCACTACATCCGGTTTTAGTCTTTGATCGGCCGTGGGACCCACTGAACTGAAGATCGCCTGTACGCCAAGCGAGTCCACGGCGCCCACGGTGAGCACAGAGTCGGCATCGGCGGGTGCGGAAATATAGCGCCAGGCTTTATTGCCCTCGTTGCCGGCGCTCGTCACGACCAGCATACCGGTAGCGGCAGCCAGATCGGCTGCGCGGGTAATGATGGTGGTGTTGCCGTTGAGCTCGCTGTAGGTATAGCTGTAAGAAGGCGCATCGAACGAGGTATAGCCGAGTGAAGAATTGATCACATCTACCCCGGCACTATCGGCAAACTCAGCAGCCAGTAGCCAGTTCACCTCCTCAATATTATGCTCAGTGGTCGCATCTTCTGTTCGGAACAGGTAATAGTCGGCTTTGGGGGCTGTTCCCACGATGCGGCCTGGCTCATAAGCAGCCATCGTGGATAGCACCGATGTGCCATGCTGACTGTGCCCGTAAACGTCTTTCTTCTTGCCTACAAAGTCATAAGTACCCTTTAACTGACCATTCTGGAAAAGGTGTGAGAAAGCATTGATGCTGTTCACGCCCGGAAAACCGGCGTCGAACACGGCAATGGTAATACCTTCACCCTGGTAGCCAGCCGCATGCAACTCAGGTATACCCAGCATGTTGGACTGGTGGAATGAGGGACCAAAATAAGAAGCGTCGAAAGAAGCGCTGGCAAGCTTTAAACTGTCGTTGGATTGCGTGCCTTTCTTGCCGGAAGTTGCTGTAGGCAAGCGGTTGAGTTGTTGGGCTCCTTTTACGTAAGCAAGCGTCTGCAACTCGGCCAATTTTTCAGGAGAGCATTGCACGATAGCTGCATTGAACCAACGGGAGGTATAGAGCACCTTCGCGCCCGATGCCTTCAGCCCGCTCACATAACTTGGGTTAACAGGCAGGTCACGAACGGAAAGCGCTATACCCTGCTTGCTCCGGCGTTCGATCGCCTTGGCTGAAAGGTATAGCGCTGGTTGTGCTACCGTAAAAGGAGAATTATTCTTATCAGTGAAGTAGATCAGATGCTTCTGCTCTGTGCCGCCAGGCCCCTGCGCCTTTGCAGAAAGGGCTAGTAGCAGGAGGCAGACGAACATGGTCAGAGATCGCATAATTAGTCTTATAGTTTACCGTGCTCGATTAAGATTTCTTCCCGTTCGTGGCCGCTATCGATTTTAAATCCATCAACACAGCCTGCACCACCCTGGCAATCTTTGTAATTCAATCGGTCGGAAACGCGATGCACCAGGCCTATACCTTCTGCATAAACTTCAAAACGGTCATCGTGTACAGTACCAAGGGATCTGAAATTTTGTAATACGGTGGCTGTAACCGGATAATTTTGATCATTCAGTACGTAGTTTTCACCTACGGACTGGAAAGTATAAACCTCCTTGTTGTTTCGAATCTTGTTAACTGAGCCCTCCGCCACTTGCCACGTATTATACAAATCGCCGACAAACTCCATCCCGTTTTTTACAGGAAAAACAAGCTTCACGTATTTCGTGTTGTTTTTGGTTAACATGACCATGGTCGTGCTCTTGGCCACTGTCATCACCGAATCATCCAGCCATGAAGCAGTTGCTGTCGGTCGTTTAGATCGAATAATCTTGTAAACAAGCTGACCAGTCTGGTCGATAAAGCTTGTATCTACCCGCTCACGCAACTGGTAATTGAGCTTGGAAGGTTCATCACCGAAATATATCGTTTCTTCCACGTTATATACCCGGTACTGCCCTATCTCCAACGGATAATAATCGTAGCCCATCGCGACCGGGTCGGGGTCCTTGTATTTACTTTCGCAGCCAGCCACAAAAGCGGACAGCACAACCAGAAGCAAAAGGGCTCTTCTCATTATTGCAACACGTTCAGGTTATAGTCTGAGTTAAAGTTCGTCTCGATCCAGCCACCACCGATCACATCGTTGCCTTCGTAGAACACGGCAGCCTGCCCAGGCGCGATCGCGTGCACACCTCTTAGGAAGTGTACTTTCATTTTATCGCCTTCCTGCTCGATAATAGCCTCTGTACCCGGGTCGTTATACCTTACTTTCGTAATGGTAGGTATAGGCTGACCGATCAGGTTTTCGTACTTCACCATGTTGAGCTTGCCCACGGTCATGGCGTTTTTGGCCAGGTCTTCGTAGTTGCCCAGCACCACGCGGTTAGCGTCTTTTTCGATACGGGTTACATACGCCGGGAAACCAAGCGCTATACCCAGGCCTTTACGCTGCCCGATAGTATAAAACGGATACCCTTCGTGCTTGCCTACAACAGTACCGTCTTCAAGCACAAACTCTCCACCGGCCACCAGCTCTTCCAGACCCTCTACGCGACGCTTCAGGAAGCTACGGTAGTCGTTGTCAGGTATAAAGCAGATCTCGTAAGACTCTGGCTTATTCACTAGCTCGGTAAAGCCGCGGTCCATCGCCATCTGGCGAATCTCGGTCTTGCGCAGCCCTCCCAATGGGAAAATAGTACGGGCCAGACTCTTTTGTGAGATACCCCACAGGGCATAGGACTGATCCTTGCTCTCATCCAGTCCCTTGGAGATTACATAGCGACCGTTTTCCTCGCGGATGTTGGCATAGTGTCCGGTAGCGATAAAATCGCAACCCAGCTGGTCAGCACGACGCAGCAAGGCATCCCATTTAATGTGTGTGTTGCACAGTACGCATGGGTTTGGCGTGCGACCGGCTATGTATTCGTCCGTAAAGTGGTTGATCACAAAATCACCAAACTCTTCGCGTATGTCTATGATATAGTGCGGGAAGCCAAGCTGCACGGCTATGTTGCGGGCGTCATTGATCGAGTCAAGGCTGCAGCAGCCGGTTTCCTTCTTGCTGGCACCGCTCGATGCGTAGTCCCATGTCTTCATGGTCATCCCCACTACTTCATAGCCCTGCTCGTGCAACATCACTGCCGCCACGGAGCTGTCAATGCCGCCGCTCATGGCTACCAATACCCTTCCTAACTTACTCATTTATCTTCAGTATTGTAATTCGAATTGCTATAATTTTACTACAAAGATAGTAACATCAGGGCACTAATAAAGATTCAGCCGGGCAAATATTGTAGCGACAACAATTTGGAAAGAGGTAGTACGTTAAAAAAAACATTAAAAAATATGGCATTGTACCCGATTTGGGACTTACTTTGGAATAAAATAAGACGAACAGAACCGACACGGTTCTAAAAAGATAGACTGCTATGGGCTTACGTACCTCCGTAATAGTAAACGGAATAAACAATTTGAGCGATGCTCGTTATTGCGCCGGCATGGGCGTTGATATTATCAGCTTTAACCTGAAACTGGATGACAAGGAACGGATGACTTCCGATACGTTGAAGGAAATTGTGGGCTGGGTATCTGGCGTAAAACTGGCCGGCGAGTTTGAGCGTGCCAAGCCCGATATCATCAACCAGTACGCCGATGACTTCGGCCTCGACTACATTCAGCTCGATACGCCCTACCTGATCGACGAAATCGAAGAGATCAACCGTCCGGTTATCCAGAAGGTTTTCATCAATAAAGACACGGTAGAAAGTGAACTGCTGGAAATGATGGAGCTGTACAGCCCGTCTGTTGACAGCTTCCTGATCTATTCATCAGATTTTGATAACATCGACGACACCAATATCAAGTTCCTCAAGAACATCTCGAAACGATTCCAGGTATACCTGGGCTTCGGAGTTCACCGTCAAAATATCAATACCGTCCTGAAAGAAATCAAACCTGCCGGCATCGGCCTGCGCGGTGGTCACGAGATCAAGCCTGGTCTAAAAGACTTTGACGAGCTTCAGGAAATCTTTGAAGAGATAGAAGAAAATTAGGGGGTTTCGGAGTTGAGGAGTTTAAGAGTTGAGATCTAGCGACTTTAAGCTGTAACCCCGTTCACAGGCATAGACCATCCTGAACGTTCTCAAACTAAATGCCCTGAATGCTCTTTCGGACATCCATGTCCGGAAGCATTTCTGCCGGGGACATCCTTGTCCCCCTATACCTTCCAGCTTACACGCGGGGATTAGGAAATCCCCGGCCGTTTGCTTCGGGATTTATCAATCCCGAAGAGCCTTGTAGTAGAGTCTTTTAGAAAATATGATCACTTGTAGGGACAGGTCGCGACTTGTCCGAATCGTGCACCGGGCCTGAACTTGAGTTTCTTTATTAGACTTGCTATACCTTGTATACCTTGAAATTCTACGAGGTAACCATGCCGAAATAATAAAGACGGTCTGCTATACCTAGGTATGGCAGACCGTCTTGTTTTAAACTATTCGCGATAATACCAGCTGTCTTATACCTTGAACTGCAGGTATTTGATGGTGATCTCCTCGGCAAGATAGCGTTTTTCGTAAGTAGTGTAAATGCCCATGGTATGCTCCTGCAGATCGGACTGGTACAGGTTAGAGGTATAGAGCAGGTCTTTCGGATCACGCTCTCCCAACACTTCCAGAGTATAATCAAAGAGCATCTGGTTGTCGGTTTTCAAGTGAAGGATGCCGCCAGGCTTTAGAATTTTGGCATACAGGTCAAGGAAACGCGGTGAAGTAAGCCTACGCTTAATATCGCGGTCTTTTGGTCGCGGGTCTGGGAAGGTCACCCAAATCTCGTCCACCTCTCCTTCTGCAAAGTTATCTTCCAGGTTCTCGATGAAGGTGCGTAGGAAAGCCACATTGTGCAGATCTTCCTCTTCCGCCAGCGAACTGCCCTTCCAAATCCGTGCTCCCTTAATGTCCAGTCCCAGGAAGTTTTTGTCCGGATACAGGCGGGCCATTCCCACCGTATACTCCCCACGTCCGCAGCCTATCTCCAGAATCAGAGGATTGTCATTCTCGAAAAACTCGTCCCGCCACTTGCCTTTCAACTGACCGTAGAGTTCTCCTTCCGGTTCTATCACATTCTCACGCTCCGCTATGGCGGCAAACTTTGCTAATTTACTTCTTCCCATTTCTTATAATTCGTCAATCTCTGCGACCACAAAGGTACTACCTCCAATAAAAATTACCTCATCCGGTTTCGCATTTCCCCTGGCCGCCGCAATGGCTTCGCTCACGGATGCATAAGCATTGCCTTGCAAACCAACCCTGTCGGCTTTTTCCTGTAGTTCTGCCACTGGCAAAGCGCGCGGAATCTGGGCCTGGCAGAAATAATAGGTATAATCCTTAGGCAATAGCTGCAGAATAGTCGTCACATCCTTGTCATTTACGGCTCCGAACACCATGTGGACCTGCCTGGGTTTAAGAGTGCGCAACTGAGCAAGTATTTGTTTAATGCCATCTACATTATGACCTGTATCACAAATAGTTAAAGGGTTATTACCCAATACCTGCCAACGACCCTTTAGGCCTGTGATGGATTTAGCGTTAGCTATACCTTGACGTATGGCTTCATCCAAAATAGTAAAGCCCCGGTCACGAAGCAGCAGCAATGATTTGAGCACACCGGGCAGGTTAAACTGCTGGTATATCCCTGCCAGGTCGGACTGGAGCGCAGGCAGCCACAGCTTGTCGTCCAGGTATGCGTCATATACCTGCCCTTCCAGATGCTGCTCTAACACTTGTATGCGAATAGTATCGGTGGCAAAATACAGCGGCGCTTCTTCAGTAGCAGCCTTACGCTCGAACACCTCCACGATCTCAGCTTGCTTGGTGCTGATCACCGCAGGTATACGGGGCTTGATGATGCCGGCCTTCTCGCCAGCTATTTCGGCCAGTGTATCGCCTAACAATGCCTGGTGGTCAAGCCCGATATTCGTAATAAGCGAAAGCTCAGGCGAAATGATGTTTGTCGAGTCTAGTCTGCCGCCCAGGCCTACTTCGATCACGGCGACATCCACCTGCTCGTCAGCAAAAAACTGAAAGGCAAGCGCCACAGTCATCTCAAAAAAGGAAGGTTTTACCTGCTCAAACAGGCCCTTGTGCTGCTCCACAAAGCGGATCAGGTAATCCTGTGGCAATTCAACACCGTTCACGCGCACCCTTTCGGTAAAGGACTTGAGATGCGGCGAGGTATAGAGGCCCGTCTTGTAGCCGGCGCTCTGAAGCACGGCTGCCAGCATGTGCGAACTACTGCCCTTGCCGTTGGTACCTGCCACGTGCACCGTCTTAAACTTATGCTGCGGCTGACCAAGCGCATCGCAAAGGGCTATGATGTTGTCGAGGCTCTTCTTAAAAGCAACATTGCCGATGCGTTGAAACATCGGCAATTGTTGGTATAAGTAATCAAGACATTCTTGATAAGTCATGAAATCAATAGAAGTTAGCGTGATCTGATCACAAAGGTAACCGTGCCGGTGGCACCGGATGTGGCTCTACTCCCACCGATGCGGCTAAAGGTTGTCTTCTGTAGCTGCTCGCGGTACCACTTCTCTACGTGTGGCGACACCGTGCTCTCTAGTCGGTCGATGCCGATCAGGTTGCCGTCAGCGTCGATGCGGATGCGGAACTTCACAAAACCTGTTTCATTTTCGTAAGGGTCGCGCTTCGGAGAAATATCGTAGCGCCAGCCGGCCATATCCAGACCATCGCCTCCACCACCGCCACCGGGTGTGCCTTCGTAGTTCTTGGCACCCATGATGCCTCGCGGATCACCTTTATCACCTACTTTGTTGGCGTCGTCGCCATTGTTGTTACCAGTTGCTTCGTTCGAAGTACCGCTTTTACCAGTACCCGTGCTTTCCGTCGGCTTGCCAGGGTATAGCGCGCGAGGCTTTTCAGGCTCAGGCTTTTTTACTTCCTCCTTAGGCTTCTCTACCGGCTTTTTCACTTCCTCTTTCGGTTGTGGCTTCGGCTGAGGCTTTGCTTCCTCTTTCACAACCACGGGCGCATCGGCAGTCGTAGTGACAACCTTAGGCGTTTCAACCGGAGTTGGAGGTGTTGGCGTAGCAGCTGCGACAGGCTTTGGATCAGGCAGTGGTTCTGGCTGCGTTGGAGCAGGCTTGCTATCCTGTACGTTCTTCGACTCATTTGGAGTAGCCTTCGACTGCACACTGCCGCTGCCCACGGCATCCATCCCAAAATCAATCTCAATGCCCATTTCCTTGTCCGGCTTACCCGGTGCCCCATTCCAAGCCAGCAGGTAGAATAAAAGCAACACGATAATCACGTGCAGGGCAATGCTTATACCTGCCGCAATTTTCTTGTTTTTTTCTTCTTCCTTGGTTAATGCTATCTCCATCTCAGTACTTATTATTCTGTCGGCGTTGTGGCCAGCGTTACTTTCGCGTTCAGACCTGCCGCCACACTGGCAACATTTACCAGGTACTCCACCGGAACACTCTTGTCAACATGCAGGACAACCACACCTTCTTCTGCGTTCTGCAAAAGTGCTGCCAATTGTGGTTCAAGATCCGAAAGAGCGATCTCTTTTCCGTTTAAGAAATACTTTAAGTCCGGCGTAATAGTCACGCTGATCTTCTGGATGACAATGGTAGATGACTTGCTTGTAGGCAAACTAACAGGTAGGCCGGTAGGTGCCACGAAGTTTGAGGTAAGCATGAAAAATATGAGCAACAGGAATATGATGTCGGTCATCGACGACATATTAAACTCGGGGTTGATCCTATTTTTAGAGCGTAAATTCATGCTTAAAGTTGTGGTTCTTGTAGAAGATCAATAAACTCAATTGAAGAGTACTCCATCCCGTGCACAATATTGTCGATTTTGGACACCAGGTAGTTGTACCCTACATAGGCAGGCAGACCGATAATAAGACCTGCGGCTGTTGTCACCATCGCCTGGTAAATACCGCCTGAAAGCAGCTGCGGGCTGATGGTACCTTCCGCCTGGGCAATGGCGATGAAAGCCTGAATCATACCTGTTACAGTTCCAAGAAAGCCCAGCATCGGAGCAGCACCTGCAATGGTTGCCAGGGAAGCCAGGTTTCGCTCGAGCTTGCTAATTTCGATCTTACCAACGTTCTCGATAGAGGTTTCAATGTTTTTGAGCGGGTTGCCGATGCGGCTGATGCCTTTGCCAAGCATGCGGGCTACCGGTGTGTTTGTCTGAGCGCACAGCATGCGGGCACCGTTAATGTCGCCAGCCAATACCATGCTCTTAATGCGGTCGCTGAAACCATCCGGGTTTTTAGAGGCCTTCATCAGGGTCAGGTAACGCTCGAAGAAAATGTACACGGCAGCCAGCGATAAAAGCAGCAGCGGGATCATGGCCCAGCCACCCGCCATCGCCAGGTCCATCAACGAAACTGAGTTTTCCGCTGTTTCTGCTCCATCCATCAACATAGAAGTCGTGTCAGCAGGAGTCGTTGTAATTTGTAAGAAGAGAGATGTCATGTTAATTATTATAAACCCAAATATTTTCTCCGAATGATTTTCTGTACGTGTTCATGGCAGCCTGCGCCTCTTCCGCCGAGGCAAAGTCCGCTACAGATACTTTAAAGAGCCTGCTGCCTTTACCAGGCTCCAAAACTTTGGCCTCGTGGCCGAACTCCGCAATCTCCTGGCGGCTGAACTCCGCGTTCAGCATGCGGGCATAACCGCCCGTAATAATATAAAAGCGTCCGTCTTTATCACTCACCGTGGTAGTGACAGGAGCTGGTGCTGCCACTGCTTCAACTGACTCGTCCTTCTCTTTAACGGATTCATCTGCAGCATATTGAGCATCGCCCCCGAAAGTACTACTGGAAGATTCGCCCCAAGCATCTGTGCCATCTACCATACCTGCTTCAGTTACATCCAGTACATCAGCAGTAGCAGCCTGTCCTGGCATACCTTCCTGCTGTACAGGTATAGAAGCAGCAACTACGTTTTCATTCGCCTGCTTGTCGTCACTTATAAGCGACGTCGGGTACAGGCTGCTCAGGTTATAGTCTGTTTGAAGGGAAAGCATGTACAAGGCTGTTCCGACCAAACCTGTCAGGGCCAGACCGGCAGCCACGTGGTAGGCGCGCTTCAGTCGGGCTTTGAAAGGTTTTCTGGCTGGTGCAGGCTCTGCTGCCTGGCGCTCCTTGATGAGCGTGCGCAGCACGGCCGGCTCCTCATGGCGGATCGGCCTGGCGACAATCTCGGGCAGGCCGAAGCTTGCCTCCAGCAGGTTGTCTCCTTCTGTGTATTCGAATACCAACCGCTGCTCGTGGTTGTACTTGAATACACCGATGTCAGTCAGCTCAAAACGTTGCTCGCTCTCCAGGCGGGTTCGTACCTCATGCACAAAAGAGAGGACCAGTTGCCTGGCCTCTTCTTTCGAGCTGTTGTTGGCATAAGCGATGGTGCTGATGAGCAGGCCATCGTTCAGGACAAGCTTTTCGTTGAAAGCAATTTTTTTGGACGGCGGCACCAGCGTATGCTTCACCGGATTGATCCGGGCAGGCACATAGCGCGTAATCAACCCGCCAAAATCAGGTATGATCACGCAGTCGTGATTATAGAGCAGGTGCTTGATGTGCTTTTCTACCATAGGCACTTAGAATGAATAAGAGACTCCTCCTATCAGGTTGATACTTTTGTTGGGGTAATTTACAAACCTTTCGTACTTCTGCGCAAACAAATTATTCACCATCAGGAAAGTTGTGAATCTGTTGGAGAACCTGTAGTCGGCCTTCAGGTTCAGGTCCACGATCGAGTCCGTCTCCCGCAGCCCGAATGTGCCGTCAGGTCGGTGAATGCGCCCGAAAGAACTCCCAATATAGTAAAGTTCTGAATTAAAGAGAATCTTGTCATAGAAGTTGTAAGTGGCAAAAACGCTAGCCATCAACTCCGGACGGTGAAATGCCTGCTCTAAGGTAGCTGTGCTATACTTGTTATAATCAGCCTTTAATCCTATCCGCAGTTCGTCTGAATAATTAAAAGTTGCCTCTCCATAAATATTCAAAACATTTGTAACGCCGTCGTCATACACCAGGTCAAACTTGGTAGAATCGCTTGCCGAGTTGTTGTAGAAGTACATGTTGCGGAAGTTCTGGTAGGCCACACGACCTGTCAGATGCACAAAGTTGGCAATGTTGGCCTGCATACCACCGTATACCTCCAGCCCTTTGTTCTGGTCAGCCACTCGAACATTCGGCGCCAGGTATGGGTTCTCCTGTGTTAACTGATATAAAGTAACCCTTTGCAGATCGCCCCCTATACCTGCGTAAATCAACAGGTTACCTTTAATAGGCTCCACTCCTACACGCACCGTTGGGTATACATTGAATTTGCGGGCGTCGTTCACAGTATCACCTGTGTATGCAATGTTGGCACCAATCGAAAGCCGGATGGCATTAAGCTGGCGTTCGTACTGCGGATGCACTTTGAACAGGGTACGGCTAACCGAAGCAGAGTCTTTGTGCGACACTAGCGACAGGTCAGCATCCACCTTGAAAGCGGACACATCATCCAGGCCATACTCGGTGTTCAGTTTGGCTGCTATGTTCGTCTCCCGCATGTCGTAGCGGTCATTCAGGTAGTTTACGTTCAAACCTGCTTTGAACAAGAGCGGCATACCTGCGCCATGGTTGTGCAGATACCCTTCGGCATTCACACGGTTGAACACCTGGCTGATGGTGTCGCGGTCCACGGTAGTCTCCTGCTCCGGGCTATACCCGTAAAAGTGGTACTTATCGCGTCCGTAGCCCAGTTTGCCACCTAAGGTAAGGCCCTGCATATACGATTCGCCGTTCAGGTTAATGGCGGAGTTAGTCACAGCGGAATTTTTCCCGTCTACCGGTCCTCTGGCAGACGTGATGTGGCTAACATCGGCTCCGTAAGAAGCTACGTTGCTGCGCTTGTTATGGAAATAACCTTTCAGGTATAGCGTACCGTAGTTGCCTATACCTGCCTTTATATAATTGCCATACAGTTTGGTCAGCTCGTCCTGTTTGATGGTGAGCACACGCATCTGCAGGTCCACATCCTGGCCTTCGAGGCGGTAGTCATTGAAGCGATAACGTACATTGCGCTCACCCGGCTCAGGAGCCACCACCGCAAATTTCTGGTAGTTACGCGAAGCCCGCGGCAGTTCGATCTTGCGATCCTTCTCCACCACTACTTCAGAATCCTGTAGCTTAGCCCCTTCGCCCCAACCTGTTGTCTGCGCCTGGGCACTGTTCAGAAAGCTATACCCGGCACACAGCACAATCGCTGCTATGGAAGCTTTTTTCAATCTATTCTTCATGTTGCTATTTCTCTTCATGATGCATTATCGCTTTCTTCCCTTCACTGAGTCAGCCGGGGCTGTGCTTGGAGCACCACCCAATTTGGCCAGCTTCTGTTTTGCCTCTGCTACTATCTCCGGCACCGGTGAGTGCTCAATAACGGAGTTAAGTGTGGATGTAGCCTGGAAGGTTTCGTTCTGCGCCACATAGTTGTCTGCGATGATCAGGAAAGACTTGCCCAACCAGAAATCATAGCTGGAGAACTTCGTATTGAAGTCAAAGGCAACATCGATCGACTCTGCATATTTTTTCTGCTTGTAAAGGATCTCAGCTACCAGGTAATGCGCTTCCGCTCCGTTTTCATCAGTTGCCGATGCAGCCGCTTCACGCAGCTCTTTCAGAGCCTGGTCCAGATTACCTTCGGCATAGGTCGCTTTGCCTTTGTACAGCTGTGCCGTGTTAAAGACATAGAGTGCGGAGTTACCCTGGCTGATCAACTCGTTGGCGATGCGCTTTGATGCCGCATAGTCGTTTGCCAGGAAGTGGCTCTTCATGAGGCCAGTCAAAGCGGTTTGCTGCTCCCGGCGGTTTGTGGCCGTGTCACGCAGGCGGCTGTAATACTTGATCGCCTCTGCGTAGTTCTTGTTCTCAAACTCAGCGTCCGCCACTTTCTGAATCGCACGGTTCACATACTCACTCTTGTTCTCCTCTACAACAGCTTTCATGAGCGGCAAGCCCTTGTCCGGCTGGTTCACCCGGATGTAAGAGTCCGCCAGGAAGTAGTTGGCCTCGCTCACATAAGGGCTGTTCGGATAGGTCTTCAGGTAGTTCTCCAGTTTGGTGACCGCCTGATCGTACTTCTCGTTGAAATACAGTGTTTTAGAAGCTTCAAATTCAATGCTTTCCAAGGCATTGCTTTCCGGGTTTGCCGTTCTGAATTTCTCCGCATACGTATCAAATTCAGCGCTTTGGTTCTGGGTAGCCAGCACTTCCTGCAGACTGTAAAGAGAACCACTGGCAGAGCGGGAGTTCGGGAATTCGTCGAGCACGCGCTTGTAGTCAGCGGCGGCTTCCGCATTACGGCCCAGGTTAGCATAGGCTATACCTCTCTTCTCGAGGGCATTCGGTAGCAGGCGGCTTTGCGGCCTTCCCTGAATCAGCGCCGTGAAACCAGAAACAGCTGACTGGTAGTTGCCAGCCTCAAAATCGATGATGGCACGCTGGTACATGGCGGGTTCCACATAGCGCGACTTCTGGTACTGGCTGTAAACGGTCTGCAGGTTTTGCTTGGCCGCTTCTTTGTTGCCCATCAGACTCTGTACAATGCCTTTCTGGAAGTACACGTAGTCTTTGTCGTTGGAATTAGAGGCCAGTACTTTGTCATAGAGCGCCAGGGCAGGTGCATACTGTTTTTTCACATAATGCAGGTCCGCCAGTCGCATCATGGCATCGTAGTGGTTCGGGTCGCTGGTGCTGGTGCCGTCCACGTAGGCCTTGAAGTGCGGCATCGCTTTGTCGTACTCCTTGCTGTTATAGTAAGCATAGGCTATACCGTAGCGCGACTTCATGTAATACTCTGACTTGCGGGCATCGCTGTTGCGGAACACAGCGGCGTAGCTGTTGATGGCATCCACGTAACGCTGACCCATCGAGAAAGCCTCCCCTTTCACAAAGTGGCTGGCCGCAGTGATCTCCTTGTCATAAGGGTACTGCAGTGATTTTTCCAGCATGGTAACCGCCGTCGGGAATTTGCCTTCATTGTAAAGGTTCACGCCGTACAGGTGCGTCATGCGCTGGTAAGTCTCCAGCATGCGATAGCTCTTGTCCGGCATATTCTCGATGTGTCGGATTGCCTCTGAGTAGTTATTGGAGTTGAAGTAGGCTTCTGTCAGCAGGGCGTCCACGTCAGCGGTATGCTCAGACTTAGGGAATTCCTGGTTGAAATTCTGCAGGGAGTTGAATACGTCGCGGAAATTACCCAGCTCATAGCTTACCTGCGCAAATTTAACGGTAGCTGCTTCCGTGATCTTTCTATCCTTGTCATTCTTGCGGGCCTGGTCAAAGGCTGTGAGGGCATACTGCTTATTGTCCTCACGCAGGTAGCTCAAACCCAGGTAGTAAGCCGCATTCTGGCCAAGCTCGTCCTTTTTGCTGGCTACCTCCTTAAAGTTGGCAATCGCGTTTTTATAGTTGCCGTTCTTGTAATCGGTATAGGCAATCTTGTATTGGATCACCGGATCCAGCTTGCGCTTGCCTTGGGCATATTGGCTAAAATACTCCTCGGCTTTTTTGTATTCGGCTCGCTGGTAATACGCGTCGCCTACCAGAAGCGCAATTTCTTCTGCCTGTTGCACTTTCGGGGTTTTGGCCAAAGCCGCCTCCCCGTATTTGATCACCTCGAAAATGTCCTGCTCCTTGTACAGAATCTCGGTGATCATGTAAGGCACGATCTGCGCATAGGCTTCATTTTTCTCTGCGATCAGCAGGTCAGCCTTGGCAGCGTCGTAGTCGCCCTCGCGGTAGGCAATGTAACCGGCGTAATAGTTAGAGGCATAGGCAAAGCGGTGCTCGTCCTCTCTAAAGCCGGTCGTCTTGTTCTTATCGAACCAGATCTTGGCGTTTTTGAAATCCTTGTTAGCGAAGTAAGAATAGCCTAGCTTAAACTCCAGCTCCTTATTCTGCTTGATACTCAGAAGATGTGTCGGGGCGCTCTCCAGCTTCTCCACCGCCTTTTTGTAATCCTTGTTCTCGAAGTAGAAAAGGCCCAGTTCGTAGTTCGCCAGGGTAGTCTTCGGGTGGGTCGGGAACTTGCGGGTGAAGTTCAGGATCAGCTGTTCGGCGTCGGGGTGCAGCAGGTATAGGCCACTCAGGGCATAGTAATACTGCGCGTCTGCGGTCTTGGCATCGTCACCGATCAGGTTGATGTACTTGCGGAAAGCCTCTTGAGCCGCTCCGTACTTGGCGCGGTCAAACAGCTCCACGCCTTCATGGTAGTGCTTGTCTTTTGCGGTGAACACCTGGGTGTGCTGGGCCACCGCTATGTGGCTTCCTCCAGCCAAAACCGATGCCAGCGCTACTTTATAGGCTATCTTCATATGTATCTTACTGCTCGCTTATGAGCTATTCTTATGGCTTATTCTTAGAAAACAGGTCTAAGCGCCCGCAAGCGCCATGCCCGAAAGGCAAACTCAAAGTTAATTAAAAATCGATAACCGCACGAACCATAGGTGATAAACATCGGGCTGATAAGCTCCAGGAAACACCTCACACCTCTATACAATGCAGCAGTAGCAGCAAATATTGTGCTGATCGCGTGAAATTGTGCTTATTGATAGGCTAATGTTCTCGGTACGGGGTGCAATATCTTGAAAACCAGTTCCTTTAAAATTTCTGATTCGCTCATATCGCCGCCGCATATACCCTTCACCTGCAGGTCGGCCACCCGGATATGGTATATGATATCTACCACACGCGAAAGCGGAAATACCCGTAGCGCCAGCATGTATTCCTTTACTAAGAAACCCCGGTTGCCCAAGCTCTTCCGCACCCCGGACTCAGACTTATCTGCAGACTGGTGTAGGGTCAAAAGCTTGGTGAAAAACGTAAAGAGCAGACTCAGGTTAGGTATAAGGGGATTATTTTTTGGGTTTGCCTCAAAATACAGAACAATCCGGTTGGCCTTGAGTGCGTCCTGCGCAATAAGCGCCGATTGCAGCTCAAAAATATTGTACTCCTTGCTGATACCGACATTCTCCTGTACCACCCGCTCGTCTATCATCTGCCCGGGCAGCAGGTTGATCAGCAGTTTGTCTATCTCGTTGGCCTGCCGTGACAGGTCGGCGCCGATGAATTCGCTGAGCAGCAATACGGCTTTGGGGCTGATCTGTAGGCCTTTGCTTTTCACGTAACCAGTGATCCAGGCAGGTATCTGGTTGTCATACAGCTTTTTGGTAGTCAGCAGCACGGCATGTTTCTGTACCACTTTGCCCAGCGATTTACGACCATCCAGGGTTTTGTGCTTATGGCAGAAGACCAGTATGGTAGAAGGCAACGGGTTTTGCAGGTAGGCCTCCAGCTGTTTGATTCCTTCTTCCCGTTCTAGGTCCACAATACTCTGCGCCTCCTTCACGATCACGACTTGGCGCTCGGACATCATCGGGAAACGCTTGGCCTGCAGCAGCACCGTGGCCACATCCACGTCCTTACCGTAAACCACTACCTGGTTAAAGCCTTTCTCGTGCTCCTGAAGCGCGTTGGCCTCTATAAAGTCAGCAATCTGGTCAATGTAAAAAGGCTCCTCACCCTGCAGAAAATACACAGGTGCGAACTGCCTTTTCTTTAATTGCTCCAAGATGCCCTCCGGGGTGTGCGACATAATGTTGGTAAGGTATAAGTTAGTGACGGTTCAGGTATACAGAGATCAAATATACGGGTATATGGGCTGCAAATGAAAGGCTGAAAGCGTAAAAAAGGAATAAACCTCCTATATGTTGTGCCTGCCCTGCCTATTGTATTATTGGGAAAATAATCCCTGCAAGATTCAATGTTAATCCTAAAACTTAAGGTATAGGCAGTGCCTGTAACAGCTTATCTTTTAAATGCTTATAAAATGATGTACTGTTACAACCAGTAACCAGAGGTGGCAGGTATACGTGGCATAAGAGAAGCATCCATCAGCTGCAGGCGGTAAATTTAACACATCACGTCCACATCATCTCAAGCCAACTGAAATTAATCAACTAAAACATGAAGCAGATTCATATAAAACACTAAGAATCTATTTATTATAACTGGTACAAAACAACTTAAAAGGTATAGCATAATGCTAACAGATCGAGCGCTGATGAAGTACCTTCCGCAGGTATAGCCACATAGTTATGTAGTTACTACATTACTATACCTGGAAAACAGTAGTGACACCTGATACACTTTTGTAAGTAAAGTTCCTGCTGCTTACGGCAAGCCTATACCCAAACAATATCAACGGAACGGCTCACTCGTGAGGGAATTACTGACCATGAATCTGCCAACTCTTTCCTATATTTGCCCTGAACTGACGATTTTTTAGGCTTACATGAATCTGATAGAAGAATTAAGATGGAGAGGCATGCTCCACGATTTCATGCCTGGTACAGAAGAACAACTGGCTTCCGGTATGACCACGGGTTATATCGGCTTTGACCCGACGGCCTCATCATTGCATATTGGCAACTTGGCTACGATTATGCTACTGGTACACCTGCAGCGTGCCGGACATAAGCCGATCGCGCTGGTAGGCGGTGCGACCGGGATGATCGGTGACCCATCCGGCAAGTCGGCCGAGCGAAACCTGCTCGACGAAGCGACCCTGCAGGCCAACCAGGCAGGTATACGCAGGCAGCTCGAGAAGTTCCTGGACTTCAACTGTGGCGAGAATGCGGCTGAGATCGTGAACAATTACGACTGGTTCAAAGAGTTCAGCTTCCTGGGTTTTCTGCGTGAGGTGGGCAAGCACCTTACCGTGAATTATATGATGGCCAAAGACTCGGTGAAGAAGCGTATCAGCGCCGACGAAGAAGGTAACCGTGCCGAGGGCCTGTCTTTTACCGAGTTTTCTTACCAGCTCATACAAGGTTACGACTTCTACCATCTCTACAAGAATAAGAACGTGCGCCTGCAAATGGGTGCTTCCGACCAGTGGGGCAACATCACAACAGGCACCGAGCTAATCCGTCGCATCGATGAAGGCAAGGCCTTCGCCCTGGTTGGTAAACTGGTGACAAAAGCGGATGGTACTAAATTCGGCAAGTCAGAGGGTGGCAACGTATGGCTCGACCCAGCTTATACCTCCCCTTACAAGTTTTACCAGTTCTGGCTGAACCTGTCAGATGAAGAGGCTGAAAAGCTGATCAAGGTATACACGCTGCTTCCGCAGGACGAGATTGAGCGCATAACCGAAGAGCACAAACAAGCCCCTCATTTGCGTGTATTGCAAAAAGCCCTGGCTAAAGATGTTACAATTCGCGTGCATTCAGAAGAAGATTACAAATCAGCTGTCGATGCGTCCGAAATTTTATTTGGAAAAGGCGATTTAGAGACGCTAAAAGGCCTAAAAGAAGATGTTTTGCTCTCTGTATTCGAAGGCGTACCCCAGATTGAAGTGAGCAGAAACAACTACGAAGGAGCAGCTACAGTAAGCGATCTGCTTTCTGAAGTGACAGGAGGCCAGATTTTCGAATCGAAGGGCGAGGCCAAGCGCATGATTAAGAACGGAGGCGTGAGTATTAACCGCCAAAAGATTCAGGGTACGGAAGACCCCGTGAATTACGAGCTGCTGCAGGAAAAATACCTGGTGGTGCAGAAAGGAAAGAAAAACTATTACCTGGTATCTGTTAATTAACTAATAATCAGCAGCTTAGAAACAAAAAAGGTGATCTTTACAGATCACCTTTTTTGTTTCTTTTGTGCTTTAAGAAGCTTATTTCTTCTCTGGAGTGCTGTTCTTCATGTCCTGAACTTCCTTACGGATGTCCTGCGCCATGTTTTTCAGATCTTGCATACCTTTGCGTACACGCGTACCTGCAGCTGCATTGTTTTTGTCATAGAATTTTTCGAAGTCAGCTTCCAACGACATTACAAGGTCCTTGAGTTTGCTAAAGTTGTTGTTCATTTGAGGTGTTAATTATAGTGAAACATTTGTTTTTACTGCTCCAATATACACATTAAATGATAACATGCAAAGATTAGCAAACTTTAATATAGGCCTCCAGAGCAAATTAAACAGATACTGTTGACTTGGAGTATAGGCCTTTATCTAGTTTTTGTGCAATCTTTTCAAACGCGTCGATCGTCTCTTTTACATCGTCCAGGGTATGTACAGCGGTTGGGATCAGGCGGAGCATGATCACATCTTTCGGCACAACAGGATAAACCACGATCGAGCAGAAGATACTGTAGTTCTCGCGCAGATCGAGTGTCAGCTGCGTAGCGTCAGGAATCTGACCGTTGAGGAACACAGGTGTAACCGGTGACTCCGTTGTACCGATATTGAAGCCTTTTTCACGAAGACCTGACTGCAGGGCATGTACTACTTCCCATAGCTTGTCCTTCAGTTCCGGCTGAGTACGCAGCAGCTCCAAGCGCTTGATGGCACCAATTGTCAATGGCATTGGCAGCGACTTGGCGAAGATTTGAGAGCGCATGTTGTAACGCAGGTACTCTACCACTTGCTCGTTAGAGGCAACAAAAGCACCGATGCTGGCCATGGATTTGGCAAACGTAGAGAAGTAAACGTCTATACCGTCCTGGCAGCCTAAATGCTCACCCGTACCGGCACCTGTCTTACCCATAGTACCAAACCCGTGTGCATCATCCACAAAAAGGCGGAAGTTGAATTTCTCCTTCAGTTTCACCACTTCGTCAAGCTTGCCCAGGTTACCGGACATACCGAACACACCTTCGGTGATCACCAGAATGGCGCCACCCGTGTTTTCAGCCCAACGCGTAGCACGTTCCAGCTGCTTCTCCAGGCTAGCCATGTCGTTGTGCGAATAAACAAAGCGTTTGCCCTGGTGCAGACGAACACCGTCAATGATACAGGCATGCGATTCGGCATCGTATACAATCACATCGTGGCGGTCAACCAGCGCATCGATAATAGACACGACACCCTGATAACCGAAGTTCAACAAAAGGGCGTCCGGTTTCTGCACGAAATCCGCCAGCTCCGACTCCAGTTGCTCATGATAATTGGTGTTGCCAGACATGATGCGGGCACCCATCGGCGTCGCCATGCCCCAGGCCGCAGCGGCTTCGGCATCAGCTTTGCGCACTTCCGGGTGGTTTGCCAGGCCCAGGTAGTTGTTAAGGCTCCAGGTAAGCACCTCTTTGCCCCTGAACTTCATACGCGGGGCAATTTCCCCTTCAAGCTTTGGAAACGTGAAATAGCCATGCGCATAGTGTGAGTGGCTGCCTAACGGACCTCTGTTGGTCAACAACTTTTCAAATAAATCCACCTTGTGTTTAATTAAGTTACGGGATAATTTAAGGATTTTATGTAGTAGGTTATACTATATATTCAGTTCATATTATACTGCCTGCAAATTTATGATTTTATAGATTCATAAACAATTTCTAATACTCTTCCCTCCCCTTTTTCGGCAGCTCATTTTTAAGTTTGCCTGTTATGCTGTTTCTTTGAAGAAAAATAAAGCTTAGCTGCAGCATGAGAAAAATCAATAAGATACTGGTAGCCAACCGTGGTGAAATCGCCCTGCGTGTCATGCGCTCTGCCAAAGAAATGGGTATCAGCACGGTAGCCATCTACAGCGAGGCCGACCGCAACGCCCTGCATGTGCGCTACGCCGACGAAGCCGTTTGCGTAGGCGGTCCCAAGTCAAATGAATCTTACCTGCGAGGCGATGTGATCATCGATGTCTGCAAACGACTGCAGGTAGATGCGATCCACCCGGGCTATGGCTTTCTTTCTGAGAACGCTAATTTTGCCCGTCAGGTGCAGGAAGCTGGTCTTATTTTCATCGGCCCTTCCCCCGAGGCCATCGAATTGATGGGTAGCAAACTGGCCGCCAAAGCTGCCGTAGCCAGGTATAAGATACCTATGGTGCCGGGCACAGAAGAAGCGATAACCGATGTCGAGGAAGCCAAAGTGATCGCCTCAAACGTTGGATTCCCGATCCTGATCAAGGCCAGCGCCGGTGGCGGTGGCAAAGGGATGCGCGTGGTGGAAAGTGTGGAGGTGTTCGAAGAGCAGATGAAGTTGGCTGTCAGCGAAGCGACTTCCGCCTTTGGCGACGGCTCCGTATTTATCGAAAAATACATCGGTTCTCCCCGTCACATCGAAATACAGGTGCTGGGCGATACGCACGGCAACATCGTGCATTTGTTTGAGCGGGAGTGCTCCATCCAGCGCCGTCACCAGAAAGTGATCGAAGAAGCGCCTTCTGCAGTTCTTACTCCCGAACTGCGCGATGAAATGGGCCGCTGCGCCGTGGACGTGGCCAAAGCCTGCGACTATGTTGGGGCTGGCACGGTAGAGTTCCTGGTGGATGAAAACCTGAACTTCTATTTCCTCGAAATGAATACCCGCCTGCAGGTAGAGCACCCGGTAACAGAGCAGATCACGGGCCTTGACCTGGTGAAAGAGCAGATTCTGATCGCAGAGGGCAACCCACTGCATTTCCGTCAGGAAGACCTGCAGATAAACGGCCATGCGCTGGAGCTGCGGGTATACGCCGAAGACCCTGCCAACAACTTCTTGCCAGACATCGGTCGCCTGGAAACCTACGTGAGACCACAGGGACTTGGCGTACGCGTTGACGATGGCTTTGAGCAAGGCATGGACATTCCGATCTACTACGACCCGATGATCGCGAAACTGGTGACGTTTGGGAAAGACCGCCAGGAAGCCATCGAAAAAATGCTCCGAGCGATTGACGAGTACAAGATCACAGGTATAGAGACCACACTTCCTTTTGGCAAATTTGTGCTGCAGCATGAGGCCTTCGTCTCCGGTAACTTCGACACCAAATTCATTGAGCGCTACTTTACCCCAAGTGTACTGGAGCCTAAGCCAACGGAAGATGCGGAAGAAATTTCGGCTGTACTGGCGGCAATGCTGTTAGGCAATAACAAACCCAAAGTGAGCGCGACGAGCACCGGCACTCAGAACAGCACTGTTTTTAACTGGCGCAAAAACAGGGTATAATCAGGTATAGCCTAGCCTAATCATAAATAAACAGAAGGGGCCGGTCAATTGACCGGCCCCTTCTGTTTATGCTCTATTAAATAATTAAACCAGATCAAAAAGATTGCGAACCCCTACTTGCTTGGCTGAGGTAAAGCCCTCGCCAAAGGTTACGCCAATGGCGTGACCATACTCACGGGCTCTGGATTCGATGAAGTCCAGGAACTCAGGCGATGAGATATAAGTGTTAGGCGAATTATCATCCGGGTTGTAAAACTGGGTTCGGAACGCCCGGATGGTTTCTAGCTTTTTCTCCCAATAAGGTGTCACATCCATCACAAAATCAGGCTTGATGTACCGGTCCTGTATGAAATTGTAGGTAGCCTTCGGGCGCCAGGCCTGCTGCTCCACCCCTGCATCATCCAGGGTCTTAATCATTTTGAGTCCAGCCAGGAAACAGGCCTCCGCCACCGCCGCCGCCCCCCGTCCGTGATCTGGATGACGGTCGTGCAGGGCATTCATCAATACAATGTAAGGCTGGTACTGCCGCACTTTGCGCACAATTTGCAGCTGATGTGCCTTGTCGTTGGCGAAAAAACCGTCCGCAAAGCCCAGGTTGTCACGCACGGAAAGCCCCATGATCCGGGCGGCGTCCTCTGCTTCTGCCAGGCGCTCTTCCGGTGTGCCGCGCGTGCCAAGCTCTCCACGCGTCAGGTCTACCACCCCCGCTTTTTTACCAGCTGCAATATGGGCGATCAGCGTTCCGGCACAGCCAAGCTCTACATCATCCGGGTGTGCGGCAAAGGCAAGTATATCTAACTTCATTATCAGTTGCTTACTTATTTGATTCGGAGCGAACGCCCAACTTTTAGGGTCGTACGTGCGCTAATCCCATTCAGTTTAGTGATCTGGCTAACAGAAACACCATAGCGCTTGGCTATACCTGACAGCGTATCGCCGCTCCGCACCTTGTGGTAGCTTGCTTTGCGTGAACCGCCACTGCTGCCCTTCGACTTGTTGTAATAATTGAATAGGGCCGACGTGATGACGAAGCTTTGTCCTTTGAGCAGGTAGTCCGGAAAGTCGTACATCAGTTCCGGATCCAGTGGGTTGCCCTGGTAGCGTACCTCGTAGTGCAGGTGTGGGCCTGAGCTACGGCCGGTGCTACCACCAAGACCGATCACTTCGCCCGCCTTCACAAACTGTCCAGTCTCCGCAATGGTTCTACTCATGTGGCCGTAAAGTGTCTCCAAGCCGTTGTAATGGCGCAGCACGATGTAATTACCATATCCACCGCCATCCCACTTGTTAATGCGTACGACCCCGTCAAAAGCGGCATAAATAGAGTCGCCGGTGTTGAGGTCGATGTCAGTGCCATAGTGCCAGCGATACCCTCTGTGGCCGAAACGGCTCGTCACAGGCGTTTTCTCCAAGGGCATTTTGTAATCGCGCTTGACCCTTGGGTCATACAGCGTTATATCCACTGTGTCTTTTAACTGACGGCCATCCATACGGTAGGGATTGATGTTTCGGGTATCCCAAATGGCATAGTAGCCTGCAATTTTGATCCAGGTAGAGTCGATGAGCACCTCCTCTGACACTTCTACAATGTGCTGCTCCCCTAAGTCAAGTTCAGACGTGTCTTCACTGACAATGGAAAGCTGTTTCTTAGGGTTGAAGAAAATAGACTTGCCGGCATCCGAATCATCCTCTGGAAACTCCTCGTATTTGATCAAAATGGTGGTGTCAGGTCGTACATAATCTATCTTTGGCGACTTTACCTTAAACAGATCTTTGACCTTTCCCTGTGCAAAGGCACTGCCGGTCCCCAGAACGAGACTAAGCAAAAAGAGTGCAATCGTAAGGGGTGCTTTATACTTTAGCATTGTATTGAATATTAGGCGGAGCAGATTCTTAAGCTCAATGTCGCAAAGTAAACTACAGCCACGCCATTTTATTGTGGTCATCTCCTGCCTCGTCAAAACAAATTGCGCCTGACAGGTATAACAAGCTGGTAAATTTAATGCAAATCCTGCGCAGACAGATAGCGTTCAGCGTCAAGGGCGGCCATGCAACCCGAACCGGCTGCTGTTACGGCCTGGCGGTAGGTAAAGTCCTGCACATCGCCGCAGGCAAACACGCCATCAATGTTGGTTTTGCTTGTGCCCGGGATCGTACGGATATAACCGTTTTCATCCAGGTTCAGGTAGTCAGCGAAAATACCGGAGTTTGGCTGATGCCCGATCGCCACGAAAAAGCCCTTTACAGGAATCTCGCGCAACTCGTCCGTTAGTACATTGCGCACACGCACTCCATCCACAGCGTTTTCACCCAGGATGTCGTCCGTTACTGCGTTCCACAGTATCTCAATGTTTTTGGTTTTCTTCACCCGTTCCTGCATAATGGTAGAGGCACGCATCTCATCACGACGCACGATCATGTATACCTTGCTGCAGATGTTGGCAAGATAAGTTGCTTCTTCAGCTGCCGTGTCCCCGGCGCCCACAATCGCCACATCCTGCCCACGATAGAAGAAACCATCGCAAACGGCACAGGCGCTAACCCCGCTGCCATTCAGGCGGGCTTCTGACTCCATACCCAACCATTTGGCCGAAGCACCGGTGGAAATGATCACGGTATGCGCTTCAATTACCTTCTGTTCGTCAATTGTTACTTTGTGCGGCTGCGAAGAAAAGTCCACGGCTGTCGCGATGCCATACCTGACGTCGGTTCCGAAGCGCTCGGCCTGGCGCTTGAAGTCCTCCATCATCTGCGGGCCGTTGATACCGTCCGGGTAGCCAGGGTAGTTCTCTACGTCATTGGTGATGGTAAGCTGGCCACCGGGCTGCAATCCCTGGTACAGCACGGGGTTAAGTCCGGCACGGGAAGCATAGATAGCTGCTGTATAACCAGCGGGGCCTGAGCCGATAATCAGGCATTTTACTTTTTCTATTTCCATGTTATGTGAGGCTTATTCGAAATTGGTTGCAAGTATACAAAAAATATGATGCTCTGCCTGCATACTTCCTGTGTTAATTAGTGCAAACCCGGCAGACGGCAGGTGTCCTTTGCCGGAAATGCAAAGAGCCCTGACCTTTCGGACAGGGCTCTTTGTAGTGATTTTGTGGGCTTAACCGAGGTAAGGCTTCAGTGCTTTGCTTCTGGAAGTATGACGCAGTCTGCGGATAGCTTTCTCCTTGATTTGGCGAACACGCTCACGGGTCAGGTTGAACTTCTCTCCGATCTCCTCCAGCGTCAGCGAATGCTCACCGTTCAGACCAAAGTAAAGCGTGATCACATCAGCTTCCCGTTTAGTAAGGGTAGAAAGGGCACGCTGCACTTCTTTGCGAAGCGAGTCGTTCATCAGACCTGTGTCAGGTGATTCTTCGTCTTCGTTCTCCAGCACATCCAGCAGGCGGTTTTCCTCACCCTGCACAAACGGAGCGTCTACTGATACGTGACGTCCGGAGATCTTGAGCGTGTCAACCACTTCTGCAGTTGTCAGTTCGAGCACCTCTGCGATCTCCTCAGGAGATGGTTCGCGCTCAAACTTCTGCTCCAGTTCAGAAAATGACTTTGAAATCTTGTTAAGAGAACCAACACGGTTCAGCGGCAGACGCACAATACGAGACTGCTCGGCAAGTGCCTGCAGAATAGACTGACGGATCCACCAAACTGCATATGAGATGAACTTAAAACCTCTTGTTTCATCGAAACGCTTGGCCGCTTTGATCAGACCCAGGTTTCCCTCGTTGATAAGGTCGCCTAATGATAGGCCCTGGTTCTGGTACTGCTTGGCCACCGACACAACGAAACGCAAGTTGGCTTTGGTCAACTTCTCAAGTGCAAACTGATCTCCCTCTTTGATTCTCTGAGCAAGTGATACCTCCTCATCCGGCGTAAGCAAATCGACTTTACCAATCTCCTGAAGGTACTTGTCCAGCGACTGGCTTTCGCGGTTGGTGATCTGTTTGCTTATCTTGAGTTGTCTCATCAGAGTATGTTGTTATTACAAAAAATGTGAAAATCTTAATTCCGGGCTCGGAGTGGTAACATCAGAAAATCGCGCAAAGTTCTTACATTTTAAGATTAAAATCAAGAAGCTTTTACGCCACGGCAAAACATAATACTCCTGACGCCACTCCGCCTTATACGGAACGGGCATCAGGAGTATAAGATTTTAGGATTATTGTTGCGCTTCTGCGCCTGGCTTAGGAAGAATAGCCTTGCGTGACAGCTTAAACTTACCAGTTTTCTTGTCTACGTCGATCAGTTTCACCTTCACTTCTTCGCCTATCTCCAGCACGCCGTCCATGGTCTCGAGGCGCTCGTGCTTGATTTCGGAAATGTGCAGCAAACCGTCTTTGCCTGCCATGAACTCTACGAAGGCTCCGTAAGGCTGGATGGATTTCACTTTTCCAATGTAAACCTCTCCTATCTCAGGCTGTGCCACGATCCCTTTGATCTTGCTCACGGCACTGTTCATAGATTCCTGGTTACTGGCGAAAATGTTCACATGGCCTTTTTCGTTCTTCTCTTCGATGATGATCGTAGCACCTGTGTCTTTCTGGATCTGCTGAATTACCTTTCCGCCTGGTCCGATCACAGCACCGATGAACTCCTTGTCGATAACGATGTTGAATGAACGTGGCGTGTGCGGCTTGTAGTCAACGTTAGGTGAAGATATGGTCTTGTTCATCTCATTGAGGATGTGAAGACGACCTTCTCTTGCCTGAGCAAGTGCCTGGCTCAACACATCGTGCGACAAGCCCTGTACTTTGATGTCCATCTGGCAGGCCGTGATACCTTTGCTGGTACCAGCCACTTTAAAGTCCATGTCACCCAAGTGGTCTTCGTCGCCCAGGATGTCAGAAAGAACAGCAAAATTGCCTGTGCTCTCGTCCGTGATCAAGCCCATGGCTATACCTGAAACGCCATCCTTAACAGGAACACCAGCATCCATCAGGGCCAGTGAACCGGCACATACGGTCGCCATGGAAGAAGAACCATTAGACTCCAAAATGTCCGACACGATACGGATAGTGTATGGGTTCTCAGAATCTGCAGGGAGCACTTTCTTAAGCGCTCTGAGTGCCAGGTTACCATGACCGATCTCACGACGGCCAGGACCTCTGTTTGGCTTTACCTCACCTGTTGAGAAAGCTGGGAAGTTGTAATGCAGCAAAAACTTGTTGTATCCGGATACCATCGCACTGTCGATCATCTGCTCGTCTAGCTTAGTACCCAGCGTTACTGTAGTCAGAGATTGTGTCTCACCGCGTGTGAAAACGGCAGAGCCGTGCGTAGCTGGCAGGTAGTTGATCTCTGACCAGATAGGGCGGATCTCATTCAGCTGACGGCCATCTAGACGCACACGGTCATTGAGGATCATCTTGCGAACGGCGTCTTTCTCTACGTCGTGGTAGTAGGTCTTGATCAGGCCCATGTCATAGCCATGGTCCTCACCCAGCGACTCTACGAATTCATTCAACACAGCAGCGAAGCCTTCCTTGCGCTCAGACTTGTTGGCTCTGCCGCGCTTGGCAACTTCATAAGCCTTGTCGTAAGTGGCAGCGTATACCTTCTGACGCAACTCGTTGTCGTGTGTTTCGTGTGAGTACTCGCGTTTCTGCAGTTTGCCAACCATTTCGGCTAGCTCCATCTGCGCCTGGCACTGTACCTTAATGGCTTCGTGTGCGAAAGCGATTGCTTCGAGCATCTCTTCTTCAGAAACCTCGTTCATTTCGCCTTCAACCATCGCCACGCTGTCGATTGAGCCACCCACAATCATGTCGATGTCTGCGCTCTTCTGGTCAGAAGCTTTTGGGTTGATAACAAACTGACCGTCGATACGCGCTACGCGAACTTCAGAAATAGGTCCGTTGAAAGGAATATCAGAAACTGCCAGCGCTGCAGAAGCTGCCAGGGCGGCAAGCGCATCCGGCAAAATCTCAGCATCAGCAGAGATCATATTTATCGTCATCTGCGTTTCGGCATGGTAGTCGCCCGGGAACATGGGGCGCAGGATACGGTCTACCAAACGGGAAATCAGAATTTCGTAGTCAGAAAGGCGTGCTTCTCTTTTGAGGAAGCCACCCGGAATCTTGCCAGAAGAAGCAAACTTCTCCTGATAGTCTACAGAAAGGGGCAGAAAGTCAACTCCCTCACGGGCTTCTTTGTTAGAAACAACAGCTGCCAGTAACATGGTGTTACCCATTTTCACTACGACAGATCCGTCGGCCTGCTTGGCTAATTTACCAGTTTCAATAATGATCTCCCGGCCATCCGGAAGAAAGATTGTTTTTGTGATCGCGTTTTGTGACATCTTCAATTATTATTTTTTAGCATCAAATAGAACAGCGCTACCGTTTGCAGCCGCTGCTGGGGTACTGGCAAAGAGGAAGGGGAATATAAAGAGGAATAGAAAAAAATAGGGAATCCCTGTCAGAAATTCCCTATTTTTCTATAAGCTTATTTACGGATACCAAGCTCGGCGATGATCGCTCTGTATCTTTCAATGTCATTTTTCTGCAGGTAGTTCAGAAGTCTTCTTCTTTTACCTACCAGCTTAAGAAGACCAAGACGAGTGCCGAAGTCTTTCTTATGAACCTTCAGGTGCTCTGTCAGATCAGCAATGCGCGTAGTGAACAGCGCGATCTGGCCTTCTGCAGAACCTGTGTCTGTTTTAGACTTGGTCAGGCTATGCTTTTCAAAAATTTCTTGTTTCGCTTCAGTAGTTAATTTCATTGCGTATAAAAAATATCAATCTGTTATAATCAGTGGATAGTTTCCCGTATAAGCCGCAAAGTTAAATAAAATATCTATATTAAAAAACTTTTTGCAGCGAGTTATTTTGGCGCAGCGCTATATTTTGCTGCGCTTTAAACGGGTCATCAGTTTGCGCCAGAAGTCTATTTCGAGCAGGCTAGAGTCGTTCTGTGCCTGGTAGAGGAAGAACATGCCTATCGGCAGCAGGATGGCGTTCGCGCCCCACATTCCTGCCTCCACCGAGATCAGCCCCTCCCGAGCCCACTTCTCTCCCAGTATGCCCAGCACATACATCACGATAAAGAACATTATGGAAATGATCACGGGTACGCCCAGGCCCCCTTTTTTAATGATAGCTCCCAGCGGCGCTCCGATCAGAAACATGATCACGATGGCGAAGGACTGAGTATACTTGCGCCATATCTCAATTTCGTAGTTGTTCGCGTCCCGGTTTAGCGTTGTCACACGCTCTCTGTAGCTATCCGTAAAGCTCTTCACGTTGCGGGCTTTATTGGCTGCTGTCAGCATGACGTCCGCCGTAATGGGTGGCAGTGTCTTTTTCTCATGCACAGAGTCTGGCAGCACTTTGGTGAGCGGCAAGCCGTTCTTCACCTGCCCCGTATCCGCTTTGAAATACATGTAAAACGGATCCACATTCGGGGCGTACAGCCGACGCTCCCGCGCACCGGAGTTACGCAGCGAGTCTGTCACCGACGTCAGCTGCCCGATGTTCTTCATCATCTTATTGTCTGAAAAAAGCTCTTCACGGGTGCGACCCAGCTCAAAAGACGCCAGACTGAAAATGATTTTGGTGGCATCAAACTTTTCGCGCACAAACTGCTCTGATGAATTTCGGAATCCCCCGTTATTCTGATCGACGTAGGTATTGCCGCGGAACAATTCGAGAATAAGGTAATTGTCATTGTATTCGGTATACATCTGACCCGAGTCAGCCAGTATCACGGTGGTGTTGTTGCCGCCCTTGGAGTGGTCATAGATCATGATGTCGCGCAGGGAGCGGCCATCGTTCAGTTTCTCGTTGATCTTGATGCTATAGCCAGGCAAGCCGTTGTAAAAAGCTCCTTCCTTGAAGTTCATAGCCGGCTTTTTCTGCCTGATGTCCCATAGCAGACTATAGGCCTTCAGGTTCGCCTTCGGAACCACGTAATTGTTGAAAAAGAAAGCCCCGATGGAAAGCGCGATCACAAAAAAGGCGACAGGACGCAAAATACGCGGCAGAGCCACACCTGACGTTTTGATGGCAGTAAGCTCGTGGTGCTCCCCCAGCGTACCGAAGGTCATCAGAGCCGAAAGCAAAACTGCGAGCGGCAGTGCTACCGGCGCCATGTTGATGCTGAAATAAAACAGCAGCTCTGCAAAAACATCGTATCCCAGGTCCTTTCCTACCAGTTCATCAAGGTATTTGAGCATATACTGCGTGAGCAGAATAAACTCCACGATGGCAAACGTGAGGAAGAAAGGGCCGGCAAATGATTTAAGTATTAGCTTATCTAGTTTCTTCATGTGGGCCAATTGGCATGCGGGCGTCAGAAAACCCGGTTAATTTCTCTAACACCGGACTTTCAAAAATCGTGCAAAGATAAGCCTTTGGAGCTAAGATGTGCTACCCTCCTACTATTTCACGCAATTTCTGTAGCAAGTGCTCCCATAGCTCTTCCAACTCTTCTTCGTCATCTTCCTCTGAGTAGTCGACCACTTTCAGATACTGTTCCTGCGTGAGTTCACTTGATTCGATCGAGAAATCGATATAGGATGGGTCTGAAGGGTGAGTTTTGTCCTCATTCAGGAAAATGAAGCGCACAGAGCGATTTGTACGGTGGCTTGTCATCTCAACCCAATGGTTGCTGCCGTCCCAAAAGAAATTAAATAGCTTGTCTTCGTTTATGGAAACATCGTCACAGAACCACTGCGAAAGGCCACTCGGGGTGCTCAGGTATGGGTACAGCAAACGGGCAGATGCATTTATAGGGTACTCACGCACAAATTTCGTCTTGGTAGCTTTCATTATCTGTAGTTGTAAGTGACTGAGTAAGTATAGTATTAATTTCCGATTGGTTAAATATACAGAAATTAAAATATTTTTTTGTGCATCAATTGTTGCTTTTTTTAAAACTTACCCCTTATATTTGCACCACAATTCGGCGGGGTAGCTCAGATGGTTAGAGCGCAGGATTCATAACCCTGAGGTCGGCAGTTCGATTCTGCTCCCCGCTACAAAGCCCTGGATTTACATCCAGGGCTTTTTTTTGCCCTCATCCTTACTCCTTCTCAAATGACTTCAGCAGGATTCGCGGCTGAAAGTTAACCATCACCCACCCCCAGTCAGCGTAAGCCGATGCATCGCCTGGCTTGATCGCTGCCATCGAGCTGCCTGCAAACATACTGCTATACCCTATGGAAAACTGAATCTGGTCGGAGTGCTTGTATTGGAGCACCGCATCCAGCTCAGAACCAAGGTACCTGTTGCTGGTGCCGGCGTGCGTTTCTGAAGCCCGAAGGTTTTTTGCCAGCGCGAAGTAGTGGTAGTCCAGCGAGAGGTTATAGCTGGCACTTGGGCTAAAGGTGGTCTTGAGGTAGTTATCGTGCAGCCCACCCTGCCGTGTGTCAGCCGGCACATTGATAAAGTAATCCATGAAGCCATAGTACTTATGGTTCGTGGCGTACAGGGTATTAAAGGATCGAACCTTATGCTCGTGTCCGGCCATACCTGACAAATAGGTGGTCCCTAACGTGAACTGGAAAGGCTGTAAGGTATAGGTCGCCTCTCCAACTGCCAGGTAGGCCGCTATCTTTTTCCCGCTGCCGTGTTCGCCCGATTGCCTGTAAAGCGAACCGTTAAATTGAACACGCTCATGCTTATAATTCAGGTCAAGCCCATACGTATGCCGGAAGTATACGCCTCCTACCGTATCAGGTCGTTGAAAGCCATCGCTGATATGCATGGCTGAAAGTGACAACTGTTCGCCTAACTGTTTCTTTGCCCATAGGAATCCCAGCACTTTGTAGTTGTTCATGCTGTAATGGGTGTCAAACAAGGCTTCTTTCTCCTGGTTAAAAGCACCGCCGGCATCTAAGCTTATACCTCGCCATCTTGCTTTAAGCACCATGCCATCGTGACTGCGTGCCTGCTGCACCCAGTCCACATTGCCCAGCAGGCGGTCATTGTTGTAAACGAACTCCTGCCGCCCAAGCCTGACAGCAAACTTGTCTGATAGAGCAACCTCACCCCAGGCCTCGTGCATGGCTGTAGAGGGCACATCTTTTAAATGCACTTCATTCCCCCATACCCTGACGTCCTGCAAACTAAACCGCATCTGCACTTTATCCTGCTTATAGTCGAGCGTAAGCCTGGAGCGCTGGCTTACAAAGAAAGCTCCGTCCTGACCGTTTGGCAGGCTCTGGTATCCGTTGCGCCACTCAGCCCTGGGCCTTACCTGCGGCGTCAGGTATAGCTGCGCCCAAGCCGCCTCTAAGGGTAGCCACACCAGAATTGATAGCAGCAGTAGTTTCCGTGTAAAACTTACTTTCATGTTCACATCATTTAAAAGGTGAGTAATGCCGACAGTCGCGCTGCTGCCAGGAATGATGTGCCTGCAGGTGCGCGCAACTGTAACGATGCGAAATAGAGCAAATACCTCCTCTTAAGCGATGACTGCCATCATGTGCAAAGATGACTTTGCTTAGTTTACCAGCAGGTATAGACGCAAAAAGGGCCTGACTTGCGTCAGGCCCTTTTTGGTCATATAGCGAAAGTAAATTACTTTACTTTGTCAACGATACTCTTGAAAGCTTCCGGATGGTTCATCGCCAGGTCAGCAAGTACTTTGCGGTTCAGGTCGATGTTCGCTTTTTTCAGAGCGCCCATTAGCTGAGAGTAAGACATGCCGTGCTCACGTGCACCTGCGTTAATACGCTGGATCCAAAGGGCGCGGAAATCTCTCTTTTTCGCTTTTCTGTCACGGTAAGCATAAAGCAAACCTTTTTCAATTGCGTTTTTCGCAACTGTCCAGACATTCTTGCGACGGCCAAAGTAACCTTTGGCCATTTTCATCATTTTTTTTCTTCTGTGTCGCGCTGCGACAACGTTTACCGATCTAGGCATTTCTAAAAAGTTTTGGCAGCTGGTGATTAAGTTTTAATCTTCAAAAAACCAGGCACCGGGTTCGTACTGAAAAAATTAACCGTTCTAACTCCGGGGAATTAGATTTGAAGCATCAGTTTCACGCGGTCCATATCAGCTGAGCTAACAAGGCCAGTGTGAGTTAAGTTACGCTTCTGCTTAGTCGTCTTCTTGGTCAGGATGTGGCTTTTGTAAGCGTGCTTACGCTTAATTTTGCCAGTACCTGTCAAAGAAAAACGCTTCTTTGCACCAGATTTTGTTTTAACTTTTGGCATGTGTATATAATTAATTAAACAAATTACTTTTTAACAGGGGGAGCCACTTTCGGGGAGAGGATCAGGAACATCCGCTTTCCTTCCAGTTTAGGCAGCTGCTCCACTTTGGCGATGTCCTCCAGCGCTTGGGCGAACTTCAGCAACAGGATCTCGCCTCTCTCCTTGAACACGATCGTACGGCCGACAAAGTGCACATAGGACTTTATCTTGTATCCACTCTCGAGGAAAGACTTGGCATGCTTCAGTTTGAACTCAAAGTCGTGGTCATCTGTGTTAGGGCCGAAACGGATCTCCTTGATGACTACCTTCTGAGCTTTGGCCTTCATCTCACGGGTTTTCTTCTTCTGCTCGTACTTGAATTTCGAGTAGTCGATGATACGGCAAACCGGTGGATTAGCAGTTGGCGAAATCTCAACCAGGTCAAGATTCTGCTCGTTCGCTATTTTCTGAGCATCTCTGGTTGAGAATACTCCCTGCTCTACATTGTCACCAACTAACCTGACTTCTCTGGCAGTTATCTTATCATTGACTTTGTATGGCTCCTCCACTTTTCCGCGTGGGATGTAGCGCTTGTTTGGCGTAGCTATAGTTTTACCTCCTTAAATTTAGTTCTAAATCAGGGTGCGAATATCGCACATTTTATATCAAGAAAAAAATATCTCTTCTTAATTGTTCAGCATCTGAGCAATTTTAGACTGAAAGGTGGCAATGAACTCATCCACCGTCATCGTGCCCAGATCGCCTTCTCCGTGTTTGCGTACTGACACGGCCCCGTTTTCCTGCTCCTTCTCCCCTACAATGAGCATGTAAGGCACCTTGCTCACTTCTGCATCGCGGATCTTACGTCCGATCTTCTCGTCGCGGTTGTCAACAAAACCCCGGATGTCATCCTGCTGCAGTCGGTCATATACCTGCTGCGCAAAATCCTGGTATTTTTCGGAGATTGGCAGGATGGCAAACTGCTCTGGGCTAAGCCAAAGTGGGAAGTTACCACCGCAATGCTCAATCAGCACCGCTACGAAGCGCTCCAACGAGCCAAATGGCGCACGGTGAATCATCACAGGGCGGTGTTTGGCATTGTCAGCACCGATGTACTCGAGCTGGAATCTTTCTGGTAAGTTATAATCTACCTGAATAGTTCCCAACTGCCATTTACGGCCCAACGCATCTCGCACCATAAAGTCGAGCTTAGGTCCGTAAAACGCGGCTTCGCCCAGTTCGGTTACAGTGGTCAGTCCTTTCTCTGCGGCAGCCTCCACAATGGCGCTTTCGGCTTTTTCCCAGTTCTCGTCTGAACCAATGTATTTGGCCTTGTTTTCCGGATCACGCAGGGAGATCTGAGCGGTATAGTCTTCAAAACCAAGTGCCTTGAACACGTACAGCACCAGGTCAATTACCTTAATAAATTCTTCTTTCACCTGGTCAGGACGGCAGAAAATGTGCGCGTCGTCCTGCGTAAAGCCACGTACGCGTGTCAGACCGTGCAGCTCGCCGCTTTGCTCGTAGCGGTACACAGTGCCGAACTCGGCAAAACGCACGGGTAACTCTTTGTAAGAGCGCGGACGGGTTTTGTAGATCTCGCAGTGGTGCGGGCAGTTCATTGGCTTTAGCAGGAACTCCTCGTTCTCGTTCGGCGTCTTGATTGGCTGGAAAGAGTCAGCGCCGTACTTCTCGTAGTGACCTGAAGTAACGTAGAGCTCCTTGCTACCGATGTGCGGCGTTACCACCGGCTGGTAGCCAGCCTTTATCTGCGCCTTGCGCATAAACTGCTCGAGTCGCTCGCGCAGCAACGTACCTTTCGGCAACCACAGCGGCAAGCCCATACCTACCTTTTCAGAGAAGGCAAACAGTTCCATTTCTTTGCCCAGTTTGCGGTGGTCGCGTTTTTTGGCTTCCTCCAGGCGCTCCAGGTACTCGGTCAACTCCTTCAGTTTCGGGAAGGTGATGGCATAGATGCGTGTCAGCTGCTTGCTCTTCTCGTCGCCGCGCCAATAGGCACCGGCCACATTCATGAGCTTAGCAGCCTTGATGAAGCCCGTGTTCGGGATGTGCGGCCCGCGGCAAAGGTCCACGAAGTTGCCCTGGGTATAGAAGGTGATCGTGCCGTCTTCCAAATCCTGGAGCAGGTCAAGCTTGTACTGGTCGCCTTTTTCGGTGAAGTACTGAATGGCGTCGGCTTTTGAAACTTCCTGACGCACATACTCATTTTTGGCACGCGCCAGTTCCAGCATCTTCTGCTCTACTTTGGCAAAGTCATCCTGCGAAAAGGTTTTGCCCTCTCCCAGGTCCACGTCATAGTAGAAGCCATTCTCAACAGGCGGTCCGATGCCAAACTTTATACCTGGGTATAACTCTTCCAAGGCTTCTGCCAGTAAGTGAGCGGATGAATGCCAGAATGTATTTTTGCCCAGATCGTCGTTCCATGTGAGCAATTGCACACTGGCATTTTCTTCTATAGGGCGAGACAGATCCCAAACGGAACCGTTCACCTTTACGGCCAGAACATTGCGGGCAAGTCCCTCGCTAATGCTGGTGGCGATCTCAAGGCCTGTTACGCCTTTCGAATACTGACGTACAGAGCCATCTGGCAAAGTGATGTTGATCATGTTTTTTTCTTAGTATCGTTTTAAAAACCCCGTTGCCTGATAGCCATGCTGTCCAGCTGGGGTCTGGGTCTTTCTAATCTATATCGGAGCCGGGCAACACTCTGCCTAGCATATGTATGTTTCGGCTCCATGGCCAGCATGCGCTCGTAGGTGCGCAGCGCCGCCAGGTTTTCTCCTAATCGCTCCAGGCTACTTGCCCGCACAGACAGGTACTTGAGCTCTTTGCTATACCTTGGCGCTTTCTCCAAGTGCTGCAAGACCAGTTCATTCTCTCCCAAGCCTTGTCGCAGCTGCGCCAACTGAAAGTGAGCAGCCTGCATTGTGTCTGAGATAGCAAGTGCCTTCTCAAAGCTAACCAGGGCACTGTCTTTACGGGCTGACTGCATTTGTAGCATCCCTTTGTAGTGCCACAACTGTGGATCTTCTGGCTTCAGTCGCAATCCGTGCTCCGTATGTTTTCTGGCTTGTGCCAGGTCCTGCTGTGCCAGGTATAGCCCCGCAAGCGACCGATGCGTTTCCGCAAAGTCAGGCTTGAACTCCAGCGCCTGCTGGTAAAGCCTGATAGCGACTGTTGTATCGCCGGTCACTTCAGACACCCTCCCCTTGTAATAAACCGCATGGGGATCATCGGGTGAAAGTTCCAGCGCTTGTTTGGCAAACCGAGCCGCCTTCGTATACTCCCCCCGGTCCAGGTATAGCTCGGTCAAAAGCACGTACAGCGACGAACTTTCAAATGAATTTCGTTCTGCCTGCAACGCCAGGGGCAAGGCTTCTTCACGCCGTCCCATCAGGTATAGCACCTGTGCTTTCACAAAGAAATTAGCAGGCTCCTTAGAGAGCCTGATCGCCTCGTTCACATCGCTCAACGCTTTGTCCAGCTCGTCCTGCCGTAGCAGCACCATGGCTCTCCTGGCGTACAGACTGCCGTCGCGCTTCGAACGTTCAATGGCCTCGCTAAGACTGACCAGCTGTTTCGCGGGATCCTCCACAGCAACCGTCGCCAGATCGACCATCTGTTCCCGTGTACCTTCTTCTTTGCCGCAACCGGAAAGCATCAATACCGCCACTATCCAACTTAAGGCCCAACGAGACATCATGTACTGTCTTTTCTTACTGTCTTGATTGGCGCTAAATTATAGATAATTTGCCTAAATATCGACAAATAGACTACCATATAGTTTTGAAACAATGCAAAGGGCCTGCTCCGAGATAGAAGCAGGCCCTTTGCATTGCAATTATATCTGGTTACTTCTGATATGCTTGCAGCATCATTTTACAGCGCCTGCTTAACTCCAGTTCCTCCTTCGTTTGTAGTTCCAGGTTCTGGGCCATCGCGCGCTGGAGCGTATACACACACGCCTCCTTGTTTTTCATTTCCTGATAGATATTGGCCAAGTCAAAATAATAAAGCAGGTTGTTCGGGTTGTGCAAAATGGCCCTTTCCATAGCGTATATCGCATCCTTGTTTGTAGCAGGCTTATCCGCCATCCCCCCCAGCATGACTTTATAGGTCGTCACTTCAGCAAAATTGAGATTGGCCATCTTAAAGTACCAACGCCCCAGCAAATGCCAGGCATCAGCGTAGCTCTCATCAGCTGCTAAAGCCCCCTCCAGGTAGGTTTTGGTTTCGCTGATCATCGCCAATCGTTGCTTCGGTCCCGACACCATAGCCAAAGAGGCCAGTGAGAGCGCCATGGCATAGTTAGAGCGGGCGTCAGTGGAGTCGAGCAGAAAGGCACGGTGCGCGTACGATTTGGCCGTGCTGAAATGGTTGATTTTGCGGGTGTCGTCCGAGAACCGGTTTCCCATCAGGCTGTGCAGGAGACTGGCCTGGCAGAGCGCCTCAAAATTCGATTCGTCAGCGGCAATAATCTGCTCATACACTGCCAGCGCCTCGGTTTCCTTGTACTGCTCTTTTAGCTCATAGGCCTTCTTTAAAAGCACATCATGCCCGGAATCTCCCAGCACGTCCAGCGGACGAATCAGGAAACCGAGCATGATGAATAAAATAGGTATAGCTTTGAAAAATACTTGCATAATCTGTAATAAGCAACCTAATATATTGCATTAAAACGACTTATGCAAAAAAGGACTTAATTTAGAACAAATCCAGCTGCTTCCTTTTCTTCAACGCCTTATTTGCACTTCCGTCGTCTGATAGTTCTTCTACGGCTTCCAGCGTATCAAGTTGAGCCCCACTGACTTTGGCGGCCTCTTCTGCCAGTTCCTTCAGTTCGGAAGGCAACGTGACAGGCTCCCGCTTGGTGGTAACTTTCTTAGTTTTAGGCTTTTCCTCCTGCTCCACTTCCTCCAGTTTCGGCACTTTCACATCGTAAATTTTGAAGTAGCTGAGCTTGTTACCCATAGCCTTCCAGCCTTTCACGTCAATGAATTCGCTGAGCAATAGCTTCTCAGTTTCTTTTTCACCTCGCAGCGAGCGCTTGAAGCTGATGGTCGCCATCGGAACCGGATGTGTAGAAACGGCTTCCATTCTGGAGTTCTTGGTCTCCGGTATAAAGCTGAATTTCTTACCTACCGTAGAAGTCTCGATACGGAAACGCTTCACATAATAGGTTTTATTATCTCCTTCGTAATAAATAGTGGATACGACCAACTCCGGATCAAACTTCTGCAGCACTTTGATCTTCTCCACGGTATAGTGGTTGGCCAGATCAAACGTGGTCTGCTCGTAGGTGCCATCTTCGTATACCACCAGAATCGTATCGTCGGTATTGAAGGAACCCAGGTAGCGGCCACGGCCTTCGGTGTTGAGTCGTCCGATCACCTCGTCGTAGAAGATCTCCCGTCCACCCAAGGTAGACTCGCCCAGACTCTTCTGCACCACCTTCTTGATCGGGTACTTGGTAACGATATTACCGTTTGATCCTTTGCCCTTTATCATCAGCTCGGCGAAGTCATAGTCGAACTGTTTGATGCGGGCCGTTGACTGCGGCGCAAGGGTGACATTGACCACTTCTGACTCTGAGTTCGGATTAGCCGTCAGGTAATGCACCTTGGAGTTTTTGTTGCCCTTGGTCAGATCATACTCCTTGTCGCGGGTGATGGACTTCACAGAGAATCGTTTCGCGAAGGACACGCCGGTCTTACCATCTACGTAGATCATGTTGTAGACCATGTGCTCGTCGTTCTTGTTGTAAACGCCGGCCATGATGATGTCTTTGCCCACAAAGCTTTTCTCCGCTACTTTCGTCACCGTGAACTTGCCATCCTTGCGGAACACAATGATGTCGTCCATGTCGGAGCAATCGCATACAAACTCGTCCTTGCGCAGACCGGTACCGATAAAGCCGTCTTTGGCGTTCATGTAAAGCTTCTGGTTCGCGATCGCAACTTTTTGTGCAGTAATCACATCAAAGGTCTTCACCTGTGCCTTGCGGTCACGTCCCTGTCCGTACTTTTTCAGTAAGCCTTCAAAGTAAGCAATTGCGTAGCGGATCAGGTTGGCCAGGTTATCATCCACCTCGGCCATCTCTTCTTCCAGCTTATGGATGTACTCATCAGCCTTGAAAGAGTCGTACTTGGAGATGCGTTTGATCTTGATCTCGGTTAGCCGAATGATGTCGTCCTGGGTCACCTCACGGCGCAGGAGTTTTTTAAATGGATCCAAGCCTTTGTCGATCGCCTCGAGCACTGCTTCCCAAGTTTCGCACTCCTCAATGTCGTGGTAAATGCGGTTCTCGATGAATATCTTTTCCAGCGACGAGTAGTGCCACTTGTCTTCCAGCTCGGCTTTGCGGATCTCCAGTTCACGCTTGAGCAGGTCTACCGTTTTGAAGGTAGAAATGCGCAGCAGCTCGTCCACACTCAGGAAGTGCGGTTTGTCGTCGATGATCACGCAGGTGTTTGGCGAGATCGACACCTCGCAATCCGTGAACGCGTAGAGCGCGTCCATGGTCAGGTCAGGCGACACGCCCGGTGGCAGCTGTACCTGTATCTCCACGTTAGCAGCCGTGTTGTCGACTACCTTCTTGATCTTGATCTTGTTGTTCTCGCTCGCCTTCACGATCGACTCCATCAGACCCGTGGTCGTGATGCCGTACGGTACGTCACGGATGATGAGCATGGTCTTGTCCACCTTCTCAATCGTGGCGCGCACCCGGATCTTGCCGCCGCGCATACCATGGTTGTAATTGGTCACGTCCACCATACCGCCGTTCGGGAAGTCAGGTAGCAGGGTCGTCGTGCGTCCTTTCAGCACATCAATCGAGCCCTTGATCAACTCCTTGAAGTTGTGCGGCATGATCTTGGTCGATAGACCAACGGCTATACCTTCCACACCCTGCGCGAGCAGCAGCGGGAATTTCACAGGCAAAGTCACCGGCTCGTTCTTGCGACCGTCGTAACTGAGTTGCCAGATCGTGGTCTGCGGATTAAATACCACATCCAACGCGAACTTGGACAGGCGGGCCTCGATGTAACGCGGTGCAGCGGCACTGTCACCTGTGCGCACATCACCCCAGTTACCCTGCGTCTCGATCAGAAGATCCTTCTGACCCAAGTTCACCATCGCATCACCGATAGAGGCATCGCCGTGCGGGTGGTATTGCATGGTCTGACCGATCACGTTGGCCACCTTGTTAAAGCGACCATCGTCCATCTCTCTCATCGCATGCAGGATGCGGCGCTGCACGGGCTTCAAACCGTCCTCGATGGCAGGCACGGCACGCTCCAAAATTACGTAAGAAGCATAGTCGAGGAACCAGTTCTCGTACAGACCGGATACCGGGGTTACGTTATGGATGATCTCTTCCTCACCGTCTGTAAACGCGATCTCCAACTCGTCTTCTCTTTCTATACCTTCGTTGTTCAGTTCGTCGTTATGCATATACTTCCTCAACTATATCTTTCTCAAACTTCAGATTCTCAATAATGAATTGCTGGCGCTCCGGCGTGTTTTTGCCCATGTAGTAGCTCAGCATTTTCTGTATCGTCGTGTCTTTTTGCAGGAACACCGGCTTCAATTTGATGTTATCGCCAATGAACTTACCAAACTCGTCCGGCGAGATCTCACCCAAACCTTTGAATCGGGTGATCTCAGGGCGTTTGCCCAGTTTCTCAATAGCCGCCTGCTTTTCGGTTTCGTTGTAGCAATAGATGGTTTCTTTCTTGTTGCGCACCCGGAAAAGCGGCGTTTCCAGAATGTAGACGTGGCCGTTCTTCACCAGATCCGGGAAGAACTGCAGGAAGAAGGTCAGCAGCAGCAGACGGATGTGCATCCCGTCCACGTCGGCATCCGTTGCGATCACCACACGGTTATACCTGAGGCCTTCCAGGCCTTCTTCAATGTTCAGGGCGTGCTGCAACAGATTAAACTCCTCGTTTTCGTACACGACCTTTTTCTTCAGACCAAAGCAGTTCAAAGGCTTACCTCTCAAACTGAAGACCGCCTCCGTGTCTACGTTGCGGGATTTGGTGATGGAACCACTGGCCGAGTCACCCTCCGTGATGAAGAGCGTTGAAAGCAATGCGTTCTCGTGCTTGTCCTCGTTGAAGTGCAGGCGGCAGTCGCGGAGTTTGCGGTTGTGCAGGTTGGCTTTCTTGGCGCGCTGGTTGGCCAGCTTCTTCACACCTGCCATGTCCTTGCGCTCCCGCTCGCTTTGCTCAATGCGCTTCTTCAGCGCTTCAGCCGTCGCCTGGTTGATGCGGAGATAATTATCAAGGTGCTCCTTAATAAAGTCATTGATATATGAGTTCACGGCCGGTCCGTCCGGGCCCATATCAATCGAGCCCAGTTTGGTCTTGGTCTGTGATTCAAATACCGGCTCCTGTACACGAAGCGAAATGGCACCGACAACGGAGCCGCGAATGTCAGCTGCGTCATAATCCTTCTTATAAAAGTCACGGATTGTCTTTACCAGTGCTGTGCGGAAAGCCGCCAGGTGCGTACCCCCCATGGTCGTATACTGACCGTTCACGAAAGAATAATACTCCTCGCCGTAATCGTTACCGTGTGTTATGGCCAGCTCAATATCATTCCCTTTCAGGTGGATGATCGGGTAGCGCATGCTCTCCTCGTCGGCTTTGTTTCTTAAAAGGTCGAGTAGGCCGTTCTCAGAGTAGAATTTTTTGCCGTTGAAGTTGATCGTCAGACCGGCGTTCAGGTATACGTAGTTCCAGATCTGGTTCTCCAGATAATCCGGGTTGTACTGATAGTTCTTGAAGATGGTATCGTCCGGTGTAAAAACCGTGAGCGTACCGTTGCGCTGTGAGGTGGCCTCCAGCGGAAGATCGTTGGTCAGCACACCACGCTCAAACTCGGCGGCCTTCATCTGTCCGTCACGCACCGATTGAATGCGGAACTGGCTTGAAAGGGCGTTTACCGCCTTCGTACCCACGCCGTTCAGACCAACCGATTTCTGGAATGCCTTGCTGTCGTACTTACCACCTGTGTTGATCTTGCTTACGCAGTCGATCACCTTGCCCAGCGGAATACCGCGGCCATAGTCGCGCACCTGCACCTTGTGGTCCGATATCTTGATGTCGATCGTCTTGCCATAGCCCATCACGTGTTCGTCGATGGAGTTGTCAATCACCTCTTTCACCAAAATGTAAATACCATCATCGGCCGAAGATCCGTCTCCCAGCTTGCCGATGTACATACCGGGGCGTAGCCTGATGTGTTCGCGGGGCTCCAGCGAGCGAATGCTGTCTTCGTTGTAATTATGCTCTAACTCTGCCATTCTGTAAGCGTAAGTGTATTTGATTTAGTGGAATCACTCGGAAATATAGAAAAATAAAAGAAATCAGACGCTACAAATAGTTCCGGCGCCTGACCGATTCATCCCGCAAGGAGGATTATTGCTAATATTTTTAGTCAGCAAATATAGTTAAATTCGTTGAAATCATCAACTACTTCTATACAACCATTGCGCATTACTTACAGTTCACGAAAACCGAAGAAAAACACAGGTAGATTTTGGCTAATTTAATTAGCATAAAAATATTTAGATTTAACTATACTTGCGCTTACATTTGCTTAACTAAATGCGGTCAAACACAGGCCGTATACCTACACACGGACACACCCTATGGAAATTAAATTACCCCGGTATTTTAAATATGTCATCATTTTACTGGGCCTTTTTCTAGCTATCTGGACATTACAGAGCTTCAAGTCGGTTCTGATGCCGCTGGCCTTTGCTTTGCTGTTTGCCCTGCTCCTGCTGCCTCTCACCCGCGACCTCGAAAAATTCCGCGTCCCGCGTGCGTTGGCTATTCTCTGTAGCATTGTCATGGTGGTGATCGTGCTGGGCCTGGTCATCTGGTTTTTGTCAATGCAGGTCATTAGCCTCACCTCCGAGCTGGATGCCATCGGGAAGAACTTCGATGCCTTGATCATGAAGGTGCAGGACTACCTCTACCATAATTTTGGTATACAACCCGCCAACAAAAGCGAGCTCTTCCGCAATACAGTGGGCGGCTTACGGGAAGTTTCAACCACTTTTGTCGGTAGCACCATCTCACTGACCACCGGCGCACTGACGGTTATCACCATCGTGCCCATTTTTGTGTTCTGCTTTCTGTACTACCGCGACCACTTGGAGCAGTTCATGTACAAGTTTGTGTCGAAGGAGCGCCGCAGCAGCCTCAACCATACCATTGACAACATACAGTTAGTGGCACAAAGCTACATCTCGGGCCTGATGATCGTGATTGTGATTGTGTCCTTGCTCAACTCAGCTGGCTTGCTTATCCTGGGCGTGAAGTATGCGATCTTTTTCGGCGTCTTTGCCTCCATCCTGACCATCATACCTTATATAGGTATTCTGATCGGGGCCATGCTCCCGGCGCTGTTCACGCTGGCCACCACGGGCAGTCTGTTCGAGGCGGTGCTGGTAGTGCTGGTGTTCATGTTCGTACAATTTCTGGAGGGCAATTTCATTACGCCCTATGTTGTTGGTTCCAAGGTAAGTATCAACCCTTTTGCGGCCATCATTGCCTTGCTGATTGGTGGGGAAATTTGGGGAGCGGCCGGTATGATCATCTCTATACCCATGATCGCGATCCTGAAAGTTATTTTTGATGCTTACGAACCACTGCGACCCTTCGGCTTTTTGCTGGCCGATATAGACGATGTGAAAGAGCAGAAATCGGGACGCTTCCGGAAGATGTTCGACAAGCTGCGCGAAAAAGCGAGAAGGGAGCGCTACGAGGATGACCGGGAAGCCGAGCAGTAGGACGCATTTGCTAATGCTGTTTGCACAAGGTATAGCGTGCGCGGAATTTGAAACGTATTGCTAAGAATATTGGTTTACAGGATAGTCCTTTGGAGAACACCAGAGGCCGCTTCTAAAAGCCTAAAAAGAATCAGCTTGTACGCCATCATAGACATTGAGACCACGGGTAGTCAGCCCACACAGGACAGGATCACTGAAATTGCCATTTTCATTCACGATGGAAACGAAGTCGTGGATAAGTATAGCACCTTGATCAACCCGGAGCGCCCTATTCCCTATTTCATTTCTCAGCTCACCGGCATTACCGACGATATGGTGCAGGACGCGCCCAAGTTCTACGAGGTGGCCAAAGAGATCGTGCAGTTCACGGAGGGCAAGGTGTTTGTGGCCCACAACGTGCGCTTCGACTACTCCTTCATCAAGAAAGAGTTTGCTGACCTGGGTTTTACCTTTCAGCGCAAGACGCTTTGCACCGTGCGCCTGAGCCGTTCGCTTATACCTGGCCTGCCTTCTTACTCGCTGGGTAAACTCTGCAAAAGCATTGACATTGACCTGCAGATGCGCCACCGTGCCATCGGCGACGCCGAAGCCACGGCCAAGCTGTTTGACAAGCTGATCAAGTTAAACCGTCCGGTGATTGACGGAGCCCAGCACATGGCTGATCCTTCGGAACAGCTTAAGAACGAGATCAAAGCCTCTCTCCTTCCCCCTGCCATCAGCAAGGAGCAGGTGGATGCTTTGCCGACGGTTCCGGGGGTCTACTACTTTTACAACGAAGCGGGAGAGGTGATCTATGTTGGCAAGAGCATCAATATAAAGAAGCGCATTATCCAGCACTTCAACATCGACTACAAGAGCCGCAAATCGATTGAGTTCAAGAACCAGATCGCTGACATTACTTACGAACTGATGGGCAACGAACTGGTGGCACTGTTGTTTGAGTCGGCGGAGATCAAGCGCATGAAGCCGCACTACAACCGTCAGCAGCGGCGCAGTGTGTTCAATACCGGCATTTTCACCTACGAAGATGATAAAGGGTATAAGCGACTGACATTTGGAAGCATCAACAAGGCCGATGATGTGAACATGACGCCCATTATCGCACTCTCTAACCAGTTCAAGGCCAAAGGCTTCCTTTATCATAAGGTATCAAAGTATAACCTGTGCCAAAAGCTGTGCGACCTGTATAAAACGCCGGGTGCCTGCTTCGACTACCAAGTACACATCTGCAAAGGTGCCTGCATTGGAGCAGAAACGCCCGAAGAGTACAATGCACGTGTGGATGCCGCCATCGAGTCGTTTACCTACGACCACAACAGTTTTGTGATTGTAGGCAAGGGCCGGGAACTGGGCGAAAAATCTGTTGTGGTGGTAGAGCACGGCACCTACCTCGGCTTTGGCTTTGTGGACGAGTACTTTTCGGCCAGCTCGCTGGACGACTTTAAGTCGGAGATTCAGCGCTACAACGACAACAAGGACATACAGCAGATCATACGCGGCCACATGCGCGGGAAGCACAAAGACAAAGTGCTCGTGTTTGATTAAGCCTTCCTGAAAGGTATAGCCCCTTTTTTCTGAAGCGCCTGCCATCAATTTTCGGTTAAGAAATTATTTATCCGTAATTTCAAATCGAAATAAAACTTAAACATTCATGGAAAAACGTTTCAGATCAGGGGTATTGTTCGGCGATGAAGTAACAGAGCTGTTCAAGTATGCCAATGAAAATAATTTTGCGCTGCCAGCCGTCAACGTGATTGGCACAAACTCTATCAACGCCGTGCTGGAAACAGCCAAGGTGCTTAATTCCCCCGTAATCATTCAGTTCTCGCACGGTGGCGCCACGTTCTTCGCTGGTAAAGGCCTGGAAAACGACAACCAGAAAGCTGCCATCGCAGGTGGTGTTTCAGGTGCCCAGCACGTACACTTGATGGCTGAAGCCTACGGCGTACCCGTGGTACTGCACACTGACCATGCTGCCAAGAAATTGCTTCCCTGGATCGACGGTCTGTTAGACGCCGGCGAAAAATACTACGAGCAACACGGCAAGCCACTCTACAGCTCACACATGCTCGACCTTTCGGAGGAAGAGATCAAAGAAAACATCGAGACATGCGCAAGTTACCTGGAGCGTATGAATAAGATCGGTATGACCGTGGAGATCGAACTCGGCGTGACCGGTGGCGAAGAAGATGGCGTGGACAACACCGGCGTAGACAGCTCCCGTCTGTATACCCAGCCGGAGGAAGTAGCCTATGCGTACGAAGAGCTGAAGAAAGTGAGCGACCGTTTCACAATCGCTGCGGCATTCGGCAACGTGCATGGTGTATACAAGCCGGGCAACGTGGAGCTGCGCCCGGAGATCCTGAAAAACTCACAGAACTTTATCAAAGAGAAATTCGGAACAGGCGAAAACCCGGTGAACTTTGTATTCCACGGCGGTTCCGGATCAGAGAAAGCCAAGATCACAGAGGCGATTGGCTACGGTGCCATCAAGATGAACATTGACACGGACATGCAGTGGGCTTACTGGGAGGGTGTGAAGAATTATTACGAGTCGAAGAAGGAATACCTGCAAGGCCAGCTGGGTAGCCCGGACGGTCCAGACTCTCCTAATAAGAAGTACTACGACCCACGCGTTTGGCTGCGCAAAGGCGAAGAAAACTTCATCGCCAGACTGAAGGAAGCGTTTGAAGACTTGAATTGCGTGAATAAGAATGTATAAGGTATAACCTTAGATTATAAAGAAGGGTGAGGCGAAAGCTTCACCCTTCTTATTTTGTCTGATACAAGATTTTCAGGATTAAAGGATTTTCAAGGTGTCTCTAAAGGATTGTTATCCCCTTTCTGCTTCAAAATTGCCCTTCCTGTCGCAGCTAAAGGTATAGCGTTGTAGCTTTTGCAGTTTGAGCTTCCACAAATTAGACCCACCCCTGCCCCTCCCGAGAGGGGAATTACTGCAGTTCACTCAATTCTCAGGTGTAGACTTTGTAGCAACTTTTTATATTATATAATACCGGGCCCAACCACCTCTGACCCTTTATGCCGTCAACTAAAAGCCTTTTTTGTCATTTCGACCCTTGGGAGAAATCTGAATTTGTGTGAAAGTATTGATAAAATCCAGATCTCTCCTTTCGTCGAGATGACGGCTTGAGTTAATCGTTAATTAGGATGATGGCATTGCCCCTAACCTCTCCTTGTCCTTTAAGAGGGCCCCTACCCCCAGGCGGGGAATCTGGAATTGCCATTTCAAGGTATAAGCCTCGTATTATTCTTTACTGCAAATTCAACTGTCAGGTATAGCAAGACTTACTTGCCCCGGAAGCGATGAAACAAACACCATTAGCCAGGTGCACTTTTCGGCGCTCCACTGTTTGAGCGTTCAGCGAGTTTGGAGCGTCTTGACCTTTTTGCTTACTTTTTGTGTCAAGACAAAAAGTGAGTGCCCGCCGCACAGGCGAAGCCATGAAACAAATTAGCTTAAGGTATAGGTAGGCTGAAACTACGCCAGTTGCAAACCGGCCACATGCGCCACCACATTTGCGCTATCGCTAAACTGGCGGTATGTAGGGCTAGGCTTGCAGAACGCTGCAAGGTATGAGCAGTCGTATGTCATGCCTATACCTGGGCCAGAGGCCCCAATATAGCAGTCACGAGCGGGGACGCTCGCGCCATGGATAAGAGCGTGAGCAAACTATTACTTATGCTTCAACAACCACTGGTATATCTCCTCTGTATCCTCTTTGCGGCATAGCTCAGACCCCGGCGTCATCGTCGCGGCGGTGCCGGCGGCAACGCCGTAGCGCACCACTTCCTCCAACGAACAACCCTGCAGTAGGCTCATCACCATACCAGCCACCATGCTGTCCCCGGCGCCGACGGCGCTCTGTTGCTTCACAGTAGGCGGTACAACATAGTGAATGCCTGATTCTTTGGAGGCCAGCATCGCGCCGCGTGGACCCAGCGACACGACCAGCACTTTGCACTTGCCTTCGTCGAGTACCTGCATGGCGAACTCTTCCTGCTCCATCGCTGAAATATGTTCCTTCCCGGCCAGCTTGGCCAGCTCGCCCAGGTTGGGTTTGATCAAGTATAGCCCCTCTCCTGCTGCCTTTAAAAGCGCCTCACCCGATGTATCTACGATCAGCCTAAAGTTGCGCTTATGGGCGATCAAGGCCATCTGGAGGTAAAAATCATCAGGCACACCAGGAGCCAGACTGCCGCTGGCGACTACGTATTCGGGTACCTGTTCCAACTTCTCGAGTTTCTCCAACACCTGTTGCCACTCCGATTTTTCAATATGCGGACCAGGCATGCCGAAGCGAAACTGGTCTCCCGTACTGTCTTCCATCACCATCAGACTTTCCCGGGTCCAGCTTTTGGTCTGACCATTCCAATATTCCACGCCTTCCTCCTTCAGCAATTCGCAAAGCTTTTCTCCGGCTGGCCCGCCTGATAACAGCCAGGCACAGGAGTTGCCCCCTAGTTTATGCATGGCGCGTGATACGTTGATGCCACCTCCCCCCGGTTCGTAAGTGGGCTCCTCGCAGCGCAGCTTCTTCTCGGGCAGCACGCGCTGTACACGGGTACTCTTGTCTAAGGCCGGATTGATCGTGATGGTGAGGACTTTATGCATATGCTACAGGTATAAATATTGGTACAAGCGGACACCAGCGTAAGCCTAAAATGATCGTCCACCATAGGTCATCCTGGTTCTGGCGATCATACAGTCATCTACTCATCTGTACTTTAACAGTTGCTGGGCTCTCAAACCAGGAATCACAGGAATCAGGTATAGGTATAGCCAATCCTTAGGCGAATCCCTTTTACTTCAGCGCCGGAGGTCGAACTCTTTTACATCGCCGGTTTTGAAGGTATATATCGCACCGCGCACCCCGATTTTCACTTCCTTGGACCAGCCTCTGTCAAATTTGATGATCAGTTTATCGCGGGTAATATTCAGCTCAAGCCTGTGTCCGCGATAGCGGAACTGTAGGTTGAGGCAGGGCATTTCATCTGGAAGCACCGGGTTAAGCCACAGCACATTGTCGCGGATCTCCAGGCCCGTGTAAGCGCGCTGCACCAGGTCTACCGTGCCGGCCATGGCGCCGAGGTGTATGCCTTCAGCCGTGGTGCCTCCCTGTATGTCTTCCAGGTCGCTCATCAGGGCCATCTCAAAGTTTGACCATGAGCGTTTTCGGTCCGACCGGGCCAGCACCCAGGCGTGCACGATCTTGCTCAACGTGGAGCCATGCGAAGTGCGCTTTTCGTAATAGGCAATGTTTTCAGGTATACGCTCGGGCTTAAAGTCGTAGTCAAGCTGTTTGAAAATGGAGAGCAATTCCTCAGAAGAAAACAGGTAGAAGAGCATCAACACATCGGCCTGTTTGCTGGCTTTGTACCTGTTCACGCTGTCGCCTTCGCTTTCGAGGATGCGATCGAGGCGCATGGCCTCGCCGTATTTAGCCTTGTACTTACCCCAGTCGAACTCCTGCAGCTGGTCGTAACCGTCGAATTGCGCAATGATCCTGGTATCTTCCAGAAAAGGCACGTACATGCGCTTGCCGATGTCTTCCCAGCGTGTCAGGTCGTCGGCCGTAATGTGCAGCTTGGCAAGCAGTTCTTCGTAGCGGGTGTCGTCGATCACCTCTTTGAGTTGCAGCGCCTTTTGGATAACCCAGACAGCCAGCATATTGGTATAGGCGTTGTTGTTCAAGCCTACTTCCTCAGAATCAGGGTATTCGGTGTGGTACTCGTCAGGCCCCACTACATGCAGGATCTCGTAGCGACCGGTCCCCTGGTTGAGAGTAGCGATCGTTGACCAGAACTGCGCGATGTCCATCATCAGCTCAGCACCATGGTAGCTTAGAAAATCGATGTCATCGGTGGCCTGGTAGTAATGCCATACATTGTAGGCGACGGCCGAGCTGATGTGCCGCTGCAGGAACGTGTTGTCGGGTAGCCAGCGGCCTGACTGCGGATTGAGGTGAATGACCTGGCTTTCCTCGCGACCGTTGCTGCCGCTTTGCCACGGAAACATGGCTCCTTTATACCCGGCCACTTTTGCGGCACTGCGGGCCTCGTTCAGACGACGGTAGCGGTACATGAGCAACCCCCGGGTGATGGCGGGCAGGTGCAGGTTTAGGAAAGGAAAGATAAACAGCTCATCCCAGAAAATGTGCCCCCTATAGGCCTCGCCGTGCCAGCCACGGGCAGGAACGCCTACGTCCAGGTCGACGGTGTGGCCCGAAACGGATTGCAGCAAATGGAAAATGTGCAGCCGCAGAACAGATTGTACTTTGGTATTGCAGGCCGTGTCGAGGTCGCAGCGGTTCCAGATGCGTTGCCACGCCCGCTTGTGCCCTTCCAGTGACTCCTCAAACGTGCCCTGCCGGAAGCTGTTGGTGCAGGCATCCTGCAGAGGCTCCGATATGGCCCAGTCGCGGGAGGTATAGATCAGCACGCTTTTCTCGAGTCGTAGGGGCTGGCCTTCAACAGCCTGCAGCTTAAACTGGTGTTCCACATAGCCTTGTTCAATCTTGGTCTGAGGCAACACACCGCTCGCTTTTCCATCCAGGTATACCTTGGTGCGGGCCACCTGCGCCATGCGGGTCTTGGACTGCACGGTCTGCACCACCAGGTACATGGTCTCCTCGTCGTGCTGGCCCTGTTCCAATGTTTCGAGGTGCTGACTGGCCAGTGCGCGGTAACGGGCCACGCCACTGTTGATCACGCGTCCGTCGAGGGCGGCCCGTACTTCTATTTCACCCGACCAGTTAACCGGCGTCAGCTGCCACTCCAGCACTGCCAGGTGCGGATCCGCCATGCTGACGATGCGGCGGGTGTTGAGCTTCGATTCGTGGCCTTTGCTGTCGCGGAAGTGCACATAGCGGCAAAGTAAGCCGTGCTGCATATCGAGCTCCTGCTTAAAATCCAGCACATCGACGTCATTTATGTGAAACCACTCCTCGCCCGGCTGCCGGAAGGAAACAGGCAGCCAGTTCGGCCAATTCACAAGGTCTTCATTTTCGATCTGCTTGCCGGCCACTTCAGAAGTGAGCCGGTTGTAGCCACCAGCCAGGTATGTACCGGGATAATGTACCTCCGGCTCCGCGCTGGCCTCCTCAAATGCTCCCCGGGTGGCAATATAGCCGTTCCCTAAGGTGCAGAGCGCTTCGCGCAGGGTCTGCTCTTTCGGAACCCATTTGTCATAGATGATGCTCCAATCAGCCATTACGTTGTGTCTTGATGGTATCTGTCAGGTCTTCCAGGAAAATACGCACTTCGTCCACACTCTCCAGGCGGTAGGTAGCGGCTGTTCTGTCGGCGTGCTCGCCCACCAGTACACCTATACCTATCCCTTGCAGCTCTGCAAAAGCGTCTTCGTCGGTTATATCGTCCCCAATGTAGAGCGGCATGTATTTCCCATCGTTTAAACCCAGCTCTTCCATCAGCCACATCACGGCTTTGCCTTTGTGCCAGTCAATGTTCGGCTTGAGCTCGTAGATCTTTTTGCCATGGCCGATCTTCAGCTCCGGCATAGCATCCAGTACTTCGTCCACAGCCTTCCTGACGGCTTCCACCTGATCGTCGGCCACATTGCGATAGTGCACGGCAATTGCGTACCGCTTCCGCTCCACCAGACTGCCCGCTATACCTTGTAGCTTTTCCTGCAGGATGCCATCCGCTTTGTCCAGCGCAGGCAGGGCGGTTTTAGCGCCTCCGGGTTCAGAGGCCATACCTCCCGGACCGGTGATGTCGAATCCGTGTGAACCGGCAAAGTATAAGTTGTCAAGCTTGACCAGTTCCTCCACGTTCCGGCGGTCACGCCCGCTGACAACGGCCACTTTGGTTACGGCAGCCAGCTCGTGCAGGGCAGTCCGCATCTCATCCGACAGAATGGCCATTTCAGGTCGCTGCACGATGGGCGTCAGGCAACCGTCGTAGTCTAGGAAAATGGCGGGGGTTTTGCCCTGCAACTGGGCTTTGAGTTCGTTGAGTTGGCCGAGGGCCGATGGCAGTTCGTGGGCCTCACGTTTCTGTATCATGATGTTGGATTAGAGATCGGTGTCGGGATGTTTATACCTTGGGAAATTCCTGGATCACCAGGTCAGCGCCACCCGCTTTCAGAGCGGCTTCGTCGTGGGTGCGGTCTACACCTACTACCAGGCCGAAGCCGCCGGCTTTCGCGGCCTGTACTCCTTTGCGAGCATCCTCGAATACGGCGACCTCCTGGGGGGCTATACCTAAGCGGCGGGCGGCTTCCAGAAAAACATCCGGGGCGGGCTTGCCTTTCAGTCCCAGCTGTGAGGCTTGCAGCCCATCGACGTGCTCTTCAAACAGCTGCGCTATACCTGCGGCATGCAGCACATCCACACAATTTTTGCTGGCCGAGATAATGGCTGTGCGTAAACCGTTTTGTTTCTGTTGTTTGAGCCAGGCGATGGTATCATCATATACATCGACCCCTTCCTGCCTGACCAATTCCTGAAAGTACATATTTTTCAGGTTGCCTAGTCCTCCCACTGTTTCTTGTCCCTCCTCGTCTTCGGGTGCGCCCTCTGGCAAACGGATGCCGCGCGACTCCAAAAAGTTGCGCACGCCGTCGTAGCGCGGAATGCCGTCAATGTGCTCCCGGTAGTCGGTTTCAATGTCAAGCGGCTCGTAGTGCTTGCCCTCTTTCTCGCCGCGCTTCTGCAGGTAGGCATCAAACATGCGTTTCCAGGCCTGGGCGTGTACCCGGGCAGTCTGCGTCACGACACCATCGAGGTCAAAAATCAAGGCTTTGATGTTTTTGTCCTGGAGATTCTGCTGAAGCGTATTCATTTTTTCGGTTAGTTAAAGATCAGGGTACCAGATGGGCGTTAAGCCTGGGGTATAGTTTAGGTATACTTGGCTGCGTGAGCCTCATAAAGAATCAATAAGCGCCTAAGGTATACCTTCTGTGCGCTCATGCGGCGGCACGTCAGGCGCCTGCTCCGGGTGGGTGGTCTGGTGCTGTTCACCGGTTACCTCCTTCGGGTGGGTCGGTGGGGTTCTTTTTCCGTCGTCTTCACGCAGAATTTTGGCCTTTGGCGATGATTTATCGTTTGGCTGGTCCTTTTGTTCCTCTTTCATGGTCTGGGGCTTTTGGTGTAACATTCCAGTAAGCTTCATACGCATGAACTCGCTTCATCGAATGAAATCAACCGGTCTTAGACCTACGCAGGAGTCCGCCAAATGATACCTTTCCTGTGCTAGCTGCCCAAATTAACGTATCTTTATACCTGAAAGACTATATTTCCTGCTCATTCCGAAAAACCTTGCAGGCCCTTTAAGAGTAGTTCCTGCCGTAACACCTTGACAATTTAAAACATGCTACACACCGACAATCCGACCCATACCAACGCCTGGAAAAAACTGGAAACTCACTTCACTGAACTGAGGCAAAAGCACTTGCGCGATTTGTTCAAGGCCGATCCGGATCGCTTCAAGAAATTCTCGTTTGAGGTAGACGGCACGCTCTACGATTTCTCCAAAAACCGCATCACGGAAGAAACGCTGGATCTGTTAACTGATTTAGCCGAGGAAACTAACGTACCGGCTGCCATCGAGAGCATGCTGCGCGGCGAGAAAATCAATGCCACCGAAGGCCGTGCCGTGCTGCACACTGCCCTGCGCAACTTCACGGATCAGGAACTGATCGTGGATGGCGAGAATGTGCTGGAGGAGGTGCGGGATGTGCAGCGCCAGATGAAGGACTTCTGCGACCGCCTGCACAGCGGCGCGTGGACCGGCTATACCGGTAAAAAAGTGCAGCACGTTGTGAACATAGGGATTGGCGGCTCGCACCTGGGCCCGCAGATGGTGACCGAGGCGCTCAAAAAATACCAAAAGCCGGATATCGAGGTGCACTTTATCTCGAATGTGGACGGCACCGATGCGGCCGAGGTCCTGCGGAAAGTGGATCCGGAAACAACCCTCTTTATCATTGCCTCCAAAACCTTCACTACGAAAGAAACGATTGCCAACGCCCACATGGCACGCAGCTGGTTTCTGGCAACGGCCAAAGACGAGGCGCATGTCAGCAAGCACTTTGTGGCGCTCTCCACCAACACGGAGGCAGTTTCTAAATTCGGCATCGCCCCGGAAAACACCTTCCGCTTCTGGGATTGGGTAGGCGGGCGCTTCTCGCTCTGGTCGGCCATCGGCCTGTCGGTTGCTTGCGCCATTGGCTATGACAAGTTCGAAGAGTTGCTGCGCGGTGCCGAGTCCATGGACAAGCACCTAAAAAATACCCCGATGCGCCAGAACATACCGGTGCTGATGGCTTTGCTGAGCGTGTGGTATACTAACTTCTTTGAGTCGCAGTCGCATGCTGTGCTGCCTTATGACCAGTACCTGCGCCTGTTGCCGGAGTACCTGCAGCAATTGCAGATGGAAAGCAACGGCAAGACCGCCATGCGCAACGGCGAGTATGTCAACTTCCAGACGCAGCCGGTGATCTGGGGGGCGGCCGGTACCAACGGACAACACTCTTTCTTCCAGCTGATTCACCAGGGCACTGTCCTTATACCTTCCGATTTTCTGGCTCCGGTAAACAGCCACAACCCGATTGGCGAGCATCACCCGATGCTGCTCTCCAACTTCTTTGCCCAGACGGAGGCCCTGATGAAGGGCAAAACCGAAGCGGAAGTGCGTGCCGAATTGGAGAAGAAAGGGATGGCCGGTGAAGAACTAGAGCAACTGGTGCCACACAAGATATTCGAGGGCAACAAGCCGTCCACCTCTATTATGTTCGACTTGCTGACGCCCTATAGCCTGGGCAGCCTGATTGCGATGTACGAGCACAAGACCTTTGTGCAGGGTGTGATCTGGAACGTGTACAGTTTCGACCAGTGGGGCGTAGAACTGGGCAAGCAACTGGCCGGCGCAATTGAAGAGGAACTGCTCAACGATAAGACTGCCGAGCACGACAGTTCCACAGCCGGACTGATTAATTACTACAGACAAAAACGCAAATAGGCGAAAACCTTGTGGCAAGGCTGCGTTTAAGGATGGTACCTATACCTTATGCAGCACCTATACCTTAAAACGACGCTTCTGCTGCTTCTCACACTCTTGCTAAGCAGTTGCGCCGACGATAATTTTTACCAACAAGACGCTTTGGTGCAGCCGGGGGAGTATGACCTGCCCCCGGCCGGCGCCGACAGCGTATGGGTAGTGGCAGGCCGCCACTACGACCGCAACTGGCTGCACCGCCTTTTCTGGGGCAACCACCACCGCGATAGCTGGACCACCCCCGTTCAGCTCCCCGTGTTTGACCTTTCCCGGGTGAAAGGCGGCATGAAAGTCGTCAAGAAAGGCGGCGGCTTCCAAACCAGCAGTTTTCAGCTTCAGGACAGTCTCGGCCGCATTTATGCCTTCCGTTCCATCGACAAGAATCCGGTGCAGGTACTGGCCAAATTCTGGCAACCAACCTTCGTCACCAACATCCTCCGCGATCAAATCTCGTCTGCCAACCCCTATGGGGCCTTAATCATACCTGACTTGGCCGAAGCGGCTGGCGTTTTCCACTCCTCCCCCGCCCTCTACTATGTTCCAAAGAGCGATACAGCTTTCGGAGTATACGCCGAGGCGGTGCAGGGCAAGGTATACATGCTCGAGGAGAAATTTGATGGCATGGCCGACACCTTGCGCATATTTGGGAATGTGGCTGGATTTGCGGACTCCGAAGATGCCTTGCGCGATCGTTATGAGACCAACACCCATCATTTCGATCAGAAGGCCTTTGCCCGCGCCCGGCTCCTGGATGTGCTCGTCGGTGACTGGGACCGCCACAAAGGCCAGTGGGACTGGGCTGTTTACGCAGAGGGCACTGATACGATCTATAAGCCCATCCCCAAGGACCGTGACCAGGTCTTTTTGAAAATGAAAGACGGCGCTATACCTGCCATCGCCACCAGCAAGCTGATGGCCCGGAAGTTCAACTCTTTCGGACCGAAGATCAAAGATGTGAAAGCCCTGATGATCAATGCCCGGTTCATTGACGAGCGCCTGATCCATGAACTGACCCGCGAGGAATGGGTGGCCATTGCAAAGGATATGCAGGAAAAGCTGACAGATGTAGTGATTGAAAAGGCGGTTCACAACCTGCCTCCGCCCATCTATACCTTGAAAGGAGCGGATGTCATTCAAAACCTGAAAAACCGGCGCGACCAACTCCCTGAAGTGGCTGCAGAAATGTATGAGATCCTGGCCAGTGAGGTCACTATTGCCGGCACTGACCAACCGGATATCTTTCGGGTTCGAAGATTAGATGATGACCGCACTGAAGTAACCTTAAGCCGCCCCGCCCAAAACGGTACACCTGGAAAGGTCCTTTACCAGCGAACATTCTTCCGGAAAGAAACCGAGAAGATCACGTTGCATGGCCTCAGTGGTGGTGATGTATTCTTAGTGGAAGGCGATGTGGCCGAAGGGATATTGGTAGAGGTATACGGTGGCCTCGGAGAAGATGAGATCACGGATAAATCCACTGTGGAAGGGTGGCGCAAGATGACCCACATCTACGACACCGAGCGCGGCAACGAAATCGACTTCGGCACCGAAGCCAAAGACCTGACCACCCGTGATGTTAGGGTGCATGCCTATGACCGGGAAGGAAATTAAAGGTTGAAAGTTAGAGTTTTTAGGTGTTGGAGAGGGAAGGAATCTGAAACCGAGCGGACAGATGTCAGTATGTTTTATCTGTGGTAACAGGCTAAAAACTTAAACTCCCTTTTAGGAGCACACTGATCTTATTTCGTTATAAAATGAGTAGTCAATGCAGCCTATACCACTCTTAAACTTTCTAACTCCCAAACTCCTCAACTCTTCAGGCTTTTCTCCAGCATTTTCAGCACAAAATTTTCCATATTCGTGAGATGTTCGGTCTTGGATTTGGTGGGATCGTGCTTTTTGAGGAAGCTCATCAGTTTGTCTTCCCGGAAGAGGTTCACCACTTCAGGGTGAATGTAGTATTTGCTGCAGACCGTCGGCGTGTTACCAAGGCCCTTGGCCACCTCCTTCACCGCCTCTTTTATACCTTTCTCCTTGTCGATCTCAGGCTTCTCGTCGATGACGCGCTCCAGGCACTCCACCATGCGCACGGTGCCACCCCAGGTCCTGAAATCCTTCGCTGTGAAATCATAAGCGGTCACCGCCCGCAGGTATTCATTCACGTCCCCTGACTCCAACGTTTGCCGCTCGCCGGCTTCGTCATAATACTGAAACAGGTCATAGCCCGGTATCTCTTTGCACTTCTTCACGAGCTGCGCCAGTCGCCTGTCTTTCAGGTCAATTTTCTGCTCTACCCCTTTCTTGCCCACAAAGGAAAAGGTGACGGTGTGGCCATTGAACGTCACGTGCCGGTCGCGCAGCGTGGTAAGCCCATACGATTTGTTTGATTTGGCATAAGCGCGGTTGCCGACCCGGATCAGCGCGTTGTCCATGATCGACACGACCAGCGCCGTCACTTTGCGCTTGTCGAGCTGACGGGACTGTATGTCTTGCTGAACCTGCTCGCGTAGCGTGGGCAATGACTTACCAAACGTGATCATGCGGCCGAACTTGGTCAGGTTGCGGGCATGCTGCCACTCATTGTGGTAAATATACTGCTTGCGCCCTTTGTCATCACGCCCGGTGGCCTGCAAGTGTCCCCGGGCAGTTTTCGCGATCCAGACTTCGGTCCAGGCAGGCGGTATCACCAGCTTTTTGATGCGCTCAAGTGTCTTTTCGTCTGTCACCTTCTCACCTTTTGAGTCGAGGTAGTAGAAGCCTGTGCCGGCCTTTTTTCGGGTGATGCCCGGCCTTTCGTCAGAGGTATAGCGCAGGCCCGCCCACTCCGCTGAGAGGGCAGGATCTTTATATAAATTGTGTAGTTCTTTCTTTGTCATTCGCTCAGGCATTAGGCGCCTGCTGCCTATAATACATAAAACCCATGCAAAAGTTATCAGCGATAGAAGCTGCCTAACAGCTTTTGCCTATACCTCCTCAACATTTCCGCTTATATTTGCCTCTGCATAACGATATACTCCATGACCATCCATAAACAGATTTCTTACCTCTACGCTTTTTTTGGTGTGTTCCTGCTGGGCTGTGGCGCTGTGGCCGTAGACGTAGCCGGCGAGCAGGCCCAAACCGCCCTCTTCACAGGTATAGCCGGTGGCCTGCTGGCGCTGGTGGCAGGTCACTTCCTGAACAGAAAACAGCGCTGGGGTTTCTTGCTCGGCACCGGCGAGGCAGGACTGCTCACGCTGCTGCTGGGCTGGCGCTCGGGCACCTATTTTATTCGCCTGCTGGAGATGGTGCAGGAAGCGCCGGAGCCCAACTCCACACACACCGCAGGTATGGCTTTTCTGCTAACAACGGCCATGCTGGTGGTTGCTTTGCTGACACTGGCCGTGTCCGTTATGTTCGCTAAACAGGTGTTTGCCGAGACAAAATAGGCGTTCGTCTATATTTTCTTATAGCATTAAACCTTTATGTGTTATATTGGTCCTAACACAAGACCAATCGTTCACCTAAAACAAATTATATGCTACAGAAAATCGGTTTGAGTATCGTGCTTACGGCCAGTGTGGTCAGTGCAGCCGAGGCGCAGACAAAACTCGTGGAGAAGGTAACCAAGAAAAGCGATGAGCTGGTTATACCTTACGAAAAGTATAAACTGGCCAATGGCCTCACCCTGATCGTGCACGAAGATCACTCCGATCCGGTAGTGCATGTGGACGTAACCTACCACGTAGGCTCCGCCCGCGAAGAAGTAGGCAAGTCCGGTTTCGCGCACTTCTTTGAGCACATGATGTTCCAGGGCTCCGACAACGTAGCCGACGAGGAGCACTTCAAGATCGTATCGGATGCAGGTGGTACGCTAAACGGCACCACCAACCGCGACCGCACCAACTATTTCGAAACCGTACCGAGCAACCAACTGGAGACAGCGCTGTGGCTGGAGGCCGATCGTATGGGCTTCTTGCTGGACGCTGTAACCCAGAAGAAATTTGAGGTACAGCGCGAAACCGTGAAAAACGAGCGTGGTCAGAACTACGACAACCGTCCTTACGGACTCGTGTACGAGAAAACATCACAGCACCTTTACCCGCACGGTCACCCTTACTCCTGGACCACGATCGGTTACATCGAAGACCTGAACCGCGTAAACGTAGAAGACCTGAAAAACTTCTTCCTGCGCTGGTACGGACCAAACAACGCAACGGTAACAGTAGGTGGCGACGTAAACCCGGCTGATGTAGTGAAGCTGGTGGAGAAATACTTTGGCGCTATACCTACCGGCCCGGCCGTGCAGGACATGAAGCCAATGGTTGCTTCGCTTAACGCAGACCGCTATATCTCTTACGAAGACAATGTGCGCTTCCCGATGCTGCGCGTAACGTACCCGGTGCCGGAAGCTGGTCACAAAGACGAGCACGCGCTGGACGTACTGGCTGAAATTCTGGGACAGGGACGTAACTCTATCTTCTACAAAAACTTTGTGAAAGAGCAGAAAGCCCTGCAGGCTTCTGCCATGAACTCTACCTCGGAGCTTGCCGGTGAATTTGGTATCAGCATTATGGCCTATCCAAACAGCACTTTGGCTCAGATGGAGGAGCTCCTGCGCAAGTCTATCGCTGAATTTGAAACACGCGGTGTGACCGACGAAGACCTGCAGCGCTACAAAGCCTCTGCTGAGTCGAGCCTGGTGAACAGAATGGCAAGCGTGAGCGGCAAAGTGTCACAGCTGGCTTCTTACGAAACCTTCCGCAACAACCCGAACTACCTGCAGGAAGAAATTCGCCGTATCAACGCGCTGACCAAAGCAGACGTGATGCGTGTGTACAACCAGTACATTAAAGGCAAGCCTTCCGTTATCCTGAGCGTGGTGCCGAAAGGTAAGCCAGAGATGGTGGCCAAAGCCGACAACTATACGGTTGACACCAAAGTATCAGTAGCCGAGCCGCAGGACTACAGCGTCCTGAGCTATACCAAGGCAGTGGACACATTCGACCGCACCAAACGCCCGGTAGCGGGTCAGGCCAAAGCCGTGAGCGTACCGAACTTCTATACTTCGAAGTTCAAGAACGGCATGAAGGTGATCGGTACCAAATCGGACGAGATACCAACCGTAACGCTGCAGCTGACTATACCTGGCGGACACCGCTTGCTGGCCAATAACACGGGCAAAGCAGGCATCGCTTCGCTTACAGCGTCTCTGATGAACGAAGACACCGAAAACTATACTTCGGAAGACTTCACCAGCGAGCTCGACAAACTGGGTAGCTCGATCCGCATCGGCTCCGGCACTGAAGACACTTATGTAACGGTGCAGTCGCTGAAGAAGAATCTGGACAAGACACTGGTGCTGCTCGAAGAGCGCCTGTTCCGTCCGAAGTTCGCACAGGATGACTTTGATCGCCTGAAGAAGCAGCAGCTGGAAGGTATAGCCAACCAGTCCACACAGCCGACGGCCATTGCCAGCAGCGTGTACAACAAACTGCTTTATGGCGATAACCACATCATGGCCATCCCAACCTCGGGTACAACAGAGTCAGTAACCAGCATCACACTGGATGATGTGAAGCAGTTCTACGCGGCCAACTTCACGCCTACTGGTTCTGAGCTGGTAGTGGTAGGCGATATCAACGAGAAGGAGATCATCGGCAAACTGGACTTCCTGAAAAAATGGAAGAAGAAAAATGTGACCGTGCCTGCTGACGTGAAAGCGCCCGCTAATGCAGCCACCAAAATCTATTTCGTGGACAAGCCGGATGCCGCACAGTCCGAAATCAGGATTGGTTACGTGGGCATGCCTTACGACGCGACCGGTGAGTACTACAGAACTTCGCTGATGAACTTTGTGCTGGGTGGTGCCTTTAACAGCCGCATCAACCTGAACCTGCGCGAAGACAAAGGCTATACCTATGGTGCCCGCTCCGGCTTCGGTGGCAGCCGCTTTGCAGGTCCGTACACGGCTTCTGCCGGTGTGCGTGCCGATGCCACGGCTGCTTCTGTAGTGGAGTTCATGAAAGAGATCAACGATTACAGAACCAAAGGCATCACAGAAGATGAACTGCAGTTTATGAAGAACTCGATCGGTCAGTCAGATGCCCGCCAGTACGAAACGCCTGCCCAAAAGGCGAACTTCCTGGGCCGCATCCTGCGCTACGACCTGAAGAAGGATTACGTAAGCAAGCAGACACAGATTTTGAATAACATCACGAAGCAAGAAATTGACGCTTTGGCAGCCAAGCACCTGCCATCCGACAAGATGCACATCGTGGTAGTGGGCGACAAGAAGACGGTACTGCCTGAACTGCAGAAACTGAGCTACGAAGTGGTGGAGCTGGATACCAACGGCAACCCCGTAGGTACCTCATCCGTAAAATAAACCATACTACACTTAGAAAAAGCCCCTGAAATTCAGGGGCTTTTTTATTTGCACCGATTTCTGGGTTGTTTACTTCAGCGCACCTTCCAACCATGGCTAATTTTAATCCGTAAGGGCATACTAAAATCTATTCGCTTTAGTTTTAAGCCAGTCGCAGGGTATGTTTTTACAGCCTATACCTGCGCATAGCTAAAACTCATTTTACCACTCTTAATCAAATGATGAAGTATATCAATCGTACTACGCCCTGGCTGCTTGTCTTTGTCAGCGTGTTTTTCATGAGCAGTTGCAAAGACAATGAGGGCGTGATCTTCTCCATTCAGGACGACATCCGACTGGGTGAGCAAGTTTCGCAGCAGGTTGACTCTACCTTCCGCGCACAAGGCAAGCTGCTGGAACGCACCTCTACCAACGCCAATGTAAAAAAAGCATACACCCACCTCGACCGCATTGTGAACCGTGTGCTCAGCTCCGGCGAGATCAAGTACAGGAACGAGTTTGTCTGGACGGTGAAGATCATTGACGATCGCGAAACGCTGAACGCTTTCGCAGCGCCGGGAGGGCACATTTATGTATACACTGGCTTGATGAAGTTCCTGGATGACGAAGACCACTTTGCCGGGGTGCTGGCCCACGAAATTGCCCACGCCGACAAGCGCCACAGTGTGCAGCAGCTGCAACGCGACTATGGTATAGCCCTGCTGCTCTCCGTAGCTCTTGGCAACAATGCAGGCACACTACAACAAATTGCCGCCCAACTGGCAGGTACACTGGCCGGTCTGCGTTTTAGCCGGGGAGCCGAGACTGAGGCCGACAACGCCTCGGTGGTATACTTGGATGGTACCGATTACTATGCCTGCGATGGTGCAGCCGGTTTCTTTGTGAAGCTCAACTCCCAGGCACAGGGAAGCAACCCGCCTGAGTTCCTGAGCACGCACCCGAACCCGGACAACCGCGTAGAAAACATACAGCAGCAGGCCAAGCAGCGCGGTTGCGCGACAGACGGAGCCGCCAACACGGACTTCAATGAGCTGAAAAAAAGCCTGAACCTGTAACACGCAAAGGTCTGTCGCAAGGCAGGCCTTTCTGTTTCACCTCTATACCTGCCGACTATGAAAAAGATAAAGACTACTGCTGCGAAGGCTATTTTGAAAGCAGAGGAAAGCTTTGACACCCTGACATTTAATCTGCGTCGCAAGCTCAACATGTTCGGGCCGCTGCACATCATGGCCTACCGCAGCTATGGCACCCCTACCCGCCTGTATGTGAAAGGCCGCGTGCTGGTCGATAAGGGGATTACCTTGTCAGAAGAGAATGATTCGCTTTGGGAGAATATCCTGAATATGTACAAGCGTTTCAACAGCCGTGAGATACCGGGAGCACGTGTAGAGCTGTGTCTGGGAGATCAGAAGCATGAAATCACAACGGATGTGGAAGGCTATTTTGTACTGAACCTCGCACCTGAAAAGCCGCTTGAGTTATCGGATATATGGCACACCATTGATATCACCCTTTCAGCATCTCCGGTTGAGATGGAAGGTCCGGTAAAGGCGCAGGCACATGTGCTCGTTCCACCTCCAGATGCCGAGTATGGCATCATCAGCGACATAGACGACACCATCGTGCGGACGGGCGCCACGAGCCTGCTGCAGACCGGCCGGAACGTACTCCTCAACAATGCGCACTCCCGTATACCTTTCCACGGGGTGGCCTCCTTCTACAAGTCCCTGCAACTGGGGCGTAATGGCAAACGCAACAACCCATTCTTCTATGTCTCGAGCAGTCCCTGGAACACGTACGACCTGCTATACCATTTTCTGGAGCTGAACGAAATACCACAAGGTCCGCTCCTGCTTCGCGACTTCGGAATAGATGAGAGCAAGCTTGGCTCCTCCGACCACATGAGCCATAAATACAAGGAAATCGAGAACATTCTGATCACCTACCCGGAGCTTAAATTCATTTTAATTGGTGACAGCGGGCAACAGGATGCCGAAATTTACGCCGAAGTAGTGCGAAAGCACCCGGGCCGCGTGCTGGCCATCTACATTCGGGATGTGAACATCGAGAAACACACCACCAAAGTAGTCAGCATCTTCGACGGGTTTAAGGATAGCAAAGAAGTAGAAATGGTACTTGTGAAACAGACCCCGGAAGCCGCTGAACACGCAGCCAAATGCGGTTACATCTTCACGGAAGAAATTCCGGAAATAGCCAGAGAAACTAAAGTGGATGCCGAGGGAGATGAGTAATTTAGGGATTGAGTGAGTTGGTGATGGAGTGAGTTCCAATTGTTGATTGTTAAATTGTTAATTCAATGATTGAAATCATACACTAACAGCACATTCTCTCAATCACCAATTCACTCAGTCACTCCATCACTCATTTACTAACTCGAATGGTCTGCTATGATCTTCCAGCCTTCGGGGAAGCGCTTGATGATAATAGAGAAATGGCCTTGCAGGTCGCCTAGTTCAGCTTCGCGCTGCAGATGCCATTTGCCTACCACCAGCATGTGGTCTGCAGCCAGGTGCCGCATCTCTTTCAGGTCGAAGGTCAGTTTGCCCATGGCTGCCGGATCAGGATAACTCTTGCGGTAGTTGTCCAAGGTCTTTTGCCAGCCATAGGTCAGGCCGCTTTTACCGACAAACAGCAACGAGTCCGATTTCCAGTAGTCCTGCATAAAGCACTCGAGGTTGCCCTGGCTCCAGCAGACCGATTGCGCGGCCAGCATGTCGCGCACCTGCGCTTCTGCCGCCGCTGTGTCGTGCTGGGCAGGGGCATTGGTGGTCAGCTCTACCTGCTTCTCTTCGTTCTGCTGACAAGCTGTGAGCGACAAGCCTATACCTAAAGCCAGTGCGTAGATAAACCTATTTCTTTTCATCTTTTTCGGGAAGTATGGTTTTGATATAAGTAGTTCCACCCAGTCGGCCCATGGCGCGGGCTATACGTCGCTGCCTGCCCAACACGTAAGCCGACGGCCTTCCTGCGGAATAGCGGATCGGGTTGGGAAGCACGGCTGCCAGCCGTGCCGACTCCTGACGTCCAACCTCCGAGGCCGGTTTGTTAAAATACTTTTGAGAAGCTGCTTCCACGCCAAACACCCCATCTCCCATCTCCGCAATGTTCAGGTATACCTCCAGGATGCGTTGCTTGCCCCACAGCACTTCGATCAGAAATGTAAAGTAAGCCTCTACGCCTTTGCGCAGGTAACTGCGGCCATGCCACAGGAACACGTTCTTGGCCACTTGCTGGCTGATGGTACTGCCGCCCCTGATGTTCTTCCCCTTCTGATTACGCTTGAAGGCATCGGCAATGGCATCGAAGTCAAAACCGCTGTGCTCCAAGAAAAGCTGGTCTTCGGAGGCTACCACGGCCAGTGGCAACTGCTCCGACATCTCCTCCAGGGAAACGAACTTATACCTGATTGCGGGGTTATCCTTGCCTGTCGTTCCGGCTTCGGCACGGCGCTTTACCATATGCAGTGTCGCGGGAGGAGCCACCCAACGGTATACCAACACCCACAGCACACTCAGGAGCACGAGGCTCAGCAAAAGCTTTGTGATGATAAGCCTGATCTCACGAAAGCCCAGCCGTTTCTTCTTCATTTTAAGCGGTCAAAAATAAGTGCGCAAAGCTAAGTGTTTTGGCTTATAATGCAACAAAAGCAGGCTGCCTGAATCGTTTTACTTAACACGTGCCTAAACATACCCGTATTCCATATACAAAACCCATACTTGTCTGTTACTCAGCTAAAGAAAAGACCATGCAAAAATACCTGCCCTTATTCCCTCTGAATATCGTGGTATTTCCGGGTGAGAAACTAAACCTGCACATTTTCGAGCCCCGCTACAAGCAGCTGGTCTACGACTGCCTCGAAAGCGGCAACACGTTCGGCATACCCACGTTCATCAACAACAGCGTAGGCCTCTACGGCACGGAAATCAAGCTGCTGCAGGTTGAGAAGAAATACGAAAGCGGCGAGATGGACATTCGTACACAGGGTTTAGGTATATTCAAAATACTGGAATTTGAAAAACAGGCACCCGGCAGGCTTTATGCAGGTGGGCAGGTAGAGGAAGTAGAGAATCTGGCTGACGAGGACATCGTGACAAAGGAACAAATACGCGAAAAACTACGGGAACTGTACACGGCCTTAGGTATAAGCAACATCTTTCTGGACCTGCCCGAGAACTTTACCTCATATGATGTTGGCCATCATCTGGGACTCAATACGGAGCAGGAATATACTTTATTGCAGTGCAATAGTGAAGGCTTGCGTCAAGAGATGATTTTGCAGCATCTGTTGCAGGTATTGCCCATTGTAGCCGAAACCGAAAAACTCAAGGAGCGTGTCAAGCTCAACGGTCATTTCAAAAACCTCACCCCACCCAACTTCTGATGCTCCTATACTTTATTATCATACCTACCGTGCTGTTTTTGGTTTTTGGGCTGTTCAGCTACTGGCAGGAGCTCAAGTACCGCAACAAGCCATTCTACAAGCTCTCGGACGTAGGGTGGCGCAAATGCCTTCCCAAGCCGGAGGCACGGCTGGTGCACAGCATCGCGTTCATGGGCGATGTGGGCTACGTAGCGACCGACGGCACAGACCCTGTTATGCGGCTCCTGGGGGAGTGGCAGCAAACCACAGGCCCTGAAGGAAGCGTCCTGTTCCTGGGGGACAATTTATACCCGGTAGGGATGCCTGCTGAAACACACCGCCACTACCCTGCCGCCAAAGAGCGTATGGATTTCCTGCTGCAGCAAATGGGCGCTTACGGGGGACGCAAGATTTTTCTGAGCGGTAACCACGACTGGAACAAAGGGCGCAAAAAAGGGCTGGAGTATATGCTGCGACAGGAAAAATACGTGGTCGACACGCTGCAGGATGAAAACAGTTACCTTCCCCGCCACGGATGCCCGGGACCGGAGGCTATACAACTGGCAGAAGGGTTGCAGCTGGTGATCATCAACACGCAGTGGTGGGTGCAACGCGGCGAAAAGCCGATGGGGCCATCACAAGGGTGTGCTTATGATGACATAGAGGAATTTTTTCTGCGCCTGAACCAGATCCTGCGCCGGAACAGGCACCAGCGCATTGTGGTGGCAGCGCACCACCCGCTTTATAGCAATGCACTGCACGGCGGCAAGTTCACAGTAAAGCAGCACATCTTTCCGCTGACGGCCGCACACAAACGTTTCTATATTCCATTGCCTATTTTCGGATCGCTATACCCGTTTTACCGCCAGCTATTTGGAGCCTACGAAGACATGTCGCACCGGAAATACCGCAAGATGCGCAAGCGCCTGCTCCGTATCTTCCATCAGTACAGTAACATTGTGTATGTGGCGGGGCACGACCATAACCTGCAGCATTTTGAGGTGCGGGATAACCATTACATTGTGAGCGGATCGGGTAGCAAAACCTCATTTGTAAAAAAAGGAGGCAAAGCCACCTTTACGCTGGAGCAGCGGGGCTTCTTTGTGCTCAACTACTACGACACCGGAGAGTTATGGATAGAGGCACTGGCGGTCACGGAAGCGGAAGACGTTTCAATACCAGGAGCCGTCGTATTCCGAAAAGAGCTTGGCCCCGTTCTGCAACCAAAAGAGCAGACGCAGCAGGTATAGCTCTAGATTAGGACTCCTCAGGTATAGGAAGTATAACTTTCAGGCTTTTGGGGTGCATCGTCACTTTTATCACCTCATCCAACTCAGCTGGCTCGCCGTCAATGTGCACTACCTCATGGTCTACGTTGTAGACGGTTGCCTTGCGGCAGCTGATGCGGCGGGTATAGATGGAGCCGTCAATATTGTCGGTGTACATCCGTACCAGCAGAACGGGCGCGGCAGCTTTCGGGAAGGGCTCAATCAGACAAATCTCAAAGCGGCCGTCGTTTAGAATACCGCTGGGGTTAATAGCGGCATTGCTCCCGAAAGCGTTGGCATTGGCTATGGTCACCATAAAAGCCTCCCCCTCAAAATTCTCGGTGTCGGTCTCAATGCGATAGAACTTCGGTTCGTAATTTATGTACTCCTGCAGGGCTATCCAGGCATAGGCACCTGGACCGCGCTTATCCCCTTCGCAAAAGCGCTTTACGACCAGGGCATTAAACCCCAGATCACTGAGATGGATCGAAGGCTTCCCGTTCAGGTCGATGGTGTCGATGTTGCGCACCACATGTTCGTGGATCAGTTGGAGGGCCTCCTCTGTATCTTGCGGTATACCCAAATCTTTGGAGAGTCCATTGCCCGAGCCAAGCGGAATAATACCCAACGGGGTTTGAGTGCCTATCAGCAAGGCGCCAACCAGACTCACTGTACCATCTCCCCCTACCGCAAAAACAGCGTCAAAGGTGTTTTCCTCTATCAGCTGCTTGATATGCTCTAAATCTTGCTGGCCTGTCGTGCGGTAGATGGTGCACTTCATTTGATGTTCAGCACACTCTGTCTTAATTTCATCCTCCAGTTCTTCCTTGTCTATATCCCCCGCTATAGGGTTAACAACAAACAGCAGGTTGCTGAACTTTTTTTCCTTTTGCTTTCCCATGTCGTGGTGTCAATTTCTAGTTTAAGGCACGGGCTTATTCAACCAGGCCGGCGGGAAGACCGCTTGGATATTCCTCCTGGATGGCACGTTCTATTTCCGCGATCCGGTTACCAGGATTGGGATGCGTTTGCGCAAACTCAGGACCACTGGCACCACCGCTGGCCTCCTCCAGCACCCGCATTACCCCGATCATAGCCCGCGGGTCATAACCAGCCTCACCGGTCAGGCGCACAGCTAGCCTGTCCGACTCCAGTTCATCTTCCCGGCCATAACGCATGTTCATCAGCTTGCCGATCATGGCGGCAGCCACGGCGCCGGTACGGGAGGCTGGGTTTTCCGGATCGTAAGTGGCAATGGCTGCAGCACCGGTCAGGCCCTGGGTGAGCTTTGCCTTGGCTAACTGCTGGGCGGAGTGCCGTCCGACGACATGCCCAATCTCGTGGCCCAGCACGCCGGCCAGTTGCGCCTCAGAACTCAGGCGGCGAAGCAGACCCGCTGTGATGAAGATCTGCCCGCCAGGCAGGGCGAAGGCATTGACGGTCTTCTCATCGGCCAGCAGATGAAAGTCAAACTGGTAGGGAGTTTCGCCAGCGCGGGTACTCCGGACAAGCCGCTGCCCGATGGCGTTCACCTGGGCTCTCGCCTGTTCGTCCGGGTGCATCCCTCCATATTGTGAAGCCATCTGCGGGGCGGTCTGTAATCCAAGGGCGATCTCCTGTTCTACGGTCATATCTACGTGCTGCATCTGGCCGGTAAATTCATTTTCCTGCCTGTTGCACCAATACGTGACCAGCGATACTGCCGCAATCAGGATTGCGACGATAAATTTCATGACTGCTCTCATGTTACTCTATATCAACACGATTCTGGTTAAATGTTTTGCATGTGCGTTGCTCAACGGCTTAGTTTGCGAAAGGTATTCACGTCGGCCGGATGCGCTGCCTCATCATATACTTTTATTGTACTAGAAAGTATACGCAATCGCCATGAAAATAATAGAGACTGTTGGTCCGACATGGTGTAAGAATTCATAAATAGCTACCCTATTTTATATGAATTTCGTAATACACTAAAATCGCTGCAAAATCAGCTTCAATTAAAACAGAATATTATGAATATGAAAAGAACATTCGGTGCCATTCTGACCATATTAGGTATAGTCGGCATCATCTGGGGCGCTTATGCCTTTATTATGGGAGGCGACGGCGCTGCTGTCGGCAAGTACACGGCTGCAGTCCCTTTTATTGTAGGACTGATCTTTTTCTTTGCGGGTATCAACCTGGTGAAGACAACAAAAGACCAGACGTAAGTGTAAGAAATGTTAAAATGAAAAAAGCCACGTCGGTTATCGGCGTGGCTTTTTTGTATGTTTTTAATTAATCTATGCGTTCGTTGGCAGCATATCCTGAAGCAAAGCAAAGCCTTCAACGGCTCTTTCTGTGTTGAGGTAGTCAGAGGTATAGGCCTTGTCTGCACTGTGAATGTAGAGCACCGTATTATTCTTGATCAGTTCGATGACCTCACCGGAAATAGCTCTTGGCACTGCCGGGCAACCCAGGCTGCGGCCCAGCCGGCCATACTGCTTCACAAAATCATCGCTCACGTAGTCAGCGCCATGCAATACGATGGCACGCTCCATGGCTTTCGAGTTATATTGCTCATCCATACCTGACAAACGAAGCGAAAGCCCATGCTTGCCATGATAGGTTTTATCGGTCAGGTAGAAGCCCATGCTGCTCATGTTGGAATTAGGCTCGTTTGAGAACTTCTCTGCTTTAACGTTGCCTGTATTCCGGCCATGCGCCACCAGGTTGTTGTAGAGCACTTTGCCTGCATCCAGGTCAATGATCCACATACGCTTCTGGCTGCTCGGCTTGGTAAAATCAACCACCGTCAGGATCTGCTTGTCAGCGGCTGTCAGTTCGTCCTGCTTGAAATTGTGGTAACCGGTATAGGCACGCTCAAATACACTGTAAGAAAGCCCTGTCTTTTGTAATCCCGATCTGTTATACACCTCCTGCACATGCTCTTCGAAGGCGAGTTTCTTCTCGGCAAAAGAAAGGTTGGCAAGTGAAGTGGAAGTCAAAACAGTTTCAGCTGTGCGACCCATCGGATCAGATTCGTCGTTTCGCGCCCCGCCAGGGGTAGAAATCAGCATGAAACTCAGGGCAAAGGAAGTAACAATGGTTCTTATCATAGAGTCAGTATTCTTATCAGGTTTTACGCAATTACAGTACTAACAGGAAAAAACACAACAATTGTTCCCCTTAGGGATGCTTATATCCAATTTGTAGCTTTACAACCGCCCCAGCGGCCGGGTGTATATGCTAAACGTTTGTATACCTGAAACTTAGTATACGAGGCAGAATAATTTATTTTGCCCCTGGCAGCTCCTGTTATATAAATTACCGCATTTGCTTGTATGCCAAGGCCGGAAGCTGCAATTTTGAGGTAAGAGAATAGCACATGAAAACGTACTCCTTCTACGCCCTGTTCCTGATCATGCTGATGGGCTGCGCCGACCCTGCCCGCATTTCAGGCTTCGATAGTGAAAAATGGCAGCAAGATAAAAAAGGTTGCCAGGGACAACGAAGCACCATGGTCAGCGACTTTGAGACCATCCGCCGCGACCTGTACGGACGCCCTGAAGCGGAGGTAAAAGATATCCTCGGCAAGCCCGATGCGGAGCAACTGATGCGACGGGGGCAACGCGTCTTCATCTACTACTTTGAGCCGGGCTCGCAGTGCAAGGAGCGTAACAAACTCTCCGAAGCTAACCGGGCTGAGGTCCGCTTTAATGCTTTGAGTAAAGTAAGCGAAATTACTTACCTGCGTCCGGTACCTGTTTCAAAATAACGCAAAAAGCCCGCCTTACAGCGGGCTTTTTTGATTGCCATCCTTCGGATGTTATTCTTCCTCTTTCCCGGTAAGCATGTTAACGTGCTGGCGTCCTTCCAATTCAAGGAAGTGCTTTAGCTGTTTTTCACTCAGAATACCAGCCATTACCTTGTCATGCTGCATCTGTATTTCTCTGAAAGTGCGCTGCAGTTCAATCGGGTCTTCCTGTATCAGTTCAGCTTCCGACATCAGTTGGTAGCGTTCTTCGTGAAGCAGTTCAACTTGCTTCATTTGCTCATCGCTTAGATTCAGTTCGCGCTTCATTTCCAGTAGCGCCATCTGAGGCCCGCTCAGGCTGATGGCCAGCACTTTCTTATCCAACTCGTCGTCAGTCTCTGTCAGGCGCTGCGCGTAAGCCGTGTTAAAGGTCAATCCTAGTATGATTAAAAATGGTATAATTCTTTTCATGGTATGCGGGTATTATGCCATCACCTGGCTAGACTAAATTATATAGTGTTATGAACGGAATTATATTGTTTTGGTTCTGCCTAAAAACACACTTGTTTTAGATTTTTCTAATAGCACAGAATAACCCATTTGCACACCAAATAGAAAGACTTTAATATATTTTTAAATTATAAAAATAACTTGTATTCAAAATTAGCTATATCGTAACTAAGCCCCTGCAGAATAGTATACAAAACAAACACTCGAAATAGTATTTTAACAATGGCCACCGGTTTCGCAGCAGCGGCTCCCACCATATAAAGTGAAAAAACCATGAAGACTAAATATTATAATCCCAGCTCGCTGGAGGTTAGTTTTGCCAAGGCATTTCAGGACTTAGCACAGCAACTCGAAGACAGGCTCGATGTGGGCAAAGTTGTCAATATCACGCCGATACATGACGTAGATAACCCTATGGTGATTTATAAATTAAAAGATGAGGAAGGTGATTTACATGAAGTAGTTGTACAAATCATACAGCGGCCAGATAACCTGGTGAGTTGATCAGGCAATAAAATACAAAAAGAGAGGCGACCCGGAATTTAGCGGGTCGCCTCTCTTTTTGTATCTCAGGTATAGGTAAAATCCGATCAGGGACTACCGGGCACCTTGTGGTCGCGTCGTTTAAACCACTGCATCGCAATAAACGACACCATGAAGCCCGAAATCACACCTTCCAGCATCAACACCATAAAAATAACGACACCAGGCGTAATGGCCATCCTTTCGCCGAAGTACTGATTCCCGGCCAGTACACTTAGCAGTCTGTTATCAAATGTTTTTATGTAGACGACCATAAACGCGGCAAACACAACGGTTGCAAGGGCCGAGGTAATGATGCCTGTTCCCAGGCCCTCAAAATAACCAATATCACCCTGCCGCATTTTTTTTAATCCCCGGATGGCCATCGTTACCCCAATTGCCATAATCACGCCGTTTAGGAAACGCAACTCAATGATGTGCTCCAGGCCAACGAGCTTCATGAGCAAGAAGTAGCCAATGAGTGCCAGTGCCGTAAATAGGCCGTATTTTAGGCCAATTTTTTCCATAGTAGGTGCTTCGGGTGTGCCTTATCTTAATTATAATTCTGCTAATCGTAGAACGCTACGATCAGATACGCTCCTGAATGGCATGTTCTTCCCGCTTAAACCACTGCATGGCCACAAAAGCGATAATAAAGCCCGGAATGGTACCGTAAATAATAGTGAGCACAAAGAACGACAGAACCGACAAACTAACCGGGAACAGCGAACTGGACTGCAGACTGGCCAGGTATGCCGTGTCTAACGTGGTTAAGTAGATGACCATGAACAGGGCCAGAATTGTAGAGGACACCACGCCGGTGGTAGCGCCGATCGCCAGTCCCTGGAAATAATTGATGTCCCCTCCTTTCGCCTTTTTGAATTGCGAAATAGCAACCGTTATACCTATGATCAGGAAGATCGCACTCAGAAACGAAAGCTCCACCCTGTTCTGCAGGTTAAGCAGGCGCATGACCAGGAAAAAGAGCACGTGCGCTATACCTACGAAAATACCATATTTCAGTGATACCTTTTGATAAGTGATTCTTGAAAGTGCCATATGTATACTGTTTTGTTAAGAGTCCTTAGTTTTTAAAAATGAACAGATTAGTTGCACGGTTGGTTATAAAAAAGAGCTTGTCTTACACAAAGCTCCCCAAAGCAGGTGCAATCTGCCGTATATAATTAAATCAATATACTAGAGAATGTGGCGTGGCGTTGTGATTTGAACCATAAATTTTTCGGAACATACCCCGAAGCGCTTCATTTAAAAGCAATTAAGCCGCCCTCTGTAAGCCCTTAGCCTATTGGTTTACAGCAATTTGAAAAAAAGACGGTTTTTATTTCGTAATTTTGCACCGCAATCGTTTCATATACTCATTTTTAAGCTATCTATGATCAGCACCAACAATGTAAGCCTGTCGTATGGCAAGCGTACCCTGTTTGAAGACGTTACCATTAAATTTTTGCCCGGCAACTGCTACGGCCTCATAGGGGCTAATGGCGCAGGCAAATCCACCTTCCTGAAGATACTCTCGGGTGAGATTGATCCGAACACCGGCACCGTGGAGATTCCGGCCAATGCCCGCCTGGCCGTATTGAAGCAGAACCACTTTGAGTACGACGAATCTCCGGTATTGCAGACCGTCATCATGGGCCACAAGCGCCTCTTTGACATCATGCAGGAAAAGGATGCAATTTACGCTAAAGAAGATTTTTCGGAAGATGATGGCGTACGTGCTGCTGAACTGGAAGGCGAATTTGCTGACCTGGAAGGCTGGAATGCAGAGTATGAAGCGGCAGAACTCCTGAGCGGACTTGGCATCTCCGAGGACCTGCACTACGCGCTTATGAAAGATCTGAGCGGTAGCGAGAAAGTGCGTGTGCTCCTGGCCCAGGCCCTCTTCGGTAACCCGGACATCCTGCTGCTTGACGAACCGACCAACCACCTGGACGCTGAGTCGATCATGTGGCTGGAGAACTTCCTCGATAATTTCCAGAACACTGTGATCGTGGTATCGCACGACCGCCACTTCCTCGACGCTGTGTGTACGCACGTAGCCGACATCGACTTTGGCAAGATCAAAATGTTTGCGGGTAACTATGGCTTCTGGTACCAGTCAAGCCAACTGGCCTTGAAACAGCGCTCCGATGCCAATAAAAAGACAGAAGACAAACGTAAAGAACTCGAAGAATTCATTCGTCGCTTCAGCGCCAACGCCTCCAAGTCGAAGCAGGCGACTTCTCGTGCCAAGTTGCTCGAGAAACTGACGGTAGAAGATATTCAGCCATCCTCCCGTAAATACCCTTACATCGCCTTCAAGCCTGAGCGCGAAGCAGGAAACCAGATCCTGCACGTGGAGAACCTGACCAAGTCGATTGATGGACAGCCACTTTTCACGAACATCTCTTTTATGATTGATAAAGGAGATAAGATCGCGGTGATTGGCCGAAACGATATTGCCGCTTCCACTTTCTTTAAGATCCTGTTCAATGAAGACCAGCCTGATTCAGGTGAGTTCAAGTGGGGCACAACCATTACGGCTTCTTTCTTTCCGAAGGACAACCAGGAGTTCTTTGACACGAATCTGAACCTGGTGGACTGGCTGCGTCAGTATTCTGTGGAGAAAGACGAAAGCTTTATCCGCGGATTCCTGGGTCGTATGCTCTTCTCTGGCGAAGAGTCGCTCAAGAAGGCCAACGTCCTGTCAGGTGGTGAGAAAGTGCGCTGCATGTTCTCCCGCATGATGCTGCAGTCCGGTAACGTGCTGGTATTTGACGAGCCAACCAACCACCTGGACCTCGAGTCGATCACGGCGCTCAACAACTCCCTGCGCGATTTCGATGGCACCATCCTCTTCTCTTCGCATGACTTGCAGTTTGTGGACACGATCGCTAACCGCATCATCGAGCTGACGCCGGGTGGCATCATCGACAAACGCATGGGCTACGAGGAGTACCTGTCGGATGAGAACATCAAGGAGCTGCGCAAAAAAATGTATGCCACAGCCAAGGTATAGCGTATAAACCAGCGATAACCTGTAACCAATCAAGCTATGCCGCTACGCTATCGCTATAAATTACTGGTACTGACCCTGTGCTGCCTGTTGGGCAGCACAGCGGCGATGGCCCAGGTTGAACCTGACACAGTGAAACGCAAACGCGAACTGCCTACAAGGCCTACTGTGGAACCACAGCAGCAACGACACCCTCCTGTTACGCAGCCACAGCCGCAACCAGAGGTGATTCGTCCGCAGGTGGTGCGTCCGGGTGAGGAAGCGCCAAAGGCACTGATTGACCGCATGTTCTGGGGTGGTAGCTTCGGTTTGCAGTTCGGCACCTTTACCAACATATCCTTATTGCCGGTGGTGGGTTATCGGGCTAGCGAAACATTTTGGCTAGGTATAGGCGGAGTATACCACTACCGCAGCTTTAGAGGAGAGCGCATGCACAACTACGGTGGGCGGGTTTTCGCACAACAGCAGATTTTCGAAAATTTCCTGATCCATGGGGAATTTGAGCAACTGAGCGTGGAGCTCCCCTTGATGAACTACAACACCGGCGTGTATGAGTTTAGCAGGCGCTTTATAGGTATACCAATGGCCGGGCTCGGCTACAGACAAAAGATTGGCGAACGGGGTGCTGCAGATATCTTGCTGCTCTACAACTTCAACGATTCATATGCCTCGCCTTATTCCAACCCGGTCATTAGGGCGGGCTTTAGCTTTCCATTCAGAAAGTAGACAAAACCGTTAAGGCATAAACTCAAAAAAGGCTGCAAATTTCTTTGCAGCCTTTTCTGTTTTTGAAGTATTTGTATTAGCCTCGAATGAGTCGTAGCAGTACCACGATCACGGCGATCACCAATAAGATGTGAATCAATCCGCCTACGGCATCAGGGAATCCCAGGAATCCGATCAGCCAAAAAATTACTAGCACAACGGCTATGATATACAATAAATTTCCCATAGTTTTAATATTTTAATTTCGAAAATATAGTCTGTTATCCTATCTAACGTAGTTACGCTATATAGGTTAAGCACTTCGTATTAATCGCAGCAACACCGCGATAACAGCCAGCACTAAAAGTACGTGGATAATTCCACCTACGGCATCGGGAAACCCAAGGAACCCGATCAGCCAAAAGATCACTAGCACGACGGCTATGATATACAGTAAATTTCCCATAGTTGTTTTGTTTTAATTTCTCCTTTTCAATGCGTTGAAAGCTTCAATGCGTTGAAAGCGAAACCGTCTGTCTGGCTTTCAAAACAGACCAGCTGGCCTGCTTTGCATTTTTTTGTTTTAAGCTTTTTACGAGCCCTATACTTTAAAGGATGTATATAATCGCATTATTTTGTATACTTTAAACGAAGAAAGAATAAAGGAGCCAAAACATTATGCACAAAATAAGTCCCTATCCTTTTGATAGACAGACAAAAGACAGCTTCTTTCAAAAAGGAAATTGCCTTCCATAATTTTGTATAGAATATTAACTATACCCGGTACCTTACAGGTATAGCCAAGACTTTAGGTAACATAAAAAATAGAAGTCTTCCAAGATAAATGTTTTTAAAACCGATGTTTGTCTGAATTCTACTAGCTTTGTAATGGATTTTTAACTACACGCACATACATCTATGAAGAAAATAGCAGTCATTGGTTCGGGCACTATGGGCAACGGTATAGCCCACGTGTTTGCCCAAAATGGTTTCCCTGTTTCACTGGTTGACATTTCAGAAGAGGCACTCAACAGGGCACTCTCCACCATCACCAAAAACCTCGATCGCATCATCGCCAAAGGCAACCTGACGGAAGAGCAAAAAAACCAGACCCTGGACCGCATCACCACCTATACCGACATGAAGCAGGGTGTGAAGGAAGCGGACTTGATCGTGGAGGCGGCCACCGAGAATGTGGATCTGAAGCTGAATATCTTTAGAGATTTGGACGCTTTTGCCAAACCGGAGGCGATACTGGCCAGCAACACCTCCTCTATTTCTATTACCAAAATCGCTTCGGTAACCAACCGCCCGGACAAAGTGATCGGCATGCACTTCATGAACCCGGTGCCGGTGATGAAGCTGGTCGAGATCATCCGCGGCTACTCTACTTCTGACGAAGTGACCAGCCAGGTGATGGATATGTCACTGCAGTTGGGCAAAGTACCTACGGAGTGCAACGACTACCCGGGTTTTGTAGCCAACCGCATTCTGATGCCGATGATCAACGAGGCCATCTACTCCCTGTATGAGGGCGTGGCCGGTGTGGAAGAGATCGACACGATCATGAAGTTAGGTATGGCGCACCCGATGGGACCACTGCAACTCGCCGACTTCATTGGCCTGGACGTTTGCCTTTCTATCCTGAACGTGCTGCACGACGGCTTTGGCAATCCGAAATATGCCCCTTGCCCCCTGCTGGTGAACATGGTACAGGCCGGCCATAAAGGTGTTAAGTCAGGACAGGGCTTCTACTCCTGGACACAAGGCTCGAAAGAACTTGTCGTGGCAGATCGATTCAAGAAAAAGCATTTTGCACAATAAAGATGGCACAGACCTTTAATGTAGTAGGCTGGTTTGAGATACCAGTTACCGATATGCCGCGGGCTATTCGTTTTTATGAAACGGTGTTTGGCTACACTCTGCACTACCAGACCATTGGCGACGAGGAGATGGCCTGGTTCCCCTGGGCCGAGGAGGCTACGGGTGCTTCGGGTTCGCTTGTAAAGCATGAAGAGAAGTATAAACCATCGGCTGACGGAGCGGTAGTCTACTTCTCCTCCCCGACTGGAGATCTGGCTAACGAACTGACCAAAGTAGAACAGGCTGGCGGTAAACTGCTGCAGGACAAAACTCTCATAGCGGAGGACATCGGCTTTATGGCTTTGATCCTGGACACCGAAGGCAACCGCATCGCCCTGCACTCCAGAGGCTAGGCTATACCTTTCAATTATACCTTAAAAACTGAAAATCCCCCTGCCATATCAGCAGGGGGATTTTCAGTTAAATAAAGGGAGGTATAAAAGAATTTAAACGGCTACAGCATTTTCGCGCAATGCGTCGTTAAGGGAAGTCTTCAGGTCGGTGCTTTCCTTGCGCTGGCCTATGATGAGGGCACAAGGCACCTGGAACTCGCCTGCCGGGAATTTCTTGGTGTAGGAACCAGGTATAACCACGGCACGCGGCGGTACATAGCCCCGGTACTCCTTCGGTTCACTGCCCGTCACATCAATGATTTTGGAGCTGCCAGTGATCGTCACGCCGGCACCGATCACCGCTTCCCTGCCGATGCGGCAACCTTCTACCAGAATGCTGCGCGACCCGATAAAGGCGCCGTCTTCGATAATCGTAGGAGCTGCCTGCACCGGCTCCAGCACACCGCCCAGCCCAACACCGCCACTCAGGTGCACATGCTTACCCACCTGCGCACAGCTGCCAACAGTCGCCCAGGTATCGACCATGGTTCCTTCGTCCACGTAGGCGCCAATGTTCACGTAAGAAGGCATCATGATCACACCCTTAGCCAGGTAGGCACCGTAACGCGCCACAGCATGCGGCACGACGCGAACACCCAGCTGGGCATAGTTCGTTTTAAGGGCAATCTTGTCATGAAACTCAAATGGTCCCACTTCGATCGTCTTCATCGCCTGAATCGGGAAGTACAATAGCACTGCCTTCTTCACCCACTCGTTTACTTTCCAGTCATCACCAACAGGCTCTGCCACACGCAGGCGGCCTTTGTCCAGTTCTTCTATCACGGCACGAACCGCTTCAATCGTGTTATTTTCTTTCAGCAAGTCACGGTTTTCCCAGGCCTGCTCTATTATCTGCTGTAATGCCATGCTATTTTTCGTTTTTAGAGAATCAATGCGTAAAAGTATTAAATTTAGGCGATGTCTGAAAAGAGAATCCTGCTTGCCTCGCTGCTAAAGCCCATCAATGACACCCGGCTCTACGAAAAGCTGGGCATGTCACTGAGCAACATTTCGGAGGCGTGCATCCATCTGGCGGGCTATGTGGCGTCTATCCCTGCCGAAGCACCTGTTAATATCCACTTCCACCCTATTTTCCAGTTTAGGAGACTTAGCACTGGTCGTATAACCGCCCAACGTGACTACTACCGTTTGCTTGAGCACCTCCGGCCACACCTGGTCATTGTGAGCACGCACGAACTGCTGCTGGCCACGTTGCTTTACAAAGCCAGGTATAAGGGTGTCCGTATTATATACGACATTCAGGAAAATTACAGACTGAACCTGCGGGCACAGCGCAACTACAGCTGGCCGCTCAAACACCTGCTGGCTTTGACAGTGCGCGGCATCGAGAAGTTGGCAGCAACCAGCATCGACTACTTTCTGCTGGCCGAGCGCAGCTATGCCGATGAGCTTCCCTTTTTGAGCAATCGCTATACCTTCATAGAGAACAAGTACAAAGCCGGTCGGGAAAAGCAGCCACAAGCTGTGCCGGTCAGCATACCGGCTAATGGGCAGCTACGCCTGCTCTACAGCGGTACCATTGCTGAGGAATACGGGGTGTGGGAAGCAATGGAACTGGCAAAGCAGCTACAGGCTATTCGGCCTGAGGTGAAACTGACGATCATCGGCTACTGCGCGAACAGCCATACCTTAGCAAAGCTTCAGCAAGCCTGCCAGGCTCTCCCGTTTGTAGAGCTGGTGGGTGGCGACAACCTGGTGCCGCACCAGGAGATACTGCAGCAGATACAAGGTAGTCATATCGGTTTGCTGCCTTACCGACCCAATGCCAGTACCTTCCGGTGCATCCCGACAAAACTCTATGAGTACATGGCCCATGGGCTACCGATCCTTATCCAGCAAAACCCACTGTGGCAAGGTATAGTAGAGGGAAGCGATGCCGGGCGAGCCGTTGATTTTGGCCAATTAAATGCAGCGGAGCTTTATCAGGAACTGAGTGCTAACAACTTCTACAAACAAGGTATACCTGACACCATTTTTTGGGGAAGCGAAGAAGATAAACTGTTGCAGGTTATCGTTCCATTACTGTCAGAAGTACAGGAAGAATGAAAATTTATTTTTAGACGAATCTAAATCAGTACATAATCAGTATATTTGTAAAGCTAAACCTTATATTATGCGAAACTCAAAGATAGCTGGCGTTGGCCATTATGTGCCTGAAAAGGTGGTTACCAATTTTGACCTGGAGAAGATCATGGAAACTTCGGACGAATGGATCCGGGAGCGAACAGGTATACAGGAGCGTCGCTATTTCCAGGAAGGCGTAGACACTACTTCTAACATGGGGGCCAAAGCTTCTATGAAAGCGCTGGAAATGGCTGGCTTAAAGCCAGAAGACGTGGACATGATCGTGTTTGCCACCCTCAGCCCCGACTACGTGTTTCCTGGTTCAGGTGTGCTGATGCAGCGCGAAATGGGCCTGAAAGAGATTCCGGCTCTCGATGTGCGCAACCAGTGCTCCGGCTTTGTCTATGCCCTCTCCGTGGCTGACCAGTTCATCAAAACCGGTATGTACAACAACATTCTGGTAGTGGGCTCTGAGATCCACTCAAACGGACTGGACTTCTCTACCCGTGGCCGCAACGTATCCGTGATTTTTGGTGATGGCGCCGGCGCCGTGGTGCTCAGTCCTTCCGAAAAGGAGGGACAAGGTATCCTGTCGACGCACCTGCACGCTGATGGCGAGTTTGCAGAAGAACTGGCCGTGATTGATCCGGGCAGCACCAAAAAGGACCGTCTGACACATGAGATGATAGACGAAGGAACAGTTTACCCTTATATGAACGGCAACCAGGTGTTCAAACACGCCGTGACGCGCTTCCCGGAAGTGATTGAAGAAGCACTTAATAAAAATGGTTATAAAGCATCTGATATAGACATGCTTACACCGCACCAGGCCAACTTGCGAATCACCTCCTACATCCAACAGAAAATGGGCCTGCCAGTCGAGAAAGTCATGAGCAACATCCACAAGTATGGCAACACCACGGCCGCCTCTGTACCGATTGCGCTGAGCGAAGCCGTGCAGGAAGGGCGCATCAAGGAAGGTGACCTGGTGTGTATGGCTGCTTTCGGCTCCGGCTTCACCTGGGCCTCGGCGCTGATCAGATGGTAATCCTTTATTGTTAAATGGTTGATGGTTAAATTGTTAATTGTTTTTTATCGAGCGATACGATTTTTAAAAGTAGAAGGGTCGATGTACAGCCGTAGGGACAGGTCACGAACTATCCAATCGTGCACCAAACAATTTAACCATCAACAATTTAGCAATCTAACAGCTCACTAACTCACTCAACAAAAGTGCACAGCTTTACTGAAGAAAATTACATCAAGGCCATTTACAAGTTATCGGATGGCGGTAGCCGTGAGGTGAACACCAATGCGATTGCCGATGCGCTGGCTACCAAAGCGGCCTCTGTAACGGACATGTTGCGCAAACTGAGCGCCAAAGGTATAGCCGATTATGTCAAGTACAGGGGCGTTACCCTGACGGAGAATGGTGAGCGGGTAGCTTTGCAGATCATTCGCAAACACAGGTTATGGGAGGTCTTTTTGGTGGAGAAGCTGAAGTTTAACTGGGACGAAGTGCATGATATGGCCGAAGAACTGGAGCACATCAACTCCGACCTGCTAATCCGGCGGCTCGATGAGTTTCTGGGTTATCCGAAGTTTGACCCCCACGGCGACCCGATTCCCACAGAAGACGGCGAGATGAACACCAAGCAGCAGCGCCTGTTGGCGGAACTGGAAGTGAACAGCTCCGGCACGGTGGTGGGCGTCAACGACTCCCAGCCGCTCTTCCTGCAGTACCTGGACAAGATGGGGATATTCCTGGGAGCCAAGATTAAAGTAATAGACAAGATCCCGTACGACAACTCCCTGGAGATCAACCTTGAAAATAAAAAGAACCTGGTGGTATCGGGTGAAGTGGCACGCAATATTTTCCTTTCCGCTTAGCATGAAAGTCTCTGCTTTATACCTGAGTTTATTGCTAGCCATGTTGCTTGGAACAGCCTGCACCCAGGTAGACTCCCGGGGTGAAGTACCTGCCGGTAAACGAATGCGCATCGTGACCACGACAGGTATGCTGAAGGACGCTGTTGTGAATATTGTGGGCGATGCTGCCGATGTAGAAGCGATCATGGGCAGCGGTGTAGACCCGCACCTGTACAAGGCAACGCAGGGCGACCTGAACATGCTAACGGAGGCGGATGTGATCATTTACAACGGTCTACACCTGGAGGGGAAAATGGGTGAAGTACTGGAGAAGCTGAGTCGCTACAAAACCGTAGTGGCCGGGGCCACAGGCATACCTGAGAATAGCTTGCTAAAATCGGCTGCATTCGCTGACAGCCATGACCCGCACGTGTGGTTTGATGTGTCGCGCTGGATGCAGGTAGTTATATACCTCAGTAGCGAACTACAGAAAAAAGACCCACAGCACACAGCCCTTTACCAAGAGCAGACGGCCACCTACCTGCGCGAACTCTCAGCACTCCACAAGGAAACCAAAGCCGCCATAGCCTCCATACCTGAGCAGCAGCGTATCCTGATCACTGCGCACGACGCCTTCGGCTACTACGGCAACGCTTATGGCATCGAGGTGCGCGGTCTGCAGGGCATCTCTACTTTATCCGAGTTTGGTCTGCAAGACGTGTCTTCACTGGTCAAATACATCGTGGCCAATAAGATCAAAGCGGTGTTTATCGAGTCTTCAGTATCGCCAAAGGCTATTGAGGCAGTGGTACAGGGCTGCAGCAAGCGAGGGCACGAAGTGCTTATTGGCGGCACCCTGTTCTCTGATGCCATGGGCGCAGAGGGTACACCGGAAGGTACCTATATCGGCATGGTACGTCATAACACAAACACGATTGTAACTTCTTTAAAGTAAGAAGGCTAGCATATGATATTTCAAGTAGAAAATCCAGTAGTAGAAGTACACGACCTGACGGTGAGTTACGACCGCAAGCCCGTGCTGTGGGGCATTGACCTCACCCTGCCGGCCGGTGCGCTGGTGGGTGTGATCGGCCCGAACGGTGCAGGGAAATCTACCCTGATCAAAGCGATGATGAACCTGCTGCCGGTGAGCAGCGGCTACGTGCGCATCTTTGATCAGCCCCTCAAGCAGGTATACAGCCGCATCAGTTATGTACCCCAGCGCGAGTCAGTGGACTGGGATTTCCCGGCCTCGGTATTTGACGTGGTGCTGATGGGCAGGTATGGGCAGCTGGGTTTGTTCAAACGCCCGCGCAAGGCCGACAAAGATGCCGCCATGGATGCACTCGAAAAAGTAGGGATGCAAAGCTTTGCCAACCGGCAGATCTCACAGCTTTCTGGTGGACAGCAACAGCGGGTTTTTCTGGCGCGCGCACTGGCCCAGAATGCCGATGTCTACTTCATGGACGAGCCCTTCGCCGGCGTCGACATTGCCACCGAAACGGCTATCATCCAGCTGCTTCGCCTGATGCGTGACGAGGGCAAGACCGTGATCGTGGTACACCACGACCTGCAGTCCGCCTCCGATTACTTCGATTGGGTCGTGCTGCTCAACATGCGCCTGGTAGCCTCCGGTCCTACCGAACAGGTACTGAACCAGGAGTTACTGGAGCAGACCTACGGTGGCAAGCTCACCGTGCTCTCCAAAGTAGGCGACCTGCTCCGCAAACAGGAATTCCCGGCGAGGGAGAAGAGTTAAAGTGTTAGATGGTTGATGGTTAAATTGTTAATTGTTGGGTGCATGATTAACCCACCTACCCCTCCGAGGAAGGGAATTGACGCGGCTACCAATTGGTATGATGAGTATCGTAGTTGAGTCTTTATCACATAAAGCACCATCAATAGATAAAGCAATTAACAATTTAACCATCAACCTTTTAACCATCAGAAATTTAACCATTTAAAAGATGCAGGACTTCTTAGAGTTTTTCTCGTTTACGGATGCCAACATACGGTACGTGACGCTGGGCTCGGTACTGCTAGCTGCCAGTTCGGCAGTGGTGGGCTGCTTTACACTGCTGCGCAAGCGGGCACTGGTGGGCGATGCGGTGGCCCATGCTGTGCTGCCGGGTGTCTGCCTGGCCTTTATCCTGTCGGGCACCAAAAACCCGTTTATTCTGCTGATCGGCGCTTTCGTAACGGGTTGGCTTTCGCTGGTGGTGATCGATTACATCACTTCCCGATCCCGCATTAAAGAAGATACGGCCATTGGGTTGGTGCTTTCCGTGTTTTTCGGTATTGGTATTTTGCTGCTTACCTCAATTCAGCAGACCGGCAATGCTGCCCAAAGCGGACTCGATAAGTTTCTGTTCGGAAGTGCGGCCTCCCTGATTGGAGGAGACCTGATCGCTTTTGGCGTAGTTGCCGTGTTGCTCCTGGTAGCGGTGGTACTCTTTTACAAAGAGCTCACCCTACTCTGTTTTGACCAAGCCTACGCTCGCACCATCGGTTTTCCGGTGCGTGGGCTCGAGCTGCTGCTTACTACCCTCACTGTTTTTGCGGTGGTGGTAGGTATACAGGCTGTTGGAGTCGTGCTGATGGCAGCTATGCTGATCACGCCGGCTGCGGCCGCCCGCTTCTGGACCGAAAATTTGAAGGTGATGCTGGTGCTTGCCGCCCTGATAGGTGCTTTTTCAGGTATAGCGGGTGCCTTTGTTTCGTACACCGCTCCTTCCATGCCGACCGGCCCCTGGATTGTGCTGATCGTTTCGATGATCGCGATTTTGTCCTTTGCCCTGGCTCCTGGTCGCGGCTGGGTTGCCCGCATCATGCGGCAGCGGCGCAACAAGACCCGTATTCTGGAAGAAAACCTGCTCAAACTACTATACCAGTTAGGCGAACTCCGACAGGACTACGGCAGCGGCCGCAGTCTGGAGGATTTGCTGGAGCGGCGCAACATTCCTAAAAAGGAGGCCTTGGGCGGATTGCAGAAGTTAAAGCGACAAGGTTACCTCCGAAATGAAGACAGCCGCTGGCTGCTGACCCCGGAAGGTGAGAAAAGAGGCCGAAGGGTAGTGCGCCTCCATCGCCTATGGGAGCTATACCTGACGCAGTACCTGAACCTGGCCTCCGACCACGTGCACGAAGACGCCGAAACCATCGAGCACATCATCACCCCGGAACTGGAACAGCGCCTGGTCGAGGAACTCAATTACCCCGACCTCGACCCGCACAGCACGAGAATACCTTAAGGGATTTAGTGGTTGAGTGAGTTTGAGTTGGAGGTAAAAGTTTATAAACAAAACTATCAACCCAGGTTCATTTGTCATTTCAAACCCAGTGAGAAATCTGAAATAAAGCTGGTGTATCAACAAAATTCAGATCTATCATTTAATTCGAGATGACAGATTACTTTAAATGATTTTAAATCGTTGGTTCAGGTCGAGACCCGTCCGAATCGTGCATAACATATTTGTCTGAATTTAAATATAAGGCCCCTACCCTAAGGATTTAGAGGATTATTAAAAAGGATCGTTCATAAAACCAAAGCTGAAAATTTAATATAATAACTCATTCAAAATCGCTAAACCACTCATTCACTAAATCACTAACTCAAAAAACATGAACGCATTCTGGATCATATTGACAGGAAGTTTGGTGGCGACATGCTGCAGTCTGCTGGGGTGTTTCCTGATACTAAGGCGTATGGCCATGGTTGGCGATGCCATTTCGCATGCCGTGCTGCCGGGAATCGTGATCGCGTTTATGTTGACGGGCTCCCGTGATACCATTCCGATGCTGATCGGGGCCGGGCTGCTGGGGGTGCTCACCACTTTCCTGATCGAGTTTTTCCACCGCTTTGCCAGGGTACAGGCCGACGCGGCCATTGGGGTCACTTTCACCTGGCTCTTTGCCATCGGCATCATCCTCATTTCCGTGTTTGCCGGACAAGTGGACCTGGATCAGGACTGCGTACTGTATGGCGAAATTGCCTATGTGCCACTCGACCTCATCCTCACCGATGGGGGGCTGAGCATGGGCCCCCGCACAGTCTGGATGCTGGCAGTAGTCACACTGCTGATTGGCGCTTTCATTGTGCTGGGGTATAAAGAGCTTTTCCTGACCACTTTTGACCCTGCCTTCGCGGCTGCAATCGGAATATCCACTACCCTATGGTATTACCTGCTAATGGGTGCGGTGTCGCTCACCACAGTGGCTTCGTTTGAGTCAGTTGGGGCGATCCTGGTAGTGGCTTTTCTGGTCGCTCCTCCGGCTACAGCATACCTGCTAACCGACGATTTCAAGACCATGCTGGGTATAGCAGTCGCTCTGGGCATCATTGCCTCTTTTGCTGGCTATTACCTGGCAGTATGGATGGATGGGTCAATTGCCGGAGCCATCGCCACCGTGACAGGTATAGAGTTCCTGCTGGCTTTCCTCTTCTCGCCGTCACATGGCAGACTTCGAAGACAGAAACGTGTGCAGGTAGTTGGTCACTAACCTGAATAATAAACCTTTTGGTAAGTGAATTGAAAGTATCCCCTTAAGCGTTCAGAGTCAGATATAACCCGCTATGCTACAAAAAATAGTCCTGCTGCCTGTGCTGGTTTTGATGCTGCTAGCATCTGGCTATACCTGGAATAAGGGTATACCTGCTGAAACAGCTAGCCAGAAAGGAGCCAAAATCAATTGGATCAGCATTGAGGAAGTTGCCGAAAAAAACAAAAAGCAACCCCGCAAAATTGTGATTGACGTGTATACCGACTGGTGCGGCTGGTGTAAAAAGATGGATAAGTCTACCTTCACCGACCCTGCTGTGGTGGCTTACATCAACAAAAACTACTACGCCGTGAAGTTGGATGCCGAGGGCAAAAACCCGATTACGCTCAACGGCCATACCTATACCTACAAAGACCAATATCGAGCGCATGAGCTGGCAGTAGCCCTGCTGCAGGGGCAGATGAGCTACCCGACCACCGTATACCTGGACGAGAAATTTAACATGCTCACACCCGTTCCCGGTTACCTCGATGCTCCTACTTTCCATCAGATCCTAACGTATTTCGGGGACAATCATCACAAGTCTAAAACCTGGGAAGAGTATACCAAAAAGTAGGTATAGCGAATGTTTCGTGAAGAATGCCTGATTAATCCGTAATTTTGTGTTTTAAAACACTTACTATACCTTGATTCATCAGTTTCTACATACCGATACCATTGCAGCGGTCGCCACGGCACCCGGTACAGGCGCCATTGCTGTTATTCGCCTTTCGGGTCCGGAGGCCATCACCATTACCAACTCTGTTTTTAAAGGTAAAGACCTGACGAAGCAGGCCAGCCATACCATTCATTTCGGCACGCTTCGCGATGACGATAAGATCATGGACGAAGTGCTGGTTTCCCTGTTCGTGGCGCCTCACTCCTATACCAAAGAGAACGTGGTGGAAATCTCCTGCCACGGCTCCGATTTTATTGTACAGCAGATCATGCAGTTGCTCCTGAAGAAAGGCGCCAGACTTGCCAATGCCGGCGAGTTTACGAAGCGTGCCTTCCTGAACGGCCAGTTTGACCTGGCGCAGGCCGAGGCAGTGGCCGACCTGATCGCCTCTGACTCTGCCCTATCGCATGAGGTGGCCATGAAGCAGATGCGCGGCGGTTTTTCACAGGAAATCAAACGGCTGCGTGCCGAGTTGGTGCACTTTGCTTCGATGATAGAGTTGGAGTTGGACTTCGGTGAAGAAGATGTGGAGTTTGCCGATCGCGACCAGTTGCGTACACTGATCCTGAACATACAGCAGATCATTCGTGAACTGCTCAAATCTTTTGAGCTGGGCAACGTGATCAAGAACGGCGTGCCGACCGTGATCGTAGGTAAACCCAATGCCGGCAAGTCTACCCTGCTCAACAAGCTGCTGAACGAAGAAAAAGCCATCGTGTCGGATGTGCCGGGCACTACCCGCGACTTTATTGAAGATGAGATCAACATCGGAGGTGTTACGTTCCGCTTCATCGACACGGCCGGTCTACGCGAAACAACCGATAAGGTGGAGGCTATCGGCGTGGAGCGCACCATGCAGAAGCTAAGCCAGTCCTCGCTTATCATTTACCTCTTTGACATCACCAGTACAACGCCGGAAGAACTGCAATCCGAACTGGAAGTGCTTAACCCGAAGAAACTGCCTTTCCTGCCTGTCGCTAATAAGATTGACCAAGCCACACCTTCCCAACTGGCCGCTTTCGCAGGTATAGAAGGGTTAGTGGAGATTTCCGCTGCGGAAGGCGCTCACCTGGAAGACCTGAAACAGGCGCTTGTAGATAAGGTGAACCTGGGCAAGCTCAATACCCAGCAGCAGACCATCGTAACCAACCTGCGCCACGTCGACAGCCTGAACAAAACCTACGAAGCGTTGGATGATGTGCTGAATGGGGTCGGTTTAGGTATGAGCGGCGACTTGGTGGCTGCCGACATCCGCCGGGCACTTTACAGCCTTGGTATGATCACTGGTGAGATCACAAATGATGATTTACTGGATAATATCTTTACTAAATTCTGCATCGGTAAATAAATTCTTTAAATAAGATAATATCACATTAAACCAAAAGCCTGATTATGATTGATAATCAGGCTTTTTTTCGTCTTCCTCTTCGTGCCAATCAAAAACATTACCCTTTAGTTTAATTACCAGAAGCGAGCTGCAACAATACTATAGGGCAAACAGAAATAATTGAACTTTTGTCATTTTATTGAACGGTAGTGCTGAATTACCAACCTTCAACAAAACCTTAACAAACCACTGTGCGTCAAGTTAATAGTACTCCTTAAAACGATAAGAATGAAAACAAAGCATATTTTTTTTTCGCTTTACCTGTCGGCAATCCTTTTTATTACTTATGAAGGATTTGCACAAAGCAGGGACACGTTGATTGGAGCAGAATATGTGAATAAATCGCTTTACAGTGATCGGCAGGTGCTTCCTGATATTTATGGCAAACCTAACCCAAGCCTGAAAAAATCGCTGACACAGGTGAAGGGCAACCTCTACCGGCATACCAACGACACCATTCCATCACTACACAGCGGCCTTGTCTTGATTACAAAAGCAGGTGCCATTGTCATTGACCCCGCTTTAACACCAGCAGCCGTTTGGCTGAAAGATGAAATTAAAAAGCGTTTCAAAGTACCTGTGAAATATGTCATCCTGACCCATGCCCACTACGACCATGCAGGAGGCTCTCAAATTTTTCAGCAGGACGGTGCAAAGGTCATCATCCAAAAAAACGGGTTAGAACCTATTATTGGTGAAAAGCTTCCCATAGCGGTCCCCGATATTGTGTATGATAAAGAACTAACTATTAAACTTGGCGGTGAAACGGTGATTCTGCATCACATTGCACCGAGCCATTCCAACAGCATGTCGGTTGTGTCGTTCCCTGCCTATAAAGCCCTTCAGTTGACTGACGTTGGTCAGTCCAATACCATGCCCTACAATGACTTCCTGGACTTTTATTATGATGGCTGGATAGAAACGCTGGACTGGGTTTTAAAACAGGATGTGGATTTCATAGACATCGGCCATTATACCCCCGCTACTAAGGAAACAATCAAAAATGAAAGAGACTACATGGTTGACCTGCACCAGCAGGTATTGAATTTGGTACGCCAGGGCCAAAGCTGGGATCAGCTATACCGGAACGTGAAGTTTTCAGACAAGGTAAAAGGCTGGTACGGCTTCAATACCATGAGCAAATTGAATATTCTGGGCATGCATAGATGGATCACCAATCACAGACGAGGCGTTTGGTGAGCGTTATAGTTTCGTTTACTAAGGAGCCCTGGTTAAACAATTCAGTCCACTGGTCTGCAAAAGCAAAAACCCGCTTCACATCAAATGGAGCGGGTTTTTGATTCAGCAATTTTCCTTTGCTTTCCGTTGGAGTATGCTCCGATCCCGGGTTCCAGCAGAAACAAACCCAAAACCAATAAGGCCTAAACACCAGCAGACTTAAAATCTGTTGTGTGTTTAAATCTTATATCGAAAAACCCTAACCACAGGCTTTTAAAAACGGTATGAATCAACATGAAAAAGCAAGGCCGGGCGAACTACCAACCCATTGAAAATTATGGCATTATAGGTGATCTGAATACCATTGCGTTGGTTTCCCTGAGTGGCTCCATCGATTTCATGTGCTTTCCCGATTTTGATTCGCCGAGCATTTTTGCGGCATTGCTTGATGCCAATAATGGCGGCAAGTTCGAGATCAGTCCGGATTTTCCGGAAATGAAAACCAAACAGCTTTACTTACCCGATACCAACGTTTTACTGACCCGATTTCTTTCGCCGGATGGCGTAGGCGAGATCACCGACTTTATGCCAGTAGAAGAACTGTATTCGGGCAAAGAACTTATTCGCCGCATTACCACGGTTAGAGGCCTTACGCACTATAAAATGCGCTGCTCTCCCAGATTTAATTATGGACGCAGTCCCCATACCGTCGAACTGGTAAACGAAAAAGAAGTAATTTTTAAGAGCTCCGGCGAAGATAAAACCGTGCTGCGTTTACTCAGTTCAGTACCCTTGCAAATCCAAAACGGCGACGTTATAGCCGAATTTACCTTAAAACCCAATCAAATTGCCGACTTCCTGCTCGAACACGTTGATAAACAACATAATGAAGCCCGTGATTTTAAAAACTTTATTACCGAAAGCCTTTTCAAAACCGTTAATTACTGGAAAAACTGGGTATCGCAATCGACTTACAAGGGCCGCTGGCTGGAAACCGTGAATCGTTCAGCACTGGTTCTGAAACTGCTTACTTCCTATAATTACGGCTCCATCATCGCCGCTCCCACTTTCAGCTTGCCCGAAAGCATCAGCGGCAAACGCAATTTCGATTACCGCTATACCTGGATCCGTGACGCATCTTTTACGGTGTATGCCTTCATTCGCTTAGGGTATATCAGGGAAGCCAGAGCGTTTATGAATTGGGTGGAAAAGTTCTGTCTCGATATAAAAGCGCAGCAGCGGCTGGGCATTATGTATTCAATAGACGGCCAGCGGCAACTCGAAGAAATCACCTTAGACAACCTGGAGGGTTATAAAAAATCAGCGCCTGTCCGGATCGGAAATAACGCTTACAAGCAGCTACAACTCGATATTTATGGCGAACTGCTAGATGCGGTTTACCTCTACAACAAATACGGCGACCCTATCTCCATCGATTTCTGGAAGAACCTCGAAAACCAGGTAAACTGGCTGAGCCAGAATTGGTTTCAACCCGACGAAGGCATTTGGGAAGTGCGCGGCGGACAGCAATATTTTCTTTATTCGCGGCTAATGTGCTGGGTAGCGCTTGACCGAGCCATAAAGATAGGCGAAAGCCGCTCTTTTCCGCTAAACGAAAACTGGCGGCCCGAGCGCGACCGGATCTTCAACAGTATTTATACCGATTTCTGGAACGAAGAAAAACAAGCCTTTATGCAGTACCCTGGATCCGAAACCGTAGATGCTGCTTCACTTTTGATGCCGCTTATCCGGTTCAGTAGCCCCAAAGACCCGCGCTGGCTTTCCACCCTGAAAAGAATTGAAGAAGAACTTGTTTCCGATTCGCTGGTTTATCGCTATCGCCAAAACAAAGCAGCGCCCGATGGTTTTGTCCGCCACGAAGGCACCTTTTCGATGTGCACGTTCTGGTACGTGGAGTGCTTATCCAAATCAGGTCAGTTGGAAAAGGCCCGTTTTTATTTCGAAAAAATGCTGGGTTACGCCAATCACTTAGGCCTGTATTCAGAACAACTCGGCTTTCAGGGTGAACACCTGGGCAACTTCCCGCAGGCCTTTACCCATTTGGGACTGATAAGTGCAGCCTACAACCTGAACCTGCAATTAAACGACAGCCGCAACAAAGATGTAACCAACTAAAATGAAAGCAATAGTCCTGATTCCCGGTACCACCACCGTTTGCCTCAATGACCGTACCGAACCACAGATCTCCGCCGATGATGAAGTTATAATAAAAGTCTGGCAGGTTGGTATTTGCGGCACCGATCGCGAAGAAGCTTCCGGCGGACGTGCCACGGCACCAGCCAACAGGCAGGAATTGATAATCGGGCACGAAGTGTTCGGTCTGGTAGAAAAGGTAGGCAAAGCCGTGAAAAAAGTCAGGCCTGGTGATTTCGGGGTATTTACGGTGCGGCGGGGTTGCGGAAATTGCCTGGCCTGCCTGAACGACCGCAGCGATATGTGCTACACCGGCAATTACACTGAAAGAGGCATAAAAGGCGCCGATGGATTTCAGGCAGAATACGTGGTGGACCAAGAGCAATACCTTGTAAAAGTACCTGAAACCATCACACACCTCGGCGTGCTTACCGAACCCATGAGCGTAGCTGCCAAAGCCATTGACGAAGCATTGGGCCTGCAAAAATCGCGGCTGAGGGATATTATGGAACAGGAAAGCTGGCTACAGGGTAAAAAAACTGTGGTAGCCGGCATTGGGGCAATTGGTTTGCTGGCAGCATTTGTCTTAAGGCTAAAAGGCGCGGATGTGGTTGGGTTGGATATTGTAGAAGAAGATTCACTCCGCCCACAAATTTTAAAACAAATTGGCGGCAAATATATAAATGGCAAACACGTAAAGGCCGCCGATCTCGATTCCCGGCTTGGCCAGATTGATCTCATTTTTGAAGCTACCGGTATTGCCGAACTTCAAGTACAGTTAATTCAGGCTCTGGGAATTAACGGAATTTACATACTGACCGGAATTCCGGAAGGTACCAGGCAGCTTTTGAATTTGACCGGCGACCTGATGAAGCAGATCGTACTGAAAAATCAGATCCTGCTGGGCAGCGTGAATGCCAGCTACGCTCACTACGAAATGGCCGTAGACCTGCTGGCCCAGGCGCACGAAAAATATCCGGAAGTCATCAGCCGGTTCATAACTGACCGCATTCCGTTTTCCGATTTTCAAACCGCTTTGCGAAAACATTCTCCCGATGAAATTAAAGTGGTGGTAGAATGGGCAAAAAATTGAAATTGAAATCAACCGGTGCAGAATTGTGAGCTGCTACAAAGGTGCGCGCGTCACAAGGGATCTTTTGGTTTGGGGGAGTTAAAACTTTCCGCTAGTTTTATTGCCAGACACTTCCACCCTAAATCGACTTCTGATGAAAAAATCTTTACGCTACGTAGCCGGACTGTGCGCTATCTGGCTCCTGCAGGCTTGCTCTACTTCCCAGCCTGCGGCCACGCAGCAGGAAACAGCCAAACCCGTAGAAAACGCCAAGCCGGGTGCCAAAGCGGCCACCGAGTTTCGGGCGGCCTGGGTGGCCACCGTGGCCAACATCAACTGGCCCAGCAAGCCGGGCCTCAGCACCCAGGAGCAGCAGCGCGAAGCCATTGAACTGCTCGATTTCCTGCAGGCCCACAAATTCAACGCCGTTATCTTCCAGGTGCGGCCGCAGACCGATGCCCTCTACGACAGCAAGCTGGAGCCCTGGTCTTATTACCTGACCGGCCAGCAGGGCAAAGCCCCCGAGCCATACTATGATCCGCTGGCATTCTGGATCGAGGCCGCCCACGACCGTGGCCTGGAGCTGCACGTGTGGCTGAACCCATACCGAGCGCACCACGTGGCCGGCGGCGAGATCAGCGAAAAGTCAATCGTGAAAACCAAGCCCGAGCTGGTGGTCAAGCTGGAACAGGGTTACTGGTGGATGGATCCGGCCAAGAAAGGCACCCAAGACCACTCCACCGCCGTGGTGATGGACCTGGTGAAACGCTACGACCTGGATGGCGTGCATTTTGACGACTATTTCTACCCCTATTCCTCTTACAACAACGAGAAAGATTTTCCGGACGATGACAGCTGGGCGGCCTACCTGAAGTCTGGCGGCACGCTTTCCCGCGGCGACTGGCGCCGCCAGAGCGTAAATCAGTTCATCGAGCGACTTTACAGCGAGATCAAAGCCGAGAAACCGTACGTGAAATTCGGGTTAAGCCCCTTTGGCGTGTGGCGGCCCGGCTATCCAGCCTCTATTGAAGGCATGGACCAGTACGACAAGCTGTACGCCGATGCCCGTCTGTGGCTGAACAAGGGCTGGGTGGATTATTTCACGCCGCAGCTCTACTGGCCCATCAACCGGATTCCGCAGAGTTTCCCGGTACTGTTGGGCTGGTGGGCCGGTGAGAACACCCAGAAGCGCCACTTATGGCCTGGCATCAACGTGGGCCGTGACAGTTCCGCCCTCAACGTGCGCGAGACCATGAGCCAGATCATGATCTCGCGCGGGATGCTGCCAGAGAGCCAGGGCGTGGTGCATTGGAGCATTTCTTCGCTCACCAAGAATCCCAACATGGCCAAGTCGCTGCTCAGCGGACCCTACAAAAAAGAAGCGCTGGTACCAGCCAGCCCCTGGTTGGACAGCTCCGCCCCAGCCGCTCCGTCCGTTTCCACCACTACCCAGGGCGACAGCCTGAAAGTTAGCTGGACGCACCCGGACGAGAAAGACGTGTTCCGCTGGATCGTGTACTATAACTATGCCGGCCGTTGGGACTATAAAATCCTGAACCGTAACGACCGCTCCCTGGACCTGAAGCTTAGCAACGGCTCCGCCCAGGGTCCCATTCCGCTCAGCCAGATTTCGGTTACCGCCGTGGACCGGGTTGGGAATGAGAGTGCCTTTCAGGAGATCGGGCTGACACAACAATAAGTGGGTTTTCCCTTAACAGCAGGGCCAGTCGCTACATGCGGCTGGCCCTGCTGTGTTTTAAGCTCAGTGGAGGAGCGCTTTTGATCAGAACCTTTAAATAAGGGGAACAGTATATAGGAACTGTCTGATATCAGCCCTGCAAACAGCCTTCCCATGTTCCTTTACGCTTCCCGCCTTTGGCATAACTGCTGCCTCCTTCTGTACGCTATCATTACCGCAACAAGTATGCTGCCAACAGCTGTCTATGGCCAAGCTGACCTTACTTCAAAAGTCAGGATCATGCCGCTTGGGGATTCTAATACGGAAGGCGTTCGGAGCATCGATGTAGCCCCTGAGGACAGGGTCGCCTATAGGGACAAGCTAGAGGAACTCCTGGATGCTTCTTCCTGGAAAGGGCAGTACGAGTTTGTGGGGAGTGAGAGCGGAGGCAGCGCCCACATGCGCGGCACAGCACATGCGGGGTTCGGCGGGGCCCGGGACGAGGACATCGCCACACTGCTGAAGGAAGGGAAATTCAGATTCTATGACACTGACATTTACCCTGGCCCGGGAGGAGGCCCCTACCTGGATCAGTATGCCCCGGATATCATCCTGCTACACATCGGCACCAACTGGATCGACGCCAGTCCGGAGGCAGTGCGTGATGTAGCAGACATCCTCGACCAGGTGGACCTTTATGAACAAAGGGCCGGCAAGGAAGTAACGGTCATACTGGCGAAAATCATTCTCACAGACGGTGGTAACCCTACCCTAGACGCTGCTACCAGGACGTATAATGCCCATGTAGAGGCAATGGTTGAGGAGAGGCTGGCAAGCGGGGACAAGCTTGTCCTGGTGGACATGCAAGATGGCGTCGGGCTAGTGTACAGGCCGGAAAGCGAAGGGGGAGACATGGCCGACCAGCTGCACCCGAATCAGCAGGGATACCGCAAAATGGCCCAGGTATGGTTTGAGGCTCTGTCCCCGATCGTCCCCCTGCCCGTCGAGCTGACCTCGTTCACCGGCACCCTTTCGAAGGTGGAGGTGCTCCTGGAGTGGACGACGGCCTCTGAACTGGACAATGGCTATTTCCAGGTCGAGCGCATGCAGGAGGGCCAGCCCTTCTCCCCCATCGGGAGGGTCGACGGAAATGGCACCAGTAGCCTTTCCCACCGCTACTCCTTCCGTGACAAGAGCGCTCCGGCAGGACTGCTGTACTATCGTCTCCGGCAGGTCGATACTGATGGGACCTACTCCTACTCAAAGGTGGTGGCAGTCCATCGGTCGGTCGCCACTGACTTTAGGGTGAGGCTCTACCCTACTCTGTCGGATGGCAGCCCGCGGACCGTGCACATCAGTGCCACCGGTTTTGCTGCCGCAGCCTTGGTCGATGTGACCCTGCGGGATACGATGGGCCGGAGACTCCACCACCAGACGCTGCGGGCGCGGGCGCAGGGCGAACTGGAGGACGAGGTGCAACTGCCCCTTGTTCTTTCCAAGGGGCTCTACATGTGGGAAGTCAGTTCCTCAGATAAAACCAGCAAAGTAAAGCTTTTGGTCAGGTAGGGTCTCATTTTGAAGCCCAGAAGAAAAATTGCTCTGTAAGCCACTGCAATGCTTGCTCATTTGTTTCTATAACCTTATCTCTGGTAAAGCCTGCAAAACTGCTAGCATCATCTCTCCAATTTCGCTGCAGTTGCCGCACACAGTTAACATTTTCACATCTGTTAGTAAGACTGTCCTTTCTCTTACTTTGTTATTGAACCCGCTGAATTTTTGCTACCGCATCCACCCAGCACAAATGTGTTTTTAGAAAAGCTGAAATTATACATATATTAAGCTTCCATTCTGCAAATAATACAACAACCACCCCAGGGCAGTGTAATAGGATTCGTAAATTTTATAACTTTACTAATTATATATGGGTACATCTTAATAAACCGATATATATGCTGACGCTCAAGAGACCCCGCAACACCCATACCAGATACAGAAGGAAGGTTAAACAGCAGATTCCCCGAATACAGGACCTATCCGATTTACAACAGGATGAAAGGCGATTTAGGCGCTGCTTCTTCTGTTGGTCTTCTGATCTGGTACTCATAGTCTAATGCCTCAATTATTAATTCCTCGCTAATTAGTAAGAGTATTCAATATACTCTAAGTTCTTCATTTTAAATAAGACTTTGCTGACCACATAACTCTATTGAAGTGATTTTTATGAATTCTATACCACCACCAACACTCCGAATACTACTTCCATACCTCATTTACGCTTATTTTACGACGGCCACCTTTAAGACAGCAAGTAAATATAACAAACATCGCATCTGACAGGTATAGCGCCGACTAACAGGTAACCAGTATCTACCGGCAACGCACAATTTTGAAATATCCGATCACCACACGGTATACCTCAAGTCGGTTATGTACTAGAACCAATCGATCTTCAACCTTGATCAAAGTCTTACTGGTGAAGTTTCCCCTACCCACCACTGCTTCCCAACTTTTTATTGCTATGGATAAATTTGTATGAAATATTATTTTTCCATCCTACATTGGGGTTAGAATTGCCTAATTGTAAAGAGACCAGCAGAAGACAAATCGCATGGAGAAACAAAGAGAACTGGACCGATCACTGGGCCTGCGCCTGGTCATCGTAGTCGTGATAGGAAACATCATCGGGTCCGGCGTCTACAAGAAGGTGGCCCCGATGGCTAATGAGCTACACTCGGCTGAGTGGGTGCTGATCTGCTGGCTGCTGGCTGGCATTATCTCGCTGTTTGGCGCGCTCTGTAACGCAGAGGTAGCCGGGCTGCTAGCCGATACGGGCGGGGAGTATACTTATTACAAAAAGATCTACAACCGTTTCTTCGCCTTCATTTACGGGTGGTCCCTCTTTACGGTCATCCAGACGGCGGCGATCTCCTCCTTATCCTATGTCTTCGCGCAGTCTCTCCACAGCATTGTGCCCCTCCCTCCTTTGCTGGAAGGGCTATCCGGCTTTACGATCAGTGGTATTTTCTACCCTTTTGCCGACTTCAATATAAAGCTGGTTGCCATCCTGCTGATCGTCCTCCTCACGTGGGTTAACATGAAGGGCGTTCGGACGGGGGCGTGGCTAAGCACCGCCATCTTATTGCTCGTCTTCACCGGGATCGGTATCATCGTGCTTTTCGGTCTTTCCAGTGAGCAGTCAACGATTACCGAAAGCTTCTCGGTTTCATCTGTTTCCAATTCTCCCGTCACGTTCAGCGCCATATTCACGGCTATGCTCTCCGCGTTCTGGGCCTACCAGGGCTGGGCCGCCATCGGATTCTTAGGCGGGGAGGTCAAAAACGCCAAGCAGAACATTCCGAGGGGCATTACGATCGGGGTGCTGACCGTAATAGGCATTTACCTGCTGGTGAACATGACCTATTTATCCATTTTGCCAATTCCAGTATTGGAGCAGATACATGCAGCCGGAAACAAGATTGCGGCCGTAGAAGTCGTGAAGAGTTTCTGGGGATATGGAGGCACCATCTTCATCTCTATCCTGATCCTGATCACGACCTTTGGCTGCACCAACGCCACTGTGCTTGCCAGCAGCCGCACGTATTTCGCTATGGCGCGTGAAGGGCTTTTCTTCCGAAAGGCGGCGGAACTCAACAAGGCACAGGCACCAGCCAACTCACTTCGCTTCCAGAGTGTCTGGGCCTGCCTGTTGGTGCTCTCCGGTACGTTCGATCAGCTGACGGACATGATCATTTTTGCTGTCTTCATCTTTTACGGCTCCACGACCCTGGGTGTGTTCATCCTTCGGAAGAAGATGCCTAACGCGCTTAGGCCCTATAAGGTATGGGGTTACCCAATAGTGCCCGCCATCATGGTCCTCTTCTGTGCCGCCCTTTTTGTGAACACAATCGTTGTCCGTCCGCGTGAGGCAGCCATCGGCATGGCCCTGATATTAACCGGCATCCCCATGTACTGGTGGTTCCGTAGAAACCAGCGCCAGGAGACACAAGCCTCAACAGAGAAGAAAGTACTGCATTAAAACTATCTCAGGAGCAAGCAAAAACCTGCAAAACCACTACGCTTGTAACAGGGGCTGGAGACTGAGAATACACTGTACTAAAAGCTCTATTTTGCTTATTCAAACATGGTGTCAGAAGGCTTGTTGACAGGATACAGGACACGGCCTGAAGATCAAAACACTTGTTGGAGCTTGGCTTCAGGTATAAAATATATGTTCCGTTGCTATTGCATTAATCGGCACAACACTATTCCTTTGCTGCGATGAAAACTACAGGTGCACAGTTGCTTCAAAAGCTGAACGTCTTGCTGGCGGTTCTGCTATGCAGTGTGTTGGCATTTGCCCAGCCTGTCACCGCACAGCCGGCCTCCAAATCGGGGGAGTTGCATCAATATAGTTTAAACGATACAAAAGAGGCTCCGCCCGCTCTTCTTGCCGGCCATTTTATCTCAGGCGAAGCTTTGGGTGCAAGCCAGATCGATAGGTCCCTATTGTTTCCTCTGGTCTGCTCACTACTTCATAAACTCTATCCTGTTGGCAACGGTACTGCACCAGCGCCACACTCCTACCCCGCCTCCATAGGCGATTGCGGTCTCCACCCTATTCTCATAAAAGGCCCTTAGTTACCGACCTTTTTCCGGTATGTTACGCCGGCGTAAAACACATGGACGCCTGATTCAGGAGCCAGTGTTCCCTTAAGCCCATTTCTATTTTAAGGTATAGCGGCCCCGGCAAAGCTACTTCAGTAATTCTGGCTCTTCAGCAAGCCTTGGGTGGCATCGTGGCTGCATTGCCTCGGAACGGGTTATACCTGAAACTACGGGACTCTCCTCGTACGATTGGCACAAAATAAGACGAGAAGAGGTCTGAGTAGATACCATCACATTCATGACACTGACAAAAGAAAAACTACAAGCAAAATTCTCTGCCCGCAGGCTAATTCTACCCATGTTGCTGGGCCTGGGTGTAGTGGGTTACATGCTGTATAAGAACTACGAGCCGGGGCAACTCCAAACCCTCCTGCAGGCCAGTCCGCTCTGGCTTGGTGTCACCCTGCTGGTGCTGCTGATCAGGGACCTGGGATACATGTACCGCATCCGCTACATCACAGACAAGGCATTGAGTTGGAAGCAAAGTTTCCGGGTGATCATGCTCTGGGAGTTTGCCTCATGTGCACTGCCTTCTGTAGTGGGTGGCTCTACCGTGGCTGCCTATATCCTGTTCAAGGAGAAGATTCCGCTGGGGAAGTCCATCGCACAGGTAATGGTGACAGCCATGCTGGACAACCTGTACTTCGTGCTGGCTGTGCCATTGGTTTTGTTGTTCGCGGATGGGCAGTTGATCCCCGCCTTCGACAACATGAATGAGACGCTGCGGCAAAGCCTGGGCATTGCCTTTGGTATCTCATACCTGCTGATCGCCCTATATGCCTTCACCATGTTCTACGCTTTGTTCATTAACCCGAAAGCCGTCAAGCGCCTTTTGCTGCGGATCGGGAGTTTCCGGCTATTGCGCAAGTGGCGACCCACGCTGCTGCGCCATGCCAACGAGCTGTTGATTGCTTCCAGGCACCTGCGTACCAAGAATACGGCCTACTGGCTGCATGGGAGCATCTCCACCATATTCGTCTGGACGGCCCGCTATGTCATCATCGGCTGCCTGATAGCGGCGTTCACGCATCTGGATGCGGCGGACCATTTCCTGGTGTTCGCTCGTAACCTCATCTACAAAGTGGTACTGCTGGTTTCTGTTACCCCGGGTGGGGCTGGCTTTGCAGAAATTGCTTTCCCGGCCTTTTTCGGTGCCTTCCTGGGCGGTTTTACCACCATCATCGTGCTCCTGTACCGCCTGCTGACCTACTACTTATACCTGGTGGTGGGTGTGATCGTGTTCCCCCGCTGGGTTGCTGTTGTGTACGGCAACGAGAAAAGCAGCACCATACCTGAATCGAAACAGCAGACTTCCACTGCCTCTTCCAACACCAATACTATACCTGTTAAATGAGAAATTTCGCGAAGAACCTCACCCGCCGCAAAAATGCCACAGCCGTTATAGAAGACTACAGGGAGGATGGCACCATCCAGGGCACTAACCTGGTCCGCAACCTCCAGTTCAGGGATCTGGTCGCCTTTGGCATCGCTGCCATCATCGGGGCGGGCATCTTCAGCACCATCGGCAATGCCAGCGCGGCTGGCGGACCCGGCGTCTCGCTGCTCTTTATCTTCACGGCCATCGCCTGCGGTTTTTCTGCCCTGTGCTACGCCCAGTTCGCCTCTACCATACCTGTGTCGGGTAGCGCCTATACCTATGCCTATGCTTCTTTCGGGGAGTTTGTGGCCTGGATCATCGGCTGGGACCTGCTCATGGAGTATGCCATCGGGAATATTGCGGTGGCCATTTCCTGGTCTGATTACTTTACCGCCGTGCTCCGTGGAATCGGCATCGGTATGCCCGAGTACCTGACCATGGATTTCTTGAGCGCGTCGCGTGGGTATGCCACTGCTACCGAAGCCATGGCACAAGGGCAGGCCTTAACCAGCTTGCCAGGCCACACACAGGAGGCTTTTCTGGCCTGGCAAAACGCGCCGGCACTTGGCAGCCTGCGCCTGGTGGCGGATGTACCTGCATTGGGTATCACGGCGCTGATCACGTACCTGGTGTACATCGGCATCAAGGAATCCAAACGGACGGCCAATCTGCTGGTGTTGCTCAAACTCATCGTCATTTTGCTCGTCATCACGGTGGGCGCCTTCTATGTGAACACCGACAACTGGACTCCTTTCGCCCCGAATGGACTGGCGGGCATTATGAAAGGGGTATCGGCCGTTTTCTTCGCCTACATCGGCTTCGATGCCATCTCCACCACCGCCGAAGAGTGTGAGAACCCCCAGCGCGATCTGCCTCGCGCCATGATTTTCACACTGGTGATCTGCACAGTGCTATACGTGGTGCTGGCACTGGTGCTGACAGGTATGGTGCCATTTGGGGAACTGGCCGTAGGTGACCCGCTAGCTTATGTGTTTTCAAGGGTGAACCTGGATGCTATGGCTGGAATTGTGGCCGTGAGTGCTGTTGTCGCCATGGCCAGCGTGCTCCTGGTGTTCCAATACGGGCAGCCGCGCATCTGGATGGCCATGAGCCGCGACGGTCTTTTGCCAAGGGCCTTCTCCCGCATCCACCCGAAACACAGAACGCCCGCCTTCGCCACCATCGTCACCGGTTTTGTGGTGGCCGTGCCGGCCCTCTTCATGAATCTGACAGAAGTGACAGACCTGACCAGCATCGGTACACTGTTCGCCTTTGTGCTGGTGTGCGGCGGTATCCTGTTGCTGGAGGAAAAGCAAAAAGCCGCCACGGCGGCACACAAAGGGTTCCGGGTGCCCTACATCAATGGCCGCTATGTGTTGCCGCTGCTGGTACTTGTAGCTGTGGTGCTGTTATACCGCTTCCGCGCCGCTGAAGTAAGCGACTTCTTCAGCCTGAACGGAGGTTGGGAAAACTTTCAGCACAAACTGCCGCTGCTGGGCTTTATCGGTATCGCTGCTATCCTCACCGTCTTTACCTGTATCCGGAAACTATCGCTTATACCGGTGCTGGGTCTGCTCACTAACCTATACCTGATGACGGAACTAGGCCTGACTAACTGGACGCGCTTTCTGGCATGGCTGGCGTTAGGGCTGGTGGTGTACTTTGCTTACGGATACCGCAACAGCAAGCTCCATCAATCACAGGAGGCTAAAACATCCTAAACAAGCTATACCTTGATAAACCGAAGGAGCGCATCGCTCTTTGCAGGTTTGCTGTTGTGGGTGTCACTGATGTGTTTTTCCGGTATGCTAAGAATTAGCTTGTCTGAAAAACCGTTTATATGCACCTGCATTTGACTTTGGGGCATTACCTCTCCATTGCTAGACCCTTTTAAATACTTGCCGCAGCTTCCTGAAGCGCCGGTTACCTTCCGACATGGTGCTGTTAGGTCGTGGTATCCCTTTTTCGCTACCGGTTAAGATGGCGTCCTCCATCATTTGTTGGGCATCCAGCAGGGCGTCGGCGTAGGGCTGGTACAACACGCGCTCCGGCAGTTCGCCCGGCTCATCTTCCGCATCCCAAAGCCCTGACCGATGCCAGGGGGAAAGATGGTCCCAGTCGGGCCGGTCGATGATGGGATAAAGACAGATGCCCCACAAGGGTATACCCGCCTGCAAGGCGGCGGCGCACTCTTCTGCGACAAAACGGATCCAGTGCGGACGGTCTATACCTGGGTGGCTTGTTTCTGTTAGGGCAATGGGTTTCTGGTAACGGTCATAGGCCATCTGCAGCAGACTCCGTAAAGGCTGCCACCGCTCATCCTGGTGCTCGTTCACCCAACTCAATTGCGTGTGTGTGCCTATCTCCCACTGGTTGCTGTAGTAGTAGTTGAGGCCCAGTATATCCAGGTACTCCGGTCTGCCGCCCAGTTCGGGGCAAACGTGGCCGCACAGCATATCTACCGCCTGGAACTGGTGCTCATGTGCTAGTTGCGCCTCGGCTTGCTGCTCCGGCGTACAGCCACGGGGAGCCACTATGTTTACCAGCGGCTCTGTGGTCAGTATCCGGATGTCCGGGTCGATTTCGCGCATACCTGCTATACCTTCTATGTACGCCCGCATCAGTCCGTACTTTACCTCCCAGCCCTGCCTGGTGCAATAGGGCGAAGTACCCCGCACATCCCCTCCCAGCCAGGAGATAAAACTCACTTCGTTGATCGGTGTGACCACCAGCGGACCTTCCGGAAAGTGAAATCGGTAATACTGCACAAAAGCACGGCACATGGCGGCAAAGCGTCGTGCAAACATGGGGTGCAGGGGTGTCAGGTCATCCGGATACCCAAAATGGCAGAGGTCCCATACCTGCTGTATGCCCAGTGCCCTGCCCCGCTTCAGCATGGCGCCTACTGCGCTCCAGTCATATTGATAAGGCGCTTTCTCCACCTGGCTCCAACGTATACCTTCACGCACCGTCCTGATATGGAAAGGCGCCAGGTTCTTGTAGTCCTGCTCCAGCAAAGCAAGATGGCCTGTCAGGGTAAGGAAGTCGACTCTATTACCAAAAGCATTGAGTTTATCGGTGCACTCAAACCCAGCCATCCAGAAGGATTGAAAAGGACTTTCCTGTAAGATTGTGTTTGTTGCGTTATCTGCCATAAGCCCGGGGAGTAGGAGTTGCCTGCTACCTATCCGGCGGCAGGCAAAAATGGATTTCATCTTTATCAGGCGGTTCTGCTGCTGCCTTTCGTGCCAGTGTGCAGTCCCATTCCGTTTAGCTTTAGGCGATGGCCGTTTTGCCCGACCAAGACATCCTCCAGAACCGGCAGCACCTCTTCCTGGCCCGTCAGTTTTTTGAAAAGCGTGAGCGCCTGCGCCACCACCTGGTCCATGTTGTAATACTTGTAAGTAGCCAGCCTACCGACAAAGTGAACCCCAAGAGTCGCCTCTGCCAACTTTTTGTACTGGTTGTAAATGGCCGCATTCTCAGGGCGCGGCACCGGGTAATAAGGGTCTCCCGCCGCTTGCGGGTATTCGTACACCACACTGGTTTTAGAATGCTGCTGCCCGGTCAGGTATTTGAATTCCGTAATGCGGGTATAGGCGTGCTCGTTGGGGTAGTTCACCACTGCGGCAGGCAAGTATACCGGGGCATCCAGCGTTTCATGCTTAAACTCCAGCGAACGGTAAGGCAGTTTGCCAAAACGGAAGTCAAAGTACTCATCCACCGGACCGGTATAGATCATTTCCCGGAAAGGAATCACATCGATTATTTCGTGGTAATCCGTGTTGAGCATGATCTTGATGTTGGGATGCGCCAGGAGCTTTTCGAACATGCTCGTGTAGCCGTGCAGCGGCATGGCCTGAAAGGTGTCGGTAAAGTAGCGGTCGTCGCGGTTGATGCGCACCGGCACGCGGGAGGTCACGGACTTGTCCAGTTCCGAGGGGTCCATGCCCCATTGTTTGCGGGTATAGTTGCGGAAGAACTTTTCGTAAAGCTCGCGCCCTACTTTGCTGACCACCACATCTTCGGAGGTGCGCACCGTAGACACTTCCTCCGCCACGGATTTAAAAAAGTCATCCACTTCAAAAGAGGTCAGACTAAGGCCATATAGCTTGTTGATGGTATCAAGGTTAATGGGCATGGGCACCAGTTGTCCGTCCACGCTGGCGAGCACCCGATGCTCGTAGGGGCGCCAGGCTGTGAACTGCGACAGATAGTCGAACACCTCTTTCGAATTGGTGTGGAAAATGTGCGGTCCATACTTGTGCACGAGTATCCCGTCTTCATTGTAATGATCGAAGGCATTGCCCGCAATGTGCGGTCGCTTGTCGATGATGAGTACTCTTTTATCCAGCTGGGAGGCCAGGCGCTCGGCAAGGACGCTTCCTGCAAACCCCGCTCCCACGATCAGGTAGTCGAACATACGGTATTGAATTATAAGGTACAATTACATCCTGATCAGGATCGTCGCTGCTTTTTCAGCTCCAGGGCATTGGCGATCAGCTTCGTCATGCTGCCCCAGGTATTGTTCCAGGAAAGGTCGGCCATGAAACCATCCACAGCGGCCAGCCACGCCTCGTCCTGCTGTTGCAGCAAGGCTTTCTCCACTGCTGCTATAAAGGCTTCGGGGGTACCGGCGATATGCACCAGACCCGCATCCCCGTAAGGGCGCACCACGTCCCGGATAGGGGTTGATACCACAGGCTTTCCGGCTGCCAGGTATTCGGGCGTTTTGGTCGGGCTGATAAATTCGGTGGACTCATTGATGGCAAAAGGCAGGAGCGCCACATCCCAGCCACTCAGGTAGGCTGGCAGTTCTTTGTAGGATTTCCCTCCCAGGTAGTGAATGTTGGGGTGACGAGGCAAAGTGGCCGGATCAATTTTCACGACCGGTCCGATCATGACCAGTTGCCATTCCGGTCGGGCGGTTGCCAACGCTTCCAAAAGCCCCAGGTCCATACGCTCGTCTATCACCCCAAAGAAACCGATGCGGGGTCCAGGAATATTAGCCTGGTCAGACGGTTCGGGCAAAGGGGTGCGCGCCTGCGCAAAGTGCGCCTTGTCGATGCTGCTTGGAAAAGCATGCGCCTGCGGATGCTGCTTTCTCTTGGCCTCATATAAGCTTTGGCCGCCCGTAAAAACAAGGTCCGCTTTCCTGAAGAGTGCCTTTTCCAGGTCTTTGAGTTGGGCGGGCGCAAACCTGAAGGCCGACAGCTCATCCATGCAGTCATAGACTGTGAGCACCGGGGCAAAATGCGCCGTGAAGCCCAGGGCCATCGGTGTGTAGTACCAGAAAAGGTAGTGTACTATTTTATTTTCAGCAAACAGCTGGTCTAATAGCCTCCGTTGGGCCGCCTCTACCTCCTCCGGCGACAGGCCGTGGGGCAGGTGCGGTACGATCAGGTGCACATGCCCCTCCCGCTCTGCCACCTGCAGGTATGGCTCATGGCAATCTGTGAAAAGGGGTTCTTCCACAAAGAAAACACGTACATGTTTTGCGAAGCGCGAGAGCAGGTGCTGTGGTCGCTGGTACACAAAGTCCCAGCGCAGGTGTGACAGGCAGACCACATCCGGCAGGCCCTGAAAATCATTAGCTCGTGTTGCCCCACTACTTGTTTTTTTGTGTGATTCGGTGCTTATGACAGGAGCAACCGTAATGTTGTCTTCGCCGGTCGATACCGGCACATTTGATTCAGAGTTTGTTTTGAACATAGCGTTTCTTTTAAGAGACAGTGAGGCCAGGTTGCAGGATCGCATCGCGAAAGGGCCGAACTGAGAATGTAAGCTTCTCTAACTACGTAAGTTGCGTTAAATCAACCTAGGAAATTATACGTATTAGCACCGGTTAATACACTTATTTCTTATTAGTATTATACCTGATTTATACGCTAATCTAATTTACAGGAGCCTGATAGGCTGTTTTTACAACAGAATGCCTATTTTGCAGATTAGAAAAAGCAAGTGGCAGGTATGGCTGATTCAGAGGTAGCAGATAAAGAGAGTATCAGGGGAAATGGCATCGGTATACGCAACGAGCGCTCGCTGCATGCCGCCCTGAAGCAATGGTATGCCCAGCCTGGTGATTGCTTTGAGGTACCTGTTGGCGGATTTGTAATTGACCTGGTGCGCGGAGAGCAGCTGGTCGAGATCCAGACCCGCAATTTCACCGCCATCCGGCCGAAGTTACAGACCCTGGTACAAGAACACCGCGTACACATGCTGCACCCGATCACGCTCGAAAAATGGATTGTGCAGGTAGACAAATCCGGCGGCTCCACTTTGTCCAGGCGCAAGTCAACCACCAGGGGAGCGCTCACCGATCTTTTTGAAGAGCTCGTACGGCTGCCTGAGCTAATGAACCACGCCAATTTCTCCATTGAGTTTCCGCTGATACAGGAGGAGGAAGTACGCTGCAAAGATGGCAAAGGCAGTAAGCGCCGCAAGCGCGAAAGCCTGAAAGACAGGCGATTGGTTAGTGTGGTCTCTTCCAGGGTGTTCAGCAAGAACACTGATTTTCTGGAGTTTCTTCCACCAACACTTCCGCAGCCCTTTTCGAACAAATGCCTGGCAAAAGCTACCGGGCTGCCGATGCACCGCTGCCGCCAGATTACGTACTGCCTGCGTAAAATGGATGCTATTGTGGTAGTAGGAAAGAGAGGGAACGAGCTGCTCTACGAGTGGTAGTAAGTAAAAACAAAACGAAAGCCGTCCGTTAACTTCCGGAAAAACGCTATATTGTCATACCTTAAACACAACAAGAACCTAACACACTAAACTATACCCTGATGCCATCCATCACGCCTATTAAGACCAACGAGACTGCTTCGCAGTCTACCGAATCTCAGAGGGACTATAGAAACTATACCTCCCCGCTGATCGTTGTAACGCTCCTGTTCTTTATGTGGGGCTTTATCACCTGCATGAACGACATCCTGATCCCGAAGCTGCAGGAGGTGTTTACGCTGCAGCTCTGGCAGGCCATGCTGATCCAGACAGCCTTCTTCGGGGCCTACTTCATTGTGTCTTTCCTTTACTTTATATTGTCCATTGTCAAAGGAGACCCTATCCAGAAGATCGGGTATAAGAACGGTATCATCATCGGTCTGATCGTAGCAGCGTTGGGTTGTACCTTGTTCTACCCAGCGGCCGAATTTCATAGCTACGGTCTTTTCCTGATGGCCCTGTTTGTGCTGGCATCCGGCATTACGGTACTGCAGATCACGGCCAATCCCTATGTGGCGATCCTTGGGCCTCCTGAGACCTCATCCAGCCGCATGAACCTGTCGCAGGCGCTGAACTCCTTCGGTACTACCATCGCCCCAATCATCGGCGGTTACCTGATCTTCGACCAGGTGGCTTCTGCCCAAATTGACACGGCAGACTCTGTGAAACTCCCCTACCTGGGACTTGCTGCGCTACTGCTACTGTTGGCACTGTTAATTAAAGTGGCGAGACTACCGCGGCTGGAAGGTAGTGGCAAAATTGAGACTGGTGCAGCCGCTCTGAAGCACCCGCATTTGGTACTGGGTATCATCTGTATCTTTATGTATGTGGGTGGTGAGGTGAGCATTGGCAGTGCGTTGATCAATTACATCAAACTTCCACAGATCACCGGCCTGACTGAATCGGAGGCGAAGCATTACCTGGCCTTCTATTGGGGTGGCGCTATGATCGGACGCTTTTTCGGCGCCGTCGCCTTGAGCACCCTGAAGCAAGCCGGAAAGTTTGCTGTTATCGCCCTGATCGCCGTGGCTACCTTCCTGACAGTGTATGTGTTGTATGACCTCAGCGAGGCGCTGATCATCCTGGGAATGATTGCAGTAAACGTATTGGTGCTGATGCTGGCCCGCTTTATACCTAACCGCACTGTGGGCTTTTTTGCCATGGCCGTAATTGGCTTGCTGCTGATTGGGGTGGTAGCCGAAGGTTCACTTGCCATGTGGGCGATCATCGCCATCGGTCTGTTCAACTCCATCATGTTCCCAACCATCTTTGACCTGGCCATCAAAGGGCTCGGCCGCCATACCAGCTAAGGTTCTTCCCTACTGGTAATGGCCATTGTGGGCGGTGCCATCGTGCCCCCACTACAAGGCCTGTTTGCTGACGTAACAGGCGACCTGCAGCTTTCCTTCATCATTCCGATGATCTGCTACGCTTATATCGTGTATTATGGCTTCGTGGGGTATAAAGTGAAAGAGGTTCAGGTATAGCCGACACACATTGAATTCAAAAGAAAAGAGACCGTGGGATTAGCCTGCGGTCTCTTTTTTTGTCTGAATCGGGACTTGCAGGATTTAAGAGGGTTCCTCCCCCACGGATTGACAGGATTCCGGTGCACGATTAACATCCCCCTGCCCCCTTCGAAGGGGGACTTTCTGCCATCGCCAGTTTATAGGTTTAAGGTTAGTAGCCAAGACCACACGGACCCCTGGCAGGTATAGCAAGAGTAACTTGCCACGGAAGCTATGCAACAGATCACCTTAGCCAGGTGCACCAAATGACTACCCACTGTTTGAGCGTTCAGCGAGTTTGGGGAGTCTTGACCTTTTTGCTTACTTTTTGTGTCAAGACAAAAAGTGAGTGCCCGCCGCACAGGCGAAGCTATAAAACAATATAGGTTAAGGTATAGACAGGCTGAAGCTACGCCAGCTGCAAACTAGCCACCTTGCTCCATCGGCTAGAGTCCGCCCTATACCGCACACTCGCGGGACACGAGCGAGGGCATTAACCTTAAAAACAGAGAAGCCTCTCCTGATCCGGAGAGGCTTCTCTGTTTTTAAGCTATAACTGGTTTCACTCTATACCTGATTAAGGGGCTACAGCGAAAAGCTTCTTATTCGGCTTACTGCCCAAATAAAAGATTAACTTCCCACCATTCATAATCTCATCGTGCGTCAGGAAAGCGCGATTCACTGGTTTTCCGTTCAACTCCATCTTCTGCACATACACATTGCTGCCTTTCTGGTTCTTCACATCAATGATAAAGGTCTTGCCGTTCTCCAGGTTGATTGTGGCTGACTTGATGGCTGGACTGGTGATGGCGTATTGGTCGGAGCCAGGGGCTACCGGGTAGAAGCCCAGTGCACTGAAGATGTACCAGGCACTCATCTGCCCAAAGTCGTCATTGCCGCCCAGGCCGTCGACTGTCGGCTTATACATGGCCTTGAGCACCATGCGGGTGCGTTCCTGCGTTTTCCAGGGTTGGTCGGTCCAGTTGTAGAGGAATGGAACGTGGTGCGAGGGCTCGTTGCCGTGCACGTAGTTGCCGATGATGCCTTCTCTGGAGATATCCTCGGTGTTCTCAAAGTACTTATCCGGCAAATCCATGGTGAAGAGCGAGTCCAGGTGCTGAGCAAAGCGGGTCTTCCCTCCCATCATGGCGATCATCTGGGCTGGGTCGTGGGGCACATAGAGACTGTAGTTCCAGGAGTTGCCTTCAATAAAGCCCTGCCCATGCGTGTCCAGCGGGTCAAATTCTTTCTTCCAGGTGCCATCGCTCAGCTTCGGGCGCATGAAACCGGATTTGGCGTCGTACACGTTTTTGTAGTTCTGGGCTCGTTTGCTGAATTCCTCGTAAATATCCTGCCGGTTCAGCTTCTTGCCCATCTGCGCAATGCACCAATCGTCGTAGGCGTACTCCAGGGTTTTCGACACCGAAGATCCATTCTTGTCCTCCGGCACGTAGCCCATGTCCATGTAGTAGTCCAGGCCGTCGTAGTAACGGGTGCGGGCGGTCTGCACGCAGGCATCCAAGGCACGGTTCGCGTCAAAGTTGCCGTTCCCCTTCAACACCGCATCAGCAATCACGGGCACGGAGTGGTAGCCAATCATGCACCAGTTTTCGTTGGCGTAATGCGACCATACGGGCAGCATCTTATGCACACTCTGGTCGTAGTGCGTCAGCATGGATTTGATCATGTCGTTGTTGCGCGCGGGCTGCAGGATGTTGAAGAGCGGGTGCAGCGCCCGGTAGGTATCCCAGAGCGAGAAGCTGGTGTAGTTTGTAAAGCCATCGGCCTGGTGCACGTTCAAATCAATGCCTCTATACCTGCCATCCACATCCATGTAAGTGGTTGGGCCAAGGAAAGAATGGTACATGGCAGTATAGAAGTTCACGAGGTCGTCTTTGCCGGCATCCACGACCACTTTGCTCAGTTCCTTGTTCCAGGCAGCCTGCCCTTCGCGCTTCACCCGCTCAAAGTCCCAGTGCGGAATCTCGGCTCTCATGTTGGCCAAAGCGCCCTCGGTACTCACCGGCGACAAGGCAAACTTGATCTTGATCTTCTCTCCTTCCTCTGTTTTAAAATCGAAGTAGGCGCGGATCTTTTTACCGGCAAACTCAGGAAAGTTTTTGGTCTGGTCAAACTTGCGCCAGAAGCCTTTATATACCTGCGCTTCAGCAAAATCCTGGTTGCCATACTGGTGGAACGGCTTGCTGAAGGACATGGCAAAGTATACCGTGCGGGTGCGGGCCCAGCCATTGGTCTGGCGGTAACCGGTGATCAGGGTATCGTTCTCCACGCGCACAAAGGTCCAAGTGGTTTTGCCGTCGTAGTTGTAGATGCCCGACATCAGGTCCAGGACAATGTGCGATTCGTCAGACTTCGGGAAGGTATACTGGTGCATGCCCACGCGGTTGCTGGCCGTGAGTTCTGCCAGGATGTTGTGGTCGTCGAGCTTTACCTTGTAGTAGGCCGGTTCTGCTACTTCATTTTTATGCGAAAAAGCTGAGCGATACCCACTTTCCGGTCTCTCGGCGGTGCCCGGATTCAGCTGTAGTTTGCCGGTAGTCGGCGCGATCAGAAAATCGCCCAGGTCGGAGTGGCCGGTGCCGCTGAAGTGGGTATGGCTGAAGCCGACAATCGTCTTATCATCGTACTGGTAGCCGGCGCAGTACTTGTACACGTCCTTGTTATACTTGCCGTTCACCTCATAAGGGATAGTATCGGTATCGGGACTCAGCTGCACCATGCCGAAGGGCACCGTGGCACCCGGATAGGTATGGCCCATCTTGGCCGTGCCGATCATGGGGTTGACGTACTTCACCAGATCAGGCGCTGCAGGTTTCTTTTGCGCAAAGGTCAGGCAAGGTATAAACAGCAGAACGAATAGGGTAAAAACTCTCATAGTTCAGGGGTTAGGTATAGCTCTTAAAGTTAAAATTTATTTTTTAACTACAGCCAGAATAGCTGTTTCGGATTTATCAATCCGAGGGCCCCTACCCCCAACTGTTGCGGGTCTCCAGACCCGCGTAAACCGATAAACGGGGATGTGGACATCCCCAACAGTTTACTTCGGGACATGGATGTCCCAAAGAGCGTGTATTAAGCGTGTAGTAAGTGCTACCTCATGTCATTTCGACCTTTGGGAGAAATCTGAATTGTTAACATTACACAAACTTCCTCCAGCTCTCCGCTATCGTCGAGATAACAAAAGAGGTCAACTCCTCCCTCATACCTGCAAATTGACTAACTTGCGACCTCGCTTTTAACACCCTGCATTTTACACGTAGCCACCTGATGGATTTTATTGCGCTTGATTTTGAAACGGCCACGCCCCAGCGTGACAGCCCTTGTGAGATAGGTATAACTGTGGTGCGCGACAGGCGGATTGTAGAAACACGATCCTGGCTGATCAAGCCTTTGTATTACCCCAATTTCAATTCCTTTAACATCGCCGTGCACGGCATCCGGGCGACTGACGTACGGGACCAGCCTGATTTCGCGGAACTTTGGCCGGAGCTAAAACCTTACCTCGAAAACCAGTTGCTGATCGCCCACAATGCGAGCTTCGACATGAGTGTGCTGCGCAAAACACTGACAACCTATGGTATCCCGCTGCCGGAGGCACGCTATACCTGCAGCCTGAAGTTTTCGAAGAACATCTGGAAAGGAATGCACAAGTACGACCTCAAAACGCTCTGCAACATGCACCGCATTGATTTCCTGCACCACCGCGCCGCCTCCGACGCAGATGCCTGCGCCCGCCTCTCGCTCAAGGCTCTCGACCTGACGGGTACCAGCTCAGAAGCGGAATTTGATGCACGCATGGGAAGTAAAATTGCCAGGGTATAGCAGAGCCTTACCGGCTCTCCTTTTATGCCCAGAAGAAGACAGAAACCTGCTATAAAAATAATTTTGTATCAATTAGGCATTGTGTTTACTTGTTGAAGAAATCACCATAACCCTCTATCATTAAATACATTACCTGTAATCCAGGATATTGGGGTCTACATCAGTATCTGTGAAAATGCATTCGGTTTGCCCGACTAAAAATCTACCCAATTTTACAAAAGCCTTACGGAAGTGAAAAGTAGTCTGGCCTTCATCCGGCACCGATCCATAAAAACCAAACTCAAAACTTCCTTTGAGCTGGCCCATAGACGCCTGCTTCCAGCTCCTGCTAAAAGGGAAGCTGTTTTATTTCTGTAGTATAATAAAAGCAGGTGCCGGTTATCAGGTGAATGTTTGCCTGTGGGTGGTTCATGCAGGGGAAACTGTAGAAAGTGTAGCGGTTACACTACTTAACAGAGAGCTTGATCGGTCCGTGCGCAGAATCCTTCACATTAGCCTTTACAAATGCAAGGGAGGACTTCCGCGGCGCGCACTCCCTCCGGTAGGTATACCTGAGCAGGGTGAGGACTATTACTAGTATCGCAGAAAGCGGCATTCTATCTCGCCCTGCTTACTGCGAAGAAACGCATCGGAAGCCAGAATTCTCCAGCCCTGTATCAGGAGAGGATTTCATACGTGCCGATACTCTGTACCCTTTGCAATAGGAGGCATGACACATAAATGAGCCGCCCCTCATCACTCTTTTGGGAACAGTCGGCTCCATCGGATCAAAACTGGTAGCTGGTCCTTTGGGGTTTGCCATCACTTGGTCTGGGGAGCTGTTGTAGTAGTTGGGATCGTACCAGTCAGTGCACCACTCCCATACGTTACCGGCCATATCGTACAAGCCATAGGCATTGGGAGCAAAAGAACTGACCGGAGCTAAACCGCTATACTTGTCCCAGCCGTTGTTCCGGTTCGGGAACTGCCCCTGCCAGGTATTGGCTTTCGGCTTTCCTTGCTCTACCTGCTCGTTTCCCCAAGGGTATGGCTGGTTTTCAATTCCACCCCGTGCGGCAAACTCCCATTCTGCTTCCGTGGGCAGGCGCTTGCCGGCCCAAGTGGCATAAGCCACCGCATCATCCCACGACACGTGTACGACCGGATGGTTTTCTTTGCCTTCCAGGTTGCTGCCAGGCCCCTGCGGGTGCTTCCAGTCAGCCCCTTTTTTCCAAGACCACCATTGCCGTGCATCCTGTAGCCCTACTTCATAAGCAGGCGGCATAAAGACCAGAGAAGCGGCAACAAGCAAGCTATCGGCAGGTCTTGGCGTGCCAGCTGGCAGTTGTTTCCTGAGCTCTTCCCAATCCGGCGCTCTTTCCGCCGTGGTCACGTATCCTGTCTCCTGCACAAATTTGGTGAACTGGGCATTGGTCACCTCAGTGGCGTCCATCCAGAAACCATCCACTTCCACCTTATGCTGGGGATATTCGTCCTGCCTTCCTTCTGCATCGGCAGCGCCCATGTCAAACGCTCCCCCTTCGATCCATACCATACTATCGTGTGATACGTCGCCTCTTTTAAAAGGGACTGTCTTGCCGGTGCCTGCAAACCGGGAAGGCAGGCCTTCATGGCACGAAGCAGGTTCTCCCGTAACCATATTAGCATTCTCCTCCTGCGCACTTTGCTGTTGGCAGGAGATGGTGAGGCAGAGCGCACCATATAAAAAAAGAGAAGCCGGTGTTGCAGAAGTCAACATGTAGGATGTTCCGTTTTTAAGTATATGTTTTTTGATAGTTGCCCTTTGGCTGCAGCATCTTAACCCATCGAATCCAGGTATAACCGGCTTGATCGTGCTCCTGAAAGCAAAAGCAGGGCTTAGTCTGTATTGATAGCCTGATAGTTACACAGTACAACCAGGAAAAGCGGTATTGAAAAAGGAGCTGCAACATGCATGGCATCTTGAATACTACTCTCCACCACGTTGCAGCTCTAGCGTAGCTTTTCCTATGATGGCCCTATTCGTGGAGTCTAGCTTGGATTTAAAGAAATTCTCTGGTCCGAGCACACTATAGGCTCTGCCTCCATGAAATGGTATATAGCCCACTGCCTGTGTATATCCAATCCAGCCGCTTAACATTTCGTGGAGCTTTTCCGGTTTCTGATCGGCAAGGTCATGTTGCTCCCGGGGATCCTCCTTCACGTTAAACAGTTGCCAGTTCCTTCCCTCTCCGAAAGGTGGCATCAGGAACCGGATTTTCCAGTCACCTTTGAGGTAGGCTTTATTTTCCAGGCTTTCAATCCCAAAGCCGGCGTTTTCATCCCGCACAGTAGCTCGTTTATTACTCAACATTTCATTAAAAGGAGTTCCGGTCATGGCGGCGAGCTTGTTGTTTCTGTACGTATCCGGCCGCTTGGTCCCGGTGATTTCGAGCAGCGTAGGCATGATGTCGGTGCCTAAAATTTTGTTGCTGGCATCTATTCCTTTTAAGGTAACGCCTGGTCCGGAGATAATAAAGGGCACCCGGATACCTCCCTCGCCTGTGGTGGTTTTGAAATAAGAATAAGGCGTAGCGGTCACCTCTGCCCACGCCCCTTCCAATGAAATAAAGGAGTTGGGCTTCCCTAAATTCTCCAGGCTATTGTCGAACGGCTTCATGTTAGTCTTATAAAACGAAGGGTCTTTGGGGTTAGCACCGTTGTCACCGATCAGGATGATCAAGGTATTTTCCAGCTTGCCAGCTTTTTGCAGGGCATCCAGCACGCGGCCGATATTCAGGTCCATGATCTCCAGCATGGTGGCGTAGAGCTCCATCCGGCGGGCTTCCACTTTTTTCTGCTGCGCTGAGAGCTCGTTCCACTTTTTATATTCCCCTGAACCCGGGTTCATCGGAAGGTCTTTGGGAATCAGGCCAAGCTTTTTCATGTTGTCCATCCGCACCTGGCGAATGTGGTCATAGCCTTTGTCGTAAGCGCCCTTGTACTTATCCATCCATTTGTCTGGCACATGCAGCGGGTCGTGGGGCGCCGTGAAAGCCAGGTAGCCGAAGAAAGGCGCGTCGTCTTTCTGTTCGGTGATGTACTGGATCATTCTGTCTGCGTAGTAATCGGAAGAGTAAAAATCATCCGGAAGCTTTTTCACCAGCACACTGTCATCGTAGTACACGGTGTGTATCACTTCTTCTGGGCCCAGCGGAAACATGTTGTTGAAATGGCTCACGCCCCCGCCCAGAAAGGAGAAGCTGTGCTCAAAGCCTTCCTCAAACGGGCGCCTGCCTTTTTCATGCCCCAGGTGCCACTTGCCGCTCATATAAGTATGGTAGCCGTTTTCGCGCAACACTTCCGGAAGGGTCATGACCCGGTCGTTCAGGTACCCCTCATAGCCGGGCTGCATGTACTGGTTGGCTGCCTGAAATGGAGGCATCGAGCCAATGCCGCTGATATGGTTGTCCATACCGGACATAAACATGGCCCGGGAGGGCGCGCAGAGCGGCGTGGTATAGCAATGCTGCACAATCAACCCGTTGTCGGCCAGGCGCTGGACGTTGGGGGTACGGATCTCCCCTCCGAACGGCGACAGGTCTGAGTACCCCAGATCGTCCACCACGATCAGGAGAATGTTCGGCCTGCTTCGGGTAGAGGACGCATCGGTACCAGTATCTGTCTTGGCTTCATTTCCGTCTTTTGTTTTACGCTCCCCGCAGGAGCAGATAGTGAGGGGAAGTCCTATACACAACAGGAAAAGCAAAGTGGATACATTTTTCATACCCTTCGGTCATTAAATACTTTCAACTGGACGGTCTGGCATCAATGCACAAAGCAAAATTTCCATCAAGTACAATTGATGGCAACCTGCTTTCAGTGGGATAGCAAAAAGAATAATTTAATACAGCAGCAACGTTATCAGAAAGATACCGCTGAAGAAAAGGGTGTTGCTCACTGCTTGAAGCAGATGTTGATAGAAGTCAGATCGATTAATACAATTGCACCTTAATGTAGGTAGCAGATATCTTTACGTTATAAAATTCACTTTGATCATTAGGTAAGATGCATCTGTACGGTGACAGCAGCTAAAGCATTTGTGCTTTTATTGTATAATAACTTATGAATATTACTAAATTTTGAATAAAATTATACTTTGGAAAGAGCTCCGACAGCGGTAGGGAGCATAATCAGTTACGAAGGACATTTTTAGCCGAATACAGGCCCTCGGTTGAAGTACAGACTACCGGCCTTTACCTGATTAATCATAGGTATGCTTCCAAAGTCTATATAGTAAACTGGAAAGCCTACGGCCGATCCTCCACATCAACAAGTTCCAAAACCGTGTATGATGAGCTAAATCAAACAGTTGTCTGCATTACAATACCAGCTTTCTAATTTATATAGGAAACTCTTCAAATGATTACTATGGAAAATACTTCAAAAAATACGACCATCACCATCAGCGCAAACATACAGGCACCTGTAGCGAAAGTCTGGCAATGCTGGACTGAGCCGCAGCACATCACTCAATGGAACAACGCTTCTGCTGACTGGTATACCCCACGCGCAGAAAACGACCTTCGGGTGGGCGGCACCTTCCTCTCCAGAATGGAGGCCAAAGACGGCAGCATGGGTTTTGACTTTACGGGTACCTACACCGATGTGCAGGAGCACGCCCGCATTGCCTATATCCTGGAGGACGGCCGCACAGTCACGATCAGTTTCGAGCCAAATGGCACGGAAACCCGCCTCACGGAGGTCTTCGATGCAGACCCTAGCCATTCGGTAGAGATGCAGCAGGCGGGCTGGCAGGCTATTCTGGATAACTTCAAAAACTACGTGGAAGCCGCCGCCTAACCCCGCGCACTGCACAACAAAATTAATATACAGGCGCCCAACGAAAAGGTATACAGCATCCTGCTCGACGCGCCGACTACTATGGCAGTTTCGAAGACAAATTCAACGTGCACTGGATGTTCAACTGCGATCAGAAGTAACAGAATCAAAAGAGCCGCTCTTTCAGTTATTGAAGGCGGCTTTTTTGATTCGTAGCATGAATGTCTATTGCTCGTAGGTATAGCTTTCGCTTATAGTTGGCACCAGTTCCGTTGGACATCCTCACAGGTATAGCACTTGCTTTAGTTAGCTGATTTCGACCTAACTTTAAAATGTAAGTCTATCAGCAAATCGCTATATTGTCGAGATGAAACAGATGGGCTCCGTTACAAACAACCCGGCACTCAAAATCTACCTGAAGAAATTCACGAAGTTGCGCCAGGGCGTAACTCAATATGGCAAAGCACCACACAAACCGGTTCTGTTGCTAACTTTTATAGAGTTATTTGAGAAAGGCGAGCTCTCTGAGAATAGGATATACATTGCACCAGAGCTGGTTGCGCAGTTTAAAGAGACTTTCGCACTACTGGTGAGGACAGCACACACATCTGACTTCTCTTTACCTTTTTATCACTTGACAACTGAAGGTTTTTGGAGTGTTAAAACTAAAATGGGTACAGCTCTCCAAGTTCATATCAGAAGCATCCATACCCTTAGTGAAGTAGTTGACTTTGGTTTTTTTTCTGAAGACCTCTATACCTTATTGTTGGACACAGAGTCCCGAAATATTCTAAAGACTGTTATTCTAGACTATTATTTTCCGGATACCAAAGCTGAGTACCTCAGTGCAAAACACGGTGGGTACATCCAAAACCTGCAAAGCTATCTGCTTAACGAGAGTCCTGCCAGCTATACCTTGGCAGTGAACGAAACAGACGAGGAAGAGCAATTTATCCGGGGCGGGATGTTCAAAAAACTTGTGCCGCAGGTATACAACCACACCTGTTGCATTTCTGGTATGCGGTTGGTTTCCAACCACGGATTTTCTATGATCGATGCCTGCCATATCGTGCCTTTCAGTTTAAGCAAAGACGACAAAATCAACAATGGATTAGCTCTCTGTCCCAACCTTCACCGGGCTTTTGATCGTGGTCTAATATCCGTAGATGAAAAGCTCAAAGTGCTAGTATCATACGCAATAGCAGAAGACCTGACAAATGACTATGCGCTCTTACATCTAAGAGGCAAGCCACTTACCTTGCCCTTTGGAGAGAAGCATTTCCCAAATGCCTACAACTTGGCCTGGCACCGGGATCAGGTGTTTAAGAAGTAGCTAAAAGAGTCACTTTCAACTTTAAACACTGCCAGTACTCAAGGGCGGGTTCGCCTTTAAGCAATCCGAAATTAACTGGTTACAAGCTATCACTTAATAGGCTTAGAGTAGCAATAAATGCCTGAGCGGAGAGTTTGCAAAAGAAATTCACATATCTTATTGATTTAGTTGGCGTATGCTTTTCTCTATTGTTTCCACCATTTTTTATTTTATCTAATTCTTAACAAGTTGGGGAGAGCATTTTGATTAACTATGGAAAACGTTACAAGACAGGAATTAGAGGAATTGATTAGCCGATACAAGCACTACATTCATCTGAACGAAACGATTATTAAAACAAAATTAGATGTCATCAATAGCGATAACATCTACATCAATGTTGGTGGTAACCATGGCGATATTCTGGAACTAGTAGAATGCAGAGTTAAAATGCAGTCTTTTCACTCAGTCATAAAAGACTTGGAAGATATTTTAAGCCGTATTAAATGAGTTTGTAAAATGACCTTTTTACCTATCGCACTTTGCTCCTGTACAAAGCTTACTTCAGTTCCTTTTGAATAGATCGTATAGGTAGCTGGCCCTTATCATTTATTCAGAATCTGCAGCAAGGGTAATTGAAAAGAATGGTTCGCGAAGTATATGTTTTAACTCGATTTTATAGATTCTTCCGTCGGTATAGTTTCTCCATTCAGTATCTGATATCCTGACAAAATCCTCATTAAACCACCTTATAAATTCATTAACTCCATTTTCGATTTCTGGAATTAGTGTCTGTCGAATTACAACGCCATTAGTATTTAACACCAAAATCATTTGGTATCCGTTTTCAATTATCCACGATATTCGACTTGTGGTGTCTGTTACAATGTCTTCCGTAAACTTAATCTCTTTCTTCTCCAAAACAGTTTTTGCAAACTCTCTTGAGTCGCCGACGAAGAATTGAGAATAACCTAGTACCGATTGAGTGAGCAAGAAGAAAAGAAGTATATACTTCATGATATTATCCCATATTGTTAATTGCGCAAGTATAATTTAGTAGTCGAGTAATATGCCCATAATGGACTCAGCTTTAAATTGCGCTATGTATTTGCTTATACTATCCATTGTAAACTGATTTATTCATTCTCTTCAAACCATTTCACAATGGAGGGCATGTTTCTTTCAAATCCACCAGGGATAAAGAATTCAGCAGGCCTATTCGCTTGTCTGTTTGGTTTTTAAAGTCGTGCGCTGTCTTTGACGGAATTCTGATAAAAGCTCCTTTATCAGAATTCCGTCAATCCATTTGTCGCCAATGAATGTTGAGGCTGTTCCTTCCAGTAAATAAATACTTCGTCATTATCTTCATGTTGGTGCTGACCAGGACCATTAGCATTAGGCTCTAACCACCATTCCGAAATACTGTTTTTCTCATTCGTTTCATTTTCATCGGCTTTAAATATGGCTGTCATATTGCCACAGTTATAAACTCGCCCTTCTCCGCTTGAAAGAATCAGAGCATCCGTATGCTTGTCTTTATGTTTCATATATTTTCTTAATGCTGATAACATCTCCCATTCGCACTGGTTGTCATGCGCTTGCACCTCGCTCCGGCCTTGGTAGTGCCTGAACACTGCCTGCTGCTGGTCGATGAATTGCTGCTCACACGGGTACCTTGGTATGCAGCGGGGGCAATTGCATTTCCAGCTGAACCTGTCGAAGGCTTGCACACGCTACAGGCCGTTAGCCCCTCGGCCTGAGCCTCTGCTACCGTTGTTTCGAACGAGCTTTTGAGGTAACGACAGGTCTGAACGTGGTACTTGGCACCCGTCCTTGTTTTGTAAACCGTTTGTGCCTGGCATACCACTGCAATAAACAGGAACAGAACTAGTAACGCTTGTTTTCTTATTATAACAGCCATTTAAATATTTTTATTTAAATATATAATATCTTTAAAATAAAGCAAAAGATCCCTATTATTACCTAGTAAATTTCCATAGTGGCATTGATAAGCGTATTGTGCTATGGATGTATTGTGTGAATTTAACTTACTTTATGAGAGCAAAACTTCTATTCCTACTGACCCTCTCCCCTATTTTACTAAGTAGCCTTAGCGGCTGCGATTCCGGCTACTCCAATAGTCATACTTCTTACGAAGAGGCTAAGCTTACACTGGAAGAACAGGAAAGAATGTACCCTTCCAATTTTTTATCAACAGACGGTACACATCGGAAAAACCTGCTTGGGGAATGGGTTATGGAAGGGACTATAAACAGTACAGCCAGTGTTGCCACCTACAAGGATGTGGAGCTTGTGATCAGTTATTACAGCAAAACTGAGACACTTTTGGGCACTGAGCGGCAGACCGTTTATGACTATTTCAGACCGGGCGCCAAAGTAAAGTATAAGCTAAAGTCCTACGGTATTAAAGGCACTAAAAAGATAGGTGTTGAGGTCTTAAATGCATTGCCTGCAAACTGATTGACATCCTCCGAACACATCTAATCCAGCCTGGCATCGGGAACATGTGTTTAAAGGCTAAACGAGTAAAAAAATCTTCTTAATTTAGTCAGTCATATCACTACTCCATGCTCAAAGAAGGAATCTATGAACAGTTAATCACGGCTTCGCTGAAAGACAAGATCAATAGTATTCCTTCTGACAAGTTCTTCATAGCGCAAGCTCAGATTGATAAAGAGGAAGCTGCCAGTATTCTTTCTGACTATCTGATAAATCTGCTTCAATTAGCTTTAAGAGAGCTGAAGAAAGATAACATTCAGCAACAGGTTAAATTCTGCAATGAGATCATTCAGTTTGTGGATGAAAGGTTAAACCTAGAGGCGAGCGATAGTCTGATTTACCATGAAGGCCAAATTCTGACAGCTGTTTTGTCTAAGATTGGTAAAACTGACAAACAACTACAGGACGATTTGAACCGGAAAATTCCTCAAACTGGATTATCTGTTAGCAGTCTATTTACAGGAAGTAACTCGGATATTTCAATTGATACGGAGATCGAACGCGACATTGTATCGGCGGACAAAATCTATTGGATCATCTCCTTTATCAGGTGGTCTGGCCTGCGAATTTTTGAACGTGCCCTGAGAGAATTTACAGCCCGTGAAGGTGCCGAGCTTCGGATTATCACAACTTCTTATATGGGTGCTACGGAGGCAAGAGCGCTGGATTTTTTATCAAAACTTCCCAATACGCACATCAAGATCTCATACCAGACCAAGATCGAGCGACTGCACGCCAAGGCTTACATCTTTGAAAGAAATACCAATTTCAATACTGCATTTATTGGTTCATCCAACTTATCTAAATCGGCTTTAACTAAAGGCCTGGAGTGGAATTTGCGCGTAACCAGTCAGGAGAATCCTCACATCATAGAAAAGGCAAAAGCCACTTTCGATCATTACTGGAACAGCATCGATTTTGAGGATCTAACTGTCGGTGGTATAGCTAAATTCAAAGAAGCCATACAGCAAGAGAAACAACGTGAAAATGTAGTTTCCCTAACGGACTATTTTAAAATTAACCCTTTCCCATTTCAGAAGGAAGTGCTGGAAAAACTGCAGGTAGAACGGGAGATGTACAATAACTACCGAAATCTTGTGGTAGCAGCCACGGGCACGGGTAAAACCATTATTTCCGCCTTCGATTACCAAAGGTTTTTCCTGGCGCAGAAAGGCAAAGCCAACCTGCTTTTTGTAGCGCACCGAAAGGAGATTTTGGAGCAGGCCATTGCCTCTTTCAGAGCAGTGCTCGGATCCGGGTTCAATGATTTTGGACAGCTCTGGGTAGGGAACTATACCCCTCAGGATGGGGATTTAAAGCACCTCTTTGTTTCCATTCAAACTTTTAATTCACAGAAAGAACTCTTTCAGGAAAGGTTCCCGAAAGATTATTATGATTATATAGTCATAGACGAAGCACACCACAGCCAAGCCGATACATACCGTAGCATCTTTGCGCTGTTCGAGCCAAAAATTCTGCTCGGACTTACTGCCACGCCGGAGCGTATGGACGGCAAGAGTCTGTTGCCAGATTTCAATAATAAAATATCGGCTGAGATAAGATTAGCAGATGCGCTTACCTTAAAACTGCTCAGTCCATTCCAGTACTTCTGTATCTCTGATGAAAAAAGTGTTAACCTGAAAAACGTCAAGTGGGAAGCCGGTAGGTATAATACTACTGATCTGACAGCGGTGCTCTCTACCAGGCAAAGAGCGGCCTTGATTATAGAATCAGTAGAGCACTACTTGACAGATCCTTTCGAATCGAAAACGCTAGGGTTCTGTAGCTCAAAGGCGCATGCTCAGTTCATGAGCGATGCCTTTAATGCGGCTGGCTACAAAGCTGTTTCTTTAGTTAGCGGCAATGGCAATGATACCGAACGAACGACTATCAGGCAGCGGCTGATAAGAGGCGAAGTCAACTTTGTTTTCGTGGTCGACATATTTAACGAAGGGGTAGACATACCTGAGATTGATACCGTCCTGTTCCTGCGCCCTACCGAGAGTTTAACAATATTTCTGCAGCAACTTGGCCGCGGACTTAGAATTTCGGAAGGCAAGGAATGCCTGACTGTACTCGATTTTGTAAGCCAGGCACATGTTAACTATAACTTCTCCGATAAGTTTAGAGCACTCGCTGGTAAGTCGAGATTTAGTATTCAGAAAGAAATTGAAAACAACTTCCCCCATCTCCCCGCTGGTTGTAACATCCGCATGGAGAAACAAGCCAAAGAGTATATACTCGAAAATATCAAGAATGCCGTTTTCAACCTCCGTAGACTCCGAAGAGAGGTAACTAATTTTCAACATGTTGCGCATCAGCAACTGACGCTTACTAACTTCCTGCAGTTTCATCAATTAGATATCCGCACCATATACAGTACCAGTACCTGGTCTGAACTGAAGCAGGATGCAGGGCTCGTAATATATGAAGCTAAAGGCTTCCATACCCAGATAGCAAAGGGCCTGAAGCGAATAGTTCAAATCGATTCTCCCTCTTATCTTGCCTTCATCGCAAAACTTATAGCGCATGATTTTAATTATGCCTGCTCGAATTCAATAGATGAACAGTTTGCGCTGATGTTCTATTATGACATCTGGCAAAAAGGTATCAGGGAATATGGCTTTACAAGTATACAGCAGGGATTGAAGGAACTAGCAAAGTATTCGGTGCTCAAGGAAGAACTGCACGAGATCATCTCATTTTTGCAAAGCCGACTTGAGCATACTACTAAGGAGGTTGATTTAGAATTCCCCTTAGCACTGGAAGTACATGCGCGCTATTCGAGAGATGAAATTTTGTGTGCCTTTGGTAAAACAACTCCCGAAAGACCATTTCCTTCTCAAGAAGGAGTTATCAATATTCCCATATTAAATACAGAGTTACTTCTCGTTACTTTAAACAAATCAGACAAAGACTTCTCTCCTAGCACACAGTATGAAGATTATGCAATTAGCGAAAAGATATTCCACTGGCAGTCTCAGAATAAAACAGCCCCTGAAAGCCCTATAGGTACATCCTACATCACTCACAGAGAAATCAATAAAAACCTGCTGCTCTTTGTACGTGAAGAGAAGAAAGATAATCATGGATTTACAAGTCCATATTACTTCTTAGGCCCTGTAGATTATATCTCTCATAAAGGCTCAAAACCTATGAGTATAAATTGGGAGTTACAAGAACCTATGCCTGCCTTCTTATGGAAGGGCGTAGCTAAAATGGCTGTGGGGTAATTTTTCTAAACCAAACTTAAAAAATATCATAGTCTTGAAGCTGATCGACAAACTCGCCTGGATCGAGATCCAGGACGGTAAAATACTGAGTACCCGCAGCAAGGGAAGAACCAAATACTATTTTCCCGGTGGGAAACGGGAACTGGGAGAGAATGACTTTGAAGCTTTGTCGAGGGAAATAAACGAGGAGCTCAGCATATCCCTGATCGAAAACAGTACCCGATTCCTGGGTATATTTCTGGCGCAGGCCGACAGCCATCCGGATGGCGTGCAGGTACAGATGACCTGCTATACCGGTGCTTATACGGGAACGATCGCTGCAGCCAGCGAAATAGAGGAAGTGGTATGGCTCACCTATCAGGACAGACAAGCGGTGTCACCTGTAGACCAGATTATCTTCGACTGGCTAAAAGAAAGGAAGCTTATCCTGTAACCCTACACCAGTTTCTAAAACTTCCCCAATCAAATACTACTTCCCGCCCGCAATCCCGTAAATTTGCGGTATGCTGCAGGAGCTGAGACAATTTTTCAAGAGTATCGACTTTGTAAAGGCGCTGGTGATTTCGTTTGGGGCCGCTGTGCCCGTTTCACTGGGGCTATGGCTCGATCAGTTGCCCTACTTTCTGAGCATCGCCATGGGTACGGTGCTGGCTTCAGGGAGCGATGTGCCGGGGAGCAGAAAGCATAAAACCGTAGGTATATTGGCGGCGGCAGCTATTGCTATGCTGGCCAGTATCGTCATTGGCCTGGCATCGGGAAGTCTATACTTGCTGCTGCCGGTACTGGCCGTGCTGGTGTTTGCCATCTCCTTTATTTCCGTATATGGCTTCCGGGCCTCGCTGGTATCTTTTGCCGGACTGATGGCCATTGTGATGAGTTTTGTGCATGCCCATTCGGGCGCCGACATATTTATTCACGGCCTGCTGATGGGTGCGGGTGGCCTGTGGGCGCTGATGCTTTCGCTTGTTTTCCATTCGCTGCTCCAAAGGCGGCAAACCGAAAACCTGATCATTACCTGTCTGCGGCAGACGGCCCGCTACATACAGCTGCGCGGCAAGCTGGCCACGGATAGCGAGGACCAGGAGGCGCTCCTGAAGGAGTTCTACAACCTGCAGGTGAAACTGAACGAAACGCACGAGGCCCTGCGCGAGGTCCTCCTGCACGAAAGGCAAAGCTCCGGTACCTCCAACTACCACCGCAAACAGCTCCTGATCTTCATCGACCTGATCGACATCCTGGAGTTATCACTTGCCAACCCGGCCAACTATGCGCGTGCCAGGGAACTCTTCGGCCACTCCATCCGGGTGTTGCTGCCCTTCATCAAGCTGGTTTTTGAGCTGTCGGATAAGCTGGACAAACTGGCGGACAGCATGCAGCAGGAGCGCGCCCTATCCATTGAAAGCGACCTGGAGCCTTTGCTGGAAAAGTGCCGCGACAGCATCCGCCAGTACGTGGAAGAACTGCAACTGCCCCAGGCCCGGGAAGGTGCGCTCCTGCTCCACAACCTGCTGGACTACGAAGAAAAGCTACTGCAAAAGATCTCGTCGATCGAGCGCGTATACCTGGACCTGGAGGACAAGCAAAGTATCGGTATGCAGAGCAGGGAAAGCCGGCAATTTATCACCCAGCAGGATTATGACGTGCGAATCTTACGCGATAACCTCTCCCTGGAGTCGCCCATCTTTAAACACGCCGGCCGGTTAACGATCGCGATGCTGCTGGGCTATGTGCTGGGCATTCTCTTCCCGATTCAGAATGCATACTGGATCCTGCTCACAATCGTGGTGATCCTGAGGCCCGGCTATACCCTGACCAAAGAGCGCTCGAAGCATAGGCTCTACGGCACTTTGCTGGGTGCTGTGATAGCGGGCACGGTGGTGCTCCTGGTGCAGAACGTATACCTGTATGGCGCGCTGGCCTTGGTTTCGCTGGTACTTTCCTTCGCTTTTGTTCAGCGCAACTACCGCACCTCCTCTATTTTCGTGACCACCGGCGTCATCTTCATCTATGCCCTTATTTCCCCGGATGCCTTCGACGCGATCCAGTTCCGGGTGATCGATACCCTGACCGGAGCTGCCATTTCCCTGGGAGCCATCTCCTTTTTGTGGCCTTCATGGGAGTCGCTGAGTATCAAAAGTAACATTGTAAAAGCCCTGAACGCCAACCGCAGCTACCTGGCGGGTATAGACAGGTATAGTCAGCAAAAATCGCAGGATACCATGGACTACAAGCTCGCCAGAAAAGAAGCTTTTCTGCAGATGGGCAACCTGAACGCGGCATTCCAGCGGATGAGCCAGGAGCCGGAGTCCGCGCAGCACAAACTGATGGAGATCTACGAGATTGTCGGCCTGAACCATACCTTTCTGGCCGCTGCGGCTGCGCTGGGTACCTTTATCCGGGGCAATCAGGTAGAGGCCGCTTCAGAAGACCTGCACCTGGTCATTAAATCGATAGACGCCAACCTGGCGCAGGCCCTGCAAACACTGGAGCAGGAAGCACCCTTAGAAGCAGTGGCCAAAGAAGAGTTGGTGGAAGCTTACCAACATCTGGAGGGCAGGTATAACGAGTTGGTGGCCATCCGTACCCACGAGCTGGCCGGTGCCACATACAAGCCCATCGCCCCCGCCTTTCTCAAAAATCTGAAGGAGGCCCGCCTGATTTCGGACCAGCTGAAGTGGCTGCACACCATATCCGGTAACCTGAAGCATGCGGTAGAGGAACTGGTCTGATTGTGGCCTATCCGGCTTAATAGGTATACGGAGGCAACATTTGATGCACATTTCCCCTATCTTGCACGTGATTACGCTATCAACATATTACCTATGTCCCATCAACCCCACTACTCTCCCATGGCCCGGCAGTTGTTCGGCCAGTTCCTGGACCAGGAAATAGACCGCGACACCCTGATCGGGCGTTTGCAGGAAATGGAACTGCAGCTGCAGGCGGATGCAGACGATGAAATGGAGGACGAATCTGAAGAAGCGTTGGAAAGCACACGCTCGCTCCGCATCCGCATTTTCGGGGGCGACACGCAGGGCATGAGCATCCGGGAAATTGAACAGGACCTGCAGGACCCCTCCCACCCCAATGCGCAGATCCTGATGCGGGGAATTGCCTTCGGTTTGGCGGAAGATGAGCTGAAGGTGCATTACGAATAGAAAAATTACGTACCTTTATTCTATACCTTAAATCTAAACCTATGGCAAAGTCACAAGACGCAAAAAAGGACACAAAGAAAAAGCCGGCTAAAACTCCAAAGGAAAAGCAGGCGGCCAAACTCGAAAAGAAAAAGAAGAGCTACGACTAACACATACGCCCTGCCCCGAACGGCAGGTATACCCACACCATTTTTAAAAAGCAGCAGACCGGGACGTTTGCTGCTTTTTTGTTTTCCGGAAGCTCCATCTTCCGATTGCACAGATTCTTTATATAGCTTATCTTTAATATTTAATACCTCCACCCATTGATTAACTACATCGCTTATTAAGCAGCTTTTACTACTGATCGCTTTTCTTTCCCTTCCTTTCGCTCCCGCTTTCGCACAGGTGATAGAAGAACTGGATGAAATGCCACCGCAGCAGCTACAGCTGGAAGTATACTACAAGCTTATCGAAGAGAAAGGGAAGTTTGGCCTCGCTGATTACGATGGGAAGATCGTCGTGCCTGCCCAGTATACCTCTGTGGAGTACAAAGGATATGAGCCTTACATCAGAGTGGAACTGGACGGCAAATTCGGGCTCATGGATACGGAGCACAAATTCCTCCTCCCGATCCGGTACAGCAAACTGGAAGTATTCTTTCAGCGCACCGATGTGTATTATGCCGAGTACCAGGAAGAAGGGAAGCGCAAAACGGATATCATCACGGAAACAGGCAGCAGCATCCTGCCTGCAGGGGCCGTATTACAGGGCTACCATGGCGCTGAGATCATGGTAAATATCAACGGCAAAGATGCCCTGATCGACGGTGAAAGCGGCACCTACCTCCTCAAACCAATTTACGATAGTGTGGACAGCCAGGGGCCGCGCTACTGGGTTTGCCAGAACGGTAAATGCGGCTTCATCGACAAAAAAACACATGAAGTACTCGTGCCGCTTATCTATGACGACAAGTACACTTATTTCAGGAACGGCCTGGTCATTCTGGTGCTGAAAGGCAAAGCGGGTGTGATGGACGAGCAAGGGAAAATCGTGATCCCTTTTGAGTACGAAAAGATCAGCTCAGGAAGCGACAACAAGATCTTCAATGTCAGAAACACTTCTCAGAAGGAGGCGCTTTTTACAGCGGAGGGCAAACAGTTTACCGCCTGGTATGATTACATTACAGACGACATCAGCAAGCAATTCTACTACTACCGCCAGGATCCGCCTTCCGGAGATGTTTATAAGTTTGGTTATGTAGACAAGTCAGGCAAAGACATTACAGGTCCAGTTTTTGACAGACCCGTTATATTCTACGCTTCTGACGTCTGCATTGAACTGAAAAAGAACGGCCAGACCTTATACCTGACCAAAGAAGGAAAAATAAGGAAGAAGAACTGCAAATAGGCCAATACAGGTCTGGAAGGTATACCTGAAAGTAGCGTCAAAAACAACCAGGTATATCTTCCAATTTGTGCTTCGGATATAGTGCAAATACCAGACAATCTGTATATTTGCTCTCTCCTATACCTTGTGTTAATACCCGCCCTTCGCCTATGAAGCAACTTTTACGCCTGCTGCTCGGGATCATCCCGTGCCTTTTTCTTGCCTGCGACTACAGTCCATCCGGAAGCCACTTTGAGGAGGTTAGCCCACAGGTCGAAGTGATAGGCAATATTGAACTAGACAATTTTCCGGAGCAGGATACCCTGATGTTGCGGGGATCGGTCAACCTGAACTTCAATGTTTCCCTTCCGGGGCGCACCATCTACTCTGTTGAGCTTTTGCTGGGGAAAAACTCGCTGGGCGCGACTTCGTCTGCCACAGGGGGGCGTCAGCTCCAGACTACCGAATATGCCGACGGTTACTATACTCTACAGCTCAATGTGCTGGGCAACTCGGGTACCGGCAGCCTGGCAGACAAGTCGGGCGTCGAGGGCGTTCAGGTATACAGAACCTGGGTGGTGTACATCGACAATACGCCGCCAAAACCTGTCACGCTCACCAGTGTAATAGCCGAAGATGGCAGCCTGAAGCTGGAATGGAAAAAGTACAGGGGAACGGGCTTCCAGAAGTACGAGATTCTGCGGCATTACCCGGGCCAGTTTAATCATGGTATGGTTGCTGCCACGATTACCGATCCGAACCAGACCACCTGGTTCGACTACGAATACCTGGGAGAGCAGGTTTCCTACCGGGTCGTCACGCGGGTAAACGGGTACTACTATGACCTGCTCAGCAACTCGATCCCTTTCTTTTACCCGAAACCCCAGGTACTAAGCAGTACCATCAGCCCAGCCAAAGAGCTCAAAATCACATTCAGCTCCACTCCCTTCACCACAAATTTTGGCAGCTACGAATTAACCCTGAATTCCAGCAAGGTCATCCGCCTGACCGATCCGAAGGACACCGTTGTTACCATAGCTGCCAATATATTTGGGGAAGAGTTGCATGCCTCCCTGGCTACTTACTCCAGGTCCTACCCCAGCCCCGGCTCAAGGTCTGTGGTCGACTATGCCATACTGGAAGGTATAGGTGCTCCCTGGGGACCGCAGGACGTAGACAGGCTCTTCGGGAAGCCCTCCTCCGGAAAGCTTTACTTTGCTGACAGAGGCTATATCAAGGTAGTGGATGCGGCCACCCGCCATGTCGAGCAGGAGCGAAATGTCATGTACAAGCAGATCGGCAGCGAAAGGCAGGATGTGATCTCCCAGGATGGCAAGATCCTATACAGCATCATCGACTATTCCATACACAGGCTGGACCCACTCACGCTACATACGCTGGAGCGCTATGAACTGAATGATTTACTGCCGGAGGAGTTCTATCATTTCAGTATGCTAGATGGGGTGAGCAACACCAATCGCCTGATTCTGCGGGCCCGCAACGCGGACTACGATCCGGAGGATAAAGACATGGCCTATGTGATTGACATGGACCAGAAAAAGGTGGTCACCGCTGTGGAGGCCGATCTTAATTACAGCTATGCCATGATCAGTCCGGATGGGAAAACCATCAACGCTTCAGACCAGGTGTATGTAGAGCAGCCCAAGGGCGATTGGAAAAAGCTATCATTGACAAGACAGGAGGCAAATTCCCTGAAGTTTCATGCAACCAGCCCGCTGTTCTTTACCACCAAAGGGACCATGATCTCCTTTTACTCCACCAAGGACGGTACCCTGCAGTCAACGCTTCAAACAGAAAGGGAGCTATACCCAATTGATACGGATCCGGTGACAGGCCATCTATATGGCACTAGCTATAACCAGCTCTTTATTTACAACACAAGTACGGGCCAGCTGGTCAACAAACTTGATTTAGCGGGTGGCACCCCGGTTTTCCTTTACAACAACACGCTCTATTCCGACAACCGCTACCTTAAATTGTAAGGCTATGTCATACCCGAAAACTTTCCTGCTGGCAGTATGTCTGCTGCTAACTGCCAGCGCAGCCATGGCCCAGACTACCGTATACCTGGAACCGCGACTGGGCTTTGGCACTTTCCAGATGCAATCGATGAAGGAGTTGCAGCGCGTTATGATCGCCAACACCGGCCTGAATGCCAAAGCGACCGATACCTATGGCTCTTATTTTCAGTTTGGCCTCAATGTCGTATCTGATTTAGGGGATCAATCCCGCATCGGATTTTTCATCGAGCACGGGTCTACCGGTGGCAGGGTGGCCTATGCAGACTACTCCGGTGAGTTTTTACTGGACACTCCTCTCCAATACAATGCCTTCGGCGGTTTGTTTTATCACCACCAATCCATCAAAGAAAGCAAGTTACGCTATGTGGCGGGAACAGAATTGCATATGCTGATGACGACCATGAAGCTGCAGGCCTATACCAAGATAAACAGCGAAACCGAAAGCAGTGACGATAAGTTTAACTCCTATGGATTGGGCTTTAAGCCATTTGTGGGACTGCAGTACCCCTTGATGCAATTCCCGACTACCCTCTCTTTGGGCTACTTTTTGGATACGAACTATCCCTTCCATGTGCCGGGTGAGCTAGACCAGCAACTTGTCATCAACAGCAACAACAAAACGATACAGCCCAGCTGGAGCGGCCTGCGCATTAACTTAGCCGTCTCTATCCCCATCGTCCGATAGGCTATCAACGATGCTGTTCATACCTATTCGCCCGCAATGTTTGCTGCAGCGCTTTGATTTCTTCTGCCGTTAACGAAACACTCTTGCTGATCCGCAGGGCATCGTCCAGCTGCTCTTCGGTGCGAATACCCAGCACTGCCGCACTCACAGCCGGGTGGTACAAGGTATAGCGTACCGCCACTTCTGCTGACTTGCGGCCCGTACCGGCCACAGCCTGCACAGCATCAGCAGCCTTCTGCACCTCCTCTAAGGTATAGCCAAGGTATGGTTTGGCGGGCTTTCCAGCCAGCAGTCCCTGCGCCAGACTACCGCGGGCCAGCACGCCTATCCCCTGCTCCTGCAGCAGGTCCAGCACCGATTCCTCAGGTCTGCGGTCGAGCAGACTGTACTGCAGCATGACACTTGCAATACCCGACCGACTGACATACTCCCGTATTACATTGGGCCGGATAGACGAGATGCCATAGTGCCGGATCTTGCCCTGTTTTTTCAGCAGCTCAAAGGCTTCGATGGTGTCATCGATCGGATCGTCGATGGTGCCACCGTGCAATTGGTACAGGTCGATGTAGTCGGTTTGCAGTCGCTTAAGACTCTCATCCACGGCCTGCAGGATGTAACTCTTGGTAGGATTCCAGTCCCAGCCACTGCCATCTGCCCGCCACTGGTTACCAACTTTGGTCGCGATGATCACCTGCTCGCGCATCCCGGCAAACGCTTTCCCGACTGTTTCTTCATTTGCCCCTTTGTCATACAGATCGGCCGTGTCAAAAAAGTTTATCCCCTGCTCCACCGCACGGTGCAGCAGCCTGGCGTTAGCCGCATGGTCGCTGCCCAGCGACATACACCCGAAAGCGATCTCACTTACCTGTAGGTCTGATTTTCCCAGCTGTTTGTAGGTCATGGTGGTCGAGTTTTGCATGATTTGTTTCTATAGCGTAGTTTGGGGGAGAAGGTTGGGGTATACCTCATTACGATCCCACCCTTTTTCGGAGGCCCATAGTCCCAGTATTTTCAGGATTGAGAAAGTAGTCGGAAAGCGCAAAGACATCGCAGCGTCTTTCAAACCTGCGAGCGTCCGGTGGTCTAAGCAGGTATAGCTTGTCTGGATTATTACCTCCCCTAACCCCCTGCTAAAAACAGGAGGGAGAACCGTGCACGATTGACACACCCCTGCCCCTCTCGAGAGGGGAATTAGCAGTCATCGCCATTCCAAGGTATAAGCTTCGAAACTACTGCTCAACTATACCGGGTCCAACCACCCCCAGCCCCTCTTGGGGGGAGGAGCCCTCTAAAAAGTCTAAGGCGGGGAATCTGTTGCTGCTAATTCGCAGGTATAGACTTTGTGGCTACAGTTTCATGTGCACGATTAACATCCCCCTACCCCCTTCAAAGGGGGACTTCAGCCATTACCAATTCACAGGTATAGCCGTGTTGCAAAGGCCACACACACCACTGGCAGGTATAGCAAGACTAACTTGCACGTTCACTATGAAACAGATAGCTGTGCTCGGTGCGCCTTTGACGATTTTTTGTTTGAGCGGTCAGCGAGTTCAAAAGCGTCTTGATTTTTTTGCTTACTTTTTTCATCAAGGAAAAAAGTGAGTGCCCGCCGCACAGGCGAAGCAATGAAACAAAACAGTTTAGGTATAGCAAGTCAACAGCTATGGCAGTTGTAGACTGGCTATCATATGTAACCACAAGTTGCGCTGAAGCTAAACTATCGGGAAGCCAGAGTGCTATACCTGGGCCAGAGGCCCCACCTTAGCCTTCACGAGCGAAGACACTCACACCATCACCAGAATTCGCCCCCCCGCTTAAGCATAGGAAATAACTAATTTTCCAGAATAAAACGTATGTTTATACCACCAACACAAACACTAAACCTAACATGAGTCAATTAACCATTAACAGCCTCGAAGAACTGGAATCGTACCAGGGGAAAGAACTGGGCGTATCCGAGTACCACACCATCACGCAGGAGCAGATCAAGAAATTCGCAGACGCGACCCTCGACCACCAATGGATACACCTGGACGAGAACCGCGCTACCATCGAGACTCCTTTCCGGTCGACGATCGCACACGGTTACCTTACGGTTTCCTTGCTGCCCTACCTGTGGGGCCAGATCGTGAAGATCGGGAATGTGAAGATGCAGGTGAACTACGAGATAGAAAGTCTGCGCTTCAACCAGGCCGTAACCGTGAACAGCCGGGTGCGACTGCGTGCCAAAATGCTGTCTGTTAAAAACCTGCGCGGCATCGCCAAAACGCAGATCGAGGTTACCCTCGAAATTGAGAACAGCCGTAAACCGGCATATACCGGCGTGGTCACGTTCCTGTATCACTTTAACGATTAACTGGCCCTTCGGCGGGTCATTCAGCTAAACAGCTTATGAGCGCTTTAACCATAGCAGAGATTCGTACATCCTTTCCGGCCCTGCAGGCATCCGGTGATAAAGCACCTTTCATCTATTTCGATGGGCCCGGCGGCACCCAGATGGCGCAGCAGGCCATCGACGGGATGCTGGCTTACATCACTGGCGGCATGGCCAACCTGCACGGCGCCTTCCCGACCAGCGTAGGCACCGACAACCTGCTGCTGGAAGGCCGCAAGGCGGTGGCGGATTTGGTGCACTGCGCTCCTGAGGAAGTGGCCTTCGGGCAGAACATGACCACGCTGGCCTTCAGCATCGCCCGCAGCCTCGGTAACTTTATTTCTTCTGGAGATGAAGTGGTGGTGACAGAAATGGACCACCGCGCCAACGTAGATCCATGGGTTACGCTGGCCACTGACAAAGGCGCGAAGGTGCGGTTCATAGAGCTGAACCCGGATACCTATACCCTGAACCTGGACAAACTCGACGAGCTGATCACAGAGAAAACAAAACTGGTGGCAGTCGGGATGTCGTCGAACGTGACAGGGACGGTGTCAGATGTCAGTCGCGTGATAGCGCGGGCCAGAGAGGTGAATGCGATCGTAGTGCTGGATGCCGTGCATGCCGTACCGCACCTGCCCGTCGACTTTCAGGAGTTGGGCTGCGATATCCTGCTTTGCTCTGCCTATAAGTTTTTCGGTCCGCACATCGGCATCGCCGTGATCGCGGCTTCGCTCTTCGAGAAACTGCAGGTATACAAACTGGCGCCTGCACCGCAGCAGATTCCCGATAAGCTCGAAACAGGCACACAAAACCACGAAGCCATTGCCGGATTGATCGGGGCGATCACGTTTATAGAGCAACTGGGCGAAGGAAATACCCGAAGAGAGCGGCTGGTTTCAGGTATGCAGCGCATCGAAGAACATGAACAGCAGCTCACAGACCGGCTGGACAGTTTTCTGCGCCAGGTTCCCGGACTGAAGCTATATCGAGCGACAACAGGTATTTACAAGACACCAACCTTCGCCTTTACGATACCAGGTATAAAAGCCCGAGAGGTGACGAGCTGGTTTGCCGAACACTACCAAATGTGCATCGCCGACGGCCATTTCTACGCCTCTACCATGGCCGACAAACTGGGCGTAAACGAAATGGGCGGCTGGGTCAGGATCGGGCTAGCGCCCTACAATACGCTCGAAGAAGTCGAGCTTTTTGAGGAAGGCCTGGAGGAATTTATCACCACCCACTGTACATAATAAATACACTGTAGATTGCTTGACTCACTGCTTCTAATCAGCCTGCAGTAACAGAGCAGCAAATAGGTTATCAACCTCTTTAATCTTCTAATTTTACAATTACAAGATTACTGAATGCTGCCACCAACAGCGTAAATTCCGTGCACAGTTAACTAAAAGCAATGCTTTGCCACATTATGGCAAAGCATTGCTTTTTTTATGCCACTGGATATAATCATCAGGCTAACAGGCAAATAAATTTAGTTAAGGGTTTACCATTGCGCTATTAAAGTACATACAAATGAAACAACATTCATTTAGAACAGTAGAAATTCATAGTACTTGTTTTCTGGATCAATCAAGAAGCCAGGTACAGATTTTTATATTTTGTAACCATTAACAAAGAAAGTTATGAAGATGAAGAATATTTTAAAGCCGATTGCCGTGATGGCAATGTCGACTTTTGTGATGTACGGTTGCGCTAGCTCTGGAGAGACAACTGATGCAACTGCTATGGAAGAAGAAGCCACTTATAGTGAGACCGAGCGTATGGCAGGGACAACCACTGAAGAGACAACAACTGATGAGGAAGGACAGGTGCTGGATGTGTTGGTTGTGGAAGAGAAAGCAGTAGTGCCGGTAGGGACGATCGCCGTTACAGCGCTGGCCCTGGAAAACCCCGTTCCGATTGACGACATGTTTGACGACATCGACGATACAGAACAGTACACGGTAATGGAGCTGGCCAGAAAAAGTCCCAACCTCTCCACGTTTGTGAAATTAATCGAGCAGGCGGGTCTGGAAAACGATCTGGAGCGTTTGGATAAGATGACATTTTTCGCCCCGACAAACGAAGCCTTTGCCAAATTGCCGAAAGACAAGCTCTCCAAGCTGTTGCTAACTGATAACAGGGCCATACTCTCCGCCATGGTTCAGGCGCACATTTTGCCTTCGGAGGTAGCTTCAGGACAGTTACAAAGCAATACTAGAATCCGGATGACAGACCAAAGTTACCTCCCTGTCAATACTGATAATAATGGTACCATCACCTCTGTAGGAAATGCAGAACTGATTAAGACGGATGTGGAAGCATCTAATGGCAGAATCCACGTACTTGACTCCGTTATCATGCCATCCGCAGTGGTTGATCTATAAGGCAAATCAGCCGGATTAACGCTACGCACTCTTTTAGAGAGACAAGATAAACACAAATGATAAAAGCGCTGAAGGATATGTTCCTTCAGCGCTTTTATCGTTTTATAGCCAGTGATTAAGACATAGCAACCATCGTTGAGGAGCGGTTTCTGCTGTCCCCTACTTTATTTCAAACACACTCTCATTTATCCCCAGCTTGTTCTTGGAGTGCAGCTCGATCGGGAAGCCCCAGAGGTAGCGAAGGTGTGCCAGGGTCTGGCGGGCGCTTTTGGTTTCGAGTTTGCGATCCCGCTGCATGGAGTGCGTCAGGTATAGCTTGCTGGTCTGGTGACGGTCTACGCGAGTAACCTGGATGTTGGGAATATGGCTGGAACGGTCGTACTGCGCCGCCAACTGCTCCCGCACGCGGCGGTAGCCCCGTTCGTTGTGAATGGCCCCGATCTCAAACTCCGTCTCGCCTTCGTTGTCGATGATCGTAAACAGTTTCATGTCGCGGATCACTTTCGGGGAGAGGTACTGCAGAATAAAACTATCGTCTCGGAAGTTCTCCATCATGTACAGCACCTGGTCCAGCCAGTCCTTACCGATCAGATCCGGGAACCAGGCCCTGTCTTCCTCAGTCGGCTCCTGGCAGATGCGCTTGATGTCCATGAAAATATTGAAGCCCAGGGTATAGGGGTTAAGCCCGGAGTAGAACTTGCTGTTGTACTCCGGTTGATAGAGCACGCTGCTGTGGCTCTTGATAAACTCCAGCATAAAGCCGTCGTTAAGGTAGCCCTCCTCGAACATCTTATTGATGATGTGGTAGTGCACGAATGTCGCAAAACCCTCATTCATCACCTTAGTAGCGCCCTGCGGGTAAAAGTACTGTGACACCTTACGGACAATGCGCACAAGTTCCCGCTTCCATGGCGGCAGAGCCGGGGCATATTTTTCAATAAAATAAAGGATGTTGTCTTCCGGCTCTTTAGGGAAGCGGCCTTCGTCCAGCGCACTGATCTCGTGCTCGGCTGTGCTTTTGGGCAGGGTGCGCCACAGTTCGTTGTAGTTTTCGTGCCGGATCAGGGTGAGTTTTTTCAGCCGCTCGTTCTCCTCCAGTGCCGACAGTTTAGAGGGTTTCCTGTACTTATCGACGCCGTAATTCATGAGCGCGTGCGCAGCATCGAGCACCTTCTCTACCTCCTCTTCTCCGTGCTCCTCTTCGCAGCGCAACACATACTCCCGCGCAAAAGCCATGTAGTCGACAATGGAGTCTGCGGAAGTCCAGTCGAGGAACATGTAATTGTTGGCAAAAAATGCATTGTGTCCCTGGCAGGCGTGGGCGATCACGAGCAGCATCATGCAGGTGGAGTTGTTCTCCATGTTGTAGCTGATGCAGGGGTTAGAGTTGATCACAAGTTCGTAAGAAAGCCCCATGCGTCCCTTGCTGTAGTTGCTTTGGTTGAGCACAAAGTCCTTCCCAAACTTCCAGTGCGGGTACGAGGTAGGCAGCCCGGTGAGCGCATAGGCGTCCAGCATCTGCTCCGAAGTCACGACCTCGATCTGGTTCGGGTAGATCTTCAGCTTCAGGTACTCCTTCCCTATCCGGCTGATCACTTCATCCGCCGCCTGCAGCGTTTCATAATCCCAGTTCGGATCACAAAACATCGCCCGGTATTTTTCTTTCTCTGTCATGGATCAGGATTTACAGAATTTTAGGATTTTCAAGATTAGATATTCTTAACCTTTAATTGTTTTTCTTATGTCATTTCGACCTTAGGGAGAATGTGGGGAATTACTGTCATCCCCCTTCCCCCCCTTAAAAGGGGGACTTTTAGCTACTACTTCTTATCTGTCATCCAGAAAGGATCTTGGTTGCAGAGAGAATGGCAGTTACTATGACACACCCCTTAATCCTCAATTTATCGAGAGCCTCTTCCACAGAGGAGAATACTCGTGCAGAGAAGTCCCCCTTTGAACGGGGCAGGGGGATGACATTTGTGCACGAAAATACTGATTCAGACGGCACTCCGCTTCCTGAACAGCCCCTGGAAAACAGGCCAGATCTCGAAGGGTTCGTATACCTGCCGGATCGCAAAAGAGTCGTCGTCACTGATGCGGTTGTAGGCCTGCCACAGGTCACTCTCGCGCGGACTGTTGCTGATCTCAATGTAGGCCATGTACTGAATAACGGGTAGAATATTTTCCAGCAAAAGCTGTTTGCATTCGGTCGCATCCTGCTTCGACCACACGTCGCCGTCGGAGGCCTGGCAGCAGTACACATTCCAATTCTCGTCGTAGCGGGTCCGCATGATCTGCTCCATCAGCTTGAGCGATGGCGCCACCACTGTGCCACCACTTTCTCTTGAGTTAAAAAACTCCTCCTCAGACACTTCCTTGGCTTCGGTGTGGTGCCGGATAAAGACCAGCTCCACGTTTTTGTACTGCCGGGTCAGGAAGATGTATAGCAGCGTGAAAAAGCGCTTGGCCACGTCTTTTTCGTGTTGCCCCATCGAGGCTGATACGTCCATGATGCAGAACATCACAGCCGAAGTGATCGGTATGGGCACCCGCTCAAAATTGTTGTAGCGTAGGTCGATGTCTTCGAAAAAAGGCAGGGTGTTCGCCTGTCGCCGGACTTTCTCCACCTCTTCGGCGAGTTCGGTTTTCAGCTGCGGGTCGGTCGCCAGCGACAGCTGCTCCTCCAGTAGCGCCAACTTCTTGTCCAGTACGCCCTTCAGGGCCAGTCGACGCCCAAGCGACTGTTGGTAGCTGGTCTTGATGTTGAGGCGGGAAGGAACGCTGTCGCGGGTATAACCGGCTCGTCGCATCTCAAAATTCTCGGTGCTGTCCATCAATTTTTTCACCATATTGGGCAGCGCCAGGTCGTCAAAAAAGTACTTCAGAAACTCCTCCCGCGACAGCACCACGGTAAACTCATCCTCGGTCACTTCCGGACTGTTGGAGCCCTTGCCGCGGCCGCCGCCCCCCCCTCCCCCTTTGGGTTTAGGCACGCGGTCGCCTTCGCTATACTTGTCGTTGCCGGGGCGCACTGCCTGCTTCTTGCCTGTTTTGGGGTCGTGATGAAAAGTAGGCTCCTCGAGTCCGCGCACGGGCACCTTCACACTACCACCGGTACTGCTGTCTTTGATGCTCTCCTGCGAGATGATGTCAGGTATAGCCTTCTTGATCTGGTTCTCCACCCGCCTCAGAAACTTCTGCCGGTTCCCAGTAGACTTCCCCTTGTCGTTCTTCCGTCTGTCGATGATGTGGCTCATTGGAGTGAGTGAATTAGAGATTGAGTGATTGAGTGAGTTGCTGCTGAGCGAATGAGTGAATTTTAGGTGAATAATAATGATTAGTGTATAATGTATAGTTGGCGAGGCGTCTGGTATATTCGAATGAATGAATCATGAAATCTTTAATTCAAAAATCAATCATTCACCCCCTCACTAACTCACTCATTCACCAAATCACTCAATCCCAACTACGCCATTGTCTTACGCACGCGCATGAACCAGTCAACCAGGATGCGGATCTGCTTGTCGGTGTAGCCGCGGTCGCGCATGCGGCGGGTGAAGTCGCGGTGCTTCTTCTCGTCTTCCTCGTTGGTTTTCACATTGAAGGAAACGACTGGCAGCAGGTCCTCGGTGTTGGTGAAGATCTTCTTCTCGATCACATTCTTGATCTTTTCATAAGAATCCCAGCGTGGGCTTTGTCCGCCATGGTTGGCCTTAAAGCGCAGGAAGAAGTTGGTCACCTCAGAGCGGAAGTCTTTCGGATTGGCTATACCTGCCGGCTTCTCGATCTTCTCCAGTTCATCGTTCAAAATGCTGCGGTCGAAGATCTCACCGGAGTCCGGGTCGCGGTAATCGTTGTTCTGCATCCAGTGGTCGGCGTATACCACATATTTTTCGAAGATGTTCTGTCCGTAGGAGCTGTAGGATTCAATGTAGGCCTTCTGTATCTCGTCTGAAATAAACTCAGCATACTTACTGGCCAGCACTGACTTGATCAGGTGCAGGTACTTGGTTTCGGTTTCGGGTGGCAGCATCATCTTGATCACCTCCTGCTCCAGCACATAGAGCAGGTGCACCGGATTGGCGGCAATCTCCTCGCTGTCGAAGTTGAAAACCTTGGAAAGGATCTTGAAGGCGAAGCGGGTGGATATACCTTGCATGCCTTCGTTTATACCTGCATCGTCGCGGTACTCCTGTATGGACTTGGCGTTCGGGTCTGTCTCGCGCAACGTCTCGCCGTTGTACACCCGCATCTTGGAGTAGATGCTGGAGTTTTCTGGCTCCTTCAGGCGCGACATCACCGAAAACTCGGCCAGGAGCTCAATGGTTTTGGGTGCGCAGGGAGCTTCTTTAAGCGAGCTTTCACGGATAAGTTTTTCGTATATCTTGATCTCCTCGCTCACACGCAGGCAGTAAGGCACCTGCACTTTGTAGATGCGGTCGAGGAAGGCTTCGTTCTTTTTGTCGTTGAGGAACTTGGCCCACTCAGACTCGTTGGAGTGCGCCAGAATAATGCCGTCGAAAGGTATAGCGCCGATCGGCTCCGTGCCTTTGTAGTTCTTTTCCTGGGTGGCCGTGAGCAGTGGGTTCAGCACCTTGATCGGGGCCTTGAACATCTCCACGAACTCCAGCAATCCCTGGTTGGCGAGGCACAGACCACCGGTATAAGAGTAGGCGTCCGGATCGCTCTGCTGATAATCTGCCAGCTTGCGGATGTCGACTTTGCCCACCAGGGTGGAGATGTCCTGGTTATTTTCGTCGCCGGGTTCGGTTTTGGAAATCGCGATCTGCTCCTGAATGGATGGGAAAAGCCGCACTACTTTAAAGCGGTTTATGTCACCATCAAACTCGCGCAGCCGCTTGGAAGCCCAGGGGCTCATGCAACCGGGTATGTAGCGGGCAGGTATAGCATACTCCTCTTCCAGCTCTTCGGCATAATCGGCAAACAGCCCGAGCGGGCTCTCAAACACCGGACTGATCTGTTCGTCTGCCTTGAGCACGTAGATGGGGTACTGCTGCATCAGATGCTTCAGCTTTTCGGCCAGGGAGCTTTTGCCGCCCCCCACCGGGCCCATCAGGTATAGGATCTGCTTTTTTTCCTCCAGGCCCTGCGCCGAGTGGCGAAAGTACGACACGATCTGCTCAATGGTGCTTTCCATGCCGTAGAAATCGCGGAAGGCGGGGTAGATCTTGATTTTCTTGTTGGAGAAAATGCGGCTCAGTTTGGGGTCCTGGCGCGTGTCGAGCATTTCCGGCTCGCCGATGGCGTCGAGTATCCGCTCAGCGGGCTTGGCATACATCTTCGGGTCTTTCCGGCACTCCTCCAGATAGGCAGCTACTGTCATCTCGTTCGTGGAGGCACTGTAATTGGTCTTGATCTTTTCTAAAATGTTCATTGGGCGTATTTTTAGAGAATCATTTTAAATCTGAGAGCAATAAGCAGCGGCCTCGTGATTGATAGCCCGTTTACTGCCTGTCAGCTGAATGTGTCATCATTTGAGTTATTATATGGTCTGCACGCCTTACATGAAAGGAATGCCGCTATGCTTGTTTGTCTGATACCGTGCCGTAGCCAGCCCTTGGTTGGATGAGGCTATACGCTCACGCACAGGTATGCGGGCAGGAAATGTGTACGCGTACACATGAAGCAGGGCGCTGCTTTCCATTGCCCGGAACAGGGGAAGAGTGGCTCGGCGACAAATTGACTGTCCCCTGTGCCCTATGTTATGCTATACGTAGATTTTATACTTATGTAACCGGGTTTGTGCCCCTCTTTATTTGCAAAACAGTGCACTTGTATTTTAAATTCAAAATCAGCAATATTTTATAACTTCACATCTATACGTATTTTGTACAAAATTGTCTATCCCTATACCTGTTGTTGCAGGCAAGGCAGCACTGACTCAACAAACAGCTATGCAAGAAGATAACTTCAATCCACGCAAGATGCCGCTTTTCCGGAAGGGTCGCGAAATCTACGAGCTCACCGTCAAGATAGCGGATCTCATACCTGAGGATGACCCCAGGCTATCCAGCAGCAAGGCTTTCATGTTGGAAGACGCGGCACTGCTGAGCGTAAAAGTGGCCGGTGCTGAGGGCGGCGACCTGTACGATATCCGGATGGAATGCGCCACCCTGATTCGCAAGGCGGCCCGTGACCTGCAGAACCACTGCAACACACTGACCATGTTTGGCTTTGAGCACATCCACTACCTGCACCTGATCAGGGAAGCGCTGGAGGAGTACCGCCTGCTGTTTGTGGACTGGGTGAAAACGTTCGACGCCTGGAACTACGCCGTAGACCGCTGGGGCCTTTTCAACCCGCCTGGCGTGCAGCCCGACGACCCTGATCCGGCTCGGGGGCTGGACGAATTATGATGGAAGCATGTAGCCTTATGCACAGGAATGAGTATAATTGATAAACGAAGCAGCTTATGGCGCAGGAAATGGAATTCTGGGATGAAGACAGGTACATGGAACTGAACACCTACTTCAGAATAAAAATACAGGGCATGGTAGACTCCGATCCTTACATCCGGGATCTTCAGAAATCGGAAGACGGGCTGCAACTGACCGACCTCATCAACCGCATGTCGGCAAGTGACCAGGAGCTTTGGGAGGAGTTCATCAAGCTGGATCGCATCAAACTGCACCTGGATATGCAGAACCACCTGGAGGGCAAAGGCACCCCCTATACCCCGCGCCATGGTTTCGGGGGCACAGACTCCGGGACCGATGACGGCCCTTCTCCCTGGTGAGCTAACTGAATCAAAAAGGGAAGCGTCGATGGGCTTCCCTTTTCCTTTGCGAATTTCTTTAAGATTATTTCTGCACAACCAATTTCACGGACCTCGTCTCATGGTCCGTTACCAGGCGGGCCAGGTACATCCCTTTGGGCAGGGCGCTGGCATCTACCTGTACTTCCACCACCTCGTTCGCCTGCGCACTGCCAGGCCGAAGTTCCTGCACCAGTACGCCTTTCATATCATACAAGGCCACGGTATAGTTGCTCTGCTCTTTCAGCTCGAAACGCAGCGTAGATGTGCCTGCAAATGGGTTTGGGTAAGCGGTAAGCTCGCCGGCCACCAACTCCTGCGCATCCACACCGTCCTTGTTCTCTGCATACAGGTTGCCTTTGCGGTGAATCACAATATTGCCCCCACCAATTGCGGGCCCCTGGTCTGAGAGGAAATAGGCAAAATTATCTGCTGCATGGCTGTCATAGTAAAGCTTGTTGCCCTCATGCTTATCCCAGATGCGCAGCCGCAGCATATCTCCCTCCTGCTGTTTACCCTCTCCAGCATCCACCACAGAAATAGTGAAACCAAAGTTGCCGCGTCCGTTTATCTGGCCTGAACCTTGCCACACCGCCTTGTCTTCCTGCACGACCAACCAGTCGTAGTTGGTGCTCTCGAACCGAAGTGCATTGCTAAGTTTAAAACTGGTCGCGCCAGTCAGTTGCAGATTCTCCTTGCCCTGCTCCTTATACCTGATGTTGAAGTCGAACTGCACCTTAACTTGTTCGGGTATACCGGATGGCGTGAACCAGCCGCCGCCTGTCACAAAACCGGCATTGGGATCATAGATAGCGAGCGGCTGCATGTTCTCCGGCCCGGTTGACTCCAGGCAGGCATCAGTAAATTTCAGCTGAGGCAAATAGACACCGGTGCTGGTATAGGTATGCTGGCCCGTCACTTGATTGGCGCCGGGTGTATGGTAAGCGGCAGAAGTTGCGCCATCTCCCCATACCCATTGGGCTACAACGTTTGCCGGCAACTTTTCGGCCTCCAGCATGGCGGTGGTACTAACCGCTTTGCCCACCTGCTGTCCACCCGGCGGCAGTACCAGCTTCACCGCCACCGGGGTGTCGCAGGCATTGGTGGCGGCACCATACTTCATGGCAATGACCACGCCCTTCCCTTCGGCCCTTCCTGCACCGCTCAGGTACAGGTTGTTTTGCCTGTCAAAATGAACATTATACCCTTCACTATAAAGTGGCTCAGCCGATTCGAAAAGCTTTTCGAATAGGGTTTCGCCGTGCTTGTCGTACTTTGTCAGCACCATGGTGTTTCTCATGGCTTCCATGGAGAAAATACCTCCGGTTACGGCTATGTTTCCTTCAGCGTCCACCGCCACTGCTCTTCCCGATCCTTGCTGATACTGCTTAGCCCATACCTTTTCGCCTTCTTTCGAGTATTTAGTAAGTTGGGTGCCAGAAGACCAGGTAGAAAAAATCAGATTCTCTTCCGCATCCACAGCCATGTCCCAAACATTGCCGGCGTCTTCGCTTCGCGCCCAGATCAGATCTCCAGCCGCTTTTGATTTAGAAACAATGACGGCCATGCCCCCGCGCTGAGACACCATGTAAACCGTACCATCGGGGTTAATGTGTATGCGTCTCGGATCAATATCATTACCTGCTATACCCGCTTCAGTATATTTCTTCGTAAAAAGCACCTGTCCACTTGTCCGGTCAAGCTTGATGAGCAGCGGATTCGGTTCATTGTCCTGTGAAAATATTCTGCCTCTGACCGCTATGTAGGGATCACCGGCGGGATCGAGCGCAAGCGTAGGTCCGTAGGTAGAATGGCCTTTCATGTTGTCCAGCCTCTTTTCCCAAAGCATATTACCGGCCTTGTCAAATTTTAACGCAAACATGTCATGACCCTGTGTGGAAGAGTGAAAGCCCGCCACATACAAATCATCATTACTGGAGAGCTCAAAGTCATAGGCCCGGTCTATACTCCCAGACTGGTAACCGTAAGGCCTTATCCATTGGGTAGAGCCTTCCGGAGAGACTTTATAAAAGAGTATGCCCTGGCCACCGGTAGTGCGTGAAAATACAGCCAGCACGTACACATCACCGTCTTTACCTACTTTTAATGTAGTGGGGAATTCGCTGTGACTAAACTCAAAGTTCTCCAGCTTTTTGTGCCACAGTTTGTTACCATTCGTATCATATTTCATAAGCGTCATGGTACGCTCAACCGATGGCGAGTCCTGTGAGCCGAGCATATATACATTACCATCAGAATCCAGTGCGCTGTCCGAAAAACGTTGTTCTGTGCTGCCCTCTGTAGTGGCCAACACCTCCCACTGCTGCACCATCTGGGCGGAGGCACTACTTATAAAAAGTACTAAAAAGGTGACTGTAAGAACGGAGAATTTGTACAAACAGGAGCTAAATCTGACAACACATCCTTTTAATATCACAAAATCAAAGCGTAATTTTTGTTTCATAGTGTTAGGGTTACAGGTGTAATTAATAATTAAAAGAAGGAAAAATGCTATTAATAAAAGCAGATATAAAGGTAATGGAGCTTTGCTCAAAGAGCTGAAAGGCAATCTCATGGAATAGATTTTACATTTCGGGTGGACTACTAATATTTATATATTGCTTTTTGAAATTGTACTGAATTGTTATAAAAATGTTGTACTGATTTCAGAAATTTTATCAGCACCTATTACCCTACTACAAACTTGATGAGTCCGCTATACTTAACAAGATGGATTTTAGAAACTTTTTAGCGGGCTGACGTTTATACAAAAGGCGGGACAGGATGTGCAGGTTAAAATATTATTAACTTAAGATATTCATGCGCTCCTAATTTCATTTTATTACATTATTTGCATAATTTCGCTCGTATAAGAGACACTATCACGGACATAAAAAAATACAGGCATGTCAGAACACGCTGAAATAATTTTAGAAGGGAAGTCCTACAAGTTCCCGGTTGTAACGGGTACTGAGAATGAGAAAGCAATCGATATAGCTGCTTTGCGTTCAGAGTCAGGTTACATCACCCTGGACTCAGGTTATAAAAATACGGGTGCCACCAAAAGTGCCATCACTTTCCTGGACGGAGAGCAGGGCATTCTGCATTACAGAGGCTACCCGATCGAGCAACTGGCTGAGAAGTCAAACTTTGTTGAAGTGGCTTACCTGCTGATCTACGGTGCACTGCCAACCGCTCAGGAACTGGAGGACTTCAGTGGCAAGATCAAAATGCACACCCTCGTGAACGAGGACATGCGCAAGATTCTGGATGGCTTCCCGTCTACGGCACACCCAATGGGTATCCTTTCTGCCATGATCAGCTCCCTGACTGCTTTTTATCCGGAGTCGCTTAATCCAAACCAGTCAAAAGAAGAGGTGGACCTGTCTATCATTCGTTTGATGGCCAAGATCTCTACCATAGCTGCCTGGTCTTATAAAAACTCTGTAGGGCATCCGGTTAACTACCCAAAAAACAAGCTGGACTATTGCTCTAACTTCCTCCACATGATGTTCGCCTTCCCAACGGAAGACTACGAGATCAACCCGGTGGTTGTGGATGCGATCAACAAGCTGCTTATCCTGCACGCTGACCACGAGCAAAACTGCTCTACGTCTACCGTGCGTCTGGTAGGTTCTGCCAATGCCAGCCTCTACTCTTCTGTGTCTGCCGGCATTAGCGCTCTTTGGGGCCCGCTGCATGGTGGTGCTAACCAGGCTGTGATTGAAATGCTGGAGCAGATCAAAGCGGATGGTGGTGACTCGAAGAAATTCATCGCGAAAGCAAAAGACAAAGACGATCCGTTCCGCCTGATGGGCTTCGGTCACCGTGTTTACAAAAACTTCGACCCACGCGCCCGCATCATCAAGAAGGCTGCTGACGAGGTATTAACTGCCCTGGGCATCAACGACCCAATCCTGACCATCGCGATGGAACTGGAAGAAGCGGCGCTGAACGATCCGTATTTCGTGGAGCGTAAGCTATACCCGAACGTAGACTTCTACTCAGGCATCATCTACCGTGCGCTCGGCATCCCAACCGATATGTTTACGGTAATGTTCGCCCTCGGTCGTCTGCCAGGCTGGATCGCACAATGGAAAGAAATGCGCGAGCAGAAAGAGCCAATCGGCCGTCCGCGTCAGATCTACACCGGCGAAACAGAGCGTAATTACGTGGATATCGAGAAGCGATAATCTGAGAATAACTGATAAAAAACGGCCCGTTGCTACACTGCAGCGGGCCGTTTTGTTTTGTGTAGAGGCGCTGCTGGAAAGTATGACACTCATGGCGCGAACGTTCTCGCTCGTGTCTGCTATAGTGAGGCCTCTGGTCCAGGTCCAAGTGTAGGTGTAGGTATAGGTATAGCTTCAGCCTGACTTACCGTAAGCGAATCTGTTTCATTGCTTCGCCTGTGCGGCGGGCACTCACTTTTTTCCTTGATGAAAAAAGTAAGCAAAAAAGTCAAGACGCTTTTAAACTCGCTGACCGCTCAAACACAAAATCGTCAAAGGTGCACCTAGCTTAGGTGATCTGTTTCATAGCATCCGGGGCAAGTTAGCCTCGCTATAACTGCCAGTGGTCTGTGTGGTTCTTTTACAAGACTTATACCTCTGGATTGGCAGTTACAGATTCCCCGCATAGCTAGGGAGGGATTAGGGGCAATGCCGTCAACTTAAACGATGAAAAACTCAAGCTGTCATCTCGACGATAGGAGAGATCTGGATCCTTTTAAAATTTGCGCACTCATTCAGATTTATCCCAAAACGAGGGGCCCTACCCCCGGTCGAAACGACATAAAATTACTTAAGCTGACGGCATTGGGAGTTATGGTGGTTGAGACCGGTATGGTATAGAAAGTTGCAATGAAGCTTATATCTGCAAGTTGGCAACGGCAAATTCCCATCTTGAGAGGGACAGGCTTGGGTCAATCGTACACGTGCATCCTGAAAATTCACAAATCCTGAAAACCCTGATTCAGACAAGCTATACCCGCAGACTACGCGGTGTGCACAGCTCACGCGAGTTTCTGGCGTTACATCCGTGGCTATACCTGTCTGGCAAAGGTCGAATGTAGACATACAGGTCTGGATGCCTGCCCTGATCGTTCTCGGGGAGACGTTGCGAGGTCTTCATCTGCAACGCAATTGCTCACCTCTTCCCTCCTACAGCACCCGCATTTCAATGCGTCGGTTCTGGCTGCGGTTTTCGTCTGAGGTGTTTGGCTTGACCGGGCGATTCTCGCCGTGTCCGACTGAGGTGATGCGATCTTTGGGCACTTTGTTGCTGCGCAGGTAATCAGCTACGGAGCGGGCGCGGCGCTCGGAGAGCACCTTGTTATCAGCATCAGAACCTACATCATCTGTGTGGCCTGATATCTCGATCCTAATAGCAGGATTCTGCTGCATGAAAGTGATGAGCTTGTCTAACTCTGTCTTTGACTTGCGTTCCAGCTTATACTGCCCTGTGTCAAAGAAGAGGTTGTTGAGCACGATGGCAGCCCCGGATTTGACCGGTTTCAGGTATACGTCGAGCGCCACTGGGTCTAGTGACTTGCGGGAGGTGTAGTCAAAGCTCAGGCTGTTCATCAGGAAACCAGGCGCTGACACATAAAGTGCGTACTGTTGTCCCTCGGAAAGCACAATCGTATACTCCCCTGACACCTTATCAGAGTTTACCTGCTGCACCAAAGAGTCAGCGCTTACGTCGTAGAGTTGCACCACCGCAGCGAGCGGCTTTTTGGTATCAGCGTGGAATACGCGGCCCTGGGCATAGGTACTGGTTACTTTGCTGCGCCAATTTTCCGGCACATCCAATTCGTAGAGCTGTATAGTAGCAGCGCCGGCTTCCGTCATTTCCTGGCGGGAGTAGTAGCCTTTTTTATTGTCGGCGGTGATGAAGAGCGAGCCTTCATCGGCGTGTGTGTTAAGCGGATAACCCATGTTTTCGGGTACGCTCCATTTACTTTTGTTGTCCTGTGTTGTCATAAACACATCGAGGCCACCCATACCCAAGTGTCCGTCGCTCACAAAATAGAGTGTGCTCCCACTCACGTGGATAAAGGGTGCCATGTCGCGGCCTTTGGAGTTCACGGTTTCGCCCATGTTCTCAGGCTTCTGCCACGAGCCGTCTTCATTCAGCCTGGTCATCCAAATGTCTTCTTTGCCTATACCTCCCGGCCGGGTGGAAGTGAAGTATAAGGTGCGCCCATCTGCAGAAAGGCTGGGCTGTGAGTCCCATGCTTTGGAGTTCACGACTGTGCCCATGTTCTTGGGTTTACTCCACTCATCGCCGCTTCTGAAAGAAATGTACAGATCGCAATCGCCCTGGCTGTCGGAGCGGTTGCAGGAAGTGAACACGATTGTTTTGCCGTCTCCGGAGATGGTGGCGGCTCCTTCGTTGGCAGTGGTGTTGATGGAAGGCGAAATAGAGCTCGGCGGGCTCCATTGGTTGTCGCGGTACTGGCTGACGAAGATGTTTTCGTCCTGGTCGGGACGGTGGCCCGCACGCGCTGTAAAGATCAGGTGACGCTGGTCAGCAGTAGTGGATGGAAAGTATTGCAGCTCAAAGCGGTTGACGTTGTTGGGTAGTCTGACCGGGTTAAAGCTCACAGGCTTTGTCATCGCCTCGGCAGCAAACTCAGCGGACTGGATCTGCTGACGGGCAAAGTCTGTCATGCGGCCATTACGGGGTTTGCCGCGCAGGAAAAGCTCGAAGTTTTTGCGGGCGTTTTCGTAGTCGCCCCGTTCAAAGTACAGGTCTGCCAGGTCGAAGTAGCTGTTCATCAGACCAGCGTTAAAAGGCTTCAGAGTCAAGCCTTTCTGCAGGTTTTCAAACACTTCCGGCTTATTGCCCATGGCCCGGTGCAGGCTCGCGATTTTCAGGTAGGCATCCGCATACTTGGGGTCACGTTCAATGGCCTCGTCCAGGTATGCGAGCGCTTTGTCGAAGTCTCGTGCCTGGGCTGCTTCTTCCGCTTTGTAGTAAAGTGTTACTGCTTTTCTGGAATTGGAGGCGGGTCTGCCCTGCGCCAGGCAAGCGGTCGCTATACTTAAGGTAATCAGAGTCAGAAGAAGCAGTGGCTTAAGCATAGCTTGTTACGGGATATCCATGTACTTGTGTGTCTGCAAGGACACACGCCATTGGGGGTTGTTTTTAACGTATTCAACAATCAGCGGCATAAGTTGCCCGGCCTTGCTCCACTCTGGTTGCAGGAATAACTTACAGCCAGCTCCTACCCTTGCCGCATGCTCTTCTGCCCAGGCAAAATCCGATTTGTTAAATATAATGACTTTTAGCTCATCTGCAAAAGGATAGACAGAAGCATCGGGCGCCTTGAATTTTTTAGGAGACAAACACACCCAATCCCAGTGGCCGCTCAGAGGGTAAGCCCCGGAAGTTTCGATCATGGTGCGTATACCTGCCTCCTGCAATCCGGCTGTTAGCGGGTGGAGATTGTACAGCAAAGGTTCGCCTCCTGTTACTACGACGGTTTTGCCCGGAAAGGTTTTGGCGGTATCCACGATCTCAGGCACAGGCGTGAGCGGATGCAGTTCAGCATCCCAGCTCTCCTTTACATCGCACCAGTGGCAGCCCACATCGCAGCCTCCCAGCCTGATAAAGTAAGCTGCCGTGCCGGTATTGCCACCCTCTCCCTGAATGGTATAAAAAGCCTCCATCAACGGAAGTTCACTGCCATCTTTGGGCACCGTATGTATCGAGGCGGTCTTGTATGCTTTTGTATTTTCCAATTCTGTATTCCATCGGCTATACCTGAACATTCAGGTATAGACCTTCATTAAATTAAATTTCGGCTAAGCCTGTCCATTCTATAACCTATCCGAACTTGCAAAGTTAGTTAAAAAAGCAACAAGGTAGAGATCAACTTATGTTCCGCTATACCTGAGCGGAACATAAATTTCTGTCATCTGGCTGTTGTAGGGACAGGTCGCGACCTGTCCGAATCGTGCACAAGCATTAGCGGAGTGGATGCAGAGGTAGTGCAGACTAATTCAGGGAATATATGAAAAAGCTCTTTCGTGCATAAATGTCCCAAAGCTACCTGCTGATGATTTCGACATCGGCGCGAGCAGGTATACTAAACGCTCTTTCGGACATCCGTGTCCGAAAGCTATCTGTTGGGGATGTCCACATCCCCGCAAGCCGATCTTGCCAGCTCTTCGGGATTTATCAATCCCGAACCAAAGAGGGCCTCCCCCCCACTTTCGGGGATTTCCTAATTCCCATGTTTGGGTTCGCCTTCAGGTATAGGGGACATGGATGTCCTAAAGAGCGCTCAGGAGCGCGCCGGTTGGCTACCTCCTAATGTGCTTATGCCAGCCGGGAGACCCTTCACAGTTGAGAACTGTCAACCTCCTTTTGATTCAGATACAGATCTATCTGAGCCAGCTTTACGACCATTTGAAAGCTTCCATGGGGCAGTTCACAATATGTTCATAGGCAGCGAACAACTGAATCAAATTTAAAAAGGCTCCTACCTGTTTTAGAGAGGTAGGAGCCTTTTAGAATAATAGGGGCAAGAGACAGGTTACGCGTATACCTCTTTTCTCGCCGCTCGCAATGTGTTCTTTAGCAGCATGGCAATGGTCAGCGGACCAACCCCACCTGGAACCGGCGTAATGTAGCTGCATTTTGGTGCCACGTTGTCAAAATCTACGTCGCCACGCAGCCTGTAGCCGGACTTGCGGGTAGGGTCCGGTACACGGGTTGTGCCCACGTCGATCACCACAGCGCCTTCTTTTACCATATCGGCAGTTATTAATCCTGGCAGGCCAACAGCGGCAATAATGATATCAGCCTGACGGGTGTGGTAGGCCAGGTCGTAGGTGTTGCGGTGGCAGAGCGTAACAGTAGCATTTCCCGGATAAGCGGCCTTGGCCATCAGGATGCTCATCGGAGAGCCCACGATGTTGCTGCGGCCGATCACCACGCAGTGTCTGCCGTTTGTTTCGATGCCGTAGCGCTCGATCAATTGCAGGATGCCATAAGGAGTGGCAGGCAGGAAAGAAGTCAGACCGGCTACCATACGGCCCACGTTTGCCGGATGGAAACCATCCACGTCTTTTTTCGGGTCTACCGCTTCCAGTACTTTCTGCGTGTTGATGTGCTTTGGCAGCGGTAACTGCACAATAAAACCGTCCACCTCTTCGCTCTCGTTCAGCTCCTTTATTTTGCTAAGCAGTTCTTCCTCGGTTACATCGTCTTCATAACGCACCAGTGTAGAGCCGAAGCCTACGCGTTCACAGGCCAGCACCTTATTGTTCACGTACGTAACAGACCCACCGTCATTGCCTACCAGTATCGCCGCCAGGTGCGGCACCTTGCCTCCATTGGCTTTAATTTCGGCAACTTCAGCAGCAATCTCTTGCTGAATGGTTTCAGATGTTTTTTTACCGTCGAGGAGAATCATGTTTTTTGTTAAAAATTATAAGTTGATTGTTCTGAATTATAAGTCGACATAAGAGTCGTTTATCAGGTCTTCATCGGCGATCTGCAGCAGCTCTTTATAGTAGCCGCATTGCTGTCGCAGCACATCCATACCTAACGAACCCTCCAGGTCTATGGCTTCGATCTCTATAAAGTGCCCCGCCCCTTCCAGGTGATCGATGTGAAATTTCACATTGTCAATAAAGAAGATCTTGCGAAATTTCTTTACCTGTGCCAGGGTCTGTTTGCCATCGCAAATCTGCGCAACAGTGGTCGGGCTGGGATTCTTCAGGTATAGCAACACTTCAGTCTTTTGCACGCCTCCACTGATTTCCCGCCTGTAGTGCATCAGCACATTTTCAATATTGCCTTGCCGATGCTTGAGCTTGCCTGTCTCGGTTTCATAAAAAGTGTCTGTCTGCACGTCGAGGCCTACATATTCAGCCTTGTGTTGCAGCAATATATTGGCTGCAACAGAGGGATCGGTACAGTGGGCTTTTATCGTGATGTCAGTGTACAATTCGTCCGTAAATTTTAGTCGAACAAGGACTATGTGGCGGAGCACGAAAAGGACTAGTTCAAATATGTGTCCTTTATCCTTCGTCAAAAACTTCCTTTGCCAGGGAAATATAAGCGACAAGCCCCGGCGTGCAGGGGCACGTCGGGGCTTGTCTTTGTTAGTCGAGCTTGAGCACAGCTAAGAAGGCTTCTTGCGGGATCTCCACGTTGCCTACCTGGCGCATGCGTTTCTTTCCTTTCTTCTGTTTCTCGAGGAGCTTGCGTTTACGCGAAATGTCACCGCCGTAGCATTTGGCCAGTACGTTTTTGCGCAGGGCCTTCACCGTTTCACGGGCGATGATCTTCTGCCCGATTGCCGCCTGTATGGCGATCTCGAACATCTGGCGCGGCAGCAGCTCACGGAGCTTCTCGCACAGGCGCTTGCCCCAATCGTAGGCTTTGTCGCGGTGCACGATGGCACTCAGGGCATCCACCTTCTCACCGTTCAGCATCACGTCCAGCTTCACCATGTTCGACTGACGGAAACCAATCAGCTCGTAGTCAAGCGAGGCGTAGCCCCTGGAAATGGTCTTCAGTTTATCAAAAAAGTCGAATACGATCTCAGCAAGCGGCATTTCAAACGAAAGCTCCACACGGTCGCTAGTCAGGTATGTCTGGTTTTTCAGAACACCGCGCTTGTCCATACACAGCGTAATGATCGGGCCTACATACTCCGCCTTTGAGATGATCTGCGCTTTGATAAACGGCTCCTCGATGCGGTCGATATAGTTGGGCTCCGGCATTTCGGAAGGTGCGTTTACCTTCAGCAGCTCACCTTTGGTAGAATAGGCATGGAACTGCACCGACGGAACGGTCGTGATCACCGTCATATCGAACTCGCGCTCCAGACGCTCCTGCACGATTTCCATGTGCAGCATACCCAGGAAGCCGCAACGGAAACCAAAGCCAAGGGCGGCGGATGTCTCCGGCTCCCATACCAGCGAAGCATCGTTCAGCTGCAGCTTCTCCATGGAGTTGCGCAGCTCTTCGTACTCGCTCGTCTCTACCGGGTAGATACCGGCAAATACCATCGGTTTCACATCTTCGAAGCCCTGTATACCTACAGCGGGACGATCGACGTGCGTGATGGTATCGCCTACTTTTACCTCTTTCGCGTTCTTTATACCGGAGATCAGGTAGCCCACGTTACCGGCAGCCATCTCCTGGCGCGGCTCCTGGTTCAGTCTCAGCACACCAATCTCGTCGGCTTCATAGGTTTTGCCGGTGTTGATGAACTTTACCTTCTCCCCTTTTTTAAGGGTTCCGTTGTAAATTCTGAAGTATACCTCAATGCCTCTGTAGGAGTTGAAAACCGAGTCAAAGATAAGTGCCTGCAGTGGAGCGGCCGGATCACCCTTCGGAGCCGGAATACGATCACAGATGGCATTCAGGATATTTTCGATACCGATACCAGATTTGCCGGAAGCCAGGATAATGTCTTCTTTGTCACACCCAATCAGGTCGATGATCTGGTCGCTAACCTCCTCGGGCATAGCGTGCGGCAGGTCAATCTTGTTCAGCACCGGTATGATTTCCAGGTCAGAACCGATGGCCAGGTATAGGTTGGAGATCGTCTGCGCCTCTATTCCTTGTGAAGAGTCCACGATCAACAGTGCACCCTCGCAGGCGGCAATGGAACGGGATACTTCATAAGAGAAGTCAACGTGGCCTGGCGTATCGATCAGGTTCAACACATATTCCTCTCCTTTGTATCGGTAGTTCATCTGGATGGCGTGGCTCTTGATGGTAATGCCGCGCTCACGCTCCAGATCCATGTTGTCGAGCAGCTGGTTTTGCATTTCACGCTCTGCCACCGTAGAAGTAAACTCTAACAGGCGGTCAGCCAGGGTACTTTTACCATGGTCGATGTGGGCGATGATGCAGAAATTGCGAATGTTCTTCATAAATAGTAATTACGAAAAACAAAGTTAAGAAGAATGTAGGTTTGTTGCTGTATTCCGCCTAAAATGATTTTTTGTTTGCCGCAATCGTCGGGCTGCACTTATGAATTAGGTATGCTAACTATTTCATTTTCCGCATATTCCTTATAACTTTAGTTTCTTGTATAAACCCGCTCTTCCTATACCTTATGCCCGAACAGTCTTCCGATGCGATTAAGATGGCTGCCATGGAGCGCGAGATCCGAAATCTGCGCGAGAAATGTGCGTTCCTGGAAAAAGTCATCCATGAGGTGCCGGCCAACATCTACATCTCCAACCTCAATTCGGGCGTAGTCTGGTGCAACCGCACCAACGAAGAGGCCCTGGGCTATACCCTGGAAGAGATCCTGGAAATGGGCGGCATGGCTTATCTGGAGGCCATTGTGCATCCAGACGACCAGAATATACCTGAGGACAGCATCACCCATTACCAGCATTTTGACGGGGCTGAGTTCGGTGGTTTGTTCCGGGCGAAGCACAGGCAGGAAAGCGAGTACAAGTGGTTTCTGGGCTGGGCTAAAGCCTTCAGCAAAAACCAGCAGGGCGAGGTGAAAGAGGTCATTTGCGTGGATGTGGACATGAGTCCCCACATGAATACCGAAGAACAGCTGACGCAGGCGCTCAAGGAAAACCTGAAGCAAAAGAACAAACTCCTGTTGAAAAGTCTGCGCAAGCGCGAAATCGAGATACTGGAATTAGTCTGCAAAGGCTGCAGCACAAAAGAAATTGCCGATCGGCTCTTTATCAGTCCGAATACCGTGAGCACCCACCGCAAGAGCATCCAGAAAAAGCTGGGCACTAGCAATGTGGCTGACCTGGTATCGCTGGGCAAGGAAGCAGGTATAGGCTAAGGCACATTTTAGTGTGACAGGTATAGCCTGGTGCTTCGCTGCATCAGGCTATATTTTTTTGAGGGCTTGTCACGTAGAGCAAGGTATAGCCTGCGCTGTCAATCCTGCGCGAAAATGACTATATTCGCATCAAATTTGAAAAACCCTTGTTAGTAAATTATGCAAGTTACTAAAATAGAGCCATATAAGCCCGTTAACCATATTCGTATCGTGACGGCAGCTTCGCTGTTCGACGGGCACGATGCTTCGATCAACATCATGCGCCGCATCATCCAGGCCTCCGGCGCCGAGGTCATTCACCTGGGCCATAACCGCTCCGTGCAGGAAATTGTGGACTGCGCCGTGCAGGAAGATGCACAGGCCATCGCCATCACCTCTTACCAGGGCGGCCATATAGAGTATTTTAAATACATGTACGATCTGCTCAACGAGCGCGGCTGCGGCCATATCCGCATTTTTGGCGGCGGTGGCGGGGTTATTCTCCCAACTGAGATCGAGGAACTGCACGAGTACGGCATTGCCCGCATCTACTCCCCTGACGATGGCCGCGCCATGGGCCTGCAAGGTATGATCAACGACATGCTGGAGAAATGCGACTTCCCGACAGGCAAAGACCTGAATGGTGAGGCCAAGCACCTACGTGACAAAGATCCGAAAGCCATTGCTCGCCTGATCTCTGCGGCTGAGAACTTCCCGGAAGAAGCCCGCAGCATCCTGAATGAAGTAAGAGAGCAGGCCAAAGAAGTAAAAACACCGGTGCTGGGTATAACCGGTACAGGTGGTGCCGGTAAGTCGTCGCTTGTTGACGAACTGGTACGCCGCTTTTTAATTGATTTCCCGGAAAAGAAGATCGCCATTATCTCCGTAGACCCATCGAAGCGCAAAACGGGTGGTGCCCTACTGGGAGACCGTATCCGCATGAACTCGATCTCGAACGAGCGGGTATACATGCGATCATTGGCTACTCGCCAAAGTAACCTCGCCCTGAGCAAGTATGTGCAGGACGCGGTGGACATCGTGAAGGCGGCTGATTTTGACATGATTATCCTCGAGACCTCCGGAATCGGCCAGTCTGACACGGAGATTATCGAGCACTCAGACATGAGCCTTTATGTGATGACGCCGGAGTACGGTGCCGCCACGCAGCTCGAGAAAATCGACATGCTCGACTTCGCCGACGTGATCGCGCTGAACAAATTCGACAAGCGCGGTGCCCTAGACGCCCTGCGTGACGTGAAGAAACAATACAAGCGCAACCACCAGCTATGGGACGTGAGCGACGAGGAGATTCCCGTGTTCGGCACCATTGCCTCGCAGTTCAACGACCCGGGCATGAACCAGCTCTACCGTGCCGTGATGGCCAAGCTGTCGGAGAAAACAGGGATAGCATTCGATTCTAACCTGCAAACCTCCAAAGAAATGTCGGAGAAGGTGTTCATCATCCCTCCTGCTCGTACCCGCTACCTTTCTGAAATCTCCGAAACGATCCGCAACTACGACAAGTGGACGAAGGACCAGGCCGAGGTGGCCCAGAAACTCTTCGGCATCAAGAAGTCGATTGAGGCGGTGCAAGGGATTGAGGTGGAAGACAAAGACCGTCTGATCAGGCAGCTCGAGCAGGCCTATGCCGAGGTGGAGTTGAGTCTGGATGGACAAAACAAGAAGATACTCGAGAACTGGAAAGACAAAGTACAGTCCTACAAAAACGAGTTCTATGTCTTCAAGGTACGCGATAAGGAGCTGAAGATCAAGACACATACCGAGTCGCTTTCGCACCTGCAGATCCCGAAGGTGTCTACGCCACGCTACGAGGCCTGGGGTGACTTGCTCAAGTGGAACCTGCAGGAGAACGTGCCGGGTGAGTTCCCTTATACGGCGGGCGTGTTCCCGTTCAAGCGCGAAGGCGAAGACCCTACGCGTATGTTTGCGGGCGAAGGCGGACCGGAGCGTACGAACCGTCGCTTCCACTACGTGAGTTTGGGCATGCCGGCCAAGCGCCTGTCTACGGCTTTTGACTCGGTAACGCTCTATGGCGAGGACCCGGATTTCAGACCCGATATCTACGGCAAGATCGGTAACTCCGGCGTAAGCATCTGCTGCCTGGACGATGCCAAGAAACTGTACTCCGGCTTCAACTTGGCCGATCCGATGACGTCCGTTTCCATGACCATCAACGGCCCTGCTGCAATCCTGACCGGCTTCTTTATGAATGCCGCCATCGACCAGCAGTGCGAACTGTACATCAAGGAAAATGGACTGGAAGACGATATCAACCAGAAAATTGAAGCGATCTACCAGGAGAAAGGTATAGCGCGTCCGAAGTACCAGGGCGAACTGCCACAGGGCAACGACGGCCTTGGGCTGATGCTGCTCGGCGTAACAGGTGACCAGGTGCTGCCAGCCGAGGTATACGAGCCGATCAAAACCCGCACCTTAGCAGCCGTACGCGGCACGGTGCAGGCTGACATCCTGAAAGAAGACCAAGCGCAGAACACCTGCATCTTCTCTACCGAATTCTCGCTTCGTTTGATGGGCGACGTGCAGGCGTACTTCATCGACAAGAACGTGCGCAACTTCTACTCGGTGTCTATCTCCGGTTACCACATTGCGGAGGCCGGCGCCAACCCGATCTCGCAGCTGGCTTTCACACTGGCTAACGGCTTCACGTTTGTGGAGTACTATGTGAGCCGCGGCATGGACATCAACAAGTTTGCGCCGAACTTGAGCTTCTTCTTCTCCAATGGCATCGACCCCGAGTATGCGGTGATCGGCCGTGTAGCTCGTAGAATTTGGGCAAAGGCGATGAAGCACAAGTATAACGCCGATGCCCGTTCTCAGATGTTGAAATACCACATCCAAACGTCCGGCCGTTCGCTGCACGCCCAGGAAATCGATTTCAACGATATCCGTACCACGCTGCAGGCACTGTATGCCATTTACGACAATTGTAACTCGCTGCATACAAACGCTTACGACGAAGCCATTACTACGCCAACCGAAGCTTCTGTTCGTCGTGCGATGGCCATTCAGCTCATCATCAACCGTGAGTTGGGTCTGGCGAAAAACGAGAACCCACTGCAGGGTTCGTTCATCATAGAAGAACTGACTGACCTGGTAGAAGAAGCTGTACTGCTGGAGTTTGACCGCATCACGGAGCGTGGCGGTGTGCTGGGCGCCATGGAAACCATGTACCAGCGCGGCAAGATCCAGGAAGAGAGTTTATACTACGAGACACTGAAGCATACCGGCGAATACCCGATCATTGGCGTGAACACCTTCCTGTCTTCTACCGGCTCTCCTACGGTACTTCCCAAAGAAGTTATCCGGGCGACAGAAGAAGAAAAGCAGTACCAGATCGCCATGCTGCAGACCTTGCAGCAGCGCAACGCTGACAAAACGCCTGAGATGCTGAAGCGTCTCCAGCAAGTGGCCATCGCCAACGGCAACATCTTCGAAGAAATGATGGAGGCTGTGAAGTACTGCTCGCTGGGCCAGATCACGAATGCCCTGTTCGAAGTAGGCGGACAGTACCGCAGAAATATGTAAGCACGATTATACAATGCCCGCTTTAGCCGGCGTTTATAAAAAAGAAGGCCGGTCAATTGACCGGCCTTCTTTTTTAGGCCTGCTGACAGCGAGCAACCTGACAACAAATTGCTGCTTAGCAAGGTATTATACAACAACGAACAAGCATCGCGTTTATGAAAACAAAAAACAAAGACTTAGAGAACTTCCCTTTTGTGCTGGTAGGTTCTGCCCTCCTTTTCTTAGGCCTGGCAACGTATGTATACCTCAGCACAAGAATTGAAGACGAAGACATCGATTTTGACCTGTGGGACGAAGATGTTAACAACTACGCCTGATCAAGCTAAGGTATAGATCTTCTTTATTAAAGATAAAAAAAGCCAGTTCGCTATACCTTGGCAGGCAGCGAACTGGCTTTGTATGTTTTAAGGAGCCTTATAATGCGAAATTGCCGGATGCCTCCGGTTGGAAAGTTACTTTCTCTATCTTATAGTTGATGGTGCCGGAGGGCACAGGCCACTCTACCTCATCGCCTTCTTTGCAGCCGATAATGGCGGTGCCTACCGGAGCGAAGATCGAGATCTTTCGGGCATTCACATCGGCGTCCTTCGGGTATACCAACGTGATTTCCATTTCATTGCCGCTCTTCATGTCCCGCAGCAATACACTGGAATTCATAGTCACAACCTCAGCCGGAATTTCATTCGAAGCGACTCTTTTGGCCCGCTTCAGTTCCTCGCCGAGCTTGGCAATGTTCGCCTGCATACCTGGCCCCTGCCGCTGCTGCTGCACCAGTTCAATCAGGCGCTTATAGTCCTGCTCCGTAAGATAGATCACATTTTCCATATCAATTAAGTACGTAATTTTTGCTGATGGGACTGGCTGAAGCTTTTTTCGGAAAGTAAATTTCCCGGAAGCTCTTCGTTTGCCCCTGCTCCACTCGTCTGAATATTTTGTCTGGTGTAATGCCTTCCAATGAGGCAAATCCGCAAGCCTCCATCACTTCGATGGTAGACTTAATGGTATTGCCATGGAAGTTGGCCACGCGCACCCGTTTATCAGCTACGTCCAGCCCCTTGTACAGGTTCTTGTCCTGCGTGGCTATACCTACCGGGCAGCGACCGGAATCACACTGCAACGCCTGTATACAGCCCAGCGCGAACATCATGCCGCGCGCGCTGTAGCACATGTCGGCGCCCAGCGAGATGGCCTTGATAATGTCCACCCCTGTGATGATCTTGCCCGCTGCGATGAGTTTTATCTCGTCACGCAGTCCGTACTGCTCCAGCATGTGCTGCACGTAGGCCAGCGCATCGAAAAGCGGCATACCCAGGCTATCGGTAAACTCAAGCGGTGCCGCACCGGTTCCGCCTTCTGCCCCATCTATCGTAATGAAATCCGGGTAGATGCGGTTGTGCTTCATCTCCTTGCACAGAAGCTCAAACTCCTGCTTGTTTCCTATACAGAGCTTTATACCGATAGGTTTTCCTTCTGACAGTACACGCAGTTGTTCAATGAAAAGCAACATCGTGAACTGGTCGCTGAAAGCGGCGTGCGCCGGCGGAGAAGCCACCGTAGTATAAGGTTCTACCTTACGTATAGCCGCGATCTCAGGTGTGTTCTTAGCGGCCGGCAGTATACCGCCGTGCCCTGGCTTGGCTCCCTGCGACAACTTGATCTCCACCATTTTGATGTGTGGATGCGCCACCTGCTCCTGAAACAGCTTCTCGGAGAAGTTGCCGTCTTTGTCACGGCAGCCGAAGTAGCCCGTACCAATTTGCCAGATCAGGTCACCGCCCCCCTCTATGTGGAAGGGACTCACACCACCTTCGCCGGTGTTGTGGGCAAAGCCGCCCAGTTTGGCACCGGCACTCAAGGCGGTCACGGCGGTCTTGCTCAGTGAGCCGTAGCTCATGGCCGAAATATTATAGATTGAAGCACTGTACGGCTGCTTGCAGCGACTGCCCCCTACCATCACGCGCAGGTCCTGTGCCTGCACGTGCACTGGGAACATGGTATGCGCGATCCACTCAAAGCCTGCCTCCTGGCTATTGGCCTGCATCCCGAAGGGCACCGTTTGGCGCACGTTTTTGGCACGCTGGTATACAATAGAGCGCTGTCGGCGACTGAAAGGCTTGCCGTCCAGGTCAGACTCAAAGAAGTACTGCCGGATTTCCGGACGAATGCTCTCAAAGAAATAGCGCAGGTAGCCTACCAGCGGGTAGTTGCGCAGAATAGAATGCCTGCCCTGCCGGATGTTGCGCAGGTAAAGCAGGTGCAGCGGCACAATGGCCACGAACAGCCACAGGTACTGCCGCTCAAACACCGATAAAAACAAGGTAATCAGATAAGCTGATAAGAAGGCATATCCCATGGATTGCCTGACACTGACCTTACTTGCCATGATGAAAAATCAATGAAAATAAATTAGATGAGTAAAAAAGCTAAACCGGAAATCTGTAATTGCCAGTTTTGTTTGCGGGGCGCCAGAGCTGTAAGCTCCGGCTTACTTGCTAAAGGCCTTGGGGGAGGAAAAAAAGTTAAGGCAATAACCATTCAGCCCATCACACATTACTACGTGATGCGAAGCTGCTACAAGTCCTGAAGCAGGTATAGCGAGCCAGGAAGAAAGGTATTTGCCAGATGGCCTCATAATCTTTAAGATTAATAGTGCAAAGTTAGCGGAAAGAAAAGGAGAAAACACAAAAATCAGCCACTAATAATTATAGATAGTCGTTTTTTTGATCCTAATGACTAGCTAAACGGTCAACGCGACGTTTTATTACTTAAATACAATAAACCATTCAGAAAGGGGTACAACCTTAATTACTATATAGCGTTAAGAAGTTCAAGTTTAACTCTTCAGGCTAACAAACATGATGCGCTTTACTACAATATCCTCTCTCCTGCTTATTGGTACCACATTTGGCTATTTCGTGAAAGGCTGGATGTCACCTGAGCAGCTCCAAATGGACCTCCACGAAGAAGACATACACCTGTATCTCTAGACTTGCACTGCTGATTTGATGAATTATAAAGCAGGTTTTCGAACCTGCTTTTTTTCTATTGACACTTCCCGAAGTAGGTAAATCGACCCATTAGCCGTACCTTTATTACCCGAAAATCATTTTTATCACCTAGTACATCATACATGACACAACAGGAAAAAATAAGCTACATTATTGGCCGCGACATGGCTGCCAACCTCAAAAAACAGGGTATCGACATCGAAGCGGAGGCTTTCTTCAAAGGACTGAAAGAAGTGATCGCAGGTGAGCCTTCCTCGCTCTCGCAGCAGGACATCCAGATGGCCATGATGGCGCTGCAGCAGGAAATGCAACAGAAGCAGGGTGCTAAAGGCGGAGAAAACCAGAAAGCTGGCGAGGCCTTTTTAGCTGAAAATAAAAACAAGGAAGGTATAAAAACATTGCCAAGCGGACTGCAGTACCAGGTGCTGGAGGAAGGTACCGGCAAGTCGCCTGCAGCCACCGATAAAGTAACCACCCACTACCACGGCACTTTGATCGATGGTACTGTGTTTGACTCGAGCTACGAGCGTGGACAGCCAGCCACTTTCCCAGTAAACGGCGTGATCGCGGGCTGGACAGAGGCGCTTCAGCTGATGAAAGAAGGTGCCAAATGGAGACTCTTCATCCCATCAGACCTGGCGTATGGGGCACAGGGTGCCGGTGACACCATCGGACCAAACACAACCCTTATTTTTGATGTAGAGCTGATCTCCGTACACTAAAACATATCGGCATATATCATAAAAAGAGGTCCGGCTGCGCGATAAAACGCCAGCCGGACCTCTTTGTTTTTAGATAAGGCTATACCTAGGCCATTTTCAAATCTGTTTCAGCCATCTCACGCAGCCAGCGGCGGCTCTCCTCCTGGTATAGGAAATGATGGATGATCATAAAGTTATCCCCGTCCATCAGTTCGTCTCCATCTATTTCATTAACCAGGCTGCTATAAGCGAAAACCGGCATTACGATCGCCACAAACACATTTTTGTTTACGGCACGCAGCACCTGCGGGAAAATATACTTGAACACCCACTGCTGATCCTCTTTTTCAATGCTTAACCTGTTTTGCAGGTCCATGATCCACTTTTGAGGCTTGTAGGTCAGAACCATGTTCATGATGTGGGCATACCCCTGACGCAGCTCATTCGAGCTTACCTCTCCCTCCCACTTTATATAAAGGGTTTGTTCTTCATGATTATACTTAAGTATGAGCTGCTCCTGCAACACGCTCCGGTGCTTGTCCTTTACCGAAAAATGTCTACCAAAAGCACTGGCACCCATTAAATTATCTGTGTACATGGTACGAATCAGGTTTACGGCGATTGGCCAATATTTAGAAACAATAACAGAATAATATCCATATAACCAAGAGGATTGTGTTTCTGTCATAAACAAAGATGTAATATTTATATATTAGAAACAAAATATAATTAAATATTTTATTGGATTGTTATACTTATCTTCCTTAACTCGCTTACTGACAAGTAGCTAGACGGTTGAATTATTTTTCTTTCATCTACGGCCTCATTCTGAAACAAACGCCTCTTAGCAAACAAATTAGCACGGCAGACGTTCTAAACACATTTAATGCATTCACCAAAAAAGATATACTCGTATGGCAAAAACCGACAATGAGGGCAGAAAATTTCTGGAGAGCGTGCACCAGTTCTTCGACCATGCTGCCAGTTACTCAAAACTAGACCCTGGTATTCTGGCACAGATCAAGACTTGTAACAGTGTTTATAAAGTGTCATTTCCGGTTGAGATCGAAGGCCGCGTAGAAGTATTCGAAGGCATCCGAGTACAGCACAGCCACCATAAGCTTCCGTCTAAAGGAGGTATCCGATTTAGCATGCAGGTAGATGAGGATGAGGTGAAGGCACTTGCAACCATTATGACATTTAAGTGCGCTGTGGTGGACGTTCCCTTTGGTGGCGCCAAGGGGGGCGTGAAGATCAACCCCCGCACCAGCTCCGTGAAAACACTTGAGAAAGTAACACGCCGTTATGCGGCCGAGCTGATCAAGAGAAACCTGATTGGTCCGGGTATGGACGTGCCGGCTCCCGACTACGGTACGGGCAGCCGAGAGATGGCCTGGATCGCCGACACCTACCAAGCCCTCAAGTATGGCGAAACCAATGCGCTGGGCTGCGTGACGGGTAAGCCTGTTGGGCAGGGAGGTATACGGGGACGTGCAGAAGCCACTGGCCTGGGTATATACTATGGTATACGCGAAGCCTTCAGCGATACGGATCTGATGAAAAAAGCAGGTATAGAAGGCAATACCATGGAGGGCAAACGCATTATTGTGCAGGGTCTGGGCAATGTAGGCTACAACGCCGCCAACTTCTGCCAGCAGGACGGCGCCATCATCATCGGTATAGCCGAGCGCGAAGGAGGCATTTACAACTCCAACGGTATTGATGTGGCAGAGGCCTTTAAACACCGCAGCGAAACGGGCTCCATCCTGAACTTTGGACAGTGCAAGAACTTCGAAAACTCGGCTGACCTGCTGGAAGAAGAGTGCGACGTGCTGCTGCCTGCTGCGCTAGAAAACCAGATCAACGCCGACAATGCCGGCCGCATCAAAGCCAAAATAGTGGCTGAAGGGGCCAACGGTCCCGTTACCCGCGATGCCGAGAAGATCCTGCTGCAGAAAGGCATCATCATTATACCTGACCTATACCTCAATGCGGGCGGTGTAACGGTCTCTTACTTCGAATGGCTCAAGAACCTGTCGAACGTGCGCTTTGGCCGGATGGGCAAACGGGCAGAGGAAGCCAGCCACCGTCGACTCGTGAACGCGATCGAAAGTGCTTCTGGTAAGAGCATGTCCACCCACGAACGCAGCCTGCTGATACAGGGGTCTGACGAGATCAGCCTGGTGCGCTCCGGTCTGGAGGACACCATGATCAATGCCTATCACGAGGTCAGAGGGGTGATGAACAGAAAAGACATAGAAGACATGCGTACGGCCGCTTTCCTCTCGGCTATCGAGAAGATAGGCGTCAGCTACGAAGCGCTTGGAATTTTCCCTTAACAGGTGAGCACACCTACTATAGTATAGGTCAGGATTTTGCTAATATGGCGAGGTCCTGACCTTTTTGTATAAACATAAGCCAATCCATCGCTTCCCCCTTGTCTGTAAAGTAATTGAAGTGAATGAAGTCATGCACCGGTAGCAAAGGGGAAGCAATATAGTTGTTGACCAGCGCCTTAAAATGACCTTCTGAGAAGATAACGGCTGCATAGATGTCCTGCCCGATTATCTTGGATACCTGCGGGTAATACTCGCGACTCAACCAGGCTTCCTGCTCCGCATCAAGGGGGCCAATGCATGAAGTGTCTGTGCTGTAAAAGCAGATTTTAGGATTGCTCTTCACAAATTGTAGCACCTGCCAATACAGATTCCTGAACTGCTCTATACCTGGATTCAACTTCCAGCTAATGCACAGCACATTTGCGCTCTTTGAATAGTGAACAAATGCATAGGACGAATCACTGATAACCATAAGGCAAACCGCTTGGTTTCTGGCATTTATATTCGAAATATAAAATACATTTTATTTATGTGCAAATACTCACCTGCGAAAGTTTCTAAAACTGATCCAATTTAAACTTTCATTCATAAGACCAAAACAGCGATAACTTCTAATAGCCATATGAACATAGGCATACTTCTATCTATATTACAGACCCATTGTCTTTGGTCGTTTGGTCTAGTCTCACGGGAGAATAATACTACCAATCGCTCTGAAGCGAGCAAATTAGGCTGCCGCACTAAGGTTAAATCCAGACAGAAGCCTAATTAAAAAGGCGACGCTTTTGCAAGCGTCGCCTTTTTGTTACCTCATGGTATTCAGATTAACCCTGCTTTAGCCACTTGTTGTAGATTTTCTCTTGCACAGCAGTTGGATTCTCCACCCGCTTAAACTGGTAGCGAACGCTCTTGTCTGCCACAATCGGAATTTGCAGCTCCAGTAGCTTGCCGTCACGCACAATGGTTACCGGTACGCTGCCACCAATGGCATGGCCGCTGATCAAGGGAGTAATGTCACTTTCCACTCTGTATCCGTCAATCGCAATGAGCTCGTCGTTTACGTTCAGTCCTCCCTCATACGTACTGCTGCCACGGGCCACGGTTTTGACGATTGTGCGGCCATTCTCCAGGGCAGTACCGGCGCCCCAGTTGAGGTTGAGCACGCCTTCGTTTTGATTGACAAGACGCAGACCAGCTGCCTCGAAGTATTGATTGTAATCAGGTGTTTTGGTGCCGTGCACATAGTTCTGGAAGAAATCATCCAGCTTGCGGCCGGCGAAACGCTCCAGCGCCTCTTTAAACTCCTGCTCCGTAAAGCCACGGTTGAGCTTCGTGTAATAACGGTCATACATGTAGCGCATCACGTCGTCCAGGCTCTTCTCCCCTTTCGTACTCTTCATGATCTCCATATTGAGCAGCTGGCCGAGAACGCCACCTTTGGTATAGTAGGACACCTCCGCGTTATTTGAGTTCTCGTTGCGTCGGTAGTACTTGATCCAGGCATCGAAGCTGGACTCTGCTATGGTCTGCACCTGGTTGCCCGGTGTGTTTTCCACTGAGTTGATGCTGCCCGCCACTAAGTCCAGGTAGCGCTGTGTGCTCATAATGCCAGCTCGCTGGGTGAACAGGTCATCGTAATAACTGGTAATGCCTTCTGACACCCATAGCAAACGGGTATAATTCTCTTTGTCATAGTCGAAGGGGCCGAGCGGTGCCGGACGCAGACGCTTTACGTTCCAGAGGTGGAAATACTCGTGGGCCACCAGCGCCATAAAACCGGTATAGCCTTGCTCCGTGCCATAGTTCCAGCGGCTCGTCTGCAAAGTGGTTGAGTTCAGGTGCTCCAGTCCGCCGCCGCCTCGATGCAGGTTGTGCACGATGAACACATAGCGGTCAACAGGCAGTTTGCCCATCATGCCGATGCACTCCTCCACTACCTTTTTCATGTCGGCCAGCAGGCGCTCCCGCTCGTAATTGCCTTCGCCGTACATGGCTACTTCATGGGGCACTCCACCCGCTTCAAAGCGAAGCACCTCGTGGTTGCCTATCTCCAGCGGAGAGTCGGCCAGTACGTCGTAGTCAGGGAAGGTATAGGTAAAGTTGCCGGTGCTTTTCAGGCCGGTAGATACCGTTTTCCAATCTTTATAAGGCTGCACCACAAGCGTGCCCTGCTGCTTTTGAAAGCCCTCCGGATACATGAACATGCTGGTACCGTTCACGTAGCCATGCGAGGCGTCCAGGAAGCTGGTACGCACGCTCATCTCGAAGGCGTATACCTTGTAGCGCACCCGCACGGCATCGGCCTTGTTGCTGTATACACGCCAGGTGTTCTTGTTGATCTTCTCGTGGCGCAGTTCCTTGCCCGATTTGTCAGTGGCCTGAAAGCCCTCCTCGTTTTTGGAGAATTCACGCACCAGGTATGAGCCCGGGGCCCACACAGGCATTTTATAATCGATGTATTTTTCCCGGTCACCGCTCAACTCTACCCCTACCTCAAAGTAATGGGTATGCGGCTCCGGCATCGACAAGGTATAGCGGAGGTCAGCGGCAAATGCCGGGAGAAGGGTCAGGAAAAAGAAGCAACTGGATAAGAGAAGGTATAGAATAGACTGCCTGGGGTGAAACATGCGGATTAGTTGGATTAATGATTAAAAGCTTGGCGGCATTTTACGACAAAAAGCCTGCTTTTCAAAATCCGCATGGTTCAGGTATAGCCTGGCAGTATGGCTTAGGCACACTCCGACTGGCGATGGTCGAGCCATTCGATGGCACCCTGCACGTCGCAAAAAGTATTCATGATGATGAAGGAATTATAGCTTTTGAGCCCCAGCAAGCCCGATTCTCTGATCATGTCGCCGTAACAGCGCTCGTCTACCACCAGGGCCACATGGTTTCCCGTACCCAGGTGCATCATGATCTGCGGAAAAATCTGTACCTGCAGCCAGGTTTCCTCTTCTTCGCTGAGCTTACCAATGCTGCGAAGGTCAAATAACCACAACTTGATCCGGTGATCTCTGGCAAATTGCAGTGCCTTAAGCAACCCTCCCCTAAAATCCTGTGCCTGCATGTTGCGGTCGAACCTCAACTCCAACCGGTCTGCTACAAAGCTTACTTCACAGGTACCCGCCTTAAACAATTCCATCCTTTCAAGCGTTAGATCTGTTGCAATATTATATATTTTGTGATAATTTTTAATATAATTATACCAAAATAATTTCATATAGAGGTAGTATTTAGACAAACGGCCCAAATCAGCTGATTAACGGCCACAAATTGCCTGTTAAATTTTTCCGGACTAGCTGACTATTATCAAGTTATGCAGCGTTTGCACGGCTGTTGTTATTAAGTATCCGGGAATTCTGGCACGATATTTCCATAGTAGTTGTTATTAAACCTAAGCCCTACCACTATGAAAAAGATATTTGCCTTAATGCTTGCCCCGGTCGTGTTGCTGTTGATGCTCATGTCAGCGGATGGCGAGCAGGCGGCTTCCCCTTCCGAAGATACAAACCAGGTACATTTTGCGAGCCTGAAAACAGATAATCCGGCATCTGAAAGTAAGTCTGCCAGACTTGACAAGCGCGGCGCAGTAGCTAAAGACGATGCTAAAAAAGGTTGGATAAACGCCAGTGGCACAACCTCAACAGACTCAATGATCGCCTATGCCCTGACACTGATGGGAACCCCTTATAAGTATGGCGGCACAAGCGATAGCGGTTTTGACTGCTCTGGTTTTACATCGCATGTGTTTCAGGAATTTGGTGTGCCTGTTTCACGCTCCTCCACCACACAGTCAGAGGATGGTATACCGGTAACGAGAGATGAGGCCCGGCCAGGAGACTTGGTTATATTTACGGGTACCAACCCACAGGTAAGGGAGCCAGGTCATGTCGGCATCGTTATTTCTGAGCCAGGGGACACCATCAGTTTTGTGCACTCCTCTTCCAATGGCGGCGTTAAGATCAGCCAGGTGGAAGGCACAGGCTATGAGGTTCGCTTTCTGGATATTAGACGTGTCCTGTAAGGTATAGGCCAAACATAAAGTCCCGGTACTTACGTAAGATACACTATATAGCCCGACTGGCATCTGCTGGTCGGGCAATTTTCCGCTAAAAGAAATGAATATGGTGCACCCTTACATAACCAACTCCATTAATGCCCTGGTATTGATCATCGCCGGTGTTGCAGCCTATTTTTTATCTCCCTCGCAGCCGCTCATGGCCTTGCTGGCTCCTATGTTAGGGATATTACTGCTTGCCACCACCTATCACCTAAAGCGCCATAATCGGTTTGTATTTCACACGGTTACAGCCCTGACCTTGTTGGCCGGCTTTCTGCTGATAGTGCAGATTGATCCAGAAAACTTTGTGTGGGATGCCAGGCACGTTCTCATCTTGCTGATGGGTATAAGCTGCTTTTTAGCCGTATTCTCCTATGTTGCTTCTTTCTTAAGGGAACGTCGTCTGCGCAACAATACCATCTACAAAGACGATCTGTAGGCCGTGTGGGCTTCTGGCAAACAGACTACGGAGGCGGGCAAAAAGAAAAAGCGCTTGGTGTAGCCCGTCAAGTTACACCAAGCGCCTTAAGAATCCTTCAAATCTTAACAAGCGGCGCCCTGTTTTGCAGCAGCACCATCACTCAAGACCAAAGGTAATATTTACTGCGTAAGCAGTAGATACTCACTGCTTACTAAGCCAGCTCACCGTTAAGGTGAACACTATTACCAAGGCTTACTAAGACGACTGATGGATTAGACATAGCACCTCCTTTCTCTTTAGTCCGACATAAACCATGTGCCGCTACTTGTAGTAGGCATAACACAAGGCCGCAGCACTCGCCGCTTTCACTGATTGTATAAAGTTAAAATAACGCCGATAAGTTCACAAGGTTCCGCACTTATTTTGTCATCTTTTCTTTTCGAAGCATACCTGGCAACACCTAAGCGCCATACGCTGTGAGTAAGTCGCTCAAAATAAAGCTAGTGCAGAATCAGCAAAGGCTACGATCAGGTATGGAAAATCTTAACACCTCCTGTCATTCCTGCTGATCAATAATGTATTGATGCACTGTCCTGGATTAAAAACCGACCCGGGCCGTATTTTAGTTGAAAAATGAATTATTTTAGCTATATTTCGTTACTAATCTTATCAAACAAAAACTAAATCATGAAAAAGCACCTGCTAACCCTTGTCGCCCTTATGCTGTTTTCTACTGTAGCGTGGGCACAGAAACTTTCTCCTGTTGGCATCTGGACCAATGAAGAGGGAAAAGCTCGTTTCGAGATTTACCAGTCAGGCAATAAACTGCATGGTAAGATCATACAATTGAAAGAGCCACTCAGAAATGGGAAACCAAAGCTGGACGAAAACAACCCGGACAAGAAGCTGCGCAACAGACCCCTGCAGGGCATGGTATTCATGAAGGACTTTAAGTACGACGACGGCAACAAATGGGACGACGGCACCATCTACGACCCGGAAAGCGGCAAAACTTACTCATGCTACATGAAAATGACGGGCAAAGACAAGATGGAAGTAAAAGGATACATCGGTATTTCCCTCATCGGCAGAACGCAGAACTGGACGCGTGTAGAATAAGCGCTACACCCTGGTATATAAAACAGAAAAGGTTGGCCCTAAAGCCAACCTTTTCTGTTTTCAACCCTTTACTGCTTTATTAAACTGTTTTTTGCGCAAAAGGTTTACTATACTGCTGGTTAGTATTAAAATACCTGCAGCACTTTGTAGGTTTTATCACGAAAATCAAAGCTTTCACCACTCGTTTTACCTTCCATCGCCTTGTAAAGCGGCGACAGACCTGAGATGGCGAAGAATGATTCCCCGTCGATTTTGATCTCGCCCAGGCTCACTCCGATGAAATAGTTCTGGAGCTCGGTCATCACCACCGCTCCAAACGACACTTCCTTGTTCTCCTTGGTAGAATTCACCCGTTTCAGTACCCCCATGGTGGTGATCAGTTCGTCCAGCTGCCGCGCATACATGTCGCGCTGTATCTGGCAGGCCTCCCTGAAGGATTCGAATTTGTCCTCAATGGCGCCGTGGTGCTCGTTGGCACTCTCCTGCGCCTCGTCCATGGCCTCTTTTGCTGCCTGAATTTGCATGTTCAAGAGTTTGGTCGACTCCTGCAGCAGTTTTTTCTTCAGTTCAAGTTCTTGTGTTAGCGTCATCATGGTATATACATTATCCGGTAAACGATCGATTTTGAAGGGTATTAAATAGCTCTCTGTCTGCTTAACTTCTTTGAGCTTGGAATGTTTTAGTCACGTATAAACAGCAATATTTTGACTCAGGATTGAAATATTTAGCCGATTCCCAGATGCCATATAACGGGAAACCTACCTGAATGTTGGATGCAAATCATATAAAATTTTGGGCTATATAGCGAAGTATCAAGATTTACTGTAACTTATACCCACTATCAGTGCTGTATTACCGGAATTTGAAGCAAATCCCTAAACGCTGCCTTACATGAAACACGCTTTACTTCTTTTGATATGCCTCCTGATGGTTTGCCTGCAGGCAAAAGCCACACATATTGTAGGTGGCGAACTGGAGATAGAGCATCGCTCAGGCTATACCTACCGCATCACGATGAACCTCTATTTTGATGACGTGAACGGCACACCCGGCGCACGGGACCCCTCAGCCAATATCCGGATCTTTGATAAGCAGACCAACCGCTTTATGATGGACGTGCAGCTGCCGCTGCGCAGCGATACCTTCGTCAACTACACCGATATCGCCTGCACGATCGGGGAGCTGCGCACCCGCCGCATTGTGTACTCCCAGGACGTTGTCTTGTCCCCCAACCTGTTCAATAACCCGCAAGGTTACTACATGGCCTGGGAGCGCTGCTGCCGCAACCGCACCATCAACAACATCGTGATGCCAGACGCGGCCGGCCAGGTCTTCTACATGGAGTTTCCACCTGTCACCAAAAACGGAACGCCCTTTGTCAATTCCTCACCCCGCCTGTTTCCGCCGCTGAGCGACTATGCCTGCGCCAACGAACTGTTCTACTACGACTTTAGCGGTACTGACGCCGACGGCGACTCGCTGGTGTATGACATGGTGACACCACTTAATGGTTATGCCACTCCAGACCCAACCAATGCCGCCCCGATTGCAAAACCTGCCCCCTACCCTGAGGTCAAGTGGCTACCTGGTTATAACCGCGATAATCAGATACAGGGCTCCCCGCCGATCATTATAGAAAAGCAGACGGGTCGCCTGACGGTCCGCCCGGATCGTGTAGGCCTCTTTGTGTTTGCTGTGCGCGTGCAGGAATTTCGCAAAGGCGTGAAGCTCGGGGAAGTGCGGCGCGATTTTCAGCTGCTCGTAAAGGATTGTCCGCGAAACGATAGTCCTGTCGTGCAGGCGAAAGTAAACGGCCAGACCACCAATTATAAACAAGGTGAGGTGATCCGGATCAACCCGACAGATGCCCGCTGCCTGAATGTGGAGTTCACAGACCCGGACCCTAACTCCAGAATTACGCTTTATGCACGTCCTGTTAACTTCAGCAGTGATCTGTATACCTTTACTGGTATAACCACAGGCATCGTAAATGGCCCTGGCGGACAGAAATCGCTGACGGCGAACGTCTGCTTTGATGAATGCTTTGACACCGAGGGGAAGGTTTTCAAACTAAACCTGATCGTGAGAGACAATGGCTGCAGCCTGCCAAGGCAGGACACGCTGCAGGTGAGTTTCGTCATTGACCCGATCCCCAACGAGCCACCCTCCATTCAGCTCTCACGCCCTGACAAAGTGTATACAGTGAGGGAAGGCGATGTGATTGACTTTAACGTGCTCGGATTTGACACCGACAACGACGAGGTAACCATTTCAGCCAGAGGGCTGAATTTCGATATCAACTCTGTTCCCATCAGCTTCCGGAGCAGCACCGGTATCGGTCGGGTGCAGTCCCCCTTCAAGTGGCCCATAGACTGCGAAACGCTCGCGCAAGACTCCTATCAAATAGAATTCACGGCCACGTCCATGGTATGCGGAAAGGAGTTGACAAAGACAGAAGTGATTGAGGTCAGGACGGACTACCCGAATCAAGTGCCGGTTTTGACAACCGACAAACAGGTACTGGTATTTGAGCTGGATCTGAACGAACCGTTTGAGGCCAACTTTACGGGCACTGACCTGGACAAGCACTTGCTGAGCATGCAGGCGCGCGGCCAGAATTTCGACCTGGCCAGCATGGGCATGGTCTTCACGTCCACCGGGGGAGCAGGCACTGCGACGGGCAAGTTTAATTGGACGGCTAACTGCGATGCTTTTCAGGAGGGTGTGCTACGGGTTGACTTCATATTAGAGGAGGATGCCTGTGCTCCTTCCCCAATGCAGCAGCTCACAATGGAGTTTAAAGTGAAGGTGCCGGAGTACAAGAATTTCACCCCGCCCAATATTTTTACGCCCAACGCGGATGGTCTGAATGATTTCTTTGAGATACCAGGTATGCCAGCCGATGTTTGCACAAGCTCTTTCCAGCACATTCGCATTTACAACCGCTGGGGCAAAGAGGTATTTTCAAGCACAGCGCACAACTTCAAATGGGATGGAAAGGACGTAAATGACGGCGTGTATTACTACGTGATCGATTACGGGGCTGACAAGTTCAAAGGCTCCGTGACGCTGGTGCGCTAGTGCGCTTAGGCCATGAAGAGGATCACCAGGTATAGCGTGAGCCAGAGCGCTCCCAGAAAGTGCCAGTAGGTGTTGAGCATGGCCAGTTGCAGGCGACGGTACGGGTCACGGATGAAGATCAGGCTGCGTACCCCGTCGTTGGCCATATGGGCCGTTTTGATCAGCAGGAAAGCCAAAAAGATCATACCACCCAGCAGGTGCAGCAGGTGCAGCGCTGTGATCAGGTATAGGTAACTACCTGAGGCTTTGCCGGTAAAGTAAGCGCCAGAAATTGTCAACTCTCGCCAGCCCAGAATCTGCGCCCCGATAAAGGCCACTCCCAGCATGAAAGTGAGGGCCAGGTAGCGGGTCATTTTACGGAGCTTGTCTTTTTTGTAAATGCGGGGGACCTTGCTGATCGTGTAACTGCTGAAAAGCAAGATCAGGGTGCTGACGCTGAAAAACTTTGGAAGGGAAAACTGTTCGCTACCGAAACCACCTGTCCGAACAAAAGCAACCATCAGCACAAAGAACAGCACACCTATACCGACCATGCTCAGGTATAGCAGCATCCGGATCGGGTGCAGATGCTCGATCTTGCCAAACGCTGAGCCCTGGCGTGCGCCTACCTTATTCTTTCTGTCCTGGTTCATGTCGAGTCATCTCCCCGAGCATTCCCGGCTTATGGCTGCGGGCCTCCTCTGTTCAAGTTGAATTGCGGGTAATTTATCTTATTCTGTATACCAACTCAGGGGGGTTATAGTTTTGTAAAAGCTTCACAAAAAATAAGATTTAGCGGTCTAATTTACTGTCCGGACCTGGTTTGGTCTGTGCGGGGTAGGGCGCCGCTTGTTTCAGGAAGGCTCCAAGTGATAAAAGCTTTGCAGCCGCTTTACCTTTCACTGCTGATTTGCGTTAGCAGGAGTACACGCAACGACAAGCCCTATTATGATTAAATTGCTACTGCCTGTACTTTGGTTTTTACTGATGGCCGCACCGGCGCACGCGCAGCAGTACCGCATACCTTATACAGCCAATAACAGTATGCAGATCAGCCTGGAGGGGGAGCGTAGTACGTACGATTTTCAATCAGCCAAGATGCTGGTGCGCTACAATCAGAATACCCGGAAAATCGAGTGCCTCCTGCCCATCGAGAACCTGCTGCCAGCCAACGACTCCAGCCCCGTATCCATGGTGCAGGACATCTTTTTTGCTTCCCGCTACCCGGAGCTGTATATTGAGATCGAAGCCCCGATCGAGCAGATAAATGCCGGCAGCCGCGGTAAGCAGACACTTAACAGCAGGGTTTTCATCACCATACAAGGTATCATCAAAGAAATGGTTGTCCCGGTCATTATCACGCCCGATCGTAACGCGATCACCTTTAGTACCAGCTTTGAGCTGATGCTGCAGGACATGCGCCTGCGGGTACCCGCCCGCTATACGCCCAGGCTGACAGGGCGCATGCTGTTTACCATACACAGCGCGCGCTGGGCTGACCTCAGAAACTGATAAAACACAAACTATGCGCCTATTGCAGGCTGCCCGCCTTTTATTACTGGTGCAGGTATACCGAAACGCCCTTCTATACCTGCTGCTTTTGGCCCTGCTGTTAGGTGGAGTCCAGGAAAGTTACGCCCAGAAAGTGGCGCTCGTGCTTAGCGGTGGCGGCGCCAAAGGGATAGCGCATGTGGGCGTGCTCAAGGCCCTGGAAGAGAACAACATCCCGATCGATTACATTGTGGGCACCTCCATGGGCGGCATCGTCGGGGCGCTGTACGCGGCCGGCTATTCTCCCGCCGAGATCGAATACCTGATCCACACCGAGGCGTTCCAGGCCTGGGCCACCGGCAAGCCGGAGCAGAACTATACCTACAACTTCGCCTCACCTGACCCCAACCCGGCCCTGCTCAAACTCCATGTGGCGCTGGACTCTGCTTTTCAGGCCAAGCTCACGTCGAACCTTGTGAACGACGCTTCGCTCAACTTTGCCCTGGCACAGCTCCTCTCCCAGCCTGCCGCCCACGCCGACTATGACTTCGACAAGCTGATGGTGCCCTACCGCTGCGTTGCCGCCGACATCTTCACCCAGCAACAGGTCATCCTGCGCAAAGGACAGCTGGCCGATGCCGTGCGGGCCACCCTCACCGTACCGCTCTTCTATAAACCCATCCGGATTGAGAAGCGCCTGTTGTTTGACGGTGGACTCTACAACAACTTCCCGGTGGATGTGGCCCGCAAAGACTTCAATCCGGACATCATCATCGGGGTAAACGTGTCGTCCAAAACCTACAGCGAGTACCCCTACGACAACGATGACTTTGACCTGGCTTATACCTTGCTCTATGCCATGATGTCGAACTCGGACTCCACGGCGCTTACAGAGAAGGACGTATACTTGCAGCCTGACCTGGGTAGCCTCAATTCACTGGATTTCAAAAACGTAGAGGATTTTTTCGCGGCTGGGTATAAGGTGACCAATGACAACATGGATCAGATCCAGGAGAAAATAAAGCGCAGGGTAAGTGCCGAAGCGCTTGGTGCCAAACGGGAGAAATTCAGAGGCGGCTTTCAGCCCCACGCTTTCCGCAGTGTGAAGATCCAGGGGTTGAAAAAAAATCAGCAGGACTTTGTACAGCGCTTCTTCAGGAGCTCAAAGGAAGAGGGCTATACCATGCAGGACGTCAAAACAGGCTACTACCGGCTGGCCGCCATCGACAACTTCCGCAGCCTGTACCCGACCATGCGCTACGATACCAAGGCCAAGTCCTATGACCTGCTCCTGAACGTGAAGAAAGAAGACGGCCTGAAAATAGCGTTGGGCGGTGTGATAGCCTCGCGCCCGATCGACAACATCTATGCCGGTGTGGAGTACAGTGTGCTCGGTCGGCAGCTCTATACCTTTGCCGGAAGTTTCCAGACAGGCCGGTTTTACCAGGGCGCGCAGCTGCGCACCCGCATCGACGTGCCCGCCAGTCTGCCCTATTACATCGAGCCCGCTTTCACATACAATCACTGGAATTTCCTTTCCACCACCGGTTTGCTGCTGGAGCGCAACAATCTGCCCTTACTCGAGCAGACCGACCGGAATTTTGGCCTCAACATGGGCTTTACCAACACTTACAAAGGCAGGCTGGTGCTCAGCGCGGCCTATGCGCAGCACATCGACAGGTATAGCAACCGCCTGGAGATACAGCGCTCTGACACCCTGGACCGCACCGCCACGAGTGGCCTAACAGTGGGCGCCATTTTCAGACGCGGTGGGCTCAACCGAAAACAGTATCCTTCCGGCGGGCGCTCATTTACAGCCACGGGCCGCATGGTAAACGCGACGGAAAGGTATAGACCCGGCTCAACGTCTAACGAATCGCAGAACCTTTCAACAGATCACAGCTGGTTTTATGGCCGGCTGCTTTTTGAGGACTTTCTGGGCAATGGCAGTCACCGTTTCGGCTACAGGCTGGAAGGCGTGATCTCGACACAGCCCTTTTTCAGCAACTATCGCTCTACGCTCACCATTGCTCCTGCCTTCTACCCCCTTTCCGATAGCCGCACCCTTTTTCTGGACCGCTTTCGGGCACACGAATTTGTGGCAGGAGGCCTGCAATACGTCTACCTGATCACGCCCCGGCTGGAGGCACGCACAGAGGGTTATCTGTTCCAGCCATACCGCCCGATCCTGCAGGATGACAGGCAGCAGGCCTACTATGGGAAACGGCTGACAGGTACCGGTGTGGCCGCCACAGCCGCGGTGGTTTACCATGGTATATTGGGCCCGGCGGCGCTGAGCCTGAACTATTACAACGACAAAACCAAAGAGTGGGGCGTGCTCTTTCACCTGGGTTTCCTGCTGTTTCAGAATAGAGCTTTGGAGTAGACCGGGACAAATAAGTTGCCTGTATAGCTTGGTATACCTGCTTTTTGGCGTTGTCCGATTGCAGCTCTTTTGCACCTGATTAATAATCTCTATATTTGGCTGACACAAAAAAGCCTATCCCTTCATGAAAAAACTATTCGCCTTGCTATTGACTGCTGCCGTGCTGCAGGCCTGCTCCCAGAACGACACCACATCTGAAGGTAAGGAAACCACAGAAACCGTTGCTGAGGCGAACGCGTACGGTGCTTCCTTCGAAGAACAAAACGTACTCTCAGCCGGCCAAATGCAGGAAGCCGTGAACGGAAGCGATTCCATACAGGCCACCGTAGCTGCCGAAATCGTGGAAAGTTGCCAGTCAAAGGGTTGCTGGATGGATGTGAAGCTGGAAGATGGCAGCACTATGAAAGTTACCTTCCGTGATTATGGTTTCTTCCTGCCGGTAGAGGATCTGTCAGGCAAGACGGCAGTGTTCACAGGTATGGCCAAACATGAAGTGATCTCAGTGGAAGACCAGCGTCACTTTGCCGAGGATGCCGGAAAATCAGGCGAAGAGATTGCCGCCATTACCCAGCCGAGAGAAGAATTGCGCTTTGTGGCCGACGGCGTGAAATTGAAGTAAGCATATACGTTATACCTTTACCTGAGCGGCTGTTCTTCCGGAACCGCCGCTTTTTTATTTTGCGCCGCCTATACCTATACCTAACCAAAACGCTTTGTCTCCTGCCAGGTGCTTTGAGCCGGATTATCTTCTACCTGAATCCTGCACTTGTAATTTATCAGACTCCGGCGCAGGTATATGCGCATTGTATCTTGGCAAGCTGCGGTCCGTTCTTTATTTTTACAGACCAAACAGAACTACCCTATGGACTTAGCATACGATCCGGCCACTGAGATTCAGGAGCTCACCCAACGCATCAACTACCTCAACTACCAATACTACCAGAACAGCGTTTCCGAAGTATCTGACTACGATTTTGATATGATGCTCGAGCGGCTGCAGCAACTGGAGCAGCAGCACCCGGAACTGCGCCAGCCGAACTCCCCAACGCAGCGCGTGGGCGGCACGGTGACCAAGAGCTTCAAGACGGTATACCACAAATTCCCGATGCTCTCGCTGAGCAACACGTACTCGGAGGAAGACCTGCGGGAATTTGACAAGCGTGTGCGGAAGATCGTGGGTGATGAAGTGGAGTATGTGTGTGAGCAGAAGTTCGACGGTGTGGCCATCAGCCTGACCTACGAGAACGGCGAGTTTGTGCAGGGCGCCACCCGCGGCGACGGTACCCGTGGCGATGATATCACCGCCAACGTGCGCACGATACGCGACATCCCGCTGCAGGTACACGGCAAAGATTTCCCGGAGAGTTTTGAGGTGCGGGGCGAGGTTTTCCTGCCCCTGCAGGTGTTTGAGCAGCTCAATGCCGACCGCGAAGAATCAGGCGAGCAATTGCTGGCCAACCCGCGTAACGCTGCCTCCGGCACGCTCAAGCAGCAGGACTCCGCTATTGTGGCCAGCCGCAAACTGGGCTGTTTCTCCTACGGTTTCATGAGTTCCTCCAGCCCTTTTGACACGCATTCCGAAAGTTTGCAGGCCATCCAGAAATGGGGCTTTAAGGTATCAGACACGTGGCGCAAATGCAACTCCATCGACACCGTGCTTGACTATATCAACGAGTGGGAACAAAAACGCCACGAGCTGCCGATTGCAACCGACGGTGTGGTGGTGAAAGTGAACAGCTATGTCCTGCAGGAAGAGCTCGGCTATACCTCCAAGAGTCCGCGCTGGGCGATTGCCTATAAGTACCCGGCCATGAGCGCCATGAGCCGTTTGCTTGAAATCCAGTACCAGATCGGCCGTACCGGGGCCGTTACGCCTGTGGCCATCATGGAGCCCGTGCTGTTGGCCGGAACCGTCGTAAAACGCGCCTCCGTGCACAATGCCAACGAGATCCAGCGCCTCGACCTGCGCCTGGGCGACATCGTGCACGTAGAGAAAGGCGGCGAAATCATACCCAAGATCACCGGCGTTGACGTCAGCCAGCGCCCTGCCGACTCGCTGCCGATCATTTACCCGACCCACTGCCCGGCTTGCGGCTCTGAACTGGTGCGCGCCGAAGGCGAGGCGAACTTCTACTGCCCGAACAAGGAAGGCTGCGCCCCGCAGATACAGGCCAAACTGGAGCACTTCATCTCCCGCAAAGCCATGAACATCGACGAGCTCGGCCCGAGAACCATTGAGCAGCTTTATAAAGCCGGTTTTGTGCACAACGTGGCCGACCTCTATGACATTACCTTTGAGCAACTGGTCAACCTGGAGCGAATGGGTGAGAAATCGGCCAACAACATCCTCAACAGCCTGGAAAAGTCGAAGCAGACGCCCTACGACCGTGTCCTGTTTGCGCTGGGCATACGCTACGTGGGCAGCACGGTGGCCAGGAAACTAGCCGAGCGGTTCACGGATATTGAAGCGCTGCGCGGCGCCATGTATGAGGAACTGATCGCCGTGAACGAGATCGGCGACCGTATTGCACAGTCGCTGATCCAGTACTTCAGCAGACCTGAGCACCAGGAACTGATCGAGCGTCTGAAAGCGGCCGGACTGCAATTTAAGGGTGAGAACACGGCACCTGAAATGGAAAGCGACAAGCTGGAAGGCAAGACTTTTGTGATATCGGGGGTGTTTGAGAGTGTGAGCCGCGACGAGTTGCAGCGCATTATTGTCAGCCACGGCGGCAAGGTGGTGAGCTCTATCTCCGCCAAGCTCTCCTACCTGGTGGCGGGCGATAAAATGGGGCCTTCCAAACTCGAGAAAGCCAACAAGCTCGGTATTGCCATCCTCTCCGAAGGCGAGTTCCTGGGCATGGTAAGTCACTAACCCGTAAATATTTACAAAAAATAAGCGCCGGTCTACAAGAGGCCGGCGCTTATTGATTTACAAACAAACAATAAAACAATTAAACTTGGGTATAGGCCGCAAGGCCCGGCTCCCCGACACAGCTATAAAGCCAGAAAGCATGCTGCAAATGGAGCCAATTAAATGGACAAAAAAAAATGAAATAGACGAACAGCCGAAAAGGATATACGAACAACCGTTTCTCTTCCTTTTCAGGTTTGATCTTTTAAAAAGCGTAATTGATGGGGCAGGTTTGCCCTTCCGTATAGTATAGGGCTGTGTTTATATGGAAGCGTCGTAATATTGCTTAACTTCAGCAAAAGACCGATCTTTAAAAGCTTTCACTACCCTTTCCCTGTACAGCCTTGAACTTGACAGCCCTACCACCATTTACCATGAAGAAGCGGTACAAATTAGCCATACACGTGGCAGCCTGGGCATTTTTCGGAGCCTGGGTCTTCTACATACAGTTTCAGCGCGGCCTTACTTTTAACAAGGCGGTTGACTCGCTGGTGGGCCTGAGTTTTGCCATGATGATCTTCTACCTCAACTGGTATGTGCTGATCCCCCGCTTTCTGGCCAGAAACCAGATATTCGGATATCTTGGCGTTGTGCTGCTCACCCTCACGGTGGTCGCGCTGGTCCGCTCTCCGCTCGACTTCTATGTATTCCGGGAGTTTAACCCGGGCATGACGGTGCTCTACTCTTCTGACCGCATCCTCAACTATGTGCTGGCCGGTTTGATCGTCGTGTTCATCAGTTCGGCCCTGAAAGTAACCGGCAACTACATCCGCAACGAGCGGCGCAACAAGGAACTTGAGAACCAGAAACTGGCCGCTGAGCTGAATTTTTTGAAGTCGCAGGTCAACCCGCATTTTCTCTTCAACACGCTCAACAACATCTACTCGCTGGCCTACAAGCAGTCGCCGGAAACGCCGGACGCCATCATGAAGCTCTCGCTCCTGATGCGCTACATGCTCTACGAAAGTAACGACACGCTGGTGAGTCTGGAACGGGAGGTGGAGCATATCCAGAACTTTATCGACCTGCAGAAACTGCGCCTGCGCGAGCAGACCAGCATCCGCCTGAACGTGGAAGGCAACCTGAGCGGAAAACAGATCGCCCCGATGCTGCTGATGACGCTGGTTGAGAATGCGTTTAAGCACGGCTTGGTGAGTCGCAACGAGGTGGGCATCACGCTCAACCTGGTGGTAACCGACGATTGGCTGCAATTCACGACGGTGAACAACAGCAGTACGCACAAAAAAAAGGACTTTGGCGGCATCGGTTTGCAAAATCTAAAGCAACGCCTTAACTTGCTCTACGCTCACCAACACGAACTGACCTTAGAAGATAAAGACGATACATTTTTCGCTTCGCTGAAACTGTATTTCCAACCAAAAAAATAACTCTATGACCATCCGCTGCCTTGCCGTTGACGACGAACCGCTTGCCCTCGACATCATCGAGAGCTATGTGAGCAAACTGCCTTTTCTACAACTCGTGAAAACATGCTCCAGCGCCACGGAGGCCATGCAGGTATTGCAACAAGAGCAGATCGATCTGATGTTCCTAGACATCGAAATGCCCGAGCTGACAGGTATACAGTTTCTGAACATCCTCAAGCACCAGCCGCTCATCATCTTCACGACAGCCTACCCCAACTATGCGCTCGAGGGTTTCAACCACGATGCCGTGGACTACCTCCTCAAACCCATCCCCTTCGACCGTTTCCTGAAAGCCGTTACAAAAGCGCAGGAGCGACTGCAGCGCAGCCAGAAAGCACCGGAAGCACCCACAGTAACAGCCCCTGCCCCGCAGGCACCTGAGCAGGATTTCATGTTCGTGAAGGCTGATTACAAAACCGTGCGCGTCGGCTTTGCCGATATCCTTTGGATTGAGGGGCTGAAAGATTACATCATCATCCAGACCAAAGACCAGAAAATCATCACGCTCCTGAGCATGAACAAGGCCATGGAAAAACTGCCGGAGTCAAAGTTCATGCGCGTGCACCGCTCCTTCATCGTGGCCCTGCACAAGATCGACAGCATCGAGAAAGGCCGCATCCGCATCGGCAACAAGGAAATCCCGATCGGTGAGGTATACAAAGACCACTTCCTGCACTGGGTGGAGGAGAATAACATACAGTAGCGCTTTTTTGCGTGGTACGATGCCTTCACAGAGAACTTGCCAAAGGTCTTTTTATAGCATCTATACCTGCACAAGAAGTTTTTTGTCGAAATATATTCCCGAAACTCGTGCTTCGTGCTACGCCACAACACTTGCAGATTCCGTTGGATAATTCGAACTTCGCGCATTAGAAAAACAGCGCATGATACAAGATAAATTAAAAGGAACGGGTGTTGCTCTGGTAACGCCTTTTGCCAGCAACCTGGAGGTGGATTACGACGGACTGCGCCAGTTGCTCGATTTCACCATAGAAGGTGGCGTGGAGTACCTGGTGGTGAACGGTACCACAGGTGAATCAGTGACCACGACAACCGAAGAGAAAGCCGCAATCCTGGCTTTTGTGAAGAAGCACGTGAACGGCCGTGTGCCGCTGGTATACGGTTTGGGCGGCAACAACACGCAGGACGTACTTAAAGCGATCCAGGAAACGGATCTGGAAGGTATAGCCGCTGTGCTTTCGGTGAGCCCCTATTACAACAAGCCCTCGCAGCAGGGCATCATCCAGCACTATACCCAGCTGGCCGACGCCTGCCCGTTGCCGGTGATCCTGTACAACGTGCCGGGCCGCACGGGTAGCAACATGGCCCCCGAGACCACCGTGAGACTGGCTGCACACCAAAACATCATTGGCATTAAAGAAGCTTCCGGCAGCCTGGAGCAGTGTATGTATATTGCCAAGCACAAGCCCGCTGACTTTCTGCTGATCAGCGGCGACGACATGCTCACTCTCCCGATGATCACCTTCGGTGCCGTAGGCGTGATCTCTGTGCTAGCCAATGCCTTCCCCGAAAAATTCAGCAACATGGTTCGCCTGGGCTTGTCTTATCAGTTCAAAGAAGCGTCTGACCTGCTTTTCGACTTCGTTGATATCAACCCGATGATGTACGAAGAAGGAAACCCGGTAGGCGTAAAGGCATTGCTGGAGCGCTTTGGCGTATGCGGCGGAGCCGTGCGTCTCCCGCTGGTGGAGGCGACAGCCGGTCTCAAAGACAGACTTTACAAGCAACTGTAACCGGTTACGCAAGGTATAGCAAACAAAGCGGGAAGGTTGGCAATGGTCGGCCTTCCTGTTTTTTTGTTTGCTCAAGAGATATTTTCGCTATATTCGTTTTCTTCTATCCCAATTCCTTACCACAATGCGTATACCTGCGATCCTGTTTTTAGCACTGAGTATGGCGGCTTGCAACAACTCCCCGGACCAGTCGCAGGCCAACAAAACGGATCATACGCACCTGTTGGAAACCGATACCAGCCTCGTGCAGGCACCCGACTCGGCTACCCTGCCTTCGGACGACGAGCTGCAGCACTACACCCCTGACACGACAGACCTGAGCCCGGAGTCCAAAACGGCCGCCAAGATCATGATCGAAGGACGCTTCCATAAGCAGGAGGTATGGCAGGGCGCGGAGCAAAAGCCCTGGATGGCGCTCGTGCAGGACGATAGCGTTTTCCGGCTAAAGCCCAGCCACCTGCAGGTCACCACTTACTTCGATCCGGTATATGACAAAGGCCGCCAGGTACGCTCCGGCCGCGAAGTGCGCGGCGAGCACCCGAATACGCTTTTCTTCTTGACAGGTATAGCCAAACTGCAGGCCAGTGAGGTGGATACGGTGGGCTACCCGAATCAGGTGATCCTGCCCAATACGTCCATCGACCTCAGGTATAAGGGCAAGACCTATACCCTGGCGGCCAGTGGCGACAGCATACAACAGGAAGGATCGGAGTCTTATTCGGTACAGAACTACAAATGGACGGTGACAGGCTTCAAAAACGGCCGCAGGATCTCGCAGGAGCTGGCTGCTGATGAGAACTTCGAGAGTGCGATCTACGTGCTCCTCTGGGTCGGCGACCTGGACCACGACGGTATACCGGATCTACTGGCCGATCTGTCTAACCATTTCAACACCTCCAAGGTCACGCTTTTCCTGTCTTCGGCCGCTGAAAAGGGCAAGCTTTACAAGAAAGTGGCCGATTTTAGAACAGACGCCTATCCTGAAACCGCCAGCCCCGACAGCCTGGCAAAACCATAAAGTTGCTCAATCGTTATATACCTGCAAAAGCAAGGTATAGCCGTGAAAAAACACAGGGGTGAACTCGAAATAGACGAAGACATTCAACTGGAAAGCACCAACTGGAAAGTCCAGCGGGTGGCCTGGGTCCTGATGGCCTTTGTAGTATTTGCCGCTCTGCTGGGTTTTACCGGCAATGGTGGAATTGGCAACCTGCAGCGCTTAAAGGCCGGCGACAGCGCGGAAGGGCTAGAAGTGGAGTACGAACGCTTCCTGCGACGCGGTGCCCCGGCCGAAATCAAAGTAAAGCTGGTCCCCTCCTCCGCTGATTCCCTCACCGACCTGCGCCTCAACAAAGATTTTTACGAGAAACTCCAGGTAGAGAAGATCCTTCCTGAACCCTCGGGGCAATACACCCATGAGCAGGGCATCACCTACCGTTTTGCTTCCGCCAACCAGCCATTCTTAGTCATCTTTTACGTGAAGCCTGAGGGCATGGGCTCCCTGCCTTTGCAATTCTCTACTTCTAAGAAAAAGGTAAACATCACACCATTCATATACCCTTAAGTCTACGCTATGGAAACCGTTATCAGAGGATTGCTTTTGTATGTGTTCCTGATGATTATTTTCAGGGTAAGCGGTAAAAGAACCTTGTATGAGGCCACGGTCTTCGACTTTGTGCTCTTGCTGATCATTGCCGAAACGGCAGAGCAGGCGCTCGGTGGCGAGGATAAGTCTGTCACCAATAGCTTTTTGCTGATCGTTACGCTTCTGCTGGCCGACATCAGCCTTTCGCTTCTCAAGCAGAAGTTCAGTTACTTTGGAAAGGTACTGGACGGGGTACCGGTCATTATCCTGGACGATGGCAAGGTGCTGCACGACCGGCTAAAGAAAGTGCGGGTAGATGAGTCGGATATCATGGAATCGGCCCGGGAGCTGCAGGGTCTGGAGCGGCTCGACCAGATCAAGTACGCCATTCTGGAAAAGGACGGCAAGATCACCATCATCCCGAAAGAGCAGTAGCGGCAGGAAATAAAAAAAGGTATAGCTTTTCAGGCTATACCTCGCGATCCCCATATGTGTCAGGCGTGCAGGCCGGATGCTTAATTGTCAGTCAATACATGCTTCGACTCCACTTCCTTTTTGATATTATCAAGGCCATCCTCAAACTCCTCCCCCACGGTACTGTCGATCAGCAGGCCTGAAAACTTCCGGATCGGGTTGTCTCCTATGTATTGTTCAAAATGCCAGGTTAGCTTTGTGCCTTCCTCTGTCTCCTCCAGTATAAATGTGCTGTGTGCTTTATCCTTTTTTTCGAATTCGAGGTTGGTAACAAGCCGGCTTGGTGGCTCTGCTTCTACTATCGTGACAACGCCCTGCCCGATACTCCCCCGTTCGCTCGTCCAGTTATAGCGCGCGCCTACTGTCGGGCCGGCATAGCTGATTGATTTATCCGGAGCAATACGGTGGCCTGGCAGCCATTTGGGCCAGTTGCGCAGATCGCTGAGCTGCTCATAAGCCACTTCGGCAGGTGCGTTGATAATGATGTCGCGCTGCAGATGGATCTGGCGAGGCAGACAAATGGAAATAACGCCCAGAATAGCGATTAAGGTGGCGGCTCCTAAAAGTAAAGATTTTAATACATGCATATAAGTTTATGGTAAACGTAAAATATCATCAATTCAAAACAATTTAATCCAATTTATGAATTATCATAAGAAATGAAAAAAACCACAGCTGTTACGCTGTGGCCTTTCTCAGATGGAAATTCAATACTAATGTATAGTGACTTATACGCAACAGTCGGAAAAAGTATACAAAGGCGTCTTATCATTTCTCCGAGTGAGTTCTATTAGTACCGGCCACTCTGGCCAGGGGAACCGTAATGGTCATCGCCGAAATCCCGGAACTCATCGGCTGTGCCGTAAGAAGCGTCGTGACGGTAACCGTGGTTGCCCCGGCTGTCGAAGTTGCGGTACAGGTCACCCTCCTCCGGGTTGTCGTAGTTCGGGTTATACCCACTGCTGTAGCGGTATCGGGTACGCTCGAAACTGTCGGGGTTGTAGAACTGCGGATTGCCCCGGCTCACCCTTCCCAAGTCATTCTCGGAGCCGTGCGGGAGTCCGTACTCTTCGTGCCGCGGCACACCACTGTAGTTGTTGGTTTCATAGGTGGTGTTGTAGTAATCCTCCCTGTCGCCGCGGTAATTACCTTCGCGCATGCCAGACTCTTCATACCTGGCGCGGTACTGCTGGCCGGCACCTTTATTTTCTGGTCGTCTCTCCCAGTCGTGGCGCTCGTTGCGGTAGTACTGTTGGCGCGGATCCCCCTGATCGTAGGGTCGACTAAAGTCATCGTAATGCTGATCTCTGTAATCTCTCATAGTTATATTTTTAAAAGGACAGCCGCAGAAGAGCACCCTCCTGCGGCTGTATGGTTTATAGGTTAGTGTCGGTTATGTCTGTCTTCTGAGCGACGCTTCGGACGGTTTTCCTGCCCCCAGCGGCTGAGGTTGCTGTAGTGAGTGTCCTCGCCAAAGTGATCGCGGCCCTCGGTGTGGTTACGGCCTGCAAAGCCACCGCTGTAGTCGTTGTCATAGGCTGGATTGTTCAGTTCGTAGCGGCGGTAAGACTCATAGTCACCCATAGAAGAATGCCCCTGGAAACTCTCTGAACCACGTCTGCGGCGCCCTACATCATGCCCAAAGGACTCGTCGTATTGTCCGGAACGCGTCCAGGTGTTGCCCTGACGACGTAGGTCGTCATAGTCGCGGTTGCTGTAGTCGGCCTGCGGATCGTAGTGGCGGCCTGAGTTCCGGTCGTCGTTCGGCACATAGCTCATCCCATAGGGGTTGTCGTTTCTCCTGCGTCTGTTCGAAGTATAATCTTCGCCGCTGTACTGTGCTCCGCCCGGCTGAAAGCGTCCCTGACGGGAACCGAATTCATGGTCTATGTTGGTGTTGAAAGATCTGGTATCATAGTAATCGTCTTCCTGCTCACCATAACCGCTGTTGAAGCGCGAATCCACGGTGTAGTTGCCGCGGTCTGAGTTTTCGCCATGGTGATGGTTGTGCACCCAGCGCGGCTCCATATTGCGATTATCACGGTTTTCTTCTCTGTTGTTTCTCATAGCGTTGTGGTTTAATTTCAACATAATCCAGCTACTGTTTACGGGCATGCCCCCGCTTTGGGTTAAGGACAAGCCCTAAACTCCCAACCGGATTGTGCGTTTATAGAGGGTGTACCAATCAAGATAAAACTATGGACAGCTATAATAATTGGCAGGACAGGCCAGAGGATCGTCACCGCGACAACCGTCTTCCGAATGAATCGCAGTACAGAGGCGCTTACCGCCTGGACGAAGACGGACACTACAGCACTTACAACCGCAACCGCCAGGGCGACATGGGCAATCATGACCGCCACAACGATAACCACGGAGGAGACTACGTGTACCGCCGAAGCCGCAACCTGCAGGACAACGACGGCTACACACAGCGCCAGTACCAGCAGAGCTACCGCGGCGACAGTTCACGGCAAGGAGTTGAAAATAACTTTGGTGGACGCTATGGTGGCAGCGCAGGTATGCGCGACAGCCGCTCAGACTACAACGAACGCAGCGGAAGCTCTCGTTTTGATAACCCGCATTATGGGGACGATTACGTACATCATGCTTCCAGCAATTTCGACATCAATTACGGCCCCGACCACCTCCCGTATAACCGTGGCGAGAACTATGGCAACATGGCCGGCTCCCTGAGCTATGGCTATGACGGCGGCTACAACTCCGATCCGGACTACAACCGCCGTTACAACCCGCTTACAGGGGAGCTACGATGGCGCGAGAGCGATTACCACCAGCAGCGTAAGCCGGGTCGCTACGGCCCACCGGACCTCACAGCCTCCAACCCGGATTATGACCGCTACTAAGGTATAGCCATAACCTTGGAGGCAATTCAGAGTAAAACTTAAGACAACTAAAACAGCTTGAAGATGAACACAGATAAGATTAAAGACCAGAACAAGGATCAAAATAAAAGCAATATAAACGAGGGCAACAAAGTGCCGAACATCCATCCGACCGCCAAGAAGGATTCATCAGAGCAAATTGCGCGCTCAGAGGAAAGTGACCAGGCCGGTCGCAGCACGGGCAACGAGCCACGTAGCAGCGGACGCCAGGGCGGTAAAAGCGTGGAAGACGGCGGACAGGATGCTGGCAGTAGCGCCGGCAGCCACTAGCATTTAAACAGATTTACAAAGAGGGAGGCTGGGAATGACCTGGTCTTCCTTTTTTTATGGCTGCCCTTATTTCGTATCTTTGGCTATACCTGCTCTGCTGCAGCAAGGTATAAGGTATAGTCGAAAAGTCGGCACAGGTGTTTTCAATGGAGAAGATCAAAGCACAGGAGCACTTAGTCATCATTGGCAACGGCATTGCGGGCGTTACCCTGGCGCAGCATGTGCGGCAAGGGAGCGACTGCCGCATTACGATGGTGTCGTCTGAGTCGCCGCTGCATTTTTCCCGCACCGCCCTGATGTATGTGTACATGGGCCACATGCGCTTTCAGGACATTGTGCCCTATGCCGACTGGTACTGGCAGGAGCAGAAGATCGAGCTGGTGCATGATTATGTGGAGCGGGTGGAGACGAACGACAAAAAGCTGGTGCTGCGTAATGGTGCTCCCCTGCACTACGACAAACTGGTACTGGCCACCGGCTCCAGCGCCGCCTACCACGACTGGCCCGGCCAAATGCTGAAAGGGGTACAGGGTCTTGTCTCGCTGCAGGACCTGGAACAGATGCAGGCCAACACAGCAGGTATACAAGCGGCTGTGATTGTTGGCGGCGGCCTGATTGGTGTGGAGATGGCCGAGATGCTCCGTAGCCGCGGCATTGCCGTGACCATGCTGATCCGGGACGAACTCTACTGGAACAATGTGCTCCCGAAAGAAGAGGCGCAGCTCGTGACCGACCACATCCAACAGCACGGCGTCGAACTGTTGTTGCAGGAAGAACTGCAGGAGATTCTGGCTGACGCATCTGGTCGGGTACGCGGTCTACGGACGCGCAGCGGCAAGGAGCTACCCTGCCAGTTTGTGGGCATCACCACCGGCGTAAAGCCGAACATAGATTTCCTCAAAGGTGCAGGTATAGACATCGACCGGGGCATCCTGGTAAACGAGTTTTTCGAGACCAACCAGCCCGGCGTATACGCTCTGAGCGACTGCGCCCAGTTCCGAAACCCCGCTCCGGGCGAGCCCAAGATGGAGCAGCTCTGGTATACAGGCCGGCTGCACGCCGAGGTGCTGGCTTCTACCCTGCTCGGCGATCGAAAGCCTTATGAGCGGGGGCCCTGGTTCAATTCAGCCAAGTTCTTCGACATCGAATACCAGACCTATGGCATTGTTCCTGCGCAATTCACAGAACAGCACGAATCGCTGTACTGGCAGAACGAGGCGGCGACCAAGGCCATCCGCTTCCTCTATGAAAAGGGGACAGCCAGGCTGCTAGGTATAAATTTGCTCGGCGTACGCTACCGTCACGACCTGTGCCACCACTGGCTCCAGCAAGGCTATACCTTGCATGAGGTGATGCAGGAGCTGCCGGCCGTCAACTTCGATCCCGAGTTTTTCCAGCGCTACGAAGAAGAGCTCCTGCACCAGTACTATACCCGTTTCCCGGACCGACAGCCACCCGTCAAACAAAACACGTGGTGGGAGCTGCGCAAGCGTTTCAGCCTGTTTTCTGACTCTACTTCTTGTTAATTACCGATCATACTCATGCATACTGCCGCTATTTCCCATCCTACTGCCTCCTCTTCTACTGTTTCGCAGGATACCATGAAAATGGCAGGCCTCATCCTTATCAGCATCGGGCTGTTGGGTATACTGGTAGCAGCTGTGGGAGCTGACTATATCTCTCCTGTCTTGACCGGGCTAGGTGGAACGATTGTCTTCACAATTGGCGCTTTGGTATACATCTGGCAAAGCCGCCTGCATAGATCATCCGCTGAACAAAACCACGGGCTTTGGCAACAGGATGCTACTTCCCGGGGGGCTTCGGCCTGGGTAATTGGTTTTGTACTCACCGGTTTTTACGTGTTGCTCTATTGGTTTCCGGACACACTGCAAGGATTGATACAGGCCATGGAGCCCCTGAGCCAGTGGCTGCGTGGCAGACCGAGCGACCAGTGGTTCTTGTACGGCACTTTCTATACCCTGGCCATTCTCGTGATGGGAGTACACGCCTTGCTCAAGTACCGTAACAGCCGCTACCACATTATCCGCACCATCTCGGTCATGTTTTTCCAGTTAGGTTTTGCCTTTCTGTTGCCGGGTCTGTTGCTGATGCTCAATAAGCCAGAGTACTATTTCACTTACTTCTGGCCACTCAAGTACGATTATCTGTTTCCGGGAACCATAGATTACCTGGTGCGTGACGGCGCAGCGTTGGGCGTGTTCATGGTGTTCTGGGGAGCCGTTTTCTCATTTCTGGCCACACCAGTGCTCACTTATTTCTATGGCAAGCGCTGGTACTGCTCCTGGGTGTGCGGCTGCGGCGGACTGGCCGAAACCGCCGGCGATCCGTACCGGCACCTTTCGGACAAAAGCCGCAAAGCCTGGCGCTGGGAAGTGGCCATCATCTACCCGATACTGGGATTCGTCATCCTCACGACGCTATTTCTTTGGATCAACTCCTGGAGCGAAGGACGTCTACTGGGTGATTTGTCGGGCGGCTTTGCCAGCACCTATGGCTTCTTTATCGGTGCGATGTTTTCGGGCGTAATCGGCGTGGGCTTCTATCCACTTTTGGGCAATAGGGTCTGGTGCCGTTTTGGCTGCCCGATGGCCGCTTACCTGGGCCTGCTGCAAAAGCATTTCTCCCGTTTCCGCATCACAACTAATGGGGCACAGTGTATCTCCTGCGGCAACTGCTCTACCTATTGCGAAATGGGCATCGATGTGCGCTGGTATGCGCAGCAGGGCGAGCCGATCATCCGGGCATCGTGCGTGGGCTGCGGCATTTGTGCGCATGTTTGTCCGCGTGGCGTACTGAAACTGGAGAACGGTCCGCGCGAAGACCGCTATGCAGGCTCTCCGATGATCAAGCGCGACGAGCTGCGGATTTTGAGCTAGAACCCATCGGGGGCTGCTAGCTTATACCTGAATTTGCATTTTCCGTCTCTATTGAAAGACAGAGGGCTTAGGGATTAATTGCTTCTTAATACCAACTCCTAAAGGTTAGAACTGTTTCATGCTAAGAAAATAAGCGCAATGCTTTCTGTTATTCTGTAAAGAAACCTGGGTAAAGGGAGGTTAAGCCATGTTATAGTCGGGAGCAGGCCCAGTTCCGTCAACTTAAGCAAAGGTTAACTTAAGCTGTCATCTCGAAAGAATTGAGAGATCCGGATTGTTCCAAAGCCTATGTACTAACTCAGATTTCTCCCGAAACAAGGCCCCCTACCCCAGCCGAAATGACTAAAAATTCCTTAAGCTAACGGCATTGGGGAGAAGACCCCTCTTTACCAGGATTTCTTCAGGATAACAAAAATGCCAACGCTCCCAAGGGGGCAATCCTTGCTAATAGAAAAGGCCTCAGTAGCCTTATCTGAGGCATTTGGCAGATTTCATACAATAGTAAACCCATCTCCCAATCGTTTAGCTCATATGCTTCAATAAAGCTTAAACGCATCGCGGGCACCTGCTTTTGACAAGTGCCCGCGATGCGTTTAAGCGAACAGGTTAGCCGGGGCTATACCTGTAGGTACTACTGCAATTCTTCCTGCTCCATGTATTCCCACATGGCATCTTCGCTGGCGCCGATCTTAGCCGCATAAAGCAACATCGTAGTATAAACGGCGATCAACAAAAAGCTAAGCGGGATAGAGAATACAAAAGACACAACCAGCGTCTTTACCGGATCGGGCTTCGTTTTCATTTTGGTAGATGCATACCAAAAAAAACAGATGTTAAAGATGCCGGCAAGCGCAATAAAATTGATGATATCTAACATTGGCTAAAAGTTAAATGTTGGTCTTGATTCTTCCCGAGGAGTGTAGCATTTAGGGTATAAAGCCGAAAAGTACACCTTTTAGTTCAAATCAGGTCGTGTGTTTTTGTTGTCAGGTATGAATTGACTATGTGCTTATACTTAAACACCATAGTGCAATTTAGGAGACATAAATTTAATTCACAATAATTGTTACAAATAATTTTAACAATATATTAACAGTGCCTCAAAAAGGCTTTTATAAAGCCCTAACAGCGCCCTTTCTATTTACAAGGACTTAAACCTTAGCCAGTTACCTTACAAGAGCGTCACACAGAACTTTACCCTTTCCCAAAATAAAACAAGCCATTGCAGCGTATTTGCCTGGCCTATTTAATGCTTATATCCCTCAGCCCGGTACGCCCATAAAACACCGGAAAATACATCAGCTCCGCCTTGGCCGGATTGAGCGTATAGGCTCCGTTGTAGCGTGGCAAAAGTTTGATGGTATAGGTATGCTTGCCTTTTGGCAGTCGGTCGGCAAAAATGGCGACTTTGTGCCGGAAATATTCCCGGTGCACTTCGTACGGTCCGCGGCCTGTTTTCTCATCGTAAGAGCAACCGGCAGGTATAGGCACTTCAATCAGCACGTAATCCGCATTAGCTTTGGCCTCTACTTCCACCACCAACTCAACCGGCTTGCCAGCTTTTAAAGTGGCCTGGTTCGCTATACCATTAAAGGAGGTCTTCACCACAAAGTCTTTCTGCACCGGCTCCGGGCTAGCGTTCCAATGGGTTTGGTAGGCGGTCAAGTATAGCGGAAGCTTACCGGTTTTACGAACCACCAAAGGCTGACCCGGCAGGAAGGTGGTATCTACAGGGAAATTGGTGGCCTCTAGACTCAAAGGCCCCGCCAGTTGCAGGCTGTTATGAAGCGGCGGCTGATCCCCATCTTTGGCACTTAGCAGATCGGGCAGCAGCGTTTCCAGTATACGGGCCGACTCGTAGGTATTGCGCCAGTGGCCGTTGCGACGTTCACTTAGTAAATAGGCGCGAATGCTGGCTAGCTCCTGTTCGTGGCCGCCCGTTGCTTTCAGAATGTTATAGGCGAGGAGCGTGTTGGAGATGTGGTTGTTAGAGAGGCTATACCTTCTTTCGCCCCAGTGCAAACCTCCGAGCGTCGTCACCTGCTTGTACTTCTGCAGCGTATCGAGCGGGGCCTCCAGCTTAAGCTTCTGGCGCATACGCGTCAGGCGCAGCTGTTCTTCTAAGGACAACCCTTCCCGTTTCGAGAGCTCTTGCACGTAGCGGGTATAATCGACCTTGGCCTGTAGCTTGTGCAGGGTCTCGAGCATCATCAGCTTGTCTGTGAAACGGGCCTGTTCCAGCCGGTAGACCATAAAATCCTGCAGCTTCTGCTCGTCATACCTCGGGGCGTAGCCTTCCGCTTTGGCCAGCGACAGCGCCTCTACCACGTGGCTGGTGATCCAGGTATAGGCTGGGCCGGACTGCCACCAGGTCCAGGCGCCTTCCGGCAGCTGGGTTTTTTCAAGGTGGCGCACCAGCCTTCGCACCATGCGTTCGTGCTCAAACTTCTCCCCTAGCTGCTCCCGTATGCGCTTTTCCAGCAGCAGCCCTTTCAACTTGGAGGCTGCCTGCTCGCTGCACCAGTATTCGTACTGATGCAGGTAGTCGATCTCCTCGAGCATCACCTCCAGCAGATTGCCTTTCGCGTGCAGCTTCACAGGGCCTTTGGCCGGGTCGAAGTCCAGAGTTACTGTCGTGTCGGCGTGCAAAGCCAGGAAGTGGCCGGTGGTTTCCTGGGTACCTTTCGGGTATACCGGGATGTGGCGCCGCTCGCCGTCGGCCATCCCGTCCGCTGATCGCAATGCAAAGAGCACCTCCACCGAGTCTGGCGCAACAGATGGAGCAGTGAATGTGAGGGTATCGGTAAAGGCACGCTTCAGCAATATCTGGCGTTCGCGGACCTGCTTGCCCGCCACTTCAAACCGGGTGCTGACGGTGGCGGAGTCTGGCAGGTAGTTGAGTGTCTTGCCTATGACCTGCGTCTTGTCACCCTCCACCAAAAAGCGCGGCATTGCCAACGTGGCCATCATGGCTTTAAATGATTTTATGCTGGTGCTGAAAATGCCCGTGCGCTTCTTGCCGTCCATGCCCAGCACATAGGTGTTCCAGCTGGTAATATCGCCTGGGAAGGTAACCGGGAAAGTAGCCTGGCCCTTGCGGTTGGTGAGCAGGCGTGGCTGCCAGAAGGCGAAGTCCGAGAAGTTCTCGCGGATGGCACCCGCCTCGTCTACCGGCAGCTCTGCAGTGAGCCCCTCGGGCCCGCTTTTGCCGCCGATGATGATCACACCGCCCGCCGCTACGGAACCATAGATCGCCATTCCGGCCTCAGCATCCAGCTTTTTCATGGAAGCGATCAAAGCCGGATCCAAATCCGACAGCTCGCCGCTGTAAGGTACTCCGTTCACAATAATAAGCGGCGAGCGGACGCTTTGGACAGAGGTATTGCCTCTGATGCGTATACCCGCTGCACGCCCCTCTACTACAGTGGCAGCAGCGTATGTCATACTTTTCCTCTCCTGCGCACCATAGCCTACCACCACCACTTCCGAAAGTTGTTTCATATCCACTTGCAGACTAGTATCTACCACCTTTCTGCCCTCTGCAGCTATTTCTGAAGTTACATACCCAATGTAGCGGAACACCAGCACGGCATTGGCAGGCACGCCAAGCTGATAAAAGCCGTTCGCATCGGTAGCCGTACCGATGCGCGTGCCCTTCACCAGCACAGCCACGCCCGGCAGCGGCTCGCCTGAGCCTGAATCAACGACTATACCTGATACGGTCGTGCTGTATTCGTTCAGACCGCTGGTATAATTATCATTGCGCATCTGTCGGATTAGCTGCTGTTGCACCTCTATACCTACTCCACGTTGGGCTTCCCTGATGCGTCTGTTGATCAGTTGCTGTAGCGCCTGGCTATACCTGTCCGATTGCTTCTGTGCATTTGGCTGCAGGTATAGCTGCACCTGCCCGTTTGCCTGCACACGCAGGTCGGTGGCTACATAGTTGCTGTCCGGAAACAGCAGCGCTAACCGGTAGTTGCCAACCGGTATACCTGTCACCAGCAGCGTATTGCCGCTGTAGAGACGGGCGGAGTCGGGGTGACCAGCCTTGTGCAGCACGGCAATGGCGGGCATCTGCGTAAAGGCGCTGTCCAGTCGCCAGCCAACCCGGCCTTTGGGGAGGTATTCTTCGTAGCGTGGATTATTGCCCAAAGCCTTCTGCAGCCAGAACTGCCTTTGCAGTTCGTCCCACTCCTTCTGCAGGTGCTGTTCGGTTAGTGCTTTGTCGTGAAGCGGCACCGGGTTTCGCACCTTTTTGTTCCAGGCTCCGAGGTGAACGTGCTCAGGCAAGAGTTTGCGCTCCCGCATTTTAAGGAGTTCCCGCTCAAAGGTATAGTTGTAGCCTGCCTCCAGTTCGAAGGTGGTGTTGAACTTGCTATACCTGGTAAATTGCAGATAGCCCGGTGAGAAGGGACCTGCCAGCAAAGCTCTTTTAGAGGAGTAATAATAGTTGTTTTGGGAAGGGTTATCCTGCATGTGCAGCACCCGCCGACCCTGCTTCAGGTAAGCCAGGTCGCTGCCGAAATTCTGCTCCACCTGCAGCAGGTAGCCGTGCAGGTTGTTGCGCTCCCGGGCCGAAAGGTAGTTTTCCCGTTCAGCTTCCTTTGCATAGGGCACAGCAGCCTGGGTAAGGTCAGCGCTCAGCACCAGTTTGTGGTAAGGCCGCAGGTATACGCTGTCGAGGGTGATCAGTTTGTCGGCTGTGCGCATCACGATGGCATGGTAGCCACTGTCGGCCGCAAAAGAGTAGGCCGGCACCACGTCCGTTCCGGAGAAGTACACCGGCACCCGGTCGAGGTAGATCACATGCACCGGCACCACCCTGCCGGAGTCCACCACAAAAGGCGAAAACTGCGTGAGGCTGTCGCGGGAAAGGCTGTACTCTGTAAAAATGCCCTGCTTAGGGTATAGGAAATCGTAGTAGGCGATACTGTCCAGCCCCATGCGGCGGCTCCATACCTGCCAGTCCATCAGCTGCGAGGCGGCTTTGGCTTCGTTTTTCAGCCGCAGCTTCTGGTACGGCTTGCGGCCTTTATACCTGTCCCAGGAGGGTAGCGTGGGCACACCCTGCGCCGTGAATTTGGAGGTGATGGCATAGGCGGTGAGGTCGGCGTTGGGCACCGGCTTGCCTTTGGCGTCGCGCACGGTCACGGTCAGGTCGCTCTGCTGACCCGGGTATACTACCTGGGGCGCTTCCACCTCTAGATTCAGGGTATACCTGCGGTGCGGTGCCACCTTTTCATCTGACCGGATCTCGCCACCCCACATGTAACGGAAGGTCACGAAATAAGGATCATCGCCGCGCAAGGCCTGGGTATAGCGAAGCTCCCGCTCCTGCCCTTTGCCCTGCTCCACCAGCTTGTCGCCCCGGTACACGAAGAACCAGTAAGGCAGCTTCCGCGGGTTGTCCAGCACAAAGTAGAGCGAGTCGTTGCTGCGTTCGGTATAGGCCTGCACCTGCGCATTCTCCGGGTTAAGGGCAAGGGATGCCTCCTGTTCGGGGGTTTGCAGAACGTAGCGGCGCACGTAGGGGTTCACCGGCATACGGTACGGCAGTTGCACCTGCTGTTCCAGCACTTTATTGCCTTTTGCGTCTACGGCGACCAGCTGCACCTTTTGCGGGATGGGCCTGTCACCTTCCAGATACCGGGCCAGCAGACTATCTCGCGAGAGCGTGAGTTTCAGCTGCCCCGGCATATAGGTATAGCTGGCCTCACTGGACTGGAAGCTGCGCTCGTTGCTGCTGTTCAGGAAATCAGCCCTGACCTGGTAGCGCAGAGAGGCCTTCGGGAAAGCCGAAGCTGGGATGGTAATGCTCGTTTCACCGGCAGACTCCAGCGGCTGACGGTGCTTCCAGAGTGTGTCCGGCACAAACACCTGCTGCTCCCGCGACCCGAATACCTGCCGGGTGAGCACCACTACCTCCACCCGGGCATCGAGCAGGTTGAGGCCGTTGGCATCCGTGCCGCGCACGTGCAGTTGGTTCTCCACACCGGCCTGGTGCTCTTCGCGCGCCAGCCGCAGGGTGTACTTGTTTTCCTTCAGTTCATAGTCTTCGTAGGTGAACGAGTGACGCACCAGCACATCCTCCCGCTTATTTTTTCTTTCTAAAAACAAGTTATAGGTGGCGTCCAGCCGCAGGTTCAGGCTGTCGTGCAGCACAAACCAGCCTTCGTAAGCTCCCTTGCGGTAAGGTTCGAGCTCCCCCAGTTTCTTGCGCCTGATATTATAGCCATTCAGCACCAGCTGCGCCTTGTACGGCACCGGCCTGCCGTTTTCGTTCACCACATAGGCCTTATACCGGACGGTGTCGCCCGGCCGGTAGAGCGGTTTGTTGGTGACCAGATACCCCTTGTACTTGTCAGGTTTCTCGCGACGAAGATCCTCATCAAAAACAGAGGCCACACTGCGGATCCACCCTTGCGGTTCTCCCCAGCTAATGGTTCTGTAAACATCCCGAAATGGGCGCCAGGTATAATAAATGGGCCAGGTGTTGATCAGCCGTTGCCACCACTTTGGTTTGTAAAGTTCGTGCTGCGGGGCAAGCTCCTCATAAAAAGTATGGCCCTGGTGGCTGACACTGACAATCCCCTTCTTGGGTCCATTCTTCAGTCTGTAAGTGTTTGTTTTGCTATCGAACGGCACACGCTTCTTGCCGGCCATCACCTGCGCATCCGTCACCAGTTGCCCCAGGCTGTCGTGCACCAGCAGGGCGAGTTCCGGTTGCAGGTGCAGGAGCTTCGCCTGCCATTTGCTTTTTGTCTCCAGCCAGTACACCAGGTCAGGTCCCTGGGCGTGCATGTACAGGTAGTGACCCTGTGGCAGCGGCTTTGTGTAGGTCTTGCCAAGCGCAAATGAATCAACCACGGTATGGAAAAAGCTGCTTTTCACCACCTCCGGTCCTTTTTCATACATCTTCAGGGCCTGCTCATCAGAGATTTGGTAGATGTAGGTATATGGGCTGCGCAGCTGGGACTTGGCAAGGCGCCCCTGCGGGAAAGCGGGCACTGAAAGCAGGAAGATGAATAGCAGCAGTAGTTGTTTTAGCATAGCGGCGGAATCAATTCCTTATCAATATACTAAAAATAGTATATTTCTGCTCCTTCCTGCTCATTCAGTCTTTGTAACACGAAGCGAAGATTTCACAAGCTCTTAAAAATCCCCGCAGCCAATGCATTCTCGCCATTATTTCACTTTAACAGCAAAGCTTATCTATGGGATAGTGTTGGTATAATTCAATTAAATGAATACCTTTTTATAAACACCAACGTGTGGACCAACAACAAAAATCATTATTCTAATGCATTAACTAATTTTATTGAAAACTAAATAACTATATACTAATTACCCCGTACTCTAAAAATACAATATTCATCCAGTAGTATATTTTTAGTTATATAGTATTTAATAAAGGGTACACCTGCTCTTAAAGCACCTGCCTTTATCTATGTTAAATCTTTTTTAGGGACGTCGCCATGGAAATTACCAACCACACCTCGCACCAGAATCGCCATATCATATTTGTAAAAGACCTTGTGAAACAGCAAGCGCTCGATCAAGTCCGCCAGGCTATCGCTGAGGCGCCAACTGATCATAAGAAAGAACTCTGGATTGACTGCTCGCACGTAGACCGCCTGCACCTGACCAATAGCAGCATCTGTTCTTTTGTAAGCGAACTGCTTAAGATCCGAAAACATGATGTAAAGGTGGTACTCTGCGACATGAATGCTACCACCGAGCGCCTATTCCGCCTTCTCCGCCTCGATTCACTTTTCGAAAAGGCTAAGTCTTTTGAGGAGGTAGAAAAAGAAACAAGGGCGCAACTCGCCGCCTAAGCCCACTCGCTTTGCTATAAAAAGAAAGAGCGCCGCTGCTAAACCAGTGGCGATCTTTCTTTTTGACTTTATACCTATACCTGCTACAGGCTCATGGTGAGGATCTGCTCTACATCCGGTATCTGAATGTCGGCCCGCTCGCCCAGGTTCTTCACGCCGCGCTCCTCAAAACGCTTCACAATCTCCTGTATCGTCGACTTGTCCACCTCGTAGTCCCGGAGCTTGGTGCGGATATCCAGCGACTCGAAGAAATTGACGGTGGCCTGCACGGTAGCTTCGAGGCGCTCCTCGTCACTGCCCTGCGTGATGCCCCATACCCGCTCACCGTACTGCAGCAGCTTTTCCCGCTTGGTGTCGCGCTTGTAGCGCAGCAGCGAGGGTAGCACAATGGCCAGGGTACGCGCATGGTCGATGCCGTGCAGTCAGCTCGTGGCCAATCATGTGGGTGGCCCAGTCGGTTGGCACGCCTACCCGGATCACACCGTTCAGCGCCATGGTCGCGCACCACATGATGTTGGCGGCCGTGTCGTAGTCGGTTGGGTTTTGCAAGGCTTTCGGTCCCTCTTCTTTTAGCGTGATCAGGATAGATTCTGCCAGTCGGTCCTGCAGCGGCGCATTGACCGGGTAGGTCAGGTACTGCTCCAACACATGCGTGAAGGCATCCACAACGCCATTGCTGAGCTGGCGCAAAGGCAGCGAAAAAGTAGTTTCCGGGTCGAGGATGGAAAACTTCGGGAACGTAAGCGGCGAGCCAAACGACAGCTTCTGTTTCGTTTCTTCCCGCGTGATCACAGAGCCGGAGTTCATCTCAGAGCCCGTGGCCGGCAAGGTTAGCACGGCACCAAAAGGGATGGCTTTGGTAACAGGCACCTTCTCGGAGCAGATTTTCCAGGGGTCGCCACCCTCGAAAGGGATAGCCGCCGCGATGAATTTAACGCCGTCGATGACAGAGCCACCGCCTACGGCCAGGATGTAATCGATTTGCTCGCGCCTGGCCAGGTCTACCGCCTTCATCAGGGTTTCGTAGCGCGGATTGGGTTCTATGCCGCCAAACTCTATCACGTGATGGCTCTTCAAGGCATCCATCACCTGTTCGTATACCCCGTTTTTCTTGATGCTCCCGCCCCCAAAGGCCATCAGCACACGCGTATTGGCCGGTACCTCGGTGGCCAGGGCCGCGATCTGTCCTTTACCGAACAGGACCTTGACCGGGTTATAGAAAGTGAAATTGTTCATAAACGTAATCTTGGTAATTAATTGGTCTTATAATCCGCCACTTTTACAAGCTGCTTGCCTGTGTTCTCACCTCTGAACAAGCCGAAGAAGGCCTGTGGCAGTTGATCGAAGCCTTCTACAATGTGCTCTTCGTACTGCAATTTACCAGCTTTTAGCCACTTTGTCAGATCTATGGCGGCTTCCGGGAAGCGGGCGGCGTAGTCGCTCACAATAAAGCCTTTCATCAAGGCCTTCTTTTTGAGCAGAATAGGCTCCACCCGCGGGCCGGTCGGAACTGAGGTGGCATTGTACAGTGCAATCTGTCCACAAACCGCTATGCGCGCAAAATTGTTTAACAAGCTATACACGGCATCCGAAATCTCGCCGCCCACATTGTCGAAGTAAATGTCTATCCCATTAGGACAGGCTCTTGCCAAAGCCTCCCGCATATCAGAAGTGGTTTTGTAGTTGATGGCCTCGTCAAAACCAAGCTCGTTTGTGAGATACGCTGTCTTGTCGTCAGAGCCGGCTATACCTACCACGCGGCAGCCTTTCAGTTTGGCGATCTGCCCGACCACGGTACCCACTGCCCCCGCCGCACCGGACACTACCACCGTTTCTCCCTCTTTCGGCTCTCCGATGTACAGCAGTCCGCAATAGGCCGTCATGCCCGGCATGCCCAGTATACCCAGGTGGTAACTCAGCGGTGCCAGTTCGGGGTCGAGCGGACTGAGGCCTTTGCCGTCGGAGATACTGTAGGTCTGCCAGGGAAGGTTGCCCAGCACGACGTTGCCGGTCTTATACCTGTCATGGCGGCTTTCCACTACTTCCGCCACCACGCCTCCCGCTATGGGCTCGTTCAGGTTATAGGGCGCCACATAGGATTTGGCATCGCTCATGCGGCCGCGCATGTAGGGGTCAACCGATACGTACAGCGACTTCAGCAATAGCTGTCCTTCCTGCAAATCGGGAAGATTTGCTTCTTTAAACTCGAAATTATCCTCCGTGGGCATGCCCTGCGGACGACTTTTCAATAAAATGCTCGTGGTTTTCATAGGCTCTGTTCGTTATACCTATAGTGTATGCAAAAACGTCCCCAGGGGTTATGGTTATGTTGACAGCAAGTGCCCTAAACGGAAAAAAGGATGGTACCGGCACCGTTAGCCAATAGCATCCTTCCTGGCAGCGTACTGCTGTTGCCTATTTTTCGATGGCCCTGAACGCCATGTGCGTCAGGAAATCTTCCAGCCCACCGCTGCCGTTTTCGTTAATGTTCGTTAACGAGGGCAGGTGGAGCGCAAAGAACTTCTGGTAATGCGCGCTCTCTGCTATGGTGGAGACCAGAGAGGCCGGGTACTTGTAATCCGGATTGATTTCGAGTATGATGTCGGCTATACGCTTGCAGAGGCGCTTGTAGCTCAGGTAGAATCCCTCCTTGTTGTTGGCGTCTACCGTCTTGGTGAGGTAGGCTTTGGCCGACTCCGCCACCACAATGCGCTGCAGCGTTGCCTCGTCGACATGCTCAAACTCCAAATCGTTCTCAATGCGCCCCGATAGAATGCTGATGGCGATGCGCAGGCGGTCTGCGGGCGAGCCGATGTTGTTGATGGCGAATACCAGCCGGTACTCCAACCAGTTCCAGTACCACGAGATCAGGTATGAGAGCAACATGTGCTTACTCTCAAAGTACCTGTAGATGGTTGCTTCCGTACTGCTGATGCGCTCGGCCAGCTTCTTGAAGGTAAAGGCCTCCAGCCCCAGTTCATCGATCAGGAGAATGCCGTGCTTGATGATGTCACGCCCTTTCTCCGACCCCTCCGGGTCTTTGAGGTATACCTTCTCCTCTACTTTGATCTTAATATTTGCCAGCAAGTTCTTCATGAAGGGTCTTCGTCAGGTTTTCAGCGTCATCGTAAAAGTTCACCACGCCGGTTTCCACGTTGTACATGCCGCCTACAATGCCAATCTCGCCTTTTCCGATCATTTCGCGTAGGATCGGGCTGTTTTTCTTTATCTCACCAATAGCCCACACTACGTTGGTTTCGGCCACTTTCTCTACAAATTCGGGGTTCTTAGAGCTTCTCTCACCCTCATATGCCACAGCGTCTACGGCTGGTGCTATTTTGTGCAGCAGTGTGCTCAGGTTGCCCATTTCTATGTGGTCGCAGGCTCCTTTTATGGCGCCGCACCTGCTATGCCCCAGCACCACGATTAGTTTGGAACCGGCCACTTTGCAGGCAAACTCCATGCTCCCCAGTATATCTTCGTTCACCACATTGCCGGCCACGCGGGTACTGAAGATGTCGCCCAGGCCCTGGTCGAAGATCAGTTCAGCCGAGGTGCGCGAGTCGATGCAGCTCAACACGATGGCAAACGGAAACTGATCTGCTGACGTTTCATTGACCTGCTGCAGCAGGTTGCGGTTCACTTTCAGGTTACTCACAAAGCGCTTGTTGCCTTCCAGCAGAATCTCTTTTGCGCGCTGCGGAGTCAGTTCTGCCTGTGTTTCTCTGTTTTGTGTTCTCATGGGTCTAAATGTTTTTTGAATCATTGGGTAATTTTTCTGGCAGCCTGCTCTGCAAAGTTCGGATGTTTTGAGAACTTCACTCCTTCCCCTCTTAGTTTTTCGTCTTTGGCCGCCTGCTTTATTTTCAGGTGGATGCCCTTGCTGCGGGCCACTACGCTATCGTTATCAGCCCGTTTGGGCGCATCCGGTTCTGCTGCGGCCGGGTGCGACCCGGCAATTTCCGGCTATACCTGCGGGCAGGTCCTTTATCACGAACCCACCACCCACAAATGCGGACTCCGGATGCCCGTGTCGACTGTACCCCGCGAAAGCCGCAATAGTGCCGGAAGACAGAGTTGCGCCGGGTGGTATCGTACATCATCTTTAACGGCAACCATAGCGCATCCTGCTGAAGGTATAGGTACGCAACCCACTGCAATAGCTTTACTTCAATACTACAAAGTAAAGCCACGATCGCTTCTGTTCCCAGCTTTTTTATTGATTTTTATTGTCCCGGCATGATTTATATCATTGTTTTCAGGGTATCACGCTCGTAACTCGCAGTCTGAAAGGGACAACCATCGCTGCCCCGCAGGGAGCATGTCCGTTGAAAGGCGTATATTTGCGTGCCTTTACGACAGGGCGCCGCCAGACCGGCGAAGTCCCGTTATGTACCATTAAACCCCGCTTAAGAGTATGCAACAGTGGAACAAACTCAGCAAGGACACGATCCAGACGATTGTTTTCAATGCCCTGGCTGAGAACGTGAATTTCTATGACGAGAACATACTGGGTATACCTGGCTCACACCTCGACAACAAAGTATTTTACCAGGATGCGCCTTTTCTGAAAGACGCCCCTTTCCTGACAGCGCTGATCCATAACCCCAACCACATCGGCTGCCATACCTTGGGCGCTTCCGAATCTTTTTTCAGGGGTACGCACCAGATCGAGCGCGAGCTGATCGGCCTGTGTGCTGAGCAGATCCTGAAGGCTGAACCCGATAGCTGCGACGGCTATGTGGCGGCCGGCGGCACCGAGGCCAACCTGCAGGCCATCTGGATTTACCGCAACTACTTCCGCAACCGCGACGGTGTGCACAACGAGAGCATCTGCATTCTGTGCTCCCGCGACAGCCACTATTCCATGAGCAAGGCCGCCAATGTGTTCGACCTCGACATCGCCACGGTGCAGGTCGATGACGATACCCGCGCTATTGACAAGAGCCACCTGCAGGAGGTGATCGCCGCTCAGAAAGCGAAAGGCAAAAGCCATTTTATTGTGATCGCCAACATGATGACAACGATGTTTGGCTCAGTGGATAACGCCGATGTATATGCAGCGGCACTTGAAGCCAACAACTGTCAGTTCATGATCCATGTGGATGCGGCTTTCGGTGGCTTCATTTACCCTTTCACCAACCCGGGCAACACGCTTAACTTCCAGAACAAGCACATCACTTCCGTGACGCTGGACGCACACAAGATGGTGCAGGCACCCTACGGCACGGGCATCTTTTTGATCCGGAAGGGCTTTATGCAGCACGCCAACACCAAGGAGGCCAGCTACGTGGAGGGAGAGGATTTTACGCTGATCGGCAGTCGCTCCGGCGCCAACGCCATTGCCGTCTGGATGATCCTGATGACCTACGGCCGCTACGGCTGGGAGGAGAAAACGACAATCCTGCTCAACCGCGCCGCCTGGCTGGCCGCTGAGCTCGACAAGGCAGGTATAGCCTACTACCGCAACCCGCACTCCAACATCATCACGATCCGAAGCCAGCACCTGAACAGGGGCATCGCCAGCAAGTATGGCCTGGTGCCGGATAATCACCACGACGCCAACTGGTATAAAGTGGTGGTGATGGACCACGTGACCATCGACCGCCTGATCCCGCTGCTCGCGGATTTGAAAGCGTACCAGCAGGAAGCCTGTTTGGTAGAGTAGGCGCTATACCTAACAAGTTAGCTTCGCGCTATACCTGCAGCGTGCGTGCGATACCTGACGGGTAACCCCATAAAGCAGAAAAGGCTCCCACTAAAGGAGCCTTTTCTGCTTTATACCAATCGGCTATACCTACAGCGACTCTGTTAGCTGTCGCGGAGCGGCTATACCTGTCCCCTTGTAGTGCTGTAGAAACAGCGCCAGCTTGTCCATGGTCTGGCTCAACTCCTGTAGCTCGGGCAGGTATACGATACGGAAGTGGTCGGGCTGGTGCCAGTTAAACCCGCTCCCCTGTACCAGCAGCACGTGCTGCTCCTGCAGAAAATCGAGCACGAAAGCCTGGTCGTCGGCAATGGCGTACTTCTTCACATCTATTTTCGGGAACAGGTAGAAGGCGCCTTTTGGCTTCACGCAGGTGATGCCAGGTATAGCGGTCAGTTTCTCGTAGCAGATGTCGCGCTGCTGCCTTAGCCTGCCGGTTGGCGATACCAGATCCTGCATCTCCTGATAGCCCTCCAGGGCCGCCTGTATACCGTACTGCGCCGGCACGTTGCTGCATACCCGCAGACTGGCCATCGTGTTCAGCCCATCGATGTAGCTTCTGGCTTTGGCTTTGTTGCCGCTCACCAGCATCCAGCCCGCCCGGAAACCGGCGGCCAGGTAGTTTTTGGAAAGTCCGCTGAAAGTAACCGTCAGCACCTCGTCTGAAAAAGTAGCCGTGGAGCGGTATTCCACTTCATCGTACAGGATCTTGTCGTAGATCTCGTCCGAGAAAAGAACCAGGTTGTGGGCGGCCGCCAGTTCTACCAGTTCCTGCAACAGCTCCGGAGCGTATACCGCGCCGGTCGGGTTGTTGGGGTTGATGACGACGATGGCTTTGGTGCGGCTCGTGATCTTGCTTTTGATATCGTTCAGGTCGGGGTTCCAGTCGGAGGCTTCGTCGCAAAGGTAGTGCACGGCTTTGCCGCCCGAGAAGCGCACGGCTGCCGTCCAGAGCGGATAGTCCGGCGAAGGCACCAGTACCTCGTCACCGTTGTTGAGCAGCGCCTGCACCGCCTGCAGGATCAGCTCGCTCACCCCGTTGCCAATCGAAATATCATCCGTATGGATGCCGGCTATACCTTTGGCGGCGTAGTAGTCCCGGATCGCTTCGCGGGCGGGCAGGATGCCTTTGTGATCGGAATAGCCCTGGGCATGGCGCAGGTTGTTTATGATGCTTTCGGTGACCACCCCGGGGGCGTCAAAGCCAAAGGGAGCCGGATTGCCGATGTTCAGCTTCGTGATCCGATGCCCCTCCAACTCCAGTTCCTTCGCCTTCTCGTATATGGGTCCGCACAGTTCGTAGTGAACCGCATCGAGCCGCGTGCTGCGCTGTATCATACTCGCTTAATTTTTCTCAAATTTAAGGGTTCGTCCGGTATTCCAAGCCAGGAGTTGCCTTAAAAAAACACTGGTACATTTACCAGCTGAACAACGCAGGGCGGGCAGGTTGCTATAGCCTTAAAACAGTGACGGCTCCTGTGCATAAGTCAGGAGCCGTCACTTAAAGGGATACTTCATAAAAATCACTTTCCACCATTGGCTTTCAGATCGTTGATACAGTTTTGATCCAACACCGGCGTATAACCGCCTAACAGATTCTGCACCACGCCACCCGTCTCCACGGTATAGTGCATCAGGCACTTGCTGTTGTCGCAGTGGCGGCCGTGTGGCGCATCCTGGTGGTTCTGCTGCATGGGTGTGCCGGCATTTACCAGGCCCAGGATATGTCCCAGTTCGTGCTGCATCACAACGCTCTCTAGCTTTGTTCTGTCTGGCTGCCCAATACCTCCTGACATGCTGCGAATCGTATGCTCAAACAGGGCCATGGACGTATTGCGGTAAGCCACCCCCAGCACCTTGCTGTTGTCGGTGTCTTCCGCGTACTTACTGTCGGCAAAGAAGAAATAGACCGCGATCGTATCGGGCCGGGTGTACTCTGTGCGGTACTTTTCCTCGATGCCCGCCAGGTCCTGGGCAGTGTAGGAGTTTTTGCCGGGCGCCGGAATAGCAGCCTGCCTCAGGATGATGCCACCAGGCTTGTTCAGGTATTTCTCCATCCAGCTACGCAGGTTGCTGACAGCGGCCGCCGTAGGCTCGAACCCCTGCGCGTACTGCAGTTCCACTATAATTTTACCGTATTTCTCAGCAGATAGCAGGTCGCGGGCACTCTCTCCCACTGCCTTCCGGTTAAGCACACGTCCGGGATTGGCTGTCTCATCCTCATCCTTGTCACAGGCAGTCAGAGCCAGGGCAGGCACAAGCGCCATCAGCAGGTACACTTTCTTGGTTTTTTCTAAAAGGGTTGTAAACATATAGGGTGAATTACTTAAGAAGTATGCAGCACTTAAACGCATAAATAGCAAAATGGCTATACCTTGAGCACATTTTCTTCGCAGAGCGCAACACTTCACCTAAATCATACAAAACAGAACGCACCTCATCAGACACTACCATGCTATTTGCCTGCCCACATACCGGCTGCTTCCCAGATCCCTACCGGCAGCCATTCCAGGTACCTAGCCTTGGAGCACAACCAAATACTAAAAATATTAGTACAAATGATAACCATATTAGCAAATCCTATATATATTTGAGCGATATTTCACAAGAGAGATTGAATGAGACAGCACTATGGAAAAAGCCTATACCTTGAACACCCTGCCCGACCACCTGGAGATAGTGCCCCTGGACTTACCCGATCTGTTGGAGCTCCCGATCAGCCAGAGCTACGTAGCAGCGGGGTTCCCCTCGCCAGCTGAGGATTATCTGGAAGACAAGATTAACCTGCAGCAGGTCCTGATCCGGAACCCGACCGCCACTTACCTGCTGCGGGTGCGGGGTGAGTCGATGCGCGACGCACGCCTGCACGACGGCGACATACTGGTAGTGGACCGCTCCCTCAAGCCTAGCCACGGGCACATCATCATCGGTGTGGTGGATGGCGAGTTCACGGTAAAGCGACTCCTACAGAAAGGACTTAAGAAATATCTGCAACCGGCCAATGAGTTGTTCCCACCCATGGAGATCACCGAAGAGATGGATTTTAAACCCTGGGGCGTGGTGGTGTGGTCGCTGCATAAAGTGAACGGCAGCCATGACTAGCCTTTTCGCCCTCGTGGACTGCAACAACTTCTACGCCTCCTGCGAGCGGGTCTTCGACCCAAAGCTGGAAGGCAAGCCGATTGTAGTGCTCTCCAACAACGACGGCTGCATCATCGCGCGGTCCAACGAAGCCAAGGCCCTGGGCATCAAAATGGGGGAGCCCGCCTTTCAAGTAAAAGATGTGATAGCGCAGCACAACGTGCACGTTTTCAGCAGCAACTACACCTTGTATGGCGACATGTCGGCACGGGTGATGCAGACGCTGGCGCAATTCACCCCCAACCTGGAGATATACTCCATTGACGAGGCTTTCCTGGATATGGGCAACTTCTACGCCCGCGACCTGAACCAGTATGCCGGGGAGATGCGCCATACCGTCAAAGCCTGGACAGGTATACCGGTATCGGTGGGTGTGGCGCCGACCAAGACGCTGGCCAAGCTGGCAAACCGGCTTTCCAAAAAATCGAAGAAGGCGGATGGGGTGCTGGTACTGACCGACGAGCGGCACATACAGGAGGCCCTGCGGCGCACCGAGGTGGGTGATGTATGGGGCGTGGGCCGGCGCTATGCCCGCAAGCTGGCCGGCTTCGGCATCCACACCGCCCTGGACCTGCGCAACGCTTCTGATGCCTTCGTGAAACAGCACCTGACCGTGGTGGGCCTGCGCACCGTGCGGGAGCTGCGCGGCGAGCCCTGCCAGGATCTGGAGCTGGTAGCACCCAATAAGCAGCACATCTGCACCTCCCGCTCCTTTGGCGCGCCCGTCACGACACTGTCCCAGTTGCAGGAAGCCACGGCCAACTATGCCTCGCGCTGCGCCGCCAAGCTGCGGCGTCAGAAAAGCTGCGCGGGCGCCATTACGGTGTTCCTGGAGACCAACCGTTTTCGGGAAGCAGATGCGCAGTACTTCAACAGCAAGACCATTGCGCTGCCCACGGCCACCAACAGCACGCTGGAGCTGCTGCACTACGCCAACCTGGCGCTACAGGCGCTCTACCGCGAAGGCTACCGCTACAAGAAGAGTGGCGTGATCGTGTCGGAGCTGCGGCCGCAAAACCAGGTACAGACCAGCCTGCTCGACACCGTGGACCGCGACAAGCACCAGCGCCTGATGCAAACGCTGGACAAACTCAACAGTGCCTTGGGCCGCGACACGGTCACCTGTGCCGCCCAGGGTACCACCCGCCCCTGGCAGCTCAAATGCGAGAAGAAGTCGCCCTGCTATACCACGCAGTTTGAGGGGCTCCTGTGGATTGAGACCAGGTAGCGAGCAAAGAAAAAAATAAAGCAATCGCAGAACAAAAGCTATGAAAGCAGAAGAGTTTTTAAAAGGCCGTGGTGCCCAGTACAACCCCGCCAATCCCTACCTGAAGCAGGAATACGTCGCCGCGCACATCGAGGGGCTGGACGAAGCTATGCTCTCCAACAGCAAAACCGAGTTTTTCGCAGAACACCCCAAGAAAATTGTGAACAAAGTAGAGAGTCCGGACCTGGGCCTGTCCTACTCTATGAACCCCTACCAGGGCTGTGAGCACGGCTGCGTGTACTGCTATGCCCGCAACAGCCACCAGTACTGGGGCTACGGCGCCGGCCTGGATTTCGAACGCAAGATCATCGTCAAGGAAAACGCCCCGGAGGTACTGGCCCGCCAGCTGGAGAACCAGAACTGGCAGGTGATGCCCATCATGCTGGCCGGCAACACCGACTGCTACCAGCCCATCGAGGCAAAGAAGCAACTCACCCGCCGTATGCTGGAGGTGCTGCTGGAATACCGCCACCCGGTCAGCATCATCACCAAAAACGCCCTCATCCTCCGTGACCTCGACCTGCTGCAAAAACTGAATAACCTGGATTTGGTGCATGTCAACATCAGCATCACGACCCTCGACGAGAAACTGCGCCAGAAACTGGAGCCCCGCACCGCCACAGGGGCCAGACGCCTGCAAGTGGTGAAGCAGCTAACGGACGCCGGTATACCTGTCAATGTGATGGTGGCGCCCATTATACCCGGCCTCAACGACTCCGAGATCCCCACCATTATCAAAAACGCTGCGGAGGCGGGCGCCAGCAGTGCGGCCTATACCATTGTGCGGCTCAACGGCAGCATTGGCCCCATCTTCGAAGACTGGATTCGGGAGGCCTTCCCCGACCGCGCCGACAAGGTGCTCAGCCAGATTGCTGACTGTCATGGCGGCCGGCTCAGCGACAGTCGCTTCGGCACACGCATGCGCGGCGAGGGAAAATTTGCGGAAGCCATTAACAAGCTTTTCCGGATGAGCCGCAACCGCTACATGGCCGACCGGAGCATGAAACCCTACAACTATAACCACTTCTGTACCAGAGCAGGTATACAGATGAACCTCTTTTAAAACTTAAAGATAACATCACCTGTAGCTGACCGGACAGACAGCTAAGCAAATTACCATAAAAGTATAGTCCGGGGTGCTTGCAATTATAATGCGTCCTCGCTATTATTGAGGGGTATAACATTTAAACCACCAGTCAGGTATACGCTTACGACACCCCGCCGCCTGCTATTTCAAGACAGCAAAACGATTGCATGGAACACGGAAACGAGATTATTGTAAACAGCTGGGCTGAGGTGCAGTCTGCTTTGTTCGACCATAGCTGGAACGAGAACATCAAGCGCTTTCGCTCCTCCTACGTATACCGCGGCAGCTGGAGCAAAGGGTATGACCTGAGCACCAGTCTGACCCGACTCGGGAGCCGCTACTACGAACTGGAGCCCCACATTTTGCGAAACTTCCGGAAGTACGCACACAGCAATGCCGCGCCCGGCGACTCCGTCTGGAACTGGTTGGCCGTGGCGCAGCACCACGGTCTCCCAACCCGCCTGCTGGACTGGACCTACTCCCCCTACGTAGCGCTGCACTTCGCCACCCAAAACCTGGACAGCTACCACGAAGATGGCGCTATCTGGTGCGTGGACTATGTCAAGGCCAACGACTTCTTGCCGCTCAAACTCCAGACTGCCATCAAGGAGGAAGGTTCCAATGTGTTTACGCCCGAGATACTGCAACCTGTCTGTTCATCCCTCAAAGAACTGTCTTTGCTGCAGCCCGAGGAATTTGTGGTGTTTCTGGAGCCGCCGTCGCTGGATGAGCGCATTGTGCACCAGTATGCCCTCTTTTCGCTGATGTCGAATGCGCAGGCCAACATGAGCCAATGGCTGGAGCAGCATCCAGAACTGTACTTCAAGGTCATCATTCCGGCCGGGCTGAAATGGGAGATCCGGGACAAGCTGGACCAGGCCAATATCACGGAGCGGGTGCTCTTCCCGGGACTGCAGGGCCTGAGCCAATGGCTGAAGCGCCACTACACCCACGAATAAGTTTTTTACTAAAAAAGGAGGCTCAAGCGGTGAATTCTCACGAAATATCTATACTTTAATAGACTATTTACAAAGAATACCTATACCTGATCATGACCTTCTTTTTACCCCGTACACATGAAGCGATCAAACGCTTTATGCTGAACCACTTACCTTCTCACTATCTAAAAAAACGCCTGAAACCCGCCGCTGCCGTACTGGCGGCTACGCTGCTGCTCGGCACCACTTCCTGCACCCAGGACAAAGAAGTTCGCTCAGCCCCCTTGCCTGCCACTACGGAAGACTATACTATAACGGCACAGCCAACCGATAGCACGAGCACGGCCTCTTCGGACACGCTGGCCGCGCAGTCACCAACTGTTGCTCCTGCCGCAGTTCCTGAAGCACCCGCCGTATACCCGGGCCCTGAACCACTGCCAGGCGCCATCCTGCCGCACAAGCGTATACTGGCCTATTATGGCAACCCGCTGTCGAAGCGTATGGGCATACTGGGCGAGTATCCGGTTGAGGAAATGCTCAGTCGCCTGGACGAGGAAGTCGCGAACTGGACAAAGGCTGACTCGCTGACACCGGTGCAGCCTGCCCTGCACGCCATCGTGGTGACCGCACAGGGCCACCCGGGCCGTGGCGACAAATACCGCCTGCGCATGACCGACAAAATGATTGAGGATGTGCTGGAGATGGCCAGTAAGCGGGATGCTATTGTGTTTCTGGATGTGCAGGTGGGTCGCAGCACGCTACCTGAGGAACTCCCCCGCCTAACGCAATTTCTGAAGCTACCGAACGTGCACCTGGGCATAGACGCCGAGTTTGCCATGAAGGACGGCGAAGTGCCCGGCAAAAAGATCGGCAGCTTCGATGCCGAGGACATCAACTACGCCACCGGACTGCTGGCTGACATTACCAAAGAGCATAACCTGCCACCTAAACTGCTGATCGTGCACCGCTTCACGCAGCGCATGATCCAGAACTCGCAGGACATTGAGTTAAGACCGGAAGTGCAGGTGGTGATGCACATGGATGGCTGGGGGCCGCCGGCGCTTAAAAGAGACACGTATCGCCGCTTTATTGTCAAGGAGCCGGTGCAGTTCACGGGCTTCAAGGTGTTTTACAAGAACGACACCCGCAACAACTCCCGCTTGATGACACCTGAGGAGATTCTCAAGCTAGACCCGAAACCGCTGTATATTCAGTATCAGTAGGGTATAGCCGACAGGTAAGTGGTGATAAAAGTGAAGTAAATGGTGTACCAAATTGACTTACAGGATTTAGAAAGCCTAAACCACCTAATCTTCGACGCTAGCGTTGAGTATAATGACCTTAAAAAGCTGAATATACATAGTCCTATTGAGCTTAAACTGGAGAGACGGTGCTTTGAGAATGTAAAAAGAAAGAGATTCTTATTTTGGTCAAGCACCACCCTTGGTGGCAAAACATCCTTAATCAGGTTACACGGAGTAAAAGAAATTGTATTAACAGGAATAGACGATACATTTAAGGACAATCATTTCATCAATGAGGTTGTCCTTAACTCCCCTAATAATTCTTTGGAGATTAGAACAGTCTTTGGATTGAGAGTCATATTTATTATTGGAAGTGACTTTCGAGGAGAATTAGTAGATATTGGGGATAGTAATTTTGGGGCTGGTAGTTTATTCGGCACTAAAGGGTTTACCAAAAAGGAGTGGGAAAATTGCAACAAATAACAACTACCCAGCTTTTGTGTATAGCCGACAGGTATAGCCGACAGGTATAGCCGACAGGTATAGCCGACAGGTATAGCCGACAGGTATAGCCGACA
>NZ_JAUOTN010000011.1 GCF_030546575.1 Pontibacter coccineus
GTGGCCGCCAACCCCAACCCCTCAGCCCCTGATTCCCGCAAAGAGTCAGGGGCTGACTCATTTATACTACACGCCAAGCCTAACAGCAGACAGCCGGAAGGAAGGAACTGTTAGGAAGGTAAACGGCTAGATATAGTCCCCGGCTTGGTGGAGACCGCCCCCCCACAGCTACCAGGCAAAGGCCAGACACTTTGTGGGGCCGGGTAGTGGAGTACGCTTCGGTCGGCAGTCGGACGCCAAGGGACCGGCAAGGCACGTTCACCAGGGCCGCCGCCAGGGACCGGCGCCCGCTTGAACGGAGCCCTCACGTGAAGGATGGCACTGCCCGGCGCTCCCGTCAACCACCGAAGGACTAGCTTCAAAAGCAAAAGCAGAAGGCCGCCCCTGATGGGGCGGCCTTCTGCTTTTGATAGTTAGCGGTAATATAAGGACAGCTAAACGAATATGTAGGAGAGGGAGCTCACTACACAAGGACTTGGATACAGAATGGCTCTCTTTAAATAATACTCAAGTAATCTCACAACTCGATTTTCTGTCTTATCAAACTCAAAGAAACTTTACTTCAAAAAAAGCGGCTACAGGAATAACCGGTAGCCGCTTTTTTGAGATGGGTAAATGACTTTCCTTACACATTGATGAACTTAGGGTTTATAAGGTTCTCCATTGAGAAGATCTCATCCCATTTAGCTTGTGTAATTACCTTACGTTCAAGCACTGTAATTTCATGTATGGATTTACCAGTGTTCAGAGCCTCCTTTGCAATAGATGCTGACTCCTCGTAACCCAAAATCGGGTTTAGTGAAGTAACAATTCCGATGCTATTCATTACCATATTGCGGCAAATCTCAACATTGGCTGTAATACCGTCAATGCACTTGCTCTGCAAGGTATAGCAGGCATTCTCCAGGAAGGTTAATGAATTAAATAAGCTGTAGGCTATTACCGGTTCCATGACGTTAAGCTGCAACTGGCCAGCCTCTGCTGCCATAGTCACTGTCATGTCTGCTCCAATTACGTAGTAAGCCGTTTGATTCACTACCTCAGGTATAACAGGGTTAACCTTACCTGGCATAATAGATGAACCTGGCTGCATGCGCGGCAAGTTGATTTCATTGAGGCCGGCACGCGGACCTGAAGAGAGCAAACGCAAATCGTTACAGATCTTAGATACCTTTACCGCACAGCGCTTCATCACCCCGGATACCTGCACGTATGCTCCCGTGTCGCAGGTTGCCTCAATCAAGTCTTCAGCAAGCACAACAGGTACGCCAGTTATCTCTCGCAGTATGTCTGTTACCAGTAGTGGATAGCCCTGTGGCGCGTTGATGGAAGTACCGATGGCTGTTGCCCCCATGTTAATCTCGCAGATCAGCATTTTCACTTCATGCAGGCGCTGAATATCTTCACGGATAGTCGTGGCATAGCCGTGGAACTCGGCCCCTAACGTCATAGGCACAGCGTCTTGCAGTTGCGTTCGGCCCATTTTCAACACTTCTTTGAACTCCTCCGCTTTGCGACCAAAGGACTGTTGTAAGACCTCGAGACTTTCTATGAAAGCCTGAATTTTCCAGTAGAGTGCCAGTCTGAATGCTGTTGGGTAAGCATCGTTCGTAGATTGTGAGCAGTTCACATGGTTGTTAGGATGAAGGATATTATAAGTCCCCTTCGCGTGACCCAAATACTCCAGACCAACATTGGCAATCACTTCATTCACGTTCATGTTTACTGAAGTGCCGGCACCACCCTGAATCATATCTGTTACGAACTGATCCAAGTACTCTCCGGCAATCAGTCTGTCGCTGGCATAAACGATAGCATCCGTTGTTTCTTTGCTCAATATGCCACATCTGTGGTTGGCAAGTGCCGCGGCTTTTTTTACATAGGCGAAGGCCTTTATGAAAAGAGGCTCTTTTGAGATAGGTGTGCCCGTTATATGAAAGTTTTCTAGAGCGCGCGTCGTCTGAATTCCATAGTAGACTCCATAGGGAATTTCTTTTTCTCCCAGGAAGTCGTGTTCAATCCTTACTTTTTCCATGCTATATGCTTAAAGACAAACTTATTTACTCACCCGAATGCTGGGGAGCAGTTGAAACATGTATTTCTATACCTAGATCCTGCGCAACTCCCAGTACAATGTCGCTGCCATACTTCTTACTGCAGCGTAGCTTACCATTTTGGCTATAATCCGTGATCAGGCTCTGGTTTATGATCAGTTTAGAGGCGTACTCCCCATACCTGGCCATTATTTCCTGCTGCACCGCTGTCAGCAACTCTTTGCGACGCTCTGTCTCAGGAGTACGCAAAGGTCTTTGGAAACGATGTTCCGGATAATCGTGGCTGATGTGGTTGGCCTTGGCTGCTTCTTTGGCTTCCTGTAAAGCATCTTCTAGCAACCTTTCATTCTTTGGCTTCTTCAGATTGCCATGTATGCCTCTGGTGTGGTTCAACCATTCGTGTACATCTGTATTCGGGTTATTGGCCAATTCGACCAACGCCTCATTCGGGATTACGAAGTGAGCCGGTTTGTTAAACTGTTTGGCAAGGTTCTCCCGGAAGGTATAAAGCCATTTAAGAAGGTATTGCTGGTAGTAGTTAAGACGGTAGGAGTGCTTGAGACGCAGGTGCGGATTTTCTGACTCCGTATACTTAAGCTGCTCCAACAGGAAGTCTTCCTCTTCGAGCCAGTGCATACGCCCGAGCTTTCCTATCTCCTGTAGTAGCTTAGACTTTACCTTGTGCAAGTAGATCACATCAATGGCTGCGTAGCGGAGCTGGTCTTCCGTGAGGGGCCGCTTATTCCAGTTGCTTGACTGCTGTGACTTATCGATCTCTTTCCCGAATTCCTCTTTAAGAACGGTTGCTAATGAAGAGCGCTCATAGTTTAGGATTTTAGCAGCCACATCGGTGTCGACTATACCTTTTACGGAGCACCCCATTTTATCAAGCAGCAGGATATCGTTATTGGAGTGATGAATGATCTTTGTGATCGCCGGATTTTCCATTAAATGGAAAAAAGGCTTCAAATCATTTATGTAAAACGGGTCTATGATAAAGCATTTTCCTTTGCCATCTGCAATCTGTATCAGGCAAAGGTTAAAGCCATAGGTATAGCGGTTCTGATCAAATTCAAGGTCAACGGCAAGTTCCTCACATTGCTCCAATTGCTGCACAGCCTGACGTAAATCCGTATCAGATGCCACCAGCACTATTGCCACGCCGTCCTCTTCTAAAGATAATTTTTCCATTGGCTAAATTTAAACAAGTATTAAGCCATATCCATACGTCACATGCTATTTTTATTTACCAGATCAGGTATACAAAAGCCCCCTTCCGGCAAACCGAAAGGGGGCTTTTGAACTAAGTAATTATGTATACTACTGAATAGGTTTTTCTTCCGGGATCTCGTCTACCACACCATCATTTACGGTACTGTCCATAACTGTAGTAGTGTCGGTATCTACGTCCATGTCTGCATCCACATCAATATCAGATGTCTCTACTTCGTCAATACGATCAGTTTCTGTGGCTGTGTTGTTATCAGTACCACAAGCTGTGAAAGCAAAAAAAGCGAAGGCAGCGAATGCAAATTTTATTGTCTTTTTCATGATTTTCAAATTTTGTTAAACAAGTAAATTTGTACTTATTTATTCGGTTTATACGGAAAGGTAACCCTTGGGATTAGTTTTTTTTAAAATAATCCCTGTGAATGGATCGTAATATACTGTTAGATAGCGATTTATAATGGCGAAAGATTGGGGTGTCAATAGGTATAACCACAAGGTTATGGCGGTGGGTAAGGTGTAAAATAGAACTTTGCTTATTTGGTGCCAGCTAAAACGGTTCTGCTTTAGTGGAAGCAATTACTACGAATGACCGCTAAAAAAGGAGCCTTCCTGACATTCCAGGAAGGCTTCTTATGAAGAGCTTGGATTATTATTGAACTTCAGATAACGACTTCTCTCGTTTGGCCCTGAATTCAGATTTCTCTCGCCATGCCGGGTAAGTAGTACCATTTGCCACCCGGTAGCCCACCCGGAAATAGAGCTGGAGATCTTCCACAGCACCGTCCAGGTTCCAGTCGTCATATACTTCGTCACTTACTTTGTGGTAGTGCTCGGCTGTGTACTCTTCCTGCTTTTTGGTAATGAAGTCGGCGGCCTGGTCACGGGCCACTATACCTGACTTGGCATAGAGGGCGGGCACACCTTGCTTGGCAAACTCAAAGTGGTCGGAGCGGTAGAAAGAGCCTTTCTCAGGAGATGCCTCCGGAACGATCCGGCGGTTTTGCGTGTGCGCCTCTTCTGCCAGTATATCTTCCAGATCAGAGTTGCCATACCCGATCACGATCACATCCTCGGTAGGGTGATAAGGGTTGAGCACGTCCATGTTGATATTCGCCAGTGTTTTGGTGAGCGGGTATAGCGGATTAGAAGCATAGTACTTGGATCCCAGCAGGCCTTTCTCTTCAGCAGTCACGGCCAAAAACAGAATAGAGCGTTTCGGCTTCTCGGGTAGTTGCGTGAAGGCTTTTGCCAGTTCGATGAGCCCGGCTGTGCCGCTGGCGTTGTCCATGGCGCCGTTGTAGATCTGGTCACCGGGCAGTTTCTCGTCTTTGCCCAGGTGGTCCCAGTGCGCCGTGTATACCACATACTCATCTTTGAGCTGCGGATCAGACCCTTCCAGCTTGGCGATCACGTTCCGCGACTCCACTTCGCGCAGCTGGTTTTTGATCGTGAAGTTTGCCTTTGCATTAAGTGGCACAGGCTTAAAGCCCTTTTGAGCAGCGGCACTCTTCAGCTTTTCGAAGTTATTGCCGGAGGCTGTAAACAGTTCGCGGGCTTTGTCTTCCGTTATCCAGGATTCTACCGCCAGGCGGTCCATGTTCTTACCCGGATTGCTGATGTCAAAGTTCTCCCGACTCCAGCTTCCTGATATCACTTCGTAAGGATAGCCAGCCGGACCGGTTTCGTGAATGATGATGGCAGCGGCAGCGCCCTTCTCGGCTGCGATTTCATATTTGTAGGTCCAGCGGCCGTAATAGGTCATGGCCTTGCCGCCAAACATGGTGCTGTCCAACTGCTCCGGATTGTTCTGGCTAGGTATAGGCGGATCGTTGATGAGCATCACGATGGTCTTGCCTTTTACATCCACCCCTTTGTAATCGTCCCAGCCATACTCAGGGGCCACGATGCCATAGCCCACAAATACCAGGTCAGAATTGTTGACGTTCACATCCTGGACAAAGCGACGCGACACAGCCACGTAATCATCCGGAAAAGAAAGATTGACGGTTTTGCCCCCTGCCGTAAAGTTTGCCTGAGGTTGTGCAGTGAAGCCAAACATAGGAACCTTCTGCACAAACGTGCCGTTCGGGTTGCCCGGCTGTAAGCCCAGCTTCTTAAACTCGCTGGTAAGGTAGTTGACAGTAGAGTCTTCGCCGGCCGTGCCGGGACTGCGGCCTTCGAATGCATCCGAGGCAAGCACCTTAATGTGTTGCAGGAGATCGTTGGCATTGATGCTCTGCTGAGCGGTAAGCAGGCCAGTCGTGTCGCTGGCAACAGCGGTGCTGTCTTTGTCGCTGTCTGCTACATCCCGGGCGTTTTCGTTACAGCCAAAAGCCAGCAGGCCGAGCACAGCCAGGCCGATCATATTTTTTTTCATAGGGTTGTGTTAGTATGTTAAGGTACTGAAGATAATACTTTTATTCCTACCGATGGTTACGGCCGCCTGGATTTCGATCAGGCCGCCACTTCCCAGCTGGCAGGAACGCCCCGGTGCAGTGTTTTGATAAGCTCGAGGCAGGCGGAAAGGTCCTGGTACAGCTGACACTCCCATATAACTACCCGTTGCCAGCCAGCTTCCCGGTATAGCATCCTGTTGTGTTCGTCGCGCAATTGGTTATTGGTAAACTTTTCCTCCCAGAATCGTAGGTTTGACTTGGGGAATGCCGGTTGGCAATACGGGCAGCGATGCCAGAAGCAGCCGTGCACGAAAATAGCCAGTCGGCGGGCGGGAAAACAAATGTCAGGTTTGCCGGGAGCTTTGTGCCAGTGTACCCGGTAACCGCGCAGGCCGTTGTGCCAGAGGGTGCGCCGAAGCAGGAGTTCGGGCTTTGTATCCCGGCTTTTGTTGCCGCGCATATACCTGCTTACCTTTTCCTGGGCTGTGAGTGGTGCAGGCTTTGCTGTATGTTTCTTGACTTTTTTTCTGACGGTCAATTGTGGAGAGGTATGCTCTACACGTAAACAAACAGTCTTTTATGAAAGTGCCGGATAATGGCAGGATTCAATTTTATAATGTGAAAACAGAAAACCAAGTACTGAAATCAGGCCCTTAAAGAAGTTTACTTTTCTCAATCCAGCCCTATATAGAAATAATGTATTTAAAAGTATCATCTTGATTAACAGGAGTATTTGCTTATGCGAATGTATAAAGTTTGATTTGTTGTAAATACTCTTAACTTTGCCTCTAAACACAGCCGTAAACATTAGTTATGGATAAATATACCTATATCGCAAATGCGCACGGAGCCTACATTGACGAGCTGTACAAAGCTTATCAGGAGGATCCGGAGTCAGTTGACTTTGGATGGCGCAAATTCTTCGAAGGCTTTGATTTTTCGACAGCCTACAACGAAAACGGTCATGAGGTTGAAGGTGCACCAGTAGCCGCCCCGGCCAAAGGCACATCAGCCGGCGAATCAGATAAAGAAGTAGCTGTTCGCAACTTTATATATGCCTACCGCACCCGCGGCCACCTGCGTTCTAAAACCAACCCGGTGCGTGAGCGCAAAGACCGCAAAGCCCTGCTGGACCTGAAAGACTTCGGTTTGTCAGAAGCGGACCTGGACACTGTGTTCCAGGTAGGCGAGGTGATCGGCATCGGACCTGCCAAACTGCGCGACATCGTGGCGACGGTGCAGCAGATTTACGAAGGGCCGATCGGCTTCGAGTACATGTACATCCGCGACCCGGAGGTGCTCAAGTGGTTGCAAAACAAAATTGAAAAGGAATTCCCGGCCTTCAACCCAGGTATAGAATACAAAAAGCGCATTCTTTCCAAGCTGAACGAAGCGGTAGTATTCGAAAACTTCCTGCACACGAAATTCTTGGGTCAGAAGCGCTTCTCGCTGGAAGGCGGCGAAACAACGATCCCTGCCCTGGATGCCATCATCGACAAGGCCTCCGATCTGGGAGCCAAGGAAGTGGTGATAGGTATGGCGCACCGTGGTCGCCTGAACGTGCTTGCCAACATCATGGGCAAAACCTATGAGCAGATCTTCTCCGAGTTTGAGGGCACTGCCACACCAGACCTGACCATGGGCGATGGTGACGTGAAGTACCACATGGGCTTCTCTTCAGAGGTGGTGACCCCTACATCCGGCAACACCGTTAATCTGAAGCTGGCACCAAACCCATCGCACTTAGAGGCGGTGAATCCGGTAGTGGAAGGCTTCGTGCGTGCCAAGATCGATTGCATGTATGAGCGCGATCCGAAGCAGATCGTACCAATCCTGATCCATGGCGACGCCGCCCTGGCCGGACAAGGTATTGTGTACGAGGTGACGCAAATGGCCAAGCTGAAAGGCTACCAGACAGGCGGAACAATTCACTTTGTGATCAACAACCAGGTAGGCTTTACCACTGACTTTGAAGATGCCCGCTCTTCTATCTACTGTACGGATGTGGCGAAGATCATCGACGCGCCGGTGCTACACGTGAACGGTGACGATCCGGAAGCAGTGGTGTTTGCCGTGCGTCTGGCCACCGAGTACCGTCAGATGTTCGGCAACGACATCTTCATCGATATGGTGTGCTACCGCCGTCATGGCCACAACGAGGCAGACGAGCCGAAATTCACGCAGCCACACCTTTATAACCTGATTTCGAAGCATCCGAACCCACGTGAGGTATACAACAAGAATCTGATTGCCCGTGGCGATATCAATGCGGAACTGGCCCAGTCGATGGACAAAGAGTTCCGTCAGATGCTGCAGGACCGCCTGGACATGGTAAAGCAGAAGCCCCTTCCTTATAACTACCAGCAGATGGAGAAGGAATGGCAGACACTGCGCCGCTCCAACCCGGAAGACTTCAACCAGTCGCCTGAAACAGGTATAGCTCCTGAGGTGGTGGAACGTGTGGGCAAAGCGCTGTCGACGGTGCCACAGGGCTTCAAGCCACTCAAGCAAATCGAGAAGTTGCTGAAAGACCGCAAAGAGATGTTCTTTGAGACCCGTCAGTTGAACTGGGCTGCGGCCGAACTGCTGGCTTACGGCTCTTTGCTGACAGAGGGCAAGATCGTGCGCCTGAGCGGTCAGGATGTGCAGCGCGGTACGTTCTCGCACCGCCATGCTGTGCTCCGCGACGCCAACACAAGCGCTCCTTACAACAGCTTAAATTATATACAGGATGAGCAGCGCCAACTGGAGATCTACAACTCGCTGCTGTCAGAGTATGGCGTGCTGGGCTTTGAGTTCGGCTATTCGATGGCTAACCCGAGCGCACTCGTTATTTGGGAAGCGCAGTTTGGTGACTTCGCCAACGGAGCACAAGTAATGATCGACCAGTTTGTGGCCGCCACGGAGTCGAAGTGGCAGCGTATGAACGGGGTGGTGATGCTGTTGCCGCACGGTTACGAAGGGCAGGGACCTGAGCACTCCAATGCTCGCCCTGAGCGCTTCCTGCAACTGGCTGCTGAGTACAACATGTTTGTGACGAATATTACAACGCCAGCCAACTTCTTCCACTTCCTGCGTCGTCAGTTGGCCCTGCCTTTCCGCAAGCCGGCTATCAACATGGCGCCGAAGTCATTGCTGCGTCATCCGAGCGTGGTGTCTCCTATAGAAGAATTCACCAAAGGAGGCTTCAGAGAAGTGATCGGCGACGATTATGCATCCGCAAAATCGGTGAAGAAAGTGTTGCTGTGCACTGGTAAGGTATACTTCGACCTGCTGGAAGAACAGCAGAAGAACAAGCGCAAGGACGTAGCCATTATCCGTATGGAGCAACTGGCACCGTTCCCGAAAATGCAGCTGGAGGCCGAACTGAGCAAGTACAAGAACGCCAAGGTATACTGGGTACAGGAAGAGCCGGAAAACATGGGTGGCTGGATGTACGTGCTGCGTGTTATGCGCAACGGCGTAGAAGATCTGGTAGCCCGTAAGCCAAGCGCTTCGCCTGCGACAGGGTATAACAAAATACATGGCAAGGAGCAAGCGGAGTTGATTGAACGCGCATTTGCTATTTAATGAATAATGAATAATGACGAATGATTAATTACTCATTCGTCATTATTCATTATTCACTCGTAAGTCAAAACTGTAATTCATAATCGATAGAAAATATGAGCTTAGAAGTTAAAGTGCCTGCCGTAGGTGAGTCAATCACTGAGGTAACCATAGCCCAGTGGCTAAAGAAAGATGGCGACCGGGTGGAGATGGATGAGGTGATTGCGGAGCTGGAATCTGACAAAGCCACATTCGAACTGCCAGCAGAAGCCGCAGGCATTTTACGCATCGTTGCGCAGGAAGGCGATACCATTGAGGTGGGTGCCACGATCTGCCGCATCGAGCAAAACGGCGAAGCCGGTGGCGCTCCTGCTGCCCCAGCCGCTAAACAAGAAACTGCTGCCCCAACTGCAACTGCCGCTCCGGCTGCACAGGAGTCCGCTCCGGCCGCTGCACAGGGTGCTGGCGAAACCAAAGAAATGCGCGTGCCAACTGTAGGTGAGTCCATTACGGAGGTAACGATTGCCAGCTGGTTGAAAAACGACGGCGACCATGTAGAAATGGACGAGGTAATCGCTGAACTGGAGTCAGACAAGGCGACCTTTGAGTTGCCAGCCGAAGCCGCCGGTACGCTACAGATCGTAGCCCAGCAAGGCGACACGGTAGAGATCGGCGGATTGCTTTGCCGCATTGTACAGGGTGCAGGCGCTGCGAAACCAGCCGCTCAGCCAGGCGCTCCTGCCGCACAGCAGGCTTCTCAGCCAGCCGCTGCCGCTCCGTCAGGCGCACAGACATATGCTTCCGGCACACCATCACCAGCTGCCGGTAAGATTCTTTCCGAGAAAGGCATCAACCCAGCCGATGTGCAAGGTACAGGCCGCGACGGTCGCATTACGAAGGAAGACGCCGTAGGTGCTCAGAAATCAGCTGCGAAACCAGCCACTCCGGCTCCAGCTGCCAAGCAGGAAACTGCCGCTGCCGCACCGGCCGCTGCAGGTGAGCGTAACCAGCGCCGCGAGAAAATGAGCTCGCTGCGTAAGACTGTTGCCCGCCGCCTGGTACAGGTGAAAAACGACACGGCCATGCTGACTACCTTCAACGAGGTGGATATGAAGCCGATCATGGACATCCGTGCCAAGTACAAAGACAAGTTCAAGGAGAAGCACGAAGTTGGCTTAGGTTTCATGTCCTTCTTCACGAAGGCGTGTACAGTTGCTCTACAGGAGTGGCCAGCTGTGAATGCCCAGATCGATGGCAATGACATGATCTTCAATGATTTTGTGGATGTTTCCATCGCTGTTTCCTCTCCGAAAGGCCTGGTTGTACCGGTTATCCGCAACGCGGAAAGCCTGACACTGGACGGTATTGAAAAAGAGGTGATCCGTCTGGCCAAGAAGGCACGTGATGGAAAACTTTCAATTGAGGAGATGACAGGCGGTACCTTCACGATCACTAATGGTGGCGTGTTCGGCTCTATGATGTCAACGCCGATAATCAACGCACCGCAGTCGGCCATTTTGGGTATGCACAACATTGTGCAGCGCCCGGTTGCCGTGGACGGACAAGTGGAGATCCGCCCGATGATGTACCTGGCGCTTTCTTACGACCACCGTATCATCGACGGTCGTGAGTCAGTAAGCTTCTTAGTTCGAGTTAAAGAACTGTTAGAAGATCCGATGAGATTGCTTCTTGGCGTATAATTTTTGAGATAAGGGAGGAGGGGTAAGCGTTAAAGTTTGCTCCTCCTTTTTATTGCGATTATAGAAGAAAGTGTCCCCTTGAGGGGACTATAGGGGTGTTTACCTGCGAGGTGTAAAACATCCCCCTACCCCCTTCAAAGGGGGACCTCCCTGCTACTGTTTCCACTCCTTGGGGGCAGGTGTGGGTTAATCTTTAGCAAAGAATTAAAAACAAAACGAGAGGTATACCTCTCCCTAAAATATAGACAGATGAAATACGATGTAACCGTAATCGGTTCTGGTCCTGGGGGCTACGTGGCGGCGATCCGCTGCGCGCAGCTGGGCCTGAAAACTGCTATCATAGAGAAATACAATGTGCTGGGCGGTACTTGCCTGAACGTGGGCTGTATACCTTCCAAGGCACTCCTCGATTCATCGGAGCACTACCACAATGCGGCGCATACCTTTAAGGAGCACGGCATTGAGTTGAATGACCTGCAGGTGAACATCCAGCAGATGATCAATCGCAAGGCGGGTGTGGTGAAGTCAAATAACGACGGCATCGCCTTCCTGATGAAGAAAAACAAGATCGACACCTACTATGGCCTGGGCTCGTTCGTGAACAAGAACACGATCAAGATTGCAGGTATAGACGGCCAGGAGCAGCAGATCGAGACAGACAAGACGATCATCGCAACAGGTTCCAAGCCAACTTCGCTACCTTTCCTGCCAATCGACAAAAAACGCATCATCACGTCTACAGAAGCTTTAGAACTGAAAGAGGTGCCAAAGAAAATGATCGTGATCGGTGGTGGTGTGATCGGTCTGGAGTTGGGCTCGGTGTACGCCCGCCTGGGTACCAAAGTACAGGTGGTGGAGTACATGGACTCGATCATCCCGACCATGGACCGTGCGCTGGGCAAAGAGCTGCAGCGTGTGCTCAAGAAAACACTGGGCTTCGAGTTCTTCTTCAACCACAAAGTAACCGGCGCTACCAATGAAGGCGAAACAGTAACGGTAACGGCTGAGAATCCGAAAGGCGAAACCATTACGTTTGACGGCGACTATGTACTGGTATCAGTGGGTCGCAAGCCGTACACCGAAGGCCTCGGTCTGGAGAATGCTGGCGTGCAGATGGGCGAGCGCGGTATGATTGCCGTGAACGATCACCTGGAAACCAACGTGCCGGGCATCTACGCCATTGGTGACGTGGTGCGTGGCGCGATGCTGGCCCACAAAGCCGAGGAAGAAGGTGTGTTCGTGGCCGAGACGATCGTAGGTCAGAAGCCGCACATCAACTACAACCTGATCCCGGGTGTGGTGTATACCTGGCCCGAAGTGGCAGGCGTGGGCTTCACTGAAGAGCAGTTGAAAGAGCAGGGCCGTGCCTACAAAATCGGTTCGTTCCCATTCAAAGCGTCGGGTCGCGCCAAGGCGTCGATGGACACGGACGGCTTTGTGAAGGTGCTGGCTGACAAGGAAACAGACGAGATCCTGGGTATGCACATGATCGGTCCGCGCATAGCCGACCTGATCGCGGAGGCTGTTGTGGCGATGGAGTTCCGTGCTTCGGCAGAGGACATCTCCCGCATGAGTCATGCGCACCCAACCTATACAGAAGCCATAAAAGAGGCCTGTCTGGCAGCTACAGAGAACCGCGCCCTGCATATCTAATCGAGTTCATACAATCCTAGTATAAACAGCATCGCCCGAAAAAAGGTGATGCTGTTTTGTTTTATAACTATATAGCGATGATAACTCTTTTAGGAGGTTTTACGTTGTATTAAAACATGAAGCCCTAAACCTAGATAGCTATGAACGATCCGCAGCAATCTTTCGATAAAGCATTAAGAATCATGATGGGACTTGGCGTTCTGCTGCCTTTTTTGCTTGCAAGCTATACCTGTCAGATCATCAGCTCCAGCCTGCTGGAAAAGGCATTGCTGTTCGGCACCGTCTTCATGTTAGCTTTCCTGATCTATTGGATCGTGGTGCGCACCATTGTGCAGTTTCTAGAAGAATAAAAATACCGTCAGGCAACCTTTCCTGGATCTGCTTCATCTAGAGGGTATAAGCTGATATTCCATTCAAACCTTATACCTCAAAACCATGAAAAAATCATTTCTACTCCTGTTTCTGCTGGCAGTGCCTTTCCTGACCTGGGCACAAACGCGCGTGAAGGCCTCTGAAATTATCGCCAAAATAAACCGTGGTGAGGCTGTGACCTATAAAAATGCTGAGATTGTGGGGGTGCTGGATCTGACGCGCCTGGACAACATGCGCCTCGAGAAAAAAGCTGACGGTAAGAATAGTACAGATGAGTATATCAGTACCGTAAAAGTACCGCTGACCTTTATTGACTGCACGTTCAAAGATGATGTGCTGGCTTATTACAATTCGGATAACGAGGACATAAAGATTCTTAACAGGAAAAACGAAGTATATAACACTAATTTCGACAAGGCGGTACGTTTTGAGAATTGTGTCTTTGAAGGATACAGCGCTTTCAAATACTCGAAGTTTAAAGAAGATGTATCGTTTGCAGGCAGCAATTTCCGGCATGAGGCAAATTTCAAGTATAGTAAGTTTTCGAAATCAGCCGATTACAGTACAACGAAGTTTGCGGAAGAAGCCAATTTCAAATATGTGACGTTTCCTGAGCAGACAAGCTTTGGGAATGCTTCTTTCAAAAGAGAGGCTAACTTCAAATACGCCAAGTTTAGTGGAGACGCTGACTTCAAGGCAGCAGACTTTAGAGGCCTGGCCAACTTTAAGTATACCAAAGTGGCAAATAACATGCACTTGCAAAAGGCCATGTTTAGAGGCGAGGAGGACTTTAAGTACACAAAAGTCAATAACCGAATGGTCTTCAGCCGAACTGCCAACTAACTAGTTTCCTTGCCTTCGAGCAAGTAGACCAATCTTGACAAGGTACCACCCGGTAACAACTCAGGTATAGGTGCCAGCCCAAGCCATTGGGTGCGCACCTGGTTAACCAGCGCCAAACTAAGCGGCTGCTTATACCTCAGAGCAGCCACGCTCACTGCTATAGCTGACTTGAGTGCGTTGGCTTTTACGCGCAGGGTGTGCCGGCTATACCTGGCCGGGTGCAGATGCACGTACCTTCCTTCGACTACGCCCCAACGCAGCACCCACTCGCTTTCGTCAGACAAACTGATCATCTGATATTCTGCTTCACTGCCCGACAGGTATAGCCGGTAAGCACCCGGCTCGAGGGCACGGTGCGCCTGCAGGTATGCGATGGTTTCGTGGGCGATCTGCTGTGGTGAAAGCGGGCCGAGGTATAAGTCGGGCTGTGAACTGCCAAGCGTCTTGAGTTGTGCCTGCAGAAGAGAGTCGTTTGCATCGTTATGCGCCTGTATGAACTCCCGGATGTAACCCAGGTGATGCTTCAAAGGATGAAAGAGAATAGGCTGTGGCAGATCCGGTGGTAGCATAGCTTTTCTACGAAGGGAAAGTATAGCGGGTAAATTATTTTCCAAAGCGCAGGCAACCTCTCGCCCCACTATTTCATCTTTATCATGATTGAAGCAAAATAGTGAGGTATTGCGTTTCGTTTTAACTTTAATAAGAGTTTTAGAGCTGAAACTGCTTTGAAGAGAGGTAATCGATTTGATAGACAAACTATACCTGTCAATCGATACAAACCTCCTGTAGGTATAGTATCTCAGAAACTTAGCTCTATATAGAGCACCTTGCACCGCAATTAGCAGTAATTTATTTGCCATCATTTTGGACTGCCGCCTATGATACAGCTGGAAAATATACACAAATACTACGCGGTGGGGCGCAACAGACTGCACGTGCTCAAGGGCATCGACATGCACATTGAGGAAGGCGAACTGGTGTCTATCATGGGTTCTTCGGGCTCCGGCAAATCCACTTTGCTCAACATCCTCGGCATCCTCGACGACTACGACAGCGGCAGCTATACCCTGGCAGGCACGCCCATCCGAAACTTGTCGGCTGCAAAGGCGGCCTATTACCGCAATAAGTTTCTGGGCTTTGTGTTTCAATCTTTTAACCTACTCTCTTTCAAAAACGCGATGGAGAACGTGGCCCTGCCGCTCTACTATCAGAACGTTGGCCGCAAGCAGCGCAACAAACTGGCCCTGGAGTACCTCGACAGGGTGGGCCTGAAAGACTGGGCAGAACACTCCCCCAACGAAATGTCAGGCGGGCAGAAACAGCGGGTGGCCATCGCCAGAGCGCTTATTTCACAGCCCAAACTTATCCTAGCTGACGAACCGACCGGCGCCCTCGACACGCAGACTTCCTATGATGTGATGGACATCTTTAAAGACGTGAACAGCAAAGGGATGACGGTGGTAATCGTGACGCACGAAAACGACATCGCGGCCCAGACGCACCGCGTCATCCGGCTCAAAGACGGCCTGATCGTGAACAGCGACCACAGTGCCGAAGAGGCAGTTCTGGCAGCAGAAGCGGTGGCGGCGAAAAGCTAAGGTATACCGACAACAATCAATAATTAACAACCAGCAATCCAACACATGTTCGACCTAGACAAATGGCAGGAGATACTCGGGACGATGCAGAAGAACAAGCTGCGTACGTTCCTGACCGCCTTTGGGGTGTTCTGGGGCATCTTTATGCTAGTGTTGTTGCTGGGCGCCGGCAAAGGACTGGAGAACGGGGTATACAACCGCTTCGGAGCCGGAGCCAAGAATAGCATCTACGTCTGGACCGGCAAGACTGCGCTGGCCCACCAAGGTATGTCGCCAGGCCGTGAGATAAAACTGACCAATCAGGACCTGGCGTCGGTGCACAGGGATGTGGAAAACGTGCAGTTGCTATCGCCGCGCAACCGGGTGATGGGAGAGTATACCATCAATTACAAAACCCAGAACGGCTCTTACCAGGTGTTTGGTGCCGAACCGGGTTTCCTGAAAATAAACGGCGAGATACCGTTCAGAGGCCGTCTGCTCAACGAAATCGACGAGCGTGAAAAACGCAAGGTGGTCGTGATTGGCGATCAGGTGAGCAAAGTGCTGTTTGGAGAAGGCGACCCGGTGGGCGAGTACGTCAACATCAAAGGGATACACTTTAAAGTAGTGGGCACTTTTAAGATGCGCGGCAACAACAGCAGTCGTCGTGAGGAGCGGGCTTACATCCCCTTCTCGACCCTGCAGGCCGCCTTTAACCAGCCCAACCAGGTACAGATGATGGCACTGGTGGCCGAACCCGGCGTGAGTGCCAAAGACATGGAGGCCCGGCTGCGCAACCTGCTGGCCGAACGGCATAAGTTCTCCAGCGAAGACAAAATGGCCATCGGGGTGGAAAACACAGAGGCGGAGTTTTTGAAAGTGATGGGTCTCTTCAATGGCATCAAGATATTTGTGTGGATTGTAGGTATAGGCACTCTCATTGCCGGCATCGTGGGCGTGAGCAACATCATGCTGATCATCGTGAAGGAGCGCACCCGCGAGATCGGTGTGCGCAAGGCTTTGGGGGCAACGCCGTTTTCCATCGTGAGCCTGATTCTGCAGGAGTCGGTGGTGATCACGGCCTTTTCGGGCTACCTGGGCTTACTGGCAGGCACCGGTGTGCTCGCAGGTCTGGAGTATCTGATGGAATCGTCGGGGGCGGAGGCGCCTTTCTTCGCTAGTCCCGAAGTGGACCCCGGTGTAGCGCTGGCCGCTACCCTGATCCTGGTGATTTCCGGGGCCCTGGCCGGCCTGATGCCCGCACTGAAAGCGGCTCGCATCAAACCGATAGAGGCGCTGAGGGCAAGTTAGAGTTGTGATTTAGTGAATGAGTGATTGAGCGATGGAATTTGCGAGTTAGTGTTTGAGCGATTTTTATTTTTGATTTAACAGGTGGCTAATTGAAGATAAAACTACTGAATCGAATGGTCTTTCATTTTAGATGAATTGTGAGCACGATAATTACTTATAGCCACGCCCCAATCATTAACCCAATAACCCAAAACATTAAACCGAAAATCAACCAAACGAATACTCACTAAAGGCTTAATAATTCAATCAAAAAGAAATAAACATTCACTCAACCACTCATTCAAAAACTAAAAACCTCACTAAATCACTAAACCACTCCATCAAAACTAAAGCATGATCGACATTGATAAATGGACCGAGATTTATAACACCGTAAAGAAGCACAAGCTGCGTACGGCGCTGACGGCTTTTGGGGTGTTCTGGGGCATTTTCATGTTGGTGCTTTTGCTAGGGGCGGGCAAAGGGCTAGAGAAAGGGATCACGTCTGAGTTCAATGTGGCCAAGAATGCCGTGTTTGTGTGGACGCAGCGCACGAGTGTGCCTTACATGGGCCTGAAAGCGGGGCGCTTCATCCAGATGACTAACGACGACATAGACGCCATCCGTGCCTTTGTGCCGGAGGTGGGGGTGATTGCGCCGAGTAACCAGCTACAGGGCAGCTTCTCGGTGGTATACGGTACCAAAAGCTCGGCTTTTACCGTGAATGGCGAAACGCCGGAAGTGCTGCAGGTGAAGCCGACCAATGTGGTGAGTGGCCGTTTTATCAACCAGAAAGACATAGTGGAGCGCCGCAAAGTAGCCGTGGTAGGGCCGCGCACCCTGGAGTTGCTGTTTGCAGAAGGGGTAGACCCGATCGGCAAGTACATCAGCATCAAAGGCATTTATTTTCAGGTGGTGGGCACGTTTAAGCCGCTCGGCAAAGACGAAGACGTAGTGCAGGACGCCCAGACCATTTACATACCGAACACTACCCTGCAGCAGGCTTTCAACCAGCCTAATCAAGTGAATTTCTTTGCCATGACGCCAAAGTCAGGTATACCTGCTGCAGTGGTGGAGGAGAAAGTGAAGGCCCTGCTGATGAAACGGCACAAAGTGGCCCCGACAGATCTGAAAGCTTTCGGATCAGCGAATGTGGAGAAAGAGTTTCAGGATGTGCAGGGGCTGTTTGCAGGTATAGCGGGCTTTAGTTGGCTGGTGAGCATCGGCACCATCGTAGCCGGTATCATCGGGGTAGGCAACATCATGCTGATCGTAGTGAAGGAGCGGACCAAAGAAATCGGTATACGCAAGGCCCTGGGCGCAACGCCCCTGTCCATCGTGAGCCTGATCATACAGGAATCCATTGTGATCACGGGCTTTGCCGGCTACATTGGTTTGCTGGCTGGCACCGGGCTCATCGCTGCCATCGAAGGCTTTATGGTGGATAACAACGTGCAGGCAGGCTTTTTCGGTCCGCCGGAAGTGAACCCGGCCGTGGCTGTGACGGCAACTGTGCTACTGGTAGTGGCCGGCGCCTTGGCCGGTCTTATACCTGCCACCAAGGCTGCCCGCGTGAATCCGGTAGTCGCCCTGCAGGAAGAGTAATAGGAACGTCGAATCAACAAGATTATAATTGAACAACTACTATGAAAAAGGTTTTTATCGGACTGTTCGTGATCGTTATGCTGGCCTTGTCTGTTTGGCTGGGCCGCTACTTCTACAACAAGGCCAACACCGATCCGATCGTGTACAAAACAGAAGAGCCCTTTGAGACAGACATCGTGAAAAAAACGGTGGCCACCGGCTCTATCGTGCCCCGCAAAGAGGTGGAGGTGAAGTCGCAGGTATCGGGCATTGTGGAGGAACTCTACGTGGAGGCCGGGCAGATCGTGAAGCAGGGGCAGCTGCTGGCCAAGATCAAGATCGTGCCGAACATTGTGAACGTAAACAACGCCCAGAATACGCTGGAAACCGCCCGCATCAATTTCGACGAAGCCAAGCGCGAACTGGCCCGCTATCAGCAACTCTACGACCAGAAAGTAATCGCCGAGCAGGAGTTCAGAAGGTATAAGGCCGACCACGACCTGAAGCGCGAAGCCCTTCAATCGGCGGAGAGCAACCTGCAACTGGTGCGCGAAGGCGCCTCTAAACGCAGCGGGCAGGCTTCCAATCTGGTCTACTCCACCATCGACGGCATGCTGCTGGACGTGCCTGTAAAAGTGGGTACTTCCATCATCGAGCGCAACAACTTCAATGAGGGCACTTCCATCGCCACCGTGGCCGACATGCGCACCCTGATATTTGAGGGCAAGATCGACGAGTCGGAGGTGGGCAAGCTGAAAGAAGACATGGACCTGTTGCTGACCATCGGTGCCATTGAAGGCCGCGTGTTCAATGCCAAGCTCGAGTACATCGCCCCGAAAGGCGTGCTGGAAGAGGGTTCCATCAAATTCCCGATCCGCGCCAAGGTGCTGCTCGACGAAAAGGACTTTATCCGGGCAGGGTATAGCGCCAACGCCGACATCGTGCTCGACAAGCGCGAGAAAGTAATGGCGGTGAAAGAGAGTCTGCTCAAGTTCGAGAAAGACAAGTCGTTTGTAGAAGTGGAAACCGCTCCGCAGGTATTTGAGAAGCGCGAAGTGAAAACCGGTTTGTCGGATGGCATTAACATCGAGGTAGTATCCGGGTTGAAGACCTCTGAGAAAGTGAAGGTGCCGGACGCGAACGCGACGCAGAATATTTAATTGTTTGTTTAAGGTGAGAGAAAAGAGCGGGCTAAGCCCGCTCTTTTTATGCCTGGATAAGTGGTTGCTCTGTTATTCTTATCGGAGGTATAGCGGAGCTAATGGCGCGAGCGTCCTCGCTCGTGACGGCTATGGTGGGGCCTCTGGCCCAGGTATAGGTATAGCATACCGCAAGTTTAGCGTCAGCGCAACCTGTGGTTTAGTATGAGGCCAGTTTCTAACTGACGTAGTGGTGCTCATAGGTATAGCAACCTTTATTGCTTTGTAGCTTCGCCTGTGCGGCGGGCACTTACTTTTTTTCTTGATAAAAAAAGTAAGCAAAAAAAGTCAAGATCCTCCAAACTCGCTGAACGCTCGAACAGTGGAGTATCGTAAAAGTGCACCGGGCTGATGCTATACCTTTGTAGCCTCTGGGGCAAATTAGTTTTTCGATGCGTGCCAGCGTTTCGTGTGGTGTGTGACTGTAACTACAGCGCTTATACCTGTAAACTGGCAGTTACGAATCCCCGCCTGGGGGTAGGGGCCCTCTTAAAGGATAAGGAGGGGCAGGGGTGAGTTAAATCAGTAGCAGCCCAAACTGCAGAAGCTACAAAGCTATACCTATAAGGTGGTAGTAGTCAGAAGTCCCCCTTCGAAGGGGGCAGGGGGATGTTAATCGTGCACATCTCCTTTTCTTCAAGTGAATTAGCTTCCTCCCCTGTTTTTAGAGGAAAGTCCTGCAACTCAGTTAAACAACCACTGCAGCGCAAAATGCGAAGGCAGGTAAATACAGATCGGGAAAAACAACATAGCCAGTGCAAAGTACAGTCCTTTAGGTATAGCCTGCTGCGGTTCGCTGCCAAAGCCGAACACCCAGTTCACGTTCTCTCTAGGGTCGGTGAGGAAATAGCTGAGCGGCAGCACGACCCAGGCCAATGCCGTCTGGTACCAGATGGCGCGGGTATCGTAACCCCATTCTATCAACAGCCAGATCACGATGGCTGGCAGAAAGACATGAAACAGCGAGAGACCTCGCAAAAACAGGCTCTTGTCCGGATGAAACATATAATTGCTCAGGCCCAGTAACTCCCTGCCAGTGAGCAGCCGCCCGAAGTAGTCTACGTTCCAGACAAGCTCCAGCCCCAACACGCCCACCGCCATCATGCTCAGCAAAAGTTGATTTTCCGTCCAGAGCACGATGCCGACCGAGAACAGTGCCACATCCGAAAACCACAGGAAATTGCCCGGCCCGTAATGTTTCCAGTATACTGGCACCAGCACCAGCAGAAACAAGGTATAGCTTATCGGCAACCAGAGCGGAATGGTATCAGACATGAAAACAGTAGCGTTTGATCGATCATCTTATACCTGACTTAGCTGCGAAAGGATAGAAAGAGTCGGGGTGAAGCACCAAATTATACCTAAGGCTTAACCATTGACTGTCAGACAAGTAAAACAATATAAGGGTTTGATCTATAATAATTTAAAATGTTGGCTTATGAAACGTGAGGATATAAGTGTCAGGAGGGCAGTAGTTTATTTTTTGGTATTGCTGAGCGGTTTTGCCTACGCCTGCGACGACGATAATGAGGACGACTTACTAGAAAGTGAGGTTGCATTCACAAATGTGGAGCTGTCCGGTGACAACGAGGTGCCAGCCGTTGCCACAAGTGGTTCGGGTTCCCTCACCGCGACCTACGACCGGAGCACCCGGGTACTGACGTATAACTTTAGCTGGACACTCGGCAACGCAGCCGACAACACAGTTGGCATACACTTTCATGGTCCGGCCCTTGCCACCGAGAGCGCTCCTGTCGTGATACCGGTCGAAAATTACCCCACAAGCCATACAGGCTCAGTGACAGGCAAGACGCGGGAGCTAACCCAAACCGAAGAAGAGCAGTTGCTCGACGGCAGGTGGTATCTGAACGTACACAGCACCACATACCCGAACGGCGAGTTACGCGGGCAATTGTTGCGTGGTGAGAACTAAGGAGGTGCCAATGTGGTGAAGCCCTTTTATGACCGCCCATTTGACAATAAGGCAGGTATAGGTGTACCTTTGCATTAAATCAGAATACTTTATGCAATTGGCTACTACCGAAGCTACCGTCCAGATACTCGATTTCGAATCCCAGCACGCCGGCGCGTTCAAAGCCCTGAACGAGGAGTGGATCACCCGCTATTTTGTAATGGAAGAGGCCGACCATAAATCATTGGGCAATCCGCAAAGCTACATCATCGACAAGGGCGGGCATATTCTGATGGCCAGCTACCAGGGTGAGATCGTAGGTACCTGTGCATTGATTAATGATGGCAACGGCGTATATGAACTGGCCAAGATGGCGGTGACCCCTAAAGCGCAGGGCCTGAAGATTGGAAAGCTTTTAGGCGAGGCAGCCATCCGGAAAGCCCGTGAGGTGGGTGCCCGCATGGTATACCTGGTGTCGAACCGCAGGCTCGACACGGCCCTGAACCTGTATCGTCGACTGGGCTTTGTGGAAGTGCCGATGCCGCCGAGCATTTACGAACGAGCCGACATCAAAATGGAGTTGCCTTTGTAAGGAAGGTATAGGGGTAGAGGTATAGCCTTTAGATCAGGCTGGATTGGCTGTTTATATCCTGGCGGGCAACACCCACTGTCATCCAGCAACCTTTGTACATGCCTTTCCGCTGCTTGGCCAGTATGAATAAATAGGGTACCTGCTCCCCACTCGCCCCCTTGATGACCACGAGCTGGTAGGCCGTATTGTCTGTTATCACCATCTTTCCGGTTTTGTATGAAACGAAGTTGAGCATGGGGCTATAGGCTGGGTCACGCACCATCATCCGGAAGTGGTTAAGCGGGCCTAAGCTTACACGGCTGGTAGGCGACGAGAAATTAAAAACTGTGATGATGCCGCTATCCGTCATGTCGTTTCGTTGAAGGGCATGGAGCTGTATCTTGATGACTTCGCGGGGAGAAAGTGCAGTAGAGGGCTTCAGAAACCGGGCTTTTGAGTTCATAACCGTCCTGGCTTCGTCCGAGGTATAGCGTATATTATCTTCCGCATTCATCTCGGGCATAGCCGGAAACTGTACCCACAGCAACACCAGCAATACGACCCCTACACCGAGCAGGAGTTTGTCGTATATGTTTTCAAACCCTCTCATGTTCAATATGTACTTTATATAGGGCTAATAAGTTGTTAATAAAACATTTTGCCATGTGAACGGATATTTTTTTCGGGTAAAGGCTCGTGCGCATCTATCAAATTGAGAAGATTGCGTATAAAAATTGGATTTTTACTTTATGCGCCATTTTCTGACATACCTCTTCCTCTCGATTCGCAGCTGGCTGGCAAAGCAGCCACTCGTGCAGCGCTTTTACCGGCAATTTCCGGGGCTCTCCGGTTTCCTGCTGCGGCGTTTCGACACCACTACTTTTGTTGGGCTGCCCCTCACTATTCTGGTGCTGGTTATAGGAGTCAATGCTGCGCTGCTCTCCGAGCTTGCCGAAGATGTCATCGAATCAGAGGGGGTGGTGCATGTCGACAGAATGTTTACGGCCTTCCTCTATGGCATGCGAAGCGAGTGGCTGAGCCAGACGTTCTATGCCCTCACGCAACTGGGCACCCGGGAAGCAGTGTTTGCCGTCGGCGGTCTGGCCACCATCGTGTTTTTATACAACCGGCGCTACACTGCGGTGCTGGCTTTCTGGCTGACCATGGCCGGAACCGGGCTATCGGTGCAGTACGGCAAGAAGTTCATCAGCCGTGACCGTCCCACCGAGGTGGCTTTCTATCCGGAGCATAACTTTTCTTTTCCGAGCGGGCATGCCACCACCAGCATGGCGCTTTGGGGTATACTCGCCTATTTCGGATACCGCCACTTGCCTAAGAGACGCCTGCGCCATGTAGTGCTGGCCGGATCCGGTGCGTTGATCTTACTGATAGGTTTCAGCAGAATATACCTGGGGGTGCACTTTCTCTCAGATGTACTGGCGGGCTTTCTGCTGGGCGCCATGTGGGTGCTGTTGGGGATCAGCATTGTGGAGGTGATGGCCTACTTCAGAGCCCGGAAAAAGCTGCATGCCTCTCCCTAGAATATAGTCCTTATCCTATCTCTTTGGCAGCTTCTGCGTACAACACCTGACGCATACCTGCAATCATGAACTATCGCACCCTTTCAAGGTCAGGCTTGCTGGCCCTGTTCCTATACCTGTCACTAACGGCGACAACCGCGCGCGCTTACGGTGTGCTTACGCACCAGGCCATTATCGATGCCGCCTGGAAAGACTCTATTGAGCCCCTGCTTCGCAAGCGTTTTCCCAAGGCTACGGACGAGGACCTGCAAAAGGCCCACGCACACGTCTATGGCGGTTCCATTGTGCAGGACATGGGCTACTTTCCGTTTGGCAACACATTCTTCACAGACCTGACGCACTATGTACGCAGCGGTGATTTTGTAGAGAACCTTATCAAATCCTCTACCACGATAGAGGAATATGGTTTTGCGCTTGGCGCCCTGTCGCACTACAATGCCGATATACACGGGCACCCGCTTGGCACCAATAAAGCGGTGGCCCTGGTATACCCGAAGGTTGGAGCGGAGTTTGGAAAAGAAGTAACCTACGCTGAAGATGCCGCATCGCATATCAAAACGGAGTTCGGGTTTGATGTGCTGCAGGTGGCGCGGGGCAATTACGCACCCGAGGAATACCATGCTTTTATCGGGTTTAAGGTGTCGAAAGAGCTGCTGGAGCGTGCCTTTCTGGAGACGTACGGACTTGAACTGAACGATGTGTTTATGAACGTGCCGCTGGCGATCGGGACCTACCGCTATACCATACGCGGCTTTCTGCCGGACCTGACCAAGGCTGCCTGGCAGGCCAAAAAGGGGGATATACAGGAGGCAAACCCAGGTATAACCCGGCGCAAGTTTCAGTATCACATGAAGCGCGCTGAGTTCAACCGGACCTGGGGCACAGACTATGACAGGCCCAACCTATTTGCCCGCTTCGCAGCCTGGATCATCAGGGTGCTCCCTAAATTAGGGCCGTTCCAGACGCTTGCCTTCAAACCGCCCACCCCGGAGGCCGAAAAACTTTTCTATCACAGCTTTAACACCACCGTCGAGCATTACACAGCTCTCATTAAGCAGCTCCGGCAACAGGACCAGCTCAAGCTTGCCAATAGGCAGCTCGACACAGGAGAGCCTACAAAACCCGGCGGCTACAAACTCACGGATGAGACTTATGCCGAGCTGCTGCATAAACTTGCCAAATCTGATTTCAAGAACGCGAGCCCCGCGCTGCGACAGGATATCCTGCAATTCTATCAGCCCCGAAATGCGATGCAGGAGGTGGAAAAGGACGAACGTCCCGAATTAAAGGAAGCTCTGAAAAAGCTGCAGGCCTATCAGTTGTAATCAAAGGGCCCGGTAGTTATGCTGGCACGTATGGCAGGGATGACACAAATTAAACGCACGCCTAAATGCTGCTTTGGCAGATCATTCACCTGCTTTTGCGCATATGATTATAGCGTGTCGAACTTGTGCGCACCGGGGAATATGAGAGCCAACTGAAACCCTAAGCCTTAAAACGCGATACATATAAGTCTGACACCCTGCATAAAAGGCCAACTGTGGACGCATGACAGGGTGTGCATGTGTTTAATTAAAACAAACATAACTATGGAAAACAAAACGAATAAGAATTCGCAATCGAATCAGAACCCTTCAGCTCAGAGCAGCTCACAATCAAATACATCCAATATGGGCTCCAGCCAGTCTTCAGCTTCCAACTACAACAGCGGAAGCCAGTCATCTTCCAGAAACGCATCTGGAAGCAGCCAGTCTTCTGCTTCAGGCAAATCGAACTGGATGGACACGTTCAAGAAGGAAAACCTGAACAACCTGACAGGAAAGCTGCAGGAGTTTGGCAACAGCACCATGAACAAAGTGAATGGTCTGAGCACTACCCAGAAGGTAGTGGGTGGTTCCCTGCTGGCGCTGGGCGCAGGCTGGGTAGCCATGAACTCGATGAACAAAAACAAATCAGCCAACCTGGGCTCCAGAAATGCAAGCTCACAGGACAGGCTGAACAGAAACCTGAACAAGAACAAGGGAAGCAACAGATAGTTGCCTCAACGATAAAGCTACATGGCAAAAAGCCGGGTGATCAGCCCGGCTTTTTGTTTCGTACGGCTATAGCAGACCGGCGAATTTTGCGTATAGCAACAGAACTGACCTCAATAACTCTATGAAGAAGCAAATACTATGGACGTAAGCAAAGCACTGGTAAGCGGGCTGGCAGGGGCCGTTACCTTAACGATCGCACACGAGACCCTGCGCAGACTAGTACCTGAGGCACCCCGCATGGATGTGCTGGGGATGCGGGCTATCTCTAAAATTATGAAGAAAGCGGGAGCACAGCCTCCTGCTGATGATACCCTGCGCACCTGGGCGATGGTGGGCGATGTGATATCCAACTCACTCTACTACAGCCTGGCCGGCGCCGGTAAAGATACCTGGCTGCGTGGAAGTCTCCTGGGAGCCGGAGCAGGGGCAGGCGCTGTGTTACTGCCCGGCCCGATGGGTTTGGGCTCTGACCCAAGCAACCGCACCAACAGTACACGCGCCATGACAGTGGGGCTATACCTGCTGGGTGGCCTGGTAGCCGCTGCCGTGGGCAGTGCCCTCGCCTGCGACGACAAAAACTGCTGATACGAGAAGTAAGATATTAGGTGGTGCTCTGTATTTGTGATTAGTCTACTGCGGTAGATTAGCGCAGATGCAGAGCACTTCTTTTTGTGGGGTAACCGGTTGGTAATCGGGCTGGGTATACTCTTTCATGTATATAACCTGCAGTTCTTCTATGGGGTTTTGAGGATGCGCTTCGTTCCAGCGGCGCACCAGGTAGTTGCAGTAGTAGGGCCTTAGAAAGGCGTAGTTCACGAACAGGTAGTTCTCGGAGTACTTCCGCCAGCGGTCATTCTTAAACATGCTCATGACGGAGGCAGGCTTGGCGTAGTCCGCTTCCTTCCCTTCGCGGTTCAGGTCAATCAGCTGGCCGTTGGCTGCATGACCTTCCAAAACATACCAGCCATCATCCTTAAAAACAGCCGGCGCAAACATACCCCAGCGTTGATCTACGCGCAGCAGGTTGCCAAACCAGGTAGTGGAATCCGTCATAGCGGGCACCCGCGTAGTGGCCCCTGCCAGGTTCCACCAGATGCAGTAGATCAATACAAAAGTCACGAATCCCTCCCGGACGTAGTGCAGCTGACTCTTGGAAAGCAGCGGCTTCTGCAGGCTGATCTGTAGCCGTAGCTGAGCCGGGCTCTTAAAGCCTTTGAATATGCGCTGAAACTGACCTGATAAGGGTCTTCTGAATGAAGTGAAGAACTTCCGCTCGGCCCAGTTCATGGCCTGTGGCGGGAGCAAACCGGAGATGGAGGCAATGTTGATGAGGTAGAACAAACCAACAAACAAGGTCAGGCTGATGCTGATGTGGAATACAAACAGCACGCCTATGACAACGAGCCGCCAAATATGATTATAGAATGGGATCAGGAGTAGAAAGGGGAGCAGCAACTCGGTGTACCAGGCGCTGAGCGTCATGAACTTCAGCAGCTCTGGGTAAGGGTAGATGAGCTTGCCGACAGGCATCAGGATCTGGTCGAGGCTGAGGGCGTAGTACAGCGCGGTGCCCTCGGTGTGCCACTCCGGTGAGCTTTTAAGCAGCGCTGTGCAGAAGTAAACCAGGAAGATCTGTAGGATATAGGCCACTGTAGCCGCACTGAAATAGGTAGTCTGCTGCAGCGGGGGAGCTTCAGATTTGGTGGCATCATAGCTGTAGAATCTACCCCATGGAAGAAACATACCCCAGAAGAGCAGCATGCGCAGCAGGTCATCCCCGCCTTGTGCTATAAAAGTGTTCCGGTTTTGCAGCGAGACGAGCAGGACCCAGCTGACGATGGTGGCCGTGCGGGTTTTGTAGCCCAGCAGCAGACATACTGCAAACGCTGCCGCAATCAGGAAGAGCAGGGCCTGTACTTGCCAGAGTCCGCTCAGGGTATGAAAGGAAAAATAGTAAGGGTTCCAGCCAAACTGGTGCAGTACGTGCAGTGGCAAAACGCCCATGTTGGAATAGTGCGCCTCCAGGTCGGTAGCCCGTATGGCCAGGTCGGTCAGGATGATGCCGGCTACCCATATCCGCATAATGGCCAGTGCACGGAGGTCAACTGTAAAAACCCGATGGAGGTATCGTTGCAGTTGATTCATGGTGTTTCAGGTATAAGGGTTGAATAAAACAAAAAGGCAAAGACCGGGAGGTGCTTGCCTTTTTGCTTATGTGATCAGAAGTATCCCTGCTGCTATCTCGGAGCTGTACCCATTGTGGTCGTACCGGTTGTGGAGCCGGTGGTCGTACCGCCGGTAGTGGTTGTGCCGGTCGTAGTACCAGTGGTTGTACCTGTAGTTGTGCCGGTTGTAGTACCCGTAGTCGTACCGGTTGTAGTACCCGTCGTGGTTCCCGTAGTAGTACCTGTTGTAGTTCCGGTTGTTGTACCTGTCGTCGTACCAGTAGTTGTGCCGGTCGTCGTGCCAGTGGTTGTTCCTGTAGTTGTACCAGTGGTGGTGCCTGTGGTTGATCCGGTTGTAGTACCTGTCGTCGTGCCGGTTGTGGAGCCAGTGGTTGTACCGGTTGTAGTACCAGTAGTTGTCGTACCGGTAGTTGTGCCGTTCATATCGGTATCTGTTGCATCAGTACCAGTAGTAGTGGTATCTGCACAACCGGTCATTACCGTTGCCGCTACAAATGATAGAGCGAGCATGTTTACAAATGTCTTTTTCATAGTTCTTGTTGTTTGTAATACTGTAAAAATTAGATTTCAGTATCCTGTTTACGGAACTAGTGTTAATTGGATAGCTTTTTTTGTGGAAATAGAGCGGATAAGACCCGTTTTGATACCAGATGCAGGTTTTCCGGAACAGGTATGCAGGTATAGATGAAAAGGAGCGGACATGGTTTTAGCCAAGGCGCTGACTACCAGCCTGTTGGTGTAAGTACTCTTTTCTGGCTATTTCCAGTTCTTTTATCAGCTCCTGGCGCTGCTGTTTCAGGCTTTCCGCTACCGGACTGTTGCTCAGGAAGAGGCGCAGCAGTAACCAGTGCTCCCGCACGCGCAGCAGCGTGTTCCAGTATCGGAGCGCGAAAAAACCCGACAGAGGCAGGCTGATCAGGTATAGCAACAGGTATAGGGTGCTGGGCCAGTAGTGCCACAGGATGCCCGCCTGCACCGCATACAGTACCGGAAACGAAAAAATGCCCACCGACAGCATGATCGGTGCTCTGAACTCCTGCTCCTCTGTTAGCGCATTGGCCACTTTGGAAGGTATAACGTAGGCCAGGTAGTTGTTGATAAGCCCGTACAGGTATAGCGGCATGGTGAGTGTTAGCAACAGGGTGCGGGCGAGCGTCTGACGAAGCAGCACATTATTTTCCTCCACTGTCGGGAGGCGCCGCAGGTCCAGTTCCTGAAGCTGCCGGGTGTACGACCGCATTTTCTCCCTGAACCGCTCAACGCGGCCCGGCTGCGTTTCCAGAAAGTGCGCCAGCCCTTTCATAATGGCCCTTGTCAGCAGAAAGTCGCGCACGTGGCGGGGCGCTTCGATGGGCGTTTGCGCCGCCAGTTTTTCTTTGTATACCTGCTCTATCTGCCGTACAAGCGTGTCCTCATCGTCGGTGGGTGTTATGACGATCAGCTTCTCGAGCTGCTGCCGTATGTGGTCCGTCAGTTCATTGACGGTGCCCTTCTCATCCTGCTGGTACTGGCTTAAGTAAGGGGCGACGGCAATAGGCTTTCCCACGTTCACAAACACATCACTTCGGAAGCGGGTAGGGTCGGAGTAGTTGAGGCCCACCGGAAGGATCTGCAGGTCAGCCACCTCAGGCAATTGCGTGACGGCACTCAGCGCCATCCGGGCCGTGCCTGTCCTGAGCTTGCGCAGGCGCCTTTCATTAAAACTGGTTCCTTCAGGAAAGATAAGGAGCGTTTTGCGGGATGCCAGGGCCTGGTAGCTGGCCTTGAATGCGGCTTCATTGTCTACGGATTCACCTGGCTTGTCCTCTCTTCGGTGGATCGGAATCAGGTTCATGCGGTGGAAGAGCCAGTTATGCAGCGGCGAACTGAACACCGTGCTCTTTGCGATAAAGTATACCTGCTGAGGAAGCAGCGAAGCGATCACGATCGGATCCATGAACGTGTTGGGGTGGTTGGCCACCACCAGCAGCGGGCCACGCGTTGGCATCAAATGGCGGTTGCGCACCACAAACCTCCGGAAGAACACCCACAGGCCTGTACGTAAGATCAGCTTTAAAACAAGGTATAGCATGGGCGCTTATCAGGTATGTGCAGCGGCCTCATGGGGGTATAGGCCTGCATTTAGCCGGACAATATAAGCAATATCTTTAACAGGCAGATGATGGAGAAAGCAGAAGAAAAAGCTCGGAACAAGGCATGGCTACCTGCTGTGAGGGCAGGAGAAAAAAACCGGAACTGTCGCTTATTCCTCAGAAGTAAGCCAGTCGTAAGCGGAGGTGAGATCGTCAAACTCCCGGGTTTCGAAGGGGAGCGGGGAAAGGTTGTTGACAAATACCTGCTGGAACTGCCGGTTGGCAGCAGGGTCGAAGGGATTGAGGGATGCGGAGCGCTTAAGCGGCAGCTGGCTGAAGGCCTGGGCGTATACATCGCGGGTCCAGGCCAGGTCATCGGGGTCAAGGGGGGTGAGGAGGCGGCTGTCGGTAATAGCATATGGCGCTCCCAACTCACGGGCAAGCCTGATCAGTTTGATAAGCGCCTGCCTGTACTGCAGGCTGCTGCACTTGCCGTACCACTGACTCAGCAGCACATGGCTGGCTACATGATACTCTAGGAGCAGATAATCTGTCTGGAAGTAAACCATAATGCATGGCGTTAAACCGGTGAATCTCAGCCTAATAATAATGAATAATTATAGCAGAGTCAACCTTTCCCAGAATAAAAAAACCTTATCCCAATATTGTAATAATGCTATGTTACGCTGCTGTTTTCGTGATTCTGCAGCTATCGTTTATAAAATAAGCCTGTTTCGACTTCTGAAACGGTAAAATGGGCTACAACTACGTGTAAAAGCCGCAGATAGTAGCGTCAGGTGCTGTTATCTGCGGCTTTCGCAAACACGAATTTTTTATTTCGTTCTTAAGTTGTTGGCGTTGCTGCCGTCCAGTTTGCGGGTGTCTTCCTCTTTTTTGGCTGCGACATTGCCTCCTTCTTCTACGCCTTCCGGCTCCGCGTCTAAAATATCGTGCTCTTCTTTCTTGACGCCCTCAAGTGGCTCCGGATTTTCGTCAGGCAGACGCTCGCTTTCATCGGAGTTGGTAATGATATCGTCTTCGCGTGGTGTTTCCATGGTTGTTTATGTTAGGTTATACCTTATGTACGTAGCGTAGGCGCAAGGTTTTTATAGAGGCTGTTTTAGGGCAAGATGTTCCCGCAATTCACTTTCTATTGTCGGAGAAACAGGGCACCACGGGAGCGACAGGTATACAGCGCAGGTATAGCCAGCAATGACCTTGCCTAGCACTAATGGCCTCTGCTCCAGTGGGTAGAAAACTCAGCGATGTAAAAAATAATTTGCTTAATGTAAAATATTATTTACTTTTAGTCAATAGATTCGTACATCTAAAAAAAAAAATTTATGAAAGAGATGCTACCAGAAGTAAAATTGCTGCCCTATAGGTATAAGCGCTATGGTGTTTGGGTGTTGATCATCGGTATTCCTGTTATGGCGCTTCTGAGTATGGCGCTGCTTAGTGTAGGGTTGATTACAGACCGACAGTCTTTTTTTGCTGAGTGGTCCTACCTGATGGTATATTATCCGATTATTATTGGCTTGGCGCTACTCAATTTTTCTAAAGAAAAGGATGAAGACGAAATGGTGCAGCACTTGCGCTACCAAGCCTTTATGAATGGCGTGTACTACCTGATCGTCGGGATACTTATGCTTCCATTTTTTTACAATGTGTTTAGGCTGCTGCGGGGTGCCAGCATCGGGATGCCTGACATCGGGGGGATGCTGGGCGCGCTAGCCTTGCTGCTTTTCTATACCTACCTTTCGTTCAGGTATAAGCTTCACCAAACCCGTAAATCGCTTGCTGCCGATGCGGAATAACATTAAAGTAGAGCGGGCCAAAAAAGACATGACCCAGGAGCAATTGGCCGAGGTTCTGGGTGTGAGCCGGCAGACAATCAACGCCATCGAAAAGAATAAATACCTGCCTTCCACGCTGCTAGCCCTGAAAATGTCGGATTTGTTTGGCCTGACTGTAAACGAGCTTTTTATACTCGAAGAGGGCGATTAGCGGGCCGCAGGCGGTTCTGGCTCAGGTATAGCAGGTGCCCCGTGTTGTAAAAAGATGGCTGCTAAGTGCAGATTTCGTTTGTGAGCCCCAACATTTTGCGGTAACTTTGGGCAATTTATACCTACCCATACAAATGCCTAAAGACACCAGTATTAAATCCGTTCTGATTATTGGTTCTGGCCCCATCGTTATCGGCCAGGCCTGCGAGTTTGACTATTCCGGTTCGCAAGCGGCACGCTCCCTTCGTGAAGAAGGCATCGAAGTGACGCTCATCAATTCAAACCCCGCCACTATCATGACCGATAGTGTAACAGCGGATAATGTGTACCTCAAGCCGCTTGAGAAGAAGTACATCATTGAGATTCTGGAGAAACATAAGATTGACGCCGTGCTGCCTACCATGGGCGGACAAACGGCCCTGAACCTGGCCATCGAGTGCGACAAGGCCGGTGTTTGGGAAAAGTATGGCGTTCGCATCATCGGTGTGGACATCAATGCCATCGAGACCACCGAAGACCGCGAGAAGTTCCGTTTGAAGATGCTCGAGCTCGGTGTGAATGTCTGCAAGGGAGAAACCGCTACCTCATTCCTGGAAGGCAAAGAGATAGCGCAGGAAATCGGTTTTCCACTCGTTATTCGCCCTTCGTTTACCCTTGGAGGTACGGGGGGCGGTTTTGTTAATACCCCTGAGGAATTCGACGCAGCCCTGACCCGCGGCCTGCACGCTTCGCCTACGCACGAGGTGTTGGTGGAGCAAAGCATCATGGGCTGGAAAGAGTACGAGCTCGAATTGCTGCGTGACAACATCGGCAACGTCATCATCATCTGTTCCATCGAGAACTTCGACCCGATGGGCGTGCATACCGGCGACTCCATCACGGTAGCGCCCGCTATGACCCTGCCCGACACCATCTACCAGCAAATGCGCGACCTGGCCATCAAAATGATGAACGGCATCGGGCAGTTTGCCGGCGGCTGTAACGTGCAGTTCTCCGTGAGCCCGGAAGACGACACCATCATCGCCATCGAGATCAACCCACGCGTATCCCGCTCTTCAGCACTTGCCTCTAAAGCCACGGGTTACCCAATTGCCAAGATCGCCGCCAAGCTGGCCATCGGCTACAATCTCGACGAACTGAAGAACGCCATCACCAAGACCACTTCGGCTTACTTTGAGCCGGCGCTGGATTATGTGATCGTGAAGATTCCGCGCTGGAACTTCGATAAATTCAAAGGCGCCAACCGCACACTGGGTCTGCAGATGAAGTCTGTGGGCGAGGTGATGGGCATTGGCCGTACCTTCCAGGAGGCGCTGCAGAAAGCCTGCCAAAGCCTCGAGATCAAGCGCAACGGCCTGGGTGCTGACGGCAAGGAGATGACCAATTACGATGAACTCATCTACAACCTGAAAAACCCGAGCTGGAACCGTTTGTTCTGCATCAAAGATGCCATGCGCATCGGTATACCGACCAGCACCATCCAGAACCTGACCAAGATCGACCCTTGGTTCCTGTCGCAGATCGAGGAAATCGATATGCTGGAGAAGGAGATGGAGAAATATACCCTGGCCACCTTGCCGGGCGAGCTGTTGCGTGAAGCCAAAGTAAAAGGCTACGCCGACCGCCAGATCGCGCACATCCTGCGTTGCCTCGAAAGCGAGGTACATGCCGTGCGCATGGAACTAGGTATACAGCGTGTGTACAAAATGGTGGATACCTGTGCCGCCGAATTCGAAGCCAAAACGCCGTACTTCTACAGCACCTTCGACGGTGAGAACGAAAGTGTGGTGAGCGACAAGAAGAAAATTGTGGTGCTGGGTTCCGGCCCGAACCGCATCGGTCAAGGCATCGAATTCGACTACAGCTGCGTGCACGGGGTGCTGGCGGCCAAAGAGTGTGGCTACGAGACTATCATGATCAACTGCAACCCGGAAACGGTTTCGACAGACTTTGACATTGCTGACAAGCTGTACTTCGAGCCGGTGTTCTGGGAGCATATTTACGACATCATTCTGCACGAGAAGCCGGAAGGTGTGATCGTGCAGCTGGGCGGACAGACTGCCCTGAAGCTGGCCGAGAAGCTGGACCGCTACGGCATCAAGGTGATCGGTACAAGCTACAAAGCGCTTGACCTGGCCGAGGACCGCGGCTCGTTCTCTTCGCTGCTGCGCGACCTTGGGATACCATACCCACCGTTCGGCGTGATCGAGACAGCGGAAGAGGCCCTGGAGCTGTGCAAAACGTTGAAATTCCCGCTGCTGGTGCGTCCAAGCTACGTGCTGGGTGGTCAGAGCATGAAGATCGTGATCAACGAGAAAGAACTCGAAGCCCACGTGATCGACCTGCTGAAAGACCATCCGGGCAACCAGGTGCTGCTCGACCACTTCCTTGACCACGCCATAGAGGCTGAGGCCGACGCGATCTGCGACGGCGAGGACGTGCACATCTGCGGCATCATGGAGCACATTGAGCCGGCCGGTATCCACTCCGGTGACTCTTACGCCGTGCTGCCTCCGTTCGACCTGAGCGAGAACGTGATCCGGAAGATCGAAGATTATACCAAGCGTATCGCACTGGCACTGGACACCGTGGGCATCATCAACATCCAGTTCGCCGTGAAAAACGAAGAGGTATACGTGATCGAGGCCAACCCGCGCGCGTCGCGCACCATCCCGTTCATTGCGAAAGCCTACCGCGAACCGTACATCAACTACGCCACGAAGATCATGCTGGGCGAGAAGAAGGTGAAGGACTTCAACTTCAACCCGCACAAAGAAGGCTACGCCATTAAAGTGCCGGTGTTCTCGCACAGCAAGTTCCCGGAAGTGAACAAGGAGCTCGGCCCGGAAATGAAGTCCACAGGCGAGGCGATCTACTTCATCGACAACCTGCAGGATGATTACTTTGTGAAAGTATACTCTGAGCGCAACCTATACCTGAGCGTGTAGCAAGTAGCTTCTGATAAACCAAAAAGCCTTCTCCGTTATGGGGAAGGCTTTTTGCATTTTGGGTACAACCATCATTTTTAAGCCGTATACAAAATCCTTACCTTTGCACAAGCCCCCGCCGAAATGGCAGAAAAAACTTTTTGGCAGGGGAATTGTATCTGAATAGGTACTGTTTTTGTTAACTAATAGACGGCCGACGTTTGCTGGCTATACCTTAACCGACTATCATGAAATTCATATTCATCACCATACTTGTTATCCTTTTCCTTAGATTAGCTGCTCCTTTCCTGTTTCGTTGGTTGCTGGCTTTTTTTGTGAAGAAAAGCCTGCGCAACGGCACTTTCTTCTACTCTAACATGAACCAGCCACGTCCTGAGCCGCAATCAAATGGCAACGGCAGGCGAAAGGGCGATGTCAAGATCGACTATGTGCCGGAGCAGCCTGACCGCAAGGATTTCAACGGCGGGCAGTATGTCGATTATGAAGAAATAAAATAAAAGTCCTATCTTTCAGCTCTATTCAAAGAGCATATTTAAATTTCGTTTCTGCAAGCGAAAAATGGTCAGAATGGGTTCTGACACAATGATTTTAGAGTTGCATAGCAGCACTATGCGACGAGAAAAGCATAAAGTCAGGTTCAGTTATGAGCAGTTTGCAGCGCAAAAAATGAATTTTAAACATGCTCTAAGGTTTCCTGAAAGATATGACAGCTTCTATTGACTTTAAGCGTGATGTGCTCCCGCACCTCATCGCGGTTCTGATTTTCCTTCTTCTTACTGCCGTATACTTTGCCCCTGTCTTGTTTGAGGACAAGGCGATGGCGCAGCACGACATCCTGCAATTTAAGGGCGGCGCCAAAGAGATACAGGACTACCGCGAAGCCACCGGCGAAGAGACCCTCTGGACAAATTCCATGTTCGGCGGCATGCCCTCATACCTGATCAATACCCGCTATCCCGGCGATCTGTCGGGCTACATCCATAGCATCCTGACCTTCAACATGCCGGCCATGGCGGGCAATATCTTTATCACGCTGCTTTGTGCCTACTTTTTGCTGGTCACGCTGCGGCTCAACACCTGGTTGTCTGTCATCGGCGCTATCGCCATTGCATTCACGTCCTACAACTTCATCATACTGGAAGCCGGCCACAACACCAAGTCGCTTACCATCGCTTACATTCCACTGGTGCTGGCTGGTATGTTCTACGCCCTTCGGCGGAACGTCTGGATAGGGGCTGCCATTTTTGCATTGGGCCTCACCCTCAACCTGCACTTCAACCACCTCCAGATGACCTACTACATGCTCCTGATGGTGCTCGTGTGGATGGTGGTGGAGTTGATCTATGCCATTAAAGAGGGTAGAATCGCCGACCTGATCAAGCGTGGTTTGATACTAGCCGTGGCGGCTGTGCTGGCGGTGGGCGTTAACTTCGGAAGACTCTATACGGTGGCCGAGTACAGCCAGCATAGCATACGCGGCAAGTCAGAGCTGAGCGTGGCCAACAGCGGCGACAAAACCTCCAGCGGCCTCGACCGCGAATATGCCTTTAACTGGAGCTACGGCGTGGGCGAAACGATGACGCTGCTTATACCTGATTTCTATGGTGGAAGCAGCAGCAACACCCGCCTTGACGAGGACTCGCAAAGCTACCAGGCGCTGCTGGGCTTGGGTATGCCGCCAGTGCAGGCAGAGCAGGCGCTTGAGCAGGGCCTGCCGACTTACTGGGGGCCGCAGCCGATGACGAGCGGTCCGGTATATGTAGGCGCGATCATCGTTTTCCTGTTTGTGCTGGGTCTTTTCATCGTCCACAAACCAACCCGCATCTGGCTGCTGGCCGCCACCATCCTGTCGATTGTGCTAGCGTGGGGCAAGAACTTCGAGGCCTTCAACTACTTCATGTTCGACTACTTCCCGGGCTATAACAAGTTCAGGGCCGTATCGTCTGCCTTGATCATCGCCCAAATTACGATACCGCTGCTAGGTATACTGGCGCTCTACAAACTCATCCGCGACCGCGACCTGATCAAAGACCTGGATAAGAAACTGCTGATTTCAGGAGGTATAACTGCCGGCGTTTGTCTGCTGGTATGGGTGTTTGCCGGCTCGGCCAGTTTTGTCGGCACTGTCGATCCGCAGCTGCAGCAGTCTTACTTCCCGCTCGATGCCATCCGGGCCGACCGCGAAAGCATGATGCGCTCCGATGCGCTGCGCTCGTTTGTGTTTATCGCGCTGGCAGTAGGCTTGCTCTACTTCTATCTGAAAAACAAACTCTCGGCTACGGTGGCCATGGCAGGTATAGGTTTGCTGATACTGGTGGACCTGTGGAGCGTGAACAAGCGCTACCTCAACGATGGTGACTTTGAGAAGCGCGTGGTGGAGAACTACTTCCAGCCGACCAAAGCCGACCAGATGATCCTGCAGGACAAAGACCCGCATTACCGCGTGCTCTACCTGCCTAATCCGTTTAACGATGCCCGCACCTCTTACTTCCACAAGTCAGTGGGTGGCTACCACGGCGCTAAGTTGCGCCGCTACCAGGACGTGATCGACCGCCACATCGTGCAAAACAACCTGGAGGTGCTGCGCATGCTCAACACCCGCTATGTGATCACAGGCGATCCGCAGCAGCCGGTGCAGCGTGTGCCGGGCGCGTTGGGCAATGCCTGGTTCGTGAGCGAAGTAAAAACGGTGAACAATCCGGATGAAGAGATCGAAGCCCTGAACGGTCTGGACGCCAGCAAAACTGCTGTGGTGGACGCGTCGAAGTTCAAGACAGCAGCGACTACTTATAACGCTGAGGGTTCTACCATCGAGCTGACGGACTACAAGCCAAATGCCCTGACTTATGCGGTGAATGCGGCGCAGGCTGGTCTGGCAGTGTTCTCGGAGGTATACTATGCCGATGGCTGGCAAGCCTACCTCGATGGGAAGCCGGTGGACCACATCCGGGTGAACTACATTCTGCGTGCCATGGAAGTGCCAGCCGGCAAGCATACCATCCAGTTCAAGTTCGAGCCGAAGTCCTACGCGATTGGCAATACCATCTCGCTGATCTCGTCGATCCTGCTGCTGGCAGTGCTGGGTGGGGCCATCTTTTATGGGATGCGCCGCAAGCCGAAAGAAGTTGAAAAAGAAGTGATCGTATAAATTGAGGCCCCGGTTTTAGAGATCGGGGCCTTTGTTTTAAAGCGCATGGAAGCACCGCTGCAACAGCTGCATAGCAAGGTATGGGAGGACCAGGGTATAGCGCTTTGGGTAAAGCGCGAGGACTTGCTGCACCCCACCATTTCGGGCAACAAGTGGCGCAAGCTCCGATATAACCTGCAGGAGGCAAAGCGGCTGCAACACGACACACTGCTGACCTTTGGCGGGGCCTACTCCAATCACATCGCGGCGGTAGCGGCGGCGGGGCAGGAGTTCGGTTTCCGCACCATCGGCATCATCCGGGGAGAGGAGCATCTGCCGCTCAACCCGACGCTCAGCTTCGCCACCTCGGCAGGTATGCAGCTGCACTACATCTCGCGCGAAGCTTACCGGCAGAAGTCCGACGCTGTATACCTGGAGCAACTGGCCGGGCAGTTTGGAAATCCTTACATCATACCGGAAGGCGGCACCAATGCGCTGGCCGTAAAAGGCTGCACTGAAATTGTGTCAGACATCTCCATCGACTACGACTACATCTGCTGTGCCAGTGGTACGGGCGGCACGCTGGCAGGTATCATTGCCGGGCTGGATGGGAAAGGGCAGGTGCTGGGCTTTCCCGTTTTGAAAGGAGGAGAATTCCTAAAGGAGGAGATCGAGCAACTCATCACCAGGTATAACGGCCAGCACTACGACAACTGGCAGCTAATCACCGATTACCACTTCGGCGGCTATGCCAAGGTAAAGCCGGAACTGCTGGACTTCATGCGCAGTTTTCAGCAGGAACACCACTTGCCGTTGGAGCCTGTGTATACCGGCAAAATGTTCTATGGCCTGGTTGATCTGATCCAAAAAGGCTACTTCCCGGAAGGCAGTAGCATCGTGGCGGTGCATACCGGCGGACTGCAGGGCAATGCTGGTTTTAAGGAGCGGCTGGGCCTGGAGGTATAGGATTTGAACTTTAGCACCATAATTGCTGTGTAGGCAATAGCAATCAACAAAGAAATGTATTTTTTCATGCCCCTTATCCGCTCCCTGTTCCGTCTGCTGCCCTTCATCCTGCTACTCGTGGTGGGTTGGTATGTCTGGCGACAAGTGAAAGACACCTTTGGTCCCGACGAGAAACAACCTGAAGTCATCGTGAATCACAACACCATCTTGACCACTGTGGAAGAGCTTGGGAAGATGGAACTGGTGCGATTCAACTTCAAAGATGTGGTGGAGTACGAGAAAGATGTGTCGCGCTGGGTGCCTAATTCCAAGGTAGTACTGATCGTGACAGGAGAGGCCGTCGGCTGTATTGACTTTACCAAACTGACTGAGCAGGACATCCTTTTCCAGGGTGATTCGCTGGTGCAGATCAGTTTACCGGAACCCGAGCTTTGCTACTATAAAATAGACCACAGCAAGTCCAAAGTCTTTTCGAAGGAGAACACGTATTTCCAGGACGCGGACCTTGTGCAGGAAAGCTACCGTTATGCCGAATCCAATGTGAAAGAAGCGGCCATCAACTCCGGCATCCTGCGCCAGACGCAGGTAAACGCCGAGAAAGTCCTCAAGCCTATTTTAGAGGAAGTAACAGGCCGCAAAGTAGTGCTGGTGCCGCAGCGCCGGATCCAGAACCCGGAAATGCCGAAGAGAAGGTAGTTTTTGAATTGTTAAATTGTTGATGGTGCACGGATTTACGGCCTTCACTTGCCTCTGGTGATTGTCCCGCCATTTGTAAAGGGGTTGAGGTGGCTTCTTTAGGTCGTATACCTTGGATGTAGAAGCAACAGATTGTCCCCATTAAGAAAGTAGGGCGTCAAGCTTTGCCGGGCACTATCCCCTTGAGGGGATTATAGGTGTGTAAAGGCGGTGATGAAAAGCCAATAATTACCCATTTGCGATTTCCTCTCTGCTGTAAACACCCCTCTGCGCTCCCCTCAAGGGGAGAATTTGCTAGAACTTAACGAGAAGGCGGACACTCAGTAGAGGCGAGCGAGTGCGGGGTGTAACGTCGTTACATCACAACTTTCTACTTTTTTAACTTTCTACCCTTCTAACTTCTTAATCGCATCCTGCACCAGGTCACTCTCGTAGCCTTTGCTCATCAGGTAATAGCTAAGTTTCTGGCGGCGGGCGAAGGGGTTCTTTTCTTTCTCGGTGGCGTTCTTTTTTTCGAGTAGCTGCTGCAGGTTCTGCTCATACACATCGTAATCAATTTCCTTCAGGCCCTGTTTGATACAATACTCGGAGATACCTTTGGCTTTGAGGCCCTGCACGATCTTGCGGCGTCCCCACTTCTTGAGACCATACTTGCCGCGCACATAGGCCTGGGCGTAGCGCTCTTCGTCCAGCATCTTCTCCTGCCCGAGGCGCACAATGATTTCCTCTACATCATCGGGCTCCAGACCGTAGGTATACAGCTTGGTACGTACTTCCTGCTGCGTGCGCTCCTGGTAGGCGCAGTAGGCCGCCGCCTTGATCAGGGCCTCTTTCGGGGTATAGGTTTTCTGTTTTTTCTGTCGTTCCAAATCGTTCGTTTTGTCTCTCTATGAAACAAGTTGTGTGCGGCAAGAGTTGCGGTATTTCAACAACCAGCAATAAACAATCAGCAATTTAGCCATCCAACAATTTAATCACACAACTAATCTGAATTCCACGCACCTTTGTGGCTTCAAAAATTTACCCGGGTATGTTCTCAAAAGGAGTCAGGTACATGCTGCTGTCCACGTTGTTTTTCTCGCTCATGAACGTGTGCGTGAAGCTAATACCGCATATACCTGCCATGGAAATCATTCTGTTCCGCTCAGTAGTGTCGCTGGTCATCAGCTATTTCGCGCTGAGCCGCCAGAAAGTGAGCGTGTGGGGCAATAACCGGGGGCTGCTGATCATACGCGGCCTGACGGGTTCTACGGCGCTTGTGCTTTTCTTTAATACCCTGCAGAACCTTCCACTGGCCACAGCCGCCACCTTACAGTACCTCTCGCCGATCTTCACGACCATCCTGGGTGTCTTCATCGTAAAAGAGAAGGTCAAACCCTGGCAGTGGGCCTTCTTCGCCATTTCTTTTGCGGGCATCATCGTCATTGAGGGGCTCGACGCTACAGCCGACTCGCTGTACGTTTGGATGGGGGTAGCGAGTGCCCTTTTCTCAGGGCTGGCCTACAGCTCCATCCGCCGGCTCAACACGCGGGAGCACCCGCTCGTGATCGTGTTCTACTTTCCGCTGGTGGCCCTCCCGATCGCAGGTATTTACTCCATCTTCAACTGGGTGCAGCCCGAGGGCTGGGACTGGGGCATTCTGCTGCTGGTGGGTATCCTCACGCAGTTGGGGCAGTACTACATGACCATGTCGTACCAGGCCGAGGAGATCTCCAAAGTGGCCAACCTGAACTACATCGGCATTATCTATGCCCTTGCGATGGGCTTTATCCTGTTTGACGAGCATTTTGAGCTGGCCACCTATGTAGGGATGGCGCTGGTGCTGGTGGGCGTGATCCTGAACGTGCGCTACAAAAACCGACTGTCGCAGTGAGAGATTGAGGCCCACGAAACCAGGCTGCCCAAGGTATAGCACACAGGTCCTACACGCTTAAATTCCAAAAAAGCTAAACACGATAGGCGGGTTTTGTCGTTAGTTCTTAAATTGTAACAATCAAGACAAGAGTCTACCGTACATGCGCCCTGTTTTTTTACTCTTCTTGCTATACCTGCTGCCGGCCATTGCCGTGGCGGGAACCTTGCGTGGGCGCATCACCGACGAAAACAACCAAGGCTTGCCCTTTGCCAGCATCTACATCAAAGAAACGGCCAGCGGCACCGCCTCCAATGACCAGGGCAATTATCAACTGCAACTGCCAGCCGGTACCTATACCTTGGAGTTTAAGTATGTCGGGTACCGCGCCCGCACCGAAACCGTGACGATCGGGGACGGCGCCCAGGAACTGAACGTGCAGCTGCTGCCGGAGGTGCTCAACCTGAAAGAGGTGGTGGTGAAGGCAGCCGACGAAGACCCGGCTTACGGCATCATGCGCAACGCCATCCGGCTGCGCAAGTACCACCGCGACGAAGTGAAGGCCTGGAGCGCCCGCGTGTACATGAAAGGCGTGGCCCGCATGGACAAGGTGCCCGGCAAGGTGCTCGGCGTGCGGGTGGTGGATGTGGACACAGGCATTGTATACCTGTCGGAGTCGGTGTCGGAGCTGCATTTCAAGAAGCCGAACAAGGTGAACGAGCGCGTGATCTCTTCGAAAGTGAGCGGCAAGAAGCAGGGCTTTAGTTTCAACCAGGCCTCGGAGATGAATATCAGCTTTTATGATAACCTGCTGAAGGTGGAGGGGCTGAGTGAGCGGGGTTTTGTGTCGCCGCTGGCCAACAATGCGCTCTTCTTCTACCGTTTCGAATACCAGGGCACTTTCGAGGAAAACGGGCGCACGATTAACAAGATCAAAGTCATCCCGCGGCGCAAAAACGACCCGGTGTTTCAGGGCAACATCTACATCGTGGACGGCTCCTGGCGCATCCACAGCACTGACCTCACGCTCACCAAAAACGCAGGCATCGATTTCGTCGACTTTATCCGGGTGCGGCAGGTATATGCGCCGGTGCAGGAAGAGGTGTGGATGCCGGTGTCGCAGCGCTTCACCTTCGAGGCTTCGGGACTAGGCTTTAAGGGAGGCGGCTATGCCACAGGTGTATACTCCAGGTATAAGGTGCAGCCCGCCTACAGCCGTCCGCCAACAGTGGTGGAGCCGGAGCCAGAAGTGGTGGAAAGTGCTGTGGCAGTAGAGGTGAAGCCTGCCCGGCGGCAGCGGGCCCGGGTGATCGAACCCGTAGAAGCCACACCCGAAGAGCAGCCTGCCATACATGATGAGAAGCTATTCAGCCGCGAGGTGCTGGTGGTGGAGAAGGAGGCCAACACCCGCGACTCTGCTTATTGGGCGGAAATCCGGCCGGTGCCGCTTACCGAGGAAGAGCAAACTGACTACCAGCGCAAAGACAGCCTGGAGGTCATCCGGGAGTCCAGAGTATACAAAGACTCCGTGGACCGCATCCGGAACAAGCCTACTTTCGGGAGCTTTTTTACGCGCGGCTATACCTACAACAATACCTACGAGCGCCGCTTTTTCCGGATAGACCCGCTGCTAAGCCTGACGGGCGGGCCGAGTGTGCTGCAGTACAACACCGTGGAAGGCACCGTGCTGAACGTGGGCATGGAATACCGGCAGGATTTTGAAGACCGCCGGCGATACGAAATAGAACCCACCATCCGCTACGGGCTCGCCAATGAGAAGCTCAACGCCAAACTGCGCCTGAGCTATACCTTCGATCCGATCAAACGGAGCTCGGTTTCAGTGGAGGGTGGCCGCTTCGTGGACCAGATCAACTCCACCAACCCGATTTCGCCTTTTGCCAACACGGTCTATACCCTGCTGATGCAGCGCAATTTCCTGAAGCTCTACCAGCGCGACTACGCCCGGGTGAACTACCGCTCGGAGGTGCTCAACGGTGTCACGATCCTGACCTCGCTGGACTACGGTCACCGCATGCCCTTGGAGAATGCCACCACCTATACCTTCCGGGAAAGCAGCAGCGGCGGCTTTACCTCCAATGTGCCCGAGAACGCCGAACTGGCCGATGCCTCTTTTGAGCCGCACCAAGCCCTGACGGCCGCCTTCACTGTGGCTTTCCGGCCGGGCATGAACTACATCTCCCGGCCCGACCGCAAGATCAACATCGGATCGCGCTGGCCCACGTTTTCGCTCGGCTACCGGGGTGGCATCAAGGCGCTGGGCGGCGATGTAAAGTATACGACCCTGGCGCTGCGCATCTCCGACGACTTTAGCCTAGGTTTGCTGGGCAGTAGTGAGTTCAGCTTTACCGGAGGCACTTTTTGGGGCAAGGAGAACATGCAGCTGATGGATTACCGCCATTTCAACGGCAACCGCACTATTTTTGCTGGCGTCTATACCGGCTTCCAGCTGCTCGACTACTACAGGTATAGCACCAGCAACCGCTACCTGGAGGGGCATTACGAGCACCACTTCAACGGTTTCCTTTTCAACAAAATACCGCTCTTCCGCCGCCTGAAGTGGCAGGAGGTGGTGAGCGTGCACTACCTCAATACACGTGAGTCGGATAACTATGTCGAGCTTGGGTTAGGTATAGAGCACATCTTCAAAGTACTGCGCGTCGATTTCTTCACCTCGTTCCAGGGGCAGCAAAAAGTACACACCGGACTGCGGTTCGGGTTTGGCTTCTAAGCCAGAGCGCTGGCGCATGAGCTGTTTCATAACCAAATACACAGGATGGCCGTTAAAAAAGCACAGTTCATAACCATTTTAAAACGACCATGAAAAAGCTGAAAGATATATTTATAACAGGATTGGCGCTGGCATTGGTAGCAGTATTGGGCACCAGCTGCGGCGAAAGGCCACAGTCTGACCCGGTGGATGACACCAGTACCGCCGAAGCTATAACGAACAAGAGCGAATCGACACAAAACCTGACTAAGCCACGCCCGGCCCCCATCGGCGACACGGCTGAAACAGGGGAGCAGGCCGACCGTTTTGGTAATCTGCCTTCCAACGTAGATTCTGCGGCGCGCCAGCGGGTAGAGCTGGACAAGCAAAAGCAACAACAAAAGAACCCCAATCAGCAACCTTAAAATTATAGCTTAGCCGAACTGCCGACAAAAGCAGCGAAGGTAAGTAAGGAGCATAGCAATAGAAGAGGCCATACCTGAAAATGATCAGGTATGGCCTCCTTGTTTCTATACCTAGCGGCTACTTTACAACTGCCGTAGTGCCCACAGGCGGAATCACCAGGCCAGCGCCCGTTTTCTTGCGGCCTTTGAGGTTGATGTTGTAGATGATCACGGAGATAAAGATCAGCACGTAGGCCGCCACTTTTACCGCCGTGGTTTCTTCGTTAAAGTACAGGAATGCTATCACAAAATTCATGATCGGGTTGATGTACATCAGGATGCCAATGGTGCCGGACGTGAGCTCTTTGAGGGCATAAAGGTTCAGGAACAACGGCAGCACCGTAAAGACAGCACTCAGTATACCTGTCATCAAAAAAAAGTGCCCGTCCAGCACCACCTCAGAGCTGCCTTTGAACTGCTCGTAAAATGGTGCGATAAAAATAAAAGCGAGCAGCAGCTGCAGCGTGAGCAGCACGATCTTGTCGTATACCTTGAGCAGGCGCTGGGTGATCAGGTAAAAGGCATAGCTCAGCGCGATCAGCAGACTGAACAGCAGACTCGTCAACTCACCCGTCCCGATCAGCACGCAACTCAGCGCACTCAGGCCGATAGCGAGCCACTGGTTTGGGCGCAACTCTTCTTTGAGCAAGGCAAAGCCCAGCACCGCCGTCAGAATCGGGCAGAGCAGGTATGAGAAAGAGCCCGTCTGGATGTTGATGTGGTTGATCACGTAAATGAAAGTCAGCCAGTTGATGGTGAGCAGCGAGCCGCCCAGAAAAGTAAAGAGCAGGAACCTACGCGCCTCACGCGGCTTGGAGGCCTTTACCTGGGCAAGCGTCTGCAGCAGGTATTTGCGCCGGAAAACCAACGTGATCAGCACCAGAAATAGCACCGACAACGTTACCCGAAAGAACAGGATCTGCCCGCTTGGGTAGTCGGCCAGGGCCTTGAGCGGGAAAGGGATAAAGCCCCAGATGACAAAGGCTGCTATACCTGCCGCGTAATATGGTTTGGTGTTCGTCGTTTCCATTTCAAAATAAAAGAGGGCAAAGGTATCGTTTTGATTTTGAAAAAGCTGCTATATAGTTTTCAATATCGATGGCCTAACATTAATTCCCGACTGGTTTAATTCTTAGCAGCTCGCCATAACCCTTCATCCGAAACATTATCTTTGAGCTTTAAATTGATTCGTATGCTCAGCTTTCACCAGCTTCAAGCCATTACAGGTGGTGCCGTAGTGCAGCAGGGGCAGGACAGCCCCGTGGTGCACCTGCTCACCGACAGCCGCAAGCTCTCGCAGCCGGCGGGCACGCTCTTTTTTGCCATCAGGGGCCGCCACAACGACGGGCACGTATACCTGGAGCAACTTTACATGCTGGGTGTGCGGCAGTTTGTGGTGGAGGAATTAGCAGGTGTGGAGCAGCTATACCCGGAGGCTGGTATCCTGCAGGTGCGCAGTAGCCTGGAGGCCTTGCAGGCGGTGGCAGCCTGGCACCGGGCGCAGTTCCGTATACCTGTGCTGGGCATCACGGGCAGCAACGGCAAGACGACCGTGAAAGAGTGGCTGGCGCAGCTGTTGAGTCCGGAGGAACTGGTGGTGAAGAGCCCGCGCAGCTACAACTCCCAGATTGGGGTTCCGCTCTCGGTATGGCAACTGGATGCCAACCACACCTTCGGGCTGTTCGAGGCAGGTATATCGCAGCCGGGCGAGATGCAAAAACTGCAGCAAATCATACAGCCAACACTTGGGCTATTCACCAACATCGGCAGCGCCCATGACGAAGGTTTTACCGACCACCGGCAGAAGGTGGCGGAGAAAATGCAGCTGTTCGGTAAGGTCGGGTTGCTCTTCTATTGTCTGGATCACGAGCTGATACATGAAGCGGTACAAACGCAAGGTATACCTGCGTTCACCTGGTCGCGCTACCAACAAGCGGATGTGGAAATCCGCCATAGCACTGTCTCCGGTCACAAAACCATCGTGAGCTATACCTTCCGGGGCGAGCAGCACAGCCTGGCCATCCCTTTCACAGACGAGGCCTCCGTAGAAAATGCCCTGCACTGCCTGGCGGTGCTGCTGCAGCGCGGCACTGACCTGACAGCTATACAGGACCGCCTGGACCGGCTGCAGCCCGTGGCCATGCGCCTCGAAATGAAAGAGGCCATCAACGGCTGCTACCTCATCGACGATACCTACAACAACGACCTCGCCGGTCTTTCCATCGCGCTCAATCTGCTGGCCAGTCAGCCGAAGCGGGGACGGCGAACGCTTATACTTTCCGATCTGCTGGAGTCAGGTATGCCGGAGGAGAAACTCTACAGCGAAGTAGCCGCCCTGACCAAAGCGCACCAGTTGGAGCGCCTGATCGGGATCGGGCCAACCATACAGGCGCATGGCGCCAGGTTTAGCGGCGATACGGCTTTTTATGCGAGTACAACCGCGTTTTTAGAGCAATTCAGTTCTGAACAGTTTCGCAATGAGCTGGTGCTGGTGAAGGGTGCGCGTGTGTTCGGTTTCGAGAAGATCGTGCAGGCTTTTCAGCAGAAGGTGCACGGCACGGTGCTGGAGGTGAACCTGGATGCGCTGGTGCATAACCTCAACTACTACCGCTCCAAACAGGCATCGGGCACCAAACTGATGGTGATGGTGAAGGCCTTTGCCTACGGCAGCGGCAGCTTCGAGGTAGCCAACCTGCTGCAGTTCCACCGTGTAGATTACCTGGCAGTGGCTTACGTGGACGAAGGCGTGAGCCTGCGCGAGCACGGCATCACGCTGCCGATCATGGTCATGAACCCCTCGCCGGACAGCCTGGCCAAGCTGCATCAGTACAGCCTGGAGCCCGAGATCTATTCCCTGGAGCTGCTCCGCGATTTTCTGGCAACAGCCCAGCCTGATATCCGCTACAAAATTCACCTGAAGCTCGATACCGGCATGCACCGCCTGGGTTTTACGGAAGAAGATTTTGACGAGCTGTTCTCCTTGCTGGAGCAACATCCGCAGGTGCGGGTGGTGAGTACCTTCAGTCACCTGGCCGGAGCCGACGAAGCTCTGCACGACGATTTTTCGCGCATGCAACTGCATAACTTCACCGCTTTGGCCGCTGAGGTAGAAGCGCGCCTCGGCTATACCTTGCTCAAGCATATTCTCAATTCGGCGGGCATCGTGCGCTTCCCGGAGCACCAGCTGGACATGGTGCGCTTAGGTATAGGCCTGTACGGGGTGGAGTCTACCGGTTCGGAGCAGGAGGCGCTGCAGCCGGTGAGCACGCTCAAAACCACCATCTCTCAAATCAAGCACATCCGCCAGGGCGAAACGGTGGGCTACAGCCGCAAAGGTATAGCCGATACCGACAAGACCATCGCCACCATCGCCATCGGTTACGCCGACGGTTACGACCGCCGCTTCAGCAACGGCGCCGGGCAAGTGATCATTGCAGGGCAGCGCGCCCCGGTCATCGGCAACGTGTGCATGGATATGTGCATGGTGGACGTGACCGGTATACCTGCCGCAGTGGGCGACGAAGTGACCGTGTTTGGTCCGCAACTTACTTTGGTTGAGCTGGCACAGCGCATCGGTACCATCTCTTACGAGTTGCTCACCAACGTCAGCTCCCGCGTCAAGCGCATCTTCTTCTCAGAGTGATTTCTCTGATTTGAAAGTTTGGAGATAGGATGATGTGAAAATTTGGGAATGCTGGTGGTGTAGTGGCCTTTCACAGTAATCTCGTAGTTTGTAGGGACAGGTAGCGAGCCAATGCCGTTAACTTAGGAAATACTGTGGCTAAACTGTCATCTCGAACAAAGTGAGAGATCTGGGGTATTTAAGCATTTTTGCAATATTTCAGATTTCTCTGAGCTACGCTCGCCCCCTTCGACTCACGTCTCGGGCGTGTTCGAAATGACAAAAACCCCTTCATTTGACGGCAGTACCCCTAACCTCATCTGCTGCGGACTTCCTGTTTCGCGTTTACCAGCACACGGGGATGTGGACATCCCCAGCAGAAAACTTCGAGACACGGATGTCCCGAAGAGCAATCGCTTCAGTTGACGGCATGGAGTCGCGACCTGTCCGAATCGTGCACCGGTATACCTGCCCAATCGTGCACCGGCAACAATTAACGATCAGCAATCAACAATTCAACCATCAACACATAACTTCATCAGCACATCTCCATATCTACAAATCTCCATATCTACACGTCTTCAAATTTTCACATCCCCAAATCCTCCTATCTTCAAATCATAAGTCCTATTCTTTTGCAATACCGGGGAACAGCTTGTATCTTGCAGTTGTTTATAAACAGTCTAAATAAAAGGAGGGAAATCGTGCATAACAGGGTACAGGAATCACAACAGCAGAAGAGTGTGCGCGATCTGAAGATCGGGGAGAGCGGGGAGATTTCCAGCCTTAACGACCCGGAAATGGCGCTAAAGCTACTGGAGATGGGCTGTATACCTGGTGCCGAGGTGAAGCTGAACAGCAAGGCCCCCTTCGGAGACCCTGTTACCATCATCGTGAACGACTATACCCTCTCACTCCGTTTAGACGAAGCTGAAACCATTCTGCTGAAGTAGATTTATTACCACATGGCTGTTACTATAGAGGCGGAAGCGCCAGAAGCCAAAAAAGCAACTGCTCATCATCCGGTGGCTAGAATTGCATTGATTGGCAACCCGAACTCGGGCAAAACTTCACTTTTCAACCAACTCACAGGCCTTAACCAGAAGGTGGGCAACTTCCCGGGCGTTACCGTCGACAAAAAGACCGGCGTTAGCCAACTGACGCCGCAGCTCAAGGCCCAGATCATCGACCTGCCCGGCAGCTATAGTTTGTACCCCAAGTCGCTCGACGAACGGGTGATCATCGACCTACTCTACGATCCGGCACTCAATAATCGCCCTGACCTGGTGATCGTGACAGCCGACGCTTCTAACCTGAAGCGCAACCTGCTGCTGTTCACACAATTGGCCGACCTGCGCATACCTGCTGTGCTGGCCCTCAACATGATGGACGTGGCTGAGGCTGAAGGTGTGAAGATCGACATCGAAGTGCTGCAGCGCGACCTCGGTGTGCCTGTTATACCCATGAATGCCCGAAAGGGCATAGGTATAGCGGCGCTCAAAATCTTGATCTCGCAACAGCTGGCGGCCACCGAAGTGTCTTTCTTCGAGGTACCGGCCAGGCTCAGGCCAATGGTAGATGGGATAAAGGAGCGGTTCAGCCTGAACAACGATTACCTGGCTCTGCACTATGCGCACCAGTACAAGCACCTGCGCTTTCTATCAGAAGATGACAAGGTATGGATGGCACAGCTGCTGGAGACGCAGGGGTTTAAGTCTACCACAGAGCAGGCCAACGAGACCATTGCCCGCTATGTGCGCATCAACGAGGTATTGCTCGATGTGGTGCGGGTAGATAAGGCAAAGGAAGAGGAGAAGTTCAGCAACAAACTCGACCAGATCCTGACGCACCGGGTGTACGGTTACCTGATCTTCATGGGGCTGCTGTTCCTGGTGTTTCAGGCGGTGTTTGCCTGGGCCAGTTATCCCATGGACCTGATCGACGAAGGTATAGCAGCGCTGAACACATTGATTCAGGAGAACTTTAACGGACCGTTGATCAACCTGCTCACCGAAGGCGTGATTGCCGGCCTGGGTGGCGTGCTGATTTTTATACCGCAGATTGCCATACTCTTTGCCTTTATTGCCATTCTGGAAGAAACCGGCTACATGGCCCGCGTCACTTTTATGATGGACAAGATCATGCGCAAATTCGGTCTGAACGGCAAAAGCGTGGTGCCGCTGATTTCAGGCGTGGCCTGCGCAGTGCCTGCTGTGATGTCGGCGCGCACGATTGAGAATTGGAAAGACCGCATGATCACCATCTTTGTGACGCCGCTCATGAGCTGCTCGGCCCGCATACCGGTGTACACCGTGCTGATTGCCCTGGTGGTGCCGGAGGTATACTACTTAGGCTTCATGAACCTGCAGGGCATTGTGCTGATGGGGCTATACCTGCTGGGCTTCCTGTCGGCCATTCTGTCGGCGCTGCTGCTCAAAGTATTGCTGAAGGCCCGCGAGCGCAGCTACTTCATCATGGAGTTTCCGGTATACCGCATGCCACGCTGGAAAAACGTTGGTCTTACCATTTTTGAAAAGTCCAGGACTTTTGTGCTGGAGGCAGGTAAGATCATTGTGGCGGTTTCCATCATCCTGTGGGTGCTGGCCTCTTATGGTCCCGGCGACAGCTTCGAGCGCGCCGAGGAGCGCGCTGTAGCCGAAGCCGAAGTAAAAGGCCTGAGCGACGTGCAAACCGATAACCTGATCTCCTCTTACCAACTGGAGTCGAGCTATGCGGGCAGATTCGGTCATGCCATCGAGCCGGCCATCCGTCCGTTGGGCTACGACTGGAAGATAGGTATAGCCCTGCTGACCTCCTTTGCTGCCCGCGAGGTGTTTGTAGGCACGATCTCGACGATCTACAGTATAGGCGAAGAAGAAAACGTGACTACGATCAAAGACAAGCTGATGTCAGAGAAGGACGCCGATGGCAATCCGTTCTTCACGCCGGCACGTGCTTTCTCGCTCTTGATTTTCTACGCCTTTGCCATGCAGTGCATCAGTACGCTGGCCATTGTGCGCCGCGAAACAAAGAGCTGGATGTGGCCACTGGCGCAGCTGGTTTACATGACGGGACTTGCGTACGTATCCGCCTTCGCCGTTTTCCAGTTGATGAGTTAATTACAAGCCTGCCAATAATTGCAAAGCCCGTTCCCGAAAGGAGCGGGCTTTTTGTTTCCATACCTGAAGGAGTGCTTTTGTCTGCTCCGCCTGGTGTCTAAAAGAGTGTCATATTAGGCGCCGCTGATTTGGTAGTGTGAGCGCTAGCTTCGCAAAATCATAAAAGTAAGTGAGTTGTCCTTGGTTTTGTATTATTTGGCTTTTAATATTTGCGCTGTAGCTAAAAACTTTAGAATTAAATTAAAATTGTTATAACAAATATTCTGCACTATAGGTATAACATATGGCGCAGGAATAAATGCAGCGGCCGAGTGTGGTGGGTTCCTGGCAAGCTATCTTAAAAGGGTCTGATTAGCTGCAATCGCTTAAATTTCTTCACTTCACGGATGCCACTCTGGCTCCGGCATAATACGCCTACAACTGAACGGCTGCCTGACGGCACCGGGAATCCTCATCTACCTTCTTCTGAACAGACGCCCTCCTGGCGCTGGATAATTGGCTATAGTTCTATAAGCCAGCCATACTCCGATTTTTACTAAATCCAGAAAGCGATGAAAAAACTTCTAGCAATAAGCTTCTTACTGATCTTTGCATTGCAGCTACAGGTGCTGGCCCAAGGGAGGGTCATTACCGGCAATGTAACAGACGCTTCCACAAATCAGCCTTTACCAGGGGTAGCGGTACTGGTGAAGGGAACAACCGTAGGTACTGCCACAAGTACCGAGGGAAACTACTCTATAACGGTGCCAGACGGCGCCACTACCTTAGAATTCCGTTTTATCGGTTACCGTACTACTGAGCGTCCCATTGGAGACGCTACTTCTATTAATGTAGCACTCCCGCTGGCCGCAGAACAACTGGGCGAGGTAGTGGTGACAGCTTTGGGTATCGAGCGAAACAAGAATGAGCTGGCATACTCCGCCCAGCAGGTGAGTGGTGAACAGATAACACGTACAAGACCTGCCGACTTTGTGAACTCCCTCTCAGGTAAGGTGGCTGGTCTGGACATCCGTTCCAACAACACCATGGGTGGCTCTACCAACGTGATCATCCGTGGTAACAAGTCCATTACAGGCAACAACCAGGCACTGTTTGTGATTGACGGTGTGCCGGTAAGTAATGCCAACACCAACACAGCCGACCAGCAATCTGGTAGGACCGGTACCGACTTTGGTAACGCTGCCGCGGACTTGAACCCTGATAACATTGAGTCTGTGAACGTACTGAAGGGCGCTGCCGCAACAGCATTGTATGGTTCGCGCGCGGCCAACGGCGTTATCATGATCACCACCAAAAAAGGCGCAAAGAACAGCCTGAATATTACGGTGAATAGTGGTGTTACCTGGAGCACAATGGACAGGAACACTTATGTTGACTACCAGAAAGAGTATGGGGCGGGCTACTTCCAGGGCTTCCGTACATCAGCTGACTTAGGCAGTGGGGTTGCGCCGGTAGTTCGTTTTCAGGATGATGCTTCCTATGGTCCGAGATTTGACCCGAACCTGCAGGTATACCAATGGGACGCTATTGATCCGCTTCACCCGAACTTTGGCAAAACAAGACCTTGGGTAGCTGCTGCAAATGACCCCCGTGATTTTTATGAGACCGGCGTGAACTCTAACCAGAGTATCATGGTGAGTGGCGGTGGCGATAAAACTACTTTCAATGTAGGCTATACCCGAAACGATATTAAAGGAAACCTGCCCAACGCAACGCTAGATAAAGACCTGTTCAACTTTACGGGTACTTTTGAGGCAACTGAAAAGCTATCGGTAAGTGCTTCTGCCAACTATTCGCGAACAGTAGGTGTGGGTAGGTATGGCACAGGTTACCAGGGTCGTAACCCTAACCAGCAGTTCAGGCAGTGGTGGCAGACCAACGTAGATATTGAAGAGCAGGAAGCTGCTTACTTCAGAAACCGTCAGAACATTACTTGGAACTGGAATGCGGCAAATACAGGTCCTATTTACTCTGATAACCCCTACTGGACCAGATTCGAGAACTACTCTAATGACGCCAGAGATAACTTCTATGGTTATGCATCTGCCACCTACAGGTTTACGGACTGGTTAAACTTATTGGGCAGAGTAACTTATAACACGACCACAGATATGCAGGAAGAGCGTGTAGCCGTAGGAAGTGCTGACGTGAGCGAGTTTGAGCGATATGACAGAGAATTCAACGAAACCAATTATGACCTCTTCCTAAACTTCAACAGGGATATTACGGAGGCTATTAGCCTGAATGGTTTGATTGGAACCAACCTGCGCAGAAACCGACTCAGAGATATCAGAGCAACTACCAACGGTGGCCTTGTTGTACCGAGGCTGTACACGTTGTCAAACTCAGTTAGCCCCATCACGGCTCCTATTGAAAACTTTGAGCGAGTGGGTGTTGACGGCATTTTTGCGAATGCCAACATCGGCTTCATGGAAACCTACTTCCTGGAGCTTTCTGCCCGTCGGGATAAATCTACAACACTGCCGGAAGGAGACAACTCTTACTTCTATCCTTCAATAGCAGGTAACGTGGTGTTCTCTAATCTGCTTCAATTGCCGTGGCTGTCAGGTGGTAAACTTAGAGTAAACTATGCAGAGGTAGGTAACAGTGCGCCGGCATTTAGTATATTCGATGTGTACACACAGCCAACCGGACTGGGCTCCATTCCACTCTTCTCGATCCCGAATACCAAAAACAACGAGAACCTGAAGCCAGAGAGAACCAAGAGCTTTGAGGCTGGTATTGAGGCAGACTTCTTCAATAGCCTGTTTGGGTTCGACTTTACTTATTACCGCTCCAGCACGGTAGACCAAATCATCAACGTGTCTACTACGGGTGCCACGGGCTACACAGCGCAGTGGGTGAACGCCGGGGAAGTGGAAAACAAAGGATTTGAGGTAGCCGCCTTTGCAACGCCGGTTCAGACAGGAGACTTCTCATGGAACATCAACATCAACTTCGCCCGTAACCGAAGTGAAGTCAAAAGCCTGTACCAGGATGTTCAGAATATCCCGCTTGCCACTTTCCAGGGAGGTGTGTCGCTCAACGCTGCTGTTGGCCATCCATTTGGTGTGATTAGGGGCACTGACTTCGTCTACACGAACGGACAAAAAACCGTCAACTCCGACGGGTACTACATAAACTCTGGTAACGCGTCTGACATTATTGGTGATCCGAACCCGGATTGGACGGGTGGGGTTAACAACACGCTGACCTTTAAAGGTGTGACGCTTGGCTTCTTGGTTGATGTGCGCCACGGAGGAGATGTGTTCTCGCTTGACCAATGGTATGGTGAGGCGACAGGTCTGTACCCGAATTCTGCCGGCTTGAACGACAAAGGAAACCCTTCTCGTCTTCCGGTAGCTGAAGGCGGTGGTGTACTGCTGCCCGGCGTGAAAGAGGATGGTACTCCTAACGATGTCTACGCAGAGAACACAGACGGTAATGGAGCCACTCCCTTTGGATATGCTGCCGGTGGTATAGAGGCCCCAAGGGCCATGTACGTGTTCGACGGTAGTTTCGTGAAGTTGAGAGAAGTTGCCCTTTCCTATGCACTGCCACAGTCCCTAATGGAAAACCTCGGCTTTATCAAAGGAGTTGATCTACAGTTGATCGGCCGAAACTTGTGGATCATCCACAAAAACATGGATTACTCTGATCCGGAAGAAGGCTTGAGTTCGGGCAACGCATCCAGGGGGTATCAGTCTGGCGCATACCCTGCCTTCAGAAACTACGGATTTAACGTCAGATTTAATTTCTAAACTATCGAGAGATGAAAAAACTTATCATATGCTTATTCTCGCTGGTGTTTATGGCAGCGTGCGTAGACGACCTGGATGAATATAATATTGACAGCAAGCGGGCAACCGATGTCCCGCCTGCCACACTGTTTACCAACGCGTTGCTGGGCCTGACGGATGTGCTGACAACTCCGAACGTTAACACGAACAACATCAGGTTGTATGTGCAGCACTGGGCTACAACGCAATACGTAGAGGAGCCCAGGTATAACATGACGGGTCGTTTGATTCCGCAAAACTTCTGGAATGCGCTTTACCGGGACGTGCTGGCCGACCTGAAAGAGTCTAAAAGGCTGGTAGTTGCCAATGAGACGATAGACCCAGTACTGAAAAACAACCAGTTGGCTCAAATTGAGATTATGGAGGTATACGCCTGGTCTATTCTGGTGACTTCTTTCGGTGATATCCCCTATACCGAGGCGCTTGATCCGACTAATACGCAGCCGGTATACGATGACGACCAGGCGATTTACAACGATATACTGGAACGTCTTGATATGGCGCTTGGACTGATCAATGTTGAGGAACCCGGGTTTGATGAGGGAGATGTGCTTTATAATGGAGATATGGCGCAATGGGTGAAGTTTGGCAACTCTCTGAAGTTGCGGCTAGCCATGGTGATAGCCGATGTTGACGCAGCTAAAGCCGGAACGCTTGTAGCAGAAGCTGCGCCAAATGTGTTCACAAGTAATGCGGACAATGCCTTATTCCCCTACACGGCTGCAACTCCGAACAACAACCCTATTTCGGATAACGTCAAAGGTCCACTTTCAGCGAGGGAAGACTTTATAGCATCCAGTACACTGGTTGATGTGATGAATGCACTGAATGACCCCAGGAGACCGCAGTACTTTACAGATGTTGATGGGCAGTTTATAGGCGGTCGAGTTGGCTTTGCGAACGATTATGAAGCAAACTCCACCGTAAGTGAGAAAATAGCCGCACTTGATTTCCCGGGTGTGCTGCTGGATTATGCCGAGGTAGAGTTCCTGCTGGCTGAAGCTGTAGAAAGAGGATTTATTGCCGGGTCTGCCGCTGAACATTACAGTGCAGCTATCAGGGCATCCATCCTGTACTGGGGAGGAACAGAAGCCGAGGCAGCCGCCTATCTGGCTCAGCCTGCCGTTAACTACGCGACCGCTCCCGGTGACTGGAGACAAAAGATTGGCACACAAGCCTGGATTGCCTTTTTTAACCGCGGTTATGAGGCCTGGTTGAGTTGGAGAAGATTGGATGCCCCAACCCTGACACCTCCGGTAGAAGGATTGATCGTGCCAACAAGATTGATCTACCCTGTTAATGAACAGACGCTGAACCCGAACAACCGCGAAGCGGCGGCATCAGCTATAGGAGGAGACGAAAGCTCCACGAAGCTGTTCTGGGATGTGAATTGATGGACTAATGCATGACTGATTATTATAGTAGTAGTTTACCTATTGAAAAATGCCCCCGGGTTCGGGGGCATTTTTCTTTTATAGCCAGCTAAATATCAAATTATAGATTGTCGGCTTTGATTAAATAGGCTGTGGAAGTCGAGATTTCTGTTGAAAGGCGGAGGTTACTCATAGGATAATGCTGGCTTTTTGCGACTAAAACAGGAAACTTAGCAGGGAGGTCAGCTTCATCAAGTTGTCATACCTGATATGAAGAGAGCTAAAATCTTGATTTTGTATGCCTTATGTTTAAAAATTTAATTTTTCTACTATAGTATTGAATAAATTTATCTTTTCCAATACATGTCCGTATAAGGAGGAGCTTTTGCCGTTTTGCTCGGATTCAGCTTATATTAAGTGCCTAGGAGTCGCAGTGAAAATTCTTAAGATTTGCTTTCGAGGTCAAAAAACGCACTAAATATTTGTGAAAGCCGAAAACATTCTTTAAAATTGAGCATCTCTCACCTTAAACAATTTAAAACAATGAAAAGACCTCTACTATTCTCAGAGTTATTTTTGCCCTACTGCCGCTTTCCAATTTCAGCAAAGCTAGCGGCTTCCTAAGTATTTATCGATTAACATAGCCTGCTTTTAAGGCTATCTGACTGTCGTTTGCAGGCTTATACCGTCTGCCCTAACGACAGTTATATCCTTATTTTGATAAATAATTTAATATAATTTAGTTTTCCTGGTGTCTGATGCAATGATTTGTTGCGGATGATTTTTCTGTTGAGGGTCGTGCTCTTGTCCCTTGGATATGTCGGTTCCGGCATTTTAGATAAGTCAGCACACATACCTGTTACAGAAGCTCTTTATCAGCATCATTGGCCAGTATCAAATCTCAGAAGCGAAGGGAATAGATAGATGAAGGAGGTGATTAACAGATAGAGTGAGCATTTGCTCAATATTTAATATAAAACAAACAGACTGAAGCTGCTAGCCAGCCCAGTGATATAAATAACACCTTAACTATTTTGATTTAATTCTTACCTAAACAAACAGCGCAATGAAAAAAATTCTAATGCTATGCCTGCTGCTTGTGTCGGCCTTTATCCATGAGGCTATGGCTCAAGTCAGGGCGATCACCGGTACGGTGACAGACGCTACTACCAAACAGCCGCTGCCAGGGGTTACAGTCCTGGTGAAAGGCACTTCAGTGGGTACTGCCTCAGGGGCAGACGGTACTTACACTGTAAATGTGCCAGAGGGCAGCAACACCCTTGTATTCCGCTTTATTGGTTATCAGACAGTTGAACGGCCGATCGGTAACGAATCTGCCATAAACGTGTCTATGGGAACTGATACCCGCCAGTTGGGTGAGGTTGTGGTGACCGCCCTCGGTATCGAGCGTAACAGAAACGAGCTGGCCTACTCAGCTCAGGAAGTTAGCGGAGACCAGATCACTCGCGCCAGAAATGAAAACGTAGTAAACTCCCTCTCAGGTAAAGTAGCTGGTCTGGACATCAGAACCAACAACACCATGGGTGGCTCTACTAACGTTATTATCCGTGGTTATTCTTCCCTTACAGGTGAAAACCAGGCGCTTTTCGTTATTGACGGTGTGCCAGTAAGTAATGCCAACAACAACGGCTCTAGCCAGGCTACTGGCCGTGGTGGTGCTGACTTTGGTAACGCTGCAGCTGACTTGAACCCTGATAACATCGAGTCTGTGAACGTGCTGAAAGGTGCAGCAGCAACAGCACTCTACGGTTCGCGTGCAGCCAACGGTGTTATCATGATCACTACTAAAAAAGGTGCTAAAAATAGCCTTAACATAGCTGTGAACAGCGGTGTTACCTGGAGTAACATTGATAAAAGCACTTATGTGAAATACCAGAAAGAATATGGTGGTGGTTACTTCCAGGGCTTCCGTGCACCTAAAGATTTAGGCAGCGGTGTAGCACCGGTAGTAAGATACCAAGATGATGCTTCCTACGGTCCTAGATTCGATCCGAACCTGCAGGTTTACCAGTGGGATGCGATCGATCCGCTTCATCCAAACTATGGGAAGACCAGACCTTGGGTAGCTGCTGAAAACGATCCTACTGCTTTCTATGAGACTGGTCTTAACTCTAACCAGAGCGTTGTAGTTAGTGGCGGTGGCGACAAGACAACCTTTAACCTTGGTTACACCCGTAACGATATCAAAGGTAACCTGCCTAACTCTACAATAGACAAAGACATGTTCAACTTCAATGCTTCTTACGAGGCTACTGAAAGATTGACAGTGTCTGCTTCAGGTAACTACACGCGTACAGTAGGTATGGGTAGATATGGTACTGGTTATAGCGGTACTAACCCTAACCAGCAGTTCCGTCAGTGGTGGCAAACCAACGTGGATCTGAAAGAGCAGAAAGATGCTTACTTCAGAAACCGCCAGAACATTACCTGGAACTGGAACAGCTCAAACACAGGCCCTATCTACTCTGATAACCCATACTGGACGCAGTACGAAAACTACGCAAACGACAGCAGAGATAACATCTACGGTTATGCAACTGTTAATTACAAAATCACCGATTGGATGAGCGCCATGGGTAGAGCCTCTTTCAACACTACAGGTGACATGCAGGAAGAGCGCGTTGCTGTTGGTAGTGCTGGCCTGAGTGGCTACTCCAGATATAACAGAGACTTCAACGAGACGAACTTCGACTTCATGTTGAACTTCAACAAAGATATCTCTGAAGAATTAAGCTTTACAGGTTTGTTAGGTACCAACCTTCGCAGAGAACGTGCTGAATCTATTTTTACAGCAACAAACGGCGGTCTGGTCGTTCCAAAACTTTACTCCATCTCCAACTCAGCGAGCCCTGTAAACCCTCCAACTGAAACCTTCAGCCGTAGAGGTGTTGACGGTATCTTCGCCAACGTAAACTTTGGTTTCAGAGACACTTACTACATGGAGCTTTCTGCTCGTCAGGATAAGTCTACTACACTTCCAAAAGGCGATAACTCATACTTCTATCCAGCTGCTGGTGTGAACGTAATATTCTCTAACCTGCTGGAAACCTCTTGGTTATCACATGGTAAGGCCAGAGTTAACTACGCCGAAGTAGGTAACGATGCCGCCCCTTTGAGTATCTTTGATGTGTATGACAAGCCAACCGGTTTTGGCTCAACTCCGATCTTCTCGCTTCCAAGCACGAAGAACAACCCTAACCTGAAGCCTGAAAGAAAGAAGAGTATGGAAGCAGGTATAGAGGCTGAGTTCTTCAACAACCTGTTCGGTTTCGACTTCACTGTATACAAGGAAAACCAGATCGACCAGATCATGCCTGTTAGCCAGACGGCTGCTTCAGGTTTTACAAACCGTTATGTAAACGCTGGTGAAGTAGAAAACAAAGGTTTTGAGATTGCTGCTTTTGTAACTCCGGTTCAAACAGGAGACCTCACATGGACCATGAACTTCAACTTCGCACGTAACAGAAACAAGGTTATAAGCCTGTACGAAGATGTGCAGAACTTAACTCTTGCTTCTTTCCAGGGTGGTGTTTCTCTGAACGCTGCCATTGGTCAGCCTTACGGTGTAATTCGTGGTAACGACTTCGTTTACACGAATGGTCAGAAAACAGTTGGAGAGAATGGATACTACCTGTTGTCAGAAAAATCAGACGTTATTATCGGTAATCCAAACCCAGACTGGACTGGCGGTTTCAACAACACCTTAACTTATAAAGGTGTGTCATTGGGCTTCCTGATCGATGTTCGCAAGGGTGGAGATGTATTCTCTCTTGACCAGTGGTATGGCGAAGCAACTGGTTTGTATGCTCACACTGCTGGCTTGAACGACAAGGGTAATCCTACTCGTGACCCAGCTGCAGAAGGTGGTGGTGTACTGCTGCCAGGCGTTAAGGAAGATGGTACTCCAAACGACATCTATGCTGAGAACCAGGATGGTGACGGTATGACTCCTTACGGCTACGCAGCTGATAACTACCTGGGTGCTCCGCGCGCTATGTATGTGTTCGATGGTAGCTTCGTGAAGTTGAGAGAAGTTGCTCTTTCTTATGCTTTGCCTGAGTCAGTTATCGGGAACCTGGGCTTCGTAAAAGGTGTTGATCTGCAGTTGATCGGCCGTAACCTGTGGATCATCCACAAGAACATGGAGTACTCTGATCCGGAAGAAGGTCTGAGCTCAGGTAACGCTGGTAGAGGATATCAGTCTGGTGCTTACCCAGCTGTTAGAACTTATGGCTTCAACGTTAAATTAAATTTCTAAAATATCAGAAAATGAAGAAACTTATCATATGCTTATTCTCGCTGGTGTTTATGGCATCATGCGTAGATGATCTGGAAGAGTATAATGTCGACCAGAAGCGAGCAACAGCAGTTCCGGCGGTTACCCTGTTCACGGGTGCTACTAAAAACCTGACGGATGTGCTGACAACTCCAAACGTTAATACAAACAACTACCGTTTCTATGTGCAGCACTGGACATCCACTCAGTACCTGGATGAGCCACGCTATAACATGACTTCACGTACGATCCCACAAAGCATGTGGACAGTACTGTACCGTGATGTGCTAAATGATTTAGTTGAAGCCAAAAGGATCGTAACCGAAGATGCGACGCTTGCTGAAGGCGTTAAGAAAAACCAGCTGGCTCAGATCGAAATCATGGAAGTGTATACCTGGTCTGTTCTGGTAAATACTTTTGGTGACATTCCTTACACTGAGGCACTTAATCCACAGAATGCACTGCCTAAGTACGACGATGCAAAAACTGTTTACGCTGATATCTTAAATCGCCTTGAGGCTGCAGTAGGACAGCTTGATCCTAAAACTACTGGATTTACTGCGAGCGGTGACATTCTTTACTCTGGTAACATGGAGAGATGGCTTAAATTCGGCAACTCTCTTAAGTTGAAGCTCGGTATGGTAGTAGCTGACGTTGACAATGCGAAAGCAAAAGCCTTAGCAGAATCAGCAGTCGCAGGTGGAGTAATCTCAAGCAACGCTGAAAATGCAGCATTCGAATACTTGTCTTCACCGCCGAACAACAACCCTATCTCTTCTAACGTGAAAGGTCCACTTTCAACTCGTGAAGACTACGTTGCTGCTAACACGCTAGTTGACGCCATGAACCAGCGTAATGACCCAAGAAGAGAGTTCTATTTCTCTCAGGTTAATGGAACGTATGCAGGTGGTAAGTATGGCTTCCCTAACACTTTCACTAGTTTCTCAACTGTGAGCGCAAAGGTTGCTAATCCTACGTTCGAGGCCGTGTTGCTTGATTATGCTGAAGTAGAATTCCTGCTGGCCGAAGCTGTAGAAAGAGGTTATAATGTAGGTGGCACTGCTATGGATCACTACAATAAAGCTGTTAAGGCCTCTATTACCTACTGGGGTGGTACCGAAGCTCAGGCTACAGCATACCTGTTACAGCCAAGCGTGAACTATCTGACTGCTCCTGGCGACTGGAGACAGAAAATTGGTACACAGGAGTGGATCGCGCTTTATAACCGTGGATACGACGCATGGGTAACCTGGAGAAGATTAGATGCTCCAACGCTTCTTCCTCCAGTAGAAGGCCTGACCGTACCTACAAGATTGATCTACCCAGTTAACGAGCAAACACTCAACCCATCAAACAATGCCGCTGCGGCGTCAGCGATTGGTGGTGATGCGAGCTCAACCAAGCTATTCTGGGATGTTAAATAGTAATGATTTATTAATTGAATTTTAAGAAAACTAGGTAGTAGTCTTCTTCATTGGCAAAGGTCTCCGGAATCCGGAGACCTTTTCTTTTTATAATAATTCACAGCAACGGCAGTGTCACGCTGAGTTGTTAAAAAGCTTTTAGCTTAATGGTAATTGAATGTCTAAACTTTGTATATTTAAAAAAGTATTTCAACAATATTTCGCTCCATATGCCCCGGAAAGCAGTTGCAATTACCCTCTTACTGATGGTCTTCACTTTAAACGCATGGGCCCAATCAGTAAATCCCAGGCAATACAAACTATCCGGAACAGTGAAGGGGATCTGGGGTGAGAGACTGGAAGGCGCTTTTTTAGTGGTTACACCAGGCGGGAAAGGCGTTTTTACCGATAAGCAGGGCCGCTTTTCCTTACTGCTGGAGAAGGGTAGCTACGAGATTGCCTGCCAATACATCGGGATGGCACCGTTCCGGGAGTCAGTTACCATAGCCACTGATAAAGAGGTTGAGTTTACGCTGACACTGGCCAACTTCAAATTAAAAGAGGTAGAGATCACCAGCAGGCCTGTTACGGATGTGAATAACACCCATATGGGCAGTTCGTTCATAGATCAGAAGATGCTGACGCGCATGCCCAAGCTATTGGGAGAAGCCGATGTGTTGCGGAGTGTTTCGGCATTGCCCGGGGTGGTGAATGCAGGCGAAGGAACATCGGGCTTTTTTGTGCGGGGTGGCAGTGCGGACCAGAACCTTGTGCTGATGGACGATGCCCCCTTGTTCAACGCCAACCATTTGTTCGGCTTCTACTCGGTCTACAATCCTGATATTCTCAAAAGCTATGAACTGCATCGAAGCGGAATATCGGCCAGGTATGGAGGTAGGATTTCGTCTATTTTGGATGTTAGCCTCCGGGATGGGAACGAGGAAAAAATGAAGTATGAGATCGGTGTGTCTCCCATCTCGGGCAAGTTCAGCATGGATGGGCCTCTGTCTGACAAACTCACCTTCCTGGCTGCTGTCAGAGGAGCGTTCCCAGGCTACATCATGAAGCTGTTCCCCAACAGGAATATCAAAAACAGCTCCGGTCATTTTTATGACGGTAACCTGAAGTTTAAGTATAAGCTGAACGCAAAGAATACCGTCAGTTTCTCAGGTTACCACAGTGCGGATGGCTTCAAATTTCCGAACGACACGACCTATCAATGGAAAAACACACTGGGAACGCTCAAATGGAGTCATCTTTTCAACAACAACTTTTCAGGTATAGCCACAGTCGTTAAGAGCAACTACGTCAATAAGGTCGAAGGGATAGCTGTCGGGGAAGAGTTTGCGCTTAACTCAGGTATAGACCTGACACAGCTAAAGCTTGACTTTGGTTACTTCGGACTTGAAAACCATCAACTTGACTTTGGGGCCGACGCATCTGTATACGTCATTGAGCCGGGAGAATTAGTGCCGTACGGCAGTTCAAGCCTTAACCCGCGCCAATTGGAAAGCGACAAAGGATATGAAACATCCGTCTACCTAAATGATGAAATGACACTTACCGACAGGCTGTCGATGTCAGTGGGGCTACGCTTCTCTCAGTTTGCGAAAATAGGGCCTTCGGATACTTATGTTTATGCAGAGGGGCAGCCCAAGAGTGATGTGAATATTGTCGATACGCTTTCCTATAGTGCAGGGAAGGTGGTGCAAACCTACTATGGGCTTGAGCCACGGGCGTCCTTCAAGTATTCTTTAACTGACAATACATCTTTTAAAGCAGGCTATAGCAGAACCAGACAGTATATTCAGATCATCTCAAACACAGCCGCCATTACGCCGGTGGATGTCTGGAAGCTGTCTAACAACCACATAGAGCCTCAGGTGGCAGACCAGCTGTCTTTGGGGTATTTTTACTCAGATCCGGAGAGTTGGTATGACCTCAGTTGGGAGGTATATTATAAAAAACTTTATAACCAGGTCGATTACAAAGATGGGGCAACGCTGCTGCTCAACCCCACACTCGAATCGGATTTGTTGTTCGGAGATGGTGAGGCCTACGGCTCTGAATGGATGCTGAAAAAGAACCAGGGACGACTTACAGGGTGGGTCAGTCTGACGTACTCCAGGTCTTTTAGAACGATAGCGGGCAATACCGAAGCAGAAACCATCAACGGCGGGAAAGCCTATCCATCTAATTACGATAAACCCGTCAACCTAAATGTCTTTGCTGATTATCACCTTTGGCCAAAATGGAAAGTGACGGCAAACTTCACCTATACCACCGGCAGGCCGGTTACGGCCGCGGACTCCTGGTATTGGTACCAGGGACAGATATTCGCCAACTACGCAGGCCGAAATCAGGAGCGAATGCCCGACTATCACCGCCTGGATGTGTCCCTGAATCGTGAAATTATCAAAAGAGGCAAGGCAGAGTACAGTGGCAGCTTCTCCATTTATAACCTGTATGGCCGAAAGAACGCTTACTCCATGCTATACCAGCATCACTACGGAGAGGCACCGGGGGCGTATAAGCTGGCTGTGATCGGCGCTCCTATACCTTCAATCAATTTTAATGTTAAATTCTAATGCGTATGCTACGAAGGTTGCTGCCATTTTTCCTGTTGCTTCTCATGGGTTGTATCGACCCGGTTGATACAGACCTGAATACCCAAAAAAAGCATTTGGTAGTTGAGGGTTACTTTACAAATGAAGCCAGGCTGAACTATGTCCGGCTAAGTTATTCCCAGCCCCACTCATCCCCTTATAATGAGTTTGAAGAAAAGGCGATTGTGACTGTGACAAGTAATGAAGGGGAGTGGCACCTATTTTCGTATGACAAGGCAGGATATTATTACCCTACTGGTAATGGCGAAGCAATAGGAGTTCCCGGCCATACCTACACACTCAACATCACAGTAGGTGATCAGCTTTACCAGTCGGAGCCGGTTGTTATGAAAGAGCCGATAGCGATCGACGCTGTTCAATTTGAGGTTGCTGAGCAGACATTTGCCTTTCCGGGAGAGCGTGAACAGCAATTACTTCCGGGGTATAACGTGCTGGTGGATTACAGTGATCCGGCAGAAGAAAAGAATTTCCTGCGTTGGTCTTTCACTACCCAATACGAGGTCAGGACGCAGCCCCAGGATTACATTCACCCCTTCACCGGGCTCCCTGCACCCAAGGATTGCTGCGTGCAGTGCTTCCTGGAGGAAAGGCTGGAGCAGCTCAAAGTGATAGACGACCGTTTGACCAATGGAAAGCAGGTGCTCCGTCAGAATGTGCTCTTCATGCCTTTTGAGAAATATCTGGGCGTGAAGAACAAACTCACGCTGTACCAGCATTCGATCAGCGAAGAGGCTTATAATTTCTTCCGCATTCTGGAGCAGCAGAAGCTCGCCACGGGCACTGTGTTTGATCCGCCTCCGGCCGAAGTGAAAGGGAACATCACCAGTGTAAACAATGAAAATGAGCAGGTGATCGGCTTTTTCGATGTCTCCGGAGTGAGCACCAGGCAGGTGACCATTTTGCGCAATGATATTGACTATCCTTTCGCCCCGTTCCGCTACCCCGACGATTGCCTGGTAATAAAGAATGCTACCATGGTTATACCGGAAGGCTGGTAGAAGACAAACACTGATGTCAGGAAAGGGGCTAACCCAATTCCAGCCTTGCAAAAAGATCTTTCAGAGAAATTACTTATAGATCAGAAACACCGCCGGCTGCTTGTGTATGTCCGGCAGCTTACCTTTCCATTCGGCGATGGTTTTGGTCTGGATGAACTCATGTTCGGGCGAGGTGATGTTGGCTGCAATGCAGAGGCGGGTGCCGCCACTGAGCGTCTGCACCAAGTCCTCAAGTAGTTTGTTGTTGCGGTAGGGAGTCTCCATAAAGATTTGCGTCTGGTCCCGCTGCAGCATCTCCTTCTCCAGGTTGCGCAGCGCCTGCAGCCGCGGTCCTTTCTCAATAGGCAGGTAGCCATGGAAGGCGAATCGCTGTCCGTTGAATCCGCTGGCCATCAGGCTGAGCAGAATAGCCGACGGACCGGCAAAAGGGACTACCCGTATACCTTTCTGATGCGCATACTTTGCCACTTCAGCACCAGGGTCAGCTATACCTGGGCACCCTGCTTCTGAGATGATTCCTGCGTCTATACCTTGCTCCAGCAGTGGCTTGAGCGAGGCCTGCACCTGAGCGGGCGTAGCATCCTTATCGACCTGCACGAAGTTGAGCTGCTCAATTACCAGCTCCGGGCAAATGCTTTTGACAAAGCGACGGGCGGTGCGCAGGTTCTCCACAATAAAATAAGTCAGCCGCTGCACCGTGTCCTTCACCTGAGGCGATATCACCTGGTCAGCTGTGTCGTCTGCCAGTATGGTCGGAATCAGGTAAAGCGTGCCGGTCTTCTTCATGGTGATTTTAATTTGTTGGATGGTTAAATTGTTGAATGGCCATACTTGTTGTGTTGGCTATACCTGACAGCAAAGCCGCAGCTTTAGGCCACGGCTTTGCTGTCAGGATCTTTGTATGGGGCCCTACCCCAGGAATTTGCAGGATCGTTCTTGCCCTTGTAGCTGTGCGCATTCCTGCAAGTGTCTAGTCTAATGACAGAAGCATGGAAACACAATGTATCGCGTCTCTACATCGGACTCCGGCGGGTAAAGTATAAATCTGGTTTCAGAAATCCTGAAAATCCTGATCCATCCTTAATTAGTATCCAGGAACCTGGTTACCAGATCGTATACCTTGTCCGGCGCTTCGGCGTGTACCCAGTGGCCGGCTTCAGGTATAGTCTCCACTTCTACAAGCGTAAACAAGCGCTCAATGCTGCCATACACATCTTCGGGCAGGATGTAGCGCGAACGGCCGCCTTTGATGAAGAGCGTGTTTTTCTTGAAGGGCGTATCGGAGGTAATAGGAGCCGCTACTTTCTCGTAGTTCTTTTCGATTGCATCAAGGTTCATGCGCCAGCCGAAGGTATTGTCTTCTTTGCGATACAGGTTCTTCATCAGGAACAGGCGCACTGACTCCTCCGGGATTGATTTGGCCAGTTGCTTGTCCACATCGCCGCGGCTGGTCACGTTGCTCAGGTCCACCGACTGCAGCGCATCGATGATCTCGTCGTGGTGCGGCGGGTAGGCCTTCGGGGCAATGTCGACCACGATCAGCTTGGTGAGACGGGTGGGGTATTTCAGCGCATAGTTCATGGCCACTTTGCCACCCATGGAGTGTCCCATAATGGCTGGCGTCGGGATTTGCAGCTCGTCCACCAGGCGCAGCACATCCTCGGCCATCGCGTCGTAGTTGTGCTCTTCGCTGTGCGGGGAGCGGCCGTGATTGCGCAGGTCTACCAGAAATACATTATAGTGCTCGGCCAGTCGCTTGGCCAGCGTTGCCCAGTTATCCAATGTGCCAAACAGCCCGTGCAAAATCAGCAACGGCTGGCCATGGCCCATTTCCTTGTAGTGTAGTTTCATGTTTTTCTGAGGTCTGTTAAAGATCAATATTGATTAATACCTTACGGAGTTAGTGCGAAGGTTGATATATGTCTTTGGTGCTGAAGCAGCTAAAATAGAATGGGCAGCTAAGCATAAGTGACAAGCTTGTCTTCTAAAGCTATGCTGTGCCTGATTTTTTCCCTTCCAACCGTTTCATTCAGGTATAGCACAAAAGACGTAGCCTCTCCGCTTTTCACCAGATCTGATAAATCCAGTACGAGTTTACCACCTCTATACTGTACAATGGCGATAGTTGTATTTCTGAGCGCAACTGTTATGGCAGCTATCCCCGCAAATGCAGGAATTACAGGTACTACTATTTCCTCTATATAAATTCTTCCGCCTTCCTCAGAGTAGAAAAAATCGTAAATAATGGAGGTGTAGTAGGCAGAAAAGCCAAGGCAGGCAACGCCAAAAAGTAATAGGAATAGCCAATTTTTGATAGCTTTTCCACGCCTTATTACTACAGAAGTAACATCTGCAGAGGCGACGGATTTATAGTTATACCTGCTGCGCAAGAGGTGTATGCCGCTGTCGCTAATACCAAACTGCTCAGTACAGAAACGATACTTCATCTGTAATTCCACTGATTAGTTAAACACCTTAATCAGCTTCTCTTCGCTGCCACGCTCTTTCAACACGCCCAGCGGCTGAAGTTGCAAACCGTACCTCTCAAACAGCTGCAGCACTTCTTCGCGGCCGCTCGGGTCCACGGCTACCAGCAGACCACCGCTGGTTTGCGGGTCGCAGAGCAGGTGCTTCTGGTCTGGGGTGAGCTCGGCTATTTTGTGTCCGTAGCTGTCGAAGTTGCGGTGGGTGCCGCCAGGTATGGCTTTTTGCGCCAGGTAGTCCAGTGCCTCCGGTATAACCGGCACTTTATCGAAGTATACCTCAGCGGTCAGGTTGCTGCCTTCGCACATTTCGGAGAGGTGGCCCAGCAGACCAAAACCCGTCACGTCTGTCATGGCTTTCACCTGCGGCAGCTGACCCAGGTCTGCACCTATTTTGTTGAGCTGCATCATCTGCTGCGGGGCCAGGTGCACGTGCTCTGGCTTCAGGATCGCTTTCTTCTGCGCGGTGGTCAGGATGCCCACGCCCAACGGTTTGGTCAGGTATAGCTCGCAGCCAGCTGTGGCGGTGTCGTTGCGTTTCAGGTTCGGGATATCTAGCATGCCGGTCACGGCCAGCCCGAAGATGGGCTCCGGACTGTCGATGCTGTGGCCACCCGCCAACGGTATACCTGCTTCGTGGCAAATACTGCGGCTACCTTCGATCACGCGCTTAGCTACCTCCGGGGCCAGTTTGTCAATCGGCCAGCCCAGCACGGCAATGGCCATGGTCGGGGTGCCGCCCATGGCGTACACATCCGAAATGGCGTTGGCGGAGGCGATGCGGCCGAAATCGTAGGCGTCGTCCACGATCGGCATGAAGAAATCGGTGGTGCTGATGACGGCGCGGCCGTTGCCGATGTCGTACACGGCGGCATCATCGCGGGAGCTGTTGCCCACCAGCAGCTTGTCGTTTTCGGGGTAATGGATATCGGTGTGCAGGATCTTGTCGAGCACTTTGGGGGATATCTTGCAGCCGCAGCCAGCACCGTGGCTGTACTGGGTGAGTTTTATGTCTTGGGTGTTGGTATTTTCCATTGTAAGTAAGTTGTTGTTCATCACAGGTATAGCAGTATCGATACCTGTAATGTATTGCTGCTAAGTCATTTAATCTGGCTGTTCGTGTGCCTTCTGTCTCAGGTACTATGTCCGGGGCATTATTTAATCAGCTTGTGCTGTTTCGCGAATTCAACCAGACGCTGGGCGTTTTCTTCCGGGTTCAAGGTTTCCAGGGGCAGGCGCAGCACCGTTTGCTTTTTGACCAGTTCGTAGGTATATGCTTTGTCGTAATAGGTCAGGGCAATGTCGACCATCTTTTCCATATCACCAACCGAGATGGCTTCAATGGCCTCTTTTGTGGCCAATCCGCCCAGCCGTTTCTTTATTCTGAGTATGGCCGCCTCCAGCAAAGCCGGGTCAGTGCGACAGTACTCCTCGGCCAGCTTCTGTATACGCAGGGTCTTCGGAACCTCGAGCACAATGGCCGGGGCCTCCTGCATTTTATTGAAAAGAGACTTGGGCATCTGCACCCTCCCGATGCCGATGCTTTCGTCTTCCAGCCATAGTGGCTTTTGATCGTCCAGTTCGAGCAAGGCCATACCTAACAGGTTCTCAAAGTGCTCTGTGCTGGGCTGCGGCACCATGCCGATGCTGCCGAAAGCAGAGCCTTTGTGACTGGCCAGCCCCTCAAGATCGATGACCTGCTGACCGTTTTGTTGCAGGTAGGAGAGTAGGTCGGTTTTGCCGCTTCCGGTATTGCCGCTGATGATGAGCACCGGGCGCTCGCGCTCAAACTGCTCGTGCATGTACTGCCGGTACGCTTTGTAGCCACCCTGCAGCAGGTATACCTGAAAGCCCGAGAAATCGAGCAGCCAGGCCATGTGCCCGCTGCGCATGCCGCCCCGCCAGCAATGCACCAGCACCTCTTTGGTCGGAGCCAGCTTCTCTGCTTCCCGCACAAACCCTGACATCTTGGTACCAAACAGGTCGAGCCCAATCAGCACAGCCGGATCGTGCCCCTGCTGCTTGTAGGCTGTACCTACCGTAGCCCGCTCCTCATCCGAGAAAATAGGAAAGCTCCGGGCCTGGGGTATGCGGCCGATGGCGTACTCTTTGGGTGCGCGGGCGTCCAGCACAGGCAACTGCTTCGCTTTCGTCAGGAATTCCTGTATCGTGATGGTATTGACCACAATTATTTGAGTTGACGCAGGTATAGCTGGATCGTGTTTTCCAGCCCAAGGTATAGCGCATCGCAGATCAGCGCATGCCCGATGCTCACTTCCAGCAGGCCGGGCAAGGTGTCTTTCAGGTACTTCAGGTTGTCGAGGTCCAGGTCGTGGCCGGCGTTGAGGCCGATGCCAAACTCCTGTGCCTTTTGGGCGGCCACCAGGTATGAGCGTATGGCTTCTTCGGGATTAGCAGGATAGTTTTTGGCATAGGCTTCGGTATAGAGCTCCACCCGGTCTGTGCCCACCAGCGATGCTCCTTCAATCATTCGAACATCCGGGTCCACGAAAATGGAGGTGCGTATACCTAGGTCCTTCAGTTCGCCGATCACGTCAGTCAGAAAATCCTTGTGCTGCAGCGTGTCCCAGCCGGCGTTGGAGGTGATGGCATCCGGCGCATCCGGCACCAAGGTTGCCTGGGCAGGGCGCACGTCTTTCACAATTTTCAGAAAATCGGGCGTTGGGTTGCCTTCGATGTTAAACTCGGTGTTCACGACTTCTTTCAGATCGTACACGTCGCGGTAGCGGATGTGGCGCTCGTCGGGGCGCGGGTGCACCGTTATACCTTCGGCCCCGAATCGCTCGCAGTCTTTGGCGGCCTGCACTACGTTGGGTCTGTCGCCGCCGCGGGCGTTCCGCAGTGTGGCTATTTTGTTTATATTTACACTAAGTTTGGTCATGGTATGTGTGTTGTAGCCCGCAGGCTGGTGATACTAATGCATACGGAAAGACTAAATTAGTGGAAATTTGAATAAGATGATAACCTATGGCCTTGGCTGTAGTAGTGTATAATGTAGAGGCAGGAATTCCATCACTTGCCGTAAATAACCAATCAATCCTAAAACTATGAGTTTAAAACAACGCATTGAAGCCGATATCAAGCAGGCCATGCTGGCCAAAGACAGATCCCGCTTGCAAGCGCTACGCAGCATAAAGTCACAGATCCTGCTGGCCGAAACCGAAAAAGGCGGCACCGACGAGATCAGTGAGGATACGGAGATGAAACTGCTCACCAAAGCCGCCAAGCAGCGTCGTGAGTCAGCCGAGATATATGCTAAACAGCAGCGTGCTGACCTGGAGCAGGTTGAACTGGCGGAGCTGGCCGTGATAGAGGAGTACCTACCCGGACAGCTCGATGAGGGCGATCTGCGCGTTCGTCTGCTGGAGATCATTCAGCGCGTAGGCGCATCCGGTCCCTCAGACCTTGGCAAGGTGATGGGCGTTGCCTCCCGCGAACTGGCCGGGCAAGCCGACGGGCGTGCCATTTCTAAAGCCGTGGGCGATTTGCTGAACAACACGGATTTTTAAAATCGGGATTTTTTGCGGCCCACCTACTGGTGTGAATGCTGCAATTGCACTATATTTGGAGGCAGGGGCGACAGGTGTTCGCTTCTGCCTTTAATGTTTTTATCCTGTGAGTACCTTCGATATTTTTCTGGCCATACCTATTCTGTTCGGCGCCTTCCTGGGTTTCCGCAAAGGTCTTTTGCTTGAGTTGATTTCTCTGTTTGCGCTTGTGCTGGGCATACTGCTTGGCCTCAAACTGCTCGATTCCGGCCTGCCCATCATGAAAGAGTATATCGGCGATGCCGGCGGTCTGCTGCCTTTCGTCACGTTCCTGGTCATTTTTGTGGCGATCATTTTAGGGGTGAGGGTGCTGGGTATCCTGCTCAAAAAAGTGATCGATTTCACGCCGTTTGGTATGTTTGACAACATACTGGGCGCCCTGCTGGGCGCCTTAAAATGGACCCTGGCCCTAAGCTTGCTGCTCTACGTATCAGAGATGGCAGGTATAGCCATCACACCTGAAACGGCGGCGAGCTCTGCCGTATACCCATTTGTCGTAAAAACGACCCCTTATGCCCTCAGCGTCATGAGTTATGTGCTGCCGTTTGTGAAGTCTCTGCTGCTGTCGCTTAAGGAGCATTTTTAGATTTGCTAATGTGCTGGTGAAAATTTGAAGATGCAAGGTTTGAACTTGGAGTATTGGAGAGGCATTTGAGCTGATATAATGACGCTTTTATTTACACCCGGAAAGTAAATGACCAGCAAACAGGTATAGTGCTATACCTATCCGGCTCAAGCTATAATCTATACCTATACTTTGGTCAGGACTTGCTTCAGGTTTAAAAGCTTCGTAGTAAAACCTAGAGATAACTTCACGCATCTGAACATCTACTGGTCTGATGACAGGATTTGATAATAAAAATCATTTTCAAATCGCCACATCTCCAAATTTTCAAATCGAAAATGCTGCTCCTGCTCGACAACTTCGACTCCTTTACCTATAACCTGGTGGACTATTTTGGTCAGTTGGGGGTGGAGGTGCATGTGTTGCGCAACGATGTGAGGCTGGATGAGATCAAAGCGCTTCCGATCGAGGGCATCGTTTTGTCGCCCGGACCGGGAGAGCCGCAAAAGGCAGGCGTGATGATGGACGTGATTCGGCACTACCACGACAAAGTGCCCATGTTGGGTATTTGTCTGGGGCATCAGGCGCTGGGCGAGTTTTTCGGTGCCCGGCTCGACAAAGGTATAAAGCCCATGCACGGCAAAATCTCTGAGATCATTTGCGCGGATGATCTGCTTTTTGCCGGTCTGCCCTCCAGAATGCCCGTTGTACGCTACCATTCGCTGGTTTTGAGGGAGTGGCCCGACAGCATCGTGCCGCTTGCGTATACTGCCGAAGGAGAGCTCATGGCCTTCAGGCACAGCGCACTGCCGCTGCATGCGCTGCAGTTTCATCCGGAGGCCGCACTCACGACTTATGGGCTCGACATGCTGCGGAATTGGCTTGATTTCGTTAATATTGCAGGTTGGTAGCAGCCAGACTTTTTTACAACACGTTACTTTTAGCAATTGCAGGAATGAATCTACAGGTCAAACACGAAGGCGAATTTCAGTACATAGACGAAGGCGAAGGAGAAGTATTGCTGTTGCTGCACGGCTTATTCGGGGCGCTGAGCAACTGGAACGGCGTAGTGGACCATTTCTCGAAAAGCTACCGTGTGGTGATTCCGCTTATGCCCATCTATGAAATGGCACTGCACAAGGCGGGCGTGCCGGGACTTGTTTCTTTTATCGAGGATTTTGTTAAATTTAAGAATCTGAACAACCTGACGCTGCTAGGCAACTCGCTGGGTGGGCATGTGGCGCTGGTCTATACCTTAAAGAATCCGGCTAAAGTAAAGCGCCTGGTGCTAACGGGAAGCTCCGGCCTGTTTGAGGACTCGATGGGTGGGTCATTCCCGAAGCGTGGCAACTACGAGTATGTGAAAGAGCGCGTGGGCTATACCTTCTACAGCCCTGAAACGGCCACTAAAGAACTTGTGGATGAAGTGTTCGACATCACCAACAGTAATGCCAAGTGTTTGCGCATCATCGCTATTGCCAAGTCAGCGCAGCGGCACAACCTGGGCAAGGATCTGGAGAACATTCAGGTACCCACGCTGTTAATATGGGGACTGAACGACACGATCACGCCGCCGCTGGTGGCGCACGAGTTCAACCGACTGATTCATAATTCCGAACTTTATTTCATAGACAAGTGCGGACACGCGCCGATGATGGAACATCCGGAGCGGTTTAACAGTATCTTAGATAAATTTTTGGCCAAAACGCAAGTAGGGGAAACAGCCACATGATCGCAGAAGAACTCATCAACCAAATGATACCGCCGCTTAAGCTTTACGACACCGTGGAGAAGGCTTTGCGATGGATGGATGAGTTCCGCGTAAACGAATTGCCCGTGTCCCGCAACCGCAAGTACATGGGCCTTGCCACCGAAGTTAACCTGATTGAGCTGCCGGATCGGGGACAGACACTGGAGCAGGTCAAACTGGAGTACCAGGATGTATTCGTAATGCATCACCAGCACTTTTATGATGTGATGGAGTCCGCCATTAAAAACAAGATACAGGTGGTGCCCGTGCTCGACGAAGAGCAGGACTACATGGGCATTATCACCATCAACGATACGCTGGCCGCCTTCGGACAGATGTCGGCGCTGCAGGGCCATGGCAGTATACTGGTGCTTACGATGCCGGAGCGCGACTACTCCCTGGGGCAGATCAGCCGTTTGATAGAGGAGGAGAACACCAAAATCCTGAGCGCTTATGTATCGCCTGACGAAGTGGACCCTTATAATATCAAGCTCACACTTAAACTTAACACTTCCGATCTCACCCGCATTATCGCCACGCTGGAGCGATTCGAATACCGGGTGACGGCGCAGTTCCAGGATGGATCCAAGTACGACGTGGGTCGGGACCGCCTGGATATGCTGTTCAAGTACCTGGACATATAGCCCTGTCCGTGGTTCTGCGCACCTTCTTGCTGCTGTGCTTTAGTTTGCTTTGCCATACCCTGGCGGCTCAATCCTGCCATACTGAATTCGTTGTAATAGATAGCATTGGCTTTAAGGGCAATGAGGTTAGCAAAAGCCGTATGCTCCTCTTTGAACTCAACATAGCACCCGGCGACACGCTGCCGACTGATGAGTTGGAGGAAAAGCTGCAGGAAAACCGCAGAAGACTCTTTAACCTACGTCTTTTTCACGAGGTGGGCTATACCTATACCTGCCAGGAGGGGTTGGTTGGCGTGACTTTTACCATGCAGGAGCGCTGGTACCTATACCCTATACCTATTTTCGACCTGGCCGACCGCAACTTCAACGCTTGGCTCGAACGCCGCGACTGGAACCGTGTCGACTATGGTATTAACCTGATCAGGCGCAATTTCAGAGGCCGCAACGAAGAGGTGCGCATCAGGCTGCAACAGGGGTTCAACAAACGACTGGAGTTTACTTACCGTGTTCCTTATGTAAGCCGCACCCATAAATTAGGTATGGACTTCGGGGTGGCTGACTACCGGAGCCGCGCCATTGACTACCGCACGCTCAATAACCGGCAGCGATTTTTTGTGCAGGAGAGCGGCGTGCCTATTCAGCGCACCTTGCTCACGACCGGTCTCACTCACCGACAGAGCGTGCAGCGGCAGGAAGGATTGCGGCTCACTTACGTGCAGGAGCGGGTGGCTGATACGGTGCTGGTGTTAAACCCGGAATACTACATAGAGGATAAGCAGGACAGGCAGTACCTGCGACTGGAAGTGTTTAAGGTGGTGAACCTGCGCAACTCCTTCGTTTACCCGCTCACGGGCAGTTACTTTGAAGCGATCGCCGCGCAAACCTTTTTTATGAATGGAAACGGGACTCCCATCACAACCCTGCGCGCCAAGTATGTTGATTATCGTCACATATCAGGTAAATATTATTATTTTGTGGGTGGCGAAGCACAGGCCCGGCTCTCGAAACGTTATGCCTATGCTGACAACGTGGCCCTGGGTTTTCGTTCGCTGGTGCGGGGCTACGAATTGCAGGTAGTAGGCGGTCAGCACTTCGGGCTGTTCAAGCAGGGGCTTACCCGGGAGCTCTTCAAGCACGAGGGCGTGCACCTGAAGTTTATCAAGAGCCCGAAGTTCAACAAAGTGCCGCTCGCGCTGTATGCCAACGTGTTCACTGATGCGGGCTATGTCGTGGATGAAGTGTTTGAGGAAGGCAACCCGCTGTCTAACAGGTTGTTGGCAGGTATGGGGGCAGGGCTTCATCTGGTCACTTTTTATGACTTTGTGTTCCGGGCCGAATATACCATCAACCGGGAGAAGACGAGCGGCTTTTACCTGAGTGGCCGTTTCCCTTTTTAATGAAACAGAAGATTTATGAAGATAGCTATACTTGGAAAACCCTTCGACGAAGAATACGGACCTTTTATCCAGAATCTGTTCGATGAATTGCAGCGCCGGAATGCTGAGATACTGGTAGTGGAGCACTTTAGCTTTTTTCTGCAGAATCGCATTCACCTGCCCGAAGGCATCTCAACCTTCAACCGTGGCGACAGTCTGCTGGGCGTAGACTTTGTGCTGAGCCTGGGCGGAGACGGCACACTGCTGGATACGGTTACCTACGTTGGGGCGCTTCAGATTCCGATCCTGGGCATCAACACGGGGCGGCTTGGCTTTCTGGCCACCATCGCGCACGACAGCATCAACCTGGCGCTGGATGCCCTTTTCAAAGGCCACTATACCTTCGATGACCGTGCGCTGATCCGCGTGGACTCCGATCTGGAGATATTTGACGGCATCAACTTTGGGTTAAATGAGTTCAGTTTGCTCAAGCGCGATTCCTCGTCCATGATAGCCGTGCATGCGTATATAGATGGAGAATATCTGAACACCTACTGGGCTGATGGTCTGGTAGTGGCTACCCCAACCGGCTCGACAGGCTATTCGCTTAGTTGCGGCGGTCCGCTGGTATTGCCACAGACCAACAATTTCGTTATTTCACCCGTATGCCCTCACAACCTGAATGTGCGTCCCATGATCGTGTCAGACCGGAGTGTGATCTCCTTTGAGGTAGAGGGGCGCAGCAGTACATACCTTGCTTCCCTCGACTCGAGATCCGTTCCTGTAGATATGTCAGTTCAGATAGCGGTGCGGCGGGAAAATTTTGTGGCGCGGCTTGTTAAACTGCATCACGTAAATTTCCTAACCACGCTACGCGGTAAGTTAAACTGGGGTCTTGATAAAAGAACAAATATTTTTAGGTAAATTATATTCGATATTTGGTATACATATTTTTATACCAGAAAATTATTTCTATTTTTGTCACGGAGGTTTAATTTGGATGAATTGTAAGCCTGTGGAAATACGCTTGAAAGAAATTGGTTCGCTATGAAGAAATTTACTACGCTGTTTTTATTATTTACTGTTGTGCTTATTACTGTGGCCTTGGAGGCTGAAGCACAGCGCTTTACGAAGCGGAAGCAGTACGCCACGGTGGGTATCCAGCTAGGGGCTTCTAACTACTTTGGCGACTTGGTGCCTCAGCCTAACTTCACGAGTATGCGTGTAAAGTCCACGCGTCCGAGCATAGGCATCAATTACACCAAGCGCCACTTTCCGCGCATTTCGTCCCGTGTAGCTTTCAACTGGAACCGTATTGCGGGTGATGACGCCCAGGCAGCGGGACCTGATGAAGGGGAGAACTTAGGACGTTACAGACGTAACCTGTCTTTCCGCAACGATATTAAAGAGCTGAGTGCCGTAGCCATCATTGACCTTTTCGAAAACCGTCACTACTACCGTCGTCGTCCTGACTTCGTGCCTTATGGTTTTGTTGGTGTGGCGGTATTGCACCATAATCCAAAAGCGTATTACGAGAACGGATCGCACCCAGGCCTGTCACCAGACAAGGATATTCCTTCTGGCTGGTATGCACTGCAGCCGCTCGGTACAGAGGGTCAGTTTGTTGATCAGCCGGGAACTGTTAGCGAACCTTACAGCCGTGTGCAGATTGCCATTCCGTTTGGCCTTGGTGTAAGATACAAGCTGGACCGTAACTGGGACTTTAGCTTTGAGGTAGGTTGGAGAGCCACTTTTACAGACTACCTGGATGACGTAAGTACAGCCCACGTAGACAAAGATGTGCTCCTGAGTGATGGCAACCGCGTGGATAACCGCAACGCCTCTGTTATTTTCTCTGACAGAAGTGCTGAGTCCGGCTTTACGAACGACCTGATAACAGAACCTAATGGTTTCAGCCGCCTGAAGCCGTACGGTACAAGCAACAACCGTACGCGTGGCAACAGCTCAGACAATGACTGGTACATCCAAACCAGCCTGGGCCTTAACTATATCCTGAACCCACGTATAAGAAGACCTAAATTCAGATAATATAACGGAGTATAGTGCGTTGTTTTCTAAACTCCGAAACAAGTATACATGACTTTGAATACATTCAGACAGACGCTCCTTATTTGTGTGTTACTGCAAATTGGGAGCGTCTTTTTATGCCATACTGCGAATGCCCAGCTGCAGCAGATTAAGCCTGTGACGACCAGCGAGATAGGTGCTGGCATAGGCGGATTGAACTACGTGGGTGAAATATCACCCAATTACCGTTTTTTGAATAATCAGCCTGCCATGACGATCTTCTATCGCCATGATATCTCTGCTCCCATCACGCTGAAGGCCGCTTTTATGGGCAGCCACCGCATTTTCGACGACAAGGCATTCAGAGACGAGTCACAGAATCTACCGCACCACGAATGGCGCGATACGGAACTGAAGCTGAGCATGCTGGAATTTTCGTTAGGTATAGAATACAATTTTCTCGATTACTACGAAGATATCCGGAAGCCACACCGTGTCTCGCCTTACTTCTTCTTAGGAGCGGCACTGCTCAACTTTAACCATCAGCTTTCCCGACAAGGCGATGTGAAGGAGCCGTTCGACAACAAGTTCACGGTTTCAATTCCTTTTGGCGTAGGGGTGAAATATGCTTTGAGTAAACACTGGAACCTGGGCCTGGAGTTTGGTCCTCGCTTTATGATTACTGATAACCTGGACTATCTGCAGGAGAGCGGGTCCGGACTGCTGGCTACCGATCTGGGGGCAGGCAACTCCAAGGCATATGCCAATCCATTCGATAAAGATATGTACTTCTACAACGGTATAAGCCTCTCTTATACGCTCTATCGACTCAATTGCCCGCCTGTTTACAAGCGCAAAGCCGGAATACTAGATTAACCCGCTAAAATTTCATTAAATTATCTTGCTTTTTGTAACTTGCAAGGAAATTGTGGTTTAATGAATTTTAGGGAACAAGTAGATTTAGACAATTTGCCAAGACACATTGCCGTTATCATGGACGGAAATGGACGTTGGGCAAAGAAACGGGGCGGCCTGCGAATTTTCGGCCATCAGAGTGCTATCACAGCTGTTCGCGAAACAGTAGAGGCCGCAGCAGAGATGGGCGTCGAATACCTAACCCTATACGCTTTCTCCACTGAGAACTGGTCGAGGCCGGCAACAGAGGTTTCCGCTCTGATGCAGCTACTGGTTTCTACTATCAGAAAGGAAACTGCGACGCTGAACAAGAACAATATCCGCCTGCAAACGATCGGGAATACAGAAAGCCTGCCGAAAGCCTGCCAAAGAGAATTGCTCGAGGCGATGGAGATAACAAAGGACAACACCCGCATGACCCTGGTGCTGGCCCTTAGTTATAGCGGCCGCTGGGATATCGCGCAAGCCATGCAACGTATTGCTGTGGAAGTGGGTCATGGTACTATAGCACCAGCTGATATTAGTGAGGCCACTATAGCGCAGCACCTTTCTACAGCAGGTATACCAGATCCCGAACTGCTGATCCGTACGAGCGGGGAGCAGCGTATCAGCAATTTCCTGCTTTGGCAGCTGGCTTACACGGAGCTATACATTACGGAGCTACTCTGGCCTGACTTCCGCAAAGAGCACCTCTACGAAGCCATATGTGCCTTTCAGAGAAGAGAACGCCGCTTTGGCAAGACAAGTGAACAACTAACAAAGTGAACATATTAATGACAAGATGCATCTGGGTGCTTGTGTTTTTGCTAATGGCAGGCACGGCTTCTTCCCAAGTTCTGAATAATCCAGCACAGAGCAAAACGATAGACTACGCTCAGCCCCAGCAGTACCGCATCGGTGGGATTGAGTTTACAGGTATTAAGTTCCTCGACCCTACTTCACTTCTGGGGGTGTCGGGTCTGAAAGTTGGTGATGAGATTACCGTGCCGGGCGAGGACATCAGCCGTGCCATTCAGAAACTGTGGGACCAGGGTATACTGGGTGACGTGGATGTATACGTAACCCGTATCGAAGGCAACCAGATTTTCCTGAACTTCGACCTGAAAGAACGACCACGCCTGTCCCGCTTCGAGTTCAAAGGTATAAACAAGTCGCAGCAGGATGCCCTTCGCGAAAAGATCAACCTGATCAGAGGGAAGTCGGTAACAGATGCCATGCTTAACCAGACACGTGCTGCCATCCGCAAGTACTTCGCTGAGAAAAGCTACCTCAATGCAAAGATCAACATCGTGCAGCGCCCTGACTCACTGCTTCCAAACAGTGTGGTGCTTAACATTGATATTGACAGAGGCGACAAGGTAAAAATAGCCGAGATCAACTTTGAGGGAAATGAGGCCTTTTCGGACAAGAAACTGCGCCGCCAGCTCAAAAAGACAAAAGAGAAGCGCCTTCACAAGATATTCACCTCGTCAAAATTCCAGCGCTCAGAATACGAGAATGATAAGCAGCTCCTGCTCGACTTTTACAATTCAGAAGGCTACCGGGATGCGATCATTGTGTCTGATAGTGTTTATAATGTAAGTCCTGACCGCTTGGGAATCCGGATTGTGGTGGATGAGGGCAACCGCTACTATTACCGCAATATCACCTGGAATGGAAACTACCTATACGAAGATGATTATCTGACTCGTGTTCTGGGTATCAACAAAGGTGATATTTACAACAAGCAGGAGCTGGATAAGCGCCTGAACTACAACCCGGCAGGTATAGACGTGTCGGCTCTATATCAGAATGACGGCTACCTGTTCTTTAACATCGACCCGGTAGAAATGACGGTAGAGGGTGACTCGATAGACATCGAGATGCGTGTATCGGAAGGTCCGCAGGCGACGATCAGTAAAGTGACTGTGACCGGCAACACCAAGACGAGCGACCATGTGGTGCTCCGCGAGATCCGTACCTTACCTGGTCAGAAGTATAGCCGCGACGATTTGATTCGTTCCAGAAACGAGTTAGCGAACTTAGGCTACTTTGACCCGGAAACGATCGGACTGAACCCGATACCGAACCCGGAAGAAGGAACGGTAGACATTAACTATAGTGTATCAGAGCGTCCGAATGACCAGATCAGCCTTTCAGGAGGCTGGGGTGGTCCGATTGGGGCGGTGGGTACAGTAGGCCTTACCCTGAACAACTTCTCTACCCGCAAGTTGTTTAAGCTGTCGGAGTGGAGACCGCTACCTAGTGGCGATGGCCAACGCCTATCGCTCAACGTGCAGGCTAACGGGCGCTACTACCAGTCTTACTCGTTCTCGTTCACCGAGCCGTGGCTGGGTGGTCGTAAGCGAAACTCACTAACCGCGAGTGTGTTCAAAACTGTGCGCCGTGAGCCAAGAGCCGATATCGACAGAAGGTTGAATGTGGATGGTGGTGCTATAAGCTTAGGACGTACCCTACAATGGCCGGACAACTTCTTCCAGCTAAGCCATACACTGAGCTACAACCGTTATACACTTAAGAACTACCCGCTATTCGGTTCTGCATTCGAGAACGGTGTCTCAAACAATATCTCGTTTAACAACACACTGGCACGTGTGAGTATTGATAACCCTACCTTCCCAAGAAGGGGTTCTAATATCTCGCTGAGCGTGAACCTGACACCGCCATATTCTTTGTTCTCAGACAAGCGTAACAACTTTGAGTTTGTAGAATTCAATAAATGGATGTTCGACGCCTCGTTCTTCATGAATCTGGCAGGGAATTTGGTACTGAACACACGGGCCCACTTTGGCTTCCTGAATAGCTACAGTTCGAAGACGAGCATTGGCCCGTTTGAGCGTTTTAGATTAGGAGGTAACGGTTTAGGTGGTGCCAACATCTTTGTGGGAACTGACTACATTGGTCTGCGTGGCTATGACGAGGAGTCGGTGATCAATAACCCGGATCCGAACCTGATAAACACAGGCGGTATTGCATACAACAAGTTTGTATTGGAGGCAAGACAGTTGATTTCTCCTAACCCGGGTGCTACGATCTATGGTCTGGCATTCCTGGAGGCTGGTAACAGCTTTGGTTCTTATGACCGATACGATCCGTTTAAACTGTACCGCTCAGGTGGTGTGGGTGTTCGTATCTTCATGGCGGCCTTTGGTCTGCTGGGCTTCGACTACGGTTGGAGATTTGACGATGTGCCTGGACGTCCTGAAATGAAGCGTGGCCAGTTCCACTTCATGATCGGACAGCAGATACGATAAGGAATTAGTATGAAAAAGTTTTTGTTCATCTTTTTAGCCGGATTTTTCCTGACGACTGTTTCACAGGCGCAGAAGTTTGGCTATATTGATTCTAACTTCATTCTGAGCAAGATGCCGGCATACGCCAAGGCGCAGGCGGAGCTGGACAAACAAAGCGCGGCCTGGCAGAAGGAGATAGAGGGAATGCACCAGGCGGTGGAGAAGATGAAGGAAGACTACAAGGCCGAGGAGGTGCTTCTAACGGAAGAGATGAAGAAGAAGCGCCTTTCTGAAATCACCCGCAAAGAGAATGAAGTGCGGGAATACCAGCGCAAAGTCTTTGGTTTCGAGGGGATGATGTTCAAGCGTCGCCAGGACCTGATCAGACCAATTCAGGATGAGGTGTTCACGGCAGTTGAAAAAGTTGCCAAGGCAAAGGGTCTGCAAACGGTATTTGATAAGTCAGGAGACCTGATCATGATCTATACCAACCCGGTACACGATTACACAGAGTACGTGTTGGAGGAGTTGGGCCTTGCCACCGATAAGCAGAATGTGCCTGGCAAAAAGCCGGCGGATGCGTTAGTGGATGATCCGGATAGTTTGCCTGATACAGGTATACAGAACGAAGAGAACCAGACGCAGCAACAGGACAAGAAAAAAACGCCGCCAACAAAGAAGAAGTCAAACAACTAAACAACAAGAATAACAAATTAACCATCCAATCATGAACAAAATCAAATTTTTAGTAGTAGCGTTTTTCTTTATCAGCTTTGCCTCTTTTGCACAGACGAACGAGCAGGCGACTAAAATAGGATATGCTAACGTAGAAGAGATTCTGAGCAAGATGCCAGAAAGAGCCTCTATGCAGAAGGAGTTGGAAGTATATGGACAAAAGTTGCAGGAGCAGTTTGCATCAAAAGAAACTGAGTATAACACCAAGATGCAAGCTTACCAGAAAGGCGCTTCCACGATGGACAAAGTAGTACGCGAAGACAAAGAGCGTGAACTGATGAACCTGGAGCAGTCTATCCAGAAGTTTCAGTACGATGCTCAGATGTCTATCCGTGATAAAGAGCAGTCGCTGATCCAGCCAGTGCTTGTAAAGATCGAGAACGCCATCAAAGAAGTGGCTAAAGAGAACGGCTACCTGTATATCCTGAGTGAGCAGGCTATCCTGGAAGGTCCTGAAAGCGGCAGCATCAACAACCTGGTGTTCAAAAAGCTGGGTGTAGACCCTAGCAAGCAACCAGCAGCAGCTCAGCAGGCTCAGCCACAGCAGCAGCAACCAGCCGCTGCCAAGCCAGCCACTACAACTCCAGCCAAGAAGAAGAAAAAGTAATCAATACTCCTTCGTGAGTTCAGGAAAGCCGATGTTCTATACTTCGGCTTTCTTTTTGTTTATACCTAAATCTAGTGCCGTGATTGACTTTGAAGAAGAAGAGCAGGACAGTATAGAGGATTCGGACGAATTATACGAACACCATCGCATTGTAGTAGACAAGGGACAGGCGCTGCTGCGCATCGATAAGTTCCTGATGGATCGCTTGCCTAATGTGACCCGCAACAAGCTGCAGGGAGCTATACGCTCCGAATCAGTGCAGGTTAACCAGAAGCCGGTGAAGGTAAGCTACAGAGTGAAGCCCCTTGATGTGATCACCATCACACTGGCGACTCCCCCACGCGATACCGAAATTATCCCGGAGGATATACCGATCCACATCATTTATGAAGACGATGAGTTGCTGATCGTTAACAAAGAGCCAGGTATGGTGGTGCACCCAGGCTTTAATAACTGGTCAGGAACGCTTGTCAATGCGCTCACCTACCATTTGCAGCAACTCCCTACTACCCGCAACGGGGAGGGCCGTCCCGGGCTTGTGCACCGCATTGACAAAGACACCTCTGGCTTACTGGTAATTGCGAAGACAGAGTATAGCATGGCTTTTCTAGCCAAGCAGTTTTTCAAGCATACGATCGAGCGGACTTATTACGCCTTGGTGTGGGGAGTGCCCAAGCAGGACTCAGGCACGATTGTGGGCCATGTGGGACGTAGCGCAAAAGACCGACGGGTAATGACCGTATACCCAGGCGGGGAGTTTGGGAAGCACGCTGTTACACATTATAAGGTCCTGCAAAAGTTTAAATATGTATCGCTGGTGCAGTGTAACCTGGAGACGGGGAGAACACATCAGATCAGAGCGCATATGAAGTACCTGGGCCATCCGTTATTCTCTGATGCCACCTACGGAGGAGATAAGATATTACAGGGGATGCCAACAGGCTCTTATAAGACATTCGTAGAGAATGCCTTTAAGTTAATGCCACGACAGGCGTTGCATGCTAAATCACTCGGTTTTATTCATCCTTCAAGCAAGGCGTTTATACAATTCCACTCTGAATTGCCTGAGGACTTCCAGGCGGCATTAGAAAAGTGGTCGCTTTACGAAAACCAGTAAGGTATATTGGTGTCACCATATACTCTGGTCATGAATACAAAAAGCCCGCTCCATCAGGAGCGGGCTTTTCTATGATCAAGCGTTGAATTTAAATTAACGCTTCTTTTTAGGAGAGTTAGTCTTGTTGATCTCAGCCAGGGCTGTTTCAGCCTGCGTGTTGGTTGGGTCTAGCGTTTTCACTTCCGTCCAGTACTTGATCGCGTTGTCACGCTCACCTTTCAGGTAGTAATAGTAGCCCAGGTAAGTATTAGCCTCGATCAGCTCTTTTTTATACTTCTCGGTTTCACTATTAGTGAGTTTAATAAACTCTTCGTAGTGAGGCTTAGCCAAACCCTTTTCTGTCTCAGGGTCCAGGTTCGCCTGTGCACGGGCTCTCCATAAGTGCGCATAAGCGTAAGTAGGGTTAGCGTCCGTGATCTTCTTATAAGTCTCGTCAGCCTTGTCAAACTGCTCTGCCATCATGTAGGCATTACCCAGGTGGAAGTAGTCTGTATTGGAAGCACCCAGTTTCTCTTGCTTTCTGTTGTAAACCTCCACAGCTTTGTCAAACTGCTTCTCGCGGGCATACATGTTAGCAAGGTCATAATAAAGCTCTGGTTTGGTTGGTTCCAGCGCAATCGCTTTCTCCAGGTTCTCAACAGCTTTCGCAGGCTGGTTGTTTCTTGCCAGTATTCTGCCATAGTACTCATAATCACTCGCGATCAGGTTGTTCTGGTCTACCTTGCTCAGGTAATTTTCCATAGCCTGCAAGGCTTCTTCAGGCTTGCCAAGTTCCAGGTATGAGTAGGCCAACAGACGGTTCATCGTCTTGTTGTTGGGATCTGTTTTCAGTACTTCCTGTACTTCGCGCAATGTGCCTTCATAGTCCTTTGTCAGGAACAGGAAAGATGCATACTTAGCACGGGTTTCAGGCGTGTTCTCCGACATGTCTACAAATTGCTTGAACGTAGACAGTGCTCTGTCATACTGGCCGGCAAAGTAGTATAGTTCGCCTAGGTCGCTGTAAGCGGGGGCATAGTTCGGGTCAAGCGCAATTGCTTTCTTGTAAGCCTCTTCTGCTTCGTTGTAGTTACGTGAGCTGGTATACAGCTGTCCTCTTTTCAGGTGAGCCTTCGGCGACTTATCGTTGATGCGGATAGCGTTGTCGTAGCTAGTCATAGCCTGGCCACCGTTACCCAGTTTCAGGTAAGCATCGCCCATCAGCAGGTAAGCCTCAGCATTGTTTTTATCACGATCTACGGCCTGCTTCAGGTACTCGATCGCTTTGTTGTAATCCTGTTCTGTTGCCTCAGGAGCCATCAGGTAAGCCTCTCCAATGCTTGCCAGCACGAAAGCATCTTTCTTGCCGCGTTTCATTGCATCTGCAAAGTGCTTCTCAGCACCGGCGCGGTTGCCTTTGGCCATTTCTACTTTGCCCAGTCCCACCATATTGATGGCAGACTTTGAGTTTTTAGCCAGACCCTGATTAAAGTAGTAGGCGGCTGAGTCCGGATTTTCAGAGCGTAGGTATACATCACCCAGTCCAAAATAAGCGTTGTCAGCGTTTTTGTTGTTCAACTGAGATTTATAAATAGACTTAGCCTCCTGATAGCGCCCTTGTTCAGCTGCCTTACGGCCCTGATCGCTAGACTGCGCAAATGCAGCTGCTGTAGGGAACATGGCAGCTACCAGTAAAGCATATTTCCAGTTATTTGTCATTGTTAGTTTAATTTAGGTTGTGTTATTATTGTTTGTAAGCTTTAATCCTGTTTGAATTTACTCGGTCTATTGTTAAAACCCACCACACGGACAGGCATAGTGGCAGGCACAAGGCCAGACTTCAGTATGATGCGCTGCCCTCGGTCGCTTGCTACATAAGCTGCAAAACCTGTGCCAAGACCTGCACGGCCCTCAGTACTAATGATATACCAGAATCTTCTAAGCGGATAGTCGCCTTGTGCGATGTAAGCCTGATACGGTTGAAAGTAGCTATCCGTTGTTATTGGGTTCTCTTCTGTGCTTATACCGACTACTTTTATTTGTTTTAAGAAATTGACAGAAGTCGTGTCATCCCGATCGCTTATCCAGTTCACGCCGATCACCCCTATTGCATTCTCATTTTTTGCCACATAGTCTATCAGGGCCGGATGAGAATTGCTCGCGGTGGCTGTCGGAGGCAACGGCTGGCCCGCTATCAGGGTGTCGCGCATATACCTAGCCGTACTGGAGTTGTTGTTGTCAAATACCAAGGCAATATCCCGAAGGCTGCTCTCAGGGTTCAATTGCTTCCAGCTGGTGATCTTTCCTGAAAAGATATCACGCAGTTGGTTCATGGTCAGGAGCGTATCCAGGTTCTTGTTGTTCACAATTAGTGCAACGGCATCAATAGCGATCCTGGTATACCTGGGTGTAATCTTTCTCTGGTCAAAGACTGCCTTTTCCTGCTCAGTCAGCTGTCGCGACACGATAGCGACCCGGGTGCTATCGTCGAGCAGGTCATCAAATACTTTCCCCTCTGCCTTGTACTGTGCATTAATGGTAGCATACCGGTATATGCCTTCAAAAGCGTTTACCTGGCTTTCTATGATTGGTTGGAGGGTTTCGTCAGCGCTAATGCCGATCGTACCCGTTGTAGATGTGTCACGTTCTGTCTTGGGGTCGCTATGGCAGGCTGCCAGCGCAACCAGTCCAAGCGCCAGGAACACCTTGGCTGCTTTAATCATCTTGTCTGTCTCTCCTTGATTTGGAATTAACCTGATATGCTCTGACAAATCGTACGAGTCCATAAAGGATAAGCACCCCTCCAAAAATCGTTTGTGCTGTCTTTGACATACTCAGATTGTATTCCTCTCCATCCATAAAAATCATAAACAGCCCTGCCGCTACATAAATCAATGTCATCAGCATACCGAAATAGCGTGCGAATTTGTTGAAATACGTAACGGAAGATCTTTCGTCTCCTCTCCTTGGTCGTAACATGTTCAGGTTTGCCTATATATGTAGGCCTAAATTTAAGGTTTATACTTTAAAAATTAAAGCAGAAGCCATGCTATGTGTAGTTTAGCTTCTGCTTTATACTTTATATTTCTATTTATCGTTGCAAGTTGAATCGTATTGGTAAAGTATAGCGGACTGCGACAGGTTTCCCGTTTTGCTTGCCTGGCGACCAGTCAGGCAGACTCTGAATAACGCGTAGTGCTTCTTCGTCCGTTCCGTAACCCAATCCCTTCAAAACAGTTGCGCCTGTTACCTTTCCGTTTCTGTTCACGACGAAGCTCACCACAACGATTCCCTCTACCTGTTCTGTGACAGCCTGTCTCGGATAGCGCATCTTTTTGCTGATATAACGCATCAGCGCTGCCTCACCGCCCTCAAACGATGGCATTTCTTCCACATAATCGAATACACTGTTAGCCTCACCTTCTCCTGTACCGGCTGTGTTGTTGTTTCCATCGCCTTCTATACCTGCCAGATTCGAATTGCTTGGCATCTCACCCTCGATGTTTTGTGTTCCGATAATGGCTCCTGCCATTTCTTCTTCGGTAGGAGGTGCTTCATCTGGTCCGGGATGTTCGTCTGGAACTACCCTTGTTGTTACGTTTTTCACTGTTTTGATCTGTTCCTGCGTGGCTGGTGCTGGATCCTGTTGTGCTGGTTCAGGGTCAGCCGCAGGCGGTGGCTGTAAGATCAACTTCTCTATGACTACACGGCCTTTATCTTCATCAGGTGTTTTTTTGCTGATTATCGCTTTTTCCTGATCAGGCATTAGCAAAGGCCAGCCGAGCCCTGTAGCGAAAAGGCTAATCGCTACAATTGCTGCTGCCACTATGTGTTTGCTGTAATCTTTCCTTAGTTCATAAGCTCCGTAGGCTTTGTTTCTGGTGGCGAAAACTACATTGTTGAAGGTCATGTCGAATAAATAGCTCTCTTTCATGGCGCATAGGTTTTAGAAGTGAGGCAGTTTTACCTGCATTTTCTTATTGGATGCACCCCGAGTCATTTTTCCACAAGTACCTTTGATATTTTTTACAGTGGGCGGATCACTCTGATAAAGGTTTGTCCTTTCCAGAAGTAGAGCCTGGGTTAGCAGGTATAAATATCTGCACCAGGTATAAATAAAAAAGGCCCTCGTATGAGGGCCTTTTTACTGTTATGGAATAAGACTTACTTAATAGCAAATCGTACTGGCAAGGTATAGCGAACAGGTACTGAGCGACCGTTCTGCTTTCCTGGTGACCACTTCGGCATTGTTTTCACAACGCGAACAGCTTCTTCGTCAGTTCCAGAGCCAAGGCTCTTCACAACCTCAATTTCTGAGATCTCGCCTGTGCGGCTTACTACGAACGAAAGAACTACCAGGCCTTCTACGCCGGCACGCTGAGCAGCAGCTGGGTAGCGGATGTTCTTGCCGAGATACTTCATCATTTCGCCTTCTCCGCCTGGGAATTCAGGCATCTGCTCCACGTAAGTATATGGCTTCTCTTCTACTACTTCTGCAACTACGTCGCTTGTACCGTCGATGTCACCCAGATCGAGTGGAGCACCTTTAACACCTTCAACCGTTTTGGTTCCGATGTCTACGTCCTCCAATTCTGATTGATCCGGCACTTTTTCCTCTTCCTGTACTTCCTGGTCACGCTTCACAACTGGTGGCGTGAACTTTACCTGCGCACGTACTGGTGGCGGTGGCGGTGGAAGATCTGGTGGTGGCGGCGGCGGCGGCGGTGGCGTGGCCTCATCCAGTGGTGGTGGCGGAGCCAGATCTACTTCTGTTACAATTCGGTCTACCACTTGTTCTTCTTCCGTGTCTCCTTTGATCATTTTTGAAATCAGAGGAATGCTAAGGAAAAGGAAGAACAATGCAATTGCTACAGTTGCGGCAATTGTGATATGCTTATTGTAAATTCTGCGAAGTAGGTAGGCACCGTACGCTCTGTTACGTCCTTCAAAGACTATATCATCGAGCGATGCTTTTTCTAACTTACTTACTTCCATATCTTAATTCCCAATTTGTTCTTGTACCAACTTTTTGTCTGATTCGCCTATATCGACCATCGCAAACCTCTTGGTATCCGTTATTTTCAACTCGTCCAGGATATCTACCATGTTTTTATAGCGTGAACCTTCCATCGGTTTTACCATTACGGTCATCATATCGTTCGATTTCACTTGCGATGATAAAAGAACTTTACGGATGCCATTTGCGGCATAACTCGACTCAACGATTTCCGGGTTATCCTCTGCCAAACCGAAGTAGTAGTATAGCTTGTCGTCAGCGCCAAGTATAATGGTCATGGCGTTACTGGCTTTCAAGGCTATCTGCTCCTCTTCGTTCTCGACCTTCTTTGGCATGTTGATTTCCATCGTCTGCGGCTTGTTGAAGGTAGTGGTAAGCATGAAGAACGTAATCAGAAGGGCGGCAAGGTCTACCAGCGGTGTCATGTCAATTTTGGTCGACTGGCGTTTGGCGCGTTTTTTCCCGCCTTTGCCGCCAGAGTCGGCCTTTTGTTGCATTTCTGCCATTATCTTATCTCCTTTCTAATTAATTAGTTCGTTGGCTTCATCTCCATGTCCGTAATGAGGTTGAACCTGTCTACTTTCTTCTCCTGTAGAATGTCCATCACTCGCTTCACAGTCGGATAGCTTACGTCCTGGTCACCTTTGATGGCAATTACCACCTTTGGGTTAGTAAGACGAGTCTGCAATACCCAGTCGCCAAGCTCATTACGTGCCGAATCAACCGGAATTCCCGGCTGGTTTACTTCCTTACGATCGTTTGACTCCATTGCCAGGTAACCTTTCAGTTGGTTAATTGGCACGCCGAAGTTGCTTAGGAGAGAAAATGTTTTTCTTTCCTCTTCGGTAAAACCAATATTGTAGTTCTTAGCAATTCTGTCAAGCAATGCTTCCTTTGTCTGCTGCCCGTCTACTCCAAAGAACACACGGTCATTTTTATCAACCGTAATAGTAATTACGTTAGTGTCCGGGATCTTGATTTCTGAAGCAGATGAAGGAGTGTCTACTATAACAGCCTCATCTGGACGGGCTGTTGCAGTCAGCATAAAGAAAGTAACCAGCAAGAAGAATAAGTCCACCATTGGCGTCATGTCCAATGAGGGGGCCGTTCTTTTTACTTTTACTTTAGGCATCTTATCTGGTTAAATACGGTTTAACTTATACAGTGTGTGGTCTTGTAGCTGGTGTTTCGTGCTCTGCTGTGAAAGTAGACACCATGCTGAAACCTGCTTCGTCGATGCCGTAAGTAAGCTCGTCGATTTTGCTTGTAAAGTAGTTGTACGCGATGATCGCGATAGTAGAACCAGTAATACCCAGTGCTGTGTTGATAAGGGCCTCAGAGATACCGTTTGCAAGGGCTACTGAGTCAGGAGCACCTGAAGTTGCAAGAGCCGAGAAGGCCTTGATCATACCAAGTACCGTACCGATCAGACCTACCAGTGTAGAGATTGAAGCGATAGTCGAGATAATCACCAGGTTTTTCTCCAGCATTGGAAGTTCCAGTGAAGTAGACTCTTCGATTTCTTTCTGGATAGCGGCAACTTTCTCTGCTTTCAGCAGTTCAGGCTCGTTCTGCATTTCCTTGTACTTCAGCAAACCAGCCTTTACCACGTTGGCAACTGATCCTTTCTGAACATCGCAGGCAGCAATAGCGCCGTTGATATCACGCTGCTTTAATTTAGTAGAGATGGTACGTACGAATTGAGCAACACTTTTTGTGCCTTTTGCCTTGCTGATTGTAAGGGCACGCTCAATAGCGAAAATAAATACCAACAGGTTAAGAGTTAGCAACAGAGGCACTACCCAGCCACCTTTGTAAACAATGCCAAGATAGTTGCCCGGAAGCGGGTGGTTATTCGGGTCGTTGCCTTCGAAGTTGGCAGGATTGCCAAAAACGAACATATAGATAAGCACACATGCTACCAGCGCAAGCGGAATAACAATACTCGCAAATACGCCACCAATCGGGCTCGGCTTTTTTTCTACATTAGCATCTTTGCTCACTACTGCAGTCTTTTTTTCCATTTTGTTTAAAAGTTTAAAGTTTAGCTGTTTGTGTTGTAATTAAAAATGATTGTGTAATATGAAAAGGTAATTGTTTCGGATTTAGTTCTTCATTGGTTTTGCAATTTCTGCTTTTTCCGCAATTTTCAAACGATCTAGGGCTTTTAATTTCGAAAAAACTAGCCATAGTACTGTAAAGTCAGCCCAAAATAAATTTCTTAATACTTTTACTCAAGGCAAATACTGCGGCTTTACAAATATATTTTATTTATAATTCTTATCCAAAGTTTAAACTTCGTGTATCCGCACAGCACTAGTTCAGGTTCTCTTTATCGCTTGCTGGTCAAGTGTTTAATGTCCAATTTAACAGCCGTGTACCTTGGTTTATATACGGTATTAACGCAGGCAATAGGGTGATTCCTGTAATGGCAATAAATCAGACCGGGGAATATTGTGATAAGAAGAACGTATTCAAACTAGTTGGTAACAAATAAATAAAGTCAAATAAGTTTGTTTGAAACGGGCCTGGGAGCAGATTGAATCATAAATATAAAGCATGTTTGCTAAATATGTATGCATGCCTATCTGTTTTTTGCCCGATTCCAGTAAATATCCATTTCTTTTAAGGATAAGTCCTGTAGTCGTTTACCATCTTTAGATGCCTCTTGCTCCATATACTGAAACCGGTCAATAAATTTCAGGTTGGTCTTTTCGAGTGCTTCTTCTGGGTTTATGTCAATAAAACGGGCAAAATTGATGAGTGAAAAAAGTAAGTCTCCAAACTCTCCGGTAGCTTTCTGGTGGTCAATTGACTGCACCTCCAGCGTGTTGAACTCCGATTCAAACTCATGCAGCTCTTCCTGTACCTTCTCCCATACCTCCGATTTGTCATCCCAATCAAAGCCTGCCCCACGGGCTTTCTCCTGTATACGCATGGCTTTCACCAAAGCCGGGAGTGAGGTTGGTACGCCGCCAAGCACAGACTTGTTGCCTTCTTTCAGTTTCAGACGCTCCCAATTCTGCTTTACCTCCTCTTCGGTGGTGGCGGTGACATCGCCATAAATATGCGGATGTCTGAAAATAAGCTTTTCGCAGAGTGCGTTAAGAACATCAGCTATATCAAAAGTTTTTTGCTCGGAAGCGATCTTGGCATAGAACACCATGTGCAGCATGATATCGCCAATTTCCTTCTTGATCTCCTGCATATCCTGTCGAATAATGGCGTCGGACAGTTCGTAGGTTTCTTCAATGGTCAGATGGCGCAGGCTCTCGATCGTCTGCTTTCTGTCCCAGGGGCATTTCTCGCGTAGCTCATCCATCACGTCCAGCAAGCGGTCAAAAGCCTGTAGCTGGCGCCCGCGCGGACTGTCTTCAAATTTTTGCGTGTTATTCATAAACGCAAAGGTAATAAAATCATCAGTGGCGATGTTGTACTGCAAATCGATACCGCATCTACGCAGCGATGCCATTTAATTATTAGATGCACGAAGCAGCTAAATTCCATAAACTGCTAAACCTTAATTCTAAATTATTACTTTTGCAGGTGAAAAAAATATTCTCGCAGTGGCTTTAATAAAATCAATTTCAGGAATCAGAGGTACGATTGGAGGACAGGCTGGTGAGGCACTTACTCCTGTGGATGTGGTGAAGTTTGCCGCCGCTTACGGTACCTGGGTATTGCAGACTACTGGCAACAACACCATTATAGTGGGGCGCGATGCCCGCCTTTCTGGTGACATGGTGAACAAGCTGGTTTGCGCCACCCTGCAAGGGTTAGGTATAAACGTGGTCGATCTGGGGCTGTCAACAACGCCTACAGTAGAGATGGCGGTGCCCGACTACAAAGCTGGCGGCGGTATTATCCTGACGGCAAGCCACAACCCAAAGCAGTGGAATGCCCTCAAGTTGCTCAATCACAAAGGTGAATTCATTTCTGATGCTGAAGGCAAACTGGTGCTGGAACTGGCAGATAAGGAAGCGTTTGAGTTTGCACAGGTGAACGACCTGGGTACCTACCAGCACGACGACGAAGCACTGCAAAAGCACATTGATATGATTCTGGCTTTGCCGCTGGTCGACGTAAATGCCATTAAAGAGAAAGACTTCAGCGTAGCAATCGACTGTGTTAACTCTTCCGGAGGTATAGCCATCCCGATGCTGCTCGAGGCACTGGGCGTACATAAAGTTGAAAAGCTGTTCTGCGAGCCGGACGGGAATTTCCCGCACAACCCGGAGCCGCTACCTGAGAACCTGCGCGAGATCGCGCGCGTGATCGAGAAAGGCAAGTTTGACTTAGGTATAGTAGTAGACCCGGATGTGGACAGACTGGCCCTGGTCAATGAAGACGGCAGCATGTTCGGCGAGGAGTATACCCTGGTGGCCGTAGCCGACTATGTGCTCAAAAACCAGGTGGGCAACACGGTTTCTAACCTTTCCTCTACCAGGGCGCTGCGCGACGTGACTGAGAAAGCTGGTGGGCAGTATTATGCTGCTGCTGTGGGCGAGGTGAACGTGGTGAACATGATGAAGGCTGAGAACGCCATCATCGGAGGAGAAGGCAATGGGGGTATCATCTACCCTGAACTGCATTATGGCCGCGATGCCCTGGTAGGTATAGCGCTGTTTTTGACGCACCTGGCCAAATCAGGTATAAGCATGACGCGCCTGCGTGCCAGCTACCCGAATTACCATATCTCTAAAAATAAGATTGAGCTGACGCCGGATGTGGACGTAGACGAAGTGCTGCGCCAAATGCAGGAGCGTTACGCCAAGCAGCCGATCAATACCATTGACGGTGTGAAGATCGAGTTTGACAGGGAGTGGGTGCACCTGCGCAAATCCAACACAGAGCCGATCATCCGCATTTATGCAGAGTCGGAGAGCAACGCTACTGCCGACCACTTGGCCAACAAAATTATTGCTGACATCAAAGAGATCATCTCTGCCAAAGCATAATGTGTTGTTGCTGTAGCATATTAATTAACTAGCAATCGGAGGTTGCGCCAAAGGAGAAACCAAGCTTTTTCTCTAGTGGCGCAACTTTTTTTTATACTTTAGTAGTTCGTTTAAGAGAATCCAATACAAAATATCATGCGTGTTTATTTAGATAATGCAGCTACCACTCCTCTTGACAGAGAGGTTTTTGATGCCATGGCCCCTTTTATGCTGGAGCATTTCGGCAACCCTTCTTCCATCCATTCCCATGGGCGCGAGGTGAGGTCTGCCATTGAAAAAGCCCGTCGCACGGTAGCTACGCTGCTAAACACGTCGCCTGCCGAGGTGTTTTTTACCTCCGGTGGCACGGAGGCGGACAACGCCGCTATTGTCTGTACCTGCCGTTCGCTGGGTATAAAACATGCGATCACTACCAAACTGGAGCACCATGCCGTGCTGCACACCATGGAAATGCTGGAAAAGCAAGGCGATGTGCAACTGAGCTACCTGCGCCACGACGAGCGCGGCAACCTGGACCTGGAGCACCTGGAGGAGCTGTTGGCGAACCAACCGCGCACGATCGTCTCGATCATGCACGCCAACAATGAGATCGGCACACTCAACGATATTGAGAAGATCGGGGAGATATGCAGAAAGTATAACGCCATTTTCCATTCTGATACGGTGCAGACCATGGGGCATTATAAGCACGATGTGCAGCAGATCGGTGCTAATTTCCTGGTAGGGTCAGCGCACAAGTTCCATGGACCAAAGGGTGTGGGATTCCTGTACTGCGATGCGGAGACCAAGATTCAGCCCCTGATTCAGGGTGGTGCGCAGGAGCGTAATATGCGTGGCGGAACCGAGAACGTGTATGGCATCATCGGGCTGGCCAAAGCGCTGGAGATCGCTTACCGCGAAATGGCTGAGCACCAGAAGCACATGCAGGGCCTGAAGGACCGCATGATCTACAAACTGCGGGAGCAGATGGAAGATGTGAGCTTCAATGGTATGTCGGAGTTTGGTGACAAGAGCCTTTACACGGTGCTCAACGTAAGCCTGCCGGCCTCTGACATCAACGAGATGTTGCTTTTCAGTCTTGACATTGCCAAGATTTCGGCTTCGGGCGGAAGTGCCTGCAGCAGCGGCGCCAATGCGGGTTCGCATGTGCTGCGTGCATTGGGCGTAGATCCGCTTCGGGGTTCTGTTCGCTTCTCTTTCAGCAAGTATAACACAGAGGCCGAGATCGACTACGTAGCCGAAACACTAGCCAAAATGTATAAAAAAGAGCTGGCCTAGGTATAGGCGCGCTTTAGTAAGAATATAAAAAGGCTTCAGCAGGAATGCTGGAGCCTTTCTTTATCAATCAATAACCGAAACGGAATAAGAAGTAATCAATGAGAAGTATAGGCGTTTTTTGTGGAGCCAACACAGGTATAAATGCGGTGTATAGTGATGCTGCAGCACAGCTTGGTAAGCTGATGGCTGAGCAACACATTAAGCTGGTATACGGTGGAGGCAATGTGGGCTTGATGGGTGTGATTGCTGATGCTATAATAGCCGGAGGAGGTATAGGGATAGGTGTTATTCCACAGAGCCTGGTGGACAGGGAAGTAGCGCACAGGAGTTTGCAGGAACTGATTGTCGTTGAAACCATGCACGAGCGAAAAGCCATCATGGCGGCCCGATCCGATGCTTTCATTGCCATGCCTGGCGGTTTTGGCACCTTCGACGAAATTTGTGAGATCATTACCTGGAACCAGTTAGGCATCATCAAAAAGCCTGTAGCCTTTTACAACATCAACGGTTACTGGGACAAGTTCTTCGAGATGATCGACCATACGGTAAGTGAAGGCTTCGTGAAGTTTGATCAGCGCGAGAACCTGATTGTAGAAAGTGATCCGGAGGTACTGCTCCAGAAGATCAGAGCCTACGCAGACACCTCTTCCGATTATTGGGTCGATTTTAAGAGGATCTGATTGTTGATTGCTCCCTGTTGAGCAGTTGCGGTGTGACGGTTTAGGCCTGCTTGCAGGTATAGGTCGTGACCAAGTCGGGTAAGTAATTGCAGTTCGGGCATGATCGGATTCCAGCCTTCTGCTCTTTCGGCTACGCAAGTCGGTGGTATACCTGCAGCAACTACTATCGGAGCCGCACCCGAACTTAAAGGTGGTAGCCTGACAACATGGACGCGTGACCTCTTCGAGTTGGTCACAGGTATAGCAAAGTTGGAAGCGTGGGTAAAATCAGGATATCCTTCATTGGCCGGAAATATTAGCTGAACGGAGGTATAAACCAGAAGCGCCGCTGCAAGATCTTGCAGCGGCGCCTCCGGGTTATACTTGGCGGGGTTCCATAGCTGTAGAGACAACTTAAAAACTCCGCCCCCTACTTGATCTCCAATATCAAATTCTTCACGGCCTCTACCCACATCGGGTTAGAGTTCAGGCTTTCTACAAGTTGCCATTTCTCCCCGCCTGCGTGCTCAAACATCTCCTTGAATTCTTCGCCTACCTCAATAGTGGTCTCCAGGCAGTCCGCAACAAAAGCCGGGCTGTACGCCAGTACCTTTTTGATGCCTTTCCCGGGCAGTGTCTTCAGCACCTCGTCGGTGTAAGGCTGCAACCAGGGATCTTTTAAAAGTCTGGACTGGAACGTGACCGTGTACTGGTCTTCACGGAGGCCCAGCTTCTCGGCCAGCATTCTGGAGGTGACAAAGCAGGAGGCGCGGTAGCAGTACTTGTTGCGCTTGTTGTAGCTATTGCAGCAGGCACCCAGCTGGCAGTAGCCTTTGTCGCTGCCTTTGAGCACCTGGCGTTCCGGCAGGCCGTGGTAGCTGAAGATGACATGATCATAGTCGTCCTTTGCCATGTGTTGCTTGCCCAGTTCCGCAAAAGCGTTGATGAAGCCCGGGTCGTCGCAGAAGGAGGAGATGAAGTTGATGCTAGGTATAACCCACCATTCTCTGACAATCTCCATCACCTTTTCCTGCACAGAGCCTGTTGAGGCTGCCGCATATTGCGGGAACAGCGGAAGCACAATGATCCGATCCACGCTCTTATCGCGAAGCTCTTCCAGGGCACTGGCAATGCTCGGACTCTGGTAACGCATACCAAAAGCCACGTGGTAGCCGGTGCCGAGTGCTTCCTGTAGTTTTTTCTGGAGGTCCAGTCCGTGGAAAAGGAGCGGGGAGCCGCGCTCGGTCCAGAGCTGCTTGTATACCTTGGCAGATTTAGGCGCTCTGAAAGGAGCGATCACGCCATTCACAAGGGCGTAGCGCCCAACGGGGTTCATATCGATTACGCGGGGGTCCAGCAGGAACTCACGCAGGTATTTTCTTACGTCAGGTGTTTCAGGTGAATCAGGGGTACCCAGGTTCACCAACAAAACGCCTATCTTACTTGTCGCCTTCTTACTCATTCAACTATAATGATTTATCGCCTGCAAAGATACAAAGTATTACCATGTTGGGGTATAAGTAAAGCAGAAGGATAATGATGATCTTTATCACCAACGCTACCATTTCCTTTTGCAAAGTATAAGTTCAGCTGGCACAAAAATGTTTGGCAGACCAGCACTGGATTTAACTGCAAAATCCTAATCCGCTCATTTTCATGTTATCTCATTCCAAAATCTTTACGCACAGGTGACGTAAACCGTAAAAAAAGGAGTAATTTTGCATCCTTAAATTTTAGTGTATGTCCGAAAATCCGCACAAAGCCGGTTTTGTGAGTATAGTGGGTAAGCCCAATGTGGGTAAGTCCACGCTTATGAACGCCCTGGTGGGGGAGAAGCTGTCTATTATCACGTCCAAAGCGCAAACCACCCGCCATCGCATCATGGGTATCCTGAACGGCGATGATTTCCAAATCGTGTACTCTGACACGCCCGGCATCATCAAGCCCCAGTATGCTTTGCACGAGTCGATGATGAGTTTTGTGCGCACCTCGCTGGAGGACGCCGACATCATTTTGTTTGTGACGGACATCTACGAAAAGCACGACGAGGACGATGTGATCAAGCGCCTGCAGCACGCTGAGGTGCCCATTCTGCTGCTCATCAACAAAATTGACCAGGCCACGGAGGAGGAAGTAAACGAGAAGATAGCCTACTGGCAGGAGAAGATGAACCCGACCGAGATCCATCCGATTTCGGCTTTGCACAATTTCGGGGTCGAGCAGCTGTTCAACCGTTTGCTGGCGCTGTTGCCCGAGCACCCGGCTTTTTATCCGAAAGATGAACTGACTGACAAGCCCGAGCGTTTCTTTGTGTCTGAGATCATCCGCGAGAAGATTTTACTCAACTACAAAAAGGAAATTCCCTACAGCTGCGAAGTGGTGATAGAGGAGTTCAAGGAGGAAGAGGACATCATCCGCATCCGTGCCGAGATCAGTGTGGAGCGCAAGAGCCAGAAGGGCATTGTGATCGGCCACAAAGGCGAGGCGCTGAAAAAAGTGGGCACACAGGCCCGTGTGGATATGGAGCAGTTTTTCCAGAAAAAGATATTTCTTGATTTATACGTGCGCGTGAACGAGAACTGGCGAACCGACCAGAAGCTGCTACGCCGATTCGGCTACAGCGAGTAGCGCACTATTAAAGCTTCGGGGCAAGGTGCTCCGGGGGCACTTTAACTATTTTATTTTTATTAGATGTCAACCAACATCATTGCAATCGTAGGCCGCCCGAACGTGGGCAAGTCTACACTTTTTAACCGCCTTGTAGGGCGCCGCCAGGCCATCATGGACAACGAGAGCGGCGTAACCCGCGACCGCAGCTACGGACACGGCGACTGGATCGGCAAGTATTACACCGTGATTGACACAGGTGGCTACGTGCACGGCTCCGACGATATTTTTGAAGGCGAGATCAACAAACAGGTGGAACTGGCTATCAAAGAGGCCGATGTGATCCTGTTCATGGTGGACGTGGAGGCAGGCGTAACCAGCCTGGACGAGGAGTTCGCCAACGTACTGCGCCGCACCGACAAGCCTATCTATGTAGTGGCCAACAAAGCCGACACCAATGCACGCTCCCACCAGATGGGCGAGTTTTATGCGTTGGGCTTAGGTATAGACATCTTCCCGGTATCGTCGCAGAGCGGCTCCGGTACAGGTGAGTTGCTGGACGAGGTGGTGAAACACTTCAAAACAGAGGGTACAGAAGATCCGGATGCAGGTATACCCAGACTTGCCGTGCTGGGCCGCCCGAACGTGGGCAAGTCCTCATTTGTGAACATGCTGCTGGGCGTGGAGCGTAACATCGTAACCGACATTGCCGGTACCACCCGCGATGCCATCGATTCGCGCTACAATGCCTTCGGCAAAGAGTTCATCATTGTGGATACGGCCGGTCTGCGCCGCAAGAGCAAAGTGAGCGAAGACATTGAATTCTACTCGGTGATGCGCTCTGTACGCGCCCTGGAGGATGCCGATGTGTGTATCGTGATGCTGGACGCCACCAGGGGTATAGAGTCGCAGGACGTGAACATTATCTCGCTGGCGGAGAAAAACCGCAAGGGCATCGTGATCCTGGTGAACAAGTGGGACATGGTTGAGAAGGATACGCACAGCACCAAGGAGTTCGAAGAGAAGATACTCGAAGCGATTGCGCCGATCAAGTATGTACCGATCATTTTCACATCGGTCGTGACCAAGCAGCGTGTGCACAAGGCCGTTGAGACGGCCATGGAGGTATACGATCAGAAAACGCGTAAAATCTCTACTTCAAAGCTGAACGACAAGATACTGCCGGAGATTGAGCGCTATCCGCCACCATCCGTAAAAGGCAAGTTCATTAAGATCAAGTACGTGACGCAGTTGCCGACGCACAACCCAACGTTTGCGTTCTTCTGCAACCTGCCGCAGTACGTAAAGGAGCCGTATACGCGCTACCTGGAAAACAGCATCCGGAAGCATTTTGGCTTCGAAGGGGTGCCGATCAAAGTGTTGTTTAAGAAAAAATAAAAGCTTCTGTATCAATATATTCAGATATAGAGTTATATTTGAAGCTTCATCCTTAACCAATCACAAAACATTATGAAAAAAGTATTCGGTTTACTATTCGTTGCAGGTCTTTTCACTTTTGCTTCATGCAACAACGCAGAAGAAACTGCAACTGAAGTTGAAACTACTGAAACTGTAGAGACAGTTGAAGTGGAGACTGAAGTAGAGGCAGACACTACTGCTACTATCGAAGAAGACACAACTGCTGTTCAGTAGTCACAAGTACCAGTACTACTTGGCCGTAAGGCCTGGCAAAAGAAAAAAGCACTCCTCGGAGTGCTTTTTTTATATATATACCTGAACTAATATGTGCAGGCTGCGTATTGGCATGCAAGCTTCGGTGCAGGGTGGTGCCTGTTGCGATAACCAACCATTTTCCACCATCACATTAAACTTATAAACATGAAAAAGTCAATTTACCTTTTCCTAGCTGCTGGTCTTTTCGCTTTCACATTCGCATCATGCGACTCTCCAGCTGACGAGAGAGCTGACCAGGTAGAAGACGCTGCTGAAGAGCAAGCGGATCAAGTAGAAGAAGCCGGTGAGCGTGAAGCTGATCGTATTGAAGATGGCGACACGACTGTAGTTCAGTAGTCTAAGACTACTTATACCAAACAAAAGAGCGGGCTCATGACGAGTCCGCTCTTTTGTTTTCAACTGACTTAAACCGGTTACGCACCCAGCCGTTTCTGAATCATGCTGTTTACCAGCCCAAAGAGCCGCTTAGGGGTATAGGTGCGCCAATGCAAATCATCCAGCGTGCCTCCGGAGTTGATGTAGGAGTCGATGTTGTAGCTGCGCATTTCGCTGAGCACGAAATCCCGGAAGCTGATAGCTGCGATCCAGCCTTCCTCTACATCCTCGAACCACTCCTCGTAATAGTCGTCTTCGGAGCCGTGGAAGTTGAACACATTCTCGCCGATCAGGATAAAGTGCTTGATGCCTTCCTGCACCAGCGGATCGATGATGTTGCGTTTGAGCTTCATGATGTCGTTGTGGAGCGCATCGTTCCACTCCCCCATAAATTCGATCACGGCAAACCCCAGGTCGTAGTCGGCATATAGGATCTTCAGAAACAGCGTTTCGGAGTCGATGTCGTCCCACTGCGGGTGTATGTAGTAGCCATAGATGGTATGGGTGTACTGCAGCAGGCTGTTCTCGGCGCCATACAGCGGAGAGCGTGGGTCTTCGGTAGCTGAGTATAGCTCCAGCCAGTTGTAAAAGGGTTCAATGTCATGCATAAGTCAATCTATTCTGCGCCTGTGTCAGGGGCTGGCATTTGTCAGTCTACTTAAAGATTATGGACAAAGTTGGCTATATTTAAGGAAGAAATCGCCTGATTAGTCAACTCCTGTGTGCTGATGCAGGTATAAGCAGGTACAAAATGGCAACCAGATATGCTAAGGCTGTCTTGCGTACGTTATAACATGGCACGTTCCAACTGAAAACACCACCCATCTTCTATGCAGTTCACATTCAGCTCCAATTTTTTTAAGTCCGCGGTCGCTATACTCTTCCTGTTGGCCATGCTTTGTTTTAGTACCCAGGCAATGGCCAAGGCAGATTATACCAAAGACTACCACCCGCACATCAACAAAGCCGAACGGCTGGTGATGGCAAAAGACTACGAAGGCGCGCTGCAGGTATACCAACAGGCTTTTGCAGCCGTGCCCCAGGGGTTTGCCCGCGACTACTACAACGCTGCCGTCTGCGCCGGCCTCACCGGTCACGAGAAACAAGGTATAGATTACCTGGAGAAGCTTGTAGCAAAAGGAGTGTCGCTGGAATACCTGGAACAGCAGGAGGCACTCGAACCGCTAAGGACTGATAAAGGCTGGAAGAAGTTCGTTAAAAAGTACCCGAAGCGCCGCAAAGCCTTCCGGGAGAATACGAACATCGACTTGCGAGCGGACCTGGATGAGCTCTGGGCACGGGATCAGTTCTTCCGCCAGGCGAAAGGGGGGCTGCGCGTGCATGCCGATACGATCAGAAAAATAGAGGCTGACAACGTGAACAGACTCCTGGCCTGGATCAGCAAGCACGGGTATCCGGGGGAGGAGCTGATTGGAATGCCCGACACGCTGGAGGTATTGCCACGCTTCAGCATTGTGATTCAGCGGCAGACTTCCGCCCGCAACGGCTTTGATTTCAAAACCGTGCTTACCCAGGCCGTGCAGGAGGGTAAACTCGACCCGCACGCGGCCGCCTACCTGATAGACCAGCAGCAGGGGAAGAATGTGTATCGGTCCAAAGTGCTGGCCCGCGTCATTTGTAACAAACCGGAAGACTGCAAAGATGATAAGGAATTCGGCGATCTGTCGAGCCGCTACCTGGTGCAGCGCATGAGCGAGGAGGAAGAGGCCAAGGCGAACGAACTTCGCCAGGAACTGGGTCTGGAACCTGTAGCCGACTACCGGGAAAAAATGCGGTATGCCGTAAAAGATGATCGCTTCAAGCTAGGCTACGACTGGGCAGTGATCAATTATAAAGTGCCAAGCAAAGAAGCCGCAAAAGTGCTCGTAGAGAGCATGGCCATTCTGGACTAGCCTTTTCCGGATATACGATAAAGCAGATCGGCCTGCCAGCGTAAGAAAACGCTGGCAGGCCGATCTGCTTTTGTCAGGTATAGGTTGCCTATGAAAGACCGCTGCCATTGCGGTAGGCGTCGATGGCGGCGCGTACGCTGCCGTACTTTTTGAGCAGAGCGGCGGCCTCGGGTTTTGCCAGCTGCAACTCATCCATCAGCATGCGGGTGCCGCGCTCTACCAGCTTCGTGTTAGAGAGCTGCATGTCTACCATCTTGTTGCCTCTCACGTGGCCGAGTTGAATCATAGTGGCCGTGGTAAGCATGTTGAGCGCAAGTTTTTGGGCGGTGCCGGCTTTCATACGCGTACTGCCAGTCAGAAACTCCGGTCCGGTAACCACTTCTACCGGGTAGTCGGCTACGGCGGCTACGGGGCTGTTGGCATTGCATACGACACAGCCTGTGGCTATACCTGCACGGCGGCAGGCTTCTAATCCTCCTACCACATAAGGTGTCGTGCCAGAGGCGGCTATACCTACCACCATGTCTGTGTCAGTGATGTTGTGCTCCTGCAGGTCTTTCCAGGCCTGTTTGGTGTCGTCCTCCGCAAACTCCACTGCCTTCCGGATCGCACCATCGCCGCCCGCTATAATGCCGATGACCATGCCATGGGGTACCCCAAAGGTAGGAGGGCACTCGGAGGCATCTACTATGCCCAGGCGGCCGCTCGTGCCCGCTCCGATGTAAAAGAGCCTGCCGCCCTTGCGGAGACGCTCTACCGTGGCATTCACCAGGGTTTCTATTTGCGGGATTACCCGCTCCACGGCCATTGGCACACTTTTGTCTTCCTGGTTGATGCAGGTGAGCAGCTCGTGCACAGGCATTTGCTCTAATCTATCGTAAAGAGAATCGGATTCGGTAGTAGACACTGTATTGATCGGTCAAATTTGAATTCAGAAAATAAACATGCGTACCCTTAGGCATTCTGCATTTTGAGCAGCTCCTGGTGGTACTTGATCAGGCCTTCGCTCGGGCTGGAGATGATGACCCCGATGTGGCAGCCGTACTTTTTGGCCACCAGCTTAAGCGTGTCCGCGAAATGAAACGCGATGGAGCCCACAAAGTTTACCGGAAGCTCGCCAAAGCCCTCGTACTTGCTGACATGGCGCTCGAAGAATTCCTCAAAGTTCTCGTAAATCATTTCCTTGATTACCGGATTCTTGCGCTTCTCGTGCATGAACTTGGCAAAAGTCGCCAGGTACTGGCTCGGTATGTCAGAACCGTATACTGCATCGAGTACGCCGTTCTTGGTCAGGTTATACCTGTTTGTTAGCGATGTCGCCAACTCGTCAGGCAGCTCGCGGTACATGTAGGCTTTGATCAGGAGTTTGCCTAGATAGGCGCCGCTTCCTTCGTCCCCCATCAGGAAGCCCAGCGAGGTCACGTTGTCGATGATGTTTTTGCCGTCGTAGAGGCAGGAGTTGGAGCCCGTGCCCAGGATACAGGCGATACCCGGCTTGTGACCGCACAGGGCGCGGGCAGCTGCCAGCAGGTCGTGGTCCACATAGTTGGGCACACCCGGGAAGGCACGGCTGAGTGCGTCTTCCACGCGTCTGTTACGCTCCGGGGAGCTGCAGCCGGCACCGTAGTAGTAAATGGCGCTGATGTTTCGCTCTTTTAACTGAGGCAGCAGCTCGGTCTCAAAAATGCTGTAGATCTTATCAGTATCCAGGTATTGGGGGTTGATGCCAGTGGTGGTTACCTGTTCGTACTCGTTGTCGGCATCAATGGTGCGCCAGTCTGTTTTGGTAGAGCCGCTGTCAGCTATCAGAATCATAGTATTGGTAAATTATAGTTGATCAGGAGCCTACCCGCTATGCTGGCAAACTCCCTCTGCTTTATTTTCGGTATACTGAGTTTTTGACTAGTCCGATCACCTCAAATTTGTCAAACACATGTTCGGTGTGCGGGGCGTCCTTTAGTTCCTCGGTCAGATCTTGTCCGGCCCAGTGTTCGTAGTGGTTGCCGCTCCGCCACAGCCTTGATTTTTTTACGTCGTAGATCAGCCCTTTGTAGGCAACCCATACATCGTCCCGGTCCTGGCCGTTGCGCAGGGCGAGTTGTTGCAGGGTGTATTCCGGGAGATTTTCGTCCATTCAATGGCAGGCCCTACAGGGCCCGGATTGCAAATATAATAATACTACCCTACTGATTGGGGCAAACGGAACAGAATCAGGTTTGTTTCTTTATTCGGCGCCCCAGGTTTAGCCGATGCGGGCCTGTGTCAGGATCCAGCGGTTGGGCACTTCGCCTTTAATGGCCTGCAGGTAATCTTCGTAGCTGCAAGGCACAATGCGCGGGCTCTTCTCGTCCGATAAGGGCTCTACCTCCATCCACCACTTTTCACTCACTTTGCTTTTAAAGAAGGTCATGCGGTCGGGGGCGTCATTGAAGGCCACGGCGTATTTGGTAAACTTGCCAGAGCTGAACTCTGTTTCGTTCTTGCGGTGATAGAAGCCTTCTATGAAGTACCAGACCATGGTGGCGATCGTCATGGCCGTAAGTTCCTGCTCGTCCTGCTGCGGATCGTATTCGTAGATTCCCAGCGAACTCATCTGGTCGCTCAGGCCCGCATACCAGCACAGCTGGCAAGCCTCCTCGCCGGTGAGCCCAAAGGGGTTGGCAGGCGAATAGCCCGGAGCATCCTGATGGCGGATTGCGGAGATGTCGAAGGAGAGCAGGTCGGCCTGGCGTACGACAGGCTCCATTTCCTGCAGGCTGCGGTGCACCTCGCCCACACGGTAGGCCTCAAAATGGAGCTTCTCAAAGGTAGCCATCACCTCCGGGTCCACCAGGTACGATTGATAGCCGATCTGCCCCAGGCTAAAGAGGTAGTTGGGCTCGTGCATCAGGATCTGGTGCAGTTGCTTTTTGTTGGCGGGCACGTCATTGTCTTCGCTCATATCCACGCTGCTGTCCACGGTGACCATGTTCACGGCGCGTTCCAGGTGCTCGTAACCCATGTACTGGCCGTACTCCAGGTCATGCGAACCACCAATGATCACAGGGATGGTGTTGTGTGAGATGAGGATTTCCACGATCTCTTTCAGGCGCAGGTAAGTGTCGTCGAGTGTTATACCTGAGCGCAGGTTGCCCAAGTCCACTATGTTGCAGCGGCCGGTTCCTTTGTGCAGGCTGTACAGTTTTTTGCGCACCGCCCGGGCCGGAAACACCTCTGATACAGTTTCTTCTCCCCGTCCACGGGTTTCATTCACACCGATCAGGGCAATATCGGCAGCGCGCCAGTCCGGGAACTTGCCTGTAAAGCGGCCGATGTAGGCACCAAGCGTGCGCGGCTTGTCGAGCAGCGCAAAGATGTCCTCGTTCAGAGGTTCGAAGAAAATGGAAAGATTCATAAAGCAGTATCAGGAATGTCAAATATAGCAAAAATGCAGCTTTTGCGAGTGGCTTTTAGGTAAGTATAACTTTTTAGTGTAAAAAGTACTATCAATATAAGGATTGACAAATATTTGTGGAGGCAGGTATAGAAATTTCAGAAAAAAATAATTAAAATGCACTAAAGAACGCAGGCATGGCCAATGTTGCGCCATAAGTATACTGCTCTACAAAAGACTGACACTAACCTAAGCACCACCATGAACGTAACCCGCACCCTGGATCTGCTGCCTTATCAGTTGCAAAATTTGCCCCAGACCGACTGTCTTGCTACAAAAGTTAACGGACAGTGGATTAAATACAGCACGCAGGACGTGCAGGACATGGCCAACAAGGTGAGCCTGGGTCTGCTGAGACTAGGTATAGGAAAAGGCGACAAAGTGGCCATCATCTCCCTGAACCGCCCGGAGTGGGTGTTCGCTGACTTCGGTATCCAGCAGATTGGCGCGATCAGTGTGCCCATGTACCCCACTATTACCGTGGAGGACTACCGTTACATCTTCAATGATGCGGAGGTGAAGGCGGTATTTGTGTCTGACGCCGAACTCTACAACAAAGTGGTGGCCGCTACCGAGGGGATGGAGAGCATCAAGGAGATCTATACCTTCGATGAGATACACGGTGCCAAACACTGGAAAGAAGTTGTGAAAATGGCCGAGGGCGAAGACGTGGCGATACTCGAGCCGATGAAGGCGGCCGTTGCTCCTGACGATGTCCTGACCATTATCTATACCTCTGGCACTACCGGCAACCCGAAAGGGGTGATGCTGACGAATAACAACATCATCAGCAACGTGACGGGCACACTGCCTTACGTGCCGGTGAACCAGCACCACCGCGCGCTGAGCTTCCTGCCGCTTTGCCATATTTTTGAGCGCATGCTGCTTTATTTATACATGCGTATCGGCGTGTCGATCTACTATGCCGAGAGCATCGAAAAAGTGGCCGACAACCTGAAAGAGGTGCAGCCGCACGTGTTCACGACCGTGCCGCGCCTGCTCGAGAAGGTGTACGACAAGATCGTGGCCAAAGGCATGGAGCTGACGGGGGTAAAACGCAAGTTGTTCTTCTGGGCACTGGAGCTTGGTTTGGAGTACGACACCCGCGAAGACAAAGGCTGGTGGTACAACAAGCAGCTGGAGCTGGCCAACAAGCTGATCTTCAGCAAGTGGCGTGAGGCGCTGGGCGGCAACATCATCGCGATCGTTTCGGGTGGCGCGGCGCTGCAGCCACGCCTGGCGCGTGTGTTCTGGTCGGCCAACATCCGCGTGATGGAAGGCTACGGCCTGACGGAGACCTCGCCGGTAATATCTGTGAACCGTTTTGAGCCGGAAAACAACGCGATTGGCACCGTGGGTCTGCCGATTGACGGCGTGGAAGTGAAAATTGCCGAAGACGGCGAGATTCTGACCCGCGGCCCGCATGTGATGAAAGGCTATTACAAGAAACCTGACCTGACAGCTGAAGTGATCGACGCCGAAGGCTGGTTCCATACCGGTGACATTGGCGAGCTGGTAGACGGCAAGTACATCAAGATCACCGACCGCAAGAAAGAGATGTTCAAGACGTCGGGTGGCAAGTATGTGGCACCGCAGCCGATCGAGAACAAGCTGAAAGAGTCTGTAGTGATTGAACAGGCCATGGTAGTAGGAGCCGGACAGAAGTATGCCGCCGCGCTTATTGTGCCTTCGTTCATGGGACTGCAGGATTGGTGCGCGCACAAGGGTATTCCGTATACCTCCGATGCCGATATGATCAAAAAGCCAGAGATTCTGGACAAGTATAAGCGCGAGATAGAGAAGGCGAACGAAGGGCTGGCGCAGTACGAAACGATCAAGAAGTTCACACTCGTGCCGAATATGTGGACCGTAGAAAGCGGCGAGCTGACACCAACCCTGAAAGTGAAGCGCAAGAACATTACGACTAACTATCAGAAAGAAATCGACAGCATGTATTAATTGGCCTTAAAGATACGGCTCCAGGCCTGCCAACAAACAAAAAACCCTTTCCCGACCGGAAAGGGTTTTTTGTTTGTAACCATTACGCTGATTATACATAAACAATAGGAAAAGGTACTATGGCATGTAATCCGCTTTTGGTTGTGGAAACGGACGGGGATTAATTTTTTTCCTAAAATAGTATGCTTGCATAACATTATTTTATATATTTGGTATAAACACCATAATGCATGAAGCCTGAAGAGACCGTAGATTATAATGTAAAGGTATGTTGGCACGCCATCTCTCGTATGTATAATACAGAGGCTGCCAAAAACGACATTACCACTTCCATAGGATTCGTTCTGCTCAACATTAACCAGGAGACAGGTACTCCCGCCACCAAAATAGCCCCTTTGCTCGGGCTGGAGGCGCGCAGCCTGACCCGCATCCTGAAGAGTATGGAGGAGAAGGGCCTTATCTATAAAGTGTCTGACGACAAGGATAAGCGGCTGGTGCGAATTTTCCTGACCGAAAAAGGACTTGAGAAAAAGGAGGTATCGCGCCGAACGGTGCTCCATTTTAACCGCAAGGTGCAGGAAACCATACCGCAGGAAGAGCTGAATAATTTTTTCCGGGTGTCGGAGCGCATCATCAGCATGATCGAAAACAAAGAAATTTTCTAACCATAGTAGACCATCAAGCTTTTTCTATGAAAAGAATTATTAAGAAAGTAGCCGTGCTGGGTTCCGGCGTAATGGGCTCCCGCATTGCCTGCCACTTTGCCAACATCGGCGTGCAGGTGCTGCTGCTCGACATCGTGCCACGCGAGCTGACCCCCGACGAAGAGAAAAAAGGACTAACGCTGGAGAGCAAGCATGTCCGCAACCGCATTGTGAACACGGCGCTGCAGGCTGCCATCAACTCCAACCCGTCGCCCCTTTACCGCAAGTCCGACGCCCGCCTGATTCAGACCGGCAACTTCGAAGACAACATGAAGGAGATCGCCACTGCCGACTGGACTATAGAAGTAGTGGTGGAGAATCTGAAGATCAAGAAAACGGTGTTCGATCAGGTAGAGCAGCACCGCAAGCCGGGCACCCTGATCACTTCCAACACATCAGGTATACCGATCCATTTGATGCTGGACGGCCGTTCCGATGATTTTAAGAAGCACTTCTGCGGTACGCACTTCTTCAACCCGCCGCGCTACCTCAAGTTATTAGAGATTATACCTACGCCGGAAACGGATCAGGAAGTAGTAGACTTTCTGATGCACTACGGCGACCTATACCTGGGCAAAACCACTGTGCTGGCCAAAGACACCCCGGCCTTTATCGCGAACCGTGTAGGCATCTATGCCATTATGCAAGGCCTGCAGGTGATGAACAAACTCGGCCTAAACGTGGACGAGGTGGATCGCATCTCCGGGCCGATCATCGGCCGTCCGAAGTCCGCCACCTTCCGCACGCTGGACGTGGTGGGCCTGGATACACTGGCGAATGTGGCCAATGGCTTGTATCAGACCGGCGAAAAGGACGAGTCTAGGGAGTTGTTTAAGCTGCCGGACTACCTGCAGAAAATGGTGGAGAACAAATGGTTGGGCGACAAGACCGGGCAGGGTTTCTACAAAAAGACCAAAGACGCCAAAGGCAAAACCGAGATACTCACGCTCGACCTAAACACACTGGAGTACGGGCCAAAGCAGCGCGCCAAGTTCCAGAGCCTGGAGGTGCTCAAGCCGATCGAAGATCTGAAGCAGCGCGTGAAAGCTTTCTCACAGCAAAAGGACAAGGCAGCGCAATTCTTCAACGAGTCACTCTACGGGCTGTTCCAATATGTGAGCAACCGTATACCTGAAATCTCCGATGAGCTGTACCGCATCGACGACGCCATGCGTGCCGGCTTTGGCTGGGAACTGGGTCCGTTTGAGTACTGGGACGTGCTGGGTGCCCGCGAGGTGCTACAGCGCATGACCGAAGCCGGTTACGAGCCTGCCGCATGGGTGGAGGAGATGCTCAATAACGGCAAGGAGTCTTTTTACATTGTGGAAAACGGTAACCGCCGCTACTACGACATCCAAAGCAAAGCATACAAAGCTATACCTGGCGCCGAGAACTTCATCATCCTCGACAACCTGCGCAGCAACAAAGTAGTGTGGAAAAACACCGGAGCAACGATCATTGACTTAGGTGACGGCATCCTGAATGTGGAGTTCCATACGAAGATGAACACCATGGGCGGCGACGTGATCATGGCACTGAACAAAGGGATAGAGCTCGCCGAGAAAGATTTCCGTGGCATGGTAGTGAGTAACCAGGGTGCCAATTTTTCTGCCGGCGCCAACGTGGGGCTTATCTATATGTATGCGCTGGATCAGGATTATGACGAACTGAATATGATCATCCGCCAGTTCCAGAACACGATGATGCGCATGCGCTACTCGGCTATACCTGTGGTTGGCGCGCCGCACGGCCTGACCCTGGGTGGTGGCTGCGAACTCAACCTACATGTTGACCATGTGCAGGCGGCAGCCGAAACCTACATGGGTCTTGTGGAGTTTGGCGTAGGCCTGATACCTGGTGGTGGCGGCACCAAAGAAATGACGCTCCGCGCAGCCGAAATGTACGAAGATGGCGACATTGAGTACAACACCCTCAAGAACATCTACCTGAACATAGGTATGGCCAAGGTGTCGACCTCCGCGAAAGAGGCCTTTGACCTGGGCTTTATGCGCCAGGGCGATGGTATTACCCTCAACAGCAACCGCCTGGTAGCGGATGCGAAAGCGCAGGCGATTCGTCTGGCCGAGGCAGGGTATACGCAGCCAGCCAAGAAAACTAACATCAAGGTGCAGGGCAAAGGCGCGTTGGGTATGTTCCTGACCGGAGCCAATGCCATGGTAAGCGGCCGCTATATTTCGGAGCACGACCAGAAGATATCGCACAAACTCGCCTACGTGATGTGCGGCGGCGATCTGTCTGCCCCCACCGAGGTGAGCGAGCAGTATCTGTTGGACTTGGAACGAGAAGCCTTCCTGTCACTGACCGGTGAGCGCAAAACACTCGAGCGTATCCAGAGCATCCTGACCACAGGCAAGCCGCTTAGGAATTAAGGTTTAACGCAGCATTCGCTGTTTGTTCTTTGTCATTCTGAAAGAAACTTGGTAGAAGGGAGGTTAAGCCCCAGCTATGAAAAGTCATAACTACTTTGTCTACATCACTACGAATCCAAGCAAAACGGTGGTTTATGTGGGGATGACAAATGACTTGGTATATCGGCTTGAACAACATAGGGAAAACTGAGGCAAGCCCGAAACTTTTGCAGGACGCTACTTCTGTTACAGGCTTCTCTACTATGAACGCTATACTTATGTACAGCATGCCATCGATAGAGAAAAGGAGCTGAAAAGCTGGAGTCGTGAAAAGAAAATGGAGATGATCAAAAGCGAGAATCCATACCTAAGATTTTTGAAAGCTGATCCTTGAACAACAGCCTCATACCCTAACTACCAAGATCCTTACAGGATGACAAAATAAAAATGAAACATAGCTGATAGTATAAACTATAAAGAGCATCAAAATGAACAACGCATATATCGTAGCCGGATTTCGTAGCGCAGTAGGCAAGGCCGGGCGCGGGGGCTTCCGGTTCACCAGACCCGATGACCTGGCCACTGACGTCATCAAGCATCTTTTGGCTTCTGTACCCGCCCTGGACCCGGAGCGCGTAGACGACCTGATCGTGGGGAACGCCGTGCCGGAAGCGGAGCAAGGCCTGCAGATCGGCCGCATGATTTCTCTGCTGGCCCTGCCCATGTCGGTATCCGGTATGACCGTGAACCGCTACTGCGGCTCGGGTGTGGAGACCATCGCCATTGCCAGCAACCGCATTGCGGCAGGTATGGCTGACTGTATTATCGCGGGCGGTACCGAATCGATGTCGATGGTGCCGACGGCTGGTTGGAAGACCGTGCCGAACTACAACATCGCCAAGCACAACCCCGACTGGTACCTGAGCATGGGACTAACAGCGGAAGCAGTAGCCGCCGACTACAAGGTAACCCGCGAAGACCAGGACGAGTTTGCCTTTAACTCCCATCAGAAGGCCATCAACGCTATTAAGAACGGCTACTTCAAGGACCAGATCGTTCCGATCACGATAGAGGAAACGTACGTGGACGAGAATGGCAAGAAGAAGACCCGCTCTTATGTGGTCGATACTGACGAAGGCCCGCGTGCTGATACCTCCATGGAGGCTTTGGCGCGTCTGAAGCCGGTCTTTGCGGCCGGCGGTACGGTGACAGCCGGCAACTCTTCCCAGACTTCTGATGGTGCTGCCTTTGTGGTTGTGATGAGCGAGCGCATGATGAAGGAGCTAAACCTGGAGCCGATTGCCCGTTTGGTGAGCTACGGCACAGGCGGTGTGGATCCGCGCATCATGGGCATGGGCCCGATCGCTGCCGTTCCAAAAGCCTTGAAGCAAGCGGGTATGACCCTCAACGACATTGACCTGATCGAGATGAACGAGGCCTTTGCGGCTCAGTCCATTGCCGTGATGCGTCACCTCGAGTTCGATCCGGCTAAGCTGAACATTGGCGGTGGTGCCATTGCCCTTGGTCACCCACTGGGTTGCTCCGGCGCCAAGCTGAGCGTGCAGCTATTCAGCGACCTGCGCCGCACCGGTGGCAAGCACGGTGTCGTGACAGCCTGCGTTGGCGGCGGTCAGGGCGTAGCGGGCATCTTCGAATTACTGAAATAAAAAACTGTACCTAAAAACACTAATCATATTCTGCCATGGAAAATGTAACAGATAAAAATAAAACGGCCACCGTCCGCGGTGGTGAATTCCTGATCAAGGAAACTGATCCGCAGGATGTATTTATACCTGCCGAGTTTAGCGAGGAGCAGCGCATGATGGCCCAGACATGTCTGGACTTTGTGCGCGAAGAAGTCAACCCGCTGCTCGACCGCCTCGACAACCACGAAGAAGGCCTGATGGAAGGCCTGATGAAGAAAGCCGGTGAACTTGGCTTGTTTGCGGTATCGATGCCGGAGCAATACGGTGGCCTGAACATGGACTTTAACACTTCGCTGCTGGTAACGGAGTCAGTGGGGGGCGGTCACTCGTTCCCGGTGGCCTTTGCGGCCCACACAGGTATAGGTATGCTGCCCATCCTGTACTTCGGTACAGACGAGCAGAAAGAGAAGTACCTGCCAAAGCTTACCTCCGGTGAGTGGGCGGCGGCTTACTGCCTCACTGAGCCGGGCTCTGGTTCTGATGCCCTGGCAGCTAAAACCAAAGCTGTGCTAAATGAAGCAGGCACACACTACATCCTGAACGGCCAGAAAATGTGGATCACGAACGCCGGCTTTGCTGATGTGTTCATCGTGTTCGCGCAGGTAGACGGCGATAAGTTCACGGGCTTCATTGTGGAGAAAGGCTACCCGGGTCTGAGCCTTGGCAACGAAGAGCATAAAATGGGTATCAAAGGCTCGTCTACCCGCCAGGTATTTTTCTCTGACTGTCAGGTTCCGAAAGAGAACGTGCTGGGCGAGATCGGCAAAGGCCATTTGATCGCTTTCAACATCCTCAACATCGGCCGTGTCAAGCTTTGCGCCGCTACGCTGGGTGCCTCTAAAAAAGTGGTGGACTTGTCGATAAAGTATGCCAACGAGCGTCAGCAGTTCAAGCTGCCTATTTCGAAATTCGGTGCTATACGCCACAAACTGGCGGAGCAGGCCATCCGCATTTATGCGGTAGAGTCGGCGCTGTACCGTTGCGGCATGGACATCTTCCGCAAAGAGCAGGAGCTGCTGGCAGAAGGCAAAGGCGAGAACGAAGCCATGCTGGGTGCCGCCCGGGAGTTTGCCGTGGAAGCCGCCATGCTAAAAGTGGAAGGCTCTGAGGTGCTCGACTACGTGGTAGACGAAGGTGTGCAGATCTACGGTGGCTACGGCTTCTCAGCTGACTACCCCATGGACCGCGCCTATCGCGACTCCCGTATCAACCGCATTTTTGAGGGTACCAACGAAATCAACCGCATGCTCACTGTAGATATGATCCTGAAAAAGGCTATGAACGGTGAGTTGGATTTGATGGGACCTGCTCAAAACGTGCAAAACGAGCTGATGGCTATACCTGATTTCGGTTCGGAAGAGGAGGGCCTTTTCGCCGCTGAGCACAAAGCAATCCGCAACCTGAAGAAGGCGATCCTGATGGTAGCTGGCACGGCTGTGCAGAAGTACATGAACTCACTGGCTAAGGAGCAGGAGGTACTGATGAACATCGCCGACATGGCTATTAAGACCTATGTGGCGGAGTCAACGCTGCTGCGCGTGGAGAAACTGGTAGGTATGAAAGGCGAGGAGGCAGTGGCGAACCAGATCGACATGGTGCGTGTGACCGTGAACGATGCCGTGGATACCGCCTTCCTGGCCGGCAAGGATGCCATTGCTTCTATGGTGGAGGGTGACGAGCAGCGCCTTCTGTTCATGGGCCTGAAACGCTTTACAAAAAAAGACCTCTACAATACCAAAGAGGCACGCCGCCGCATAGCCGCCGCTATGATCGAGGCCAATGAGTACGTATACTAGATTCTGACAAATCTATAGTTTAGGAAAGGCTGCCTCCGTAGGGGGTAGCCTTTTTGTTTTATTGAGTTAGCCTCGGGTGACTTAATGACTGTTCGTGCGTAAACATACCCAAATACCAAAGCAATTAAACTCAGACCATATGGGGGTAGCATGCCTTATTCCATGTTATAACGAACAGGACCGGATTGCAGCAGTACTGGAGGTGGTGACCAAAGTGAGTGGCATACAGCAGGTAATCTGTGTGGACGACGGATCATCTGACAACACGGCTACGATGGTAAGCCGGCAATGGCCCACAGTACAGGTTATCCGCCTTAACCAGAACCAGGGAAAAGCCGCTGCCATACAGCATGGTCTCCAGTTTGTGCAGCACGATTCGGTTTTGCTAATGGACGCCGATCTGCAGGAGCTAGATGGCGCCGAACTTGAGAAGGCCATCCATGCTTTTCAAAACACCCCCAGAGTTGACATGCTTATCTTACGGCGGATCAGGTCACCCTGGTTTGTGCGCTGGTACCGCAGCGACATACTGTTGTCAGGCGAGCGGCTCTTGCGGCGGAGCGATCTGGAGCAGGTGCTTTCCCAACCTGTGGCGCGCTACCAGCTGGAGGTAGCTATTAACCGCTATATGATTAACCGTCGCAAGCGGGTACGCTGGATGCCCTGGTCAGCCATGAATACCTACAAAGTAGACAAACTCGGGGTGCTGGAAGGCTCTCGGAGAGAGTTCAAGATGTATGTTGAGATCGTGGACTATGTGGGTTTCGTGCACATGCTGGTGCAACTGAGCTCCTTTACCCGGAAGCTTAAGAAACAAAAAAGCGCAACCAAAGAGTGGCCGCGCTTCTTGTCAGGTATAAGAGTGTCTTGATTACTTGATCTGCAAACGACGTAGCTGCAGGCTGTTCGCTTTTTTGGATGGCCGCACCACCGTCACCAGGTCACGATCGGTAAGCCAGGCCGTGAAGTCCTTTACATAGGCGATGTTTTTATCGTTTGCCACGTTCAGGCCGGCTGCCTTGGGTGCTTCTGCTTTGCCCGTGTTGGTATCGATGCGGCGCAGGTATAAGTCGTACTTGCCATCCAGTTCTTCCAGGGTGAGCAGGTTGAGTGTGTTGCCCGTCAGGTTGTAACGGTAGGATATACCTGTAAACGCCTCGTCAGCCGGGGCTTTTTGGTTCTTCATCAGCACAGAGCTCCAGGCAGTGCCCATAAACTGATCGTAAGCGAAAAGGTGAATCTCCTTGGCGTAGTAAGGAGAGTTCTCGCCACCCTCCATGTATTTTTTCTCGGCCAGCACGATCAGTTTTTCTTCCGGCGTCAGGATCAAATCTGTCAGGTAGATGTCTTCCAGGCGACTGGCTTTTGCTCCACTGCCTTTGTCCAGTTTGTTCACACCGGCCAGGTACTCGGGCGTAAACCTGAATTCCTCTGCGAACACCATGTCATCGTTTTCGAAATCGAACTTCACCGCCTTCAGGCTGTAATAATCGCCGGTTTTCTCATCAGCCGTGAGCACCACGCCATACAGGTTACCGTTCGGCTGCAGGGCATACTTGCTGTCCATAATGTAGACCTTTTTGCCGTCGAACATACCGCCTACCAGCACCGACATCCCTTTGGCAACCGGCGATTTGAGGGTGTACTGGCGTACGGTCAGGCGCTCCATGTTTTCGGAGATCAGGCTGATGAACTGGTCGCCGGCATCGTTTACGATCACCTCGGCCGACACAATGCCGCGCAGGTCGCTCAGGTTATACTTCGTATCCTTTAGTTTCTGAAGTTTGCCATCGTACAGGCTGCCGCTTATACCTTGCACCACCTGGTTACCCGTCACATGAAAGCGATAGGCCAGGAGTTTGGTGCCGTCCGGCGACAGGGCTATACCTGCTTTGCGGGCATCGGCGGGGGCTTCGAGCAGCAGGACCGGTTTGTCTTTCTGGCCGTTCCGCAAGTCTACCCGGTGCGCATAGAGCACCTGGTTTCCTTTTTCATCGTGACGGTGCGTTACCACCAGTGCCGCTTCCTCATTTTTGGCAAAAGCCTCCAGCGTTTCTTCTGCAGCAAGCGGTATAGTCGTCGACCAAGCCTTTTTGAGAGTGGCATTGTAGCGCTCAATGGCATATTCGCCTGGTTTGTTCCGACTGAGGATCACAAAGCCATCAGCCCCCAGCGGAAGCGTTTTACTACTGATACTTTGGTTGTACTGGTCTTCTGTGTTGTCAGGGAGATAAGTGAAAGGTATAGCGGCTTTCTTACCCTGAGCGGCTGCTGATGTGGCAGACAAGAGTACCAGCAGCAATAGAAGCGGTAATAATTGACGTGTTTTCAAGGTATAGTTTTTAGATTTTTACTGAGTAAAAGGTTTTGTGCCAGGTATAGGCAAGTCGAATATAGGATAAAATTGTTTCTCGTGGAACTGGCGCAAACAAAACCTTTAACGCAAATTATCGGGAAGCAGGTATAGCCTTGTATTAATGTTGCTGTTCTGTTTCTAACACAGGGACAGGTTGTTTATTATCGTCGATGGCTACAAATGTAAAACTGCCATGGATGGCTTTTAGGCGCACGTCAGAGTACATCTCTTCAATATAAATCTCTACTTCTACTTTCAGGCTGGTGTTGCCCACGCGCTTTACCTGCCCTATTAATTCTATAATGGTGCCTGCAGGTATAGGCTGGGTGAAGTCAATTTTGTCTGAAGATACGGTGACCACCCTTTTGCGGCAAAACCGGGTGGCGGTGATAAAAGCTACTTCATCCATCAGCTGCATGGCCGTTCCGCCAAAAAGCGTATCGTAGTGGTTCGTGGTGTTTGGGAAAACGGCCTTGAATATGCGCGTTTCAGATTGGGCAATGCGTTCTTGTAAGTTCATAAAGGTGTAGTTTGGGAGTTAGGTATACAGTTATGCTGCTGACTACTGCAATGAGCCTGGCTCCGGGAGAAGGTAGGTATAGAGATACAGACATACAGCATAGTTTAGTTTGTAATCTGTGCAGGCTGTCGCTGGTAGAATTGCGGAAAGGGAAGGTCATACCCCTATGAGGCCAGGAGGGCTATAGGAATTGTGAGTTTCTCAGACCACAGGCTTTAGGCGCGAAAGCATGCGTAAGGGTATTTGGGGCAAGTCTCCTGGCTTGTAACTTGGCAGCCATCCTTCTCGTCCTGTTCCGGACAATGGATAGTTGGGGCTGCCAATGACATGTTACTTACAGTTGCGCGTCAGCCCGTGATTTCCACACGGTTCCTGTTTAAACCTGAGCTATACCTAGCTGAGGTACCTCCAAACGTTGTAAAGATAGAAATTTTTAACTGATCCGGCTCCAGTTGACAGTATTCACGCTCAATGATTTGATGTGCCGCATGATATTCTGGTTCTGGGGCTGCTCGAGTTGTGGGTCTTCATTCAGCACACGCTGCGCGGCGGCACGGGCTTCCTGCAGAATGGGTGCATCCTTGGCCAGGTCGGCAATGAGCAGGTCTAACACGCCGCTTTGCTGCGTGCCCATCAGGTCACCTGGCCCGCGCAGCTTCAGGTCGATGTCCGCAATCTCGAAACCGTTGTTGGTGCGTACCATCGTCTCCAGTCTAGTCTTGCTGTCTTTGCTCAGCTTATACCCGGTCATGAGTATGCAATAGCTTTGCTCAGCGCCCCGTCCTACGCGGCCCCGCAGCTGGTGCAGCTGCGAGAGACCGAAGCGCTCCGCACTCTCGATGATCATCACCGAGGCATTCGGCACGTTCACGCCCACCTCAATCACAGTTGTCGCCACCATGATCTGCGTCTCGTTCTTGACAAAGCGCTGCATTTCGTAGTCTTTGTCCTGCGCCTTTAGCTTGCCGTGCACCATGCTTACCTGGTACTCCGGAAAAGCCCTGCGCACGCTCTCGTAGCCGTCCATCAGGTCCTTGTAGTCCATCCCTTCCGATTCCTCGATGAGCGGGTATACGATGTATACCTGGCGGCCCAGCTTGATCTGGTCACGCACGAACTGGAACACCTTCAGGCGGTGGGAGTCGAAGCGGTGCACCGTCACGATCTCTTTACGACCGGCTGGCATCTCGTCAATCACCGACACATCCAGGTCGCCATAGAGCGTCATGGCCAGCGTGCGGGGGATAGGGGTGGCCGTCATCACGAGCACATGCGGAATGATGCGCGGGTTTTTGCGCCACAGCCTGGACCGCTGCTCCACGCCGAAGCGGTGCTGCTCGTCCACAATGCAAAGGCCCAGGTTCTGGAACTGCACCACGTCCTCCAGCAGGGCGTGCGTGCCCACGATCATCTTCATCTCGCCGGAACGCAGCTGCTCGTGCAGTACTTTGCGGTCTTTGGTTTTGGTAGAGCCGGTGAGTTTGCCGATGTTTATACCTAGCCGGTCAGCAAAAGCCTTGAGACCGGTATAATGTTGGTCGGCCAGAATTTCGGTAGGGGCCATGAGTACCGACTGTGCTCCGTTATCGGCAGCGATCAGCATGGTGATGAAAGCCACAATGGTCTTGCCGGAGCCTACATCGCCCTGCAGCAGGCGGTTCATCTGTTTTCCGGCCGTCAGGTCTTTGTGTATCTCCTTGATCACCCGCTTCTGCGCATTGGTCAGATCGAAGGTCATGTGGTTTTTGTAGAACTCCGTGACCGTTGGTACCTGTCGGAACACCTGGCCGGCCAGGTCGGCGCGGCGCACTGTTTTCTGACGCAGCAGGCGCAGCTGTATGTAAAACAGCTCTTCAAACTTAAGGCGGAACTTGGCGGCATTGTACTTCTCCACCGACTGCGGGAAGTGAATGTTGATCAACGCATCCCGTTTGCTCATCAGGCGGTAGTGGTCGATCAGTTCCGGCGAAAGTGTTTCGTGTATGTTCGGTTCTGCCACCTTCAGCAACAGCTCCATCATGCGGGCAATGACTTTGCTCTCTACCCGGAAGGCTTTCAGCTTCTCAGTGGTGTTGTATACCGGTTGCAGAAAAGAGGCCGTCTGTTTCTCTTCGCCCTGTTCCTCCAGTTCTGGGTGGGCCATGCTCCACTTGCCGTTGAACTGCGTGGGTTTGCCGAATACGATGTAGTCGGTGTGGTTCTTCAGCGTCTTCTGCATCCACTTCACCCCCTTAAACCAGACCAGTTCCATCTCGCTGCCGTCTTCGTCTACCAGCGTAGCGGCCAGACGCTGCTTGCGACCCTCGCCCAGCACCTCCTTGCCCCGCACACGCCCGCGCACCTGCACATAAGGCATGCTCTCGTCCAGTTCGGCTATTTTGTAGAACTGGGTTCGGTCGAGGTAGCGGAAAGGGTAGTGCTGGATGAGATCGCCATAGGTATAGATGTTGAGCTCCTTCTGCAGCAGCTCGGCCCGCTGCGGCCCCACGCCTTTCAGAAATTCGATCTTGGTATGGAAGAAGTTGTTCAAGGGTGTAAGCTCAGGTTAGGTAAATAAGGTATAGCAGGTATACCTTACAAAAATAAGCAAAAGCCCCGACAGGTGTAAGTGCTGGCGGGGCTTTATGTGTCGTGCGTCGTGGCGATATGTATAAAAGTCTGTATAACTCGGCCCAATCGATTTGAGCGCTGCGCTCAGAATTCGTAGTAGGTTGCGTTGAAACTGCCATTCGAAATCTCCACCACTTCGCCTGTCGTGGAATTATGGGCTTTAAAATGGAACGTACCGGAGATTGTTCTTTTATACCGATCGATTGAGGAAATGGATAAAGACCCGGTACGCGTCTGATCCGTGCGGAAATCCATGTTTGTGTCTTGGGTGTAATAGCCGGCATTCAAATGCTCACCAAGTTCATAATCCCTTACTCTAATGCCATTGATTGTGTCTCTTACGCTAACCAGGAGGGAGGTAGAGCCATTTGTAGCGCTGAACCAGAATCTATTTCCATTATCGGTCAGCGTAAATGACAGTGAGTTCGTTTTAAACCCACTGCTCGGCCACCATCTTTTACCGTTTATCCTAACGCAAAATGATTCATCACAGAAGCTGTCCTTGGAACAGGAAAGCAGGCCAACCAGAAGTATTAGAAGGTATAACCTGTTCTTCATATGTAATTACTGTCATGTTTCATACCGTGAGATCTGTAATGGATGATAAAAGCAATGCCAATAGGTAGTAAGTTTAGAACGTGCCCACATCAAACCGGCCATTGGTCACTGTTACCGTGTCTTTGCCATGCACAGCCTTGAAAGCGAAGATGCCCGACACGATTTTGTTAACGGTGTCTGCTCTGGTGATGATGACCTTGCCCGTATACCTGCTGTTGGTCATGTACAGCTTGCCAGGTATGTAGTAGGCGCCGTAATTCTGGGGCTGCCTCAGTTCACCGCCGATCAAATTAGTAGTGGTATTTAGGGGATACTCCCCTGGCTGAGATACGTTACGGAGGTAAATCTGAAAACCAGTTTTGTCTTTTCTGTAGGCCCTTATGAATACATTGTTACGGGTTTCAACATAAGAGTAAGTTCCCTGATACCCACCTTCCACCGGATCAGGGGGGTTAAAGCCAGTGCCGCCGTTGGCTACCCAGGCCCTACCGTTGACAATAGCCCCCATGGTGTCGGCGCCCTTTTGGGTGTCATCGGGCAGCAGTTTCAGTTCGTCTTTTTTACAGGCTGCAAACAGCACAGGTATAAACAGTAGAATAAGTTTGGGGCGTAGTTTCACAGCAGGCATGGTGGTTGACATACTAAATATAGTGAATATCAATTCATTATACCTGAAGTGCTGTGCGTATTCCGTAGAAGGAAAGAAATTCCTAATGGACGTTGACCATCCGAACTGAGGAGAAACAAAAAAGACTGCAGGTATACCTGCAGTCTTTTATTCTTTGTCAAAAAGCTTTTTGTAGAAGATCTTACTTCTTGTCCTTAAACTCGAGTGTATTCAGCATGTGCACGATATCCTTTTTCACATACTCGATCACAGGGGCAAGTGAGTCGTTTTGAGTGGCGGTTCTAAAATAGAGCGCGCCCCGCAAGAAATGCGTGGTTGTATCGGTTACATAGAACTGGAACTGGCTTGGGATTTCGCCTTCCAGTTCAAACACCGATACAATGTCTCCTTGTGGCGTTCTAACCTCCGTTTCCTCAATCGAATACGCCTTTATCTGGTGTTTGCCAGTCAGTTTGCGGGCATCCTCTATCAGGTTATTCAACATTTTTGGATCATTGTTGATGGCCTTGTACGTCAGCTGCACGTTGGCTCCCAGGCTCGGGTAGATGATGTTGATCCAGTGCGGTTGCGCAATCAGCGAAGAATCGGGCCGTATTTTGGCGTGCTTCGAATACTCAAAGGTATAAGGGTGCTCGTCCTGTAACTGCTGGTAAGCGGCAGCTGGCAGGTCGATGCGGTTGTATCCTTTTGGCTTGGGAGTGTACTCGGCGTTGCAGCCTGCCATGGCCAGGGCCATACCTGCCCACAGGGCCATTTGCAGTTTAGCCGACTTTATGATAGTGCTCTTTTTTGCTTGCGACATTAATCTTAACTCGTTTTACACGCTTATTGTCCGCCGACTCCACCGTAAAGTAATAGCGGCCATACGACACTTCTTCGCCCACATAAGGTATGCGGCCAAATAGTGCCAGCATCAGGCCAGCCACCGTTTCGTGCTCACTTTTTACCTCATTAAAGGCGTCGAACGGAATCTCCGTGATCTTGCAAAAGTCGTGCAACGATGTTTTACCGTCAAATATAAAGGTATTTTCGTCGAGTTGTGAGTAAATGATCTCGTCCCCGTCGTCAAACTCGTCGTTGATCTCGCCCACAATCTCCTCGATCACATCCTCCATTGTCAGCAGGCCAACTGTGGTACCATATTCATTCACCACAATAGCCATGTGCACATGCTTTTCCCGGAAGTCCTGCAGCAGGTTAGAGATGTGCTTGGTCTCCGGCACAAAGAAAGGCGCTCTGATCAGATTCTGCCATTTAAAGTCAGCTCCTTTGTCGAGGTGCGGCAGCAGGTCCTTTACATACAGGATACCGTCAATGCTGTCGGTGTTTTCGGTGTAAACCGGCACGCGCGAATAACCCCATTGAATGATCTGTGGCAGCAACTCCGGCAAGGTGGCGCTCTGCGGAAAGGCCACAATGTCCATACGCGGGCGCATAATCTGCTTGACCGTGATGGAACCGAAGTTGACGATGCCTCGCAGGATCTTGCGCTCTTCCGGCGAAGTTTCTTCATTAGACAAAGCCACATCCAGACTATTATGCAATTCCTCCAGCGTGTTGCTGTAAGATCGTACCCGGTAGCGCCTGTCAATGTAAGAGCTGATGCCGGTTAGCATCCAGGCAAGCGGCTTCAGTACAGGGGCTATAGCGGAAAGCACAGGGGCCATGCGCTGCGCAATGGCAGGGCCGTGCTTGCGGGCGTATACCTTGGGCAGCACTTCGCCGAAAAACACGATCAGGAAAGTAACAATCAGCACACTCAGAAGCAGCGTGAAGGTTGAAATGGCGACAGAACCGGTTACCTGCCACGCAATATAGGCGCAGAGGGTAATGATGCTGACATTGATCGCGTTGTTGATGATCAGAAGTGAAGCCAGTAGCTGGCGTGGGGTCTGAAGCAGGTGGTGCACCAGTTGAAGCTTTTTGTCTTTGCTCGTTCTGGCTTTCTCAATCTCCTGGGGTGAGAGCGAGAAAAAAGCTGCCTCCGCCCCCGAGGAGAGGGCAGAGAGCAGCAATAAGATAAAGCAGGCCGAGATGGCTGCGATATATTCAATTCTAAGTAAAGCTGTTGCGCTTTGTAAAAGTTGCAGTAAGCTATAACTTAGGGGGTCTCCGGAATCTAAACTGTCCAAAATCAGATAGTTAGGTTAAACATGGATTAGAACGGCAGGTCGTCTGGCTCGTCGTTCTGGAAGGCAGAAGCATTGCCTTTGCCTGATGCGGCGGCACTGCCCTGACCTGATGATGATTGCCCTGCAGGTTGTGAAGAAGCACCGCCCTGGAAGCTTCCTGAGCCGCCATTGCCACCTTCACGCGCGCTAAGCATTGTCATGTTGTCGGCCACGATCTCAGTGCTGTAGCGCTGCACGCCTTCTTTGTCCTGGTAGCTGTTGGTGCGGATCTTGCCTTCAATGAAGACAGACTGTCCTTTGCGCAGGTACTTTTCGGCTACCTCGGCCAGACCACGCCATAGCACGATATTGTGCCACTCGGTGCGCTCCTGGCGCTCGCCGTTTTTGTCTTTGAATGTTTCGGAAGTAGCGATTGGGAAACGCGCTACAGCTACGCCGCCTTCAAGGTGGCGAACTTCCGGGTCCTTACCAAGGTTTCCGATAAGGATGACTTTGTTTACACTTGCCATGTCTTTTTTTGTTTAATATTAAATTGATTTGGGCTACTCCGACAACCTAGCCGGAGGCAATTATGGCTACTGAAACTCTAGAATGCATTTGCAAACAGAAAAGTTTCAGTTTATAAATTTAGTAAAATCTTCTCATCTTTCAAATAGCTGTCGATAAGAATTGGCTTGGGTAATACCTCTATTTTTTCAGATGAATAGGGTGCCAGTCGTGCCTCCTGCAAAACTTCTTCTTTTAAACGAAAATCAAGCGGAATCAGATAAAAGCGAGCCGTAATTTTCTGATGGCTAAGCACATGCCTGTATTCTTTGCGAGGTGGCAGAAGATGCGGTTCCTGCACGGCTATACCTGCGTCGTTCAGTTCCTGCAACAGCCTGGTGGTGTCCAGCACTTTCGAGTCGCTCTCGTGCAGGTAAAAATCGTACAGTCCTTCCCAGATATCGCCGCTCAGGCGCTTGCGCATGTAATACTCCCCTTCGTGCACAAACACCATGTAGTGGAAGAAGCGCGGACGGGCAGCTTTGGCCTTTGACTTCACCGGCAGCTCCTGTACCAGCCCATGGTTAAAGGCAAAGCAGGACTGTTGCAACGGGCAGAACAGGCAGTCGGGCATCACGGGCGTGCACTGTATGGCGCCGAACTCCATGATGGCCTGGTTAAACGTGTCGGGCGCTTCAGCAGGTATAAGTTCGTTTGCTAATTGCTGAAACACCTTGCGCGAAGCCGGAGCCGCAATGTCCTCTGACAGGCCAAACACCCGGGCAAGTACCCTGAACACATTGCCATCCAGCACCGCCACCTTTTCCCTGAAGGCAAAAGAGGCGATAGCGGCAGCCGTGTAGCTTCCCACCCCGCGCAGTTTCAGGAGCTCCTCATACTTATCCGGAAACACGCCGCCATACTCCTGCACAATCTGCTGGGCGGTGTGGTGCATGTTACGGGCCCGGGAGTAGTAGCCGAGTCCCTGCCAGAGGCGGAGCACTTCGTCCTGGGGCGCAGCGGCCAGGTGCTGCACGGTAGGGTAGGCTTCGGCAAAGCGCTGAAAATAGGGCAGTCCCTGGGCTACACGCGTCTGTTGCAGAATCACTTCAGAAAGCCAAATCAGGTATGGGTCAGTGGTGTCGCGCCAAGGCAGGGCTCTTTTGTGGCGCTGGTACCAGTCAATAATTGTTTGGGCAAACAAAGGGCTGGGTTTATTTTCCATAGCTGATTTAAGGCGGTTGATGTTGGGAATGGAAACAGACAAAGGTAAAGCATTGTTCTGGAAAGGAGGTAGGGGGAATTTGTAAGATAATGGTATCTGCCTAAAATATAAGTACATAGCCCGCGTTAGGGTGTTGGCAAGCTGGCACGGGTATTGTAGCAGTGTGTCCGGCGAAAAGGGGGTGAGCCCCATGGGTTTAGGCAGGGCATAATCTGTAATAATTTAGTGCTAAAGCTTTTACTTGTCGAAAAGTAGGCATACCTTTGTGCCCCGAAAAAAGGAGAACGACAGCGCTGTGGTTCCTCCTGAAAAATAGAAAGTTAACGTATTTCTAATTTATAAAAATCTAAGAAAGTGACTAAAGCAGAAGTAATATCAGAAATTGCTGATAAAACAGGGATTGATAAGGCTGATGTGCAATCTACCATCGAAGCGTTTTTCAAAGTAGTGAAAGACTCAATGGCTGACGGCAACAACATCTACGTGAGAGGTTTTGGAAGCTTTGTAAACAAGAAGCGCGCAAAGAAAGTGGCTCGTAACATTTCGAAGAACACTTCCATCATTATTGATGAGCACTTTATTCCAAGCTTCAAGCCATCCAAGACCTTTATTGCCAAGATTAAGAACAGCAAAAAGATCAAAGAACTGGCTCATTCTTAATTCTTTCGTATATTTGCCGGTTGCTTGTTAGTTTATCATTTAAATACAGTCACTTAAAGAAAACAGAAACTCATGTCACGCGCTCAAATACTGATACTTGTTGCAGCTATCGCATTGGCCGCGGCTATGTTTTTTCTTCCTAAGGTGGTTGTAACAAAGGATGACACCACAGTAGCTGCCGAACAAGCCTCTCCTTTGCCGGAAGGTCACTCTGAAGACGATGGTCATGACCATGGTGCTGCACCAGCCGCTTCGGCTGATGGAGTACATGCGATGGCTACACCAGAGCAACTGATGGAACTAGCCACTGTGCGTGCCCGCTATAACAAAGCAACTGACACCAAAACGCGTGGCCTGTTGGCTGGCGAACTGGCAGCAGCTTATACCGCAGCCAGTAAATTTGACAGTGCAGGTTACTACTACGAGTTAGCCGCTGAAGCCCGTCCGGGTGAGAAGAGCTACCGTAGAGCTGGTGACCAGTACTTCGAAGCCTTCACGTATGCGGCAACACAGCAGCGGGCCAGCGAAATGGGCGGCAAGGCCCGTAAGATGTACGAGCAGGTGCTTAAGAACAACCCTTCGGACCTGGATGCGAAAACTAACGTAGCCATGACCTACATTGCCAGCGAAAACCCAATGCAGGGTATCACGCTGCTGCGGGAGGTGATTTCGACAGACCCGAAAAACCAGAAGGCACTGTTCAACCTGGGCATCCTGTCAGTACAGTCCGGGCAGTGGGATAAAGCCGCCGAGCGTTTTCAGGAACTGGTAGCAGTTAATCCTGAGCACGTAGAAGGTACCTTCTACCTGGCTGTGTCACTGGCAGAAACTGGTAAGAAAGAAGAAGCAATCAGGACTTTCAACAAAGTGAAAACGATGAGCAGCGACCCTGCTCTAACAGCTTCTGTTGACGAGTACCTGGCTAAAATGTAATAAAAGAACTAATCACTTAATAAAAATTTCAAGACTATGCCTTGCGGAAAGAAAAGAAAAAGACATAAGATTGCTACTCACAAGAGAAAGAAGCGTCTAAGAAAAAACAGACATAAGAAGAAGTAATTTCTTCTGCGTTTATTGAGGCCCACATTGCTTCTGCAATTGTGGGCTTTGGTCTATACATCCAACTAATCTTTGAGAGAAATTGAGTAACGAGCTTATAATCAATTCTACTCAGGATGGAGAGCGCATCGCCCTATTACAGGACAAGAGACTTGTAGAGTTTCACCACGAAAAGAAGGATACCAACTACATTGTAGGCGACATCTTTCTGGGAACTGTAAAAAAAGTAATGCCAGGCCTAAACGCCGCTTTTATTGACATTGGCTACCACAAGGATGCATTTCTGCATTACCATGACCTGGGAGCCAATGTCAAAACGCTGAACAAGTATGTGAAGGCGGCACAGACACAGAAGAACGCTTCTGCAAAGCTTAACCAGACTAAATTCGAGCCAGAAATTGACAAACTGGGCAAGATCGCTGATGTTCTCAAAAAGGGGCAGCAACTCTTGGTGCAGATTGTCAAAGAGCCGATTTCCACCAAAGGACCGCGTCTTTCTTGCGAGCTTTCGCTCGCCGGTCGATACCTGGTGCTCGTGCCGTTTTCCAACACGGTAAGCGTATCCAAAAAGATCGTAAGCAAAGAAGAACGCACGCGGCTCAAGCGCCTGATCACCTCGATCAAGCCTGAGAACTTTGGTGTGATCATCCGGACAGTGGCAGAAGGCCGTGAGGTGGCAGAACTCGACAGAGACCTGCGCAACATGGTGGAAAGCTGGGAAGAAGGCTTTAAATCGCTGAAGTTAGCCAAACCCAATGACAAGATCATCGGGGAATTGGGACGTTCTTCGTCCATACTGAGAGACTTAATGAACGAAAGCTTTGACAACATAGTAGTGGACGACGAGTCACTCTATGACGAGATCAAAGCATACATCGGTAGCATTGCGCCAGACAAAGTAAAAATTCTGAAGCACTATACCGGTAAGACAAAAACCTTCGAACACTTTAACATCGAGCGGCAACTAAAGGCTGCTTTCGGGAAAACAGTGACTATACCTGGCGGCGGATACCTGGTAATAGAGCACACCGAGGCCCTGCACGTAGTCGATGTGAACAGTGGGAACAAATCTAATACCGAAACCGATCAGGAGGCTACCGCGCTGAACGTGAACATGATGGCTGCCAAAGAAGTGGCCCGTCAGCTGCGACTCCGGGATATAGGTGGTATCATTGTAATTGACTTCATCGACATGAAGTCGCCTGAAAACCGCCAGAAAGTATATGAGGTAGTCAAAGAGGAACTGAAGCGGGACCGCTCCAAGTCGACAGTTCTGCCTATCTCCAAGTTCGGCCTGATGCAGATCACGCGTCAGCGTGTAAGGCCAGAGCAGAATATCGTGACCGGTGAGGTATGTCCCACATGCAACGGCACCGGCAAAATAACTGCCAGCATTCTGATTACTGATGAAATAGACGTAGCGGTAGACGACCTGCTCACGCGACACAACCACAGAAGTCTGACTCTGTATGTACACCCTTTCCTGTATGCTTATTACACTTCAGGGGTCATCTCAAAGCAGATGAAATGGTTCTTCCACTACTTCAAGTGGGTGAAATTTGTAAAAGACACTTCGCTCGGCATCACCGACTTTAAGGTAATGGACGACAAAGGCGAAGAAATAGAGCTGCGCACCGCCCTGACGGAGGTGAACGGAGTGCAGGATCAAGAAAATTTTAATCAGATTTAAAGGCAACAAAAAAGCCGCTCTGTCTATTCAGAGCGGCTTTTTTGATTTAACAGGTTTTCGCGGTGGCTATACCCTAGAATTTGATGCCCACATCAATGGACACGCCATTATTTTTAATAGCTAGGTTCTTGTCATTTAACTGTTTCTTATAGTAGTTGTCGATGTTACTCAGACCACGCAGGTAGGTGACACCTCCAAACAGTTTTGTGCTTTGGCCCAGCTGCATTTCTGCACCGGTGCCTAGTACGGCACTAGTCTCAAATACATTAAAACGTTTGGCCGTCTTTTCCCCATTAATCACCTTTTTCTGGTCAATCTGGCCAGAAACTTTGGTGCCAAGTGCACCGCCTACCTGAAAGTACAACACTATGTCAGGGGCTACTTCGTTTGTGAAAAGTTTGAGCGTAAGCGGTATTTCAAGATACTGAACAGTCAATTCATCAGTTTCTTTAGCAGGTGTTACTACTCCGTCTCCACTTTCAACCATATAGGTATAGCTAATCTTAGAGCCTTTACTACGGTACATCAGCCCTGAGCTGAAGGCATAGTTGTTAGAGAAGAAATAGTCACCGACTACGCCTACTCCTAAGCGTAAAGCGCTGTTCGATTTCTCAAAGTTATGCCGGTCCTCAGCTATAAAACGGTTACCCGAAATAGTCGGGGAGAATTGAATGCCGATTTCCATTTGGGCCATGGCAGTGGAAGAGAAGCCCAAAAAGAGCAGTAGAAATGCTAGTTTTTTGAATTGCATGTTAAATTGTCGCGTTTATTTCTTCTAATACGGGATAACCCTGTATTTTTGTATTTAAATATTCGGCAATGTATCACAGATTATTATTACTCGCAACCATCCTACTGCTTTTTAGCTGCAAGAAGAAGGCCGGATGCGACATACCTGAAGAAATAGAACGCATACCTGTATCAGTAGAAATTGAGCGGCTCGAGAAGCCTTTTTTTGCGGCAGATTCTAAACAGGATATCGCCTCTTTCCTGGACAGCAACCCCGTTTTCGCAGAGCGATTTCTGCAGCGTAAAAGCTACCCTTCGGACTCGGCTCTGATCAATGGACTTTATGCACTGGCAACCAACCCCGAGCTTCAAAAGCTGGAACAGGAGGCGGACACCACTTTCGGTGACATGGCCACGGAAAAGCAGCAACTCGAAACCGCCTTCAAGCACATCAAATATTACTATCCCGAGTTCAGGGAGCCGCAGGTAAAGACTTTTGTGTCCGGTCTCAACCAGGATTTGCTGGTCTCAGACAGCCTGCTGGTATTCGGCCTCGACTTCTTTATCGGCAAAAACGCCAGCTACCGCCCGGATACCTACGATTATATTCTGAAGCGCTACGAGCGTGCGATCATGGTGCCGGCTGCCATGCTGCTGCTGTCTAACCGCTATAACAAAACGAACTTTCTGGAGCGCAGCCTGCTGGCCGAAATGGTGAACACGGGCAAGGCCTACTATTTTGTGAAATCCATCATGCCCTGCGCGCCAGACTCTACCATCATCGGGTATAGCGGGCAGCAACTGGCCGACGTGCATCATAACGAAGGCCGTATATGGGCACACTTTATTGAGCAGAAACTGCTTTATGAGAAGAGCCCGTTCGTGGTGAACAAATACATCGGTGAGCGCCCTAACACGCCGGAAGTCGATGCCACATCCCCTGGTCGCCTCGGTACCTGGGTGGGTTGGCAGATTGTGCGCAGGTATATGGAGCGCAATCCGAAGGTAACGCTGCAGGAGCTGATGGCGGACGACGATCACCAGAAAATATTTAACGAATCGAAATACAAGCCTGAGAAGCGGTAGTACTATACTTCGCCTCTATACCTGCGCGCATGCACATAGCTATTTTCAACCAGCACCATCACAACCCGGACTGCCCTTCTACCTGCCGGCACTATACCTTTCTGGAGTACCTGGCCAAACGGCACAAGGTGAGCCTGATCTCGAGTAGCGCGTGGAAGCAGCTTCGGATTACGGATAGGTATAAGTGGGTGCCGGAGGGAGTGGAGCTGTATGAACAGGAAGTGCCCTATAGCAACAAAATGGGCGTGCGCAAGCGACTGGTTTCCTACGGGGGCTTTGCTGCCTACAGTCTTACAAAAGGCCTTTCTATACCTAAGCCGGATGTGGTGTGGGGTGTGTCTACGCCGCTAACAACGCCCTGGATGGCAGCCCGCGTGGCAAAGATGCGGGGTATTCCGTGGGTGTTTGAGGTACAGGATCTGTGGCCCAGCTTCCCGATAGAGATGGGCGCAGTGAAGCGGGAGTGGCTGAAACGCCGCCTGTTCAGATTGGAGAAGAGCTTGTACCAGAGTGCCAACCACATCATCACGCTTTCCCCGGACATGGAAGACTACGTCGTCAGCCAGGGTGTAGCGCGTGAAAAGGTCACTACCATCCTTAACGGCACTGACCTCGAAATGGCCGATGCCGCGACTCCTGAGAAGGTAGCGGCACTGCGCAGGCAGTACCTGCTCCAAGGCAAACGAGTGGTGCTCTATGCAGGGACCTTTGGCCGGGCCAACGATATACCTACCATCATGCAGGCAGCTGAGGCTATGGCCGATCAAAAGGACATTGTGTTTGTGCTGGCTGGTGGCGGCTTTTATGATGACGAACTCCGGAGACTATCACTGCGGCTGCCTAACCTGGTGTTGCTACCGCCACAGCCACGGCCCGACGTGTTTACGCTATTCAAGCTGGCGGACCTGTCCCTCATCACTTTCAACGATCTGCCTGTATTGGCCTCGAACTCCCCGGCCAAGCTGTACGATAGCCTGGCCTGTGGGGTACCGGTGCTGGTGACGAACCCTGGCTGGACAAAGGCTTTTGTAGAACAGTACAACTGCGGTTGGTATTGTCCGGCAGGGCAGCCCCATCTGCTGGCTCATAAAATCAGAGAGATCTTCTCTGATCATGATAAGCGGCGACTGGCCGGGCAAAACGGACAAGCCATCGCCCGGCAACTATTCGACCGCCAGCAACTTGCCGCTCAGGTAGAGCAGATCCTGTTGAAGGTAACGGGCAAGGTATAGCTTCTGGTCTTTGGCATAGCGTTTGATTAAGCAGGTATAGCAGCGCACATGCGCAAGCCTGCGCATTGCTGTTAATCAAACCAACCACAAGATTTAAAGGAGAACGAAACATGAAGAAGATCATAGCAGCCCTTTCGCTCGGTATGTTAGTTGCCGGCAGCAGCGCTTACGCCCAAACCACCACCAAGCCACAAGACCAAATACCACGCAATGAAATGCGGGGAGCCATGAAAGACAAAGCGCAGAAAAGCCCTGAGGAAATGGCTCAGATGAAAACTGAGCGAATGGCCGAGAAGCTGGAATTGAGCGCATCGCAGAAAAACCAGCTGCAGGAACTGAATATGCGTCAGGCGCAGGAAATGAAGGCCATGCACGAGAACCACAAAGCGACGGCGGAAAAAACGCCTGAGCAGCGAGCCCAGATGCAGGAAGCCAGAAAAGCGAGTCACGAGAAGTGGCAAGCCGAGCTCAAGAGCATCCTGTCGGCAGAGCAGTACGCTAAGTACGAAACCGACCGTGCGGAGATGGAACAGAAGCGCGTGGACGGTAAAAAACGCCACAAGTCAGGTGAGCATAAAAAATCCGGAGAGCACCAAAAAAGAGGCGAGTACAAGAAGCAACAGCAGGGAATGTAATCCCTAGATAAGATCCCATAGTGAAAGCGGGGGCAGACCATATAGTGTCTGCCCCCGCTTTTTTATCAGGCTATACCTCCTACTTTATTTTCCGGGTCGTCAGGTATGTTGGGATAGTATTTCTGAAAGAAAGCGCAGAAATGTGTGAGCGGACATTCCTCACACTTCGGCCGTCGTGCCAGGCAGATGTAGCGTCCGTGCAGGATGAGCCAGTGATGCGCCTTCGCGATAAGCTCCTGCGGCAGGTTGGCGACTAACTCTTTTTCTACTTCCAGCGGTGTTTTGGCAGTTTTCGAAACAAGGCCCAATCGCTTGCTCACCCGGAACACGTGCGTGTCCACGGCCATGGCCGGCTGGTTCCAGATCACCGACACGATCACATTGGCAGTTTTGCGACCCACGCCCGGCAGCTTTACCAGTTCCTCTACTGTGCTGGGTACTTCTGCGTTAAACTGTTCCACCAGCATTCTTCCCAGTCCAGCCAGGTGTTTGGCTTTGTTGTTGGGGTAGGATATGCTCCTGATAATTGGAAAAATATCTTCTGGAGTGGCTGCAGCCAGATGTTCCGGCGTAGGAAATGCTTCGAACAGGGCAGGCGTTACCATGTTCACGCGCTTATCGGTACACTGGGCGCTGAGCACCACAGCCAGGATCAGCTCATAAGGATTGGAATAGGCCAGCTCGGTCTCGGGATCCGGAAAGTTCTGGGTAAAGTGCTCGATCAGCAGCTTGTAGCGTTCTCGTTTGCGCATAAAAAAAGTTTGCAGTCGGTTAAGACTGCAAACTTAAGCTTTTTGAGTAATTTAAAATGTTGTCGATAGACCGCTTGCTTGGGCTTTTGGCCGCGCCGCTTAGTAGTCGCTGGATGAGCATGAGTTCGGAGCAGCTCTCGGCCAGCTCGTTGTCGTGCATCAGTGCTGTTTCCAGTTGTTCGCGGGCAGGGTCTGCCAACTCATTGTATACGTACTGGATCAGCTCATTCTGAGTAGAGGTTTTTATCATAAGCAATGGTGCTGTTTAGCATCTTTTTTCTTAGGTTGATTAATGCGTAGCGCATACGACCTAAAGCTGTATTGATGCTCACACCGGTTGCTTCTGCTATTTCCTGGAAACTCATGTCGGCATAGTGGCGCATCATGAGTACTTCCCGCTGCGCTTGTGGCAGCGTCAGGATTAGCTCGCGTAGTCGGGCATGGGTGTCCTCCTTTATTTGCTGCGACTCAGCGGAGTCTTCGGCAAAAGACAAGGCATTGAACACATTACTACCGTCCTCCAGCGTGATCATCGGGCTTCTTTTCTCTTTACGGAAAAAGTCGATTGCCAGGTTATGGGCAATGCGGCATATCCATGAAGAGAACTTGCCTTCCTCGTTATACCTGCCGCCTTTCATGGTGTGGATCGCCTTTATAAAAGCATCCTGCATGAGGTCCTCAGCGGTATACGTGTCTTTAACAATCAGTAAGATCGTAGTGAATACTTTGTTCTTGTGTCTGTTTACTAGCTGTTCAAACGCATTTTCGTTACCTGCGATGTAGAGCGAGACTAAAGCAGAGTCGCTCAGCTGGGTAGTTGTATTCATCGTAAAGCTACATTAGTTTAACGTAGAGCTTTATATCATATTGTTGCGTTAAGCTGTTAGAACAAATAATTTTTGAAGTGCAAAATCAAATATAGAGAAAGCATTCTGACCGTGCAAACCTAGCCGGGTGTCCTTAAAAAAAAATATTAAAGATGCTATATGCCAGTCAAGAATTACTGTTCCCTAATATACGGCAGGATAATGTAAACGTATATGCTTTTAGTTAAATTTATTTTTCAACATATAGCAGTATGGTATATAGTGCTGATATGGAGAGGATTAATGCTAACCCGGAGGGTGACTCAGGTATAGTATAAAAACATAATGGCCGTCTCTCCCGGGGGTAACCCTGGAGAGACGGCCATTATGGTGATGCAGTAAATTGTGTTACGTGGTTATCTCTTTTCCTATAATGCCCAGCAGACCCAGTTTCATCTGAAACACCTGCGCAATGCTGGTTGCCTTCTGTTTCAGCTCCTTTGTTTTATCGCCTTCAAACAGCTCGTCTGCAGTTTCACCGAACAGCGTCACCCAGCGGGCAAAATGCTGCCTGTCTATTGGCAGGCGCATGTGCTTGGGAAAAGGCTGCCCTTTGTAAGCCATGGTGCCAAACAGTACGGAGCTCCAGAAATTGTACATGATGGGAAGATGGTGCTCCCAGTCCACGTTCGCAAAGCCATTGAAAACAGGCCCCAACAGGTCGTCCTCGTTTACTTTGGCGTAAAACGAGTCAACCAGCAGTTTTATGTCCTGTTCGTCTTTAATATCTTCCTTCATTTGCTGCAAATTGAAACCTCATAGGTTAACAAAATTACCAGCATCAAAGCAAGGGAAAAATGACATTGGTCATTATTAGGTATAGAAGGGGCATAAAAAATCCTTCGTAAGAACTGAGCGTCTGTACGAAGGATGGGGTTACTACTATTAAAGATGCTGATTACTCGCGGTTGTATCGCTTCAGGCGGTTCAGGATCAGGAGCAGGCGGCGGTTTATTTCGCGCTCCTCTACGGGCTTGCACTGTGCAGTGATGTCGGCAGGGCGTTTCAGCTTGGCCTCCACGGCTTTCAAGTGCTGCAGGTAGCACTCAATGGTGGTGCAGGAGATATTCTGGTATTGCAGGCCTTCCCCGTCAGCTACTTTGCTATTGAGGTTGATCGCCTTGGCGATTTCAGTGTTGATCAGTTGATTCACATCAGAGCTAGAGGTGATTTCCTGCTGGTACACCTTCTTCTCGATGTTCTCCAATAATTTGCGGATGTCCAGTTGTTCCATGGTGTTGATATTTTTTAAAATTAATAATCGATAAAGTCGGCAGTTCCTCTGCTCAGGATACGGTCCTGAGTTGGCTGCGGTAACCCATAAAAGGATTGTTAATAAAAGAATAATATGGCGCTGTTGGCACCGGAAGCATGCGTCAGCACAGGTTGGTGGTGGCTAACATGCGGGAGACGGCTGCTGATTGAGGGGGTGGCCGCTCCTTAAAAAATTATACTTCTATACCGGACCGAGTGTTGCAGTTTAAGATAGAAAATTCCAAATAATTTTATACAGTATAAATATTCAACGTTTTATGGTCTGTCCAGCGGCCGCCAATTCGACCTTCCGGATAGGCTGTGGCAATAGGAAAGCCTTCGGGGAATAATTTGTAGGGATTGCAAGCCCTGTGCAAATGGCCTCAAAATAGGGAGTACCCCAGCCGTTTTTATTCGGTGAGGCAGTCTGCAGGTATGCGCGCTATGGCGTAGCTTTGTAGCTTTGAAACCTATTTGTAGAGGATAAAGGGAAATGGACGCTAAGTCAACTCGCAGGCACGACCCCTATGCCGTGCTTCGGCTGCCGGAATTCAGGCTATACATATCGGCACGGCTGTGCATTACGCTGGCCATGCAAATCCAGGCCGTTATTGTGGGCTGGCAGATCTATGCCATCACCGACGATGTCTTCTCCCTGGGCCTGATCGGTTTGGCGGAGGCTATACCTTCCATTTTCGTGTCGCTATACGCCGGCTACCTGGCAGACACGGTGCCCCGCAAGCAGATTATCGTTGTGGTGGTGGGGGTGCTGCTGCTCTGTTCGCTGGCACTCCTGTACTTTACCCTGGACATAAGCCGCGTGCTGCCACTGTATGGTGTGCTGCCTATTTATGCGGTTATCTTCATCAGCGGCATCGCCCGTGGTTTCATGGGGCCGGCCGTGTTCTCGTTCATGCCCCAGCTGGTAGCCGACAAGCAGCTTTATGCCAATGCCATCACCTGGAGCAGTACCACCTGGCAGGCCGCCTCGCTGGTAGGTCCGGCCCTGGGTGGGTTGGTGTACGGTTTCTACGGCATCACGGCGGCCTACGCCCTGGACGCTCTGCTCGTGCTGCTGTCATTTACCGCCTTTGTGCTGATCGGCGGAAAGGCGCTCCCGGAAAACGTCAATCCGCAAAACATGGTGGAAAGCCTGCGCTCCGGTATACGCTTCGTGTTCGGCAACCAGGTCATCCTGAATGCCATCTCCCTGGACATGTTCGCCGTGTTATTTGGGGGTGCGGTAGCGCTGCTGCCTGTGTTTGCCTCGGATATATTGCTGGTCGGGCCACAGGGACTCGGCTTTCTGCGGGCAGCGCCTGCCGTCGGCTCGGTGGCAATGGCCGTCTGGATGGCTTATTACCCCATTACCGTGAAAGCCGGTAAGATTATGCTTTGGTGCGTGGCCGGCTTCGGGTTGAGCCTGATTTTCTTCGGTCTCTCCACCAGCTTCTGGCTCTCGCTGGTGTTGCTGGTGCTGAGCGGCGCCTTCGACAGCATCAGCGTCATCATCCGTTCCACGCTGCTCCATACCCTGACGCCGGAGTATATGAAGGGCCGCGTCTCTTCTGTAAACAGCATCTTCATCGGTTCGTCCAACGAGATTGGGGCCTTCCGAGCAGGGGCGATGGCCAAGGTAATGGGCGCGGTGCCGTCCGTAGTATTGGGCGGCGCGATCACGTTGCTGGTGGTAGGTATAACGGCCCTGAAGGCGGACAAACTGCGCAAGCTAGACCTGACGCCGGAGATGGAGGTCGTCTGAAAAAGGGCAGTCCCATGCTCCGGCAAGCGGAACATGGGACTGCTGTTGTGGTAGGGTGGTGGGGCTACTTGGTAGCGCCCTCTTTCTTTTCGGCGGCTTTCCGGATGGTCGCCTGTCTTGGGCGGCTGTTGCCATAAGTGCCTTTTACAATTTTACCTTTCTTCGATTTTTTATCTCCTTTTCCCATGTTGCGTTGGTTTTGTTGGTTGTAGATTGTAACCCATACATACGGAAGCAGGGAGCTGCAGTTTAGGTAGGGTATGAAGTTTATGGCCGATTAGGTTTTCCATACCTGACTGCGTTGCCCATGTCGTGTTAGTAAGGCCTATACCTGTAAATGGTCTATACCTTTAAATAGTAAGAGGAAGCTAAACCTTTTTATACCTGTGGCTGTTTCAAAAGGATGCCATGTTGCATGCTGTGGTGAAATCCCAGGTATAGAAGCCAGGGGGTAAAAAGCCTTCAGAATGCGACAGGGTATTTGTATCTTTACATCGTATAAAAATCAGTTCGTCATGCGTAGGCTTTAGCCAGCCTGCGCTATACTCTATGGCAAACACGTCCGAAAATAACCTCGATACACTCGACCCGCGCCAGCACATTATCATCAAAGGCGCCCGTGTGCACAATCTCAAAAATCTCAGTGTGGCTTTGCCGCGCAACAAGTTCATCGTGGTCACCGGCCTTTCCGGCTCCGGCAAGTCATCGCTGGCCTTCGACACGCTCTATGCCGAGGGGCAGCGCATGTACGTGGAAAGCCTGAGCTCCTACGCCCGTCAGTTTCTGGGCCGTATGGACAAGCCGGATGTGGACTACATCAAAGGCATCAGCCCGGCCATTGCCATCGAGCAGAAGGTGAGCATTAAGAACAACCGCTCTACCGTAGGTACCAGTACCGAAATCTACGACTACCTGAAGCTGCTCTACGCCCGCATCGGCAAGACCTACTCGCCGGTTTCGGGTGAGGTGGTGCAGAAAGACAGCGTGGCCGATGTGGTGGATTTTATCTTCTCGATGGAAGACGAAGCCCGTGTGATGATTCTGGCGCCGCTGCAACTGCAGAAAGACCGCACGCTGGCCAAAGAACTGGACCTGCTGCTGCAGAAGGGCTATTCACGCATCTACGCCGACGGGCAGGTATACTTTATCGAGGAGTTGCTCGAAGAGAAAAAGCCGAAGCTGGGCAAGGAGGTATACATCCTCGTGGACCGCGCCATCATCTACAAATCAGACGAAGACCTAGCTTTCCGGATTGCCGACTCGGTGCAGACCGCCTTTTTCGAAGGCCACGGCGAGTGCCGCGTCAAGTACGGTGATGGCGAAGAGCGTGTGTTCTCCGATCGCTTTGAGCTCGACGGCATGGTGTTCGAAGAGCCCTCTGTTAATTTCTTCAGCTTCAACAACCCGTACGGTGCCTGCCAGACCTGCGAGGGCTTCGGCAGTGTGCTAGGTATAGACCCTGATCTGGTTATACCTGACAAAAGCCTGACGGTATACGAAGGGGCAGTCGCTCCCTGGCGCTCCGAGAAAATGAACGAATGGCTGCAGCCGCTTGTGAAGAACGGCATCCGTTTCGACTTCCCGATCCATCGCCCTTTCAACGAGCTTTCGGAGAAAGAGCAGGAACTGCTTTGGACCGGCAACAAATACTTTGAAGGACTCAACGACTTCTTTAAACACCTGCAATCGCAGACACATAAAATACAGTACCGCGTGATGTTGTCGCGCTATCGCGGCCGCACCACCTGTCCCGACTGCAAAGGCTCCCGCTTGCGCAAAGATGCCAGTTATGTGAAGATCAATGACAAGAGCATCACCGATCTGGTGCTGATGCCGATCACACAGTCGCTGTCGTTTTTTGAGAACATGCAAATGACTGAGCACGAGCGGAACGTAGCGGAGCGACTGGTGACGGAAGTAACCAACCGCTTGGGCTACCTGGTACGGGTGGGCCTGGGCTACCTCACGCTCAACCGACTTTCTAACACCTTGTCAGGTGGCGAAAGCCAGCGGATCAATCTGGCGACCTCGCTGGGAAGTGCTTTGGTGGGTTCCATGTATATTCTGGATGAGCCGAGTATTGGCCTGCATCCCAAGGACTCCGAGCAGCTGATTGGAGTGTTGCGCTCTTTGCAAAAAATGGGCAACACCGTGATTGTGGTGGAGCACGAAGAGGAAATGATGCGTGCCGCTGACCAGTTGATCGACATCGGTCCGGAAGCTGGCTCGGGCGGTGGCAACCTGATGTTCCAGGGTACGCTGGAAGAGATGACCCGCACTGCTGACACCTATACCGCCAAATACCTGAGCGGCGAGATGGAAGTGTCAGTACCGGCGCAGCGCCGCAAGTGGCGCAATGCCATTGAAGTGCAGGGTGCCCGCGAGAACAACCTCAAAAACCTGAGCGTGAAAGTGCCGCTGGGTGTGATGACGGTGGTGACAGGCGTGAGTGGCTCCGGCAAGTCAACCCTGATCAAAAAGATACTGGCTCCGGCCATGATGAAGCTGCACGGTAACACGGCTGAGTCAACCGGTAAATTCGATAAACTGGCCGGTGACTATAATAAGATCCGGCACGTGGAGTTCGTGGACCAGAACCCGATCGGCAAGTCGTCGCGCTCCAACCCGGTCACCTACGTGAAGGCTTACGATGCGATCCGGTCCCTTTACGCCGACCAGCCGCTGGCCAAATCGCGCGGGTTCAAGCCGTCGCACTTCTCCTTCAACATCGAGGGTGGCCGCTGCGAGGTGTGCCAGGGCGAAGGCCAGGTGAAGATCGAGATGCAGTTCATGGCCGACATTTACCTCACCTGCGAGAGCTGCAACGGGCATCGTTTTAAGCAGGATGTGCTGGATATCAAGTATAAAGAGAAGAGCATTTCCGAAGTGCTGGATATGACCATCGCCGACAGCATCGATTTTTTTGCCGATCAATCGAAGATCGTGGAGAAACTGAGGCCGCTGAACGATGTGGGCCTGGGCTACATCCGTCTGGGGCAGTCGAGCAATACTTTGTCGGGTGGAGAGGCACAGCGCGTGAAACTGGCCTCATTCCTGACCAAAGGCGTGCAGGCGCATCAGGAGGACATTCTGTTTATTTTCGATGAGCCAAGCACGGGTTTGCACTTCCACGACATCAACAAACTGATGCAGTCCATCAACGCGCTGATCGAGAACGGAAATACGGTGGTCATCATCGAGCATAACATGGACATCATCAAGTCCGCCGACTGGATCATCGACCTGGGGCCCGAGGGAGGCACCAACGGAGGCTACCTGCTTTTTGAAGGTACGCCGGAGGAGATGGCTAAACTGGAAGATAACCACACCGCCAGATTCCTGAAGGAAAGGCTATAAGTATAAAGCGTAAGAGCCGCAGCAAGACCGATTGCTGCGGCTCTTGTTTTTAAGGTATAGCAAGGCAGGTATACCTTAATTTGCTAACTTGCCGTACGGGTGTAAATCAACTATAAATCACTAGCTACTATAAAACATGAGAAAACGAATTGTTGCCGGCAACTGGAAAATGAACAAGACCTACGAGGAGGCGCTATCGCTGGTATCGGAGATCGACAACATGGTGAAAGACGAAGTGAACGGCGATGTGACCGTGATCGTGGCACCGCCTTTTCCATACCTGCAGAGCGTGGGCAAACTGACGCAGGGCAACGACCGGATGCACCTGGCCGCCCAGAACGTGAGTGAGCACGACAGCGGTGCCTATACCGGTGAAGTGTCGGCGGCCATGTTGAAATCAGTAGGGGTGCAATACGTGATCATCGGCCACAGTGAGCGCCGTATGTACCACCACGAAGATGCCCAGGCACTATACAAAAAACTGAAAGCGGCCATCGCGCAAGGTATAACACCGATCTTCTGCTGCGGCGAACCGCTGGAGGAGCGCGACGCAGACCGCCACTTCGACTACGTGGGCAAGCAGCTGCACGACAGCCTCTCATACCTGAGCAACGAGGAGTTTGACCGGGTGGTGGTAGCCTACGAGCCGATCTGGGCCATTGGTACAGGCCGCACGGCCAGCAGCCAGCAGGCGCAGGAAATGCACGCTTACATCCGGGAGCAGCTTTCGCGCCTGTTCGATGCGGAAGCTGCCTTCAACTGCTCGATCCTGTACGGTGGTAGCTGCAACCCGGGCAACGCCAAAGAACTGTTCGCTCAGCCAGACGTGGACGGCGGCCTGATCGGAGGGGCTTCGCTTAAATCCCGTGACTTTACCGACATTATTAAATCGTTCTAAAAATCAGGTAACACAGGAAAAAAGGCTGCTAACTAAAAAAGTTGGCAGCCTTTTTTATTGTAGATATAGTTATATTTGGCTAAATTATCTCCTATGATTTTGATAATATCCTTTTGGTTGACGCTGCTTCCCTACCTGGCGGCGCCTCAGCCAGTGGTCCCTTCGCCTGTAACGGTAGCCAGCAATGACATCTGCCGCATTTACGGTTCGGTATACCTGGAGCGCGACCCCAGGTATAAGAACACCGCTGCCTATACGGTATACCTGGGCGATGAAGAAGCCTTTGCCAACATGGTGGTCTACCGCGAGAGCAACAAGCTCTTTGCTGATGCCACGGGCGTTTGGCACATCACCAACAAGAAAGCCTTTGCCGACCACGTGCTATACGTGACCGATAACCGGAATTTTGCTGATTTTACTGTACACTTTACCAACGTGCGCTCCTACGCAGCGTGCCGCCCTTAATACAATTACATGGATTTTATAGAAGTAGCCCTGAAAGTAAGCCCCGATTTTGCCGACATCTTCACTGCCGAAATGGGAGAACTGGGCTTTGATGCCTTCGAAGACACAGCCGAGGGCTTTAACGCTTACATTGACGAAGACAAGTTTGATCAACACGAGCTGGACAACATGATCGCCCGCTATGCTGGCTATGTCACAGCAGAGTACCAGGTGCAGAAGATCGAGCGCCAGAACTGGAATACCGAGTGGGAGCGCAATTTCGAGCCGCTCTTCATTGGCGGGCAGGTATCTGTGCGGGCGTCGTTCCACGAGAAACCGGCCGAAGCCAAGTATGACATCGTGATCAACCCGAAAATGTCCTTCGGCACGGGCCACCACGAGACCACCACGCTCATGATCGAAAACCAGTTGACATTGGACCACCAGGGCAAGCGCGTGCTAGACATGGGCTGCGGCACAGGTATACTGGCTATCATGGCGGGCGAATTGGGCGCCGCTGAGATCGTAGCCGTAGAAATAGAAGACTGGACAGTAGAAAATGCCCGCGAAAACGCGGAACTGAACGGCTATGCAGGTATAGACGTGCGACTGGGCGGTGCTGAAACCATAGCAGGAGACCAGCCTTACGACATCATTCTGGCCAACATCAACCGCAACGTGCTGCTCGAAGACATGCCGGCCTATGTGGCGGTGCTGAAACCCGAAGGAACATTGTTGCTGAGCGGTTTCTATACCGAGGACCTGCCTGCACTGCAGGAACGGGCAACGGAACTAGGCCTGACCTACGTGTCGCATCGCACCAAGAACAACTGGGTGTCTGCCATTTTTAAGAACAGCTAAGGCTAAACCTTCCAACCTATGAAATATAAACTTCTACCCTTTTTATTTTTTCTGGCTGTTTTCGCAGCACAAGCCCAAACCAAGCTGGCAACCGACCCGGTGCAGTATATCACAGATGCCAAAAACATGCTGGTAACCGGGAAGGCCAAAAATGCCGAAGCGCTTGGTGCTGCTCTGGAAAGCGTGTGGGGCAACCAGCGACTATCCGAGAAGCAGAAACAGCAGGTGATCGACATTTCGCAGCAGATGTACCGCAAGAAGCTGCGTGTTAATCCACATTACGAGAACTTCTACGAGATGCTGGTCGGCGCCGTGAACCATCAGAACATGCGTGGCGCGCAGATCGACAACATGCTGGAGGTGGTGGCCAAGGCCGTGCAGCAGGATGAAGGGGCTGCGCTCGATCGTTTCTTTAAGACCAGCAGCAGCTACCTGACTACAGGTATACTCTACCAGAACAAGCAGTATACCTTGCGCACCGCCGGGGGCACCGTGAGCTTCGCCTACGAAGGCAAGGCGGCGCCAAAAGACAAAGAAAAGTCTGCGGAGGTGAGTGATTGGGAAAGTTTCTCCTGGGACGACGAGGTGGCAGGTGAAAAGACCGAGGCCACCGCTGACGATTGGGGCGATGCCTGGGACACACCAAAGCCCGCCGCAAAGAAAGTTGACCCAAAAGTAGCGGAGAAAAAGCGCCGCGACGACTTCAAAAAGATGTTCATACCTGCGCAGCCGAAAGTAAGCGGGCCTGTGCTGAAACTGGAGAACGTTAACCTGAGCTTTGCCACCATACACGATTCCTCCACCATCACGAAAACGAGCGGACACCTGATGTTGGCGAGCAACCTGTTTGTCGGCGAGGGCGGCTCATTTGCATGGGAAGTGGACGGTAAGCCGGTCTCAGCTGCTTTCAAGGCCTTTAACTTCGACATAACAGGGGCCGCTTTCAAAGTGCCCGAAGCCACCATCACGTACAATGCGGTGCTTGATGCCCCCATCGAGGGTATTTTCGAGTTCAGAAGCACCAAAGCCGGCACGAACGGAGAGAAATCTTACCCGCGTTTTGCGTCTTATACCAACGACGCGAAAGTGAAAAGCCTGGGAAAGGACATTGTCTATTCTGGTGGCTTCACGCTGGCCGGCAACCTGATCGGCAGCAAGCCGCTCGATGGCAGCGTGTCTGCGTTGGCAGTACTAGAAGACGGGAAGAAGAAGTTCCGGTCCATGGCGCACAACTACAACCTGAACGACTCCATTATATTTGCCAACAGGGCTTACGTAGCCATTTATCAAAATCAGCGCCGTGACTCGCTTACGCACCCGGCCATGCAGTTGCGCTATTCCAAGCCAACGCGTGAACTGGTGCTGACCCGCGACAAGGGTGTGTACAGTAAGTCCCCGTTCTACGATAGCTACCACAAGTTCGAGATCACAGCCGAGCGCCTTGCCTGGAACCTGGGCACGCCGCATGTCAATTTCTCGATCCTCAATACCAAAACCCTTATACCTGTTCAGTTGGAGTCGGCGCAGTATTTCTCTAACATGCGCTTTCAACAGTTGGTCGGTGTGGCCAGTTTCCACCCGCTGCAGGTGCTGGTGTCGTATGCCGCCAAAGCCAAAACCAACGACTTCTATGCATTCGATGTAGCGAAGGCCTCGAAACTGAACGAGAAAGCGGTGCGGGAAGCAGCCATCAGCCTGGCCCGCGAGGGTTACCTGACCTACGACGGACAGTCTAACTTTATTTCCCTGAAGCCAAAAGCTTGGCATTATGTGGGGGCAGCGCAGAACCTGAGCGACTACGACCACCTGGTGATCAAATCCGTAGTGCCGTCTGGCCGCAATGCGACCCTCAACCTGAACAGCAACCGCCTGACCGTGCGTGGTGTGGAGAAAATGGCGTTTAACAACGACTCCTCTACTGTTTACGCCGTGCCTGACAGCAACATTGTGCACCTGCTCGACAACCGCAACATGGAGTTTGGTGGCAGGCTCTACGCCGGCCGCCTCAACTTCAGAGGCTCTCAGTTCAAGTTCGATTACAGTGAGTTCATGATCGACATGCAGAAACTGGATACAGTGGCTTTTGTGACAAAGAAGCGCCGGGCAGTGGGCAGTAAGAAAGAACTGGAGCAGGTAATGACCAGCCGGTCAGGTAAAATGTCGGGTAAGCTGTACATCAACAAGCCAAACAACAAGTCGGGTCGCAAGCACTACCCCGAGTATCCGAAATTTGACTCGCCGATGGGTGGGCAGGTGGCCTTTTCCAGACCGGACGTGCTGGCAGGCGCCTACGACAGCACTGTTTATTTTGACATCCCGTCCTACAAACTCGACAGTCTGAGCAAGGGCAAAAGTATGCTCGGCTTTAATGGCACCTTCTACTCTGGCGATATCTTCCCGCCGATCAAGACCAAGCTGACCATGATGCCGGACGAAACGCTCGGTTTCTACTACCAGCCTGGTCCTAAGGGCCTGGCGGCATTTGGCGGCAAAGGTATAGCCTACGACACGATCATGATGAGTTCGGAAGGTATACAAAGCCGTGGCAAGCTTAAGTACCTGACCTCGACCTTCGAGGCGCCCGAGTATACCTACTACCTCGACAAAGTGATGACCCAAAAGGGAGCCAGTGCGAAGGTGGAAGCAGGCGGCGGTGAAGCCAACTTTCCGGTGGCCAGTCTGGGACACTATGAAATGATCTGGGTGCCGAAGCAGGATACCATGTACCTGATGGCCGCTGCCGAGGACCCGATGAAGATCTACAAAGAAGAGTTCAGGTTTACAGGCACAGCCAAACTCTCGCCGGGCGGCCTGTACGGAGATGGCGAACTGGATAACGCGGATGCCAACATTGTATCGCAGAAGCTGTCGTTCAAAGGGCGCAGCCTGTCAGGTAACCATGCCCAGATGATCGTGAAGTCGGACGTGGAAGGCAAGCCGGCCATGAAAGCGATGGATATGGCCATCAGCTACGACCTGGACAAGCGCTTTGTGGAATTTGGCAGCGAGCAGAAAGGTATAGCGAGTATCGAGTTCCCGAAAGCGCAGTACAAAACGTCAATGAGCCGCGCCACCTGGGACATGAAGCAGCAAAAGGTTAGCCTGGCTGCTGACGGCGCAGGAGGTAAAAACTACTTCTACTCGCAGCATCCGGAGCAGGAGGGCCTGTACTTCAGTGCTGCCACCGGTGAGTATGACCTCAAGGTAAACTCTATTCTGGCAGGTGGTGTGCCTTACATACCTGTAGGGGATGTGCACATTATACCTGACAGCGGCAAAGTAGCCGTGGCCGCGGGTGCTACCATCACCACCCTGCGCAATGCCCGTGTCCTGGCTGACTCCCTGCAGCAGTTCCACAAGCTGTACGCAGGTAATATCAACGTGCTGTCGCGCAATGCCTTTAGTGGCACGGCAGTGCACGATTACCAGAATGCCGCTTCCGATTCGTTTAAGCTACAGTTTGCGGACTTCCTATATAAGGAGCATCAGCTGAAGAAGAAGTCAAACATCAACACGACCTATGCGCAGGCACTGGTTCGTGAGTCCGACAACTTCTACATCTTCCCGCGCATCCGCTACCGGGGGAACGTGACCATGTACTCCTACCGTCCACACATGGACTTTGACGGCGACCTGAAGCTGAACTTCACCGGAAACGAAGCCGATTCCGACTGGTTCCCGTTCAAGCGCGACTCCCTGAACCCGGACAATGTGCGCATCCCGATCATGAAGCAGAAGGCTCCGGACGGAAACCAACTGTACACCGGTCTGCACCTGTCACGTGGAACATTTAAGCCGTACAACACCTTCGTTTCGAAGAAGCAGTACGAGGACGACCTGGACATTTTCACGGTAAGTGGTGACCTGTCGTACGATAAGGAAAAAAGCGAATTTAAAATTACGGATGCTGCCCGCTCAGCCGCCGGGTCGTACGAAGGCAACGAGTTGCGTTACAACGAGGGCTCCAAAACAGTAGCCTTCGAAGGCAAGCTGCACCTGGTTAACTCATTGAAAGATTTCGGAATAGAGTCGGCCGGTACAGGTATAGCTAAAACCGATAGCGGCTATTATGCCATCGATGCCTTGATGGCATTTGACATGAACATGCACTCCTCCGTTATAACGGCGCTCGGCAAAAAGCTGAACGAAACGGCCATTCGTGGAGGAGGTGACCAGGGGGGCGATGCAGAGGCAATGCTTTACAAACTGGGCAACATCATTGGCAACCGCGACGCGCAACGCTATCAGGGCAGTGCGATCGCTTTACCGAAGCTGTCGAATAAGTTGGTGCGCAGCATGGTGTTCGACAACGTGGATCTGCGCTGGTCCAACAAAACTAATGCCTGGTACAGCGTGGGCAAACTGGGCTTGTCTAATGTGCTCAAGGAGGAGATCAATGCGAACATGGACGGCTTTATGGAAATAAAGCAGGACCTGAACGGCGAACCGGTCGTGAACCTATACCTGCAGGCCGACCCTTATACCTGGGTGTTCCTGAGCTATCTGGAAAATGGGCTCGTCATCGTGTCCTCTGACGCTGACCTGAACAAAGCCATCCGCTCCAAGGCCAGTGGTGGTCGCTCCCGCAAGTACGGCATGTACATGGGCGAGAGCATCGACAAGAACCGCTTCGTAGACCAGTTCAAACACGACTACCTGAACGGTAAAGATGCCTTCAAAATGGCAACGCAACCGCCCATAGCAGAGCAGGGAGGCTTTAATGTGGCCGAAGACGAAGTAGAGGACACAAAGAAGAAAAAGAAGAAGAAAAAAGGAAATGCAGAAGAGGAAGAAGGTTGGCAATAACCGATAACTGTATTCCGGCCGTATAGGGAAAGATATCTGACTTTTGGATATTGAAATAACAAGTCCCTATATTTGGGTTCTTTTCAAAAGAAACACACGGGCAAACTGCACTTAATTCTGTTAAGTGCAGTTAATGCAAACAAAAACTGGCACACGCGTCATGAACATACTTTTAATTGCCGCTTTATTTATAGTAGCATACTTAATCGGATCTATCTCTACCGCCGTTTGGATCGGCAAGGCTTACTACGGGGTCGACATTCGCCAGCACGGCAGCGGAAACTCCGGCGCAACCAACACCTTTCGGGTGCTGGGCAAAAAGCCGGGCACCATCGTGATGCTGATCGACATCTTCAAAGGGTGGGTAGCCACTTCGCTGGCAGCCTTGCTGGTGATTTTCAACGCAGTGCCCGCCGATGATTTGATGTTCTATCAGTTGGCAATGGGTGCGTTGGCCGTGGTAGGGCATATTTTCCCGGTATACGAGCGCTTTAAGGGCGGAAAAGGAGTGGCAACGCTACTGGGCATGATGCTGGCCATACATTTGGAGGTGGCCCTGATGTGCATGATCATTTTTGTGATCGTGCTCTTTACCTCCAAGTATGTGTCGCTGGGGTCTATGATTGCGGCCCTTGCCTTTCCGATACTGCTGCTGCTGCCACGTTTTCATCCGGACAACCCGATCCTGATCATATTCGGATTTGTGGTGTTTGCCGTGGTGGTGTTAACGCACCGCAAGAACATCAACCGCCTGATAAACGGCGAAGAAAGCAAGGCCAACATCAAACTGGGGCTCCGCAAATAGGTATAGCTGGCAGTAGGTATAAAAGCATTCTAAAAGCCACTCTTTCCGAAGGGTGGCTTTTTTTGTATCTTTAGCGCAAGACATTTATCTAGACTATGAATCAATATATCGCTGACAACAAAGACCGATTTATAAACGAACTGCTGGATATGCTGCGCATACCTTCCGTAAGCGCCGACCCGAAGTTTAAGCAGGATGTACTACGCAACGCAGATTTTGTGGCCCAAAAGCTCCGCGAAGCGGGCGCCGACAATGTGGAGCTTTGCGAGACCGGCGGCTACCCGATCGTGTATGGTGAGAAAATGGTGGACCCGGCATTGCCTACGGTGCTGGTATACGGCCACTACGATGTGCAACCTGCCGACCCATACGAACTGTGGCACTCACCTCCGTTTGAGCCCGTAATCAAAGACGGCAAGATCTACGCCCGCGGTGCCTGCGACGACAAAGGCCAGATGTACATGCATGTGAAAGCCTTCGAAGTGATGATGCAGAACAACGCGCTCACCTGCAACGTGAAGTTCATGATTGAGGGCGAAGAGGAAGTGGGCTCTGCTAACCTGGCTACTTTCGTCAAAAACAACAAAGAGAAATTGAATGCCGATGTTATCCTGATCTCTGACACAGGTATGCTCGGCAACGACACGCCTTCTATTACGACCGGATTGCGCGGTATGAGCTATGTGGAGGTAGAAGTGACCGGACCGAACCGCGACCTGCACTCTGGTCTGTACGGCGGCGCTGTGGCGAACCCGATCAACATCCTGTGCCAGATGATCGCCTCGATGCACGACGAGAACAACCACATCACCATACCTGGCTTCTACGACAATGTGCAGGAATTGAGTAAGGAGGAACGCGCCGAGATGGCCCGCGCGCCATTTAGTCTGGACAAGTATAAGCAGGCGCTGGACCTGCCGGATGTGCACGGTGAGGAAGGCTATGTGACCATGGAACGCAACTCCATCCGTCCGACGCTGGATGTGAACGGTATCTGGGGTGGCTACACAGGAGAAGGCGCCAAAACGGTTATCCCTTCGCAGGCTTTCGCCAAGATATCGATGCGCCTCGTGCCAAACCAGACTTCCGAGGAGATCACGGAGAAATTCAAGAAGCACTTCGAAAGCATTGCGCCGAAGAGCGTGAAGGTGCTGGTGAAGCCGCACCACGGTGGCGAACCGGTGGTGACGCCTACTGATTCGGTTGCTTACAAGGCAGCAGCCAAGGCCTACGAAGAAACGTTTGGCGTAAAGCCGGTGCCGGTGCGCAGCGGTGGCTCTATTCCGATCGTGGCCATGTTCAAGTCAGAGCTCGGCCTGGACTCGGTGCTGATGGGCTTTGGTCTGGACACGGATGCGATCCACTCACCTAATGAGCACTTCGGTGTGTTCAACTTCATGAAAGGTATAGAGACGATCCCGCAGTTCTATAAATATTACGCGGAGATGAGCAAATAAGCAGCTTCTCAAAAACAGAACAGCCCCGTTACTCTAATAAGTGACGGGGCTGTTTTGTTGTAAGGTATAGGAGTACGTACTTACCAGTTGCCGGGCCTGCTTGCAGGCAACATATAGCCAATGGCAAGTTGCCAAACGAGGTTGCGCTGGCTCAGGTCTTGTTTGGGAAATGGGCGGAGGCTGCCCGTGTGGCGCATATTCAGGAAGAAACCGCTTTCGAGCATCAAGCCACCACCTACCGCATAACCAGCATCAAAGCTGTTGAAATCATCCCGGCTGAAATCTTCGCGGCCGAGCACGATTGGAGGATCTGCCATGGGATCGGTGCTGACGATGTTGACCTTGTTGCCGACATTGATCAGATAACCCATATAAGGACCAGCCTCTACAAACAGGGCGGCTTTCTGGAGTTTGATCATAAGTGGAAGTTCTATGTAATCGAGGCGCAGGTCGCCGGCGAGGGCTGTTTCGGGAGCTGTGCTTCGGGTATAGTTGTCGTAGGTAAAGCCCTTGCGGCTGTAGTGCAGCTCAGGTTGCACCGACAGACGGGAGGCAAACTCGTAGGCGAACACGAAGGCGCCATGTATACCTGCCAGGTGGTTGATCTGGTCGGAGGGAGCATCGGAGCCAACTGCTTTGGAGAAACCGCCCCCGGCTTTTACACCGTAGCGGTAATACTGGGCGTCTGCTGTAAATGAGGTGGCCAGCAGCAGTCCCAACAAGAGTACGATCTTATTCATGGTTTCGGGTTTAGTAACGAAGCAAGCTTGCCTTTGCTACATTGTACTGCTGAGAGCGGCTTTTAGTTAAGAACAGGTATAGGCAGAAACAAGAAAGCCGCCGGATGCTGGGCACCCGACGGCTTTCTTATTGGTAAGTGTAATTAGCGGCTCGTTGGCAGTGCCAGGCCTACCGTTACCATAAAGGTGGAATGACGGGCGTTGGTCAGGTCACCTTCGAAATTCACGTCTTCTTTCACGAAATCACTGATGGCGCCATTATAGCGCACACCAAAACTAATGGCGTTGTTAGCCGATGTGAAACCGATACCGGCCGCATAGCCTACCTCAAACTCCTTCAAACCATCCTTGCTTTTCTCGTCACGGTTAGTTGACTGCAGCGTACCGTTTATGTACGTTTTGGTTTCGTTGTTCACACTCAACAGGTATGAGGCCTGCGGACCGGCTTCAAAGTACAGCGGGCCAGCCTTGATTCTGGCGAGCACCGGTAGGTCAATGTAGTTGTAGTTTACTTTTCCTTCACGTCTTCTGTTGTACAGAGGGAGTGTAACTTCAGAGTCTTCGTTCTTAAAACCCTTCACTGAGTAAAGCAACTCCGGCTGCACAGAGAAGAAGTTATCAACGATACCGAAGTTGGCCGTAATACCGGCATGGAATCCGACTTTGTTCTCAAAACGATCTTCATCACGCAGATCACCAGACAGGTTAGAGATATTCGCACCGCCTCTTACACCGAAGCTTGCGTTTTGCGCCTGAGCACTAAATGCAGTAGCTACTGCAAACACGAACATAAAAAATAGCTTTTTCATAATTGGGTATTGGTTATTTTGGTATGATCTGAGCAATATACGTGCAGAACTATATTTTTATTGAGTATATAGGACCAGAATATTTATCAACATGGCGTAATCTGGCTGACTGTCAGGCTAATAATTTTTATAAAATTGCACCTTATTTTCTGCTGTTTGAGTGCACGAGCTCACTAGGTCCTAAAGTCCGTGAAGTTGAAGCACACTTTACTTAACTACAAACACTCAAAACTTTGTTGCGAATACTTAGTGAGAGGCGCTGATACGATAGCCGGGAAAAAGGCAGAGCAGGTATAGCGGGGCTATCAAAAAAAGCCCCGGCGCAAACCGGGGCTTCAGTATAATAGTTTTATTCTGTACTAATGGTGGCGCTTATCTGCTGCCGAACAAGTAGCCCAGCGTCAGCATGAATACGTCATTACGATAGTTACCTATGTTTGTGTTGTCATAAAGCTTAGAAATGTCGCCATTATAGCGAACACCAACGCTCAAGCCAAGTGGCGTAGCCTGTAAGCCAACACCGGCTGCATACCCTAAGCTGGTGCGTTTGTAGTCATCCAGGTCGTCGGTGATGGTTGTGTTGTTCACGTCCACTTCGCCGCCTACCCTAAACGACACCTGAGGTCCCGCCTCAAAGTAGAGCGGGCCAGCGTTCACACGGGCCAACACCGGTACATCCAAGTAGTTGATTTTCCACTTCACATCATCGGCACTTGTCTCGGCGCCTTTCATGGAGTAAAGCACTTCGGGCTGAATTGACAAAAAGTTATCAGCTGACAATGGGAAGTTGGCTGTCACACCAGCATGACCGCCCCAGATACGATCGAGATTATCGGCATCGGAACCACCAAAACCAGCATAGTTTACACCAGCCCTGATGCCCAATCGTGGGCCCTGCGCGTGTGCAGCTACCAATGTCGTCATGGCTAAAACAAGCATTAAAATTCTCTTCTTCATAGTAGTAAATGGTTAATTGGATTAAGTGTGTTATCGCCAGGATGCGTCTTCTTCACTTCAGGCTCCTGACGACCCATAATACGCAGTCCCCCAAGAAAAGTCTAAATAAGTTTGATCTTTCGCTTGAAAGGTAGTGCAATCACAAGGGCAGATTAAAACGGTATTAAAAAGAAAAGTTCAACACCTTTTTGTGGTATTGAACTTCGCAATTACTTTATATATACGTTTTTGTATCTTATATGGCTTAGCCTGCCCAGCCATCTCGATCCAGGCTGCGGTACTGAATAGCTTCTGCTAAATGTTCAATTTTGATCTCGTCACTATCGGCCAGGTCAGCAATAGTGCGGCTTACTTTCAGGATGCGGTCATAGGCACGGGCCGAGAGTCCGAGGCGCTCCATCGCGGTCTTCAAAAGCGTGCGCCCGGCATCCGAGATCTGGCAGATCTCTTTCACCATTTGCGATGGCATCATGGCATTGGAGTGGATGCCGTCAAAATCGTTGAATCGTTCCCGCTGTAACTCGCGCGCCCTCACCACCCGCTCGCGTATGGTCTCACTGTCTTCTGACTTGCGGGTGGCGGTCATTTCATCAAACGTAACCGGCGTAACTTCCACATGCAGGTCGATACGGTCGAGGAGCGGACCACTTACTTTGTTGAGGTAGCGCTGCACCAGGCCGGGAGCGCAGACGCACTCTTTCTCAGGGTGATTATAAAAGCCGCACGGACACGGATTCATGCTGGCAATGAGCATGAAGTTTGCCGGAAAATCCAACGTGGTTTTAGCTCTTGATATAGTAACGCGACGCTCCTCGAGCGGCTGGCGCATCACCTCCAAAGCTGTCCGCTTGAACTCAGGTAATTCATCCAGGAACAACACGCCATTATGTGCTAAGGAGATTTCGCCGGGCTGAGGTATACCACCGCCTCCGACAAGGGCCACATCAGATATAGTATGGTGTGGTGACCGGTATGGCCGGGTAGCAAGCAATGACGAAACCTTGCCTAGTTTTCCTGCTACAGAATGTATTTTGGTTGTTTCCAGCGCTTCGTGTATCGAAAGCGGCGGGAGGATCGAAGGCAGTCGTTTGGCCAGCATGGTCTTGCCCGCTCCCGGGGGACCGATCATGATCACATTATGTCCGCCAGCTGCGGCGATTTCCAAAGCCCGTTTGATGTTTTCCTGCCCCTGCACGTCCGAGAAGTCGGCGGCATACTGGTTGGCTGTGTTCTGAAACACATCGCGGGTATCTATTTTGACAGGCTGAATATCAAGCTCATCGTTCAGAAAGTCGATGGCTTCTTTGATATTCTCTACCCCAATCACATCCAGGTTATTCACAATGGCCGCTTCGCGGGCATTCGTGGCCGGCAGTATGATACCCTTAAATCCCTCTTTGCGGGCCTGAATGGCAATAGGAAGCACCCCTTTAATCGGACGAAGCGAGCCATCAAGCGAAAGCTCCCCCATGATCATGTATTGCGATAGCTTATCAGCAGCCATTTGTCCTCCGGCCGCCAGCATGCCCATCGCGATGGTGAGGTCGTAAGCGGCGCCCTCTTTCCGGATGTCGGCAGGGGCCATGTTGATGATGGTTTTCTGGCGTTTGAGTTTGTAGCCATACTGGGCCAGTGCCGATTCGATGCGCTGCTCGCCTTCTTTAATGGCATTGTCGGGTAGGCCCACCAGAAAGTATTTCGCGCCGGCGCTCACACTCACTTCCACGGTCACGGTATAGGCGTTTACGCCCTGCACGGCGCTGCCAAACGTCTTGATAAGCATAGGGTTAGATGTTGATCTATAAATGCAAATTTTAATAAGTTAGATTCGCAACACAGGCTGCCGGCAATTGATTCCGGGGAATGGTAGTAAATGTAGTAAAAAGAAATTTATTGGTGGTTTAGGGGGAGTATTGCTATTGTGAGGCCTAATGGTGCGAGCGTCCTCGCTCGTGACGGCTATGGTGGGGCCTCTGGCCCGGGTATAGCTATTCCGATAGCCTATACCCATACCTGGTGTAGCTATTGTCTTCCTATACCTAACTAATTTGTTTCATTGCTTCGCCTGTGCGGCGGGCAAGTGGTAAAGCTACGGCTGTTGCAGGTATAGCGAGCTTTATTGTTCTATAGCTTGCCCTGGCCGGGCGGGCCTCACTTTTTTCCTTGATGAAAAAAGTAAGCAAAAAAATCAAGACGCTTTTAAACTCGCTGACCGCTCAAACACAAAATCGTCGTTTGTGCACTGGGCTGATGCTATGTGCATTGTAGCTTCCGAGGGAAGAGTTAGCCTTGCTATACCTGCCAGTGGAGTGTGACAGGTACCATGAAGCTTATACCTTGAAATGGTAGTTACAGATTCCCTGCCTTGGACTACTGAGAACGAGAGTTCGAAAGTAGCGAGCGTAGCTCTGAGGGGCTAGGGGTGGTTGGACCCGGTAAAACAAAGCAAAATCTCTCAAAGAGAAACGATGAGGTTTTGCCTTTGAAGTATCAGCTGCTCGAAATACCCTCTTGAGAGGGGCAGGGGTGTATCTTTTAAAGTAGCGATCTAAACTGCACAAGCTACGAAGCTATACCTTTGAATTAGCAGCGGCAGAAAGTCCCCCTTTGAAGGGGGCAGGGGGATGACAATCGTGCACGCTTCTCTTCTGTTTTTAGGAGGGGTTGGGGGCACTGCCGTCAACTTAAGCCATAATTAACTCATGCTGTCATCTCGACGATAGGAGAGATCTGGATTGTTTCAGAATTTTCGCACTCATTCAGATTTCTCCCAAAACGAGGGCCCCCACCCCCGGGTCGAAATGACATAAAAAGCCTCAAGTTGACGGCATTGGGGGTTAGGAATAGTTGGACCCGATATAGCAAAGCTGTAACCTCAATGCTTATACCTTGGAGATTGCAGCAATGGGATTCCCCTCTCTAGAAACAGAGGGTTGTGTTAATCGTGCTTAAGAATCCTGCTAATCCCTAAATCCTGCAAATCCTGATTCTGACAAGCTATACCTCCGTAGCCACAGCACACTCGCAGGTCTTAAAGACACTGCAAGGTCTTTGCTTGTTGTCCCGCTGCTGTAAGCTAATGTCGGCAGATTATACCTGGTCGGTATACCTACCCGCAAATGCGTTTCTCGATCAGCAGAATCAGGATGTGGATGACTTTGATGTGGATTTCCTGTACGCGGTCGGCGTAGCCCTGGTGTGGCACGCGCACTTCCACGTCGCAGAAGGCAGCCAGTTTGCCGCCGTCTTTGCCGGTGAGGCCCACAACCGTCATGCCTTTGGCTTTGGCGGCGGCGGCGGCTTTGAGCACATTGGCGGAGTTGCCGCTGGTACTGATGGCCAACAGCACGTCACCTTTATTGCCCAGTGCTTCGATGTAGCGGGAAAACACGTGATCGTAGCCATAGTCGTTGCCCACACAGCTCATGTGGCCAACGTCGGAGATGGAGATGGCAGGTATAGCCTGACGGTTGTCACGGTAGCGACCGGTCAATTCTTCGGCAAAGTGCATGGCATCGCACATGGAGCCGCCGTTGCCGCACGACAAAATTTTGCCTCCGCCTGCCACCGCATCAGCCATGGCATTGGCCGCTTTCTCGATGGCAGCAATATTGTTGGGGTCAGCTATAAAGTTGTTGAGCGTCTGTTGCGCTTCCTGCAGCTCCTGAAGTACGATCTGGGTCATGTATAATATTAGTTGCTCGCCACAGCTATCTCCATACGGACAGATTCCTTGTAGCTGTTGCTTCTGTATTCCTGTTTGCGCTCATACAGATCGGCCTTCAACTCATTGATTTTTACCTGAGCCATGTGCCTGTCGTATTTGAGCGACGTAATGTAAAGTTTTCCAATCAATAGCTTTACCAGCATCAGCCCGGCGCCTACGGCTCCGAGTGCTTTGTAAAGTGCGAGCGCCTGCTCTTCAGTCGCGATCTCAAATATGGCTTTATGGTCCAGCAGGTTTGTTAGCAAAAGTGCTATAAACACGGCGTAGCAAAAAACGACAACATCCGAGAGAGTCTTAAGTTCTTTCATGCTTTCAGGTTGGATTTTGGTGCAAAAATGTTTCGGGCTAATCTATAAAAAAATGTGAATATACCGAAATGTTGAGTCCAAAATTTAATCTAAAGCAAGAGTCAGTAATACTAAAGCGCCAATCGCTCTTATGATACCAGTTGCATTTGTGTAAGTTTTGCGTACAATCCGCCGTGCTGAAGCAGGTCTTCGTGTGTGCCGCGCTCCACAATACTGCCCTGTTGTAATACTACAATCTCATCAGCATGCTGTATGGTGCTCAGCCTGTGCGCAATCACAACAGAGGTTCTGTTCTTCATCAGGTTGGTCAACGCTTCCTGCACCAGTTTCTCCGATTCCGTGTCCAGTGCCGAAGTCGCTTCGTCCAGGATCAGAATTGGCGGGTTTTGCAGAATGGCTCTGGCAATGCTCAGGCGCTGGCGCTGTCCGCCGGACAAGCGGCTACCGCGGTCACCGATCAGCGTCTGGTAGCCTTCCGGCGCCTTCACAATAAACTCGTGCGCATTGGCAATTTTGGCTGCCGCTATCACTTCTTCCTCGGTCGCGTCGGTCTTGTTGAAGGCGATGTTGTTGAAGATGGTGTCGTTGAAGAGGATGGACTCCTGTGTTACGACGCCTATCTTGTCGCGCACCGACTCCGTGGTATAGTCCCGGATATCGTGGCCGTCGATCAGGATGCTACCGGCAGTCGGGTCGTAGAAGCGGGGAATCAGGTCGGCCAGAGTGGACTTGCCCCCACCCGACGGTCCTACCAGGGCGATGGTTTTTCCCTTCTGGATGTGCAGGTTGACGTCCTGCAACACACTGTTATCGCCGTATCCAAAATTCACATCCCGGAACTCGATTTCGTGGTGGAACTCAGGCAGTACTTTCGCATTCGGCTTGTCGGTTACCTGCGGCTTGGTGTCGATCACCTGCAGAATGCGGTCGCCGGATACCAGGCCGCGTTGTATGTTGCTGAAAGCCGACGACATGGCCTTGGCTGGCACAAGCACCTGCGAGAAAAGCACGATGTAGGTGATAAATTCTTCCGCTTTCAGCTCAGATTGTTGGTTGAGCACCAAGTTACCGCCAAACCAAAGCAGGCCAGCCACCACCGTCACCCCCATAAATTCCGAGAAAGGGGAGGCCAGGTCGCGCTTGTTGGCGATGGAGCGCTGCAGGTGGGCGTAGCGGTCGTTTTGCTGGTTGAACTTGTCCAGGATGTACGGTTCCGCATTAAAGGCTTTGATCACCCGTATACCGCTCAGCGTCTCGTCGATGATCGTCAGGATGAAGCTCAGCGATTCCTGCCCTTGCTGTGCCGCCCGCTTCAGGCGCTTGGCTATACCTGCAATGAGGATGCCCGAGAGCGGAAGGAGGATCAGCGTGAATAGCGTGAGCTTGACGGACATGGTGAACAGCACGACAAAGAAAGCGATAATGGAGATCGGTTCACGGATCACTACCGTCATGGTGTTGACCACAGAGTTTTCCACTTCCTGAATGTCCACCGTCATGCGGGTCATCAGGTCGCCTTTGCGCTCGTTGCTGAAATAACCCAGGTGCAGCTGCGTCACGCGCTCATAGGTGGCATGACGTATCTTCTTCACGACATGCGCGCGTAATGCGCCCACCACTCTCAGCGCCAGATACTTGAAGAGGTTGGAGAGAAAGACGGAGCACACAATGATAACACACACGAAAAACAAAGCGCCTTGCCTGCCTTTCTCCAGTATCACTTGCCCGAAATGGTAGTTGAAGAAGTCTTTGAAATACTCAAGAGAGAGGCTGAACTCAGGCTTGGTGGTTACCATGGCGGCCGCGTCGTCTGCGCCTACTGTCCCGAAAAGTACGCTGAGTAGCGGAATGAGGAGCGTAAAGTTGAGCAGGCCGAAAATAATGCCCAGCACGGTATAGATAGTATAAAGCGGCACAAAGCGACTGTAGGGCTTTGCAAACTGCAGTATCCGGAGATAAGTCTTCATGTTGTGTAGGCCATCCTGACCTGATACAGGTATAGGCGGCGATCCCGATTGCTTCCTGTAACGCAGGAGCAGCTTGCCGGAAGTTTTTAAATATTAATGAATTACGATATTTAAAGCCACGCTATACCTGTCGTACGCTCGGCCGCTGCAAAGATAAGCGAAATTAGAACAGGTATGTATAGCGAGCTTTCAAAACGAAAACGGGGAGCCTTTATTTCTAAAGGCTCCCCGCTCCAGAAATAACTATACCTGTTTGTTAAAACTCATGCAGACGTTGCGCGATGTTCCAGCGCAGGGCCACAGAGGTAAACACCGTATTCTTGCTCAGGGTGCTCACTTCAGCCTCGGTGCGGCGTATGATGCCTTTCAGGTCCACGAACAGGTTGTGCTTGAACTGATAAGTGGCGGTCAGGTCGAGGTGCAACTGGTTGGTGCGTATACCTTGAGCAATCTCGTGGCCGTAGTTCATAGGTCTTAGATTATAGTCCAAGTTCACATTGTTGCCCCAGTTAATGGTGTCGCCCTCTGCCGTGATCTCGTCCTGGCCGAAGCGGGTGGCAATGGCCTTGCCCACCAGCTGCAGGCGTGGCAGCGGCTGGTAGCGGGCTATACCTACGAATTCATACAGGTTCGCACCCATCGGGTGGGCCAGCGGCTGGCGGTTGTGCTGGTAGTTGGAGCTGCCGTCACGGTGCTGGTAGGTATACGGACGGATGATGTTCACCTCGCCCTGCAAGTCTAAGTTAGAAAGGCCGAAGGCGTCAATATACTTGGCCCCGATCTGCCCTGCCTGCTTGTTAGCCCACCAGCCTTCGCCTGATTTTACCTCGTTCAGCACAAACTCGTCGAGTACCAACTGGCCATAAAGCTGTGCGGTGTTGAACAGGTTCCAGCGGAAGTCGAGGCCCAGCATGGCGTTGTCCTCGCTACCCAGGTTGTGCTCCACGCTGCGGTAGAAGATGATCGGGTTGAGGTACTGCAGCTCAAACTTGCCTTTCTCGCGCCCGAAAATCACTTGCTCAAACAAACCCACATTGAGGTTGTCGGTAATGTTGACGCCCAGGCGGTGCAGGGCCATGTATTTCTTCGGTAAGATCTTATCTCCGCCACCACGACGGCGGTAGTCTGCGGTCAGTTCCTGAAACAGGTTCATATAGTGCAGCTTCCATACGCGGGTGTTCAGCTTTAGGAAAAAGGCTGGCGGGGCGTAGTCGGAGTATACCAGGGAACGGTAACCGTCGCCGATAAAGTGGCGGTCGTGACCCAGCTGAATCTCCACGTGCTTCGACAGGGAGTAATTCATATAGCCGCGTGCCGTCAGAAAATCGTAGCCATCGCCTTTGAAATCTTTCCAAAGCCCTTCGTGCGGCACCACGCCGTCGCGCTGGATGCGGTCTACCACGTAATCGGCAAACTTTGCCTGGTTCTCCCCGATGAAGGTATAGAAACCGAAACGATCGTCGATGCTGCCTTCAAGCTGGATGCCTCTGGTGTTGACGTAGCGCATGCCGTCGCTCTGGTCGTCATGGCCCAGTTCCAGGTGCAGCACCGGGTTCACACGCAGCGTAAAGTCTTCGGACTCGTAATGGTACAAGTCGGTCTTGTTGCGGTAAAACGTGTTGAAAATAGGCCGCTCGCTGATGTTGTCGTTTGCCTGCGTGGTGTAGTTCCAGTTATCGTTAAGCAGGTACTGGATGTTAAACATATCGGCAGTAGAGCGCGGCTCCCCTGTGGCAGCTTCGGCCAAAGCAGCCACATCGCTTCGGCCGATCGGGCGTACGTTGGTGTGCATCTCCGGCACTTTCGTGCCAAGCTTGATCTGGTAGCGGTCGATCAGGTGGTAAGTGTCGCGGTCGTAAGGCACGTACACATCCTGTGCCTGCACGGCAGGTATAGCCAGCAGACTAAGTGCCACGGCGGCAAGTATATTTCTCATAGGAAGAAAGCTCTAATCAGGGGAAAGCGATTTGTAAGGTACTTATTTAGAATTCACAATATTAACAAAAACACATGGAATTGCATGATGCCGCCTGCCGATAGCAGGTATAGTTCAGCCTTATACAGGTATAGCGCCTGCCCGGTTTAACGTTTTTGGTAGCCAGAGATTGCCGTAAGCCCGAAAGACCGTATCTTTAGCCTACCAAATCAGCCATACCCATGCAAAACGATAACCTGCATATCCTCACTGCCACCCCATCGCTTGCCAACCATTTTGTAGCCGAACTGCGCGACGTTTCGGTGCAGCACGACAGCCTGCGTTTCCGGCGCAACCTGGAGCGGCTAGGCGAGCTGCTGGCCTACGAGATATCTAAAACGCTTCCTTACGAAACCCACGACATCGTGACGCCGCTGGCCACCACGCAGACGCAGTTGCTGACGGCCCAGCCGGTGCTGGCCACCATTCTTCGGGCCGGATTGCCGCTCTACAATGGCATGCTCAACTATTTCGACAAAGCTTATAGCACGTTTGTGGGCGCGTACCGAGTAGAGGAGCAGAACACCGAGCTGCAGATTAACATGGAGTACCTGGCCTCGACGGACCTGCACGACAAGATCCTGATCCTGGCAGATCCGATGCTGGCCACGGGGCGCTCGCTGGTGAAGTCCTATAAAGGGATGCTCCGCCACGGCAAACCCGTGCAGGTACATTTTGCCGCTGCCATCGCCTCGCCGGAAGGTATAGCGTATGTGCAGCAGGAAGTACCGGAAGCGCACATCTGGCTTGGTGCCATGGACGAAAGCCTGAACGAAAACTTCTATATCGTGCCCGGGCTGGGCGATGCCGGTGACCTGGCCTTCGGACCGAAGGTATAGTCCTACCTGTCAATTATGATCAGGCCTTATACACCAGCCGACCAGGAGGCACTTCTGCATATTCTGCGACTCAATACGCCCGCTTACTTTGCGCCCGACGAGGAGGCCGACTTTGTGCTATACCTGCAGAAGCGTCGTGAGGATTATTTTGTAGTGGAGCAGGAGGGGCAGGTCGTTGGAGCCGGCGGCCTCAATTATTTTGATGGCTATACCTGGGCAAGGCTATCCTGGGATCTGGTTCATCCTGCATTTCAGGGCAAAGGTATAGGCCGGGAACTGACCTTGTTTCGTATTTCAAAGTTGAAGGAAAAGCCTGGCATGCAATGGCTGCAGGTACGGACGAGCCAGCTGGCCTACCCGTTCTACCAGAAGCTGGGCTTTGAGCTGGAGAAAGTGGAAAAAGACTTTTGGGCACAGGGCATCGACCTGTATCAGATGAAGATGAAATTAAACGCTTTGAACCATCGTTCATAACATGCTGGATACGCATCATCCAGACAAAAACAACCAGAGCAAATCCCTTTTAAAGCAGTAGAGTGGTAGAGGAGCTTCTCAAATACGCGTCAGTATACCTGGTCAGCATGGTGAAATTCATCGGCGGGCCTCTGACGGGTATGTCGCTGGGGCTGTCCTATTTAGAAACGGTGTCGCTGACGATTGCCGGCATGATGACGAGCGTGTTCGTGTTTTCCGTTATAGGGCGCGCCGCCTCCCGGTGGTACTCGGCGTACCGGCGCAAGGCCCAAAAGCCGGTATTTGGCACCAAGACCCGCTTCATCATCCGGATCTGGCGCAACTTTGGGATACTGGGCGTCGCCTTCTTCACGCCGCTTTTTCTGACACCGATAGCCGGTACCATAATAGCCGCCGTGTTTGGCGTGCCCCGCCGTCAAATCCTGTTATACATGCTCTGCAGCGGCATCCTATGGGGTTTCTCCCTGACCTTCCTCGTTTACCGTTTCCGGGAAGTGGCGCTGCAGTATCTGTAAACAAAAACACCCCGTCCTATTGGGCGGGGTGCTCTCGCTCATTTTTTCTTCTTTTTTGTCTTTTGCCAGAATGAGGCCCGCGGGTCGCGCTTGCTCTCCGGACGCTTTTTAGGGATAGCTTTCTTCTCGTGGAAGGCGCCTTTAAAGTCCGGGTTATCGCTGCGCTTCTGGTGGTCGATGTCGCGGGCAATGGCCTGCTGCTCCTCGTACGTAATGTCGTGAATCTTTACTTCCGCAGGCATCGGCTCCTCCGGTATCTGCATCCGGATCAGTTTCTCGATCTTGCGGATGTGGTACATCTCGGCAGGATTAGCGAAGGTTATGGCGGCGCCCACCTGCTCGGCACGGCCGGTGCGGCCGATGCGGTGCACGTAGTCCTCGTACACAAAGGGCACATCGAAGTTGATCACGTGGCTCACCATCGTCACGTCTATACCTCTGGAGGCTACGTCGGTGGCTACCAGAAAGCGAACTTCACCACCTTTAAAAGCCTCCATCGAGTTGATGCGGGTATTTTGTCCTTTGTTGCCGTGGATGGCGCGTACCTCTCCGTACTCGCGTCGCTCCAGGAATTTGGCAACGTTCTCGGCGTTTTTCTTGCTGCGCGTGAAAATGATGACGCGGTTGAAAGCCTCTTTGTCGCGGATGAGGTGCTCGAGCATGGCAATTTTAGTGCGCAGGTTCGGCACCTGGTACAGCACTTGGGTCACCGTCTCCACAGGCGTAGCCTGCGGCGTTACCTCGATGCGGGTCGGAAATTCCAGGAACTCCTCCGACAGCTCCACCACTTTGGGGTGCATAGTGGCCGAGAAGAGCAGGTTCTGGCGTTTGCGCGGCAAAACTTCGAGCAACTGACGGATCTGCGGCATAAAGCCCATATCCATCATCTTGTCTGCCTCGTCCAGCACCAGTGTCTTGACCTCCTTTAATATAAGATCGCCTTTCAGGTATAGCTCCATTAGGCGCTTGGGTGTGGCAACGAGTATGTCGATGCCTTTATTGATGGTCTCGATCTGAGTTTTGGGACCTAGCCCGCCGTAGATAACGGTATGGCGCAGGTCGGTATATTTGGCCAGGAGCGTGATATGCTCCTCGATCTGCATGGCCAGTTCACGGGTAGGCGCCAGGATAATAGCCCGCGGGTTAGTGCCCTGCGCATACTTCACTTTCATGAGGATCGGCAGCAGGAAGGCCGCTGTTTTGCCCGTGCCCGTTTGGGCGATGCCCATCACATCGTGCCCGCCCATGATCACAGGTATGGCTTTGAGCTGGATAGGCGTTGGCTTTTCGTAACCGGCCTCTTCAATGGCGTTGAGCAGCTGTCGGTTCAGCTTAAAATCCTCGAACGTGCTTATTTCTTTCTCCGCTTCTTCTGCCATGGTTGTGGTACTTGTGCTTGGTGTTAATGTACAAAGGTACGGGAAAATTGTGGGAGCGGGGTAAGGTAGGTGGAGTAGTTGGAGAATTATAGTATCTTGAATCCTGTATATAATAATTAATGACCACCCCAGGTTATGCTTAAAAAGATACTCAAGTGGGGCCTTATAGTGGCAGGTGTGGGTTTTGTTGGCTATTTGGGTCTCCTATTCATGATCATGTCCGCCTTCGGAGGCTTCGACAAGGACTACACAAAGCAGGAGCTGATCGGACATTATGAAGCCAATGCCGCCGAAATGCATGAGCTTAAAAACTATTTTGAGTCCCTTGTGCCTGCCAACCGCACTGTAAGTATTGAGTTTACTGATGATAGAGAACTGAATATTTTCCACATCGTCACTTCGGACACGGCCACAGGAAAGACAGTGCGGGACAACAATTGGAACTTAACTATCAAATCCTCTAAAGTGGACTCGATGGTGGCCTCATTGGGCTGGAGCAGAGAAACACTCAAGACCTTAAAGGCAAAGCTTGACAAGGCTGGCTGCATTTCTGTAACTAACAGTTCCCCCTTCAATATCGGCTTTCAGAGAAGCGGTATGAGCATGTATTTCTATAACTTATTTGACCACCCCATACCTGACAGCTTAATAGCCACTTATAATGATGGGTGTACCTATACCCTTTATACAGATCAGGTGGTGCTGGAGTATGGCGGGGGAGCGGTCGGACCGCAGTGTTTTCCCTGGTGAATGGGATAAGCAACACACCTGATGCAACCTTCCTACTACCATCAGGGTCTTTCAGGTATAGCCCTTTACCTAAACCCAATGTTACTCATGATCAAAAGTATATTACTGTCAGGTATAGCCCTTGTGGCGATGAGTATGTTTTCCGGTTGCCAGAAAGAAATGGTCGACGAGGGGCCAAACACACCTAACACCCGTCCGCTAACCGCGCAGGAAGAAAAGACGGTGGCGAGCTCCAACGACTTTGCGTTTCGGTCTTTTGCGAAATTAAGCGAGGCAGAAGGAGCGGAAAACGTTTTCATCTCTCCCCTGAGCATCAGTATGTCGCTGGGGATGGCCTACAACGGAGCCGATGGCGACACCAAAGAAGCGATGCGCCAGACGCTGGGCTTTACGCTGCCTACCGATGACGAGATCAACAAATCTTTCAAATACCTGGACGCGCTCCTGAAAGGTATAGACAAAAAAGTCGTGTTTACATCAGTCAACTCGCTCTGGCACAGCAAGGAGTATCAGCTGCAGGCGCCTTTTATCAAAACCAACCAGACGTACTTCGACGCGACCGTGCAAGGCCTCGATTTTGCATCGCCCACAGCCAAAGACCAGATGAACAATTGGGTGAAGAGCAAGACCAATGGCAAAATCGAAACGATCGTGGATGAGGTACGACGGGATCATATCCTGTTTTTGATCAATGCGATCTACTTTAAAGGCACCTGGACCTTTCCCTTCGATAAGAAACTCACCAAGCTAGGGCCTTTCCAGCTGGAGAACGGCAGTACGGTAACGCCAGATTTTATGGCGATGAAAAACGGTGAGTACCTGCACTACCAGGATGAGCAACTGGAGCTGATCGACCTACCATACGGGAATCAGCAGTATAGCATGACGATCCTGGTGCCCGGCCGGGACCGCACCGTGCAGGAGGTGGCGCAGGAGCTGAATGCTGCCCGCTTAGCTACTTTACTGGCTAATGCGAAAAAAACGACCTACGAACTCTACATGCCCAAGTTCAAACTCGAGTACAGCAAAGAGCTGAACGATATGCTGAAACAACTGGGTATGGGCATCGCGTTTACTGGCCAGGCCAACTTCAGCCGCATGGTAGAGGGGCATGGCAATTTGGCGATCTCCGAGGTAAAGCATAAAACCTTCGTGGAAGTAAACGAAGAAGGCACAGAAGCGGCGGCGGCTACTTCTACCGGTGTGATGCTGACCTCATTGCCACCTTCCGTTCGCATCGCCCGCCCCTTCGTGTTCCTGATCCGCGAGAAATCTTCGGGCGCCATCCTCTTCATCGGCAAGCTCATGCAGCCCGAATAGCGGTAGGTATAGCTCTTTATTAAGGTATAGCAATCAGGCGCATTTGTGCGGGAAAAACGCTAATGTGTGTTAACTTTGTTGAGCACATACCTTAGCAGCATGAAATCTATCCTGATAAAGAACGCACAGCTTGTAAACGAAGGAAGCACCACCACCGCCGATGTGCTGGTAAAAGACGGCCGCATTGCGCAGATCGGGCAAGGTATAGCAGCCGAGGCCGACGAGACCATCGACGCTACCGGCCTGCACTTGTTGCCCGGCGCCATCGACGACCAGGTGCACTTCCGCGAGCCGGGACTCACGCACAAAGCCAGAATTGAGACAGAGGCGAGAGCAGCTGTGGCGGGCGGCACGACTTCGTTTATGGAGATGCCCAACACGGTGCCCAACACTGTGACGCAGGAGATGCTCGAGGATAAGTATAAGATCGCGGCCGAGACCTCGCTGGCAAACTACTCCTTTTATATGGGCGCCACCAACGACAACCTGGCCGAGGTGCTGCTCACCAACCCCAACACCGTGTGCGGCATCAAGATCTTCATGGGCTCTTCCACGGGGAACATGCTCGTGGACAACGAAGAGACGCTGGAACAGATCTTCGCCAAGGCCAGGCTGCCAATCGCGGTACACTGCGAGGACGAGCAGACCATCCGCGACAACATGGCCATTTATGAAGAGAAGTATGGTGAGGATATACCTATAAAGTGCCACCCGGAAATCCGGAACGAAACGGCCTGTTTTAAGTCATCTTTTCTGGCGGTGAAACTGGCTGAGAAACACAACACCCGCCTGCATATCTTGCATATTTCCACAGAAGAAGAACTGAAACTGTTCCGCAACGACATTCCGCTCGAGCAGAAGCGCATTACCGCCGAGGTTTGTGTGCACCACCTTTGGTTCGACAAAGAAGACTACGATACATACGGTACCCTGATCAAGTGTAACCCAGCCGTCAAAGAGCATCGCCACAAAGAAGGCCTGTTGCAGGGTTTGCTGGAAGATAAACTCGACGTGATCGCCACCGACCACGCCCCGCATACCTGGGAAGAGAAGCAGGGCAAGTACAAGCAGGCGCCAAGCGGCGTGCCGCTGGTGCAGCACGCGATGCAGATGATGCTCGAGTTTGTGAAGCAGGGCAAGCTATCGATCGAGAAAGTGGTGGAGAAAATGGCCCATGCGCCGGCCATCCTCTTCAACGTGCGCGAGCGCGGCTACATCCGCGAAGGCTATTGGGCCGACCTCGTGCTGGTAGACCTGAACAAGCCGTATGCCGTCACCAAAGACAACACCTATTACCAGTGCAACTGGTCGCCTTTCGAGGGCCATACCTTCAGCAGTACCATCACCCATACCTTCGTGTCCGGTCACCTTGCTTTTGCCAACGGGGAATTTGACGAAAGCAAAAAAGGCGAGCGGCTGTTGTTCGACCGCTAAACAGGTATAGGTATGGAATTAGAGAAATTTAAGGACCTGCACGCCCGCTTTTTCGGGAAAAGCTTGTCGGAAGAGGTGGTACAGTCGGAAGAGTATGATGCTTATGTAGACGCCATCCACGAAGACGAGGCCTGCTATAACTGGGCTACAGCCGAAAAACTAAAGAGTAGAGGCTTCGATTACGAGAACTACTGCTGCCTGATGATGGCCGACAAGGTATATCAAAGTCTGGACGAAGATGGAGAGATTAGGTATAGCGATGTAGATGTGGTCATTAATAAATGGGACGAAGGGTTATATGGGATTCCCATCCATGACGGCGGTACATCTATGATAATAATTAATTACTGCCCCTGGTGCGGCACAAAACTGAGTAAGTAAGAGCCTGAAACTTTAAACTGTCATCCCGACGATAGGAGAGAGCTGGATCTATACTTATCAGATTTCTCCCTGGGGGCGAAATGAAACGAATTGCAACTGTCGCCGATTAATGCCTTTATAGCGAGCTGATTAAGTTTTAGGGTTATCAAGGATTACGAAGTTTTTAGAAAAAATGCGTTCTGCGTATTGTAAATAAGAAAACGAGACGTATATTTGCATTCTCTAAACGAGACACGGTGGTTGTAGCTCAGTTGGTTAGAGCACCAGATTGTGATTCTGGGGGTCGTGGGTTCGAGACCCATCTTCCACCCGAAGCCCTTGAAGCAAACCTTCAAGGGCTTTTTTCATTTTAATGGTTAAATTGCTTTATGGTTAAATTGTTGATTACAAGTACTGTCAGCAAAGGCCATCAGCAATTAAACAATTTAACAATCAACAATTCAAAGATATGAGCTTAGTAGTAGTAGGTTCGATGGCGTTTGACGCGCTGGAAACTCCCTTCGGGAAAACAGACAAGATCGTTGGCGGTGCCGCCACTTATATTTCGCTATCAGCTTCTTATTTTGTGAAGCCGGTGAATGTGGTATCGGTAGTGGGCGGTGATTTCGACCAGGACCACATCAGCCTGATGCACCAGCGCAACATCAGCACCGAAGGCGTGCAGGTGAAGGAGAATGAGAAGTCCTTCTTCTGGTCTGGCCGCTACTTCAACGACATGAACAGCCGCGAAACGCTGGTAACGGAACTGAACGTGCTGGGCGATTTCGACCCGATCATACCTGAGAGCTACCAGAACTGCGAGTACCTGATGCTGGGCAATCTGGCGCCACAGGTGCAGCGCACGGTGCTGGAGCGCCTCACCAACCGCCCGAAACTGATCGTGATGGACACCATGAACTTCTGGATGGACATTGCCATGGACGAACTGCAGAAGACCATCGCCCTGGTGGATGTACTGTCGATCAACGATGAAGAAGCACGTCAGCTGAGCGGCGAGTACTCGCTGGTGAAGGCTGCTCGTAAGATTATGGCCATGGGACCAAAATTCCTGATCATCAAAAAAGGAGAGCACGGTGCCCTGTTGTTCCACGAAGACAAAGTGTTCTTTGCGCCAGCCTTGCCGCTGGAGGAAGTGTTCGACCCAACCGGAGCAGGCGATACCTTTGCCGGTGGTTTCATCGGTTACATCGCGGCCACAGGCGACATCAGCTTCGAAAATATGAAGCGTGCCATCATCCACGGATCGGCAATGGCCTCGTTCTGCGTCGAGAAATTTGGCACTGAAAGATTGAAGAACCTGAGTCAGCAGGAGATTGACGGCCGCGTGCAGCAATTTGTGAACCTGGTGGCTTTTGACACAGTATTGTCTTAATTACAAAGATTTTATAGGTATAGAAAAGGGAAGCTTCGGCTTCCCTTTTTTGGTTTTAGCGCATCGGTAGTTTGGGTGGAATTGCACTAAAATGCAACAAAGTAAGGGCGCAGTAGGTAAAACAAGGGTATACGATTACCTAATTTGAAAACAATGAGCTTAAAGAACGAAAATAAAAAGACGCTGGACGAGTTGAAGAAGAATAACCCGGAAGGTAAGGATCCGAACAAGCCAATGGGTAATATCGATTCGCAGCCGAACCAGAATGCGTTGAATGCAGGCGATACAAAAGTGCAGAACCCAAACCGTAACCTGGCAAAGGGCGGTAACAATACGCCTTACGACAAAAAATAAACGTAACGCGACTAAACCTAACCTGGCAAAAGGTAGCGAGAGCACCCCTTACTATTAGTAAGCGTGTCAGGAATGCAAAATAAGACTATGAAATAAGGAGAGGAAGGCCCACGGGCTTTCCTTTTTTTATGCGCTTTTTTGAGCAGGTATAGGGTTCGGCCCAGATTTCTCTTTATTTTTAGCCTCTTTCAACTGAAGCAACGCATGCAGCAACACGACATTTGTATACTGGGCGCCGGACCGGGCGGTGCTACCGCAGCCCTGCACCTGGCCAGCAAAGGTATTCCCTGTGTGCTCATCGATAAGGCCGTTTTCCCCAGAGACAAAGTATGCGGCGACGCGTTGAGCGGCAAAGTGGTCAACGAGCTGAAGCGGATCGACCCCGGCTTGCCCGCTCTGTTGGGGAAGCAGAAAGAGCAGCTGCCCTCATGGGGAATTCATTTTATCTCGCCGGCCGGGCACAAATTGAGCGTGCCTTTCAAGCCTGATTATGATGCTGCACAGGATGTTCCCTCCGGCTACATCTCCAAACGGATCGACTTCGACAATTTCCTGATCGAACAGGTGAAGCAGCGGCCCGAGATCACGTTGCTGGAAGGTATAGGCATCGCCAAAGTGGAGCGTGACGCACAGGGCTATACCTTGACAGACAAAAGCGGCGAGTATCAAGTCAGTACCCGCCTACTAATTGCTGCCAATGGGGCACATTCTACCTTTGCACGGCGCGAAGCAGGTATAGAGCAGGAGCCAGCGCACTACTGCGCCGGCCTCAGGGCCTACTACAAAAATGTGGCGGGGCTGGACAAGGATAATTTTATTGAGCTGCACTTTCTCAAAGATTTTCTGCCGGGTTATTTCTGGATCTTCCCGCTGCCGGGTGGCTATGCCAACGTGGGCGTCGGGATGCTGAGCGAGACGGTGAGCCAGAAGAAAGTGAACCTGAAAAAGGAAATGCTCCGCATGATTGAAAGCCACCCGGAATTCAAACAGCGTTTCGCTGGGGCCGAGCTGATGGGCGATATTAAAGGCTATGGCCTGCCATTGGGCTCCAAGAAACGCGTGATCTCCGGCGATAACTATATGCTGGTGGGTGATGCCGCTTCGCTGATCGATCCCTTTACGGGCGAAGGCATCAGCAATGCCATGATCAGCGGCCGCTGGGCCGCCACGCAGGCCGAGCTGTGCCTGCAACAGCAGAACTTCTCCGCCGATTTCATGCGCGGCTACGACAAGGCGGTATACAACCGCCTCTGGAAAGAACTCAAGCTCAGCCGACGCATGCAGCAACTACTGGACTACCCTTGGCTGTTTAACCAGGTGGCAAGCAAAGCATCGAAAAATAAGGCGCTCGCCGAGACCATCTCCTGTATGTTCACCGACCTGGACCTGCGCGAGCGACTCAAGCAGCCATCCTTCTACCTGAGGTTGCTCTTTAATTAGACAATAGAAATAAGGCTTTCCATCTATCCTTTTACTATCCGGTGCCAGGATCTTAAAATTCCTGTTTTAGCCAGAGCTTAAAGTTTTGCTTCTCGGCGTCTGTCGCGTCCTTCCTTTTGGCGATGCTATACCTGGTGTAGAAGGTTTGCTGACCCGGTTGCAACCTGACTTGCCGCAGTTGCTTATTCCGGAAAAGTGTGAGCTCTATACCTTGGCGGAGGTCCATGTCTGCCAGCAAAGGCTGCAGGTTTTGTTCGATCTTTCGCCCATTTACCGCAATCAACTCATCTTCTATACTTAATACCGTGCTGGCAGGGGAGTTAGGCGCGATGGCGGTTACTTTAGGGGTTTGGGTATCGGCAACTACCTTAAACCCGAAGAGTCTTTCGTGAAGCAGCGCGTTTTCTTCAGCAAGCAAAGTACAGCCCACGTAGGCAAGTGCCTCGTCCAATGCCTCCTCTACCGGGGCAGTGCCATTGATAAACTGTTCGAAATAATGATCAAACTCCTCGCCTCCGACACGGAGCACCAGTAGCCTGTAATCCTCTTCGGTATACCCAATGCCGCGCTTCCCAAAGTCTTCCCAAAGGTGTCGCATCACCGTGTCCAGGCTGGCTCTGTTGCCCGTGGCACGGCGGAGCTGTAGGTCGAGCAGCAAGGCGGTGAGCGCGCCTTTGATGTAGATCGAAACCTTGCGGTCCGGTATACCGGGTTTGTAGCCGTCCAGCCAAAGATCGAATGAAGAGTCGGCCACGGACATGTGGTAGCGGCTGTGGTCTGCGAAGTAGCGCTGCAGCGTGGTGTTGAGCTCGTCAAAATACTGCGCTGCCGTAAACACCCCGGAGCGGGCCAGCATGTAGTCGCCATAATACGTGGTTATTCCTTCCGCCACATAGCCTGTCCGGAAATAATTTTCGCCGGTAAAGTCGTAGGGCAGCATTTCCTTTGGGCGGATCTGCTTGACGTTCCACGTGTGAAAGAGCTCATGCGAGCTTACACCCAGAAACTCCTTATATAAAGCGGGCGTCATCAGCAACTCGCCCGGTCCCAGCGTGATCACGGTAGAGTTGACATGCTCTACCCCGTGATAAAAACGGTAGGGGAGGATCTCGTTCAGGTAATGGTAATCCTGCACCGGAAAGTCGCCAAAGACCTCCAACTGCTCCTTGGTAAAGGCTTCAAAGTCTTTTTTGATGCGCTCCCAGTCCGGACGGCAATCGCCTTGTATCCAGATATGGAAGGGTATACCGGCCACGATATAAGTTTCTTTCTGGAGGGAGGCGCTGGCAATCAACGGTGAGTCTACCAAATGATCGTAGTTATCGGCCTGCAAGGTGTGGCGCTCTGTTTCAGGCAGTCCGCAGGCGATCTGCCAGTTGGCAGGTATAGCGAGCTGCAGTTGCTGTGGCTCGTGTGCCCGGTCCTCTACGGCCATGAGGCAGTTGATGCCATTCAGGTATAGCTGCTCTTCGTCGAGCCAGGAGCCGCCGCCATCCATCTGCCGGGCGTAAAAGCTATACCTTATTTCTATATTCTCCGCACCTCCAGCCTCCACCAGCCAACGGTCTTTGGTCACCTTACGCACAGGTATAGCCACCCCATTGGCGCTGGCCGTAACACCGCATAACTTCTGGGCAAAGTGCTGCAATTCGTAGCGGCCCGGTCGCCAGGCAGGCAGTTGCAGGTATAGCTCCCGTTGGGTGTTGCCAGGTATAGTGATGGTGATATCCAGAAAGTGTGTGAGCGGATTGGCGTAGGAGATGTGGTGTCGGATCATAGCGTGTACAGGTATGGCGTTCGGTGTAAAATTAAGATAATCTGCGTCAAACACAGGTATACAGGGCTTACGTGTGTGCCAAACCAAGGTATAGCTATGGGGCGGAAACAGTTTACAAGGAGGCACAGCCCCTTTTTTCTGTATTTTTTGAAATAATATGGGAAGTGGGATTGCTATTTTAGAAAAGCTTCCCTAATTTTGCAGGCCATAATAAAACCATTGGCATCCGATGAAAAGAACATTCCAGCCTTCACAGAGAAAAAGAAGAAATAAGCACGGTTTCAGATCAAGAATGGAAACCGCTAACGGAAGAAGAGTACTAGCTAGCAGAAGAGCTAAAGGCAGAAAGAGACTTTCTGTTTCTGACGAAAGAAGACACAAAGCTTAGTAATCTGGTTGTGCTTTGCTCAGCCCGGAGCCGTCACGCGTATGGATCCAGCTAACAACAAGCCAGCAGAGCAGCCGATTTCTTATACATATTCGAAAGAAGAACGCTTGTGCAGTAAGCGCCTTATCACGCTGCTGTTTAGCAAGGGTTCTTCTTTTAATTTGTATCCGCTCAGGTTTGTGTACCACACACCTGAAGCACCTCTTTCCGAAGGTACGCAGTTGGTTATTTCCGTTTCGAAGCGCAACTATAAGCGTGCCGTCGACCGGAACCGCCTGAAGCGCCAGATACGTGAGGCTTACCGCCTTAACAAGCACCTTCTTACCCAAAATCAAGGACAGGCACCCCGCCTCCTGGCCATTATTTACATTGGCAAGGAAAAAAAATCCTTTGATACAATCCAAAAAAAACTAATTTCCGGTTTGGAACGTTGTTTGACTAGATAGTCTTACCCCGCCCCTAAACCTGAAATTCTATGTATAAGAAGTTAATAGCTGGCGTCCTTGCCGGCAGCCTAGCCCTGACCCTCTTTTCCTTTAAGTCAGAGTCAGAGCGCTATTTCGAAATCGCCAAAAACCTCGACGTTTTTGCCACGCTTTTCAAAGAAGTAAACACCTATTATGTAGACGAGGTGCCGCCCGCCAAACTGGTGCGCACAGGTATAGACGCGATGCTCAAGTCGCTCGACCCCTATACCAACTACATTCCCGAAGACGATATTGAAGATTTCCGCACCATGACCACCGGACAGTACGGCGGCATAGGCGCACTCATTGGCAGCCGCGACAACAAAATTGTGGTGCAGATGCCCTATGAGAATTCTCCGGCACACAAGGCGGGCCTGGTAATCGGCGACGAAATCATGAAGATAGACGGGGTAAACGTTTCCAGTAAGACTACTTCTGAGGTGAGCAAACTGCTGAAGGGGCAGGCCAACTCTACTGTAAAACTTGAAGTGCGCAGTTATGGGCAGTCGAAGCCAAGAACGGTGGAGCTCACCCGTGCCAATATTATGGTGGACAACGTGCCTTATTATGGCATGATCGACAACGAGATCGGCTATTTCCAGCTGTCAGGCTTCACAGTGGACGCTTCGAAGGAGGTAAGAACGGCTGTGCAAAAACTGAAAGAGCAGGGTGCCAAAAAGATCATCTTTGATTTGCGCGACAATCCGGGTGGCTTGCTGCACGAAGCAGTAAACATCTCCAACCTGTTTGTGGACAAAGGCAGTGACATTGTAAGTACCAAAGGCAAAGTAAAGGAGTGGAACAAAACCTACAAAGCACTGGATGAGCCACTCGACAAAGAGGTTCCGATGGTGATTCTGACCAGTTCGCGCAGTGCCTCGGCTTCCGAAATTGTGGCCGGTGTGATGCAGGACTATGACCGGGCTGTGCTGGTAGGGGAGCGTACTTTCGGCAAAGGCCTGGTACAGGCGACACGTCCGCTTTCCTACAACTCACAACTAAAGGTAACAACCGCCAAATACTACATCCCGAGCGGCCGTAGCATACAGGCCATCGACTACCAGCACCGCAACGAAGACGGCAGCGCCGGCAAAATTCCGGATTCGCTTAAAGTAGCCCATAAAACAGCCGGTGGCCGCATCGTCTACGATGGCGGTGGCGTTAGCCCGGATGTGGAGGTTACCCGCAAGGATTACTCCGAAATTGCCAGAACAATCGCGGTCAAAGGATACTTCTTTGAGTACGCCAATAAGTATAGAGCAGAAAATCCGACTATACCTTCAGCCAAGCAGTTTAAGTTGACCGACGCCGACTACCAGAAGTTCATCGCTTTCCTGGATAAAAAAGATGTGAACTACACAACCAAAGTAGAGCGTGAGCTGGAAGAGCTGACTGAGCAGGCGAAGGATGGCAAGCACCTGGAGGACATCAAGCTGGAGCTAGATGCAATTAAGAAAAAGGTATCTCATAACAAGTCGAATGACCTGATGCGCTTCCGAACTGAGATACAGGAGATGCTGGAGGCAGAAATCGCTTCTCGCTATTATCTGCAGAAAGGCTACATCGAGTCTTCATTCGATGACGATCCGGATATCCTGATGGCCAAACGTGTGCTCAGCAATCAGCAGGAGTATGCATCATACCTGAAAGTGAAGTGAGAAGACAAGGTATAAGTACAAAGGGTGATGCCGGTCCGGTGTCACCTTTTTTGTTTCCTGCTCTTTCGGACGTACTTTTGTGATACCATTCAACACAAGTTCAATTATGCCACTACTGCTCGCACTCGAAACCTCATCCAACGTATGTTCTGTTGCCTTATATAAAGGAGCGGATCTGCTGGGGGCTTCTGAGTTGCAGATCGAAAAGTCTCACTCGTCACATATCACGGTCATGATCTCGCAGTTGGTCGAGAATTGTGGCTATACCTTGCACGACTTGAGCGTTGTGGCTGTTTCCGGAGGACCCGGTTCCTATACCGGTTTGCGTATCGGGAGTTCAACCGCCAAAGGCCTCTGCTATTCACTCGATATTCCGCTGCTGGAAGTGTCTACTTTATATGGGTTGGCTAAGCAGGCCATAGATGGAGTGCCGAATGCACAGGATTATCTGTTCTGCCCGATGATAGACGCCCGCCGTATGGAAGTCTATACCTGTCTGCTCAATGCTGACCTGGAAGAGCAACTGCCTGTAGCGCCCATGGTGTTAGACGAACAAAGTTTTCAGGAAGAGTTAGCACACCAGCCGATCATTTTCTTTGGCAATGGCGCCGCCAAGTTCAAAAAGCTGCAGGAGGGAAATGCAAATGCGCTGTTTATAGATAGCATACAACCATCAGCCAAGCCAATCGGACAGCTGGCAATGGCGAAGTACGAACAGCAGGCCTTTGAAGACGTGGCCTATTATGAACCCTTCTATCTAAAGGATGTTTATATAACAAGTCCTACTAAGAACACGATTAAATAAGCTAAAGCAATGTCAGATATAATTAACAAGGTAGCGCAAAGCGCACTCGTGACCCTCAACCTGGAAGAGCTGCTTCATCCGGGTGAGCGTGTAGTATATGATATAAAGGACAACCTGTTTCAGGGCCTGATCCTGCGCGAAAAGGATTTCCGGGCTTTCGTGAAAGACCATGACTGGTCGGCATATGCCGGAAAGAACGTCGCCATCATTTGCTCTGTAGATGCCATTGTACCAACCTGGGCCTATATGCTACTTGCCACCAAGCTGCAGCCACATGCTAACTACTATGTATTCGGCGATCTGGAAGCATTGGAGCAAGCGCTGATGCAGGAAGCAATTGCCAAAATAGAACCGGAAGAATACCGCGATGGCAAAGTAGTTATAAAAGGATGCGGCAGTATACCTGTGCCAACCTATGCTTATGTTGAGATCATGCGGAAACTATCGCCGGTAGTGAGTAGCCTGATGTACGGCGAGCCATGCAGCACGGTGCCTTTATATAAGAGACCAAAGACAGCATAAGTAAATACAGGAATTCATTATTGTAAAAAAGCCTTTTCCGAAACGAGAGGGCTTTTACTTTGTAATGGGGGTGAGAGGCTAGATAAACAGTCGCCATTCATACAGTATGAAGAAAGAAGTGAGTTTTCAGAAAAAAATAAGTGAGTAAGGAACTTTCAGAGGAGTTATTACTGTTACAATCTAGCGCAGCAAGTACTGGGGCGCCAGGCATAGGGAATTCCCACAGAAAGCGAAAGCTATCTCCTTATGCTATTACAGACCACACAATCTTTATAGAGGGTTTTGAAGGCTCAGAAAACAAACTGTACTTTTGGCAATGCGGGTTAAATGACCTTTATTTCTAAAAGCAGGTAAGCGCCTGAAAAAACTTTGAGATTATTTGAAAGATTTCGGTGGTGCCACACAGACAGTTAGGCGGAACCGCCCGGGGGCGGCGGG
>NZ_JAUOTN010000012.1 GCF_030546575.1 Pontibacter coccineus
CCTATACCTATACCTATACCTATACCTATACCTATACCTATACCTATACCTATACCTATACCTATACCTATACCTATTTACCTGGCATTGCTATACCTGTAGTGCGTAATCGGGCGCACAAAAAAAGCACAGCTCCTCGGGAGAGGCTGTGCTTTTTACAGTATTGAGAACCGAACTATTGGTACAGGTACCGCAGAGCTGTTCTGTCGTTGGAGTTGAAGTAGCGGTTCACGCCAGAGCCGATGCAGGCCAGCATCCAGGAGTTGGGATCGGCGCCGGTTGGCGTGCCCGGGATGTGCACCGCACCCACGGTAGAGGCACCCTCGTTGTAGTACGAACCACCGCAGCTATAGGCTCTGTTCATGTAGTCGGTGTGGCGGAAGCCGATGGTGTGGCCGATCTCGTGCGCCAGGATCGTGGCCAGGTAGTTGGTGCCCGGGTTGGTGCCCAGGTAGTCGGAGTTCACCTTCACGGAGTTGTAGGGGTTGCCACCGGAAGGGAAACCGGCAGAGGCCAGGTAAGAAGAACCGCTTGGGGCTTTGGAGATCAGGATGTTGTAGCCCGATGACACGCGGCGGAACTTCAGGCGCAGGCTCTCGGCGTTGAAGCGGCGGATGGCCTCGTCCAGCGCCGTTACATAAGAAGAAGGCAGGCTGGTGGTGATGGCCACGTTGATAGTGCGGCTGGTGCCCACGCTTACCAGGTTGTTGGTGCGGTACTGCTCCTCCTCGCCCACGCGCAGGGCTGTGGTTTCAGGAGAGCTTTGCAGGTCGCCCTCAGAGAAGAAGATGTCACCTTCCACAATGTAGCCACCCTCGGTGCGCTGCACATTGTCTGTGTTGAAACCCATCTCTGAGATTTTAGCCATGGCAAGGGGTGAAATCTCGTTGGCTGTAACATCGGCCTCTTCTTTCTGGCAAGAGGAAAAACCAAACATAGCCGCAAGGGCCAGGAGCGAAAGTAAACGTGTTGTTTTCATTAAAATATACTTTTATAGTTAAACATGGCGAAATATAGAAGAAAACAACACATCAAACAACACCTGGAATAAGCTGTAAATCAGGGTTTTAACAGCATTTTTATACCTAGAAAAAGGTTGCGCTAATAATGAACATTAAATATAACTTATATAAGAATTTAAGTATGCTTATGAAACTGGGTTGCAATAACATAGAGCGTCCGCAACTGAAAAAAATTTAAAAAAAATCAAAATAATTTTAAGCTTGGCTCTTTTTTAAAAACGTGTTAAAACACCGATTCCTAAAAAGCGGCGTACCGAAACATGGGCATAAAAAAAGCAGCTACCCGGGTGGGCAGCTGCTTTCGATAAATTTGTAGCAGGCTCTGTTACAGAATGTTGTTGACCTGTTCTTTTATTTTTTCCAGTTCTTCCTTCATTTCCACCACATGGTGCTGTATGGCCGAATCGTTGGCTTTGGAGCCGATCGTGTTGATCTCGCGGCCAATTTCCTGCGAAATGAAACCCAGCTTTTTGCCAGTGGGCTCGGGCAGGTATACCGTTTCGGTGAAGTAGTGCAGGTGGTTGATCAGGCGAACCTTTTCCTCCGCAATGTCGAGCTTCTCCATGTAGTAGATCATCTCCTGCTCATAGCGGTTCTGATCGTAATGGTCGGAGGTTGATACTTCCGTGATGTGATTCTTGATGCGGTTACGGATATGCTCCATGCGCACCGGGTCCTGCTTCTCCACCTCGGCCAGCAGTATCCGGATACGGTCGATGTAGGACATGATCTCCGTTGTAAGTGCTTTGCCTTCGTCGGCCCTGAATGAGTTGATGCTTTCGATGGCCTGCTGCACCAGCGGTTGCACGGTATCCCAGTCAGCTTCACCTTCCTCGTCTTCTCCCTGGTCCTGCTGCAGCACATCGGGCATGTGCAGGGCCAATCGGAAAAGGTCGGTTTTAGAGCCTCCCACCATGTCAGCGGCCGCATTCAGTTCCTCGTAGTAAGCCTTCAGCAAGTCTTTGTTGATATTGCTTTTGGCTCGCTGTGCTTTGTTCCTGGTATAGTCAACACAGATGCTCACTTTGCCCCGCACAAGCGCTTTGGTCAGCATGGTACGAATCTCGTACTCACGCTCCGAGAGGAAGCGCGGCAGACGCACGGTCAGGTCCATGCCTTTGGAGTTAAGCGATCTGATTTCGACGTTGATGGAATACTGGTCAGTATCGAGGCGGGCACTGCCATAGCCTGTCATGGACTGCAACATAAGCACTTTTTTGAAATGATGGTTTGGCAAATTAGGTATAATTCCTCACTTATACGCAGCCGGATGGCTAAAAGCTCAAAACCAGTCAGGCAGCAGGGGCCTGGTATTGTAGCGACCTTCGGGTTCGGGTATTATCTTTCTTGCGGGATCTTATACCTAGGGAACCAGTTGGTTGATCGCATCAATCATCGCCATCACCTCCGAAGGATGGCCATCAATGCGCTCCCCCCGCTTTTTGCCAAGCCGCACGATCACGAGCTCTTTCTCAGGTATAACGATGACGTACTGGCCCAGAATGCCGCGCGCGTAAAAAATAGATTGGCCTTTGTAATCCGGCAGCAGCCACCACTGGTAGCCATACTGTGTGGTCGGTTCGCCCGTGTTGGCATCGGTCAGGCCGCTTGGGGTAAGGGAGGCCTGCACGTACTCCGGCGCTACCAGGGTATCGCCCTGCCAGACGCCATTTTGCAGGTATAGCTGCCCGATACGGGCGAAGTCGCGGGCATTGGAGAAGAAGCAGCAGTAGGCCTTCTCGTTGCCAAGCGGATGATCGATGCTCCACTCAGCTTTTTGCTCGGCTCCCAGCGGGCGCCACAGTTTCTCCTCGGCATAGTCCGCCAGGTTCTTGCCGGTGGCCGCCTCCAGCACAAAAGCCAATATCTGGGTATCGCCGCTCTTATAAGAGAAGGCCTGTCCCGGCTCCTCCACCGCTTCCAGCTTTCGGACTACCTTCTTCAGGTCGGACCCATAATAGGCTTCTGTGGTAACGGAGAGCGGGTTGGCATACGATTCGTCCCAGTTCAGGCCGGAACTCATCCAGAGCAGATGCCGGATGGTGATCTTCGCTTTAGCCCCTTCTTTGAATTCGGGCAAAAAGTCCCCTACTGGTTGGTCAATGCTTTGAATCGCTCCTTCCTGCAGGGCTATACCTACCAGGATGCTCACAATGCTTTTGGCCACCGAAAACGAATTGCTCAGCGACTCTTCAGAATAGCCGTCCCAGTATTGTTCATACAGCAGCGAGTCGCGGTGTACGACCACAAAAGCGACTGATTCCAGCTCCTTGTGCAGTTGCTGCAACTCCTGCGGCAGCGTCAGCTGATTGTAATTGGTGGCGAGCGGCCAGGGCTGCGACGTATCGGCGGCCGCTATCTTGCGCTGGTGAAAGATCAGGTTGTCGTCAATATCGGCGAAGTTATGGTACAGGGCTTTGTACACATAGTTTTTGTCGGCCATGTGCAGCCAGGCGGCAGCTAGCCCAATCACCAGAATAAAGCCAATACCAAAGCGTTTGGTTCTCCAGTTCATGCCGCTGTTAGAAGTCGTAGCCTAAGGTGATATAAAATTTAGGCCCTTTGCGCGAATCGTCCTCCTCACTCCAGGCCATGTCGACCTTGCCATACACGCCAAACAGGGTGGTGCGTGCCCCTACCCCATAGCCCAGCAGGAACGGGTTGCGGTAGTTGATCACCGTGATCTCGAACGGACTTGTGTTGGTCTGGTCAATGCGGCCGCCAATCACGCGGGTGTTGATGGAGTTGTTACCTGTGAAGGGGTTGGTACCGTTGTAGGCCGACCCGGCGTCACCGAAGGCTGTAAACTGCAGGTTGCGGAAGAAGCCTGACGGAATAGGCCCGTCGTAGAGGTACTGCACAATAGGCACCCGCAACTCCAGGTTAGCCAGCAACACCTTGGACCCACGGCGCGCGTTGAAATTGAACCCGCGCAGCGGGGTGGTGTAGTCGAGGTAAAAGAGGTCAGCGGGTGTGCTCACCACGATGTCCTCACGAGTCGCTGTACCGTCGTCCTCCGATGCGAAAAGCCAGTTGTCCATCCCTCCGATCAGGAAGTTTTTGGGTGCATTACCGAAGAAAGCGCCATAGTTGATGCGACCAGCCAATATGATCTGCCGGTGTATTTTCTGGTAGCGGCGTACATCCAGGTAAAACTTGCTGAAGTTCTCCGAGCTGTGCTCAAAGTTTTTCAGGCTCATGATGCCTGCTTTCATGCGGGTGCCTTCCAGCATGTTCACACCGCGCACCACAGAGTTATCATAAACCAGTTCCACACTGCCGCCACCGAAGTAGTCGATCCTGTCAGGCGTCACGAAACTGTTGATGTAGGTGAAGCGCGTGTTCACGAACCGGGGCTGCATGCGGATACTGGTACTGTAGCTGAGCGGGTATACCAGTGTTGGAGAGAACTCGTGTTTGCCAAAGCGTACCACAGAGCCCGGAAACTCCGGTGCCTGGCCCACAATCACATCGCGTCGGTACTGCAGCCCGATGTCGAAGCGGTTTTTCAGGTTCATGTACTCGGCGAACATGCGGCTGGTCTCCAGGTCGGTGCGCACAAAGGCGTTGCCCCGGATATGATGGTTCTCAAACAGATCGCTCATGTTCACACCGCCCACTATACCGAAGCCCAGTTGCGGATCAGCGTATACCGACGTGATCACCTCCTGCACACTGAAGCGAAGGTCATAGTCGACGGGGCCCGCAATCGGAACACCGCCATCAGTGGTGCGGGCACGCTGTGGCGCTGCGGCTTGTGTTTTTGCCTGCGTTTCGGCTTGCTGCTGCTCTTTGGCATCGCTCTCAAACTGGTAGTTCTCAATGTCTACCTCCCCCTGTCGCTGCGTTCTCTTGGGTGTGGCCCCTTCCACGATCTTACGGGCAGTGGCGGCGGTGGAGGCAGAGGTTCGGGCACGGGTTTCCAGAATGATCTGCCGGGATGTTTTCGGCAGTGCCTCCTGGGTGGTGGGGCTGAATGTCGGGAAAGCGTACACAAAGCTACGGGCATCGTCCGTGGCCGTCAGCACCAGGGCATTTGCGTCGCCCCCAAAGTCGTAGCTTTCGATGTCCTGCAGGAAGTTGGTTAAGGGACGCCGAGCGCCTGTGGCGATGTTGTACTGGTACAGACTCCGCACCCCGGTCTCTTCGCTCAGGTATACCAGGTTGCCGTCTGCTGTGGCACGCGGGCGCAATTCACTTGCAATAGAGAAAGTGATTTGCTGTGCACTGCCCCCGTCACGCGGCATCAGGAAGATGTCGTAGTTGTTCACCACACCCGAGAAAGTGCCGGTTGCTGTCTGGCCTGTGGTGTCGACAAAGCGGTTGGAACTGAAGGCGATGTTGCTGCTGCCCCCTTTCAGGAAAACCGGTTGAATATCGTCGTAAATATCGTTGGTGAGCTGCTGTTGCATGCGGCCACCGCTGGAGAGCAGGTATAGGTCCGTCTGCCCATCGCGCACGGCGCTTACCAGCAGGGTATTGCCATCTTCGGAATAGCTCATGTCGCGTACCTGCGAGAACTGGCTGAGGGTAACGGCAGTCGTGCGGATGTCGTCAAAGATCGGGATGCGGGAGCGGCGGCGGGTGGAGTTGATCTGCCGCAACACCATCTGGCCGCGTCTCGCCTCCACAAAACCCAGTTGGGTATTGGTACGCCAGGCCAGCACGGGCAGCTTGTAATCGATGCGCTGGTCCACTGTTTTGTAGCCGCTCTTCCACACCACGCGGCTGCGGTTGCTGCCTACCTCCTTCACAATGATCTGGTAGCTTCCGTTCTCGTTTTCGGCATACGCCATCAGCGTACCGGCCGGGTTCAGCACAGGCTGGGTATAGTGGATGTCTTTTTTGTTCTTCTTGAAAACTTTGTTCTCTACTGGCAGACTTACCAGCGGATTCTCGCCGCGGGTGTTGATCTGCATGTAGTAGTTGTGGCAGTCCTGCAGGAAACGCTTGTAGGGGATGTTGAGACTGCTGGTTATACCTACCTCCGTATCGCGGGTGATGCGGGTCAGATTCAGGATGTTCTGGATGGAGGTATAGCCGTAGCGCTCGGCGATGTAGTTCCAGATAGCCTGACCGCCCAGTTGCTGATCGCGGGCCAGCACGTCTTCCATGCGAGCCTTATTGTTGACCATCAGCATATCGCGCACGTAGTTGTCCATGCGCAGGCTCCAGCCCTCGGCGGTATAGGCCGCCACTCCGCTGATGAACCAATCCGGCAGGCGCAGCAGGTAGCTGCTCTGCAAGGCTTCTTTCAGGCTGCCGCCATACATCATGTCGTTGAGCAGAAGCTCGGTCAGCTGGTAACTCAGGTCACGCTTGAAGTCGGTTTGGGTGCCGTCGTAGGCCAGTTCGAGCTTGTTTTTGAGGAAGAGCGTTTCGCCACCGGTCTGGAACTGGTCGCGCTGCATTCCGATGTTGCTTTGCTTCAGATCCGTCATCGAGTTGTAGACGATGAGCGTGATCTTGGAGTAAGGGTAGTAGCCAATAAAACTGGTGATGCGCTTCAGTTCGCGCTCGGCATACTCGGCTGCGTTGCGGGCCGACTGGTCGCCGCCTTCATAGAAGTAGATGTTAAAGTTTTGGGTGCTGTAGAGCTTCCAATCGAAATTCTTATACTGAATTCGGCTCCGGCCAAAAGTCTGCACATTAGGCTGGGCCATAGCCACTTCGCCTACCGCAGCACAGCACAGGAACAGTAACAATAACCTTATAGGAAAACGCATGCGCTTAGAGTTCTGGGTTATGGTGTTTTAGGTAGTCGTAATATAACGAATAATATCTCGAAATGTGTACGTCCGGCAGCAATTCTGTCCCCTCTATCAGTGCTTTGGCAAACAGATCGGCCAGGTATGGCGCCATCAGCACCCCTTTGGAGCCCATGCCGTTGAACACACTCAATTGCGCATGCTCCGGATGCCGGCCTACGAGCGGACGGCGATCGCGCACGGCAGGCCTAATACCGGCCCAATGCCTGCTCACCTGGTAAGTTTGTGTGGTAATCTGCTCAAAGCGCTCGCTTAGCTCTTCCTTGCCTTCGGGGCTTGGTAGCTCGTCGGGTTGGCGCCAGTTGTAGGTGGCCCCAATCTTAAAGCGGCCCTCTCCTACCGGAACAACGTAAACGGCTTTATTATAGATGCATTCCGGGTTAAAATCCTGTGTTTGTACCTCCAGCACCTCGCCTTTTGTCGGCTGCAACGGCAGCCACCTGAAGTACGGATTCTGCACCGCCTGCCAGCCTTCACAGAAAACCAGGTGACGCGCTGTTATGTTTTTATAAGCTATACCTTGTTCTGTTAGTTGCAGCTGATCCATCTCAAAGCGCTCCGGCAACAGCGCATTGTCCTGCTGCAGGTGTTGTAGCAGCAGATCGAGCGTTTCGGCAATGCGCAGGTAGCCGCCTTTTTTGATCATGATGCCGCCGAACTGGTCCTGAACAGATGGGTCCTGTCCGGTGCTTTGGGTATAGGTGGCGCCAATGTATTCGCTCCAGTTGCCTTCGGCGCTTTTGGCCATCCAGTTGTTCTGCTCCTCTATGGTGGAGAATACTTTGTAGATGGGTTTGTGAACGAAAAGCTGCTGCTTGAACCGCTCTTCCAGTTCGTCATAAAAACTGTCGGCATAAGGCAGCAGCGTGTCCACGAGCCAGGACTTGGCGAAGCGCTTGCCGGCCACCGGGTTTACCAGGCCGGCTGCCACGCGGGAGGCGGAGTTGGCTTTGGGTTCGTCGATCACCAGCACCTGCTGGCCCTGTTTGCGTAAAGTATAGGCCAGTGTGGCGCCGGCAATGCCATGCCCCACCACTACGAAGTCATAATTCATACAGGCAATTTACGACTTACGCCTGAAGTTCGTAACTTAGGAGCCGAATTTGTGGGCCCGCGCCCTGTGAAAGAGAACAACATGAACGTTACCTGTCTTACATTTAATCCCTTCCAGGAAAACACTTACCTGCTGCACGACGACACTAAAGAGTGCGTGGTGGTAGACCCTGGCTGCTATGAACTAGCCGAACAGCAAGAACTAAAGCGCTACATTGAAGCAAATGACCTGAAAGTAGTGCGCCTGCTCAACACCCATTGCCACATCGACCACGTGCTGGGCAACAAGTTTGTGGCCGATACCTACAAGGTGGAGCTGGAGATACACGAAAAAGAACTCGAGATTTTGCGTGCTGTACCGGTATACGCCCCGAATTACGGCTTTCAGATGTACAGCGGCACAGAAGCTTCTACCAATTACCTGAAAGAGGGCGACACCATTCAATTTGGCAACACCGAGTTGAAAATACTTTTTGCCCCCGGTCACGCCCCGGGCCATGTAGTGTTCTACAGCGAACCCGACAAGGTATGCATCGGCGGCGATGTGCTTTTCAAAGGCAGCATCGGCCGCACCGACCTGCCCGGCGGCGACTTCGACACCTTGATCAACAGTATCAGAACCAAACTATTTACGCTGCCGGATGAAACCGTGGTATACCCGGGTCACGGACCTGAGACCACCATTGCGTACGAAAAGAAGTTTAACCCATTCCTGCGCTAGCCCTCCGGATGAAAAAACACATACCTAACGCCATTACGTGCATCAACCTGTTTTGCGGCTGCCTGGCGCTATACTTCGCTTTCAACTTCCGGTTGGAGTATGCAGCCTATTTCATTGGTATAGCCGCCATTTTTGATTTTATGGACGGTATGATAGCCCGCGTGCTGAATGCCTACTCCGAGATAGGAAAGCAGCTTGACTCGCTGGCAGACATGGTTTCGTTTGGGGCCGCACCGGGCGCTATTATGTTTGCGTTGTTATCGCAGGCCGAAGCTTCTGTGTTAGGTATACCGGCTGATATTTTGCCTTTCTTCGGCTTTGTGATCACGATCTTCTCGGCGCTGCGCCTGGCCAAGTTCAACATCGACACGCGGCAGGCCGAATCCTTCATCGGAGTACCCACACCGGCCTGTTCCATGTTCATCGGCTCGCTGCCGCTCATATTGGCCACCTCCGGCAACCTGTATGATAACATCATCCTGAACCCATACTTCCTGCTGGCGATAACGGTCATCTTCTCATACCTGCTGGTGGCAGAACTGCCGCTGTTTGCGCTCAAATTCAAGAACCTGACCTGGAAAGACAACGCCGTCCGCTTCGTTTTCCTGGGCATCTCAGTTATCTTATTGGCGCTCGTTAAATTCGCCGCCATCCCTTTGATCATCGTGCTTTACGTGGTTTTATCGATCTTCAAAAAAACGCCTGCCCCCTCAAATTCTCCATTGGATTAGCGCGTATGCCGCACGCGGAGCGAGGGTCGCCCCAACGTACAGGCAAGGTATAACCGAACCAAGGGTGTTAGCATTAAGGCAATTGCTCGCCGACCTTGGACCTGCCTGTTCCGTAACCGCAATTAACACCGATTTATTTAGCTGAAAGGATAATCTTCTGTAAATTTATAGAGCGTATTATCCTTTCATTTATCAGTGCCTGCCATGCGGATTTTCTTGCTGCTGTATACCTGTCTGCTGTTTGGCTCCCTCCTGCCAGCGCCCCATGCCAAGGCACAGGAAAGCGCAGCGGCTACGCAGCAAGGGCAAACGGCAGCGCAACCATCTCGCACCATCACCCAGAGCACTGAAGGTACCCAAAGTGAGTTTGCCACTTCATCGGTGCTCAGCACAGGCAACTGGTATAAGATCGGCGTAACAGCGTCAGGTATACACCGCATCGACAGGGCGTTCCTGCAGTCGCTTGGCATCAATACCCAACAGCTCGACCCACGCACCCTGCAGCTTTTTGGCAATGGCGGCGGCATGCTTCCGCAACCCAACAGCGCCCCTCGCCCTGATGATGTGGTAGAGAATTCCATTTGGGTAGCAGGTGAAACCGACGGTCGCTTCGACGAGGCAGACTATGCGCTGTTTTATGCGCAGGGGCCTCATACCTGGCAGCGCACGGGCGACAAGCCAGCTTTTCGGCACAGTCACAATATCTATTCAGACACAGCTTACTATTTTATTCGGGTGGGGGCTGGCAAAGGCCTCCGGGTAAGTCAGCGTGACCAGGCAAGTGGGACAGGCCCAACTATCAGCAGCTACAACGAGCGCCTCTACCATGAGCGTGACCTGAAGAACATGGTGTACTCCGGCCGGGAATGGTATGGCGAGGATTTCAGCGCTTTTACAACTTCCCGCGAAATCAGCTTGCCTGTTTCGGACCTGGCGCCGGGCTCTGAGGTGCAGCTCACTGCTTTCCTGATGGCCAACTCTTCGGCGGAGAGTTCCTATACCTTGTGCCTCAACGGCCATACCCTGGGCACCCAGACGATCAGCGGGCGCGGCACCTTTCCTTACCACCCGGAAGGCATCAACAGCAGCAGGACCTATACCTTAAGCCAGCAGACTCTCGGGCAACTTACCGAGTTGAAGGTAGGTATCAGCTTCAGCACGGGCAGTAACCCCACGGCACTTGGCTTCCTGAATTATCTATCACTCAATTACGAGCGTCAATTGAAGCTTTATGGCGAGCAGACGAGTTTTCGGTCTATCGCCAGTACAGCCAATACGGTGAGTACTTTTCGGTTGGCGGGTACGGCTGCCACCACCCAGGTATGGGATGTGACGGACCCGTTGCGACCCGTCGCGCAGCAGACCACTACCTCAGGCTTAGATCTGATTTTTAGTGCTCCAACCGAAGTATTGAGAGAATTTGTCGCTTTCAAAAACGACACGGGCCTTCAACCCAAAGCCTTTGGCAAGGTGGCCAACCAGGACCTGCACAGCCACAACCTCGACGGCCGCCTCGATCTGGTCATTCTGACCCATCCCCGTTTTCTGCAGGAGGCCAACCGACTGGCAGCGCACCGTCAGCAGCACAGCAACATGCAATTGGCGGTCGTTACGACTACGCAGGTATACAACGAGTTTTCTTCGGGTGCCCAGGATGTGACGGCCATACGAGACTACATGCGCATGCTCTACAACCGCAGCAGCAAGCAGGGCGACGATGTGCTATACCTGCTCCTCTTTGGCGATGCGTCTTACGATTATAAAAACCGACTGCCTAACAACACGAATTTTGTGCCCGTGTACCAATCCCGGCAATCGCTGCACCCCATCAGCAGCTATTCTTCCGAAGACTACTACGGCTTTCTGGATACGGACGAAGGCGAGTGGGCGGAGAACAGTACAGGTGACCACCTGCTCGACGTAGGTATAGGCCGGCTGCCTGTCAAGACACCAGCAGAAGCCGCCGCCATGGTCGACAAGATCATCGCTTACGACAGTCCGGGGCATTTTGGGAAATGGCGCAGCCGGGTTACGTTTGTGGCCGACGATGGCGACTATAACGAGCACCTGAACGACGCCGAGTTCCTGAGCAGTTACTTGGATCGTGAGCACATCAACTACAACCCCAACAAGGTATACCTGGACCTCTACCCGCAACAAACCGTTGGCAACAGGCAACAGGCTCCTGCAGCCGTCGCGGCGGTTGATAAAGCCGTGGAACAGGGCTCGCTGATCGTCAACTACACTGGGCACGGCAACGAAGTCAGCTGGGCCTGGGAGCAGGTACTGACAGCGCCGCAGATCAACAATTGGCGGAACAAAGACCGGCTGGCATTTCTGCTGACCGCCACCTGTGAGTTTGGCCGCTACGACGACCCAAGGCGCTCCTCCGGCGCCGAACTCGCTCTGCTGAATCCGCAGGGCGGTGCTATGGGGCTGCTCACGACCACACGCCCTGTTTTCTCGAGTGACAACCGCGTGCTCAACCGCAATTTCTTCAAAGCGGCCCTGCATCCGGTGAACGGCCGCATGCCCCGATTGGGTGATATCGTGCGGCTCACCAAAAACAGCAGCCTGACTGACCAGACGAGTGGTTCAAGAGGTGTGAACAACCGGAATTTTACGCTCCTGGCTGATCCTTCGCAGCAACTGGCCTACCCGAATCTACAGGCTAGTATCACACAGATCAATGGCCGACAAGTTGCATCTGATACCCTCGCAGCGCTGGGCAAGGTGACCATGAAGGGCGTGGTAACAAACGCAGACGGAAGCATTGCCACGGATTTTGAAGGCACCTTGCACATCACCGTTTTCGAGAAGCCGATTACCCGCCGCACCCTCGGCGACAACACACCGGAGCGAAAAGACGAACCGCCTATACCCGGTGGCAAGCAACCTGTACCTGTTCAGGTGCGCGAGAACATAGTGTATGACGGTCAGTCCACTGTTAAATCCGGTACTTTCGAACTGAGCTTTGTCGCTCCCAAAGACATAGATGTCCGCTACGGTTTTGGCAAGATCAGCCTGTACGCCAGCGGCGCTGCACAAGACGCCATGGGGGCCGACACAACTATCGTGATTGGGGGCACTGCTATAGGTATAGCCGCAGACAACACGCCTCCTGTGGTCAAGTTATTCCTGGATGATGAGTCTTTCGTATCTGGTGGTACGACAAGCCAAAACCCGGTATTGCTGGCCAAGCTATACGACGAGAACGGGCTGAACACAGCAGGTATGGGATCGGGCCACGAGCTGGTAGCCATACTGGATGAAGCCACCGAACAGGCCATCGTGCTGAACGACTACTATACCGCCGACCGCGATAGTTACCAGTCAGGCTCGGTACGTTACCCGTTCAAGGATCTGCAGGAAGGTCGGCATACCTTGTCGTTGAAAGCCTGGGATACGCACAATAATTCAGCCGAAGAGCGACTCGAGTTTATTGTGTCCAACAACGAGAAGTTGACGATCACCCAGCTGCTGAATTACCCTAATCCCTTTTCAACAAGCACCACGTTTCATTTCGACCATAACAGGGCAGGCGAAAATTTAGATATCCATATACAGATATTCTCCGTATCAGGGAAACTGGTAAAGACGCTGCAAGGAACCAGTTATGCTAGCAAGTCGCACCAAGACGAAATAAACTGGAATGGGAGAGATGAATTCAACGATACATTAGCCCGCGGCGTATACGTTTACCGGATCATTGTACGTTCTCAGTATGATGGAGCAACAGCTACAAGTTTTGAGAAACTTGTGCTCTTGAATTAGTAAAATCCTATAATATTTCTATATTTGATTTTGCATCAACACCCTCTATATGTATAAGAAAAATTTACTTGTAAAAGCCACCGCATTTGTGGCTGCATTCTTTTCAGTGCACTTGGCATCAGCACAAACATCTACCATCGGACAGGATTCCCGTACTGTAACCACAGCTGTTCCCATCCTGACAGTAGCACCTGATGCACGTTCTGCCGGTTTGGGTGATGCAGGTGTTGCCCTCAGCCCGGATGCGAACGCACCACACTGGAACCCAGCCAAATTGGGCTTTGTGCAGAATGATATGAGTGTGAGCTTTTCTTATTCTCCCTGGTTGCGCAACATCGTAGATGATATGTCGCTTAGCTATCTATCAGGCTACAAAAAGCTATCCGAGACATCAGCTATCTCCGCCTCACTTCTATACTTTGATCTTGGCGATATTCAGTTTATCGATGCCAATGGCAATGACATCACAGAGTTCTCTCCCAAAGAGTATGCCTTGTCTGTTGCTTACGGACAAGCCTTGAGCGAGTACTTCAGCTTAGGTATAGGCGCACGCTTTATTCGCTCTAACCTGGCCGGCAACGTGACCATCGGTGGTGGCGCCTCTCCTTTCGAATCGAAGCCGGGCAACACAGCGGCTGTGGATGTGGGTGTATACTACAACCGCGATATTAGTCAGACACTGAACCTCGGTCTGGGTGCTAACATTTCAAACATTGGTGGCAAGATTGCCTATACCAATGGTGATCAGAAGGACTTTCTGCCAACTAACCTGAAACTAGGTACAGCAATTACGTATAATTTAGACCAGTACAACTCCCTTACTTTGGTACTGGATGCCAACAAACTTTTGGTACCATCGCCGGGCGCTGACAGCTCACAGACGGTTATCAGCGGTATCTTTACTTCGTTCGGCGATGCACCGGGTGGCTTTAGTGAAGAGTTGCAGGAGATCAATTTCTCCGGAGGTATAGAGTACTGGTACAACAACCTGTTTGCTGCACGCCTTGGTTATTTTTATGAAAACCCGGAAAAGGGCAACAGAAAGTATATCTCAACAGGTGTAGGATTGCGCTACCAGAAATTTGGAATAGACGCGGCCTACCTGATTCCGAGCGAAAGGGGCAACCCCCTTGCTGAAACCATTCGTTTCAGTTTGTCGCTAAACTTAGATTAAAAACTAATTACAGAATGCTTGATAGAACAAAAGCACCAGAAATACATGAAATAGAAGCAGTCACGCTACAGATAGCTGAAGTAAGTCACTTAAGCAACGGAGCCAGGCTGCATTATATAAAAAGCGAAACCCAGCCTGTCATCAGGCTGGATTTTGTTTTTAAGGCGGGGAAGTGGTACGAAGAACATGCTGGCGTAGCCGACCTGACAGGCAAGATGCTGTTTGAAGGCAGTATGAACTATACCGCCAAGCAGATCGCTGAGAAGGTGGCCTACTACGGAGCCTCTTTTGACAATAACCATGGCTATGATCGCTCGGAGTTTACACTCTACTGCCTCAGCAAGTATGTACCCGAGTTATTGCCTTTGGTACTTGATGTGTTGCAAAACCCGGTTTTTCCGACAGAGGAATTTGAGCTTCTACGCAAACGAAACCAGCAAAACCTAAAGGTACAGCGCCAAAAAAACAATTACCTGGCTACTCACAGCTTTACAAAGCTCGTTTACGGCGGTACCCACCCTTATGTATTCGGTCTAGACGAACATGCACTGGATACTATTGCAAAGGAGGAACTAGCTAAGTTCTACAAGAGCAGGTATAGCACAGAGCAACTGGAAGTCTTTGCCTGTGGCGCCATTGACGAAGAACTGGAGAAACTTCTGGAGAAAGAGATTGCTACTATGCAATTGACTGGAGCACCAACCGAGCCATTAGTATCAGATGGTAAGATAGCGAACGATGAAGATTTCGTGTTGATGCCAGAGAGTCTGCAATCCTCCATCCGGCTGGGAAGGCAGTTCCCTTTGATCGGGCACGAAGATTACCATAAGCTAGTTGTTTTAAATGAGATATTAGGCGGATATTTTGGCTCCAGGCTGATGCGCAATATCCGGGAAGACAAGGGCTATACCTACGGTATCTATTCAGCTATTTCGCCGAAGGAACAGGATAGCCTCTTTTTTATTGGCACAGATGTAAACTACCAGGTAACTGATAAAACAGTAGCAGAGATTCATAAGGAGATTAAGAAGCTACAGGACGAGTTGGTCCCGGAAGAAGAATTGCAAACTGTAAAGAGCTATATGCTTGGCAAATTCTTAAACGATATAGCTACTATCTTTGAACAATGTGATAGGTATAAACGCATTATCCTGCACAAGCTCCCGTATGAGCATTATAACAATTACATCAGTACCATTCGGGGTGTTACCGCTGAAGAGCTACGGGATCTTGCAGACCAATACATCGGGTTGGATAGCATGAAGACAGCCATAGCCGGTAAAAGGCCTGACTAAGGCTGATCCTTATATTACCGCTAACTATCAAAATAAAGAAGGCTGCCCGTGCTGGGCAGCCTTCTTTATTTTTGAAGCCTGTCCTATGATAGATAACCGGAGCGCCGGGCAGTGCCATCTTCCAAGTAAGGGCTCCGTTCAAGCAAGCGCCGGTCACGGCTGCCAGCCCTGCCTTGCCGGTCCCTTTGCGTAAGCCTGCTCCCCGAAGCGGTATAAACTTATACGGCCCCTACAAGGTGGCTGGCCTTTGCTCGGTAACGGGCAGGAAGCTGTGTGCCGGAAGCAGCTCCGTCACTGCTGGCTGTCTTCCATCGGCATTGCTTCCAACATTGCCTTGTCCTTGCATAGCCTCCACCTGGCTCTAGCCTTCCTTCCTTCCTTCCTTCCTTCCTTCCGCCTGCTACCTGGTTGGCGTGTAGTATAAATGAGTCAGCCCCTGACTCTTTGCGGGAATCAGGGGCTGAGGGGTTGGGGTTGGCG
>NZ_JAUOTN010000001.1 GCF_030546575.1 Pontibacter coccineus
CAGGTATAGCCGACAGGTATAGCCGACAGGTATAGCCGACAGGTATAGCCGACAGGTATAGCCGACAGGTATAGCCGACAGGTATAGCCGCAAACGACTGACGTCGTTTGCGGCTATTGTTTGAGTGGCATTCATCAGAAGAAAAATTTGGCAATCGTGCACCCTGCCGCTTCAAAATGCGAAGAATTATGTCGATATTAAGGCCATACCTGCACACAGGCGAAAAATTTAAAAATTTCGGGATCAGCAGTGAGTAAAAAGGCCCGGATTTTGCGTTACAGGTATAAGTTAATTTCAGACAATGCACTTATAAAGCCAGAAGGGCTATAGGCGCCAGAAACCACAAAAGCAGGGAATCATGACGCAATTGTTCAAGCTCTCTAATCTGACTACGTTCTTAGTTCGGTTCATCCAGATCATCATCGTGTTCCCGATGGCGGTTCTGATCAGTTTCTACCTACCCCCCATCAGCTTCATCGACTATGAGCTGAACTTCCTGCTGTGCGTCATCCTGGCGGCCATTATCTCGGTCATTGTGACCAGCATTAACAAGAAACTGATCCTGCTGGCTTTCGTGGGCATCATGGGCGCCATGTTCTTCAACAGCACCTTCGACGACTACACCGTAGAGAACCTGTACGCCGACTACAACGCCATGCTGGTGAACATGACCAGCAATTCCAGCAAGGTATCCTACTTCAAACCCGTAAAAGGCACCTATTTCCAGGAACGCCGTGTCAAAAGCGCCATGCAACCCACCCATCCGGCGGTGCGGTCGTTTGCCGTGGAGCATTCCACCCGTTTTTTTCATGACGAGTACTACCGTAAGTATGGCAAAATGGTGCGCTACTTCTCGCTCTTCAAGCATGTGCGCAACAGCTGGCGCTACGTAAACGACCCGCTCGGCCTCGACTACTACTCGCCGCCTACCGAGAGCATCCAGCTGCTGGCCGGCGACTGCGACGACTATGCCATCCTGATGGCCTCTTCTATTATGGCCATTGGCGGCGAGGCCCGCATCGTGATCTCGCCCAACCACATGTATACCGAAGTGAAGATGGGCACCGTGGAGGATCTGGACAAAGTAAGCTATGCTGTTCGCTCGCTTTTCCCGGATGAGGTGACGGGCGGTAAGATCCACTTCCACGAGACCAACGGTGAGCTTTGGATCAACTTCGATTACACGGCCGGTTATCCGGGCGGTCCGTTTCTGGAGCCGGAGCTGTACAGTGTGATCAACTTCACCAACTCCTGAGTCTGGCCTATACCTGACAGGTAGCTAATTTTTTGGATTTACCGTACAAATGCTGCAGCCGCTTGATTAGCGGCTGTTTATTTTCTATACTTACCACTTACAGCATAAAAAGAACGAAACAAACATGCCCAAAATCCTGATTATAGATGACGAACGGGCCATTCGCAGCACCCTGAAAGAAATTCTGGAATTTGAGAACTACACTGTAGACGAAGCCGAAGATGGCCAGAAAGGATTGCAGCACATCGGAAAGACGAAGTACGATGTGGTGCTCTGCGACATCAAAATGCCCGGTATGGATGGAATAGAAGTGCTGGAGAAAGCCATGGAAATGGCCCCTGACACACCTTTCATCATGATATCGGCACACGGCACTATCGACACGGCGGTGGAGGCCACCAAAAAAGGTGCCTACGACTTCCTGCAGAAGCCACCGGATCTGAATCGCCTGCTGGTGTCGGTGCGCAATGCCCTAGACAAGTCGAATTTGGTGACCGAAACCAAGATACTGAAGAAGAAGATATCGAAGACCTACGAAATGGTGGGTACTTCGGAGGCATTGGGCCGCGTGAAGCAGGCCATCGAAAAAGTTGCTCCGACCGATGCCCGCGTACTGATCACAGGGCCGAACGGATCGGGCAAAGAGCTGGTGGCACGTGCCATCCACGAGCACAGCAACCGCGCCAATGGTCCGTTGATTGAGGTAAACTGCGCCGCTATACCCAGCGAGCTCATCGAGAGTGAGTTGTTCGGCCACGAAAAGGGCTCTTTCACCTCGGCTGTAAAGCAGCGTATCGGGAAGTTTGAGCAGGCCAACGGCGGCACGCTCTTCCTGGACGAGGTGGGCGACATGAGCCTGTCGGCGCAGGCCAAGGTGCTGCGCGCCCTGCAGGAGCACAAAATCACCCGCGTGGGCGGCGATAAAGACATACAGGTGGATGTGCGTGTGCTGGCCGCAACAAATAAAAACCTGCTGGAGGAGATCGAAGCCAGGACGTTCCGCGAGGACCTTTACCACCGCCTGGGTGTGATCCTGGTGCATGTGCCGCCGCTGAACGAGCGCCGCGAGGATATACCTGACCTGGTGCAGAAATTCCTGCAGGACATCGCCAACGACTACGGCAACAAGCCCAAGGCCATCACTCCAGATGCACTGGAGTACCTAAAGCAACTCGACTGGCGTGGCAATGTGCGCGAACTGCGCAACGTGGTGGAGCGCCTGGTGATCATGAGTGGCCAGGAGATAACTCTGGAAGATGCCAAGGCCTACGCACGACCGGCTGCGGCTTAAATGCTTTATACCTGTTCTCCATTATTAAACTGTTCTCACTAATGCAAAACGCCCCGGCCTGCTGGCTGGGGCGTTTCTGCTTTATCCCTGTTTTATACCTTAGGCTGCCGCTTTACTCTGTTTCAGCATACAGCAGTTCTTATATTTGTTTCCGCTCCCGCACGGGCAGGGCTCGTTGCGGCCCAGGCGCTTGCCGTAAGGGTTGAGCAGCTCCCGGAAATTGACGCGGAACCTTCTTTTGGGATTCTGCTTGAAAACCTTGGTCAGCAGTTCGTACAGGCGCGGGTGCTTTTCGGCCAGTTGGTCGGGTTTCTCGAAGAAATACTCCGTTACCACTGCAAAGAACTCCGCCTCGCTGGTCGCCGCATAATCGTTTATGTCCGACTTTCCTTTTTCGATCTGGCTGATCTTGCGGTACATGAGTTCTTTCCAGGGTCGCACCAGTTCATCGGGCAGGTACGCTTCCGGCACACCGTCTATCTCCCCATCGGCCTGGTCGAGCATATGGGCAAACTCATGTATACCTACGTTCTTGCGGTCGGCCATGTCATTGAAGCCTTGCTCCAGCGCCGGCTTGGACAAGGTCACGTAATGGTCATTCTGGAATGGATTCACGCGTCCCAGCACCTCCGAAACAGCTTCGTTATCCTCGTTCTTATACCTGTGGATGCTGCCCGGAAACACCAGCACCTCCCCCAGGTTATGGTACTCCCAGTCCTTAAAACCAAAGATCGGGATAATGGCGCTTGAGCCGACCAGCACTTTGGTGGTGTCGTCTACCTCGGTGTCTATACCTGTAATGCGCTTTTCAGACACAAAAAGCAGAAGCATCCGTTCAAAGCGCGCCTTCTCCTCTTCAGTTTTGAGCGTATGATAAAAACCCACCCTGTCCAGCAGAATCTTCCGCCACTCAGCCGGGAAGCCTTTTTTCAGGATTTCCTTTCGGTAGCGTTCCCTGCGGGTGGACCACCTGTAAAACAGCAGGAGCATTCCTGCCACCAGTGCAATAAAAAATATGTAACCCATGGGCAGCTTAAACGGTGAAACGGTGTTTTGGATGTTAGGCGATTAGCAGGTTGCAGCCCCGGATGTCCGAATTATCGAATCGGCCCAATACTTCGAAGGTGCCGTCCGGCTTCAGACGGCCAATGTCTTTTGTCTCGATAAAAGCACAGGAGTCGATGTTGGCCAAGTCGATGATGTTGATGCCGCCAGAGCGTATATCGGGTCGGATATCGAAGGGGTCGTTGAGGTCGCGCAGGAGAACGCGCAAGGTATAGCCCGCATGGAAGAGGCCATCGCCCAGCGAGTAAGCCTGCGACAGGAGTTCCGTCATACCATACTCCGAGTGGATCGCCTCCACGCCGAAACCTTTTTTGAGGTAGGCGTGCAGCTCCTCCCGGATCATCTCCCTTCGTCGCCCTTTCATGCCGCCCGTTTCCATGATGGTCACGCCGCTGAAGTCCTCCTGCCCCTTCAGTTTGTCAGCCCAGTCAAGCAAGGCATAGGACACCCCGATCAGTAGCACTTTCTTTTCTCTTTGCCGGGCTCCTTTTACAGTCTGCAGCAATTGGTCGTGATTTCGGAGGTAGAAGCCCTCCTCCTGCTGCCCGGACTGCTTTATAAAATAATCGACCATGGCCACGAGCGACGAGCCGCCCTGCTCCAGATATGAGGGCAACAGCGCGAGCACCACATAGTCGGTCAGGGGGCCGTAGAACGATTCGAAAATACGCTGTGTGGTGCGCAGGTATAGGTCCAGGCTGGCCACCTGATGGCGGCTGCGGGTCATCTGGGTAGTGCCGCTGCTATAGAAAGTCACTTCCGGCTCAAATGAACCTGTTTTCACCTCGTGGGTTTTGAAAAACTCGATCGGCAGAAAAGGGATGTCCTCCAGTCGGCTTACCTGTTTCGGGTCGCGGCCCAATTGCTGCAGATAATCGCCGTATACCGGATTATGCGCGGCCTGGTGCCTGAATAGTGCCAGGGCAGTTTCTTCAAAATCAAAGGGCTGATCAGCGAGTAAGAGCTGCAGGTGTCGGGCTTTGAAATCCATCCAATTTATTTATAACAATTCCTGTATCTGTTCGTTTGATTTAGTAAATTTAGCTTCATTTTCTGAGATCCCACATGAGATACATGCTAAAGTATGGTGCGGCCTGCTTGCTAATGGTGCTGGCCCTTAGCTCCTGCCGCAAAGAACCTGTCTATGACGTAGTGCCTGAGATTGAATTCAGACGCGTGGAGCAGTACCATTTTGTGGACACCCCTTTCCCTCAGAGACCGGATATCACTTCTTTACGCGATTCGATTGTGTTGGTCATCGGCTTTAAAGACGGGGACGGCAATCTGGGTCTTTCCAGCAACCGGGAGTCGCAGGACTTTCAGCCTCCTTTCAACGAAGGCTCTGAGTTTGAGCAGAACTTTCATACGGTGATGTACATCAAGGCGGAAGACCCGAACAATCCGGGCAGCTTCCGCTTCGAGCCCTACCCTTTCCCGGTACCAGGCTTTCAGTTTTCGGGAAGGTTTCAGCGACTTTCGGCAGACGAGCGCCCGGAAACCCTGGAAGGTGAGATCAAATACAGCATCAACGAGATCAATGCATCAGAATTCCCACTGCTGCAACCCGGCACCGTCATCAAGTTCGATATCTTTATTTACGACCGCACCACTCCTGTGCCCAACCGCAGCAACACCGTGACCACAGACGAAATAACCTTGTTTCAGCCGGCAGGCGAGTAGCAAACAAGTATAAAAACAGCGAGGCCCTGTATCATTTGGTACAGGGCCTCGCTGTTTTATAGCATTGTACACCTTAATAAATCACCGGATAAGCTATCGGATCCGCCTCATGCATAATCTCGTATACCGACTCGAATACATCCTCTGTGTTTGGCTTAGAGAAATAATCGCCGTCCGATGAGTATGGCGGGCGGTGCGCGTGCGCTGAAAGGCACTGCGGCTTGGAGTCCAGGTAGCGCCAGGCGCCCTGCTCGTCCACTACCTGCTGCATCATGTAAGCGGTGGCTCCACCCGGCACGTCCTCGTCGGCGAACAGCACGCGGTTGGTCTTGCGGATCGAGTCAGTGATCGAATGCTCCAGGTCAAACGGCAGAAGCGACTGCACGTCGATCACCTCAGCGGAAATACCAAAGTCCTCCAGTTGGCGGGCAGCTTCCATTACGATGCGGCACATAGAACCGTACGTTACGATGGTAATATCGGTGCCTTCTTTCAGTACCTCCGGCTTACCAAGCGGTACCGTAAGCTCTCCTATATTACTAGGTATACGCTCCTTCAGGCGGTAGCCGTTGAGGCACTCGATCACCAGCGCCGGCTCGTCAGATTTAAGCAGCGTGTTGTAAAAACCTGCCGCCTGTGTCATATCGCGCGGCACCAGCACATGCATACCCCGGATGCTGTTCAGAATCATACCGATTGGGGAACCGGAGTGCCAGATACCTTCGAGGCGGTGTCCGCGGGTACGTACGATCAGAGGCGCCTTCTGGCCACCTTTGGTGCGGTACTGCAAGCAGGCCACGTCGTCAGACAGGATCTGGATCGCATATAATAAGTAGTCGAGGTACTGAATTTCGGTGATCGGGCGCAAACCGCGCAGGGCTGCCCCTATACCTTGACCGATGATGGTACACTCGCGTATACCTGTGTCAGTTACACGCAGCTCACCGTGCTTCTCCTGCAATCCGGCAAAAGCCTGGTTCACATCCCCGATGCGGCCCACGTCCTCGCCGATGGCAAACACGCGCGGGTCACGGGATAGCATGGCATCGAAGCAGGCCTGCAGCACTTCGCGGCCATCCACTTGCGGAGCGTCTTCGGCAAATTCAGGCTTCACTTCCTCTACCAGCAAGGCAGCCTCTTCGGACTGGCTGTATAAATAAGAGTTGAAGCGGTCGGTGTTCTCACCCAAGGTCTGTTCCAGCCAGCCGACTAATTCGCGCTTTGCCTGGTTATTTTCGTCGCGTACGTAGCGCAACACCTTGCGCACAGCCCTCACTGCATCGCTGCGGATGGGCGTTCCGGTTTTGCGTAGCTCCTCCGTGATAGTGGCAATCTCGGTAATATGCTCGCTGGAGGCGGCCAGGTTGTCCATCAGCGTCAGAGCCTCTTCATGGTCAACTTTGATGCCATCTGCAAAGGCGTTCCAGGCAGCACTGCGGGCCTGTCGAACGGCCTCTCTGGCTTCTGCTTCGATCTGATCGAGCTGCTCGGCTGTAGCGACGCCGGCACCCAGCATCCACTCACGCATCTTCAACAGGCAATCGAAGTCGGCTTCCCACGCCAGGCGGTCCTTCGACTTATACCTTTCGTGTGAGCCTGAAGTGGAGTGGCCCTGCGGCTGCGTCATCTCCTCGACATGCACCAGCACCGGCACATGTTCCTCGCGGCATACCTTTACGGCTGCTTCGTAGGTTTCGCAAAGCGCCAGATAATCCCAGCCCTTTACTTTAAATATCTCGTAGCCCTGTTCCTCGCGGCTGTTGCGCTGGAAACCGGCCAGAATCTCTGAAATACTGCCTTTGGTGGTCTGGTACTCAGCCGGCACCGAAATACCGTAGCCATCGTCCCAAACCGACACCAGCATCGGCACCTGCAGCACACCGGCTGCGTTGATCGCCTCGAAGAACATGCCCTCAGAAGTAGAAGCGTTGCCGATGGTGCCGAAAGCCACCTCGTTTCCGTTCACCGAGAACTGCTGCATACCCTGCAGGTCCGGGTTCTGGCGGTAGAGCTTGGAAGCATAGGCCAATCCTACCAGGCGGGGCATTTGCGAGGCGGTAGGCGAAATATCAGAACTGGAGTTTTTCTGCTCCATCAGGTTCTTCCATTTCCCCTCTTCGTCGAGCAGGCGGGTGCCGAAGTGGCCGTTCATGGCGCGGCCGGCTGTGGACGGCTCTGCCTCTACATCGGTATGCGCATATAACTGTGCGAAATATTGCTGGAGCGTCAGTTCACCAATGGCAAACATGAACGTCTGGTCGCGGTAATAGCCGGAGCGAAAATCGCCGTTCTGGAAGAACTTGGCCATGGCCAGCTGGGCTACTTCCTTGCCATCGCCGAAAATACCGAACTTGGCCTTGCCCATAAAAACCTCTTTGCGGCCGGCAAGGCTCGCGTGGCGGCTCTCCCAGGCAATGCGGTAATCATTAAGTATTTCCTGAACGCTTAGTCGTTGAGTTATAGATGCTTCAGCAGTTTGCATGTCTGGTCTGTAAAAGCTAATTGTGGAATTTATGATCAAAAGTACAGAAAATTAGCCTAAAATCAAATTTGAGGCACTGCGCGGGCAGGCACTCTCCTGCACGTAGGCTTGTCTTTTTGCCAAAAGATTTTATATCTTTGTTTGTTTGCTTAATCTCCTTTTTTACAAGTCGCAAAATTTCTTTAATTCGCATTATGAACAGAAAATTTTACTTACTTACCGTGCTTAGCCTGCTGTTGGCCGGTTTTACAGCCCAGGCGCAGGGCGAACTCAAGTTTGAGAAAGAGACCCATGACTTTGGCACATTCGCCGAGGGCGTGATCGCTTCTTACGAGTTTGTAGTGAAGAACGTAGGTGACAAGCCTGTGGTTATAGCCCAGGTACAGCCTTCTTGCGGCTGCACGACACCTGAGTGGACAAAGGACCCGATTATGCCGGGCAAAACGGGCGTGATCAAGGCGATGTACAACAGTAATGGCCGTCCGGGACCGTTCCACAAGTCCATTTCCGTTGTTTCAAATGCCGCTACGCCGAATGCCGTTATCTTCATTAAGGGAGAGGTTGGCCCAAAAGATTTAAAAACTAGCCACACCCCGGAACAAAAAGCAAATTCGCCGCGTTTGGCTGTTGGAACTACTTCACACAGCTTCGGAAAACTTGAAAAAGGACAAAAAGCGGTGGCAAAGTTCACAATCAAAAACACAGGTCGGCAGGACCTGGTGGTGCAGGGCGTGAAGTCAAATTGCAATTGCGTAACCTATAAAGTTTCGCAACCGGCAATAAAACCAGGACAGCAGGCAACTTTGGAACTAACCTATATTCCTACAATGTTAAAGGAGCAAAATGAGGTGGTAACCATCGTTTCAAATGATATCGTAATGCCAGACCTGAAGCTCACGCTGAAGGCAAATGTAGTAGAGAGTCTGGCTCAAAAGAATATGTTAAGGGAGGGCAATCAGCCGGTACCTTTCAGATAGTTTTTTTCATAGTTTTATTTTGTACTAATGGCAGTGATTCTATCACTGCCTTTTTTCATTTTATACCTTTCCATAAAAGTTGGCAGCGGAGTACGATGCAATTTAAGGTCATCCGGATGCTGACTGCCAGGCGCCATCCCAAACAAGCCGCAGTTTAAGGCCTGCACCTCTCCCCTCCGATTTTACAAGGCCCTTTAAATCAGCCGACTGCAGCCGTTCTAACATTGTTCGCACAGGTTTTATGTTTAGCCTTTTATTTCAAGATAGATATGGTATATTTGCGCAGCTTTTCCAATAACTAATACTATAAGAAATAACGACATGATTATTGGTGTTCCAAAGGAAATCAAGAATAACGAAAACCGCGTAGGCGTAACTCCTGCCGGCGTGGTGGAACTGGTGCGCAACGGCCACACCGTGTACGTACAGGCTACTGCCGGTGAAGGCAGCGGTTTTATGGACGAGGACTATGCCCAGGCTGGCGCCACGGTACTGCCGAGCATCGAAGAGGTATACGGCATCGCCGAGATGATCATCAAGGTGAAAGAGCCGATCGAGTCCGAGTACAACCTGATCAAAGAAGACCAGTTGCTGTTCACGTACTTCCACTTTGCTTCTCACGAGCCGCTAACGCACGCGATGATCAAGCAAAAAGCTGTTTGCCTTTCTTACGAAACGGTAGAGCGTGCTGACAGAAGCCTTCCATTGCTGGTGCCTATGTCAGAGGTTGCCGGCCGTATGTCGATTCAGCAAGGAGCCAAGTACCTGGAGAAACCACTGAAAGGCCGTGGTATTCTGTTGGGCGGCGTACCAGGTGTGCGTCCTGCCAAAGTGATGATCCTGGGCGGTGGCATCGTAGGTACCAACGCAGCCAAAATGGCGGCAGGTTTGGGTGCCGATGTGACGATCCTGGACACGAACCTGGCCCGTCTGCGTTACCTGGACGATATCATGCCAGCCAACGTGAAGACACTCATGTCGAACGAATACAACATCCGCGAAATGCTTCCGACGCACGACCTGATCATCGGTGCCGTGCTGATACCGGGTGCAAAGGCCCCTCGCCTGATCTCCCGCGACATGCTGAAGCTTATGAAGCCAGGCACTGTTTTGGTTGACGTTGCTGTTGACCAGGGCGGTTGCATCGAGACCTGTAAGCCAACCACACACGAGAATCCAACTTTCATTATTGATGATGTGGTGCATTACTGCGTGGCCAACATGCCGGGTGCTGTTCCGTTCACGTCTACCCAGGCGTTGACCAACGCGACTCTGCCGTACGCGATCCAGATCGCAAACAAAGGCTGGAAGAAAGCCTGTGCTGACAGCGAAGAGCTGAAAAAAGGCCTGAACGTAGTGCAGGGCAAAGTAGTGTACAAAGGTGTGGCGGAAGCCTTCAACCTGGAGTATACTGAAGTGAATTCTATTCTATAAGCTAGGTATAGCCTGATTTATAAAATGAGCGCCTTCCTGATCTGATCGGGAAGGCGCTCTTGTTTTGGAGCGTTTACCAAAAGCGCACCATTTTCGATATCTTTGTGTTTTAATGCCGGCCTGCCTCAACTTCAGCGGTAGCCCAAATGCCAAGACTCTCTTATCTGACTGATGTTTGACAGTTCATTTCAACTGCTGCTGCGCCGCTTAGGGCTAGTGTTTCTGCTCTATACCTTGCTGCGCGCCATTTTCTTCGTCTTTAACTTCGATCACTTTGCCGAGGCTTCAGCCGGGCAGGTGGCACTGGCTTTCGTGCATGGTCTCCGCTTCGATGTGGCGGCGCTCGTGATCATCAACTCGCTCTTCATACTCCTGTCGCTGCTGCCGCACGGCAATCTGCAGCACCCAAGATACCAGCGAACGCTCCGTTGGCTCTTTGTGCTCACCAACGCGCCTTTCATAGCGCTGGCACTGGTCGATGTAGAGTTCTTCAAGTTCATCGGCAGACGGTCGGGCAACGAGGTACTCACTATAACGGGCGATGTACTGGGGCAACTTGGGCAGCTGGCCAGCTACTACTGGTACATGGGCCTTGTCTTTGCGGGATTGGTCTTCGCCATAACAAAGTTATACCCTACCCCTGCTACTATAACTGAGCGGAGGCCGGTGCTATGGCAGCGCTACCTGCGCCTGCTGCTGGTAGCAGGCTTTGTAGTGCTGGGTATACGGGGCGGCATCCAACTAAAACCGCTGCGTCCGGCCCACGCTTTTGTGCAAGAGCATGCTTCGCTGGGTCACCTGTCGCTTAACACACCTTTTACTTTTATCAAAAGCATTGGCAAAGCCACTATAGAAGCAAAGCACTTTTTTGCCTCGGATGAAGAGCTCCTGACCAATCTGCCGGTAAAGCCAGGCAGGTATGCTAAACCTACCGGAGCGCCGCTTCAGGAAAATGTGGTGCTGATCATCCTGGAAAGTTTTGCCTCGGAATATGTAGGAGCCCTCAATAACGGCGAAGGCTATACCCCGTTCCTGGATTCGCTGGCCGGCGAGGGGCTGCTGTTCCGAAACAGTTTTGCCAATGGCCGTAAATCCATTGAAGCGCTGCCTTCTATCCTGTCGGGCCTGCCCTCGCTCCTGCCCGATCCTTACATCACGTCGCCTTACCAGTCCAACACGATATACAGTGCCGGGCATTTGCTGCGGAGCGCCGGCTATACCACGGCCTTCTTTCATGGCGCGACCAATGGCACGATGGGCTTTAATCAGTATACCCAGATGGCAGGTATACAGCACTATTTTGGTCTGGACGAATACCCTTCGGAACTCCGGGCGGCGCACTTCGATGGCAACTGGGGCATTTTTGACGAGCCCTACCTGCAGTACACGGTGCAGGAGATGAGCAAATTTCAGCAGCCCTTCTTTAGCACAGTTTTCACGCTCAGCTCCCACCAGCCGTATACCGTTCCTGCCCAGTACAAAGGTAAATTCCCGAAAGGCGATCTGGAGATACACGAGTCGGTAGGCTATGCTGATTATGCGCTGCGGGAGTTTTTCAAGACGGCTTCCCAGCAGCCCTGGTACGAAAACACACTGTTTATTCTGGTGGCCGACCATACCCAGAAGAGCATACGGCCGGAGTACCAGAACGAACTGGGCTATCACCGGGTACCACTCCTGCTTTTCCATCCGGCCAAAAAGCTAGAGGCGGATGTGCAAAAGGTCACGCAGCACGCCGATATTTTGCCTACGATGGTGGATTACCTGCAGCTGCCAACCGATAAACTGATGCTCTTCGGACAGTCCGTGCTGGACAGCACTGCTACCGGACATGCGCTACTTTACAATGGCGTCTCGTATTATATGGTACAGCAGGATGGCGTGGCCGAACTGACGGCAAGTGATGAGCTGCGCTTCCACACCTTCCCGGAATTGGCGCCTGCCGCAGAAGCGAATGCGACGCAGGGGCAGCAGTTGAAAGCCTATGTGCAGTACTTCAAAAACAAGATGCTGGCCAACGACCTTTATTTCTGGCTACACAAAGAGTAAGACGCTGCCTGAGCAGCCAGGTATAGCCTGAAAAAAGTAAGCGCTATACCTCCGCTTCAAAAGTAGGTATACCCTGCAAGGGCGTGAACTGACGGGTCTGGAAATCCACTTCCCAGCAATAGTGCTCCAAGCCGTTGGTGATGACCACATAGCGGGCCTGCAGTACCTGGTTGTATACCGACACCTGCTTCACTACTTCCTGGGTAATGGGGATATGCGCGGCTTTGCACTCTACCAGCAGGTAGGGCTTGCCTGATTGGTCGTACACACACATATCGGTGCGTTTCTGCAACTTGTTGTAGGTAGTGCCCCGTTCAATACTAATCAGGCTTTTCGGATAGCGATGCGTGCCAATCAGGAAATGCACAAAATGCTGTCGCACCCATTCTTCCGGCGTCAGCAGCACATATTTGCGGCGTAGCGCATCAAATATCATGACATTAGCGCCAGAATGCTTAATTTTGTAATCAAACATCGGTAGGTTGAGCGTTTCCATAAGGCAATTTACCAATTTTAAAGCCTCCGCCCCAGCAAACACCCTTGCCAAGGCGGCTTTTTTATACCTAATTACTTATATTTAAAACATGAAGAGTAAAGAAGAGATCGTAAGCGACTGGTTGCCACGGTATACCGGTGTGCCTTTAAATGAATTCGGCGAGTATATTCTGCTCACCAACTTCATCAACTACGTGCGTATGTTCGCCGACCGGTTCGGCGTTGAGATAAAGGGCCTGGACAAGCCCATGCAGACGGCCACCGCCAACAACATCACCATCATCAACTTTGGTATGGGTAGCGCCATGGCGGCCACCGTGATGGATCTGCTATCTTCCATCAAGCCAAAGGCGGCCCTCTTCCTGGGCAAGTGTGGCGGTTTGAAAAGAAAAACAGCCATCGGCGACCTGATTCTGCCGATCGCGGCCATTCGCGGCGAAGGTACATCGGATGACTACCTGCCACCAGAAATCCCGGCTTTGCCTTCGTTCCGTTTGCAGCGTGCCGTATCGTCCATGATCAAGAAACATGAGATGGACTACTGGACGGGCACGGTATACACCACCAACCGCCGCGTGTGGGAGCACGACGAGGACTTCAAAGAATACCTGCGCCAGATCCGTGCCATGGGTATCGACATGGAGACCGCCACGATCTTTACGGTGGGCTTTATCAACGAGATTCCGCACGGCGCCCTGCTGCTCGTGTCGGACAACCCGATGATCCCGGAAGGTGTGAAGACCTCGGAAAGCGACAAGCTCGTGACGACCAATTATGTAGAAAAGCATCTAAGCATCGGGATAGACTCCCTGATCGAACTGATCAACTCCGGTGAATCCGTGAAACACATGCGTTTCGAATAAACAGATACATGAAAAAAACACTACGCTCTTTTGCAGCCGGCACCCTGCTGGGCCTCACCCTCCTGAGTAGCTGCAACTCCTCTGACTCCAGTAGCGAGTCGGTTGACCTGATCGTGTACAACGGCAACGTGTACACGGTGAACGATAACTTCGATCAGGCTGAGGCCTTTGCTGTGAAAGACGGCAAGATCGTGGCCGTAGGAACGACGGCTGACATTAAGGCCAGGTATAGCGCCACCGAGGAAGTCGACGCCGAAGGCAAAACCATCTACCCCGGTCTGAATGACGCACACGCCCACTTCTACCGCTACGGTCTTGAGCTGCAGTCGGCAGATCTGTATGGCACCGGCTCCTTCAAAGAAGTGGTGCAGAAAGTAGTGGACCAGCAGAAAGCCTACCCGGAGGCAGACTGGATCACAGGCCGCGGCTGGGACCAGAACGACTGGGCGGTGAAGGAATTCCCGACCAAAGATACACTGGATGTGCTCTTTCCGGACACCCCGATTATCCTTACCCGTGTTGATGGCCATGCCGCGCTGGTAAACCAGAAAGCCCTGGACCTGGCTGGTATCACGCCGCAGACTAAAATGGTGGGTGGCCTGGTTGAACTAAAAGATGGTAAAATGACGGGTATCCTGGTTGACAATGCCATTGGCATGGTAGGCTCCAAGATACCGGAGGCTGACGAGCAGGAACAGCGCCAGGCGCTGATCAACGCAGAGAAAAACTGCTTCGCCGTGGGCCTCACCTCCGTAGCCGATGCCGGACTGGACAAGTCTACCGTCGATTTGATGGATGCCATGCACAAAAGCGGAGAGCTGCAGATGCGGGTATACGCTATGATAAACCCGGGCAAGGTGAACCAGGACCATTATTTTGCGAATGGACCTTATAAGACGGACCGCCTGAACGTGCGCTCTTTCAAAGTGTACTCAGACGGAGCGCTGGGCTCCCGAGGTGCTAGCCTCCTTAAACCTTACAGTGATAAGCATGGTCATTATGGTTTCCTGCTGGCCTCTGAGCAGGAGTTCCGTGACCTGGCCGCACTGATGAACGAGCACGGTTTCCAGATGAACACCCACGCCATCGGCGACTCGGCCAACCGTCTGCTGCTCGACATCTACGGGGAAGTGCTGAAGGAAAAGAACGACAAGCGCTGGCGTATAGAGCACTCCCAGATCATCAACCCTGCCGATATGGACAAGTTTGGCAGGTATAGCGTGCTGCCATCCGTGCAGCCGACGCATGCCACTTCCGACATGTACTGGGCGGGTGACCGCCTGGGCAAGGAGCGCATCGCGCACGCCTACCCTTTCAAGCAACTACTCGACCAAAACGGTTACATTCCGCTTGGCAGCGACTTCCCGGTAGAGGACATTAACCCGGTGTTTGGTTTTCATGCAGCCGTAGCACGTCAGGATGGGAAGAACTGGCCGGAAGGCGGTTTCCAGATGGAGAACGCCCTGAGCCGTGAAGAAGCCCTGCGCGGCATGACCATCTGGCCTGCGAAAGCTGCTTTCGAGGAAAATGAAAAAGGCAGCATCGAGCCCGGCAAGTTTGCCGACTTCATTATAGTGGACCGCGACCTGATGAAAGTACCGAACGACCAGATGCGCGGCCTCCAGGTGCTCCGCACCTACGTGAATGGCGTACAGGTATACAAGAAGTAAGATTATTGATTATTGATTGTTGATTGGTTAAATTGTTAAATGGCTGAATGACGAAAGCCTTTAGGGACTGGTCGCAACCTGTCTACTCATGCACGAACCATCTGTCTGAGTCAGGATTTACAGGATTCATAATTTATAATTAAAAAATACGGATTAAATTCACTTTGCGAAAATCCTGAAAATCTGAAAATCCTGATTCAGACAAACAAGAACGGCAGCCCAAGCAGGCTGCCGTTCTTGTTTTGTATACCTCAGCTATACCTAGCTTGTTGCTACTGCCTCGGCTTCGCCTTGCGGCTCCAGCGATTTCTTGCCTTTGATCAGGGACAGAAAGAGCAGGCCGAGGGCAAAGAAAATGATCAGTGCGAGAATGCTGTAGCGCATAGAGCCTGTTACCTGAGCAATAACGCCATAAGCCAGCGTACCGAGCATGATAGAGACCTTTTCCGTGATGTCATAGAAACTGAAATAGGAGGCGTGGTCCTTGGTAGTGGCCGGAATCAGTTTAGAATAGGTGGAGCGTGAAAGCGACTGTATACCTCCCATAACAGAACCTACCACAGCAGCCAAAACATAAAACTCATAGGCCGTGGTTATGAAATAAGCGGCGATACAAATGCCGATCCAGATGATCACAGCAATGATCAGGGCTCTGATGTTGCCATACCTGGCAGAAAGAGCCGCAAAGCCATAAGCACCGGCAATGGCCACCAGCTGAATGATCAGGATGGTGATGATCAGGTTGTCACTTGGCAATTTCAACTCTTCAATCCCGAAAATAGTAGCCACATACATCACCGTCTGCACGCCCATGTTAAAGAAGAAATAAGCCAGCAGGTAGCGCTTCAGCAGACGCAGCTCCTTCACCTGATTCAACACTTTTTTCAACTCCTTTACCCCATTCAACACCCAGCTGCCCTGCGGATTTTTATGATACACATTGGCCGGCAGGTGGTAGAAGGTATACTGCGCAAAGCCGAACCACCAGAGTCCGGTTGTCAGGAAGGCGATGCGGGGCGCCAGGCTGGTATTGTCTGCAGCGATGCCAAACCACCCTGGCTGCAGAATCATAGCCAGATTGAAGAGTAGCAACAGCACACTACCGACGTAGCCCATCGCAAATCCGCGGGCACTCAGACGGTCATACTGGTCTTCGGTGGCGATTTCGGGCAGGTATGAGTTGTAGAACACAATACTGCCTGTAAACCCAATGGACGCCAGCATGAAAAGTACAATTGAAATCGAGAAAGTCTCTCTGGTAAAAAAGAACAGGCTGGCACAGGAGATTGAGCCTATATAGCAGAACAACTGCATGAACAGCTTCTTGCGTCCGCTGTAGTCTGCAATGGCCGTCAGGAAAGGGTTCATGAGCACGATCAGCAAAAAAGAGCCCGATACCGCATAAGAAAACAGCACGGAGCTTTGAAGTTCTAACCCGAAGAAGTTGACCAGGGTAGAGCCCGTCTCGGGGTGTTTGGAAACCGCGCTGTAATAGATCGGAAAGATCGTGGAGATAATGACCAGCGAGTACACCGAGTTGGCCCAGTCATACACACACCAGGCTCTGGTAATGGTAGGGTTGTTTTTTTGCATACCTGAAATATAGCAAAATATTTACTCAGCGTGTACGTGACTTGGTATTCGCTTCGGCTTTTGCCAAAATCTGCAGAATCAGGTCCCACAAATGCTCGTAGGGTACAATTTCGATCTCGGCATAGGCATCCCCCGGAGCAGGCGTGTCCATTAGCTTTTTATAAAGCGATTCACCTTTCGTACGACAAACCTCCGCCTCGTAGTCTTCCGTTACAGATAGTACCAGCAGCTTCAGAAAGAGCTTACTGCGCAAGCTAAAGGCGTCTTTCAAGTGCGTGGACACGTATTTTTTGATGCTTTCGATGCGGTATAGCAGCGCCTCCGTTTCCCCCCGCTCGAGCAGGTAAATGAACTGTAGCGTGAGAATGGCTACGTTGAAACCCAGTTTGTCTTTACTGTACTCAGGCAGCGAAAGCAGGTAAGGGTTGTTGGCCTCTCCTTCCGGTACAGTTGCCTGCGGGTATACCAGCCTGAAATAAGAGCGATACAGTATCCACCGCTCTTTGGCACTAGTGGGGATGATGTGAAAAGATGAATTATCAAATATTTTCCGCTGCAGTACATCACCTAGCTCGTACTGCTGGGCGTGCACTGCCAACAGAAAGTAGTTCTCCATATAAGAGAACCAGTTAACTGAAGTCGGGTTATAGAGTTGTAAATTCTTTTCTGCATATGCCAATCCGTCTGTATAGTCCTTCGCTCTTAAGTGAGCGTATACCATGATGAAATTGTTATAGGTCAGATCGAAACGGTGCACATTGATTCTATTCCGATCGACCAGCCTAAGAGCATCAACCGTTATTGCAATGATTTCTTTAAAATTGCCTTCTAGTTCATGATACCAGATATACGTCCGGTAGTAGGCGTAATAGGAGCTGAACGTACCGGATCCTTTCCATAATTTTTCCAGCTTCTCGATGATTTCCGGCAAATGGGGCAGAAATTCCTTTCGGGTCTTTGTTGACTTGCGTAGCTGAACAGTTGCGTGCTGAAACATAGAAACAGCTTCCCGCTCCATCACAAAATGGCTCATAGCTGTTTTAAGTTCTTCCTGGGCCGCAGCAAACTTTTTTATAAAACCCATCTCAGAGTAGCTCAGGCTCAGTAGTTCCAGGGCAGAGACTTTTAGGTCAGTAAAGTCAAACTCCTGAGCTATCATGAGCGCCTTGGTAGCCAAGTTTATCACCAAGTCAAACTCATAGCGTGCACGCACTATGTTTGCCTGGTAAATCAGACTGTTACACTGAATTTCTTTTTGCCGTACGTGGTTGGCTGTGACTTTTTGCGGGTTCACATAATTCAGCTCGTTGAAAAGCTTCTTTTTAACACGATGCTTTAGCATTTTATACCTTACATCGTTGGGGTTAGTATTATATAGATCTTTTGCAGCCTGCTCATCAGATGTATAGCTCCCCGACTCTATACCCTGTATGAACTGCTTTTCCTTAATACTCTGTTTCGGCACATCAAGCAGCGCTGTCTCTGCCTGGCTACAGGAAAGAACGATCTCAATCAATTTTTTAATTTCCTTCATGCAAAAGATCAACTAAAAATTCTATATATTAGACATCTAATAGCCTTGAAAAACGTTTATAAAGCACTAATTACTGCTATTTTCCTCCAATTTCAGGTCTAAAGTAACACACATATGTTACCTTTTGGAAATATATTAGATAGCAATATATAAATATAAGCCCTCAGTACAATATTTTTATATTGTTTATTGTTTTTATACCATAATAACTTGGTATATTGATAGTTACCTCTGCGTGAAAACTTTCTTTTCTTTCCATTTATTCTGTGTGAATCTTTGTTACACTATAAACCGATTTAACCCTAGAAATCATGGCAACTATCATCATCACTATCGTTCTGAACGTTCTGCTTGGCACTCCTACTGAACCTACCAAAGACCTGAATCAGAGCACAACGAATACAACTACCACTACCACCACTACTACTACAACAACTGAGACCATGAATTCCATGGGTGGCTCAGGTACTTGGGTTAATATTGAGAAATAGGCCTTTGGGTCATTCTTGAGAATTGCTTCATTTTCCCTATATTGCCAATGTCTGATTTTGGTTAAGGGGCACGATACATAATGCGGAGAACTCAAGCATTTCTATTTTTCTTACTTCTACTACTATTAAATTTTTGCGGTCAGCCGGCTCGGCAGCCTGATGAAGTACGCCTGCGTTTGGCGATAGACCCAGGGAGCCTTAGCCCCATAAGCTATACCTCGCAGGAAGCGTTGCAGATAATTAATCTGCTCTATCAAAGCCTGCTGACTGTAGATCTTGAAGATAACACACTGAAGCCAGGCCTTGCCTCCGCTTTTCCGGAAGTGGAGCGCAAGGACTCGCTTACTTTTTTCCACTACCAGCTTCGCCCCGAAGCCGAGTGGCCTGACGGGAGCCCCGTTACTGCACAAGACGTGGCCTTCACCCTCAAGGTCCTGAAATCTCCTTTCATCCGGAATGAGAGTATCCGCTCACAGCTGGAGTTTATACAGGACATACAGCTCGACCCTTCTGCGCCTGGCAGATTTACGCTCGTTTGCCGGGGCTTTACGCCCGAAATGCAACTCCTCACCGGCGACTTCTTTATCCTGCCCTCCTACCTCCTGGATCCTCAACAGGCATTCACTCCTATACCTTTGGCTGCCTGGTCCACGGCAGACAGCAGTCAGTATAACACAGACCGTACACGCGCTGTGGCTGCGCGCTGCAACAGGCTGGGCTCACCAGAAGGTAAGGAAATGCTGCAGGGCAGCGCCGGCTACCAATTGGCGGAGTGGGCTACGGGTCAGTACATCGTGCTGAAAAGGAAAGCGGACTGGTGGGGTAAAAACACCGGTAGCACGGCCAGCTACCTGACTGCTAATCCGGAGCAGATCAATTTCCAGATTATTCCAGACAATACCACTGCGCTCATGGCCCTTAAAAACGCGCAGCTCGATGTGCTGGATAACATTCCTGTCAATGAGTTTGCACAGCTCCGCCAGGATGAAAACTTCCTGAAAGATTACGACCTCCATACGCCGCAGGGCTATGACCTGATTTACGCTGCCATTAACACGCGCAAGCCAGCGTTCCGCGACAAACGTACCCGGCAGGCCATCGCGCACCTCATGGATGTATCGGGTATGATCCGGGTAAGCCAGCAGTCGTACGCAACGCCAACGGTAGGCCCCATACCACCTGACCGGGAAAATCTTTACCATCCGCAATTGCAACCACGCAGGTATGATCCGGAGCTGGCCACTACCCTGTTGAAAGCCGCCGGCTGGATACAGGAGCAGAAAGGCTGGTACCGCAACATAAATGGCCAGCGGGAGGACCTGCGCATCGAGCTGCTTTACAGAGCCGGCAACACCATGTATGAACAGATGGCGATGATCTTTCAGCAGCATGCAGGTAAGGCAGGTATACCTGTTACCTTGTCGCCACTCGAGGGAAACGTTTACAGCCAGAAGATAGAACAACGGGATTACGACATGCATTTCAGGGGCATATCAGGGAACCCCTTCGTCTTTAACTTTAAGCCGCTGTTCCACACAAGCTTTGCCGGGCCAGGCGGAATGAACACAACAGGTTTTGGCACGCCGGAGAGCGATGATATCCTAAACCAGATCAATGAAGCCGAAAATGAAGAAGCGAAAGCCCGGCTGTTGCACCGTTTACAGGAGATTATTCAGGAAGAGGCCGCATTCGTGCCGCTCTATTTCAGAAAAGAAAGAATTGCCATACACAACAGGTTCACGAATACAAAGGTGTCGGGCGTGCGTCCGTACTATGACCTGAGTTCGTTTATGCTGAAGCCTTAACCGTGCCATGGCCAATTTTGTATTCAGGCGACTGCTCCTGGCTATACCTACACTTTGGTTCATTGCATCGGCCATCTTTTTATTGAGCAAACTGATGCCTGGTGCTTTTGGGAGCGAACATCTGGCGCAGCAGGAAGCCGGCTACTACAGCCGTAGCGATGCCGCCTCGCGAGACCACAGCTACCGCCTGTTTTTAAAGACCACCGGTCAGGACCTGCCTCTTTTCTATTTCAGCATCACATCTGCCGCCATGCCCGATACCCTGCACCGGGTGTTCCCGGAGCGTGACCGGGCCTTCCTCCAAAAACTTTCCTGGCAATATGGCAATCCGGATGCGGCAGCCCGGTTTTTCCGAAGCCTGAAAACATTAGAAACAGACCTGTCAGAAACAGAGCGCCAACAGGTGCAGGAACACCTCTACATGATCTACAGTCATCGGGAGGCTGCCGATCTCCAGCAGGCTACTGCAGGTATAGCAGCGAAATTGCCGGCAACAAACATATCCCGGAGCAAGAATTTGGAGAGCAGTGCCCGGTTACTGGCGAGTCCCTCCGGCTATACCTATCTTTTGCCATCCGTGCAGTGGCACGGCGATCAGAACCAGTACTACCGCTGGCTGTCCGGTTTGCTACAGGGTAGTCTGGGCACCTCGCTCCGGGACGGGCGACCGGTGGCCACGGTGTTGGGTGAGGCGATCGGAAACACCTGGTGGTTGCTGCTGGCAAGTATGGCGTTTGCCACTATGCTGGCTATGGAACTGGCCATCCTGATGGTGCGCCGCTCAGGTCGCATGTGGCGAAGTACGCTGCTACCCTCCCTGTTCCTGCTGGATAGTATTCCGCTCTTTGTACTGGCGATTCTCTTGCTGGTACTGCTGGCAAATCCGGCTTTTTTACAGCTCTTTCCGGTATATGGGATGGGGTATTACAATGCCTTCGACCAAAGCTGGTTAGAGCAACTCAGCCAGTGGCTGCAGTTTATGGCGCTTCCGATGATCTGCCTCGTCCTAGCCAATTTACCCTATCTCACCAATCAGTTTTACCAGGCCGTCACGGCAGTAGCTGGCCAGGATTACATCCGCACGGCGCGTGCTAAAGGCCTTTCAGAGCATCGCGTCATTCGCCGCCACATGCTGCGCAATGCGCTCTTGCCTGTCATCACGCTTTTGGCAGATTTTCTGCCTGCCCTGGTAGCGGGAGCCGTTATCATCGAAACTGTTTTTGCTATACCTGGCGTGGGCCGGTTGCTCATCGATGCGGTGCTGACACGCGACTACCCCGTGATAGTCGGCATCGTTGTTATTGTGGCCGTATTCAGGCTGTTGTCGCACCTGCTGTCTGACCTGCTATACGCACTGGCGGATCCGCGTATACGTTCGCACGCATCATGAGGAGTCTCTGGCAAATAGCTCGTGACTTGTGGCAGATGGCGCCGGCCTTCCGACTGGCTTTGCTATACCTTGTGTTGCTGGCAGCAGTTGCACTGGCGCTGCCCTGGTTGCCGCTTGGCTATGGACCAAACGAACTGGATCTGGAGCAAACCTACCAGGCACCTTTCGGATGGGCAGCTGAGCCGGACAAGCCCCGTCACTGGCTTGGTACAGACGGCCTGGGGCGTGATGTGCTGTCCAACATCCTATATGGCGCGCGTACAGCATTTGCCATCAGTTTGCCTGTCATGGCGATCGCCAGTCTGATTGGCTTAACGCTTGGTGCTTCGGCAGGGCTTTATGGCAATCGTCGTCTGCACCTGAGCCGGGCCGTTCTGGCTGCTTTGGTTTTTGGCTTGCTCCCCCTCGCCTATTATGGCATCTACCTTCCTATGTTACTCTTTAGCCAAGGCGCTGCCTACTCAGACTTCATACTTACAGGTATGGCGGCTTTGTTTTTTACTTTGCTCCTGGTACTTGGCTTAAGGGCGCTTTTCAAACAACTTCCTTTTCTCAACCAGAAGACTCCTTTTCCGGCTGACGAATTGCTACTAAGGTTGATTGAGGTGCAGACCAGCATTCCGAGACTTGTCCTGATACTGGTTTTGGCAGCCATCGTACCACCTACGCTGCTAGCCTTGTCTGTGCTGTTGGTGCTTACTTTTTGGACAGGAACGGCGCGGTTGGCCAGAGCGGAGATGCTGCGCATCAGGGAATTGCCCTTCTTTGAGGCTGCCACCAGTCTGGGATTTACGCAACGGCGCCTTCTGATTCGCCATGCGCTCCCGCACCTGTTGGGGCCGGTGCTGGTAGCTTTTTCATTCGGCTTGGCAGGTCTGCTGATGCTAGAGTCAACGCTGTCATTCCTGAACATTGGCGTCAGTACCGACTTAGTTAGCTTGGGAAGAATGATAGCAGGTATACGTACCAATACGGCCGCCTGGTGGCTGGTGGCTATACCTGGTGCTGTACTGTCAGTGACTGTGCTGGCCTTACAGACTTTCAGTTACTATGTGTTGCGCTCTTTGCAGAATAAAAAGTAATTGACCTTTGTTACCTTTTAACATTTCCTATCAGCATTACACATCATAAGAGGCTTGGCAGTAGGGATAAAATCAACAAATCACCTCCAAAGTATACTTATTTCATATATACACTCTGTATAATACAAGTTACCTCTTGTAAATATCTTTCCTGTGTTAGGAGCAGACTGAGCTGTATCATTGTATCAATCTAAACCAAACCACAGCCTGACATATGAAAACCTACGAAAACAAAGCGGCCAAGCCAAAACAGGATGTTGGCAACTGCAGCTACTTAAAATCAGTGAAACCCGTTGCTCAGACTGATGACTCACTCGAGTACTCAACGATTGATGGGGAAGTGATCAATTCGACTTTAGGGACGGATGCGGTGAAGAAAGGAACCGGTCTGTTTATAGGCGAGTATTTTGTAGGTATACTTGACTCACTCTCCGGAATGAGCAACGTGCCCTACCTACGCTACTAATATCAGCCAACAAGGCGACTACACCTTGGGGATAGAATAGAATAGTTTAGAATAGATAATACTAGTGTTGGTTGTTTGTGTTTAGATTAGGCATTTGCCCTGCAGTCTCCTGCAGGGCATTTGTTTTTACAACCTATCTGATGGGCTTATACCCAGCCTTTTCGCCCACTGAAATGATTGCATCCAAACTGTGCGCCCGTGATCATTTCAAATCGTCTTGGCTTCTTATCTTCCGGTCCTTCATGTACCAGAGGCAGTACATAAGCCGGCTCCAGGGCGTGCTGCCCGGTTAGTTCGTCACACAAGCCAAATTCATTGCTCTGAAGTCGTACTTTGTTTTGGTCCTGCTCCCAGTGGTTGCAGTTGTTGCATGTTGCTTCCATATCTAGATTGTTTTGCGTCTCACATTGCATTACTATCCCTTTTTACCTCCCTCTACCCACCGCAGGTTGCATGCAGCCACTGTTATTCAGTAATTTAGAATAAGGCTAAACAATGTCCCCCTCCTGAATTTTCAGATTTACTTTGGAAAATGAGTTGCTTACAGGACGATAAAATAGGGGGTATCCTTTTCCGCTCAAAATCTTGCTATACCTGAACCGAGGCAGACTAGGTTGCAAAACAGCGTAATTAGACCGAAATTGGCGGGAAAAGGGCTACATGAAAATCAAGCTTATTGCGATCGGCAAAACAGACGAGGCATTTCTGGAGGAAGGTATACAGAAGTATATGAAACGGCTGAAGCACTACCATTCCTTCGAGTTTACGATCATACCTGACGTGAAGCAGGGCGGCAAATTCACGGCTGATAATCTGAAAGAGGCAGAAGGCAAACTGCTGCTGCAAAAAATACAGGATGGCGACCACGTGGTGCTGCTCGATGAGCAGGGTAAGACCTTTACCTCGACTGAGTATGCCCATTTCCTGCAAAAGAAACTCAACTCCGTGACCACCAACCTGGTCTTCATCATCGGGGGCGCCTACGGTTTCTCCCCCGCTATCTACGAGCGGGCAAACGATAAGATCTCGCTTTCAAAAATGACGTTCTCGCACCAGATGGTTCGCCTGTTTTTCGTGGAGCAGCTATACCGTGGCTTTACGATTCTGAGGGGCGAGAAGTATCATCATGATTGAATTTGGTTGTGGTTGGTAATTGCCGAGAACGAGGCGAAGTTGAAGTGTGGCTTTTTACCTTGTAGGCGTTCCATCATTCTTTTTTTACTGATCTGTTAGCTAAACCAGTCAAATAGGTTCTTAATTACCACGCTCGATTTATGTAAGTATAAAGCACAAACAAGAAAGAAACAGGTAAGAACTACCTAAGATGACAACCCGATAGAGCCTGCAAGTTATTCACTTACAGGCTCTATCGGGTTATGCAGCAGAGAGTAAGGGATTCGAACCTAAACTACAATGCGTTTATTATCAACTACTTATCACTCTCAAATACAGCGGTCACCCGAATTTGCCTCCTCCTGAGGGTGATTCCGGGGTGTCACAAGAATATCCGAAGTAGTAGAGGGCATAAGATAAAATTCAGAATTCCAGAATCAAGTGCTTGTAAAAGTACAGGTGGTTCAGCTTATCAATGGGCTGGCCTGATGCTTTGACTTTACTTCCTGCTCCTGTTTTACGCCCAGGTGCTGGAGAATGAGGTCATAAACATCTGTTGCCTGTATGCCTGTAAAAGGGACCAATTCGCTCTTATTAGACAGAAAGACAGGCCATTCTTCTTTCTCCTCGGGAATACGACCATGGGAACCTCTAACAAGCGTGGCATCGAGCGGAATGATGTCCATCAGGGTTCTCAAGCCAAGTTTCTTCTTAAGAAGTTTAGCTGCTACTAACGGCAGCAAGAACTTTATTTTCGGGTCTACAAACATTTCAACCGGGTCGTATCCAGGCTTTTTATGTATCTCTACCGTTCGGGCAAAGTCCGGAGCCTTTTTATCATCCAGCCAATAATAGTAGGTAAACCAGGCATTTTTGCTGGCTACTGCCACCAGTTCTCCGCAACGCTCATGGCCCAGGCTATACTTGTTCCGCTCACTTCCTGCCAACACCTCTCCCACACCCGGCACCTGTTCGATGAGCCTTTTCACCTCCCCCTCCCGGTTCTTATCCTTTATATAGATGTGCGCCACCTGGTGGTCTGCCACGGCAAAGGCTTCGCTGGCGCCTGCATCCAACAGTTCCAGGCCACGCTCTTCGCGCAGGGCGATCAGACCATGTTCGCGCAGCGTTCTGTTTAAGTGAACTGCTTGGTTCACTGCTGAAATACCATACTCTGACAGCACAATTATATTAGCCCCTCTTGATTCATAATAGGTGATCAGTTTTGCGCAAACAGTATCAATTTCATGCAGATCGGTGGCAATGCGCGGGTTCCCAGGGCCCAGGCGTTGCAGGTTGTAATCCAGGTGAGGCAAATAGATGAGCGTAAGCGTGGGGTCATACAGTTCGTCCGTTAGGATGGACGCATTCGCGATCCACTTACTTGATTTGATGGAAGTTTTTGGGCCCCAGTAACTGAACAAAGGAAAGGTGCCGAGCTTTTGCTGCAAGGTGTCGCGCAGGCTGGCAGGATGCGTGTAGCAGTCAGGCAGCTTGCGCCCGTCTGCCAGGTACTGTGGCCGTGGTGTAACTGCGTAATCAACAGAAGAGTACATGTTGTACCACCAGCACATATTGGCACAGGTGAAAGACGGGTCCGCTTTTTTAGCTGCTTCCCAAACTTTATCAGCCTGCACCAGTTTGTTCGACTGTCGCCAGAATTTTATTTCGCATTCGTCCCGGAAGTACCAGCCATTGCCCACGATGCCGTGCTCCAGCGGCGTTTTACCGGTCAGGTAGGTAGCCTGTGCTGTACAGGTGACGGCAGGGAACACAGGGTGTATGGCAGCCCCATTCGCTTTATGCGATGACCACTCTGCCAGAAATGGAGTATGGTTACCTATAAGCGACTGCGTGAGCCCCACCACGTTAATGACGACCGTCTTTTGCATCTTGCTTCTCGTTTATTGTTTCAATTACCCACTCCAGCTCACGCCGGATAGAATGCGCCAGGTCTGTTTTCAGCCCATCGGGCAAAACATCCCAGGTATAAGTTTCGACTTCCAGGTGGTTCGTAATACGCTCTTTCTCCAGTAGAGCCAAAACCTGCTGAACATCTTCCCGGGTCGATTGTAATCCGTTATAGGAATCCGTAAAAACCGGCACATGAAAGTGAATCCTCCACTCCCTTGCCTCTGTTTTCTGAATAACAGCTAAGGCCAGGGCAAGATCTGTATAGTGACTAAGGGAACCATCAGGGTGCTGTGCCACCACCTGGTGCAGGTAAGTAGACTCAGCAAAAGGCAGAAGCTTTTCACGCAGTACCGCTTTGCCGTAGGTATCAGTAGGCACTTTAACTTTTAAGGCCGCGCTTAGTTGTACCTTCCCTACTCTGATACCTGCAGATGAAAATTTAAGGAAGGCTTCTGAAGGGTTTTCATAGGCAAGAGCAAAGTGGCAAACATCATAACATACCTGTATATGTGCTACTATCGCTTCCCTCGCCTTAGTTGAGTTCAATAAATTAGCTTGAGTCAACTTGTCAATTCCTTTCGCTAGCAGCCAATCATTGAAATAATGGATCACCTCATCGCTGTTCTCAAGCAATCCGTCTGGTTCGGGCTCCAGATCCACATGAATGGTCTTTCCTGTCTTGTGCTTCAGCTGCAGCAGAAAAACTACCAGCTCCAGCAGGTTCTCCGTAGCAGCGGAGAGTACTGCATCTGTTTGGTCTTGACTATGATGCCAGGGCTTATAGGAAAGTGGCGATGTGGAGATTCCTCCTTCCATCCCTGCTGGAAGCAACACCGCGAGTATACCTGCCAGCCGTTTGGTGTACTCCAACCTGTCATGGGTTGTCCAGTCCGGCTTGTGTACCTGGTCTTTCACCACCTGTTTATGAAATCCTCCGTAAGGAAAGCCATTCATCGTATAGACATACAGCCCGTTTTTGGTCAGCCACTCCTGAAAATCAGCAAGGGATTGCTGTTCGGCCAGCTCTCTGCTTGCTAGATCTGAAAGACGCAGTCCTATACCAAAAGGCTGGTTGGGGGAAAGATTTTTTTTAAGTGTTGGCAGGTATTCTTTTAAACTCTTTAAAACTTCTTCCCAGGTTTCACCAGGGTGAATGTTGGTACAATAAGACAGATGTAGGTGGTTGCTTATGTGCATTATCAAAGCTTACAGCGTACTAAATAGCTTATGTGGTTGCGGCCAGTACCCTGGCAGGTCGCCATTGTTGCAACTGGTTCACAGTTTCTATGAGCAGCGCTTCATCCAGGTGGTGCACTTCTACACCAACACCTATTTTCTGAAGCAGCATAATCGTTAACTGACCACCCAGATGTTCCCGGAACTCCTGCAGGCCCTGCAGAATGTGCAGCTTTTTGGCTGGGTTATCCATTCTTTGTGAGAGCTCCGGCACATAAATAGTGAAGCCAAGGTCGCAAAGAAGATTCAGAATACTGTTGCATTCACACTCGCTCAGCATTCCGGCCAGTTTAGAATACGTGACGTCCAGGGCAATACCAATGGCAACAGCCTCGCCGTGGCGCAGCCTGTAATTGGTCATCTGTTCCAGCTTATGAGCGGCCCAGTGTCCAAAGTCCAGCGGTCTTGAAGAGCCGAACTCAAAGGGGTCACCGCCGCCGATGTGCTCCACATGCATTTCAGCACAACGGAAGATCAGATCCTGCATCGGTTCCATTTCCCTGGCAGCCAGTTTCGCGGCATCCTGCTTTATCCGTTCATAAAAAGCGGCATCTTTTATGAGCGCTACTTTCACGGCCTCCGCAATGCCACTACGCCAGTCACGGTCTTCTAACGTCAGTAAAAACCGGCTATCATTAATCACCCCGTATGGTGGTGCAAAAGTGCCCAGGAAATTCTTCTTACCGAAAGCATTCATGCTGTTCTTCACGCCTACACCGGAATCGTTTTGAGACAGCACCGTGGTAGGAATACGTATGTGGCGAATGCCGCGATGTGCCGTAGCGGCTGCAAAACCTACCATGTCCAGCACGGCACCGCCTCCGATTGCAAGCAGGTAAGAATGCCTGCAAACCCCTAACTGATTGATAGCTTCCAACACCCGGTTCAACAGAGCCGGGTCATTTTTAGCCTCTTCTCCGCCTGGTATTATCAACGGGGCAGCAAGAGCGGTCATGCTATCAGCATGATGGGCGGAATAGGACGCTATCTGAAAAGCTAAACCGGGGTGTGCCTTTGCTACGCCTTCATCCAACACATAAAACACTTTAGCGGGAGCAGCGCCGCTTTTTTTTTGCTTTACAATATCGGCAAGCAGGGTATTTTCTTTATTGAAAACACCTTCTGTAAAAAAGACGCTGTAGGTAAAGGGTACCTTAAATTCTTGTGAAATAGATCTCATAGGAAAGAGCTTATGTAGATGCCGCTTTTCAGGATTTAGGTGACGGCAAAGTTTTTGGCGATGAACCGGGACACAGGCAGAAGCAGGAGCACCAAAAGCCCGTATTGCCAGCCGGCAAAACCTGCCGCCATGCTTGCATTCATGACAATGAGCGCCAGGACGCCTGCTTTAACTGCTTTCATGATAGAGACAGGCTCTTTAGCAGGCATGGCTTTGAAAAGTGGCGGAAAAATAAGATAGGCAAACAGCAGCAAAAAAGGCAGGCTGTACAAAACGTTAAACTGTGGTAAGAAAGTTAAGCTTAAAATGCCGCCTATTACCAGCGCGTATAACAAGACAGCTCCCTTTAAAGCAGAGCTGCTGCCCCCATGCACTTCACCGCGACTCACCATCGTAATAGCGGAAATATAGACAATCGGAATTAACGCCAGGTACCAGAACTGCTCTACGGCAGCCGGTATGGCACTGATGCCCAGAAGTAAGTTTCCTCCTCTGCAGGCTCCCATATTAAGAGGGCCTAGTATCACATGGTGCTTGCCTTTCCAGTCGTACAAAAGGGCACAGGCGGCAATAGCAAAGGCGATAAAAGCGCTGAGTTCCGATACCTGCCAGGCAGCGAGTATCCCCCCTGCCAATAATATAGCCCCTAGAGTGGCAGCTCCCGAAACGGTGGCTCCACCGCTCGGGATAGGCCTTTCAGGCCGCTCCTGTCTGTCAAGGTCTGCGTCGAAAACATCATTAAGAACAACGCCCCCTCCATATAGCCCGATGGTAGCGAGCACCAGCCATAAGAGCGGCAGCAGGCCTAAAAAAGAAAAAGAGCTGCTTTCGCCAGCAGTTAGAGAGAGCAAGGCCCCTGACGCAGCAAACCCCATCAGAATGTCGGCGATGGCGGTCACGATATTGGCTGGTCGCATCAATCTAAGGTAGGCTCGCACGTCCATTACTTTACGATGTTATCTTCCAGTTCCTTGTCCACTTCTATCTCCCCGACTACAGGTGTCTGCCCGCCTCTTAGAACAGAATTATCCAGGAACTTACCGCGCTGATCCACACTGGCTGGCTGTAACCAGTCCGACTCGTTCATCTGACCACTCTGCCCGAAAGCGTCCAGTGCATTCTGGTAGCAGACCTTGTGAACATCTTCAGCCGGTATGCCTCTTTCCAGCATTAGGGATGCTGTTTTAGGAACCGCTAGCGGATCACTTACCCCCCAGTCTGCCGAGCTGTTCACGATGATTCGCTCCGTGCCGTACTGCTTCACGATCTCCACCATCCGCTCGTTACCCATTTTAGAGTTAGGGTAAATGGTGAAGGCAGCCCAAAAGCCTCGCTCCAGGGTGTCTCTCACGGTCTCTTCGTTGTTATGGTCTACAATCACCATGTGCGGCTTAACACTATGTTCCATGGCTACTTCCATGCTCCGGATCGTACCTGCCTTTTTATCGCGGTGTGGTGTATGGATCTGTACCGGCAGTCCTACCTCTTTTGCCAGATCAAGCTGTAGCCGGTAGTACTTGTCTTCAGCAGCAGTCTGGTCGTCGTACCCGATCTCGCCGACTCCCACTACACCTTCTTTGAGAACAAACAAAGGCAGAATTTCCATCACCTGCTCGGCCAGCGCTTCGTTGTTGGCTTCTTTAGAATTAAGCCCAATTGTGCAGAAATGCTTGATACCAAACTGGCTTGCCCTGAATCGCTCCCAACCCAGCAAGCTGCTGAAGTAGTCTTTATAAGAACCCACTTCAGTACGCGGCTGCCCCAGCCAGAAAGACGGTTCAATAACGGCGACGATGCCCGCCCTCCGCATTCGGGTGTAATCGTCCGTAGTTCGGGATGTCATGTGAATGTGCGGATCAATGAACATCATGTTTGCTGCTGTCATGGGATGAAACGTTAGGTTAATTTGCAGGTAAAGAGTTGCTGCCGATATAATGCCAGTTCAACTCTCCGGTTTCTATCTTATTTTTAAGAATAGGATGGGCATCCAGCAGCTCCTTTGACTGAGTGAGGCTGCCCTGTGCGCAGGCCAAAGCAGCTGCTTCCTGCTGAATCTGGTCAGGATGAGAAAAAACTTTCTTGATGTCTTCCAGCAGTACCTCATCCAGGAAAGGCCCCACCGGCCGCCATAGTTCTGGTGTGACGGTGCGTCCTGCCGCCCAGCGCTCATGGGCGTAATCTGACAGGATGCGGGCAAGCGTTGGGTTGCTTCTCTTTTCCAGGCCATAAATGCGGTATAGAGGCTTCCCTACAAACACAGTCTTCAGCACCATCTGGTTCCAGGCGCCCTCCTCCAGGTAATCGGCAGAGTACGGATTATTCAGGGCAATCGCTTCGAACACAGTGCCCATGTTCGTCCTGATTCCTTCAGCCGCTCTGAGTTTATAGGCTTCAGGATAAGGAAGTAGCGGCAGGCTGGCATATAAGGCCACCAGTTCACTCATTTCAGCCGTGGCAAAGAGCTGGTTCAGCTTGTGTAAAAATACAGGTTGGTCCTGATGCGGAATCGAGAGTAGAAGGAGTGTACGTGCTGTCTGGGCTGTTGTCCAGACAGATGGATCAAATCCGGGCCGCAGTTCATTGGCATTAGCTAAATCTGCAGGCTCCAGCTGCAACACTTTCTTGCCGGCAAAGCGTGGTGCAGCGCTAAAGGCCAGGTACAGATATTTACCGGAATTATCTTCTTCTACCTGCTTCTGTTTTTCATCAAGCCAGCCTCTAGCTTCCAGGGAAGCATTTCTTTTAAACAACGCATAAATAAAGTCACGAGACTTTTCTAAATCAGCCTGAAACACTTGCATAGGAAGTCAAAATGAGAGTTGATCTTGATGATATATAAGATATTACGACAATTCATATTGGGAGTTATTTTACCCATCTGCACCCTAATGAGAGTTCATACAGAAGCCACTTCACCATCATTCAGGACAGAAAAATGCACCTCTGCTACAACACCTTTGTATACGCTTATGCCAGGGTATAGCCGGATGATCTGCTATTCAACTTTTCCCATAATCGCCACTTATTTAAATAGTTACGTATTATATAGTTAATTTCAATATAGGCAACCTATAGACGTTAGATGCCGGAGGAGAAGAAATATTACAGCGCGCTGTAATATTTCTTCTCCTCCGGCATCTAACTGTAGCAAGGGCTTAAGTATGAATCAAAATGGACACAAGATTACTGGCAATCCATAGGCGGCAATTGATAAGGGTATCCCCGGCCAAGGGCTTACTTTCCCAGAGGCATTTTCGCCTCGATGACAGGGCTGCTATCCTATCGATTGATCGGGAATTGCTTTCCATTTACAGAATATTGTACCATAAGCTTTTCTTTTACCGGCAATTATATTAAGTACTCACCTAACTTTCTAAAACTATGAAGGATCATGCTTACTTGTTTTTCATTCTCCTAATTGTAGCAGCCTGTTCTTCTCCAAAGACCTCAGTTCCAGTTGGTATACTCACTAAAGAAATGCCTGTGGTACCTGCACCTGACGCAATAGCCGCCAAGGTTCCGCCAGGCTACAAGGCTGAAGTTTTCATGCAGGACCTGAACTGGCCCACCAGTGTTGATTTTGATGAAAATGGTCATGTGTATGTGGCAGAGGCAGGCTATGTCTATGGCGACCCCTTTGCTCCGGCTCGGATTTTTCGGATTTCGCCTGACGGGCAGCTGAACTTGTTTGCGGATGGTTTCCTGGGGCCTATTACCGATATTCTCTGGCACCAGGGCACCATGTATGTTTCGCACAGGGGCAAGATCTCCTCTGTTAATCGTGATGGAACTGTTAAAGACCTGGTAACTGGCTTGCCCAGTTATGGCGATCACTTTAACAACCAGATGACAGTAGGCCCTGACGGCAAGATTTACTTTGGGCAGGGCGTGGCAACCAATGCCGGCGTGGTGGGCCTAGACAATGCCTACCCCTACATATGGCTCCTGCTTTGGCCGGATGTGCATGATATTCCAGCCAAAGACATCAAACTAAGCCGTGAAAGCTTCCTGACACCGCAACCTGGCAATGTATTGGCGCGGCAGGGAAATCTGCTCAGCCTCGGAAGCAACGTATCCTATGCGGTTACCAGCATCTTTAACCGCAACAAAGACAATTCCCTGTTGGTCCGTACCCGGGGCTTCCAACCATTTGGAGAAGATAAACGCACTATAAAAGGACAGGTAAAAGCAAGTGGCACCATACTCAGGATGAACACAGACGGCTCAGACCTGGAAGTGTACGCCTGGGGCTTGCGTAACCCATTCGGTGTGATGTGGGGACCTGATGGCCAGCTCTACGTTACCGACAACGGGTATGATGAGAGGGGCAGCAGGCCCGTCGCCAATGCCAAAGACAACATCTACCAGATCCGGCAGGATGGCTGGTACGGGTATCCGGACTTCTCCAGCGGCATTCCGGTAACCGACCCGCAGTTCCGCTCTGAACGTGGACCAAAACTTAAGTTTTTGATGGCGGAACACCCTGCCGTTGAGCAGCCATGGCTCACTCGCCCGGAGAATGCAGCTTCCACTAAATTTGACTTTAGCTCCAGTGAAAGCTTCGGGTATAAAGGACAAATGTTCCTAGCAGAGTTCGGATCAGCCACACCTATTACCGGTGCCCCCCATCCTGCCACTGGCTATGTGGTCGTGCGCATTGACCCAGGGACTAAAGCAGCTGAACCTTTCCTGAGCAATGGTGCTCCAGGGCCTGAAGGTTTTGAGCATGTTAAAACAGCAGGCCCAAGGCATCCCGTAGAGGCCAGGTTCTCACCTGACGGGCAAACGCTATATGTGGTTGACATAGGTGTTATCCACGGAGACGTGGCAGCGGCAGGCCCCTTCCCTCTTCCAATACCGGGCACGGGTGTCATCTGGCGGATCAGCAAGGATGGAGCGTCCCTATCAGGCCCCCCAGCTAACTTGTCCGCTTTACCACCCCGAATTCAGCCGCCTGGCCCTCTGAAATAGGGAACTGCTTTGGAGCGAATGCCAGGTAACGGTCTCAGGAACATTAGCGGGGTCGAAATTAATGGCTCCTTCATTTCCTAAAGCAGATTCCGTTGCAAAGTAAGCATTTGAGACGATGAAGGAACGTTTAAGAAACATGGATTTAAAAATTATGGATTTAAAAATAAGTGGACGAACAGCCGTCATTACAGGCGGGGATTCCGGAATTGGGCTGGCAACAGCTAAATTGCTGGCAGCAGAAGGCGTCAATATAGTTTTAAGTGATAAGACAGATAAAGAATTAAGGGAAGCCGGCGAAGCAGTCCGGAAAGAAGCTGCCAAGGATACACGCGTATTAACGATAACAGCTGACCTGACTAGTAACGAGGATGTACTTCGGCTGGCAGCCAGGACAAGAGATGAATGGGATGGGGCCGATATTCTCGTCAATTGTGCCGGCATACGAGGAGCTGCAGGAGATTTTCTGCAGCTCAGCGATGAAGACTGGTATAACACCATTGACATAGACCTGATGGGCGCTGTTCGTGTATGCCGTGCTTTTATCCCGCAGATGCAGAAAAAAAACTGGGGTCGCATTGTGCTCATTGCCTCCGAAAACGCCCTGCAGCCTTACGAAGAAGAGAGTCCTTATAACGCCTGCAAAGCTGGTATCATTAACCTTACAAAATGCTTGTCCAGAGCTTATTCCAAAGAAGGGTTGATGATCAATTGCGTGTCCCCGGCTTATATCGCTACGCCAATGACAGATGCCATGATGGAAGAGCTGGCTCAGGAAAAAGACAAGTCAATGGATGAGGTTATCAGTTGGTTCCTCAAAAATAAACGTCCAAACATAGTGGTTGACCGCAGGGGCAGCGCACAGGAAGTTGCAGCAGTAATTTCCTTTTTATGCTCAGAGCATGCCAGTTACATGACGGGCAGCAATTACCGCGTTGACGGGGGCGCAGTTGCAAGTGCTTTCGGGTAACTGTATTTAAAGAATACTTTCTTCAGTGAAGGGAAAACTATATGGCTGAAATTGAAACAGTGAGAGAGTGGGGACATGAAGGGGAAGTGCTTGTTTTCCTTCATTATTTCGGCGGGTCTGCAGAGAGCTGGAAATGGGTGGCAGAAAAGCTGTCCGATACTTACCGCTGTGTGGCTTTCGATCTGCCAGGTTTTGGAGAAAACACAGCTTTAAAAGAACCTTCTATACAGGGGTTTGCAGATTTTATAAGGTCAAAGCTAGACGACCTGGAAATCAAAAAATGCACCCTTATCGGGCACTCTATGGGTTGTAAAATAGCCCTGCAGGTAGCCGCAGATGCTAGAACTGATTTTGTACAGCAACTTATACTCATAGCACCTTCGCCCCCAACTGTAGAACCGATGCCAGCCAGGGAAAAGAAGCGGATGCTCCACCACCCGGATAAACAGGAGGCAGCACAAAGTGTTGCAAATGCCATAAAACGTCCCATCACAAAAGAGCAACAGGAGCTGGCTGTGCATACGCAACTCATAACAGACCATTATACGTGGCGTTGGTGGCTTTTAGAGGGTATGAGTCATTCTATTGCGGAAAAGGTAAACAAGCTGCATGTACCCATTACAGTATTAGCTTCGACTGATGATCCGGTCATCACTTCTGAAGTTATACAGGAGCAGGTGATGCAAGTATTAAAACGGGCAACCCTGATCACGACCAGCCGGGTCGGGCATCTGAGCCCTCTGGAGTCACCTGAATGGGTTGCTTCCAACATCAGGGATATTGTTTCGGGGTAAAATAAAAAATCGGCCTCCACCCTATGACCACATGCTGTTCCGGATCGGGTGATACGACGAGAGGGAAAATCAACTTTTAAAGCAACGTATGCAAAATACTCCAGAAAAAGAAAACACGAAGCCATCGCTCACTTACTGGCATGTCTGGACAGATGAGGACGGGGTAAGCAGGCAAACAAAAGCAGTACTCACTTCCTTTCAGAAAGAAAGTATTGGAGGTGGTGCAGCACCGCAATGGAACGATCATCTGCTTTCTTCAGATGCACATGTACTGTTCACGCAGCTGCCAGTCGGGTGGGTTGGCTCCTGGCATGAGAATCCGGAGCCACAATGGATTGTGCCTTTAACCGGTCGGTGGTTTGTGGAAACGATGGATGGTAAACGTGTGGAAATGGGCCCCGGGGACGTCTCATTTGGCGGCGATCAGGACACAAAGACAGATCAGAACGGCCATAAAGGGCATTTATCCGGAACGATTGGTCAGGAGCCAGCAGTACTTATGATTGTGCAACTGAAGGACGCAACATGGAAAGGTGCAAAACCAGGTGAATTTAAGTAGCATGCCAGAACAACATGTAAAGGGCAATGACAGCCCTGTAGGAAGAAGTTCCCTTCTGGTCTATGCGGGCACCTATTCTGCTGACCAGCCCAATAGTATCTTCCTTTACAGCTTAAATATGAGTTCGGGAGAACTAACGCTATTAAAGAAGTTCAACGGCGGAGAAAATCCATCTTATTTTGCATTTGATGCACAGCATCGGTTTTTATATGCTGTTAATGAGCTTGATAATTACCAGGGATGTGAAAGCGGGGCCGTATGCGCATTCGCCGTGGACCAAAAAACAGGCTTCCTTTCCATGTTGAACAGAACTTCCAGTCAGGGAGCTTTACCTGTATATATTGCATTGAGCCCTAACAGGAAAAGCGCATTGGTTGCGAATTATGATGGAGGCAGTATTTCTGTTTTTCCCATTCTTGAAGATGGGAAACTGGACAAGGCTACAAAGATCATACAACACCGCGGCAACGGCTCCAATAAAGAACGACAAGCATCATCGCACCCGCACTGCATTACCGTAAGCCCCGACGGACGTTTTATTTTTGTGGTAGACCTGGGAAGTGATTGTGTCTTTAGCTATGAAATGAATCCGGAGGAAAATGAAATCTCGTCCGATTCGTCTACTGTCGCATTCAGATCAACACCTGGAACCGGCCCCCGTCAATTGCGCTTTCACCCTGATGGTCATTTCGCATACCTTATTCATGAGTTAGAATCCATCATTACCGCACTGGCCTATCATCGGGCTAGTGGAACATTTACAGAGATACAGGTAGTCGCCACTCTTCCTGAAGGCTATCGACAAAAGAACAAGTGTGGTGGTATTCGGATAACTTCAGATGGCAGGTTTTTGTATGCTTCAAACCGAGGACATAACAGCCTGGCAGGGTACGTTATCGATGAAAGTACTGGAAAATTAATTTACCTCGGGAATACCCTCTCTGGCGGGGAGTGGCCCCGCGAATTCACGATAGTAGAGGGAAGCAGCATGCTACTTGTTGCCAATCAGCATTCCGGTACCATAGACTCTTTCAAAATTGATAAGGCGAGTGGTAAATTAACGCATCTGGGATACCAGGTGAAAATAGAAAAACCTGCTTACCTGCAAGCACTACAGCCATTTAAGCAATAAACCCGTGCAAAAAGAATAATCCTTTTTGCACGGGTTTATTGCTTCACAAAACTTAAACCTATAGATTCTTTTTTGCTGCTTCAGCTAACACCAGTTTCAAAACTTTGCCGGTATTGCCAATTGGTCCTAAAACAGAAGAAGCTGTCACATATACTTCCCCTTCCAAATCTTTTCCAAAACCCCGCAGGTAGTAGCCTATGTCCTCCTGGCTCCCGTCCACGTGTATTTCCTGAAATGACCATAGGTGGGGACCAGCAGGTTGTGCTATAAACAGTTCTCCGTCAGCAGAAGTGGGAGTCTGAGAAAAGGTCCCGAAGATGTACCTGCCATGAAAACCAGGAATGGTTTTCCCACGATAAACCTCACCACCAATAATTGTTGTTGCCCTTCCACCAGTTGGGTTAAGCCAGTTCTTCAGTTCGATCACGGGATCTATAAGCTTGTTGCCAAGTGCATCCACACTGGGGCAGGAAGTTAAAACTTGTAGTGGATTAGCTGCATTAAAGCAATGTGTTCCTTCTTTAACGTTCCAGCCATAATTACCACCCTTTTCCACAATACTTATTTCTTCCCAGAGGTTCTGTCCGGCATCTCCAACAAATAGTTGCCTTGACCCTCCCATATCAAAGGAAAAGCGGAACGGGTTGCGGAAGCCGTAGGCATAAATTTCATCTAAACCTGGCTTAGAGACAAACGGGTTGTCAGAGGGTATACTATAAGGTGAGCCACTGTTAACATCGATCCGGAGAATATTACCCAGTAAGTTGGCCTCTATATCCTGTCCGTTACCCCCGGCGTTGACAGGGTACCAGTCTTCCACATGGCCGGGCCCTACATCATTAGCTCCACCGCCATCACCAATGGAGATATACAAATATCCATCTGGCCCAAAGGCTATGGTTCCACCTTCATGATTGGCCTGTGGTTGGTCTTCTTCCAGAATTATTATCTCTGTGTTTCTATCAGCCTGGTTTGGATTTGCATGGGAAGTACGGTATTCAGCTATCCTGCTAATGTTGTCCCAGGATGCATCAGGCACTGGGCCGCCTGAGCGGGGCGGTGCAGTGTAATAGACAAAGAGCCTCCCGTTGGTAGCATATTGAGGATGAAAGGCCAGACCTAAAAGGCCACGCTCGTCATAGGAAGGGTTTAAACTAACCATTTTGTCACTTAAGTTCAGGAAGGGCTCGGGTAATGTATTGCCGTCTGCGTCAATGATCCAAATCTTTCCAATTTGATCGATGACGAATAACCGTTTACTCTCGTCCGGGGCTGCCACCAGCCCGATGGGAGAAACAAACCCGTCCGCGACCACCTGCAGGGCTACTGGCTTTATATTGAATCTGGCATCACTTGTTTTTTCACTGCGTAATGCACGATCTGGCATCGGATCATCCAGATCATTTGTGCAGCCCTGCAGTAATAGGCTGGAAAAAAAGAGCACGACCAATAACAGTACAGGCGTAAAGCTGAGCTCATGGAAGGGGCCTGGCAGGAAGTAAAGTGACTGAAAGCCGCGCAGGCCAGCACTTAGCTGAAAGTCAGGGATGTCGGCTATTTCGTCATCGGGTTTGTTTGATTCTTTTTCCATAATAAGTGTATTAAAAGGTAAAACTAAATATCATCTTCGCTGCTACTTTTCATAAGGTCAACCGGCCTGCATACCAATTACCATGCTCACAAATCGGGGGACCAGTTAGTTTATATGCATAATTACTGTGCTTCCCCTCTGTATGGAAGCATCAAATAAAGTGAGAAAGCTCCAATCGCCATGACTAGGTCACGAACAGCAATATCGAAGTACTGGCCTGTCAGCAGCAGATTAAGGACAATGCCTGCAAGCCACAGGCTTACGGCCAGGGCTCCAATCTTTGGCTTTACAAATACAAGCACGCCAGCTATAATTTCAATAACACCAACGATGCCCAGAAAGGTAGCTGCGCTGAAGGGCAGAATATCAGCCACTACAGGTGACAGGTACTTGTTCCAGTCGGTTAGCAGGTGTGCAAACTTATCGAGCCCGGCTATAACAGGCACCAGCCCATATGTATATTTTAACAGTGTTACGACGGTGGCAAGGCGATCGTGGTGCAGACGTGATGCATGCTGTGAATTAGTGACTGTTGATGTAAAGGTGTTCATAATAAGGTCCTCCATTTTGGTCTATGCTACCGGTTAGATGAAAATGAATTAAAATCGTTACAGAATAATGTAACATTTGAGCTGCCAATGTATCTAACCTGAAAACCATGTTAAAAACATCTAGGAACACATTATGAAGGAGATCAACAGTATCCAGGCAGCCGATAAGACATCCCTTACCGATGCCGCAGTAGTTGACCGTATACTAACCGGAGAGAATGCGTTGTATGAACTACTTATGCGGCGGCACAATCAGAAACTGTACCGGGTGATAAGAAGCTACCTGAAGGAAGAGCAGGAAGTGGAAGATACCATGCAGGATACCTATCTGAAGGCCTTCGAAAAGCTGCACCAGTTTCGGCAGGATGCCCTCTTCTCTACCTGGCTCATCCGGATCGGAATAAATAATGCGCTTGCAAAGCTACGTGAGCGAAATCGGTTGTCACCTGTTTCACTTCTGGCAGATCAGCATGAAGACTACGCTTTTCTGCTGACCCAGTCTAATCTGATAGGCTTAGTTAACCACAGGAATCCCGAGAAAATTGCTATACAAAATGAAATAAGACTATTACTGGAAAAGGCGATTGATAGCATCCCTGAGAAGTACAGAACTGTGTACACGCTGTGTGAGGTGGAAGGTATGCCTGTAGATGAGGTGACCCAGTGCCTGAACCTGTCGGAAAGCAATGTAAGAGTAAGGCTGCACCGTGCCAAAGCCATGCTGAAGGAAGTCCTGTTTAATTTATCCTTAAACCAGGAAGTATTTGAGTTTGGTGACAAGCGTTGTGATGCACTAGTGGAATGGGTATTGAAGGCGCTTCCTTCCGACAGCTAGTACTCAACAGCAATTCATAAACCATGGCCTTCAGACTGTCAGACTACGCCTTGATTGGAAACGCGCGTGCTGCCGCCCTGGTCAGTAAGTCTGGCGCTGTAGACTGGTGCTGCCTTCCTGAATTTGATTCCCCTAGCCTTTTTGCCGCTCTTTTGGATCAGGAGCGTGGCGGACATTTTTCCATTAGCCCCGTCGGGAAGTTTAGCTCGGAGCAGCGCTATATTCCAGACACCAACGTAGTGGAAACCCTATTCGAAACTGCAGATGGCAGGGCACGGCTGACAGATGCCTTCACGGCCCAGACCGAAGAAAACAAAAAGCTCAGCCTGTTTCCCGACCATGAACTGCTGCGCATTGTAGAGCCTACGTCCGGAAGTCTAAAATTTAAGCTGGAGTATGCTCCTAGAACCTACTATGGCAAGAACACTCCCTGCCTCTACGACCGGAAAAAGCTGGGTATCCATTTTGCCTGGAAAGAAAACATCTATACTCTGCTCAGCACGCTCGATCCCGAACAAATCAAAATTGATAGAAGCACAAACAGTATAGCTACCGCTACCTTTACTCTATATCCCGGCGAAAGGGTCGTCTTTTCGTTGACTTATAACAGTCAGAGCCCTGCCGTACTGCCGGAGCTAAAGAAGACCGGGGTAAAAAGAATGCAGCAAACGATTCGTTTCTGGCAAAACTGGAGTAGTCTGTGTACCTATAAAGGGCGCTACCACGAAGAGGTAAAGCGAAGTGTGCTTACCCTCAAACTGTTAACCCACGCTCCCTCCGGTGCTATCATTGCCGCCCCTACCACATCCCTGCCGGAAAAACCAGGCGGTGAACGGAATTGGGACTACCGATACTGCTGGCTCCGGGACGCTTCTTTTACGACCAGGGTGCTTGTGAGGCTAGGTTATACCGAAGAAGCCCATGCGTATATGAACTGGATCCTGCACGCTACCCGGCTTACAAGGCCTGCGCTGCAGGTAGTATACACTGTCTTCGGGCATGCTTCCCTGAAGGAGAAGACCCTGGACTGGCTCTCAGGTTATCAGAATTCCAAACCTGTCAGGGTTGGCAACGGGGCAGACGGGCAGTTTCAACTCGATGTTTATGGCGAAGTGCTGGATGCCGTTTACGCCTATGCACCCCTTGTGAAAAGATTCGACGATGACACCAGGAAATTTCTTCTGGGCCTGGGTAATATCATTTGCCGTAGCTGGAACCATCCGGATAATGGCATTTGGGAAATACGCGGTGCCCCTGCACATCATACGCACTCCAAGGTGATGGCCTGGGTAGGCCTTGACCGCCTGGTAAAACTTTCCCGAAAATATAATTGGGAGGATGCTCCTGTGCAGAAGTTCAGCCGGGAGGCAGGCCGGATTAGGGATACCGTGGAGCAGCATGGCTACAATCAGGAGATAGAGTCCTATACGTATGAGTTCAACGGGAGCAGCGTGGATGCCAGCCTGCTGACCCTGCCACTGGTGGGCTACTGTGAACCGACTTCGCCGAGAATGCACTCGACGACGCAAACCATTTGCCGCGAGCTGCTAACCAACAACCTCCTCTACCGCTACCGCAACGTACCGGACGGTTTGCGAGGAGAGGAAGGCACCTTCGGAATTTGTAATTTCTGGCTTGCCGAAGTGCTGGCAAAAGCGGGAGAACTGGACAAAGCCATTAAATTGTTTGATACCATGCTGGAACATGCCAGCCCTGCGGGTCTTCTATCAGAAGAACTTGATCCGCATAACGGCCGGTTGCTTGGAAATTACCCGCAGGGATTCACGCACATCGGACTGATAAATGCGGCGCTCTCCATCAATGAAGTATACCAGCAAAAAGCACAGCGGTATGAATATAAGTAATCTTATACTTTGGGGATTTGCTGCCACACTTATGTTGACGGCATTGATGGCCGCTTCCAGACCACTGGGCTTTACGCGCATGGACCTGCCCTTCCTGCTGGGCACCATGTTTACTCCTGACCGTAACAAGGCTCCCCTCCTTGGTTTTGCTGTGCACCTGGTAATAGGGTGGCTTTTTGCCTCAATCTATGCGGCCGCCTTCGAAAGTACCGGCTGGTATACCTGGTGGTTTGGGATGGCAATTGGCTTTGTGCATGGCGCCTTCGTGCTCACGGTGGGGCTGCAGTTGCTAACCACATTACACCCTAGAGTCGCTAATCCTTTTCAGGGCCCTACTCCTACCAGACAGCTGGAGCCCCCCGGATTTATGGCGCTGAACTATGGACGAGGCACTCCGCTTGTCACGCTGGTGGCTCATCTCCTATATGGCGGCGTGCTGGGTTTTTTTTATGGTTGACATTTCCCGGTACCATGATAAGGGAGCAAGAGGATTGCACGTGGCCAGTAAAGGCTATGTCGCTGTTCTTGTTTGTAAAGATCTGGTAAATTCTTTGTGATTATCAACGCCTCAACAACCTGATGGTCGCAAAGCATACCAATACGCCAGCTACTGTACTAACTAAGGGGTGTCGACCCAGCCATGCTATCCTGCTTGTATCATGTGCTTTGTTGTCGAACCTACCATGTGCTTTAAAGAGTCCCGGAGCGGGTTTAAAAAGATTATCTAACCAATCCTTTCCTGCAGGCTCATCAGTTTGCTGACCTTTGTATCCTTCCTTTGCTAATAAGATATCACCTAGCCGGGGGAAAAGCTTATTTCCAATAATTGCCTGTGAAGTAGTACAACCTACTTTATATTCTCTGGCACGATTATAAGCAGCGTAGTAAATTCTTTTAGCGGCTACTTCAGGCTGGTAAATCTTGCCCGTAGGGCGGGGCCTGTCTGGTAGTTTGTGGCGCATCCACTCAAACTGTGGTGTATTCATAGCTGGTAGCTGAACAGTAGTTACTGTTACCTTAATTTGGTCGTAAATCAGTTCTGCACGCAAAGAATCATAGAAACCCATTGTAGTATATTTTGCTCCGCAGTAGGCAAACTGCCAGGGTATGCCCCTGTAAGCGAGCGCAGATCCTATCAACACAATGCTCCCTTTGTCCCGCGGTAGCATGCGCCTCAGTGCCGCCAGCATGCCGTAGACCTGCCCTAAGTAAGTCACTTCCGTCACCCGCTTGTACTCTTCGGACGTCATCTCCTTCACTGGGCTCAGTACGCCCACAATCGCATTGTTCACCCAAACATCAATCAGCCCTCTCCTCTACCTGAGTGGCGATGTTGTCCAGGGCATTTGCATCGGCTACTTCTGCCGGGAAAATAAGGGCTTCGCCACCTTTCCTTCTATTTCTCTTTTCGCATCCTCCAACCGTTCCTGGCCACGGGCAATTTGGGCCACCCGGGCACCATGGCTGGCAAATTTAACTGCGACGGCTCGCCCCAAACCTGCGGATGCTCCTGTTATCACTACTGTGTCTTTTTTATTTTCTTTCATGGCAGAAACTTATTGATTTCCACGGCTTTTTTTACAAGCCCCGTGTGCCATCCAGTGAATCTGAGCAATTCCCACAGATAGTTTTACTTCCTCTGCTAATGAGGCATCATGATAAATCTCTAAACTGAATTATCACTGCTTATCCAACTTCGGCCGTTGCTTTAAAGTTTGTATTAAGATCTTTCCATCAGCCTTCAATAGCCAAGACAGGATCAAAAAGTGTTAGTTTGTCGGCATTGCTATAAATGAAAAGCCCATTGATCACGAATGTACAGTTGTTAAGTGCTATGAAATTTTCCACCTTCAAATCCTTTTTAAAATCGCCAGCTGGTCAGAGGCAACTTCAAGAGGGCCGGTAAATGGCCGGCTTCTGAATCTACCAGCAGCATGGCAGTTATGAAGAGGATACAAATATCTCCAGGCCTTAAGTATTCGCATATCTAAAAGCCGTTCATCAGGTGTTATAGCGCTAGCGGAAACCCAACACCGGTATTGTTCTGTCTTACAGGGACAACGCTACATCTCAACATGTCTGGGAGTAGTTCTGGACGAGGGCAGTAGGCTGTTTACAAACAAAAAAATCAGGTTTTCCAGTAGTATCTGCCTGCAGATCACACGGACATGAGACGGCTTTTCCCTGATGCTGGATAAAACTTCTCCTGCTTAGAAACACTGCGCAGTGCCCCTCTACCTTTGGCACATAAACAACAAAGGCCATGGAGCAACTAATAAAACAAAAGCTAAGCGAGATAGAGAAACAGTACGAGGTGCAGATCCTCTTCGCCTCCGAAACCGGTAGCCGTGCCTGGGGCCTTCCTGCCGTAGAACAGGATACTGATCTTGGTGTCCATACAACTCCTTCTTTTATGCTTGAATTTAACGATCAATTGAAGGCTGCACAAGATGTAAAAATACTGTACATCTTGCTTAAGACCAGCCAGTTAAGCCTGAATTCGGGTACCCGGAAAAGGATCGGCTTCGGGTACCCGAATTTGCTGCCTCAGAAAGGAGTGAAATCGTAAAATTCAGGTGGGGCTGAAAACAAAAAAGCCCCTAAATCGCTGATTTAAGGGCTTTTTATGCTACTTGATAAGGTATTACGCAGAGAGCAAGGGATTCGAACCCTTGATACCCTTTTGGGGTATACACACTTTCCAGGCGTGCTCCTTCGACCACTCGGACAGCTCTCTATTATGAGTGCAAATATACGCCAATAACTTACACTATCGCAAATTTTTACCTTCCTATACCTGATAAATAATCACGCCGGACTAAATGGTGATCTCGCCGCGCAGGTTACTGACAAGCAGCTCACGGGTTTGCGTGGCCGGCAGGTCGAGCCCCAGCACAAACATTAATTTTGTGATGGCCGCCTCCGTTGTGATGTCGTCGCCCCCGATCACGCCCATGTTGAGCAGAAACTTGCTGGTTTCATACCGGCCCTGGTCCACCCTGCCCTCGTCACACTGCGACACATTCAGGATATAAATACCTCTCGACAGGGCATCTTCCAGCATCTCGAGCAGCCACCCTGCTGTGGGGGCATTGCCGGCGCCAAATGTTTCGAGCACTACTCCGCGCAGTCCCGGCGCCTCCAGCACACCGCGCATCACCTGCGGCGTTATACCCGGAAACAGCTTCAGTATGGCTACATTGTCATCCAGGTGCTGGTGCACATGCAGTGGCTTTCCCGGGTGCGGCAACATGGCATTTTCATAGAAGTCGATGCTGATGCCTGCTTTTGCCAGTAGCGGATAGTTCTCTGACTTAAAGGCGTTGAAGTGGCGGCTTTCCACCTTCTTGGCCCGGTTCCCCCGGATCAGGAGGGTATGGAAATAGACACAAACTTCCGGCACCACGCTCTTGCCATTGATCTTGGTAGCCGCAATCTGCAAGGCCGAGATCAGGTTGGCGCGGGCATCGGTGCGGGTACGACCGATCGGCACCTGCGCGCCTGTGAAGATTACCGGCTTATCCAGGTTCTCGAGCAGGTAGCTGAGGGCAGAGGCGCTGTAGGCCATGGTATCGGTGCCGTGCAGCACGACAAAGCCATCGTAATCTGCATAGTTATCGCGGATCAGATTGGCCAGCATCAGCCAGTCACCAGGCGCAACATTAGAGGAATCGATGGCCGGCTCGATGCTTAGCACCGTCAGCAAATATTTAAAATTGCTCAGTTCGGGCACCTTCTCCAGTATCTGGCTGAAGTTGAAAGGCACCAGGCTATGTTTTTCATCATACACCATACCTACCGTGCCTCCGGTGTAAATGATCAGGATGGAGGCGTCTGAGTGCGCAGGTGCGGCGGTGTCGATGTTGGTTTTGACTACGTTCATCGCTTAGAGTTTGAAGAGATTGAGGGCATTACGGGTTGTGGCAGCGGCCACTTCTTCCACCGGCTTTTGCATCAGTTCGCCCACGCGCTGCGCTACCAGGGGTAGGTATACGGGTTCGTTGCGCTTGCCCCGGTGCGGCACGGGTGCCAGGTAGGGGCAGTCCGTTTCCAGTACCAGATCCTCCAGATTAACATGGGGCAACACCATGTCCAGACCGCCGTTCTTGAAAGTGGCCACGCCACCTATACCCATCAGAAAGCCGAGCTCCTTCACCTTGGCAGCCTGCCCCACTGTGCCTGAAAAGCAATGGAATATACCTTTCAAACTCCCATCCTGTGCAGCGGTAATGATCTCGTACGTTTCGTCGAAGGAGTCGCGGGTATGGAGTATAATGGGCAGTTGGTGCTTCTTGGCCAGCTCAATCTGCACTTTCAGGGCCTCTTGCTGCTGTGGCAGAAAAGTCTTGTCCCAATACAGGTCGATGCCGCACTCGCCCACTGCCGCAAACTTTCGCTTGCCCAGCCACTCCTCAACCAGGTATAGCTCCTGCTCAAAATCCTTGTTCACAGAAGTTGGGTGTAGGCCCATCATGGCGATGCATTGGGCTGGGTGCTTCTCTTCTGTTTCGAGCATCACGTCGATGGAGGTATGGTCGATGTTGGGCATGTAGAACTTCTCTACGCCCGCTTCGAGCGCTCTTGCCACCGCTTCGTCACGGTCCTGCTGAAACTTCTCTGAATAGATATGTGCGTGCGAATCAATTAAAGTCATGTGCATCGTTTTGGATCAGGTATCTCCGTGCAAAGGTCCGAACTAAAGGCAAAGGCTGCAAATGTTCTTGCGTAGCACTTTCCTCGTAGCACGACGCACGTAGCACGTAGCAAGACTTTACTGATAGCTGAATTGTTAAATTGTTGATGGTTGCTGGTTGATTATGCATGATTGCCGGTGCACGATTCGGACAGGTCGCGACCTGTCCCTACGAAACCAAAAACCTGTGAACCGGAACCCTAAACTCTCAAACTCCTAAACTTTCTAACTCTCAAACTTCTTACCTTCCTAGCTTTCTAATTCCTTAATACTTTCTCCCCTTCCAGTTTACTTTGGTTGGCAGGAAGAAGTAGAGAATCAGGACAAAAGTGGTTACCAGCAGGTATAGCTCAAAGGCAATGTACTGCCACCAGGAAGCGCCTCGGTGGAGTCGTTTCAGGCAGATGTGCATGAACACGCTCTGGAGCAACAGCTTAACGGCCGCTATGCCAAGCGCTATACCTAATGAGGCTTTGACAAAGAAAGGGATTAGCACCGGATAATAGGCCGAGTGCAGCACAAACAACGCAAACATATACCTGGGCATGAACACCGAGCCCCGCATCCAGCGCTTGCGTTGTTCCAGCAGCGCACCGTAACCCGGGGCAGGCGCTGACCAGGCAAGCACCTTGCTGTCATATAGATTACGAAAGCCGTAGCCCTGCTTCAGTATCTGGTTGAAAATGGCAATGTCTTCTGTGATCGAGAAAGGGATGTTTTCGAAACCGCCCACTTCTTCATAAGCCTTTCGGGTGAGCAGCATGTTGTTGCCCATCGTCGTAACGGGCATGTTCAGGTCACTGAATACCTGCATCAGCCCGATCGAAAACAGCCAGTCCATGCGCTGCATTTTGTCGAAGAGGCGATTGCCCGTTACCGTTGTAAGTCCCGTCACCACGCCCACCTTATCATCCAGACCCGCCAGCATGGCCTTTACCCATGTAGGCGGCACTTTTATGTCAGCATCGGTAAAGAGGAAGATATTTGAACTTGCTTTCCGGGCCAGTTGTGCCAGCACGTTGGCTTTGCCTTTCGCCATCCCCACTGTGCCGGCAATGGGCACACAGGTATATCCAGGTTTGTTTTGAATGAATGCTTCTACCAGGACGCGGGTGCGGTCTGTGGAGGCATCATCACCGATCAGTACTTCAATTTTCTCCGTAGGGTAATCGAGCACGGCAATGGCCTGCAGACAAGCCAGAATATTGTGTTCCTCATTTCGGGCCGCGATCAGAATGCTGATATGGGGAAAGTAGGTAACTCTAGCCGAATAGCGCCTGCGGTTGAAGAGCAGCAGCAACAGGAGCGCCGCAAATACAATAAAATACAGGACGAAGTAGGCGACAGAAACCATCATAGGGTCTGGAAGGTATAGCCCTGTGCGGTGAAGTGTTCTAAAAAACGGGGCAGCGCATACTGCATATTTCTCCGGGCCTTCAGGCTGTCGTGGAATAAGATGATGCTGCCGCTTTGGGTGCAACGGATGGCTTCCCGCAGACACTTTTCGGGGCTGAGCGAAGGGTCGTAGTCGTTGGTGAGCACGTCCCACATCACCAGTTCATAGTCCGGTCGCAGGGCCGCTGCCTGTTTCATGGTAATGCGCCCGTAAGGGGGTCGGAAAAGTTTAGGCTGCGCAGCATCAGGGACAAGCTGGTCGAGTTCCATCTGACATTGCTGCACGTTTTCGAGGTAGTGCTCCAGCGAAGTTTCCCAGCCGCGCACATGGTTGTGCGTGTGGTTTGCCAGCCGGTGGCCCTGGATAAGAATCTGTTCCGCTATACCTCTGTGCTTCACCAAATTATCGCCTACTGCAAAAAAAGTCGCTTTGGCACCGTGCAGTGCCAGTTGCTCCAGCACCCAAGGGGTTGCCTCCGGTATGGGCCCGTCGTCGAAGGTCAGGTATAGCACTTTCTCCTGCACTTCCCGCAACCAGGTATAGCCAGGCAAAAGTCTGCGAAGCAAAGCGGGTGTCTTGTAGAGGCGGAGCACTTTTATTGTTAAATTGTTAGATTGTTAAATGGTCATTCCCGTCACGTCGTGCATTAGTGAGCAATTCAGAAAGGAAGGGAAAAGTTTTCGCTAATTTTTGCTGAATAATCAACACAATATCAATTCATTTGAGAATCAACCATCAGCAATTTAACCAATCAACAATTAACTCTCAGCAATTTAACAATTCAACCAACAACTCTACTTAAACCTGCAAGAAAGCAGTGTGATATCGTCGCTGAAAGTGGACTCTTCGTTGTAGAGGTTGATGGCATTGAGCAGTTGCAGGTGCAGCATCTTGGAACTCAGGAAGCGGTTCTTCTTCAAAAAGTCGATCGTGCCCTCGATGCCGAACTCTGACTCGTCTTCATCAAACACCTCGGTCAGGCCGTCGGTATAGCAGAGCAGCACGGCGTCGTGCGGCACATGGATCCTGCCCACATTCATGAAAGGGAGCACATCGAACACGCCCAGCATGGTGCAGCCGTCGTTGAGCAGGTCGTAGGTGTTGTTCTCGTAAAGTAGGATCGGGGCATCATGACCGGCATTCACGTAACTCAGTTCGCGCGTGCTGCGGTTAAAAATCGCGACAAAGGTCGTGATGAATTTCTCGGCGATCGCGTTGCGGTAGATGAGGTGATTGAGCTCCGACACCACAGTGTTCAAATCGGCGGTCTGCCGCAGAATGGTGCGCAAGCCGGCCTGGAAGTTCGACATCAGCAGCGAGGCCGGCACGCCCTTACCTGATACATCGGCCACGCAGAAAAGGAACTGGTCTTTGTCGATCTCGATGAAATCGTAGTAGTCGCCGCCGATGGACGAGTGCGGAATGTAGCTGGCATGGATGGCCACGTCCTTGTCATTGGGCAGGCTTTTAGGGAACAGCATGGACTGCACCTCGCGGGCAATCTCAATCTCCTTGCGGATGGATTCCTGTGCCAGTCGCTGACGGGCCATGCGGTGGTTTTCGATGGCCACAAGCATGATATTACTCACCGTCTGCACAAAGTTGAGCGCCTCGATATTGCTGTAGTAAGGCAGGTTTTTGCCGATCATCACAAAAGCGAGCACTTTGCCGTTGTGCAGGATCGGGATCACGATCTCGAAATTACGCCACTTTTTGTCCACGCTCAGCTTGGAGATGCGGGTGATTTCCTTGAGTTCGAGTATGGCCTCGGGGAGGTGTTGCTTGGCTGGTTCCAGATCGGTGCCGTAGCTTACTTTGCAGTCCCACTTCTCGTCGTGCACAAACAGGGCCAGCCGGTTGATCTGCAACTGGGCGAGCAGTGTGAAGCGGTATATTTTGTAGAGCGCCTCTTCGGGCAGGTTGTCGTTAATCGCCTGCGTGATTTCCAACAAGGCCGATAATTCCAGCTTTTTGAGGTTTAACTCTTGCTGTATGTTCGGAGCGACTATATCAGGCATTCGGTTTCATAGTTTAGGTTGGCTAAAAGCCCGCACATGGGGACCCTCCCACCAGCTATACCTGACACGCAGGTATAGACCGCGTAAATTTACAAAAAATCAACCGCATTCCTTGCCAACCCTCCAAATCCTTTGAAATTATACGTATTCGACGCATGCTTTCTCTAGCAACTACGTAGCCCGGATAATTGTTTTGCGTATTTCCTTAAACAACCGTCAGATGGAGTTATGGACCACGAGCCCGGCTTTGGTAGCCAGGTAAAAGTAGTGCTGGCACTGCTTCCCAAAGGCAGTTTCGTCATACTCGTGCTCTGTATCCGGGTCAGGGTATAGGATCCGGATATACCCCTTGGCGATCAGGTCGCGCAGGGCGGTGCAGAGTTCTTCGTCAGTCAGGGCGCTGGTGCTTTTCAGGTCAGAGTAGGACGTCACGAAGTAGAGTTCGTCCATGATGGCAAATTGGTTCTCAGTCATGATTACGGATGGTTCGGCCTTTCCAGGTATAGCGGCCCGAGAGACCGCTGATAGCGGTATATAGTACGTAAGGAATGTAAACTAGCTGCAGCGGAAGCATAAAAATCAGATAATTGTGCCTTCGCATGAAAATCAGCACGAGGTCGAGGAACAGGAAATCGATCAGGAACTTAGCCGCATAGGCCGCCAGAAAGACCTCAGGCGAAACCCATTTCAGCAGCACGGCAGGTATAGCCAGAAAAAGCAGCAGGTTTACGGCAAAAACACTTAATGCCACCAGTTTAACAGGCACGCTTTGATAGCTCCGCCACTTGCTGGCCCAACGCACCCGCTGCGCAATAAAACTGCGCACCGTTTTGCGCGCCTTGGTATACACAATGGCGCCCGGATGTTTTAGAAAAGCGATACGCTCCGGGTATAGCTGATTTACTTTGTGCAGCAAAAACTCGTCGTCGCCGCTGGCTATCCCTTCGTTTCCGGCAAAGCCGCCAACCGCCTCAAACACAGTGCGGGTATACGCCAGGTTGGCACCGTTGCACATGTTCGGTTGCCGCAAACCGATGGAGGCGCCGCCCACTCCGATCAGCGAAGCAAACTCAACCAGTTGCATGCGCTCCAGCAAGGTATGGGTATGGTGAAAACAGACAGGGCCCGAGATAAAGACAGCCTGCTGCGATTGAAAGGTATAGGCGAAGTATTGCAGCCAGTCGGGTTGCACCCGACAGTCGCCGTCGGTAAAAGCCAACAGCTCACCACTCGCCTCTGCTATACCTTGTTTAATGGCGGCTTTCTTGCCGGTTGCAGTTGTATGATCAGCCAGCCGGATCAGTCGCAGTCGAAGCCGTGTATCAGGTATAAAGTTCAGAATAAGTTGATCGGTGCCGTCATCAGAATGGTCGTCTACGACCAGCACCTCAAAGTTCGCAGGATAGTTTTGCTTTTCCAGATCCTGCAGCAAAGCTATGATATGCGCTACCTCGTTCCGGACGGGAATGATGACGGTGATGTGGGTGGCAGGTATAAACCCGGCAGGTATAGCAGGTATAGGGAGGCGCTTCCAGGCAAACAAACAGCGCAGGATGACCCAGCCATAGGCGAGCAGCGACAGCAGAAGTAGCACCATGAACATCAGGCGCTCCCTCCTCTCCTGCCCAGCTTCAGGCGCAACACGAAGAACAGACCGACCGCGCTTGGCACCACAATGTTGAGCAACCACAGACTCAGGCTGGCACTCAGCACCTGGAGTCGCTCCTGCCCCAGCAACCCAAACACGTACATGGCCGACAGCTCCCGCATGCCCAGATCAGACAGCAGTGACACCGAGGGCACCACCGATTTCAGAAAGAACGCAGTCGACACACCGCTGATGTATTCTACCGGACGCAGCCGGACCTCAAACAAAACGAGCAGGAGCACAAACTGTAGCAGAAACACAAAGTAGCGCAAGAGCGAGAGCAACAGTACCCGGTTCATCTCCCCGTAGGTATAGCGTCCCATCACGGCCAGGTATTTTGCCAGCTTGCGCAACGGCCCCACGGCCGCCACCAGGGCCACCATGGCGCGGGCATTAAAGAGCAGCAAAAGCATGGTCGCATTGAGCACGAGAAGCAGAAAGAAAATGCTCAGGCACACGCCCGGATACTCCCGCCAGTAAAGCAAAAGCGCAAAGTAGACCAGCCCCAGCGTACCGACCAGCACCGTGGCCACCAGCTGACAAAACCTGCCGATGAAGACCGCGCCTATACCTTCCAATCGTTCTTTGCTTTTGAGCTCCAGCACCCGGCCGGCGTAGTCACCGAGGCGGTTGGGGGTGATGAAGCCGAGCGTGAGCCCGACCATGACCGCACGAAACGCCCGCAGGTATGAGATGGGCTCCAGCTTCTGCCCCAGGATTTTCCATTTCCAGGCTTCCAGTCCCCAGTTAACAGGTATAAGCAGCGCACTCAGGATCAGTAGAAAAGTATAATTGCTTTGGCGGGCCGATTGCAGGATAGCTTGCCAGGAGAGCAGCGTGTCGGGGGCCGTAAAAATGGCCAGGTACAGAAAATAGAAGGTGAGCAGCACCACGACAACTTTGCCGGAAACTAAAAGGAACCTTCTGTTGCGGGTAATGTTCAAGATATTGTCTTAAATTGCGGCTCTTATGGTTTACTCTCCTGCGCTCCCACCCAACAAATTAATTCTTGGCATCGACCCCGGCACGCAAGTCATGGGCTATGGCCTGATTGAAGTAACCGGATCGAAGGTAAAGGTAGTGCAGTACGGCGTTATTCACCTCAAAAGCTACAGCAACCACGCCATCAAGTTAAAGAAAATTTTTGACCGCATGATACAGCTCATCGACGAATACCTGCCCGACGAGCTGGCCATCGAGTCGCCTTTCTTTGGCGTGAACGTGCAGAGTATGCTCAAACTGGGTCGCGCACAGGGAGTTGCCATCGCCGCCGCCCTTTCCCGCGACATCCCTTATGTGGAGTACGCCCCTAAAAAAGTAAAGCAGTCCGTCACCGGGAACGGCAACGCCTCCAAAGAACAGGTGGCCAGCATGCTGGTGCAGATCCTCAAAATACAGCCCGACCCAAAAATGTTCGACGCCACCGACGCCCTGTCCGTGGCCCTCTGCCACCACTACCAGAAAGGCAACAACGCCAAAAAAGGCGCCAACTCTTGGAAAGCCTTCCTGACCGACAACCCCGAGAGAAAGCTGTAGGGGTTTAATTGTTAAATGGCTGAATGGTTAAATTGTTGAAAGGGCAGGCCGCGTCCCGTTTGGATCTTGCAACGATCATTTAACAATTTCGCTTTCCAACAATAAAGAATCAGCAGTCCTTTCTCTTTCGGATATCTATGTTCGAAAGAATTTCTGCTGGGGACATCCGTGTCCCCTATACCTGCAAAGCATTCATATGGGGATTAGGAAATCCCCGACAGTTTGATTCGGGATTGATAAATCCCGAAGGGCCTTTTAAGAGCCTGATATAAAAGTCTTTTAGAAAATGTAATCGTCTGTAGGGACAGGTCGCGACCTGTCCAATCGAGCACCGGCAATTATGCACCCGTATACCTGTCCGTATCCTGCGCTGCTATACCTGTTCAAGTTACGCAGTAGTACACCTGCTAAATCGTTCACAGAAATCCCGTCAACTATAGGCCTTTCTGTCATTTCGACCCAAGGGTGGGGGACCTCGTTTTGGGAGAAATCTGAAGTAGTGTGCGAATTTTGAAAGGATCCAGATCTCTCCTATCGTCGAGATGACAGCTGGCGTTAATCATGGCTTACGTTGACGGCATTGGAGGCAGGGGCAGGTTAATCGTGAACCCAACAATTCAACCATCAACAATTTAACCTTTCAACAACCTTCCAATCCTCATCAAAGGAAACCGCCAGAATAATCGTCTACCTCACAATCAACAACAATCAATTAACAATTCAACAACCTCCAATAAGTATAAGCTTTTGAAAATATTTCGCAGTTTTGTAAAAAATCGCATCTATCTTTCGTAAGGCTTATAAGTTTGCCTGATTTCCTTCCGAAACCCTACTAAAATCAACCTGTAGCAAGGTATAGGTTTTGCCAAAAGACAAAGTTTAAACATGTTTTTACTGGTGCGGTTTGAATTAGCGTCAGGCTTATTCTTAAATTTGAGTTATTTTTGCCGCTGCTTCGTCAATGGCATTGTATAGGTGAATCCTAAACAGCATAAATGGATTTAGACAAAAATAAACCGGGAGCTTCTCCAGCCCGGCGCAGGTATGTAACGACACGCAGACTCGACAGAATATTTGTTGAGTTGGCAAATGTGTACCGTTTCAACGCGCGGTTTTTCAAGGAGGTGTGGTTTCCGCCTTACGAGCTCAGGGAGGTCATCAGGCAGTGCTACGAAATCGGTGTGCGCTCTTTGCCGCTGATCTCGCTCACAGGCTTTATCATCGGTATCGTGTTCACGAACCAGTCGCGCCCTTCCCTGGCCGATTTTGGTGCCACTTCGCTCCTGCCTGCCCTTATTTCCGTGGCCATCATCCGGGCCATTGGTCCGCTGGTGACAGCCCTTATTGCAGCTGGCCGGGTAGGTTCCGCCATCGGTGCCGAGTTGGGCTCCATGCGCGTGACGGAGCAGATCGACGCCATGGAGGTGTCGGCCACCAACCCGTTTAAATTTCTGGTGGTCACCCGGGTGCTGGCCTCTACCCTGATGATCCCGGCCTTGACGATGTTTACCACGCTTGTGTCGCTGCTGGGCGGCTACCTGAACGTGCACCAGAACGAACTCACCTCCCTGAGTGTCTTCTTCTACCAGGTTTTTGATGCCATCACGTTCCTGGACATCATCGCCTCTTCGGTCAAGTCTGTGATCTTTGGCTTCACGATTGGCATGGTGGGATGCTACAAAGGCTATAATTCCTCTAAAGGCACAGAGGGTGTGGGCAAGGCGGCCAACTCGTCGGTGGTAACGGCCATGTTCCTTATCTTTATTGAAGAGCTGCTCATCATGCAGGTTATCAACACAATCAGAGCTTTTTAATGGAGGCAAAAAGAATAAACCCTAACATCGATAGGAGCGAGAAAGTGATTACTATCCGGGGCCTCAGAAAAGCATTCGACGATTTTGAGGTACTCAGAGGTGTAGACCTTGATCTATTTAAAGGAGAAAACCTGGTGGTGCTCGGCCGCTCCGGTACGGGCAAGTCCGTGTTGATCAAAATCATATCCGGTTTGCTGCAGGCAGACGAAGGGACGGTTAACGTATTGGGCCAAGATGTAGGCGGTCTCAAGCCACGGGAAATGGATGCGCTTCGGCTTAAGATCGGGTTCTCGTTTCAGAACAGCGCCTTGTACGACAGTATGACCGTGCGCGAGAACCTCGAGTTTCCGCTGGAGCGGCACGCAAAGCACATGACCGTAGCTGAACGGGAAGACACGATCCAGTATGTGCTGGAGGCCGTGGGGCTTTTGCAGGCCATCAACCAGATGCCTTCCGAACTGTCTGGTGGCCAGCGCAAGCGAATCGGTATTGCCCGCACCCTGATCCTGAAACCGGATATCATGCTCTATGACGAGCCCACGGCCGGCCTCGACCCCATTACGTGCATCGAGATCAACAGCCTGATCAATGAAGTACAGGAGAAATTCAACACCTCCTCCATCATCATTACCCACGACCTAACCTGCGCCCGCGCCGTAGGAGACAGAATAGTGATGCTGCTCGACGGACAGTTCCAGCGCGAAGGCACCTTTGATGAAGTGTTCGAAAGTAATGACGAGCGCGTACAATCTTTTTATAACTACAACTTTATAGACTAGATGAGTTCTGCAGATAATAAACGCACTGTTATAGTTGGTATCTTCACTTTCCTGGCGATCGTGATCCTGGTGGCTGGTATTTTTATGCTGGCCGGTCAGCAAAAGCGCCTGATCAACACGGTAACGCTTACCGCCATTTTTGATGACGTAGCCGGATTGCGAACCGGTAACAATGTTTGGTTTTCGGGCGTGAAGATCGGCACCATCAAGTCCATCAACCTGTATGGTGACTCGCAGGTAGAGGTGGTCATGAACATTGAGGAGAAGGTACAGCAGTTCATCCGCAAAAACGCATCGGCCCGCATCAGTTCCGAGAGCTTCATCGGCAACAAGAACATCGTAATTGACGGAGGCACCCAGGCTGCCGCACCTATTGAGGACGGCGACCGGATAACAGCCATAAGCCCGCTCAACACCGATGACCTGATGGAAAAGCTGCAGCAGAACAACGAGAACCTGGTCGCGATCACCGGTGATTTTAAGCAGCTGACCTCCCGCCTGGTGAAAGGCGAGGGAACCGTAGGCGCCCTGCTGACCGACACGACCATGGCCCAGAACTTCCGTGGTGTGGTAGCCAACCTGCAGCGCACGTCCGAAAGCACCGTCAACGCCTCGCGCTCCCTGTCCGCCTTCACTAAAAAACTCAACTCACCGGACGGCCTGGCAAACCAACTGGTAACTGACAAAGAAGTATTCCAGCAGCTGAAAAACTCGATGACACAGTTAGAAGAAGCTACGGCTTCGACAACTGAAATAACAGAGAACCTGCGTACGGCTACCACTCAGCTTAACAACAGCAACAGTGCCGTGGGTGTGCTTCTCAATGACCAGAAATTTGCCCGTCAGTTGCAGAGCACCATGCAGAACCTGGAGACCGGCACTGAAAAGCTGGACCAGAACATGGAGGCTTTGCAAAATAACTTCCTGCTGAGAGGGTTTTTCAAAAGAGAGGCCCGGGAAAAGGCCAAGGAACTGAAGCAACAACAGAATCAGCCACCGCAGCAAGTGCAGCCAAAAGACACCACGCAACTGGAATTTAAGCCTTCGATCTTACAAAAGAACTAAAAACAGAAAGGGGCGCATCATTGAGATGCGCCCCTTTTTATTGAGCCTCAGGTATAGCTATACCTTATGAAGCTTCATATGCCTTGCGGATCTTCTCCGCCACTTCCTCAAATTCCTCTTTGCTGAACTGCTGCTTGTTGGCAAAGTTCATGTCGGCCATTTTGTTGAGCGGGATCAGGTGTACGTGCGCATGGGGCACTTCCAGGCCTACCACCGCTACCCCAATGCGCTTGCAGGGGACGGCTTTCTCTACAGCAGCCGCCACTTTCTTAGCGAAAGCCATCAGGCCCAGGTATAGCGCATCGTCCAGGTCAAACAAGTAATCGATCTGCTGCTTAGGTATAACCAAGGTATGGCCTTTGGTGGTCGGAAACACGTCCAGAAAGGCCAGGTAGCGATCATCCTCGGCTATTTTGTAAGCGGGAATCTCGCCTTTTACAATTTTAGTGAAGATAGACGGCTCCATAAGCTTAGCGACTGATTTCCAGAATTTCGAACTCGATCTTTCCGGCCGGCACGGTGATCTCAGCCTTTTCGCCAACCGACTTGCCCAACAGGCCCTTTCCGATCGGAGACTTCACAGAGATTTTGCCGGAGGTCAGGTCAGCCTCTTCTTCTGCCACCAGGGTATAGTTCATCACCATGTTGTTTTTCAGGTTCTTGATCTTCACCTTGGAGAGGATCAGCGCCTTGCTCGTATCCAGGTTCGACTCGTCTATCAGACGGGCGTTGCCTACTACTTCTTCCAGCTTGGAAATTTTCAGTTCCAGGTGTCCCTGTGCGTCCTTGGCGGCGTCATACTCAGCGTTCTCGCTCAGGTCGCCTTTGTCGCGTGCCTCTGCCAATTGACGGGCAACCTCCGAGCGACCCTTTGTCTTCAGCTCGTGTAGCTCTTCCTTTAGCTTTTGTAAACCTTCAGCGGTGTAATAAGAAATGTTGCTCATAATACTGTCTTCACGTTTTAAAACACAAAAACAAAAAGAACGGCTATGTGAAACATAACCGTTCTTTTTGCCTGATATGTAATTGATTTATTTTCTCTTCTTCAGCCTGCCTGCATCAAAACAAGCGGGGGCTTCTGGGTAAGCCACATGCGCACGGGCATTCCCCGATGGCACTGAGTTGAGCAAATATACAAATTTATTTTAATACAAAATTTTTCGGCGATACTTATTTATCGGCACCAAAAACACTTGTTTCGGGCGCCTGTATCACTTCTATACGTAAATGCAGCAGCGTAGGACGGGACCCCGAACAGGATTCTTAAGAAAGCTTCCCGGCCTCCTGCAAGGCTTGTATTTTCTGTACCAGCACCTCGTTTATCTGCACATAGGATTCATGCGTCCAGCCCGCGATATGGGGCGTAAGCACCACATGTCCAGCGGACTTAAGGTAATCGAAGTTGCGGCTTTGCGCCTCCGTCAGGCTGTGTAGCTTCTCGTTTTCGAGCACATCGAGGGCAGCCCCTTTCAGCTTGCCGGTCTGCAGGTGCTGAACGAGTGCCGATTGGTCCACCACCTCGCCACGGGAAGTGTTCATGAACCAGATCTGCTTTTGAAAGCCCTGAAAAAAGGCCTCGTCCGCAAAAGTCCGGTTCTCAGGTATATAAGGTATATGCAGGCTCACAATATCCGCTTCTGCCTGCAACTCCTCCAGCGATACAGCCTCTGCCGGCGCTGAGATCTTTTCAGGGGCGAACCGGTCGTAGGCCAGGATGCGGCAGCCGAAGCCACGCAGCACGCGGGCAAAGCTTTGCCCCATGTTGCCGTAGCCGATGATGCCGACTGTTTTGCCGCTGATCTCTTCTCCCCTGTTCTCTTCGCGCAGCCATACCTTGTCGCGCACCTGCCGGTCGCCGCGCGAGATGTTGCGCATCAGACTGAACAGCATCCCCAGGGCATGCTCGCCAACTGCCTGCCGGTTTCCTTCGTTGGCCCCAAACAGCGCTATACCTCGCTCCTGCAGCGCCTCCGCATCGATGTTGTCCAGTCCCGCTCCAGCTCTTCCCACAAACCTGAGTGTATCAGCCATTTTGATAGTATCGGCCGTAATGCGCATTTTGCTCCGCACGATCATGCCCTCAAAACCCACCAGTGCCTCGCACACCTCGATCGGCTTGATGTCCGGGCGGTAGTCGTAGGCTATACCTATACCTTCCAGCATTGGAAACAGGCTGGGGTGTACTTCGTCAATGATGAGGATGCGTGGTTTGGCCATGGGCTTACAAATCATACAGCATGTGCGCTACACCAAAGTATATGGCCAGTCCCAACAAGTCGTTCGCCGTCGTGATAAACGGGCCGGCCGCAACGGCAGGGTTCACGCCCAGTTTGTCGAGCAGCATAGGCGTCAGTGTTCCCATCAGCGAGGCCAGCATCACGACGGAAAACAGCGCTACAGAAACAACCGTCGAGAGTTTGAGATCCTGCCGGAACAGATAGGTAAAACCAAAAACAAGCGCCGAGATGATGAGTGCATTCATAAACGCCACCATGATCAGCTTTAAAAGGCGCTGTGTAAAGTTCTCGAAGATCACCGCGTTGGATGAGAGCGTTTGGATGATGATGGACGAAGACTGTATACCTACGTTACCGCCCGTCGCCGTGATCAGCGGTACAAACAGTGCAAGCGCTGGCAGCATGGCAATGTCGGCCTCAAAAAACCCCATGAAATGCGCGGCCAGCAAGCCTCCCACCATCCCGATCACAAGCCAGGGTATACGGGAGCGCGAAATACGGAACACGCTGTCGTCTTCCTCTACATTCTCCGAGATACCCGTCATGAGCTGACGGCTGAGTTCGGCCTGCTCCTGCATTACGTCAATCACGTCGTCAATGGTGATGCGGCCAAGCAGTTTGCCCTGTATGTTAACCACAGGTATAGCCTCGAGGTCGTACTTCTGCATCACGCTCACCACCTCGTTTTCGTCGCGGAATGACTCGATCGAGATCACGTCTTCGTTGTAAATGTCTTTTACCAGCTTATCGTCTTTGGAGAGCAGAAGTGTTTTAATACCGAGTCGACCAAGCAAAATGTCGCGGTTATCCACCACGTACACGGTATAGATCCGCTCCACGTCCTCGGCCTGCCTGCGAATTTCCTCGATGCATTGCCGCACACGCCAGTTGATATTCACCTTGATCAACTCTTTCGCCATCAGACCGCCGGCGCAGTCCTCTTCGTAGTGCAGCAGGTCCAGAATGTCATCGGCCTTCTCCTCGTTCTCGATCAGGGCGATCACCTCCTCGCGCCGCTGCACATTCATCTCGTTCAGAATGTCCACGGCGTCATCCGAGTCCATCAGGTTGACGTAGCGCGCTATCTCCTGGCTGGTGAAATAGGCTAAGAAGTCGGTGCGGATGTCGTAGTCAAGATCACTGAGAATCTGCGAACCGGTTTCGGGAGGCAGCAGGTCCAGCACGTACTTCGACTCGTTGGTATCGAGCTCGTACAGCACCGTCGTGATGTCGGCCGGATACATGTCGGTCATGGTCTCCAGCAGGAAACCCTTGTCGTCGCGTGCTATTGCCTCTTCAACCTGTTCTATGTATTCGCGTGTGATCTCTACCTGCATGGTATTATATGTTCTGCTCTACGAGCTGGGTCAATGCTATAAAATCCTCTACTGACAACTGCTCTGCCCGTTGGTCGAAGACAGGCTGCGTTGTAACTTCCGGCGGGAGGTTGAAAGTCTTGAGGCAGTTACGCAGCGTTTTGCGCCTTGTTCCAAAACTGTTCTTCACGACAGAGAAAAAGAGCTTCTCGCTGCAGGGCAGGCTCTCCCGGTTGTTGCGCACCACACTGATGACGCCCGACTTCACTTTGGGTGGCGGGTGAAACACGTTTTCGTGCACTGTGAACTTATATTCAATGGTATAAAAGGCCTGCAGGAGCACGCTCAGAATACCATAGGCTTTGGAACCCGGAGGCGAGGCCAGCCGCTCGGCCACCTCTTTCTGGATCATACAGACCACCTCCGGCACCACGTCGCGGTGCTCGAGCACTTTAAAAAATATCTGGCTGGAGATGTTGTAAGGAAAATTGCCGATGATGGAGAACTTGCCCGGAAACAGCTTGCTCAGGTCGGTCTTCAGAAAATCAGCCGAGATGATGCGGTCACCCAGCTGCGGAAAATGCTGCTGCAAATAGGCAATCGACTCACGGTCGATGTCCAGCACTGTTGTGGTGTACTCCTTATGCTCGAGCATGTACTGCGTGAGCACGCCCATACCCGGGCCGATCTCCAGCACATCCGTCACCCCGCCGGGCAGCGTCAGTTGCTCCACTATTTTGCGGGCGATGTTCTGGTCGACCAGAAAGTGCTGGCCCAGGTGCTTCTTCGGACTTACTTTGCTCACGTGCTATGTGTTATGTTCCCGGCTGCTTAAGACAATTTCACCGAAAACCCGTTATACCCTATTACTATGCGACACCACTGCCGGCTATACCTGTGTGCGGCCTTTCGCATTACACTATATACTTACTATATTGCAGCTCCAAAGATACGAATGACAAATGCCAACACAACTCAAATACAATACATCGGTAGGTAAAAATACAGACGTAGCCCTGATTGTGCGGGCTGACCAGACAGATTCGCTCCCAGAGCTCAGCTCAGACGAAGCCGCCTACCTGAAACGTCAGTTGGAGGCGGAGGCGAAGATCGTCTCCCTGAACCGCTATACCCAACGGGTATACGTGGTGGTATACCCAGAAGGCAAAACTCAGAACGCCACCCGAGAGGCGCTGCGCCAGGCGGGCTATACCCTGCTCAAGCAACTTAAGGCCGACAAGGTGGAAGAGCTTGCCATTCAGGATCTCACCAAAACCGACGCCAGCCCCTACCTGGCCGAGGGCCTATACCTGAGCAACTACCAGTTTCAGAAGTATAGGACCAAGAACAGCAAGCCAAACCCTCTACAGACCATCGTGCTGACAGACGAAAACCTGTCGGAGTTTGATGTGATGGAGCTGCAAAACGTGCTCGACGCCGTGACCATCACGCGTGACCTGGTGAACGAGCCCAACAGCCATCAATCAGCCACCCAGTTCAGCGAGGAACTGGTAGCGCTGGGCGAACAGGCAGGATTTACCACGCAGGTGTTCGACGAACTGCAGTTACAGTCTCTGAAGATGGGTGGTCTGCTGGCCGTGAACCAGGGCAGCGAAGAGCCACCTACCTTTAATATATTAGAGTGGAAACCGGAAGGTGCCACTAATAGCAAACCTTACGTGCTGGTGGGCAAAGGCGTGGTATACGACACCGGCGGCCTCAGCCTGAAGCCAACGCCACAGTCTATGGACTACATGAAGTCCGACATGGCTGGTGCCGCTGCCGTAACCGGTGTGCTATATGCGCTGGCAAAAAACAATGTGCAGCTGCACGTCATCGCGCTTATACCTGCCACCGACAACCGTCCGGGCGGCAAAGCCTATGCGCCGGGCGACGTGCTCACCATGCACAACGGCATGACGGTGGAGGTACTCAACACCGACGCCGAAGGCCGCCTGATCTTGGCCGACGCCCTGAGTTTTGCCCAGAAGTACAAGCCGGAGCTGGTGATCGACATGGCCACCCTGACCGGAGCCGCGGCCCGCGCCATCGGCAAAGAAGGCCTGGTAGCCATGAGCAATGCCGGGGACGAGGTGATGACTGCCCTGAAAAAAGCAGGGGAAGCCGAGCACGAACGTATTGTGGAGTTTCCGCTGTGGGATGAGTATAAGAAGCACATCGAGTCGGACATAGCCGACATCAAGAACCTGGGTGGTGCCGAGGCAGGCGCTATTTCGGCGGGTGTTTTCCTGGAGTATTTCACCGACTACCCGTGGGTGCACTTTGACATCGCTGGCACGGCTTACCTGCTGGGCGAAGACTCTTACCGTGGCAAACTGGCTACCGGATCGGGCGTGCGCCTGGTTTACAACTACCTTAGCTCTCTGGCTAACTAAGCAACAAATGGACAACAGACACAAAGCAAAAATAGGCATCAGCATCGGCGACACGAACGGTATCGGCCCGGAGATCATTGTCAAAACCCTTTCAGACCAGCGCATCCTCAATTTCTGCACGCCGGTTATTTACGGATCTGCCGCTGTCATCAACCAGGTACGCAAAGCCCTGAGCGCCGAGCACTTCCACTATCAGCAGGTGGATTCTGCGCAGGAGCTTATATCGAAAAAGATCAACCTGATCAATTGCTGGGAAGAGGACATCGCCGTAGAGCCAGGCACACCCAAGCCGGAATCCGGCAAGGCCTCGCTTGACTCGCTGCTGGCCGCCTCCCGCGACCTGAAAGCCGGTCTGCTGGATGGCCTGGTAACCGCCCCGATTGATAAAGACAACATCCAGTCGGAAGAGTTTAAATTCCCGGGCCACACCGAGTTCCTGACTTCTTACTTCGACGCCGCCGACAGCCTGATGCTGCTCGTGGCAGACGACCTGCGTGTGGCAACCGTAACGGGCCATATACCTGTAAAAGACGTAGCCAGCAAAATCAATTTCGACCTGATCATCCGCAAGATCACGATCCTGCAGGAGTCGCTGCGCAAAGATTTCGGTATACTGAAGCCACGGATCGCCGTGCTCGGATTGAATCCCCATGCTGGTGAGAAAGGGCTGCTGGGAACCGAAGAGCTGGAAATCATCCGTCCGGCTGTGATGCACCTGAAGGACAAAGGTCAGCTAGTATTCGGCCCCTACCCTGCCGACGGCTTCTTTGGTATGCGCATGTACAAGCAGTTCGACGCCGTGCTGAGCATGTACCACGACCAGGGGCTCATACCTTTCAAAACACTGGCCATGGAAACCGGTGTGAACTACACGGCCGGCCTGCCGATCGTGCGCACTTCCCCGGACCACGGCACGGCCTACGACATCGCCGGAAAAAATACAGCTGATGAAACCTCTTTCAGAGAAGCGCTGTTCCTTGCCTGCGACATCATAAAAAAGCGCCAGACAGAGCAAAAGCCTGTTTTATAAATCGGGCTGCTATTTTATTTGTCAAAATATTGTTCTAATTTTGCGTCTTGCAATAAAAACACGGTAGTGAAAAAGCTTAGAGACTACGAAATCGGCATAGCCAAACTCAGTAACAGAAAGCATGATTACGAGTTTGAGATGGACGATTCATTCTTTGCTTTGTTTGAGCAGGAGATCATACTGGGGGGAAAGCTACTGGCGAAAGTAGAGCTCGATAAAACCGAGTCGCTGCTGACGCTGCATTTTGACATTAAAGGGCACGTACGCCTCACCTGCGACCGCAGTCTGGAGGAGTTTGACCAGCCGGTGGACATCGAAGAGACACTGCTGATCAAGTATGGAGAGGAAAATGCCGAGCTGGATGAGGACTTGTGGCAGATCACGCCAGAGACGCAGACGCTCAGCGTAGCACAGCACCTGTATGATTACATTGGTTTATCGCTGCCAATGAAGAAGCTCCACCCACGTTTTGTGGAAGAGCTGGATGAAGACGACGAAAGGGATATCCTGATCTACTCTTCGCGCAAGGCAAGCGACAGTGAAGGGAATGACAACGATGGAGATGACGATGATGACGTTGACCCGCGTTGGGATGCCTTGAAAAACCTGAACTAACAAGCAGTAGAATAATAAAGTATTACATAACAGCAAGTAAATTTATAACTAAAAATGGCACATCCTAAACGCAAGATTTCGAAGACCAGAAGAGATAAGAGAAGAACTCACCAGAAACTCTCTGAGAAAGCGATTGCTATCTGCCCTACTACAGACACTCCTCACCTGTTTCACCATGCTTACGTGGTAGAAGGCGACCTGTATCACAAAGGCAAACTGGCGATCAAAAATTATACAACAAACGCTCAGTAACCGAAGTCTGTACTCCGTTTCAGTTCTGTATAATTTAACGTCATCCAGTACATGAGAATCGCCCTGGACGCTATGGGCGGCGACTATGCACCTGAAGCAAACGTGAAGGGTGCAATGTTAGCTGCAGAACAGCTCGAAGAAGATTATGAGATCCTGCTTATTGGCAAGGAAGATATTCTGAATCAGCTGCTGAAAGAATATGGTTACACTGGTTCTGTTATAAAGGTGGTAAACGCCTCCCAGGTGATTGACATGGGAGAACATCCCACCAAAGCACTCACCCAGAAGCCGGACTCCAGTATCGCTGTAGGTTTTGGTATGCTTAAGGCTGGAAAAGCACATGCTTTTTGCAGCACCGGCAATACCGGGGCTATGCTGGTAGGAGCTATGTTCAGCGTAAAAGCCGTAGAAGGCATTTTAAGACCATCTATCGGCGGTCTGGTACCCAAGCTCAATGGTGGCTTCGGTATTATACTGGATGTGGGTGCTAACGCAGACTGCAAACCTGAAGTACTGGAGCAGTTCGGCGAAATTGGCTCTATCTACGCCAAATACGTACTGGAAATCGAAAATCCGAAAGTTGGGTTGATGAACCTGGGCGAAGAGGAAGGCAAAGGCACTGTCAACACACAGGCAGCGCACCAGCGCCTCAAAGTTAATCCAAACATCAACTTCATCGGCAACATCGAGGGACGCGACATGTTCAACGACAAAGCTGATGTGATCGTTTGTGACGGGTATACCGGCAACATCATTTTGAAGATGGCGGAGTCTGTTTACGACATCCTCAACGAGAAGAACATGCACGATCCTTTTTTCGACAAGTTCAACTATGAGGCCGTAGGCGGCAGCCCGATCCTGGGCATCAATGGCAACGCCGTTATCGGACATGGTGTCTCTTCTCCTCTGGCTGTCTGCAACATGGTGCTGCAGGCCCAGAAAATGGTGGCCACGAACCTGTCTGAACGTTTTAAAAAGCATACGGGCGTCCAATAAAAGACGCTGGCTCAGGCCAAACACCTTTCTTGGCACAAACTGTCTCACTACTCTTTTTGCGTGAGGGCGGTTTGTGCCAAGTTTTTTTTATTATATTGCCGTCTTAAACCTCCAACACTTATACCTTTCACAATATGAGTAAAATTACTGCCGCGATCACAGGAGTGGCTGGTTATGTTCCGGACTACGTGCTTACGAACAAGGAACTGGAAACAATGGTAGAAACCAATGATGAATGGATCCTTTCACGCACCGGTATTAAAGAAAGGCGCATTCTGAAGGGCGAAGGTAAAGGCACCTCGCATATTGCAGTACCGGCAGTACTGGACTTACTCAAAAAAACCAATACCAAACCAGAAGAAGTAGAACTCCTCATCTGCGCCACCACTACCCCTGACATGGTTTTCCCGGCCACGGCCAACCTGATCACGGCTGAAGTAGGCGCCGTGAATGCCTTTGGTTACGACCTGCAGGCTGCTTGCTCCGGTTTCCTTTTCGCACTGGCTACCGCCTCTAAGTTCATCGAGTCAGGACAGTACAAAAAAGTGATCGTAGTAGGAGCCGATAAGATGTCTGCTATCGTTGATTATACCGACCGTGCCACCTGTATCATTTTTGGGGATGGCGGTGGTGCTGTGATGCTGGAGCCTAACACGGAAGGCTACGGTATACAGGACTCCATATTGAAGTCAGACGGAACAGGCGCCCAGTTCCTGCACATGAAAGCAGGCGGCAGCCGCAAACCGGCTACTATCGAAACGGTACAGGCACGTGAACACTACGCCTACCAGGAAGGCCAGCAGGTATTTAAGTTTGCCGTTAAAGGTATGGCAGATGTATCGGCTGAGGTAATGGAACGCAACAACCTGACGGCAGAAGATGTCGCTTGGCTGGTGCCGCATCAGGCCAACAAACGCATCATCGACGCGACTGCGAACCGCATGGGTGTGGGCAGTGACAAGGTAATGCTCAACATTGAGCGTTACGGCAACACAACAAGCGGTACCATCCCACTTTGCCTGTGGGAGTATGAGAAACAGCTGAAAAAAGGCGACAACCTGATTCTGGCTGCCTTCGGCGGCGGTTTTACGTGGGGCGCCATCTACTTAAAGTGGGCTTACGATTCGAAATAACATACTCTGATTATAAACAGGAAAAGCGGCTGAGATGCCGCTTTTCCTGTTTATAGATCCTTCATCCGATTACTTATACCATGTCAGTACGTAGCGCAAGTCGCTTCTCCATTTGCGTGAGCAGTTCCTGAAAGCGATCAGAAAGCTTCTCTATCTCCTTCATGCCGGCATGTGCCTGGTCGATGCTGCCGTTTCGGTAAAGTGTGAACAGCTGATTCGCATATGACAGCAACTCGCTATGTGTTTTCTGGAGATTGAACAGTTCGGGTTCATTGCTATACTTTACCTTCCCCACTTGCAAGAACCAATGGCTGATCGGTCCTGACTCTGAAAAAAACACGCTATCGAATACCCCACCGTACAGCACAGAGCGCACCTTGGACTTAAACAGAATATGTTTAATCCGGATCTGCTGAAAATCTACCTGCGCTGAATTCACTTGTTTCCTTTCTAAAAGCTGCTCCTATTCATCTACTGCAATACCCAATTCCTGCAGTTTTTTCTTCATTTGATATTTGTCGGTCACATTAAAACCAGCGACCAGTATACCTATTGTTTGCTTATGCTCATCGAAAAGCGGCTGGAAAATGAAAGTAAGATAATTGTCCTCCAGCTTGCCCTCTGCAGTAGAGAGCTTCACAATAATCTCTTTGGCCTCAAAAGTCTTGCCCGTCTGGTAGACATTATCCAATACTTCAATAAAGCCCTGCTCTGCTATTTCAGGCAATGCTTCTGCCACAGTTTTACCTATCAGACTTACGTGAGGGAACAGGTCCTGATACTTGGTATTAACCAGTTCGTAGCGATGCTCCGTGCCTTTCAGGATGGCAAAGAAAGTCGGGGCCTGCATGATCAATCGCTCTAGTGTCATGCGCTCGTTCTCCACTTTGCGGAAAGCAAGCTGCACCTGGTCCGCCAGTTCCGACATCTGTTCGTTGCTTGTGAGGAGTTCCTGCACCAGGTTCTTCATGTCGTGGACGTCGCTGCAGCTTCCCAGCCACATCCGGATCGTGCCGTCTTCATTTCGCATGGGCAGGTAGCGGCTCAGGTACCAGCGGTAATCGCCTTCCTTGTCTCGGATACGGAGCTCAAGCTGGCCGGCCTCCCCTTTCTCAATCGCCTGCTGCCAGACTTTAGAGGCACTCTGCAAATCATCCGGATGAATGGCTTCTTTCCAACCACCCGCCATCAACTGCTCCATCGGGATGCCTGTATACGCTACCCACTGCTTATTGAAATAGGTCGAGTTACCTTCTGCGTCATCAGCATCGATGAGTTGCGGCATAGAGTCAGCCATGAACCGGAATTTCTGTTCGATGTCCTGCAAGGCCTTCTTCGTTTCCTCCCGCTCTGTCACGTCATTGGTTTCCTGCAGCACATACAACAATTCGCCCTGCTCATTCATAATCGGCGTATGAGAGGCTTCCCAGCATCGCTCATCGTAGCCGCTCCCGTCAGGTCGGGCAATTGCGTACCGTATCACGTCCAGGTATACCTTCTCGCCTTTGCGCATGGCTTCTTCTATGGAAAGCCGCACCGGGTTTTTTTCATAAGGCACATTCGGCTCGGGGAATGCCTCCAGTAAAAAATGTTTGCCCAGAATACTGTCCAACTGCCGCATCGTTACTTCCAGATAGCGCTTGTTGGCCCCTACTATTTTCATATCAGGGGCAAGCAGCACCAAAGCTTCGGGGGTGTTATCAAAGATGAGCTTATAATCCATGTAAGAGAGAGATTTACATTAAAAAAACGCACTGGCCAGGTGCTGTGGGCATACAACCATACGCACACCAGCAAAAAAGCGGCTATGCCGGCACAGCCTATTTTTTAAGATAATGGCAAATTTATATAAAATAAATGATTCGCCGGGCTATACCCCGGACTTTGTGGTAAGGATACATCCGGCTTGCTTTTCATGCGAATTGCCCTAAGCTTTTTAACCAATATTTGAGTATAATAGCTAACTTTGTTTGCAAGACAGCGATTTGCGCTATACTTTTATCGTTTCATTCAATTTCAAGCGTAACAACAGCATACTATGGCAACCACAGCTGATATCAGAAATGGTCTGTGCATGGAATTTAACAACGACCTTTATGTAGTTGTTGAATTTCAACATGTTAAACCAGGCAAAGGCCCAGCTTTCGTGAGAACGAAAATGCGCAACATCAAGACCGGAAAAATTTTAGATAACACTTTCTCGGCTGGTCATAAGATCACTACTGCCCGTGTGGAGCAGCGCCCGCACCAGTTCATCTATAAAGATGACATGGGGTATAACTTTATGGACATGAACACCTTTGAGCAGGTTGCGCTTGAAGAGAGAATGGTTCCTTTTGCCGATCTGATGAAAGAAGGTCAGGAGGTAACGATCCTGTTCCATGCTGAAACCGAAACGCCCCTTACCTGCGAGATCCCTCCTTTTGTGGAGCTCACCATTACCTATACGGAGCCAGGTCTTAAGGGCGACACAGCTACCAATGCATCCAAACCAGCCATCGTAGAAACAGGTGCCACCATCCAGGTACCGCTGTTTATTGGGCAGGATGAAAAAATCAAAGTAGACACACGAACTTATTCTTACGCAGAACGAGTAAAATAATAACATGAAAGCTAAAGAAATCCAGGACCTTATTGACTTTATCGCCAAGTCTGGCTTGAATAAAGTAAACATTGAGACAGAAGAATTCAAGATCTCGGTGAAGCGCGATCCAGACCAGAAGGTGAGCTATGTGAAAGAATCGGCAGGCGCAACGCATCATGTTGCAGCAGCTCCTGCGGCCGCTCCGGCAGCCCCTCAGGCTCCTGCGCCCCCCGCTGCTCCGGCAGCCCCTGCTGCGCCGGTAAGCGACGACAGCAAGTACATCGCCATCAAAGCACCTATGATCGGCACCTTCTACCGCTCTTCCAGCCCGGACAAGCCGGCGTTTGTGAACGTAGGCGACGAAGTGAAAAAGGGACAGGTAATCTGCATCATCGAAGCGATGAAGCTTTTCAACGAAATTGAGTCAGAGGTATCAGGCAAAATCGTAAAAGTGCTGGTTGACAACGCCAACCCGGTGGAGTACGATCAGCCGCTATACCTGGTAGATCCTAGCTAATTCATCGATTTGAAAATTTGAAAATGTGAAGATTCTGAAATGGAGATGGGGATAACCTTCTCCATTTTTATATCAACTCACCTGCATCTATCCATTTCCAAATCTCCGAATCTCCAAAACTGACATTATGTTTAAAAAAATACTAATCGCCAACAGAGGCGAGATTGCCCTGCGCATCATTCGTACCTGTAAGGAGATGGGCATCAAGACGGTTGCCGTATACTCCACGGCTGATAAGGAAAGCCTGCACGTGCGCTTTGCTGACGAGGCCGTATGCATTGGCCCACCGCCAAGTGCACAGTCATACCTCAACATGCCCAACCTGATCTCGGCTGCCGAGATCACCAACGCCGACGCGATTCACCCGGGTTACGGCTTCCTTTCTGAAAACGCTGAGTTCTCCCGCATTTGCGCCGAGCACAACATCAAATTCATCGGTGCCTCTCCGGAGATGATCAATGCCATGGGTGACAAGGCCTCTGCCAAGGACACCATGAAGAAGGCCGGTGTGCCGACCATACCTGGCTCTGACGGCTTGCTCAAGTCTGCGGAAGAAGGCAAGAAACTAGCCAAGAAAATCAAGTACCCTGTTATCATCAAGGCAACTGCCGGTGGTGGCGGACGTGGTATGCGTATCATCAAGAGCGAAGAAGAATTCGATAAAGCCTGGGAGGATGCCCGCACTGAATCCAAAGCTGCTTTCGGTAACGACGGCATCTACCTGGAGAAGTACATTGAAGAGCCGCGTCACATCGAGATCCAGCTGATCGGTGACCAGCACGGACAGGTAGCGCACCTTTCGGAGCGTGACTGCTCTATTCAGCGTCGCCATCAGAAACTGGTGGAGGAAACACCTTCTCCGTTCATCACAGACGACCTGCGTGACCGCATGGGCAAGGCGGCCATCAAGGGTGCCAAAGCCATCAACTACGAAGGCGTGGGAACGATTGAATTCCTGGTGGACAAGCACCGCGAGTTCTACTTTATGGAAATGAACACCCGTATCCAGGTAGAGCACCCGATCACAGAAGAGGTGATTGACTACGACCTGATCAAAGAGCAGATTAAGGTAGCCGCTGGTGAAAGAATCACGGGCAAAAACTACTACCCGAAGATGCACGCCATTGAGTGCCGCATCAACGCTGAGGATCCGAAGAACAACTTCCGTCCATCTCCAGGTAAGATTACCAATCTGCATGTGCCCGGCGGACATGGCGTTCGCGTAGACTCGCACGTTTACTCCGGCTATACCATCCCGTCGAACTACGACTCCATGATCGCGAAATTGATCGTGAGTGCACAGACGCGTGAAGAGGCCCTTGTGAAAATGAAGCGTGCTCTGAGCGAGTTCGTGATCGAGGGCGTGAAAACCACGGTGCCATTCCACCTGAAACTGATGGATGACCCGGGCTTCAAGGAAGGCAACTTCACGACAGCTTACCTGGACAATTTCGACTTCAGCTCGCTGTAAGCTCCAAAAATTATTAAATGAAAGAAAACCGGCCCCAAAACAGGGTCGGTTTTTTTATTTGGCCCGATATATGCGGTTTTAAAATATAGTGCGATTATCATATTTGCTTAACTTAGCCTCGCACCTCACAAGCAACAAAAATGAACCCAAACAAGCTTCTCGCAACCCTTTTGTGGATTGTACTGGCCATGCAGCTTAGTGGCTGCGCCACCATGATTACGATGGAAACGGTGCGTCCCCCTGTGGTGCGGGTGAGCCCTGATCAGTGGAAGGTGCTGGTCGTGAACCGCTACGATGCGGCTGCACAGGCTACAAATAAAAACGAAAACGTAACAGCCGTACTGCGCGATGGAGCCTACCAGGCTGCCGGGGGAGTCATGGGCGCTATTTACAACGACTCAACTTTTGTGCTGGTCAACCCGGATCAGGCCATCAGCCTGCCTGCCAATACGGAGCGACTCAACGCGGAAGAAACTAATGCACTTTTCAAGCAGTATGGCCCGCACCTGATCCTGACGCTCGACAAGTTCAAGACAGGATTTGGAAAGGTGATGGACAACTATGAGGATGAGGACGGCTTCAAGACAAAAGTTGCCAACTACGACCTGGTGGTGGCGAGCACCTGGTCGCTCTATGACAGCACTGGTACGCTATTGGACCAGGCAACAGTGGAGCAGCAGGAATTCTATGACTCAAGGACCGTAGTGAGTGGCTTGCTGGCCATCGGGCCGGCCATGGGCAAAGCGGGTCCTGTGGTAAACCGGCTGGCGGTAGAGACGGGCTACAGCTACTGGGACCGGTTCTATCCACAGCCGACGCTGTTGGTGCGGCAGGTCCACATGGCGAGCCCGCTGCAAGACGCCCACATCATGCTGCTCCTGGGGCAGTTCCAGCAGGCCATTGCCAATCTTCAGCCGCTGGCACAGGACCTCTCCTCTAAAACAGGTATAAAGGCGGCCCACAACCTGGCCATTGCTTACGAGGCCGCCGGCGACTACGAACAAGCCACCTACTGGGCACGCCAGGCACAAAGCAAAGGCGATAAACTCGCTACCAAACTGCTGGAACTCTGGGCCAACGCCGGCCTGCTCAAATAGTCATCTCCTGAAAACAGCAAAGTCCGTCCAATTTGGACGGGCTTTGCTGTTTTATATGGTATACTTATACCTATACCTTAGGTAGTGGCAGCTTGTGCTTCTTTCTCAATCAACTCTGTCAGTTCACCATACCAGGCCTCTCCGTATTTGCGGATCAGCGGCTCCTTCAGGAACTGGTATACCTTCACCCCCAGGTCCGCCCCGAAATTGCAGGCTGCTGCGCAGATGCTCCAGCGGTCGTAGTTCAATGCCTCAAAGTCGTCGTATTTGGTGATGCGGATGGGGTATAGGTGGCAGGAAATCGGTTTTTTCCAGCTGATCTTGCCCTCGTAATAAGCCTGCTCAATGGCACACTTCAATATACCCTGGTTATCATAAAGTGCATAGGCACACTCCCGGTTTTCGATGGTTGGGGTGGAGTAATCGCCTTCAAAGTCCTGAATATACAGCCCCTGCTCTTCCACGGCCAGTTTCCCGGCTCCGGTCATGTAGGGTTTGATGTGCTCGTAGTTATCCGCCAGTATAGTCAGTTCGTCCTCCTCCAGTGGAGCGCCCAAGTCGCCCTCCACGCAGCAGGCACCTTTGCATTTTTCAAGATTGCAGACAAAAAAATTATCACGGATGTCGTCGCTGATGACGGTATTCTGAAGAACGATCATGTAAGTAATGAAATAAGAAGTCTCATACCGGCCTCACCGGCAAAGAAGAGACAAAATTAACGTTAAATAAGTTTAGACTAGCGCTTCGGGGCCCTGGCTCCTGCCGCCGTCAGAATATTCTGCACACTTTCGCGCTTGGTGTAGTCCATGGCTGTTTTGCCTGAGAAATCGCGCAGGCTTGGGTCGGCACCGGCATTGATCAGCATCACGATCACCTCGTTGCCACCGTCCAGCTGACAGGCCAGCATCAGTGGCGTCAGGCCTTCCAGGTTTTGAATGTTCGGGTTGGCGCCACCTTTCAACAAACGGTTCATCTCCATCATGTGCGTACCATTGGCAAAGCGCACGGCATAGTACAGGGGCGTATTGCCTTTGTTGTCCACTAGGTTTGGGTCAGCTTTGTACTTGAAAAGGGTATCCAGCAGCTGGGCCTGCTCAATCTCAAACTCTTCGGTATTGATGCGGGCACCTGACATGGCATAATGCAGGGCAGTCTTCCCGTCCTGATCAGTCGCGTTTACGTCAGCCCCGGCCTGCAGCAGCAGGCTGGCTACCTCCAATCGAACTTTCGGCTGGTAGATCACACCATAGTCTTCGAGCAACAGCGGAATGAAAATACCATGCATAAGCGGGGTGCGCAGCCTGAAGTCAAAATCATAACCGTTTGGCACGGACACGGTGTTAACGTAAGCGCCATTCTCCAGTGTACGCTTTACGATATCCGGGATACGCTCAATGGCTGCCAGCACCAGCTTTTGGTCAGATGACTGGTTGAGGTACTTTAGTTGCTCAAAAGCATTGGAACTACCTTGGGAAATAGCCTGGTGATAGAGTTTGCGTGCTTTCTCAGGCTCCGGTTTTCCCAGGTTGCCTTCTTCGTAGAGCAGGCCCAAGGTATAGAGGGCTTCCTTTTCTCCGACAGCGGCACCTTTCTCGAGCCAGTACTTCGCCTGCGCCACATTCTCTTTCACACCCTCCCCTCTCAGGTATAGGTTGGCCAGCGAAGTATAGGCCACCACGTCATTCAGCTCAGCGGCACGCTTGATGTAGGTATAGGCATAGCCCTTGTCCTCCATTTCGCCGTAGCCGGTATAGTACATACTACCCAGAATGCGGTTACTGAAGGCGTCGCCCGCGATGGCCATGTCCCGGATGTCGAGGGCGGCACTGCGCATAAGTCGTGTAAAGCGCTGTTTGTCCTCATCGTTCCGGATGGTCATCAGTTCAGCCAGACCCAGGTTACCGAACAGACTGCTGCCTTCCAGCGCCTTTTCGAACAGGATGCGGGCCGTGTCAGGGTCTGCTTTGTAGAACTTCTCAGGGTTGCGCACATAAGCGACTGAGTCAGAGGTGATGATCTCGTCGATCGGTGCGCCGTCTTCCAGCAATTCGCCGTACTGGTGCATGCGCCCCATAAAGTAATAGGCCGCTGCTTCGTCACGCGCCGCTGCCTGACGGAACTTGGCGTATGCTTCGTTGTACTTTAATCCGATATAAAGGTCCATGCCTTCCTGCATTTCCGGGGTGCGCCATACCTGTTTGGTGGAGCGGGGCACCTTCACCTGCTTGAGGGAGTCAGGTATAACCTTAACGACCTGGCTGGTATCGGATTGCGCCACAGCCAGATGCCCGGCCGGGAGCAGTGCAAGGAACAGGAGTAGTTTCTTCATGCGTGGTAATGGGATCATATATTGCTCAGGTATAAGGCAGGTATAAAACGCACCTCTACCCTCTTAATTTACAAAGATACAGATAATGTGGCGTTTCTCTAAAAAGCCCTGCCCGAAGACACACAAATCAGAGGCCAAAAATGCATTCCTTAAGAAGAAACCAATTGATAGGGCTGTCTGGTTCTGTAAATGTGCAAGTGCCGTTCCTAAAACGGATAGGAATGTGTAAATTGCATGGATTATTAATGACGCACGCGGAAGAGACGAAATGGATTATATTAGTTTACTGAACGAGTCGCAACGCAAGGCCGTGCTCCATACCGAGGGGCCAGCCATGATCATAGCGGGTGCCGGCTCAGGCAAAACAAGAGTACTCACCTACCGGATCGCTTACCTGATTGATCAGAAAGTCGACCCGTTCAACATACTGGCCCTGACCTTTACCAACAAGGCGGCCAAAGAAATGCGCCACCGTATCGAGAAAGTGATCGGTAACGAGGCCAAAAATATCTGGATGGGCACGTTCCACTCCGTTTTCTCGCGCATCCTGCGTGCGGAGGCGGACAAGATCGGCTATCCGAAAAGCTTTACCATTTACGATACGGATGACTCCAAGACGCTCATTCGCAACATTGTGAAGGAGATGAACCTGGATGACAAGCTCTACAAGCCGAACATCGTGCTTGGCCGTATCTCCTCCGCCAAGAACAAGCTGATCTCGGTGAAGCAGTACCTGAACGATGCCGTAATCCAGGCGGACGATGAGGCCGCCATGCGCCCGAAGATCGGCAAGATCTACGAGCAGTATGCCAACCGCTGTTTCAAGGCCGGTGCCATGGACTTCGACGATTTGCTGTTCCAGACCAACGTGCTGTTCCGCGACCATCCGGATGCACTCAACAAGTACCAGCATATTTTCAAGTATGTGATGGTAGACGAGTACCAGGACACAAACTACTCGCAGTACCTGATCACGCGCAAACTTGCAGCTCAGAACCGCAATATTGTGGTGGTTGGTGACGATGCGCAGTCCATCTACGCCTTCCGGGGTGCTGATATCCAGAACATTCTCAACTTTGAGCGTGACTACCCGGAGTTGGAAGTGTTCAAGCTGGAGCAGAACTACCGCTCTACCAAGAACATCGTGAACGCCGCCAACTCGGTGATCAAAAATAACTCGGCTCAGCTCAAAAAAGACGTTTACACAGACAACGAGCAGGGGCCGCTGATCGAGGTGATCAAAGCTAATTCCGATAACGAGGAAGGCAAACTGGTGGCCACCACCATCTTCGAAGAGAAGATGAGCAACCACCTCTCCTACGACGATTTCGCCATCCTCTACCGCACCAACGCGCAGTCCAGAGCGATGGAAGAGGCCTTGCGCCGCATGAATATCCGGTATAAGATTGTGGGCGGTCTGTCGTTCTACCAGCGCAAGGAGATCAAGGATTTGATTGCCTACCTGCGCCTGGTGGTGAACCCAAACGATGAGCAGGCGCTGCGCCGTGTGATCAACTACCCGAAAAGAGGGATTGGCGAGACCACCGAGCAGAAGCTGTTTGTAACGGCAGACGAGTCCAACCACAGCGTATGGGAAGTGATCCAGAATGCCGGGCAGTTCCTGGGCAACCGCGTGGGCACCGCGATCGAGAACTTCTCGATCATGATCAAGGACTTTGCCCGCATCGCTGACAACACCGACGCCTTTGAGGTAGCCAAGCACGTGGCCAAGCACTCCGGCATCGTAGACGACCTGTACCAGGATAAAACCGTGGAGGGCCTTGCCCGTTATGAAAACATCCAGGAGTTGCTCAACGGTATAAAAGAATATGTGGATGATCCGGAGAAGGAAGACAAGAGTTTGTCAGCTTTCCTGCAGGACATTGCCCTGATCACCGATGCGGATACGAAGGCAGATATGGAAGGTGAGTTTGTCACGCTGATGACAATCCACTCGGCCAAAGGTCTGGAGTTTAAGAATGTGTTCATCGTAGGTATGGAAGAGAACCTTTTCCCAAGCCAGATGATGCTGAACTCCCGCGCTGATCTGGAAGAGGAAAGACGCCTGTTCTATGTCGCCATCACCCGCGCCGAGAAGAAACTATACCTGACCTACGCCACCAGCCGTTACCAGTGGGGTAACCTGCGCGCCTGTGAGAAGAGCCGCTTCCTCGACGAGATCGATCCGAAGTACCTCAACTTTAAGTATGGCGAGCAAAACACGGCCAGTGGAGGCGGAAATGTATTTGACCGTGTGATGCAGCGCAAGAGCAGCATCAGCAGCCTGGTGCAGCAGCCGGCGCGCAAGCAGGCCGCTACCGCCTATACCGCCCCTGCCGACTTCCAGCCAAGCGATACGTCGAATCTGGCTGCCGGCATGAAAGTAGAGCACCCTAAGTTCGGGTTTGGCGTAGTAAGCAAAATGGATACACAGGGCAACAGCACTAAGGCTATCATCAACTTCGACGAAGTGGGAGAAAAAACCCTGCTGCTGAGCTTTGCCAAGCTGCGAATTCATAATTGAGTGCATGAGTGAGTTAGTGAATGAGTGATTTTTTGTAAATAGAAATTTAATCGCTCAGTCACTCCATCACTCATTCAAAAATAATTAATCCCTACATTTGAGATTCATAAATTGAGATAATGGAAGCAAGTACCACCTTTAAGCAGGACCTGTTGCTGCGCGAATACGGCAGAAACGTACAGGATCTTGTCAATCACATACTGAGCATTGAAGACAAGGCAGAGCGCACCCGCCTGTCATACCTGTTGATCAATCTGATGGCCAAACTCAACCCGCAGTTGCGTGATACCCAGGATTTTCAGCAGAAGCTCTGGAACCACTTGTATGTGATGTCCGGCTCAAAGCTCGACGTGGATGCCCCTTACCCGCTCAGCGCCATGGAGTACCTAAACGACAAGCCGCAGCGCATGGAGTACCCGCTCAGCACGCCCAGGTATAAGCACTATGGTCAGAACGTGGAGTTACTCATACAGCGCGCCACAGAGCTTGAAGACGAAAAGGAACGCGAAGCGGCGACCATTTCCATCGGGAAACTGATGAAGACACTGTACCGCTCTTATAACAAGGACAGCATCACGGACGATGTGATCATGAGCGACATTCAGCAGATCTCCAAAGGAAAACTGAACCTGGACCCGTCTATGATTGAGAGCAACAGCCTGTTCGAATCTGTCAGCAGCAAGTCGCAGGACAGTGGCAGTAACCGCCCGCAACAGCAACAACAGCAGCAGAACCGTGGCGGTGACAAGCGCAGCCACAAAAACACAAGACCAACTTCCAACCAACGAAACAAATAGTATTAAATGGCTTCATTTGAAGTAAAAGGCGGTGCAAAACTGCGCGGAGAGATCATTCCGCAGGGTGCCAAAAACGAGGCACTGCAAATCCTGTGCGCCGTGCTCCTTACCCCCGAGAAAGTAGTAATTTCTAATATTCCCGATATCCGCGACGTCAACAAACTGATTGACCTGCTGCGATCGCTGGGTGTGAAAACAGAGCGCCTGTCGCCGGATACCTATTCCTTCCAGGCCGATGACATCGACATCGATTTCCTGGACTCCGAGCGTTTTGTAGAGCTCGGCCGTGCCATCAGGGGCTCCGTGATGATCGTGGGCCCGATGCTGGCCCGTTTTGGCAAAGCAAAAATGCCAAAGCCAGGTGGAGACAAGATCGGTCGACGCAGGCTGGACACACACTTTACAGGATTCGAAAAACTGGGGGCTACTTTTGAGTACAGCGCCGAAGACGATTTCTATACCGTCACGGCATCCGCTTTGAAGGGCGCATACATGCTGCTCGACGAGGCGTCGGTAACCGGTACAGCCAACATCCTGATGGCCGCCGTGCTGGCAGAAGGTACCACTACCATCTACAACGCCGCCTGTGAACCTTATGTGCAGCAACTTTGCCGTATGCTCAACCGCATGGGCGCGAAGATCAGCGGCATTGGCTCTAACCTGCTCGTGATAGAGGGTGTGGAAGCGCTTGGAGGAACCGAGCACCGCATGCTGCCGGATATGATCGAGATCGGTTCTTTCATCGGCCTTGCCGCCATGACCGGATCAGAGATCACCATAAAAGATTGCAAGATACCCGAGTTGGGCCTTATACCGGACACTTTCCAGCGACTGGGCATCAAAATGGAGTTCCGTGGCGATGACATCTTTATACCTGAGCAAGACCGCTACGAAGTGGATACCTACATCGACGGCAGCATCCTGAACATTGCAGACCATACCTGGCCGGGTTTGACACCGGACTTGCTGAGTGTGGCCCTTGTGGTGGCTACGCAGGCGAAAGGCACTGTGCTGGTGCACCAGAAAATGTTCGAAAGCCGCCTGTTCTTCGTGGACAAACTCATCGACATGGGTGCCCAGATCATTCTGTGCGACCCGCACCGCGCTACGGTGATTGGTCAGAACAAGCAGATTCCGCTTCGTGGCATCCGCATGACGTCTCCTGACATCCGTGCTGGTGTGGCCTTGCTCATCGCAGCTCTTTCCGCCGAAGGCACCAGCATCATCGACAACGTGGAGCAAATCGACCGCGGCTACCAAAACATCGACGGCCGTCTGAATGCGTTGGGTGCGCAGATCAGAAGAATGTAACAAAACAAGTGACCATGAAAAGCGAGTAAATGTAACTCGGCTTAATCATTTGGTACCTGCTATACCTACTAAACAAGAAGAGCACCCTCAGCAGGTGCTCTTCTTGTTTGTATACCTCAGATTTGGTGTATACCTGCCTACTTAGTCTTGCTGCACTTCTTCTTTGCCCTCTCCTCTCCTGCTGCCCCGGTATAGCTCATACTTGAGCAGACGACAGTCAATGGCACCATTGTATAGGGGTGTGCGGCGCGAAGCTTTGAGGCCGATGCTTTTCGCGGCATCCAGGTTGCCGGTGAATACGAAGGCGTCAAAGCCCTGGTAGTTGTTCTTGAGTGTGTCCCCGATCTGCTTGTAAAGCGCGTGGATATCGTCTGATTGGATCCGTTCGTTGTAGGGCGGGTTCATGATCAAGACACCTTCCTCTGTTGCAGCTTTTGTCTCGAAAAAGTCAGCCATTTCCACTTTGATGACATGCTCCAGCCCGGCGTTCTCGATGTTTTTTCGGGCAGCCATCACATAGTCCGGGTCAATGTCGTAACCAATGATCTGGGCTTGTGGCTCGCGCTTTTCTTTGGCTTCGGCCGTTTTCCATACCATCTCGAACAGCTCGGCGTTGTAGTCTTTCCAGCTCTCAAAGCCATAAGGGTCGCGGCGGAAGATTCCTGGTGCAATGTTCTGCGCCATCAGCGCGGCTTCAATCAGGAAGGTGCCCGAGCCAGCCATGGGATCTATGAAGGTCGACTTCTTGTCCCAGCCTGACAGGGCGATGATGCCAGCGGCCAGGACTTCGTTGAGCGGAGCCACGTTGGTCTGCAGGCGGTAACCACGGCGGTGCAGCGAGTCGCCGGAAGAGTCGAGCGACAGGGTAACCATGTTTTCGTGCATGTGCAGGTTCAGGCGCACATCCGGCCGAATGCGGTCCACAGAAGGACGCTCACCGGTGGCTTTGCGGAACTGGTCGACAATGGCGTCTTTGGTTAGCTGGGCTACAAACAGTGAGTGCTCAAATGTAGAATGGCTCACCACGGCATCGATGGCAAAGGTCTGGTTCAGGTCCATCACCTCGGCCCAGTTGGTTTTCTGCACCTGTTCGTAGAGGTCGCGCTCGTTGCGGGCTTTGAAGTTGCGGATCGGTCTGAGAATGCGAATGGCAGTGCGGCACCACAGGTTAGCTTCGTAGAGTTGGCGCAGGTTACCAGAGAAAGAAACGGCCCGGTTTCCTACTTTGATAAACTCTACCTCAAGTGCCCGCAGTTCATCTGCCAGCACTTCTTCCAGACCACTGAGCGTTGTGGCAACTATATTGAAATTATCGCTCTGCTTTTGCTTCGCCATTTGCTATACCTGTTTAAACCGCAAAAATAATGTTAATAGTTAAGAGTTATGAGTTAAAAGTTATGAGTTGTAGTCAATTTAAAGAGTGAAGCTTTGTGTTATTGTTCCTCCAGTATCAGTGTGCTACTAAATCAAGTGTACTATACCTACTGTATGGTAGCCATTTGATCAACCTTATACCTCCATCGTCTCTCCAACTCTTAACTCATAACTTTTAACTCTTAACTAATAAAGCTTAATTTTACGGCAAATTCCCGCTTATGAAATTCGAGAAAGACTTTTCCCTTAAACCTTACAATACATTTGGCATTGATGCCAGGGCCAGGCACTTTGCGCGCTTTGACAGTGTGCAGGAACTGCAGGAACTGCTGCAGCGGCCGGAGGTAAAGGAAGAGCCGAAACTCATTCTGGGCGGGGGAAGTAACTTGCTGTTCACCAAAGATTTTGAAGGCATCGTGCTGCTCAATGGCATCAAAGGTATGGAAGTGCTGCGCGATGACGGTAGCTATACCTACGTGCGGGCAGGTGGTGGGGAAAAATGGCACGACCTGGTGCTCTTCTGCCTCGAACATGACCTGGGCGGCATCGAGAACATGTCGCTTATACCTGGCACGGTGGGGGCCGCTCCCCTGCAGAACATCGGGGCTTATGGCGTCGAGCTGAAGGATGTGTTTGTAGAACTGGAAGCCGTGCAGCTCGAAACCGGCCAGGTCCATACCTTCGACAAGGAGGCCTGCCAGTTCGGGTACCGGGAGAGCGTATTCAAACACAGCCTGAAGGGACAGTATGTGGTAACGTCCGTAACCCTGCGCCTTCGCAAAAACCCTGAAGTGAACACCACTTACGGCGCCATACAAACCACCCTGCAGGAAATGCAGGTGCAGCAGCCAACCATACACGATGTAAGCGCCGCCGTATGCCACATACGCCGCAGCAAACTGCCTGACCCGGCACAGATCGGCAATGCGGGCAGCTTCTTTAAAAATCCCGAAATTCCGGTCCTCCTCTTTGATGTGCTCAAAGAGCAATATCCTGATATGCCTGCCTACCCGGTATCGGAAATGAGCGTGAAGGTACCGGCCGGCTGGCTGATTGAGCAGTGCGGCTGGAAAGGCAAAGTAATCGATAACTTCGGCGTACACAAAAACCAGGCCCTGGTACTGGTGAACTATGGCGGCGCGAAAGGTGAAAACCTGCTGCAACTGGCACACGATATCATTCAGTCGGTGAAGGAGAAATTCGGCATTTCGCTGCAGCCAGAAGTGAACATCATCTAAGCCTCAGGGCTTCCGGGAAGGCCCAAAATTTTTAAGTAAACTTCCCTAACTTATTTAAACAGGCTGCGATATACAGGGTAGACTTTAATAGCTTACAACCCTATGAAACTTTACATATACCGCTACCTACTTTTATTTCTGGCGTTTCCCCTGACGCTGGTCTCCTGCGACGATGACGATCCTGAGCCTACCAAAACCGACCTCGTTGTAGCCCACGAATGGCAGGGTGAGCGTGTGTTGGTCAATGGCATTGATGTGTCAGACCGCCCGGAGATCAAGGACATGTTGCTCGACATCAAGAGCACGCGCCTGACGCTGCGCCGCGATGGCACCTATACTGCAGTTTACGACCAGGCAGGCACCTCACAAACCACTACCGGCACCTGGGAGTTCAAGGAAAATGAGACGATCATCTACTTCGACCTGCTCGGCGACCTTCAGATAGAAAGCCTGACCACCACCAACATGGACCTGATCACCACCGTGAACCGCAACAACACAAGCTTCGATGCGAAGGTCCAGTTTGTGAAGAAAGACTAAATTAACTAAGTTAGGGCCGGCGAATGCCCTACGTGCTACTTCACGGCACTTTTCCCAGCGCAGGACAGGATCCAGGTAATCTATGTTTTACTATAAAATCATTCTATGAGAATTCAAAAATTACTCACCTTCCTGTTTGCCCTGCTTCTGGTAACCAGCATGACCTCGTGCGACAAAGACAAGGACAAAGAGCCGACGAACAAAGACATATTGACATCCAGCATCTGGAAAGGCGAATCTATATGGGCCTATGGCAGCGATATCTCCGATCTGTTTATGGATGAGCTCGGTTATGACATCAAAAAAAACACGGTTAAGTTTGACAAAGCAGGCACATACGTGGACTCCTATGAAAGAAGTTCATTGAACGGCACCTGGGAATTTGCGGATAACGATAAATCCATCATATTCGATAAAGGAACCGATGATGAATACACAGCTACTGTACTGATGCTTACAGATAAAGAGCTTCGGATGGAGCAAACGATAGAACCTGAAGAAAATGATGAGGAGCCCCTAACACTGGAGGTCCGATTTATTAGATAACTAAAAAGGCTCCCTTGCAGGAGCCTTTTTCTATTTCAGTACAGCCAGGGTGGCACCATCGCCTCCCCTTTCCTCGGCCTCGCTGGCCAGGCTGACCACTTCCGGTATAGAGTACAGGTAGTCGCGCACGACCTGCCGCAGCACCCCGTTTCCCCGCCCGTGCACGATCTTGATCTCCGGTATTCCCAGCATGATGGCTTCGTCCGTGAAGTTCATCACTTTGTTTAAAGCATCCTCGGCATACTCGCCCCGGATGTCGATGGTAGAGCCAAAATCGGCCATACGCTGTGTGATGTTCATGCCACGGGTATAGCCCTCGGCCACTTCGGCTTTCTTCTGCTTTTTGGTCTGCGCTTCGGCACGCTCCAGGTTGTCCACCTTTACGATCGTCTTCAGGCCACCAAAAAGTACCTCGGCTGTTTTGCCTTTAATACCTACGATCTCGCCCACTGAGTCCTGCCCGATCAGCGCCACCGTATCCCCGGCTTTAAGCGGTCCGCCATTGCTGGCAATCCGTTTATGGGCAGGTCGCGGCTCCTCTTTGCGCACCTTTTCGGTGGCAAATTCCTCGAGTTCGCGGCGGGCCTGCTTGGTCTGCTCCTTTTCGGCCTGGCTCTGCTTGATCTGCTGGATGGTGGCCTCGATCTTCTGATTAGCGTCCTTGAGCAAGAGTTTGGCCTTGCCTTTGGCTTCGCGCATCACATCCTGCTTACTCTCCTCCAGGAAGTTCTTCAGGTCAGTATACTCCTTCACGTTGCGCTTCAATTTTAGCTCCAGGGCGGTGGCTTCTTTCAGCTTCTTCTCCAGTTCCTGCTTCTCGGTTTCCAGTTCTTCCAAGAGGCGGTCGTAGCGGATCTTGTCCTTGCCTACCAGGCTGCTGGCCTTGTCCACGATTTGCCGCGGCAAACCGATCTTGCGGGCAATCTCAATCGCAAACGAAGAACCCGGTTTGCCAATCTCCAACTGGTAGAGCGGCTGCAGGTTTTTGTGGTCGTAGCGCATGGCCCCGTTCACAATGCCTGGCGTGCGCTCGGCAAAGTTCTTCAGGTTGGTGTAGTGCGTCGTGATCACGCCAAACACCTTGCTGTCGTTCAGGTTCTGCAGCACGGCCTCGGCAATGGCGCCGCCCAGCACGGGCTCCGTACCCGTACCAAATTCGTCTATCAGCACCAAACTCTTGTGATCGGCCACCGTCACGAATTTCTTCATGTTGGTGAGGTGCGAACTATAGGTACTCAGGTCGTTTTCGATGGACTGCTCATCGCCAATGTCGATGAAGATGTCGTGGAAGATGCCGGCCTCCGAATTGTCGGCCACCGGTATCAGCATGCCGGTTTGGAGCATGTACTGCACCAGCCCCACTGTCTTCAAACTAACGGATTTACCACCGGCGTTCGGACCGGAAATCAGCAGAATGCGCTGGTCACGGGTCAGTTCTAGTTCCATCGGTACTGTCGGTTTGCCCAACTGCTTATGCGACAGGTATAGCAGCGGGTGAATGGCCTCTTTCCAGGCGATGTGCGGGTACTTGTGCAGCTTCGGCATAGTTGCCTCCACACGTCGGGCAAATGCCGCCTTGGCCCGGATAAAGTCCAGCAGACCCAGGTACTGGTACGCTTTGCGCAGCTCCGGTATGAAGTTGCGCAGCGTGTTGGTCAAACCTATCAGGATGCGGATCAACTCACGATGGTAGGCATTCTCCAGGTCCTTGATGTCGTTGTTGAGTTCGAAGATAGACTCCGGCTCAATATATACCGTCTGTCCCGTGTTCGATTCGTCATGGATCAGGCCTTTGATGCGGCGCTTGTGCTCGGCAATAACAGGTATAACCAGACGCCCACCGCGGATGGTTGGTTCGGCATCGCCGGGAGTCCAGCCTTCGTTCTTGGCGTGTCGCATGATCGAGCTGATCGTTTTACGCAACTGTCCCTGCTGCGCGATCAGATCGCGCTTGTAACGCTGTAGTTCGGGCGAAGCATCGTCGCGCACGGCACCGGCATCGTCCACCACTTTGTCGAGGGCGGCTATCAGCGAGCGTTCGACCATCACGTTGGCACCCAACGCTTTCAGGGCCTCAAACTTACCCTCTTCGGTGCTGGAGATGAAGCGCTGCGAGTCGCGGATGGTGCGCAGTGACATTTTGATCTCGAAGAAAGCCTGCACTTCCAGGAAAGTCCCGGGTATAGCGGCGCGGTCAAGGTAGGCGGTTACGTCGAAGTAATGCTGCAGCGGAATTTCGGCGTCGGACTCGAGCAGTTGTTTGAACTCGTTCGTCTGCTCCAACAGGCGCTGCACCAGGTCATGGCGGTTCAGGAAGGTCATGCGGCTGACAAACTGCCGGCCGAGTGGGCTCAGGCAAAGTTCCGAAAGCATTTCGCGTACCTGCGCAAAGCCGATTTTTATTTCAAAGTTATCTGGATAGATCAATTGTTATCTCTTAGATTTAGGGCAAATTTAGCATATTATAACAAGTAAAGGTGCTGCTTTCGTTCGCTCGGATTTTATAAATTATGCATCGTTTGGATTGGAGGTGGTCGCTTGCTGTTCGTGCATGATTCACCCACCCCTGCTCATTCCGATTGGGGAATTTTCCTGAAGATTCGGACAGGGGTGCTGGTGCAGCACTTGGACAGGTATACGGGTGCATAATTTCCGGTGCACGATTCGGACAGGTCGCGACCTGTCCCTACAAGGAGACGATCATGCTGCGTAGCACCACATCGTTAGGGTGTATTATCGTTGCGTATTAATTTATTAACTTATTAACTTATTAACTTTCTAACTTCTCAACTTTCCAACTTATATGGTTCTAGACAAACTCACCAACGCCAACCGCTATACCTGTATGCACCCGCTTTTTGCGCAGGCTTTTCAGTTTTTGCAGGATGCCGACCTGAAGACACTCCCGCTTGGTCAAAAGGCGATTGTGGGCAAAGACCTCTTTGCGATCATCTCCGAAGGGAGTGGTATACCTGAAAAAGACGCTAAGATAGAGGTGCACCGCAAGTACATCGACATCCAATACGTGATCAATGGCACCGACCACATGGGCTGGAGAGACCTGGCCTTGTGCAGCGAACCCAACGACCCCTATACCGACGAGCGCGACGCCGCTTTTTTCCCGGACAAACCTGCTTTTTGGTTTGATGTGCCGGCCGGTTCTTTCACCATCTTCTACCCCGACGATGCCCACGCCGCCATGATTACGGAAAAGGAGGTGCGCAAAGTTGTGTTGAAAATCGCCGTGGAGCCGGAAGGCCATGTGGAGGCATGAAAAAACTAGCCTCTTTGCTTGCTTTGCTCTGCCTGACTACTGCAGCCAGCGCACAATCACAGCCTGACTCGCTCAAAAATCGCGCCTTTGGGAGTTATATTTTTGTTCCTGTCGAATCCCCGATCATCGAAAACAAAGGCTTTGAGAATGCGGTGGCTGCTGCCGGATTACCAGAGGCCAAGCACCCGACTGCTACTTTAGGTCTAGGCTTCCAGTTTTATGTGAACCGCGGAATCAGCACGATTTCTTTTGCGATAGGTACCCGCAAAAAAGATGAAAGTGCATACCTGATGGAAATGGAATACCGGTCATTCTCTTTCAATTTCGGCTACGATCTGACCAAAGGCCATCGCTACGCACTCTACCCATACCTTGGCTTCAAAGGCAATGGACTTAATTACCTGTACCGCGAGAAATTAGAGGAGACAATGGATCTGGAGGATTACCTAGAAACAGACCTGCAGTATAGGGAAATCCACAACTCGAGAGCACACCTGGACTTGGGTTTCGGCTTTGCTAAGCAGTCTTTTTATTTGGTCAATGTGCGGGTAGGCTACATGGTGCCACTCGAAAAATCACGTTGGACCATCAACGACGATCTGCACCTCAATACCGCGCCAGGTACTAGGTATAGGTTTTACTTTTCACTCAACATCGGCTTTGGTGCTATCTTCACCGAAGACGACGTCAGAAGAAGGAACAGCCATTAGCGGGTCAATTGCAGCAAGTTTCGAATGAGCCCTGATTCGGTTTGCAGCACATGAAATTGCGATAACACATCCAGAAAGCCCGTCAGCAGGTGCGGGTTATCGGCTATGTTGGACAAACAGGCGATCAGCACGTCATGTTCAGGTATACGGATGACGAGATTGCTGAAGCCGCTGGTATTGCCGGTATGGTACATCTCCAGTCCCCCCGAGTTGCGTCTGCTGAAGAACCAGCCCATGCCGTAGAATCCATTATGATAGCCTTCGAGGGGAGTGCATACCTGCTCCAGCGCGGGCACCATACCTGGTTGCTGGCTGAGTGCCTGGTGCCAGCGCAGGTAGTCGCGCACCGAGGTATAGATGCAGCCGTCGCCTTTGGTAGCCGTGCAGGTGGCCTGATCGGCCAACACGATATTATCTTCCCCGTTTCGGGCATAGCCCATGGCGCGTGCAGGTATAGATCGATTCCTTTCATAGAGCTTTGTGTGGTGCATGCCGAGCGGCGCAAAGAGGCGCTGTTGTAGGAAATCGGCATAGGCTATACCTGACACCTGCTCCACCACCAGCGCCAACAGCACATAGCCGGTGTTGCTATACCTGTAAGTGGTGCCAGGCGAGAAGTAAGTTTCATTCTGTGAGACAGCAATCGCCAGTACTTCCGCATCGCTGATCTGCCAGTCAGGCCGCTCCTCTACAAACTCCTCGTAATCAAGCAAACCGGAGGTATGGCAAAGCAAATGCCGCAGCGTCACCTGCGTACCTATACCTGCCGGAAACTCTGGAAAGAACTGCTGCAACGCATCGTCATAAGACAAGCGCCCCTCCTGCTCCAGCAGCTGGATGCACATGGCCGTAAACTGCTTGCTCACCGAAGCTAGCCGGAAAGTAGTGTCAAGTGTAATCCGTTCGCCGGAGGAGAGATCCGCTATACCTATACTGCCGGCATACAGCTCCTCTCCTGCCACCGACACCAGCAGGGCGGCACCAGGGCCATCGGAGGTATAGGAATTCCTCAGGTGCTCGTCTAACGCTTTTTGTAATTGCTGCCGCATAGGATAATGTTGAGTGCTCTTCCTTAGAATTTCTCTTCCACACCCAGTCCGAACAGAGCGTAATCGTATTTTACCGGATCCTGTGGGTCAAAAGCGCGCAGGTGATCGGTCAGTTCCTCAGCTGTTTGCCAGTCCATGCCTTTGCGGGTGATCAGGCCGAGGCGTCGGGCCACCCGCTCCACGTGCACATCGCAGGGACACACTAAGTCAGCAGGCTGCATGGTATGCCAGAGGCCGAAGTCCACGCCGCCGTCAGCGGGCCGCACCATCCAGCGCAGGTACATGTTCAGCCGCTTGCAGGCCGACTTGCGGGCCGGGGTCGAAATGTGTTTGCGAGTGCGGTGCGGGGCTTCCTCCAGACTAAACACCAGGTCGTGAAAATGCTCCAGCCGCTCTTTCTGTGTCCTGACCTCGTTCCGTATACCTGTAAAAGCCGTTTCCAAGCTGTCGTGCTGCTCATAGTACCACCGGAACCAATGAAAGAGGTATAGCAGGTCGGTGTCGTTGAAAGTGCGGTGCTTGAAACCCAGAAAGCGTGGCAAGTCCTGCTCTTGGTGCTGTAGGATAAACTCGTGCGGGGCATTGTCCATCAGGTCCATTAGCCTGAGGCAGTTATTGATGATGGTCTTGCGCTGCCCCCAGGCCAGGATGGCTGCAAAAAAACCGCTGATCTCAATGTCCTGCTTTTTGGTGAAGCGGTGCGGAATGGACACCGGGTCGTGCGGAATAAAGTTGGGCTGGTTGTAGTGGGCCACCCGGTCGTCGAGGAGGGCTTTTATCTGGGCGATATCCTGTTTCATGTGCTTGGTACGAGAAATGGCGCCTTGCAAGTTAAGTAATCTGCAATTGGCAGACCAATTCGCGGATGCTCATCTGGTATAAAATGCCTCAAAACAAAAAAGCCCGGACATTGCTGCCCGGGCTTTCCTTTATCACTATACCTGCTAGGGCATGTAAGACAATTCTACTCTGAACTTCTGGTCGATGGCGCCCAGCTTCTGGCAGGCCTTCTTAGACAGGCGCACCACCACGTTGTTGTTCTCGCCTGTGTTTGGCAATTTGCCGATCACGCGCACGTACACCACCTGGTCGTTCATAGCGTTTTTCACTTGCATGATCGTGCCTACCGGAGCCGTTTTGTGCAGTGCCAGGTATTTGTTGGTATCGGCTTTCGGGTCGATCATTTCGGCCATCCCTGTCTCGAGGATCTTCTTGGCACCAGACACAGAATCTACCGTCTCCTCGTCATCGTCATTCTTCACGCTGGTGGCAGGTGCCGGCGAGGCAGGTTGCGGCGTCAGTACAACGTGTGTATTGGTCGGGGTAGTCGTTGCGGCTACAGGCTCTGTCGAAGCTACGGCTGTCTCCGTTACTTTATCTTTTGCTATCTCGTCATCTGTCTCGCTCACATAGATCGGATTCTTGGAAGGAACCGGCTGGCCTTTGCCTACGATCAGCAAAGCACCCACGCTGATCGTGTTATCTGGCAGGTTGTTCCAACGCTTGATGTCATCCACTTTCACGGCATGCATACGCGAGATCGAGTACAGCGTCTGCTGAGGCTCTACCTGGTGCAGCTTCTCGCCACGGCTGTTCACAGTAAAGGTACGGTTGCTGGCCGTGCCTGCGGCAGGAGCCTGCTTAACAGCGGGAGGCGCTGCGGCATACTTACGCGGAATCAGCACCAGCTGGCCTACGTTGATGGTGGTTTCTACGGATGGGTTGGAGTCCACGATCTGGGCCACGGACACGCCATACTTCCTGGAAAGGGCGTAAAGCGTTTCTTTCGGCTCTACGCGGTGCTGCACGTATACCTTCCCGTTCTTACGCTCCACACCCACCGAGTCGCGCAGGGCAACCAGGTCGAAGGCTGAAGCCGAAAAAGGAAGAAGTGGCAATGCTACAAGGGCGATGAGTAAAATTCGGATCATAGCTAAAAGTCGAACTAAAAATTAAAGAGAATATGCCTTCAAGGTTGTTTTGTTTTGCACGAAATACAAACTGCGCATAAAGATAAAAAAAGTATCTGAACCTACGCCATCCAATGCTCCTGCAAGTAACTCATTTAAGTGCAAAAAACCATTTAAATCAAAAATAGCCAGAAAATTATCTAACTTATTTTCGCCTGCATCCTTGTAGTAACTTACTAGCAGACACGTATCCGTTTCAGCATACTCAAGCGCCCTTACGGGCTCACAGTCAAGCTCCTGCCTTAAAAAATCGCGTACCTGTTCATAATAAACCTCCCCCTCCCGGTACAGGTGCGGGTATAATACACCCTCAAATCGGAGTTGATGGTAGCGCTGCACCCGATCGGCCGCCTCTTTTTGACCTATATCGTTTTGCACCGTTTTACCGTAACCGCTTTCCAGCAAAAGCAGTTCCCCACGTTCCTGACTAATATCACTAGCCAGCAGCCCCCGCTCCTCTATACCGTAAAAGGCCAGGTCCGGCTGCTGCCACAACGCCCTGCCTGAGTCAGCCGCAAAAGCCCGTATGCCCTTGTGCTGCCCCAGTTTGCGGTCGCCGTAGCCATGCAGGTATAGCACCTGGTCGTGCATGTCTTCCAGGCCCAGCCACCAGGTGTTATGATCAGGCAGATTCAGCTCCAGCAGCTGCCCATCGGCCAGGCGCAAGGTATAGAAGCGCGCCTGCAACAGGTCGGCATCACGCACCTCCAGCGCCATCCAGCCGCCGCGTGCATCCAGGCGAATGCGCCACACGGGCGCCTCAAAATCGTATTTAAGGAGTAGGGAAAGAATAAGCGGGATTTTTTTAGTATCTTATTTCCGATTAAGCCCAAATGTATGAAATCTAACGCAAAAATATGGCCTTGGCCCTCACTCCTCTTGCTGGTCCTTCTGTTTTCTTTCACGGCAGCATGGGCTCAGGAGAAGCAGCGCCAGAAGGTGTTCATCATGGAGATCGGGTCGGAGATTGACCCGCGCACCAACCGCTATACCCAGCTGGCGCTTGACGAGGCCACCCGCTTGGAGGCCGACCATGTGCTGCTGAAACTGAACACCTATGGGGGTGCCGTGAACGACGCCGACGCCATCCGCCTGCGCCTGCTCGAGTATCCGAAGCCAGTCTATGTGTTCATCGACAAAAACGCCGCCTCGGCCGGAGCGCTCATCTCCATTGCCTGCGACAGCATCTACATGGCGCCGGGTGCCAACATTGGGGCGGCCACGGTGGTCGGGGCCGACGGGCAGGCCGCTCCGGGTAAATACCAGAGCTACATGCGCTCCATCATGCGCTCCACCGCCGAAGCCAACGGGCGCAACCCCAGACTCGCCGAAGCCATGGTGGACGCTGCTGTGGACAGCACGTTGTCGGCAGACCAGGTGCTCACGCTCACCACCTCCGAAGCCATCCAGCACGGCTTCAGCGAAGGGCAAGCCAACAACATTGAGGACGTGCTACAAAAGCTCAATCTGCAAGACGCCGAGATCATCCGCTACGAACTCAGCACCACCAACAAGGTTATTTCTTTTTTCCTGAACCCCGTCATCAGCGGCATCCTCATCTTGATCATCATCGGCGGACTTTGGTTCGAACTGCAGACTCCGGGTGTGGGCTTTCCGCTCATCGCCGCCATTATTGCCGGCGTGCTATACCTGACGCCCTTCTACCTCAACGGACTGGCCGAGCATTGGGAAGTGCTGCTGTTCATTGTGGGGCTGGTACTGATTGGGCTGGAGGTATTTGTGATTCCGGGCTTTGGGGTGGCGGGTATTAGCGGCATTACGCTGGTGTTTCTATCGCTGCTCCTGATCATGGTCAACAACCAGGCTTTTGACTTCACATTCGTATCGTCTGAGCGCCTGATGGAAAGTCTGGTGTCCGTGCTGCTGGGTATGATCAGTGCCGTAATCATTGTGATGCTGACCTGGAACCGCGTGCTGGGTAGCCGTGCTTTGCGCCGTGTCACACTTGTCAACACCTTCGACAGCAAGGAAGGTTACCGCTCCAGCCACTCTGCCGAACACCTGATTGGCAAAACAGGTATAGCCTACACCCGCATGGCACCAAGCGGTCGCATAATGATAGACGACAATGTGTACGACGCACAGGCCCGGGATGGCTTTATCGAGAAGGGTGATTCTGTACAGGTGATCGACCAAAGCACCTTTGCACTGCGGGTAAAGAAAGTTTAAGAGTTAAGGGGTTTAGGAGTTCTAGAGCCAGAAAACTAGGCACTTCGGTAAACTGAATCAAATAGGAGTCATCATGCAACCCTCCTAGTGAAATCCGGGTCTTGCCAATAAAGACACCACCTAATTTAAGTAAATGAAAAGACTGACGCTTTACCTTGTCGCACCCCTGGTGCTTATGTTAACCGCTTTCTCCTGTGACAAGGACGAAGACCTGGAGGTGATGGAATCGACCGCTACCCTGGTGTGGTCAGGTGACTATGCCGTAGATGGATGTGGTTTCAGTATTGATTTAAATGACCGGCAATATAAGCCTGAGAATGAACAGGGAATAGACAATAAATTCAAAGCGCAGGAATCCCATACCGTTCACATCAAGTATACCCTGCCTGCCAAACCCAAGGAATTTACCTGTGGGTGGGGAGCGCATAAAATGAATGCTATCCGTATAATTTCCATCAACGAGGTATAGCCTTATACCTGCACGTCAACCTGTAAACTATACCTGATGAAAAACTTACTGTATACGGCCCTACTGGCCCTGATAACAACGATGGCCTTTACTGCCTGCCAGAACAATACGGACGGGAACGCCGAAACCGATGATGCCATCCTGATCTGGTCAGGTGAGTACATGGTTGACGGTTGCGGCTTTGAAGTGGAAATCGACGGAAAGCGTTTTAAGCCCGACAACGAAAATGAGATAGACGAGGCATTCAAGGTAGAAGGCGAAACACCCGTGATCATCACCTACGAGAAACTGGGCCGCCAACTCGACATCCGCTGCGGATTGTCGACGCAAAGCAGGGTCATGGACGCCATCCGGGTAATCTCTGTTAAGAAACGGACCTAGGCCGCCGCCAAGCTTTTTATACCTGCCTGCTGCATTACTCCTATCTCTTGCGTAACTTGCCGGGGCCTGCCGCTGCATGGCCGGCCACAGCAAACGTCTGCCTTATGCAAATACTTGGCATTATACCTGCCCGCTACGCCTCCACCCGATTTCCCGGAAAGCCGCTTGTCGACATTAATGGTAAAAGCATGATCCGGCGGGTGTACGAACAGGCTTCATCATCTGGTTTAACAGAAGTGATCGTAGCCACTGATGATCAAAGCATTCTGGATCATGTGCAGGAGTTCGGAGGCAAAGCAGTGATGACAGCAGCCCACCACCAGAGCGGCACCGACCGCTGCTTCGAAGCCTACCAGCTACACGACCAACCTTTCGAGTACGTGATCAACATTCAGGGAGACGAACCCTTCATCAGGCCCGAGCAGATCGACCTGCTTGCCAACTGCTTCACAAATCCGCAGACGCAACTCGCGACCCTGATCAAGAAGATCAGCACCCCGGAAGAGCTCTTCAATGTCAATGCGCCGAAAGTAGTCGTGAGCCGCCATGGCGAGGCCCTGTATTTCAGCCGCCAGCCTATACCCTACTGCCGCAACGTCCCCAACGACATCTGGCATAAACAGCACACTTACTACAAGCACATCGGCATCTACGGCTACCGCACCGACATCCTGGAACAGATCACCCAGCTGCCACCTTCCAGCCTCGAGCTGGCTGAGTCGCTGGAGCAACTGCGCTGGCTTGAAAACGGCTTCCGCATCACCACCGCCATCACCGAGTTCGAAACCATAGGCATCGATACCCCGGAAGACTTGGAGAGAATAATTAATAATGATTAGTGAGTGATGAATAAGGGGGAAGAATGACTAATGGATAAGGGTCTTGCATTGTGGATGATTAACCTAAGTCTCAGCCTAGACCATTCATGTTTTGATTCAAACTCCCTACGTCAAACCACTGATTACATTATTCTTAAGTATAGAAATGCCCCTGTATCAAAGACACTAAAACCGATTCTCCACGAACATCAATTATACATTAATCATTAATCACTTGTCATCCTTCATGAAGAACTATACCCTACTGCGGTTTGTGAAGTTGAACCTATACTTCTTCGGGATGTATGGGCTACTGACTGCGACCTGGTTTGGGATAACCGGAAGATTTAGTGAGGAGGCGACTGGGGCAATAAACGAGATTTTGGTGAATGCGGCGATCTTCTCGCTGCTGTTTACGATTGCTCTCCTGCTGTGGTATAGGCGAACAGAAGTGAGAATCCCGGTGAAGACTATCTCCCCGAAAGCACTAGATCAAAAACTGGAGGAGATCGGCTACGAGCGTATACCTGGCAAAGACAAAGGCGCAGTGCAGGTATACAAGCCCCGCCCACCCAAAGCCCCTGCCCTAGCCGGCCGCCTGTTCGTGCAAAAGTCCGCTAACTTCTACCACCTGCAAGGCCCGGTGAGTAAGCTGAAGAATCTGGGAGTGCAGGAAGTTATTAGGTAGGGATGTAGGGATATTATAGGTAATGTCGTTCGTGTTTGGACGCTTAGCGCTCTTTCAGACATCCATGCCCGAAAGCTTTATCGAGGGCCCCTAGCTCCATTGCTGGGGATGTCCACATCCCCGTGCTCAGGTTCGCAGGTATAGGGGACAAGGATATCCCAGGCAGAAATACTTCCAGACACGGATGTCCGAATGAACGCTATAACTTACAAACGGGGATTAGGAAATCCCCGACCGTTTGCTTCGGGATTGATAAATCCCGAAGAGCCTTTTAGAGTGACTTTATAGAAAAGGAAACCATTTGTAGGGACAGTGCGGCCTGTCCGAATCGTGCATCGGCAATCATGTACCCGTATACCTGTCCAAATTGTGCACTGGTAAACCTGACTGAATCATGTGCTGAATTCCCTGTTCGAATGTGCTGGTTAATCCCCTTCTCGGAGAGGCAGAATTGGTTTTATTCCGCATCCAACAATTTAACCATCAACAATTCAACAATTTAACAATTCACTCAAATCACCCGCCTGCCTTTTTTGCCTTGTAGCCGGCGGCCTGGAGTACCTGCAGCACCTTATCACGGAAATCCCCCTGAATCAGAATCTCACCATCTTTAGCCGAGCCGCCAACACCACATTTGTTTTTAAGCATTTTACCCAACTCTTTCAAGTCCTCGTCTGTCCCGACAAAGCCAGCCACCAGCGTGACCTGCTTGCCTGCGCGTGATTTCTTATCGAGCATTACTTTCAGGTTCTGCTGCTGGGGCGGCAGCGTTTCGGACTCATTTTCCCGCTCGTACTCGTAGTTAAAGTCAGAGTTAGTGGAGTACACCACCCCCTGCCTGCCTTTTTTATTCTTGTCACTCATAATCTTGTTCTCTATACTTTAATGCTGCCGCGCTATACCTCTTGCGCTCCTCACGCTTGTAGCGCTAGTGTGCCACCACATGCAACGATTGTGGCACCATGCGCACTATAAATTCCTTTGCCTTACCCAGGTACTCGCCGTCGGCGTGGTGCATCATCTCGTGGTCGGTCTGCACCGTTACACCTTTGGTCTTAAAATACTCGGCACTGTCTGCGCTTGCCGGCTTGTTGGCCAGCATGGCGTAGCTCAATTGCAGCGCTTTGAACATATCCAGCTTACGCACCAGGCACACGTCCAGCATGCCATCCCGTATGTTGGCCATAGGGGCGATATAGGCGTTATTGCCATATTGTGCCGCATTAGCAAAGGCCATCACGAACAGCTCTGTTTCAATGGTTTTTCCATTGATGACGGCCTTCACCGGAAGGTGGCGGTAGTTGCGCACTTCCTTCAGGATGAGCTCTACATAGGTCTGCAAACCCCGTTTCTTGCTCCCCGCAAACACCGAACTGATGTAGGCATCAAAACCTATACCTGCTGTCGTGAAAAAGGGGCGCCCGTTGATCGTGCCGCTGTCAATCTGAGACCGGTGCCCGTGGTTGAGGAAGCGAATGGCCGCGTCAACGGTCAGGGGTACCTGCAGGTGGCGGGCCAGCCCGTTGCCGGATCCCCGTGGGATAATGCCCAGTGCCGTTTCGGTATGCAGCAGTCCCTGAGCCACCTCGTTTACTGTACCATCTCCCCCAACGGCTACTACGACCGCATAGCCCTGCGCTGCCGCCTCCCTAGCCAGTTCCGGGGCATGACCGGCGTAATCGGTATACACAATGTCGTGGTCAAACTTTCCGTGGTCCAGGTGGAGTTTGATGCGTGCGGCAACATCTACCCGGCTACTGGGACCGGAAGTGGGATTGATGATGAACCGGAATCGGGGACGTTTGCTCATATCGCTCGGATCGGCCAAAGGCGCTGCTGACTGGGTTAATTCTACGCAAATTAACCTATTTCTGGCGGAGAATAAAAAAGCCCGGCGATTTGCCGGGCTTTCTGTTACGTAGGTATAGGTTCCTTATTTGAGGTGGAAGGTCAGCACCGGGATATCCGAGTGGTTGACCAGGTCTTCGGCGATACTGCCGCTGAGCAGGTGTGCCAGACCAGTACGGCCGTGCGTGGCCATCATCACCAGGTCAGCGCCCACCTCTTCTGCAAAGTTCAGGATGCCGTTTTCCTCGATCACGTCATTGTATACATTGGTGGTGTAGTTTTGCAGCCCGTAGCGTTCTGCAGCGTCCTGCATGCGCGTACGCAGAATGGAGTTCGACTCAAAAGCGCCGGGCGTGTTGATGTACACCAGGTGCAGCTTGGCACCGAACATCTGCTGGAAGAACTTAAACTTCTCCATGGCCGTACCGATTTCGCGCTTGAAGTCAGAAGGCAGCACGATGTTGCGCACCTTGAAGTTAGGAATGGCTCCTTTAATAGTCAGTACCGGGCACCCGGCCGTGCGCACCACCTTCTCCGTGTTGGAGCCCAGCAGGAACTCATTCATACCGCTGGCGCCTTTCGAGCCCATCACCACCAGATCTACCTGATCATCGCTGATCACACGGCGGATCTTGCGGATCACGTTGTCGGCGTCCACTTCCTGCACTACCTCAACCCCGGCGTGCTCCACGGAGCGCTCCAGCTGTGCCATACGGCTTTTGGTCGCCTCCAGCAGCTTCATCATGTATACCTGTTCCATACCGTCTCCGCCCACCAGGTCGCCGGTCACGCTAAAGGATTGAGAGTAAGGCATCTCGACAACGTGCAGCAGTTTAATGGCGGCTCCTGTCTGGCGTGCGATGGCAACAGCTACTTCAAAGGCATGACGGGCCTGGTCAGAAAAGTCGGTGGGTACAAGTATTCTTCTCATAATTGGTGCGGTTTATTGCTTTGCTTTGTTTTCATTGTAAAGGTACAGGGCTCTATACGCCCGAACGATGACGAATGTCATTTCAGGTGAAATATAGTAATTTTCTTTTATATACGCTAAAAACACAAAAGCCCACCAGAGAGGCGGGCTTTTGCAGGTATAAGGTATAAAACCGGTGATTAGCCAAGCTTGGCGATCAGGTCAGCTGTTCTGTTTGAGTAGCCAGCCTCGTTGTCGTACCAGCCTACCACTTTCACCAGTGTTTCGTTAGCGGAAGTCAACTCTGCATCGAACACGCAAGAGTGGGTGTTGCCTACGATGTCAATCGAAACGATCGGATCTTCGGTGTACTCCAGGATGCCTTTCATGTCGCCTTCAGCGGCTTTCTTCATGGCAGCGTTGACCTCTTCTTTCGTGGCAGGACGCTTCAGGATACAGGTAAGGTCTGTCAGTGAGCCATCCGGAATAGGAACACGCATGGCCACACCGTCCAGTTTGCCTTTCAGGTGAGGAAGCACCAGGCCAACAGCCTTGGCAGCACCTGTAGACGTTGGGATGATGGAATAAGCGGCTGCACGCGCTCTTCTCAGGTCGCTGTGCGGGGAGTCCTGCAGGCTCTGGTCAGAGGTATAGGCGTGTACCGTGGTGATATAGCCTTTCTCGATACCGAACGTATCGTCCAGTACTTTCGCCATTGGCGCCAGGCAGTTTGTTGTACAAGAGGCGTTCGAAACGATGCGCTCGTCACCGGTCAGGATGTCTTCGTTCACACCCAGCACTACAGTTGGGATGTTACCTTTGGCAGGAGCCGAGATAACTACTTTGCGGGCACCTGCCTCCAGGTGGCCACCAGCACCCTGCTCGTCTACGAAACGACCGGTTGATTCCAGCACTACGTCCACGCCCATTTCGCCCCAAGGCAAGTTCTTTGGCTCGCGCTCTGCTGTGATCTGAATCTCTCTGCCGTTTACGATAATACCGTTGTCAGTGGCTTCTACTGTACCATTAAAACGGCCGTGCACTGAGTCGTACTTCAGCAGGTGAGCCAATGTTTTGGTGTTGGTCAGGTCGTTGATCGCTACTACCTCTACATTGTCCTTCTCCAGAAGGGCCTTAAAAGTAAGTCTGCCGATACGGCCAAAACCGTTAATTGCAACTTTAATTTTAGACATGGTATTTGGGATTGATTTGTTTTAAAATTTTGATGCTGCGAAGTTACGATTACGGATAAGGAAAACCAACATATTTTTTCCCTGCTGGCTCTTAATGTTTTACGTACAATCAGGCTAAAAAATCAAAAAAACATTTGCCTTGTAAGCGCTTTGCCTTATCTTTGCACCACCAAATGACAGAATGGTCCGTTCGTCTAGGGGTTAGGACTCCAGATTTTCATTCTGGCAACAGGGGTTCGATTCCCCTACGGACTACTCGAAAGCCTATTAGAGCAATCTAATAGGCTTTTTTATTTTATTTCGGGCACCTAAGCAGCCCCCCTCCAACCGCTTGGCTTCAAGAATACAATAATTTTATAAACTATAAGTAACTGGACAAAGGCGAATCCAGCAGTTCCTGCTGTCTTTCCTCTAATTTCGTGACTCTCGACGATAGCCAAGCGGTGTTAGGAGACAAAATACATCTATTCGTCTAAAAGGTTATTAAATATATACACAGTACCTTGTATTACAAAGTACTGTGTATATATTTGTACCACTTACTCCCCACATTACCTGGGACCTAAATAGCAGTCTTTGTTTTTAGGATATTCGGAATAAGTAACTGCACCTGTTATAATGACAACCTTGATAAATTTCCATCTTCTCTTATAAACAACTAAAACTATGATGATCAAAAGAACACTATTGCTGCTGTTTTTCTTCGGGAGCATCATGTTGGCGAATGCCCAACAAACAAAAATGATTAGTGTCGGGGATCACTCGCTGGAGATGATACAGGCAGGGGCTGGCGAATATACCGTGATCTTCGAATCAGGCTTCGGGACAGACTACAAAGTATGGGGCAATGTGGCTGCAGAAGTGCTGAATGCCAACCAGGTGATGCTGTATTCAAGAGCCGGAACAGGCAGATCAGAAGCAAACCCGAAACCTCAAACCCTGGAGGCAGCTGTACAGGATCTGAAAACCCTCATTGATCAGGCAAACCTGAAACCGCCTTTCATCTTAGTGGGCCATTCGTACGGCGCCTTCATTATCCGGGCCTATGCGGCGCAGCATCCGGATAAAGTGAAAGGGCTGGTCTTTGTTGATCCGGCGCATGAAAAAATGATGCAGGAATTGAAAAAGGCAGATCATGCCAAAGCGATCAAAGACATGGAGCTGCAAAACAGCTTTATACCAGACAGGTTCAAGCAAGAGAACGAAGCCATCAACAGGATTTTTGAAAAAGCTGCTTTGCCTGATTTCGGAAAGTTGCCACAAGTACCGGCTATGGTGCTTACCTCTGTGCAGAAAAGGGCTAACCCGGAATTGTTTCTGCACGAGCCAAAAGGCGTGGAAGTATGGCGAAAGCTGCACAACGATTTTTTCAGCCAGTTTACCAGCGGCGCGCATGTAATAACGGCCAATAGTGGCCATAACATACACAGAGAAGAGCCGGAACTGGTGATCAACGCCATCAGTCAGGTGGTGCAGGCGGCAACGAAGGAAAAAGCGCGGCAAGAGCACGAAGCCAAAATGTTGGCCTTAGATAATAAAATCGTGAAGGCGGACACGTACCTGAAGCAGCGAAAAGAATCCAAAGCGGAAGCAATCGTGTTTGATGGGTTGAAAGGCTCCGGATTCGGTGAGCGCACCATCAACACCATCGCCTACCAGTATCTTAACAACCCGGCCACATTACCGGTTTCCCTGCTGATTTTCAAGTATAACACGGTGGCTTATGCTAGCTCGGCCAATGCATTCGATAGCTACGGGGAAGCCTTGTTTAAGCAAGGCAGGCTAAAGCAGGCTGAAGAGCAGTTCCAGAAAGCCATCAAACTTGCCACTGCTGCCAACGACGCCTCCACGCTTGAAAACAGCCAGAACAACCTGGAAAAGATTAACCAGCTAAAAAGGTCTAAATGACTTAAAAGGATGCAACACCTATCTGTTTTTAGCTCCTCTTCCATGTAAATACGCTTCTAGAAAAGTCAAATCCCTGTGGAAAAAGTTCGATAATACACTCCTTAGGTCTGCGAAAAAGCCGCTTCAGATAAAAATGGAGCGGCTTTTTTGGTTCGATTAATTCCCCTTCGGTTTTGAATTTTACTATTGTGTCACTTGGTATCTCACATCTTCAATCACAACACTATACCGCCTTATTTGATTTCCGGCGCTTCATTTATAATTTACTGAATTTGATCTCTCTAAGATACTTACCTCAAAATTAACTCTTTTCGAAGATTTTCTGCCGGTGGTTCAATCCCCATTCCTTTAAGGCATAGATGATAGGAGACAGCGTATCAGCATAGGGTTGCGGCTTATACAAGATCTTAACCGGGTAGTCCTCTACCACAACGCGCTTGATTAAGCGGTGCTGCTCCAAGTCCTTGAGTTCCTTTGCCAGCACCTTGGGTGTGATTCCCGGAATACTCTCCTGTATATCAGTGAAGCGCTCGTTTCCGGTCGTGACGGAGATAATGATGGGCAATTTCCACTTGCCATTGATCACGTCAAGTGCATCCCGCACCGGCTTTACCGTGTTCAGGCAATCATTGCATGCTTTTTTTGCTGCCATTGCTCGCTTTATGATGGTTTTACACTTTCCTTCAGGAAAGTACTATACAAAGGAAAGTGTATTTCCGTAAATTTGCAACATAATTATTCAGGGCCTACTGTAGAATTTAAACTGCGGCGCCCCATACGCACCCATGGAGGAGTTTCTGTTTGGGTAGAAACAGGCATCAATAGTAGTTGAAATGGAAAATATAAAGAAGTTAAAGCTGGCGGCCATTATAGATGGTCTGGGATGGAATTATGTGGGCTGGCAGCATCCAGAAATGCCGGCTGACGCCAGCGAGAACATTGATTTTTATATCCAGCAGGCAAAGCTCGCCGAAGGAGCCAAGTTTGACACGCTCTTTTTGGTCGACGTGAGCCATGTTGGCCCGGGAAACATCCCGCATTACCTGAGCATGTTTGAAGGTGTTTCCGTCATGTCCGCCATCAGCACACACACCCAAAAAATCGGCTTATCGGTTACCGCGTCCACTTCCTATGCCGATCCTTACAGCGTCGCCCGGCAAATCCTGTCATTGGACAAGATAAGCAGGGGCCGCGCGTCTTTGAACGCCATTACTTCAAACCCGGGAGGCATGGTCAACTTCAGCCGAGGCCATTTGGGCAAATCAGACCAATACCCCATGAATAAAGAATTCATGGAAATCTTATTGGGCTTGTGGGACACCTATGAAGACGATGCTTTTATCCGGGATAAGGAAAGTGGCGTATTTTTAGATCCCCGAAAAATGCATCGGGTGAATTACCGGGGAAAATATTTCCAGGTAGAAGGGCCTTTAAACCTTAGCCGTTCGGTTCAGGGGCGACCCGTGTTGTACACAGCAGGTACTTCGCAAACGTTTATGGATCATGCCACCAGCTATACAGATGGTGTATTTACCCATGGCCATACCCTGGAGGAAACAGTGGCCATTGCCAACGAATTAAGGCGCCAATTAGTTGAAAAAGGCAGAAGGCCGGAAGACTTTATCGTGTCAGTCTCCCAGAATCCGATCGTTGGCAGGACAGATCAGGAAGCCCTGGAAAAATACCTGGAACTGTTGCGGTTGATTCCCAAAAACAGCCTCCCCCGCCCACTGTTTTTTGGATCAGCCGAGAAAGTGGCCGATCAGATACAGCAGTGGCATGACCAGGGAGCAATCGATATGTTGATACTTCGGCAGGATCATCCCCATGGTTTGCGGGATTTTATTGACTTGGTCGTGCCTATTTTGCAGGAACGCGGCATATTCCGTACTGAGTATGAAGCTGATACACTGAGAGGCAATCTGGAGTTGCCCATGCCAGCCTTCAGAGAAATCTAAACGGCCGGCTCTACACCAGGGGCATATAGAATTTGTTGAGAAATTTTGCCTGGGTCCCATAGGTTTCGGCCCGTACGGTTAGGATTTCCTGTAAAGGCCATAAAGAATTCGTCATTACATTAACTGACCTCTAAAGAAAATAATATGAAAATAGGAATCATTGGAACAGGTGCAATTGGAAGCATCCTTGCCCAAAAACTCTCTGCTGCAGGGCATCAGGTAAAAGTAACCAACACCCGAGACATGGCCACTCTTAGCGAAATAGCGGCCAATTTAGGTGCCGAGGCGGCCACCCTTGAAGATGTGGTAAAAGATGTGGATGCCATCATTTTCTCCATCCCTTTCAAAGCATATAAAGACCTGCCGAAAAATTTACTGCAGGACGTAGCCCAGGAGGTCATTATTCTGGATACCTCCAATTATTATCCAATACGTGATGGCGAGCTGCCTGGCTTAGAAGGCAAGACGGAAAGTGAATACATTTCAGAAACCTTAGGAAGATCGGTTATCAAGGTGTTCAACAACATTTTGGAGTACACTTTGAGGCATAAAGGGAAGCCGGCCGGTGAGGAAGGAAGAATTGCGATTTCGGTTGCCGGAGAAAACGAGGCTCATAAAAAAGTGGCCGCTGAACTGGTTGACCAGGTAGGTTTTGACACAGTGGAGGGGGGAAGCCTTGCCGAATCGTGGAGACAGGAACCAGGCACCCCTGCCTATTGCACGGAACTGAATACAGTAGAATTGAAACAAGCACTTGCTGCAGCCAAAAGGGGATTAGCCCCTGCAGCTCGGGATGCTGCCATGGAAAAATTCATGAACGCAAAGACTTTTCCTTTTCATGAAGAAATGGTGGCCATTAATCAATCAACTTATGCAGTAAATAAATAATATGTCTTTTAATTGGTCATAATCAGCTGTACCGAATTAACAGTAACGAAAAAGAATTGAATACCATGAAAAATAACATTGCTTATTCCATTTTAGAACTTGCCATTGTATCGCAGGGAGAAACCATACAAAAGACCCTGCACAATTCATTGGCCTTAGCCAAAGAAGCGGAAGCACATCACTACAAACGCATTTGGTTTGCCGAGCATCATAATTCAAACAATATCGGCAGTAGCGCTACCTCCCTGCTCATCGGTTACGTGGCCGAAAACACTACCTCCATCCGGGTAGGTTCAGGGGGTGTGATGCTTCCCAATCACTCGCCTTTGATCATAGCTGAACAGTTTGGCACGCTCGCACATCTATACCCGAACCGCATTGATTTGGGTCTGGGAAGAGCACCGGGAACAGATCAGGCAACTGCTCGTGCCATCAGGTCAGATTTTATGGAGGCTGCACATTCTTTTCCGAGGGAAATAGAAAAAATTCAGCAGTATTTTTCCGAAGGAAATATAGTTGCCAGTGTTAGGGCTCCCGTTGCAGAAGGCACCGGTGTTCCGCTCTATGTATTGGGCTCCTCGACCGATAGTGCCCACATAGCGGCTCAAAAGGGATTGCCTTACGCCTTTGCCAGTCATTTTGCATCAACACATCTACACAACGCGTTACGAATCTATGAACAGGAATTTCAACCTTCCGGGGTATTGGATAAACCCTATACCATGGCCGGGGTGAATGTTTTGGTGGCCGATACCGATGAAGAAGCGGAAAAACTGTTTACTTCCTTAATCAGAATGTTTGTGGGTGTATTAACCGGTTCCAGAGACCCCTTACACCCACCAACCGAACTGACCGAGGAGTTGGAAGGAGTCTTGCAACACCCAACTTTACAACAAATGCTACGGTATTCCTTTGTAGGTAGTAAGCAAACGGTAAAAACGCAAATTCAGGAATTTCTGGAAGAAACGGGAGTGGATGAACTGATCACTGTGTCCACCATGTACGACATAAATGACCGCCTAAAATCTACCAGACTATTTGCAGAAATTATGAAGGAGATAAATGAAAATAGGTAAAAGGAGGCGATGCACCATTTAAAAGAAACTAGGCTGTTGTAATACAGAGTTAAACCTTTATTTAGAATAATTATCTTAATGCTCCTATCCTACCCCCAGAAAATCACTTAAGGAGGTAAGATCATTGTGGATAAAGTTCGATAATTCACTCCTACGGACTACTTAAAAGCTTCTCAGTTTACGCTGAGAGGCTTTTTTTATTCCTTCTGACGGACTAGCTAGAGCCTGTACTTCTAAAGATCTACAAGTTCCTTTCATCAACTAACCACTCTAATGACAACTTTAAGATGAAATCTAAGCCCAAGTGTGCATAGTAGACAGATATCGTCTTAACTTAAGCTATACCTGCGTCAGCAAAGAGGCCGTATACTTGATCAGGTATAGCGGCCTCTTATAATTTCTGCACCTATTTTATTCTGAATGATCAGGAGTCTCAGCGTGCTTCTTCCAGCACCCTGGCAATGGCAGTGAATCCCATTTTACGGGCATGCTGCAGCGCTGTTACCCTATCGTTATCCGGGATGTTGATGTCGCAGCCGGCATCAACCAATACCCGTACCACCTCTACATAGGTTTTGGAACCATCTCCCAATACAACAGCCTCCATCAGCGCAGTCCAGCCCAGGCGGTTTACATGGTCTATGGGAAAGCCTTTGGTGTTGGCCAGCAATTTCACCACATCCAGGTGCCCTTTCTCGCATGCCGGAATCAGGGCGCTGCCGTTGTAGCGGTTAAACACATCAAAGCGGGCACCGTTTTCCAGGTATAGCTTCACAAGATCCGTATACCCTGCTGCGCCGGCGTATAAGAAAGGGCTATCTTTCATCGCATCCTGTTGGTTAACATCAGCGCCGTGTTTAACAAGCAGCTGCGCCATTTCCAGGTTGTTCTGGTGCGTGGCTAATAGTAACAGCGACCTTTTCTGCGCATCGGTCGTGTTCACGTCTGCTCCATTTTTCAGGGCAGTTGCTACCGCATCTAACTTGTTATTTTTAACGGCCTCCACCAGGGAGCCTTTTGTGGCAGGTGTTTGCATAGCAGTTTCTGTTTGGCAGGATGTGAGCAATAAAAACGAAAATATTAACAATAGTGTGTTCATACGCTAGTTGTTTGATACACGATATTTCCTTTATGAATCAATGATCTCACGGGAGATACACGGGAAACGGCTTCTGCCGAGCAACTGGCGTCTACCAATACCAGGTCAGCTTTGACGCCTGGCTGCGGCCACTGCCTGTTTCCTTTGTCATCCAGTGGCAGGATATTGTGGGTAGCCAGCTTCAGGCACCTGGAGAGCTCGAACTCGGAGACGTAATTATAAAGCTGCGCCATCAGGTTCACTTTCTGTAGAATGCTGCCCGTACCAAAAGTGTCCCAGTGGTCAATGATGGAGTCGTTGCCAGTGCGCACGTCTACGCCGTACTTGTAAAGCGCCGGGATAGGCATCATCTGTTTTCCGATGGGGATGGTAGAAATGATACCTATTTTGGCGGCGGCCAGTTTCTCCGCTACTCCTTCCAGCTTTTGCTTTTCAAGCGAGGCAAGTACATAACAGTGGCTGATAAAGGTTTTGTCTTGCAGGACAGGATTCTCGTTTACACGATCGATCAGGTATTCTATCGTTTTAAGTCCGGATGCACCGCCTTCGTGCAGGTGAATGTCGATGCCCTTTTTGTGATCCAGCGCCAGCTGCACTACAAAATCCATACTTTTCTTCATATCACCGTCGACAGCCCCCGGGTCTAAGCCACCTATAAAATCAATACCCATCGCGGCGGCTTCTTTCATCAGCTGCTCTGATTTTGAACGCAGGATGCCATGTTGCGGAAAGGCTACCAGTTCTGCATCAAAACTATCCTTCTTATTCTCAAGGGCCTGTTGCAGATTCTGAAGGGAATTGAGCTTAGAAGTAGGTTCGATGTTGACGTGGCTTCTGGCAAAGTTAGCTCCATGCGACTGCAGCAACTCGATCAGTTTTTCTGCCCGCTCAGTAGAGGTTGGCAGCATCTTCGGGAGTACCTGTTGCTCGTAGGCAATCATGTCCTGCACCGTTCTGTTCTTCTTGCGCCGCGCCTGCCACGGACCGCCGTAAAAGGTCTTGTCCAGGTGAATGTGCATGTCCTTGAATGCAGGAAGCAGTAGCAGGCCCTGGGCATCCATAGCGTTGGCATCTGGGTTATTGGGCAAGACAGCTTTTACCTTACCGTCAAGGATTTCAAGGATGAACAAGTCTGTCTTCGTACTTACCACTTCATCTCCCTCATACTCGAATCCTGTCTCCAGTCTCACATTTTTAAGTGTAAGGGCATTACCGGCAGCCATGTAGCTGTTTTGCTCAGCAGCCTGTGGCTGCGCCGTAGCCAGCATACCTGTACAGGAGGCCAGGGTGCTTCCAGCAAGCAGCATCGCAGAATTTTTGATGAAATCTTTACGCGTTATCGGTTGAAGAGCCATAGTACTGTCTTTTAAAAGTACAAAGGTAGCACCTCCTATACTCAAAACAGATGTGCGGTTCCTGCCAAAACTTGCAAATTTCATAACTGCTCCCGAAAGGAACGCGGCGACATACCTGTTTTGCTTTTGAAAAAGTTGGAGAAATGCGCCAGGTCACTGAAGCCAAGATCAAAAGCAATTTCTTTAACAGGCAACTCGGATGCATGCAACAATCGTTTGGCTTCCAGGATGATGCGGGTATGTATAAGAAACAGGGCAGGCACCTGCAGATTCCTTTTGCAGAGTATGTTCAGGTAATTAGCCGAGATGTGCAGTTGGTCGGCGTAGAAGGCGACTGACTTTTGCTCTTTGAAGTAAACATCTACCAGGTGCTGATATTTCATAAGCGCCGGCACAGCGCGGTATACCTTCAGGTAATCATACTTTTCCCCGGCCTCGCGGTTCACCAGCTGCGCAATCAACTGGTTTCTCAGGTTAACAATGTTCCAGTGTACGGGCGCTCTACTTAGTTCAGCGTCGATGGACTGAAACTCATGCTGTAGTTGTGAGAAAGTCTCGGAGGAAAGCTCAAGGACAGGTTGCTTCTGATACAGCACAAAAGTAAGCTCCAGCGAAGACGAGAAAATTTCGAAAACAGGCTGGCTGATCATCAGCTGATACGCCACTGTATTTTCACCTAAAGCCCAGCTGTGTACCTGGCCCGGAAATAGCAGGTGCAACTGATGATCCCCTACCTCATACTGCTTGAAATCTATCGTATGCGTTCCGCTCCCTTGCTCAAACAAAAGCAGCATGAAAAAGTCATGCTTGTGCGGCTTTTCTATAAGCTGCTTTCCTTGTACCAGATGAAACTGCAACTCGTTAGTGTGATGGAGATCAGGCTGAAACTCCTGTATACCAAACACCGGGAAATTATCTTTAGGCTTCACAACTTTCGGGTTAAACAAACTATTATAATCGAGACGCTTAAACCAGGAATAACCAGAGAATCCTATTGTGAGTCTAGGTGGAGCATCCTCCTCAATCAAATCATTTGCGTGATAGTGTACGCATCTTAAAACAAAAAAATCTTTTCTCCTCCAGCAGTGGCCCTGGCAGTTTATGGTAGAAATATTGTGATGGCAGCCTCTGCTGTTGATTTAAAGTCACCAGACGATTATCAATTGGAATTTAAGGGAATCATCCTCATCTTTGTGCCGTAATAATTTACCATGACACCTTATCTTTCCAACACCCCTACCCCACAACGTTTTGCTTACAATATAACCCTTGTTTCTTCGTCTATCTCTTTCTGCCTGGCCCTCCCTTTGAGCAGTTAATCTAAGCTATCAGATTGTTTCACAGCCTTTAACTCTCTCAGGAATTGCCCTGGGATTCCATCGCATTTACCCTCATCTGGAAAATGTTAAATTTACCGAATAAGAAAATATCAATTCCGGCTATACCTGCCGTGCTGCTTGCCATGATCAGTGTGCAGGGCGGCGCTTCCATTGCCAAGTATCTTTTCCCTGTCTTAGGAGCCAGCGGAACGGCTTCGCTGCGCATTGGCTTCTCAACGCTCATCTTACTGGCTGTCTCCAGAACCAACCTCTTCAAGGTAACCAAAAAGCAGTGGTTGTACTGCCTGGCCTACGGCACCTGCCTGGGCGCCATGAACCTGGTGTTCTATTTCGCCATCAAGCGCATCCCGCTGGGCCTGGGTGTTACCCTGGAGTTCACCGGACCACTGGTGCTGGCATTACTGGGCTCCAGAAAGAAGCTGGATCTGCTTTGGGTGCTGCTGGCCTGCATAGGTATAGCCCTGATTGCTCCGTGGCAGAACAACAACGTGGACCTGTTAGGTGCAGGCCTTGCTGTCGGGGCCGGCGCCCTGTGGGCTGGCTACATTGTGCTGGGCGGAAAGGTAGCAAAAGTGATGAAAGGCAGCGATGCGGTCGGAGTAGGAATGCTCTTTGCCACCATGTTTGTGCTCCCTTTTGGTATATTCAGCGGCGACCTGGCGGCAGTTACTGCACCCCTGCTGTTAATCGGTGTGGCTGTTGCGCTTTTAACCAGTGCTATACCTTATACCCTGGAAATTGGTGCCTTGCGTCAACTCCCGCCCAAAACTTTTGGCATCCTGATGAGCCTGCACCCGGCCTTTGCAGCCCTCTCGGGTTTGCTGTTCCTGGAAGAATACCTCAGCGTGACCCAGTGGGTATCCATTTTATGCGTCGTAACAGCCAGCGTGGGTGCCACTTACTTTTCAAGGAAGGTCCGATAATCGGTAGAAGCTGGAAAGGACTGCTGCTCTCCTGGGTACCCCCAATGGCTGGCGGGGAATGGGCGTAAGCTTTAAACTAATTAAAAGCAACGCTTCTTTATTGATCTTTGTCCACCTGCTTGTACGCACGGCGATCTGCTTTTCTCCGGTTGTCAAAGTTCTCCTGTTCCAGCGCTTTGCGATCCCATCGGGCCAGCTCAGCTGCCGCCTCGTAGGTGCTGTGCAGGAAGTCCAGCAGCACTGCCTCTGGATCATCGGCCTCCTGCACTGCATCGTAAGGCAGAATGAATTCCCTAAGCTCCGGATGGTAGTAGGCCTGGTCAGGTTTTATGCGGGCATCCTTATACCCTTCCGGCTCCGGGTATATGTAGCTGTAAAACGCAGCCTCAGGAAATGCCTCACTCCCCGGCCAAAAGCCGCAGCTACAAACCTCTTTGGAGTAAGCTTCCTGCGCTACCCAATCGGGTAGGTTTGGCACGCCCCCCGGGTGCTTGGGTGCATCACGGCCAGAGAAGCGCGACACGGCCAGATCGAAGCTGCCCCAAAACAAATGCACGGGGCTGCACTTGCCTTTGAATTCAGCCCTGAACCGGGTAAAAACATCGTGCGCCCGCAGGAGTGCCTGGTGCAAAACCGTGGCATGATCGGGGTTGTAGGTAGCATGCGTTTCATCTTTATGAAAGGGAATGGGGTCTTCCAGTTCATTCGGTACAGGGTAAATGTCTGCCTCTATACCTACTTCCCGAAGGGCATCCAGCACCTGCTGGTAGCACCCTGCCACCGACAGCTTTTTCAGGTCAATGTTGTTTGTTTCGCCTGCACTGGTTTTTAGCTGCAGTTGATGGTGTATAAAATCGAAGTCCAGCTGAAAATCTTTGTCCCCGGCCACGACATCCGAAGTAGTGAGTCCGCTGGGAGTAACATACAGGGTAACGTGCCAGGAATGATTGATCCAGGGCATTTTGACCAGTCTGATCTTCCCCACGATCTGCGTCCACAGGTGGATCGTTTCATAGGTCTTTTGAGCTTCTTTAAAGGACAGCTTGGGCCATGTTGTTTTCATAGGCGATTATTTTCGAACAGTTGATCAATCCAGTAGGGTGATGATATCGCTGGGCCTGCTTAAAAGGCGGTGCAGCGGACATGCTTTCGCTATTTTACACAGCTTGCCCCGCTGCTCTGTCGTCAGCGTTTCACCAAAAGATACACTGCAGTAAAAAGTGTTATTGCCGGAAGCCGTGTTGGTGCTTTTCACCAGGTTTACTTTAGCCTTAATCCGGCCTATCTCCCACCCTTTCCGCGTTATATACATACGCAGGGTGATCACCATGCAGGATGCCAGGGCCATACACAGGTAGTCTCCGGGGTTGGGCCCCAGATTCTGGCCTCCAAGATCAAAAGGTTCATCGGCTAGCAGCCTATGCTGGTTCGTGATGAGTTTTGTCGCATAAGCTTCACCTGTATTTTCTGCTTCGGCAGTGGCTATGATGTTGGGCATTTGTATGTTGTTAGTCGTAAGCACAGTAATGGATGACTCGCCCTGAAAAACCTGGCAGTTGACAGTCTTGCTCCTATACCTGGTGAATGGCTGTTGCTTCATCCCCAGCCCTTTACACCTTATACCGCTTTGGTAGACAAGGGTTTCCGGCACTGGCATACGTATTTTACGCTGCCCGTTTTCTGATGTAGCAAATGATCGGAATAGCCGCTGACAACTGTGAAATTATACCTTCCGCGGGTAATTGATCAAAAGCTGTTTGTTTGAATCGCAACCTATCTGTAGTCAAAATGGCACCGTATATACCTAAGTATCAGTCCATATATGGAAACAGCTTTGTCCCGGCCTAAAATTGTGCAAAATTGCAGCCGGAAAGCCCGGGAAGATTGTAGTGGAAGCCAGTGAGTAGGATTTCGCGTATAGCAAGGCAGTAAACAAGGTTACATTTCAGGACTTCAAGCCCCCACCCTATCAGCTTTTCAACAGGCTTTCAAACAGCTACAACCAACATCTGCTATGAACGATCAAAAAACTACAGGCAGCGTGAAGGATTATTTCCCATGGCTGATCATGGTGCTGATGTCCTCTGTAACATTTGTCGGGATTCTTTCGGAGTTGATGCCTTCGGGCGTTCTCCCGCAAATGATGGCAGATTTGAACATCAACGAGGTGCAGGGCGGCAATTTGGTGGGGTATTACGCCATCGCGTCTGCCATTTTCGCGATTCCGCTGGTGTCACTGACCATGCAGTTCAACCGTAAAATCCTGTTACTGATTTTGCTGGCGGGATTTGCTGTTTCAAATATTGTGGCGGGCCTCTCCCTGAATTACACGGTTATCATAATTCTCCGGATCATTGGCGGGATTTGTGCTGGTGTGATGTGGCCCATGATTGCAGCCTACGGCATGCGCCTGGTTGACGAGGAGCAACACGGTAGGGCGATCGCGGTCATTATGGCGGGAAACACCTTGGGCATCAGCCTGGGGATGCCGATCGTGACCTTTATCGGCAACGAATATGGCTGGCAAACAGAATTCATTGCGCTTGGGGTATTTATATTTGTCATTGGTCTGCTGTGCATTCTCGTATTGCCATCCACACCGGGAGAGAAACTCACCAAAAGATCATCGCCGTTTGCCCTGCTCAAAATCCCGGCGGTTTTAATCGTGCTGCTCCTCACCCTGCTTGGTGTGAGCGCGCATTACGGCGTTTATGTGTACATCACCAGCCTGGTGGATGAAATAGAACTTGCCGGCGGAATAGAAAGTGCTTTGTTGCTTTTTGGGGCCGGCTCCCTGATCTCTGTCCTGCTGGCCATAAAATACACTGATCTATACCTGAGGCTGCTAACAGTGGCCATGTTTGCCTTGCTGATCGTTTCCATGCTCGTCTTTATATTGTTCGGTGGAACGACAGGTATAGCCCATTTCGCTTTCTTCCTGTGGGGACTTTCATTTGGTCCGCTGGTCACGCTGTTCCAGGCGGCGGTGAGCAGGCAGGTAGAAAGCGCCAAGGATGTGGCCACCTCCGTTCAGTCCTCCACCTTCAACTTTTCCATTATGCTGGCAACGTCCGGAGCCGGTCTGTTGCTTGGCATTTACTCTCCCATGGTCCTGACTTCAATGGCCATCGCCCTGGCTATTCCGGGCCTGCTGATTTCCTTCTTTGCGAGAAAGACCTTGGGTTAATCTGTCGGCATCCTTTGTTCTAAACCGTAGCTATCTTTCGGCATTATGTATTATTGGCGCTATCGCCACCGGTCACGTCAATGGTGGCGCCGCTGACCATAGCTGCTTCGTCTGAAGCCAGAAAAACCACAGCCGGAGCGATCGCTTCCGGTTCAATCCATGGCACTCCTAAAGGGGTTTTCTTAAGTAATGTTTTTTTGGCATCCTCCTCATCCTTCTTTGCGTTCCCGGTTGGTTTGTTGCCGCCAGCCTGAATTGCCTGCGCGTAACGCTGCTGACGTCGGGTGAGTGGGGTATTAACCAAGCCGGGTATAAGTGCATTTACAGTGATGTTGTATTCCCCCAGTTCAAGTGCGGCCGATTTCATCAGCCCGATAATACCCCACTTTGAGGCCGAGTATGATGAGCCATTTTTTGTACCGTGTCGCCCCTGCGTGGAAGAAGTGACAATAATGCGTCCACCGCCTCGCTCTACCAGCAGCGGTGCAAATGCACGAAGTGTATTTGCGGTCCCGGTCAGATTCACTTCAATTTGCTCGTGCCAGTCCGCGTCTTCCATTTCGAGTAACGGCTTAAAGCCCTGAATACCTGCATTGGCGAAAACGATATCCAAGCCTCCGGATTCTCTTTTAATCTGTTCTGCAGCATCCCGTAGTTCAGCCATATTACGCACGTCAAGCCTTATCGACAGCCACCGCCTGCCGGCTTCCTGCACGGCGCGACCTGTTTCTTCAAGGTCTGAAGTGGCAGCAGGTTCAAGTTCAAAATTCGGGCTTACGGGACCGGCAATGTCAATTCCAATGATATGTGCACCTTCACGCGCCAATGCAATTGCTGCTGCTCGTCCAATACCTCTTGCTGCACCGGTAATGACAGCAATTTTATCTTGTACCCGTCCGGAATCCTTATTGCTTTTCATATTTTTGATTAGGTGTGGCCTCGTATATGGGCTGTAAAATCGTCCATGTAAGGACAATGGAATTTCACGAAACTACATCACATGACCACCAGTTTATGGGAACAGTTTATATAGCAGTTCTTGAATCATCCTTACCCAAGCCACTACTATGGAACCGCCCTTGATTACCAAACAGTCTTTTCAGTTGTGCATGGTTTACTGGTAAGAAGTTGAAAGTAAATCAGATGTCTAGCGAAATTTCGTATTCAGGTTCTCTGCGACGGAAAAGGAATTCACCGTTGCGAACGGAGGCCAGGACGACGGCTCTTTGACGGATCGCTTCAAAAGCAGAAGTTTCGTTCAGAACGATAAAGTTCGCCGGCTTACCCTTCTCCAGGCCATACTGGTCTTCCAGCAACATGGTTTTGGCACCGTTGTAGGTGATCAGATCAAAAGCCGTTTCCAGTTCCTCGTAAGAGGCGACGTGGGTTAAGTGGATGCCGTTGTCCAGGATATTCATCAGGTTTCCGTTGCCCAAGGGGTACCAGGGATCGTTGATGGAATCTTGCCCGAAACTGACATTGATGCCTTCTCTCAAAAACTCTCTTACGCGGGTCAGGCCACGGCGCTTCGGGTAGGTATCCTGGCGGCCCTGCAGGTAGGCATTTTCTGTGGGACAGGCAATGAAATTCATACCGTTGGCCTTGAACAAGCCCATCATGCGGTGCGCGTACGCATCGTCTGCGCTGCCGAACGAGCAGGTATGGCTGGCCGCGGTTCTGTGACCGGCCCCTTCTATCATGGTCAGGGCATTGAGCAGCTCCACGAAACGCGCCATCGGGTCGTCTGTCTCGTCGCAGTGCACGTCGATCATTTTACCATATTTCATGGCGAGCTCCACCGAGCTGTGCACCGATTTTTCACCGATCTCCCGCGCCCATTCAAAGTGCGGAATTCCCCCTACGCAATCCGCTCCCATCTTCAGGCCTTCCTCCACCAGTTCATAACCGCCTTTATAAGCATACATTCCCTCCTGCGGAAAAGAGACAATCTGAATGGTTACGGTATCTTTCAGTTCCTCCCGCAACTCGAGCATGACCTGCATCCCCAGAAGTTTCGGGTCCGTCACATCAATGTGCGTGCGGATATACTGTACACCCTGAGAAACCTCTTCCCGGATGGCAGCCAGCGCCCGCTCCCGGGCATCCTCTTTCGTCTGCGATTTTTTTATATCATGCCAGCGGGTGATTCCTTCGAAAAGCGTTCCTGATTTAATCTTGCCACCATCGTTTCGGCCGGTGTAAACATAATCCAGGTGTAAGTGGGAATCTACGTAAGGTGGCAAAACCAACTTCCCGTTGAGGTCGATCTCCTCATCACACTTGGGCAGATCAGTCCCAATCTGCGTGATTTTTCCGTCCTCAACCACCAGTTCGGTTGCTGAAGCGTTGCGATAGATTTTCGCATGAAAGAATTTCTTTTTCATATTAAACTGATTTAGAATTTAATATAAAGGTGATTTGTGCAACTCAGGTATAGCGGAAGTGTGATCAGGTGAGGGCAGCCGGGAAGAGGAGCACCAGGGGGAGTATGTGCTACAGAGGATAAACAAGTCGCTGTACTTTGTGGGGTGGCTGCTTGGTCTGTCGTCCCTTAGATGGTGTGATAACATTTAACCTCTTCTTTGTTTTGAGATGCAAAAAAAGAAGAGGTAATCTCAGGTGGCTTCGCCGGGCGAGATATTGCTATACTTATCCAGCTTGGCGCGATGTAATTTTTGTAGAAGGGCAACTGTATTTGAATCCGAGTAGATGCCATCGCCCGTTACCAGTATTCCCTTCAGGCCGTTATTCATTTCCAGGCCATAAACAGTTGCCTCGTCCCCCGGATCTGAATTGCCTTCATACCGGCTTACATAAGCAATCTTTATATCATCGGCTCCAAATTTTCCAGAGTCCCACCAAACGAAGCCGTCTTTCAGGGTAAGGTCTTTATCAAATCCCAATGCTCTGAGTTTGGTTATGGCTTCTGAAGCACTAGCATATTTAAATTTTTCATTCATGATCGTCTGTCTAAATGTTGATTAATGGTCCGCTATGAAAAAATCTATTCCAGTAGGTATTAAATATCACAGCATTCTAGTCTTCAATGTGTACGGCGCCGTCCAAGGCAAGGATACTTTCATTAAACCCCGGGATTGGTTTTAATGAAAGTATCCTTGCCTCTATATTTTGCTGCCAGGGCGTTTTTATCAGCGCCTATCCCTTCACCTGATGCGTTTCCAGGTATACGGAGGTATAAGGATGTTCTTTTGCTACTCCTTCCAACATGATGTGCATCACGGTCCAGCCTCTTTCTTTGAGATAGTCCGAGATGATGGCGCGATGGCACCGCCACCATACGGCTTCGGAGCACATGTAGGCTGTTCTCTTTTGGTTGGCGACTTCTGTCAGCTTCGCTATTGCCTCTTCAAACTCTTTTGTCTCGGCATAATCAGCATAGCCGCGAAAGGAGTCGCTTCTCCAGACGGTGTGGGGGGAGTCGGGCCGGGGCTTTCTGCGGCCGCCCAGCTCCTGCTCAGGCATATACCTGATTCCAGCCTCGGGCAGGTAAGTCTCCAGGGCTGACACGTTAAAGTGCGGGTACTTTTTAGAGCCGGGATACCGGCGCACATCCACCAGCACCTCAATCTGAAAGGACTGCAGCGCGGCCACAAATTCCTCGGGGCTTCTGGTAGAGTGACCGAATGTCCAGATAGTTTTGTTCGTAGCTGACATTATAATTCTTTCCCGTTAAAGGCTTCTATACCTATTGCAGTGAAATAGTCGCTTCTTCACATTACTTTGAGATCGCTTTCACGCCAGCCTCCGCCACCGTATGGTCATTCTCAACGGTGCTGCCCGATACGCCAATGGCACCAATAATCTCTCCGTTGCCATCCGTAATCGGAATACCGCCCGGAAAAGTAATTAACCCTCCGTTGGAGTGCTCGATGTTGTAGAGGGAGCCGCCGGGCTGTGATGCCTGCCCCAGATCACCGGTGGGCATGTCGAAGAAACGGGCGGTTCTGGCTTTGCGAATGGAAATATCGATTGAGCCCAGCCAGACACCGTCCATCCGGGCGAAGGCCGTCAAGTTCGCGCCGGCGTCCACCACGGCAATGTTCATTTTAAGATTCAGTTCCTGTGCCCTCTCTTTCGCTGCCTGTACGGCCCTTTGCGCCTGTTCCAATGTCATTCCCGTTTGCTTTCAGATTTAGTGTAGATGGATGCGTTACCTACCACTGCATACTGCACACATGTCGAAAGGTTGGCTTGAATGGAGTATAGGATAATCAAATGCAGTGACCCATAGCAACTTGCGCAGCTCATTTCAGTAAAACACGCTCTTAGAGAGTACCCTTTTATTCCTTAACAACTTCAGATGTCGCAAACTCTTCCATTCTCGAGATAAGGTTGTTTTCGACGGTGTATACCTGCACCCATTTTTGTTTTAGTTCTTTTCCTGAACGTCTCACTCTTTGATGTTCCTGACCTAAAACGACCACATTGTTACCTTCCACAATGTATTGCTGTGGCTCAAAGCTGATGATCTCAGTGCCTTTGAGAATGCCATTAATAAACCTACGCGCTCCCTCCTTCCCTTCGTAAATACCTTTGGGTATAACTTGTGTGCCATGGTAAATCCAAACAGTATCATTGGAAACGGTTTCTACGAATTCCTCTACATTGCCCACACTAAAGGCAGCGAACATTTTCTCGACAACTGCTTTTGCTGCATTTTCCATTTTAAACCTTTTGTATTAATTATTATTTGCACTACAATTCTCTCTTCTAGTCTATATAAAAGACCGCTTCAGGTATACCTGGAGCGGTCTTTTCAAATAACGTCTTGGTAGCTTACGCTTATTCTGTCGCAGCTCCTGAGCTTCGGGCGCTGGCGGACTGTCCATATTGTAACCCTTCTCCGAACTTGAATAAGGCATACCCTTCGCCTTCCTTGTGGCCTGGTAAATCTTCTTTGTTATTCTCCACTGCCTGCTGACTGATCGGCGTTGTAAAAGGCATTTTGCCACTGGGGTTGAACTTCCCGGTCACTACATCAAGCAGTGCTTCGGGTTCTGCCCCGAAGGTGGCCAGTATACCCAGGAAGCGGTTGCTGGTCTGCTGGTTATACACTTCGTCAATCACAAAGGGATTGGCGTAATTGATCACCAGCACGGTAGGTTTCTTTGATGTGAGCGTGTTGATGTACTTCACATCCACCGCGCAGGCAGAAAGGGTTACTCGTATGGGAGAGTCATCAGACGGGAAGAGCGGACGGATGGTGGGCTTCACCCAGAGCAGAATCACATCCGCCTCCTCTGGCGTGGAGACGAAGGTGAGCCCTTCGTAGGTCTCCGAATATACCTTCCCCGGACCCGGCCTCACCTTCCCATATACCTTGCTATAATCCTCAAAGTATACCTTCGTGCCCTTCGCCAGCGGCAAAGCGTTTTTTTCGTTGCGCACGAGCACGATGGACTTGCGCTGTGCCTCTTTTCCGGCCTCCACAAACTCCTGCTTGCCCACTACGTCTCCGGCCCTTCCTTCGTCTACATATGGATTTTCAAACAGCCCGAGTTGGAACAGCTCTATGAGCAGCAGCGTGACCGATTCATCCACATACTGCATCACCTCCGGATGCGCTTTCAGGGTTTTAAGGAGTTGGGTGGGATCGGCATTGCCGGCAAACAGGTTGGTGCCTGCATCCAGTGCCTTTACATACCGCTGGTCAATAGTGAGATTTTCCACCCCCCAGGGCATGGATTCGATCGGGCCGGTATCGGAGTTAATGATTCCCTTGAAGCCCAGTTCGCCCCGAAGCACGTCCCGCAGAAGCCCTTTGTTATAGGCGTAAGCCACTTCTTCATACTTGGTGTCTTTGGGCAGCGAGTAATAGGGCATGATGGAAGAGGTGCCGGCTTTGATGGCTGCTTTGAAGGGGAGCATGTTCTCTTCCAGCTGGCCTCCCGGGAATACGGCAAAGCGGCCATAGGTATAGTGCGGATCAAATCCCTTGCGAGCGGACCCTCCTCCCGGGTAGTGCTTGGTGGTCATGGCGACCGACTCCTGGTTCAATCTGGGTCCCTGAAAGCCGAGTGTGATCGCAGCGATTGAGCGGGCGACGAGTCCTGGGTCTTCGCCGAAGGTGCCCTCGATGCGCTGCCAGCGGGGCTCGGTTGCCAGGTCGGCCATGTACATGTACCCCTTGCGTATACCTACCGCCAGCCACTCCTGCCGTGCCATGTCCCCGAACCGGCGAATCATCGCTGAGTCGGCCATGGCTCCCAATCCGATTTCAGATGGCCATTTGGAGAAACCGACAGACGTGGAACCCGTCGCACCCAGTGCCCCCGAAGTGATGTGGTTGCGGGGATTGGATGCGAACAGCACCGGTATACCCAGGCTATCACTTTCCGCCAGTGCCTGTACCTTGTTGGCCCAGCGTGCCATGGTGTCGGCGGGTGCGGTGGTAGTGCGCCAGATAAAATGGCGCATCTTGTGCTTGAGTATTCCTTTGGTCGTGCCGACTGTGTTCATCACCGGAAATGGGAGTGGCTCACCAGTGAACTGGTTTTTGTCGATGACGACGTCCTCCTCGTTAAACGCGCTGGTGATGGGTTTTGTCTGTCCTGAAGCTTCGAGCATGAACGATTCGTTGTACATGCGCATATCGGCAATCAGCAGCATCCCTACCTTCTCCTCCAGCGACATCTTGCTGAGCAGGTCCTTGCTTCTTTCGGCCGGCGTTAAGCGCCAATCTTCATAGGCGTCCAGCCGGCCGTTGCGGTTGAGGTCTTTGAATTGCAAGCCGTCAGCCTCCACAAGCTTAGTTGAGCGGTGACCCAGGTTGGGTTGAGACGTCTTCTCTGTTTCGGTTTCGGTTTCCGCTTCTGTCTCTTTATTGGATTGACCGCAGGCATTCAACAAGGCAAACATGACAGTCATAGAAAGGAAAGTATGAAAATTCTTCATATAGGTCCAGACAGGATTTAGCTTAATACCTACTCTATTTATTCAGATAATCCAGGATGATCTGTACCTGGGTTTTCACCCCATTCTGCAAGGCGCTCTCGTCCACCGTGAATTTAGGGTTGTGGTTCGCAGCGCCTTTCCCAATGCCAAGCGTCATGAAGCTGACGGGGGCTATTTTCCTGTAGTAAGCAAAATCCTCACTGGCCGTCATCATGGGGGCGTCAAAGACCTGTTCCTTTCCCAGGACGGTAACTGCGCTTTTCCTGGCGTGGGCGTTCAGGGCTTCATCATTCCGTATGGCCGGGTAGGTATTAATGTACTCCAGCTCGTAGGTAGCCCCGTAAGCCTTCGTAATGTTCTCAATTATTTCCTTTATTCTTTCCTCCACCTGTTTTCTGGTTTCGTCTGACGTGGTGCGGATACTGGCAGCCAATTCAGCCCTGTCTGCTATCACATTGAAAGCATCGCCTGACTGAAATTTACCGATGGTGACCACCGTCATCTCGCCCGGCTCAACATTTCGGGATACAATCGTTTGCAAAGCACTGACAATGGCAGCGCCTACCACGATCGGGTCAATTCCCAGATGGGGCATGGAGCCATGCGATCCTTTCCCGATAATGTTCAGGTGAAAGACGTCCTGCGCAGTGGAAGCTGCGCCTACCGGCAAAATGCCCACATGGCCGGCCGGGAAATTGGGCAGCACATGCATGCCAAAAAAGGCCTCTACGCCCTTTAAAGCCCCGGAATTGATGATATCGATAGCTCCTCCGGGTGGTGTTTCTTCTGCGTGCTGAAAGATAAAGTAGACCGTTCCCTTTAGCTGGCTCTGCATTTTGGATAAGGTAGCGGCAGTTCCCAGCAGCGTGGCCGTATGCGCATCATGGCCACAGGAGTGCATCACATTGTTCGCTTTTGATTTAAATGGCAAATCGGTCTCTTCTTGCATCGGCAAAGCATCCATGTCTGCCCGGAAGGCAACCGTTTTGCCAGGCTTAGCGCCTTTCAGCACGCCGATGACGCTTGTTTTGGCAGGCCTTATCACTTCGATATTGGGGAACGACTTCAGCACTTCTTCCACATACTTGCCCGTGTTTTCCTCATTGAAGGACAGCTCGGGGTTCTGGTGGATGTGCCGCCGCCACTTGATCACATCATCAGCAGGTATGTTTTTCACCCAGGCGGCATCCGTGTTCTTATTACCTGTTTTTTTACTTTGTTTCGACTGCGCACTGAGTGAGCCACTCAGAACCACGGCAAGTACTAGCAGTAATAGTCTTATCATCATATGCGTGCTGCTTTAAATTATACATTTACATACTATGTATACTGCCACACCCAAACCAGGTTGATTATTTAAGATGCTAATTATCTACTGCAGAGGGTTTTATTTACACTAAAGACAAGTTTTAAAAGAAGCAGACGCTCTGTTTTAATTTTTAAAGGCGTTTTACCACGCACGCCGGTAAACGTTTCTTGATTTCACCCCACGCTTTTAGACAAGTCTAACAGAATGTGCAATGATTTATCCTTCATCTACTTTTATGATGATGCGCAACCGCTACGAGACTATACTAAAAGAAGATATTTCTACTCCTGTTTAACCAGAGGCTGAAACCGGGCCCTGAGCTATGTGACTTTCGCGATTGACCTGGATGCGAAATGTTTGTGTACTACTGAACCAACATGGCCAAATTCAAATAAGAGTCAGTTACGTTTTCATTGGCCTTGTATCACTACCCAGGCAGGTATAGCGTCACAGCGGTAAGCATATAAATCCAGCGCAACTTCCAGGTTATTCCTAAACAGTTGCTGCAGCGCATGCACCACTAAAATTTAAAAATCAGGGTGATCCTTTTTCCTCACCAGCTTTCTTATTTGAAGGAACAGGCAGGTTCCAGCGATAGTGCAAGGCTAAAATCCGCAACGTAAAACATACTGCTAGGGCAATCAGCGCAACCCAGTCGCTTGGCACTTCTTCTATGTAGCTTCCCAAAACCACAATCAATGCCCCAATAAGTGCTGCCGATGCATAAATTTCTTTTTCCAGAATAACAGGGACCCGGGCAAGCAATATATCCCGCACCACGCCCCCGCCAACTGCGGTGGTGATTCCCAACAGCACGGCCACCTCCCCATTGTGGCCATAGTGCAGCACTTTTTGTGCTCCCGTTACGGCAAACATGGATAAACCAATGGCATCGAAGAACAGCACCGGGCGCTTGAGCCGCTGTACGACCGAAAATAAGCTGACAGTTATTCCGGCAGCAGTAATGGCAACCACCGCATAGCGCCAGTTCGTAAATCCGGCGGGCGGTATGGCTCCGATGCAAAGGTCGCGGATTATTCCCCCGCCGCAGGCGACTGTGAAGGCTAGGGCGCAGATTCCAAACAGGTCAAGGTCACGTTTTCTGGCTGCCGCGGCTCCGCTTATGGCAAAGGCAAAGGTCCCTACCAGGTCAAGGATAAGGTGGAGCGACTGTAGTTCTTCCATTCCGATATCCCGAGCCAGTTTAATGGAACCAGGCTGCGGCGGCTGTCATCATGGCCTGCAAACCAGTTTTTAAGGTTGGGTGTATGACTGGCGCAAACTTGGGGGAATGGTTACTGGGTATAGCATTTATTCGGTCTGCTTTTTTGGCCTCCTGATACGTTTGGGGGTCAGTTCCGCCTACAAACCAGAAAACATAAGGCACTTTCCAGTTCCGGCCAAAAATACTGAAGTCCTCGCTGGCAGAAGCAGGCTTGGTCTCAAATGCCCTGTCGCCAAACTGCATCTTGAAGGCTTCAACCACTCTGGCGGTGGCCTCGGCATCATTTACCGTCATCGGGTAACTGACCAGTTCCGTAAATTCAGGATCTCTTGGGGCATTGGAAGCGGCACATTCCGCGCAACAGATCCGCTTTACCGCAGAAAGGATATGGTCCTTTACACTGTCGTTGAAGGTGCGGATATTAAGTTTGAGCGTGGCTTCTTCCGGGATGATATTTTCTTTCGTGCCCGCCTGCAGCGCGCCAACGGTCAGCACGGCATTTTCGATCGGGGCTACCTCGCGGGAAATAATGGTCTGCAGGCGCATGGTGGTAGCCGCCGCCATAACCACCGGATCGATGGAAGTATGGGGTTGCGAACCATGTGAGCCACGTCCGAAGAGCCTTACTTTCAGGCTATTGCCGGCCGATAAAATGGTGCCGCTGCGATACTTTACCGTGCCGGCCTCGCCCACCATCACATGCTGCCCCAGGATGATATCCGGCTTGGGGAAACGCTCCATCATGCCATCGTCTATCATACTTTGGGCACCGCGGCCTACTTCTTCACCCGGCTGGAAAACGGCCATCAGCGTCCCTCTCCACAGGTCTCTGTTTTCTGAAAACAGCCTGGCCGCGCCCATGAGCCAGGTAACATGCAGGTCGTGGCCGCAAACATGCGATACACCGACCTCGGTTCCTTCTTCGTCTCTGGCTATCTTCGTACTGGCATAGGGCAGCCCTGTGTCTTCGCTTACAGGAAGCGCATCCATATCCGCCCGAAGCATGACCACAGGCCCTTCGCCATTTTGCAAAATACCTACCACACCGGTTACCCCAACGTCCGTTGAAACGTCGAACTGGTATCTGGCTAAGTAATCCGCAGCAATTTTAGCTGTCCGGAATTCTTCCATTGATAACTCCGGGTTCTGGTGAATGTCTTTATAGATGGCTTCCAATTCGGGCAGAAGCTGCTCTATCAAGCTGTCCAGACTATCATTGAAGGCTTTGATTTTAGGGATCTCCATAACTATCGCGTTGGTTCGAACTAAAATTTATAATCGGATTATTCAAGTACCTCTTTTGGTTTCCCCTTTGGGATCGTCATCATTATGGCAATAATGGCCACCACGATCATAAATACGTTAAACAGCAGCCCTATACCTGCCGCATAGCGCACGTTTATGTTATCCGTCCTGCCCAGAAAAAGGTCTGCCATGGGCGGTATACCTTCCATCTCGCTGAGCCCGTAAAAAATGGCTGCAGAAATGGCCACGCCAAATGCCGCACCCAACGACGAGGCCATCTTGTAGATGCCGGACGCTGAACCGGCCTTGTCACCCGGAACGTTACTTAAAGCTGCATCCGTAGAAGGGGTGGCATAGAAGCCAAGCCCTATTCCAAAAAGCGTAAACCCGATGAATGAGGCGATGATGTATTGTTCAGCCAATAAAAAGGTAAGGCTGGTGAGCAGAATGCCCACACCAGTGATAAAACAGCCCATCAGCATGGGTTTCCTCGGCCCCATCCGCTGCAATAATTTTTCACCTACCCGGATCGTACTGAGTACGGCGACTAAATAACCGACCGTAATTAAACCGGATTGCAAAGAAGACAAGCCGGCTTCTGCCTGTACGAGCGCCAGTGATACGAGCAGCGTTCCTGCAGCTCCGTTAAGCAGGAAATTGGATAGCGTTGCTCCTGAAAAAGTTTGATTATGAAAGAGGGACAGATCGACAAAGCCGTTCTCACTCCGTTTTTCTATCCTCAGAAAGATAATGCCTGAGATGATGAAAATGGCTATACCTGCAAGCACGGCGGGACTTAACCAGCCAAGCCCCGAGCCTTGCCCGATGACGATGTTGATGGCCAGCATGGCAATGATAAAAGCAATAAGCCCGGGCCAGTCAAAGGACTTTTCATCCGTGGACGTAGATTTGCTTTCCGGCGTTCCTCTAATTAACAAATAGCTGATAATAGCGACGATAATAGACAGCACAAAGATCCAGCGCCAGCCCATGGTGGAGGCAACCAGGCCACCAAATAGAGAACAGAGACCGGAGCCGCCCCATGAACCGATCGACCAGAAGCTGAGCGCCCGCTGCCGTGCTTTACCTTCGTAGTAAGCTTTCATCAGGGCCAGCGTGGCAGGCATGATGCAGGCTGCCGAAAGCCCCTGCAGAATGCGCCCGGCTAAAAGGAAAACCGCAGTACCTGAAGGCGAGATGACAATGAGAAAGGAGCCGATGACACTGAGCAGCAAACCAATATACGTCAGCTTTACCCGGCCCACCCGGTCCGCTAAGCCACCGGCTACCACTATGAAAATTCCGGAAAAAAGCGCGGTTATGCTGACGGCGAGGTTGTTGAGGTCGTGGCTGATATTCAGATCCTCCTGCATGACTGGCGCAATGTTTAGGGTGGTTTGCGCAAATAGCCAGAACGTAATAACGGCTAAGACAAAGCCCAGAATAAGCTTGTCTGTTCCCTGGTAGTTCGCGGTTCTGGTTTGAGTTTTCTCTGGAGAAGCCATACGCACCTTCATTATCTGTTAGTTGAACGTAACTGGCTCTAAAACAATAATGTAAAAAGAAAATAAATTGCTGCGTTTACCCCACACGCTTTATTTCCCGTTCGCAGGTTTTATGATTTCGCCATTGGGCAATGACTTCAGGACACTCTCTTCATACCTGCTGGTTTGTTCCTCCTTGAAAGGCAGCTTGGGCTCAGATGGATGTGCCTCCGCCACTTGATCACGGCATCAGTAGGTATAGGCAGTACCCGAAGCGAACCGCTCTTCATCCAGCATATACGGCTTGATCCTGGCAAACAAATAGCCAGAAGACAGCAGGCTTTCATCCCAGAAAGAGACTGCTCGTGTTAGTTTTCCGTTGCCACGCGCTAAAACGTATACTTCTGCTTCATCACCTCAATCAGTTCCTTTTTTATGGAAACGTCAGGCTGGTGCGCGGCAAAATATTTCCAGACGCCATCGATGTGAATCAGCAATAGCTCGGCCTCCATGGCAGGGTTGCTATACCCTAATTCCTCGAAACATTCCGTTAGTCTGAGCTGACAGGGGCGCATGAAGTTTTCGTGGTAACGGGAAGAGATGGGGTTGAGCGGCATGATCTTGTACTGCATGCGCCAGAAGTCGGGGTTGGAGCGCGTGAGGTGTATCGGCAGTTCGATCATGCTGTTGATGTAGGCGCTTTCCGAAAGTCCTTTCAGGTATAGGCTGGTCTCAACAACGGCAGTCTGGTACGCTTTCTTGATGATGGTCTCAAGCAAATGGTCTTTGGTACCGTAGTGCTTAAAAATCAGCGCTTCTGAAGTGTTGGCTTCAGAAGCGATTGATTTAGTAGAGGTGGCTCGAACACCATTCTCCGTAAACAGTTTTAAGGCAGCATCCAGTATCGCCTCTTTCTTACTCATTAGATCTCAATCAAAAAAATCAGCGAAAAGGGCTTACACCCTTTCCAGAATGACCGCATAACCCTGCCCTACTCCCACGCACATGGTGGCCAGTGCATAGCGTTTCTGTTGTCTTTTCAGGGAAAGGGCCGCGCTGTACACGATGCGTGTACCCGACATTCCCAGCGGATGCCCTAAGGCAATGGCGCCGCCACTCACATTCAGGCGCTCGTCATCATCTGCCAGCCCCCAGGCTCTGGTACAAGCCAGGCTCTGGGCCGCAAAGGCTTCGTTCAGTTCGATGATGTCCATATCGTCCATGGTTAAGCCCGCTCGCTGCAAGGCTTTTTCGGTAGCGGGCACCGGACCGATTCCCATGATGCGCGGCTCTACGCCTGCCACTGCCGAACTCACAATACGGGCCAAAGGGGTCAGGTTGTATCGCGCCAGGGCTTCTTCGGAAACGATATAAGTGGCTGCCGCACCATCGTTCAGGCCGGAGGCGTTGCCGGCTGTCACCGTGCCATTGGGCTTGAAGGCAGGCTTCAGTTTGGCCAGTGTCTCGAGGGTGGTGTTTGGCCGCACAAATTCATCTTTCGAAACGATGATTGGCTCGCCTTTTCGCTGTGGAATTGTAACGGGCATGATCTCATCTGCCATCGTACCGTTCTCCTGCGCCTTGGCTGCTTTCATCTGCGAGAGGTAAGAGAATTTGTCCTGGTCCTCACGCGATATTTGGTACATTTCAGCCAGGTTTTCTGCCGTCACGCCCATGGGGTCAGTACCGTATACCTCCTCCATTTTGGGGTTGATGAAGCGCCAGCCGAAACTGGAGTCGTGCATCTCGGAATCGTTACCGAAGGCTTTGCTGGGCTTGGAAACCACCAGGGGGCCGCGCGTCATGTGCTCTACCCCACCGGCTATAAACACATCGCCATCCCCTGCCTTGATGGCCCGGACAGCATGGATAATGGCCGACATACCGGAGGCGCACAGGCGGTTCACGGTTTCGCCGGGCACGGTTACCGGCAGACCGGCCAACAGACTAGCCATGCGGGCCACGTTCCGATTGTCCTCGCCCGCCTGGTTGTGGCAGCCCAGGATCACATCGTCCACGGCCTCTTTCGGTATGTCCGGATTACGGGAAACTAACTCTTTTATAACCATCGCGGCCAAGTCATCGGTGCGAATGGGTGAAAGTCCTCCGCCCAGCTTTCCGACCGGTGTCCTGATTCCATCTATGAAATAGGCTTGCTTGCTCATGCTTTTACTTAATTAACTGGTTTGATCTCTTCTTAGCTTATCCGATAAAAATGAGGTCGTGCCGGACACGCCGTATCCGATCAGACAACCCAACGCGACACATAAAAAACGTTCCACCCCCGCCCAGTTCGACATGGTTTCCTGTTCATGTATCACCACAATCACAAGGGCCACCACAGCTGTCCGGGCCACAGACATCAGGTTAAAAAAATGGCAAACAAGGATAGAAACCGCAATTCCAAGCATCATCATCAACACCTGAGGAACCTGAAGCAACACACACAACAGTCCGATGCTCGAGCCGATCAGGTTTGATTTCACACGCTCCACCGTGAGTCTGGAAGAGTCCTTTATTTCCGGAGACAAGACCAGCAAAATGGAAATCATCGTCCAGTAGAGCTCATACCGCGGGAAAGCCTGGTATAGCGTATAGCCAATCAGGAAGCCGATGGTACACCGGATAATGTACAGGACCATGTCCACATCAATGCTATACCTCTTGACTGCCATCTGTTCGTTTCTCCTTTACATAATTGGGCGGCGCAGGGCCATTTTTATGCTGAAAGCGCCTCTTTGAATGTTGCGGTCGTCTTCTCCCGCACTTCTTCCAGGCTCGCGCCCGGCATCAGTTCGGTCAGTGTCAGCTGCCCGTCGATAAACCGGAAAACGGCCAGATCCGTGATGATCATATCCACCGCTTTCAGGGCCGTAATAGGCAGAGCGCATGTCGGGACAACCTTAGCGGAGCCGTCTTTGTTGGTATGGGTCATGGTGATGATGAGGGTTTTGGCGCCCGAAGCCAGGTCCATGGCGCCGCCCACACCCAGCAGGGGTTGGCCCGGCACGGCCCAGTTGGCCAGGTTTGCCTTTTCATCCACTTCCAATCCGCCCATCACAGCGATGTCCACGTGCTTTCCGCGGATCATGGCAAAGGAGTCGGCACTGTCAAAGTAGCTGGAGCCCGGAAGCGCCGTAACCGGTATTTTGCCGGCATTGACAGGGTAATCCATCGCGCCGCCACCGTCCTTTGGCGAGGGGCCTACGCCCAGCATGCCGTTTTCGGTGTGCATTACAATGCCGTCTTCGGGCGTGATCAGATCTGCCACAAGGGTAGGTATACCGATGCCTAAGTTCACCACATCTCCCTTCTTCAGTTCCTTCAAAGCGCGTTTGGCCATGTTCATGCGTCGTTCGCTCACTTTCCGGGAAGAAGAAACAGAGGCAGAAGAGCCCAGGTCTTCCGTGGTCAACGTTGCCTGCACAAGGTAGTCGACGTAAGAGCCCGGCGTGTGCACGTGCTCCGGGGCTATCTCCCCTACCGGCACAATCTCCTCCACTTCGGCTATCACCAGATCAGCAGCGGTGGCCATGGCGCGGTTAAAATTCTGCTCCGTCATGCGGTAGGTCAGGTTACCGGCCGTGTCGGCTCTCCAGGCACGCACAAAAGCCACGTTGCCTCTTATACCTTCCACAAACACCTGCTCTTTTCCCTGGATCACTTTTGTCTCGCGGCCTTTTGCCAGTTCGGTACCGGCAGATGTGGGTGTATAAAAGCCGCCTATACCTGCGCCACCCGCCCGGATGGCCTCGGCCAGCGTGCCTTGCGGCAGCAATTCGTATTCAACATCGCCATCCTGCGCTGCTTTCACCGCCTCCGGGTTACTGGTAAAGAAAGAACCGATCATCTTTTTGATCTGCCCGTTGCGCAGCAGTTTGCCACCGCCTATACCTGCCTCGCCGACGTTGTTGCCGATAAAGGTCAGGTTCTTTGTTCCGGTCTCGGCAAGCGCGTGCATCAGATGAACCGGATTGCCCGTCATCCCGAAGCCGCCCTGCAGCAAAATATCGCCGTCCTTTACCAAAGCAACCGCTTCTTCAAGGCTAATCTGTGGTACCGATTTCATGTTTATATCAATGGTAGATTTCTAAATAAAAGTCGCCTTCGTTTTTGGCGGCATAGAGCACGTTCTTGGCAAACTCGGTGGGCAATTCCACGCTGGACAGGTGGTTGGCCGCGAGTTGCACGTGCCGGGAACGGGGAATGCCGCTGGCCAGATATTCGCCGTCTGCAGGTGTCGTCACCTCGTCCTGGGATCCGCTGATAACCAGGGTCGGAACGCGCAGCTTTTGCAGTTCTTCCCTGAAATCCGCGTCGCGCACAGCAGCACAACAGGCTATATACCCCTGCAGGGACGTCTGTGTAAATTTCTCCAGCACATCACGAACCGCTTCCGGGTGCTCCTGCCGGTAGGCCGGGGTAAACCAGCGCTGCGCCGTGCCATCGAGTATACTTTGCAGACCATGCTCTTTCACCTGGGCAATGCGTGTATTCCAACCCTCAGCGGCTCCGATCTTTGCAGCCGTGTTGGCGATGATGATCTTTTTGAAATGCTCCGGGTGGTGGATGCCCAGCCACTGCCCGATCAGCCCGCCCATCGAAAGCCCGCAGAAGTATACCTTGCCTAACTTCAGGTGATCCAGCAAAGCGATGACATCCTGACCCAGCTCTGAGATGCTGACCGTATCGGAACTGATGGTGCTTTGGCCGTGTCCGCGGGTGTCGTAGCGCAGTATATTGAGGTGCTTCCTCAGACATTGCGCAACATTGTCCCACATGCTCAGGTCCGTTCCCAGTGAGTTGGAAAACACAATGGTGTCATCGTGTCCCAGGTCTTCATAGGTATAGAAGCAGTCGTTACCGGCTATTTTTATAATTGGCATCTGGTTTTGGGATTAGGTTCTAACGAGGTCCGTGGGAGCGTTCAATCTCTGCGGCAAACACGCCTTCCCGTTCTTTGTGTATCTCGAAATCGAAATCAATGGAAGCGAAGGGTTCGTCGACGTTGAATTTTTCCGTGGCTTCTGCGGCAGAGTAGCGGGTGACGTGCGGCACCAGTTCTTCGCGGGTAGCAAAGGCAAAGTCATCCCAAATCAACGGGTCGCCTTCTATGTTGATCTGCGTGGTTAGTTTGCGATACCCGGGCGCTGACACAAAGAAGTGGATGTGTGCCGGGCGGTTGCCGTGGCGGCCAATTGCTTTGAGTAACTGATCTGTCGCGCCGCCGGGAGGACAGCTGTATCCTACAGGTAAAATACTCTTGAATTTATACCTGCCGTTCTCGTCGGTGATGATGGCCCGGCGCAGGTTGAAAGGCGGCTGCGAAGAGTCGAAGATAGAGTACATGCCGCGCAGGTTGCAATGCCATACCTCCACTTTCGCACCGGGCACCGGCTTGCCGTCTTCATCTTTCACCTGGCCTTGCATGTAAAGCCTTTCCCCTCCCTCTTCGGGCACGGTTTCCAGTTCGGCATAGCCCACCGACTCCGGTGATCCGGGCACGTAAAGCGGGCCTTCTATGGTTCTCGGGGTACCGCCTGTTATACCTGCCTTGGCTTCAGCCTCGTCCATGCGCAGGTCCAGGAAGTGCTCCAGCCCGATACCGGCTACCACCAGTCCCCATTCGTTGTTTCTGCCGGTTGTGGTCAGCCAGTCCACCGCCTTCCAGATTTCCTCGGGCTGGATATCCAGGTCTTCGATGGCGTAGAACAGGTCGGTGGTGAGGCGGTTTACGATCTCTTTAATGCGCTCTGAGCCTTGTCCCGGTACTTCTGTTGATTTGATTCTTTCAACAACGGCGTCTATCTGACTTTTTTCCATGATAGTTAAAGGTTTAGTTTGAGTAGTTTTTAAGGTGAATTAGTGGGCCTCTTCTTCGTTCTTCACAGAAGAGTAGTGTTGGCAAAGGGCCGTCACTTCCACCTGCATGAACGGGTATAGCGGGAGAGACATGAGGATGTCGTGCAGCTCGCCTGCGCTGGCCACATTAAAAATGCTGATGTTGGCATACTGCCCGGCAATGCGCCAGATGTGGGTCCATTTGCCCTGGCGTTGCAGGTCCTGCGAAAGCGCTTTCTCTTTCGCTTTCAATTCCTCTACATAGGTTTTATCTAGATCCAGTGGGATATCCACCAGCATGTGCACGTGAAATAGCATAGCTTATTTTCTTTTGAATTTTTCTACCTGATTCATATCCAGCTCTATACCTAAGCCCGGCCCCTGCGGAATTTCCATGACGCCGTTTTGGTAGGTTAACCTGGTCTTGACAATATCTTCTGTGAGTAAAAGGGGGCCGAAGAGTTCGGTGCCCCAGTCGAGGTGCGGCAGGGTGCTGAATACCTGCGCCGAAGCCACTGTGCCCACAGTACCCTCCAGCATGGTGCCGCCATACAGGCTGATGCCTGCCGCCTGCGCAATGGCCGCCTGTCTCTGTATGTTGGTCAAACCGCCGGCTTTGGAAATCTTCAGCGCAAAAACACTGCCTCCTCCTATCTTGGCGAGCTTAAAAGCATCGGACACCGTCCCCGCCGCTTCATCGGCCATAATCGGCACCTTGAAGTATTGTGTGAGTCGGGCCAGTCCGTCGAAATTGGTTTTGATGATGGGCTGCTCGATCAGGTCAATGCCATCCTCCTGCAGTTGGGCTATACCTTGCTTGGCGATACTTTCTGTCCAGGCCTGGTTCACATCCACAGTCACCTTCACGTCGGGGCCAACGGCTTGTTTGATCGCGCTCACATGGCGTACATCGGTCCGCCAATCGTAGCGCCCGATCTTCAGTTTGAAGGTATTGTGCCTACCGTCTTTTAAGAGCGCATGGGCTTCCTCTATGTCTTTTTGGGTATCGCCGCTGGCCAGGGTCCACAGCACGGGCAAGGTCTGGGTTACGGCTCCGCCCAACAAGGCAGCCATAGATACACCCAGTCTTTTGCCCTGGGCATCTAACAGCGCGGTTTCGATAGCGGATTTTACAAAGTTGTTTCCTTTGATATTGTATTCCAGCAAGGCCATGATGGCGTTGATGCTCAGGGCTGATTTTCCCTGCAGCAAGGGAGCGATGTAAGTATCCAGCGTCAGCTTCATCCCTTCCGGCGATTCTTCCCCGTAGCTCAGTCCGCCAATGGTGGTCGCCTCGCCTATACCTTCTATCCCGTCACTGCAAAACAAGCGCACGATCACCATCGCCTGGTTGCGCATCACGGCCATCGACAAGTGGTGCGGACGGATGGTGGGCAGATCCACGATTACGGACTCAATTCGCTCTATCTGAATATCTTTCATGCTTTAGATGTACGAGTGTATCTTAAAAATGAGCGTGTACTTACACAGGAAAGTAACCACTCACTAAGTATTACAAATTTACTCGTACACAAGCCCTACCGGTAGGACGAATTTGCTTTTACCAAGACAAATCGAACATGCGGGCGCTCATGCGCCCTTCATGCCGGTCATCTTTCTGGAAAATGGAGAGAGCATGCAGGATCAGCGGCAGGATGGCTACGGGTTTGATTCCTCGCATTCCAACAGCCAGGCTTCAGCATCTACCACCGCGTTATGGGTAGAAAGCCCGAGCTCGGGCTCCACTTTAAAGGCTTTTACCGGCCCATTCATGCGCAACAGGTCAGAATGCGCCACCTCATGGTTTACGCCTTCACTTACCCCGGTCAGGTATAGCTTGCCATTCACAGTTTTTAGCATTGCCGCATAATTGGCCAAAACAGACACCAGGGTGGCTCCCAGGCTGGACCGCCCTCTCAGGCGCAGTATAACGACGGGGTTCTGCGCATGCTCTGGTTGAGGTAACAGATGCTCTAATGTCCGGGCACCTGCATAAAACAAGTTGCCATACACGTTCAGCACGGTAATCTGGCCACTCTTGAGGGTTCTGGGAGGTGTATGTTCCTCTATTTTCCCGTCTTCTCTTTTCCGGAGCTCCACCAGCGTTATTTCCGTGGAAGACTGTGTGACGAACAGGAAGGCAGAGAGCAGCACGCCGATGCCGACGGCGGAAGGGATGGGCAAAATGAGGGTGGCCCCAAAGGTTACTCCCGCTGCCAGAAACGAGGGCCACGACTTCCAGCCGGGATTCCAGGTGGCAACGATATCGGAGAGCTTGATGCTGCGGATACCGGCCAGGATGAGCATGGCTCCCAGCGAAGGCATAGCCGTATGGGCGACGACCCCTGAAAAAACGGCCACGATCAGCGTCATCGCCAGGCTGGAAAAAATGGAAGCCCATCGGGTCTGTGCCCTGGCCAGCACGTTAATGGCCGTAGTCCCCAACGAACCACCAACCGGCAGGCCCTGAAAAAAACCGCTGGCAATATTCGCGGCCCCGTGCGCGACGAAATCGCGGGAGGCACTGGAAGGTGAGCCATCTTTGTTGGGCACACTCTGGCTGACGCCGGCCCCTTGTATCAGGATGACGATGGCGACAGCCGCAGCCCCGGTGATAATATCGATACTGATGGCTGAAAAAGGAGGCACGACCATACTTGGTATACCCCCACTGATGTCGCCCACGTCCTGCACGACTTTTACACCCTCCAATCCGAAAAAGAAAACAATAGCGGATGGTATGGCAATGGCAATTAGGGCGAAGAATTTTTTGAGCGGGGTCTTTTGCAAAAAAATGGCAAGCAGAACCGTTAAGGCTGCCATACCTGTACTAGGCAGATGCAGCTTGTCAACATTCAGCAGCAAATTGATGGTTTGGTAGATGCTGTTGCTCCCGCTCGGGGTATAGCCAGTTGCGGTTGGGAGCTGGCTCATGATCAGCAGGACTGAAATACCGGTCAGGAAGCCGATCATGACCGAAAACGAGACAAAGCGGGTCAGCCGTCCCTGGCCTAACAGCCCCAGCACCGCCTGAAAAACCCCGATGAGTACCACCAGCAGGAAGAACACCTGCCCCCGCTCCTCCGCTGGCAGCTCCCGGATAGTCTGCCCCGCCATAATGGCCGAAGCGCTTGTGGCGGTGATCATCATCAATTGTGAGCTGGAAAGAAGCCCCCCTACCAGAGGCCCCGCTATGCAGGCATAAAGCCCATAGACCGGGTTAACCCCTGCCAGCAGGCCGTTCGCCATGCCATCCGGTAAACTGCTGACGGCCGTTGTCGCTCCGGCTATACCGTCCTGCTGGAGCTTGTTGCGGGGCGGCACCTTGCGGGAGGCGTTATGCACTGCGTCGCGCAGGATAGAGAGCCCCGGTAGATGAAACTCATCATCCGGTTTTGTCTCCTTGTCTTCTGTGATAGCTTCCTGCATTGTCTCAACCCTGACCTGTGTCTGGCCTATACTTGCTGCTTACGCAAAGGTTCAGATCAAAGCAATCCGGTCCTGCCACTTTATTTGCATTTCAGGAGCCACCAGGCAAATGGGAACGGAAAGAGCATGTTGCTTAAGAAGATCAGGAGCATGATGAGAGACTTATGACTGCTTCACGCCTATCTTTTTGCGGAATTCGAGAGGTGTCTGGCCGGTCCTTTTCTTGAATAGCCGGGCAAAGTAGGCGGGGTCATCGAAGCCGAGTGAATAGGATATGTCGGCTATGTTGCTTTCTACATCGGAGAGAGCCAGTTGGGCTTTGGTGATGAAATAGTCGATGAGGATGTCTTTGGGGGATTGGTCGGCTATACCTCTGCAGATGCGGCTCAGGTGACCGGTGGAGATGAACAGGTCGCGGGCGTATTCTTCCACCGTTTTTTTGTAGGTATTCTCTGCCCGGATCAATTGCTGAAAACGCCGGTAGTATACCTTGCTGATGTTGGAGGAGGAAAAGAAGGCGCGTTTACCGCCCAGTGAAATACGGTAGAGCTGCACCAGCATCTGCCCGACCAGGTATTGCAGCATCAGGAGCCTGCCGGGAAACAGGCTGTTGTACTCGTCCACACACTTTTGCATCGTGTCAAATACTTCTGCTGTGGCAGGCTCTTCGTCAGAAATGGAAACGATGTGTATCTCTTCCATGCCGAAAATCACATCGGCTTCCCGCTGCAGCATGTGCTCCAGCACGGTGTCCGCCAGGTTGATAATCCAGCCGGAGACCTCTGTCTGATGCAGAAAACCATGTTCAATATTTTTGGGGACTACAATGAATGCAGGAGCCTGTATCGTGATTTTCTCCGTTCCATAATGAAACTCGGTATGACCATCCTGCACCAGAAAAATCTGCAGAAAATTATTGTGCGCATGCAACTTTACCTGTCCCTGGTACTGTTTCCCGATTTCCCCAAAAGGGTATACATGAATCAGCCCTTTTGCAAACTCGATGGTGTTGGTGCCGTAGAGCCCTCTGTAAAATCGTTTTTCCTGCATGGTCTAAATTGCCGATTTTAGAGAGAAATTCCAAAAACGGCATTCATCGATCATACCTAAACGTTAACTTTTATTTTAATAGAGTACCACCACAATAATCAAGATAGACGCATCTGCCGGTTCATCTTAAGTATAGTGGAGGGCGTATAAGATGTCGCTCAGCATCCGGGGCAGCCCCGCGTTGAGCAGGGTCCTAAAAACGAAGACTGGTCATACGATGCCTGATATTGTAGCCAAGACCTGAAATACGTACCTGTGTCGTTTAATCTCCCAGATTGGTAGGCTGCTTGTTCTTACCCGATGCCTTTTGCTTCCCCGATTTAGGATCCAGCCGGTGCTTTGGATCGAATCGGTAGAATTCTTCAAATCCCAGTTTAGCCAATGCCTTTTCCTCATTCGCTTTTATATACCCTACCGAGAGCGCGTAGGCCTCCCAATCGGCCTTCAACTCCCTGAACTTGTCAGGAAACTGTCCGGCTAAATTGTTTTCTTCTTTAATGTCTTCCTTCAGGTTGAACAAGTGCCATTCGTCCCCTTCCCCATAGGGAGGCGGCATAAAGATCAGTTTCCAATCCCCTTTCAGCACGGCCTTGCATTCGGTTATCTCAAAGCCGAGCACGTCAAACGCATTTCGTACCGGCTGCTTTGTCTCTTCCTGCAGGTATGGTTTCAGTGAGGTACCGTAAAGTGGTTTTACATCTTTTTCCTTCGGATAACTGATATTGGCATAGTCTAAAATGGTGGGCAGCAGATCAGCAACGTGCAACATCTGATCGGTCACTACGCCGCGTTTATGCATGCGCCTGCCGGAAACAATGAACGGCGTTTGCGTGCCCCCTTCATAAGTGGTGATCTTGAAATAAGATAATGGAGTATTGGCTACCTCGGCCCAGGCCCCGCCAATGGAAATAAAGGAATTTATTTTGCCGTAATTCTCCAGGCTGTTGTCATACTCCCTCGCAATTGACTCTTTGGTGTTCGGTGCATAAAAGTGAGGCTCTTTGGGGTTGGCTCCGTTGTCGGAAAGAAAGAAGATGATGGTGTCGTCGAATTTGTTCTCCTCTTTCAATTTAGAGAACAGGCGTCCTAAATTCCAGTCCAGGTTTTCGATCATGGCGGCATAGATCTCCATTGTCCTTGCCTCCTGCTTTCGTTCTTCCTCCGACAGCTCTTTCCACTTCTTAAACTCGCCGCTGCCTTCATTTTTGGTTAACTCCCGAGGCACAAGCCCCAACTCCTTCATCCGCTGCAGGCGCTTCTCCCGGATGGCGTCGTACCCGCCATCATAGGTGCCTTTGTATTTATCCAGACACGCATCCGGCACCTGCAACGGATCATGTGGGGCCGTAAAGGCCAGGTAGGCAAAAAAAGGATTGTCATCGTTCTGTTCTGTGATGTACTGCATCATTTTATCGGTGTAGAAGTCAGATGAGTAGAAATCATCAGGCAGTTCTTCCACCGTCTTACCGTTTTCAGAATACTCTGTGTGCGGCTCCTCGAATTCACTCAGGGCCCGCTGGTCGTTGAAGTGGCTGGCGCCCCCTCCTAAAAAAGAAAACACACGCTCGAAGCCGCGGGAGTGTGGCCGCCGGCCTTCCAGTTCGCCCAGGTGCCATTTACCCGCCATGTAGGTATGGTAGCCGGCCTCTTTCAGAATTTCAGGAATAGTCACGACATCGCTGTTCAAGTAGCCTTCGTAGCCGGGCTGCATGTATTGGTTAGTGGCATGCGCAGTCGGCATGTTACCCAACCCGGCATCGTGGTTGTCGCAGCCGGAAAGCAGCATGGCCCTGGTGGGCGCGCAAAGCGCAGAGGTATGGAAATGCCGGAAGCGGGCTCCGTTGTCTGCCAGTTGCTGAATATGGGGAGTGCTGATCTCACCGCCAAAAGGCTGGCAATCGGAATAGCCCATGTCATCCACTACTATGAGCAGGAAATTTGGTAAGCGTTGCTGCGTCATAAGATTCCTTTAAGTTATATAAAAAAGAAAATAGTAGCCATTCTCACTTCCGATGGGTTTAAAGGTATAGGCACCAGGATCACCGTGAATATTTCAGGATTAACTACCTGATTACTATACGTCTTTTTGAAAATACAGCCTACAGAAGTGTCGTTAAAAGCATGAATGGCCTAATACCAGAATGCGGCATTAAGGTTAAGACAGCAGAAGCAATGGCAGTGATGCGGTGGATGGCATCGGGGTGTTAAGGGCTACTCTGTTTTCTAGCTTTCCTATAGTGTTGTGATTTATAGTCCGCGATTATGTAACTATATTTGATCTTAAGGTGTACTCCACCCGCTCTGTTTCCTGTGTCGTTTTATCCCCCAGGAATTCTACCAACGCCTTGTTGATGCACGGAGGCACCTCCAAAATCAAAGCACTGGTATAGAGCACTATCAAAAGCTGTTACACATCAAAAAGACGACTATCTTTGAGCGTTAAGGGAGAGGCGGAAAGATGGATTTTAAATAAGGTCGCTCTAAGTTTATTTAGATTACGTAATTTATACATTGTCTGACTCAGTTGAATACCACACCATGGAAATCGGAATAACCACCTTCGTCGAAAATACACCAGACCCTTATACCGGAAAACTGCTTCCTCCTGATGAGCGGATGCGCAACCTGATGGAAGAAATAGAATTGGCAGACCAGGTAGGCTTGGATGTTTTCGCCGTTGGGGAGCATCACAGACCCGACTATATCGTTTCTTCTCCGGCTGTTGTGCTGGCGGCAGCGGCCGTAAAAACCAAAAACATTAAGTTATCGAGTGGTGTGACGGTACTGAGTTCCGATGATCCTGTGCGTGTTTTCCAGGATTTTGCCCATGTCGATCTTTTATCGAAAGGCAGAGCGGAGATCATGGCTGGGCGTGGCTCCTTCATCGAGTCTTTTCCGCTTTTCGGCAACGACCTGAAAGACTACGACACCTTGTTTTCGGAAAAACTGGAACTGCTGGTAGCGCTCAACAAAAGTGAGATGATAACGTGGGATGGCCAACACCGCCCGGCTATTGAGAACCGCGGGGTATACCCAAGACCTTATCAAAAGGAGTTGCCGATTTGGGTGGCAGTGGGTGGAACACCCCAATCGGTGGTGCGGGCTGCTACGCTTGGGCTGCCGATGGCGCTGGCCATTATTGGAGGTGAGCCGGAGCGTTTTGTTCCATTTACGAACCTGTACAAGGAAACCTACAACAAGGCCGGACATGATCCTGCCAAACTGCAGCTGGCCATTAATTCGCACGGGTTTATCGCGGATGATGCACAGAAAGCTGCTGACGATTATTATGGCCCTTACGCTTATGTGATGAGCAAGCTCGGGCGCGAGCGGGGTTGGTCTCCCATGAACAGGCAACACTATGAGGCGATGCGCGCTCCAAAAGGATCTTTGCTGGTCGGCAGTCCGCAACAGGTGATCGATAAAATACTATACGAGTATGAGCTGTTCGGCAATACCCGATTTCTGTTGCACATCAGCGTAGGTACACTGCCGCATGACATCCTGATGCGGGCCATCGAGTTACTTGGCACTGTGGTAGCACCGGCCGTTAAAAAAGCTGTCGCAAAGGCTACGTCGTAATCCCGTCACTATTAGCTAGCTGTGAATCTTAAAAGGAGGGTTATTTCTGGATCGTTTCGGGGAGAGCAGTGACTTCCTTCTTTTCATAGGGCTTGCCGATCAGTTTCACTTCATAGGGTGTGCTGACGCCCTTGAGCGTCAGGTAGTCGCAGCCAACTGCATACGGTGGGTTTTGAAGGAGGCGGTAGGCTACCGCTGAGATCACAAAGCTGTTGTTCAGTTCTTTGGTGGCGGCCTGCAGCCTGGCCGCCACGTTCACCGGAAAGCCCATCACCGTCAGGTTGTGACTCAGCCCTATACCTACGTTACCCACGATTACCCTCCCCACATGCACGCCTATACCTACTTCGAAGGTATGGTTGAAGTAGGGTCGCATGTAGGTGTTATTAAAGATGCGCAGATCGGCGAGTATCTTCAACCCGGCCAGGGTGGCCGAGTTGGCGGCTTGTTTTATTCTACTGTTCAGCCCAAATACAGCATAAAGGCCATCTCCGGCCGTGTCGATAATTTCGCCATCATATTGCGTGATGGCTTTTTTGAAAAGCGCGAAGATCCGGCGCATGATGTGGATGACATCGAAGGGAAGGCTTCTTTCAACAAAAGGCGTAAAGTCGCGGATATCAATGAAGAAGAGCGCCAGCTTACGGCTCTCCCCCATCACGGTGGTTATATTTTCTTGTGGGTCATCCACAAAGATAATGCGGTCTACTTCATCGCGGACCAGCCGCTGTACGGCCACTCCCTCCCCGTTAAGCCGGGACTGACAGGCAAGCCGCACATTATCCGGGAACTTCTTCACCCTTTTGATAGCCTGCTCAAAACTGGTGGGCGGCGTCAGCTTTTCCTGTCCCTCCAGTACCAGCACACGGCAGGTAGTACATTGCCCCTTTCCACCGCAGGCGTGGTAGTGCGGAATACCGGCAGCCAGAGAGGCCTGCAGCATCGTCTGTCCCTCCTCTACCGGAATCACTTTCTCGCCTTTAAAATTTACGTGGTGGGTCATAGGAGCTTACGGTTGCGTTATACCTTATGCATTTTTATCCGACTCCTTGCGCACCAGGTACTGGTATTCCGGGTGCTTTTTAAGATAAGAGCGCATATAAGGACACAGCGGTACCAGCTCCAGCTGATTAGCCTCAATGTGCTTCAACGCATACCTGGTCAAGGTCCCCGCTATACCCCGGCCCTCCACCTCTTTTGGAACCTCGGTATGCAGTACGGTCATTACGCCGGGCTTCAGTTTATAATCGATGACAGCGGTATGACCGTCTATGGTTGTTTCAAACCTGTTTTTGGCTGGGTTGTCTTTAACTTCTATCTCCATGATACTGGTTTTTCGATTAGATCTCTTTAAAGGAGGATGGCTATACCTTAGGCCAGGGTAATGAAAATAGAACTCCGGACGGCCTGCTCCAGATTACGGGTCTTGTGCCCCTTTCCGGTTGTGTCCTCCAGCAGCAGGACCTCCCCTTGCCTGAAGGTACGCTTTTCACCGAGCGAGGTCTCTATTTCAATGCCCACATCCAGCACGACAAGGTATTGCCGGGCTGGTGCCGTGTGAAAGTCATAATCATACGTAGACACTACTTTCCGGAAAATGACGCTCTCGGCCACTTCCGGCTCGGACAGGAATCCGATTTCCCCCTCCGGGTTAAGGGTCCTGGAAATATCCTCAAACCTACTGTCGCCGTTTTCATCTGCGTATACCCTGGTGATTGCGAAAGCTTCCATACCTACATCAATTATTTTCTGAACATCTTTTTAATCAAACTTAGGAGTGAGGCCTCCAGCCATCGGGGTCCCGAATGGTCATCTACTTCCTGCCATCTTTTCTGAAAGCTCATGATAAAGGGAGTTTCCCTTCACGGTTACAGACTCGTTTACATCTTCTTTACACACTCCGACGCTCAATTTGTAGTAACTGCCTCCCATACGCTCTCACTCTATATTAGTGTGCTTCCCCATATCAAACTGTAGCTGATATAGCCTGCAACAGGTATAATTACCACTTGCATACCTATACGTTAATTATCAACCACCTATGAGTATCTACCAAATACTTTTATATCAGGGCATTACGCTCTTGCACGCTCTGTTCCTGAAAGGGTGGGTTAATAGCCAACAACCTACCTGCCTAACTATTACCGATAACTTTTTAGTGGAGCATCGTTTAACAAATGAACATCGCTCGTACTACAGCCACAACCGGTGACAGTAGATCTTGCATGCAAAAAACAGGAAGAAATTGTCTTAAAAATTTAAAACAAGGGTTAGCTATGGAAGAGCAACAGAATAGTAGTCGGGAGCATACCAGTTTTCTGGTTTTCTCAGCTTCTCTCAGAAGCGGATCACTCAATACCAAACTGGCTAAACTGGCCGTGAAAGTCATTGAAAAACATGGCGGCACCGTGGACTTTGCCGACATGGAAGTGTTTGAGTGTCCAACTTTCAATCAGGATCTGGAGGTGGACAACTACCATCCCGAGGGCGCTGAAGCGTTTCGGAAACGCATCCTGGCAAACGATGCCATGATCATTTCATCGCCAGAGTACAACGGCTCTATGCCCGGTAATTTTAAGAACATCATCGACTGGACATCCCGTTTCAGACCACAGCCCTTCCATCAGTTCCATGCCCTGCTGATGTCGGCCTCTCCTTCTATGGCGGGAGGTAACCGGGGGCTTTGGGCCTTGCGTGTTCCTTTTGAGCACCTGGGCACCAGGGTATACCCGGATATGTTCTCGCTGGCCACTGCCCACGAGGCTTTTGATGAAGATGGCAGCCTGAAAGATAAGACGCTGGCCAAAAGGTTTGAAGACAACCTGGTCGCGTTCATGAACCAGGTGGAGGCGTCCAAACACTATCCGTGCATCAAAAAGGCCTGGGTAGAGTTTCTGGGAGAAAAAACGGCAAAGGAAACTGAGCGGGTGGAATAGGTATAGAATCTTAAGCTACAGGTTTTGCCCCGCGTAATCATTTACCTGTCACAAAACTTACTAGGAGGTAGCTTCGGAAAGTTGATCCAGTATGTTCTCACCTAAGACAATGTCGGCAACTTTTATACTTCCCTTCCCGATCTGCCTCCAAACGCCGGTCACCTGCAGCACGGCTATCCTGTCTGTGGGGGATACTTCGGCTACATAGGATATCTTGGATTCAAATAAGCGGTTGGCGACCGCCTCGTGCAGTTCCTTTACAGAAGCAGGGTGCGTGATCATGTTACGGAAGTCTGCCAGCAGGGTAAAGCCCGGTGCTGCCAGGCTGATCACTTTATTAAAGTCATTCAAATAATTTGGCACCACCTCCGGTGATTTCCAGTAACTATTTATTCTAAGGTAAATCCGGTTCTTATTTAGATCGTAGGCCAACTCGTAGAATTGGTTATCAGATACAGTAATCATCCCGCTAGTAATAAGTGTATGTGGTACAAAGATAAGAAAACAACAAAAGCTTTCCAGGTAAGTTTAGCACCGCCTGTTCCAAGAGCAGAAATCCAACTACGAAGGTCAGTTCCTGCAAGACTGGCTGTAGGAGCCAATTGCTTGTAAGGTGAAAGCAAGCGTCCAACCATTCTACGAGCCTTAAGTGGGAATGGCCGGTATTTCCGGGAGAGAAGCCAGCAAGGAGGACCGAAGGGTGGAATAAAATTGTAAATTTGCGCAGGTATAGCAGCCCGATCGTTTAAAGACAGCAGGAACAGAAGTCTCTCCCCTACTGAAAACTAACCATAACAGCGTTGTGATGTACAAATTATTCTTTCAGCACCTGAACAGTAAAGTCCAGTTAACAGAAGAGGAAGAGGCGCACATCAAAACCTACCTCACCCTGAAGAAACTTCGAAAGAAGCAATACCTGCTGCAGGAAGGCGATGTATGCAAAGCAATTGCCTTTGTGGAGAAAGGAGCCCTGCGCGCCTACTCTGTTGACGAGAACAGCAACGAGCACATCATTCAGTTTGGCCTGGAAGGCTGGACGATCTCGGATCTATACAGTTTCCTGACGGGAGAGCCCGCTACCTACAACATCGATGCCCTGGAAGACTCGGAACTGGTGCTCATCAGCAAATCGGCCCATGAGGAACTGTTGCAGACGATGCCCAAGTATGAAACCTTTACCCGGCTGAATATCACGGGCGCTTACCTGGCCATGCAGCGCCGGCTGACTTCCATTATCAGCGCTTCCGTGGAGGAGCGCTACCAGGATTTTATCGCCTTATACCCGCACATCGCGCAGCGCGTCCCCCAGCACATGATCGCCTCCTACATGGGCCTCACCCCCGAGACCCTGAGCCGCATCCGGAAGCGCATCTCCTCCAAGTAACATTCTACCAATTTCCCCTAAAGCATTGATTTGGATCAATGTTCTTTCTTGACCGGGCTCAATGCACGGGGCAGGGTAGGGCCGTACCTTTGTATTGTTAATAATTTACCAATATGAAGACAACGCAAACCATCGCCATCATAGGAGCTTCCGGAAACATGGGGGCTGCCATAGCCAAAAGTCTGTCGAAGGGCAACTACCGGCTGCTGCTTTGCGCCAACGACCTGGACAAGGCGCAGGCGGTCGCTAAAGAGATCAAAAACAGCCACCCGGATGCCGAAGTAGAGGCATCGGATTGCTCCCGGGACGCTTCCTGGGAAGCTGACATCATCATAGCGGCTGTTCCCTATGCCGCGGAGAAAGAAGTAGCCGAACGGATAAAGGAAGTTGCCAATCAGAAGATCGTTATCAGCATTGCCAATCCGCTGAACGACACTTACGACGGGTTGGTCACTGCGCCGGATACCAGCGCGGCAGAAGAACTGCAGAAGCTGTTGCCCAACTCCAAAGTGGTGAAAGCCTTCAATACCACCTTCGCCGCCGATTTCGCCACACCGGTGATCGATGGCAGGCAAGCGGACGCTTTTATAGCCGGCAATGATGAAGAGGCCCTGCAGACCGTCACCGAACTGGTCGAAACGGCCGGTTTCAATCCGATCGTGGCAGGTGACCTGGCCGTGAGCGGAACGCTGGAGCGCATGCAGCTGCTGCTCATTCAGCTGAACATGAAGTACGACTACAACTGGCTGGCAGGCTGGAAGATCCTGCACCAATAATCGAATCACAATAACTATTATAAACACTATTTAAATCACAAATCTCATGAAAAGAGTATCCTTAATTTTATTCGCATTCCTGTCGCTGACGGCTTTTACAACCCTGAACACCGTTTGGACAAACGATGACGCGCACTCGCAGCTTGGCTTTACAGTAAAACACCTGGGCATAGCCGATATATCAGGCCACTTCGATGACTTCGATGTAAAGATCACATCCACGAAGCCGGATTTCAGTGACGCAGTCGTAGAAATGACCGCCAAAACAGCTTCTATCGATACGAGAGTCGACGACAGAGACACACACCTGAAGAGCCCGGACTTTTTCAACGTGGAGAAGTACCCAACCATGAACTTCAAAAGCACTTCTGTTAAGAAAGCGGGCAAAGACAGCTACAAGCTGACTGGCAACCTGACCCTGAACGGCGTGACCAAGCCCGTAACTATGGACATGAAGTACAACGGCACAGTAGAGAACGCCATGAACAAGAAGCAGACCGCAGGTTTCCAGGTAACGGGTACCATCAAACGTTCCGACTTTAACTTAGGCAGCGGCTTCCCAGCCCCTATGATCGGCGACGAAGTGCGCATCAAGGCGGACGGTGAGTTTATCCAGTAATATCTAACCAGGAATCAGCCATGAAAAAGCTATTAAACGTGTCCCAGAGCGCCAACAGCATTGACGTTGCGCTTCTGATCACCCGGGTAGGCGTAGCAGCCCTGATGCTTGTGCACGGCTGGCCAAAGCTGGAAATGCTTTTCTCGGACGGTCCGGTTCAGTTTCCGGCCGTCCTGGGTCTTAGCGCAACAACGGCGCTTGCCCTGGCAGTATTCTCCGAAGTGCTTTGCTCCCTGCTGATTCTGGTAGGGCTGGGCACCAGGCTGGCAGCCATTCCGTTGATCATCACCATGCTGGTAGCAGTGTTTGTGGTACATGGGGCAGACCCCTTTGCCAAGCAGGAACTGGGGCTCCTATACCTGATGCCTTATACCGTGTTACTACTGACTGGCAGCGGCAGGTACTCGCTGGATTATCTGCTCCTGCGGACGGTACTAAAACCAACTTATGTCAGAACGCTTTCTGTACAGTAAGCCAACCTTAAATGCGTGCTCTCGGGATGAAAATTCCTGGGAGCACCTTTAAATTACTCAAGCTGCCATGCAACGAAAACACTTTATTAAAACACTTTTAACAGGAGTAGCAGGTATGACGACATTATCCGCTTTCAATAAATTCACAGATAACCTGGGTGAGCAGGAGCAGCTGATGCCGGTCCTCTTTATGGGCCACGGCTCCCCCATGAACGGTATCCTGGACAACGAATTCAGCCAGAAATGGGCGCAGCTGGCCAAAGATATGCCTACGCCCAAAGCGGTGCTGGTAATATCAGCCCATTGGCTGAGCAAAGGCACCCGCATCACGGCCATGGACTTCCCAAAAACCATCCACGACTTCGGCGGCTTCCCGCAGGAGCTGTTCAATGTGCAGTACAATGCACCGGGCAGCCCGGAACTGGCGAAGGAAACGGCTTCCATCATCAAATCCACCGCTGTGGAAATGGACCACGACTGGGGACTCGACCACGGCGCCTGGACCGTTATCCGGCACATGTACCCCGAGGCCAACATACCGGTGCTGCAGCTCAGCATCGACTACACCAAAGGGCCGCAGTACCATTATGAATTGTCCAAAGAGCTGGCTGCCCTTCGCAAAAAAGGCGTCCTCATCATGGGCAGTGGCAACATGGTGCATAACCTGCGCATGGTGGCCTGGGATAGACTAAACGAAGCAGAGTACGGCTTTGACTGGGCGGTGCAGATGAACACCACTTTCAAAGACCTCATCCGCAACGGGGAGCACGACAAACTGATCAAGTACGAGCAGCTGGGCCGCGAAGCCATGCTCGCTATACCTACCCCCGAGCACTACTGGCCTTTGCTGTATACCCTGGGCTTGAAAGGCAGCAAGGATGACATCTCCTTCTTTAACGACAAAGTGGTGGGCGGCTCCCTGACCATGACCTCGGTGCTGATCGGGTAATACCACATCATGCTCCCTTTAATACTTAAACGACGTAACTATGTCCCTTACAGAAATGATGAAAAAAAGCCTTGAAAACGACTTAGTGCTACAATACCTGGTGCGGCCAGCAAGCAGTGCCTCCAGCCACCCCAAAGCTGTGATGCTGTTGCATGGCGTCGGCAGCAATGAGCAGGATCTGTTCCAGCTGGCCTCTCACTTTCCGGAAGATTTCACGGTGATTTCACCGCGTGGTCCGGTTGTGCTGGGAGATGGGCGCTTTGCCTGGTACGAAGTAGATTTTTCTACCGGAAAGCCGAGTATAAATGCTGGCCAGGAAGCGAAAAGCAGGCAGGACATTCAGCAGTTTATCAGCCAGGTGAAAGAAAAGTATAACCTGAGCGAGGTATACCTGGGCGGCTTTAGCCAGGGCGCTATCATGAGTTTCAGCATTGGGCTGACGCACCCGGAGCTGGTGACAGGTATACTGGCTTTCAGCGGAAGGATACTGCAGGAGATTAGGCCCCAGGTGCAACGCAATTCAGCTTTGCAGCAGCTGAAGGTCTTTATCTCGCATGGCACGCAGGATAGCACGCTACCCGTGCATTATGCCCGTGAAGCGAAGGAGTATCTGCAGGAAGCAGGCGTACGGCTAACCTACCACGAACAAGACATGGGTCACCAGATCAGCGGTGAGGCGATAACAAAAGTAATAAGCTGGCTACAGGTATAGCCAGCTTATCAGATAAATTCCCGTATTGCGCCCGATTCTTTTTAGTACAGTTGCGCAAGCTTATCCTGCTTTCTGTGCCTGCTTCAAGGCATCTTCCACTGCAACGGAAAGCGGTGTGGTAGGCCGTCCGATCAGTTTGGAAAGCTGCCGGCTATCATCGAACAGATCTCCTTTCGACACGGACACATCCCAGCCTGCGATTGCCTTTGCCATTTCCTCAGGTATACCGAAGCTGGCAAGCGCGGCCGCATAATCAGACTCAGGCAAATTCTTGTAAGGGATTTCCCGACCCGCCTGGCGGGATAGCTCCGCAGCGAACTCGCTGAGGGTGAACGCTTCGTCACCGGCCAGTTCATATACCCTGCCTTCATGTCCTTCGCTGGTCAGGACGGCAACCGCCGCCTCGGCATAATCTTCGCGCGTGGCTCCCGAGATCCTGCCCTCTCCTGTACTGCCAATAAAAGCCCCGCCGGCCAGGGCGCCCGGAATAGAGCCCGTATAGTTTTCGGTGTACCAGCCATTGCGCAGCAGGGTATGCGGAATACCGGAATCCTTCAGGGCCGTTTCTGTTGCCTGGTGTTCCGTTGCCAGACTTACGGATGTGTTGTCGGCATGCAGCAGGCTGGTGTAGACGATTCGCTGTACGCCATTTTGCTTCGCCGCATCAATGATGTGCTTATGTTGCGAGGCACGCTTCCCTACTTCACTTCCTGATATGAGCAGCAGGGTATCTATACCTTCCAGGGCACGATTGAGTGTGTCGGGCTTGTCATAATCAGCTTCACGGGCTTCTATACCCAGGTTGGCCGCCTTTTGAGGCGAGCGTACGAGCGCCACCAGGTCATTGGCGGCGGCTTTTTCTTTCATTTTTGCTACGACGAGGCGTCCAAGGTGCCCGGTAGCTCCGGTTATTCCTATTTTCATCCTGATTGTTTTATTAGTGTGACTACTGGTTTGTACGCTGAATCTATAAAATCAGGAAGCGCCCTTCTTTAAATTTTAGCTGCTTTCTGCACAGCTGCGCTTTACAATCATTCCCAAAAGGGAAAAATCGTCTCTAAATGCAAAAGCCGTCTGTTAACCGTAGTATAAATATTCTAACATAGGAACTATAACCTGGATAGGTCGTTAATCGGGAAGTCAGATCAAGAGCCGGTATAAGTCCGAAGGTTGAAATCGGGAATCCCGATTATGCGAGGCTGCCGAAGAATTAAGGGCATTTGTCGTTAGCTGCTATACCTGAAAAAGGCTTAGCTGATTCCTCCACAAACCCGGTTCGAAAAAAGTATCAAGACAAAAAATAAAGCTAAAGAATATGAAAACGCAAAGATATAGTACGATGGTTGAAACCCTTAACAAGCTGCGCGAGCGAGGTTATACAGTAGACTTTAACTTAAAGTCCACCTGCCTGGAATGCCCCCAGCTACACATGGAGTTAAAACCTGAGGAATTTGAGATTGATGAGGTGCATCGGTTTGAAGGTGCCAGCAATCCGGATGATAATTCGGTCGTGTATGCCGTTACTTCCGATAAAGGGGTGAAGGGAGTGCTGGTTGATGCCTATGGCGTATATGCCGAAGCCGTAACTCCCGACATGGCGCTCAAACTAAGGAGAGTGCACTAAATATCCCTGTCATACTGCGTCGCCACCCCTACCCCACCGTGCTAAGGTATAGGTATAGCTCGCCGCCGGTTGTGTAGCGGTATCCGGTTGCCTCTTCCGGCGTATATAGGGCTTTGCTGCCCGGCCTCCGCCAGATGCGGTGAAGCGGCGCGCTGCTTAGAGGCGCCTGTGGCAAGGGCGCAATACCGATGCAATTAACATACATGGAGCTACTGCAAATTAACCTGTCTGAACTCTTCCACACGGAAACCCCTATACTGGAGCTTGTGCTGCGGGCCGCGATTCTATACCTGGGTATTTTGTTGCTGCTGCGCCTCGTGCCTCGCAGAACGGGCGGAGAAATGGCCACCATGGACCTGCTCTTCGTCGTTCTCATCGCGGAGGCCGCGACGCACTCGCTCGGAGGCTACTCATCCATCACCGAAGGCTTCATTGTTATCCTGACACTGATGGTCCTGAACTATAGCATCAACTTCCTAAGCTATTACTCCCCCCTTGTCGAAAAGCTCGTATCCTCACCGCCGCTGCTCGTGGTAAAGGACGGCAAACTGCTGCGCCGAAACATGCGCCGCGAGTTTCTGACAGAAGAGGAATTGATGGAGCACCTTCGTAGGGAAGGTATAGAAGACGTAATGGACGTCAAGGCTGCGCATGTCGAAGCGGATGGACACATCAGCTTTATCAGAGGCAAAAGAAGCAGCTAAAATGAGTACCTTTGCATAGCTCAGTTGAGCGAAATAAAATTTGAACCCTGTTATACCCACTTCAGTCTGACCTGAGGTGAAATACTATACCTGAATACCTATGAGCGCTAGCAGAAAATGTCCGAACTGCGGTAAGTGGTCCCGCTGGACCCAGAACCCTGCTGACCGATGCGAGCATTGCAACAGCGTATTGGACCCTGTCGCCATTGCCCGTGAGCAGGCCCGTGAGGAACGCCGGGAAGAGGAAAAAAAGCGTCTTTCAATCAACTTCATTGAAATTAACCCGGATGATGCCTGGTATACCCAGTTTTTCAAGCGGATCGGCCTGGGCTTTCAGATCGCCTTTGTGTCCATCATTTCCTTCTTCCTGTGGCTGATCGCCTTGCTGGCCGGCTAAACTGGGCCACCCTCCGCCCCCTTTTCTGGCTAATGGCGGCGGTATACCTGGGGCACTTGGGATGGCGCTGGCTCGAACTGCCGAGGCCCTGGTGGGTGCAGCATTATTTAGATGACCTGCTTTGCCTGCCGCTGGTGCTCACCCTGACCTTGTTTGTGCTGCGCTTTTTCTACGGCCCCCGGCAGCGCCTCTCCCGGTACCAGGTGGCTTTTGCGGTGATCTACTTCGCGCTGGCCTTTGAAGTATTCTTCCCCAAGTTTATGCCCCGCTATACCTCAGACTGGGTAGATGCCGCGCTTTATGCGGTCGGCGGCGTCATATTCTGCCGGTTTCTGAACAAGTGAGAACAACAATCCTGTACTGACTTTCTAAAGAAACAAGGCAGGAAAAACACTTCTTATACCTGCATCGATTTGGCAGTGCTCGCCTCTTTGGTCCGCAGCTTTTCATACTTCCTCCCAAAATAGACCATCGAAAAAGCGGTCAGCAGAATGCCGATGGCGGAGAGCCCGATCACGCTGTTGGAAAAGAAGGTGACCCAGTTCAGCTGCACCTGAAAGATCTCTTTGCTGAACAAAACCCCCACGCTGCCCACATACCCGAACGAATCCGCCAGGTAGATCAGAAAGCCGACGTTTCCGGTATACTTGAAGGTAGAGATCAGCCGGTCGAAGAAGACGGCATTGAAAGGAATGTACACCATGTAGAGGCCCAGTCCTACCAGCATCATCCACCAGACAGGGTCCATGGATTGGGCGGCGAAAAGCGCGGTTGAAATACCGGCGATAGTAAAGCCAATCAGAATGAAGACATGGGCCGTCTGCAGCGCCTTGTAATTGTTTTTGATGAGCACCATGCTGCCGATCAGAACCAGGATGATCAGGGTGATGGGAGTCTCTGTTTGCGAGAAGATGGCAGGCTGATCGAAGTAGCCCAGTTCCTTCCACATTTCTGCCCCAAAGTTATCGCGTATGTCCCGGAAGATGGTGGCAAAGCAGTAGATGAGCACGCAGGCTACAATGCCGGCTAGGAACTCCTTTACAAAGCGCTTCCGATCGTCTTCGGTCATAGGGGCGCGTTCTGTCCGCAGCCGGATGTCCTCTTCGCTGGGTGGCGGGATCTTCTCCATCAGGAAAACAAAAAGCAATAGCGGAAGGGCAAAGACCAGACCTGTGTAAAAGGGCACCCAAAACTCCGAAACACCGAACTGCACCATCAGCCAGGCACCCACGGATTTAACGAACCCGGAGGCAAAGATGAAGCTTACCGCCAGCGTGGCCCCGATAAAATCGGTGCTTCGCCTGCCCTCGACGTAAGAGAAAACGACGCCCCAGAGCATACCGAGCGGAAACCCGTTGATGAACAGGAAAGCGATGTTGTAAGGGGGTGGCACCAGGGCAAAAAACAGCCAGCTGAGCCAGGCTATACCTGTCAGGAGCAGGATAACGCCTCCCCTGCCTGTTCGTTTGAGCTCCGAGATGTACTTGATGCCGTAGAATTTGGCCAGCATATAACCCAGTACCTGGCTGATGACCAGGATCGTTTTGTAGCTGTACCCGGCTATTTCAATTCCGTCGAACGTGGCCACCGTGAAAGACTTCCGGAAGCCGAAGATCATGGTATAGGCGAAGAACACCACCACAGCAGCGTAAAGGCCAACTTTAAGCTGACTGCTATTTTTGTTTATCATCGTTGCCATACCTTGTACATCATTTCCAGTATAGTGATTTTACTTTTCGCATTGGGAATGTAGCAATTAGCAGTGGATTTACTAAATGAGTGGTCAGAAATGTTTTTATTTTCTCATGATCAGGCATTCGCCTGGCGTTTGTGGCTTCCGGCCTAATACTTAAATCCTGCGTATAGCGGAACCGCAGGTATGCACCAGTACTTTAGGCTGATGTATACCTGCATCCCGGGAAATTATAGAATTTTGGGACCCTGATAAATTCTGATTTTAAAATATACTTTCGGGATTTATGAATTAATATGTTAGATTTAACGTAATACATATATACTATCAGAACCTGTTTTGCATCTTCTTGTAAAATCCTGATCTCATTGCTCATCACTCGCTCCAGGTTCTAAGCACTTTCCCAGCAGCAGCGCCGTACCATACTCCCGGATTTGAGTATGCACCAAACCCCAGTAAATGAAGTTATACATTAAATACATGGTCAGCAGCCGCTGCAAAGCGCTGGTGCAGGAAGAGCTGAAAAATCTCGGATTACAGTCAGAATACGTGGTGGTTGACCTTGGCATCGTTGAAATACACAAAGACATCACCGACATTCAGCTGAACCAACTGAAAGAGAACCTGAGCAAGTCCGGACTGGAGTTGCTCGACGATAGCAAAAGTCAACTGATCGACAAGATAAAGACACTGATCACCGACATGATCCACGCGTCGGAAGAACAGCCGAAAGTGAATTACTCGGTTTACATCAGCGAGAAACTGGGTTACAACTATAACTACCTGGCCAACATTTTCTCAGAGGTCAAGGGCATCACCATCCAGCAGTTCATCATCATCCATAAAATAGAGAAAGCAAAGGAACTGCTGTTTTATGATGAGCTCTCCCTTACCGAAATTGCCCATCGTCTGCATTACAGCAGTGTGGCCCACCTCTCCAGCCAGTTCAAAAAGGTGACCGGCCTCTCTCCTACGTTTTATAAGAAAATAAAAGACAAGCGGGAGGGTGTGCTCGAAAACCTGTAAAATTTGATACATACTTGTAGAAGTATGTAAAGTATTCCTCTTCCATTCCTCGCACCTTTGTGCAGCCCTTTATGCGCTGTTTCAGACTGCATGGTGCATGCACTTATGTTTGAATTTTCCAGGCCAGTATCCTAACATAAGGTGTTGCGATGCCAGGCAGAAATAAATTCACAGACACTTACTTTAACACTCCATTAAGCACATTTTAGACTACCTGTCATGGTAACACCTCGACCTGTAAGTTCAAACACATACCTCCACTTCCCACACCGCATACGTTTGCCTATGAACCTTCAAAAACTAGAAACCGGAAACGCATCCTTCGATCATATATCCCACGGCGGTTTGCCACTAGGCCGCACCACGCTTGTGGCGGGTAGTTCTGGTAGCGCAAAAACACTGTTTGCGGCACAATTCCTGGCACTGGGCATACAGTTGTTCAACCAGTCGGGTGTGTTTGTCACCTTCGAAGAGCAGGTAGATGACATCCGGAAGCACCTGCGAAGTTTTCAGTGGGACATTGATACCTGGGAGAACGAAGGAAAATGGGTATTTGTGGATGCCGCTCCGAAAGAAGAGATCATAATTGCTGTTGGAGACTTTGACCTGAGCGCCTTCAGAATCAGGCTGGAAAGAGCCGTGATGAAGTGCAGAGCGCAACGCGTTGTCATTGATTCTATTGGCAGCATCTTCACGCAGTTCCATGAAGAGACACACGCCATCCGGCGGGAGTTGATACAGGTAGCACTCACATTGTCGCGCTTGGGTGCCACGTCCATCATCACGGCTGAGCGCCTGGAAGAGTATGGGAATATCACCCGTTTCGGAGTAGAGGAATTCCTGACGGACAATGTGGTGATACTTCGCAATGTGCTGCACAACGAGAAGCGCAGGCGGACCATCGAGATTCTGAAATTCAGAGGCAGCGACCATGAAAAAGGAGAAAATCCTTTTACCATAAACCCGGACAAGGCGATCGTTATAATCCCCTTGTCAGCTATGAACCTGAAGCATGTCTCTTCAAATGAAAGAGTTACTTCCGGTATACCTGTACTGGACGAAATGATAGACGGTGGGTTTTACAAAGGCTCCATCAACCTCGTTTCCGGAGCAATAGGGGCTGGCAAAACATTGTTGGTGGCCAACTTTATAAACGGTATCCGCGAGAAAAAGGAGCGCTGCCTGCTCATGGCCTTTGAAGAAAGCACCGAACAGCTATACCGCAACGCGTCTGGCTGGGGCATTGATTTTAAGCAGTTGGAAGATGAAGGACTGCTGAAAGTTATCAGCGTCTATCCTGAGATTTCCTCCCTGGAAGACCATTTCATCAACATACAGGAAGTCGTTAAAACCTTTAAACCTCACAGAATCGCGATTGACAGCCTATCAGCTCTATCACGCGCATCTTCTGACAAAGGTTTTCGGGAGTTCATCATCGCCTTTACGTCCTACCTCAAGCACCAGGAAATTACAGCCCTGTTTACGTCCAATACGCCCTTGCTCGCAGGCGGCACGTCTGACACGGAGGGTAACATCTCTCCCATCACGGACACTATTATCCTGCTACGCTATGTGGAGATGTCGGGTGAGATGCAACGAAGCATTGCCGTGCTGAAGATGCGCGGATCCAAACATGACTCTGCTATCCGCAAATTCACGATCTCAGGTGAGGGGGCTCACATAGGAAAGCATTTCGAAGGCATCAGCGGTATTCTGACAGGTAACCCTATGCTTATCAAGCTTGAGTAATTTTTGACGACAGTACACCAACAGAAGCCGGTCGACTCCGGAGCTTTCAGCCAAATTAAAAAAACGAGCATGCATGTATTTCAGCTCTTTATTAATGGACACAGCCTTAACTCCATCGAGGCTGTGGACACACTTCTTAAAATTTGCAGGGAGAACTTAAATGGTAACTATCAGCTTGAAATAATCGATATTCAGAAAGACCCTGATAAGGCGGAGGAGGCGGGCATTATTGCCATACCTACCCTCATCAGAATGGAGCCGGCACCGGTCAATCGCATCATAGGAGCTTTGAATGTCCGAAGTCGCGTATTAGCCGGATTAGGTATTTCGAGTATGCACAAATAGGGCAAACGTATGGGCAATGAAAAAACCTCATCCAGATAATTCGCCCATTCTTTGCCTGAGGAAGATCGGCACCTTGCCTATATGTATGAAGTGTAGTTCTACCGAAGCGTTGAATTAATTGCAAAGAGATGAGACCAAGGCAAGGTTTTGTAATTTATTTATCGTATATTGTAAAAAATAATGAGCAATTGTGCCTGCTGATAACCAGTACGCACATCATAACAAAACACAAGAATGAATAAAGGAACAGTAAAATTCTTTAATGACTCGAAAGGGTTCGGTTTCATTAAAGAAGCAAATTCAGATCAGGAATACTTTGTACACGTTTCTGGCCTTACAGACGAAATCAGAGAAAGTGATGAAGTGACTTTTGACCTGCAGGAAGGACGAAAAGGATTGAACGCGGTTAACGTAAAGCGCGCTTAGTTCTAAGCCATATGCACAGGAAAGCCTTGCCTCCGGCAAGGCTTTTTTATTGCTACCGGGGCCTCCATTGATTTGCGGCCCTTTTAATAAATGTAAACTTAATACGCTGAAGATGAACAGAAAATATCTAGTAGACACCGAAACACACGAGTACCTGTGCATAGCCCTGAAAAAAGGAATGGAATGGGTGCCTAACAACCAGGACTTTCTTCCTGACTTTATGAGCACGCGCACGCCGGTAACGGAAAGCGGCTCCGTTTTACTGTCAGGTGAATTCAATGACAATGCTTTTTTTGAAAAGTGGATACGAAACGGCACGAACATTTTGTTCAAGTACAAATAGCAGTTTCTCTCAAGACAAAAGTGCTGCTCGGGTGGGTATAAATTCGTAATTTTGATTGGCTGCTTAAGCCAACAAAAGTCAAACCATCAGAAAAAATTCCCCCTTGCACACTCCTGAAAAAAATCAGATCAGAGCCCTTGCGCTTTACCAGATCATTGGCGGCATACTAGGTATAGCCCTCACCGTTTGGGTCATGTTCAGCGGCGAAATGGTTATAGACCAGACGGCTCTGCGCATCGGCCTGTTCGCCGGCGGACTTTATATCTTCTCCATCCTTTGCGGGCGCATGCTGTTCCGCAATCTCCGCCGCGGCCTTGTGCTCTCCATCATCAACCAGGTGCTGCAGGTCGTGTACTTCTCATTTGGAGCCTACGGCTTTCAGTATGTGGCGGGTTTGCGCATCGGGGTGGGCGTGGATATGGTGGAAGGCTGGATCTTTAAATTCAGGCTAGCGCTCTCCTCCTTCCACTTCAGCATCGGAACCGACCTCGGCCAGAAATTCATTGGCATCAACCTCGTCGCACTTTTCCTGATATTCTGGATCGAACGGCTGCTGGAGAAGGCTCCCAGATAGCATACCTGAAAAAAGACGCAACCCTTTCTGACATCCTCTTTAAAATCTTAAGAGAACTACTGGGTTCCTCCCCTGTGCTATCAACTTTAGATCGATTTTGTCACTCCGACCCGGGGTTAGGGGCCCGCTTTTTGGGAGAAATCTTAAAGACTGGCCATGCTCTAAAATAATCCAGTTTTCTCATTACACGTAAAGCGCTAGAGTTGCCAGTATTGGCCCTTAACCCAGAGGTCAGGCCTACACGACTCGCTACCAAGATCCTTCCAGGATGACAAATAACAAAACGGAAATGGCTCCGTGCTAAGCTGTTCCAGGTATAGGTATAGCAACGTTCCGTAACCTGAAGCAAAACAAAAAGCCCCGACCATATGGCTGGGGCTTTTCGTTTATACCAGGATCAAAAATCTTGGTGTCTTGGGTCTAAAACTATGGGTTCACATAAGCAGGATCACCGCCTTCTTCATCGGGCAGGTTATCGCCTTTGGCGCGCAGTTCGGCCAGGCCTTTTTTACCGTAGGCGAGTCGGGTAATCACCACGTACAGTACCGGCACCACGAAGATGGCCAGGAAGGTAGCAGCCAGCATACCGCCAATCACCACCCAACCAATGGTCTGGCGCGATACGGCACCTGCTCCGGAAGACAACGCTAGTGGAACCACACCTAAAATGAAGGCCAGCGAGGTCATGATGATCGGGCGAAGACGCAGCTTCACCGCTTCGATCGTTGCTGCGATCAGTTCCATGCCCCGGTCCACCCGTTCTTTGGCAAACTCCACAATCAGAATGGCATTTTTGGCAGCCAGACCGATCAGCGTGATCATACCCACCTGGGCATACACGTTGTTGTCCAGCTTAGGCAGCAGTGTGAGGGCAAGTATGGCCCCGAACATACCCAGCGGAATGGCAAACAAGATGGAGAACGGCACCGACCAGCTCTCGTACAAGGCTGCCAGTAACAGGAGTACCAAGATGATCGAGAGCGAGAAAATGTAGATCGTACTGCCGCCTGCCGCAATCTCTTCACGGCTCAGGCCGGAGAATTCGTAGCCATACCCGGCAGGTAACACCTCGGCCGCCACTTCCTCCAGGGCCTGTATGGCCTGACCCGAGCTATAACCCGGCGCTGCACTGCCGTTAATGTCTACGGAGCGGAATAGGTTAAAGTGCGAAATCACAGGGGCGTTCTCCACTATCCGGGTCGTTACCAAAGCACTGAGCGGAACGGATTCTCCCTGTCGGTTCATCACATAGAACTGCTTCAGGCTTTCGATGTCCATACGGTAGGCGGTATCGGCCTGCGCCACCACCCTGAAGTTACGGCCGTAGCGTGTGAAGTCGTTCACGTAGCGGCTGCCCATGTAAGTAGACATGGTGGCATACACATCGGCTATGTTCACGCCCAGGCGCTTGGCCTTCTCGCGGTCCACATCCACGTGGTAACCCGGTGTTTTGGCCGTGAAGAAGCTATAGGCCATGGCAATTTCAGGACGCTGGTTGGCTGCCCCAAGGAACTGCCCCATTACCTGCTCCAGCTGTTTCACATCGCCGGCCCTGCGTTGCTGCAACACAAACGTAAAACCACCCGAAGCGCCCAGACCAGGTATAGCCGGCGGCGCCACCACCAGAATATTGGCTTCTTTTATACCTGACAGCTTTTGCTGCAGCGTAGCCATGACACCCTGCAGGTGCTCCGATTCATCCTGACGTTCATCCCAGGGCTGCAACTGCACGAAGAAAGTACCACTGTTCGATTTGAACGAGAAGTTGATCGCGTTGAGGCCGGCAACCGAGGTATAGTTACGAATAGCCGGAATGGTGGCCATCTGCTCGGCTACCTGATTCAGAACAGCGGACGTACGGCTGGTAGAGGCTCCCTCAGGCAATTCTATTGACACAAACATGCGGCCCTCGTCTTCGGTAGGTATAAAGCCGGTCGGTTTGTTCACAAACAGGCCGAAAGTGCCCACATAGAGGCAAGCCAGCAGTATGAGTACCAGCGGTGTCGCTTTGATGCTCTTGCGCACGCCCACAGAGTAAGATTCCGTTGTGCGGGCAAACCAGTTGTTAAACTTATAGAAGAACTTGTTGATGCCGCGTGAATTTTTATCCACGTTCATCGGCTTCAGCATCAGCGCGCACAGCGCCGGTGTCAGGGTAAGGGCCACAAACGCGGAGATCAGTACTGAAATGGCAATCGTGATCGCAAACTGCTGATATAGACGGCCTACGATGCCTGGTATAAAGCCCACCGGTATAAACACGGCTGCCAATATGAGCGCAATGGCAATAACCGGTGCCGTAATCTCTTTCATGGCCTTCCGGGTGGCATCTTTAGCCGAAAGCCCCTCATGGTCTATGTTATGCTGCACCGCTTCCACCACCACAATGGCGTCATCCACCACAATACCGATCGAGAGCACGAAACCAAAGAGCGTCAGCGTATTGATCGTAAAGTCTAGCGGAATGAAGAAGATGAAGGTACCGATGATGGACACAGGTATAGCCAGGATCGGAATGAGCGTAGCGCGCCAGCTCTGCAAGAACAGGAACACCACAATGATCACCAGGATAAGCGCTTCTATCAGCGTCAGCACCACCTCGTTGATCGACACCTGCACCACCGACACCGTCTCAAACGAAACGATGTAATCCACGTCGGCCGGGAAAGTCTCCTTCAGGTCGTCCAGTGCGGCGTAAATACCCTCGGCTGTATCGAGCGCGTTACTGCCCGGCGCCTGGTAGATCAGCATCATGGTGGCCGGGTTGCCGTTTATCTTGGATTCACGGCCATAGTCGAAGCGGCCGAATTCGATACGCGCCACATCGCGCATGTACACGATCGAGCCATCGGCAGGGTTGGTGCGCACAATGATGTTGCCGAACTCTTCCTGCGTCTGCAAACGTCCTGTTACCGTGATCGGGTACTGAAATGCCTGCGAACTGTACTGCGGTGAGTTACCCACCGAACCGGCCGCCACCTGCAGGTTTTGCTCCTGAATGGCCGCCGTCACTTCGCTCGCCCCGATGTTGTACTGCGCCAGTTTGTCCGGCTGCAGCCAGATGCGCATACTGAAGTCCTGGCCAATCGAGAAAATATCCCCCACCCCGCTTACACGCATCAAGGCATCTTTGATGTAGATGTTGGTGTAGTTGTCGAGGAACTGGATATCGTGGGTGCGCTTCGGCGAATAGATACCGATCACCATCATGATACTCGGGTTACGCTTACGCACGGTCACGCCCAGTCGGCGCACTTCTTCCGGCAGGGTCGGCTCTGCAATACTGGCGCGGTTCTGCACATCCAGTGTGGCAATGTCAATGTCAGTCCCGATCTCGAAGGTAACCGACATGTTCATCTGGCCGGTACCGGTACTCGTGGACGAAATATAGGCCATACCCGGCGAACCGTTGATCTGTGTTTCGATTGGTGTGGCAACCGCCTGTTCTACCGTGAGCGCGTCCGAACCCGTGTAGTTAGCCGATACCGAAACCGATGGCGGCGAAATATCCGGGTACTGTGTTACGGGCAAATTCAACATAGCCAGCACACCCACCAGTACGATCACGATCGAGATCACCATGGCGGTAACGGGCCTTCTTATAAATACGTCTGAAATCATAATGTCTGCTTAATCCTCTGAAAGACCTGTTTCCAATTATCTTGCGGCTCCTGCCTGCGGCTTGCCCTGTTCAGGTCCGCCCAGCTGCACTTTGGCTCCCTGGCGCAGGCGCTGTATACCTTCGGTTACGATCTGCTGTCCTTCTTTCAGGCCTTCGCGCACTACAATGCTGCCGCCCACACGTGAGCCCAACTGCACGTTCTGCTGCACCACGGAATCGCCCTGCACCACATACACGTAGTACTCACCCAGCTGCTCTGTCACCGCCTTGGACGGGATCACGATCTGATCGCCCAGGTCCTGGTTCAGCACGTCCAGGCTCACGGTCATACCTGGTATCAGTCTTTCGTCCGGGTTCGGGAACTGCACGCGCACCGTCGTGGTGCCTGAGCGGCGGCCAATAGCCCTGTCGATGGCGACCAGCTTGCCATTGTGCTTGTACTGCTCGCCGTTATTGAAGCGGATGGTGAAAAGGGAGTCGGGCTGTTTGCCCTGCTGCAGGTTGTTGAATCGGCCGAGCTCACCTTCATTGATCACAATGTCAACAGCGATCGGGTCGGAAGAGGAAATGGTGTTCAGCAAAGGTTGCCCCGGCGATACCTGTGCCCCTACCCTTACCTGCGAGATGCCAATGGTTCCGCTGAAGGGCGCATTGATCACCGAGTAGCTTAGGTCGGTAGAAGCGCTGCTTACCTGCGCCTGCGCTGCTGCCACCTGGGCGCGGGCGGTCTGTACTTCGGTACGGGCGTAATCCACCTGCTGGCGGGCAATGGCGTCACGCTCGGCCAGGCGCTCGTAGCGCTCTAGGTCCTTCTCGGCACGGGCCAGGTTGGCCTTGGCGCTCTGCAGACTGGCGCGTGCCTGCTGTATACCTGCCTGGTATTTGTTCTGGTCTATCTCATAGAGCTTCTGCCCCTTCTTGACACGCTGCCCGTCCTGTACAAAAATGTTGGTGATGTAGCCCGATACCTGCGGACGCAACTCTACTTCCTGCAGCGGCACTACCGTGGCTGGGTAGGTGTCGCGGCCGGTTACGCTTTGCTGCTTAACCTGAATCGTGTTTACCGGAACGGCCATGGCCATCGGGTTCATCTGCTGCTGTGCGGCATCGTCACCGCCACAAGACATAAGCAAAGTTGGGCTGATGATGGCTGCAAACAGCCAGGTGTACTTATTCTTCATTGTCCTGATTCTCTGTTTTTTATCGGTTGATGTCTATGTTTCCAAGGGCTCGCTGCAGGTCTAGTTTGCTGGAGAGCACGCTGTAAAGGGCATTGTAGTAGTTGAGTTGGGTGGTGCGCAACTCGGTCTCGGCCACGATCAGGTCCACGTAGGCCTTCACGCCCTCATCGTACTGCAGCTTGATGATCTCGTACACCTCTTCGGCCATCACCAGGTTCTGCTGCACCGTGCGCCACTCTGTGTAATCGCCTTTGTAGTTGGCCAGCGCTGTCTGGTACTCCGTGTTGATGGCCCTGCGCGCGTCTTCGAGCTGCACATCCAGGCGGTCTTCCTGCAACTGCGCGATCTTCAGGTTCTGCAGTCTTCGCGTCCCCTGGAAAATGGGGAGAGAAGCCTGTATACCTACCGACGAGTTCGGGAAATGCTGGTTGTACAGGTTGCCAAAATCGTTGTTGAAGTAGAGGAGGTTGTAGTTGGCAAAAGCGGAAACAGTCGGCAGGAAACTCCAGCGGTTGTAGGCCGTGTTCAGCTTGAGCAGGTCGCGCTGCGTCTGCAGCTGTTGCAGCTCTATCCTCCTGTCAAAAGTGAGCAATTCGGTAGTATCCACCTGTACTTCCTGCTCCATCCGGCCGTAATTGTAGGTCAGGTTCAGCTCCTGCTCCACCGGGTATCCCATCAGCTGCTTCAGGTAGGCCAGGCTGGCTTTAATGCTCTCCTGCACCCGCTTGCGGTCCGACCGGATGTTGGCCAGCGTGATGGCGGCACGCTGGTAATCGGTCTTGTCCACGATGCCTACCTCGTAGCGACTGCGGGCATCGTTGTACTGCTTTTCCTGGCGGGATATGTTCTGGTCCAGGATGCGCAGCTGCTCCTTGGTGAGCAGTACATTGTAGTAGGCCTTGCTCACCTCCACCACCGTGTTGATGCGGGTATCAGTCACCTGCTGGTCCAGCAACAGTTTTCTGGAGTTGGATGCCTTGGTGGCTAGAAACAGGTTATTGTCGAAAATGTTCTGGGTGGCCTGCAGCGCTATGTTGGAGTTGTACTTCTGTCCGAAGGTGATGATCTCGCCTCCGATCGGCTGCTGCGGCCGCTTGATATTGTAGGTACCCCCGAAATTGGCACTGATTTGCGGAAACCATCCCGACAGGCTGGCCCTGATCTCCTTGTTGCCGATCTGTTCGTCGATCAGCGCCTGTTCCATGGCCGCCGTGTTCTCCAGCGCGTAATTCACGACCTGCTCCAGCGTCAGGCTGTCAGTCGGTGCCACGCCTTTGTTATCCTGCGCGAACAGGGTGCCGGGCACCAGCAGGGAGGCAATCAGCAAGTGTTTAAAATATAGCTTTAATTTCATGTATGCGTTTGGTGTTCAGCTTATTGGTTGAGTATTAAACGTGAAGATGCAGCAACCGATGGTGCTGCTACAGCTTTAGTTTGTTCTTTCATGTTTCATTTTGGCGCTTGTGGTTAATGTTTACAGATAGTGGAATAGCCTTTGGGTTCAGGGCAGCTAACGACCAAGGGCAATACCGTCCCAGAGCAACTGCTGTATCTGTTGCAGCTCCTTTCTGTCGAAGTGGAGTCTGCCGCTGGCCGTCATTTTGGCCATCGAGATAATACTGCTGTGGGTGAGCGTCGCCAGAATCTTGGGGCTGACCTCCTTTAGCTCCCCCTCGCGGATGCCGCGCTCAAAAAAGGCGAACAGCAAGGTATAGAACTTGTCTTCCGCAAGTGGCGGCATGGTTGTATGGTATGGCGAGTTCACAAACTGCTCGAAGAACCTGAGCATATCCTGGTTGTCGCGGTAAAAGGTATAGAGCCCGGTCCAGAGTTTAAAAAAGCACTCCTTGAAAGGTATAGTAGCTGAACTTTCCCGCTCCACCACGGCAACAGCCTGCTGCTGCGCATAGTTAAACAGCTCACGAAGCAAATGTTCCTTGCTTTCGAAATAGTGGTAGATCGTGCCTGCGGCCACCCCGGCATGTTTGGCGACCATGCTCATGGGCGTACCATGAAAGCCGTTTTCCCTAACCAGCTCCATCGTGCTCTTGAATATGGCCCTCTTTTTATCCGACATGTGCTCCATAGACCCTACCTCCAATTGAATGTTCATTCGGTTTACAAAGCTACGCTTGTATCTACAATTGTGAAAGCAATTCCGTCAAAAAGCTGGATTTTCTGGCCAAACGACGCTGGAAGCATGGTAAATAAACGGGATTGCATGCGTGAACGTAAATATAGCTATAGCACGTTTTTTCACTAAAGCATACAGCCATGGCACTTACACATGAATTCCGCCACAGCCCCCGTATCAACAGCGCCAACAACCCGGTCTGGATGGACGGCCTCAGAATCCTCCTCGGTCTGTTCCTGTTTGTAAAAGGGCTACTGTTTCTGGAGCACACCACCGATGTTTTCTACATCTTCAGTTCCAGCCAGGACGTGATCTCGACTGGCAAGGCACACTTTCTGACCAGTCTGGTGCATATAGTGGGTGGCCTGATGATCGCTTTCGGGATGCTCACGCGCCTGGCGCTGCTCTGCCAGATCCCTATCCTGATAGGCGCGCTGCTGATCGTGAACCCGCAGCGCGGTATAAGTTTAGAAAACACTGAGTTGATCATGTCCCTGGTCGTCATGGCCCTCATCCTGTTCTTTATGATCAAAGGTCCCGGCCGCTACTCCGTTGACAACAAAGTACTGCGACCGAAGCAATCGGAGGCAGCAGCAGAGGCTTAAGTTCTACACTAACTAGAGCGAATCGACAAAGAGGCGCAGTTCCTGGTATACCTCGGCAAGCTTACGCGGCGGGAAATGAGCATTCAGGCCGCTGGGGTTTGGCAGCACCCACAGCCTGGTGTTCCCGATGGTCTGTACCTGCATACCTATACCTGCAGTTGCTTTCCCGAAAGCCACGCGGTAGGCGGATATACCCAGCAGGGCCAGCACCTGCGGCTGGTACGCCATCACTTTCTCCTCCAGTTTGCTCCCTCCTTCTTTCAACTCCATCGCTGACAACTCAGCAGCATTGGCCGTGGCCCGGTCCACGATATTAGTGATTCCAACACCCAGGTCCAGCAGGCTACTTTCTTCCGAGGGCAGGTATATCCGGGGCGTAAAACCCGCCGCGTGCAGGGTTGGCCAGAAGCGGTTGCCCGGGCGTGCAAAGTGATGCCCAACAACAGCCGTGTAAAGCCCGGGGTTGATGCCGCAGAAAAGGACTTTGAGGTTGGGAGCAATGATATCCGGTAAGGTTCTTCCTTCAGCCGCCGCCAGCTCATCTTTGGTGGGTCTTCGTTTTTGAGGTTGCATACCTGTTCTTTACTCAGGCGTGGTGCTTGCGGTTATATCCTGGGCTAGGTATAGCGTTGTTTTCAAGTAAAAAAGCTGATATGATCTAAGATGAACTAAAGGTCATAGGCAGGTAATTCACTTTGCTGCAGAGTGTATGTTATTCCGTTTATCTGCTATATTTGGAGTATAGCGGGAGTAGTATTACTGTTAGCTAATAGTTGGCAACAAGCTGAAAAACAAAGACCACATCGAATGAAAAGATATTTGATGATATTAACCTCTACCATATTGACAAACTTGGTATTCCAAAATATCTCGTTTGGACAAGAAATTAGCTCCAATTTGACAGTTAAAGAGCAACGACTTCTTGACTCTTTGCTGACTAACAAAAAGACAGACTTCAGTTTCAAGGACAAGAAGGTTGCATTTATATCAGGACATTCCGGAACTGACATCAACCACAAAGACTATTTTCTTAAGACATTCATTTTTGACTATTTGGATAAAGGTATAGACCCTGTAATTTCATACCGTGTACTTAATGAACAAGAAAGACTGACGGCAAACGGTTACGATATCATAGTAATGCAGGTTCCAAAAATTTATACCTCCAGACAACATAAAGCCAACCTGAAAAAACTCGCTAAACTTGAGCCAAAAAAATAAAAAGCCTGTTGCCAACACAATGCTTAAGTTACCCTCGTTGGCGCTGCGGGCATCTTAAGCACGCGGCCGTTATAGGGCATTTAAAAAGAAATAGTGAGAAATTTAATTTTCATATTGGCAACTCTGATTTTAACAAGTTGCGGTAAGCAAGACGACTTTTATTCTGTAACTAAGATTATCTACATCCAAGACACAATTTTTGTGAATGAGCCATTTGATTTTAGGCTAGTATTACGAAATGACAGCTTAAACAAAATGAAGTTTACAATTGATGACACTGTTCAAAAATCAGTTTTCTTCAACCTTTTTTTTAGGTGTAACGACCAATTATTACGGTCAGATGTTGAAAATCCAAATAACCTAAAACACAACTATCAGGAATACCATCTAAAAAATGGAGATTCTTTATCATATCGACTCACCGGAATATTAAGACAAGTAAACAATTCCCTACAAATGCAAATAGGAGGTTACCAAAGAATTTATAAAATAGAAAATACACCTTGTGACCGATTAACTATAGATTTTGGAGGAATGTGGATTCCAGGTGACTTCAATCCACTTGATGCAATGCAAGGATATAATTTTAGGAAAAATATATTTGTTAGCCTTGATACTACAAAGGCAGCCTTTTCTAAAAAATAAAAGAAAAGCGACCTATAACCACACCTATAAGGTAGCTCCGCCTCCGCACAGCCCAGTCCGTTAAGGCGGTATTTATAAAGAAATCATTCAAAGTATAAACATGAACAACAACGATATTTTACGCCGGCTCCGCTATACATTTGATTTTAATGACTCTAAGCTAATGGAGCTTTTTAAGTCTGGGGGGGAGCAGGTAACCCGCGCAGAGATCATCGAGTTGATGAAAAAGGAAGATGAGCCTGGGTTTAAGGAAATGAGCGACCTGCACCTAGCAGCTTTTCTCAATGGTTTTATAACCGAGAAACGCGGTAAAAAGGAAGGCGAGCAACCTAAGCCCGAAAATAAACTGAATAACAACATAATACTTCGTAAGCTCAAAATTGCCCTGAACCTGATAGACGAAGACATTCTTGATATTCTGGAACTGGTAAAATTCCGTTTAAGCAAGCACGAACTCAGCGCCTTTTTTCGCAAACCCGACCACCAGCATTACCGCCTACTCCAAGACCAGATTCTGCGCAACTTCCTACACGGCTTGCAACTAAAGCACCAACCCGAATCAAGTAAATAAGATAGTTATAAAACTCGCAAAATGCACAAGACTAAGTAAAAGCCTAACCCTGTTCAGCCGTAACTCATGCAATGCTTCAGGCTTCGGATGTACCAACTAGTTGATTACAATTTATTACTTTCAAAATGGACAAATTAAGACTTGAAATTGAGGAGAGAGAAGATGGTAAACTTTTAAATAAAGTTGTCATTCCTTATATCAATGACAAGCCTCTAATTGAAATTCTAAAAAAGATAGAGCTTAAGTTCGACAAAAGTGATTACTTAAATGAATTGAAAAAGTTAAAGGTGTAAAACCTTCTCGTCATTCACCGTCACCCCCCTTCGATCAGGCGCTTGATGGTGGCGTGGCTTTCATAAGTTAGCAGGATAACGCTGTATCCGGTTTTCCCAGTCTGGTTGCGCCTAGCACACTCCCTGATCAAACTAATGGTCTCCGCATTCTTCTTCCTAAAACTTTATACCCCCCTCTCTCCTACGCTTCTCAAAAAAATATCCTTACTTTTGTTTTAAAATTGGCACCACAGTAAAATTCGCGCGTTAAATGAGCGACCATCAGGAGGTTCTACCCTCCACACTGTTACCCAGGTTAGTACATGCACATTGCCTGCACAGGCAATGCGACCGCACTCGGAGTGCCCCTATACCTGGCTCCCCTGCCCGATTATCCAAATTTGAACCGTATCTTTGCGCATAGAAAAACAACCAAGCATGCTTCATTTCTTTTTTAGTCAGCCCGATACAGTTTACGCCGTACAAACCGCAGCGGAACTAAATTCTTCAGACATTCCCAAACTCGAATGGCTTTTTGGAAATGCCGAATTAAAGCAAGAGAGCAACCTGGAGGGCTTTTTTGTGGGTCCCCGCGCTGCCATGATCACGCCCTGGAGCACCAATGCCGTGGAGATCACCCAGAACATGGGCATCGAAGGCATTATCCGGATCGAAGAATTTGCCGTCGTAGCGGCGGAGTTCACGGATTTCGACCCGATGCTGTCGCAAAAGTACAAGGGGCTGGATCAGGAAATCTTTACGATCGACATTCAGCCGGAGCCTGTGCAGCCCGTGGAGGACATTTCGGCTTACAACAAGCAGGAAGGACTGTCGCTGAGCGAGGAAGAGGTGGATTACCTGAATAAGCTAGCTGAAAGGGTTGGCAGACCGCTGACTGATTCTGAAGTATTCGGCTTCTCGCAGGTGAACTCCGAGCACTGCCGCCACAAGATCTTCAACGGCAAGTTTGTGATTGATGGTGAAGAGAAACCTACTTCACTCTTCAAGTTGATCCGCAAAACATCAGAGACACACCCGAACGATATCGTTTCGGCTTACAAGGATAACGTGGCCTTTATCAAAGGGCCGGTGGTGCAGCAGTTTGCCCCCAAGCGTGCCGATGTGCCTGACTATTATCAGGTGAGAGATTTTGAATCGGTTATCTCCATCAAAGCAGAGACACATAACTTCCCAACGACTGTAGAGCCTTTCAACGGTGCCGCTACAGGATCAGGTGGTGAAATCCGCGACCGTCTGGCTGGTGGTCAGGGATCGCTCCCGCTTGCTGGTACAGCGGTGTACATGACCGCCTTATCGCGACTGGAAAAAGACCGCCCTTGGGAACAGGCTACGCAGGAAAGAAAATGGCTGTACCAAACACCCATGGATATCCTGATCAAAGCTTCTAACGGAGCTACTGATTTCGGTAACAAGTTCGGGCAGCCGCTGATCACGGGTTCGGTGCTCACGTTCGAGCACGACGAAAAAGCAGATGCTATTGAAACTCCACGTAAGCTGGGCTATGACAAAGTGATCATGCTGGCGGGTGGCGTTGGTTACGGCAAAGCGAGTCAGGCCCAGAAAGGTCACCCGAAAACAGGTGATAAAATCGTGATCCTGGGTGGTGAGAACTACCGCATCGGTATGGGCGGAGCAGCTGTATCCTCAGCTGACACCGGCGAGCACGGCTCAGGTATAGAACTGAACGCCATCCAGCGCTCCAACCCGGAAATGCAGAAACGCGCCGCCAATGCCATTCGGGGTATGGTGGAAAGCGAGAACAACCCCATCGTTTCGATACATGACCATGGTGCAGGCGGACACTTAAACTGCCTTTCGGAACTGGTGGAAGAAACAGGCGGCAAAATTGACCTGGACAAACTGCCGGTTGGCGATCCTACCCTTTCAGCCAAAGAGATCATAGGCAACGAGTCGCAGGAACGCATGGGGCTGGTGATTGGCGAAAAAGATATTGAAACCCTGCAAAAGATAGCAGACCGCGAACGTGCCCCCATGTATACCGTGGGCGACGTAACAGGCGACCACCGCTTTACCTTCGAGTCGGCCTCTAATGGTCAGAAACCGATGGACCTGGAGCTGAGCGACATGTTCGGCAGTTCGCCTAAAGTGGTGATGAACGACAAGACGGTTGACCGGGAATACCAGCCGGTAACCTACGACGAAAGCCAACTGCATACCTACCTGGAGCAGGTGCTGCAATTGGAAGCCGTGGCCTGCAAAGACTGGCTGACGAATAAAGTAGACCGTTGTGTGGGAGGTCGTGTGGCGAAGCAGCAGTGTGCTGGTCCGCTGCAGTTGCCGCTCAATAACTGCGGTGTGATGGCACTGGATTTCCAGGGCAAAGAGGGTGTTGCCACTTCGGTAGGCCACGCTCCTATTTCTGCCCTGATCGATCCGGCTGCGGGTAGCCGCAATGCCATCGGCGAATCGCTCTCTAACATCGTTTGGGCTCCTATGAAAGATGGTTTGCAAAGCGTTTCGCTTTCTGCCAACTGGATGTGGGCCTCCAAGAACGAAGGAGAAGATGCTCGTCTGTACAAAGCAGTAGAGGCCTGCTCTGAGTTCGCGATTGCCCTGGGCATCAACATCCCGACGGGCAAGGACTCGCTTTCGATGAAGCAGAAGTATAAGGACGAAGACGTGATTGCGCCAGGTACAGTGATCATCTCAGCAGCTGGAAATTGCAGCAACGTGCGCCAGGTGGTGGAGCCGGTGTTGCAGCACAATGGCGGCAATATTTATTACATCAACCTGTCCAATGACAGCTTTAAGCTGGGTGGCTCTTCTTTTGCGCAGGTCCTCAACAAGATCGGCAACGAAACACCGGATATCACCGATGCGGCCTTGTTCAAGAACGCGTTCAACACGCTGCAGCAGCTCATCAAAGCAGACAAGATAGCCGCAGGCCATGATATTGGCAGTGGCGGTCTGATCACGACCCTGCTGGAAATGTGCTTTGCGGACAATAACCTGGGCGCCTCCATTGATCTCACCTCGCTGGGCGAAGCCGATAGCATCAAAGTGTTGTTTGCCGAGAACATCGGTGTGGTATTCCAGGCTTCGGCCGAGGTGGAAGAAACCCTGCATGCGAATGAAATTCCTTTCCATAAAATAGGTATAGCCACCTCTTCTGCCACGCTGGAACTGAAGAACGGAAGCGATGCCTATACCTTCGACATCGCCCAACTGCGTGACACCTGGTTTAAGACTTCCTACCTGCTGGACATCAAACAAAGTGGCCCGCACAGCGCCCGGGAGCGTTTTGAGAACTACAAGAAGCACGAACTGAGTTATACCTTCCCGGCCGGATTTGACGGCAAAAAGCCAGCGATCGACAGCTCGAAGCCAAGAATCAAGGCAGCTATCATCCGCGAAAAGGGCAGTAACTCGGAGCGTGAAATGGCCAACGCCATGTACCTGGCCGGCTTCGACGTGAAGGACGTGCACATGACGGACCTTATCTCGGGAAGAGAAACGCTGGAGGATATCCGCTTCATCGGAGCCGTGGGTGGCTTCTCTAACTCAGACGTGCTGGGTTCTGCTAAAGGATGGGCCGGTGCCTTCATGTACAACGAAAAAGCGAAAAATGCCATCGAGAACTTCTTTAAACGCGAGGACACACTTTCAGTAGGTATATGCAATGGCTGCCAGCTGTTTGTGGAGCTCGGCTTCATCACGATGGGGCACGACCAGAAGGCGCGCATGCTGCACAACGTGAGCCAGAAACACGAAAGTATCTTCACTTCCCTGACTATCCAAGAAAACAAATCGGTGATGCTTTCGAGCCTGGCCGGTGCCACACTGGGGGTTTGGGTATCGCACGGAGAAGGTCGCTTTAGCTTGCCGCATACCGAGGACAAGTACCAGATCGTTTCGAAGTACGCCTACGAGACGTATCCGGCCTGCCCGAACGGCTCTGACTACAACACCGCCATGATCTGCGATGAAACCGGACGCCACCTGGTGATGATGCCGCACATCGAGCGCTCGCTCCTGCAGTGGCAGTGGGCGCACTACCCGAAAGGCCGCCACGATGAAGTATCGCCTTGGATGGAAGCGTTTGTGAACGCCAGAAAATGGCTGGAAGCGAACCAATAGGTATACCGCTTTAAATAACTTGAAAAAGGCGCTCCGGAATTAACCGGAGCGCCTTTTTTATTCTTAGCTTTCCATCGCCAGGCTTTTACTATTACACTGCTCAGTTGTTCCCAAAAAAAAGCAGGACTCCTAAGAGCTTTGAGGTTATTTCATTCTAAAAAAACTCTTTCAAAGCTCACTGTCATTCTGTTAAGAAACCTGGTCAGAGGGGTGATAAACCTATGCTACTTGTGATTAAGATTCCTTCGGAATGACAAAAGAGTTGAGCGAAATAGCGCCCCTCCATGGGCGAACTCCCTGGCATGAAACACCCCTCTGCGCTCCCCTCAAGGGGAGAATTCTCTGGAGTGAAACACCCAGGTATAGCGATCAAATCCCCTGCAACTGCTGCATATAAGAAGCGCCCACTGGCACTTCATTTCCTTTGATGCATACCTGGTGGCGCTCGATTTTGTCGATCTGCTTTTTGGCCACAATGTACGAGCGGTGCACCCGTACAAAACTGTCGGCAGGCAGTTGCTCGCTCAGTTCCTGGATCGTCATGCGCGAAAGTAGCTTCTTGCCTTCCAGCACGAAAGTCACGTAATTGCCCGCCGCCTCCAGGTATAGGATCTCGTCGTAGTAGACCTTCACCTGCTCGTAACCGGTTTTCAGGAACAGGTAGTCCTTGACCGGAGCCGTTGTGCCACGCAATTGCAGGAGTTCCTGGGCTTTGTTGCAGGCTTTCACAAACCTGGGCAGTGAGAAGGGCTTTAGCAGGTAATCCACCGCATCCAGCTCAAAGCTCGTGACAGCGTGTTCAGAATAAGCGGTCGTGAAGATCACCATCGGCTTTTTCGACAGACTGGTCACAAACTCCAATCCGGAGATATCGGGCATCTTAATGTCCAGGAACAGCAGGTCGACCGACTCATTTTGCAGGAACTCCAGCGCTTTGAAGGCATCCGTGAAACAACCCAGCAGCTCCAGGTAAGGCACCTTGGCGGCATGCGCCCGCACCACTTCCAGCGCCATCGGTTCGTCGTCTATTGCTATTGCTCTCATGCTTGCTGCTATACCTTAACTTCTATACCTGCTTTAAATATACTTACAATTGAAGGGTGAGGTGCACAAAAAACTCTTCCGGTGTCTCCCGGATGATCAATTCATGCCTGTCCGGGTACAGCAGGTCGAGGCGTTGCTTCACGTTTTTCAGCCCGATGCCCGACTTGTCCTTCTCGGGATCCTGCTCTGACTTGCGCTGTTTGCTGTTGTACACATCAAAATACAGCTTATTCGGGTCACTATGCAAACTTATTCTGATCCAGGATTTGTGCTGCAGGCTGATGCCGTGTTTGAACGCATTCTCAATAAACGGAATCAGCAGCATGGGGGCAATGTGCTTGTTGCTGACTTCATCCGCTATCTTGGTCTCGATGGTGATGTTGGGCGAAGACGAAGTGCGCAGCAACTGCAGATCGATGTAGTTGCGGATGTACTCGACCTCGCGGGAAAGCAGGATTTTCTGCTGGTGGTTTTCGTGCAGCATGAAGCGCATCATGTCGCCCAGCATCTGTATACCTTGTGCGGTACGCTCGCTGTTCTCCTGCAGGGCCGTGCCGTACAGGGTGTTCAGGGCGTTGAAAAGAAAATGCGGGTTGATCTGTGAGCGCAGGAAATCCAGGTTGGCGCTTGTCGTTCCCAGCTCTTTCTTCAGCACGAACATCTCTTCCCGCCCCTTCATCTGGCGCTTGAACAGGAACCACACAAATGGCGCCGTCACTACCAGTTGGAAAAGCGAGTTGAAAAAGCTCAGGCCAAAGGCATTGTCCTCGTCATGAAAGAAGAGCAGTAGCAGAAACGCGACTGGCAGATAGGCTACGATCACGACCACAAGTGACACCAGCAGGTACTTCCGGAGGGGGCGCTTTGACTTGAGTGCGTTCGGGATCAAAAAATAGTAAGCACCACAATAAAGCATTAAGGCACTCAGGGAAAGTATCCCCAGGGTCACCGTGATATCCTGATCCAGGTTGAACACCATCAACAGAAACACACTTACCATCCAGATGATGAAGGCGGTGAGCGTTTCCCGGTTAATAAACCTATACCTGGCCGAGATGGCCGTAGCGTTCGACAGCAGGTAGAGTCCGCTGTATTTGATAAAGGTATAGATTCCCACCAACAGCAACAGGAACAGGGTATGCCGGAAGCTGTCCTGAAAGATCAGGTCGTAGTCCTGCTCCCCTGGATAATACCAGTTGATCAGATAGCTTTTGGTGTAGGTATCGAGCACGCCCGACACGAGGCTGTAGGTCAGGTATAGGCCCAGCAGGAGCAGGGAATAAAGAGGCACACGTACCTTCTGCATCAGACTGGGTATAATCCTGTAATTGAGCAGCAGGAAACCCAGGTATAGCAGGGTATAGCGGATGAGCTGTGGCCAGAAATGGTGCTTATAGAAACGATAGCCTATCCCGGCATCCTCAAAATCCCACCTGTAGGAATCGTGTGAGGTGGAGAGCGAGAAGATAGAGAAAACAAAAATGGCAGTAGCCACCCAGAACTCTATTTTAGAAGTCTGGAGCGGTTTTGCGAAGTGGTGGTCTAGTGTCATATCATGCATAGAACAATGATAAATGAAAGGGTTGAGTATAAACAATAAATGTGATGAATGCGGCTGATTTTGTGACGGATGATACTAGAACAGGGTATCGAGTATAAACTGCAGCAATTGAGCCAATTGCCCTGCTACATCGATGTCTTCGAATAAGAGCTGCCCCTCGTCCGGCCCTTGCAGCGTGGCCAGCAAGCACATCAGCGTATGCTGCATCTTCCCGCTCGTCCCCAGCAGGGTGCACAAACAGAGCAGTATCATCAGATTGATACCTTTCAGGGTCTGCACCCCATTCAGATAGTTCCTGGAGATATTCCGGATCGTTAATTCCATCTTTTCGTTCGTCTATTCTTATCCTGCTTCGTGTTGGCCACTACTTAGCTGGCCTTAACAGGTATAAGATTAGGAAACTGAACACAGGAGGTCAACTAAAAGTGATGAACCACCAGAAAGATGTGATAAACCGTACGAGGAAGCGGTCTGGTGACTCCTTTGAGCGTACCAGTTTGTTATACAGGAGGATTTCCGACACGTGGAGCATAAAAAAACCGCTCCAGCATTGGAGCGGTTCTGATAACGAAAAGTGCGTGGGGCTATACCTTATACCTGATTCAAGTCAGGGCCATACAAACCCTTGCCCTATACCTGGTCTACACGCACCCACCGCATGCCGGCGGCCTCTGCAGCCTGCACGCCGGGCTCGCCGTCCTCGAAAACAAGACAGCGGTCGGGTGCTACACCCAGCTTTTCTGCCGCCAGCAAAAACGGGTCGGGAAACGGTTTGCCTTTTGCTGTGTCGCCAGCGCACACCAGCACTTCTACCAGATGATCGATCTGTAGCACCTCCAGCGTTTTCCGGATCATCTTCGTCGTCCCTCCAGATACCACGCCAATCTTCACCTTGCCGGCATGGGCCACCAGGTGGTCTACCACAAACTGCACAGGCTTTGTTTCGGCGATGAACTCGTGGTAAAACAACTCCGATTTGGTCTGCTCAAAGGCGATGGGGTCGAAGCTGCTTCCATACCGCTTGTTGATCTCAACGACCACGGCAGGTATAGGAAGTCCGGCAAACTCATCTACAATGGCAGGGTCAATCGTGACGCCTTGCCCTGCAGCCACTTTTACATAAGTCTCCTTATGCGCCTGCATGTTATCAGCCAGTGTGCCATCGCAATCATACAGAAAGGCCTGGTAGTCACCTGCTGTTAGTTTGAGTAGCGCTTCAAAGGAACGCTTGTTTTGTATGGCAAGTTGATCTTGAGTCATGTTGTGGAGATTACGTTTTGCCTGGTCACAGGCGTTGTTAGCGGATGGCGGCTACGAACCGCCCGATGGCCCTGCTCACAGCCCCTTTGCTGGCCACCAGCCAGTTGAATAAGAGGATGCCGCATGTAGCACAGACTATACCTGCCAGCACATCCAGCACATAGTGGTGCGAGGTATAGACCGCCGCAAACCAGATACCCACCGTGATGATGGTAAAGAGCACTTTGGCAACTATTCCCAGTTTGTTCTTCAAGGCATAGTAGAGCACGATGAGCGGATAAGCGGAATGCAGCGAAGGCATGGCTGCAAACACATTGGAGCCTTTGACATACAGCGAATGAAACACCGTAACACCAAAGAACGCATCGAAGCGCACCAGGCCTGCCGTGTTGCCCGGCGTGGTGGCGATAAACTCAAAACCATGCAGCTGCACGTACCAGGGCGGCGCAGCCGGGTATAGGTAATACACGACAAAGCCGAGCAGGTTGACGAGCAGAAAGGTCAGCGAGAAGTATACGAACTGCTGCCGGTTCCAGAAGAACAGAAAACCCGCAAAGGCCAGCGGCACCGGCACCCAACTGAGGTAAAAGATCCCGCTCAGCACGTCCAGAAAGGTATGGCTGTTTAACTGCCAGTATTCATTGGGAGTCAGTATAATACCGCCGTCACGTATCCCAAACACGACTTTCTCGGCGTTATACAAATCCTCAATGTGCACGGCGTTGAACCAGTAGTTCGGGAAGGCTTTCATGTAGTCGTACAGTACCCAAAACACAATAAAGACCGAGAAACCGGTGATGAACTTACGGGTGATGGGCGTGGCAAAATACAAGGCATTCGCCAGGCCGATCAAAAACAGCTGATCAGTTTTGAACCCCACTAGCAAGTAGGACAGCAGCAGGTAGCCCACCGATAAGGCGGCCAGTGCCAGTATTTCCCGGCGCGATACGCCCTTCTTCTCCCCTGCCGCCTCAGTTGTTGTACGCATGTTATTCTTTGTCAATATCAGATCCGAAAACTTTGTCCCGCAGCGCCGGGCTCACCGTAGCCTGTTTTAATGACGAAAAAGAGGTGTGACTTCCGGAGATTCTTCCGCCAGGCTGACACGAAATTAAATTTCATCAGTAAGCTAAGGTTTAAAGCGACCTGTCACTGCCTTGCCGGTAGCAGCGTCATGGCCGCTCAATTCCACGTACACCACGTTGGGCACCCAAAACGTACCGCCTTCTATGCGCACGAACACCCGATTCAGGATCGCTTCTTTCTTATTGATCGTGGTATAGACGTGGAACTTACCATCCCCTGCCTTGCGCAGGTATAGGGGTAGCTTTCCATAACTCACAAACTTCAACTCGTAATGGTCCTTGCCCAGCTTTTTGGTATTCAGACCATAGGCGAACTTACGCTGTATGTAGTTCAGTTCCTTGCGCTCTCCCCCATCGGCATATCGGATCCAATAAGTGTGTACCGGCTCTGTTTCGTTCAGTGCTCCCTGTGTTGTCCGGTTCAGTTCGTATACCACCGTGTTGGCGTTGGGGTCGCGCTGCACGTAAAACAACAGTCCTTTGATGCCCTTCGGCACCGGTAGCGTGTCGGCCTTTGCTTCTGCCATACCTACCACACTGTTGGCACGGGCGCTGCCTATACCTGCGTATAAGAGCAGGAATGACAGGTAAAATAATTTTCTCACGTTGTTATGCTCTTTCTTAGCGTGTGGCCATCTCTTTCTGCTCCATGGCTTTTTTGGAGTCCATCAGCCTGTTGTAGGCCGTAATGTTCGTCATCACTGCCATCACCGTGATAGGCAGCGTGAAAATAGACATGGTCTCGAACACATGGAATGGAACGCCCGGTATATATACCTTGTAATCGTCTCCCACAAAGTAGTAAGTAATGCCGCAGGCGATAGCCGATACCCCGATCAGCACGATCCGCTCCGGACGTTGCATCAGGCCCCCCTTACACTCCACGCCCAGCCCCTCAGCACGTGCCCGGGTATAGCTCACCATCATCGAGCCGATCAGGGCGATGAAGGCGAAGAGCGAACTGAGCAGGTAGTGGTGCGAGATCAGGTAGTAGCAGATGCCCATGAACATGATCATCTCGCTGTAGCGGTCCAGCACTGAGTCGTACATGGCCCCGAACGTGGACTTCATGTTACCCAGCCGCGCCACCTGCCCGTCGAGCATGTCGAATACGCCGGCGAACAGCACCAGCGCACCGGCCCAGCCCACGTACTCGAGCTCGCCCCGGTTACTGGTCTCACCACCCCATATAAAGATGCCGGCCACCCCGATGTTCAGGATAAGCCCGGTGGTGGTGACCGCGTTGGGGGTAAATCCCAGCCTGATCAGAAGTCGCACAAAAGGGTTGATCACCGTGTAGATTCCCTGCTGCAGCGCATCGCGTACTGATTTCATGTCCATACTACTATGCTGTGAGTATTAAAAATCAAACTTAAACCTGCCCCTTATACCTATATCGGAAACATTTGGATGATCCAGGTAGGTCAGGCGCTTCACCACGTCTATTCTGAAAAAGTTAAAAATGTTACCTACACCTATACTCGCCTCCATATAAGGCTTGTTTTCAAGAGTATACGTGAGAGGCAAACCATTGGCATCAGTCGGGAAGCGCAGCAGGTCTGCGTTCGCGTAAGGTACGTTTTCTTCGCGCACTTTGCCATACAGTGCCTTAAAGGTTACGAACTCCCGAAGCTTAGTTTTCTTGATCAGCGGGAGCTTGTTGAAGATAAAGCCGTTGAAGCCGTGGTCGATGTGCACACTGGCATACTGGTCGCTCACAAACTCCAAGAAGTTCATCAGGTTGTAAGACTGCAGCTGGTACGAGTAACTCTGGTTGGCGCGATGGATCATGAGCAGCGGGAACGGCACCTGCCCGAAGATGTAGCCACCTTCCGTCACCACATCCGAGTAACCCAGCTGCGAGAGATAAAAGCGCTTGCTCACATTCAGGGCCACCTTCTGGTACTCAAACTGCCCTCCAAACGTGCCTTTTATACCGGCTGCTGCCCGCAGCGTAAACACCGGGTGCCGGCTGGCGACAGGGGTGCGGTAGATCTTTCCCTGCAGAAACTGCTCGTTCGGCGCCCAGCGCAGCTCCAGCGAAGCCTCGGTGGTAGTCAGGTGCTGTAATGGCAGCGACTCGACTTCGCCACTGGCATCGCCCACTGGCAGGTACTGCAGCGAACCGGCCGGTGCCTGTTTCCAGTTCCGGAAGCCGATGCGGTAGGACATGTGGTTTTCAAACTCCCGCAGGTAATCGATGTTGTAGGTTTCGCTGTAGAGCCACTTGTCGTTTTCGCCGCGCTTAAAGGAGAGCAGGAAATTGTCCTCCTGTACAAACTGCAGCTCCTGGCCCGGAATATTGGTGTCCTTTTGATAGCTCACGCGGATCGCTCGCACCGGAAACTCCCAGATGGAGCGGTCGGTAAGCGAGTACGTGCCGCCCACGTAGTACTTCCATTTTTCGTCCTTAAAGCCATAGGCCGTGTAGGACTCCAGCATGACTTTCTTGCTGAAGTTGTTGGTCGTACGGCCGCCAAAGCGCAGTCGGAAGCCCTCCACCGGATTGAAGCTGTAGAACGTGTTGATCGGGCCGATCTCGATGTTAGCACCTGCCCGCTTATACCCTGCGATCAGGGCAGTTCCCCAGTCCATGGTGCGCCGGAAGGATTTCATGTTCACCAGGCTGTCGATGTTGGTGTACGTGTTGACCTCCACGGCCGAAAGCGAGTCGTGCCGGCTGGCCTGCCAGAAGTCCTCGCCCTGTCCGGCTGTTTCCTGCGCCCGCACGATGGCCTCGCCCTCGTAGCGCGATGCTGGTTGAGCCTCATTTATTTTGTAGTCCTTAAACGAAACCACACGCTCTCCATAAAAGCCCATGTCGCTGTTCTGGGTGAGGCCGAAATCAGCTTTGAGGCCGCTTCTGCTCAGGTGGTAGTGGCCATCGGGGTTCTTCTCGAAGTCCAGCTTGATCTTCAGGTCGCGCACCCAGTTGATGCTCGCACCCTTGCTCACCTCCATGTCCACGCTTTGCACGGCGTAGGTGCCGTCGAGCGTTACGTACATGCTGCCGGTAAACATAAAGGCTGACGGATTGCGCGGCTCAAACTGCAGCTTGGCCAGTTGCTGGCCACCATCTGCCGTCACCGTGTCCTTTAGGTAGAACTTGTAGAAAGTAGGCGCCATGTCGGCAATCGGGCTCAGGAACTGGTTTGTCAGGATGGTGATGTTATTGTCGTAGATATCCACGTCCTGGTACATGTGCTGCATGTAGGCCATGATGCCCTGGTTGTCGACAAACTCCCCGAAGTCCACTTTCTTTTCGGCCTTTACCACTGTCTTGCGCGCCTGCGGCGACTTGCGGTAATACTGCTCCGTCAGCTCCTCCTGTATAAAGAAAGGCAGCACGGCCATTCCCGCGAGCACGGTGGTATCGATGTTGTTGGTGATGAAGTCGTACTTACGCAGCAGGAGATTGCGCTTAAGTTTCTCAGGCGTGTTCACCAGCGACATCTGCGTTTTCTCGTACTGCTCGTACTGCACGTAGTCGTAGTTTTCCGGCTTGTTCTTGGCCTTGTTGTCCACGACCAGCCTGATCAGGTCAACTGCCGGGTTGTTCTTGTTGCTGTAGTGTACCTTCCGCTTTTTGCCTACCACCACTACCTCGTGCAGCAGTTTGGCATCGGTTTGCAGCTTTACCTGCAGGGTCTGCTCCTGCCCCGGCGTCACGGCCAGGGTGGTTGTCTGGTAACCCAGGTATGAAAATTGTATTTTGTTTACGATCTGGTTTGTCCGGATCTGGAAGTTTCCCTCGTAGTCGGTGCTGGTTCCCGTGCTAGTGCCCGGAATAAAAACAGAAACGCCGATGAGCGCCTCGTTGGTGGCAGCGTCTTTCACGGTGCCCTTAATCGTTGTGAGACCCTGGGCCATCACAGGTGTGGTGTATACGCCTGCCACCACTAGCAACAGGAAGCATAACAGCCGGTATAGGTATAGACTATACCTATTCCTATTTAAATACATATCGTTTTTGAAAAATGTAATTGTAAAAAAAGCCTACAAGCAGGGAGGTGACAATTTTGGAGTAGAGGTATGGCAGCCCGCCATACTGAGTAATCAGATACACACCGGACGCGTTCAGCACCAGGCTTCCCTTCCAGATGACCAGGTATTTGACTGCCTGCAGCGGCACTGTTCTATGCACTGCCTGGAACACCCAGTTCCGACCGAGTGCAAAATGTGTGATGCCCCCTGAAATGGTGCCTATAACGGTGCCTGTCACATACCAAACACCCAGCAGCTCCACCACCAGCACCGTGACCAGAAAGTCCACAGCAGAGGCTACCATCGAAGCAGCCTGCGCCTTCAGAAAGGTAAACATTTAGAATAGCTTCAGGTATAGCAATATTTGTAAAACAATATTTGCGTAAACGCCCGCCACTACGTCGTCCAACATTACGCCTAAGCCTCCCCTCACTTTCTCCAGTTTCCTAATATACAGCGGCTTCACAATATCGAAGAAGCGAAACAGCACCAGGCCGGCCAGCAGCGTGCTGAGCGTCACAGGTATAAACAGCATGGTAATCAACATACCTGCCACCTCGTCTATCACTACTTTCTTATCGTCTTTGCCCCAGTGCGGCTCCACCTCATTGGCTGACCAAACGCCCAGTACTGTGAGCAGCAGCGTGATGATGGGAAGCCAGAGAACAAGCTGGTCTCCACCCGCCTGGGGTATGGCATACAGACACAGGCAGACAGCCACAGCAGCTACCGTGCCGCCCCCTTTGCCCATGTAGCCGATGCCCAGACTGGTGGAAACCAATTTGTGTAATTTCAGCATGCTGTTCCGTTTACTTCGACTCTACCAGATCTTCGTAGTAGTCCAGGCCCAGGTGCGTGATCAGGTCTTCGCCCATGATGTGGCGCAGCGTATTCTGCAGCTTGATCAACTGTTTGAAGATATCGTGCTCCGGACGCAGTCCTTCCGCAGTCTGGGGCGATTTGTAGTAGAAAGACAACCACTCCTGGATACCGCTCATACCGGAACGCTGCGCCAAGTCAGTGAACAGGGCCAGGTCCAGCACGATAGGCGCTGCCAATATCGAGTCGCGGCACAGGAAGTTGATCTTGATCTGCATCTTGTAACCCAACCAGCCAAAGATGTCGATGTTGTCCCAGCTCTCTTTGTTGTCGCCGTGAGGCGGGTAATAGTTGATGCGTACTTTGTGGTACAAGTCGCCGTACAGTTCCGGGTTGTCCTCCGGGTGCAGAATGTCTTCCAGCACGCCCAGTTTCGATACTTCCTTGGTTTTGAAATTGTCCGGATCGTCCAGTACCAGGCCGTCGCGGTTACCCAGAATATTGGAAGAGAACCAGCCATTGATGCCCAGCGCTCTGGCCTGCAGACCGGGTGCTATGATCGTCTTCATCAGTGTCTGTCCTGTTTTAAAGTCTTTTCCGGAGATCGCCACACCATTCTCTTTGGCCAGCTCCACCAGCGCAGGTATGTCCACGGTCAGGTTAGGAGCACCGTTTGCGTAAGGCACACCCAGTTTGAGGGCGGCGTACGCATAGATCATGCTTGGCGCGATGCGCGGGTCGTTGTTACGCAGGCCTTCTTCAAAGGCAGCCACCGTCCGGTGCACGTCGCTCACCTCGGTGTATACCTCCGTAGAACCGCACCACACGATCACCAGACGGTCGCAGCTGTTTTCTTGTTTGAACGTGCGCATGTCTTCCATCAGCGCCTCGGCCAACTCATACTTTGTGGCGGCCTCTTTCACGTTGGTGCCGTCCAGGTTTTTAGCGTAAGACTTGTCAAATACCGCTTTCATCGGCTTGATGGTCTCCAACTCCGGCTTGATGGAGTGCAGCAGCATGGGCTCCAGCACTTTGGCGTTCACGGCCGCCTCAAAAACGTTGTCTTCATACACGTCCCAGCCACCAAAAACGATGTCGTTCAGGCTGGCCAGCGGCACAAAGTCTTTGATCAGGGGGTTGCGGTTATCCGTGCGCTTGCCCAGTCGGATGTTGCCCATCTGAGAAAGTGAACCTACAGGCTGAGAGAAACCTTTTCTGATCGCCTCTACCCCTGCAATAAATGTGGTGGCAACTGCTCCCAGTCCTGGAAGCAGGATACCCAAGCGCCCTTCGGCTGGTTTTACTTGATATTCCATCTTATTCACTTAAGGTCTAAAACTGTTTTAAAATCAATACTTATAGCCAATTGTTTTCTTTATACCATTTCAAGGTGTGCGCTAGCCCCTTCTCCAGGTCGTACTCCGGCACAAAGCCCAGGTCCTGCCGGATCCGGTCGATGCTGCAGTTCCAGTTCTCGGCGGCCAGCTCGTTGAGCTTCTCTTTGTTCAGGACCGGCATCTTGCTGCTGGCAGCGTAAGCCGCCTCCAGTAGCCGGGCCATCACATTCACTACGCCCATCGGTACGTGAAAGCGGATAGCCTTCTTGCCCAGGATGCGCTTTGTGATGGTAGCCAGCGCGTAGCGGTCATAGCTGTTGCCATCTGACAGGTTGTAGCTGGCATGGTGCATCCCTGCGCCCAGCGCCTGTATCACTGCTCTAGCCAAATCCTTTACATACACAAAGCTCAGCCACTGCGGCTTGGTGCTGATGTAGGGTTCCAGCCCCAGGTTCAGGGTCTTGAGGACGATGAAAATATCCTTCTCCCGTGGACCGTACACCGCCGTCGGGCGCAGTACCACCAGGGGCAGGTCTTTTATTTCCGCCAGGTACTGCTCGGCTAGGAGTTTGCTTTTGCCATAGGCCGTGACTGGCTGCGCCTTGCTCTGCTCATGGATGGGCGTCGTGTCGCTGTACACCACCGGCCCCAGCGCCGCCAGACTGCTGATGAAGACAAACTTCTTCAGCGGAATATCAGCTACTGCTGCAGCCTGTGCCAGCTTTTGGGTATAGCCGGCGTTTACCCGGTTATACTCCCGCTCGGTCTTGGCTTTGGTGATGCCAGCCGCATGAATGATGTAATGGTACTGCTTCTCCTCCAGCTCCTTGACCAGCGCTGCGGAGTCGTTGAAGTTAAGCGAAGTGTAGTGGATGCCAAAAGCCTGCAGGTGCGCCACTTCGCTGGAAGGGCGCACGGCGGCGTATACCTCCAGCCCTGCCTGCACCGCTGCCTCTACCAGGTGGTGGCCCACAAACCCGCTTGCTCCCGTTATCAGTACCCGCTCCTTCATATCGCTTTCTCGTAGATCCTGTATTTTTTATAAGGCGTTGCACCCATCTTCAGCAGCCCCTGGTTCATCAGCACGTTGTTCTCCAGTATCCAGGAAGCCTCCGCTGATTGCATCTTTTTTTCCCGGTGCTTCTGCATGGCGGCGCCATAAAAACAGGCCTCAATGCCCATCTTCCGGTAACCCTCCACTACGCCCAGCGCGATGATCCGCACGGCTGTTATCTTTTTCCGCAGCAGCAGCAACTTGAAAATACCGGTCGGCAACAAACGTCCTCTCCTGATCTTTTTCAGGATCTGGTTGATATCAGGTATAGCCAGTGAAAAGCCCACCACTTTCCCGTTGTGCTCGGCAATCAAACAGAAATCCGGGTCCACGATCATCTTCAGATCTTTGGCCATGTAGTCAAATTCCTGCGGCGTCATCGGCACGAAACCCATGTTTTTATCCCAGGCGGAGTTGTAGATCCCGCGCAGGCTCTCTGCTTCCTGCTTGTAGTTTTTCAGGTTGATGGGACGGATCACAATGCCTCTCTGCTCCAGGCGCTCTCGGAGTGCCGTTGCCATACGGGCAGCTTTGTCGTTGTACCCCTCGGCCAGAAACTGGTAAGCCAGCAGGTCCACCTTCTTCTGAAAGCCCAGTTTCTCCAGCAACTGGATGTAGTAACTGTAGTTATAGGGCATCATGGCCACAGGCGAGCTGTCAAAGCCCTCCACAAGCAAACCGCAGGTTTCGTTCGTAGAGAAGCTTACCGGCCCGATCATGGTGGTCACCTGCTTTGCCAGCAGCCATTGCTGCGCCTCCTGTATGAGCTTACCGGCCACCTCCCCGTCGTTCACGCAGTCAAAGAATCCAAAGAAACCGTCCTGGCTGTTGTTGAAGACGTTGTGGTTGTTGTTGAGGATAGCCGCGATCCGCCCGACTAGCTGGTCCCCGTCGTAGGCCAGGTATAGCTGTACTTCGGAGTGCTCGTGAAACGGATGCTTGCCGGGAGTCAACAAGTCCTTTTGCGCGATGTAAAGCTCCGGCACGTAGTGCGGGTCGGCTTTATACAGCGCATGCGGAAAGTCAATGAAGGCTTTCAACTGCTGCTTGGTCTCAACAGGCAGTACTCTCTTCATAAGACGTATTTCGGGAGTTGATGCCGAGCAGTTTAAATGCATCGGCAATTTTAGTAACCGCCTCTTCGATCTGGCCAAAGGTATGCGTGGCCATGATGGAGAGACGCAGCAGGGTAGCATGCGCGGGCACGGCAGGCGCCACTACCGGGTTCACAAAGATGCCGTTGTCCTGCAGCACTTTGGTCACCTGGAAGGTAAGGTCGTTGTCGCGCACATACACCGGAATGATCGGAGTCTCTGTCGGCCCCAGTTCCAGGCCGGCGGCCGTCAGGAGTTTTATCGCATAGTGGGTGTTCCGCCAAAGCTGCGCACGGCGCTCCGGCTCCGACTGAATGATATCCAGGGCGGCGAGTGTGCTGGCCACGGAGGCTGGGGACATACTGGCACTGAAGATGAGCGAACGCGCATGGTGCTTCAGATACTCGATCGTATCGAAGTCGCTCGCAATAAAACCACCCAGGGAGGCAAGTGACTTGCTGAACGTTCCCATGATCAGGTCCACCTGGTCTGTCAGCCCGAAGTGAGAGGCCGTGCCGGCACCCTGTTCGCCGATCACACCCAGACTGTGTGCATCGTCTACCATAATACTGCCACCGTAGCGCTCCGCCAGGGCCACCAGTTCCGGAAGTTTTACAATGTCGCCTTCCATGCTGAAAACCCCGTCCACCACGATGAGCTTGATCGCCTCGGCAGGCAGGCGGCTCAGTTTGCTCTCCAGGTCCTGCATGTCGTTGTGCTTGTACTTGATCACCCTGGAAAAGGAGAGCCTGCTGCCGTCGATGATGGAGGCGTGGTTGTACTCATCCAGAATGATGTAATCGTTGCGGCCGGTGAGGCTGGAGATCACACCCAGGTTTACCTGAAACCCGGTGCTGAATACCAGGGCGGCATCTTTGCCCACGTAGGCGGCCAGCCTGCTCTCGAGCTCCATGTGGATGTCGAGGGTGCCGTTCAGGAAACGCGAACCCGCACAGCCGCTGCCATACTTCGATATGGCATTGACGGCCGCCTCCTTCACCTTCGGATGGTTCGTAAGCCCTAAATAGGCATTCGACCCAAACATCAGCACTTTCTGGCCGTCTATAATGACTTCCGTATCCTGAGCAGACGCTATTGATCTGAAATAAGGATAGGCTCCCTGCGCCATTGCCCTCTCGGCTGCCAGGTAGGCAGCGCTCTTCTCTCGGGCGAGGATTTTCTCACGAAGTATATTGCCCATCTACAATACGTTAAATAATATTTGCATTCATTTAATTGGCACAAGCCCTATCACGCCATCAGCAGGTATGAAGCTGCGTATAACAGTTCTTATAGTTCTCCTTGTTCATAAATTATAGAACTAATAACACCTACTAATATTACTTTTAATTATTGATATTTCCTTAATTTTTATGGATTATTTTTGGATTACGCTTTAATCAGATGCAGGGGACTTTGTTTTCAGTCCGCGCATTAAAATATTATTGATGATGTCCATCCGGCCCTCCAGTGCAGCGAACTTGTTTTCAACCAGCAGGCCTACCTCCAGCCCCCGAAAAGCACACACCATGGCAAATGCAATAGCGTCTATGTCATCTGCCGCATACTGTGCAAACTCTCTGCGCTCAAGGCCAAATCGGAGGATACTGCGGACCAGGCTTATTTCTCTCAGCTCATACCTTCTGTGCAGATCCCGCAGGCGAGGAATACTCGCTTCTATCTCCCCTTTGATCACATTATAGAGGTTTGCCTTCTTTTTGAGGATATTGAACCGGGTAAGGCACAGCGTTCTCAGCTTATCTTCCGCCGTCTGCATTTTGTTTACCTCCTCCTGCAGCGTCCGGAAAACCTCATCCATTTCGCGCGTCAGCACCGCGTCAAAGATCTCGTCCTTGCTCTTGTAATAATAGTAAAGGGTACTCTTCCCTTTTCCGGCGGCTTTGGCGATGTCCTCCATCGTGGTTTTGGACCAACCGAAGTGCCTGAACAGTTTTTGAGCCTCGTCCAGAATCTCCTTCCTTACAAGTTCATCCTTCTCCATCATACCCGTTAGACCAAAATCGTTTTTCGGTCCAAAGGTAATTAAAAGTTAAACATTAATCTACTTTTTGCGAGTCAATATTTTTCGAAGTTTTAAATGGAAAGCTGACCGATACCTGTATTTCACAACGCAACTGCTGCGCACAGGCAAATCGGGCTGATTGAACAAGTAGGGATTTTTAGGCCCCGGTGAGGCTGAGAAAGGAGTTTTGGAAAAAGATCAGGTATGACCCCGGCAGCTGTAGCGCTTCAGTAAGCCGCATGATGTAAACTACTGATGCTTTTTCTTGCAGGGCAAACGGAGCAATTCAAAAGGAAAAAGCACACGCTATACCTGCCATACCTTAGGAGAGTGCCTGTGGTGCCGGTCCGCCGCCTGCGGGTTTCGAACGGTCAGCCGGGAGCGGCACGTATTCCAGGTTGTCGTTAGGCGGCAACAGGATGCGTCCTTCTTTCCAGTCGGCTTTCGCCTGCTCTATCCTTTCCTTGCGCGACGACACAAAGTTCCACCAGATAAAGCGCTCACCCAGCGGTTCTCCGCCCAGCAGCATCAGCGTAGCGGGCTCTTTTGCCAATATCATCGGGTCCGCTCCTTTGGTAAACACCAGCATCTGCCCCACCGTGTAAGTTCTGTGATCGACTTCAATGCTTCCTTTGGCCACGTAGATTCCCCGCTCAGAATGCTCTTTTGGCAGGCCAAAGCGGGCGCCTTTCTCCAGCACGACATGCAAATAGAACATGGGCGAGTGCGTTTTCACGTCGTTGCGCAGTCCGTAGGCATCCCCTGCGATCAGGCGCATCCACACGCCGGTTTCTGTAAAGATGGGTAATTGTTCGGGCTTGTAGTTTTCAAATGCAGGGGCGGCTTCCTCGTCTTTTTCGGGCAGCGCAACCCAGGTCTGGATCATTTCCAGCTCGCCGCCGGCCAGGGTGGCGGGGTCTTCGAAGCGCTCGGAGTGCGCAATGCCGCTGCCGGCCGTCATCCAATTCACCTCTCCCGGCCGGATGATCTGCTCCACGCCCAGGCTATCGCGGTGGGTCACCTGACCGCCAAACAGGTAGCTGACCGTGGACAGGCCGATGTGCGGGTGCGGCAGCACGTCCATGTCGTGGATGAGCGGAGGCTGCACCTCAACAGGACCGGCATGGTCCATGAAGATGAAAGGGCCAACCATGCGGCGCAGCCGAAAGGGCAGTATGCGCCGCACATCCATTCCGGGGGCGAGCGAAGCTTTGCGGGCTTCAATGACAATATCCAGCATAAATACGCATTTACATGAATCCTATACCTGACGCAAAGACCTGCCACTTTCTGCAGCAACAGTGCCTGAATCGGTCATAAGCTTACTTACTGAAGTATACGCTGAAGGTTGTGCCCTTGCCCAGCTCGCTCTCCACTTCTATCCTGCCGCCCGCGTTCTCCACAATCCTTTTCACCATATACAATCCCACGCCGGACCCTTCCACATGGTCATGGAAGCGTTTGAACATGGTAAAGAGTTTGTTCTGCTGCACAGTACTTAAACCCAGGCCGTTATCCTGTACCTGCAGTACCTGAAATCCGTCCCGCTGTTCGCAGCTTATCTTAATGTGCGGCTTCCTGTCCGGATGGCTGTACTTGATGGCGTTCGACAACAGGTTGTAAAGAATGCTGCGCAGGTTTTTCTCTGAGAAGGCCCTGGTCGAGCAATCGGCAACATCCGTTTCCATGTGCGCATCAAACTCCGTGATCATTTTGACCAGGTCAAGCTCCACTTCCCGGATCATGTCGGCCACCACCACATACTCCTGCTTGTTCAGTTCCTCTTTCTGCAGCTTGGAGATTTCCGTCAGACTGGCGATCGTCTTCTTGAACCTGGACACTGAGCCCTGGATCATGTTGAGTATTCTCCTTACCTCCGGTTTGCCGAGGCTGTGCTCAGAGAGTTCGAACAACAGTTCGCTCATCAGCATCTCGATGTTCGAGATCGGCGCCTTTAAGTCGTGGGAGGCAGTGTAGATGAAGTTATCGAGGTCCTTGTTGATGTAGACGAGTTGCTGGTTGGCGATGCCAAACTCTTTGTTGGCCTTTTGCAGCTGCTGTTCGCTTGCCTCCACCGTCTTGCGCGCCTGCACCTGCTCGGTCACTTCGAGCGCGAAGACCACCACGCCGTCGATTTGGTTTTGTTCGTTGTAACGCGCCTGCTGAATGTAGCGGAAGTACCTGTCCTCCATTTCGCCATCGGGACGGGCAAACGGAATGTACATTTCCTTCTCTTCGTGGGTGTACCCTGTCTCATACACATCTCGAAAGGTCTTATACACCGGGTTATCTTTAATTTCGGGCAGGGCCTCCAGAATGGGTTTCCCAAGCAGCTCCCTCCCGGGGAAAAAAGCAGCATAGGCCGGGTTTACCAGCTCATATACCAGGTCAGGCCCGTTTAAAATACAGATGGCGGCCGGGGCTCCCATAAAGAGGCTTTGGAGCCGTTTGCTTTGTCGCTCCGCCTCCGCCTGTGCCTGCTCCAGTTCAAAGGTGCGGCGTTTTATCACTTCCTCCAGCCCCAGGTTCATAGTATGCAGCGATGCGGCGCTCGATTCCACCTGCTGGCGCGCCGTCACGAAGTCGGTCACATCCAACGCGAAAATCAGTATGCCATTCACATTCCCCTCCGCATCCAGCAGGGCCTGGTATATAAAATTCCAGTAAATGTCCTCGGCAGGTTGCCCTTCGTAGCGCGCCACCGGTATTAGCAGTTCCTTCCCTTCGTAGGTGATACCTGTCCGGTATACCTCGTGTATGATGTCATAAACCGCTTGGTGCCTGAGTTCTGGCAAAGCCTCGAACAGGGGCAGGTTCAGCATCTCGCGGCCCGGGAAAAGCTGGTAATAGGAGCTATTGATCACCTTGTAGATGAAAGTCGGCCCCTCGAGCATGGCGCAGGCCGCCGGCGCCTGGTCAAAAAAGCGCTCCATGCGCAGGCGCTGTTGCTCTGCCTGGGCTAGCGCAGCCTGTTCTTTTGCCCGGCTTTCCTGCAGCTGTGCCTCTGTTTTCAGGGCGTCCGAAATATTTTTCGTCTCATGCAGAATACAAACGAGCTCGTTCTGGCTATTGTAAATGGGGGTGTTTGTGGAGACCCAGTATCGCTCCAGAAATTCCCCGGGTTTGTCGGGGTGCGGAATGTCGAACCGCGTGCCATCCATTTTGTGGGGTTGGCGGGTAGAAATCGCCCGTTCGATGGATGCCCGCAGGGTTACCGAGGGAGTGAGCTCGGGCGTATTGGGGTTATCCGGGAAAACAGTGAAGAGATGCTTGCCCATGATGTGCTCACGGGTTAAGAACGCTTCGCGCAAATAAGCCTCTGAGGCACCCATGATGGTCAGGTCAGGCGAAATAAGCAGGATTAAACCACTCTGCGCTTCCAGCAATTGCCGGTACGGGATGGTTGGGTCTGACTGATTCCCCTGCGTGGGAACGGCGCTATGTAGCATGCGGTACTTTTATTGTTTACACTGATTGCGGGTATGTATGGAGGGTGTTACCGGAAAGCGGCCCGGCCATTAGAAGGCGCCATCCACTCATGCTATACCTGTATGTTCGCCCCTATACCTGGACCTTTGCCCGGCAGCGATCAGTTTTTTGATTGATGGAAACTGATAATAAAACTGGAGCCTACGCCCACTTCGCTGTCCACCGCTATGCTGTCGCCGGCATTGTCGAGTATGCGCTTCACCAGGTATAGCCCTATACCTGTACCCTCCACATGGTCGTGCGCACGCTTAAAAAGCGAGAAGATCTTACCGATCTGCTTCGGAGTGAGGCCAAGGCCATTGTCCTGCACGGTAAGTTCGTATAGCCCCTCCCTGGTGATGGCCGTGCTGATGTTGACCACCGGGCTGCGATCCGGGTCGGCATACTTGATAGCGTTGGAAACCAGGTTGAACAGGATGCTTCGAAGATTTTTTCGTGCGTAGCGTAGCGTGTCAAACTCCATAGCGGTGCACTGCACCACGGCGCCGGTGTGCTCGATGTAGGGCTGCAAACTGATCTTGACGTCCTCGAGCATGTCCCTGATCTGCACATCCTCAGGGGATTCCTGCTCATGATTCAGCCTGGTGACATCTGACAGATCAGCGATCACGTTTTTGAGCGTGCCGAGTGCACTGCCCATGTAACTTAACAGCACTTCATGTTGTTCGAGGCTGTCGCCCAGGTCTTCCCTGAGCGCCTGCAGCAGGCCTTCGAGGTTGGTGATCGGGGCTTTTAGGTCGTGGGAGGCCGCGTATACAAAATTGTCGAGCTCATTGTTGATCTTGATCAGCTCGCTGTTCTTGTGCATCAGTTCCTCGTTACGCCGCCGCTCCGTCAGGTCACGGGTTACTTTGGAGAAGCCCAGCAGCCGCTTTTTGCTGTTGTAGATCGGTGTGATCACCACGTTGGCCCAAAATGCGGTGCCGTCTTTGCGGATGCGCCAGCCTTCGTCCTCGAAGCGCCCCACTTCCTGCGCCTTCTTGAGTTCGTACTGCGGAAACCCGCTCGCGATAGACTCCCGGCTGTAGAAAGTAGAGAAGTGGCGCCCTATGATTTCTTTCGGTTTATAGCCCTTGATGCGCTCGGCACCTTCGTTCCAGCTCATGACGATCCCCTCCGGATTCAGCATCAGAATGGCGTAGTCCTTCACGCTGTCAATCATGAGGCGGCTTTTCTCTTCGCTCTCCCGCAGCTCTTCGTTTGCAAGGAAAAGCTGCTGCTCCATTTTCAGTCTTTCCGTGAGATCGCGCGTGATCTTTGAAAAGCCGATCATCTCTTTTTTGGAGTTGTAAATGGCGGTGATCACCGTATTGGCCCAGAAGGCGGAACCGTCTTTCCGGTAACGCCAGCCATTGTCCTCAAAGCGTCCGTGCTCTTTGGCCTGCTGGAGTTCATAATCCGGGAAACCCTGCGCGATCAGGTCCTGGCTGTAGAACCTGGCAAAATACTTCCCGATGATCTCGTGTGCTTCGTAACCGTTCATGCGGTGGGCGCCATTGTTCCAGGTGGCCACGTTACCGGCCGGGTCCAGCATAAAGATGGCATAATCGGTTACGCCCTCTATGAGCAGACGAAAGCGCTCTTCGCTCTCCTTCAGCTCCTCGAAGGCACGGTAGAGGTCATCCTCGGCTTTTTTGCGCTCAGAGAGGTCGCGGGTTATTTTGGAGAAGGCGACCAACTGCTGGTCCTTGTCATACACAGGCGTGATGACCACATTGGCCCAGAAAACAGAGTCATCCTTTTTCACGCGCCAGCCCTCCTCTTCGTACTTGCCCGCCGCAATCGCTTTGGTCAGTTCCTGAGCCGGGTATTCATCATCAATGTCCTTTTGGGTGTAGAAGATCGAAAAATGCTTCCCAATGATCTCCTCGGCATCATAGCCTTTGATCTGCTTTGCCCCGGTGTTCCAGGTGATGATGTACCCTTCGGTATTGAGCAGGAAAATAGCATAGTCTGTGATACTGTCAATAAGAATCCGGTACTGCTCATCGCCGCCGGTGTCTATACCTGCTGCGGTAACAGTAGCTGGGTTTAAGTTTACGTCCATTCAAAAAAGCTGCTTAGGTAAGGTGAGTAAGGTGCGCGTTGTTCAGCCTTTGATGTATAAAACTGATTGTATTGGGCTAATATAAGCGAAAAACTGGTTTAGAAAGCTCACTAAAGTAAAAAAAACCAGGCTATACCTCCTGCGGCTGCAGGTCAGCGCTTCGCTCACTCGGCACAGCAGGCTGGTCGAGGCGCTTAATGACACGGGCCGGGTTACCCACTGCCACGCAGTTATCGGGTATGTCTTTTACCACGACAGAGCCAGCGCCAATACGCACATTGTTGCCAACGCGCACCTCACCGATGATGCACACGTTAGAGCCTAGCTCCACGTTATTGCCGATAATCGGCGAACCGGTGTAACTGCCGTCTTCACGGCGTATGTTACCCAGGGTGGTGGAGTGGCGGAAAAAGCAGTTCTCACCAATCACGGAGCAGCCATTTACGACCAGGGCCTGTCCGTGGCCCAGGAAGAAATTCTTACCCACTTTGGTCCAGTGGGGCAGTTCTATACCCAGGATCCATTCGACAAAGATCTTGTAGAAGGCCAGGTAAGGCAACCAGATAATGCGGAAAAAGGTGTTGATAGAGGCAGGGCGGGCGATGCGGAACATGAGCATCACAAGGCGACCTTTCAGGTTACCCTTGTTCACGTTCCAGTCCTGGAACACATAAGACAAAAACATAGGCGAATGTTAATTTATATTCCACATACGCTATGTTGCGACCTGGCGTTGCAACATTCATGAGCGGCCTGTCCCCTATTCAGGCTTTTTCCGGATGGCCCCGTATAGCACAGGGCTGAAAAAACGCAGGTTTTCCAACACACAGGCCATGCTGAAAAATTTCTCAGGATCGATCTCAGGCTCTTCCGCCATGGTGGCCAGCAGCATGTCCAAGGTATAGGCAAACGTGGCGTCGAATTCTTCTTCGGTCATATGTATACTATACCTGTCCGGTATACTCCTGCTGTATAACCACAATGATAGCCAATTAATTTCACACGAACCTGATGCGGCCATTTCTTAACTGCAGGTCCGGATGTGCGTACCTTAAGTAGTACTTCATCATTTTCACTACAAAACAAACTTAAGACGTATGACGATCAAACTCAAACCTTTAAAAGACCAGGTAATGGTAATTACCGGGGCCTCAAGCGGTATCGGGCTGGCCACAGCTCTTGCCGCTGCCGAAAAAGGAGCCCGGCTGGTGCTGGCAGCCCGCAATGAGCAGGCACTGCAGGAGATAGCCCAGGAAATAAATGACAAGGGCGGACAGGCGATTGCCGTGGGGGCTGATGTAGGCCGGCAGCAGGACATCCAGCGCATCGCCGATGCGGCCCTCTCCCATTTCGGAGGCTTCGACACCTGGGTGAACGACGCCGGCGTATCCGTTTACGGCCGTCTGCTGGAAGTGAGCGACGAAGACAACCGCCGCCTCTTCGACACCAACTTCTGGGGACTGGTATACGGCTCGCAGATGGCGGCCATGCACCTGCGCAACCGGGGTGGCGCGATCATCAACATTGGTAGTGTGCTTTCCGATATCGGCATTACGATGCAGGGCATGTACAGTGCCAGCAAGCACGCCGTGAAGGGCTTTACAGATTCGCTCCGCATGGAGCTTGAAGAAGAAGGCGCGCCCATCTCGGTTACCCTGATCAAGCCGTCCGCCATCAACACCCCCTACCCTGACCATGCCAAAAACTACACCAGCCACAAGCTGACCCTTCCGCCACCTGTGTACGAACCGGAAGAAGTGGCCAATGCCATCCTACATGCTGCCACACACCAAAAGCGCGATGTTATGGTTGGCGGTGGCGGCAAGCTGATGAGCCTGACCAATAAAATTGCCCCTGGCCTGATGGACCTTGCCAACGAAAAGCTCATGACCGACCAGCAGTTGCTCGACGAGCCGGCGCAGCACCGGGAAGGTACCCTGCACCAGCCCGGTGAGGGCGGCCGCATACACGGTCGCATCAAGGACACGATGCCAACCAGCCTGTATACCCGCACTGTTACCAACCCGCTGGTGGCAGGCGCTGTCGTGGCCGCCGCAGGTGCCGCTGCGCTGGCGCTGATGGGCAAAAAGCGCAAGGAAAACGGCACCAACAGGTATAAGCAGTCGAATACCAGGCCTGAGATGGTAGAAGTGGTGGAGATCGTGGAGGAAGTACACGTAACCTCGCTCCCACCGCAGCGACCGCTGTAAACCCGGATTCCCGGCTCACACTATTTGATGAGCCTCGACATGATTAAACAAAAACAGGTGCAAAGGCCAGAATTTTTGTACCTGTTTTTGTTTATATGGGTAGAGGGACTATTATTACCAATTCATATAATTGAAATAATACAAATAAAACAAATATAAAGACTTCTACGACTTATCATTTACCTTCTTGTTTCTTCTGCCCAAATATTGCCCTAAAGCGCTTTAAACCTGTTTTAGTCTTGTGGACCTTATCTTACATCTGATGTTATATTTACAATCAGTAAATCACTATATCAAAAAACTACCAAATCACGTTGAATTATATTGAAAGTCATACTGTTAGCAGTACGGCGGTAAGCGAGCTAGTACATGCGGCTGTCGATTTATTTCAAGCTACAGGCTGCTGTACCGATGTATAACCACCGAATTTGCCGCTATATTTGCAGGCTTTTACGTAGTAGCTTAGCTTTTTTTCTGAGAATAATATGTTTGAAACGCTTCTCTATACCTTTCTTTTGAGTATCTCTCCTTTCGGTGAAGCGCGGGCAGGCATACCGTACGCCATACTTAATAACGTGCATTTTATACTGGCCTTTGTGGTCGGCACTGTGGCCAACACGCTGGTGTTCCCGCTTTTCATGTGGTTGATCGATACCTTCAGCCGGAAGTTCTGGCCGTTCAGGGCCTATAAAAGAGGGGTGGTCTTTCTGTCGAAGCGCGCCAAGAAACTGGCCGGCGACAATGTGCAGAAGCACGGTTTCTGGGGGCTGATGGTGTTTGTGATGATCCCGCTTCCGGGTACGGGCGCCTACATGGGCACCATTGCAGCCAACATCTTCAAGATCGAGCGCAGAAAGGCTTTCCTGGCCATCAGCATTGGCGTCGTGATTTCGTCTATTTTCATGGCCTTGGCAACGCACTTCGGTCACCTGGGCGTTACGCAGCTTTCTGCTAATTAACGCCATATTGCGTCTAGGCACACAAGCCCTGTTTGCACAGTCCGTCCTGTCGAAAGCAAACAGGGCTTTTTGCTTATCCAGCCTACTGCACTGAGCGAAAGAATGCGTAATTTTGGCGCATGACGCTCAAAAAAATCACGTCCTACAGTCTACTTTCCCTGCTTTTGATTAGCGGTGTAGCCGGATGCAGCTTTATGCACCTCTCGCCCCAGTTTGGCGGCGAGGCCAAAGGAGAACGGCTGCAGCTCATGCAGGCTTCGCCCAATTACGAGGATGGTGTCTTCCACAACCCGGTGCCTACCAACATGGACATTGGCTTCGGGGGCTATGTCAAAATGATCAACTCTCGCCTCTTCGACAAAACAGAGAACCAATCGCCTGACTGGGAGCTTCCTGTTCAAAAGATAGAGCCGGGCCAGCTCGCTTCGGCGCAAGACACCGCCACGGTGCTCACCTGGTTCGGGCACTCCACCTTCCTGATCGAATTGGACGGAAAACGCCTGCTCGTTGACCCTATGCTGGGCGAGCGAGCCTCTCCGCTCAGCTTCCTGGGGCCGAAACGCTTTACAGACGAACTGCCCATTGCCGCTGAAGACCTCCCTTATATTGATGCGGTACTCATCTCGCACGACCACTACGACCACCTCGACTATAGCTCCATCAAAAAACTGGCAGAAAAGACCGGTCATTTCTACGTGGCGCTGGGTGTGGGGGCGCATTTGGAGCGCTGGGACGTTCCGGCCGAAAAGATCACAGAGCTGGATTGGTGGGACGAGGCCGAACTGGCAGGTATAACATTTGTGGCCACTCCCGCCCGCCACTTCTCCGGCCGCGGCATCTCCGACCGCATGAAGACCCTCTGGACCTCCTGGGTGATTCAGGGCAAAAACGATAAGATCTTCTTCAGCGGCGACACAGGTTATTTCGAAGGCTTCAAGGAGATTGGCGAACGCTACGGTCCCTTCGACATTACCCTGCTGGAGTGCGGGCAGTACAACGAACTCTGGTCCGGCATCCACATGATGCCCGAAGAAACCGTGCAGGCCCACCTCGACCTGAAAGGAAAGCTGATGATGCCGATCCACTGGGGCGCCTTTGCCCTGGCCCTGCACTCCTGGACCGACCCGATCGAGCGCGTGACGAAAAAAGCGGAGGAATTGAACGTACCTATGACCACGCCCCGCATCGGCGAGCCCATTATCCTGGAGCGGCAGGTTCCGCACTCGCAGTGGTGGGAGAAGTAGCAGGTATAGCCCATTTGGCAACACCAGAGGCCCTGACGCAGTAATGGTGTATAGGTATAAATTTGAAGGCAGGAATTCGTGAACATGAACGAAGAAACAGCACAGGCGGCGAAGCCCAAACGCCTGTTTGATTGCATCGACTGGCAACTGAAAAACTTTCCGCTGGACGACATGCTGGCCGCCAAGGAAGACGGTGCGTGGATCAGGTATAGCACCCGCGACGCGCAGGACAAAGTGAACCGCATCAGCGCTGCCCTGCTCAGCCTCGGCATTAACAAAGGCGACGGCACTGCCGAGGGCCGCGACAAGATCGCGATCATCAGCCCCAACTGCCCTGAGTGGATGCTGGTAGACATGGCCATACAGCAGATCGGCGCTATCTCGGTCCCCATTTATCCCACCATCAGCAACAGCGAACTGGAGTTTGTGCTGCAGGATGCCGCAGTGAAGCTGGCCTTTGTCGGGAACGAGGCACTCTACCGCAAAATACTGGGGATGCAGGACGCGCTCCCTGCCCTGGAGTCTGTCTATACCTTCAAACAGGTAAAGGATGCACCGTATTGGAAAGAACTACTGGCGGAGCCCTCTCCCTATACCTTGCAACAGCTGGATGTGCTGCGCGATGCCGTGGACGAGCACGAACTGGCGACCATCCTCTATACCTCCGGCACCACCGGCACGCCCAAAGGCGTGATGCTCTCGCACTACAACATCCTGAGCAATATGTTCGACAGTGCGCTCATTATTCAGGAAGTGGGCGTGTTCCGAAAAAAGGCCATCAGTTTTCTGCCGCTCAATCATGCCTTCGAGCGCATGGCCACCTATTGCTACTTTTACTGCGGCGTGTCGATCTACTATGCCGAAGGGATGGAAACCATTGCGGCAAACCTGCGCGAAGTGAAGCCCACCATGTTCACGACCGTGCCGCGTCTGCTCGAGAAGGTATACGAAGGCATTGTGGCCAAGGGATCTGAGCTGACAGGCAATAAAAAGAAGATCTTCTTCTGGGCGCTGGAGCTGGCCGAGCGCTTTGAGATCAACAAACCGATGCCACTTGCTTACCGGCTGCAACTGGCCCTGGCCGACCGGCTGGTGTTCAGCAAGTGGCGCCAGGCGCTGGGGGGCGAAGTGAAGTCGATCATCACGGGCGCGGCTGCCTGCCAGGTGCGCCTGCTCCGCATTTTCACCGCAGCTGGCATTGTCATACAGGAAGGTTACGGCCTGACCGAGGCCTCCCCGATCATTAGTGGCAACCGCTATTCCGAAAAGAACCGCACGTTCGGCACAGTCGGTCCATTGCTCAAAAGCGTGGAGGTGAACATTGCTGAAGATGGCGAGATCCTGTGCAAAGGCCCGAACGTGATGATGGGCTATTACCGCCGTCCGGACCTGACTGCCGAGGTGATCGACCAGGACGGCTGGCTGCATACCGGCGACATCGGCACGATGGTAGACGGCAAATTCCTGAAGATAACGGATCGCAAGAAAGAGCTTTTCAAGACCAGCGGCGGCAAGTACGTAGCCCCGCAGCCGATCGAGAACAAGATGGTGGAAAGCAGCTGGATCGAACAGATCATGGTGGTGGGTGAAACGCAGAAATTCGTGGGCGCGCTGATCGTGCCGGCTTTCACTAAGTTGCGGGAGTGGTACGACACCCAGGGCAAATCCTACCCGGGCAACCGCGAAGTGCTGGAAGATCAGGAGGTATGGAAGCTGATTAAGCAGTCAGTGAACCAGTACAACCTGGAGTTTAACCCCGTGGAGCAGGTCAAGAAATTCGCGCTTATACCTGCCGAGTGGTCCATCGAAAACGGGGAGCTTACCCCGACACTCAAGCTTAAGCGTCGCGTCATCCTGGAAAGGTATAAAGACCTGGTGAGCTCGCTGTACGTGTAGTATACCTCTACACTGTTTACGGTAGCGTGAACGATAACATCAGCCCAGGTATAGGTGGCTTCGGACCTCTGCCGGAAAACTCTCTGCTTTTCTGAGCAGTATGTATAGGTATGAATGACCCTGAAGAAAAGCTGGAAGAAGCCGGCACCGTATTGCCCCACCCCCAAACGCTCGTGCCGACAACCCTGAGCAAAGCGAATGTTTTGTTTATCGGGCCTGTGGAGAATGGCTATTTCAAGCCGGCGCCGGACCTCAAGCAGAGCCCACCGCGCTGGGAGCCGGGTCAGTACAGCCTGGCAGCCGGGAAGTGGCCCTCGCCCAACCTCACCGCCGACCTGCTGGACCTTACGCCCTACAACGGGCAGGCCATTCTGGTCATCGCCTCTGACTGGAACCAGGAGGTGATCAGTGAGGCGCGCATTTTCGGCGTGCTCGACAAAGTTGCCTGCGACGTGCTACAAAAGTTTGCCTACGGGCACATGCAGGACAAGGAGGAAGAAATAGCCTCCTACATCTCAGGTATAAGTAATTAAATAAAGCTGCTGTAGTGAAAGCTATTTAGAGTACTAACTGGGTGTTCGTGCCGCCATACTCGTTGGGGGTTTCTCCCTCCTCGTTCGGATCGTTTCGCCATTCGGTGCCGTCTACCAGGTATTTGAATTCGTGCTGCGAATGGCGCGGACGCGTCTGCACACTCTCGAACGCGCCTCCTTTTTTCCTGTTCATCTGGATCGGCGCGTTCTAATCGCCATTTAGCATCCGTTTCTCTACTCTTTCCCCATCCGCCAGGCCCATCGTAAACTTCACCTCGCCCTGGTCTTTGGTCTTTAGGTAGGTCTTCCGGATCATCCTTCTGCTTCTAAGCTGGTTTTTCTTCTTATTCTTTCGATTAGCGTAAGCCGAAGACACGATGCCTGGCTCCTCTCCTCTCTCGCGCATCTGCCTCAATGTTAATTCTTTACTCTAGTGCAAGGAATTTTGTTAGGGATTGGGTAGACCAATTATAACCACACTTCGCAGAAGGGATTATAAAATCTCCATCACACTACAGAGAACAACTTGTTACTCTCAACCGCACGTTTAGCGTCAGCGCAACTTATATACAACTTCCAGTAGTGTAGCTACATCTCCTAAAGCTACTCAATACGCTACCAATTGGCTTTTATTTATAATGTACTGCACCTCCTTTCCTCACAAAACCTGTACAATGTAATCAGCACTGGGTACTTCCAGTAGTTAATTCATCTATCAATACTAAGATGCACCCAGCTTTGCAGCTTTAAAATATTATAGTTTCAAATATCCCGCAATTAAACCACTGTACTTAGCTAATACAAATTTTTATTCCGTGAGTTATATAATTATTTAAGTTAAAGGTTGTTCATAAAAAAAATTAAAAGGTATAAGTATAAACCTTTTCACATTTTATTAAACCATACCAATAAATAAAAGCTATTAATTTTAATTACTCCATACCTTATCATTCGTCAATATGATAAATATCTACTCGTTTGCGCAGCTATCGTTTGAATATAAGTTTTCCTTCAAGGAGCATTATTACAAAACATGGATATTCAAGAGAACTTGCTTCAAAGTTGTTTTTCTGTTCCTGCTTCTTTGTCCTCTTTTGGCATCGGGGCAGTGGACTTCGAGATCAAATGCATTGAAGAAGCGAGCAGAATGCCCCAGCATATTATACCAGGGAAAGATTTACATTTTCGGAGGTTTTGGGGAACACCCTGATGTAGAGCTTACCAACGAGGTATATGACCCTGCATTAGATGTATGGTCGCCGCTAGCGTCTTTTCCAATTGGCAAACACGTGACGCACCAGGGAGCCGTACTAGTGGACGACAAGATCTGGCATATTGGTGGCAGGACCGTTGATAATCGTGGTCCGATCACGAGTCAGGTGCTTATATTTGATATCACTAGCAACACATGGGCTAATGGGCCTGAACTCAAAGACCCTGCTACGGGCAAGGCACTGCCTATGGGTGGTGGTGGCGCCGCATTGATAGGTCGAACTATTCACGTATTCGGCGGCTTTTCCGCTGATATATGCATTGACCAAAACTCCTACCACTTAACTATAGACATCGACAAGTGGCTGACAGATCCGCAGAACACTTCCTGGGAGAATAGGAGGTCGCCCATGCCCATTGCGCGCAACCATGTAAATACGACAGTTCTGGGCGGCAAAATATATGCCCTTGGTGGCCAGTTTGGCCATGACTGCAATGGTGCAGACCAGGTGTTTTGCCATGTGTACGACCCGCTTACAGACACCTGGACGAGACTAAGTGACCTACCTGCTGCTAGGTCTCATTCGGAAGGAGGCACTTTCACTTCGGATGGAAAGCTATACATGGTAGGCGGTCAGGGCCCAACTGGCAGTGGCGTGAATACTGTACTGGTGCTGGATCCCCAAGCAAATAATGGTCTTGGCACCTGGTCGAACGCTACAGAGTTACAACTACCAGGCTCCTACTATGGCATCTCTAGCAAAGTGATAGGTAGCACTTTTATAATCTCACATGGAGCGTTGGTAAATATCTCTGACGAGCGAACAGAGACTTATGCGGCACCCATTACACGTAACATTCCCTATGAGCTCGGCTTTACAGCATCCTGCATTTCAAAGACAATCATTGCCGGCAGGCAGGAAGTTATCAGGAACCTGCTCTTCACAGTGGAAGAGGAAACACAGTATACGCTAAGCTCTAGTGCCCCCTGGCTCAGTATCACCAAAAACGCCTCAGGCGTGGCTGTCCAGGCAGCGGTTGATGTAGAAGCCACGATAGATACAAGAAGCTTAATCCCAGGAGATTACACAGCTACGATCACTGCTAACGGAACAGGAGACGGCCCAACTTTTAAAGGCAGCAGCTTCTGTGTTAACCTGAAGGTGCTGTCAGAGAATGAAGCGTATACCTTAGAAGTGAACACGGTTGGCCCGGGCACGGTGTCTAAGAGCCCGGACCTGGAGCTGTATCCCGCTGGATCTACGGTTTCGCTAACGGCCACACCGGCTCCGGGATTTTTATTTGCCGGCTGGAGTGGCGACGTTTCTGGAACGGCTAACCCATTGGCAGTTAGTATGACTGCAACAAAATCCTACACTGCTACTTTTGTGCGAAGCACCCGGTTAAATGCCGGTGGTGTGCTGTTTACCGATGGTCAGGCACGTATGTGGGCGACAGATGCCTTTTTCACGGGTGGAGTGGTAAAATCCAGGTCCTTTGACGTAGCCGCTACTACAGACGATGAGCTCTACCTCAACTATAGAAATGCTTTTTCCTCAAGCTCTACTATCCCAGGTGCTCCATTCAGCTACGCCATCCCCCTTGAGGCCGGGACTTACAATATAAAACTTCACTTCATCGAGCCTTATTACGGTGCACCAGGAGGCGTGAAGGGCAGTGTTGGAGCCAGGGTGTTCCATGTGGACATAGAAGGGCAGCGGGTGCTGAATAACTTTGATATCTATGCCCAAGAAGGAGCCGGCAAGGCAGTCGTGAAAATGTTTAACGGAGTGAATGTAACGGGCGGAAATCTTGACGTTCTGTTCACCTCCGTCAAAAACAACGCTACCATTTCAGGTATAGAGTTCGAAAAGGTCGCTACAACCACAACGTACACATTGGCCACGAGCACCACTGGCAGCGGAACGGTGAGTAAAAGCCCTGATCAAAGCAGCTACACCGCCGGCACGGAGGTCACGCTGACCGCGACACCTGCTACCGGCTATACCTTTGCCGGCTGGAACGGCGACGCCTCCGGTACCACCAATCCAATGAAGGTGCTCTTGGATAAGAATAAGAGCATCGTAGCCAATTTCACGGCCTCCCCCACGGATCCTGAGGAGCCCCTGCTGCTGTTTACCCCCACCTCTGTTTTGGTAGATCTACCCGTAGGGCAACAGAAGGAACTAAAGGTTAATCTTAACAACTCAGATGAGGATCCGTTAGCCGTGCAACTGACAGCCAGTGAAGGTAGCAACTCTGATGTTCCAAGCTGGCTTCTTTATGAAGGCAAAACTCTTTCCAATACCAATAATGTCATCTTTAATCTGGGCGCGTCTGGCAACGAGGTAATCTTCACCATTAACGCAGGAACACTGAACCCAGGCACCTATACGGCAACAGTCAGGGCTTTCGCTGCAGGTTATTCCCCAGCCGAATTGATCGTGACGCTGGAGGTTGCCAGTTATGAAGAAAGTCTGCGGCCCTACATAACAGCCGTTCGGCCTGGCCATGGAGCCACAGGAGTGTCACTGAGTCAGTCAGTTTCCGTGGATGTGGCCTACCCGAGTGGCAAGTCCCTTGACGGCAATACTGTCAATACTTCTACAGTGAAGCTCTACAAAGTGTCGGGTACCTCTAAAACTGAAGTTTCGGGCACAGCGGTGAACGCCACAGCAGCCGGCGATGCTATTACACTTTCCGGCCTGCTACAGATAAATACCACCTATGAGTTTCACATCAGTGATCAGGTAAAAGACGGCAACGGCTATGCCCTGAAACCTTTTACTTCCCGCTTTACGACCATTACTTCTACCAGCGATGTGCCTACGGATCTGGCAGGCATAGCTTTCTCGGAGCAGATCCTGGTGGACAACTCCTTCGGCTCAGACGGCTTTACCACGCTGGTGATCGGTCCTGATAACCGCCTTTACGCTGCTACCTCCGGTGGTAAGATAGAGCGTTGGGACATCAAAACGGATGGCACGCTGGCCAACCACATCACCATCTCCCCCTTTAGTGCCACCAGACGTCTTTTGATCGGTCTGCGCTTTGCCCCCTCGGCTACCGCCAGTAACCTTGTTGCCTGGATTAGCCACTCCTCTCCCGAGTTTGCTGACGCTCCAGAGTGGAGTGGCAAGATATCGCGCGTGAATCTGACAAACCCGGCGAGCCCGCAGGTGACAGACTACGTGATTAACCTGCCGCGATCTACCAAGGACCACGCCACCAATAGTATCGATTTCGGACCGGACGGAGCATTATACTTCCTACAGGGAAGCAATACGGCCATGGGTGCTCCGGATGGCGCATGGGGCTACAGGCCAGAAAGACTTCTAACTTCGGCAGTCCTTCAGCTCGACATAGCAAAGGCAGAGCAACAGACGCTACCGCTCGATGTAAAAACGGAAGAAGGAGGCACGTATAATCCCCACGCTTCCAGTGCTGCGCTTACCATCTATGCCACCGGCATCCGTAATGCCTACGACCTGGTGTGGCATTCGAACGGGCAGCTGTATGTTCCGACAAATGGATCCGCGGCGGGCGGCAATACGCCTGCGTTAAAGTCCGGAGCGGTATGGTCAAATGGCCAGGTATATACCGGACCTGATGTGCCGGAAATGACTAACGTAAGAGATACACAGAGCGATTACCTCTTCCGGGTAGTGAAGGGCGGCTACTATGGTCATCCGAATGTACTACGAGGCGAGTACATCATGAACGGGGGCAACCCCACCTCTGGTACCGACCCAGGCGAAGTAACCTGGACAGCAAACGGACTAACGTATGGCTATCCGGTTGGCACGCCCATGGAACCAAACCATAAAGGCTGGGCCTTCGACTTCGGCCTTAACAAATCTCCCAACGGGGTGATTGAGTTCAAGAGCAACGCATTTGAGGGCAAGTTGAAGGGCAAGCTGCTTGTGTGCCGCTTCAGCGGCGGAGATGACATCATGGTGCTGGAACCAGGTACAACAAACCTGGACATCATCCGGGCTACCGAAGGCAGTGACGTGCCGGGGCTACGACGACCCTTTGCCAACCCGCTTGACATGATAGAAGACGTGCGTACAGGAAACCTCTACATCTCTGAGTACTTTGACGGCAACGGAGGCGGACAGCCCCGCATAACGCTGCTCCGCGTGGGCCAACCACAAGTAGCCTCCAACCTCATAAACGCCGGCGGCAACCAGTATACTGATAGCCAGTCCCGCACCTGGTCGGCAGACGTACACTTTTCAGGAGGTCTTACGAGAACCAGATCCTTTGATGTGGCAGGTACTACCGATGATGCGTTGTACCTGAGCTACCGCTATGCGGCAAGTGGAGCACCTTTCAGCTATAATGTGCCGGTTACCGAGCCGGGTACCTATGTAGTAAAGCTATACTTCCTGGAGCCGTACTTTGGTGCTCCAGGCGGCGTAGCGGCAAAGGGAGGTGAGCGTGTCTTTCATGTAGATGTGGAAGGCTTGCGTGTACTATCTAACTATGACATCTTCTTACAGGACGGTGCAGGTAAGTCCGTGGTGAAAACTTACAGTGGCATTGAGGTAAAGGATGGCACCCTGGATATTGTTTTCAGTTCGTTAAAGGATAATGCCATTATCTCAGCCATAGAATTTGAAAAGGTCGCTACGTCCACCAACTACTCGTTAACTACAAGCACAACTGGCAACGGTTCAGTGGGCAGAAGTCCTGATCAGAGCAATTACACCGCCGGTACAGAGGTCACGCTCACCGCGACACCTGCTTCCGGCTATACCTTTGCCGGCTGGAGCGGAGACGCCTCCGGTACCACAAACCCGCTAACTCTTACCATGAACTCAAACAAGAACATTACTGCCACCTTCACGGCAGTACAGCAGACGGCCTATTCTCTTTCTGTGATTGTTTCTGGTAATGGTACAGTTACCTCAAATCCGGACGAGGCAAGTCATCCGGCAGGATCTGAGGTAACGCTGACGGCTGTACCGGCAGTTGGTTTCCAGTTTTCGGGGTGGAGTGGTGATGCCTCAGGTGATATAAATCCACTCGTCCTTACCATGGATGGGAACAAGGAAGTCACAGCTGGTTTTACAGCCGTAGCAGAAGAGACTTACACCATAACAGCAGAAGCAGGAACAGGCGGCTCCACAAGCCTGACACCATCTAAATCCAGCTATGCCTCCGGTGACAATGTAAAAATAACGGCCACGCCAGACGCTAACTATGAATTTGTAAACTGGACTGGTGATATAACAGACACCAGCAACCCATTGAGCGTTACCGTGACAGGAAATCTTGCTGTAAAAGCAAATTTTAAACTGAAGCAATATAGATTGGTAGTTAGCGCAGGGCCCGGTGGCAACGTCTCCTGGAGCCCTGAACAGAGCAGCTACGAACATGGCACAACAGTAACGCTCACAGCAAATCCGGACCAAGGTTATCAGTTCTCAGGCTGGAGCGGCAGCGTTACCGGCATGGCAAACCCTACCACCATCACCATGGATGCTGAGAAGTCCGTGACAGCAAATTTTGTTGCCATGCCTACGGCAGGCAGTACGGTTCGCATCAATGCCGGTGGCCCGATGCGGGAAATAGAAGGAATCGTCTGGACAGGATGCCCTACTTCTATGGACTGCAATGGCTTTGTTTCAGGTGGCAACCCATTCTTAAAAGTGGCTCCTTCAATCGTGGGTGTTCCTCAGTTTATGGACCGGGATATTTTCGAGACAGGATGGACGAATTCCACCGGAGGCAGCGCACGAAAGAATATGTCAGCCTTTGCATTCAATATCCCGGTGACAAATGGTGATTATTTGATCAGGCTCTACTTCGCGGATCTGGATAAGACGGCAGCGGGGCAGCGAGTCTTCGATGTAAATATAGAAGGTGGTAAGAAAGAACTCACCAGCTTTGATATAGTGAAAGAGGCAGGACGCAACACGGTTGTTATGCGAGAAATACCAATGAAAATTCTGGACGGAACGGTGACCATTGATTTTATCCGGCAGTTAGACAACCCTATTATCAGTGCTATAGGTATTGTCCCAGTGCAGGCAGAAGCGTCAGCCAATGCGATGCTCCTAAAAGAGGAGAAGACTGCAGTTGAACATATACGCACCATCAAGGTCTATCCAAACCCTATGTCCAGAGAAACAGGTAACGTCGAGATGGAAAACTTTGGCAAAAACGAAGTTGTCAACATTTCTGTTTACACTGCTACAGGACAAAAGGTATATGAGAATGATATGGAAACGGATGTGATGGGTGCAGCCAGCATACAAATCAGGATCGATAAGCAATTGAACAGAGGCATTTATTTTATCAAGGCGACATCTGCCTCGGGCTCAACCTTAGCTAAACTTTTGATAGAATAGCGTAGTGAAAAAGCAAAAGGGCTGAGACGATAAAACGCTTAAGCCTTTTTGCTATTTCTGCCTATATTTCAACATTTTAACCCACTTATCTTTCACACCCCATCTACGTAATCACCACCTCCATCTGCTGTGCTACCTGATTACCCGATAATTATCTACCGTGTTGGAAGTCCAAGAGGTATGATCGCTGGTCAAACAGTCGGTAAACCATTATAACAAAGAGTTAAATCCAGTGGCACAAGTCAAAAAACTTGTGCTTACACCATGCGGGTGGTCCATTGAAAACGGTAAACTCACCCCTTATCTCACCGCCGACCTGCTGGACCTTGCGCCCTACAACGGGCAGGCCATTCTGGTCATCGCCTCTGACTGGAACCAGGAAGTGATCAGTGAAGCGCGCATTTTCGGAGTGCTCGACAAAGTTGCCTGCGACGTGCTACAAAAGTTTGCCTACGGGCACATGCAGGACAAAGAAGAGGAAATAGCCTCCTACATCTCAGGTATAAGCAATTAGATTAAGCTGCTATTTTAAAGGAAGTTTGTTTACAAGACCAACAGGGAGTTGGTGCCGCCAGACTCATTGGGGGCTTCTCTGTCGGCATCCGGGTCGTTTCGCCATTCGGTGCCGTCTACCAGGTATTTGAATTCGTGCTGTGAATGGCGCGGAAGCGTCTGCACACTCTCGAAAACGCCTCCTTTTTTCCTGTTCATCTGGATCGGCGTGTCCCAATCGCCATTTAGCCTCCGTTTCTCTACTCTTTCCCCCCATCCGCCAGGCCCATCGTAAACTTCACCTTGCCCTGGTCCTTGGTCTTTAGGTAGGTCTTCCGGACCATCCTAATTATGTTTTTTCCTGCGAAGGAAGGTTGCTTAAGTGAATCAATTCCGGAAGGCGTTGCATTTTCCTGCAAACGATAACATGTGCTCTTTCCTGATAAGTACTGAATTCGCAGAAGACATCTGTTCAAAAAAAAGAATAAACGTATCTAAAGGCTTTACTTTTTAGCAACTTGCGTCTTTATTTTTCCGCAATGCATTCTATCACCACGAACCGGCTTTCACTTAGCCTTTTTTTCCTTCTTTCCGGCTTCAACTTTTCAAGCTGGGCATCCCGCATCCCCACCATCGTTTCCACACTTCGCCTGAACGAGGCCGAACTGGGCAGCATTCTCCTGACCATGCCGGTGAGCTCGCTGATCGGCTTGCCTTTATCAAGCTGGCTTGTCACCAGGTTCGACAGCCGCTTACCCTTGATTGTGGCTATGGTCCTGAATGCCGCTTCGCTTTCGCTGATCGGAATAGCTGCCACACCATTTGCCCTGGTCGTGGCCTTATTCCTGTTCTCGCTGAGTATGCGTGTGTTTAACATCGCGATCAATACCCAGGCCATTACGCTGCAGAAACTCTACGACCGCAAAATAAACGGCGCCTTCCATGGTCTCTGGAGCACAGGCGGCATTGTGGGCGTCGGCGTTACCACACTGCTGGTTTCGCTTGGCATATCCATCGTGCCGCACCTGGTAGCAGTCTCTGTCATCACGACGCTACTTGTGCTGGGCGCCTTCCCATACCTGCTGCGCAATGACCGCTCCACGACGGGCAATAAACTCACGTTTGGCAAGCCCGATCCGTACATCCTATACCTGGGGCTGCTTGTGTTCTTTGCAGCCGTTTGCGAAGGCGGCATGTTCGACTGGAGTGGCATTTACTTCCAGCAGGTGGTGGGCGAAGAGGTCTTTACCGCAGGCTATCTCATTTTTATGTCGTTTATGGCGCTTTCGCGATTCGTTTCAGATCGTATCATCGAGAAGATCGGAATGGAAAGAACCTACGTGCTCAGTGCCAGCCTTATTTTCTCAGGTATAGCACTGGCCATTCTGTTCCCGAGTTTCTGGCCTGCCATGATTGGCTTCTCACTGGTAGGCTTCGGCACCGCCTCGGTTATACCGATGACGTACACGCTGGCGGGCGCCTCCAAAAAGTACTCGCCTGGCATCGCCATCTCCATGATCGTGACCTTCGGTATTGTGGGTATGCTCATGGGCCCGCCGCTCATCGGTTACCTGGCCCACGCCTTTAACCTCAAGTTCGCTTTCGTCACCTTCGCCCTGGCAGGCGCCATGCTGATCCCTATCTCCAGAAAATTCTTCCGGTTGGAGCGTTAGGTTTGGCTGTAAGTGATGGCTGTTAGCGCTGCTGTGTGGGTGGTCTGCTAATCCGTAAAATTATTTTTGATTATCAGCAGGGAGTCTGGGCTTTGGCTTAGGCTCCCTTTTTTTATTGTTATACCACTCAACATGAGGAATTTACTTCAGGCTTATATGCAGCAATTCCCGTTTAAACCGACCTGCATCCCGAACAACAACCCTAAGTAAGTCCTTACTTATTAAATTTTCTGTTTAATTTAAACAGCCAAAACCTTATTAACCCCTACCATCAGCCCATGGAAAACCTTATCAGTTCGGTAAACGACATCGTCTGGAGCAATGCGCTTATCATACTTTGCCTTGGGGCAGGTGTATACTTCTCCATTGTCACAAAATTCCTGCAGGTACGCTATATCCGTGAAATGCTGCGCCTGCTTTTCCAGGGGGAATCCTCCAACAAGGGCATCAGCTCTTTTCAGGCCTTTACCGTAGCCATTGCCGGGCGTGTCGGCACTGGTAATATCGCCGGTGTAGCCACTGCCATTGCCATGGGTGGACCGGGTGCCGTGTTCTGGATGTGGGCGATCGCCTTCCTGGGCAGCTCTTCTGCCTTTATAGAAGCGACACTGGGCCAGATTTATAAGCAGGTAAAAGATGGCCAGTACAGAGGTGGCCCGGCCTTCTACATTGAGAAAGGGCTTGGCGTAAAATGGTATGCTGTTTTGTTTGCTGTCGCTACCATCATCAGTATGGCCCTATTCCTGCCAGGCGTGCAGAGCAACAGCATCGCCTCCGGGATCAGCAATGCCTTCCAGGTACCGGTGGCGTATACGGGTGGCGCCGTTACCTTGCTGTTGGCCCTTATTATTGTAGGGGGTGTGAGGCGCATCGGCAACGTGGCACAGGTGGTAGTTCCGTTTATGGCGGGTGCCTACGTCCTGATGTCGGTCGTCATCATCCTGATGAATATTTCGGAAGTGCCCGCCGTGCTGAACCTGATCATCAGCTCTGCATTTGACCTGGAGCCCGCTTTTGCCGGCGTGTTTGGCATGGCCATTTCGTGGGGCGTGAAGCGAGGCATTTACTCCAACGAAGCAGGCCAGGGCACTGCCCCGCATGCTGCCGCCGCGGCCGAGGTGAGCCATCCTGCTAAGCAGGGCCTGGTGCAGGCCTTCTCTGTATATGTGGATACGCTTTTTGTATGTACGGCTACGGCGTTCATGATCCTGTTTACAGGACAATACAATGTGGTGAATCCGGAGGGCGGCTTCCTGGTGGAGAACCTGCCAGGTGTGCCATTCGGGCCGGAGTACACGCAGTTGGCGGTTAGCTCCCACTTCCCCGCGCTGGGTAGCGGCTTTATCGCCATTTCGCTGTTTTTCTTTGCCTTCACCACCATCATGGCCTACTACTACATTGCCGAAACCAACCTGAGCTACCTGAATACCAAAAACAAAAAGTGGATGCTCTGGGCGCTTCGCTTCTTTATACTTGCCGCCACCTTCTACGGCTCCGTAAAGACGGCAGAATCGGCCTGGATGCTCGGCGATATCGGCGTGGGTATCATGGCCTGGCTGAACGTGGTCGCCATCATCCTGTTGCGCAAGCCAGCCTTACGCACCCTGCAAGATTACATATCCCAGCGCAAAGCCGGACTCGACCCGACGTTTGATCCAGAAAAACTTGGTATAAAGAACGCCGGAGACTGGAATAAAGCAATCGGCGCTGACGAGCCGGAGGCGCAGGACCAAAGAGCGCTGGAAGCAGTTTAGCTTCTTAAATGAAATTCCTTAAACTAAAAGAGACGCAATGAACGCGTCTCTTTTTTGTTTTGCAGGGTAGTCGTTTTTTGGGGACTATCCCATTACTGTTCGAAACCTGTGAAAGTATTGTTTTCTGGCCTGGATACAGGAAGCGAAACTGTCCCCTTGAGGGGATTATACGGGTATTCTCTTGAATCTATAAAGCCTTCAATACGCGCAATCTGGGGTCTCCGCAGAACTTAAAAACCCTGCCTTGTGTATGGGTTACAGAGCGTTGCATGTGGTAAATACCAGGCATGAAAAAGAACACCATTATACCTTACAAGGAGTATCTTAAAGTCAAAGCAAGAGAACTGAGGAAAAACAGCACGCTTGCTGAGATTCTTTTATGGCAGGAAATAAAGGAGAGAAAACTACTGGGCTACCAATTTCACAGGCAAGTGCCTATGTTAGATTATATTGTTGATTTCTACTGTCATGAATTACAACTAGCAATTGAGATAGATGGGGATAGCCATGATTATAGCTTTGATAATGATGCAAAGCGACAGTCGGAGCTGGAAAGGTATGGAGTAATGTTTTTAAGATTTGATGATATCGAAATCAAGAAAAACATCCAAAATATACTGCGAACATTAGAGCATTGGGTAACTGAGAACCAGTGATATTGCCTGTGCATGATTACACCCCTGTGGTCCCCTCAAGGGGACAGTTCCGCTATTACTATTTCAAAATTTAGTACGCTTAGCATCGAAAGAATAAGGTTACTACCTGGTATAGTCTTAAAAACGGAAGAAAAGAGTGTCCCCTTGAGGGGACTACAGGGGTGTAATCATGCACAAACATCACTAAACTCCCCGCTCCCATTTCACTTCCGGAAACACCACCTCCAGCTGCCGCTTGATCACACGGTAATTCCCTTTCCAGAAACTCGCCAGGTCTGATACAGTAGTGATCGGCTTAAGCTCCGGACTGAGCAAAGCCAGCTCTACTGTCATCTCGCCATCATCCACTGTCGGGCTTTGCTCCCAGTCCAGCACGTCCTGCAGACGGATTTCCAGCGTGGGTTGCTCACCGTTTGGCTTGTAGTCGAGCGCTATATCGGCGCCATCCGGCAAGGCTATGCTGGTCGGAGCCAATACCGCTAGCCGCGCCCGTTGCTCTTCGCTCAGGAACCTGGCTTCCAGTATCGGCAGGAGCTCCAACTCCATCAACTCGTCCGGGTGCTCGATGTCGAAGAGGTAAGACTTCAGCCAGTCCCAGTTGGTCATGAGCAAAGTGGCGGTGCTCACGTCGGGCCAGGCTTCTGAAGGGCGCCACTTGCGCAGACTCAGTACACGATTTTGCCATTGGGTGAGTTCGTGGTTGAAATCCAGCAGGTGTTCGCCTTCGTGCTTGATGGCTTCGGAGATGGCCGGTACGCGGTGCTTCTCGTCGGGGGCTGGCAACGGCTTGCTTTGCAGCACAATGCTGCCGATGCGAGTGTCAATGGAGGCGGTGAGTTCGCCGTCGTTCAGGTCCCAATGGTAACATTCCTGCTGCTTCACGAGCGGCGCCAGATCCCGTGGGTTAAGCGGCGAGGCCAGGAAAATGCGGCCCGGGTTATCGCCTGTTCCCGCATGCAGGTGCGCGATGGCCAGCCAGGGCTCATGCGCCAGGTCGTCGCGGTGACCGGCGGAGGCGTATTGTCCGCTAGCCAACTGGAACTGGGCATTGTTGCCGGGACGGGCGTAGGCGATGCGCTCGGGGTAGCAATGCGTGAGCAACACACCGGTTTCGTAATCATCAAAAGTGCCATTCTCCGGCTCTATGCTGAACAGGGAGCGGTACGAGCGGGCGATCTTCTCGATCTTGCCGAAACGCTTGCCCTGCCCCTGCTCTTTCCTATACCTGCGCAGGGCTTCCACTCTTAAATTAATGTCGATGCCGGCGTTGCGGTCCAGCGGGTCGCGCTCTTCCAGCACGGCGGCAATATCACTTGCCAGCGCTACCTGTTTGGTTTCTTCGGCTTTGAGCAGCATGTGCGCAATGCGCGGGTGGCAGGGCAGCGTGTGCATACGCTTGCCGTGCTCGGTGATGCGGCCATGCTCCAGCGCCTGCAACTGGTGCAGCATCTCGGTAGCATATTGCAGGGCAGCGCGGGGTGGCGGATTCAGCCAGGTCAGGCCCCGAATATCGGTAATGCCCCACTGCGCCATATCCAGCACCAGCGAAGCCAGGTCGGCTTCCATGATCTCGGGGGTGCGGTGCGGGGCCATGCGCTCCTGCGTGGTTTTGCTCCACATGCGGTAGGCGGTGCCGGGGCCCAAACGACCGGCGCGACCGGCCCGCTGGTCGGCGGCGTCTTTGGAGATGCGCACCGTTTCGAGGCGCGACAAACCGGACTTCGCATCGAAGCGCGAGGTTTTGCCGAAGCCTGTATCCACCACTACCGAAATGCCTTCAATGGTCAAACTGGTCTCTGCGATGCTGGTGGCCAGCACTACTTTGCGTCTGCCGTCGCGGTCGGGCATGATGGCGGCGTACTGTTTGCCAAAAGGCAGCATCCCGAAAAGGGGGTGTATCCTGAAATCGCGCAGCTGCCTGCGCAGGAGCTCTTCTACTTTCCGGATATCGTTTTCACCGGGCAGGAACACAAGGATATCCCCTTGCTGCTCCTTTGCCGCCTGCACCACCACTTTGGCCGTCATTTCGGGCAGTATGCGGTCGTCGGCGTCGCCGGTGTAAAAAGTCTCGATCGGGTATTGCCGCCCCATGCTTTGCGCCACCGGGGCCTTGAGCAAGCTCGTGAGCTGGGGCATATCCAAGGTGGCCGACATCACCATGATGCGCAGGTCGGGCCGCAAGGTATGCTGTGCCTCCCGGCTCAGGGCCATGGCCACATCGGCGTGGATACTGCGCTCATGAAACTCGTCGAAGATCACGATCCCTATACCTGTCAGCGAGCGGTCGCTGTGAATCATGCGCGTCAGGATGCCTTCGGTTACGACCTCAATGCGGGTCTTGTCTGAGATGCGCGTCTCGAAACGGATGCGGTAACCGACGGTCTGGCCTACCTCCTCGCCCAATAGCTGCGCCAGGCGTTCGGCAATGGTTTTGGCTGCCAGGCGCCGTGGCTCCAGCATGATGATCTTCTGACCCTCGAGCCAGGGCTCGTCGAGTATGGCCAGTGGCAGCAAGGTGCTTTTACCGGCTCCCGGAGGGGCATTGACGATCAGGGTATTCTGTTCCGAAAGATGTTCTCTGACGGCAGGTATAATTTCCCGAACGGGCAGGTCTATGGTGAAGGGATTGAAAGGCAATGGAAAGGCTTTTAATAAAATTAGAATCAGGTATAGCTTGGTACTGGCCTGCAATTTACACAATGTCGGGCGAGAAAGTACAATGCACCAGTATAGGAAGCAGCAAACGCTCACTGCCCCATGCAGTTAACTGCTACTTATCATGCCTTCACTAAACTTTTTAGTACACCGGCATGCTATACGTTGAATAGGTATAATTATTATAATATAAATCATAAATAACACGTATTGTAATTATACTTATATCCCGAGTCAGTATCACGCAACAGCAGCCATCAATTACAATTTAGCATATGAAAAAGCTTAAAGCAACCTTATCCGTAGCGCTAGCTGCCTGTATGACCTTTTCCTGTCAGGATCAGCTACAGGAAGCAGAAATGGCACCTCAGGCTGCCTCATCTGAAAGCATGCTGCAGACCAATACCCGGCATGGAAAGTACATGGTGTACAAAGCAGAGTACATCACTTCCGGCGAGGGAAAAGAAGTGGGCAATGTGGTTTACTTCAACCACCGGGGCAACAAGCAGCTCTCCGATGACTTTGTAGAGGATTATAGCGAGGATGGCACCCGCGACATCACCTACTATGTCGATAATAACAGACCGTCAGAGGATTTGTCTGCGGACGTTACTGAAGCTGCCATCGACAGAGCGATGGACACCTGGGATGATGTGACCTGCTCCGATCTGGGTATGACGAAAGTACCATACGACGGCCGGCCAGCCGGATTCATCGCTGCCCTGCTGGGCTATGAAGGGAGTTTTGCGTATGTGGCAGATGTCGTGCATGCAGGCTGGCTTCCGGCAGAATTCTTTGATATGATTGCCCCTGGCGGAAGTACCTTTATCCTTGCCGCAACGTTCACGCTCATTTATGTAGATGGTGAAGGGAACCTGACAGACATGGATGGCAATGGTAAAGCGGACGTCGCCTGGAGAGAGATCTACTACAACGATGCCTTCACCTGGAATGATGGCTATACCTACGATGTGGAGACAATTGCTTTGCATGAAGCAGGCCATGGCCTGAGCCAGAATCACTTCGGAAAGGCATTTACAACCCTGAAGAACGGCAAACTGCATTTCGCTCCCCGATCTGTTATGAACGCAGCCTATTCGGGTGTGCAGACCGAGATATCCGGCACCGACCTGGGCGGCCATTGCAGCAATTGGGCGAACTGGGGTAAGTAACGATGAAAGCACGCTAGCAAAAAAGGACCCTTCCATGGAATTGGAAGGGTTTCTTTTTTTATAGGCTATACCTGTTTGCATTTCCGGAAGCATTCGAAGCAGCTGCGTGCCCCTTCCAGCCTGTGTGGGCTATTATAGCCGGAGACCTGCATCTGCAGCGAGGCTGGTGCGTAAACAGAAGGTATACTGTGCGTGAAAAGCGGTTGTGTTACCAGTAATCCAGACCAGCTATGATCCTACGGAAATCATATAAGATACTAGCCTTCCTTGTGCTCCTGCTGATCGCCTTCCGGGTGGCGCTCCCCTACCTGGTGAAAGACTATGTGAACAAAACGCTCAACGAGCTGCCCGGCTACACGGGCCATGTCGAAGATATTGACATTTCCCTGTACAGAGGCGCTTACGCCATCGACCACCTGGTGCTGGAGGAAGAAGGCGGCAATCCCAAATATTCTTTTCTCAACATCCCCCGAACGGACCTGTCTGTTGAGTGGAAATCGCTGCTGAAGGGGAAACTGGTTGGGGAGGTCGTGATGCAGGACCCGGTGCTGAATATGGTGGAAGTGAAAAAGGCTGCGGCCTCCGGTGAAGAGCCAACCCGTGCACATTGGACGAAAGTGGTGAAGGATCTGATGCCGATCACCATTAACCGCTTTGTGGTGAACAACGGCAAACTGGCTTACTTCGATTTCAGCAAGAAACAGCAGGTTGACCTGCACATCTCCGACATGCAGCTGGTTGCCTACAACCTGGCCAACGTGGAGGATGCCGCCCACGAGCTTCCGTCGACGGTGCACCTGACGGGGCAGTCGGTTGGTGGCGGCAAACTGAAGGGAGATATGAAAGCCAACCTGCTCAAGGAGCTGCCCGACTTTGACATGACCATCGAGCTCACAGGGGTAGACCTGACCAGCATCAATGACTTTATAGAGGCCTACGGCAAGTTTGATGTGGAACGTGGCCGCATGGACATGTATAGTGAGCTCAAGCTGAAAGATGGCCAGCTGGATGGCTATGTGAAGCCCTTCTTCGAGAATGTAAAAGTGCTGAACCTGAAAAAGGACGTGAAAGAGGAAGGCATCTTACGGACAGCCTGGGAAGCCATTGCCGGCCTGTTCGTGGAGGCCGCCGAAAACCAGCCCCGGGACCAGATCGCCACCAAAGTCCCCATCAGCGGCAATATAAACCAACCCGACACCGACGTCTCCACCACGGTGTTCAACGTGCTGCGCCATGCCTATATCAAAGCCTTCAACAAAGGTATAGAAGCAGAAGCAACCAAAGCAACTGCAACGGAAGAGAAATAGGAAAGTCAGGGTGTCCTTACTGGTTTGGGGTTTCGTGCAGAAAGGTGTTCCCTCCCGGCAATTATACCACAGCTCATAAGAGGAAGGGACACCTACAGGTAGAAAATTAAAGCCTGGCCGAAACGCTGTAGAGTATAAATAATGTGTTTATTTGCGCTCATGTCTACAGGTCATGTCCTTCTTATTCTGCTCAGCGGCTTAGGTGTTTTCCATGGCTTGGTATTGGCTGTTTTTCTCTGGTTCTACCCCAAAGGGCTTCCCGTCTCCAATAAAATTCTGAGCGTCCTGTTGCTGGTGCTTTCCTTCCGTGTCGGGAAGTCCTTGTTTCTGGAATTCGTGGACGGCGTATACCTGCAGGTCATCTTTGCAGGCCTTTCCACGCTAATGCTCATCGGGCCGCTCTTTTACTTCTATACCCGTTCGGTGCTCGAAAAATCGATCCGGTTCACCGCTGCTTCCCTCCTGCACCTCCTCCCTTTCCTGGCCGGGCTGGCTTTTAGCTTTTTCATCAACAAGGAGAATGCGAAAACAACGCCTATACCTGTGTTTGTGCTCCTTTTCTGTGTGTATTATGGCCATTACCTGCTATACCTATACCTGACTTACCGGAAGATACAGCGGTACAGGGTAGCGATCGGGCAGGCTGATGCCGCTGCGCAATGGCTGCGCCTGCTCGCCTATGCATTGGCGGCGCTTTGGGTGGTGTATGTCCTCAACCTGCTCGATGACGATGTGCCCTACATCCTGGGGCCCATCCTGTATTCTGTTATCGCGTATGGGGTGAGTTATGTCGTGATCCAGAAAGGCTATATCGGTGCGCTTGACACGGCCAAGTATAAAACGACGCCATTGCCGGAGGCGGAAGTAAACCAGATCTACGAGGAAGTGAAGGCGCTACTGGAAGAGCAGGAGCTTTACAAAAACCCGGACCTCTCGTTGAGCACCTTCAGCAAGGCGCTGAAAGTAAGTCCGCAAAAAATCTCGATGGCGATCAACAGCAAATCCGGCTCCAATTTTAACGGCTTCGTGAACCAGCACCGCATCAGGCACGCGCAGGCATTACTGCAAACGGGCCAGGGCAGCGAACTCACCATTGCGGCCATCGCCTTTGAGGTGGGTTTCAACAGCCTTACCAGCTTTAACACCGCCTTCAAAAAACAACTGCACGAAACGCCTTCTGCTTACCGCAAAAGAGTCATGCAAGGCTAGGGCAACTCTTGACATCACTTCATACAGTAGAACTATTAAGTTATGGAAGAAGCTATCCCCTTGAGGACAAGTGAGACGCGAGTCGAAACTTGCGACCGTAGGTCATAGGGGTGTAAATTCGGCGCTAAGATGATAGTAGGCTAGTTTGCAATTTATCGCACCTGTAAACACAGCCCTCTGAGAGCTCCGCTCGCAAGTTTCGAACTCGCGTTCTCACTTGTCCTCAAGGGGAGAATTATCAGGATCTAAACAGCCCTAGCTTTTGCAGTTCCTTCTCTCCTTTTTATTCAAAAATCGTGATTTACTATAGGTAAATGATCATTCCGGAAGATTCTGACACCTGCTCGCGCTTCATTTGTGTCATAACTAAACCCTATGATCATGTTACGACTTCTTTTTACAGCGGCGCTACTGCTTGCCGCTATCACGGCTTCGGCACAGCTAACACCTTTTGAGTTTGAAGGTACCAAGCGAAAGTACCTGCTCTACCTGCCTGCCTCCTATGCGGCAAACCCTTCTCAGGCCTTTCCGGTGGTGTTCCATTTTCATGGTGGGGGCATGACGGTAGTCGAGCAAATGTTTTACTCCAGAATGAATGAGGCCGCCGACAAACACAATTTTATTGTAGTGTACCCATCGGGTATAAAGCAGGACTGGAATGTAGGCTTTGAGATGTCGCACCAAAAGGGCACCAACGATGTGGGCTTTGTACGCGCCTTGCTCGACAGCCTGAAACAAAGCTACCGGATAGATGCCAAAGCGATCTTTGCGACCGGACTGTCGCGGGGCGGTTTCTTCTGCCACCGCCTGGCGGCTGAAATGCCCGATGATTTTGCAGCCATTGCCTCTGTCGGCGGCCCCCTGCCCGATTCGGTAAAATTCTATCACCGCACAGCTAAACCGATCAGCGTGATGCAGGTGCATGGCACGGCCGACGAGGTGGTGAAATACGACGGGAAAGCCAATGCCTATGCCTCGGCCCCGGCTACTTATACTTACTGGCTGACGCACAACAAACTGCCTGACCAGAAAGAAAGCAAGAAGGTGCTCAATACGAATAAGAAAGACAATACCTCCGTCACGATCCAGGAAGTAAGCGGCAAAGGCATTACCGTGTCGCTTGTCACGGTCGAAAACGGGGGCCATACATGGCCGGGCAGTGATCCGTTTAACATCGGCTACCCCTTGGGGAATACCACCTCTGATATTGATATAAATGAAGTCATGTGGAGCTTCTTCAACAAAAACAGGAAGCGGTGAGGTATAGGTTGGTATAGGAAAGCAGTAAAATTGAGATAGCGGCTATACCTGTTAAAAAGAGCAGTCCCGGAACTTAGTATCCGGGACTGCTTTGTTTTTTTGAGTGATTTGCCGAAAGATGTGCCTTTACGACAGGTATAATTTTCCGAACGAGTAAGTCTATGTTTAAATGGGTTGAAGGGCTAAGTATTTTTACTATTAAACCACTTTTAGAGCAACCACCTGTTAAAGAATCTTTTATTTTAAATTAATTAGTCTCAATAAACTTTATACTTTTTCCTACTTCATCTAGTTCATAGATATAATAGTCCTCTTCTCTCTTTAAATCTTTCAGTAAATCAGTTAAATCAATTTTGTCATCATCTCCTAAATTTTTATCTACTGAGGTAAATATGATAATTTGTTTATCTCTAATAGCTGCACACTCCTCAAATAATGCTTTCAAACTAGCACTATCTGTTCTATGCTGACCTGGTTCATCAAAGAGTACAAGACCTGGATGATTTTCACCTTTTTGAAGCAATGAAATAGAATATGCCCATATATTTCTCACAAAATCAGAAGCAGAAGAATTTACTCTAATAGATTGTGGCTGAGCATCATCTTTTCTGAACTTGAAAACAGGAAAATATTTAAAAGGGTCATCGTCCTGAATGGATATATTCCAAATGGGGTTACTTGAGTACTTAAAATTTTCTAAATAAAGCTTATAGGCTTTTTCAAATTCATTTAACTTTAGCTTATCTTCTAGATGACTCTTGTTAAGTTTATCTTCATCTTTTAACAACTCATAATAAGAGCCTGCCAGCTCCTCAAGTGCTTTTAGATCTTCTTTAAATCTTTTATACAAGTATTGAAATTCGCTTATACTTTTTTCTAATCGAACTCTGATCAAGGTATCAGACTCAGAAAACTCTCTGTCATCAGCAACTAATTCTTTTAGTAATATTTTTATTTCATCCTCAAGCTCCCTTTGCTGCCTTACGTAATACTTTCTAACTGTTTCCTTCTCCTTGATAACCTTCTCTAATGAATCAATTGAGCTTTGAATAAGTTTTCTTTGCCCGTCTAAATATGCAATATTCTCTTGCAAACTAAGTTTCTCAATCTTAATATTTTCAGAAGACATCAAGTCCACTGATATATGCTGGGTACAAGTGGGACACTTGCTGTAAACATCTTCTTTGATTATGGCTTGATCAAATACCTTCTGGATTCCTTTTTGTGAGGAAAGCTCTTTTACTACATCTTTTTGATGTTTCTGCAATGCAACCAGCTGTTCCTTTTGGATACCAAAATTTTGATCGAAGGATTTAAATTTCTTTAAAAAAGAGTCATACTCCTTATTTGTATTCTCGAAACTGATTCTAGCTTCTTCCTTATTATCCCCTACTCGAACAAGAGGTTTTTGCCTTAAAAGTTGTAGGCTCTTTTCTTTTGTTTCTATTAATTGATTTATGGGCAGTGGTAAATCCCCTGCTTTATCTTTGATAAACAGATTAGTTGTTTTTAAAACATCTTTATCTTTAGTTATATTCTCAGGAACATCTTTCAATAATCCGTCATATTCAGCAGAAAGTAACTCCAATTTATTATAAATGAATTTCCATCTTATCTCTAAGTCTCTTTTAGTTCTACCTATTTTATCCTTCTCAGTAGAAGTATTAAGTTCATTTAAGTTTAAAAGAAATTCGACTACTTTCTCTTTTGTTTTCGGAATCCCGAAATAAGGAGTTGTAGCAAAAAAATCAGACCAGCCTTTAGTCTGCTCAATAAATAAAGAAGGGAAAATTGCCTGTAAATAAAGGGGGCTGTAACCATCTTTTTTTGATGAATTTGAAACTATAGGCAGATCAACCCCAATGAATTCTGCAAACCAGCTATAAAAACCAAAGTCGTTGTCATTATTATTAGCACCCCTTATATATAAAGTTCTAGTTCTTGTATTAGATGAAATAGCAGAATATTCATCATTGTATACTGTGACTGTTTTCGCTAGTTCCCTTCCCTCAGCATCATCTTGCCCAGGGTTTATATATCTTCTAACAGTTACAATTTCACCTTTTGTATTAGAAATTTCAACTAGAACTTTTGAAGTAAAGACGCTATAGCTTTTTACTACTTTCCCTGAAGCTTTCTCATAAATATTGAATTCGGATTTTACTGCTTTATCTAGTGCCTTTTCATTTTGGCCACCGAGTAATTCTTCCATACCCAAACTATAGTATATGCAAGAATTTATTGTTGTTTTACCTTTAGAGTTGTGACCAGCTACAATATTTAATCCGTGTTCAAAAGGTATATCAAAACCAAAAATGTCTTTAGAACTTTCTTGTTCCTTAGTCTTGATCTCTAATCTGAGTCTATTAATTCTAAACATTTTCTTTAGTTAATACCCAAGCTTTACTTGCTTTTTCAATTATGACTTTAGGAATGATGCCTATTTGCTTAATCTTAGTAATATCATCCTCAAAAACCTTTAGCTTCTCAATTTTTGATAAGAATTGGTTTCCTTTACCTGTCAGTTTAATTTCTAGTGAATTAGAGACTATTTCTCTTACACAGTATTCATTTACTAAAGCTAGAATTATTGTTTTATCAAGAGATGGTTCGAAACTCCAAGGTACAATAGTATCTCTACCAGCTCTGGCTATACTTCTAAGTACATCAAAGTTTTCTTCTGACCTAATTCCCCAAAGGAAAACATGTAGTGATAGTAATGGAGCCTTGAAGGGTTTACGTGTACCGTATCTCAACACAGCAAGGAGCAACACTAGCTTATAGATAAGTGGTACTGGAATTGGTTTAGTATCTAATTTTATTTCGATCATTACTCTTCTTGAAAATCAAATGAACAATTCATCAACCATTCTGTAACCTTATGTCGAGCTAGCTCAGTATTGAGATAGTTACTATTGTCATTAAACATATCTTTGATATGTTTTGCAAAGTCTTCTTCAAGCTGTCGAATAAGTTCTTTAGCCTCATTTCTATCTGCTACATCTCTCGTGTAAGTTTCTTTTACTCTCTTTTCAAATGAAGTTGCAGTATTTTCATAGCTCTTAATCAGTTCACTCTTGCTCCTAATATTTTCTAGTTTCTCATTTTGGCAAAGAAACTCTAAGATTCTCTCACTAGTGAGCCTAACTGCTTTCGCTTCCGGGTATAATACTCTATGTTTTCTTATAATATTATCAAAATCATCTACATTAAGTTTTGACCATTCCTTAACATCTTCCTCAGATTTGGTTTGATCTAATCCTTCTACATATTCCTCTAAAAAATCTATATCACTTAGATCTTTAAAACTATCAAATAAGTTTTCAAGTAAGTTTGTAATTGGACAACAGTCTAAATCATCATTCAAAGCTTTTTCGCCAACTACACTCTTCAGTATTCCAATAAGATAAAGTTCTTTGCCTTTAAGTATAAACACCCCACTACCAGATAAACCTTTAGCCAATGTAGCTCCATCTTCCCCTCCTTGATCAAAAGTTTTGGCTTCCAGCGTGATCTTGAACTGGTTTTTAGATATTGTTAATATTTTGGCGCCCCAAGGTCTGTATTCATTAGGATTACTGTTTTGGTACCCACAAAAGCGAACGTTCTCTTCTTCAATGAACCTAGTTCCTTTGTAAATCCTTAAGAAATCACAATCACTTATGCATGGGTCTTCAATTTTTAGTAATACCCAATCATTATTGTCACAGAACTCGACTATTTCAAGGACATTCACCCTCCTGAACTTACTTGAGTAGTTGTCTTGTATTTCTACACAAATTTTGTCTGCTGTTACCCCACAGTATTCGTTATTCTCTCCAAAAATGCAATGATGTGCTGTTATCAAATAGAAAGAACCACCATCTAAAACTATAACTCCACTTCCTTGATTTGCAAAATCATCATCAGAAATTTTAATAGATGTTCTTGCACAACATTGCTGAATTCTCCTTGGCATAATTATAAAGGGACTTCGGTGATAGAGTCAAAGTAACTCCAATTTCCAATACTTAAGTCTGAGGAATTAATAAGCTGACCACACTTTTTTTGGATATCATCCACAGGATAGTTAAAAAAGATTAATCTTTCAACTTCATAGTCTCTTTCAGGATGATGCACTATTCTAGCTATTGTCTCTCTATCAGGATGTTTATGGCTTGCATTACCACCGTTAGTAGATATTCCAAATTTATCACAATTGATTATATCTAATAATTCACAACTTGTGTTATTGATACTTCCATGGTGTGACACCTTTACAAAATCAACTAATAGTTTATTATCTTTAGTATAGCCCTTATCATTTAAAGAATTTACTAAAACTTCAGATCTTGCATCCCCTAGCATCAGAATAGACTTGTCAGGAGTTCTTAATATAAAAGCTATTGAAGAACTGTTAAATAAATCATTTTCAATATTCTTAGAAGGTTTAAACTCTTCTTTAGCGAGGTCTACTAGGGCTCCTTTGGATATTTGAGATGCTGTCCCAGTGGAAGCTTTAACTTTGACATCAGACGCGTTTAATTCTTTTGATATTATAGGCCACTGTGCATACAAGGAATTAAGTATTGATGTAGTAGGGGACAGAATTTCAATCTCTATACCCTCAGGTAGTGAAGGAGAAAATTCGTTTGTAACGAGAGAAAATATAGAAGAGCGAGCTACCTTATTGTCTATAAGTAGCTGCTCTATAGACTTCCCTTGATTATAGCTTATCTTTTCGCCACTAGGAGTCTTCGCTAAATTTGCTCCATTGATCCAGAATGATCCAACCTTTATCTTAGCAAATAGTGAGTTTTTGAAGAATCTTATTAATCCTGCAATATGATCTGAGTCGATATGAGTAAGAATAAGTAAATCAATTTTTGAGATTTGCTTTAGCTCATTTTTAAGGCTGTAGTCAAAAGTTGAAGCAGTTCCTCCATCAATAAGGATAATAAAGTCATTGCCAGAACAGTCAAAGGTTTTAATTAAAATACAATCACCATGATATGCTTCTAGTAGTTTAAGCTGTGTCTCCAATAGGTAGAAGTTGATTACTATTTTTAATGATCCAATGTAAGAGCGAATATAATATATTTAAACTTTAATATAAACTTTTACTCTTTTGTTTCATCTCTTGCTGCCGCGAGCTTACAGCTCGCGCCTTTTCTTTACCTCGCCGCATTATAGCAAGCGCGAGTAACAGCCCCTGGCAAGTGCTGGAGCTGGAAGTCTGTTTGTTCAAAAAACACAAGGGAGTACCAAAGGCTCCTGCACACACAGTTGCCTTTCTCATGATCTTACTCCACACTCAAACGCTGCAAAATGGCTTTGCAGGGTGAAGCGGATGTGACGGTGAGTTGGTGAGGCGTGTGGAGCGGAACGGCAAAGTAATCGCCGGCGACCAGGTTGTAGGTCTCCTCCCCTGCACGCATCAGGCAGGTGCCCTCCACGATCAGGAAGCGTTCGTATTCATCGTGATGCAACTCCTCCTCGGTTTGATGACGCACCCACACAATAGCAGTGGTGGCAGTGGGCGTATAGCCGATGATGCGGGCATGGATCTGATCGGCATCAGCGGGCAGGATGGCCTTGGGGTCGTCGAGCCATTTGCCATAGTCGCTGATGCGGGAGTTGGGCGTGACTGCCGGTGGAGATTCCGGGAGTTCCCCCTGTTTCATCCGCTCCAGGTAATCGACGGTAGCCATCACCAGGGTTTTTACGGTGGAGCGGGGCTTTATGGCTGAGGCCTGTGCGTAATGCTCCATAGCCAGGCTGATCTGCTCAATCTCCTGTTTTACTTCGGGATAGGCAGCCGCCATTTTTTCTACGGCAAGCACGTCCTCCTCACTGGCAGCTCCCATCACATACAGCTCCAGTATACCGGATTCTATAAATTCTGCAACTGTGTTCATGCTGACTTATCTGCCTTTAAATGAGTGAATGCACTTTTCAACACCTCTTTCAAAGCTGCTTCGGTCATATGCAACTCGCCTGCCGCTTCGGAACAGGAGCGCCCTTTCAGGTATATCAGTTCCAACGCGCTTTTCTCCAGTGGGTCAAGCGAACAAAAGTTTTCCTGACTGGCATGCCCCTGCTGCAAAGGTACTATATTATTTTGCTGCGGTTTAGGTTCACTTGCAGGATTTACAGAAGAGCTAAAGCGACCTGTCTTCACAGCTTCCAGGGCAATTCCCCTGGCAATGGCAAGCCCCCAGGTGAGCAGGCGTTCTTTGGAGGCGTCGTATACCCCGATACGCGCCCAGATGGCAACAAAAGTTTCCTGTAGTACTTGTTCAGCCACTTCCGCATCAGGCACAATCCGGGAGATCACCCCCAGCAGCACGGGAGCGTAGGCGTCGTACAATACGCCAAGCATTTCCTGCCTGCCCCGCCTGAGCGCGTCCACCAGACTCTGTTCTGTTTCACCCTGAAAATCTATTCCTGACATATATGGTTTACTTTCCCACTCAAAGTCTTTGCAGAAGCCGAAGGAGACATTTTGTTGAACTGAAAGTTTAAAGGTGCCTGGCCGCAACCAGGACTCGAATTAGGTATTTACAGGGACTTATACAGAAAGGAATAAACCATCCGGACTGCTTCAAAGTCCTTTCAGGAATCGCTTACTGGCATTGCACTTGATCTAACCAACCAAGGCCACCCACTCCGGTTCATATCCAAAAAGCCTGGGTATAAACCTGATTTATTGCACTAATACGTAATTACTTTACGCACGTTTTACATTATACACCTTGTGCTATGTATTATGAAAAAGAACAGCATGCAACCGGCCCGGCTGTTGGCGCAGGCTTGCAGCTCCTGCCTTTTCTTTTCCACGCAGCTATACCTTCAGTACGAGTAACAGTAGAAGCTACAAGCCCGCGCCAGCGGGTGTAATAGCCTGATATTTTACGTAAATTAGCACATGACAAAAGCTGAAACAGAGATCATCGACCACCTGCACTTTCATCCAAAATACCTTGAGCTGGTGCGGCAGCGCCGGAAAACGTCTACGGTCCGGTTAGGGTATGTCCTGCCAAACGCCATACAGTTGCCGCTGGTTTTTGGGGATATGGCTTTACCGGAAAAGGCACAGATAGAAAAGTTGGATTTCACCAAATCGTTTGCCGACTTGACCGAGGCTGATGCCCTAATGGATGGGTTTGAGAGCCTGGATACCCTCCGGGCAGACCTGAAAGTGTTTTATCCGGACATTACAGCCGAAGACCGTTGTACCATCATTTACTTTAAGTTGCTACCCGCGTAAAAATTGAAATGCAGGCGATTCCCCCGCTGCCGCAAGTTTGCAATTCGTGTCTTTTCTTTTCCACACAGCTATACCTTCAGCTAAAGCAACAGTACGAGCGACAAGCTCGCACTAGCACAGGAGGGGCCTAAGCGGATTCGAAATAAAGCGCAAAGCTGGCCTCTATCACCTTTGCTTCCTCATCTGTTCAGGCAGTAAATTCCTTTTCCCTTGCCCGCTTCGACAGCTTGCCTCCTGACTGCTCCAGGAACTTGATCAGCAGGGCCGCCATTTTATCCGGCATCTGGAATCTATCATCCAGCCAGGTTTTCATGCGATCGTATTGCTGCAGATAGACTACTGATCTTATCCAAGGTATAGGCCACACAGTCGAAGAGGCACTCTGCCTGCGGGGTGGGGTCTGCCTGTATCTCACACCAGTACAAAAACATGCGTATTCACTGCTGTAACCAGGACATTGAACCTCCTTTATCACTATCTTGCAAGGCAATTTCCATCTCCTATACCTGAGCAAAACCTTGCGCTACTTCTTTCATATCGGCTATAGCGGCACGCACTACAAAGGCTGGCAGCGACACCCCTATGGCGTGGGAGTGCAGCAGGTGATAGAGGAATGTCTGAAGAAGATTCTGAAGCAGCCCGTCGCGATTGTGGGTTGTGGCCGGACGGATGCCGGGGTACACGCGAGCCAGTTCTTTTTTCACCTGGATGTAGCGCAGCCTTGGGACTTTGACATGCTTTTCCGGCTGAACAAAGTGTTACCGCCCGATATTGCCGTGTTCGACATACTACCGGTGGAGGGCCTGCCCCATGCCCGCTTCGATGCCTGCCAAAGAAGCTACGACTATTTTATCCATACCTACAAAGATCCGTTTCTGCACGATGTAAGCGCCCTGTACCCCCTTCGGAACCTGAACCTGGAGGCCATGCAGGCGGCCACTGCCCTGCTCCCCCTTTACTCTGATTACCGGAACCTATGCCTGACGCCGGCCGACCATGACAGCACCATCTGTCATGTAACAGAAGCCCGCTGGTTGATGGATACGCAGGGTGACAGGCTGCGTTTTCAGATATCGGCCAACCGGTTTCTGAGCCGCATGATCCGCATTCTGGTGGGCCAACTCTTGAAGATTGGAACCGGCGCACTCAGCCTGCCCGAGTTTGAAAGTTACCTGGCGCTTGAGACAGCACCCAAACACCTGACACCTGCCTATCCGCAGGGGCTATACCTGTCCAAAGTCACCTACCCTTTCCTGGACATTCCGCCCCGTCCTTCCTTCTCTCCTGCCTTCCGGCAGGTATAGCTGCCAACTGGCAAACACACTGACATTACTCTGCTGGCGCGAGCTTGTAGCTCGTGCCTTTTCTTTTCTATGCCACTATACCTCCAGCAGGAGTAACAGTACGGGCTACAAGATCGCACTAGCATCACCAGTTAAACGGGAAAGCCCCTGCTCATTGCAAGGACTCTTCTGTTGTAGTACTTAAGTCCACTAACACTGAGGTCAGGTATACAAACCAATTAAAGCGCTATTACAATTATATAAGTAGCTCATATCAAGGTAGCTAACAATTTTTTTATGTAGATATCAAAAATACCTATTAGTGGGTATTTTTGATATTTTTTATAACTTTAGTGATAATATATAGTAAGTTCATTGTTTTCAATGTATAAACTATAAAAACCAGATCATGAAGAAGTTATATCTATTATTACTGCTTCCTTTTTTTATCTTCTCTTGTAGCGATGATTCGGAAGAAGTTAATCCAAACTTATCTAAACTTGAGGTGAATTTATACACACCACGAAGCATCACCCAGGAAGTAGTACCCCAACTTACGATTAAAAATGATGAAGTACAGGCCACTGCCTTCGGGCGATTCAATGGTACAGTGCCACTGGGTATTGAGAAGCTTTATATTTCTGATAGCGAAACAAAGACTGAGTGGGTGGTACTAGTAGATGAAAGTGTCAGACCCGTTTTTATGTATGGCATCAATTCAGCCACCAAACAAAAGCTCCCCTATCTGTACTGGATAGACCATACGAGCCAATCGCAGTATACATTACGATTTTATGAATACGACTGGGTTAACAGACTCGGTACACTTGAATATGAAGTGAAAGTCACCGATGATAAGCATGAGGTGATTTTCGATAATGCCACGCCTTCAAAAGGAGGAAGAAGTGCAGGAAAGAGAACAAAGTCCTATCCTGCACCTGTTATTTCATTTGAAACGTACGGCTTGAAAACTTCCGAAAGTTCAAGTAAGCTTGCTGCAGACGAAAGTATAGATGAAATTTTCGACAGGAAAGTAGGTGAACTCATGGACCTGCTGAAAGAAACAAAGACCAAACTAATTGAAGCACCCTGCGACGTCAGCGAAGCTGTAGACAGCCCTAACAAGAGCTTTGTATGTAAACTCTCCGAGCAGGTAAATAAAATAACAGATAAAGAGATATTTGAAGATGTTGAGAAGGCTACCGAACAAGAGCAATCGGGAAGCAAATTCGGATTTGATGGGTTGAAGATAAAGTTAGACCTGGATTTCTTTGATGACTATGACATCACGGATAACATTGAAAGGCATCTGAATGATGTACATAACTCGGGAAATGCCAATTCAAATTTAGAGGACTGGGTATCAGATATGCAAGAGCTCTCCGATACCGAAAACGAAGCGCTAAACGACTTATCGGATTCTAAAGGAGTTATTCAGATAGGGCTCAGCTGGAATACTACAGCTGATATAGACTTGCATGTTGTAGATCCATTTGGCGAAGAAATTTATTATAGTAATCCTTCTTCTTCTTCAGGCGGGTATCTAGACCTGGATGATACAGACGGCCATGGACCTGAAAACGTTTACTGGACTAAAAATATACCTGATGGCCAGTATAAAATATACTTGGTTTATTTTGCTCCCGAAAATGGTCCAGCTACAGATTTCACTGTTAAGATAATAAATGGATTAGGTGTCAGAGAAAGCATACCGGGATCACTCGGTTTTTTTGATCACAATAAAGTGCACATAGTCACATTCACTAAATCTGGCAACACACTTAAGTTTTAGAAAAAATTTATTTTGTCCCTCAGATAACTTAGTAAAAAATTTAATCACCAGAACTTCAAACAAAACAGCCCCTGATCTAAAGCAGGGGCTGTTTTATTCCTATAAACTGTTGCTTCCACTTAATCTTCAAAGCCTTCCCGCAATTCTTTTGAGTCGGCATAACAGACGGGACTGCTATTTTCCTTCCGCTCTGCTTTTTCCTTTACCAGTTCATCGTAGTTGGCTGGGGTGGCCAATAGCCTGCACTTCGGGTAAATCACGACACCCCTTCGGACGATCTTACTGTTCACCTCTATCTCCTGCGCGTTTACGCCTTCAGCCCCATACACATGGATTGTGAAGAAATGATAGTTCGTTTTCTTCGCATATCCTTCTGCCGTTATTCTGCCGGTTACAGTCCGCTCCCCGATAAAGTCGGATGTCTCCCCTTCTGTATAAGGCGTGTACACCGACTCCGTCCACTCTACTTTACAACCTACTGTCAGATTCATATTCCTGCTATTTGCTTTAGTAGCTATACGTTTACCGTGCCGCAAAATATAAATTTCCTGGCTCCCGTTGCAGTTACACGCCAGCACATCCGCTAAAGTATAAAATGCTTGCCTGGGTCGCGGATAGTAAAGCATAAACAGGAACTTCCGGACACAGGATACCAGAAAAAAAACCAGCCTCTCAAGTTAAGTGAGAGGCTGGTTTCCAGATCAGGCTAAAGCATTTGAACCTGTTATTTATTGCAGCCGCATTGCCACGTATAGCCGTCGAACTCTACTGTAACCTGGGCCACGGTTGTTCCTTTCTGGTATTTAGACACCTTTGGTGCCTTCCCTTTCATGGGTCCGGAAAGCCAGGTGATGACGCCTGTTTTGGCGTTATAGCTATACCTACCTGTTCCGCCATCATCCAGCCAACGGTAGGTACCATCCTTTTTCAGGGCAAAATACCCTTTGTAATCATACCGGTAGGCGGGGCTAACATTCGGGCCATTCCATACAGACTGGTCGCAGGTATAGTTGCCGTACACCAGGGCACCGCCATACGTTACTTTGCGGGCAGGAGTAGTTTTAACTTCTTTGGAAGCCTGCAGTTTACTCCATTTTGCTTTGCCCGAAGCCACATCTCCGGCATAGCGTGCAGCCAGCGTTTTGTCGCCGGCTATGGCTGCCTGGTAAAAGGGTTTTGCCGCTGCGTCGTTGCCCTGGGCAGCGAGCGAGACCGCTTTCAGGTAATTGACATAAGGGTTCTCAGGGTCTACGCTTAGCGAAAGGCTGAACCTGGTTTCAGCACTGCTGAACTCGCCTTTTTCATAATAAAATATGCCTTGCACCGCTTCCTGGCCAGGGGCAAACATCTGCGTTTCTTTACCACCCGTGGCATCAGAATGCTTTAGCTGCGCGATGTAGGCATCCAGTCCAGTAGCTACTGCTTCAGTTTTGGCTGGAGTAGTTTCGGCAGGCTGATCGTTATTGGCAGGTGTGGCTGGTTTTACAGGTTCAGAAGCAGCTTGGGCAGGCACGTCCTTTTCATGGCGCGCCTTGAGTGAAGGGTCCAGTTCGATCGCTTTCTGGAAAAACTGCTGTGCCAGCTTTGTCTTTTCAGGGTCTTTTTGTTTGAGAAGCGAAACAGCATACTGGTAATTGGCAAAAGCATGATCGGGGTGCGCCCGCACGATGCTCGCAAAACTATAGGCAGCAGAAGCATAATTACCTGCCTCCAGGTACTCCTGGGCATACATAAAATCAGAACCAACTGACAAGAAAGCAGTTTCGCTCCCGCCCGTAGCCGAGGAATGTTTCAGTTTCTTAATGTAAGCATCCAGCGCATCGCTCGCTTCCTGAGCATAAAGCTGTGCGGTGCCTAGGGCCAGTGAGCAGACAAGTATGAATTTTAGAATTTTTCGCATCTTATAAAAGTATAAGTTATCCAGCTATAAATCTAAAAATTATTTATATAAATATAGGCTTTCTAACTACACTTTTTATGTCGTTTATTTCCCATTGCAGGACCTGGCAGTTCTTGTTATTCCCTTACAGAAATATACCCACAACGCACTTTTATAAGACACCATCCTGATAGCCATACCTACTTCTCAATTTGCAACACATCTGCCAGCACATCATGCTCTCCCACCGTACGTTCATCGGTCGGGCTGTCGAAGACCACCAGCACACGCTCCTCATCGAGTATGGCAAGGCCTTCGGCTTTGTCTTTCCCGGAGTCCTCGCCAGTGCCGTGCGGTACCTCGCACAGGCGCTCCAGTTCATTGTGGTGTAGCAGCTGCTCTGTGCGCCCGTTCACAGCATCGCGCCAGCGGTAAATGGCAATCACGCCGTCCAAGTCCATGGTGGGCCCGGCCAGCAGGTACATATCATTCCCGAAAATGCGCAGCTCCCGTATACCTTTGCCCCGCAGGTTGAGAAAGTGCTTCCGGTAGGGCTTCTCCTTGGTCAGCTGCTTCAGGTGCAGGATGCCAGCCTTGTCCTCCTCGGGCTCTACTTCCAGCACCATGGCCCAGCCGCGCAACACCGGACCGCGCAACCCGATAAAAATGCGATGCCCGTGTATAGCCAGTCCTTCTATATCGAAGCCGTTGTCTTTGCCGGGGATGTTCATGAAAGGCGCTATGTGCTCGTCCTGCTCCATCAATTCCGTTAAGATGTTGCTGTTCTTGTCGCCCTTCAACTGCCCCGCACGCAGCATTTTGCCGGGCTGGTCCGGGTGTGCCACTTCTTTGTACAAGGTATAGTCCCCTGTTGCCGGATCCTGAAGAATAGGTATGCGCGCCAGCAGGTAGCGGTTGGGGTCACTCTTGATTTGAGCCAGGCGCTTGATCTGTTTTTTGATGGAGTCGTGCCGCTTCGGCTTCTTCCGCTTCAGGCTGTGGGAGCCCACCAGCCACAGGTAATGGTCGGCCATGCCCATGCCCTCTATGTCTATCTCGCTGAAATCTTTTGCCGGGAGATCCAGGTAATCATGAATATCAAAGGAATGGTGTTTACCAAAGTCCCCGTCGGGTAGGCGGGTGAGGCGCTCGATGGTGGTGCGCTCGTCGCAGCTCAACCATAAATTATCGCCAGTAAGCATGGCGGTCGAAAGGCCATCGCGCACATGCTTGCCTTCGGCATTCAGGCTCAGGTCGGGGGAAAAGCAAAGTTTAATCTGATCACGCATGTTTGGTTTCGGTTTAGGTATCACCTGTTCTGGTGTACGTACGCAGGTTCAGGTGTACAGACTGTGGCTATATAACGAACCATGCGACAAATCGTATGTCCCCCGCTAACGCGACCTTATAACCTTATCTTGTCCCATAAATTTCTGGGTATGGGCCTTGATTTTGGGGAACTGTCCCCTTAAGGGGACCACAGGGGTGTAAAGCTACAAAGCGGCCGTCTTGTGTGCACCTATGCCGATAGATCCACAGGAGTAGACACCCCTATTGACCTTTGGTCGCAAGTTTCGACTCTCGTCTCACTTGTCCTCATGGGGATACTTTTAGCCTGCGACTGGTATTCTTCAGCAGGGAAAGGCCGAAACTGAAAAAAATGTAGGACAGGATAAGGTTTGCAGCTCGTGTCGATACTTTTCCACGCAGCTATACCTCCGGCACGCGAACAGAACGAGCTACAAACTTGAACCGGCACTTCATGAATGCGCGCTGTAAACTATAAAAGCGGGGCGCCAAGGTTTTGTCCCTGCCCCGCTTTTATAGCATACTATTCAAAATTTCTGCAGTCTACAGACTTCAGGCCTCCTGTTTCTGGGCAGCCAGCAAGGCATCAAGGCCTTCCATAGCCATGGTCAAGCCTTCTTTAAAGCCCATCTGGATGGTGGTTTCGAGTTGCGCCAGGTCATCGAATACGATCAGGTTCTCAACCAGCGTCACCTCGTCTTTGGGTGTAAAGCTGACCTCCCACTTCGATTGCGGCATTTCCGGGTTTACTACTCCTTCGGCATCTGCAAAGCCATCCAGTGCGGTAAAGCGCTTTTTAGGATCAATGGACTTGTAATTAGCCAGTGCCCAATGCTCTTCCCCTTCCGGACCAACCATGGCATAGTGCCAGTGGCCGCCTTCTCTGAAGTCCATCGTTTTGGTGCGGGCTTTCCAGGGTTTAGGCGCCCACCACTGGTCCAGGATCTCACTCTTGGTATAGGCATCCCATACGAGCGGAAGCTCTGCGGCAAATTCTCTTTTAACGGTGATCGTTTTGTTTTCCTTGTTCACGGAAAACTCAAATTCCAGGTCTTTTTTCATGGCTTATTTGTTTTTAGGTTTGATAATACGGTGTCAAGTTCGCTGAAACGGTCTTCCCAGATCTTCCTGAATTGTTCCAGCCATTTGTCAATCTCTTTCATTTTAGCTACTTCCAGTTGATAGTAAATCTCGCGCCCCTGCTGTTCCTGTTTTACAAGTTGGCACTCCACAAGGATCTGCAGGTGTTTGGAGACAGCTTGCCTGCTGGTGTCAAAATGTTCGGCTATCGCATTAGGCGTCATGGCCTGCAAGGCAATCAAACCAATAATGGCTCTTCGGGTAGGGTCTGCTATCGCCTGAAAAACGTCTCTTCTCATCTCTTAATTAAAATATGCAACCGTTTCATTGCTAATATACGCGCAATTAATCGGTTGCGCAAGTTATTTCGCAATTATTTTTGTCTAATGTACTGAAGTATAGCCATTAAGGAGTTAATGTGAAAGAATTTTTTCCGCATACTTATACCTGCAGCTTGCGTCATAGTCCGATCTACAAGTCAACACTAGCGGAGCTAATAAGCAATTTCACCTGTTATTTCCAGTACTCCGGGTACCACCCCAGGTATACCCGCTGGCGCGAGCCTGCCGCTTCCGAAAATTCCACCTGATACTTTTATGATAGCTTCAAGCGTATCCACTTTTCTGCTACTGCTTCATCTTCAAAAGATTTCACCTCAAAATGCTTCTCCATTTCAGGCTTTAGTTTTTCGAAAGAACGTTTACCGAATATACCATGCGACAACACATGGGCAAAGTAGAGCGTACCCAGCGCTTTTGCCTGTGGGGCCCACTTGTACGCCATCCAATTTACAGCAATTTCCCAGGGACCTATCAGTTCGCGGTTGCTGTTTAATATAGCAAGACAAGACTCTTCTCGCAGCATGGTCAGCACCTGGTTCCCTCCCATCACCATGGTCTCCAGAGATTGTATGCCAATCCAGTTCACATAGATAAAAGCGTTATCAGCCGACCTTTTCAACTCGCAGAACACATCTCCATTAGCTTTTCTCAGCTCCTTGTTATTTGTGGTCTCTGTCAATTGCTAAATATCTTTTTTATATGTGTGCTTTCAATACTTCAGAATTTCTAATGCAAGGAAGTGCTGCAGCTGCCTGAGCGGCCCCTAATTTAAAAAGCTTTTCATGGCTGCAATGGTTGTTGCGGGTGAGCTCAGATTCGGGCAATGCCCGGTTGCATCCAGCAGTACCATCTTACTTCCGGCAATATGCTTGTGCACATAATCGCCAACACTGATAGGGGCAATAGCATCTTCAGAGCACTGCAGAATCAGGGTACCTGTTTTTACTTGAGGCAGGTCTTTCCTGTTATCAGACAAGAAAGTGATGTGAGCAAAGTCTCTGGCTACTTCCGGGTTGCTTCTGCAGAAACTTCCGGCCAACTCCTGCCCTAGCTCCGGCTTATCTTCATTACCCATAATAACGGGCGCTATGGTGTTGGCCCAGCCCAGGTAATCGCTGTCCAGCGATTGCAGCAGGCCATCTATTGCCTCTCTTGTAAAGCCTCCTATGTATTCCCCGTCGTTAATAAAACTTGGCGACGGACAGATCAGGATCAGCTTCGAAAAGCGGCCCGGTTCCTGAATGGAAGCCAGTACACCTATCATAGCACTTACCGAGTGGCCGACATAGATCACATCCTGCAGTTCTAACGCCTGGCATATCTCCAGTACATCGGCAGCATAACCCTGCAGGGAATCATACCGCTCTTTGGAATAGGTAGAGGCATCGGAGTTTCCGAAACCGATATGATCGAAAAGAACAATCGTGTAATCGTTATAAAATGCCGGCGTAATGTAGCGCCACATATTTTGGTCGCAGCCATAGCCATGGGCAAACAACATCGTCTTTTCACCTTTACCAATAACCTTAACGTTATTCCTTTTCAGTACATCCATAGTCCAAAGTTCGGTTAAACGACTACCATCAGACGCTATTACGTATACAGGTTAATTTTATGATGGTAATTTCTATAAACAAAAGTACTATAAATACCCGCACAAATCGAATAAAGAAAACTAAAGCAACCCTCTGTTGGTGAAAGCTTGCAGCTAGTGCCTTTTCCACGCCGTTATACCCTCCCCCCCGCTGGCGCGAGTTTGCAGCTCGTGCCTATACCTTGCTACGCAGCTATACCCCTGGCACGAGTAACAGTACGAGCTACAAGCTCGCACTAGCGGAGTATAAAGTCGATTTTATTGGATTTACCAGGTAGCATGAAGTTATACTTTTTGTATATTTCTCGTACATATTCCTTCCTCCCACCTTAAACAATACACTATGAAATCACGCCTCTCCATTCGCCAGTTCTCCCCCTCCGAAAACTCCGGCAGTTCCACCCCTTCGGTAGCAGACTACCACAACTACGCCGGAACGGTAGACGAACTAAGCGGTGGCGCGAGACGAATCACCATCAGCACCCCCAAAGGCGATTTTTTTGTGTGGACGAAACGGGTAGGCAACAACCCCACCATGAAGCTGTTGTTGCTGCATGGCGGACCGGGCGGCACGCACGAGGCCTTTGAGTGCTTCGACAGCTTCCTGCCAAAGGCGGGCATCGAATACTATTACTACGACCAACTAGGCTCTCACTACAGCGACAAACCCGACGACACCAGCCTTTGGGAAATCGACCGCTTTGTGGAGGAAGTGGAGCAGGTGCGCCAGGCGCTGAACCTGGACAAAAGCAACTTTTACCTGCTGGGTCACTCCTGGGGCGGCATCCTGGCCATGGAGTACGCGCTCAAGTACCAGCAGCACCTCAAAGGCCTGATCATCTCGAACATGATGTCGAGCGTGCCCGACTACAACCGCTATGCCGACGAGGTGCTGGGTCCGCAGATGCCTGCCGAGGTGCTGGCCGAGATCAAGCAGCTGGAAGCCGACAACGACTTTGATAATCCGCGTTACATGGAGCTGCTGCTACCGCACTTCTATACCCAGCACGCGCTGCGCATGCCGCTGGAAGAGTGGCCGGACCCGGCGCTGCGCATGCTCGACCACATGAACCAGACCATCTACGTGCAGATGCAGGGCCCGAGCGAGTTCGGCATCCGGGGCGAGGCCTCACTCCTGAAATGGGACCGCTCCCGGGATTTGCCTGACATCAATGTGCCCACCCTCACCATCGGCGGCCAGCACGACACCATGGACCCGAAGCACATGGAATGGATGGCCACGCAGTTTCCGAACGGCCGCTACCTGCACTGCGCCAAAGGCAGTCACATGGCCTTTTACGACGATCAGCAAACCTACTTTGAGGGGCTGGTGCAGTTTATGAAGGAGGTGGATCAGTTGGGGAGTTAAAAAAATTAAAAAGTTTAGGAGTCATGGGTTCTGCGTTTCGTAGGGACAGGTCGCGACCTATCCGAATCGTGCAAAAGGGCTATACCTATACCTATACCTATACCTATACCTATACCTATACCTATACCTATACCTGAAGCGAGGGCTCCGGCATGACGGCGGGTCTACCTGTGACTAAAAGACCTCGCAGCGTCCGAAGGTCCTGCAAGTGCCTGGGCAAACACTAAGCATGCAGCAGACCGTTACAAAAGCGATTTATTTCAAAATTTATAGCCTTTACACCAGCCATCAGTCTGTTCACGCGGTAATCCGGTTAGTTGTTCCGGAACACCTGGATTATAGGTAAATTAGGTAGTACAGTTAACTTGTTTATTCTACCTAATCCTTACCACTATGAAAATTTTTCTGTTTATCTCCTCTCTCCTTCTCTTCTCCATCCTGTTGCTTTCTACACCGATTTTGAAAAATAAGCCTGAAACAAGTAAGCAGCCTACTGGTTCTACTACCGCTCTTCAGCAGGATCAGGAAAAGATCAAACTCGGGAAGCACCTGGTCTTAACATCTGCCTGCCATGACTGTCATACGCCCAAGAAAATGTCCGACAAGGGTCCGGTGTTTGACTACGACAGAGCTTTATCTGGCCATCCGGCTAATTTGCCTCCTCCTGATATAGACCGCAAAGAAATAGAACAGAAAAATCTGGTGGTTACGCAAACACTGACTGCCTGGATAGGACCCTGGGGAATTTCGTATGCGGCCAATCTAACCTCTGATGCTACCGGCATTGGCAACTGGACGGAAAAACAGTTCTTTACGGCCATACGGGAAGGTAAGTATAAAGGCCTGGAAAATTCACGGATGTTGCTGCCTCCCATGCCCTGGGACATGTACAAGAACATGACAGACGAAGAGTTGAGTGCCATCTTCGCCTACCTCAAATCTACCAAGCCCATCAAGAACGTCGTTCCGGCCGCCACCCCTCCGGTGACAGCCGCAACCGGCAAGTAAAGGTTATATCTTGCTTTTTTCCATCGAACAGAAAGGTCCGCTTGTCAGATCAGACAGGCATCCGCTGTTGCGAGCATGCAACTCGTGCCCAAACCTTGCCACACAGCTATACCTGCCAGCACGGGCAACAGCACGAACAACGAGCACACATCATTAGGTGGCTTCGTTCTGCTGAATCAGGCTATTCTTCCTGGCAAACATTACAACCTGCGCCCTGTTTAAAGAGTAAACAGGTAAAAAAAAATCGCGCACTCTGCATGAACCCACAGCATTCACCGGAAGAAATCAACTCTTATTTTATTGAGCAAGTTAAAGATTACGCCATATTCGCGATGGATACCCAGGGTATCATTACAACTTGGAACCAGGGGGTAGAGCAGCTGAAGGGCTACAAGGAAGAAGAATTTGTTGGCGAATATTACGGTATGCTTTTTCCGGATGAATACCAGCAGGCGGGCAAACCCGAAACAGAGCTGAAATCTGCCCTGAAAGATGGCGTGTACGAAATGCAGGACTGGCGCAAACGAAAAGACGGCTCCCTGTTCTGGGCCAACATCAAACTCACTCCTATATTCGATGCCGAGGGCAAACACATCGGTTTCACGAAAGTGACGGGCGACAGAACCGAGCAGAAAGAGCTGCGGGACAAACTGGCCGCTCGCCAGCAAAGTGCGCTCGAGCACAAGAATATGGAGCTACAGCGCATCAACCTCGACCTGGATACCTTTATTTACACCGCTTCCCACGATCTTCGCTCCCCGATCATGAACATTGAGGGGCTGATGGTTATCCTGAAAAAGGAACTCGAAGCCTCCAAGGCCCTGAACAACACCACCGAAGAGATCCTGAAGCACGTAGTGGATTCTGTTAACCGGTTTAAACGCACCATCGCAGACCTGACCGAGATCAGCAGGATGCAGAAAGGATTCAGCGAAAGTGCCTCGAACGAAGTGATCAACATCAAAGATGTGTATGATGAGATCATGGCCGACCTCAACAAGCCGGCCAAGCTAAAGGATTGCTTCATCCATACCGACCTGCAGGTTTATCAGCTAAAGTTCTCACGAAAGAACTTCAGGAGTATCCTGTACAACCTGATCAGCAATGCCGTCAAGTTTCAGTCGCCGGACCGGGAGTGCCTGATCACGCTCAGCACCCGCCTGGAAGAGCCCTGGGTGGTGCTCAGCATGAAAGACAATGGCCTGGGTATCAATAGTCGCCAGCATCCACAAATGTTCACGATGTTCAAGCGTTTTCATGACCACGTGGAAGGCACCGGTATTGGACTTTACATGGTAAAGCGTATTTTGGAGAATGCCGGCGGCAAAATAGAATTGAAAAGTGAAGAGGACGCCGGTGCAGAATTCAGGCTCTATTTTCCGGCGGCTGTTTAGGGCTTTCTTTGGGTATGCATCATTTAGAAAACCTCCGAGCAGGCTGAGCTCCCTGCCGCTATACCTTCAGCACGAAAACTGCACGCGCTACAAGCGCACGCTTGCATAGAACCCGACAGCAGGTACTACTTAAAACGAATAGGTTATGCCTGCTTTGATGAAGAACGGGGTGCCCGGCGTGAAGTGTATTTCCGATACCGGCTCCGTCTCATTTCTCAGCCTGGATTCCGTTTCGAACTGGGCTTCCTTCCAGTCGTTGTTCAGCAGGTTCTCGGCCGTCAGCTTCAGCTCCAAGTTTTTTAAGGTATAGCTGGCCACCGCATTCAGCAACAGATACCCTTCCGCGGTCAGGCTGTAGTCTTCGTTTGCCGGGCGGCTTTTCAGGTAGCGGTAGCGGGCGCTGGCATTCAGCCCCGTCTTGTTCCGGAAGGTCAGCCCTCCGGCACTGGTTACCATGGGCGCCAGAGGAATATAATCGCTGCCTTCTGCTGCTTCCCGCGCTCTCGGCCGGGTCACACTGAGGTCGCCGTCTGCAAACAGGTACGGGCTGAGCTGCCAACGTGCCGTTACATCCACGCCGTAGCGCCTTGTTTTCCCTGACGGTTCCACAATGCCTTCATCCCCGACATAGACAAACTCCTCCTCCAGGTCGAGCGCCCACAGCGCCGTATGCAGCACCAGGCTGGGAAGCGGTTTGAAGATAAACCCCAGGTCAGCCCCGTAAGCTGCCGGCAGTATGCGGTTTTTGTCAGCCAATACTGATACCCTGGTGTCGTTGGAATGGAACCCCATGCCGGCACTGGCATAAAGGCGCAAGGTTGGGGAATAGGTATAGAAAAGATTTAGCTTGGGACTGAACCGGTTTTGCGATGCCACCTGCCTGTTAAAGACGGAGTCCGCTGGCAGGCGGCTCACGTAATCGAAGAGGAACTGATCGAAGCGAAGCGCGGCATTCACCGTCCAGGCGGGGCTCAGCTCCAGCGTCTCACTGATATACGCCGAAGCGTTCACTTCATCTATGTCTCCTTTCTGCACCTCGCTCAGGGTAATTTTTCGGCCCAGTGTGCGCGACAATTCCGAGTCCTGCACCCTGTCGTAACGCAGGCCAAGCCCGGCTACGCTTTTGAGTGGGAGATTGAACAAAGTGCCCTCTCTGCTGTAGGCCCCTTTGTATCCGATGATGCTGCGTTGCTCTTTCTGCCTGATCTGGTCACCGTTCACGCTGTCGTGCAGGAAAAAAGTAAAGTTGGAGTAGAGCTCGAAGTCGTAGTGGATGATGTATACCTGGTTATCGAGCACCGCATTGTTCGGGAGCACGGTCATCAGGCTTATGTTCAGGCTCTGGCGCGACGTACTGCCTCCTTCCGTATCGTCAATGGCGCCAAACCGGCTAATGGTACCATCGGCTATGGCACGCTCGGGTATCTGCCCGGAGGCATCCCATTTGCTCCCGAAGCTGGCCATTGATACAGACAGTACTTTATTGCCGTCCAGCAGGCCGTTGTAGCGGCCGAACAGGTTGATGCGGTTAAAATTTTGCGGAGACTCAAAATACCCGTTGGTGAACATGTACTCTGTGGCCAGGTAGGCGTTTTGTTGTTTCTGCTGTGCGCCCTCGCCGAGCAGGTTAAACAGGCCTACGGCCCGGTAGGTATCGAAGCGGCCCGCCTCCAGCTTTAGGCTGCTCCTGCTCAGCCTGGAGCGGGTGCTGAAATCGGCATACCCGGCTGTGGCGAAATTGCCCTGCCTGGCCTCATATGGTCCTTTGCCGAAGTCGACCTGCTCAATGGTTTCGGGAATGATGAAGTGGAGGTCCGAGTACCCCTGCCCGTGTGCATGCGACACCATGTTGACAGGCATGCCATCCACGGAGAGGCTTATATCGGTACCGTGGTCAATGTCGAACCCCCTCAGAAATATCTGCTCGGCTTTGCCGCCGCCGGCATGCTGGGCAATGAACAGGCCCGGCACAATGCGCAGTACGTCCTGCGAGTTTTGTGTCGGGCGCAGGTTAATATCGATGGAACTGATGGTGTTGAGGGGCGTTTCCTGCCCGGCAGTTACGTTAACCTCAGATAGGCTGAACTCCCCCCGCTCCAGGTATGAGGTCACCAGGCTAGTTTCAGTACTTTTCACCTCCACCACCTGTGTAACCGTCTTAAAACCCATATAAGAAACCTGCAGGCTGTACCGCCCTTCGGCCAGGTTGCTGAAGGAGAACACACCGAAGACGTCGGTGGTAGTGCCTTTATCCTGGCTCGTGAGTACAACGGTAGCCCCTGCCAGTGGCGCATGGTCCGCTTTGCTGAACACCCCACCCCGGATGGTGCCGTTGTGGCCGTAGGCAGCCCCACCCAGCAGCAGAAGCAGTGTGACGATCAGGAATGGCTTTGTCATCTGTGCGCACTTGACTTGACGAATAGGATTATGGTACCGCTGCGTGAAGCGTGACAGCCAGCGGGCAGCTGCTTTCTGTTATTTTAGGCTTGTGCGCTTAGCTATAGCTTTTCCCAACAGCCGCTGCCCTTCCTCCCCGATGGAGTTTGTCTGAAACGGGTTGATAGCAAAAGACTTTTGCAGCAGCTCCTTCCCGGCTACGGTGTCTCCCAGTTTGTAGTGTACCAGGCCATTCAGGCAGAGCAGGCTCGCATCCTGCCGGTTGGTGCGGTTTGCTTTTTTCAGATAGGCCTCCGCCTGCTTGTAATCCTGCTTTTTATAGTAAATGGTGGCCATGGTTTTGCAGACTTCGATGTTGTCGGGCCGCCTCTTATATTCTTTCGAGGCATACTGCATGGCCTTACCCAGGTCCCCATCCAACTCCAGGTAGATGTTTGCCAGCTCCAGGTCTACAATGTGCCCTGCGTCCTCATCTTCCTGCAAGCCATCCAGTAACTCCTGTCTGCTGGCTTTCGCTTTTCTGGGCTGACCTGTCAGTTGGTACAGACTGGTGAGCTCTTCCTGAAAAGTGAATTCAGGGATGACGGTTGCCGCACGTTCAAATAGTTGAATGGCCTCCTGGTAGTTTTTCTTTTTCGCCTCCAGCCTTCCAAGGCCGCCAAGTGCAAAGGCATAATCAGGGTACTCATAAAGCGCTCTCTGAAACTCCGCCTCTGCCTGTTGCAGGTCTCCGTTCTGCTCATAGAGCTTACCCAGCGTGACGCGTGTCCAGGCGGTCTGCTCCAGGCCGGGGTATCCGGCATCGGCCGCCATGCGCATTGCATCAATGGCCCCCGGCATGTCGCCGTGTAGCTCACGCAGGTAAGAAACGCGTGCGTAGGATTGCAGGTCCGGGCGAACACTCACCATTTTATCGGCCATTTCAATGGCCTCCTCATAGTTGCCCAGCTCCACATTCGCGTCGCACAACACCCCATACACGGCTGCTCTGTGGGCATTCATCTTCAATGCCGCATGGCCGGTTTTAAGGGCTTCCTCAAACTGGTGCAGGGAGAGTTGTATCAGGGCTTTGGCCACGGTGGCTTCAAAGCGAATGGCCTCATCCGCGTTTCGCCGGGCCAGTACATCGTTCACGAGTTTAAGGGCTGCCGGGTAATAGTAGGGATGCTCCCCCGTAACGCGTGCTTCCTGCATGTAGGCCATGGCCAGGAACAGCTTGCTTTGGGTGTCATTCGCGTTTTGCCGCAGCTTGTACTGCAGGCCCTCAATGGCTGCCTTGGTATTCACCCATTCGCTGGTGGTGGAGATGGGCCCGGACCTTTCCAGCAGCGGGGGAATAGGCTCCTCTTTTTCTCTGCTATAGAGGAAAATGACAAGAGCGGCAGTAAGAAGAACGATGAAGGTAATGGAGTAAATGTTTTCTCTTTTCATATAGTGTGCTTTATGAGGCTTGAAAAAGCAGGCCGGACATGGTGCCCGGCCTGCTTCTGCTTATTTTGCTACAACTATTTTCACTGTCTGCTTCTTGCCGTCACTGTCCTCCATGGTAGCGAAGTAAACGCCTCTGTCGAGCTTGCTCACATCTATCTTTACTTCATGCACTCCAGCGCGCTGCTGCCTGTTCTGGAGCGGAGAACCTACCAGGCGTCCGGCCATATCGAAAACCTGCATCGATACCGTGGCATCGTTTATGAGGTTGTAGCGGATGGTCGTGAACTCCGACGCTGGGTTCGGGTACGTCTCGATCTCCTTCATCAGGATGGCGGGAGGCGCCATGTTCAAACCCATGTTCATACCTTGTATGTTTTGGGATCCGGGCATGCCGTCGTCACCGCAGTCGCACTGGGCGCCGTCCTCAAAGCCGTTCCATGGTGGTGCCACATAAGGGAAACCTTGCAGGAGCGGCCTGTCATTCTGCTCTACCCCGGTGGTGAAGGAGAGTGTGCTCACCAGCTGCGGCGTTACCGGATTGGGTGAGCCAACGGTATAGTCGTCGTACCAGAGGCCGATGGCTGCCAGCACTACGCCGCCTACTGCCTGCAATTCAATGCGGGTCACATCGTCTTCCAACCGGCGTCCGTTCGGGAAGCCATCCATGTTCGGTATATTCTGCCATTCGGTGCTTGTGTTAAAGCGCGGGTCAGTGAGGCCCAGCACCGCGGCATGCAAAAGACCCAGGCTGCTGAAGTCCGGTGAGTCACGCGGAGTGGTGGGCGTAGACACGTTGATGCGGAGCATGTCGCCGAAAGTTGGGAGGAAGTTATTCACAAAAGGTTTGCCCTGGGCCAGTGGGTTCCCGTTTTTGCCGGTAGCCAGCTGGTAAGGAGGCAGGTTAGGAACTCCCGTCATGAATATGGGCAGGATGTCTACCGAGCGTGGCGCATTGGCTCTCAGGAGGTAATTCCCGAACAGTTGCGGGTCCAGGGCCGTGCCTTTTACCGCTTCGCTGCCTAACAATGGAAACAGGCCGGGCTTGCCGTTGCGGAAGTCAAACTGCTGCAGGGAGTTGGTCTGTATGCGAAGCTGGGATAAGCCCGGCACCGCAGCTCCAAACTGGGATTCATCCATGTAAAGGGCCAGTTCCGGATTGGTGAAGTACTGCTCAAATTCCTTGTCCTCATCATAAGGAGTTTTGGCGTTCCACTCATCTTTTCTGCCAATCGGAATGATCACCTCGTTCGTTAGCGGCATACCCAGGCGAGATACCTGCACCAGTGGTCCATGGTGCTTTATCAGGCCATTTGATTCCCGCACGGTTATTTTAGGGCGGCTGGCAGAAGCCCAGATACCTAACACAAAGTCGGAGTCCAGGATGCTCTTGGCCTGGTCGGGGTGTTTTCCATCTTTCTGCAACAGGGTAATAGGTATGTTCAGGGCCAGGGTATGGACGTTGAGACATTTGAGCCCGTCCACGGCATTTGTGGGTCTGATGTTTCCTAAGTCAGCAATGGCGCCGATATCAACGAAGAACGGATCGTCTATTGCACCTACAAAGGCTATCTCGCCGGTAGCCGCCCGCTCAATACCTTTCAGCAACAGTTCCTGGTGGTAATTGGTGTTCAGACCGACAGCACTTTGTATGGTACGCGGGCCGGCATTGTAAGCGGGCACGGCTCCATCGGCGATCACTGTTGTAAACGACCTACCCCCGTTGTCACTCCTGGAGAGTGTATAGGTCTGCTTTAGGTTTTGCTTGCCCAATCGGGCGTAGAAAAACGTGGTGGGATCTTCATTGACAGTCTTGAACTTGAAGCGGTACAGGATGTCGTCTCCCTCCGTTTCTGCATTGTTCTTGATGTGGATGTCGTAGGCCACATCATCGCTGAAAAAATAATAGTTGGGCCCTCCCTGCGGTAACTGAAAGGGAATGTAGTTGGCTATGATGACTAATTTACTCGGATCATGTGGATTTCGGAAAGCATATAGATCGGTATTGTCTGCCTGCGGGTCGTTGGCGATCATTGGCGCCTCGCGGTGGCTGGATGACTCCAGGTAATTTGTCTGCGTGCCTACCACTGCCAAACCGGCAATAGCAAGCCCCATGAGCCACGTTTTATGGCTCCCCCTCGTAAAAATTTTCATACAGTTTCTTTAAATTAGTAAAACAGAAGAATAAATTAAACAGAGCTTTACAGGAGGGCGCCTGAATAGCATTAACTCACTAAAGGCAAGCTAGTTATATCTCAAAACATATAATTATCTACGTACTTAGTCAAGATTAGGCTCAGTAATTTGCATAATTAAACCACATAATTTTATAAATGAATACAATTAATCCTATACATGACGCGAATAAATTGCACACATTATGAGCCCTGCCCTTTACGCTTCTTCTATACTAAAGCCCCGGATATAGGTTCATATACTTTCTGAGCGGATTTTGCGTGCAAGTGAAGGTTATACAATAGTACTCAGATGATAAGATACATATTTAATATATTATAAAAGTCCTACATATAATTGAACTTTTAACAACCTAAAGACCGCTGTGCTGTGTCAGAGAAATCACCTGAGCTTCCAGTTAAAATTCGAGAAATAGCAAAAGGTTCGAAAGCATAGGTATACCTCTAGCGTTTTGATCTGGTCATAGCTCGCCATCCATGGTACAGAAATGACAGCGCCATCGACAACGGCAGGAAAGCAAGCAGGAGGATGCAACTCGTGTCTATAGCTGCAGTTTACCGACACTGGTAGGTATAGCTTACCACCTCTTCCCTCCCATCGGTATAGCGGGTGATGGCCGTAGTCGGGAAACCCTGTGTGTTGTAGGTATAGGCCGTGGTATGGCTGGCGAAACTTGGGTTGACCTCCAGCACGATATAGCTCACCACGTTATGGGCAGACGGCGGGCGCAGCGGCTCGAAATAGGTATGGGCCAGCGTCGCTGCGGGCAGGGGATTCGCATCGTAGGTCAACTGCACATGATAGTAGCTGTCGGCGCCAGGCACAAGCTGTTCTAACGTAACAGGATCGCCATTCACATAGGTATACCGCCACATCAGCTCCGTAACCGGCTTTCCGGATGACATACTGATGTATTGCGCTTCGGCTAGTTCCTGCCGGTTGTTGTAGGTCAGGGTATAGTAGCCCAATTCCACTTCTTTGAAGTCGCCGGTGCGCTTGTTGAACCGGGTCTGTTTCGCCAGTTTTCCCTGTCCGTTGTACTCGTTCACGTAGCGGTTATACTTTTGTACAACCTCTGTTACCTGGCTTTGTTTATTATACTTCAGGTCGGCTCTGTCAAAGTATAAACCGGCATACTCTGTCTGGAAAATGGTTGCGAGCGCCTGCCTATCGGTGTATTCCAACCGGGTGGTGATCGTCTGGGGTTTGATGGGGTTATCGGGATACCGGACGGGGTCATAGGTGAGCGTACTGGTTTGCTCAATCAGCAGGCACTCCGGTACCGAAACAGGTGCAGGTTCATCGCGCTCGGAGCAGCCCCACAGCAACAGGACCAGAGGGAAAAGGAAGCGTACTTTCATGCCAGCTTTGCAGTTATAATTTGTCCTTCAGAAAAAGCCTATTCGGTAAAGGAGTGCCCTCCCGCTTATTTGACAGGAACACCTATCACCGCAAACTCCTGCACCACCAGGGTATCGCCCTCGCGGAGCACGGAAACACCCGTCGGATCAAACTGGTTGTTAATGACCATGCTGCGCCCACTGGACTGCCGTTGATGGGCATAGGCCAGGCGATGCAAGAGCAATTCCTGCCCTTTCAGCGAAACCGCCAGCTGCTCTTTTGTTTTGTAGGTATAGTCGTAACCGACGCCCAGGGCCGGAGGCAAAGGTTGCTTGTCGTAGATGAGGGGCTTGTGCTTGCTGATGCCGGCGAGTAGATTCATGTAGAACTCGTCGTTGCGACTATACCCGGCTGTTCGCTCTTCTCTGGAGGTGAGCACCAGCGCATTGTCCTCCTTTCGCACGTCATACCTGGTTACCCTCCCGTTGTCCATTTCCGCTTCTGAGCCGGATAGGAAAGTGATTTTGGTGCCTGTAGCATCATCGGGCTCTGTGGCTCCCAAATCGTAGAGCGACTGCATTCTGAGGGTTAAAGCGTGGCTCTTGATGAAGGCCTGGTCCTTCACTTCCCCAGTGCGGGTAAACATGCGGACAGGTTGTGCCTGGTCGAAGCGCTTGAGTTGAAAGGTAGCGGGATAATCCATGTTCGGACCATCCGAGTCTTTGCCGCAGGCGCTCAGCCATACCAGCGCGAGGAAAAGGAGGAAGCGTGTGTTCATGTAAGCAGGTATAAGTCAGACAAATATATTGTTTTCTGAATAAAAGTGTGCTGCTACCCGTCTATTTATTCATCCTCTTGATAGCAGCAACAGCGCCGTCCGTTGGTGTCAGGTATAGCGCACAGCTTATACTCCTTACCTGCATAAAATCCGTATAGGGCTTAGCCGTTTTGAAGTGCCTGCGGCTGTCTGGTACGGGTTCAAAGACTTTAAAAAGCATGACGAAGGAATTTTTGTACGAGCTCAACAGTATCCTGATTGTGTCGGTATTGTTTATACTGATCCTGCTGGCCCAGGAAGCAGGCTACCGCATAGGCCGCCATCACCAGCGCATATCCGACAGGGACGTAAAAGCGCAGACCAACACCATACAGGCTGCCACCCTGGGCTTGCTGGCGCTTATACTTGGTTTTGCCTTTAACATGTCCCTGCAAAGTTATAACAACCGCAGCAAGGCTGTTTTAAACGAGGCCAACGCCATCGGCACGGCCCTTATGCGCACGCACCTGCTCCCCTCCCCCTATGATTCGCTCACCCGCATGCAGCTGCAACAGTACATCGACCTGCGGCTGGCCATTAGCAACACGAATGACTCGCTGGTGACAGAGCAGAAGACGCTCGCCTCCGACACCGAAACACTGCAGCGCACCCTCTGGGGCGAGGCCGTACAGGCCGCACGCATAGACCCGAACCCAGTGACCACAGGCTCCTTTGTCACAGCGCTCAACAGTATGGTAGTCGCCCATAACGAACGAAACGCACTGCTGATCATGCATGTACCCGAAGTAATTCTATACCTGATGTTTACTGTGTTCATCATGTCAGGGGGGCTGATCGGGTATGGCAGCGGACTGGGCCAAAAACGCACCATCCTACCATCGGCGCTGCTGAGTTTGATGATCTGCCTGGTCGTTTTCATCATCATCGACCTGGACCGGCCCATGCGTGGCATCATTAACGTGGACCAGCAAAGTCTGGAGCGGCTTAAATCGGATGATCATCCTGAGTAAAATCCTGTTTTCCGTGCAATGTTTACGACTGCACACTTGTTTCTGAAACCCAATAAGCCCGCTCATCCGGCCCAAAGGCTGCTTTGTTAAAATAGAACAGAATAAGCCGTTGATAATGGTTTAAAGTGCGTATCTTAGAATATGTTAGAAAACACATTCCCCATCGGATCTGAAGTGTTCGCAAAAGTGAATCCGGATCTAAAATTAATCATCAGACAATACCTGAAGCGTATTTACTACTGCACCGTCATGGGTAACCCTTTGCAGAAGGACCTTGTGTACTTCGAGCGGGAGTTGATACCGGTACGCGTTAAATAAAAAGTGAAAGCCCCCGCCAAAAGCAGGGGCTTTTTTAATAGATGCGGCTTTTGCGGTCCTGCGTAAAAGCTACTTGATACTGTACGTCATCAGCGGAATGTTAGCGTACTGTCCGGCATCTGTCATGATCAGGCCGACGCCTTTGGCCCAGAAGTAATTCATCTCGATGCCCGAATCAATTTCCATTTCCATGAAAGTAATAGAGGTCTTGGTTTGCACATGGATCACCTCCTTGTAGGTCTTTCCCTCCACCGTTTTGGTCATGTTTTTGGCGATAATGGTAAAGGTCATTTTGGTATCGATGCCATTCATCACATTGGTCTGGTACCACGGCTTGCCCTCAGGCGTTTCTTCTTTCAGAAATGTCAAGGCTATATTCCCGATGGTTGGATCCATTCCGACACCGGTATACACGCCCTTTTCTTTCAGCAGATAAGATTTTCTTGTTTCACTTCCCTGCTTCGTTTCAAACTCTGAGTAGGTTTTCCCTTCGATGACCTTGGTGTTGCCTGTGGCGGTAAGGGAGTAAGGATTGGTACCACCATAATTCCAGGTGGAGCCTTTTGTCGTAGGGAAGTAATCCAGTTCCGTTGTTGCAGGCGAAGCATCGTCGTCCTTGTCGCCACACGAAACCAGGATGCCCAGCATCAGGCACCACATCATCACAAATCTAAGCTTGTTCATAGGTATATAGTTATTTTACTATGCAAGATAGGAAAATAAAATTCCAGCCGAAATAGAATAGTTATCTGCCTCGCCAACCAACAAAACTGGGGCACCAACTCGCCGCGGCGTTTCCGGCCTATCCGGATAAGAAATGGATTTCCGGGAACATTTACCCTCACAATCAGTTAAAAGAAAGCGCCTTCCGGCATAAACTGAACAACATCTATAACCACTAAAACAAACTTAAAACTATGCCTTTTATCGAAACAGAAGACATCCAGCGGGGAGAGAATGTATACCTGAACTACCAGGACTATGGCGACGGACAGCCCGTGATCCTGATCCATGGCTGGCCGCTTAGCCACAAAATGTGGGAGAACCAGGTACAAGCAATCGTTAAAGCTGGCTTTCGCTGCATTGCCTACGACCGCCGCGGCTTTGGTGACTCCGACCGGCCCTATCTCAACTACGACTATACCTCCCTGGCGCGGGACCTTCGCGCCCTGATCGAACAGCTCGACCTGCGCCACTGCGTACTGGTGGGCTTCTCGATGGGCGGTGGTGAAGTGGTGCGCTACCTGAGCATGTACGGCAATGACCGCATCGACAAGGCGGTGCTTGTGAGCTCGGTTATCCCGATCGTAAAGAAAACTGAAAATAACCCGGACGGTGTGCCGGAAGACAAACTGGACGAGATCATGGAAGCGCTCGAAACCAAGCGAGTAACTTTCCTGGCGGAGTTCAGCAAGCAGTTCTACAACTCCAGCGAGAACAAAGACACGGTCACAGAAGAAGTGCTAAAATATGATTGGGCCATTGCCACAGCAGCCTCTCCGCATGCTACCATCGAAACCGCCAAGGCCTGGGCCAATACCGACTTCCGCCCTGAGCTCCGCAACGTAATGGTGCCGACACTGATCGTGCACGGCGATGCCGACCAGATCGTGCCGATCAAGACCAGCAGTGACCAGTCTTCCAAAGAAATCCGAGACAACAAGTACATTAAAATAAAAGGGGCACCGCACGGCTTGTTCCTCACGCACAAAGAAGAACTGAACAATGCGCTGCTGGATTTCCTACGGCAGTAACCAATTCAATCGCAAAGAAAGGCGAGTGCTGCAGCAATTTTACCAAACAAAAAGGTCCGGACTTTTCAGCCCGGACCTTTCTGTTTTAGCAACTTATACCTGCTATCTGCTTACTTTCTGCCCTGGCTTGTAGGTAGCTTTGGCTCTTTTCTCCACGTCTTCGCGGTAGTAGGCAACGTCTTTGAACTCCACATCGGCATAGCGTTGCGCCTGGTCGTTGAAGTGCGGGGATTTCGGGTCGCCGCTCTGGCCACCAGCCAACATGGTTTTGGCTTTCACCTTGTCACCAAACTCTACCACGGCCACAAAGCTGTTGCCGGAAGTGCCGTACAGGCGCTTGGTGTTGTAGCTGTTGGCGCCATAGGAAGCCAGGGCTCCCCAGTTGCCGGATGCCATACCTACCGGTATACTAGGAGCCGCATCGTTGAACGGCTGCTTAATGTCGCCGGTGAGGCGCTGGAAACGGTTGATCTCACCCCAAGGTGTGTTCCATTTGCCAAAGTCGTGCTCTAGTTGCGCAATGGTCTTCCCGAAAATATCCAGGCGCTCCGTTGCAGGTGCCGTGTTGGCATAGTAGTCAAAACGCTCCATAACGTGGCCTTTTGGCGCATTGCCGTCGCGCAGCAGGTTGGTGGCATAGAAATGCGCAAGCGACATCGCCACCGATTCTTTCGACACAGAATAGTCCCAGGTGCGCATCACCTCGATGGCTGCTTTCAGTTTCGGGTCGTTTGGCTTTTGAGTATCATAGGCTTTTACGAGCCCGGGTATGAGCACTTCGAAGCCTGGCAGGTAGGGATCATAAGCCAGGTCGATCAGTTTGTCGAGCGTCAGGTTCTCTGCTTTCTTGAGCAGGCGGATGGCGTGCACTCCCCGGAAGTTTTCAGGTGACGGTGCCATGTAGACCGGGTAGTCTTCTTTTTTCGGACTGTACTCAGCGGCTGCAGTAAACGGCGTGGAGTTGCAGTTCTGGATCCAGCCGTTTGGCGGATTTACAAGGCGGATGGTTTCATCGAGCGGGTGCAGCCCGTTCCAGTCAGTTTTCGGATTGCTGCCGTCTACCGGCTTGGAGTAGTCGAAGGAAGTGTCGCGCTTCGGGAAGAAGTTGCCGTGGTAGTAGGCGATATTGCCATCGGCGTCAGCGTATACGGTGGCGTTGGAAGAGTTGGTGCGCATCTGCATCATCTCGTCGAACTCCTTCAGGTTGCTTTTCTTGGTGCGGGTATAGGACTGGATCAGCGCATCCACCGGCTTCCACATCAGGGCCGTGGCCACCCACTTGTCGCCGTTCATATGCGTGATCGGCCCGTGGTGGGTGCGGTAGGTCGTGAAGGTCTTTTGCTTCAGCTCCTCACCATCCTTGTAAGCCAGCGTTACCTCCTGTGTTTCCACCGGGCGCAGCTCCTCACCATACCTGTAAAAGAGCTTGCCGTCCTGCTTCACGATCGTTTCTTCAAACTCGTCGATCACATCGGCATAGGCGGACGTGTGCATCCAGCCGGTCTTCTCGTTAAAGCCCTGATAAATGAAGAACTGCCCCCAGGTTACAGCGCCGTAGGCGTTCAGTCCCTCTTCGCTCACGGCATGTACCTCGCCCCGGAAAAAGAAAGAGGTATGCGGGTTGATCAGCAGCATGGCATCGCCGGAGGCGGTGTGCTTGCCCGAGATCGCAAAACCGTTGGAACCCTTTGGCTCTTCCAGCAGGGCCGGCTGTACCAAACCGTGGCCGGCACTATTCAAGCCAAGCGAACGATTTTGCTCATAAAATGCCTTGATGCCTTTGGTAGAAACGCTCTCGATGTCGCCGCCAATGGAGCCTTCGCTGAAATACATCGGCATCCAGGGTTCAAAGCGCGTGAGCAGCTTCGGCTTCACTTCCGGGTGCGTGTGCAGGTAGTAGTTGATGCCGTCGGCAAAAGCCTGGCACAGTTCCTTCAGCCACGCCGGGCTTCTCTCGTATTCGGCTTTGGCTTCCGCCTCTGTCATGTACAGACGGGCACGCAGGTCGCTGTATAGTTGCTCCTCTCCTTCTGCCTCCGCTAGCCGGCCGATGGCCCACATGTAGTTGCGCTCCACGCGGTTAAAGTCATCTTCGCACTGTGCATAGAGCAGTCCGAACACGGCATCAGCATCTGTTTTGCCATAGACGTGCGGTACGCCAAAATCATCACGCATGATGGTGACACGGGCAGCCTGCTCTTCCCACCTGGCCACCTCGCTTGCAGAATCTGTTTTGCTGTTGGTGGCGCAGGAAGTAAGGTAGATGAATAAAAGCAGCAGGAGCGCCTGGGACTTGAAAAGGTATTTCATGGTTTTAGGGTAGGTAAGCTGAAAAACGATCTACCAATTTAAGCATTATTCTGAAAAACACAGGAATGATGTATAGCAGGCCCGCGCTATACCTGAGGCAGACAATTATAGCTTCAGGTATAGCGCGCGTTTACAGGTATAGACGAGTGCTTAGATTCTGGTCCGGGAGCTCTTTCGGATTTGCAATCCGGAAGTTCAAAGGCTGCGGATTTGCAATCCGCATTGCAAAGGCTACAGTTACTGTCCGGTAAGCGGATTACAAATCCGCAATACAAGTGGAGCCGGGTTGCAAATCCAAAACCGCAGTAAATGGCAAATACGAAATAGCAAAGGCAGCTATACCTTCTGCAAGTTCAAAAGCAGCGCTACAGCCTACACCTTCACATTAGATAGAGCATTAAATTCTGGCCTGATAGGTATAGAGTTGATAATACCTCCCCTGCTTCTCCAGCAGTTCTTCATGATGCCCCTGCTCAGCGATGCGGCCTTGCTCGATCACCAGAATCTGGTCGGCCTGGCGGATGGTGCTGAGGCGGTGGGCGATCACAAACGTAGTGCGCCCCTGCATCAGGGTTTTGAGGCTGGCCTGGATGAGACTTTCGCTTTCGGTATCGAGGTTGGAGGTGGCTTCGTCCAGAATGAGGATACGCGGGTCGGCCAATATGGCCCGTGCTATCGCGATGCGCTGCCGCTGCCCGCCTGACAGCTTCACGCCCCGCTCCCCTATCAGCGTATCCAGACCATGCGGGAAACGATCCGTGAATTCCTGCACGTGCGCTGCCTGTACGGCCTGCATCAACTGTTCCTCCGTAGCATTGGGCCGCGGGAAAAGGATGTTCTGGCGGATGCTGCCCTCGAACAGAAAATCGTCCTGCAACACCACGCCCAACTGACTGCGGTAGCTTTGCAAACTGATACTTTGCAGGTCGTGGCCATCTACCGTAATTGTGCCACTGTCAGGATTCAGGAAAGAAGCAGCCAGCCCGGCAATGGTGGTTTTGCCAGAGCCCGATGTGCCTACCAGGGCCGTGACAGAACCGGCGGGTGCCCGGAAGCTGATCTCCTTCACCACATCTTTCCCTGATTCATAGGCAAAAGCCACGCGGTCGAACACAATATCGCCGTGAATCTGATCGAGCCTGAGCGTACGGGTTCCGTGCGCATCCTCCAGCGGTGTGTTCAGGATTTCCTGGGTGCGGTCGAGGCCGGCGAAGGCTTCGGTAAACTGGCTCCCGATGTTGCTCATTTGCAGAATCGGGGCGATCATAAAACCCAGGTATAGCGTGAAGGCCAGAAAGTCACCAAAGGTCATCTCACCTTTCATGATCAGGTAGCCGCCAATGCCCATAATCCCCGCTGAGGCAATGCCCAGCAGCAAGGTAGCGGCCGAAGTCACCATACTGGTCGTGGTAAGACTCTGCTTCACATTCAGGAAAAGTCGCGTCACACCGTCTTCAAAAGTTTTGATCTCCTGCACCTCCGCATTGAAACCTTTGATCACGCGCACACCGCCCAGCGTCTCCGTCAGGCGACCGGTTACTTCGGCATTGATCACGCCACGCTCCCGGAAGATCGGCCTGATCTTACCAAACGCTTTAAGGGAGATCACCCCAAAAATGGCCACCGGAATGAGCGCAAAGCCTGTCATGAGCGGACTGATGTAAATGAGCAGCACCAGGCAAATGAGCGAGGTCAATACGCCGCCTATCATCTGTGCAAAGCCGGTGCCCACGAGGTTTCGCACCCCTTCAACATCTGTCATGATGCGCGATACCAGTTCGCCGGTTTTGGTATTGTCGAAAAAGCGGATGGGCAGCTGCATGATGTGGCGCTGCACTTTGGCCCGCAATTGCGAAATCAGGTGCTGGGCCTCCACACTCAGTATTTGGGTGAGCGCAAAGGAAGTAACCGACTGGATAACAATCGCTAATAGCACGGCCCCGATCAGCCACTTGAGCATGGTGCTGTCACCCGTCGGAATTACATCATCGATGAGGAACTTACTGGCACCGGGCAGCACCAGCCCGGCCAGGCGGCTGATCACGATCAGCACCAAACCGAACCCAAGGTACCTCCGCCGCGGCCAGATGATGGTTCTGAATACTTCTGCAATCGTAACGTTCTGTAGTTTTTTTGATTTTGGCATGGGCGTGAAGGTACGACAAAAAAACGCTCACAGCTGCTACTAGCTGTGAGCGTTTCAGTTAAGCCGCGTGCTTAAACCTTAAGAAGGAATGCTGCGTCGCCAGCTGCTCCATTGCTGAAGCTGAGTGGGGTTCAGCGTGGTTTCAATGTTTTGCATCAGGCCGGTGCGGTGCTCGCGTAGCACCTGCATATGCGTTTGCTTCTGTTCATGTTTGCTGAGTTCCGCCATCACACGATCGAGCAGGGTGACGAGTTTCTCGTCCAATTGCGCTTTTGTGATCCGCTTTTCGTTGTAGGCGTTCATATAGCTGTCGCGCTCGGCGTTGGCCCGCATCAGGATCTGCTGGTGAATCATGTTGATGCTACCCCGGACTGTCACGGTAGCCTGCTGATGGTTGCGTGCAAAATCCCGGATCGTGGCGGCCTGGTTGGCCTGCAGCCCCAATGTAGGCAGGATGTAAGAAAGGGTTTGCCGTTCGGTTTTGACTGTGGCTACGGTATGGATGTTAAACGCTTTATCATTGCATCCATCGCGGAGCTGCGGCTTTGCCAGCGCATCCAGGTCTTCGAGCAAAAACTCGGTCGATGAAAATGAGAGGTCGGCAGCAGGATCAGCGCCGTCTTTTTCCTCGCAGGCCGACAGGCTCAGGAAGGAAATGAAGGTCATCAGCCCCCAGATGCGTAAATTTCTTTTCATAGATAAGTTCTTTATAATAAGCAACTTATATACACGAAGCCAGAAATAAAAAGAAGACACCTTTGCCCGATAAGCAGGTACTTTCACCATGTTTAGCAGCCCCAGCTCAGAACCCTTCCCGAAACTCCCGCAGGTGGGCGTAGCAAACCGGACTGCTGTATTCGTTTGCCTCGTTATCAGCGGAATGGCTGCCTGGTCTTGCCGGGGAAATCCCCTGGTAAAAGCGCACCAACTGCCCAGGTGCCTGCAGGCTGGAACAGGCATTTGTCAGGCGTCTGTTTGCGGGTTTCGGATTGTTTCTTGGTTTTCCGGGCATGGACTGGCGATAATTTATTTTTGGGCGGAAGATTCGCGTTGGGGCTGTATGAGCTTTTCCAGGGTATAGCGCAGCACTTCGTCGTCTTCGTCGAGCAGGTGGTCGCGCACCAGGTGGTCAGGTATAAGACCGGCCAGTTTCTCGTCGCCGTTCGGCCGCACAATGTAGCCTTTGGGCACCTTGAGTTCCACGCTCGTGCGGGGAAGCTGAAAACTGAATTGCGCGGCATAGAGGGTCGGTGTGTCGCCGGTCTCCTCTCCCACGATCTCGCCAAAGCCATAGTCCTGGATCAGGGCGCCGCTCACGGCCGCCATAGAATAGGACTGGCGGTTGACGAGCACGTATACCTTGCCCTTGAAGCGCCGCGCCTCCGGCATGGGTTGCTGCATGGTTTGGGCATAGGCGAAGGTGCTGCCACCAGCATTTTCCAGTATCTGGCGGGTGTAGTCATCCGGTATAGCATCCGGGTACTGCTTTCGGGTCTGGGTCTTGAGCACCTCACTGGTTTTGACGGTGAATGCTGAAAACCAACGGAAAGGCTTGTCTGCAAAATAGGCGATCAGGTAGTCGCTGAAGGTATTGTGCCCGCCGGCATTGTTGCGCAGGTCCAGGATTAGGTACTTCGCCTGCTGGGTGTTGATGGCCGCAAACGCACTGTCCACGAAGGCTTTGAACTGCGCCTCCCCATCTGACGCGGGCGAACTGAAAGGACCCGGATGCAGGTACGCGACATCCTCGCTATACCTGAAAGAGCGCTCGTTTTTGAGAATCTCCCCTCCCCGGCTGGCCTCGTAGCCCATCACGGTCATGGCGTCCAGGGTATGGGTGCTGCGCTTGCCACCTGCCTGTTTCACTTTCACGTTGAATTTTTCCTTCTGCCCGAACACGGCCCAGTAGTAGCGGGGGAAAGACCAGAACTCGAGTTTGGCATCTTTGAAATAAGAGCGCTCCGCTGACAGGTAGGGATGAATAGCCGCCTGCAGCTTTCGGATGGGTTTGCCATTGAGCTCCAGCAGTTGGTCGCCTGCCTTGATGCTGGAATCCGGCATATAGCTTTTGCGCACAAAGGCCTTGCCGTCTTCAAAGGCCAGCTCGAGCGGAAACACCGTGCCACCCTGCGTCGCGTAAGTGATGTACGAAGCTGCCGGAAAATCCACTTCGCAGTGGCCCACGTTGCCAATCGCCAGTAGGCGTTGCATCAGCATGGTCGTCTCGAGCAGGCTCAGCGAGTCCTTCCGGATCGACTGCAACAGGTTATTGTATGCCGCATCGTAGACGGGCTTGCTCACATAGGCGTACAGGTTGTAATGTGCTTTCTGCAGCGTCTCGTAAGCATAGGCCATGTCCACTTTCACATCCGTTGCCGCGAATCTGATCGGCTTGTGCTGCGCGGTTAAATGCCCGGGCGCTGCCAGCACCAACAAGCACAGCAAGAGCTGAATCGATTTCATGTACACGTTGCTTTTCATGCTGTCGCTTTTCTGTGGTTTATAAGCTGTTATCCCGGTTAGATCAAATAAGAGATAAGTGGCACCTGATTATTATGATTGATTTATAGCTGGTTACGGCTAAATATGCTTGATTAAAGCAAGTAGATGAGTCAGCAACCTACCCAGCCAGGTATAGCCGGTCACTTTTCAGAAACAAGCCGCTTTGACCAGGGCCAGCCATCGGCTTCCGGACGGGGCGTGACCCAGCTTTTAGCACCCCAGGTATAAGGCACAGCCGCCAGGTCCACTTTAGGATCAACGATGGGGTGCGCGGGGTAGCCGTTGAGGCTGAGACTGGAGACGGCGTACACCTGCGGATTGGCCATGCCCTGCTGCTCGAACTCCGTTTTCAGAAACTGCGCGAACTGCCAGATCATGTCCGGGTGCTTGGGTAGTTCTTTCTGCTGCTCCCATACCAGGTATGTACGCGGATACACATACACGGTCTGGTCCGTGGCGGGGTCTTTGACCAGGTAGTACACGTCGCCTCTTTTGGTGCGCAGCATCATGCGCCACGAAAAGCGGTGCCCTTCTTCGGTCCAGTTAACATCACCGGGAATGAAGAAATGCCGCAGCGGGAAAAGCAACTGAAAACCCAGGTATAGCACACAGAATTGTGCGCCCAGTCGCAGCAGCCAGCGAGGCTGTTTGAGGGGTGCATCCTGCAGGTATCCGGGGGTGATCTCTTTCCGGAAAATCCAGCGGGCGATCTGCTCCGGACTGAAGAAGAGCACATTGGCTGCGATCATAAAATAAGGGAACACCCCAACATGAAACACGGCCGAGTTGAAGATGTGAAAAGCGAATGCCACCCAGAAAGCCGCCGTGCGGGTGCGGGGCCAGAGCAGTGCAAAGCCGATCAGGAAATCAAACACAATGCCACCCCACACCACCATCTGTATCATGGCCGGCGTGTTCAGGTATGGCCCGATCACATAGAAGTGCGTTTTGGATGACATCCAGATGCTCATGGACTTGGCGGCCAGCCAGTCAGGTTGCAGCTTGGCCACCCCGGCATAAAAATATACCATTACCAGCTGCGCCCTAAAGAGCCAGAGCGTCCACTGCGGAGCCACCTCTGTTTCGAGCTCGGGTCGCCGCCGCACATCCAGGGAGTATTTGCGGTGGGCGGGCAAAACAACCATCAGCCCGCTGATGAGCCAGATGAGGTAATGGTGGTTGAGGTAGTGCGTCTTTTCGCAGAAAAAACTGTAGCCAAAGAGCAAAAAGAACAGAAAGGAGCTGAGCTTGTAACGCCAGCCCACCATGATCAGGAAGCCCAGCAGCGCCATGAACAGGTATAGGTAGACCATGCCATTACCGGGCAGCGGCTTCATCCACTCCAGCCCGATGTAGCCGAAGTGGTAGGTCGGCTCCACGTAATGCTCCTGCACCCAGTCAATGAGCACGGCACCGATCCCTTCGCAGAACATCAGCAAACCGAACAGGATGCGGAAGTAAACCAGCGGATAAATGCCTATTGGATTGAGGAGCTGTTGCATAGCGATACGGGGTGTAGTTGGTTTAAGTCTACCGCTTCCGGCATGGCCTCACCATGCCTATTCCCTTATTCCAGCACCAAACGGTACACTAATATAAGCACACTGATGAAAACGATGGTGGTATATATCTCTTTATTATACCGGGCCAGCCAGTTCGGCAGGAAAATATCAAAATTGTCCCGGGTAGAGTCGGAGTAACGCCGGGCCACGACCGTGATAGGGCACATTTTTTTGAACACCAGCAGTACGAGTCCCTCCATCACGATCAGTCCGAGGCAGATCCAGACCCATTTGTCAATCCAGTTGGCGAGCACGGCATAGAGCAGGTAAAAGATCACCACATTGTAAAACACCCATACCATGGTATGCACGACTTTGATGAGCAGTAGCTTGCGTTTACGGAGTTCTAGCTCCTGTTCCAGATGCTGTTCCATCTTCAAATCTCTTCTCTATTTTTTACGAATGAAAGTACCGGGCGGAGCAGGGACTGCTGCTTTTAGCTGGTCAGGGATGGATGGATGGATGGATGGATGGATGGCTATCTGTCTGCTGTTGCCGGAACGGTCAGCGCTGCCGCTTTGCCTGCCGGGTCGGCAGCTTTCACCATTCAGAGCGCCACATGCCCGAGCAATCGGCGGAGCACCATGATCTGGCCCAGGTGATAGGCATTGTGCTCGGATACCAGCATGGCTTCGCGCAGGAGCGTCTGGCCGCTGCCATGAGGTATAGGCGCAAAGAGATCGTTATCCGTATCCTGCACCAACTGCACCATGGCCTCCAGGTCGCGCTTGATGGTTTGCAGGGTCTGGTCCAGGGCAGCCTGATCGGCTGGTGTCGCCGCATCGGTCCAGTAATCGTCCGGCCACTCGGGCATCTGGTAGTTGGGGTTGCGGCAAAAGTCGAGGATGTCGTACTGGGTAAAACGTAGGTGCTCGAGCAGCTGCCAGATGGTATAGGGCAGGTCCTTTACGTGCGCGCCCGCTTCCTGCACGCTGATGCCCTGCAGCAGTTCCCCATGCGGACGAAAGGCCTGCCCCATCCGCATCAGTTTTTCCAGATGATCACGCAATTGCTGGTCTTCTTTCATGCATCGCCTTTTATTTGCTCATACTCCTGTCGCGGCAAAAAGATCAGCGGGGAAGGCAAAAGCACTGAAAACAAAACAGCCGCTACCCAAAGGCAGCGGCTGTCCTGTCAGTCACTATTTAGTCCATTGATTTTAGTAACGGTCGTCGCGGTTACGGCCGTAGCCGCCGCCTTGTGAGCCATAGCCGCCGTAGTTGCCGGACGAGATGCGGTTGCTGCGGCTGCTGTCCAGGTCGGTGCCATAGTCATCCTCAAAGCTGCTGGTAATGCCTGCGTTCGGAATACCCCTGCTGGAGTGTATGTCCTGCTGGCCCATGCGCCCATAGTCTGAAATGCCGTAGCCCTCGCGCATACGGTCCTGTCTCATGCGGCTACCCCGGCCTTGCTCCATCCGGTGGCTGCGATCCTGGCCCCCAAATTGGTCACGACTGCGCATGTCACGGTCACGGTCAAAATTTCCGGAGCCCTGGCTATACCTGCCTGATGCACCATAACGGTTCGCTTCAGACCAGTTTTGGTTTTGGTTGCGGCTCTCGCCCCAGCTACCTCTGTCACGGTCGCCGTAGTTCATGTTATAGTCGGAATCACGGTGCTCCGTGCCCCTTCCTTCGCGCATGCGTTCATAAGCATCGCCCATATTGCCTTTGTGGTAGCTTTGCCGCATGCCACCGCGATTGCGGCCCTGGTCGTAGCGGTCGTCCTCCGTATTGCGGTGATGGCTGCGATATTCCTGCTCAAATTCGTTGGTGAGGTTACGTGCACTGTGGTAGTGCTCATCGTTGCGGTTGTATCCGGCACCTTCGCTGTAATCGCGTTCGTAGTTGTGGCGATCTCTGTCTTGTCTGTCCATAGTTTTGTTATCAGGTTTAAAATGATACTTCCTTTTTTAAACGGAGACAGCGGATTACGGTTATCCAGACGACACCTCAGGTCTCTTTGATGCGGGAAGCCAGCACGCGGAACAGGATGTAAAGGAAGGCGAAAATTGCCATGGCGATCAGTGTCCAGAATTTCTGCTCGTTCTTATCCTGCCAGTAGTCACGCTCGCTTTCCGTTGACTTCAGTCTGCCGCGAATGGCCTGGTTCGCCAGTTGCTCGATCTGCAGCTCCCGGTGCAGGGAGTCAAGGGCCAGGGTATCACGCAGGTATACGGTGCGGGTCACCACCCGGCTTTGGGCAGATGCGTAAGGTATAGCTGTTCGAGGCGCATCAGGTATAGCCGGTCTTCCTGGTTGGTATGTAGCGTAGAAGTTTCCTCCAATAGGACCTCCCGGGCTGAGGGCTGATCTGGAAGGGCTGAGGACAGGTTTGGGATGAACCACGGGCGCATACAGTTTGGGCACCCTTTTGCTGGCAGCAGGTATAGCGTCCTCATCAGCCCTTGTCTGGCGCTGGGTGGCGCAGGCACTGAGCAGCAGCAATAAAACCAGGGTCCATCTCATGCGGCAGGATCGTCAATTTAGAAACGCTATACCTGTCGCCTATACGCATGCGAACGCCCGGTGGGTACGAAAATGGAGGAGCGTCCCTTGTTATTTTTTTTATCCCGGCGTCATCTCTTTTAACAAGTTGACGTTTGAATTGTCTTTAAGAATAAACATATTTAAAAAAATCAGGTTCACGTTTTCGAATGACTACAACCCGCTCCATCTCTCCAGAAGTTTTACGCGCCTTTGAGACCGTGCCTGACCTCTACCTCATCCTTTCCCCTGACTTCACCATACTGGGCGCCAGCAACGCCTACCTGGAGGTTGCCCACCTGAAAATAGAAGAAATCAAAGGACGCTATCTGTTCGACGTGTTTCCCGATAACCCGGAACTCGCTGCGCCGGATGGCACCTTCAACCTGAGAAGCTCGCTGGAGTGGGTGTTGCAGCACAGAAAACCCCACCATATGGCGCTGCAACGCTACGATGTGCAGTTGCCACCCGTAACAGGTGAGTTTCAGGAAAGATACTGGCTGCCTTCCAACACACCTGCGCTGGATGAAGCGGGCAACATCAGCTACATCCTCCACAAGGTACTGAACGTGACAGAGCAGGTGCTGGTGGAGGAGCGACTGGCACATAGGGAGCAGGAGTTGAAAGAGCTGCACAGCGAACAAAGGATCACCAACGCCGCCTTAGTGGCGGCGCATGCTGCGGCTGATTTGGAGCGGCGCAAACTACACAGTATCTTCATGCAGGCCCCGGCCATGATCTGCATCCTGGAGGGGCCGCAGCATGTGTTCACCTTTGCCAACCCAACCTACCAGCAGCTGGTCGGCAACAGACCCATATTGGGCATACCTATTCTGGAAGCTATGCCGGAGCTGGCCGGGCAGGCAGTGATGGTACTGCTGGACAAGGTATACCAGACCGGTGAAAGTGAATTTGCACACGAAATGCTGGTGCGCCTGGACCACACGAACTCCGGCATCTTAGGCAATAATTACTACAACTTCATTTACCAGGCCATCCGCAACCTCGCCGGCGACATAGCTGGCATCATGGTGTTTGCTTTCGAGGTGACCTCGCAGGTGGAGTCGCGGCGTGAGATGGAGCTCGCCAACCAGGAGCTGTACCGTGCGCAGGAGGAGCTGCTGCAGCTGAACCAGGAACTCGAAAGGCGCATAGCTGCCCGCACAGCCGAACTGGAACTTTCCAAAGCGGCCATCGAGGCACAGCGCAACCAGCTGCACACCATTTTCATGAACTCCCCCACCCCATTTCTGGTGTTGGGCGGTCCCAATTTTACGTTCCAGCTGATCAATCCGGCCTTCAAGAAAATGTTTCCGGGCAAAAACATGCTAGGCAAAAAACCGCTCGAGGTGTTCCCGGAGCTGCGGGCCACTCCTATTCCGGAGTTCATGGAAAAGGTATACCGGACGGGCGAGAATTATGAAGCCGTGGCGTTACCGCTTATGCTCTCGCGAAATGAAGGGGCCGATCCCGAGGAAATGTACGTAACATTCACCCTACAGGCGCGCCGTGACGAAAAAGGAGCGATCGATGGCGTACTGGTATTTGCCCACGACGTGACAGAGCAGGTGAGGTCGCAGCAAAAGGTAGAGCAAAGTGCTAATCGGCTACGCCTGATCACGGACGCGCTGCCTGTGCTGATCGGCTACCTGGACAAGGAAGAGAAATACCGGTTCACGAACAAGGCCTACGAATTCTGGTTTCCCATCAAGGCGGATGACCTGCTTGGCCGTGCCGTGCGGGACGTGGTGGGTGAGAAAGCATACAGCGGCGTGAAGCAGTACATTGACCGGGCGCTGGCCGGCGAGCGGCTCGATTTTGAGAGCCGCATGCCCTACCGCGAGGATTTCGTAAAGTACATCCACACCAGCTACGTGCCAGATATAAGAGACGGGGAAGTAGCCGGGTTCTATACCCTGGTGCATGACATCACAGAGCCAACCATTGCGCGCCTGAAACTGGAAGAAAGCGAGCACGAGGCCCGTGCACTCACCGCGAAACTGGCTGCTGCCAACCTGGAGCTTTCCGAAACCAACACCCAACTCACCCGCACCAACATCGACCTCGACAACTTTATTTACGCAGCCTCCCACGACCTCAAGGCTCCGATCTACAACATCGAGCGCCTGCTGCTTATCCTGATGGAGTCTATTCCGAACGAAGCACAGGCCTCTCTGGAGCTAAAGCATGTGATCGGGATGATTGACAGCTCCATCAGCCGTTTCAAGCGCACCATTGATCACCTGACGGACGTAACCAAACTCCAGAAGGAAAACAGCCAGGAGGCTTCGGAGGTTAACCTGACTAACCTTATCCATGATATCACACTTGACCTCAGTGCCCAGATAGAGAGCACGGAGGCCAGCATTGAAGTGGACGTCGCGGCCTGCAACGCCATCCGGTTCTCGGAAAAGAATCTGCGCTCCATCCTGTACAACCTGATCTCCAATGCCCTTAAATACAGAGCTCCGGACCGTACACCGATTATTCAGATCAGCTGTGAAGAAGCCGGTGACGACTTCCTGCTGAAAGTGCGCGACAATGGACTGGGTATGAAACCAAGCGGGGTGGCCAAGATCTTCTCCATGTTCACCCGTCTGCATGACCACGTGGAGGGTTCGGGAATTGGGCTATATATGGTCAAGAAAATTGTGGAAAATGCGGAAGGCCGTATCGAGGTGGAAAGCGGAATCGGGCAGGGCTCTACGTTTAGCGTATACTTTAAACGCTAGCAGGCTGCCGTTTTTTTCAGAACTTGCAACGGTGCAACTGCGCTATACCTAGCTTATGAACACCAATCGTTTTCTGCCCCGTCACAAAGCCGCCGAACTGCTCCAGCATATCCGTTCCTCCGATACCAAAACCGTATACGACCCCGAAAAGCACCGCCTGACACTACTGGATGAAGCAGGTATAGAACAGGTGCATTTCCGCCTGCCGCTTTCGTTGCCTCATTCCGACACAGGTATAGCCGAGGATGGGAAGGTGCACTACATCCTGCTGCTGATACAGGCCGGCCACTGCGCCATGGGTTATTTTGAGGACGGCCAATGCCTGAACCACAAGGTGTTTCGCTCATACATGGTGCGCCAGAAACAAGGCAAAAGCCAGATCAAGTACCTCAAGACCAAAGGCAAGTCACGGGCAGGCTCCCGGGTGAGGCTGGGTGAAACGGCGGAGTTTTTCGAGAACATCAACAACCGGTTGCAGGATTATTTCCGGGAGCACCGTATCGACCGCATCGCCCTTAGCTGCTCTAAAACCCTGCTTCCTTATTTGTATGCCTCCGCTATACCTACGCCTTTCGACAAGCGGGACCCACGCCTGTTCAAAATCCCGAAACACATCCACACCCCCATCTACGAGGTGCTGCTCGACGCCAACCGTTTCCTGCAGCGGGGCGAACTCATTTCCCTGACCGAGGCAGGATTTGCAGCTATACCTGCGCTGGAGGATTTTCTGCTTCACCACCTAGACGCTGCTGACGGGCATGACGGAACTTTACCATTTACGGAAACGGCCGACGAGGTATATGTGACGGATGAATGGGAGGATGAAGGAGACGACGTTTTCTTTGATGATGTAGATGATGAGGACGACATAGTGGATTGGGACTAGCGCTTTCATACCACGTGTAAGTGTCCCGTGGTTCCGACTCTTCGGGGCAGCTTTACGTAAGTACACCTATCAGAAAAACGAAAACTATGGAAGACCAGATCAACAGAGACATGGCGGTGTTTGAGCAGGTATGCGAAATAAATGAACTAGACCCGCAGGCAATTACTGAAGAGGCACACAAGCGGTTCCCGGACAAGTTCAAAACCGGCAAGAACCCGGAGCAACTTATCTGGACAGCTTATGATCACCGTGCCAAAGCACTGATCAACAGCGTGACACAAGAAGCTGAGCGGAAAACGGATCAGGCTTATACCATTGATGGTGACCCGGCTGCACCCGCCTTTGTCATAAACGAGGACGCGATCCGTAGCCAGTACAGTGCAGATAAAGCAACTGCGATAATTGATGCGCTCGGGCAGGTACAGCTTCCGGTTACCGGCTAAAACAGGAAAGGCAGCCACTAGCAAGTGGCTGCCTTTCTTTCAGGCTATTGTCTAACCCTTCAGCTGTTCTTTTTGCGCGTGAGGAGCAGGACGGCAGCGGTCGTAACCAGTGCCATTATCCCCACTTTCTGGATGAGCCCGCTGCGGTTGTGCTCCCAATCGGCTTTCCAACCTTTTTCTGCAAAGATGTTCGGCACGGTGCCTTTGGCAAAATCATCCAGCACGCCCTCCACCACATTCACGCGGTCTGCCATAAGCAGGGGCAGCCAGTGCAGGTAGCTGTTTTCGCTATGCTTGAAGGCAAAGCGGCGGATCATTCCGCTCAGTCCGCTGGGTGGCATGGAGGTGCCAAACACAGCCGTTACGTTGGGCCGCTCAATGGAGTGCAGCACTTCGATATCGACGTCCTGCAGCGTTGGCCGCTCCCAACTGTAGCCCTCCTGCTCAGCGTCCGTGCGGTGTTTCATGGGGTACGTCGGGTCGTTCTTCGGGTCGGCGTCTATACCCCAGCCTTTTATATGCGAATAATCTTTCGGTGTCTTGTTTTCCATGGTCTTTCTCTCCTTTATCTGGCTGATGGCGGAATCATGACAGGCTTAATGCAATTGTCCAGCTTCTCTGAAAAAATATGGTAGGCGTCGGCTACGTCTTCAAGCGGCACGCGGTGCGTGATAAGTGCTTTCGGATTCAGGATACCGTTCTGCACGTGGTCGATCAGCCTTGGCAGCAGGCGTTTCACCGAGGCCTGGTTTGCCCGGATGGTGATGCCCTTGTTCACCACGTTCCCAAGTGGGAAGAGGTTGTCTGTCGGACCGTAAATACCGACGATGGATACGATGCCGCCTTTTTTCACAGAGTTAACGGCCCAGTGCGCGGCTGTAGCCGAGCCAGCCTGTAGCAGAAGTTTGCGCCCTGTGATGGTCTGCATCACGTTACCGGTTGCTTCGGCACCCACTGCATCGATCACCACATCGGCACCCATCCAGTCAGTGGTCTTTTTCACAAACACCACCGGGTCGTCCATTTCCTCGTAGTTGTAGGCCTCGCAGTTGGCGTAGTTACGCACGAACTCCAGGCGGTACTCCACTTTGTCGATCACGATCACGCGGCCCGCGCCGAAGAGCCAGGAGCAGCGTGCCGCCATGATACCAATAGGCCCTGCTCCGAAGATCACGACCGTGTCGCCTTTCTGGATGCCGCCCATCTCAGCAGCCTGGTAACCGGTTGGCACCACATCCGTCAGTAGCACGGCGTCGTCCGGATCCATCCCTGGAGGTATAACAGTTGGTCCGACATCGGCATAAGGAACGCGCACGTACTCGGCCTGTCCGCCATCATAGCCACCGGCTGTGTGCGAGTAGCCAAAAATACCACCGACAGCCGTGGCCTGTGAGTTGGACTCGTGGCAGTTGCCAAACAGACCCTGCTTACAGAAATGGCATTTACCGCAGGCGATGTTAAATGGCACGATCACCATATCGCCCACTTTCAGCTTCTGTATTTCAGATCCGATCTCAATTACTTCGCCAATAAATTCATGGCCGAACGTCATGCCCACACGGGTGTCGGGTACGTTGCCATTATAGAGGTGGAGGTCAGAGCCGCAAATACAGGAGCGCGTAACGCGCACGATGGCATCCTGGGGATGCAGAATTTTGGGCTCTGGTTTTTCGTCAATGCGGACCCGCTGCGGCCCGCGATAGTTCATTGCCAGCATAAGTTAGTTTTCAGTTTGTCTTCAAAAGTGCAAACTCTTCCGCCCTGAACGGGCTTCCGAATCACGTTTAGATAAATACTAATCTATACCTTAATGGTTGCAATAATTGTACTTTTAAAAGAAATAGCTATATAAGCATGCTTTTATACTTCAGCTGCCAGGTACTCATAGCGTACCCTCCCATGCTGTAGCAAAAGCGCAGCCTATACCCTGTTCAATAATAACCTGCAACCAGTTTGGCCAGGCGCTACCTGCCGTCGTCCTTGATCCTGGTTTTGATCTGCTCGGCCATTTCAGGTGTCACCTCTACATGGTGCACCTCCCGTGCGTGTTTACCGGCTTGTGCCAGCACTTCCTGTTCGCTGTTAGCTCTTATTTCGGCATTGCAATCAAAGCCGACATCCCTGCATTTTAATGTTTTCATGATCTGGCTGGTTTAGTATGTTTATTCGAGGTATCACAATTAAAACGAATGAGTAAACTATTCTATACCCTGTTGTATTTCAATTAGTTATAACATTACAAAGATTTTCATCAAGACTTTATCCGTGGCACCTGCGATGTTGCCACCTCTTACCAAAAGCGGAAACCTGCGTACACTCAACAATTTTCTTTTGCGGCACGAAGCTATACCTTCGTGTCAGAACAGCATACAACAGCACACATGGCAACACCAAAACAGGATCAGACGACAACCGGGCAGTTCAAGGGATTCGTAGAAGTGCGGGGAGCGCGGGAGCATAATCTCAAAAACATCAGCCTCTCTATACCCCGCGATGCGCTCGTTGTCTTTACCGGTGTATCCGGTTCCGGTAAGTCCAGCCTGGCCTTTGGAACGCTGTATGCCGAGGCGCAGCGCCGCTACCTGGAGTCCGTGTCGCCTTATGCCCGCCGCCTGTTTCACCAGATGGCGGTGCCTGAAGTGGACGCAATAGACGGACTGCCCCCTGCAGTGGCCCTGCAACAGCAGCGCGGCACACCCACTACCCGTTCCTCAGTCGGCAGCGTGACCACGCTCTCCAACCTGCTGCGCATGCTCTACTCACGGGCCGGCGACTACCCTTCGGGACAATCCATTATCTATGCCGAGGCTTTCTCGCCCAACACCGCAGAAGGGGCCTGCCCAACCTGTCATGGTCTGGGGCGCATGTACGATGTCACCGAAAAGTCGATGGTGCCCGACGATTCGCTCACCATCCGGGAGCGGGCCATCGCGGCCTGGCCCATGGCCTGGGGCGGACAGAACCAGCGCGACATCCTGGTGACATTGGGCTTCGATGTGGACAGGCCCTGGTGTGAGTTGCCACAGAAAGACCGCGACTGGATACTCTTCACGGACGAGCAGCCCGTCGTGCCGGTATACCCTGGCTATACCCCTGAAGAAACGCAACGTGCCCTCAAACGCAAGGAAGAGCCTAACTACATGGGTACCTTTAGCAGTGCCCGCCGCCACGTGTTCCATACCTTCGCCAACACCAACAGCCCGCTCATGAAAAAGCGGGTGATGCAGTATATGCTGAGCACCGACTGCCCCACCTGCCAGGGCAAGCGGCTGCGGCCGGAGTCGCTCTCCGTCAAATTTGCGGGCTACGACATCACGGAACTGTCACGCCTGCCTTTAAAACGGGTGCAGGCCGTCCTCAAGCCTTTTGCACGGGGCAACGAGCCGGGCCATGCCCGCACGGAAGCCGAACACCCGGAGCAGGCCATTGTGGCCAGGCGCATTGCCGATGACCTGTGCGCCCGCATCGAGGTGCTGCTCGATCTGGGCCTGGGCTATTTATCGCTGGATCGCAGCACCCCTACCCTCTCCCCGGGCGAACTGCAGCGCCTGCGCCTGGCCACGCAGCTTTACTCGCACCTGTTCGGAGTGGTGTATGTGCTTGACGAGCCATCCGCCGGCCTGCACCCTGCCGACAAAGTGGCCCTGCTCCGGGCACTCGACGGACTCAAGAAAGCGGGCAATTCGCTCTTTGTGGTAGAACACGACCTGGCTGTGATCCGCCACGCGGACTGGATCGTGGATGTGGGCCCTGCTGCCGGCGAGCAAGGCGGCGAGATTCTGTACAGTGGCCCTACTGAAGGATTGCGGCAGGTTAAAGCCTCCCGCACGGGTGAGTATCTGTTTGGCAAAGCAAAGGGCTTCAACTCCGATCCGCGTGAACCCAAAGCCTGGCTAAAACTAAGCGATGTCAGCCGAAACAACCTGGACAGCCTGTCTGCCGAGTTTCCGATTGGGGTGTTCACCGCCGTGACGGGCGTATCCGGCTCCGGCAAATCCAGCCTGGTGAGCCAGGTGCTGGTGGAGCTGGTGGCCGCTCACCTGGGGCACCAACTGCCTGTTGAAGAAGAGGAGGGCGAGGAACTGGAACGTGATATACCTGTCACAACCGGAGGTCATATCACGGCAGGTATGGAACAGATCAAACGGTTGGTGCGCGTCGACCAGAAGCCCATCGGCCGGACACCACGCTCCAACATGGCCACCTACACCGGCCTGTTCGACCATGTGCGCAATCTTTTTGCCAGCACGCCGCTTGCCAAAAAGCGCCGCTACGATGCCGGGCGCTTCTCCTTTAACGTGGCAAAGGGGCGCTGTGAGAACTGCCAGGGAGAGGGCTTTGTGATGGTGGAGCTGCTCTTTTTGCCCAGCGTATACGCCCCCTGCCCTGTGTGCCACGGTGCCCGCTACAATGCCCAGACCCTGGAGGTGACCTACCGCGACAGGAACATCGCCGAAGTGCTCGACATGACAGTGGATGCGGCCTGGGAGTTCTTTGACGAGGAGCCAGCCGTGCACCGCGCCCTCACCATGCTAAGGGAAGTCGGGCTGGGTTACCTGCGCCTCGGGCAGCCCGCCACCGAACTCTCCGGCGGTGAGGCGCAACGCATTAAACTGGCCACTGAACTACAGCGTGCGCAACGCGGCAATACCCTCTACATCTTAGACGAACCAACCACTGGTCTGCACCCTGCTGATGTGGACAGGCTGATGACCCAGCTTCACCTATTGGTTGATGCCGGCAATACGGTGATTGTAGTAGAGCACGACATGCGCGTCGTGGCTGCCAGCGACTGGGTGATCGATATCGGGCCGGGTGCAGGCGAAGAAGGCGGTCAGATAGTAGCGGCTGGGCCACCCGAAGCAATTGCCAGATCCGAAGGAAGCAAAACAGCCCCCTTTTTAAGAACATTATCTACAGCCTAAGCCCAGGCTGCAACCGTGAATAGTTGCAACTTCATGCTGCTTGAGCAGGTTGTATGGGCTGTCGCCTGATTAGTGAGAAGTAGCGCTCAGGCAAAGAAAAGGACCTTCATGCTGAGGCTGTTTGAAAAGGATTCTGCCCTTTCAGTATTAATACAGCTGAATGGATGAACCGGCATAAGTACAAAGCCTGCAGCCGCGAAACAAAAAGACACAATTTGGAAAAAACAAACTCCTGGACGCAGTGTTTATATTTAACCAACACCATAAGTAATTCACAAATTGACATTTAGCCTATTGTTTTCTTATTGCTAAAATGTTTAAATTTGCAGATTATCATCTTTTTAGTTTGTGCGATGGAATATAGATTCGTGCATCATTGGAATTATGTGCTAAGGGAGGATGAGCACCGTATAATGGAATCGGCCATTTCGCTCACCTCGCAGCCACGCAACGAGTCCTTCCTCAGACAGGCGGCCGAATTCATCGCGACCCATGCCCAGGTGCAGTATGTACTAATCGGCAGCTTAAGCGAAGATGGCAAGGATGTGCTGACGAAAGTGTTTCTGAAAAACGGAGAGGTACAGCCGAATATCTCATACCCTCTGCAATCCGGTCCCTGCGATGCTGTTCTTACACAGCGGTTCTGCTATTACCCCAACAACGTACAGCGCCACTTCCCCCAAGACATCGAGCTGCAGGAAATGAACATCGAAAGCTACCTAGGCAGCATTTTCCTGACAGAAGGCGGAGATCCGGTTGGATTGATCGCCCTGATGAGTGACCAACAACTCGAAAACGCCGCTTTTGCCGAGCACCTGGTGCTGGTGCTGAGCCCTGCTATTGAAGAAGAATTGATCCTGCAGTGTCATCCCTCACTCTAAACATACCAAGCCAATAAAAAAACCTCTGCCTACTTCCAGCGTCTGTGCTGGTGTAGCAGAGGTTTTTTCACTTTCAGAAACAGGTATAGCGCAACGGCCCTAGATAGCAGGATCGTTTGGCGTATTCGGGTTGTTGCGGCGCTCCTGGTCAGGATACGGATAGAAATTGCGGTTACGCTCCGTCAGGTTTTCAGGTGGTCCCGGACGGTTGAAACGACGGCTGTCCTCCCATTTCTGTCCGCTCAGGTATAGCTCAGCAGACCGCTGTTTGTATACCTCCAATAGCAAGGCCTCTCTGGTCACAGGGCCGCTATAAGCCGGCAAAGCAGCATGAACGCCAAACGGATCACCGGAAGTCTGCGTCCGCACCTGGTTGATCAGTGCCAATGCTTCCTCCGGGGAGCCATTGCTTCGCAGCAGCGCTTCTGCTTTGATCAGTTTCATCTCGTCTGGCAGGTATGCCGGTATACTGGTCGTCTGTGTGTTGAAAAATCCTGCCAGCGTCATCACCCGGTCTCCGGACACGTCGGCACCTGGCTCTGTCATGTAGAAGTTGTATCGCCCATCTCCCTCTTCAAAAAGCGCATCCGGCAAGCCGAATTGATCCCGCGGTCTGAAGTAACCCAGGATAAATACAGTATTATAGATCGGGTTCGGACTCAGTGTGCTGTACACAAACTCAGAGCGTTTGGTCAGATCCACTTTGTCTGCATTAGCAATAGCCGCGTCATAATTTCCTGCATATAAGTTATACCGCGCATTGTAAGCGTACAGCGTGCTACGCAGATCGAACGCAGTACCGGTAACCTGTGTCGTAAACTCCGGTGACGGGGGCGTGGCCTCGATCAGTGCGATCCCTTCGTTCAGGTGGGCGATGGCAGCTGCCAGCACCTCTGCTCTGGGCCTGAATGTTACTTTGTCGGTCCGGCTGGTTTCGGTGTTTGCCTGTTCATATGCGATGTACAGGTTGCCGAGCGCCATGGCATTGAACAGGTGCGCGTGCGCCATTACCCCGCTCAGCGTTCCGCCCGTCAAGGTGGGTACATTGGGAGCGTTCTCCAGAATCTGCTCACTCATCAGCATGGTGCGCTGCATGCGTGACCAATGGCCGAGGATGTTGCCGTTGAACGTGGGCAGGGCAGTTCCACCAGCCTCCAGTTCGAGCACGTTGGTAAAGGTGGCTACCCCTTTCATCTCGCGACCCGTCACACCTGTGTATAACAGCGCCGCCTCCAGGCCTGAGGTAGAGTAAAACTGTCGCAACCCGACACTCAGGGCAATGATGCCTTCACGGGAGTTCAGCACCTCCACGTCACTGGCTGCGTTTGGATTGGGTATATCCAGTTCGCACCCAGTCGTCAACAGCAGACAGCCCGATAGGAAGCCCACTTTTAAGTAAGAAGCTATATTTTTCATGTTGTTTTTCATAAGGTTAGGAAGCATTAGAAGGTAAAGTTGAGGCCCAGTGCATAGGTTCTCGGGATCGGCACCTCCACAAAGTCAAAGCCTCTCACGGCGTTGGTCTGACCAGCCGCATTCACTTCCGGGTCATAACCGCTGTAGTCGTCAATCGAGAACAGGTTACGCCCGGCCAGGCTGAGGCGCATGCTGTTCCCTCCCAAAAAGGCGGGCTTAAAATCATAGGCCACCGACACTTCTCTCAGCTTAATAAAAGAGCCGTCTTCAATGTAATTTTCAAATATGCCGAACAGTGCGGCAGAGGTACCTTTCGGCACTTCCCCTCTTAGTTCCGGCTCATAACCGGCCAGTCCGCCATACAGGTCGCGCTCGCCCACGCGACGGGTGAAGTTGAACACGTCAAACCCGTAAACGGCATCAAACTGGGTACGGAAGGACAGTCGCTCGCCTACCGAGATGTCGTTTGTCCAGGAGCCGGTCCAGTCCGGGTTCGGGTCGCCGATCACCTTGGGCACGGTGGCGCCCATCGGCTGCCCGTTTTCGGGGTTGCGCCCGGCACGCTCAGGCTGTGGCAGTCCGGCAGGGTTCAGCAGCAGCGAACCGTCGGGATTTCGTGCAAAATAGGTAGCGTAGAAGGCACCGAGCGGGTACCCATCCACGGCAGCCACCTGACCGAAACCACCCGGGAATGGCAGCACGCCACCCGGTATGTTATTCACTTCGTTTTTGTTGCGGGAATAGATCAGCGTAGAGGTCCAGCGCACACGCTCTGTCTGGACAGGCGCGCCTGTGATCATCAGTTCAAAACCCTTGTTAGTCATGGTGCCGATGTTGGCGTACTGGTTCAGGAAACCCGAAGAAGGCGTCAGGCCAATGAACAACAGCAGGTCCTCCACATCTTTCTTGTAAACCGAAAACTCCAGACCCAGCCTACCGCCGAGGAAACTCATATCAGCACCGAACTCTGTTTCTACCTGGCGCTCCGGCTTAATGCCCGAGTTACCCAATAAGGTAGATGGAATAACGCCCGGAAGTCCAGGAAGTGAAACAGGGTTGTAATTGGTATAGCGGTCATAAGCTCCGATCGCTGTCAGGTTGCCCGCCTGGCCATAGGAGGCCCGCAGTTTGAAAATAGGGATGATATCGGCCAATCCCTGCCAAAAACTTTCGTTGGAGATCAGGTAGCTGGCGCTCACTTTCGGGTAAAACTGCCATCTGTTGTCTTCTCCAAACACCGAAGACACGTCGTAGCGACCGGCGCCCGTCAGGAAGAAACGCTCTCCGATACCGAACGTTTGCTGGGCGAAAAAGCCCATGATGTTTATATCGGCTCTTCCATCGATGGAGACTACCGTGGCGCCGCCGGAGCTAACCTGGGCGATCGGTCCTAACTGCGTGCCTGTTATACCTGTTGAGTAGTATTTCTCCGTCTGCACCGTACCCCCTATACCTGTGGTAGATTCCAGCCAGTCGGTCAGGAAAGTGCGGTAAGAGGCATTCAGATCGTTGTTAAGCAGGTATGAGGTGCGGTCAGCACGTCGTGAGTAGCCGGCATTATAGGAAGGTGTTGTGTTGCCCACCGGTATATAGCCCGTTGCGATCTGCGTTGAATTGTCAAAACCCAGCACGTAGCTCACATTCAGGCCATTGATCGGTGTGAGGTTTACCTGAAAATCGCCGATGAAACGGTTGGTGCGCTGCCCGAAATCAAAGCGGTTGATGGCCTCAAGCGGGTTGGTGCGACGAAGGATAGCCGTAGGCGCCGTGGAAGGGTATATTCCGTTCACCGGTTCCGGGTTGATGAAGTTGTTACTGAAAATGAAGCCGGTCAGGGCTCCGTATGCTTCGCTCAGGCCGCCGTTTGGTATTTCCTCGCTCGTGCTGAGCACATAGTTGGCTCCTAACGACACCGAGATCCAGTTTCTGATCGTCTGGTCGATTCGAATACGGGCGCCTCCCCGCTTAAAGTTCGTATTATCGATGATGCCCTGGTTGCTCAGGAAATTGCCGCTCATATAGTACTGGGTATTCGCGCTGCCCCCCGACACCGACACATTGTTCTCGGTACCATAGGCAGTCCTGAAGATTCTGTCCTGGTAGTCATACCTAGTGACTGGTTCCTGCGTGAGGTCGGCGGCCAGGTTGTTCACAAAGCGGAAAGGGTGCTGGTTATAATCCAGCGTTTTGCGCACTTCATTCACCCGAAACTGCGTGGAGACCGAGATTTTAGGAGCACCCTCCACCCCGCGTTTCGTGAAGATCTGCACCACCCCGTTGCTGGCCCGTGACCCGTAGATAGCAGCCGCAGCGGCCCCTTTGATGATCTCGATGCGTTCAATGTCATTTGGGTTAATGTCTACCAGTCGGTTCTGCGCATAGCCACCCAGGTCGATCAGTTCAGGAGAGCTGTTGTTGATGATCACCCCATCCACAATGTAAAGCGGGTCGCCCGACCCAACGACCGTGCTGGTACCTCGCAGGCGCACACTGATACCGCCCGCCGGGTTGCCGGAGTTCTGGCTGATCTGCGCACCGGCGACCTTACCAGCCAAGGCCTGGTCTATGGACGTCGCCACACTGTTTTCGATAGCATCTCCTGAAACGGTGGAAATGGCATTGCCCAGCTCCTTTTTGCTGGTTGCCACGGAAGTGCCCGTCACCACCACTTCATCCAGCCCCACTATATCCTCCTGAATCTGCGCATCCACCTGCACGGTCTGCTGATCACCGAGGGTAACAGGACGGGTCTGTGGTTTAAAGCCGATGAAAGAGAACGTGAGCTGGTAAGTACCTGGGGGCAGGGCAGCCGACAGGTTGTATACCCCACTGGCATCGGTGGCCGTGGCAATGTTGTGGTTCTGAAACTTTACCACCACACCGGGCAGCGGAGACTTGGTGCGGGCATCTGTGACGGTGCCCGTAATCGCGTAGCGTGCCCCTTGCGCGCTGGCCAGCTGACAGGCAGCAGCCAACAGAAGGAAACACAGCAGGATAGCCTTTCCGGAGGCCCTCCCGATCAGGTAAATTTTTCTCATAGTGCCTCTTATTTTGTACGGTTAAAATGTGATGTATAAGTGTTCAGAATTTACTCAGGTAAACTGATCTTCCCCATCAGCACGGAGGGTACCCGCCTCTTGCCAGGGCCGAAGTGGATGGGCTCCCCCACCAGGCACTCATTGGCCAGTGTGGCAAACAGCACCGCCTCTTTCGCATCCGGTGATACTCCCAGCTCTGCTGTGTTGCGTACGGTGGCACCCGGTAAAAGCGCCTTTATGTTCTGTACAAGCAGCGGATTGTGCATACCGCCGCCACTCAGGAAAATTTCAAAATCAGCATCATCGAGTGAGCGGGTCAGGGCCCCGCAAATGGCAACGGCCGAAAAGCGGTTCAGGCTCGCCATGACATCTTCCGGGGACAGGTGTTCCGTATCGGATCTGCGTTGTGCTTCGGCCAGGTATGAGAGGTTGAACAGTTCCGGGCCAGTCGTTTTGGGAAAGTCCTGCTCAAAAAAGGGATGGTAAAGCAAGGAGGCCACCAATGCCTGGTTGTAGGTTCCTTTCCTTGCAATGGCAGCATCTGCATCATAATAGGTGCCGGGAAATTGCTGCTGCACATAGGCATCCATCAACGTGTTGCCAGGTCCTACATCGGTCGAGAAGATACGGCTCGTGTCCAGGTCGCCGGGCAGGAAGGTAAAGTTGGCAATACCGCCAATGTTGAGCATGATCCGGTTCTGATCCTGCTTCGAGAATAGCAGGTAGTCACCGTACACGGCCAGTGGGGCACCCTCTCCTCCTGCAGCCACATGCTTCTGCCGGAAATCACTCAGGGTGATGACGCCTGTACCCATGGCGATATGATCGCCGTCGCCAATCTGCAACGTGGCATCCGGCATACCGGCTATACCATGCAGCGACGCCGGTGCGTGGTAAATGGTTTGGCCGTGGCTGGCTATGACGTCCACTTCAGAGGAATCTACTCCCCACTCCTGCAGGCTTTTGTTGATGAGGTCGGCATGGAAGCGGCCAATATAGGCGTTGAGGAGGCAGACGCGCTCCAGGTCAACTTCCCGCTTCGAAAAGATCGCCTTCACTTCCTCTTTAAAGGTTTCATCATAAGGCATGGTCACAAATTCCCGGAGTTGCATGCGGGTTTCGGTACCCTGTCCCTCAAATTCACAAAGCGCGATGTCTAGACCGTCAAGCGAGGTGCCTGACATGAGACCAATGATGGTTCTTTTTTCTTTACTGGCAACTTCAAAAAGTTGTCTTAGTACTTTATTCATATAAGTTAAGATTAAAATGACCTTAAGTCAAAAGAACCATAGGTTCTTCATACGAAATACATAAAGTTAGGGTAATATAGAGACAGACGAATTTCCGCATAATCAGGCAGAAATCCACAAGAAGGTTGTTGTTATGACTGGCTTGATCAGAGGCGTATAATCCGGCCGTCCTCCATCTCGATGGTGCGGTGCGTATTTTCGGCGAACTCGGGGTCGTGCGTCACAATGAGCAGGGTCTGGTTGTGCGCCTCGGCAAGTTCTTTGAAAATGTTGAAGACGATGTCGCTGTTGCGCTTGTCGAGGTTGCCGGTGGGCTCGTCGCCCATGATGATGTGCGGATCGTTAATGAGTGCCCGGGCAATGGCGACGCGCTGCTTCTCCCCGCCCGAAACACGGTAAGCCGACTGCGTGGCCAGGTGATCAATCCCCAGCATTTTGAGCCGCTCCATGGCGCGGTGCTCCACTTCCTGCTCGCTATACCTGCCCAGTTTCAGGCCGGGCAGCATGACGTTGCGCAGCACCGTGAACTCGTTGAGCAGGTAATGGAACTGAAACACAAAGCCGATCTTCTCGTTGCGGATGCGTGCCAGCTCCTTGTCCGGCCGGCCGGACATTAGCTCCTTGTCGATGTACAGCTCACCGGTGTAGTCGGTGTCCATGGTGGAGAGGATGTAGAGGAGCGTGGACTTGCCGCAACCCGACTTTCCGATCACGGACACGAACTCCCCTTTGTTCACCGAGAACGTGATGTCGCGTAGCACCTGCACTGTCACGGGGTCATGGAACTCCTTGTTGATCCCCCTCGCTTCGAGTATAACTTCCTGCATCTTTTCTTCGCTCCCTTTCATCCTATACCTATTTGCCCCTGATGATCTCGACCGGGTCCACCCGGCTTGCCTTGCGGGCCGGGAAGAAACCGGCAAAGTACGTCGTGATCAGTGAGAAAATCCCGCCGATCATGTAGTATACCACGTCGTAATTAACCGGGTAAGTCGTGATAGTGGGCAGCGCTGCCGTCACGAAGGGGATGTTATCAATGAGGACCGAGAACAGGAAGCCGAACACCAGCCCCACCACACCTCCGAAAAAGCCGATGCTCATCGCGATCAGCAGAAAGACCAGGTTCACGTCCCTGCCCGAGAAGCCGGTGGCCTTGAGAATGGCAATGGAATCCATCTTCTCGTAGATCATCATGTTGAGGATGTTGAAAATCCCGAATCCCGCCACAATCAGCAGCGTGATACCCACGGCGTATGAGATGAGCGAACGCACGCTGCTTCCCGTCTCGAACTGCGCATTGGCCGTCTGTATATCCTCCGCATCGACATTGAAAAGCTGTGCATACTCCCGGGCAACGGCCGGGGCCTGCTCCAGGTCATGGAGCTTCACCTGGATGTCGGTCATGTAGTTGGCCGGTTTGCCGAGCAGTTTCTGCGTAGTCTCGATGGAGGCGTAGCTCTGCACCTTGTCGATTTCCTGTATACCTGACTGAAAATACCCGACCACCTTCAGCGAAAAACGCTCGCCCTGCGCCGTCGTCACCTGCACCACATCGCCGATGTCTGCCACCAGTATGTCTGCCAGCCCCTTGCCCAAAATGATGCTGTTGGCCACGTTTTTAGCGTCGATGGGATTGCCGGCTGTCACGTAGTCCTGGAAGTTAAACAGGCGGCTCTCCTCCTCCACATCGATGCCATTGATCACACCGGTAATTTCGATCGTGCCCTCGTTGTAGAACACCTGCGCGAGGAGCTTGGGGGTGGCGCCCAGCACCCGCTCGTCGGCCTTCACGGCCTGCAGAATGGGGCCACTGTTGTAAATCTCCTGCCGGGTGATGCCGGCTTTCACGGAGCTGATGAAGTTGTATGAGTCCTTGTATTGCGCGGCCACATTCACCGGCTGGTTTTCGCTGGGCTTGATCTCGTTGTAGAGACGCACGTGCGGGGTGCGGTTCAGGATAAGGCCATCGAGCAGATCGTTGAGGCCGTTCATGAAGCCGAGCAGCGTGATGAACATGGCGATGCTAAAGGTCACGCCAACGGCTGCCACCAGCGTCTGCCGCCAGCGGGCCAGCAGCATGGATTTCGCGATGCTGTATATCAGTGTGAAATTCATCGCTAAGGCTTCACGATCACATCTTCTTTCGACAGGCCCTCCACGATCTCCACTTTCTGGTAGTCTTTCAGCCCGGTCTTCACAGGCACGCGTTCGCCATCCTCTTGCAGCACATAGGCGCCCTCCACCAGGTACTCGCGCGGTATGGTCAGGGCATTTTTTTTGGCCTGAATGATGATGTTGGCCTCTGTGGTCAGGTTCGGGTATAGCGCATCGGGTTTGGTCACGAAAGCGGCCTCCACGGTAAAGGAGCGGGTGCGCTCATTCATGGCCGGGTTGACCTTGGTGATGCGCCCCTCAAAAACCTGGCCTCTGTAGCTGTCCAGGTTGAGCAGTACCTGCTGGCCCGGCTTCACACGGGCGATGTCATACTCGTCCACCTGCAGTTCCAGTATAAATTCGTCGGCATCGCCCAGCACCGCAATCGGCACCTGCGGACTCACCAGCTCGCCTTTCTCACGGAGCACGCTGTATACCTTGCCGTTGGTTTCGCTTTTCACCGTATAGTCGTCGCGCAGGGTCTCGCTGATCTGCAGGTTCTTCTGGGACTGGCGGGCGGCAAAATCGAGTTGTTTTTTAAGGTCGCTGTAGCGCAGGCGGGCTGAGCGGTAGGCTGTCTGGGAATTTTTGTAGGCCAGTTCGCGCTGCTCCAGTTCCACGCGGGTACCGATCTGGCTGGCCCAGAGGTTGCGCTGCCGCACCAGCAGCAGCGAGTCGTTGCGCATGCGGCTGCGGGCCAGGTCGATGGACTCCTGCAGCTCGGTCAGTTTTTCGGCATTGGCACCGACGCGGGCGTATTCCGCGGCCAGGCGGGCATTCTCAGTGTTCAGTTGGGCGGCCTCGTTGCTGATGCGGACGAGCGTTTCGCCCCGCCGCACGGTATCCCCCTCCGTCACCAGTATTTCCTCTATGATGCCACTCACCACCGGGTATACCTGGTACTGGTTGCGGCTTTTCACGAGTCCGGATGCGTATACGGCTTCCGAGATATCCTCCACGGTGGGCTGCGTCGTTTCCTGCCCGTCTCCACAGGAGGTGAAAAAAACCAGCAGCAGAAGCAGTTGTAAATAGTGTTTTGTTGACATGATACCTCAAACGTAAAAGACACTATGCAGCTTGTTTGCTCTTATACCTGCCCCATCTTCTAATGTATGGCTATACCTGCCAACAGCCGGACCGGAAAGTTGCTGCGCTTCAAATGTACTACATTCAGCATACGATAACATTATCATGGGCAGGCTAAAAAGTATTATAGCGTATACCTGATATATTTTCCCGCGGAGTGACCAGCGTCATAGGCAGCGCCTTTCGGTCTTTCTAAATTTGTCGTGAGGCGAAGTTCTATACCTACGGGCATAAACTTAGGAACGAAGCTATACCTGATCGGGCAGAACTGTTCCTTGCAAAAGTGGTGCAGGTCACGCTGCCGGCATAATTGGAGAGATGCTACAGTCCGGACAGGCTTCTTCGTCACAGGATCGTGCCAGGCCCGGGACTAGGCATACCCGGCACTTAATTGCCCGTATGACCTACAGACTACCACTAGCTATCGTTATTCAGCCACTCACCTTGTATTGAAATCATCAAGGCCTGCGGCGGCATTCCAAACCTCTGCAGGTATAGACAAGAACAACCAGCAACATGCGTGTAACAGAAGAGGAAAGACATAAAAAAACGACCCTGTCTGCGGACAAACCCCAGCACTGGCATAGCCTCGACGCGCAGGAGGCCCTCAAACTTCTGCACGTTGACCAGAAAGAGGGTTTATCAGAGGAAGAAGTACAAAAGCGCCGGGAAACTTACGGACCTAACATCATCACGCAGCAAAAACAGCAGAGTGCCTTGGTGCTTTTTCTGCTGCAGTTTCACCAACCCCTCATTTACATCCTGCTGGCCGCCACCGTTGTTTCACTGCTGCTCGGCGAGTACATCGATGCAAGCGTTATTTTCGGTGTAGTCCTGATCAATTCCATCATCGGCTACATACAGGAATCCAAAGCACTGGCCGCCATCGACGCTTTGTCCAAAAGCATGTCCGCCAGGGCCAGCGTGTTGCGCGGGGGCAGTAAGCAACAGATCGAGGCCTCGGAGTTGGTGCCCGGCGACATCGTGCTGCTGCAGTCCGGCGATAAGTTTCCGGCTGATGTGCGGCTGGTGCGGGCCCGTGACCTGAAAGTGGACGAATCGGCGCTGACCGGGGAATCGGTGGCAGTGGAGAAACACACGGATCCCGTGGCTGCAGACGATGTGCTGGGCGACCGCTTCTCCATGGGATTCGCCTCCACAGTGGTAACCTACGGGCAGGCAACGGGCCTGGTGGTCGCCACCGGCGACAAAACCGAGGTGGGCAAAATACAGGAATCCATTTCGAGCGCGCAGAACCTGGACACGCCGCTTACCATCAAAATAAAGGAATTCAGCAACCTGCTCCTATGGGTTATCCTGGTGCTTTGCGTCGTGCTTTTCCTGGTCCAGTACCTGCGGGGAGCCGACCCGGCTGATACCTTTATGCTAGCCGTGGCCCTGGCGGTAGGCGCTATACCGGAGGGTTTGCCGGTGGCTGTGACCATCATGCTGGCGCTGGGAGTATCTAAAATGGCCAAGCGACGCGCCATTATCCGCAAACTGGTGGCCGTCGAAACACTGGGCAGCACCAACGTCATTTGCTCCGATAAAACCGGGACGCTCACCGAAAACCAGATGACCGTGCAGCAAATCATGGCCGGCGGCGAAAACTACACCGCTACCGGACTGGGTTACCGGCCCGAGGGTGAAATCCAACAGAAAGAAAAACAGGCTGACCTGAACGGAAACCAAGCACTGGAGCAATGCCTGAAAGCCGGTTTGCTCTGCAACGACAGCGCCCTGAAAGAGAAAGACGGGCAGTGGCTGATAGAAGGCGACCCTACCGAGGGAGCGCTGGAGGTGGCCGCCCGAAAAGCCGGGTTCGAGAAACGAAAGCTGGAGGAGCACCAGCCCCGGCAGGACACCATACCGTTTGAGTCCGAATACCAGTACATGGCCACGCTGCACAGCGGCGACAGACCGGTTATCTACCTGAAAGGTTCAGTAGAAGCCGTGCTGGCTCGCAGCAGCAAAACCCTGCTGCCAAACGGCGAATTAGGCGAGCTTGACAAGGAGCGTATCGAAAAGCACGTGGAGCAAATGGCCAGTGAGGGGCTCCGTGTACTGGCGTTTGCCATGCTGGAGGCACCCGACGGCCAGACGCAGATAGACCACGGGCACACCACTTCGAACCTCATTTTCCTGGGCCTGCAAGGTATGATAGACCCGCCCCGCAAAGAGGCGATGGAGGCCGTGGCCCTGTGCCAGCGCGCAGGTATAGACGTCAAGATGATTACGGGCGACCATGCTGTGACAGCCGCCGCCATTGCCAGCCAGATCGGGTTGAAAGGCCGCCAGAAAAACGGGCAACTGGTGGCCGTGACAGGTAAACAGCTCCAGCAGATCGGTGACCAGGAACTCCCTGACCTCGTCGAGAAAACCGCCGTATTTGCCCGTGTGGCGCCCGAACAGAAACTGCGGCTGGTCAAAGCCCTGCAGTCGCGCGACCGGGTGGTGGCCATGACGGGAGACGGCGTGAACGACGGCCCTGCCCTGAAACAGGCCAACATCGGCATCGCCATGGGCATTACCGGAACCGATGTGGCCAAAGATGCCTCGGACATGGTACTCACCGATGACAATTTTTCGTCCATAGAAGGCGCCGTGGAAGAAGGCCGGAGCGTGTTTGACAACCTGACCAAGTTTATTGTCTGGACGCTGCCTACCAATCTGGGAGAGGCGCTGGTGGTACTGCTGGCCATTGCGCTCAATTCCCAGCTCCCCATGCAGCCGGTGCAGTTCCTTTGGATAAACATGACCACTTCGGTGCTGTTGGGGCTCACGCTGGTATTCGAGCCCAAAGAGCCCGGTATCATGGACCGCCCGCCACGTGCCGCTAACCAGCCGCTGCTCACCACCAAACTGATTATGCGCACGCTGCTGGTGGGTGTGCTAATGCTTGCAGCCGCCTACGGCCTGTTTCTGTACGAACTGTACCAGGGTGCGACGCTTGCCGAGGCCCAGACCGTTGTAACGACGGTGTTTGTGGTGGTGGAATCCTTCTACCTGCTTAACTGCCGCTCGCTGGTAAGGCCGACTGGCCAGATTGGCTGGTTCTCGAACATGTGGGTGTACTACGGTATTGGTGTGATGTTCCTGGCGCAGGCGCTCTTCATCTACACGCCGTTCATGAACATGCTCTTTGGCACCAGTCCGCTGGATGCCATGCAGCTACTGCGCATTTTTGGGGCGGGTGCCGTCGTGTTCACAATTATCTCTATTGAGAAGCGGATTCGCTTCCGGCTGGGTGCCAAAAGGCTGAAGGCAGCCAAACAGGAAGTGCAATTCACGTAAGCTATACCTTGGTGAAACAGGTGATCGGAGCGGCGGTTTTAGTAGGTACCTTATACCTTGTCATGATGGGTTTACTTTCATTTCAGCAGGAGAAACTGATCTTCTTTCCGGAAAAACTGCCGGTAGACTACACGTTCCGCTTCGACCAGGAGGCTGAGGAAATACGTATACCTGCGCCGGACGGCGTGTTGCTGCATGGGCTGCATTTTAAATCGGAAGAGTCAAAGGGGCTGGTGTTTTACCTGCATGGCAACGCGGGTTCGGTGGCCAGTTGGGGCTGGGCGCACGAGGCCTATACCGCACTGGGTTACGATATGTTCGTGCTCGACTACCGCGGCTATGGCAAAAGCCAGGGCGAGATTAGCAGCGAAAAGCAGTTTTACGCCGATGCCGAGGCAGCCTTCCTGGAGATGGCCGGCAGGTATAGCGGCAAACATGTTCTGGTGGTCGGCTATTCCATTGGCACGGCAGCAGCGGCGCGGCTGGCGGCCCTGCATTCACCCACTTTGCTGCTGCTGCAGGCGCCTTACTATAGCCTCAGCGATTTGATGCAAAGCCTATACCCGATGGTGCCGGGCTTTTTGCTCAGGTATAAGTTTGAGACGTATACCTTTGTGGCGCAAACCAAATCGCCCATCGCCATTTTCCATGGCGCGCAGGACGAGATCATTTACCCGGGCTCTTCGGAAAAGCTGAAGGCATACCTTAAACCAACAGACCGCGTTATCCTTCTCGAAGGACAGGGCCACAATGGCATGAACGAGAACCCGGCTTTCCGGCGCGAACTGGCAAACGTGCTTCACAATTTGCCACCCGCAAAGCCCTGAAACTATACCTGACAGAGACCACAATACACACTGCTATACCTGAAAAAGGTACTGCAGCCTTACAAAACCAGAAACTACACAAAACTAAAGAAGAAACATGGAAGGCGTTTTTAACACTACCGGTCGGACGAACATACCTGACTCCTATACCTACACCCCACAAAACGAACAGGAAGCCTGGATTGCTATAATGCACGCCTGCATGGCCGTGGATGATGACGTGGCCGATGAAGAACTGGACGAAATGGCGCAAACACTGGCCGACCGGCCGCTGTTCGAAGGGCACGACATCATGGCCTACAGCCGGAACGTCTTCTATGCACACGTGCAGTTGGGCAGCAAAATACTGATCGACAACTCGGTAGAACTGATATCGGAGGAAAACCGCCCCAACCTGTTTGCCCATACCATTCAACTGGTGCTGTCCGACAGTGTGGTAACCGAGAAAGAGGAAGAGTTGATCCACTACCTGCACTCCGCCCTGGACATGGATGAGAGAGAAGCGCAGGCGATCGTCCGGGATATACTGGTCCTCAACCAAGACAAGAAACACAGGGGAGGAAGTGGTGAAGAGGAGGACTAACTCGTTCTTTTGAGTATGTTTGTGCACTAAACCACTGTGCATGACACGATTTCTACTCAGCTTCCTTCTTTTCTTTTCCGTTTTGCAGACTAGTGCACAGGATCCGGGGCCCTCGCCGCTTACCTTAGCCGACCAGCACCTCGATGCCGGTCGCTACCAGGAGGCGGTGGCCGCCTATACGATTGTCATCACCCGCGACAGCTTCACCTTTGAGCCCTTCTATAACCGGGGACTGGCCTACCTGAAACTCAAAAACTACCGGGCAGCTCTCACGGACCTTGACCGGGCTCTCCTGCTGAATGCGGGAAGCAAAGACGGGTTCAGCAACAGGGCGCTGACAAAAGTGCACCTGAAAGACATGGAAGGGGCTCAGGACGATTACAGCAAGGCGATCCGCATTGCCCCTCAGGACGCCGACCTTTACTACCAGTCTGCCCTGGCCCTGCTCCTCGACGACAAAACCGCTCCTGCCAGACAGCACCTCCTAAAGAGTATAGAGCTGGCACCCTCTGCCCCTGCCTACCTGGAATTGGGCAAGTTGAGCGACGCCTCCGGGAATTTTGAGGGAGCCAAGGGTTACTTCGATAAAGCCATCGCGCTCGATGCCAGTATGGCAGAAGCGCACTTCCGAAGGGGAACGGTACAGGAGCAACTGGCGCAGCACTCAGCGGCAGAAACAGACTACAGCACAACGGTCAGATTAGATCCGGCACATGCGGACGCCTACTTTAACAGGGCGTTGCTCCGGTACATGCGCGAGAACTCGGCCGGCGCAATTCAGGACCTGACGAAAGTGATCTCACTGGACAAAGGCCGCTCCGAGGCTTATGCTAACCGCGCCACGGCCTATACCAAGACTGGACAGACACAGGAAGCGCTCGCAGATTATAACAAAGCAATCAGCCTCAACAGCAAAAATGCTGAGTTCTATACAAAACGGGGAGAGCTGAAGATCAAGCTGAAAGACTATGCCGGGGGCGAAAAGGACTTTACCCGCGCCCTGAGCCTGGACGCAAAATCACCTGGCGCTTACCTCGGGCGCGGCTACTGCCACATGGCCCTGAAGCAAACGGCCAAAGCCTGTGCCGACCTCACCAAAGCATACCAACTGGGTAACCGCAACGCCATGGACCTCATGAAGTACAACAAGTGCAACTAAGGTATAGCTGCACAAACATGTCAGACCTGCCTGGCGATAGGCCGGCTCCGGATTGCTATACCTGACATAGTAGACGATAGCTTTCCAGCGTAGCATAGCTGCTTCTGCGCAGCCCCCGCTCAACTATCAGGTATAGCTGGCCCGCTTGTGCTCTTCCCGTCTTACCCCTCTGCCCATCGCGGCGTCGATGCTCCAAATGCCAGCACCGCGGGCGGCCATGTACAGAAACAGAAAGCAGTAGAGCAGCGCATTCTCCCCCTGGTTGAGCAGTGGGTTCCAGCCCTGTGGCACGTGCGCCATGAAAAAGGCCACCGCCATCTCACCACTGGCAATGAACGCGGCCCAACCCGTCAGGAATCCAAATGCGATCATGAGTCCGGCAACCAGTTCTATTATGCCGGCCACCCCCATCAGCGAGGCTATTTCCACGGTATTGCCGTCCCCGGGCCAGCCAAAGAGCTTTTGGGTGCCGTGCATGGCAAACATCAATCCGGCCACAATGCGCAAGATGGCGTACAGTTGCGGGCTGTAGGGCCCCAGAAATCTTTCCATAGTTTTTGAGCTTTATACCTGTTTGGTTAGCAGGCTATTATACAAGCACTTACATACGGAAATTACGATTATAAGATTATCATGTTGAACTAATCGGATGCGCCCAGTCGCTGCGGGTCAGCAATTTCGAATGGTGGTTGAATTTAAGTGGCGTGACTACTTGATTTCGGTAAAGGCGGTGTCGATCTGGTAGTATCGCAGCACATCCAGAAACTCGTTGCGTAGCACAAGGGAAATGTCTTCCCGCTCCCGTCGGTTGCTGAGCTTCACCTTGTATTTATCCTGATCACGCACCAGCAGCAGGTGCTGCTTGCTCGGGCTGTTCTTCAGCGACAGCGAATCTTCCTGTATCTGCTCGATGCGGCGCTGGTTGTTTCCGAAGAGGATGTTAAAAACGTTGATGTCCACGCTCAGGCGGGCATCCCCACGCATGGTATATGAGCCCCTGAGGTCGAAAGAGGACAGGTTGTTGTTCATGCTGAAACCAGGCGCAACAAACTTATTTTTGTAGAGCACAAAATCGGCCTCCACATCCTCGAAAAACAGGTGCTCGGTCCTTTCTTTCCGCATGAAGCCCAGGGCTTCCTGAATAGGCTTAATGTCGATCAGCTCCATGCCCCGGAAGGAGGCCCGGCTGTAGGCGACCGTTTGGTCAAAGCTCGGCGTGAAGGTCCCGTCCAGTTTGGTATAAAGGGTCAGGTTACAGTCCGCCTCGCCTTTAATGTTCTGGCTTCCCAGCATATCCAGCTCCATCTGTTCGGCCACCGCAAACAACTGCTCCAGATCGACGTCCTGCACCTGCGCCTTCAGCCGGACGGGGATGGTGTCGGAGGGCTCGTTGAGGTACATCATGCCGTTCGAAAAAATCTTGCCGCCGAAGGCTTCCAGGTATAGCTTGTCGAGTTGGGCCTGCTCCCGGTTCATGCGGGCTTTTATCGCCAGGTTGCTTCCCGTCAGGTACTCGTACTTCAATTCCTGCGCTTCTACATGCAAACCCAGGTCGTATACCTTCTCCCGCAGCTTACGCATGCCTTTTTCATCCTCCTCTTTCTTTTCGGGCAAATTCTGCGGCGGCTCGGTAGGCAGTAGCGTTTTCAACCCTGCCATATTTTGCATGAAGGCCTGCAGGTCCAGAAAATCGTACTGCAGCGACACATCCAGGTATGGCCGGGTCAATTTCGAGCTGATCAGGTAGAAGCCGCCGTGGGCTGTGGCCGCACCGCCTTTGGTTGTCTTAAACCGCATCGATTGCATTGTCACGTGGCTCTTGTTTTTATTCAGGGTCACGGAAAGGTGCTGCAGGTCTTCTTCCCCAGGCAGGTCAATGTGCTTCACGCGCAGCAGTAGATCCACTTTCTGCAGCGGCATCAGGATAGCGAGACCTCCGTCTTTGCCAGTCGCAGCACTTTTACCCTTGCCTGCCGAACCAGCAATGGCATTCACCTGCTGCAGGCTGGTCAGGTCGAGGGTATCCATTTGGGCAGCCAGCTCTATGTTGGCGGCATGGAGCTGGCGGTTGTCATTGGGCGCCGTCACGTTTCCGGTCACCGTGATTCCCTGCGAGGTCATGCCGATGTCGGAGAGCGTGAGGCGCTTGCCGTCACTCTTTAGCCTGGCCCGCATGTTTCGAACAGACGCTGCCTCCAGGTTGAGCTGCTCACACGTCAGCCGCACGTTCAGCCTCAAAAATTCGGGCACGATCGTAGTAGTAGCCGCGACTGCTGCATTTGCCGGGGCTGATGGCTGCCCGTTGGGTTTAGCATCGGGCTTTAGCTTTAGCCAGTCCGTGTCCAGCCGATTCACTTTAACGGCGCCTCGTACGGTCACGGTGCCTTGCTGGCCCAAAAGGTAATTCATCACATCGCGCACAGATCCATCCACCGAAAAAGGCTTGCCACCTAGTTTGCCTCCCATCCCTTGCAGGCGCAGTTCGTTGCCTGCCAGTTTCGCCTCCCCATTCAGGTCGGTGAAGGGCACGGTGAGCTTTGCCGGCTGAAAGCCAACTTCCTGCAGGCGGATAGCTCCCTGCCACTGCAGGTCATTCTTCCGTAGCCGGTCCTCGCCGGCGTACAAATTTCCTTTGATGGTGACGTCGCCGGCCAGTGTACCGCGCGGCAGGGAAAGGTAATCCGGTGGCATCAGGTCTGCCAGGCTATCCAGGGTATAGCTTCCGCTGAGATGCGCATCTACAAAGGGTTTGGTAAAGTCTGTGATCTTCGCCTGGAGCTGCAGGCTATCCTGGCCAGTGCGCACCGACACACGGTGCAGCGTGAACGTACTAGACTCCGGTGAATGCTTCGGCCCGTTATCCAATAGCCCGGCTATTTGTATATGCGACAGCGTGATGCGGCTGGTGGGCCAGTGCAGTTTACCGTCCTGCAAGGCAAAGTGCAGTTTGTTTCTGGGCCGTTTTGTCGGCCCGGAGTGGCCGGCAATGTGGTAGTGCAGCTTTACGCGGCCTTCGCTCTCCACCTGCCGGAGCAAAGGGATAGACCGGACCGAGTTCATCTGGTTGAGCAGGAAGAAAAAGGGCTGCTCTCCTTTAAAGTGCAGGTCCAGCTCGGAGCCCGGCTCGTTGGCCGTCTTTTGGTGCGTACCCGAAATCAGTACTTCATTTTCGTTGAGCACAGCCCGGCTCTCCTCAATCTTTCCAAGCTTTTTAGCCAGGTCGTAGGTATAGCGTGCATCGGCCGTAAAGCTTCTGTCTTCGAAAAGGCGCAGGTCACGGCTACTAATGTAGTTGATCTTCCCTTCCAGCTTGCCCTTTATTTTGAGGATGTTACCGCTCAGTTCCGCTGCCAGATCGGAGTCGAGCAGTTGCAGAGAGAAGGCGCTCGCCTTGTAATGGTTTTCGCTCAAAAAGCGAGCGTTCCGGATCCGGAGCTGGGGGATGTTCAGCTCGAAATCGCCTGGACCGTCCTCCTGTTTTTGTCCTTTGCCAAAGCTGAGACCGCGCTTGTGGCCGGTCGAGTCTACCTGCTGATGAAACGTGAGGCCATCGAGGTATACCTTGCTGATGCGGAGCCTGCCATAGGGCCATTGCATCACTGGTACCAGCACCTCAGCATGTGTGACAGCCAGTACTTCCACGGGCTGCGCACCGCTTGTGTCCTTTAGCGATATATTGTCCAGCGTCAGGGTCAGGTAGGGGAAATTTTTCCAGTTGGAGATCTCTGATTCAAATGGCGCAAGCACCAGGTTGGGATCTTTGGTTAGTGCCGTTCTGATGAAAACCGGTAGCTTCTCCTGGTAGAGCGGGGCCAGCAGAAACTGAGCTGCCAGCACTAGCGTGAGCACTAGTCCGATTACCAGCAGAAAGATCTTAACGAGGGGGCGCGTTTTCATAACAGATTGCATTGCCTGACCGGAAGCTTAGTTTCCGGTTTGCTTCTCCTTAAACTCGCTTTTTGCAAGAAAGTTTGGTGCGCCCACCCTTGCCCGGACCTCCTGTGTTATATAGATTTCTACTATATGGCTACTTGATTTTGTTCAGACCAACTGGAAGCTGTTTGTGAAGGATAGAAAAGGGGTTTCCTACGCCATTTTCTAACCTAAACCCGGCCCTCGCCCGTACAACTGACTAACCCTGGAGTCTTTCCGGGGTTGGTTAGTTATGTTCTACCTAAAGAAAACAAACCATGAGCGACAACAATAGAAATATCTCCGAAGATCCGAATTCAAGAAAAGGGGAAGGCACAAGCGGCCTGGGCAAAGGCAAGCAGACAGGCCCGGTGGCAGGCGGCGCTGACAATACCCGTGGCGAGAACAAGCCAAGCCGCGAGGGCAGCAGTGGCGGTGCCAAGAAAGGCAAAGACAACCCGAACGAGCAAAACAGTCCGCAGGGCTCTAATGCCAACCTTACCACCACCAGTCGTGGCGCTGACAGCACCGACAAGGAGTTCCGCAACAACCAGCCGAACCCGAGCACGATCACGGATCCTGATATGCGAAACAAAGAAAGAAACAACTAGGGCTATACCTTAGCCCAAAATGAGAAAAGCCCCGGCATTGGTCGGGGCTTTTGTTTTATACCTGCTGGGAGGGCTATACCTTACTTCAGTTCATCCAGTACCACATACATTTTTTTCACGAGCGATGAGGCCGACCCGTTGTAGTTGTTCACCACGAAAGAGAACAGGTATTCCTGCCCGTCTTTGGCTTTGTGGTAGCCGGTAAAGCCTTTTGCGCCACGTATGGTGCCGCTCTTCATCTTCATATTGTTAAAGGTAGGCAGTGAGGCATGGAAACCCGCGTACCACGGCTGCTGACGGGCATGCAGCAACAACTGCACCTGGGCATGCGTCGTCACGCGGTTAAGCGGAGACAGTCCGGAGCCGTCTACCATGGCCAGTTCAGATTCGGCTATCCCTTTACTTTTCCAGTGCTGGCGGATCTTGTCCAGGCCCTTACGGGTGTCGCTGGTACTGCCATCGGCATACGCGATTGTTTTGGCCAGGGCTTCGCCGTACAGGTTGATGCTCTTGCGGTTGAACCAGTATACGATGCTGTCGAGTGGCGGTGATGTGACGGTATGGAAGAAGGTATAGCCCTGCTGTGGCGTGCCGTTGTGCTGCAACACAGCTTGCTGCGGCATGTTGATGCCAAGAGTGCGAAGCGTATCGGCCAGCATGCTCACAAACTGGTTAGCCCCGGAAGGGAGCGCGCCCGAGATCTTGAAACTGCTTTCGTTGACAGGTATGGTGCCCCGGATGGCAGCCGTGCTGGTTCCCACCGGGAAGTAGATGTAGGCATTGTCACCAGTGCCTGCAGCAGCGGATGTCAGCTCGGAGCGCAGGCCATAGCCGTTGAGGTTCGGCACCGTTTTGACGATCGAAACGGGCTCGCCAATCTGCTTGCCTGACTTGAGGATCACATCGTACTGGTTTTCGCGCCAGTTGAGCTTGGCGGCACCAGCCCCGTAGTAGTTGGCAATATCCTGCCACATCCACCCGTCAGGCACGGTTTCTTCATTCCACCCTTCATTGCTCACCACTACCTCGTTCACCGTTTTTATACCTGCACGCTGCATGGCCCGCACTAAGTCTTTCAGCACAGCATCCTCTTTGGTTACCGGCCAGCGCCAGCTTCCAAAAGTAGGGTCACCACTTGGCTGGATGAGGAGCGACGTTTGTTTGCCGTTTTTGCGAAGGGCAAATTTCGTTTCGTAGCGGTAGGCCTTGCCCAGTAGTTCGTAGGCGCTGATGCTGGTGATGAGTTTCATGGTGGAGGCCGGCGCCAGCCCGACTTTGCTGTTGCGATCATACACAACTTGTCCTGTTTTGGCGTCCACTACATATAGCGAGGCGATGCCGTTCTGCAGCTGCGAGTCAGCTTCGAATTTCTGGAACGCGGTGGTGAGTTTAGACGCAATAGACTGCGCCCCGGCATGCTGTAGCGTCAGCAAACAGGCAATCAGGAAGGTGAATGAGGTAATGCGGGTTTTCATAGGCAAAAAGTACGCATTTCTGCCGGTTATCCCCAAACCTTAAAACAAAACGGCCGCTTATTCCTGCGAAAAAGCGGCCGTCAACAATTCTAAACCCTATTTCTACCAGTCCCGGTTATCACGGTACCTGTTGCGCTCGCTGTAGCGGCGCTCGTCATCGAACCTGCGCTGCTGGTTGTGCCCCCGGTTATTGTTGGCGCTGCGCTCCCGGTCTTCGTCGCGGTTGTTATACCTGGTGGAGCCGTAGCCCGTGTCGCGAAACTCGTCAAAGCTGCGGTTGTAGCCTCTATCGCCCCTGTCCTCGTTCCGGTAACCGGACCTTGACAGGTTGCTGTCCATGTAACCCGTGCCACGGTAGCGGCTGTCTGATTCTTGGTTCATGCGGCCGCGGTAGTCGTAATCGCCGGAACCGCTGTAGTTCTGGCGACTGTGCTCGTTGTGGTCGTAGTAGTTTCTGTCGCCACCCATGTGACTTGGTCTTTCACGACCCGACATTCCATAGTTAGAGGGGCCGTAGGCAGAGCCGCCACCGTAGGTGCTGCCGCCTTCGCCGTAGCGTGTTCCGCCACTGAAGTCGCCATAGGCGCGTGTTCCGTGGGACATCCGGCCGCGCTCGTCACGGTTTTCGTAACGGTCGCGATCACTCCTACGCTGGCTGCTTTCGGGGTTAAAGCGGGAAAGGCTGTGGGTGTTGCCGGTACGGGCGTTTCCGTGTTCATCAAAGTCGGCGTAGTGGTTTTTGCGGGGACGGTCGTTATACTCTTCGTTTCTGTTCATAGCTTCGTTATTTAGGTTAATACACTCCCTCTCATAACGCAGCAAACCAGAGGTTGTTCTTTTCCGCTTTTTAAAACTCGATCCCTAACCTATTGCAAAGTCAATTGCCAGACTGAACCTCTGCCTAATTTAAAGTTTTGTTCACAACACTTTAGCACTGCTATACCTACAGTTTATGCAGTTGAAAATACCCCAGGTGCATCTCGTCTTCTGGCCCTGCTATACCTGGCATGACCTCGAGTCTGAACTGCTGTTTGTCCTTAGCTATCAGGATGTCTTTTACTTCAAAAACCTCGTCCACATCCACTCCAAATTTGTCGTCGATGTGGGAAGTGGCGCCTTTGAAACCGGTGTGCTTGTAAAAGGCAGTTTGTTTTGCCTGCTGCACCGCTCCCGCCTGGTCTTGCGCAACGGCCAGCATCTTGTAATGAAATTCGTCGAACTCCCCCGGCTTATAGCCACCCAGATTCAGGAAGAACAGTTTATCTGAGCCAGCTTCAGCAGGTATAGCCTCTTTGGGGACCACCTTTATCCGGAAGCCGTTTACCTGCGTCACTTCCCGCCAGGCATCGACGTGAATATTGCCCTTTGCCTCCGGCCAAAATGCTTTAATAGCTGGTACAAGGTCGCTTACCTGTTCACCGATGGCAAAGAACATGTCGTGCTGCTCGGTGTTGCGCCCCGCCGGCCGACAGCCCAGCATCAGCATAAAGAGTTTTGGATGTTGCATTGGTGTTTTGTTTGTGTGATTAGTTTAAAATTGTTGAAATTTAGATTCTATCGCTGATGTTACTATCGGCTTACTTATTTGTCATCCAGTAAGGATCTTGTTAAAGAGGGCCCCTACCCCCGCCCGTAGCATCGGCTTAACCTCCCTTTAACCAAGTTTCTTAACAGAATGACAGCATGTTTTAAGTATGTCTTCTTAAAATGAAATGGTTTAGCTATCGGGAGGGGTCCCTACCCAAAATGGTGGAAGGAGTTGTGCATGATTGTCATCTCCCTGCCCTCCTTCTTTGTCGAGGACACCTACCACCAAGGGGACTTTTCGGTAGCTACCAATTAACAGGTATAGCATTCTGGTTCCTGCAGTTCAAGTTATTCCCTTACTCAACCCACCCCTGCCCCTCCCAAGAGGGGATTTTCTGGTGTTACTACTTCACAGGTATAAACTTCGTGGCAACTTTCTAAACAATACCGGGTCCAACCACCCCTAACCCCTCCTTATCTAAGGCGGGGAGCCTGTAATTACCACTTTACAGGTATAAACACTGTAGCAAATGACTACCGGCAGGTATAGCAAGACTAACTTGCCCCGGAAGCTATGAAGCAAATAGCACTAGCCCGGTGCACCAAAGACGATTTTGTGTTTGAGCGGTCAGCGAGTTTAAAAGCGTCTTGATTTTTTTGCTTACTTTTTTCATCAAGGAAAAAGTGAGTGCCCGCCGCACAGGCGAAGCAATGAAACAAATCAGTTAGGTATAGGAAGACAGCAGCTACGTCAGGTATGGGTATAGCCATCGGCAATTATACCTATACCTGGGCCAGAGGCCTCTTACAGTAGACACGAGCAAGGACGCTCGCGCCATAGCGTTATACCTAGCCCCGCCGGCCAGGCGACGACCCTTTCCCCTTACTTATACCCAATAATCGAAGTAAACGAAACCTTCCGCATCGGCTGCCGCGAAACCGGGTTGATCGCCTCCACAACCCCCTCCGCTTTCAGCGCCTCCAATGCTTCTTTGTAATTGCCCCTGATATAATTTGTGCCAATATTATGATGGCGGTAAATGCTGTCGATAGGCAGGTTATGGTAGAAGGAACGCTTGCCGGCTAGGTCAGTGATCAGGTTTTTGATCGAGTAACGGTACTGCTCCTGGAACAGCGATAACTGGTGCTTGATGTTGGCGCCGAAAAGCGGCACGCCGTCTTCCTGGTAATCACTGTACATGAGCATGAGTTCCTTCATTTTCATGTAAGGCGCATCGTTCTTTGACACAAAAAACAGGTAGTGGCTGGTTTGGTTCTTCTTAGGCAGACTGATCTTGAACCGGAACGTTTTGTAGTCCTTCTCCCGGAAAACGTCCTCAAACTGGTCGACCATGAAGTCTTCGCGCTGACCGGTATCCTGGTAGCGGTCACAGAACTCCCGAATCTTCTGCAATCGCTCTTTGCCAAACACATCGGCCATGATGCTGTCGTCCGTAGCACCCTGCACCGCTGCGCGCAGTTTGGCCGGCGTAAAAATCATGAACAGATCGAGCCCCCAGCGTCGTACCGACTGCAAGAGCAACTGCTGTGAAAACTCGTAACCGAACGGATCAAGGTATAGCAGTGTGGGCACATCGTTGCCGAGGAGCTTGGCGAGCGTTGCCAGGCTGGCTTCTTCGTGCAGGAGCACCGGCTTGTGCTGCAAGTCCTGGTAATAAGGTAGCTGCTGCAGGTTTTCTTTTAATTTGGCAGTGACGGTCTTCTTTTCGTCGTTGAAAAAAGTGCGCACCACCTTGTTGAGGTTATACTTGTCAGTGGCCCCAAAGATGCTGTTGAGCACCCGGACAGGCGTGGCGGGCTTACCGTCTTCTGTCTTTCCGTCACCTGCGTACAGGTCAATGAAGGCCAGCACCGGGTTTGACTTGTAGCGCTGCCCCTGCAGCTGGGCACTGCACCAGGCCTTAAAAAATTCGTTCAGCAGCTCTGACTTGATCTCAGCACTGCTGCGCTGTTCTATAAAAAAATCGTTTGTATCGGCCGTAGACATGCAATATGGTCTAATCTGCCCGCACGGCAGGTATAGCAATTCAGTTTCCTATACCTGCGGGGTGGGCCTTGTTTTATGGAAAGGTAAAGTTAGGGCTTGTTTCAATTATAAGCGTAATTTTGCAGCATGAAACTGACCGGCAACATTCTCAATATTAAAAACAAGCGCGACGACCGCAATGCAGATGTATCCATCGAGGTGGACAAGATCGAATACGTGACTTATAAAAAGGATGGTAAGTATTACCAGCCCTTCAACGTGGAAGTGGAGTTGGAAGAGTCGCTTGTGATCACCGGAGACCAGCTGGCCCGCAAATCGGAGAAACACCTGCAGGAAGGCGAGTATGATTTTGATGTGTATGACAAGGCAGAGGCAGAGTATGTGCTCAACGAGGATAAGTTTCTATCGGTGCTGCTGGCCTACGACGAGTTTGAGCAGGAGCATGTGCTCTCGTCGGTGGAGTACACGGTCACGCTCTCAAACGAGGAATTCAAGGTGCTGAAAGAAGAGCAGCACAAACTCCGCCAGTCCCGCAAAGGCACAGGCAAAAAGAAAAAATAACCCGCTACACCCAAGGGTATACAAACAGAAAGACCTGCCTCAAGCATTGCTTTAAGCAGGTCTTTCCTTTTCATGTTCCGTCAAACATGGAAGCAATTCTTCCAAAAGCTTCTACAAGCTTTAATTCAGGTTTACGCCTGTCTGAACGATAACATAAAGTCTATACCCAGGTATACGCAAATCTGCGCAGCAGGTTGACGTCCAATCACTTACTTCTTGTTCATACCCAGATAGATACCATAACCGATTAGTCCGGCACCCACAGCAAAAAGCACATACTGCTTCTGTTTGGTGTCCAGGCCGTTGTAGGTATCCAGTCCGAACTTGCCGGGATTCTTCACTACGTTCATGATCTCGCCCGGATTTTCCATCAGGTAGCTCAAAGGATTGGTGGATTTTGATGTATTGGTTTTCATGGTTGTTCTTTTTTTCCTTTTGCTTACGGGAACAGGCGCCCAATAGATAGGAAAATTTCACAAAAGCTATACCTGCATCCGGTGGTTACTTGGCAGCCTTGCGGAGGTAAATGTTGCCGTTCATGTTCTTGATCATGATCTCCGGCCCGCCGCCATTTACCTTGCCCGTGATAAAATCTGCGGTGCTCACCCGGTACAGGCCCTTCTCATTTCGGGTTCCTGTTTTTGCTTGTGCCTGTGCAGCCTCCCGTGTCATCTCAAAATCCGTGTATACCTCTCCCCTGTCGGATCGCAGCTTGGTGTTGAATTTCGAGTTGGCCGGCAGTGTCACATCCACATTACCGTTCAGGGTAGAAAAGGCCATTGGCGACTTGCCATCCCAACGCAGGATATTGGCTTTCACCTTGCCGTTCGTTGTGTTGGCAACCGCATTGCCTGACACATTCTCCAGCAGAATGCTGCCGTTTACGTTGGAGAGCTCCAGGTTTCCGTTCACATTGCGCACAACCAGGTCGCCGCTATTAACAGTCGATAACCGCAGATTAAAGTTTTGAGGCACTTGTATCTCCAGGTTGGCCTGCCTGGTCACCGCTTCAGTGCTTACCTTCACCTGGTTGTTCTGCTCCGTTATCGTCAGGCCCAGATTGGTGTTCGGTATGCGTTTCAAACCTCCGGCATCTTCACGTTCCCGTACCCGGCCTTCGCCTGCACTAGCCTTTATGATCACCTCTTTGCCCTTCGTGCCGGTCACTGTAATAGAGCCGGTTACCAGGCTGACTTCCAGGCTACCCGCCTCGTTGGGCTTTGTAAGCGGAACCGTAATTTCTTCTCCGGTTGTACTCTGAGCAAATAAAGAGGTGCTCAGCATCAAGAATATCAAAATGATGGTGTTGCGTTTCATGGGTTCTTTTAGTTGTTGTTAATGTATATGATCAGGACGAGTGGCTTAGCTTTGCGCCTTCACAATTACTTTTCCATTAAAGGTTTTCAGATACAGCGAGGCCGCGCCCGCCCCTGTTTTATAAGTTGATTCTTTGCCGAGTTTGTAGGTGGTAGTGGCGCCACTTCGATTGCTCACTTTTTCTACTTTCGGAGCCAGTTGCTGCAGGTCTTCCAGGTCGGTGTAAAAGTCGCCGTTGAAAGCGCTGAAGTTGATGGTGGCTGAAAGCGACTTACGGTACAGCAACTCAACGTTGCCGTTCAGCGTTTCCAGCCTCGCCTGCTTTTTTGGGTTTTCGCGGTATTTCGCCACCACGCTCCCATTCACTGTTTGGGCATCCACGTCTCCCGAAATATTATCCAGCAGGATCGATCCGTTGACATTGTTAGCATGAATATAGCTGGCCGTAAGGTCTTTGATCTTCACGTCGCCGTTGTTGATCGTGGTGAGGGCGATATTGGTGTTCTGCGGTACCTTGATCGTGAAATTATGCGTGAATCTGTATCCGAGTTCTCCCGTGATGTTCACTCCCCGATTGGAGGAGCCCGTTCTGTGCGACTGGATGTAAGGAGCCTTCAGATAACTGATGATGCTGTCGCCGCTCACTTCAAACTCCAGGCTCAGCTCTTTCGATTTTTCCAGGCCGTCTGCTGTTTTGGGCTTGATGATGCGCTCTACTTCGATCAGTACCTTGTCGCTGTTATGCGTTTCCACATGCACAAAGCCGTTAATGTTCTCGATCTTCAGCACATTGGAAGGTGACTTGCGGTTAAAGCGCAGCTCCTTTACAATCTTTTCGGTGTGATCCTGAGCTACCAGTTCACTGCTGACACAGAGGAAGGCAAACAGTAGCACCAGGGATTTCATGACTTTCATAGTTTTAGATTAAGACGTTTATACTCTCTTTGATTTTATCTTTCACCAGTTCGTTGGTGCTTTCATCCTGCAGGAGCTGCTTGAGCTGTGGCACTGCTTCTTTTTCCTGCAAGGCCTGCATCAGGTCTGCCAGGGCGATCTGTACCATGGGCGAATCCTGTTTGCTGATGGACAGGATCAGCCCGGCCCTTACTTCCGGTTTTGAAGTATGATTTTTCAGGGCCTCCACAGCCGCCAGCCGCACGTTCACGTTAGGGTCGTTGTTGAGGGAGTTAAACAAGGCATCTATCACCCGGCTATCGGCATTCGTCATCTCCTGTGAGATATTCACGGCTTGCAACCTGTCTACCGCCAGCGGCTGATCGATTAATGTCGTAAAGAGGACCTGCTTCATCTGGCTCAACTCCGTGGCCAGCATTTTTACATCGGGGTCCTGCTGCTGCTGTCGCTGCTTGGGTGAGAAGGCAAGCCAGGCCACTAAAAAGCCGGTAAAAAAGATGACTAAGGTATAGGCGAATTTCGCCGGGCTTAGAAAAATATTCAGCTGCTGCCAAAGGTCGCCCCAGGAAAAAGCGGGTCCCGAGGGCATTACTTTCTGCTTCTCAGTTGCCAGCAGCTGGTTGAATTTCGCATCCAGCCCAGGTCCTGGCTCCGGATCCGGCAAGGTATGGAAAGCCTGGTAGGCAGCCTGCGTCGCTTCCAACTCGGCAGCAGGTATAGCGCCCGTTGCCACCAGGGTTTCAAATTCCTGCTGTTGCACCTCATCTAGGTTTCCTGTCAGGTAATCCAGGATCAGTTCTTCGTATCGCTCGCTGTTCATATGTTTATCCCTTTCGCCTGTAATTTCAGAAAGACCTCCCGGAGGTCGTTTATAGCCCGGAACACCCGAACCTTCACATTTGCTTCGGTGCAGTTGTGCATTTCCGCAATGTCTTTGTATTTCACCCCTTGCAGCTTGCTCATCAGGAGCAGCTCCTTTTTGTCGTGGCTCAGTTGGTCAAGGGCCATTTCCATCAGCAGCAGGTGCTCCTCTTTCTGCTTCGCTTCGCCCGGTACCGTCAGGTCCGCCAGCACCTCCTGCTTCTCGTCAATGTCGGTGGTAATGCCTGCTCTCTTTGCCTTTTTAATGTGGTCGGCCAGCACGTTGCGGGCCAGGTGATAGAGCCAGGTGACAAACTTGCCATCGCCCCGGAAGGTATGGCGGTACTTGAGCACCCGCTCAAAAACATCCTGCACCAGGTCCTCGCTCAGCTCAGCATTCCGGGTAAAGCGGAAATAGAAGCCATACAGGCTTTTGCCATACCGCTTAAAGAGGAGGCTAAGCTTGTCAAGGTCACCAGACTTTACCTTGAGCATCAAAGCATTGTCAGTCAATATTTCCAAATGAGCAGGCTGTTTTGGTGTTCATCTATACAAACTCCGGTTTGAAGAAAAGTTACAGTATTTTGTCACTTATTTTGCGCAAAAGGAGCAAAATTGCTGCGCACTGCCTGCGCCTAAAAGATAAAGGGGCTCAGAAAGCCCCTTTATTCTCACCTTTACAAACAAGCAATATTTCGATCAACCGCCGGTGCGGTTTAATTCTTCCAGATTGTTTCGGCGGCGCTCTTCTACTTTAGCGCCACTGCTAAACTTGTAACGCAGGGTAAATCCGATGTTACGCTGCCGGAAATATTGATCCCAGTCACTCACGTTGCCCTCGCCCAGCGTAGCTCCAATGATCAGGTGCTGCGTTCCAAAAATATCGTTGGCGTTGATGCTCAGGTCCAGTTTCTCATCCATAAAGCTTTTCTTAACCCCCACATTCAACCACCAGCGCGCATCGGCACGGTAGAGGGCGTACACACTAGGCCCCTGGTATACGCCGTTCAGCTCCAGCTTCACTTTTTTAGGTAACAGGATGGTATGGTTAGACTGCAGCATATAAGACACTTGGTCATTTACAGTCTGCCCTTTGTCGATCGCGACATTGTATTCGCTGTAAGACACGGTCAGCGTGTTGTTCGTCTCCCAGTTTTTCATGACACTGTAGGGCGCATTAGCTGTCAGGCTCAGGTTTTTAGAGTCGTCTGCGTTGCCGATGTAATACACGGTGGTGGCCGTTTCAGGATCAATAGCGACCAGCTCTACAATAACATCCTGCGTGTGCTGATAGCTTAGGGTCAGGTTGTAAGTTTTCTTGAACACCTGCGAAATGCTGAACGCGTTGGTATACTGTGGCTTAAGGTCTGGATTTCCCAGCCAGTAGGTATGAGGGTCGCGGTAGGCGAAAAAGGGATTTAGCTGTCCGTAATTCGGGCGCTGCAGGCGGCGGCTGTAGTTATAGTTGATCTGGTAGTCCTCGCTCACCTTCTGCTGCAGAAACAAACTCGGGAAAAAGTTAAGATAGCTCCGCTTCGTGACCTCCCCCGTGGTTAGCAACTCGCCCTTCGACTGGGTCTGCTCTGCTCGCAAGCCTGACTGCAGGCTAAAACGTTCAGTGAGTTTGGTGTTGAAATTCACATAGGCGGCATAAATGTTCTCATCGTACACAAAGTGGTTCGTACGCGTGGTATCCAGCACCGGAACTTCGGCGTTATTAAAGAAAAAGCGGGAGTCAGCGTCGGATATCACCCGGCTGGCTTTTGCTCCTACCTCCAACTTACGCCCTTGCGCCAGCGGTTTCGTAAAATCTACTTTGGCAGCATAAATATCGAACTCGTTAGGGGTATTGGTATACAAAAAATCCTGCCTAACGGCACCCGGATTGTTGAGATCGTAGTAGTAGTTGTAGAAGTCAGCGTCTCCCCTGTTCTTAATCTTGACGAAGTCCAGATCGGCGGTGAGTGTCGTACCCAAGGTGTCATACTTGCCCATGTAATGCAGATTGGCCGTTCTGTTGGAAAAGCGGTTCTGGTTGAAATTGTCCGCATCTATAAACTGGGTGGGCTGGTTAGGCGCAGACCCTATGTAAGTCTCTGTCAGGAAGTCAGCATGCAACTGGTTAGTGGCATAGTAACCCATGACGCCTACGCTGTGCAGGTCGTTAAAGCTGTAGTCTGTTCCCAGGCGAACAGCAGGCGGACCTTCCACCTTAAAATTGCCATCTGCCACCTGGTCGAAGTATGTAGAGGATTCATCGCCTTTGAACACACGGGTGAAGGTGGCATCGCGCCCTCCGACGCGCCGCGCCATATCCAGGTTCAGGAAAGAACTCCACGGTCCGGTCTTGTAATTAACGCTGGCTCCTGTACTGTAGCCGTACTGCTTAAAGTTGTAGTTTCCTCCGGCATACACACTGCCATTCAAACCTTGCACGGTATTCTTTTTCAGGTTAATGTTGAGGATACCAGAGGAACCTTCCGCATCATACTTCGCTGATGGGTTCGTGATGATCTCAATATTTCGGATATTCTCGGCCGACATGCTTTCGAGCAAAGAGCGCAGATCACGTGCGGAGAGGTAGGTCAGTTTTCCGTCCAGCATGACGGTGACCCCTGCCCTGCCGTTGAGCTGTATGTTGCCTTCCTGGTCTATAAAAACGCCTGGCGAGGTGGCCAGCACATCATAAGCCGTTCGGCCTGCTGCCAGCGCGGTGCCTTCTATGCTCACCACCATGCGGTCGGCTTCTTGGGTGATGGTGGGGCGGAGCGCTTCCACCGTTACCTCCTTCAACTGGGTTGTGCTGGGCACCAGCCTGATGTTCCCGACAGTAGCCTCCGGTTTTGACGCCCCGACCGCCACCTGACTAAGGAACTTCTTATGATACCCCAGGAAACTAATGGCCAACTGATAATTGCCCGGTGCTACTTCCGAAAAGGAGAAGCGGCCTCTGGCATCGGTGAGGGCGCTCTGCAATGCCTGCGTATTGCCGGACTGAAGCAGGGCAACTGTTGCATACTCAATGGGCTTGCCAGTCAGCGAGTCGGAAAGTGTGCCCGATATTTTACCTGCCTCCTGTGCCCATGCGGCACTTGAAACGGATAGGAAAAGGCATAGCATTCCCATCAAAAAAAGTACACTTTTTTTCATAGTTTAAAGAATTGTGATTTTATTTTTCCGCTTTTGTAATCGTGGGGTGTAAGCTAAAGACACACATTCCGCTGCACAGTTGCATCCGCACCAAATTAAATCCGCCAGCTTGCAGCACCTCTCCACAGGGGAGACGACCGGGTCGCGAAAACCTTACAGGGTTTTCAACTTATTTTTCACAGGGGCTGCCAAGGGCTGAGCAACACCCGGGTGATGTACACAAAAGGAAACTCCGGTTTTGGAGAAGGTTACAAAATTTCCTGTTCTTTTTTGCAGGCATAAGGTATAGAGAGCTCCCCCGCTCGCTAAGCATACCTGATGATGCGATGAACGGAGGCGCTTCCATCATTTGTCACCGAATCAGTCGAAGCGCAGGTTTGACACCGGATTAGCCATGGCCGCTTTCAGCGCCTGGTAGCTGATGGTAACAAAGGCGAGAACAGCCGCAAATAACCCGGCCACCAGAAATATCCATACCGGTATATCGATGCGGTAGGCAAAGTCCTCCAGCCAGGTGCTCATGGCATACCAGGCCAACGGAAATGCGAGCAGCGCAGAAACCACGATCAGCATCAGAAACTCTTTGGAAAGCAGCGTCACAATGTCTTTGTTTTCGGCGCCCATCACCTTGCGTATACCTATCTCCTTTTTACGGCGCTCTGCTGCGTAGGCCGCCAGGCCAAACAACCCGAGGCAGGCCACAAAAATGGCTATACCTGTAAAGATCCAGAGCAGCGACTTTAACTTATCCTCCGCCTTGTACATCTTCTCAAAGTTGTCATCCATGAACATGTATTCAATCGGGTATTCAGGCGAAAATTTACTCCACACTTCCTTTACATGATCGATCGAGCTGGCCATACTCTCCGCTTCCATTTTCACGGCCACTTTTATGTTTGCTCCCGGGTATATCTGCAGTACCGTTGGGTCTACCTTATCATACAAGCTCTTGAAGTGAAAATCCTTTACAACCCCAATAATTTTGCCTTCCTTCAGGGAGTCCTGGTTATCCCAGGTTGGCCATAAAAGTGTCTGACCGATCGCTTTCTCCGGAGTCCCGTAGCCTAATTCCTTCACGGCAGTCTCGTTGATCATGAAGGCATGATCTGCATCCGTTTTATATGCTTTGGAAAAAGGCCTGCCCGTTATTGTTTTTACATTGAGGGTGTTCAGGTAATCGAAGTCTATCATCAAGATGGTTGTGGGTTGGCGTATCTGCTCCCCATCTCTGGGAACAATGATGCCATCTCCGGCTGTGGCGTCTCCCGGAAAACCATAGCCTATGGAAGCGCTTTTGATTCCGGGGGCTTTCACTAACTCGTTCTTAAAAGTTTCGTAGTTGGTGAACATATTGTCACCCCGCATCTGGAAGAACATGATCTGTTCCTTGTCGAAGCCCAGGTCCTTGTTGTGCAGATAAGACACTTGTTTATACACCACCATGGCACTTATGATCAGGAATATGGATAGGGCAAACTGCAGAACGATCAGTCCGTGCCGCAGCCACTGGATTCTCCCCAGCTTACTGTCTACCACAACGGCACTTTTCAAAACACTAACCGGCTTATAGCCAGACAGCACCATGGCGGGATAGATGCCTGCCAGAAAACCAACCACAAGTGTTAATGCCAGCAATAGCAAAAGGAGCCATGGTTCCGTGAAGACATTAAAGCTCATACTCTTCCCTGTGAATGCGTTTAAGGAGGGCAGAAGCAAAGAGGTGAGTGCAGCAGAAAAGATAACACTGATCAGCGTGAGCGTGACTGTCTCAAAAAGAAACTGCAACATGAGCTGGCCCCTGCTGGCGCCTACCGCTTTTCGTACCCCCACTTCCTTGGCCCGCTGCATGGACTTGGCAGTGGCCAGGTTAACAAAGTTGAAGCAGGCAATGAGTAGGATGAAGATGGCTATAACCCCAAGCGCTCTGACATAAGTTATATTGCCTCTGATCGACTGGTCGTATTTAAAGCTGGCGGAGTACAGGTAAACCTCCCGCAGTGGCTGCAGAAAAGGAAGGTAATCATGTGGCTTATTGTTGTCCGGGTCGATCTGCTTCGCTACAATCTCTCTGAATTTGGATTGCACAAACGCAGGATCTGATCCTTCTTTTAACTTAACATACGTATAAAACTGCTGCCAGCCCCAGCTTTTCATCCTTTCGGCAGGTAAATCGGCCGCCTTCATAGGCAGCACAAAATTGACAGGCAGATGAAACTTGTCGTTGCTCTCAAACACCCCTTTTACAAGGAGCGTGGATTTGTTCAGGGCAATCTCTTTACCTACGGGGTTTGCATCTCCAAAAACCCTTTCAGAAAATTTATCAGAAATGACGACTGAGGCAGGATCATCCAATACCTTTTCGGGAGAGCCATATTTGAATTTGAGCTGGAAAATATCGAAGAACTGGGGGTCAGCAATGAACATCCCGGTTTCATAGATTTGCTTCTCCCCTACCTCTATGAGCGTTTTAGAGTCAAAGGTTACCATTAAGATACGGACCACCGTCTCTACTTCAGGTATACTCTGCTCCAGGGTTGTACCAAACATGGGCGGTACACTGGCAATAAAATCGCCCCCGTTTTCGCCGGTCTGTTGGTTATAAACACGGTATACCTGTTCCCCTTCCGGCAGAAACTTATCGTACTGCAGTTCATCGTGCACAAACAGGCCAATAAGCAGACAGGCGGTAATGCCCAGGGCCAGCCCTGCTATGTTGATAAAGGAAAAGCCTTTGTGCCTTAATAAATTCCGATAGGCGGTTTTGAAATAGTTTCTGAACATACAGCGCAATTTTTATCTACCCGACTAAATACAGAGCATATGCCATAAATGCATGCTGCTAATTATCAGACACTTACAATCAATACATACTATAGCCACGTACATTTCCGTGCAGCAGGTGTGCGATTTCGCCCGCAGGTGTTTTGCAAAGAAAGCTGTTTCCGCTTCTTAATCAGGGAGTTGTATTAATGGCATAATTATAGTTTATTTAGCTACTATTACTATTTCTGCTTATGCTGCTAAAAAAGGCTTCCGTACTGATTGTGGATGATGATGCCGATGTGCTCACGGCGGTTCGCCTGTTGCTCCGGCCGCAGGTCAGGGAGATAATGACGGAAAAGAACCCGGAACAGCTCCCCGCTTTGCTCAGGCAGCACAGCTTCGATGCCATCCTGCTGGACATGAACTTTAAAAGTGCCATCCATACTGGCAACGAAGGCCTGTACTGGCTTCAGAAAATAAAGGAACTGCGACCGGAAGTGGCTGTCATCATGATCACGGCCTATGGTGAAATCGATCTGGCTATCAGGTCGCTAAAGGAAGGTGCTTTCGATTTTGTAGTAAAGCCCTGGCACAACGAGAAGCTGCTGAGCACCATTACCCATGCGGTGGGCCAAAAGGCAAACGGCAGCAAAGCGATGGTCTCCGGCACAGGCATTCCCTCCAGCGACTTGGAGCTGCTGGGAGAGTCGGATGTGATGCAGGACATCAAGCTCAAGATAAAAAAAATTGCCCCCACCGATGCCAATATCCTGATTCTGGGTGAGAATGGCACCGGTAAGGAACTGGTGGCGAAGGCTATTCACGAGCAGTCGCTGCGGGCCGGCAAGCCCTTTGTAAAAGTGGACGTGGGCGCGCTCACCGACTCGCTGTTCGAGAGCGAACTGTTCGGGCACAAAAAAGGGGCGTTTACAGATGCCCGCGAAGACCGCGCCGGCCGTTTTGAAGCTGCGCAGGGCGGCACCATCTTCCTGGATGAAATTGGCAACATCTCGCTGCACCAGCAGTCGAAGCTGCTGAGCGTGCTACAGAACCGCCAGGTGATCCGGGTGGGCGCCAACGAGCCGGTGCCTGTCGACGTGCGCCTGCTCTGCGCTACCAACGTTCCGCTGAGCGAACTCGCCAACGAGTCGCGATTCCGGAAGGACCTCATCTACCGCATCAACACGGTGGAGATCCTGATACCCCCGCTTCGCAAGAGAGGAAAGGACATTGTGCTGCTGGCGACGCACTTTGCCCAGGTATATGCCCACAAATACATGAAACCGGTACCGGAACTCAGCAAGGCGGCTCAGGACAAACTCTTGCACTACCACTTCCCCGGCAATGTGCGGGAGCTGCAGTATGCCGTTGAAAGGGCTGTCATCATGGCCGATGACGCGCTGCTGGATGCTGATGATATTCTATTTTCGCCCATAGAGGCAGCACCGGCCGGCGAAGCGCTGGAGCGCGGCACCAATCTGGAGGAACTCGAGAAACTGACGATCAACAAAGTGCTGCAGTTGCACAACGGCAACCTGACCCGGACCGCCAAGGAACTCGGCATCACCAGAACGGCCCTTTACCGGCGCATGAACAAGTATGGGCTTTAGGAACCTGGAGTGGGCGCTGATTGCCCGGATAATGCTGTTGCTTATCACCATGAGCATCCCAGCTTTTGTCGTGGCCCAGGGCTGGTCGGAGGCGCTGGTGTTCTGGCTGCCTGTATTTGTTTTTCAGGTACTGGACCTGCTACGCTTTTTGCGCAAAACGCAGACAGAATTCAATCAGTTTATCCAGTCAGTACATTACCGTGACTTTTCCCGGCATTTTGATGTGCAGCAGGCCTATACCCAGTTGCAGCCACTCCGCAAGGGCTTCAACGAGATCAACTCCACTTTTAAAACCATCACGCTCGAGAAAGAAACCCAGTACCATAACCTGCAGAAAGTGATGGAACTGGTGGAAACCGGTATTCTGTCCTACAACATGGAGAACGGGGAAGTGGTGCTCATGAACGAATCGCTCCGCAAGCTGCTGCATGTGCCCTTCATGAAAACGATCCATTACCTGTCCAAGCGGGATAAGGCGCTGTACGAAGCCATACTTGGCCTGGAGCCCGGCCATACCCGCATCGCAACCGCGCATACCACCCATTTCGAGAAGCACACCACCAAAGTGCTGCTCTCCGCCACAGCCCTGCAAAACGAAGGGAACAGGTATAAACTGGTTGCCTTCCAGAACGTGAACGAAGCGCTGGATGAGACGGAGTCACAGGCCTGGCAGAAGCTGCTGAACGTGCTCACGCACGAGATTATGAACTCGGTCGCCCCCATCTCCTCCCTGGCCGACACCCTGAAAAACCGCCTGCAGGAAACCCGGCCCACAGGTATAACTTCAGAAGACCTGGAGGACCTGGAGGTAGGTATAGGCACGATCAAGCAACGAAGCGAAGGGTTGCTGCGCTTTGCCGAAACCTACCGGAATCTGAACAGGATCACCAAACTGAACCTGGACACGGTATCTGTAAAAGACCTCTTCGCCAACCTGCAGCGCCTGATGCAGCCAACCCTGGCGCAAAAGGGTATACAGCTGGAAACGAACCTGGCCAATCCTTACATTTCGCTGCATGCCGACCCTACCCTGCTCGATCAGGTGCTCATCAACCTGCTGGTGAATGCCATGGAAGCGGTGAAAACTGTGCCGGCTCCGCAGATAACGCTGGCTGCCTATACCTCTCCGGACGATAAAACGGTCATCAAGGTCATGGACAATGGCATCGGCATGTCTCAGGAAGTACAGGAGAAAATCTTTATACCTTTCTTTAGCACGCGCAAGCAAGGCAGCGGCATCGGCCTGAGTCTATGTAAGCAGATCGTGCTGTTGCACCGGGGAACCATACAGGTACAGTCGGCTCCGGGAGAGGGCACCACTTTTATGCTGCGTTTCGGGCAATGAAATTGAAAAGGTCACGTATAGGAAGCAGAAATAAAAGAATTAACGCATACTCATGTTCCTGCTCCAGCATCCTGCACTTTTGCTCCTCCTTACTGCCACCCTCTTCGAAACCCTTGCCAATCTGGACCTGGCCACACTGCAGCTGCTGAATGGCAGCCGGGCAACAGACCTGGACTTCCTGCTGCTCACGTTGACAATTACCGCCTACGGACTTGGTGCCCTGGTACCAATTTGCCTATACCTGGCGGGGCATTTCAGGCGGATGGTATCGCTCAAGCTGAAGGCCTACCAGTATGTATTTGCCATGGGGCTCAACATTCTGTTTATCGGCTTGTTGAAGTATACGGTCGATCGCCCCCGCCCCTTTGTGACGCACGATACCATTGAGCAGCTTGCGGAGGCCAGCAGTCCCTCCTTTCCTTCCGGCCACACGGCTTATGCGTTTACAGCAGCCGTCGTGCTTGTGCTGATGTTCCGCAACCCAGCCCTGCGCAGCCTTATCGTGACCTGGGCCTTGCTCGTTGCCTATTCCAGGCTGGCCCTGGGTGTGCACTACCCCAGCGACGTGCTCGGCTCCATGCTACTCGGATCAACCGCCGACTTCCTCTCTACCTACACCTTCCGGAAACACCGGGAGCAGTTCTATACCTTGTTTAGGTGGGGCCGGAATTTAAGGATCGTGCGCTAGGTATAGCAGTCGTCTTTAAGGGGTTACCTGTCAGCTCCAGCCAGCTAAATGCTGCTCCGATGCTACCAACATCCGTTTTTTGAAACGTATAGTTGCGTTTATAAACCCTTAAAGACTCTTCCTAGATTCGTTGCCCATCATTCTGGCTATTTCCTGGCGATAGAAAATGTTGATTCCACTCAGGGGAAAAACTACTAATCCACCCTAATCACTTGATTTACAAAATCTTTACCTCTATGGTTAGCCTCGTGCTGGAAAAATAATGAGTCAGTTGGAGAGTTGCGGTGAAAGCACTATATTAGTAAAGCACTATGGAAGCGATCAGGTTTTGAAGCAATTGCTGTGGCACTCCACACATAGTGCAGATAAGCCGAATAGACTTCCGTTTAGCAACTAGTTGGCAGTAAGAAAGATTATAAAAGAAATGGTTATAGCTGATAAAAACGAAGTCTACGCACTTCAAAAGTTACTGGCGAAGGTCAAGTTCTCTGACCAGATAGACAGCTATGACTTAAATGAATTTGCTGGCAGCCCACTTTTAACAAGCCTTCTGATAAAAGCGAGAGAAGAAGTAATTGAAAACTTCAAGGAAGAAGGGCGTGCTGATGTAGTTGAAGACTGGTTAAAAATGTCAGTTTACAAATTTGATAGCATTACAGGCAAAGCAATAGCAAATCGACTAAAGCATCTCTCTGACTCAACACTTAGCACATTAGCAGGCTGGAGCAGAGATAAAGTAAGAGACTATGCTGTCGGGTTGATCGAACCTTTGGAATATGAAAATAGCGAAGTTGATAAACTGGTTGATTACATATATCAAATTGCTAAAGAAAATTAAAAATTCCTTCTGCCAACAAAGTTCATAATTTAGGTTCGGCTACGCCTCCCCACATTATGCACGAGTAACGTTGTAGGAATATATAATAAAATGAAACTCACTTTACTCTTATTACTAACGCTCTCTCTCAATACAGCCATAGCTTGTTCATGTGGCAGAGTGTCTATATTTAAGAATTTCAAAAGATCCGATAGTGTATTCAAGGGAAAGGTAATTGAAGTAAAAGAGATTAAAACAACAGAACAAACAACGGCAGGGAAAGCAGCGGAATATAGCCGTTATGAATTCAAATTTGAAGTCATAAACAGGTATAAAGGACTAAAGACAAAAGAGCCTATCACTATCACTACTACAGGTGGTGGCGCTGATTGCGGTAATTACTTTAATTTAGGTGAAAGCTATATTGTGTATGCCTACAACTGGGACACTATGTTAACACGGCAATTTATAGACAAAAAAACGGACGAGTTCTTGACCACAAATTTATGCACCAGAACAAAAAAGGTTAAGCCTTGGACAGTTTTTGAATCGGTCGTACTGGACATAATCTAAAAATACATCTGCCAAAACAGCACAGGCAGCATGTTCGGCTAATGCCTCAAGCGTTGCCTGTACGAGACCGTTATCCACTAAATAATAAACCAATGCAACTGAAACAGCATTTTCTGGGTCAATCATTAAAGAGTTAACACCTTATGAAAAATAAGAGTAACGAATCAGCTTTTTCAATACCACGGGCTAAATAACATAGAAATGGGGAAATGCTTTGCTTTATTAATCTCAATCATAGCATTGACAATAGCTTCTTGTTCAAATAACAAGGATGAAACCCCTGCTCCTACTGATATCTTAGGTAAATGGACACTAAACCAGGTATATGCGAATGACCATTGGGGTGGGCCACTATACTGGCAACCAGCGAAATCCGGTATAGAGATCGAATTCACTTCTGACAAGAAATTTTTCAAGAAATATCCATCAGATGGTTTCTATTCTCTGCAAGGCAGCTTTGTGAAGTTAAATGACAGCACCCTCCAAATAACCCGCTTGAATCCTGCTGATCCCTCCTTTCCCACTTATGAGCTGAGTTATTCATTTGAGACCGGAGGGGTTTTAATACTGGGAAACAGGCATATGCATGAAGGGGTGGTAAAAGAAAAGTTTAAAATTCAAAAATCCGATACTTCAAAGTAATAGCTTAGAAGCTCTGTATATAACAAACGTACTTCTCTCAAACTAATCAACAAAACCCAGCCCCTATGGACGAGATCAAGAAAGAAGACATCAAGCAGGAAGTGTTTGACCTGTACGACGACTATGCCCACAACCGCATCAACCGGCGGGATTTCATGCAGAAGCTCTCGATCTATGCGGTGGGTGGGCTAACGGTTGGTTCGCTCACAAGCTTTCTGATGCCGGATTACCAGAACAAAGTTCAGTTGGCAGCTAACGATCCGCGCATCATTTCGGAGTATATCACCTACCAGTCTCCCAAAGGTGGGGGACCGATAAGGGCGCTCCTCTCGATGCCGGCTAAGGCGAAGAAAAAACTCGGAGGCATCGTGGTTGTGCATGAAAACAGGGGACTCAATCCGCATATCGAGGATGTGGCCCGTAGAGCGGCCCTGGCCGGATTTATCTCACTCGCACCGGATGCCCTCACTCCGCTGGGCGGCTATCCGGGTACCGATGACGAAGGCCGTACCTTGCAGAGCCAACGCGACCGCAACGAAATGCTCGAGGACTTCATAGCAGCGCACGACTACCTCAAAAAACACAAGAATTGCAATGGCAAAGACGGAGTCGTGGGCTTCTGCTTTGGCGGCTGGATCTCGAACATGATGGCTGTGCGTATACCTGATTTGGCGGCAGCCGTTCCGTTTTACGGCGGGCAGGCGCCGGTGGAGGATGTGCCACAGATCAAAGCCCCCCTCCTGCTACACTACGCCGAGCACGACGACCGCGTAAACGAAGGCTGGCCAGCTTACGAAGCGACTTTGAAAGCGAACAACAAGAAGTACACCGCCCACTTCTACCCAGGCAGCAACCACGGCTTCCACAACGACACCACGCCGCGCTACGATAAAGCAGCAGCTGAACTGGCCTGGCAACGCACTGTCGATTTTTTCAATCAGTACCTGAAATAACGATTTACAACGGGCTATACCTAAAGCAGGCAAATGATCAACTTCAAACTACGCCCATGGACCATAAAGGACCTCGACAGTCTGGTGCGGTATGCTGACAATTTTAACATAGCCCGCAACATGGCGGATGTTTTTCCGCATCCCTATACTTACGAGAAAGGCAGGGCATTTATAGAAATGGCAAACCAAAGTAACCCGCCCAACATTCTGGCGATCGAGGTCGAAGGCGAAGCCGCCGGAGGTATAGGGTTACATCCACAGCAGGACATCTACCGAAAAAATGCCGAAATGGGTTATTGGCTGGCCGAGCCTTTCTGGGGCGAAGGCATCATCACGGAGGCTATTCGCCAAATGGTGGACTACGGCTTTGCAAACTTGGATATCACGCGGATTTACGCCCGGCCCTTTGGGTACAACATCGGCTCGCAGCGGGCACTCGAGAAAGCTGGTTTTGTGCTGGAGGCGAAACTGGAAAAGACCTTTTATAAGAATGGGGAATACCAGGATGAGTTGATCTATGCGGTGAGGCGGCCGGCGTAATGGCAGTGGTATAACACAAGGCAACTAGCGGAAAAGCGTAACAAGCTTATGTATTAACAGCTAGGTATATATGCTTTAATAGTTATATTTACACCAGTATCATCTACCCTTTTTCAGCCTATGAGAACAACTTTACTGCTGCTAATTTCTTTTTTCTTCATCTGCATCCAATCTAATGCCCAGATTGCCAACTTTGATCTTTACCAAAAAGTAGGGATAACGGTAGGTCTGGAGAACGACATTGCAGTTGACTCCGAGGGAAACATATACCTACCTCACCAAAAGTTGCAAAAGTTTACTCCCGAAGGCAGGGTTATTCATAAGGATCCCTTATGCGACATAGATTTCAGGGGTTATAATAGCTATAGAATAGCTTTCGACGCAAAAGGCAATCTATATGCACTCAGCTATTCCGTCTCAAAACTTTCTAAATACAACAAGGAGGGGAAGCTGCTTTTTGAGATCGGAACAAGGGGGAAAGGGCCGGGCCAATTCAGTTATCCGAATAATATTAAAGTAAACTCCAAGGAAGAAATTTTTGTAGCGGACAGCGGAAACGGCCGAATTCAAAAGTTTGACAAGGAGGGGAATTTCCTGCAGGAAATTCCGCTTGTTACCGGCAGCATTAGCCTGGATGCACACGACAATTTATTCGCGCTTGACGTTCCAAATAAAAGAATCATCAAGTACTCTCCCCAGGGTGAGCAGTTACTGGTATTTGGCAACAGCGAGGATGTCGGCACCAGGCTGAATGGTCCGGTTCAGCTTGATGTAGACAAGAAAACGGGGCAAGTGTATGTGTTTGACAACCTAATAAATGGTTATGGTTACAAAGGCTTCCTTGTGTTTGACGCGAACGGAAACTTTGAAACTAAATCTATTCTGGACTCTGGGCCCGGACGCTTAATGGGATCAAGTCATTTGATAACCGTTAATCACGAAGGCAATATCCTGATAGTTGATCAAAGCCATCAAATCGGCAACAGTCAAATATTTCTTTATGATAAAAAAGGGCAATACCTGGACTCGTGGGGAAGAGAATGGTCACCAAAGGAAATTACTCTGGATGAAGATGACAACATTTACATTATAAACTCTACCGGTAAGGTAACGAAGTTCGATCATGAGGGTGAGGTTGTCATGGAATTTGGATACGCAGGTTCAGGTTGGAGCATTTCAGCTCCCAGTGCTATTTCCGTTGACATCTTTGGAAATATCTACGTCCTCAATAGTTACAAACACGGGAACGCTGGCAATGCCATCTTCAAGTTTAACAGCAAAGGACAATTTCAGCAGCGCTTCACTGATTTTGGTGATGCAAATTCGGAAAACTATTTTACAGACCTTGCACATGACGCTGCAGGGAATATGTATGTGACGGACTATTACAGCGGAGTAGTCCGCAAAATAAGCCCCCAAGGAAAATTCATCACAAAAATTGGCAGCAGGGGTCCAGGTCCAGGCCAACTTTGGGTGCCCCAGGCTGTCGCTGTCGACCTGCTTGGAATTATTCATGTACTCGATTACAAGGGAACACGCATTCAGCAATTTGATGCCACCGGTAAATTCATCCGCGAGTTTGGCAAGTACAGTTCCAGCTATATATCATGGGATGTGGACAGTGATCTTGCACTGGATGGCAAAGGCAACATCTACGTAGCCTCGAACATTGCAGGACTTTTTCAAATTTTTAATGCTAAAGGGGAGCTTCAGCATGAGGAGAAAAGAAGTTTGGATTATGTTTCGGCTAACAGAAGTGGTTCCCGGCTGATTTTGGGAGGCCGTTATGCCAACACTTTTACTATCTACCAATCTTCTGATTATCAGGAACCTAAAAGCCTTATCACAGGATTTGTGTATCATGACACAAACAGCAACTGTACCCTGGATACATCTGAACAGACGCTTGCTGGTATTGTGGTGCAGGCCATGCCAGGTCCTGTTTATGGGGTAACGCGTGCGGATGGCAGGTACCAACTTAAAGTAGATCCGGGCAATTACTCACTTCAGACGATCCTGCCAGACCAGATTGGCAGAAAAATAAGCGCTACCTGTCCGCAGCCTGGGGAACTTAAGAATGTAGCTATTACCAGAGCAGGCGAAATCGTCGATGCCATTAACTTCGGCAACCGCGTCGCCCTCTCCCCCTATCTTTCCGTCAGCGTGTCCTCTACCCGCCGTCGCCGCTGCTTCGAAAGCACGACGACTGTGCATTACATCAATTCCGGATTTGCCACTGCCCCAGACGCGAAGGTATACCTGCAGCTGCCCGGCGAAGTGGCACTCCTCTCGGCCGACAAGCCCTATACCCTTTTGTCGAACGGCACATATGAATTTTCAGTAGGCGATTTGTCAGGAGGCCAGAGCGGCACGATCACCATCCGGGACATTGTCACCTGCGGCGACGAGTCGGTGCGGGGCCGCACGGTATGTACCCGCGCCTGGATCACACCCTCCAACAACAAACCGGCTGAACCCACCCCGACCGTTTCCATCACTGGCCGCTGTAATGCCGAATTGGGCATGATCCGCTTTGTGGTGCGCAACACCGGCACTGCCGACATGGACCAGCACGAGTTGTTCCGCAAGTTTGCGAACGGTGAACTAGCATCGCAGGAGCAGTTCCGCCTGGCAGCCGGCGACAGCCTCGTGCTGTGGGTGCCCTCGTTGGGCTATACCTGGCGCCTGGAGGCCGACCAGCCAGACGGCAACGGCGACAACACCACGGCCAGCGTCACCATCGAGGGCTGCCCCAGCGAGGCGGCAAGTTCGGTAAGCACAGGGATGGTCAACCTCTTGCCTACCGACGACGAGGAGGCCGAGAAGTCGGAGGAGTGCATGCCGATCACCGACTCCTACGACCCCAACGACAAGCTGGTCACGCCCGTGGGCCGCACCGAAGAGTTCTATACCCCGACGAACACGGCTCTCAAATACAAAATCCGCTTCCAGAACACAGGCACCGATGTGGCCTACCGCATCGTGGTGGTGGACACACTCTCCGAGCATCTGGACCTGAGCACGCTGCAGTTGGGGGCCACCTCCCACCCGAGCCGCGTGGAGGTTTCAGGCAAGGGGCAACCAGTACTGACCTGGACCTTCGACAACATCATGCTGCCCGACTCCACGGCAAATGAGCCCGGCAGTCACGGCTACGTCCAGTTCAGCATCAAGCCAAAAGTGGACCTCGCGGAGAAAACCCTGGTGGAGAACTTTGCCGACATCTTCTTCGACTTCAACTCGCCGATCCGCACTAACGTCACCCAGAATCGCATCTTTGACATGCCGCCGGTAATCAATGAAGCGGTGCGCGTAAACCTAGAGGATGTGCTGGCCACGCCAGGTATAGCAGCCTTTGTCCCTAGTGCTGGTAAGTTCGGCAGCGAGGTCACCATATCAGGCAAGCGCTTTGCATCTGTGCCTGCCGACAACAAGGTGTACTTCGAGGGCAAGGTGGCCACTGTGGTGAGTTCCTCGGCCACCGAGTTGAAAGTGCTTGTTCCGGCTGGCGCAACTTCTGGCGCCTTGCAGGTCATTACCCCAGACGGCGGTGTGACTTCCACGACTAAATTTCAGGTATACCAGCCGCCTGTGCTCGCCTCCTTCAGCCCGGTCGAGGGCCTGGTGGGCCAGACGGTGATACTCACGGGGGAGCATCTGCAAACCGAACTAATCGAGGGCATCAAACTGGGCGAGCTGAACTGTGAGATCCTCAGCAGCAACAGTCAAGCGGTGACAGTGCGTGTGCCGGCAGATGCTACGACAGACGTTTTCCAGATCAACACCAAAGGCGGCGAGGCCCTGAGTAGCTCTGCCTATACCGTGTGGTATGCCCCTAGCATTACAAGCCTGAGCAAGAACACTGATATTGTAGGCGCCAGCATCACCATCACGGGGGATAATTTTGCCGCGGACAAAACCCGCAATAAGGTTCGCTTCGGTACGGCAATGGCCGAGGTACTGGAAGCCAGCACACAACAGCTGACCGTGCGTGTGCCGGAGCAGGCCGAGACGGGCTTGCTCTCCGTGGAAACGCCCGGGGGCAAGGCCATTTCTGCTACTAACTTCGAAGTCATTCCGAGTCCGAGATTCACCGCCATGCAACCTACCAAAGGAAAAGTGGGCACCGTGGTTGAGATCACCGGCAAGCACTTCGGCATCATGGGCCTGCAGGACAAGATCATCTTTAACGGAAAGGAAGCCCTGGTGCTGGAAAGCGCCGGCAACAAGTATAAAGTGCGCGTGCCGCGGGGAGCCAGCACCGGCAAAGTGACCATCACCGGCTACGGCGGCCAGGCCCGCAGCAGCGTGGATTTTGTGGTGGAGGAGCTGGCCCCGGCCGAGGCCATCAGCGTCTACCCCAACCCGAACAGTGGGCAGTTCAACGTCAGCCTGCGCCATGCCGACTTCGACGTGCAGCAGATGGAGGTATACGACGCGCTGGGCAAGCGCCTGCACCAGATGCACATCACCGGGCCAAGACCCGAGGCAGTGGACATCAACTTAGCAAATGCAAAGCCAGGATTGTATTTCCTGCAGATCCAGACCGAACGCGGCACGATCACCAAAAAGCTGACAGTGCTGTAAACGTAGCGAACCTAAAACGGAGCGGCCGCTTAGTTCTACCTAAGCGGCCGCTCCGTTTTTTTAAATTATAGGGGCTATACTTAAAACAGTCAATCAAGAAGCAAACACCTCATCCTGATTTTTAAAAGCCTTAAACTCGAGTGGGTTCTTGCTGTGGTCGAGGATGAACATGGTGCGCTGCTCTCCTACCTGCCCTTCGTAGCGGGTATAGGGCTCAACCACGAAAGGTATAGCATGCTGCACCAGTCGCTCGCGCACCTGATCGAACTGCTCGTAGCTGAGCAGGCAGCCAAAGTGCGGCACCGGCACACTGATGCCGGCTACCTGTCCGCAGTAATCGGGCTCGGGTATGTTGGCGCTTACGTGCGCCGAAAGCTGGTGACCGAAAAAGTCGAAGTCGATCCAGTGCTCAGTACTGCGCCCTTCCTTGCATCCTAAAATGTCCACATAAAACTGGCGCGTCGATTCGATGTCCTTCACTTTGAAGGCGTAGTGAAATGGGTTCATTTAATATCCTTTGGTTTTAGAAACAACATTGATGAGGGACTCCCCGTGGCGCATGCGGTCATAGTTTTCCAGAATCTGCGACACCGCTGAGGCCGGATTGGTGATGCTGGCGATATGGGGCGTGACATGGATCAGCGGGTGCTCCCAGAACGGATGCTCCTCCGGTAACGGCTCCTCCCGAAACACATCCAGACTGGCTCCGGCCAAATGCCCCTGATTGAGCAGTTCGATCAGATCGTCATCCACCAAATGCTCGCCCCGGGCTACGTTGATGACATAGGCTCCTTTGGGAAGCCTGCCCAGCGTGTCTTTGTTTAAAATATTGGCGGTCTCGCTGGTAAGCGGCAACAGGCAGATCAGGATGTTGGCTTTTTCCAGAAAGGCGGTTAACTCCTCCGCCCCGGCGTAAGCGCTTATACCTTCTATCAGCTTAGGAGAACGGGACCAGCCGTTCACCTTAAAACCGAGCTTGCTGAGCTGCTGAGCCGTATGCGCCCCCAGTACACCCATGCCCATCACCCCGATCACAACTTCGGAGGTTCGCTTGTAACTATGCTGTTTCCAGGTATGGCTACGCTGCGCTTCCTTATACCTGTGCAGGCCGCGCACATGATTGAGCACCTGGGCAGCCACAAAAGTGGCCATGTCCTGCGTCAGGTCTTCGTCCACGATGCGGGTAATCTGTATACCTGCAGGAAGCTCCGAATCTCGCAGAATGTGATCGACGCCAGCGCCGGTAGAGGCAATGCATTTCAGATTCGGGAAGTTGGTGAAAACACCCGGCGGATGATTCCAAGCCAGTGCAAACTCCACTTGCTCGGCAGGGCCTGTATCCGGGTAAACATGTACTTCTAAGCCCGGTCGGCATTCCTTCAGGGCATTTTCCCAGCGGCTCGTGTTTCTGCCCTGGCTGAATATGGTGATTGACATAAAAGCTGTAAGTCTGTTCGGTGATGCGTGGCCAGGTATAGCCTGGCCCCTTACTATCCGTTAAACAGGGATAGTCTGCTAAATTTAACTAATCTTGCACAAATCTTGTTAAAGAGAAATCAAAAGGCTGGCAAAAGGTTTAGAAGAATTGCCATGGCCAGCTACCTTATACCTAAAACTGAATAAGATGGAGCAACTGAGCTCAAAGATTTATAAAAAAGAATTTGTAAAGGCCTTTGCAGGCGACGACAGCGGTACGCTCACGCCACGCCAGACGCCGGGCGTGCTTTACAGCAAAGCCAGGCCTACGCCAGTTGAGAAAGTGACGCTTCTGGCCTGGTCCGATGAGCTGGCCATTGAGCTAGGTATAGTCAAGCCAACAGTGCAGCAGGAGATTGATATACTGGGTGGCAACCGCGTTGCGGACAGCATGTACCCCTATGCCGCCTGCTATGCCGGGCACCAGTTCGGCAACTGGGCTGGTCAGTTGGGCGACGGCCGCGCCATTACGCTGGGCGAATGGGAAGCGCCTGACGGCAAAACTTGGGAACTACAACTGAAAGGTGCCGGTCTTACCCCCTATTCCCGCCGCGCCGACGGCCGTGCTGTGCTACGCTCTTCGGTGCGCGAGTACCTGATGAGCGAGGCAATGCACTACTTAGGTATACCGACCACCCGTGCCCTCAGCCTGGTGAGTACCGGTGAGCCGGTGCTGCGCGACATGTTCTATAATGGTAATGCGGCCTACGAACCGGGAGCGATCGTCATGCGGGTAGCGCCGAGCTTCCTGCGCTTCGGCAACTTTGAGATGCTGAACGCCCGCAAGGAAGTCGATAACCTGCGCCAGCTCGTCGACTGGACCATCAGCCGCTACTATCCGCACATCACAGGCGAGAACAAAGTAATTGACTGGTACAAGGAGGTCCTGGATCGCACCGCCCGCCTGATGGTGGAGTGGATGCGGGTGGGTTTCGTGCACGGCGTGATGAACACGGATAACATGTCTGTCCTGGGCCTGACCATCGACTACGGCCCCTATTCCTTCGTGGACAATTACGACCCGAACTTCACCCCGAACACCACCGACCTGCCCGGCAGACGCTACGCCTTCGGAAAGCAGCCTTCCATCGGGTACTGGAACCTGGGTGCTCTGGCCGGTGCCTTGCTGCCGCTGGCCGACAAAGACCAACTGGTTGCCACACTCGAAACGTTTAAAGACGTGTACTGGACGGCCTACTATGCCATGATGGGCCTCAAACTGGGCCTCGACCAGGTAACACAGCTAGACCGCGACCTGATCGGTCAGTTCGAGAAAACACTGTCGGAACTACAACCTGACATGACCATTTTCTACCAGTTGCTCATCGACCTGCCATTGACTGTAGATAGTGAAGACGCAGTTGCTGATTTCTTCAAACAGGCTTTGTATGATGACCTGACTGCAGCACAGAAAACAGCACTCTATACCTTGATCAGCAACTACCTGGAGCGACTCAACACGAACAAGATCAGGCGTTCGGACTCACAGGAAATGATGCGCAAAGCCAATCCCCGTTTTGTGCTGCGCAACTACCTGCTGCATCAAGCCATCGAAGGACTGGAGAAAGGTGATGATACCCTTTTCGTGAAATTGCAGGAAGCGATCAAGGAGCCCTATGCTGCCAAGTTCGACGAGTTCTTTCAGACAAGGCCGGAATGGGCCTCGCAGAAAGCCGGGTGCTCGATGCTATCGTGCAGTTCATAGGCTAACAGTACTAAAATATAGATCACCTTAACGATTCCATCCCTTTACCCGGCAGTACGTACCCCGCAATGCCAGGTAGAGGGCCGTTTTTTGGCTATATCAATCAGTCGGAAAATCGTTCCGAAAAAAATATTTTAAAAATTTTCGAAAAAAAACTGTTCTTCATGTTGTCTTCATCTTGACATTATAGTTTTGGTGCATAATCTGATTAAAACCATTTAAAGACATGAAGAAAATAACTATCCTTGCTGCCGCGCTGCTAAGCACCGCTACAGTGTTCGCCCAATCAAACAACACATCTGTAAAAGCAACTTCCAACACATCTGCTGAGGTATCTGCAAATGATAAAGGACAACAGATTAGCGTTAGCAATTCTTCCTCCACCTCAGCTGCTTCTGAGACTGAAGCCGGCCCTGCCAAAGGCAAAGCCAACAGCAAGGCAGCCCTCGATGGCTCGGCTAAAGTGAAGACGAAGAGAGATAAGAGAAAATCAGCAGAAACCACGCCGGCTCCGGAAGCACCTACCCAGGACGGAGACAATGCACCGCAGGAGAACCACGGCAAACTGGTATCTGAAACAGCGCATAACCTGAAAGCAACAGCAGCTACCGAAGGCGAGCAGACAAAGCAGCGCGGTCAGGCGGTAGCCGAAGTGGCACAAAGCAATGCTGCAGCAGTTGAGGCGAAAGGCCGCCAGGCAGCCATAGATGGCGCTGAGGCAGCTGTTGAGGTAAGACAACAGTCTGAAGCGAGCCTGAAAGCCGGAGGCAAAAGAGCTGAAAATACTGGCAGAGCAAACGTAAAAGCAGCGCAGCGCACTGAGGCAACCGTGCAGGCCGACGCAGCCGAGCGGGCTGAAAAAGGCTTGCAGCTAGCGGCCGAATCGTCACAAAAAGGCAAAACACAAGCCGCTGTACAGGCTGAGAATGCCCAGTCGCATGGTCAGGCGGTTGTAGAGACAGCCCAGGGCACGCAGGCCTCTGGCCAGGCAAAAGGCCAGGAGGTAAAAGAAGTGGCCACCGCTAAAGCAAAGGAAAAGCCCACTACTGTAAATGCGAAAGGCGAAGCAGCCAGCAAAGTCAGAGTAACAGGCGGCGCCAGCCGTGCAGCCGGTGTAACAAGAGCGAACGGCGCTTCCCGCACCAAAGCAGGTGTAGGTGCCGGAGCAACTACCAAAGTTGGCAGCACGGTGAACAAATCCACGAGAGTCGTAACGCCAGCTGTTTCTAACCGGCCTGTACAGGTAGGCGGCGCTGTGAATGTAGGCGTAGGCTCCAAAATAAAAGTAGGTAACTAATTCCTATCCATTTCAGTAATGCCTGGCAGTCTGAGTAACCATTCGGACTGCCAGGCTACTAAAGATGAATCAGATGAAGACATTTTGGACACGCATTGGGTTGACACTGCTCCCGCTGCTCCTGTTGGGCACCTTTTCGGTGCAGGCAGAGACTGCAGCTGAAAGCGACACAACCAGGATCGGGTGGTGGGTACTGGGGATGGAAGCTTCTAACAACTCATCTTTTTTTGGCCGCAACACAGCCACACGCTACCCCTACGTCGCCCCATCTGTGACTTACGTTCACCGCACGGGCTTATGGGCTTCGGTTTCGGCTTACCAGCTGTTCAACACCGAAGACTACATCGACCAGTTGGATATGACTTTGGGGTATAGCTTTAAACTACGCAAGCGACTGGAGGTGGACCTGGCTTACTCCCATTTCACCTTTGGGAAGCATACGCCCTTGGTAAATGCCAGCACGACGGATGCCCTGTTGGCAAAAACTGCCTATGACTGGAAGTACGTGTACACCTCCCTGACCGGCAGCTACATCATTGGCAGCGGCAACGATGTGTTCACCGTGCTGGAGAACTCGCGCTTTATTCCGCTCAACCCCATCTGGAAAGGAATCATACCTGTGGGGCTGGACCCGAAGGTGAGTATAACAGCAGGTACACAGCGTTTCTCGGAGACGCACACAGCCACCACTACCCGTAAGAAAGCCGCCTCAGGTGGCTCATCTGGTGGTGGGCCGTTAGGCGGCGTCCTTGATCCGCTGAAGCCCGGAGGCGGTAGCAGCAACCCGGAGGACGGCACAACGGAGGAAACCACCACTACGACCACCACAACCAATGTGAGTCGCTTCAGAGTGCTTAACTATGAGTTGAAAGTGCCGCTGGTGGTGTATTATGGCAGCTTCGAGTTCGAGCCGTCCTGGCGATATGCTATACCTGTTAATAAAATTAAAGGCGACGAATCTCGCGCCCAGTCCTTTTATACTTTAAGCGTGAAGTACACGTTTTAGCACCTGTTATATAGCTCTCCTTAACATGCACGTACTCATAGTAGAAGATGAGGTTAGCCTGGCAAATGAACTGATGCATTTTCTTACCCAGGAACACTACCTCTGTGACTGGGCCTTTACGGGACGTGAGGCCTCAGAGAAAATTGCAGTAAACCGTTACGATTTCATCCTGCTCGACCTGGGTCTCCCCGACTACGAAGGGCTGGATCTACTCCGGGAAACCAGACAACTGGAACATGAGCCGGCCATCATCGTGCTCACGGCCCGCGGTGCCCTCGAAGACCGGATCGAAGGACTCGGTATGGGAGCAGACGATTACCTGCCCAAACCGTTTTCACTGCTGGAGCTGCAGGCCCGCATGCAGGCGATCGTGCGTCGCAAGTTTCAGGTAAAATCGCATGTGCTGGAGTTTCGTGGGATCGAGCTCGACAGCATGGCCCGCCGTGTGACTTACCAAGGCAATGAAATTACGCTCACCAAAAAGGAATTTGACCTACTGCACTACATGCTGCTGCACCGCAAGCGTATCATGACCCGTCTGCAGCTTACAGAGCATATCTGGGGCAATGTTTTGGAGGATAGCTATGACTCCAACTACATCGATGTTCACATAAAGAACCTGCGCAAAAAGCTAGCGGAGTACATCCCGAATGATTGGCTGGAGACCGTTCGTGGCGTAGGTTACCGACTTGTTGCGTAGCATGAAACTGCAGTCCAAGCTCACTCTCTTCAGCGCGGCAACCAAAATCATCATCTTACTGGTGCTGGTGATGGTGTTGCCGTCTGTCGTGAACCGCGTCGCCCTATACAGCACTGATCAGCGCCTGCTCCAGAAAAAGGAGCAAGTTTTTGATATTATTGAGGAAAGGGGAATTGAGTCCTTTCTGTCCGATGGAACAGACGAGACCTACGGAAGCTACAACCTGTTGAAGGAGGAGTTTATCTCCATGGAGCCCATCGACCCGTCGCAGATCAACAACCGCATAGAAAACACGTTGCGGAAAGTAGAGAACGAGGTGGTGGAATACCGCGTGTTGAGTCTGGGTTTTGAACTGCACGGGGCAACCTATCTGCTTGAAATTGGCCGCAGCCTGGACACGATCCGGGAAACAAGCAGCACCCTGCAAAAGTATGCGCTGTACTTCCTGTTCAGTGTCGTGCTGCTGACCGTTTTCATGGATCTGGCGTTCATCAAGGTGCTGTTGCGTCCGCTCACCCTTATCCTGCGTAAACTCCAGCGCATCGGACACCCGGATTCGTTCAAACCCACTCCGCTGCCCACCAATACCAGCGACTTCGTTTTCCTGAACGAAACCATCAATGCCATGATGGGGCATGTAAAGGAAGCTTTCCGCAAGGAAAAGGAGTTTATCGGGAACGTATCCCACGAACTGCTCACGCCCATCTCTATTTTGCAGAATCGCCTGGAGAACCTGATGGCGGACCCCGCAGTGCCTGATACAGTGCTCCTTAAGCTGGTGGAAAACCAGAAAACCCTTCATCGCCTCAAAAGTATCATCCAGGCACTTCTCCTGATCTCGCGGATTGAAAATGAGCAGTACCTCAAAAACGAGCGGGTTAATTTGCTGGCTTTGGTGCAGGACGTGGTGGATGAAATAAGCGACCGGGCTGAGCTGAAAAACGTGACCATCAGCGTGTCGCTTTCACAAAGTCCGGTATTGCAAAAAGCCAACTACTCACTGCTCTTTACCATGCTCTTTAACGTGGTGAACAATGCCATTAAGTACAATAAAGAGGGCGGCAGTATTCACATTAGTGGTGTGCGGAAAGATACCAGGTATGAACTGTGTGTAAGTGATACCGGCACAGGTATAGCAGAAGACCAGCTTCCTAAGATCTTCAGCCGTTTCAAGCGCACCCATGCCCCCGATGGCGAGAGCCATGGCCTGGGACTGGCCATTGTACAGACAGTAGCCAAATTTCACAGGATTAAACTGGACGTAAGCTCGGAGCCAGGCAAGGGCACTGATTTTAAGCTTTTGTTTAAAGAGTTATAAAGCGCTTCCCCCTGTGGAAGGTAGGGGAGCCTTGTCCGGAGCTGCCTCTTGCGGTTAAACAGAATGCACCTGACTCCTCAAAGCCTGACTGGCGAATGACAATGAAACTAAAGGAGCCCCTGACAAATCAGAGGCTCCTTTATAATCATGTCAAGTATCAGATTTAAAAACTCTTCCGGTGCATCCTTACCGGGAACAACCGGTAATCCATCAAACTCACGGCATACGGATACCCCCGCCAGTGCACGACTGGAACGTGCCGGGCCGGACTGGGCCCTTTTGTATCAGGTATAGCCAGCATGGTGTTGCCAATGTAGCTCAGTTCCCCCTTGTCAATGGCCAGCTTGCCCGCTACATGCTGCAGGAAAAGGTCTTTGTCGGTATCCGAAGAGGTATAGGAAATTTCACGTGACATGGTAGCACCGCCCTCCAGTTCCGGGGAGTAAAACACACGGGAGAAGGTTTCGATGGCGATCACCGGGACAGCCAGCGTGGGCACCTTGGCCTGCAGCACATCCGGCGGTGCCATTGGTGCCTGGTTAGCTACCCGCTTCACCATCTCCGTTACTTTCTGGGCCGTATAAATGCCCTTGATCGTTTCGGATTCGATGCGCTTGAGCACCTGCTCTACCTTCGATTCGAAGGGCTGACCGGTATTTTCCTGGCGAGGCGGAGTTGCCGGACGTGGTTGCGCCTGACCGGGCGGACGTGGCTTCTGTACCTGCGCCAGCGGCTTTGGCTTCTCGCGCTCCGGTATGTAACTGTCTTTGATGTGCCGCTCGTGCACGTTGATCACCGTTGTGAAGGTATTGATAAAGTGCTCCGTGTTCTGCACATGAAACAGCTCCAGTTCCTGAATGCGTTTGCGCGTCACCAGGTAGTTGTGCACCAGCTTGGTCTTCTCAAAAACGGCCAGCAGTTTTTCAGCGTGCGGTGTGTGCTGGTAGCGCTCGTAGAGTCTGTGCAGGGCGTTGAGCCTGGCGTTGGAGGCGCGGATGTACTGCATGGCACGGGCATCTGCGGCACCGGGGTGCGTCACAACCGTGCGGGTGTTCTCCTGCCCCATTCCGAAAAGCGAACGAAAAAAACCGATCATTTAGACAGGATGCGTTTGAGGTGCTGGGTTTCAATTTCGACCTGCAGCTTTTCCGAGAGTTTCATCTCTTCAAACACATTGTCGATATGCTGGATATAGAGGTCCAGCACCGCCTCCTGTTCGTCGCTCAGGATCCGGTGCCGGACGGCTAATTCTTCTTCTTTCTTATCCCCGTTATATATCATTATTCAATCTCAATCTGTTTGGACTTGCCGAACGTGCCGATGATCTTGCTGTTGAGCTCTTCCTGCACCTGGGCTAGTTCTCTTACGGCTTCCGCGCGTTTCTTGCTGCCTTCTTCCGATATCTTGATCACCTGATCGAGCGTTTCCACCATATCCTTGTTCACTTTCTTGAGCGTCTCCACGTCCACGATGCCGCGCTCGTTTTCCTGCGCCGCGATCACTACGTTTTTCTTGAGCAGCTCCGAGTTTTTGCGGAGCATTTCGTTGGTGGTGTCGGTCACTTTTTTCTGGATCTCGAGCGCTTTGCGCTGCTTCTCCAGACCAAGGGCAATGGCCACCTGCTGACGCCATACCGGAATCACCGTCACAATGGAGTTCTGGATCTTCTGGGCCAGCACATCGTTCGTGGTCTGGATCATGCGGATCTGTGGCATCGACTGCGTAGCGATGGTATGTGATAGCTGGAAGTCATGCACCTTCTTCTCCAGGCGCTCCTTGAAGGCGATCATGTCGCTCAGGCGCTGCACGGCCAGTTCGTCCTGGCCGCTGGTTTCCACTTCATCCTGCAGCTTCGGAATAAAATCGGTCTCTATTTCCTCGATCTTCATCTTTCCGGCCGCGATCACCGAGCGGATCTCGTGGATGTACTCTACCGCCTGGTTGAACATCACTTCCAGACTGGTCGAGTCTTTCATGATGCTCTGGCGGGTGCGCTCCAGTTTCACCACCACATCGTCCACGTTGGCCGAAACGGAGTTGTACTGCGTAGCGAGCTGCTTCGACTTATCGGATATCTTTCTTACGAAAGGCAAACGCGAAAAAAAGCCCCCTTTCTCCTGCTCGTCAATCTTGATCATGTTGATCTGGTTGAGGAGCTCGTTGATGGCATCTCCTGCCTCACCGGAGTCTTTGGCTTTTACTTTGGTAAGCAGTTCGTTGGAGTAGTGTCCCAATTTGCGCTGCGTTTCCACCCCAAAATTGCTCAGGCTTTCCGGATTGCCCGGATCTATGGATTTAGAGATCGCCAGGGCTTTCTCCTTTATCTTCTCTTGATTCTCTGCGATCGTGATCTCTGTTTTCGCTGTTTTTTCCATCTTGTTTTATTACCTCTAAAGGTTGCGGTTGATTAGGTCCAATGAGTTTAGGTATTTTTTGATGTTCTCGTGCCGGTCGGTGGTTTCATACCACTCAATGTCGTTAAGCGGCAGGTACTCACCCAGCAGGTCGCGCACTTCACTTAGCAGCGCTTCGCCTTTCTTTGTTCTGAAATCGGGGTTGCGGTACTGCGCGCTCACGTATTCCACTTTCACCTGCCCGGTTTTGGTAATGGCTAGCTCACGCACCTCCACCACCAGTTCCGACGACTTTCCGTTGTCAGTCACGATGGTCTTATACACGCCTTTGTTGCCTTCCTCGAGGGCGGCGGCGCATTGCTTGCGCACATCCTGCAGGGCCTGGCGTAGTTTGCGGTTCGGCATGACGTAATGCCCCACTATATAACCTAACAAAGCTGCTATTAAGAATGTCCAAAAAATCACTTTTGTATTGATAAAGTTAAAAGCTCAATTACTTATGTAATGAAGCAAAATAAATTGAAGTAATCAAGTGACGGCGTGACGGATGTGCCTATGGTGACCAATCATAGCCCGAATGATTCCTTCCTCCACCTGTTTCGTCTATACCTGACCGGCCTTTTTTTACCTTTTATACGCGGAAGCGGTTGCACGGGCTGTCGCCAGGGCCGGGATAGGATTAACAAGGTATAGCGTGCGCATGTTCCCGGGATGACTGTGTCTTTTGTTTGTCCTATTACGCAAAACGGGCCGCTGCCTTTACGGTGCCTGCCGATAAATTCGGGGGTTTTGTCTAATTTGCGGCTTCATCCATACCTGATTTCATACCTTCGCTTGCATGCAGCACCGGCATTTTATTTTGCACAAACCTTACGGCTACATCAGTCAGTTCGTCACAGACAAGAAAAAGAAGAAGCTTCTCGGCGATCTACACGACTTCCCGGCCGGCACCATGGCCATCGGGCGGCTCGATGAAGCAAGTGAGGGCCTGCTCCTGCTCACCACTGACGGCAAAACGAGTGAACTGGTCCGTGGCAAGCATGTGGAGAAAGAGTACTATGCCCAGGTCGACGGGCTGATCACGGACGAGGCCATCGCCCAGATGCAGGAAGGCGTGGCCATCGGTTTGTACGGCGAGCAGTACGGCACCCGCCCCTGCACGGCTTTCCGGCTGGAAACAGCACCCGATTTCCCGGAGCGCAGCCGCCGCATCCGCGACGACCGCCACGGCCCGACCAGTTGGGTGTCCATCACCATCTCAGAGGGTAAAAACCGGCAGGTGCGCAAAATGACCGCCGCCGTGGGTTTCCCGACATTGCGGCTGGTTCGTGTGCGGATCGGAAATATCCGTCTGCAGGCGTTTGATCCGGGTGCAGTGGCCGAAGTGGAAAACTTTGATTTGGGGTGAAGCCAGCAGCCTATACCTTAAAATTTCAGCGGCTGTTAAACCAAAGTAGTCTTCGCAAGTCTATAGAGGGCTTCCGGCTTAAGTAACGCAATTTTACTATATTGAGCGGGCATACGCTTTACTTATCATACAAACAATCCATACCTTAAACATTACCATGAAGAAAAACCCTATTCACATGCTGGCCCTGGCCTTGATGCTGTCAGGCGGTGTGAGCAGCGTGGCTTTCGCGCAGCGACCACAGCAACAGGAACAGGCCCAAAAACCACAGGATCCTGTTATCCAGAACATCATCAAGATGGCTACCGAAAATTCGCAGCTCGAGACACTGGGCCACGAACTGATGGACGGCATCGGACCAAGACTGGTAGGCACCCCGCAAATGCAGCAGGCAGCAGACTGGGCTGTAAACAAGTACAAAGGCTGGGGTATTGATGCCCGCGTGCAGAACTACGGCGAGTGGCGTGGCTGGGAGCGCGGTGTGACGCACATCGACATGGTGCATCCGCGTGTAAAATCAATTGAAGGCATGCAGCTGGCCTGGAGCCCTTCTACTCCATCCAAAGGCGTGACGGCTGAGGTAATCACCATGCCGGAATTCGCTGACTCGCTTGCTTTCAAGCGCTGGTTACCAAGTGTGAAAGGCAAAATGGTGATGGTATCGATGAACCAGCCGAGCGGTCGCCCGGAGTACAACTGGAAAGAGTTCGCTACGCCGGAGTCCTTTGAAAAAATGAAGAAAGTGCGTGACGAGCAGAATGCCGCCTGGAGCAAGCGCATTGCCGCTACCGGCAAGAACGCCCGCACGCTGCCAGTTGCTTTAGAGCAGGCCGGTGCTGCCGGTATCGTGATGTCGAACTGGTCGCAGGGTTTTGGCGTGAACAAAATCTTCAGCGCCTATACCAAGAAAATCCCTACCGTTGATATCGCCCTGGAAGACTACGGCATGCTGTATCGTTTGGCAGAGAATGGAAGCAAGCCACGCATCAAGGTAGTAGCCGACTCGAAGCATTCGAAGAAGCCGGTACCTACTTTCAACACCATCGCCGAAATCAAAGGCTCTGAGAAGCCGGACGAATATGTGATCCTGTCTGCCCACTTCGACTCATGGGACGGTGGCACAGGTGCTACGGACAACGGTACCGGTACGATCCTGATGATGGAAGTAATGCGCATTCTGAAGCAGGTATACCCGAACCCGAAGCGTACCATTCTGGTAGGCCACTGGGGTAGCGAAGAGCAGGGCCTGAACGGTTCGCGCGCGTTCGTGGAAGACAACCCGGAGATCGTGAAGAAGACGCAGGCCGTTTTCAACCAGGACAACGGTACTGGTCGCGTGGCCAACATCTCGGGCCAGGGCTTCCTGAACTCTTACGACTACATGGGCCGCTGGCTGAACGCCGTGCCGCGTGAGATCACCAAAGACATCCAGACCTCATACCCAGGTTTCCCGGGTGGTGGTGGTTCTGACCATGCCTCTTTCATTCCGCACGACATCCCGGCCTTTATGCTGAGCTCCCTGAGCTGGTCTTACGGCAACTATACCTGGCACACCAACCGCGACACCTACGACAAGGTGGTGTTCGACGACGTGCGCAGCAACGTGATCCTGACAGCGATTCTCGCCTACATGGCCAGCGAAGAGGCGGAACTGGTATCCCGTGAGCGCAGTGTGATGCCGGTGAACCCACGCACAGGTGAAAAGATGACTTGGCCTGAGCCAAGACCTGCCACCCGCAAAGGTGGTCTGGACTAATCTATCATTTCGCAGGTCGTATACCTGATCATTCTAAAAGCACCGCCGCTGCAGACTTTCTGGAGCGGCGGTGCTTTTTTTGTCCGTCCTGTTTTCACTCGGGCTATCGTTTTTAGAGGCACTTGTAGTTTTTGGGCAGAACACCGTATAAAAACTTTGGCAGTGCAACAGCATCGTTTTTGGTCTGCATGCCGCCGCGTATACCTGAAACCCGAAGACACACATGATTGGTAAATCGACATACAAGGCCGCACGCGAAGTAGCCCAGGTCGCAGAAGACCATTTTGCCAGCCAGATCAAAGCTGCCAAAGAAATAAACGGTACCAACCTGGCGACTGTCCCCCCGGCCAGCATTATCGAGACCATGATCGATGCCGCCTTCTGGGCGAGCCTGCGGCGGGAAGAAGGGCACTCCCCCAGGTTATCACTCGCCTTTCTGCCACCCGAACAGTCGGAGCAGCCGCTCATGTTTGAGCATCACCTCACGCTATCCTCCGCTGTGCTCACCAAAATCGGACCGGGTGTGGAGCGGCCCGGCATACACCTGGGCGTGTGGTACGAAGGCGACTACCTGCACATCTGGGGCATGACGCGCAGTATACCCGACTTTTGCTTTGTGCTCGATGTGTCGGAGCCCGGTTTGCTGGTGATCAAGCACCGCCGGCAGGATGGCTTTGGCAAATTTGTGAACGTGGCCGTGCTGACGGGGGACCAGGTCAAGATCGTAGACGAACAAAGCGTCAACATACCTGACTGCCCTGATCTATTGTACTCGCTGCTGGGTTTCAATTCGCTGACTGTCTGGAACAAGTCGCTCAATGTGATGGTGCAGCTGGCTGTGTCGATGCGGTCCCATCAGAAAGGCGGCATCCTGCTGGTTGTGCCTACGGGCTCCGAGGCATGGCGCGAGTCTATCCGGCACCCGATGCGGTATGCGGTAGGGCCTGCCTATTCTGAACTGGCGGAATTGATGCTGCGGCAAGACGATAAAGACCTGCATTGGCAGGATGAGATGAAACGGGCGATTGATGCGATGGCCGGCTTTACGGCGGTGGACGGCGCCACCATCATCAGTGACAAGTATGAACTGTATGGCTTCGGCGCCAAGATTGACCGAAAGCTGGGGAGCAAGCCGGTAGAGAAGCTGATCTTGACAGAGCCCGTCATCGGGGGCGGGGCAACCATAGACCAGCCTGCACTGACTGGCGGCACACGGCATTTGTCGGCGGCCCAGTTCGTACACGACCAACGTGACGCGATTGCAATGGTCGCTTCCCAGGACGGTCGCTTCACCATCTTCAGCTGGTCCACCTGCGAGAACATGGTGCAGGCTAACCGCATTGACTCGCTGCTGCTATAAGGGCCTTTTATATTCTTTTTCTGATATTCTACCTTATATATTATTTTAATTAGAAAAACTACCAATGATCAATATTTTAAAATTTCTGTTTCATAGTGCCTATATTATTATAGGCCTTCGTCTCTCTTGTATCTTAATTACTGAAACTAACCTTTGCACAATAGCAGGTATAAACCAGATAATTATTCTCAAATAGAGCTGATAAGGTTTCCAGATTTGGTTTCCTCCTTTAAGGGGAAATATCAACGTATAATGAAGCACTAATTCTCCCTGTATGCATACAGGGAGAATTAGTGCAATTTGATTGGAAACATTCATAGCCTGAAACAAAGGCTCCAAGGACTCAAAGCAATAAATGTAATTAATTTCTCATTGTATTTGTACTTGAAGCTAAATATTTATTCTGACATAAAAATTAGCCAATTAGATATTGCTTATGATAATTAGTTCTGAGTAAATAATCTTCTCGTTCCATCCGCATTTACTTAAAACCTACTTCCAACATTAAACTTACGTGTTAGACGGTGGCTAGTCAAATAAAAATTTTAATGACTCTTATAGGCATAGTTATCAGGGAAATAAAAAATTCACCTATAATTTAAATAAAAATAGTTAATAACCATTTTTTATTATGATTTTTACTATAACAATTTACACCTAAATACGTTTTTAAATTTATTATATTAATAAGAATGATAGCATCATTACTAAGTTTTGTTATTATCCTATCTATTAGAAAAATATAAGTTTAATCATAACTATACCAAAACCTGATAATACGACTTGTTATACAAATATCATTTTATACATATTTAGCAAGAACAAAATCTACCATTGCATTTAAATGTAATGGTAGATTTTTCTCCTTCTTTTTAATAGAAAAGTTTACAACAATTTACGATAGAAGAGCTAGTGAATAAATAAGTTATATTTTGATTCACATATCTTAGTTAAAGATAAATTGTAAATTTTGCATGTTTTATATAGTTATTACCAATACCAATGTAAAACTATATTGATAAAGCAGGCAACAAGAATCAAACTACTCTTATAGGATTAAAATAAATATTTTAACATCTGAATTTTGGAGCTATATGGATTTCAAATATAAATGTTACCTACAGAGAGTGTTTTCTGCAATTCCAAATGGAGAAAAACTAAACTATATTTTTCAGAAAAACATAACCAAACGCTTACCTCGACCTGATAAAATATTTAACAGAAAGATTGATAATGCCTTAAGCCATTATGAAAATTACAAAGTCTTCAATAGGTTAAAAGATAGTCCGGATATAAGGCAATATTATGAATTTGGAGCAGGTTGGGATCTCATCATACCACTATCTATTGCTCAATTAGGCTTTGAAGTAACCTGCATTGATATACGAAAACTCCTGATGCCTGAGTTGATTTTAAACACAATATTAAGGTTAAATGCATATAAAAATGAAGCAAATGACCCAATAAGTGCTGAAGTAAGTGATAAGTCAGATGAAACCTTACTGAAGTATATGAAAGATAATTTTAACTTAAATTATTTTGCACCAAAAGATGCAAGAGATACGGGCTTTGCGTCTGACAGCTTTGACTTTATCTCTTCCTCCAACACATTTGAACATATTCCTAAAAAAGATATATACGCCATATTGCTTGAATCATACAGGATACTTAAAGTGGGCGGTGTTTTCTCAATGCGTATTGATTATCAGGATCATTGGTCTTATTTCGACAAAAATATATCTGCCTATAACTACCTTAAATATTCTTCTGAGGAGTGGAGAAAGTATAACCCTTCGCTACATTATCAAAACAGATTAAGGCATTCAGATTATATGGGTTTAATTTCCCAAACTGATTTCAAAGTTGTTAAAGAAACACCTCGTTACCCCACAAATTCAGACCTTGAAGTACTCAACAGATTAGACATAGATGAGGAATTTTCTAGCTATGATAAGAACGATTTGGGTATACGTGGTTCTGAGATTGTGCTGTTAAAACAGTCTTAAATTTTAATTTCAGGCTCGAGTCTGGACTTAGGATGTTAAATGTGAATTTACTGTTTAGTATTTAGACATATTAATCAAAGCAGAAAGTTACCAGGTATAGTCGGTTAACTACAGCACACGGCGTCTGATACTTTCTCACTTATCCGCCTGTTTTTTAATGCTTCAAACAGTTTATACTCCTACCCCTCTTGATACTTTACTAGTTGTTATAAAAGCCCGGTTAGCAACTGGGTCTTACCGCCCAGTATACCTGCTGCGTTTCCGTCCAGCCAGTTGTGCAGCAGCGTGGCATAGATGTTTCGGAAGTCGATGCTATACCTTAAGTCGCCCTGGTCGAGGTCCTGCAGGTTAGGGCCTTCGTTGTAAACGCCTGCCTGCTTCAGTTTTCCGCCGATCAGGAACAGGTTGTTGGCCGTTCCGTGGTCGGTCCCGTTGCTGGCGTTCTGCGCCACGCGCCGGCCAAACTCCGAAAACACCATGATCACGGTATTGTCAAACTCCTGCTGCTGCCTTAGATCCTCCACAAAGCTGTATAGGCCCTCTGAAAGCTCCCGCAACAGGTTCGCCTGCTGCCCCGCCTGCCGCACATGCGTGTCGAACCCGGTAAGCGAGGCATAGTATACGCGCGACTCCACTCCGGAGGCGATCAGCTCGGCGATGGTTTTCAGGTTGCGGGCAAACTCACCGTTCGGATAGTTTTTTTTGCTGCGGTATACCTTGGTTTTCTCCTGCAGGTAACCGGCCGATTGCTGGGTATCGATCAGCGTCTTATAAAGGTAGTCCACTTGGTGGTGTGAGTGTTCCTCTGCGTGTAACTGGGCCGCCTGTTTCAGGAACTGGTCGTTCGTGGCCTGGAAAAAGCGCTTCACATCCTGCACGGCTATACCTGTGTATTGCTCCCCTTTCAGCGCCAGGCTGAGCGTGTCGTCCACTTCAATGGCGGCATAGTTGGCCGAAGGCCCGGATAAGCTGTCGAGGTAGCGGCCCAGCCAGCCGGTGTTCAGGTATTCGTCGGAGGCGCTGCCCGACTGCCAGATGTCCATGGAGCGGAAGTGTGAGCGGTCCGGATCGGGGTAGCCGACGCTGTTCAGAATAGACACGTAGCCCTGGTCGTATAGGAGCCGCATCTTTTCCATCGCCGGATTCAGTCCGAGCCCTTTGTCCAGCGTGAGCACTTCCCGGGCAGGTATAGCCAGGGTGGGACGCGCTTTGTAGTACAAGTCGTTCTGGTACGGCACGACGGTGTTCAGGCCGTCGTTGCCGCCGCTGAGCTGAATCACCACCAGCCTTTTGCCATTAGAATTGGCCAGCAGCGGCAATCCACCCCGATCCAGGCCGTGCAGAAAATTGGGAACCAGCAGCATACCCGAGGCCAGCGCCGACATTTTGATAAATTCTCTTCTGGAATTAGTTGCCATAGTGCAAATGTGAGCGGTGGAAAACTAGCATAACTGGTACTCGGGTAATGAAAGCAGCCGAAGCGTCAGCAGCGTGACTTTGTCGGCGTGCGCGGCCCCCGACGGTACATGCTGCGTAAGCAGTGCTGTTGTTTCCGGCCGCAGGGGCACTTGCAGCAGCTTTTGGCTCAGCTTTTCGATCAGCTCACTATCCTTTACTTTCTGCAATTGCTGGTGCAGCCCGCTCAGGTCGGCTTTGGCGCGCACGGTCCGTAAGCCATCCTGCCGGCGCTTTCGCGGTGCGGTGGGTTCAGTGTCGTCGTCAGGTTTCAGGCTCACTTCCAGCGCCGCATCCTGCAGCAGCGCCGGGCCGATGCGCAGTCTAAAAGCGAGTGTGGAGCTGTCGATCCAATTGCGGCCACCAGCCCAGCCACTTACATTCGGCGGCCTGAACAGTTCCTGCCCCATCGCCCGCTGCAACACCAGCGGACTGCGGCCATCGGCATAGGTCAGGTCAAACTGGCGCTGCAAACCAGCCAGTAGCTCAATTGGCGATTTGATTTTGCTCCCCACTACATCCGGTCCGTAAAACCACTTTGCCCTGAAGATCTTCTCCAGCAGCTTGGGTATATCGTAGCCTGTTTCGTAAAAATAACTGCTCAAGGCCTGAACGCGCTCCGGATTGGGCACATCGCTCACAAAAAAGGCATAGAGCTTCGCTGTCAGAAATTGGGCCGTGCGCGGGTTTTCGACGATCATTTGCAAAATCTCCTCCCCGCTAAAATTTCCCCGCTTCCCCATAAAAGTTTTTTGGCCCCGATCGTGCTGGCGCGCCCGGAACACGAACTCGCCCTGCGGGTTGTAAGACCAGCCGGTAAAGGCACGGGCGGCTTCCTTGATGTCCTGTTCGGTATAGTGTCCGCGCCCCAGCGTAAAAAGCTCGAGCAGTTCGCGGGCAAAGTTCTCGTTGGGGCGCTGTTTGCGGTTTTGCTGGTTGTTTAGAAACTGCAGCATACCGGGGTCTTTGGAAATGGCCAGCAGCAGGTCGGGGAATTTGCCGAGCGCATGCTCACGCAGGGTGTTGTGCTGCAGCAGGGCAAAGCGGGGCTCCCGCAGACGGCAGGCGAAGTGTCCGTGCCAGAAGAGTGTCATCTTCTCCCGCAGCTGGGCCTCGGAAGTAGCCATTTGCTGGAGCCAAGTATTATTGAGCAGTACAAACCCCTGCTGACGCTCCCGCTGCCGCAACTGGCGCATCTCGGCATTTTGAGCATCAGCCTGCCGTGAAGTTTCAGTGTGTGGAAGTGTTACCTGCAGCGGGGCTACCTGGCCCGCTGCATGAAGTAGTTCACGAACGGCTTGCTTGATCCCGGGGATCGCCTGATCCGACCTGAAAGGTATACCAAAACCAGCCCGCCAGTAGAGGTGCTGTAGCTTTTGTTCGCGTGCTGAAGTTTTCATGCGGATGCCATTTAAACTTAGATGAAAAAGTCTCACCAGGGTTTAAATATACCTGAAAATATATATCGTCAGGTATGGCCTCCAACAAATTTAAAATCAGCTGGTTTTGAGCAATACGCTGCTACGTAAGCTGTGCCTGTTTTTCCTTTTTCCCATACCTTTCCCGCGCCGCCAGAATCTGATCGATGTTGAGTTTGGCCCAGTCGGCGAGTTGCAAAAGCTGCAGCAGCAGCCCCTGCCCCAATGGCGTCAGGCTGTACTCCACGCGGGGCGGAATTTCAGGATATACCTGCCTGCTCACCAGTCCATCCTCCTCCAGCGAGCGCAGCGTGACGGTGAGCATGCGCTGCGACACGCCGGTGATCTGGCTTTTCAGCTCGTTAAAGCGCACCTTTTCCTGTTTACCGAGCGTGAGGATGGTATAAATGGACCATTTGTCGCCGAAACGGGCCAGAATGTCTTTGATCGGGCAACAGGATTCTACCTCTGCTTTGCCGCACAAAACTTTATCGATCTTTTTCTGAATCGCAAGTCGCTGATTCTCAACTATAGTTACTTCCATGTTACTTGGTGCGGCTGAAGTGCCCGCTTGACAGGTCCAAATTTAAGAAATACCTTTGAGTTACCAAAAGTAACCTAGTTATGAAACGTTACTGGTAATTTAACTGTTGTATAGACATGAATATCCTGGAAACCTTACAATGGCGCTATGCCACCAAACGCATGAACGGCCAGCGGGTGCCGTCCGATAAAGTAGAACGCATTCTGGAGGCGATCCGCCTGGCTCCCTCTTCCAACGGCCTGCAGCCTTACTCGGTGCTGTTGATCGAGGATGAGGATTTGAAGAAGCAGATTAGGACGGTTGCCAACAACCAGCCCCAGATTGAAGAGAGCTCGCATTTGCTGGTGTTTGCCGCCTGGGACGACCTGACGCCTGCCCACATAGAGGAGTTTATTTCGCATACCGCCTCGGAGCGCAACATGCCGGTTGAGAACCTGCAGGGCTTTAAAGACTCCCTGCTAGGTATGGCGGCGGGTAAGACGCAGGAGCAGAACTTCAACTGGGCCGCCCGCCAGGCATACCTTGCCTTCGGTGTGGGGCTGCTGGCAGCCGCTGCCGAGAAAGTGGACGCCACGCCGATGGAGGGCTTCGACGCCGCCGCGCTGGACCAACTGCTCGACCTGCCTGCCAAAGGCCTGCGCAGCGTTACCCTGATGCCACTCGGCTACCGCGATGCCGACAACGATTGGCTGGCCAACCTGCCGAAAGTAAGACGCCAGAAAGAAAAATTCGTACTGGAAGCATAAGCTTCAGTATTGCATATTTTAGCCGACAAAGCCTGTTTCAGATTTTGTCGGCTTACGCATTTAATTAAATGACCATGACAAAGCAGAAAATCAAAATAGACATTTTCTCCGATATCAACTGCCCCTGGTGCTATGTGGGCGAACGCCGCCTTCACAAAGCGCTGCAGCAGGTGGGAGACCAATACGAGGCTGAGATCAGTTTCAAGGCTTACGAGCTGAACCCGAACATCCCGCAGGATGGCCTGGCCCGCCTCGACTATTTCAAAGGCAACTACGGTGAGCAGATTGTGGCGCAGTTGCCGGCGATGGACCAGCGCATGACAGAGGCCGGCGCCGGAGAAGGCATCGAGTTCAACTTCTCGGACAGCATGCCGGTGAACAACACCTTCAACGGGCATCGCCTGATCTGGCTGGCAGACCAGTACGGTGTGCAGCACGAGGTAGCCAACGCCCTATTCAAAGCTTATTTCACGGATAACCGCCCTATGAACGACACGGCGGTGCTTAAGGAAATAGGTATAGCACAAGGTATACCGGCTGAGCGTCTGGAAAATTTCTTTGAAGGCGAAGAAGGCAAAAAGGAAGTACGCGACATGGAAGCTTTTGCGCAGTCCGCAGGTATAAGCGGCGTGCCCGCCTTTGTGATCAACGACCAGTACCTGGTGAGCGGTGCGCAGCCTGCCGAAGCATTTTTGAACGTGTTCCAGCAGGTAGCTCCTTCTATCCAAAAACTCGACCTGGAAGGCAACAGCTGCGAAATAGGCGGTGTATGCTAATCACTAGCAAGCACTAAGACAAAAGAACTTTAGACAAAGGAGAAAAGATTTTTTGAAGACCAAAGCATTTCATTCAGATGGCTGCCTAACGCAGCGTGCTTTTGTAAAATCAAAAGACTTTTGTCCGGCTCAATAACCAAGCACGATGGCACACAAGAAGCTACAAGATATCAAACTTTCCGTACTCGACCTCGTGCCGATCCGCACCGGCAAGAGCATCCACGACTCCTTTCAGCATAGTCTGGAGCTGGCTCGTCATGTGGAGGAGCTGGGATACACCCGTTACTGGCTGGCGGAGCACCACAACATGCCCGGCATTGCCAGTTCGGCTACCGTAGTCCTGATCGGTTACATTGCCGGCGGCACTTCTACGCTGCGCGTCGGATCCGGCGGTATCATGCTGCCCAACCACGCCCCGCTGGTGGTGGCCGAGCAGTTCGGCACGCTCGAGAGCCTGTACCCCGGTCGTATCGACCTGGGTCTGGGACGAGCGCCTGGTACCGACCAAGTGACGGCCCATGCCCTGCGCCGCGACCTGCAAGGCAATGTGGAGGACTTCCCGAACAACGTGGCGGAGCTGCGCCAGTACCTGAGCAAGGAAAACAGCACGGCCAAGGTACGTGCTATACCTGGCGAGGGACTGGATATACCTGTCTGGATCCTGGGCTCGAGCACTTTCGGGGCACAACTGGCCGGCATTATGGGATTGCCTTACGCTTTCGCCAGTCACTTTGCCCCAGCCGCCCTGCACCATGCTCTCAAGGTATACCGTGACAGTTTCCGTCCGTCTGACCAACTGCAGGAGCCCTACGCCATGGCCTGTGTGAACGTCGTAGCCGCTGATACGGATGCGGAGGCAAACCATTTGGCAACCTCCCTATACCTGTCATTCCTGAACGTGATACAAGGCAAGGCCCTGCCGATGCAGGCGCCCGTGGAGAGTATGAAAGACCGTTGGAGCCTGCAGGAGGAATACGCCGTGAAACAGATGCTCCGCTACAGTTTTGTGGGCAGCAAGAAGTCGGTGCAGGAAGAGCTAGAGGCCTTCGTGGACGAGACGCAGGTAGACGAACTGATGATCTCGACGGGTATCTTTGATCCGGAGAAGCGCCAGCATTCCTATACCTTGCTGTCGGAACTGATAGATTTGAAAGCGGCCAAGGTATAAGCGTATAACTCAGCCTTAGATCCAATGCGGCGCAGGCCCTCTACCTGCTCCGCTACGCATTAACAGACCCGAGCATACTTCGGGTCTGTTTTTTTTATCCCTAAACCTTCCCGCTGCTACTCCTCACCCATCCTATGTGGCCGCTCTCATGCTTTTGCGAAACGATTGGATTCCGTCACGTACAACCTTTTAGTACATCATCTTCAAACAGTTAAAATAATAGCGCATGGAAGAGACAGCAAAGAAAGACCAGAACAGTTTTATTGAGCGCCTGGCGCAGCGGCTGGGTATATCAGCAAGTGCCAGTACCATTTACGGCGAACCAGTGGAGCGCGACGGCGTAACGGTTATACCTGCGGCCAAGGCCATGTATGGCTTCGGTGGCGGCAGTGGCTCCAAAGCGGGCGAAGAAGGAACCGGCGGCGGTGGCGGCGTAGCCGTCAAACCGGTGGGCTATATTGAAATAAAGGACGGCAACACAAAATTCAGATCCATCCCGGACCCAGAAAGGGTTATCAAGATAATTGGCGTGAGCGGTGTCATGGCCTTTATCTTGCTGAGGACCGTCAACAAACTGGTTAACAAGCGCTAACGCTGGTTAGTTAACAGGAATTAACCCGTTTGCATAGGTATAAGAAAGCAACTGCTACTTACTGTCCCCTGCTTTGGCTCTGGGCGGGTTGATCATGATGTGCGCCCCATGCGTGCCCGGATGCATGATCCAGGGCATGGCCACGGCGCCCTGATCGGGCTTGATCGGAAGGCCGGTGCTCTCGGCGGTTGCCCACGGTATGTAGACCACGTAGCGCAGATAGCCATCCGCTACCTCGCCGGTGCGCGCGTTCACCTGCTCATCAGGGGCACTGAACACGAAGAGCGAAGCGGGTTGCTTGGGCAAGGTCAGTTTTCCGCTTTTGGCTTCCTTCTCACGGGTCTCGAAAATGTCATTGGCGCTCATACCCTGCTTGCGCAGTTCGCGGCCACGGGTCATGAAAGGCTCCAGGTCGCGGTGGTAGCACGACACCGAAAAGCCGGGTTGACTCGGGTCATCCGCCAGACAGATCAGTTCGTTTGTGCCTTTTCTCAAAGTGACCACCTCCCCTTTCTGATTATAGCCCAACACGGTGGCGCCTTCCCGTTTGTCGGCTGGGGCGGCGAGCACGGCGGTCTTTATCTGACTCTCAACAGGAGGTATAGCTGTGCCCTGGGACTGGGCGCTATACCCTATCAACAGGGCGAAAACAAAAGCGAAAAATTGTTTCATATCGGTTTGGGCTAAGTGAAAATGACAAAACTAAAGGCTGCCTGTTTGTTTTTACCCTGTACGAAGAAAACCCGGAAAAAGCTTAGTCCTATCCTTCTGCCTGGACTCCATCACTTCCCTATACCTGCGCTCGTGCACCTTAAAGCCATGGGGCTATACCTATCAAGACATTAACATATTAAGATATTTTAGTTATCTTAACGCTACGAACTAATCGACGCATTGCCCATGGCCGAGCCCAATTACCGCCTGCAGCATTATATGTTTTTGATCAGCAAACACTTCCGAAAAATATTACTCGGACTTTTTTTGCTGATCCTCCTGCTTACTTCCGTCAAAACGGTGGGCCCTGAAGAAGAGGGCGTGGTGATGTATGTGGGCCACTACGACCGCACAGTGCAGCCGGGCCTGAACTTTATATTGCCTTTCGGGATAGAGGAAATGCAGAAGATTCCGGTGCAGCGCCAGCTCAAGCAGGAGTTTGGTTTTAGGACGACCGACACAGAGCAGAACACCCAATATTCAAAGGCAGACTTCAACGACGAATCGCTGATGCTGACCGGCGACCTGAACCTGGCTAATGTCGAGTGGGTGGTGCAGTACCGGATCGTGAACTCCTACAACTACCTGTTCAAGGTGCGCGACGCGGAGAAAGCCCTGCGCGACATGTCTGAATCCGCGATGCGCAAAATAGTAGGTGACCGCACCGTGAACGAAGTGCTCACTGTCGGGCGTCAGGAAGTGGCCACCAGTATGGAGGTGCTCCTGCAGCGCATGTGCGATGAGTATGAAAACGGGATTCGCATCGATCAGGTGGTGCTGCAGGACGTAAATCCGCCCGAGACCGTGAAGCCATCTTTCAACGCTGTGAATCAGGCTCAACAGGAGCGCGAAACCCTGATCAACCAGGCTGAGTCGGAGTATAACCGCATCATTCCGCGTGCCCGTGGTGAGGCCGACGAAACCGTTCAGTTGGCCGAGGCTTATGCACTCACCCGAGTGAACGTGGCCACGGGTGAGGCCGCCCGTTTCAACTCACTTTTTGATGAGTATGTGAAAGCCCCTGAAGTGACTAAGAAGCGTCTATACCTGGAGACGATGGAGCGCATCCTGCCAAAAATTGGTGATAAGGTGATTGTGGACGAGCGCGGCAACAACGTGCTGCCACTGCTGAACCTGAATCAGAATAAAACGCAAACACAAACGAAATAGCCTGTGAACACCCCCAAGATACTCTCGCTCCTAGCCGCTGTGTTGCTGCTTACCTTGCTTTTCACCAGCGTATTTGTGCTCGACGAAACCAAGCAGGCTATTGTCACCCAGTTTGGTAAGCCCGTAGGCGAACCACGCACCCAGCCGGGTCTTCACTTCAAGATCCCGATTGTGCAGAAGGTGCAGTTCTTCGACAAGCGCTACCTCGAGTGGGACGGCGACGCCAACCAGGTGCCTACCAAAGACAAGAAATTCATCTTCGTGGACTCCTACGCCCGCTGGCAGATCACCGATCCGCTGCAGTTCTTCATCCGTCTGCGCGACGAGCGCTCCGGCCAGTCACGCCTCGACGACATCCTGGACGGTGAAACCCGCAACGCCATTGCCAGCCACGACCTGCTCGATATCGTGCGCTCTACCAACCGCGAGCCGGAAGTATCGGACGAAGTGATGGAGGATTTGGAGAACCTGGAAAAGATAACGTTTGGCCGTGACAAAATTGAGGCGCTGATCCTGAAACGCGCTAACGAACGCACCTCGGACCTGGGTGTGCAGATCCTGGATTTCCGCTTTAAGCGCATGAACTACGTGGATGAGGTGCGTAACCGGGTATACGACCGTATGATCAGTGAGCGTAACCGTATCGCCGACCAGTTCCGCTCCGAAGGCCAGGGTGAGGCCCGCAAGATACAGGGCAACAAAGAGCGTGACTTGGCCCAGATCACTTCTCAGGCCACCCGCGAAGCCGAGGTAATCCGTGGTAAAGCCGACGCGCAGGCAACTTCCATCTATGCCTCCGCCTACAACCGCAACGCCCAGGCCCGCGAGCTCTACGGCTTCCTCCGCTCCATGGAGACGCTTGAAAAATCTTTTGATGACAAGACGAGTGTCATTCTGTCTACTGATTCAGAGTTGTATAAGTATCTGAAGCGGGCGAATTGAGAGGAATTAGAAAGGTAGAAAATCGGAAAAGCCCGATAACGTTAGGTATAGCGTCATCGGGCTTTTTGGCATTGAAAGTTTTGTAGGAAGAGGTCACGCCCCGTCCGAATCGTGCACCGTTTCTTGTAGCTTGTCCTTATAGTTAAAACAAAGACAGTTGCTCCCCAGCCGGTGTGATATCCGCTACTGACAAGGTACGCTCGAAGATATCGCCTTGGCAGCTGATGGTATACACGGGTGTTTCTTCAAATCTTGAAGCAACCACCACTTCCGTACCGTCGGCGCAGGTTTCAAAAAGGTTTTTCGCCAGTTTCGGGCAGTTGTTGTCTTTGGAGAGGTGCGAGAGGAACACATGGCTCATGAAGGCTGGCTTGTGTGCGACAAACAGCTCCAGTGCCTGCTTGTTGGACATGTGGCCGTGGTTGCTGCTGATGCGTCGCTTGAGGTAGTAAGGGTAGTAACTCTGCTCCAGCATGCCCTCGTCGTAGTTCGTTTCCAGAAAAGCGGCGTGGCATTGCTGGAAGTGCCGGATGACATGGTCGCAGGGCGTGCCGATGTCCGTAAACACTCCAATCTTTACGCCATGGCCTTCCACCACAAAACTGTGCGGGTCGGCCGCGTCATGAAACTTCGGAAAACCTGTCACGGATAAACTACCGATCTGCACCGGCTCGTATCCTGTGAAAGACACCACCTCCACCCCACTCAGGTCCATGCGGGAGCGGTACAAGGTACTGGTCGTAATGTAGACCGGCAATTTGTACTTACGCGCCAGCACCGGTATACCTTTGATGTGATCGGAGTGTTCATGCGACACAAAAATAGCCTTCACCTGCTTCATGCTCAGTCCAAGCCGCTGCATGCGCCGCTCGGTTTCGCGGCACGAAATACCGGCATCCACCAGCACAGCTTCCTGGCCGTTGCCGATGTAGTAACAGTTGCCGTTGCTGCCGGAATTTAATGAGGTGATGGCTAATTGCATAGAGGTACAAAGGTCGGGTTTATTCAGGGATTAATCAACTTGCAAAATTCCGAAATTTCCTTAAACTCTGGCTTCACCCCCAATCAACAGCAGCCATTTCCTAAAAGGTTTTCACAAATAATAATTCCCATCAGTCGTTCATCTAGCCGGTTCTAAAACTTTTATATTAAAGTGCAAAAAAGTATAGCGGGCAGGATTGTAAATATAGAATTATACTTATATTTAAGGTCTAATAAAAAACCACACCTACCTTTTTCATGAAACAACTTTACCCTGAAAGTCCCCAGCGTATACCTGCTGGCTTTACACTCCCCTCATCCTCCTACAAAAGCCAGGTGGTATATGTGCTGCTGGCCATGTTGGTCTTTCTGATCCTATACCTGTCCATGGTGGTTGCGGCCGGTTACCTGCTATACCTGGCTATTATGTACCCAATGGAGACGATCAACCGATGGACTATTCTGCTGAAGCTTGGTGCGATCGGCATGGCAGGTATGCTGTTTGGTTTTATGTTGAAGTTTCTCTTCAAAAAACACGATACCAGCAACCCGCTGAACGTCGAGATAACAGAGGATGAACATCCGCAGCTCTTCGCTTTCATTCGCCAGCTCTGCGCCGAAACCAATGCCCCTCTCCCACACAAGGTGTTTGTCAACCACAAGATCAATGCCTGCGTGTTTTACAACAGCACCATCCTCAGCCTCTTCCTGCCTGTGAAAAAAAATCTACTGATCGGTCTGGGACTGGTCAACTCGATCAATCTGACAGAATTCAAAGCAGTGCTGGCACATGAATTCGGGCATTTTTCACAAAGCAGCATGAAACTGGGCAGCTATGTGTACATGGCCAACAGCATCATCCAGAGCATTGTGTATGAGCGGGACAAGTGGGATGAGCTGCTGGAAAAATGGAAAGGCTCCAACATCCAGCTGGCCATATTTGGCTGGTTGCTGATGCCGGTGGTTTGGCTTATCCGCAAGTTCATGGCCCTGATTTACCAGGCCATCAACCTGGTACACTCCTCGCTATCGCGCCAGATGGAATACAATGCTGACCGTGTGGCCGTGAGCGTGACTGGTAGCGATGCCATCGTGAATGCGCTCTACCGACTGGGGCCTGCCAGCCAGGCTTTTGAACATTCAAACAATTACCTTTCTACTGCCATCGATAACAGGATCTACACCACCAACCTATTCTATCACCAGCGCAAAGCCGTTGAGTACCTGAGCCAGACACGCGAAAGCTTCAAGCAGTCGCTTTTAGACAACCTGCCCCAGCAGCCTGCAGGTGCACGATTTATCTTCTCCGACGAAGACGGACACTTAGCCGAGATGTATTCCAGCCACCCCTCCAATTACAAAAGAGAGCAGAGCGCCAAGGCCACCTATATTACAGGTATAGAAGACGAGCGCTCGCCCTGGCTGCTTTTCAACGAGCCGGAAAAGCTGGCGGAAACCGTTACGCAAAACCTGCTTCGTATCAACCTGCAACTGCACCCGAACATTGAGTTTACCCCGGCCGAAGAGGTGCAGGCTTTTGTGGAAGCAGAGCAGCAGGAAACTACTTTCAAAGCACACTACCTGGGCGTATACGACAACCGCCTGCTTACCGAACTGGACCTCTCTGAGCCAGAGGCGCTGGTCTCAAAAGCAGGTATATCGTCCGATTTATTGCCCGAGGCTCTAAGTTCGCTTTACGGAACAGGCTTGCAGCAGAAGATGGAGGAACTAGGTGGCCGGTATAAGGACATCCAGACCCTGACGCTGATCCTCCAGAAGCAGGACAAGCGCAAAACCTATACCCTGAGCAACGGCTTCACTTATGAACCGCAGGAGGCTCAGGCACTGCTGGAGCAAAGGCTGCAGCAGTTCCCGGCTGACGAGGCTTGGTACCAGCAGTTCGACACCAAAGTATTTGCCGCGCATTACCTGCTGACAGCAACACAGCCTGCGCAAAGAGCGGAATTGCTGCAGCGCTATACCTTCCTGGTGGCCTGGGTGAAACAGTACAGCGCCTAGCAGCAGGAGCAACAAAATCTGCAGAACGCCATCGATGCGGCCATCCGCAAAGGAAGTCATATGACAGAAAAGGAGGCCAAGGGCTTTGCAGCAGAATTCCGGCAACACCGCAATACGTTTGATACAATTCTGATAGAGACCGACACCCTCAGATTCCCGGCGCTGCAGAACATGGATACGGATCAGTCAGTACGCCATTACCTGTTGCCAGAAGAGCTGATCTGGATGTCGGCTGACACGCTGCATGGAGAAGAACTGAACACGCTGATCAACCAGACTGTGACTGTTGCCGAGCGTATGCAACGGGTATACAGGAAGTGTCTCGGCAGTTTGCTGAGTCTGCAGGAGCAGTTGGTGGCTTCCACTTCTACAATTGAAAAAGAATTGGTATAGCCAGAAGATATGTTTTCGTATACTTGGAAGATGATGATGTAAAAGGAACAATGACACTCCCTGATTTTGCATCCTTCACCTCCATTTAGAATTATGAACAGAATTGACCGGCTCTTTGGTATCCTGACGCTGCTGCAGTCGAAGAAGTATGTGACGGCAGAGCAGATTGCCGAGCGGTTCGGGATCAGTGTCCGCACCGTGTACCGCGATGTGAAGGCGCTGGGCGAGCAAGGCGTGCCGGTGAGCTTCGAGCAGCACAAGGGCTACTTTATCGTGCAGGGCTATTTTCTGCCACCGGTTTCCTTCAGTTCCGAGGAGGCCAGTGCGCTGCTCCTGATGGAGGCCATGGTCTACGGGTTTGCCGACAGGTCGATCCAGGAGCATTATTCCAGTGCCCTGACCAAGGTCAAGAACGTGCTGAAGGCCTCGCAGAAGGAAAAGCTCGAAGCGCTGACCAACAATATCCGGCTACAAATCCCGGCCTGCTTCCAACTCAACTCCGATTACCTGGCCGCCCTGCAGCATGCCATTGCCGCAAAGGTGATGGTGGAACTGGCCTACAAGAACAACAAAGAGGAAGTAAGCGCCCGGTTGGTAGAGCCGATCGGGCTGGTGTTCTACGCGATGAATTGGCATCTGATCGCCTGGTGCCACCTGCGGCACGAGTACCGCGACTTCCGGGTGTCGCGCATCCTGAAGATCAGAAGTACCGAACAGCCTTTTGAGAAGAAAGACCATATCGTGCTGGGCGATTACATGAAGCTGCTGCCGGTCGATTACTAAAAATATTTTCAGCTTCGAAAGTACACTGCCATAGGGTTGTCAGTGGGGCATGGTTTCTTTGTCCTAAACTAAAAGATAAAACTATGACCGTAACCACCATGACCCTAATTGAACTGTTCTCGAAAGAACTGGAACAGGAAGCTCAAACTACCCGCAAAATGCTCGAGCGCGTGCCCGCAGACAAGTACGACTGGCAGCCTCACCCCAAAAGTATGAGCATGATCCGGTTGGCAACACACGTAGCCGAACTGCCTGCCTGGATTAAAATGGCCCTGACGACCGACGAACTGGATTTTGCCCAAAACCCTTACCAACCCGTGAAAATAGCCAACACAGAAGAACTGGTGGCCTATTTCGAAAAATCACAGGCCGAAGGAAAAGCTGCCCTGGCCGAAGCCCAGGAAGAGCAACTGGACCAACCGTGGACCCTCCGGGAAGGCGACCAGATCTACAGCACATCTTCCAAAGCCGACGTCATCCGCATGTCTATTTCGCAGATCATCCACCACCGCGCACAGTTGGGCGTGTACCTCCGTCTGCTCGACATTCCCATACCGGGTAGCTACGGCCCGAGCGCCGATGAAATGGGTTTTTAAAGCATGACTTATAGTATTAGGAAGGCTGGTTCTGTAGCAAGGCCAGCCTTTTGTTTTTTGCTTCATGTATACTTTCAATAATATATAAAATCCAGTATATTCGACTAAATGCTTTCCCAGATTTTTGACGCTTGATTTGCTTGATGATGCAAACTCTACAGAGGCCCCGAATTAAACTTGTACCTGCTAAATGGATCTTTATCAGTGCCCTGCTGATCATGACCGGCACGATCCTCACAGTTTACCTGACAGGATTTAACTCCAGCAGAAGTCTGGTAGAAAATGCGGCCATTTCACTTTCTATACTATCTACTATATGCTTTGGCTTCCTGACTGCAAGCCTGTACTATGGCTTAAAACTGAAGGATGATGTAGGAGACCTGACCAGGAAAGTAAAGTGGTTGAGTAATTCGGCGACGGAGGCCGTAGCGGATGTACCTGATGTGGCTGGCAAATCAGGAGGCAAAGGAAGTATTTTGCCTGACTTAGATATTGGTGATGGTGCAGATGAAATTGCCGCCGCAGTCTTTGCCTGGATAGCAGTAACTATTGCATTCATTGCCTTCCTTTTCCTATTCGAAACAGTTATCTGGGCCTTTGTTCTGTTGATAGCCGCTATGCTGTACTGGGTTTTCTTCAGAGCCGTACGACTGGTGCTGAAGAACAGCCCCAAATGCAGAGGCAATTTCTCTAAAGCTGCCTTATATGGCCTTGGTTATACCTTGCTCTACTCCTCCTGGATGTATGCTATCTTGCTTTGTGTTAAATACCTGAAGTAAGCATAGACCTGAAAATTACTGAAGTGACAGTCCCTGCAGGTTTATACCTGCAGGGACTTTTTTGTAAATGCTATACCTTACAGCTCCTCCGCCGCTTCCAGTCTGCTCGGCTTAAACTGACTCAGCACCTCTTTTATACCTGCCAGTCCGCCGGAGATGTTCTCCATTTCAGACAGCACCTGCCCGACCTGGTTGTTGCCGCCGAAGCCTTTGAGCTTGTTGTTGCGGACGAAGGTGGCCTTGATATCCTCCCAGCGTCGTGCTTCTGTTTCGGTCATGATGCCGATCTGCTGCTTGAACTTGAGCATGTTGGCCTCGGCCCCGGAAGTGAGTGTCTGCGACTCGGCCTCGTAGTGCGACAAAATCAGCGTCTGCAGCTCCTGGTCGTTCATGATCGGCATCACCTTTTCGGCCAGCTTGTTCATGTTGCGGTAAGAGCCCTGCAGCTTAAAAGCCGGCTCGGTGCGGTACTCGTCTGCCTGCGCGGCCGAACGGATGTACTCCAGGTTCACCTTCAGAATTACGTCCTGAATCTTGAGCAATTTCTTCAGCACCAGCACATACTCGTTCAGCTCGGCTGCCGAGTGGTTGCCTTCGAACTCCAACCCTTCGCTGTTGTCGGTTTCGGCGAGTTGTAACAAGGTATAAATGTCTTTCTGACTCTTCGCCGCCAGCTTCGCCAGCACCGTGTTGGAGGTAAGGGAATTTTCAATATAGCTCAGCTTGAACACATCTTCCGTATCGCCGATGATGTCGCCCAGGTTGTAGATATCAGCGCGGTTGGCGAGCATGTCAGGTATGCGGAACTTCTCGCCTGTTTCGGTATAAGGGTTGCCGGCCATCACCACACAGACCTTCTTGCCCCGGAAGTCATAGGTTTTGCTGCGTCCTTTGTACACGCCCTCGATCTTGCGCTGCGCGTCGCAAAGCGAGATGAACTTCTGCAGGAACTCCGGGTTACAGTGCTGAATGTCATCGAGGTAGATCATCACGTTGTCGCCCATCTCAAAAGACAGATTCAGCTTCTCCAGCTCTTCGCGGGCAGCGGCATTAGGAGCCTCTTTCGGGTCCAGCGCCGTCACCTGGTGGCCAATGGCCGGGCCGTTGATCTTCATGAAGATAATGCCCAACCGGTTGGCAATGTACTCCATGATGGTCGTCTTGCCATAACCCGGCGGCGAAAGCAGGAGTAGCATGCCCATCAGGTCGGTACGCTTGCTCTCCCCTGCCGAACCGATCTGCTTAGCCAGGTTCGCCCCGATCAGCGGCAGGTATACCTGGTCGATCAGTTTGTTGCGCACAAACGAAGACAGCACCCGTGGTTTGAACTCACTCAGACGGAGCGCCTGCTCGGCCTGCTGCGTCATGTTCTTTTTGAGCTCCGTGAAAGCTGTAAAAGCGGTCGCTGTGCCGGAGGTATAAGCACGCAGCCGGTGTAGGAAATGGTGGTAGTTCAACTGATAGCTTTGGCCCTGCACCTGCTGGTGCGCGCCCTGCATCCCTTGCAGATTCTCCTTCAGGACCGTGTGCACCACGTGCAGCGGATTATGACTATTGGTAAGCAACAGCGTCGCCACTTCAGCTACATACTCGGCTTTATCGTGCTGACCAGCCTGCGCGATGTAGGCTTTCAGCCAATGCTGAATCAGTTCGAACTGATGAACCACATTTTCCTGCAGTGCTTTTACCGATTCCTCAAAGGTATGGAGCACCTTTCGCTCTGTCAGGAAATGCCTGAAACCGTCATAGAGCACATCTGCCTGGCTATCGATGACGAAGTGGTTGCCACGGGTGAGTTCGTAGAACAGATAGGCACCTGCCTCCGCTGCATTGGCCTCTTGGCATAGCCCCGTCTCCTGCTGGAAGGTATGGAGCTCCTGCTGCAGATCGGCTTTTACGTCGTCAAACTCGTGCGTATCGGGGAACACCTGCAGGATGGTGCTTATCCCTTTGAGCTGGTGGTTGAGTGTTTTCTTTTTCGCTTCCGGCACAAATACTTGCCAGTACAGCTGCGCACAGGCCCTGTCAATGGAGGTATAGCGGAGCAAATCGGCTGTCTTGATCAGGCGAATCAGGGCGCTCAAAATCAATGCTGCGTCATGATCGTGCACGCCTTTCATGTAGCCTTCGTTGAAGCGCACGGCCATGAATTTGTTCACGTACTCGGTCAGCTCCGTTGCGGTGAGTTTGTGCAATTCGTCGACGGTCAGGAGTTTGAGGTTGTTCTCTGATTGCTGGCTTGCTATAGCTGCGTCTTGTGCAGCCTCCAATATTTTAAAGGCCAGGTATTCTGCACGGTATACCTGGTTGTTCTCCGATACCAGCGACTGCTCCCACACCGGGCGGTAGCTTAGGAAAGATTCATCCGTGATCTTCTCGAAGAAGTTAGTACCGGTCAGGTGGTAGTACATGGCGTCGTCGCGGTGCACTACGCTTAGCTCCAATGGCTGGGTGTTGACCGTGAACTGGTGCTTACCGAATTTGAGGATGTTGGCGCCTTCCACAAACAGCTCCTGCTTGTCCTTGAGCTGGCGCACGGCATCTTCCTTCAGCGTTTTGAGACGGCTCTGAATGGTGTCGGCTTTTACCGTGTCACCGATCCTGAGCAACTCCTCCACCGTGCTCCGTACCTTTTCGATCATCAGGTCGGAGGCGAAGTAGCCGTTGATCTCATTCACAGAGGTCAGTTTGCCGGCACGGTTCTGCACGGCTTTCAGGATACGATCGGCTGCCTGTTGCAGACTGTTGGCGCGCTTGTTCTGTGCCTCCTGCAGCTGTACCTTCTTCGATTCGAAGGCGCTGTAGATCTCTTCCCGCTTGACGGTGAGCTGCTCAATAAACTCGTCGAAATCCGGGAAGCGGCCTTCCAGTTCTTCCAACTGCACCATCAACTTGGCCAGGTACTCTTCGCACTTCTGGGGCGAGTCCGACACGTCGAGGTAATTCACCACACTCTGGCTGATCAGCTTGATCTGGGAGTTGAACTCGGCCTTCCCTTCCTGACTCAACAGCTCTTTACGCTTGCGGCGCAGGGTGGCTTTGGTCTGGTTGAAAGTGGCGTAAATAGCCGAAATGGTATCGATGATGCGGGTAGTCTGGGTAGCGTCTTCTATCTTGAGGTTACTCACCACATCGATCAGCATTTCCAGCTCCGCCGAAACCGCTGTGATTTCCTTGTCGGTCGCATCGGCCTCAACTACTTTTGCTATACCTTCGATGGCCGTGTTTATCTCCTTTACCTTTTTCTCGTAAGGTGCGAGTGCATTGGGCTGCAGTAAAAACTCAACGGCTCCGTTGGCTGTCTCCTGGGCAAAAGTCTGCAGCAGCGCTTCATATTTTTCAATGGTTGGCAGGTCGGTATACCGCAATTCTTTGAGCGAGATCACCTCCCCACGTATACCGCGCAGGTGGGACAGGTATAGCACGTAGTCGTTGATGCTCTCTGCCTTCTTGTGCTTCAGCGTCTGGATCAGCGCGTCGGCCTGCCCCAGCACCTGGCTGATCTGCGCCTGCGTGTTCTTCTTGATGCTGAGCACTTTTTCGTACTCCTCTACCGCCGCGGTAGCCGTTTGCCGGATAGCCGAAATAGGGGCTGCCAGGTTGTACGTTTCGGCACGGTTCAGCCAGTGGTAGGCATCCAGTACATCTGTCGTTTTCTTGATCAGATCCAGGTATAGGTTGGCATAGGAATCATCCTTGTGCAGGAGCGACAGCACTTCGTTGCTCTCGGCCATGGCCCGCACAATGTCCTTGTTGCCAATCTTGTAGAGGTAGGACTCCTGCGTAACAGGTATAACAAAGTTTGGCCCGATGTAGGGCGTCTGCCAGATCTGGATGGCGTGGTGCTTCTGCGCCTCTTCGTCCGCCCGGAAATAGCACAGTTCGCCGTTTTCGTAGATGGCGTAGCCGTGGCAGACAATGGGCACTTCGATCTGCTGCGTGATCAGGTTGTAGGACAGCAACAGGTATACGCTGGACTCTTTGTTGTAGAACACATACAGGAAATCCTCGCCGTTCGGGGAGGCGATGCGCTTCTCAAAGAGCATGTCCTGCAGGTTGTTGTCGAATTGCTTGGACTCGCCTGTCTGCAGGTAATAGCCATAGGCATAGATGATGCCCTGTCCGTCCGGCAACAGCACGCAGCTGTGCTCCAGCGCATCGATGCGGCGGGCCTCCTGCAGCTTGATGTTGTAAACGAAGTAACGGTAATTGTTTTCCCGGTAGGGTCGTATTTTGAGGAGAATAATATTGCCCAGGACGGCGTAGTAGATCTCCGAATCGTCCAGTGTCTGGTCCTTGTCTTCGACTTCCTCCGAATAAATGCCCCGGCCGGAATCGGTGTTGTCTTCTACCTTGATGGTGAGGTCGCCGCCCACCGTTTCCACGAACACTTTGTCCTCGATGGACACATGCGGGTGCTTGCCTTTGCGCTGCGCCTCGCGGGTAGTACGCTTCCAGCTGAAATCATGCTGGTTGGGGAACACGTACTCATGGTCGCTGCGATTGTCGACGTAGGTGATCGTATCGCCTTTGAGCAACCACTTAAAGGTCTTGATATCGTTCAGGCCCTTGCCCACCCGGAACACCATATAGAGGTAGTTGCCGATGTGCGCAAACTTAACGAACTGGGTATTCTTGTAGTATTTGTAGAGCTTCTGAAAATCGTCCTGAAAGGTCTTGTCCTGCAGCATGTCGAGCGACTGCTGGTGGAAGCTGTGCCCCTCGTAGATATAGACGCCAAACACATCCGTCAGCTCCACCTCCGACTTCAGCCCAAGGTATACGTTGTAGCCAAACAGCAAGGTATAGCCCACCGGCACCATGTCCCAGGGCACACAGTTGTTCTCGGTCGTAATGCGCTCGGTCGTGATCAGCTGCGTCTCAATGGCTCCGAACACACTCTTCCGTTCCTGGTTCAGCTGCTCGAGCTGCGCACGCAGCTCGGCTCCGCTTTTCTGTAGACGGTTGCGTAGAATTTCATAAGTGCCTCCCTCCAACTGCACGTTTTCGGCAGTTGCGGTAGTGGCGGTATTGGTATCTTCCATGTGGGTGGAGGATTAAGAATTTAAGATTGGATAAAAGTCCGTGTGCTTGTGTATACACTTGGCAAAGTATAACTATGCTAAATCAGCGCCTATCTCGCAACCGTAATTTTACTTCGTAATAGATTATTCTAATATATTTAAGCTTAAACCTCCACAAAAAGACTGCTTTATGGAGGTCATTAACTTTTCCTTTGCTCTAATTGATCATTTAGTACAGCCTCTAATATCTTGCTATAAGTTTCCTTAGGCCGAGATCATTAAAGTTTTAGGTCTATCCCTAATTCCCCCCGTTTTTCTAGAAACTTTTCCTTTGTGAATGGGCCATACCTCTTATCCTGTTTTTTATCAATTATCCAGAATTGCCGAAAGGTACTTTGTTCGAAAATTTTATCTTCTTCAGGTAAAGTGATATTAAGTTTACGATATGTATCTCTTAAAATTACATGCCTCGGCTTTTGCTCAGCGACTATGAAAGTCGAATCAAAATTATACCCTGTAACATGTCCTTCAACAGCATAGACATTTTCATCAGGCCCAAAAATGGCATCATCGCGACTTATGACAGGGTCATAATCAAACCTATATCCATTGCCCAAATCCACAGCACTGCCTTGCGAACAAGAGTATATTAAGAGCATCGTAAATACTCCAATAGCGAGAATAACTTTGTTTTTCATGCTTTGGTTTTAAGCTAACGAGCTGGCAATAACAGTACTACTTCGTGATGAATTGATCAATATTCTCCCTAATATATCTCACCTTTAAATTCGTTAAAGATTCTGATTCTCCTAGTTTATAAAATTTATCATCTAGGTCATTAAGAGGGTTTTCTTTATAGGATGCGCTAAAACTCTCCAGTGTGCCGTCATCAAATTTTTCAAGGTCTTTTTCAATGGAGGCATATACTGTATTTGCTTCTTTCATCAGTTCAGCGAATTTTACTGCCCCAACAGTTTCAAACCCATCAACAGCCATATTTGCGTACTGTCCGCTTGAATTGAAGTAGAATTGGTTGAAACCCCCATTATTTACTTCCGCCTCGACCATCCAAGTAGAGAAAATTGCCTGTTGGCCTTTTGTTAATTTCTGGACTTTCTCGAGTTCATTTTCATAGTCGTCACCAATAATTGCATAAATATTATCAAAAACTGTTTGCTCTAAATCATGATCCGGTACGGATTTTAATATATCCTCTGTCAGTTCCTTATATATAGTCCTATTTATAAATGCTTCAATAGAAGCATCTATAGCTTCCACATCTGATTTTTTGCGCTCTTGTCCGTTGCAACCTAATAGAGATGTTAATCCTAACACTAAGAGTGTCACTGAAAATATTTTCTTCATCTATTATTTTAAATCATACCATTTGCTCAAAATTCAAATTGATTTCATAGCTAGATTCTGTCCTAATGGCCTGAGCGAGTATAAAAACCCCTCTCCTGCTTTCAGAAGAGGGGTTTAGGGTGAGGTTAGTTCAAGGAAACATAAGGCTTGTCCGCTATACCCATGGCCGTAGCCGCAGAAGTCAGCTGCTTCAGGGTATTCAGCGTGCCTTCGTCGGCGCTGCTTTGCATCATCTTCAGCAGGATGGCCGAAACGCTCAGGTTGCGCACGTCGTCGGAGGTCATGCCGAACTGGTTGATGAACTGCTGCAGGTTTTCTCTGAAGTCCACGTGGCCGCTGCCGTTTGCGTGGAAGAAGGTGTCCTTCACCGTGTTCAGCACTTCGCTGTTGCTTACCAGGCGGTCTACCTGCTTTCCTTTAGTGATAGAGCCCACGATCTGGTCGAAGAACATGGTCTCGCCACCCACGATGTCGATCTTCGCTGACTTCAGGGCCTCGGAGATCACTTCAGCCTGCGAGGCAGCAATGTCTTTCTGAATATTGATCTGGGCCAGTTCGATGGCCTTGTCTTTCTCCAGGCGCAGCTTGAACTCTTCGTGCTCTTTGCCCACGCCATCGAGTTTGCGCATGGCATCGGCTTTCTCCTCTATACCTTTGGCATCCACGGTGAACTTCTCTCCGATCACACGGGCCTCTGCCAGACCGCGTTTCTCTTCGGCTGCGGCCAGATTTTCTACCACGGTGGCATTGGCTATACCTTGCTCTTTGGTCACTTTGGCGGTTACCATACCCAGTTTCTCGTCGGCTTCGGCTTGCGCGTTGGCTTTGGCTTTGATCACCAGCGCCTCCGCTTCTCCTTCCTTCTGACGGGCATGGGCTTTGGCTTCCATCACCTGTGCTTCTGACAATCCGATGGCTGCTGCCTGTGCTGCCTCGGCTTCGGCCATGGTCTTGATGGCCTGTGCCCGGTTGTTCGAAGACACCTGCTCTGCCTCGGCATCGATCAGCATCTGCTTGGCACGGAATTCCGCTGCCTGACGGGCTGCTTCGGCACTCTTGATCTCTTTCACTAGTGATTCTTCCGCTTCCTTCTCAGCGTTCTTTATCGCTACTGCTTTCACACGATCTGCTTCAGCAAATGCCTTGGTGTCCTTGATCTTTTCTTCTTCCTCCACTACGGCTTTCTCCACGGTCACGCGCTCGCGGATGATGCCCTGGATGTTCTTGCGCTCTTCTTCGATGGCTTTTTCCTTCTCGATCTGCGCCAGTGCCACGATGCGTTCTTTCTCGTTCGCCTCCAGCAATCTCGCCTGCTCTACGCGTTCTGTTTCAATGGCATCCGTACGCTCTTTGCTGCGCTCAGCTACTAAAATCTGGCGGTCACGGTTCTGCTCGGCAATCTTCACTTCTTCGTCCGTGGCAATGCGGGCTTTCTCTGCTTTCAGGCGCTCTTCGTGGCGCACTTTTTCCATCTCGGCAAACTCACGCGACTTAATGTTGGCAATCTCACGCTTCTGCTTTTCTTCGTTTTCAGCCAGTTGTTTTTCGAGCTCCAGGATCGTTTCCTGCGCCTCCACGTCCTGCTTCTTAATCGTCTTCTGCTTCTCGCGCTCGATCAGGTTGGCCTGTACTTTCTGCCTGGCCGTCAGGTCGATGATCTTCTTGATACCCTCGGCGTCGAGGATGTTGTTTTCGTTCAGGTGGGTCAGGGGCGTTTGCTCCAGGTAGTCGATCGCGCAGTCGTCCAGCACATAGCCGTTCAGGTCAGTACCAATCGTCTGCAGAATCTGGCGCTTGAAATCGTCGCGGCTCTGGTAGAGGTCCACAAAATCAAAGTGCTTGCCCACCGTCTTCAAGGCTTCGGAGAACTTGGCGTCAAACAGGCTTTCCAGCGCCGAGTGGTCAGAGGCACGCTTACAGCCGATGGACTGCGCCACCTGGATCACGTCTTCCGGCGTTTTGTTCACGCGCAAAAAGAAGTTCACTTTGATGTCGGCGCGCAGGTTGTCTTTACAGATCAACCCTTCGGAACCTGTTCTGGAGATCACGATCGTTTTGAGCGTAATGTCCATCACCTCTAGTTTATGGATAACGGGCACCACAAAAATGCCCGAGAACGACACTTTCGTATCGCCCAGGCCGGTGCGCACCATGGCCTCGCCCTGGATGGCTTTCTGATACATTTTGATGACGATGGCGATAAAGCCGATCGCGAATACCGCCAGTATAATGACGATAGACAAGGATAAAGATTCTAGCATGCGAATTAAATGGTTTGGTAAGGTTCTATGAGGTAAAATTTGTTTTCAGCATTGTACTCGAGCACGAGCGCGGTCTCCCCTTTCTGCACGGCGGAGCCCTGGGTCGTTCTGACGTTCAGCAAAAGTGGCGCTCCCGTTGTCTTCACAGCGGCCTGCCCCAGTTCATAGCCGCTGGCCGGCAGGGTAACCGTACAGATCTGCCCGATGACATTGGCGGCCGATTCGTGCTCTTTTTCCATGGCGGCAAATACGCGCACGAAGGGCATGGTCAGGAACTTGGCAACGAACAGCGCGGCCACAAAAGACGGGATCAGGTATAGCCACCCGAGCAGGGTATAGCCGTCGTTGAGGTAGTGGTTGGCCAAGATCGAGAGCACCCAGAAAGGCAGCGCCAGGAAAGTGAGGAACACCATGAAAGGCACCTTGCCGAGGTTGAAGAAGGCCAAAACATTGTTGAGCCAGCTGACGGCCGACACGCCATCGGCATCCACCTCAGGTTCAACGTCCACATCAAAAAAGTCGAGGTCCAGCAAGCCGAAGATAACAGCCAGCCAGTAGAGCAGCACGAAGGCCAGCAGAGCGGTGGGAATGATGTTGACGGCAGAAAAAGTAGCTTGTAAAAGTTCGTTCATAGGCAAAGTGGGTTGGAAAAAGTATTGTGCTATAAATATAAAAGAATATTCATAACAAAGCATATACTTTTGCATTTCGCACCCAGAAAAAATGAGAAATGCGCACCATCTGCTATCTTTGCGTTGTTGTTTACAAATGGCAGTCCACCGATAAACTGCCCTACTTTATACATGCAGAGCCGCTACAGCAAAGAAATTATACCAGTCGAAGGATGGGATCGCGAAGAAACATTCCGGTTTTTCAGCACCTTCACCCAACCGTTTTTCAACGTACACACAGAGGCTGAAATCACCCCGCTTTATCGATATTGCAAACAGCACGGCCTGTCGGTATCGCTCGCTTACATGCACGCCACCGTGCTGGCTGCCCGGCAGGTAGAGAACTTTCTGCTGCGCATCGAAAACGGGCAGGTGGTCCGATATAGCGGACTGGACCTGTCTACTACTATTCTCAAAGACAACAAGCAGATCGCTTTCACCCATTTCCCTTTCCACGAAAAGCTGGCCGATTTCTGTGCCGAGGGTGCCCGCATCATAGCTGCCGTCAAGCAAAGCACGAAGCTTTTCAACGGTCACCAGGGCGTCGACCTGCTGCACATGACCACGCTGCCCTGGTTTACCTTCAAAGGGATGGAGCATGCGTCTACGACCGGCTTCGAAGATCCGGGCGTGCCTAAAATAGGCTATGGCAAACTCGAGATGCGCGGCGACAAGGTATACCTGCCCATCAGCATCGGCCTGCACCACGCCTTGGCCGACGGCTACCACATGCACCTGTTTCTGGAGGAGCTGGCCCATGTGATTGAAAGCTATTGATAGTAGAAAATGGCGTATTAATTGCGCTATACCTGGCAGGGCAACCGAAGCACTCGGTGTCCCAACGTTTTTCGTAAATTTATCTTGCCGTATATAGTGATAACCAATATATTGGGTGGCATTAGGGTCCCGAATCCGAATGATCTATCTTACCTTTAACTCTACCTACTATGTGGCGATCAGTTATCACTGGAACCGGCAGTTATATCCCAACCGAAGTAAAAACCAACCAGGACTTTACCTCTCATAATTTTTACACCGATCAGAACGAGCCAATCGGGGTTTGTCCGAACATAGTCGTTGAGAAATTTCAGAAAATAACAGGTATAGCGGAGCGCCGCTATGTGGCTTCGCACCTCACGACTTCCGACATCGCTACCCTCGCCGCTGAAGAAGCTATCCGCAGCAGTGGCATCGATCCCGAAACGCTCGACATGATCATTGTGGCGCACAACTTTGGCAACGTGATCGAAGGCACCATACAGTCGGACGCCGTGCCAGCACTGGCCAGTCGCGTGAAGCACAACCTCAAGATCAAAAGCCCGAACTGCGTGGCCTACGACATCCTGTTTGGTTGTCCGGGCTGGGTGCAGGGCATGATTCAGGCCGATGCTTTTTTTAAGGCAGGTATGGCCAGGAAGGCGCTCGTGATCGGAGCCGAAACCCTCTCCCGCGTGATCGACCTCTACGACCGCGACAGCATGATCTTCAGCGACGGCGCCGGTGCCTCGGTGGTGGAGTACCAGCAGGTGCCCGAAGACGGCAGCGGTATACTGGCCAGTTGTGCCCGCAGCCACAGTGTGGATGAGGCCTATTATATCAACATGAACAAGTCCTACATGCCGGACGGCGACCCGCGCGTGCGTTACATCAAAATGAAAGGCCGCAAGGTATACGAATACGCCATCAAGCTGGTGCCGGAAGCCATGAAGGAATGCCTGGATCTGTGTGGCGTGGATATCAAAGACGTGAAGAAGGTGTTCATCCACCAGGCCAATGAGAAAATGGACGAAGGCATGATACAGGCGTTATTCAAACTCTACGGCAGACGTGACATTCCGGAGGACATCATGCCGATGAGCATCCATTACTTGGGCAACAGTTCTGTGGCCACCGTGCCGACGCTGTACGACATTGTGCGCAAAGGGCAGGATGAGAAGCACGAACTCAACGATGGCGACATCATTCTGTTCGCTTCCGTGGGGGCCGGTATGAACATTAACGCGATCTGCTACCGGGTATAGTTTAAAGTTATGCACCTTAATAGCAAGGCCTCCCTACAGGTAGGGAGGCCTTGCTGTTTTATTCGGCTATACCTGCGCCTTTATTCGCCGGATCAACTCCTGCATCCGCTCATAATGCGAGCCTTTCCAGTACACCCGTTTGCATTGCCGGCATTGGTAAAACTCGTCGAAGTAGAGCTGTGTGTTCGGCGGCAGCTGCTCCAGCACTTCCTGCTTTTCAACCGGCACAATGTGGCCGTTGCAGACCATGCAGCGGGTGAAAGGCTGGAGCTGATCGCCTAACCGATACCTGCTGATCACTTCCTTCAGCTGCTCCTCGGTTTGCTGGGAGCGCAGCCAGTAGCCGGCAAGTATAGCCTTGTGCTTGAGCAGGTTCACATCCCGCGTGAGCAGAATGCGTTTCTCTTCGCTGGAAATCTGAACGAGCTCCGGGTCGTGCAGGTGCTGCCCGTATACCGTGTCAAAGCCCAGCAGGTGCAGGAATCGGGCCAGCGAACCGAGGTGCACATCCAGCACAAAACGCCGCTCCGCTACACCTGTCAGCAACTCCTCCTCCCCTCCCTCATAAGGATATATTTCTACCTGATCATTTGGCTCAAGCCGATAACTGAAATCTACTTTTTCCCCGTTCACGAGTACTGCATGCACCTCCACATGGGGCACGCCCATGGCCTCGATCATGTCCTTGACCGTTTGGTGTGCCGCGAAGGTATAGGGGATAACGGTATGGCGCTGGCGGGGCCGCAGAAAGTCATTCAGGGAGCCGTAAAACCGGAAAAAGGCGCTATGGGACATAAGGCGACAGGTATAGCCAAACAGGTATACGCACCCAAATGTAAAAGCGCCCGGGCAAAACCCGGGCGCTTTATCAATTAACAAAAACCAGTCTTAATACACTTACACTCTAACTCAATTTGCTCTTCTTGTCTCCTCTTCAGCACTGCCGGTACGGCGGCGTGACGGACCAGACTGCGCCTGGCCGAAACGGTAGTTGAAGCTCAGGGTCGCCACCTGCGTATCGCGGCGCTGGAAGAAATTCTCTTCGTAGCGGGCCAGGGCGGTATAGCCGTTGACTTTATTGGTATAAAACACATCCGCTACGTTCAGCTTCAGGCTCGCTTTTCTGTCCCAGAACTGCTTCTGCACACCCACCGACATAAACCACAGCGGGTCTACCTCCAGGAAGCCGTATACCTCGCGGCCGCGGTACACGCCTACCAGTTCCGCCGACCAGTCGTTTGGCAGCTTGATCGTGTTGTTCGAGTTCAGGTTAAAGGTCGGGATGCCATTGCTCAGGTCGGTGTCCGCCACAAAGCCTTTGTAGTGCCCATAGTAGAGGGTACCGTTGTTCACGCTGTTGAACCAGTTGCCGATCGAGAAGGGCGCCGTCACGGTCAGGCCATAATAGTCGAGCGAGGCCAGGTTGCGGAAGGTTTGCACCACCAGCTTTTCCCCTTCCTCGGCCGGCGAGAGCACCTGCACCATCACATCGGCGGTACGGCTGTAACTCAGCTTGGTGATGAAGCGCTGGTCGAAGGTATGGGTCAGCTCAAAGGAGTAGGATAGCTCCGGCTTCAGGAAAGGGTTGCCCGCCGAGTAAGTGCTGGGGTCCAGGAAGTTCTTGAACGGGTTAAGCTGGTTGTAGGAAGGCCGGTTGATGCGTCGGCTCACCGACATGCCTAGGTCATGCTTTTTGTTCAGGCTGTAGTTAACGGCTGCACTCGGAAACAGCTGGGTATAGTTGCGGTCAAATTTCTGCCCGTCCGTCAGCTGCCTGCCCTTCGCGATGGTGTTCTCCGCCCGGAGCCCCAGCTGCAACCCTGCTTTTTTCCACTTTTTGTTTGCATTCACATAAGCGGCATTGATGTTCTCGTCATACAGAAAATGGTCACTTTTATCGGTGTCCGGCACGTTGCCACCGTTGCTGCGGTCGTAGAAGGCCAGGTCGTTGTCGGCTGTCACCAGACTGCTTTTAAGACCCGCTTCAAAGTTGCCTCCGATGCTAGCCAGCGGTTGACGGTAGTCGACGCGGGCAGACTTAATGGTCAGGTCACCGTCCAGGGTGCCGTACAGCAGGTAAGGGTCGCGGATCTGCTCGTTGCTCAGGTTATAGTAGTTGGTGGTGAAGTTCTGCTCGTCGGTGTTGCGGTACGAAATGTAATCGACGTCAGCGGTGATCTCCCGGCCCAGGCTGTCGATCGTGTGCTTCAGGTTAAAGTTGTAGGCCTGGTTGCGACGGCCGTGCTCCACATCAGCGTCCGTCACGAAGGAGGATTCCGCCTGACCGCCTGCGTTGATCACACTGGAGCGGTTGTTCGTGCCACGGTCTATATCCGACGCAAAGCCGCTGGCCACCACGCCCAGCACCGTTTTAGGTGACAGAAAGTAATCGGCCCCCACCCTGCCGCTGTGGTTGTTAAACAAAAAGTCGAACCTGTTCTGCTGGTCATAAGCACCGGTGAAGGCACCGTTTTCGTCCAGGAAGCGGCGGTAAATGTCCAGGTCGTTGAAGTCTTTGCGCAACACATAGTTGTAGCTGCCGAAGAGGTTAAATATCTTCGTGCGGTGATTCAGTTGCACGCCCTGGTTTGATTTGGCAAAGCGGCCCTGTCCGTAAGAGGCGCTGAGCGTTCCATTCGTGCCCATGCTTTTGTCACGCTTCAGGCGGATGTCGATAATACCGGAGTTACCGGCCGCGTCATACTTGGCCGAAGGATTGGTGATCAGCTCGATCTTCTCCACGCTGCTGGCCGACATCCCGCGCAGCATATTGGCGAGCTCCGAGCCCGACATCGGCACCGGCTTCCCGTCCACCATCACGATCACACCCTGTCGGCCGCGCATGCTGATGTTGTCGTTCTGGTCGATCACCACGCCCGGTGCCTTCTCCAGCACTTCCAGCGCCGTGTTGCCCGCCGACACAATGCTGTTCTCTACATTCAAAACCGTTTTGTCGAGGTGCTGCTCGATCAGCGGCTTCTGTGCTTCGACCACCACCTCTTTGAGCGCCGTAGCGGACTGGCTCATCAGGATCGGATTCAATTTTAGCGCCTCTGCTGCGGAGCTTACGTTCACTTCCGCGGGTTTTGACTTACCGAAACCGACCATGCTCGCCACCACTTTATACCTGCCCACGGCTATACCTTCAAACAGGAAAGCGCCACTTTCGTCGGAGAGCGTCCCCTTCACAAGAGAGGAGTCTGCTGCCTTGAGCAGGAGCACGTTGGCATAGCCCATGGGCTTGTCAGCCGTTTCCATCACCTTGCCTGCAATGGTGGCCTGCTGCGCCGAAGCGGAAGAGTAAACAAAGAGAAAAAAAAGCAGCAGGTATACCTTGCCGCTGCATGGAGACTGGAGAGTTAGCGTTTTTTTCATGTGCCCCTGGTATTTATTTTTTCATAGAATTATTTTGCTTATCCTAGTTGTGTGCCAGATTGTCAAACAACTGATTAATAGCCATTTACAAACATTTTTCAGTCCTTTCTCATTCTATAAGTGTCTGGAAATGAGCACCCTGATTTGATTCCGAACACACGCCTGGCAACAGGTATAAGCAAAAGAGAAAGACGGCAGGTGGATGGTTGCTTTGCGGCAGAAAAAACTAACAGGAGAAGCGGGACTTTAACATATTTTTAACGCTTGCCCGTATAAATTGCCTAATATTAAGCCGCCATCCCATTCAAACCCACGTCCAAGCATGGAGTCCTACTTTGAGCTCAAAAAGAACAACACAACCATCCGAACGGAGGTCCTGGCCGGTCTCACCTCTTTTCTGGCCACAGCCTATATCATTGCGGTGAACCCGGCCATCCTGAGCCAGGCGGGCATGCCTTTTTCGGGCGCGCTGACCGCCACGGTGCTGGTGTCCTTTTTCAGCAGCCTGCTGATGGGGCTCTATGCCCGCAACCCGATCATTGTGGCGCCAGGTATGGGACTCAATGCCTTCTTTACCTATTCGGCCGTGCTGGGGATGGGCATTACGTGGCAGGTGGCGCTGGGGGCCGTTTTCTGGTCAGGCATCGTATTCCTGATGCTCTCCGTGTTTAAGGTGCGTATCCTCATCGTGAAGGCCATTCCCCGTCCGTTGCGCTACGCCATCGCCGCAGGTATAGGCCTGTTCATCACCATCATCGGTTTTGCCAACGCCGGGTTTATTGTGCCGGATGAGGCGACCACTACTGGCCTGGGCCCACTCTCTCCCGCTGTGCTTACATTTTTGGGTGGACTGTTTTTGATGGCCATTCTGATTGCCCGCAACGTGACGGGAGCCATACTGGTAGGTATAGCGCTTACCACGCTGGCCGCCTACCCGCTGGGGCGGTGGTGGGCGCTGGATGCCGCTCCTGTCATCAGTTGGCAGGGTTTGTTCGCTGCACCTGACTTTAGCCTGGTCTTGCAGCTGGATCTGATTAATTCCCTGCAGTTTGCAGTGTTTCCTGTCATCTTCGCCTTTGTATTCACCGATCTGTTCGATAGCCTCTCTACCTTCGTAGGCCTGGCTGAAGCCGCCAACCTGACAGATGAGCACGGGGAGCCCCGAAACGTAGGCCGCTCGCTGACCGCCGATGCGGTGTCCACCACCATTTCGGGCCTGTTAGGTTCCAGCCCCGGCACGGCCTACGTGGAGTCGGCGGTAGGTATAGAAGCAGGTGGTCGCACTGGACTGACGGCGGTTGTAGCCGGTTTGCTGTTCCTGCCCTTCCTGTTCCTGGCGCCGCTACTCTCCATGGTTCCGGCCATTGCCACCGCGCCGGCCCTGGTGCTGGTGGGCGCCTTTATGGTGCGCCCGATCGTCCGGATCAACTGGCTGAAAATGGATGAAGCGATCCCCGCCTTTCTGGCTATGGTGCTGATTCCCTTCACCCACTCTATCTCGCAGGGCATCATCTGGGGCTTCCTCAGCTGGGCTGTTTTGAAAGTGGCGACCGGCCAGAGCCGAAGCATCCCGGTCACTTTATGGGTCATCGTTGCCTTTTGCGTACTGGCGCTCATTATGCAGACGCATTAAGTAATTTGCCTATATTATATTAATAGCATCTTTCTTATCTTAGGGGCTTTCAATCCGAACCCTATGATCAAAAAGTTTGCTCTAGCAGCATTGCTGGCCGCCGGATCGGCGCTGCCAATGGCTGCGCAGGACGCACCCTCCTGGATGCGTTACCCGGCCATCTCTCCTGATGGTAAGACCATCGTCTTCACTTACAAAGGAGACCTCTATACCGTACCGGCAGCGGGTGGCAACGCCACGCCGCTCACGCTGCACGAGGCGCACGACTTTATGCCGGTGTGGAGCCACGACGGCATGTCGATCGCTTTTGCCAGCGACCGCTACGGCAACTTCGATATTTTTGTGATGCCCGCTACCGGTGGCGCCGCCCAGCGCATCACTTTCCATTCGGCCCACGAGTACCCGTATGAGTTCAGCCACGACAACAAAACCGTGTACTTCGGCTCTACCCGTCACGACGCAGCCAGCAACCGGCAGTTCCCGACAGCCTACCAGCCGGAACTGTACCAGGTAGCAGTATCGGGCGGTCGTGTGAAGCAAGTGCTGACTACGCCGGCCGAAGAGGTAAAGCTCAGTCGTGATGGCGGCAAAATGCTGTACCAGGACCGTAAAGGCGGTGAGAACCAGTGGCGCAAGCACCACGTGTCCTCCGTTACCCGGGACATCTGGGAGTACGACACCAAAACCGGCAAGCATACCAAACTGACCAGCTACGAAGGCGAAGACCGCAGCCCGGTGTTTGCTGAAAACGACAAATCGATCTATTACCTGAGCGAGGCCAGCGGCACCCTGAACGTGCACAAAATGGCAGCGCAGGGTCCTGCTAAATCGGAGCAGGTGACCAACTTCGAAAAGCACCCGGTGCGCTTCCTGACGGCTGCGCAGGACGGTACCCTGAGCTTCAGCCAGAACGGCGAGCTCTATACCAAGAAGCCAAACGGCCAGGCCCAGAAAGTGAACGTGCGTATCGCAACGGATGCCAAGACCAACAACGAAAGCATCCTGAAAGTGAATGGCGGCCTCCGTGACCTGGCCGTATCACCCAACGGCAAAGAGGTGGCTTTCATTTACCGCGGTGAGGTGTTTGTGAGTGCCGTGGAAGGATCGGTGACCAAGCGCATTACCAACACGCCGGAGCAGGAGCGCAACGTGAGCTTCTCGCCTGACGGCAAGTCGCTGCTCTACGCCAGTGAGCGTGGCAAAAACTGGAAGATCTACAAGACGGACATCGTGCGCAAGGAAGAGCCTTATTTCTACGCCTCTACCCTGCTGAAAGAGACGCCTCTGATCGAAAACGAAAAGGAGAACTACGACCCGCAGTTTTCACCGGACGGTAAAGAGATCGCTTTCCTCGAAGACCGTGCTGTGCTGAAAGTGATGAACCTGGCTAGCAAGCAGGTGCGCACGCTGCTCAACACCAACGAGCTGTTCTCGATGCGCGACAACGACCAGTACTTCACCTGGAGCCCGGACAGCAAGTGGATCCTGTTTGAATACTCGGAGCCGGGTTTTGCCAATGGCGAAGTAGGCATTATAGCGGCTGACGGCAAGGGCAAAAAGATCAACCTGACGGAGAGCGGCTACAGCGACTACGCTCCCAAGTGGATGATGGGCGGTGAGATGCTGATCTGGAACAGCACCCGCGACGGCATGCGCGCCCAGGCCAACAGCGGCGGTGCCCAGTCCGACATTTACGCCATGTTCTTCACCCAGGACGCTTTCGATAAGTACAGACTGAGCAAAGAAGACTATGCTCTGGTGAAAGAGCAGGAAGAGAAAATCGCCAAAGAGAAGGAGAAGGCAAAAGAGCAGGAGAAGAATAAGAAGAAAGCCAAGAAGGACGAGCCGAAGAAAGAGTTTCAGATTGACTGGGATGGCCTGACCAACCGCAAAGCCAAACTCACGCTGCACTCTTCCAGCCTGTCCGACGCCCTGGTGTCAAAGGACGGTGAGACACTCTACTACCTGGCTAAGTTTGAGAAAGGATTCAACCTGTGGTCCACGAACCTGCGCAGCAAAGAAACCAAAATGCTGGTGACGCTGAACGCCAACCGTGCCCGCATGCTGTGGGACAAAGAGCAGAAAAACCTGTTCCTGGAATCGGATGGCAAGATCGTGAAGCTGGACCCAAGCAACAGCAAGCAGGAAACCGTGAAAGTGGACGGCGAGATGAACCTGGATGCTGCTGCTGAGCGTGCCTTTATGTTCGAGCACGTCTGGCGCCGCACCAAGCAGACCTTCTACACCGCGAACCTGCACGGCACGAAGTGGGACGAGCTGAAAGCAGATTACGAAGCCTACCTGCCGCACATCAGCAATGACTACGAGTTTTCTGAAATGCTCAGCGAACTGTTGGGCGAGCTGAACGTGTCGCACTCTGGCGCCAGTTATAGCAACAATGACCCGAACGGTGACGCGACGGCTACTCTCGGCATCTTCTACGACCAGACCTATACCGGCAACGGCATTAAGCTGGACGAAGTGATCGTAGGTGGTCCGCTCGATAAAGCTGGTCTGAACCTGAAACCAGGTATGATCATCGAGAAAATCGACGGTGAGACAATTACCCAGGACAAAGACCTGGCGCAGTTCCTGAACCGCAAGGCAGGCAAGAACACCCTGCTGACCGTGACGGACGCCAATGGCAAAAACAGCAGAGATATCACCGTGAAGCCGATTGCGCAGAACGAAGAGAACCCGCTGCTTTACAAGCGCTGGGTGCGCCGCAACGCGGAGGAAGTGGATCGCCTGAGCAACGGACAACTGGGCTACGTGCACATACCGGGCATGAACGACCCGAGCTACCGCACCGTGTACGAAGAAGTGATGGGTAAATATGCCAACCGCAAAGGTATGGTGGTTGACACGCGCAACAACGGCGGCGGCGACCTGGTGGCGGATCTTGCCATGTTCCTGAGCGGACAGAAGTTCCTGGACTACACCACCGACACCCGCTCGACTGGTTTTGAGCCGTCATTCCGCTGGACAAAGCCGAGCATTGCGCTGGCCAACGAAGCCAACTACAGCGACGGCCACTGCTTCGCCTACAGCTACATCGACTTGAAACTGGGCAAACTGGTGGGTATGCCGGTGCCGGGCACCTGTACGTTTGGTGGCTGGGAAATGCTGCAGAACGGCAGTGTGCGCTGGGGCGTGCCGCCACTGGGTGTGAAGGATATTAAAGGCCAGTACCTGGAGAACCTGCAGACCGAACCCGATGTGAAAGTAGCCAACGCCTACGAATTGGTGAGCAAAGGCAAAGACCAGCAGCTGGAAGCAGCTGTGAAGGAACTGCTCAAAGACATAGAAGCACAAGGACAGGCCCAGAAATAAGCCTTCCTAAGGTATAAGCAAAAAGCCCCGGCAATAGTCGGGGCTTTTTGGTTTAAGGATTTGTTGGTCACATTACCACCAGTTTCAATAAGAATATGTCATTTCGACTGGGGGTAGGGGCCCTCGTTTTGGGAGAAATCTGGAATATTGTGAGCAGTGGATTAATCCAGATCTCTCCATTCTTTCGAGATGACAGCGGAGAGGCACATCGCTCTTTCGGATTTATCAATCCGAAAGTTGACTGTTGGGGATTTTTCAATCCCCATTTCGCTATTCATGCGGGTCAGCAGACCCGCGTATACCTGCAAGTGGCAAGGTCGCTTCATGCTCCTTTATTGTCACCCTAAAAGTATCTTAGTAGCAGGCAGTAAAGGCTTAACTTCCGGGGCATAACCCTCTATTTCCACCGACATTCGATATAGAATGACAGAGAGTTGAAGCCTGTTTTCTTAGAAAGAAACGACCTGGTGAAAAAGTGACCATGGATCGTGAAATCGCAGGAAAGAGAGCGATGCTGATTCGGACATCCTTGTCCGAATCTAAAACTGCTGCGGACATCCATGTCCGCGTACTACACCAATACGGGGATAAGGATATCCCCAACTTTTACTTCCGGACAAGGATGGACGGAAGAGCCTTTGGTAGAATTGTCTTCAAGGAGGCAATGTTAAGTAGATATTTACAGCATTACCCCTAACCCAAGAGCCCAAGCCAGCGCAGCTCGCTACCAAGATCCTTTCAGGATGACAAAAATAGATAGCGCCATATCTTACGCCTTCTCCTCTGGAACAACCGGAACTACTGCCTATCTTTAAGGTATAGAACAGCTGATTTTCATTCCTTTTCAATTAACTTACTCACGCCTACAGCAGAACAAGTTATATGCAGAAAATCTATGACACCATTGTGATCGGCGGCGGACAAAGTGCTTTGGCCTGTGGCTATTACCTGCGCAGAGCCAAGGTTAACTACATCATGCTGGATGATCAGGAAGCACCCGGTGCTTCGTGGCGCAACTACTGGGATTCCCTCACCCTCTTCTCCCCTGCCGCCTTCAGCAGTCTGCCCGGCTGGCTAATGCCGGAGAGCCAGGAGACCTATCCATCGCGCGTGGAAGTGATCGACTACCTGACCAGGTATGAGCAGCGCTACAATTTTCCTGTTGAGCGTCCGGTACAGGTGCAGGAAGTGTGCTTTCGCGACGGACTTTTCGAGGTAAAGAGCACACACAAAACTTATTTAGCCCGTACCGTCATCAGCGCAACAGGCACTTTCCGGAAACCCTTTATACCTGCCTACCCTGGTGCCGAAACATTCCGAAACCTGCAGCTACATTCCTCTAATTACAAAAATCCAGAACCGCTCAAAAATAAGCGTGTACTCATAGTGGGTGGTGGGAATTCTGGCGTTCAGATTCTGGCGGAGGTATCCAAAGTGGCAAATACGACCTGGGTTACGCCGGACGAAGTGACCTTCCTGCCCGATGATTTGGACGGCCGGGTACTTTTTGATCAGGCATCAGCCCGTTACTATGCCATCCAGCACGGGCTGGAAGTAAACCCCTCCCAGTTCGATGTAGGCAATATTGTGATGGTACCGGCTGTGAAAGAGGCCCGCAATCGCGGGGTGTTGCATACGGTACGGCCATTCCTACGCTTTTATGAAGACGGCGTGGTATGGCCGAACGGACAGCAAGAGCCGGTGGATGCGGTAATCTGGTGCACCGGCTTCGGGTATGCCCTTGACCATCTGGACTGCTTAAACTTAGAAGACCAAAAAGGCAGAATAGAAGTGGAAGGCACAAAAGCCAAAGCACAAGCAGGCCTGTGGCTCGTTGGTTACGGCAATTGGACCGGCTTCGCCTCCGCTACCCTGATCGGTGTTGGCCGCAGTGCCCGGCAGACCGTGACTGAGATCCAAAACTATCTGGAGCAGGTATAACGGGCCTCAGGTATAGATACTTTTATTTAACATAAATACGCAACTAAAAAAAGAAGCAGTTGCTCAGGCAGGGTGCACATCCAGTTCCTTGATCTCGTTTCTATAAGCCGGCGGCAGGATCAGGGATTTGATCAACCAGTCGGCCCGCAAATGGCGGCTGAGTTTATACACGCGAAGCACTGGTTTCAGCGCCGACCATTTAACAAGGCCAAGCTGTTCGCGCACGGTGGTGGGCACGATCAATTTCTGGCCTTCCAGCAACAGCCTATACCTGACAGGCCCCAGGTGCTTGCGGTACTGCTTGTACAAATCGGTCGTGAAGTGGCTGGACGCCAGGTTTTCTTCTAAGTGGCTTTGCCGCATCTGCAGCCAAGCCTGGTAGTTGTCCGGTAGCCCCCGCAGCCCCATGCGTATACCTACCCGCCAGAACACCTCGAACACATTTTCCTTCTCGGGCTCTGTTAGCGCTCGCTCCAGTAACTCGAAAGAGCGGATGGAATAGTCGATCAGCATGAACAGCACATCCCGGTAGGCCCAGTCAGGTATAGCCATGCCGCGCTTCGACTCCACCCCGGCGTGTATCTTCGCCATGGTATCGATGGCCTTGTGGGCACCTTCCATACTCGAGAACACGATCTGACGGGCATAGCCCACCGTCGAGAACAAGCGCCCCAGCGGGTCGGCGGGCAGCCGTCCCGTGAAATAGAGCCAGTCTACTGCCTTGTTAAGGGCAAATTCGGCCGAGGCGCCCGCGAAAATAAACAGGATGGTGTCGCCTTTCCCCCATATTTCGCGCACCACACTGCCTTGCTTTACAAAGTATTCCATAATGAAAGAACAAAGGTAAGGTCCAAAATGTGCTGCTCAGGATGCTACTTCAGTGACTTAACACCCCGCGTTGCCTACGATCACTTTATACCACTGATAATCAAATACATAAATAAAACAATATACTTATTTTCGATAACAGAGCTTGCACGCTAAAAAATTTTGTGCTTATCTTTAGGATCAACTTTTAGCCAAATTGAACCCCGCTTAGCCTGCCCACTCACTTAGGGACGGGCTAAGCGGATTTTTTTTATGATCAACTACAACCCCAAGGACTGGTTCGTCTTTATCTTCCAGCTTTCGAAGGCGGATACCTTTCGGAAGCTGTTGCCCCTTATGTTTGGTGTCGGCATTTACGCCGGAATAGTTGCCTACGTAGAGCTGAATTTCCTGAACCTTTCCGAAACGCAGTACATTCGCAATGTAGGGATGATGCATAACGTGCTGGGGTTTGTGATCTCGCTCCTGCTTGTGTTTCGTACCAATACCGCTTACGACCGCTGGTGGGAAGGCCGCAAGATATGGGGTGGCGTCACCAACAGTTCGCGCAACCTGGCCATTAAGCTGCAGGCCATTGCCACCGACAAAGACGACCGCCGCTTTTTCAGGCTAATGATCCCCAACTACGCCTTCGCCCTGAAATGCCTGCTGCGCGAGAACGAAGACTTCCGCGAACTGGACCCGGTGCTGGACCTGAAAAAAGAAAAACACCTCCCCAACCAAGTAGCAAGCGGTATGTACGCCCGCCTGAACACTATGTACACGCAGGGCAGAATTGACACGGGGCAGCTGCTGGTGCTCAACGAAGAACTGAAAGCCCTGACGGAACACTGTGGTGCCTGCGAGCGCATCAAGAACACGCCTATACCCTATACCTACAGTGTCTTTATCAAGAAGTTTATTTTCTTCTATGTGATGACGCTTCCTTTTGGATGGGTGTTCAGCCTGGGCTATTATGTAATTCCAGTCGTTATCCTGATTCTGTATGCGCTGGCCAGTTTGGAGCTGATTGCCGAGGAAATCGAGAACCCCTTCGGCACCGATCCCAACGACCTGCCCGTTGACCAGATCTGCCACAACATCCGCAAACATGTGAGCGAGGTAATGGACTGAGACTCAAATCAGGCCAGAAAAACTTAGCTGCCCGTTAGCGAAGGATTCTTTATGCTTGCCGTCTATACCTTATCTTTGGGAAAATAACCCGCCTATGCAACCGGACTCCTCCATGCTCACCGAACTGGTGCGAATGAAAATGCCCTTCGGCAAGTACAAAGACACGGTGCTGTGCTATTTGCCCGTCTCATACCTGGAGTGGTTTGCCCGCGAAGGCTTTCCGCCGGGCAGGCTCGGCATGCTGCTGGCCACCCTTTACGAGATCAGGCTCAACGGACTGGAGTATTTGCTGGAGCCACTCAAGCGCCAGGCCCGAAAGCGCTAACGCTATACCTAGCGCAGCTCGTCAAAACTGTATTTGGCGTCGCTCCAAAACGCATCCAGGGCAATCATCCGGGGCTTGAAAAAAGAGATCAGCGCAGGCCAGTCGTCCTGGTTGAAGACGTTCACCCCTTTCAGCTCGATGTAGATGCGGCTGACTTCTTTTCCGTATTCGTCTGTGGTGTGCAGTTCCCAGGTCCACTCCTCTCCTACCGTGCTGTGCAGCAATTCCTTCATGGCCCCAAACTGCTCAAAGAACATTTGCTGTATCTCCAGGTCCGGCTGCGTCATCTCGATGGCAATGGAAGCCAGTTTTTTGTCGGCCCGCATGCGGAAGTACACATTCTTCAGACCCGTTTTATAGTTGATCCAGTTGGTGGGCATCCCTTCTGCCGACAGCACAGGGGCCATGTACTGCCCGAATGCTGTCCAGAATGCCTGTCTGAGTTTAGAAGCCTGTTCCCGTGTATACATGCAGTAAAATTGGTGAATGTAGCGTTAATAACAAAGTAAGCAGCGAAGCGCGCTAATCGCCTTATATGGCCTTTAGTACGTAAAAAGGACGGTATACCACTTTCGCGACATCCATGAAAAAATCGATTATCCTATACCTGCTGCTCATCGCTGTGGTAAGCTGCCAGGCACAGGACAAGCAGGAAACCCGGCAGCCTGCCCGCCACGTAGGAGGCCCCTGCGAAGGTTGCGAGGCGCTGCATGAGTACGGCGGCAAGAAGCTCAGCCCGACTGACACGCTACCCGACTTTCGCCCGGATGCGAAGAGCAAGCTCAAACTGACGGGTACCGTATACCTGCCGGATGGCAAAACCCCGGCCCCGGATGTGATCCTGTACATCTACCACACCGACAGCACAGGTATATACCCCACCAGAGGAGATGAAAAAGGCTGGGCCAGACGACACGGTTATCTGCGGGGCTGGATCAGGACAGGGCCTGACGGCAGGTATACGTTCTACACGACCAGGCCCGGTACCTACCCTTCCCGAAATGAGCCTGCCCACATACACGTCACCGTCAAGGAACCTGACAAAAACGAATACTACCTGGATGATTTCCTCTTCGAAGACGATCCGCTCCTGACTCCACAGGTACGCAGAGAAAGACCTGAACGCGGTGGCTCCGGCATTGTATCCCTGCAAGGTCAGGGCGACCTCCTTGTCGCCAACCGGGATATTATACTGGGGCTCCATATACCGGACTATCACCCTCAGCGATAACGGGCCTGGCAGGGCGTTTCAGGGGCATGCTGCAACTTAAAAATTGCATTATCGTTGCTTGTTACATATTCAGCCTCTGCGATATACCCAGCTTTTTGGAGTAGTCAGGGAGGCTTAAAAAGATAAAACAATGAGAAAGAACATTATATCCGGATTAGTGGCATCCGTGTTCCTGATAAGCAGTTCCTGCCAGACCAACCCGGTAACGGGCAAAAAAGACGTGATGTTCATGTCGGAGAGTCAGGAAATAGCCCTTGGCAAGGAAGCAGACCCACAGATTGTAGCGGAGTTTGGACTTTACGAGGACCCAAAACTACAAAGCTTCATCAAAGAAAAAGGCCAGCAGATGGCCAAAGTCTCCCACCGCAGCAACCTTAGCTACGAGTTCAAGATCGTGGACTCCCCAATCATCAATGCCTTTGCCGTGCCGGGGGGCTACGTCTACTTCACACGCGGCATCATGGCCCACTTCAACAACGAAGCGCAGTTTGCCGGGGTGCTCGGTCACGAGATCGGCCACATCACGGCACGCCACTCTGCGCAGCAGCAGAGCAAGTCCATTCTGGCGCAGGGCGGCCTGCTGCTTGGCATGATCCTCTCGCCTACTATAGCGCAGTACGGACAGGAAGTATCGCAGGGGCTTGGTCTGCTGATGCTCAAGTATAGCCGCGATGCGGAACGGGAGTCGGACAAGTTAGGCGTGGAGTACTCGACCAAAATCGGCTACGATGCTTCCGAAATGGCCGACTTCTTCACCACCCTGCAGCGCAAGCAGGAAGAAGGCGGGCAAGCGATCCCCTCCCTCCTGTCATCACACCCTGATCCGGGCGACCGTCACAATACCGTGCACCAGCTGGCGGATGCGGAACAAAGAAAGCAGAACCTGACTGACCCGAAGGTGGGCCGTAACAGTTACCTCAAAATGATTGACGGCCTGGTCTATGGAGAGGATCCGAAACAGGGATTTGTCGAGAACCAGGTTTTCTACCACCCCGTGCTGAAGTTCCAGTTTAACATTCCGAACAACTGGGGCTACCTGAACTCCCCACAGCAGGTGCAGATGGGTCCGAAGGACGGAAGCGCCGTGATGGCACTAACCCTTGCCCCAGGCGCCAGCCTGCAGGAAGCCGCCCAGCAATTTCTGCAAGGCAATGGTCTGCAAGCCGTTGAAAGCAAGCAGGTAACCGTGAATGGACTACCTGCCCTGGCGGTAGTAGCTGATCCACAACAGCAGCAGCAGCAGCAACAACAACAGCAGCAACAGCAACAGCCTTTGCGCACGCTCACGTACTTTATCCAGCACGGAGAAAACATATATAGCCTGATGGGCATTACCACGGCACAGAACTTCAACAACTATTTCGAGGTTTTCAGCAGCAGCATGCAGAGCTTCAAGGTGTTGACAGACCCTGAAAAGCTGAACCGGAAGCCGGAGCGCATCAGCATTGTAACGGTGCCGAAGGCCACTACGCTGGCCCAGGCGCTGCGCAGCCACAACATGCCCGACGCCCGCCACAACGAACTGGCCGTGCTGAACGGCATGCAGCTAAGCGATCAGCTGCCCGCCGGCACCCTGATTAAAGTGGTGAAAAAGTAGGTATAACCAATGTATGCAAAAAGCCCTGCCTCCAGCATAGGAAGCAGGGCTTTTTGCTTTGAGCTATACCTGTCAGAGCGACGCCTATTCGTTTGCCTTGAGCAGTTTGTGCACCGACTTCTTTCCTCCCTGCTCTACCTGCAGGTAGTAAATACCGGCAGGCACCCGCTGTAATCGGAGCTGCTCCTGGTGATTTTGCTGGTGTTTGAGAAAACGAACCTGTTGCAACTGGCGTCCGGTCATATCGACCAGCTGCAGCAGTACCGGACCGCGGTATTCGCCTTCCAGGTGCAGCACGGTGGCCTCCTGCATTGGGTTCGGGTATACGCTCACGCCTCTTTCGGCTAGTTCCTCCTCCGCTGAGAGCACCAGTCCCTGCCAGGGCACCAGACCAGCTTGTGGTGTTTTGAGCTTTTTGGTGGTGTAGAGGTGAAATTCGCCCGGCTGCAGCTCCATTGCCTGACCTGGGTCCTCGATGTTGTTTTCCCTGCCCGTAAAGTAATCGTACCATACCCCGGTGCTTGGGAAATTGGCGTTCACCTGCTGCGCCCGCACATCAAAATTCCCGAGTATGAACACATCCATGTCTTCATGAAAAAGGAAGATGCGCTTTACCTGGCCATTTAGCTGGAGGTCGAAATCGTTGGTTGTGAAAGCCGGTTCGTTTAGTTTGAGCTTGATCAGTTCGGCATATACCTGATACAACTTCTGCCGGTCAGGCTGCTGCTGGTACTCCCAACGGATCGGTTTCTGGCCGGTGCGGCCGTTCTGGTCGATCGACACATCATACCCCAGCTCTCCGAACTGCCAGATCAACTTTGGACCAGGTATAGGCAGGAAGAAGGCGGCAGCCAGTTTGGCGCGGTCGAGGGCGGTGGCCAGCGTACGCGTGTTGTAGCTGCCGTTACGGTTGCCGTTGGTGAGCACATCATACAGCAGGCGCTCTTCATCGTGGCTTTCCATGTACCCGATCAGGTATGGGTTTTCCCAGGTACGGTTTTTATAGGAGATCCCCTGCGGATTGGCCAGCATGCCTTTGGCCATGCTGCGATAGTCGTGGTTATGGTTGCCCCAGAACAGCATGCCGTAATTAGATAGTTCTTTTTCTTCCTGGTTGTCGGCAAAGTGCTCCAGTATCACATAGGCCGATTCGTCGTAGCTTCTGATCTCGTCGTAAATGCGCTTCCAGGTGGCAACGCGGCCGGCATCATAGGCACTCCAGGCGCCCACATTCTCGCCGGTGTTTTTCTGTGTGAAGCCTTTGGAAAGGTCATAGCGGTAGCCGTCAATGTTATACTCTTCCAGCCAATGGCGGCTCGCGCGCGCGACAAGAGCCTTAGTAGACTCGCTCTCGTGGTTAAAGTCGAAGAAGACGCTGAAAGGGTGTGTAGCCCGCTGGTTGAAGAACGGGTTGTTGGCCGCCGGTTGATTGCCATCCCAGTACATTTTCACATAAGGGTATACATAGTCCGCCTGGTTGAGCACAATATCCAGGATGACGGCGATACCCATTTCGTGCGCCTTGTCTATAAAGGCTTTCAGGTCGTTTTTGGTACCGTAGGCTTTGTCGGGCGCAAAAAAGAAGATCGGGTTGTAGCCCCATGAGTCGTTGCCGGAGAACTCCATGACCGGCATCAGCTCAATGGCATTCACGCCGAGGCGCTTCAGGTAGGTGAGCGTATCGGCCAGCACCTTGTAATTGCGGGCCTCGATGAAATCGCGCACGTGCAGTTCGTAGATCACCAGGTTCTCCGGGTCCGGCCTTTCGAAGTCGGTCACTTTCCAGGTATAGGCGGGCTGATTCGTCTGCAGGATAGACACGATTCCTGTCGCACCCTGCGGATAGGCTTTCAGATTAGGGTAGGTGCTGGCCGGTATGTACTGGTCCATGCCCGGGTCGAGGATCTTCTCGGTGTAGGGATCCGCCACGGCCAGCGTGCCATCCACCAGGTACTGGTAGGCCACCTCCTGCCCCGCCGGCAGGTTGTTCAGCTCGATCCAGTAGCGGTTGCCGTCAGGCGTGCGTTTCATCAGGTATTCCGGTGCGCTCTGCCAGTTGTTAAACTCCCCAATGGCGTACACGAATTGCTTGTGCGGCGCAAAGAGCACCAGGGTGGCCGTGGTGGCGCCGGTATAGTTCACGCCATCGCGTATACCTGCCGGAAGCTCTGCCACCACCGGTTGCGGCCTCACCCGAAAGGTGAAGGTTTGGGTAATGTTTTCGGTGCCGCGTTTCGCTTCGATTGTGACGGAGCGCAGCACACCCTGCTGGTTGCCGGCATTCACGCTGGTCTGTACCTGATCGGTGTTGGTGGCGCTGTACACTACGGTATTGTCCAGCTTCACCGTGACATCGGCTTTGGCTGAAATGGTAGCCCGCACAGGTATAGCACTGTTGGCCGCCACGAAAAAATTCTGCTGCTCGGGTTCCTGCAGGGCTATTTGCAGACTGCCGTCGTAGATTTTGATAACAAAGTCTTCGGTCTGGGCCGAACCGCTGCCATTTTTGAGCAGCAGGCCCAGTTTGTCGATGGTCTGCCCGGCCGGCACCCCAAAGTAAGTGCGTGGCGTGAGTTTGATCTGCCAGCGGTCGTTGCCCAGCGCGGTCATCTTGCCCGGATTGAATGGCTGGTTGAAACTCGTCTGCCCGGCCGGCTGGTACTGGAAAGCATTGGGATTGCCTGCAACGCCCGCGCCCGACCACAGGTATACATCGTCGGTTTTGCCCAGCAGTCCGGCGGCGCGCCCGTCCTTGGCCTGCTTTACATCGATGATGATGGTGATTTCCTGATCGCCGTTAGGGAACTCAGGTATAGTTTGAACTGCCTGCGCCTTTGCCTGCCAGGCTAAACCTGCCAGGAAAACAAAAAGCACCAGCAACCGGTTGAGGTATTTGTTGGCCATAATGTGAATATTGTAAATGAAAGGGAATCAGGGATAAAGTAGCAAGCAGGCAAATTTCTGTCTGTACAAACACGCACCCGCCAAGACAAATACGCCCGTGCTTTGAATTACGTGTTATAACACCAGATACGATTGTATATTTTTCAGAGCCTAAAGGTATGATATCCGATTAAATTCTAATATAATTGTTGTAATCCGTTTCGAAAACGGTGCAATCGCGCATGGACGAGCTGGAAGTTTGGGGCAGGTTTAAAGCAGGAAGCGAAGATGATTTTTCGCTGCTGTACCGTCATTTTGCTCCCATCATGCTGCGTTATGGCAACCGGATCACGTCTGACAAAGAGCTTATACGCGATTGTCTGCAACAGGTGTTTTTTTCGCTCTGGAAAAGCCGTGCCACAGTAGGCACCCCTGCCAGCGTGCAGCATTACCTGCTCAAAGCTATCCGCAACGAGCTCATCAAAAAAGGCAACCGCGCCAAACTGCACGAAGCCCTGCCCGAAAACTACCACTTTGAACTAGAGGACTCCCACGAGCAGACCCTGATCCAGCTGCAGACGGCCGAGCTGACGCGCCAGCGGATCACGGAGCTGCTCTCACAGCTTCCGGCCCGTCAGCGGGAAGTCATCTTCTTGAAATACTACGCCAACTTCAAGTACGATGAGATCGCCGCCATCATGGACATCGGGCAGGACTCCGTGTACAAGACCACCTACAAAGCCATTGCCCGTCTGCAGCAACTGCTCCATAACAGCGCCCTCCTGCTCCTCACTCTCTTCTTTTAGCGAAAACCTATCCTGCTTACCCACAATATTTTAGCAAATCTTTTATTTTTTTCTTCCAACAGGAGGGATAATTTCTGAGGTTGTCGGCTATTGTAAATAGTATGTACCTATAAGCTGAAACCGCACAACAAACAGATGCCTGACATGAACAACGCAACAGCCACTGCAGCTGAACTGGCAGCCGACCATGACTTTATACAATGGGTCAAATACCCTACGCGGGAAAGCACCATGTATTGGTCACAGTTTGCTGAGCAGTACCCCGAAAAGGCGCAGGAAATGGCGGAGGCACGCCGTTTGGTATTACTGCTGTCGCAGGAACAGGCTGAGGACCATAGCTCCGACGAAGATGCGGACCTGGTTTGGGAGCAACTGCAGGAAGCGATACAGCAGGACCGGGAGCACGGAAGGGATGACGGGCCCGTGTTCTCGCTCTGGGGGTACACCCGCAGAACCTGGCTGTCTGCAGCGGCCGTCATCATTCTGCTGCTTGCTACTTCCGCCCTCCTTTTCACCCGCCAAAGCGCCGAGCCGGTTACCTATGCCACCGCTTACGGAGAGAAGCGCATTATCCAACTTTCGGACAAATCCGTAATAGTACTTAACGCCAATTCAAGTATAACTATTCCTGAAAAATGGGAAAAGGATGAGCCCAGGACCGTTCAGTTGCGCGGCGAGGCTTTTTTCTCGGTAACACAGCAGCCTAACAGACAGCAGTTTATCGTAAAAACCAGCAAAGGCACTGAAATAAACGTACTGGGGACGGAATTTAACGTATATGACCGCGGCCAGGAAGACCGGGTTGTGCTGGCAAACGGCAAAGTAAGGCTGAGCGCCACCCAAAACGGTAAAACCAGGCAACTGGAAATGCAGCCCGGCGACCTGGTAACAGTATCTGCAGCAGGCGACCTTCGCCACCGCCGCGTTGACCCGGACCTATACACTGCCTGGCAGCATAACAAGGTATATTTTGACGACTACACCCTGCGTGAAGTAGGTGTGCTGATCGAGCAGCAGTATGGCTATAAAGTAGAATTCAGTGGCAAAGAGCTTTCCGGGCAGCGCATCACCGCCTTTCTGGAAGTAAAGAACCCCGAAGACATCCTGCACACACTGGCTGAGACCTTTGAACTCAAGATTACCCAACAAGAGAACACTATATACATTAGCTCATTATAAAAACTAACGCATAATCCATGTCAAATAAATCTACTAAGAGACTAGGGTCCTTTGGTTTGGCAGTAGCCCTGTGCTGCTTTCAGGTACCGGGGACCGCTCAGGGTTATCCGGGCCCGGGTCCGAACCTTGCAGTGAACCACACCTCCGGACAGGCCCTGACGGCCAAGTCCCTCAAGGATTTGCTCAACGATCTCAAAAACTCACACGGCATACAGTTCTCTTACCAGGCCAGCCTGGCTGACGATGTGCAGCTGATCGTGCCGGAGCCGAAAGGCGGCGTGCAGAACGTAGACGAATTCCTGGGCACCACCCTGGCTAGCAACAACCTGGCGTATAAAAAAGTAAGAGGCGTGTACATCATCTCGAAGGCACGCCCTGCCGCAGCCACCAACACCACCGTTGTAGCCAAGCCCCGCGCAGCGGTACAACAGGATGTAACCGTTAGCGGCCGCGTGCTGGACGAGAACGGCGAAACGCTGCCAGGCGTAACGGTGGTGCTGAAAGGTACGACCCGTGGTACGTCCACCAACGCAAACGGAGAGTTTACGCTGCCTGTGCCAGCTTCTGGTGGTACGCTTGTATTTTCATTCATCGGATATACCACGCAGGAGGTAGCCATCAACAACCAGGCAACTGTGAGTGTAACGATGCGCCCCGACGCGCAGGCGCTGCAGGAAGTGGTCGTGGTTGGTTATGGTACGCAGCGTAAATCCGATATTTCGGGCGCTGTAACAGCGATCTCCTCCGAAGACTTCGTGCAGGGCCAGATCACCACGCCAGAGCAGTTGATACAGGGTAAAGTGGCCGGTGTTCAGATTACACCAAACGGTGGTGCGCCGGGCTCTGGTAGCCGCATCCGCATCCGTGGTGGTGGCTCCCTCAACGCCAGCAACGATCCGCTCATCGTGATCGACGGTGTGCCGCTCGATAACTCAGGTGTATCAGGTGCAGCAAACCCACTCAACTTCCTCAACCCGAATGACATCGAGACTTTCAATATTCTGAAAGATGCTTCGGCAACTGCCATCTACGGTTCGCGCGCTTCAAACGGCGTGATCATCATCACGACCAAAAAAGGCACTGCCGGGCAGAAGCTCGCGGTGACGTTTACAACACAGCACTCGCTCTCCAAAGTGGGTGAAACAGTGGATGTGCTGGGTGCTGACGAGTTCCGCCGGGTAGTGAACGAGCAGGGTACGCCTTCGCAGATCGCACTGCTCGGCAACGCCAACACCAACTGGCAGGATCAGATCTTTCAGACCGCTTATACCACAGACAACAACCTGAGCATAGGCGGCTCAGTGGGCAAACTGCCCTACCGCGTGTCGCTGGGCTACCTGAACCAGGACGGGGTGCTGCGCACTGGTAATTTTGAGCGTGGCTCCATTGGTGTCAACCTGAACCCAAGCTTCCTCGATGACCACCTGACCGTTAACCTGAACTACAAAGGAGCAATCACCGACAGTAAATTTGCTGACGTGGGCGCCATTGGGGCGGCCGTTGCCATGGACCCGACACAGCCTGTGATGTCTGGCAGCGACGCGTTTGGCGGCTACTTCCAGTGGCTGGATGCCAACGGACGCTACAACCCGCTGGCTACACGCAACCCGGTAAGTATGTTGGAGCAGCGCGACGACCGCGGCGAGGTGAAACGCCACATCGGTAACGTGCAGTTCGACTACAAACTTCATTTCCTGCCCGACCTGAGAGCCAACCTCAATCTGGGTTTTGACCGCTCCAACAGCAACGGCACCACTTTCTACCCGGCCGCCTTTGCGCCCGAGGCGCCAAACAACGGCAGAAGAACCCAGTTCGAGCAGGAGAAGAAAAACAGCCTGGTTGACTTCTACCTGAACTATGTGAAAGACCTGACCGGCATTAACAGCCGCGTCGACGCGACAGCCGGTTACTCCTTCCAGGAGTTTGAGAACGAGAGTCCGCAGTTTATACCAGCTGACGCAGAGGGCACGCCGCTGAGCGACCTGGAGCCAGGGCTTCCTACAAACGATTTCTACCGCCTGCGCTCTTACTTTGGCCGATTGAACTACGTGCTCCTCGACCGCTATATCCTGACAGCTACCGTGCGCCGTGACGGTACATCACGCTTTAGTGATGACGTTCGCTGGGGCACATTCCCGGCGCTGGCACTGGCCTGGAGAATCAACGAAGAGGCATTCCTGAAAAACTCACCGACTGTATCTGAATTGAAGCTCCGCTTGGGCGTAGGTGTTACAGGGCAGCAGGATATCGGTCCTTTCTTCCCGTACCTGGCACGCTATACCATTAGCGACAACACAGCGCAATACCAGTTTGGCAACCAGTTCTACAACCTGCTCCGTCCGGAGGGTTATGATGCCGGTATTAAGTGGGAGGAAACAACCACCTACAACGCAGGTATAGACTTTGGCTTTGCCAATAACCGAGTGAATGGTAGCCTCGACTACTTCTTCAAAGACACCCGCGACCTGCTGGCCCTCGTATCGGTTCCTGCGGGCACCAACTTGGTAAATGAGCTGATCACAAACGTGGGCAACCTGGAGACAAGAGGACTGGAAGCAGCCCTGAACTACGTGGCCATCAGCAACGAAAAGCTGACCTGGAGCATTGGGGTCAACGGCACATACCAGAAGCGCGAGATCACCAATTTAAGCAAGGTCGAAGATCCTGACTTTGAAGGCTACCCGGTTGGCACCATTGCCGGTGGCGTGGGTAACAACATCCAGATCAGAACGGTTGGCTATGCGCCGGATGTGTTCTATGTCTACAAGCAGGTGTATGATGAGCAGGGCAAGCCGATCGAAGGCCTGTATGCTGACCTGAACAAAGACGGTGTGATCAGTGAAGCTGACCGCTACCGCTACAAGAAGCCGGAGCCGGATTTCTTCCTGGGCTTTAACTCTAACCTGACTTACGGCAACTTTGATTTCGGCTTTGTGATGCGCGGCAGCGTGGGCAACTACATGTATAACAACATATACTCAAACAACGGTGCCTACCGCTCATTCATGTTCCCGGGCTACCTTACCAACGTGTCGCCCAACGTGCTGGAGACCAACTTCATGAACTACCAACTGTTCTCTGACTACTACATGGAGAACGCTTCATTCCTGCGTATGGAGAACATCAACTTCGGTTACAATGTGGGTGGTATCTTCAACGAGAAAGCGAACCTACGCCTGAATGCCAACATCCAGAACCTGTTTGTAATCACGAAATACAACGGTCTTGATCCTGAGATTGCCAGCGGTATAGACAATAATTTTTACCCGAGGCCGCGTGTTTATACCTTAGGTCTGACAGTTAATCTTTAATTCATCCCATCATGAGAACTCTGAATTTCAGAAATATAAGAAACATAGCACTGGCAGGCGTTATTTCCCTGTCTGCAGCCTCCTGTGACCACGACCTGGACATAGAGCCGAAGTACGATGTGGTGTCGGCCAACGTATACCGTGACTTCGGCAACTACAAGAGCATCCTGGCCAAAATGTACGCCGGCTATGCCGTGACAGGTCAGCAGGGTCCTGCAGGTCGACCCGACATCAGCGGCATCGACGAAGGTTTCTCGAACTACCTGCGCCAGTATTGGCAGGCACAGGAGTTGCCGACCGACGAGGCGATCATCGCCTGGAACGACGGCAACCTGCGTGACCTGCATGACATGGACTGGACTCCGGGCAACGAATTCTTGCGTGCGCTTTACAACCGGATCTTCTACCAGGTGTCGCTCACAAACGAGTTCATCCGCGAAACACAGGACGGCCTGCTGAGCGAGCGTGGCATCACGGGAGCCAACCTGGAAGAAGCCAAGCGTTTCCGGGCCGAGGCTCGTTTCCTGCGCGCCCTGAGTTACTGGCATGCGCTTGACCTGTATGGCAACGTGCCTTTTGTGACAGAAGAAGACCGGGTAGGCTCTTTCTTACCGGAGCAAACTACTCGCACCGAACTGTTCAGCTATGTGGAGAGCGAACTGCTGGCCATCGAAAATGAGCTGGGTGAGCCGGGCTTCGAGTACGGAAGGGCTGATAAGGCTGCCGCCTGGACGCTGCTTGCCAAGCTATACCTAAACGCGGAGGTATACACCGGCCAGGGCCGATACGCCGATGCCGTGACCTACTCACGCAAAGTAATTGACTCAGGACGTTTCCAATTGGAGGCAGAGTACAGTCATCTATTCCTGGCCGATAACCATACCACAAGCGAGATCATATTCCCGATCACCTTTGATGGGATGCGAACCACTACCTGGGGTGGAATGACTTACCTGGTGCACGCTCCGGTGGGAGGCAGCATGGACGCAGCTGCCTTTGGCATCAACGGTGGCTGGGGTGGTCTACGCACTACCAAAAACATTGTGGAGCTTTTCCCAAGTACCAATGCAACCCCGGATGAGCGTGCCATGTTCCATACCGACGGACAGAGCCTCGAGATTGCCGATATCTTCACCTTTACGGAAGGCTACCCGATCACGAAATATAAGAACGTGAACAGAGCGGGTCAGGCGGGTTCTGATCCAAGCGGTAACCACCCGGACACAGACTTCCCGATGTTCCGACTGGCTGACGTGTACCTGATGTATGCGGAGGCGGTGCTGCGCGGTGGAGGTGGTTCTGTCGCTGATGCGCTGGGCTACGTGAACCAACTGCGCCGACGTGCCTACTCCAATGCAGCAGGTACTATGCGAGACAACGGAGGTGCGATCAACCAGGGACAGCTTACGCTTGACTTCATTATCAACGAGCGTGCGCGCGAGCTGAAATGGGAAGGCCACCGCAGAACAGACCTGATCCGCTTCAACAGGTTTACATCGGCTACCTATGTATGGCCGTGGAAAGGTGGGGTTCCGGAGGGCAGAGGTGTGGAGGAATTCCGCAGACTGTACCCGATCCCAAGCACAGACCTGACCGCCAACCCGAACCTGACGCAGAACCCGGGCTATACGCGATAATCTGAAAAAACCGGAAGCCGGCTGCATTAGTAGTAGGCTTCCGGGTAGATAAATCACATTTTGAAATCATCAAATATGAAAAGCACGATAAATAAGTTATTCACCTTGTGCCTGATATCGCTGGTACTATTCTCCTGTGAGAAAGAGGAAGAGCGGCTGGTACTGCGCCCGGGCGCTGTCCCTACCCTTGCTTCCACAGCCAACAGTGTGGAACTGGCTGCTGAAAACAAAGCCGAGGACGCGATTACCCTGAACTGGACCGCCGCTGACTACGGCTTCCAGGCGGCAGTTACCTATACCTTGCAGTTTATTGCTGAAGGCGGCGATTTTGCGGAAGCCAGGGAGGTAGAAACTACGCCCGGCATGCTGAGCAAAACCCTTACCGTGGCAGAACTGAATACCCTGGCTACGCAGCTGGGTCTGGCTCCGAACAACGAAGGCACGATGCAGGTACGTGTAAAATCCTCTGTAGCAGAAAGTGTTACACCAACTCACTCCAATGTGGTGTCAATTAAAGTGACGCCATTCCTCGACATCATTGAGTACGTGTCGCTTTGGGTGCCGGGCAGCCACCAGGGCTGGGACCCCGCCAAAGCGCCCAAGGTGTCGTCAGTGAATGACAACGGGGTGTATGAAGGCTATGTGAACTTCCCCGATGCCAAGACGAACTTCAAGTTAAACCCCGCACCCAACTGGGACAATGACTTTGGAGGCACCAGCAGCGGCAACAAAGGTACACTGGTTGCAAAAGGCACTGACCTGCAAGTAGACGGCGCAGGCTATTACCTGCTCAAAGCCAACACCAACCAGTTGACCTGGGAGGCCGTCAAGACAACATGGGGTGTAATAGGCGACGCCACCGGCAGCTGGGATAACGACCAGGACATGACTTACGATGCGACTGCTCAGGTATGGAAGGCCACGCTCCAATTGTCTGTTGGAGAAATTAAGTTCAGAGCCAATGACAAATGGGACATTAACTTCGGTGATGACAATGCCGATGCCAGCCTGGAGTATGGCGCTGCCAACATCAAGGTAACAGAGGCGGGTCGGTATGAAGTGGTGTTGAATCTGGCGAACCCAGGTAACTATACCTACACACTGACCAAGCTTTAAGATGCTACACTCGCACATGGCCTTTACGAAAGTATCCTGCTGCGAAGTGCTATTTTAAACTCAGCAAACCCGGCAGGCTACAAAGCTTGGCCGGGTTTGCTTTATAAAGCCATCCTGATTATTAGCAACATAAACACCAGGCATGAGCATTTAAATCAAGCCAAGCCATGAGTCTGCCAACGCTGGCCGAATGGGATACACTAACAACCATGAAACAACGAAACCTGCATTACCTGTTGCTTCTACCTGCGCTATACCTTGCGACGGGCTGTAGCACACCAGCACAACTCGACCAACAGCCCACCGCCAAAGCCAGCGAATGGCCGCGCAGCGTGAGCTACGAGATCTTTGTGCAGTCCTTCTGCGACTCCGACAACAACGGCATCGGCGACATCAAAGGCATGACCTCCAAACTCGATTATCTGGCTGAGCTAGGTATAGAGGGCGTCTGGCTTATGCCGATGAGCCCCTCTCCTTCCTACCACAAATACGACGTGACCGACTATACCGGCATTCACCCCGACTACGGCACCATGGAGGATTTTAAGACCTTTGTGGAGGAGGCGCACAAGCGCAACATCAAGGTGGTGATCGACCTGGTGGTGAACCACTCCAGCAACCAGCATCCCTGGTTTCTGGAGGCGGCCAAAGACGAGAAAAGCCCTTATCGTGACTACTACGTATGGGCACACAAAGACGATCCGCAAACCAAAGGCGAAGGTAAGACCACCGGCGACGACTCCCACAACGTGCAGCATTGGCATGAGGTGAAAGGCAGCGACTACAAATACTTCGGCTACTTCTGGGGCGGCATGCCCGACCTCAATTTTGACAATCCGAAAGTTCGCGAGGAGGTATACAAGGTAGGTCGCTACTGGCTCGAGGAAGTGGGTGTGGATGGCTTCCGACTGGATGCGGCCCGCCACATTTTCCCGGATGACAGACCGGCCGACAACCATGCTTTCTGGGAGGAGTTCAGAGCCGAGATGCAGCAAGTGAAGCCGGACGTATACCTGGTGGGCGAGGTATGGGCCGAAGCTGATGTGGTAGCACCCTATACCAAAGGACTCCCGGCGCTTTTCAATTTTGAGATGAGCTGGAAAATACTCGATGCCCTGAAGACAGGAAACGGCGACTCACTGGCCATCCACCATGACCGCATCATCAACACCTATCAGCAGGTGAATCCAGACTTTGTGGACGCCACCATTCTGAGCAACCACGACCAGAACCGCATCATGAGTGAGGTGAACGGGGACCTGAACAAAGCTAAAGTAGCGGCGGCCCTGCTGTTTACGTTACCCGGCGCCCCCTACGTGTACTACGGCGAGGAGATCGGGATGCTCGGCAAGAAGCCGGACGAGATGATCCGGGAACCCTTCCTGTGGGATACCAAAGCAAAAGACGATTGCCGCACCACCTGGGTGACACCGGAGTTCAGCACTGAGCAGAACGTGAAGCCGATGGCGCAGCAGGCGCAGGATCCGAACTCACTCCTCAATCATTACAAAGCTTACATCCGGTTGCGCAACAGCAGCAAAGCGTTAACCCATGGCGAATTGGAGCCGGTGAACATGGGCAACCGGGCAGTGAGCGGCTTTATGCGCACCATGGCCGGTGAATCGGTTCTGGTACTGCATAACCTGTCGGGCAAAGAGGTGAGCGTTCCTATACCTGCCAGCCTGCAGGAGCACAAGCAGCTTTTGCATCAGCATAACGCTGCCAAACTGAATGGCACTACGGCGCAGCTTCCACCCTTCAGCTCCCTTATCCTTAGAAAATAAAACATACCGAAAAGAGTTTATGAAAAAACGTAAAGTCCGCTATACCTTGCGCGCCCTGGTGCTGTTCGGGTGTCTGGGTCTCGCAACCATATCAGGCTGCGGTGGCAAGCCGGGCCAGCCCGGACAGAGTTTGAGTAAACAAGAAGTGAACACCATGGAAATAAAAACCGCGCCTTTTGGCACTGCCCCCAACGGCCAGCAGGTGCAGCTCTATACCCTGACCAACGCCAACGGCATGACCGTGAAAATCACTAACTACGGCGCCATCGTCACTTCCATCCAAACACCTGACCGGGATGGCAAGCTGGGCGAAGTAGCGCTTGGTTTCGACAGCGTAGACGGTTACGTGCCCAACGATCCGCACTTCGGGGGTATTGTGGGGCGCTACGCCAACCGCATCGCCAACGGGAAATTTACCTTGGACGGGCAGGAGTATACGCTGGCTGTCAACAATGCGCCCAACCACCTGCATGGCGGCATTACGGGTTTCGACAGAGTGGTGTGGCAGGCCGAGCCCCTGCAAAAGCAAAATGCGATCCGGCTGACCTACGTGAGCAAGGACGGCGAAGAGGGCTACCCCGGCAACCTGACCGTTGTCGTAACCTATACCCTGACCGGCTTCAACGACCTGAAGATCGACTACGAAGCCACCACCGACAAAGCCACGCCGGTGAACCTGACCAACCACAGTTACTTCAACCTAAGCGCGGGCAAGGAAAAGGACATCCTCAACCACATCGTCACGATCCACGCCGACCAGTTCACGGCTTCCGACGAGACGCTTATACCTACCGGCGAACTGAAGTCAGTGAAGGGTACACCTTACGACTTTACCAAGCCTACCCGCGTAGGCGACCGCATCGAAAACCTGCAGGGCTACGGCTATGATTTGAACTACGTGGTGCGTAACGGAGGCGACAGATTGGTGCCTGCCGCAACAGTAGAAGATCCGGCAACAGGCCGCGTGATGCAAGTTCAAACTACACAGCCCGGCATCCAGTTCTACACCGCCTACCACCTCGACGGCACCCTGACCGGCCACAACAACACGGTCTACAACCGCTACGCTGGCCTCTGCCTCGAAGCCCAGCACTTCCCCGATTCCCCGAATCAGGAAAGTTTCCCATCGACGATCCTGAGGCCTGGAGAGAAGTACAGCGAAACGACAGTTTATAAGTTTGGGGTGAAAGGGGAATAGCTTGTCTGAATCAGGATTTTCAGGATTTAGGGATTGACAGGATTAAGGGGTTTACAGGATTCCACATACGATTGTCACACCCCTGCCCCTCTCGAGAGGGGAATTTAAGGAAGCTGCCAAACCACAGGTATAAGCATTCTAGCAAAGGTATATCTGTTAAATACTGTCATCCACCTGCCCCCTTCTTTGTAGAGGGCCCCCACCCCCAAGAGGGAGTTTTCTGTAGATGCCAATCAAAAGGTAGAAGCAGTGTTGTTTCTGTTTTGCAAGACCGGGTCCAACCACCCCTAACCCCTCCTTGTCTAAGGCGGGGAACCTAAAGTTGCCATCTCACAGGTATAAGCTTTGAAGGCGCTGGCTTGTGCACGATCACACCCCTCTGCGCTCCCCTCAAGGGGAGAGTTTCTGCTACTGCCAGTTCAAAGGTATAGGCCTGTAGCACACAAACCACTGGCAGGTATAGCAAGACTAACTTGCACGCTGGCAATGAAACAGATAGGCATGCCCGGTGCGCTTTTGACGATTTTTTGTTTGAGCGGTCAGCGAGTTCAAAATCGTCTTGATTTTTTTGCCTACTTTTTTCATCAAGGAAAAAAGTAGGGCCCCGCCGGCTAGGCGAAGCTACAAAGTAAAATAGCTTGAGGTATACCTATAGTGCAGCTACGCCAGTTACAAACTAGCCTCAAGTCCAACCACAAGTTGCGCTGATGCTAAACTTGCGATATACAAACAGCATAAAAATTGACCATGAAAAAACACACTTACATACACGCCATCACCTTAGCAGCACTGCTAACCGCAAGCGCCTGCAAAACCCAGCAGCCTGAAACGGGCAATACTACCGGCACAGCTGCAACCACCACTGCAGTCAGTGCCGAAAAAGCGCTTTGGCAATCGCAAGCATACAGCGTATACCCTGACCGCATCACGCAAGGAGACTACGTAGCCAAGGCGATCTCCCCTACTGAGATCACCTCCGGTTACCAGAGCCCGGCGAACGAATTTCAGTCTCCGGAGGTCCTATTCAAGTTCAGCATCAACAGCAAGGACAACGAGATGCCGCCGGGTATGGACCACCAGTTCATCTGCCTTGCCGAGGAGGGCGGAAGCTGCGAAACCCCGATCATCAAATTCGGGCAGCAGCTGAAAGCCACTGCTCCAGCGCCGCCAAAGGCGTTTCTGCCACCTAACACACCCCTGACGGTGCGAGTGGATATGCGCGAAGTACTGGCCGCTTTTAAGAAAGACGGTTTCTACACTGCTTACAACGGCAGCAAGGTATACAAAGACGATTTCAAGGGAGTTTACATCGCGGGTAACTCTTCTCCGCTCACCTGGGATTTCGATAACCTGGCAAGTCGCGAAGGGATGGAACTGGAGGACCCGGACGGCGATGGCATTTACGAAGTGACGCTCACCATGAACGCCCATCGTGAAGAAAAATTCACGGCCTCGCACTGGAAGCTGAGCGCGCCGATCGACCATTATCCGCAGTATAGCTCCGACTATGTGCTCACCGATGCGCTCTACAACATGACGTTGGAAGAAGTGGTGAAGAACATCGAGGCCGACAGCACTTTCCGGACGGGCAAAGAATGGGCCGGCGTGTGGACGCGCGACATCAGCTACGCGCTGATATTAGGGCTGGCGGCCATTGAGCCGGAGATAGCCCGCAAAAGCCTGATGCGCAAAGTGAAGAACAACCGCATCATTCAGGATACAGGTACGGGCGGCGCTTATCCGGTGTCGACGGACCGGATTGTGTGGGGCATCGCGGCTTGGGAAATCTATACCGTGACCGGCAACCAGAACTGGCTGCGCGAGTCTTACGAGATCATCCGAAACTCAGTGGAAGATGACCTGCTGAATGCTTACGACCAGAACACAAACCTGATGCGCGGAGAGTCCTCGTTCCTGGACTGGCGCGAACAGACCTATCCGAAATGGATGCAGCCGGCCGACATCTATGCTTCGCAGAACCTGGGCACCAATGCGGTGCATTACCAGGCAAATGTACTCTTGAGCCAAATGGCGATGATGCTGAACGACAAGCAGGCGGCCGACAGGTATAGCCAGCTGGCTGAGCAGATCAAGGAAGGTATAAACCAGCACCTGTGGCAGGAAGACCAAGGCTATTATGGGCAATACCTGTATGGCCGCAACTACCTGTCGCTTTCCCCAAGGTCTGAGGCGCTGGGCGAGGCGCTGACTGTGCTGTTTGGCATTGCTGACACCGACCGGGCAAAACGCATCGTGGCCAGCACACCGGTATATGACTTTGGTATCCCAAGCATTTTCCCGCAGATTCCGAACATGCCGCCTTACCACAACAACGGCATCTGGCCCTTTGTGCAGGCTTACTGGACGCTGGCGGCCGCCAAAGCCGGCAACGAAACCGCTACCGTGGAGAGCCTCAACGCTATTTATAGACCGGCTGCTTTGTTCCTCACCAACAAGGAGAATTTTGTGGCCAGCAACGGTGACTACGCCGGCACACAGGTAAACTCCGACCGTCAGCTTTGGAGTGTGGGCGGCTTCCTGGGCATGACTTACAAACTGCTTTTCGGTATGGATTTCCAGGCAGACAAACTGGTGTTCAAGCCCTTTGTGCCGGAGGTATACAAAGGCAAACATCGCCTCACCAACTTCAGGTATAGGAACGCCGTGCTCGACATTGACATACAGGGATTTGGCAACAGCATCCGTAGCATCACACTGGACGGTCAGCCGCTGGAAGGAGCCGCTATACCTGCCAGCCTAACCGGACAGCACAAGGTGCAGATCGTGCTTGCCGATGAAATAAGTGATAAAGGCAGCCAGAATAAAGTAGCCCACCATGTGACGCCAGCCACCCCGGCTACGAGCTATGCAAATGGCAAATTCAGCTGGCAACCGGTGGAAGGCGCCGTGATCTATACCGTGCTCCGGAATGGCAAGCCACTGCAGGAAACCACCGAAACAGGTATAGCCGTGCAACCGGAAGGCTATGCCGAGTACCAGGTAATCGCGACTGATGCGGCAGGTTACAGCTCTTTTGCAAGTGAGCCAATACCGGTATACCCTGCAGTGCTCGAACAGGTATACGAAGCCGAAGCAGCCGCTACGCCAGCCAAACAACCTTACAAAGGATTCACGGGCAAGGGCTTCGTGGAGGTGAGTAAAAAGACGAACACGACCATCCGTTTTAAAGTGACCGCGCCGCAGGCTGGCCTGTATGCCATCGACTTCCGTTATGCCAACGGCAACGGCCCGATCAACACCGACAACAAAGCGGCCATGCGCACCCTTCGCAAAGGCAAGGAAGTGGCAGGTACCATCGTGCTGCCGCAGCGTGGCATTGGCGAGTGGAGTGACTGGGGCTATTCCAACAAGGTATGGGTGCAACTCAGTAAAGGCACAAATCAATTGTCACTCACCTTCGAGCCAGCCAATGAGAACATGAACGGCGAGATCAACCAGGCGATGATCGACCACCTGCGCCTGATTCGGGTACAATAGATTTTTTGTAGAACTTACAGAAAGCCCCGGCCCGATCTAATCTGGCCGGGCTTTTTTGTTATAGTGGCATCTTCTCCTGCCAAAATGAGTATAGGGTATACCTTAAAACACAAATAATGACGCAACGAGAAGTAACCGACTCCGAAAATACCACCTGGACCTGCGTGCAGGCCTATGGCACCCTTTCAAAGGAAAATGCCGACAAGGCCGCTGAGCTGACCGAAGACACAAACGGCGAGGTAACAGTGGTCTGTACCCCGAGCGGCGGCGCCCAGACGGTGCGGCTGCAACTGCCCAAAGACTGGCTAGAGGCTTTGTCTGACGATGAACTGGCGTCGAAAATCTCAGTAGCGAAGAGTTGATTCCTGGAAAAGCATTAACTTGAGCATCCACTAATTTGCTAACGGCCAAAGCTGCTATACCATGCTGAAGTTTCTATACCTGAGTCTTCTCTGTTTTACATTCCTAGTCCACACCTCTCTTTTATTTGCTCAGGCTCCTACACAGGATTCTTATTACCTGCTCAAACCAGACCGTGTGTTTGATGGGGAGCAGCTGCAGGAAGGCTGGCAGGTAATGGTGAAGAACAACAAGATCGAAGCTGTCGGCAGAAACCTGACAGCTCCCGCCACCGCACAGGTAATCGAGTTGAGCGGTACCACCCTACTGCCAGGTCTTATTGAGGGGCACAGCCACTTGTTCCTGCACCCCTACAACGAAACACCCTGGAACGACCAGGTGCTGAAAGAGTCGCGGGTAGAGCGGGTGGCCCGGGCAACAGTGCATGCACAGAATACTCTGTTGGCTGGCTTCACGACGGTGCGCGACCTGGGTACGGAAGGTGCAGGTTATGATGATGTCGGGTTGAAGGCATCTATCGACAAAGGCATTGTACCTGGTCCGCGGATGCTTATTGCCACCGAAGCCATTGTCACCACCGGCAGCTATGGTCCTAAAGAGCTTAGCTATGATATTGAAACACCCCTGGGCGCTGCCGTTGCAGATGGCATGGACGGACTGACCCGGGAGGTTCGGAAGCAGATTGGCAAAGGCGCAGACCTGATCAAGGTATACGCCGACTACCGCTGGGGACTGCATGGTACGGCGCAGCCGACCTTCACGGTAGATGAACTGAAGAAAATTGTGGAAGTAGCCAGCAGCAGCGGCAGACCAGTTGTAGCGCATGCCTCTACTGTAGAAGGTATGCGAAGAGCAACGCTGGCCGGTGTGTCTACCATTGAGCACGGAGATGAAGCCACTCCCGAGATCTTCCGCCTCATGAAGAAACACAACGTAGCCCTCTGCCCTACCCTGGCCGCCGGCGATGCCATTTCGCAGTACCGTGGCTGGCAGAAAGGTATCGCCCAAGAGCCTGATCGTGTAAAAGCCAAGCGCAAAAGTTTTAGGGCTGCACTGGACAGTGGCGTGACTATCGTGATGGGCGGCGATGTGGGCGTATTTACCCATGGCGACAATGCGAGAGAAATGGAAATGATGGTGGACTACGGTATGAAGCCGATCGAGGTGCTACGTGCCGCGACGTCTCTCAATGCTGATGTCTTTGGTATTGGTGACATTGTGGGCAGAATTAAGCCTGGTCTACTGGCTGATATAATCGCTGTGGAAGGCAACCCGGCCAAAAGTATAGCACAAGTGCGGCAGGTCAGACTGGTAATGAAAGATGGCAGTATCTACAAAAAATAAGCTTCCCGATTATTTAATATTGGCAATGAAGCGTTATACTTGAAAGAGAAATAGACCCAGGTATGCTCTCTCACAGGCACGAAATTTTTATGGAAGTGGCCCGGCTGCTGAGTTTTACCAAAGCCAGCCAGACGCTCTTTATCAGCCAGTCCGCCATCAGCAAGCACATCAAAGCGCTGGAGGAGTTCTATAAAACCGGCCTTTTTGAGCGACTCGGCAACAGTGTGGTACTCACGCCTGCCGGCAGGCTGCTGTATGACAAGCTGCTGTCAGCCAAGCAGCTGCAGCACGAGCTATTCCAGGACTTTAAGCAGCTCAGCGAAAACTTCTCGCCGCAGGTGAACATGGTGCTGGGAGCCAGTACCACCATCTCGCTTTACATCTTGCCGCCCGTGCTTTCGGCTTACCTGCAGAAGAACCCGAACGTGCAGCTCGACCTCAAGAACCGCAACAGCGAGAACATCCTCAAAGCCCTCCTCGATCATGAAATAGATTTGGGCATTGTGGAGGGCGTCAATAAGGTGAGCAACGTGACCTACATGCCTTTCCTAACGGACGAAGTGATCGCAGTCTGCTCTTCGCGCAATCCGCTCAAGAAACAGCAACTCGAGATCCGCGATTTGTACGAAATTCCGTTGGCGCTGCGCGAACGTGGTTCGGGCACCCTGGCCGTGTTGGAAATGGCGCTGGAGAAAAAACAAGTGAAGCTGAACGAGTTGCCTATCAAAATAAGACTGGGCGGTACGGAGGCCCTCAAGAACTTTGTGCGGGTAGATACCTGTCTTTCCTTTCTGCCGCGGCAGGCTGTCATCAAAGAGCTGCAGTCTGGCGAACTGGTGCAGGTACCGATCAACGGACTCACGATCAAACGGAGCTTCAACTTCATTCAGCGCAAGGGCACCGAGAACAATTTCCCTTACAAGAATTTCATTCAGTTTACCAAGCGCTATTATTCCAAAATGGAATAGGCTATTCCTTTTAGCTATTTTGTTTGGTCATATCACGGGTGCAATTTGCCGTAGATACTGATATGAAAACGACGCTTCAACCCCTTATAAGTCACCTGAGCACCCTAACCTGCTCCAGCTGTGGCGCACCTTACTCTGCTTTCGAAAAACAGACGGTCTCGGCCTGCTGCCAACTGCCGCTCCTAGCCGGCTATTCTCCTGACGTAGTGCCTGAAAAAGAGGCATTGCTGCATCGGGAAGGTACCATGTGGCGCTACCTCGAGTTGCTGCCCGTGCTGCACAAAGAAAACATCGTGAGTCTGGGTGAGGGCTATACCCCCATTCTTGAATTGAAGAACCTGGCACGGAAGTACGAGCTGCGGAAGTTACTACTAAAGGACGAAGGCCAGAACCCGACCGGTTCGTTTAAGGCACGCGGCCTGAGCATGGCCATTTCCAAAGCCAAAGAGCATGGTGTGGAGGGCTGCATTATACCTACGGCCGGCAATGCCGGAGTGGCCATGGCCGCTTACTGCGCCAAGGCAGGTATGCGCGCCACCGTGGTGATGCCCCGCCATACGCCGAAGGCTTTCCGGGACGAGTGCTATTGGTATGGCGCCGAGGTGGTGCTGGTGGACGGTCTGATCAATGACTGCGCCGCCAAAGTAAGAGAACTCAACAGCAAAGGCGAACTCCTGGACGTGTCGACTTTGAAGGAACCTTACCGCCTTGAAGGCAAAAAAACCATGGGCTATGAGATTGCCGAACAGGGCAACTGGCAACTGCCGGACGTGATCCTATACCCTGCCGGCGGCGGCACCGGACTGATCGGCATCTGGAAGGCCTTTAAGGAAATGAAAAAAATTGGCTGGCTGCCGCAAGGTATAAAACTGCCCCGCATGGTAGCGGTACAGGCCGAAAACTGCCGTCCGCTGGTAGAAACTTTCTACGGCCGGCAGGCCAATGCCCAAAGCTACGTGGGCAAACCGACAATTGCCAACGGACTAGCTGTGCCTCGTCCGTTGGGTGAGCAACTGATGCTGCAGACGCTGCAGGAATCTGGCGGCACGGCCATCAGCATTTCGGAAGAGGAAATGATCACCGGTCTGAGAGAACTGGGCACTAGCGAAGGGCTGTTTGTAGCGCCGGAAGGAGCAGCCGTCTGGATGGCGGCCCGCAAACTGCTGGACACTGGCTTCATTCAGTACGACGAAGAGATCCTGTTACTCAACACCGGCTCTGGGCAGAAGTACATGGAGAACCTGAGCAGTTTTCAGATAGACTAAAGCAATACACAAACAACTGGAATAATTGCCATCTTAATGCAATCGGGATAATTTTAGCCCTCCCACCAGGACTAAAATTCAAAAAACCGGCTGGTTCTAACCAGTCGGTTTTTTTTATGGGTTTAAGACGAAAATCTATGCCGACGCTCTTTCCAAGCTGGTTCATTCCTGCTTATTTTACGAAAGATAATAGTGCCGCAGGAGCGCACAGCAGCATTCCGACTGCCCCTGCACCCCTGCGACACCATATCTATAGCACTTAGTAACCCGGATTCTGATCTTCCGGCCCCAGGTCCGGGTCAGCCAGTATTTCACTGTTCGGGATCGGGAACAGGAACTTGTTAGCGTCCGCTATCCCTAGTACCGCCGCCGCTCTGCCCGTGCGGATCAGGTCGAACCAGCGGTGGCCTTCGAAAGCCAGCTCAACCTTGCGCTCCTGCTCCACAGCCAATAAGGCAGCGTTTAGATCGGCAGTCACGAATGGCTGCAGCTCCGCTCTTTTGCGCACCTCGTTCAAATCTGCCAGGCCACCTGCTAGATTGTTTCGCTTCAGTCTGGCCTCGGCCCGGATCAGGTACTGCTCGGCGATGCGCAGAATGAAAGCGCCATCCTCTCCGGTCGCGACTTTGGTGTATTTCTGCCCATAGACTGTTTCGCTGCCGTTATTCACCTGCGACCCGATCAGGGCGCTTCGCGAGCCACCCACGGCCGGGTTGCGCAGGTCCTGGGTGATGCCGGCCGATGGCTTCCATTCGTAACGCCCGCCCCGGCTGCTGGTTAGCCAGTAATTGGCGTGGGAGTTGCGGTCGGCGTTGTCATACACCAGCTCCAGAATGCTCTCCTCCGTCAGTTTGCCTGTATAGAAGGCACTGTAGGGCTGCACCAGTCGGGACTTGCCGCTGTTGAGCACCAGCGAGGCGAATGCCTCTGCCTTCTCCCAGTTCTGCTGGTACAGGTATAGCCTGGCTTTCAGCGCCCATACGGCTTCCTTCGAAGCCCTGGAGCGAACAGTGAGTGCAGGCAGCAGCAGTTCGGCCTGCTCCAGGTCTGCCAGCACCTGGGCGTAGGTCTGCTCCCGCGATGCACGCTTGATGCCTTTGCCACTGTTCTTGTCAACTGTCGGTTGCAGCACCAGCGGCACCCCACCCCAGGCGCGGCCCAGGTCAAAGTATGCAAGGGCACGCAGGAAGTAGGCTTCCCCCAAAATTTTCTGCCGCTGCACATCCGTCAGGTTGCGGTCCTGTATGGCCGGCACCTTGTCGATCAGGTTGTTCGACACATTGATCACCCGGTAGATCTGGCTCCACACAGACTTGATAGTGCTGTTCTCAGCAGGTATGGCATTGAGGTCGAATTGCTGGTAGAAGTTAAAGGAGCCCGACCAGTCCGCTTCGTCGGCAGACAGGTAAGCCTGTGCCGGGTACTCCAGACCATAGTAATTATTGCTCTGCAGTTCGCTGTAGGCGCCCAGAAGGGCAGCCTCTGCCCCGCGCTTGTCCGTGATGGCGAACTCCGATGAGATGTCCAACCGTGGTTGGGGCTCCAGAATGCTGTCGCAGCTGGAAAGTGACACGACCAGGGCCAGTGCCAGCACTTTATAGTTATTCAGTATATTCTTCATGATGATCCCTATATTAGAAAGTTACATTAAGTCCTGCCTGGAATGTGCGGGGCTGTGGCACCACGGCATGATCGATGCCGCGCACGTTCTGGTTGTCGCCGGCCACATTCACCTCCGGGTCCAGGCCACTGTAGTTGGTGAGCGTCCACAGGTTGGTGCCGGACACATACAGGCGCAGGTTGGCTACCTTATACCTGTTCAGCAATTCGGTTGGCACGGTATAGCCTACGGTTACAGAGCGCAGACGCAGGAAAGAACCGTCTTCTATGTAGAGGCTGCTTGGCAGGTTGTAGTTATTGCCGAACCGGGTCAGGCGTGGAATATCCGTCACATCACCCGGCTGCTGCCATCTGTCCAACTGCCCCGGCAGGAAAGTAATGGAGCCGTTGCGGGTGCCGCCGTGCTCCATAAAGAAGCGGTTCAGGTTCAGGATGTCGTTGCCGTACTCGAAGTAAAAGAGGGCACCAAAATCAAAGCGCTTGTAGTTGACCTGGTTGTTCAAACCACCAAAGAAGTCCGGTGCGGCATTGGCCACGATCTGCCGGTCCGCCACGGTGATCACACCATTCTTGTCCACGTCGTCATACACTGCATCGCCTGTCTGTGGGTCAACATACAGCTGCTTATATACCCAGAAAGCGTATACAGAGCCGCCCTCCTCCATGCGCACCCAGTCACGGGAATGCTGGTTGATCGGGATCGGCAGTTTCTCGATGCGGTTCACGTTGCGGGCCACGTTCAGGCTGGTGGTCCAGGTGAAGTCGTCGCGCTCGATGTTGGTAGAAGCGATGTTCAGCTCCACTCCCTTATTGCTGATCTCGCCCAGGTTTTCAAACACGCTGCTGAAGCCTGTTTTGGCGGCCACCGGCACTTCCAGCAAAAGGTCTTTGGTGTACTTGTTATAATAGTTAGCCTCGAACTTCAACCGGTTCTGCAGCAGCGCCAGGTCCAGGCCGATGTTCCACTGGCGGGTGGTTTCCCATTTCAGATCCGGGTTAGCCAATTGCTGGTGGCTGATGCCCGGCAGGCCATCGTAATTGCGCCCGGCTCTCCACAGGCCCAGCGATGCAAAGTCGTTGATGCCGTTCTGGTTACCGGTCAGACCGATGTTGGCGCGCAGCTTGATCAGGTCGAAAGGCAGGTCCTGCGCAAAGGCCTCCTCCGAAATGATCCACGACGTTCCCAGGGATGGGAAAATACCCCAGCGGTTGGCGGCACCGAAGCGGGAAGAGGCGTCGGCGCGCACGCTGCCGTCCACGCTATACCTGTCTTTATAGGTATAGCCGGCCCGTGAGAAGAAGGAAACCAGGCCATTCTGGCTCGAATTGGTCGATCCGGTTTGCAACGAGGAAGAGGCGATCTCCTGGAAATCGTCGCTCGGGAAATTGCGGCCGGTCAGCGACAGCGTGTTGTATTTGGTCTGCTGCAGAGTGTTACCCAGGAGCACATTCAGGAAATGGTCGTTGCCGAAGCGCTTGTTATAGGTCAGCAACTGCTCGTTGAGCAAACTTACCAGGCGGGTATCCGTGCGGCTGGCGTTTCCGGCCGGCAGGCCCACACTGATCTGCGTGTTGTTGTATACCTTATCAGCGTAGTTGTTGTAGTCCAGGCTCCAGCTTGACTTAAAGGTCAGGCCATCCACTAATTCATACTCTCCATACAGGTTGGTGATCAGGCGGCTGCTTTCCCCTTTTATGTTCAGGTTGTCGATCAGGGCCAGGTGGTTGTCGAAGATGGAATGGCGGGCATAGCTACCATCCTGGTTATACACCGGCAGGTAGGTGGGCACGTACAGGGCTGAGTTGATCACCCCCTGCGCACTGTTGTCGTTGCGGCTCTGGTTGCGCCTGCTGTACGAAACCGTGGTGCTCGTACCGATGGTCAGACGATTGTTCACCAGGTGATCGTAGTTAAAGCGACCGCTGAAGCGCTCGAAAGCGGCCGGCTTCACGATGCCTTCCTGCTTGAAGTAGCCACCCCCCAGGAAAAAGCGGTTCGACTCCCCTCCTCCTGAAGCGGACAGGTCATAGCTTTGGGTAAGCGCTGTCTGGAACACATCCGGGATGCGGGAGTACGTCGTTTGTTCCTCCGGAAGGCCCAGGCCACCTTCACTTTTCGGGCGAAAAGGCACCAGCGTCGGATTGCCGCCGTCGTTGATAAAGGTCTCGTTGATCAGCTCGGCTTCCTGTTGCGCATTCACGGTTTCAAAGATCTTCGGCGCTTTGGCTATACCTGCGTACGTCTGAAAATTGATCTTGGTACCGGCATTGGTCTTACCTCGTTTGGTCGAGATCAGCACCACACCATTGGCACCCCGGGCACCGTAAATAGCGGTAGCATTGGCGTCTTTCAGTATTTCAATACTTTCAATATCAGCCGGGTTCAGGTCAGCCAGCGGGTTGGTGGTCTGTCCACCCAAGCTCAGTCCGGAAAGAGACTGGTTGTTGATGAACACGCCATCCACCACATACAGCGGCTCGTTGCTGGCGTTGATGGAGGTGTTACCCCGGATACGCACAAAGATGCCGCCACCCGGTGTACCGCTGGCCGCCGCGATCTGCACACCCGAGGCCTTGCCCTGCAGCAGCTGATCCGGCGAAGGGGCCGGTATACCTTTCAGTTCGGATGGGTTCACAGAGGTTACAGCACTGGAAACGGCCTTCTGGGACTGCGTGCCGTAGCCTACCACCACTACTTCGCTCAGGGCTTTGGTGTCTTCCTGCAGCGCCACGTTTACCGATTCGCCTGCTACTTTTACTTCTTTCAAGGTATAGCCCAGGCTGGAGATGACAAGCGTCTGCCCCTGCTCCACTGGCAGGTTGAAGCTACCGTCTATACCTGTCACGGTGCCTTTATCGGTGCCTTTTACCTGTACGCGGGCCCCGATCAGCGGCTCGCCGGTCTTAGCATCTTTCACGACACCTTTTGTTAAGGTGCCCTGTGCAATGGCGGCTATACCTGTCACCAGGACCAGGCCTAATGACAGGAGCAATTGCACGAATCTATTTGTTCTAGGTTTTTGCATTTTTATATAAAATATTGGACAAAGTATTCCCACCCTGCAATCGGAGAGATGGCAGCCATGGTGAGCTATAAAATTCAGATTATTGGATTAGTGCAAAGCGCAGCCTTAACAACAGCAGCTGCGCATACGCATTCGCATACAGGCAGGCTTGGTTGCCTTGCCGGACAGGTATAGGTTTTTCATGTTTCCGAAGGCTGCCGAAAGATCATGCAGCACTGGCTGGGGTATAGGATTTCCCATGATCAAGAATGTAAGTATAGAATGGATGTAAATAATCAGGAATGCAGTCTGCCCCTGCACCACAGGGGTGCAAAACAAGGCAAAGCATGTAGAAAAGTGGATTACGAGCAACAGCAGCAACAGCACATGCGTGCAGCGGAGGCTGCAACAGGGGTAATGGCTGTCAATGATAAAGCTGGAGTTGTGTTCGGCGTGTTCATGTGCTTCAATTTATATGTCCCAAAACTGGGCAGGAGTTAGCACCTTTTCCGGCCTGCGCCGATGGTTGCTAGAGGGTCGTGGAGCCTGCTCTCTCACCTCTTCTTTATAAATCTTCGATAAAGATGCCACAAAGGTACGCGCACATTTTTGAGTAATGCAAGCTTTTAAAAAAAATATTTCACATAAAAGTTCAAACAGGCTCCGGACCTGCTCCTATAGCGGTCACTTTTCAAAACACAAATGTTAAGCGTCAGGCTTGTAGTGCTTAACTGCTGTTGTTCGAACAGAGGCCAAAGTCTGCTAACCTAAACGCGTTCGGGACAATTGCTTTGAACGACCTCACCTTAAGGTCTCAGAATTAAACCAAACACTCCTTCTCAAAAAAAATTTGGAACTGTGGATTTCCCGGGCATACCTTTGCAGTGCATTTATACCGAAGAGGTGAGAGAGCAGGCTCCGTGATCCTCTAGCAACCAGTTATTAACCAGGTGCTACTTCCTGCCCAGTTTTGGGACATATAAATCCATACGCATGCTAATATTACACAGCTCCTATCCAGGAAGCACTGGTTTCTTCACCACTTTTCTAAGCATTACCTCCTACTCGCTTTCCTGCTGTTGTAGTAGTTAAGACATTGGATTTCAGCTAACCGACACTGCTGCCTGTGTTGTATCCCTACATTCCGGTTCAGTTGTCACTGCAAATTTCCTTCAGCCCTATCCTGCTTGCCGTGATGCCGCCTCCGCAGCACTGGCACTAAGACCAGCGGGTACTCCAGCCTGAACCTGCTATTGTACCTCGCATCCGGAAATTATCTTTCATCTATACCTTAAATTTCACATGAAGTCTATCTTCAGGAAGTCTGCCAAAGGACTTCTAACTTCGCTCTTACTGTGGGCCCTGCTCGTACTACCTGCGCAGGCGCAGAACAGCTACTACTTCCCAAAGACCAAAAACTTCGACCCAAACATACCGACACCGGAGCAATTTCTGGGCTATGGTATCGGGGAGCGCCAGACCCGCTACGACCGGGTGGTGGCCTACCTGCAGGAGCTGGCCCGGGTATCGGATAAAGCCAAAATCGAAACGATCGGCCATACCTATGAGCACCGTCCGCAGGTCATCCTGAGCATTACATCGCCTCAAAACCATGGCAAAATAGAACAGATCCGGCAGGAGCACCTGCAACTGGCAGACCCGGCCAAGGCAGCTCCTGCGCTGACCAAGATGCCCGTGCTGGTGCACCTGGGCTACAATGTGCACGGCAACGAATCATCGAGCACCGAGGTATCGATGCTGACGGCTTATTACCTGCTTGCCAACCAGGACCCGGAAACGCAGCGGTACCTGCAGGAGGCGGTGGTGTTTATTGACCCGGCCCTCAACCCTGACGGGCGCGACCGCCACACCAACTGGGTAAGCATGCACCAGGGCAACCCGGCCGTGAGCGACCCGGCAGACCGTGAGCACAACGAAGTATGGCCGGGCGGCCGCGGCAACCATTACTGGTTCGACCTGAACCGCGACTGGCTGCCGATCGCACACGTGGAGAGCAGAAACCGCCTGGAGTTTTACCACAAGTGGCTACCCAACGTGGTGATCGATTTCCATGAAATGGGCACCAACTCCACTTATTACTTTGAGCCAAGCAAGCCCTACAGCTCCGAAAACCGACTGATACCACGCAGCACCTACGACGGGCTGAACGTGCTTATGGCGAAGTACCATGCCGAGGCGCTGGACGAGCTGGGCTCCCTTTATTTCACCAAAGAGCAGTACGATAACATCTACCCTGGTTATGGCTCTACCTATCCGGATTTTCAGGGTGGCGTGGGCATTACGTTTGAGCAGGCCAGCTCCCGTGGCAACAAACAGGAGAATTCGCTGGGTGTGCTGACCTTTGCTTTCACGATCCGCAACCATTTGGCCACCGGTTTGGCCACAGTAAAAGCTTCTGTTGAAAACCGCGAAACACTGCTCAGGAATCAGCGTGAGTTCTACCAGTCGGCGCTAACGGATGGCCGCAAGAACGGGGTGCGGGCGTATGTATACGGCGAGAACTTCGATGCTACCCGACTGCGCAAATTCACCGAGCTGCTGCTGGCCCACCGCATCGAGGTATACGAGCTGGACAAATCGCTGTCAGCCGATGGAAAGAAGTTTGAAAAAGGGAAAGCCTATGTCGTGCCGACCGAGCAGCCACAGTACCGCCTGGTGGAATCCATCTTTGCCAAAACCAAAGAGTTTGACGATAGCGTGTTCTATGATGCCTCCACCTGGACACTGGCCCTGGCCTATAACCTGCCACATGCCGGCCTCAAGTCAAAAGCATCGGCAGGCAAAAGAGTAACGGAACTGGCACCTACCAACTATACCCTGCCGGCGCAAAGCCGCTATGCCTACCTGCTCGACTGGGCCGACTACAATGCAGCCGGGGCGCTATACCTGCTGCAGGATAAAGGCGTGATCACCCAAACGGTTTTCAAGCCATTTACCGCCAGTACTTCAACTGGACCAAAAGCTTACCAGCCCGGCTCCATCACGATACCCGTGGCATCACAGAAAATTTCGGCTGATTCGCTTTACAAAGTGATACACTATGTGGCAGCGAAGAAGCAGACCAACTTTGAGTCAGTGAAGACCGGTTTGAGTGTGCAGGGCATTGACCTGGGCAGCAACAACATTCAGACGCTGAAGAAGCCGGAGGCACTCCTCCTGACCGGGCAGGGCATCACTTCTTATGAAGCAGGCGAAGTGTGGTTCCTGCTCGACCAGCAATTGCACATGCCCATCTCCAAGGTAGAGCTGAGCTCCTTCCCGAGACTGAACCTGAACCGCTACAATACCATCGTACTGGTGAACGGATCGTACAACAGCCTCGATAAAACGGCTGTTGAGAGACTCAAGCGCTGGGTAACAGATGGAGGCACGCTGATCACGTTCAAGTCGGCATCGGAGTGGGCCATCAAACAAGGTATAGCACAGGGCAAGGTTATAGCTGCCCACGATACGGCTTCAAAAGCTGGTGCCCGGATCGACTTCGCCAATGCTGCTCCCACCGAGGGTGCGCAGTCGGTAGGCGGATCGATCTATGAAGTGGACCTGGATACATCGCACCCGCTCGGCTTTGGCTTCGCGGAACGCAAACTACCCGTATACCGCAACAGCACTACCATCCTGGCGCCCGCCAAAAACCCGTACAGCACTGTAGCGCAGTACACGAAGGACCCTTGGTTGAGCGGCTACGTATCGAAGGGAAATCTCAGCAAGATAAAGAACTCGGCCGCCCTGCTTGTGAGCGATCAGGGGCAGGGACGTGTGATCCTGTTTGCTGATAACCCGAACTTCCGCGGCACCTGGTATGGCACCAACCGCCTGTTCTTCAACGCAATCTTTTTCGGGTCTGTAATCAAGACGCCCGGCACTACTGTAGCGGCTGAATAAACCCTGCTATCTGGTTACAATGCAAGGCTGGTGCAACGCGTACCGGCCTTGCATTATTTTTCTGCCAGCTGCATCGGCATTCTCCTAAAAAATAGTACCTTCACTTATACCTGAGGCTGCTCTTTCGGGAGCAGCAACCAACCCCATTAAAGACTTTACTATGCAAGCTACCGTTGCTTTAATCGCCCACAACAACAAAAAAACCGAGTTGCTGAACTGGGTAAAAGAAAACCAGCAGGCCCTGCGCCAATACAAACTGATCGGCACCACCAATACCTCTAAGCTGATCAACGAACTGCTCGACATGAACATCGAACCCTTCGGACACGGCCCCAGTGGTGGTGACATTCTGTTAGCCGCCCGCTTGCTGCAAGGGCAGATTCAGAAAGTGATTTTCTTCATCGACGTAGAAACCCCGCACGGCCACGAACATGACATCCAAACACTGATCCGCACCGCAGTACTTAATAACATTCCTATCGCGCTCAACAAGGCGTCGGCAGACCTGATCGTACTGGAGCGGGAGAATTAGAAAGAGACCTTCTGATATAGTACCAATAAGCGTATGTTCACGCTTTTGAGGTAGTTAGCGTGCATTTGTGAATCATAGAATCTATACATAAAGAAAGAACAAGAAGAATTACCTATGGAAACAAATAAGTTCTTATCTGCAATAGAACACGATGAACTGGCTGACTTTTCTGTAGGAAAAGGTAAATATTTCATTGCTGACCCGGAGTATGGAGAACACTGGGTATTGGGAGCTTGGTTGTACCATATTATCCCAGCGATAGAGCAAATTAAGGGTTTAGAAAAAATACATTCTTGAACTGATTAATGCATTAATAGACAGGAATAGTATTTCAGTAGATAAGAAAATTGAGTATCTATTATATCATGTGTATGTCTTCTACTACCTATTAAGTGAGAAGAGGTTAAAAACAATGGATATAATCAAAGACCTTGAACTCAAAATCCATGGTGAAATAGAGAAAGCTAGAATATACTATAAGTCAGTTGAAGAAGAGAAAGGTATCAGGCAGTTAGATTCGACTATAAAATTAATCAAAGCAAGAGGGGGGTTGATCGAGTTAAGCATTTAAGAAAACCGAACGCTAACAAGACCTATAGTGCATAAACACACCATAGCAAAACCGTTACCTGCAAGCGTAGAGCGACACTGCAATCATTAAGCGGACAGACTAAAAATCGTATTCAACCTACGACAATTGACAGAATGTGAACTTATGACTTTTTTAACACAGACTTTCTATGTTCTACTCCCCATTCAATCATTTTATCCAAGACTTCTGTAATCAATTTCCCTGACTGGGACAACTCATATTCAACAGACACAGGTGTTGTTTCATAGACAGTTCTAATTAACACACCGTTTAATTCTAATTCTTTGAGTTCCTTACTCAACATTCTGGGAGTAATTTTAGAAATATTGCGTTGTATATCTGTAAACCGCTTTTTACCAAACAGGACGGAACCGATTATTGGCAACTTCCATTTGCCACTAATGACATTAAGCGTGTCATTAATATTTAATACATACTCAACTGGACAAGATTTAATCTCCTTTAAACTAAGTTGCTTTTTCATTTTGCTGAATTTTTATCACTATACTTTAGTATATCACTATACTTTAGGAAGCAAATATAGTGCATCTTTGCAACTCACAATTAAAAAACAATAAAAAAATGATTTTAGTAACAGGAGCAACAGGACATTTTGGAAAGGCAACAATTGACTTTCTATTAAAAAAAGGAATTTCGGCAAACAACATTTCAGCCTTAGTAAGAGATGTAACAAAAGCGGAAGACCTAAAAACAAAAGGTATTAACATAAAAATTGGCGACTATGACAATTACGCTTCATTGGTAGAAGCATTTAAAGGCGTTGACAAGTTGCTATTGGTTTCGGGAACTGATGTTGTGAACCGTGGAAAACAACAGATAAATGCAGTAAATGCGGCTAAAGAAGCAGGTGTAAAACATATCATCTACACCAGTTTTGAGCGAAAAAACGATACCGAAACTTCGCCAATTGCCTTTCTTGCAAAATCGCATATTGACACAGAAAACCAAATCAAGACAAGCGGAATGGCTTACACCATTCTAAAAAACAATCTTTATCTTGATGCGTTGCCAATGTTTTTTGGTGAGCAAGTTTTAGAAACCGGAATATTTTTACCGGCAGGCAATACACAAGGGGCTTTTGCTTTGCGTAGTGATATGGCAGAAGCTGCTGCCAATATATTGACAAGCCAAGGACACGAAAACAAAGAATACTCTTTGAGTAATAGCGAAAATGTATCGCTTCAAGAAATTGCTCAAGATTTATCTGCAATTGCTGGTAAACAAATAAACTATGTAAGTCCGCCACAAGAAGTTTACGTTGACGCTTTGACAAAGGCTAACGTTCCAGCAGAATATATTGGAATGTTTTCTGGGTTTGCAGAAGCAATCAAGCAAGGAGAATTTTCAGCCGAAAAAACAGATTTAGAAAATCTCTTGGGCAGAAAACCAACGACAACAAAAGCGTTCTTGAAAGAAGTTTACGCAACTAAATAACAACTTGAAATTATTGCTTTACATAGCGGACAGTTTAAGGACTGTTCGCATTTTTTTATTCCACAACTCGACAGACAAAAACGCCAGCAGGTAACAGCGGTTTGGCAAAAGTGGCGGTTCAGCGCTTCGTATGACAGTTTTTCGTAAATTTAAAGTGTGTGCTTCGTATGAACATTTGTGGTAAAATTCGCCACCTTCGCCAAGCCGCAAAACGTTGTATTAAAGAAGTGTATCATGAGCCTTACTTACACCCATAATTGGGGAGGCATTAAGTTAGCATAAAAGCACACAAGCTTTTACCGAATGGCGGGGATACATAAAGTGACAAATCCAGGTTCTTTTATCTCAGTTTGATTAGTCGTGTTTTCTTCGCTTTCGTTCGATCTAAATGTATTGCTACATTGACCAAGCACCACCCAAATAATTACAAAAATTAGGATCGTACTGAAGCATCCTCCACCTAGTTTTTTAGCACCATAGCCAGCAAGCAATCCTCTGAATAAGTTATTCATAATAGTATTTTTATGTTTCTCGTTAGAAACGACATTTGGAATATGAAGTTCTACTTACTTGCCCAACCGTTCCTTAAAAGTTATTTGCATAAGGTTATATGGTAGGCTTGCTGATTTATCCTAGTCCAAAGGAGTGGTAAGGTGGAGTATAGGAGCTAAACTTAGAGATACTTGAAAAGACGAAGGTTAGAGATTTCGTTGAGTATAGAGCAAAACCCTACACTGAATAAATAAAGTGGTGAAAAACACGTTAGTACAGGGATTCCGTTCGGCTAACGCCTCAAACATTGCCTGTACTAATCAGTCAACCTAAATCCTAACATCCTTCCTACCCCATGAACATCACCTACAAAACAGACTTCACCCCAGACACGCAGCTGATCATCGACCTCTACAACAGCTCAGGCATAAACCGCCCGACTGCTGACCGCGATCGCATAGAGATGATGTATACTAATTCTAACCTGGTGGTAACCGCCTGGGATGGAGAGACACTGGTAGGTATAGCCCGCTCGCTCACCGACTTCTGCTATGCCTGCTATTTGTCGGACCTTGCCGTTCGGAAGGAATATCAGGCAGCGGGAATCGGCAGGCAGCTGATTGCTTTGACGAAGGAAATAATAGGAGAGCAAAGCATGCTATTACTTCTGTCGGCCCCGGCTGCCATGGACTACTACCCGAAAGTGGGATTTGATAAGGTAGAAAATGGCTTTATGATCAAACGGAGCAGGTAGCGGTGTCTCTATTTACCGCTTATCCGTAACCGCACCAGCACAATCCAGTAAAAGGGGGCGTATACCTAACCTGGAACACGCGCCTTATGGAAAACATCTTCTTTGATAGTTGGGAAAGCATCATCAGGACTTTTTCTGTCACGATCATGGGTTATATCGCTATGATCTTTTTGTTAAGAGTCTCTGGCAAAAGGACGCTCTCCAAAATGAATGCTTTTGACTTTGTTGTGACAGTGGCCTTGGGCTCTGTACTGGCTTCGCTTTCGCTCAATAAAAGCGTGCCGCTGGCTGATGGTGTCACGTCATTTTTCGTGCTGATCTTCCTGCAATACATCATTACCTGGCTGTCTGTGCGCATAAAGCAAGTCAAACAGCTTGTAACCAGTCAGCCCACGTTGCTACTCTACAAGGGGGAACTCCTGAAAGATGCGCTTAAAAGGAAGCGCGTTACGATAGAGGAAATCAATTCTGCTGCACGCAGCGGGGAACGGGGAGACCTGTCGAGAATTCATGCGATGATCCTGGAAACGACAGGTGAAATAACAGTTGTACCTGAGCTAAAATCTGACTCGCCCCATACACTGAAAGACGCCGGTAATTTTCCGGGATAAGGCAGGAGCCCGGCAACACTTTCTGTCCCAAAATAACAAAGGTATATATAGAACCACTGTGCCTGTGCTTTTTAGCAACCTGCACCCGAAATTCCTTATGTTTTCCTAACTTGCATTTTAAAAAGGTTCCCATTCACCCTTGCTTAAACCGACCCACGCTCGATGAACATCATCAAAAACCTGAAGATCAGGGATAAACTCCTCCTCCTGCTGGCTTTGCTCCTTTTTCCGCTCGTTTACTTTGTGGCTGCCACCGTGCAGCGCGAGCTCGAAGACAACGAGAAGCTGCAAAATGAAGTGGTGCAGTTAAACGAGTCAGAAAAAATCTCCGATCTGGTGCATTCCTTCCAGCGGGAAAGGGCCCGCATTCTGGCTGCCTCTGCCGGCGACTCCGCTTTTATGCTGGATGCCCGCGCCCAACGCGGCCTGACGGATGCAGCCGGACTGGAGTTAACCAATTTCCTGAACGAGACGAATCGGTCATTCCCGGCCCTCAGCATGCTGGATGACCTTAAAAAATACCGCAGCGAGCTCGATAAGGGCAAACTCGACCCAGAGGACTTCCGACGCTATTCATCAGATTTTATTTTCAGCATGCTGAACCGCATGGACGCCAGCGCCATCGGAATCAATGATGCCGAAATCGGCAAGCAACTTACCAGCTTCAAAAGCTTATCGGAGGCGAAGATCCACCTGGCCCGCATGCGCAGCCTGCTCATGAAATCCTTGCAGGAGGGGATTTTCTCGTACCAGGATTATGCCCAGCTCATGTCGCAGTACGCGTCACATACCGCTGCTCTGGGGGATTTTTACCGCTATGGCGAAAAAGAGGCTGTCAACGTGGTGCAGCAGATCGTAGTGTCGGACGAGTACAAGCGCGGCGACGCCATTTTGAAGACACTCCAGGAAAATCCCGAAACCGACTTGAACAGATTTCAGCCCCTCCAGGTCTATACCCTTTTCACGAACAACATTGAGGCCCTGCGCAAAGCTGAGTTGGCGCTGATAGACCAGATCAGGGAAGGAGTTGAAGCTGAGAGCAAGAGTAAAGAACACTACCTGCAGGTGCTGTTTGCCAGCCTGGCGGCGATCCTGATGCTGGTTGGCTTCCTGTCGTACTACATCATCAGCCTGATCTCCGGCTCCCTGGCCAGCCTCAAGAATGCTGCCGACCGCATCCGGCTGGGCGCCACCGACGTGGAGATCGACGTCAACAGCACAGATGAGATTGGCAGTGTGGCCGCTTCGTTCAGAGGTGTGGTCAATAAAACGGTGATGCTCTCGGAAGTGACCAAAGCCATTGGCGAGGGCCGCTACGACATGGATGTGGAGCCGCAAAGCGAGGCAGACGTGCTCAGCCTGTCTATCCGCACCATGAAGGAGAACCTGCGTACCTACACCACCGAGAATGCCAACCGTAATTGGGTGCTCACCGGCGTGGCCGAGCTCAGCAATCTGATCGGGGGCGAGTCCACGCTCGACAACGTGTCCAAACACGCCCTCTCCTACCTTTGCAATTACACCGACTCTGAGGCGGGTGTGCTATACCTGCACAACAACACGGGAAAACTGGAGCCTGCCGCCAGCTACGGCGTGCAACAGAACAGGGCGCAGTTGCCAGTGTTTGAAGTCGGAACCGGCACCGTGGGCCAAGCCGTTCAGGAACGAAAGGTTAAAGTGCTCGAAGGCGTGCAGGAGGAATACCTCCGCATCCGCACCGGCCTTTCTGATATCGAACCGGCCACAGTTATCATCATGCCGCTCTACTTTGGAAACACCATCGTGGGGGCGCTGGAGCTGGCTTCCCGCACGCCTTACACCGAGGTGCAGCGTCGCCTGCTCGACTCCGCCTCCGAGCGCATTTCGGTCCTCATCCATACCCTGAAAGCGCACCTGCAGACCCAGGAGCTGCTTTACGAAACACAAAACCAGGCCGAGGAGCTGGAGACGCAGCAGGAGGAACTGCGCCAGCTCAATGCCGAGCTGAAAGCATCGGAAGAGGAACTGCGCGTAAACCAGGAGGAACTGCAGGAAAAGAATGCCGAGCTCGAAGAAAAAGCACAGCTGCTGGAAGAGCAGTACGAGGCACTGGGTGCCAAGAATAAGGCCCTGGAGGATGCCCGCGAAGCGATTGAGCTGAAGATACAGCAGGTCGAAACCGTGAGCAAGTACAAGAGTGACTTTCTGGCTAACATGAGCCATGAGCTGCGCACCCCGCTCAATAGTATCCTCATCCTATCACGCTTGCTGGCCGACAATACTGAGAACACGCTGTCTACCAAGCAGATCGACCACGCCCACATCATCCACAAGTCCGGCAACGACCTGCTGCGTCTGATCAACGAAATACTGGACCTTTCCAAGATCGAGTCAGGCATGGTGAAACTGGAAACAGAGGAACTACAACTGTCCGACATCTCGATGAAGCCGATGTTTAAGGAACTGGCTGCCAAAAAGCAGATCAACTTCAAAGAGCGTCACCAGCCGGGTGCGTTCGACAGCATCGTGACGGACCGTTTCCGACTAGAGCAGATCCTGAAAAACTTCATCGGCAATGCCATTAAGTTTACCGACGAGGGCGGTGAAGTCGAGTTCCAGGTATACCCGGTTACCGAGCGCCCTGCCTTCAGATCGGAGCAGTTGCGCGAGTCGCAGGACGTGGTGGCCTTTGCCGTGCGCGACACCGGTATAGGTATAGCTCAGGACAAGCAGGAAATGGTGTTCGAAGCCTTCCAGCAAGCCGACACCTCCACCACCCGCAAATACGGCGGCACGGGTCTGGGACTCACGATCAGCAAGGAACTCGCCAGCTTGTTGGGCGGTGAGCTGATGCTCGAGAGTGAGCCGGGCAAGGGCAGCACCTTTACGCTATACCTGCCGCGTGTGCCGTTCGGCGCCGTAAACGGTTCGGCTATACCTGCGCAGCGACAGACGGCTGCCCATACACCGGCCGTACAGCCTGCTGCAGCGCCAACTGCCTCCCCGGCTCAGCAGAAAAGCCAGAGCATGGGGCAGGTGTTCCTGAACATGGAGCGCGAGGACAAGAAAGACATCTGTGTGCTCATCGTGGAGGACGACAAGGGCTTCAGCGACATCCTGGCAGACTTTGCCAAGGCCAAGAACTTCCGGGTGCACCAGGCCTTCACGGGTCGCGACGGCCTCCGCATGGCCCTGCAGCACAAGCCCGACGCCATGCTCCTCGACATCCAGCTGCCGGACATGTCGGGCTGGGACGTGCTCAAGAAAGTGCGTGAAGACAAAAACCTGCGCAACATCAACGTGCACGTCATGTCGGCCTACGACAAAGAGGTGATTGGGGAGCATGCCGAAAACGAAGAGTACCTGCCAAAACCGGTAACGCTCGAAATGCTCAACAAGGCCTTTGGCTCCATCGTGAACAAGTCGGGTGCGAACATCGAGAACATCCTGATCGTGGAGGACAACGAGATCGAGAACAAAGCCGTGGCCGAACTGCTGCTGGCCCACGGACTGAAATCTACCTCCGCCTACTCCGCCGAAGAAGCCGAGAAGGTGCTGGCCAAGCAAAAGGTAGACTGCATCATCCTCGACCTCAACCTGCCGGGCATGAAAGGCTACGAGTGGATGAAGCGCATCAAGTCGCAGACCAAACTCGGCGATATTCCGATCATCATTTACTCCGGCAAAGACCTGAGCGAGGAAGAAGAAACGAAACTGAAGGAGTTCGCCAACACGATCATCATCAAGAACGAGTACTCATACCTGCGCCTGCTCGACGAGGTGCAGCTCTTCCTGCACAAGGTGAACCAGAAGCTGCCGCCTGGCAACGAGTTCAAAATGAAGCTGCACGTGCCCGAAGAAGTGCTGCGCGGCAAGAAGATACTGGTGGTAGACGACGATGTGCGCAACATCTACTCGCTGAGCAGCTTGCTGGAGCTCCACGGCATGCAGGTGGTGGCCGCTTACGACGGCAAAGAGGCCTTGGAGAAACTTGACACCGAAACAGGTATAGACATGGTGCTGATGGACGTGATGATGCCGGAAATGGACGGTATAGAAGCGACAAAACGAATCCGGGCGGATTTACGTTTTAAGCAACTGCCGATCATTTCACTCACCGCCAAGGCTATGAAAGAAGACCGAGAAAAATGCATAGAAGCCGGGGCTTCTGACTATATACCGAAACCAGTAGACACCGATAAGTTACTTACCCTGATGCGGGTATGGTTGTATGAAGCCTGAGCAGGATGAATTGTTTGAGCTGGAGGTAGAGGCGCTCATCAAGGAAATACACACCCAGTACGGATACGATTTCAGCGGCTATGCCCGGGCCTCGGTATACCGGCGCATCAAGCGGTTTCTGGGTCAGAAGCACTTGCAGAGCATCGAAGACCTGCGCAAGTTTCTGTTCACGGACAGTTTTTTCTTCGAGAATTTCCTGCAGGAGATCACCGTGAACGTGACGGAGATGTTCCGCGACCCGACCTTTTACAAGTCGCTGCGCGAGAACGTGCTGCCCATCCTGTCCACCTACCCTTTCATCAAGGTATGGGATGCAGGCTGCTCTACCGGCGAGGAGCTCTTCTCGCTGGCGATCCTACTGGAGGAAGAAGGGCTGCTGGGCCGCACCAAGATCTACGCCACCGATATCAACCAGAAGGTGTTGCGGCAGGCGAAAGAAGGCATCTTCTCTGCCTCGAACATGACGGCCTATACCGCAGCGTACTATGCGGCGGGCGGCAACCGTGATTTTGCGGACTACTATACCAGCAACTACGGCAGCGTGAAATTCAACTCGTCGCTCGTCAGGAATGTGGTGTTTTATCCGCACAACCTGGCTACCGACAGCTCGTTCAACGAGTTTCACCTGATCGTGTGCCGCAATGTGCTGATCTACTTTAACCGGGCCCTGCAAGACAAGGTATACCAGCTATTTGACGAGAGTCTGGTGGATCTGGGCTACCTGGCACTGGGCAAAAAGGAAACGCTGGCCATGTCAGGCATCAGCGACACGTACAACTTTGTAGACAAGAACAACCGCATATACCGCAAAAACTCCTGATGCACAATATTTCCAGACTGATCGTAATAGGTGGCTCCTGGGGCGGCATACAGGCGTCGATGAGAATACTGGAGGGCCTTCCCGCCGATTACCCTATTCCCATCGTGCTGGTGCTGCACCGTTTGCGCAACCAGGAGGGCAGTCTGCAGGAGCTATTCGAAAAGAAACTGGTGCTGAAGGCAGTAGAGGTGGATGATAAAGCGCCTCTAGAGGCCGGCCACGTATACATTGCCCCGGCCAACTACCATGTACTGCTCGAAAAAGACCATACCTTCTCGCTCGACGACTCGGAGCTGGAGAACTACTCCCGCCCTTCCATCGACGTGACTTTTACCAGCGCAGCCGATGCTTTCGGGAAAAATACGGTGGGCATACTACTTAGTGGGGCCAGCAAGGATGGAAGTTCAGGATTAAAGTATATATTTGACAAACGGGGCACCGCCATTGTGCAGCACCCCGGCGAAGCAGAGATTTCCACCATGCCGCTGGCAGCCATCCATAGCACACCCGGCTGTAGTATCCTAAATGTTGAGCGCATACAAGCTTATTTGCTAACCTTACATGGACACTGACCACGATACCTTACCTATTACGACTTTGCCTACTCCTACCCATCCGGTAAAGATATTGCTCGTGGACGACAAGGAAGAAAACCTTGTCAGCCTGGCGAGCCTGCTATCGGATGACGGCGACAATACCGACTACCTGTTTGCCAATTCAGGCGAAGAGGCCCTGAAAATAGCGTTGCAGGAAGAGATAGCCCTTATTCTGCTGGATGTGCAGATGCCCGGCATGAACGGGTACGAAGTAGCCCGCTACCTGCGCGACATTTCCAAAACACGGGATATTCCAATCATTTTCGTGACGGCCATTCACCAGCAGGATGTGCACGTGATGGAGGGATTCGAGGCCGGAGCCGTGGACTTTCTGTTCAAGCCCCTGCACCCTGCCATCACCAAAGCCAAAGTGACGGCCTTTGTTCGGTTCTACCTGCAGAAGAAAGAAGTAGAGCGTGCCCACAAACGTACGCAGGAGATCAACCGTGAGCTGGAGGAACGCGTGAATGCCCGCACCGCCGAACTCACCCGCGTGAACAAAGACCTGGACAACTTCGTCTATACCGCCTCCCACGATCTGAAGGCCCCGATCAACAACATTGAAGGGCTGGTAGTGGCGCTGAGAGAGGTACTGGATAACCCGGAGCCTGACCACGGTGAACTGAACATCATTATGAACATGATCCAGGATGCCATCGGTCGGTTCAAGCACACTCTCATGGACCTGACAGAAGTGGCCAAGCTGCAGCACCAGGACGAAACCCCCATCGAAAGTGTCCGCTTTGCGGAGTTGATCGATGATGTGACATTGAACATTCAGGACCTGATTCTCAAATACGACGCTACAATCAACACAGACTTTTCTGAGGTGCCGGAGATGATTTTCTCGCGAAAGAACCTGCGCAGCATTGTCTACAATCTCGTGTCGAATGCCATCAAGTATAGCTCACCGGAACGTCAGCCGCTGATCGAGGTCAGCACTTACCGCGAGGGCGCCTATACCGTGTTCCGTGTCAAAGACAACGGGCTGGGTATAAGAGCAGATGACAAAAACAAGGTGTTTGCTATGTTCAAGCGCCTGCATGCGCACGTAGAGGGCACCGGCGTTGGCCTGGCCATCGTGAAGCGCATCGTGGAGAACTGCGACGGAAAGATAGAGTGCGACAGCGAACAGGGCATAGGCTCCGAGTTCAGGGTATACCTCAAGGAAGTTTAAGACCTCAGCATCTAGGTATAAAAAAGCCCCTCCCGGAATCATCCGGGAGGGGCTTTGAATTATAGGCCAATGCGGACGTTAGGCCTTCGTAGGTATACGCTTCAGGGTATCCAGCAGGAAATCCCAGTACTTCTGCACCGAGCTGATCTGCACTTTTTCGTCAGGTGAGTGGGCGCCCCGGATGTTCGGACCAAACGAGATCATCTCCATTTCCGGATAGTTCGCCCCGATGATACCGCACTCCAAACCGGCGTGGCAGGCGTTTACGTGGGCTTCCCCGTTGTACTTCTCTCTGTAAAGGTCGCTCATCAGCTGCACGATGCCGGCACCCGGACGAGGCATCCAGCCCGGATACATCCCGCTCAGTGATACGGAAGCACCCGCTAATTCCAGGGCACATTGTATGGCTGCGGCCAGATCCATTTTCTCGCTGTCCACGGAGCTGCGGGTGAGGCACTGCACAGTCAGTTTACCGTCCTGCACCAGCACGCGGGCTACGTTGTTCGAGGTTTGCACCAGGTGCTCGATATCCGGGCTCATGCGGTATACCCCGTTGTGGCAGGCATAAAGCGCCCGCAACAACTTACCCTGGTAATCGGCTGGCAATACCTGCGCCGGAGCCTCTGCCTTCTCCACCGTCACAGCTAGGTTCGGGTCGGTGGTAGCGTGCTCGTTTTTAAGGATCGCTGTCAGTTCTTCCACAAATTTTTCGAAAGCCGTAGCCTCGCCTGCAGGTATAGCCACTACGGCCACCGACTCGCGTGGGATGGCGTTTCGGAGGCTACCGCCGTCGATGGAACCGATGCGGAGGCCAAGTTTCTCAGAGGCCTGGTGCAACAAACGGTTCATCAGCTTGTTGGCGTTGCCACGACCCAGGTAAATGTCCATACCGGAGTGCCCACCGGTCAGGCCTTTAATGCTCACTTTGTAGCCTTTCATGTCGCCGCTTATACCTTCGGCCTGGTAGGTGCCGCTGGCGTTAATGTCTACGCCGCCGGCGCAACCAATGGTTAGTTCGGTGTCATCTTCGGTGTCGAGGTTGAGCATGATGTCAGCTTCCAGCACCCCGCCTTTCAGGCCAAGAGCGCCGGTCATACCTGTTTCTTCGTCTATTGTAAACAGGGCCTCAATAGCCGGATGTTCGATGTCGGTTGAGGCGAGCAGTGTCATGATGGAGGCCACGCCAAGACCGTTGTCGGCGCCCAACGTCGTGCCACGGGCTTTCACCCAATCGCCGTCCACATACATGTCGATGCCCTGCGTGTTGAAATCAAAATCGGTATCCGCGTTTTTCTGGTGCACCATGTCCACATGGCTCTGGATCAGCACCGTTTTGCGGTCTTCCATACCAGCAGTAGCGGGTTTCTTGATGATGACGTTGCCGATCTCGTCCTGAATGGTTTCCAGGCCAAGTTTCTGGCCAAACGCCATCATGAACGCGACCACACGCTCTTCTTTTTTGGAAGGCCGCGGCACGGCGTTCAGGTCAGCGAAATTATTCCAGAGGGCTTTCGGCTCGAGTGCTCTTACTTCGGTGCTCATGTATGATTGTTTATATCTAGTGTTGAATTTCTTATTGGTAATTGCCAGCGGCAATGTGGCGCTAAGGTAGTAAGAATATGGGAAAGGTTTTGGTTTGTAGGTATAGCGGAGGTTGTTGCAGGTATAGTGATTAGGGTTGTGCTTTTGCTTGCCCTGCCCGGGCACTCTCCGGAAGGCGGGAGCGTCCACGCTCGTGAAGGCTATCGTGGGGCCTCTGCTCAGGATAGGTATAGCGATAGCGCAACTTGTGGATACGCATGAAAGCCAGTTTGAAACCGGCGTAGTCGCGGCTTTTGCAGGTATGGCAAACAGTGTTGTTTTATAGCTTCGCCTGTGCGGCGGGCACTCACTTTTTTCCTTGATGGGGGTAGGGGCCCTCGATAAAGAAAAAAGTAAGCAAAAAAATCAAGACGCTCCAAACTCGCTGAACGCTCGAACAGTGGAGCGCCAAAAAGTGCACCTGGCTAGAGTGATTTGTTTCATAGTTTCCGGGGCAAGTTACTCTTGCTATACCTGCCAGTGGTGTGCGATACAACGCTTATAGCTTGGATTAGCAGTAGCAGAAAGTCCCCCTTTGAAGGGGGCAGGGGGATGTTAATCATTCACATGAAACTTCAGCTACTAAGCTATACCTGTAAAGTAGTAGTAGCCGAAACTCCCCGCCTTACACAAGGAAGGGTTAGTGTTGGTCGGATCCGGTAAAACAGAACAATTACAACGAAGCTTATACCTGTGGACCGGCAGCTACAGAAAATTCCCTTCTGGGGGTAGGGGCCATCGATAAAGGGAGGGGCAGATTCATCGTGCACGAGAATCCTGTTAATCCTAAAATCCTGTAAATCCTGATTCAGACAAATAAGACAGGGGATGACAATCATGCTCAAGCATCCTGCCAATCCGTGGGGAATAGGCGCCCTTTCTAAAACTAAAAAGCACGATCAAAAAAAATTTCCAAACCCCTGCGTCTTTCTACTCTCCTCCCCGTCATCCTGATGAATTTGAAACCGAAACATTAAAACAATTCATCCGATGGAGCCGATTTATCAATTTGCAACACCTAAATCAGTCGAAAAGCAGAAAGCTTTACAAAACAGCCAGGCACCAAAAGAGCAGCAGTTGACTGCAAAGCAAGCCTGCAACGAAGTCGCTTGTGAGCGCCAGCATAAAGTGGCATCTCTCCTGCGCATGTTAGCCCTGGTCTTGCTCTGCAGCGTGGCCTTGCAAACAGCCGCATTTGCCCAAACGACCCTCGTTTTTAATAATGGGAACAAGTCCACCAAAGAAAATAAGTCGGTCGCGGCCATCGGGTCTCTCGATGACATCACGTTTCCGGAAGCGGACTTTACGCGTGGTGCCTACCTGAAGCTGCGCACGGTATACCTGGATGTGCCGGTAAGGAAATTCAGGCTGAAGCCTTTCCCTGCCAATACCTCTGCCGAAACCCGCGCCGAACTCGACTTTTTGCTATACCTGCAAAAGACCCGGAATGCCGAAGCCATCAACCGCACCGAAACCATGGCAAGCGTGTACTTCGACCCACTGACTACCAACCCAACCGATGTTGACTATAGCCGCAACCTTAACAGCCTGTTTTACATCGGGCGTGATCTGGGCCCATGGTTTAATGCGGAAAAGCTGCCGGTTACCTCGCAGGTGCTGCAGAACGTGATCCAGGACGCTACGTATTACATTTTCTCACTTAAAAAGGAATTCAACCGTCCCAGACCTTACCAACTGGACAGCCGCATTGAAAACCTTGAAGCGCCGGGCCATGCCTCCTACCCGAGCGGACATTCTTCTACTTCGCACGTGCATGCCTACATTCTGGGCCACATCTTCCCGGAGTATCAGGATCACTTCGAGGGGGTCGCCAGCGAGATGGCCTTCTCCCGGGAAACCCGCGGCGTACACTACCCAAGCGACTCAGAGGCCGGGAAGGAGTTTGCCCGACAGTTTGTGCACGAGCTGATGAAGAGCCGAAAATTCCGCACTGACCTGGAATCCATGAAAAAGGAAATTGTGCAGGTGAGAGCCGCTCATCAGCTCACCAAAAAGTAAAAGTGCTGAGGCTGGCAGTAGGATAAAATATTCCGGCTGGAAGTAGCGGGAAAGAACAAAACCTATCGTACTATTGCAGCCTGAAAGTATAAGAATAAATGGAACCTTGGTTAGGATATGCACTCGTTGCCATGCTCACAGGGGGCGTGGCGCTGGTGTTTGCGAAGATGGGAATGAATAACAATGCCAACGAGCACCTGGCTTTGGTTATACGCACAGGTGTGCTGTTTATGATGGTGCTCGGGCACGCGCTGTACGCAGGCGGTCTCAAGACAGCCCGGCAAATTGACAACAAAACGCTCATCTGGTTCATTCTGGCCGGCGCCTGCACCGCCGTCTATTGGATTCTCTATTTCAAAGCCATCAAAACAGCCGATGTATCGATTGTGGCGACAATAGACCGGGCAGGTATACTGGTGACGGTAGGCCTCTCCTATTTTCTGCTGAACGAGCCGCTCACACCACGTCTGCTGCTGGGTATGGGCGTGATCTTGTGCGGCACCCTGATTCTGATCTGGAAATAAGCGATGATACAGCTCGTAGCGATGCAGCCGGAGCATGCCCACGAGGTGCTCCGCATCTACGGCGAGGGCTTGGAAACCGGCTTTTCGACCTTCAACACCGAAATACCCACCTGGCAAGAATGGGACCGCAACCACCTGCCGCATACCCGTTTGGTGGCTATTGAGAACGACGAAGTGCTGGGCTGGGTGGCGCTGCTGCCCGTTTCATCCAGGGCCTGCTACCGGGGTGTGGCGGAGTTCAGCATCTACATCGGTGCCCGCCACCGGGGCAGAGGTATAGCCGACCAGTTAATGCGCGCCATGATCGAAGCGAGCGAAGCCAACGGCATCTGGACCTTGCAATCCTCTACCTTTGCCGATAATACCACCAGCCTGCGCATGCAAGAGCGGCACGGCTTCCGGCGGATCGGCTACCGCGACCGCATTGCCCAGCTGCACGGGGTATGGCGTAATACCATCCTGCTGGAGCGACGCAGCGATAAGTTCTGAAACGACAAAGGCCCTGTAGTTCTACAGGGCCTTTGTCGTTTTGTATTCAGGTATAGCCTTTTTAACAAAGCGCTATACCTGATGAATGATAAACCAAAACACAAGCTATACCTGCGCTGTGCGTGCCTGGCCAAAAATCTTCTATCTCCGGAAAATGCAAAGCCATATTTCGCTTCCTATAGGTATACCGGTCTGCACTTTTGCAGCCATGCCTTAGATCGTGCGCATGGTCAGTGCTTTGTAGTCCCACTCCCTGATGTCGTGGCCGTACTGGGTCTGGTCGATGTAGGGGCCGCGGCAGATCTTCTCTTTGGGTGTTTCCACATCGTACTGCTCCTTGGCCCGCAGCAGCAGCTCGTCCATCAGCCAACGGGGTATGATGTCGCGGTCGGAAGGATATACAAAATGGAAGCTCATGAACTGGGCCAGCACAAGTTGCCAGTGCTGCTCTGTATAGGACCAAAGGCGGTTCCAGTCGAGGTTCTCGCCGCAGCGCAGGATAAGGTGGTTGATGTCTGAGCCATCGTAGCGCTCCCGGTTCTGCACATACAGTTTGCACCAGATGAGCTCTTCGGGCGGCATAAACTTCACTTTTACACCATACAGCTCTCCTTCGGTGGCATACTCAAACCAGCGGTCGTCCACGGGGCACAGGCTGGCGGGGTTATTATAGATGAGATCCATGAGGTGATCTTCCTTTTTAGCTTTGGCCAGCCAGCGGGGGTCGGTCATCTCGGTGTTGTAGCCACTGTCAGCAAAGGTCTTGAGAATGCGGGGGCACTCCCCTACTTTACAGAAAACATCGAGGTCCTTTGTTGCCCTGTTGATCCCCGTATACCTATCCAGCGCGAGTCCGCCTCCTACCAGGAACTTTGCCTCGCTCTTCACCAGCAGACTTAGCGCTTCCTTGTAAAAGTCTTCCGCCTCCAGCTTTTTGGGGGCCTTCTGCCCATTCTTCGACACAGTACGGGTCACTTTCTCCGTTGCCTGGTCCTTTTTTATTTTTGTATTATTCAGTTGCTTGTTCATGTGTTCATTCAGGCTCTAGGATCTTTGAAATGTTCATCAGGAGACAGCATGGCCTGAAGACTGCCTCTGGCGGAAACAGTCTAAATTGTACTACTCCTAAATCTAAAACTGAGGTAAGTGGTTTACTGATGAAGCGCCCAATTGGTTGTAGGGCTTATCAAATAAAGATTAACACAGGACAAGACGCTGAAATAAGTCTAATAAACAGCCTGATAGTATAAATGCACTGCTGAATCTGCTAATAGAAATCCAACGCTGAGCTAAAGGTGTTACCAGCCTTGACATAAAACGGAAAGTTAGCGGTGGCGACATTCCCCTGGCCGTCATACACATAGGCATACAGCCGGTAAGCGCCGTCCCGCTGCGGGGCTTTGAGGGTGGCGCTGTTGCCCTCCGCCTGCTGGATCACACCAGGTATAACATCTGGTTTTTGCTCTTTGATGGCGTTGCCGTCCTCGCTCACGGTTTCGGGCAGCAGCTCCCAATCAACCCGCAAACTATCGCCGTCGGCATCGGTGGCAAACACGGCTACCGGGGACAACTCACCGGGTTGCAGGTATACCTGGTCTAATGGGAAGATGCCCTTGAGCGACAAGTAGGCAATGTGCGGTGCCCGGTTGAAGTCGCTCGCTCCACTCCAGATTTCCCGCATCACCTGCGCCATTTCGGTTTCTTCGCCGGTTTCGGTCATGATGCTGAACCAGGTCGGTGTCGTTTCATATTTGTAGCCCCAGATAAAGGCGTAAGCACCCAGGCAACGATCAGCGTCAGCCAGTACGGTTTTCTCGTACCTTTCACGGGCGAAGGCGGCTTTCTCTGAACTGGTCTGCTCGATGGGCGCATACCACCAGGTGGTTCTGGTCTCCCAGTAGCCCCGGCCTCCGAACTCGGCTATCACATAGGGGCCTTCCCAGTCCGTATCGCGCAACTCAGCAGGCAAATCGTGCAGGGCTCCGAATGAGTTGATGGAAAGGATGTCGATGGCCGGGCAGCGGCGGTTGATGAGGTTGACGACCTGCTTGGGCACGTTCATTACTGTAGTGGTCGTCGGGTGGTTGGGGTCAGTTTCGTGAATCATTTCGGCCACGCCGTTCACAGCGTCCCATACCTTCACGTTTGACCCTTCGGCGTACAGCTCGTTGCCTACCACCCACATCAGCAGGGCCGGGTGGTCTTTGTACTTGAGCACTTCCTCACGCAGGCGCTCCTTCTGGGCGGCCACATCGTCTTTATCATAATAATTAAACCCTTCCCGCTCACGTTCCATCCAGAGCCCCAGCATCACGCTCAGGCCTTGCTGATGCGCTTCGTCCAGTATGCGCTGTGTTTCGTCATCGGTGTGCCATACCCGGATGGAGTTGCCCCCATAGGCCGCGACCTTGTCGAAATGTTCATATCCTGCGGCTCCCTTTATAAAGTAGGGCTCTCCGTTACGGTACAGGGTATACTTGTCGCCTTCTTTTACCACCTCTACGGCGCGACCTTTTTTGACATATTGCTGATTATCAGATGTTCTGAATGAACAAGCGCTTATGAGAAGTAAGCAAAACAATAAAATTGCACTCTTACTGGTAAGATAAACCATACTGTGGGTAAACATATAGTCAGGTATAGCGGGATATGTGTAATAAAATTCTGCGTAAAGCAGTAGAACTTTTGAGGCTAATACGAGTATAAACTTCAGATGTTATTGTACCAGATAACCCAAAATCATGCAAAACAGCCCTTGCATGAAAATTAAGCCACCCCAACGATAATACACGACCCCTTTTACTGATGTTTAACATTCCTGCCAGTAATCCAAAAGTTCAGCATGCTTCTATTCCCGGCGTTGTCCCCAAACAGAAGGATGTCCTGACGATCCGGCTGATGATCGTGATGGGCCTGATCACGATGGCGCTTTTTCTTTACTGGTTCATCGACAAAGACCATATCGGCTACCTGCCGCTCTACATCATGCTAACAACTGCGCTGGGCTTTAAACTCCTCCGCACCCTGCATGAGTGGTACCACTACTTTGATGTGAGCGTACCCATTAAGCCCAAACTGCGCACTAAGTTTAAGGTCGATGTGCTCACCACGTTCTGCCCCGGCGAGCCCTACGACATGATCATCAACACGCTTGAGGCCATTCAGCGCATCCGCTACCCGCACACCACCTACCTCTGCAACGAGGCAGATGATCCGTACCTACGGAAAGAATGCGCACGTTTAGGCGTGATCCACGTTACCCGTACCCAGAAGATCAATGCCAAAGCCGGCAACATCAACAACGCCCTGAAGCAGGCCACCGGTGACATCTGCCTGGTGCTGGACCCTGACCACGTGCCCGTGCCGGAGTTTCTGGACGAGGTGTTGCCTTATTTTGAAGACCCTGAAATAGGCTATGTGCAGTGTGTGCAGGCCTACTATAACCAAAAGGAAAGTCTGGTGGCCTATGGCGCTGCCGAACAGACCTACAATTTCTATGGCCCAATGATGATGGGCATGAATGCCCACGGCACGGCCCAGGCCATTGGCGCCAACTGCACCTTCCGCCGCAGCGCCCTCGACAGCATTGGCGGTCACGCTGCCGGTCTGGCCGAGGATATGCACACTGCCATGCAGTTGCACGCCAAAGGCTGGAAATCGGTATACGTTCCCAAGATACTGAACCGTGGCCTGGTGCCCGGCACACTTTCGGCTTACTACAAACAACAGGTAAAGTGGAGCCGCGGTACGTTTGAGCTGCTTTTCACGGTATACCCGAAGCTGTTCAGTCGCTTCACCTGGCGTCAGCGAATCCACTACGGTACGCTTCCGTTCTACTACCTTTTCGGGGTGTTCAACCTGATCGATTTCCTGATTCCTTCGCTCGCCCTGATCATGGCGGAGTTTCCGTGGTATGTGTCGTTGGGTGAGTTTTTGATCATGTTCACGCCTTTCTTCCTCATCTCCATCGCCATCCGGCAGTATGCGCAGCGGTGGTACCACGAGAAAAACGAGAAGGGCTTCCACCTGTTCGGCGGCATACTGCGAACCGGCACCTGGTGGATCTTCCTGCTGGGGCTCATCTACTCTATTTTCCGGGTGAGGGTGCCTTATATACCTACGCCTAAAGACGACAAGCCAAAGAACAACTGGCTGCTGAGCCTGCCCAATATCGCGATGATCGGGCTGATGCTGGGCGCCATCGCTTACAGCCAGCACCTGTACGGGCACCTGTATACCAACCCGTATGTGCAGATGATGGCCATGTTCTCGCTGGTGAACATCGGTATACTGGGTTCGGTGGTGGTGATCGGGCAGGAGAAGTTCATACAGTGGGTGCGCCACAATGTGTTGCATGCTAATGCCCTGCAGCCTGTGTTGCAGCCGCTCCGTCTGGCAATCTGGCGCACGCGCCACAGCTTCTACGACGGCATCCGCTACGTGGCCATTGTCATCACCATGGTGTCGGTGGCCGTCTCGACCAGCTTCCTGTTGTTTGGTTACAAACCGTATAACACCTCCCAGCAGCAGGACAAGCCACTCGTACAAAAGCCGGCTAAGTCAGGCGCCCGCACCCATACCATTCTTCCCGCCAACCTGCTGACCACTCCTCAGTAAGTCCGGCTACAAATAGCCCAACAGTTGACGGTCGCTCCCGTTTATAAGAATAGTGTACAGATGTAAAACGCTAAAACTTATAACTATGAACAGACACTCATCAGACCGGGATTACGACCGCCACGAAGGAGGTTTCCATACCCATCGCTCGGAACGCTACCGTCATCCGGATCAGGACAGCGGCTATCGATTCGACGACTACGGCTCCGCCGCGCACGGTGGATATGGCAACGAAAGCTACCAGGGCACCTGGGGCAACCAGGGCAATGAACGGGGCGGATCGCGCAACTACCCCAACACAAACATCACCGACAACAACACCTACAGCACTTCCCGCAATTACGGCAACATGGGCAGCTACGGAGGTGCCCAGGGCTTTGGCGACATCCGTGGCGGCCGGCATGCTTCCAGTCACCCATTTGATAGTGGCATGGGCTCCCAACGCAGCTATGGCAGCGAAGGCAGGGGATCGATGGGCAATCGTGGCTACCGCGAAGAGCACCGGGACTACAGCCGCCATAACAGGTATGGCTCCAACCGCGAAGACTTGTACGGCAACGAGGTTTCGCGCCGTTTTCAGGGAAGTGGCGGACAGGAACGCTACGACTTTGAACGGGACGACTACTACAGCTCCAACTATGGCGATGACCAGGGTAACTACATGGGCGGCGGGTATAACCGCGAATCCCGCAGCCGGTATGGCGAAGGCGACTATGGCTCGAGCGGCAACCTGCAGTCAGGCAACCAAAGCAGCAGCAACCGCGACCATCAGAACCACCCACGTGAATTCAACACGGTTCAGAACCGTTGGAATACGGACTGGTAGCCAGGTATCTATTAGCTGAAAAGTCAATACCAATTGCTTGCGGGAGTGTTTGATGCTCTGGCACCAAACAAACGCTGGCAATTTGAATTAACAAATCAGGGTTCAACCTCATGTTGAACCCTGATTTGTTTAAATAGCGGGTCAAACCCGCCAAAAAGAAGGAGTTACTATCGTAATCATTTCGATTCTAGCTCATTCTACTCCGGTACTCACTTGGAGTAGCACCCAACAATTTTTTCACATAGCGGGTAAAAAACGAACGGCTGCCAAATTCCATTTTATCGGCAATCTCAGAGATATTGAGCTTTTTATTTTCTAATAGGATAATGATGCGTTCCCTGGCGAAGCGTTGAATCCATCCGGAAGCTGTGATACCAGATGTTTGCTTACAGATCTGGTTGAGATATTTTGGGGTGATGTTTAACTGATTGCTGTAAAACTGTACTTCACGCTCGGTTGTGCAATGCTCCTGGGCCAGTTGCATAAACTGTTCATACAGGGTTCCGGTTTGCAGGCTGTGTTTCCGTCTTTCATATTCATTGGCAAAGATGTGCCACATTTCGAGAATAAACAGCTGCATCTGCAGGTTCAGGGCTTCCTTATAAAAGCGATGATCGGCCTCCAGAAAGCGGTCATACAGCCATTTAAAGTTAGAAAGGATTTTTTGTTTACCATTCCTGGCATGTAACGCTTTTACCGGGTAAACCCTGGAATGCAACAAGGCATTGATACTCCAGCCTTGGTCAGGAAGGTTGCTGTTCAAGAAGTCTTTTTCCACCAATAGTGCTGTTGCTTTAAAGCTTTTTGAAAACTGCAAGCTCGAAAGCTTGCTTTCGGCAAACCAAAACAAAAACTCCCCGCTTCTGCATTCCATCTCCTGGTCATTGAATACAAACCTGATACTCCCGCGATGGCAGAGTAAATGGGTATGGTAATGATCTTGGAAGTGATCGGGCAAATCATTCCTACCCGCTATTTCAATTAAAATAACCTTAGGTTCTTCTTTATGCGGCATTAATCAGGAGATTATTTCTGCCAATATAAGTGATATTTGACATTATAACCGAATAATGTGTAACAATTAAGAAGTGGCTCAGATTTAACTTTGTAATACCAGATATAACAAAATATGAAAACAGCTGATAAAGATATTTTTGAACGACTTAGAAGAGGGGAAACAATCACCCCAGATGATCCGCAGAGCAGCAGTTTGCGTGCGGAGTCCTACGCCACAATGAAGCTGGTTCAACAAATGAATAATTCCAGCCATCCCGAGGAGATTCGGAGTCTGTTAGGTCAGATCACAGAACAGGAAATCGACGCATCAACGGCCGTGTTTCCACCACTTTATATCAACTACGGAAAGAACACCAAAATCGGCAAGCATGTATTTATCAACTTTGGCTGCACATTTCTGGACCTAGGAGGCATTACCATCGAAGATAAAGTGATGCTGGCGCCTGGCGTGAAACTACTTTCAGAAGGGCATCCCTTATCGCCAGAAAACAGGCAATCACTTGTACCAGGCCATATTCACATCAAAAAGAACGCCTGGATTGGTGCAAATGCTACCATTCTGCAAGGGGTTACGGTAGGAGAAAATTCGGTTGTGGCAGCCGGAGCAGTTGTGTCAAAAGATGTGCCCGCCAATACAGTTGTGGGCGGCGTTCCCGCAAAGATCATTAAAACCATTTAGTATGAAAAATTTAGTAATCATGATAGCAGCCTTGCTAATGAGCGGGCAGGCTATCAGCCAAAATCTAAGGCAGCAAGGTGTAAGTAAGATGCAAGATCAGGAGCGGTATACTTTTGAATTGAACGACCAGGTAATACGCCGGGAAGTTACCTTCAAAAATAAGTATGGAATTACGGTAGCTGCAGATTTATATACGCCAAAGAACATTGGTAATAAAAAGCTTCCGGTCTTGATAGTAAGCGGTCCGTTTGGCGCCGTGAAAGAGCAGTCTTCGGGACTTTATGCGAACGAGTTGGCTGCCAGGGGCTTTGTAACGTTGGCTTTCGATCCTTCCTTCACAGGCGAAAGTGGCGGAGATGTTCGCAATGTTGCCTCGCCCGAAATTTTTACAGAAGACTTCAGCGCAGCGGTGGACTACGCTGGCTTGCTGCCTTCCGTTGACCGTAACCGCATTGGTGTGATGGCCATCTGCGGTCTGAGCGGGATGGCGCTTACTGCCGCCACAAGCGACTCGAGGATTAAAGCGGTAGCCACGGCTTCGATGTATGACATGTCTCGCAGCATGAGCCGCGGTCATAAAGATGGCTATACCTTGGAACAGCGCAAAAAAGTCGTTGATTACCTAAGCCAGCAGCGCTGGGTAGATGCCGAAAAAGGAAGCTATGCGTTGGGCTTACACGAAGTCCCCTTTGACAAGAATGGGGATATTGCAAAGGGAAATCGTGTACTACCTGAAACATTGCCCAAGAATCCAGACCCTGTTTTAGCTTCTTTCTTCGATTATTACCGGACACAACGCGGTTTCCACCCAAGGTCCATCAACTCGACAACAGCCTGGACTGCAACTACACCGATGTCGTTCTTCAGTTTTCCAATGGCAGCAAACATCAAGATGATTTCGCCCCGCCCGATTATGCTGATTGCAGGAGAGAAAGCTCACTCTCTTTATTATTCTGAAGATGTTTATAAGGAGGCTCCCGAGCCGAAAGAATTGGTGATTGTACCCAACGCTGACCATGTTGATTTGTACGATAAGACCGATTTGATTCCATTTGACAAGATGGAATCCTTCTTCAAAAAGAGCTTTCAACAAGCAAATTAATTATTTAAGATAAGCTGCTCCGCCATAAGCAGGGCCTTTTCATGAAGTTTTTATCATTAGACAAAAGTAAATTATGAACAGTAATAGCATGAAAGGAAAAATAATCGTCATAACCGGGGCTAGCAGTGGCCTGGGTGCAGAAACAGCCCGTCACCTTGCCGCACAGGGTGCATTTGTAGCACTTGGCGCCAGGCGAGCGGATCGTATAGAGTCATTAGCGGAGGAAATCAACAAAAATGGTGGTAGCGCCGTTGCTGTGGCTACTGACGTTACAAAGCGTGAACAGGTACAAAAATTAGTTGATGCTGCGGTTAAGCAGTTTGGTCGTGTGGACGTGATTCTCAATAATGCCGGCATCATGCCGCTCTCTCCTATGGAGCGCCTGAATGTGGACGAGTGGGACCAGATGATCGACGTTAACCTAAAAGGAGTGCTCTACGGCATTGCCGCCGCACTTCCTTATATGAAAAGTCAGAAATCAGGTCATATTATCAATGTTTCTTCGGTAGCAGGTCACAAGGTTTTCCACGGTTCTGCAGTGTATTCAGCAACGAAGTTTGGGGTCCGTGCCTTATCTGAGGGCCTGCGGCAGGAAGTGAAGGCATATAACATCCGCACCACCATTATTTCCCCGGGTGCCGTGCAGACGGAACTCCTCGATCACATCAGCGAAAGAGATATCCAGCAGGCAAACCAGGACTTTGTGGGAAAGGTAGGCGTTACCCCTGACGCATTTGCCCGCCTGATTGCTTTTGCCATAAGCCAACCTGAAGAAGTCGATATCAACGAGATACTTTTCCGGCCAACAGCCCAGGAGCTTTAAAGAGATAATAGAATATTAGTATCCCTTCCACATCGTGGAAGCACTGACCAAACAGGCGTCAAATGCCTACAAAGATTTCCTCAGGAGGTAAGAGATATCCTATATTATGGCAGGCCAAGATCAAATCGGTTGAAGAATTGAAAGAGGGCACTTTATGGATTCGCTATACCGTAAAGCTGGCTTAAAATTAGTGCGTTTAACTTGTTTTGATAACAACCTCAAGATTAAGCTGAGAACTTTGCTAGGAGCCTTGTGCAAAGTAAACGATAGGAAATAATACAGGAAGGAGGACTCGTGGATTTACTGACGAGGAGACAGGTTTAGATACGTTTATCGTTGCGTCTTTGCTGTTTGTGTGGTTTCTTTTGGCTGGATACACAGTTTCAGGATGTCTTTCCTGGTGCCGTAGAAGATGTTGCAGTCCACAGGCCCTCTTATACCTTCTATCACGCCGCGGTCAGTGTGCTGCCAGAACGAGAGCAGGGCCCGGTCGGTGCGCTGCATTTGCAGCTCTTTCACGTTGTAGTGCGCAATCCAGAGGGTGTACTCATCAAAGAAGCCCTCCAGGTAATCCTTGTAAAAGCTATACCCGGTATAGATGATTGGCTTGACGCCATAGGCCCGCTCCACATGCACGAGCCACTCTTTGATATCGCCCCGGAAATGGTTGAGTGGTTGCTTGCCACGGACCTCTACATCCAGCACGGGCGGCAAATCGCCGGGCTGCAGCACCACCGTCTGGATGAAATTGCGGGCCTGTTCCTCCGGCGACACGTTGGGCCGGTAAAAGTGGTAGGCTCCCCGGATGATGCCCACTTCCTGCGTCCCCTCCCAGTTGCGCTCGTAGTGACTGTCTTGGAGCTTTACGCCCTCGGTGGCTTTGATGAAGGCGAAGGATACATCGTTGTCGCGCACCTTCTCCCAATGGATCTTGCGCTGGTATTTGGACACGTCTATACCCAGTATGGTATTACCGAGCGGACTGTGCCCCTCTGGCCAGATGGGTTGCTCCTTTTCCCGGAAGAACTCCACGTAGAGCACCAGCAAGCCGATGGCTGCCACCACCCCCACCCCGATCCAGAAAGGCAATCTGGACTGCTGTTTCTTCCCTTTTTTTCGCTTAGGCGCAGCCCGTGGCGCTCTCGGGGCCTGCGCGGCCTTTTTGGGCGTCTTAATCGGCTTTAGCGGTGCGGGCGTTTTAACAGTGCTCATAGATTGCTGCGGGGAAGGCAAAGATATGCCTTTCAGGCAAATGGAAGGTATAGGTGTGTTTAAAAAAGATTGCCACAAAAGCGGCTATACCTTCGGGAGGCTCAGGAGCAGCTTCTGTATTACATTCAGCCGGATTCCGTTTAAACAGATCTTGCCAATGCCGTAAAAGGAAATCTACAAGAAGGCCATGGTATGAAAAACAGCAAAGAGAGACTTTACCGGGATGTGGAGCGGCTGACAGGTATAGAGCCGGCACGAAACTACCAGAACCTGGAGGCATTGGAGGAGGCGGTCCGGTACATCAAAGGCGAATTGGAGCAACTGGATTGTGAGGTATGGGAGCAGCCTTTTAAGGTCGATGGCAGGACTTACAAAAATGTGGTGGCGCTGTTCAAAGGCAGTAGCAGTGCCGAGCGGCTTGTGGTGGGCGCGCACTACGATGTATGCGGAAACCAGCCCGGGGCCGACGACAATGCCAGCGGTGTGGCCGGCCTGCTCGAAACGGCCCGGCTCCTGCACCTGCACAAACCACCGCTACCGTATGATGTAGAACTGGTAGCCTACTGCCTGGAGGAGCCGCCTTTCTTTGCCAGCGAGGACATGGGCAGTGCCGTGCATGCCCGAAAACTGCACGAACAGAAAGTAAAGGTACGCGCCATGATCTGTTACGAAATGATCGGTTACTTTTCGGAGGAGCCGAACTCGCAGAAGTTCCCGGATCCGGAGCTGGCGAAGCACTACCCCCATACCGGCAATTTCATCGTAGTGGTCGGCAAAACAGGGCAGGAAGCTTATACCCAGCAGGTGCGGGACCTCATGCGCCAGTATACCACTATCGATGTGCAGTCAGTGAACCTGCCGGCTGGCTTCGGACTGGTGGGTCTCTCCGATCACCGCAACTACTGGAAGTACGACATCAACGCCATCATGATCAACGACTCGTCCTTCCTGCGCAACCCGCACTACCACCAGACCAGCGACACCATCGATACGCTCGACTTCGACAAAATGGCGGCAGTGGTAGCAGGAGTATACGGGGCGCTCATTCGCCTATAAAAGCCTGGTGGTTTTTAGCTAAAACCCGTCCGACACCGACTACAGGTACAGCCAACTTTAAACTAACTTATACCTGCCCTATACCTGACAGATGCTCCAGCCGCTTGCCGTCCATAGTAGTATAGCTCCCCATCACATCGGCCGTCAGGCAGGAGTGTACCGGCAGGATTCCCATCAGATCGCCGATCTTATACCTGTCAAAAAGCGCTTTACTGGCGCGTATAGTGCCGTGCTCCTGCGACAGCGACACCACCTCAATCCCTTCCAATGGTTCCGACCAGCCGTTCTCGCTCAGTTCCACAACACGCCCGAAGATCAGTGAACCGTCGGCTCCCGCCAGGCTGTCTTTGGAAAAATGCACGCTGCCCCCGTGCACAATGAGCTCGTTTCGCTCCGGATGTTTGGCGATGACCGGGCAGGCCATGCACACCGCTATCTGTTTGAAATCGCATGAGCCAATGTGCTGCTGCGTGAGGTCGTAAAACACATAATTGCCTGGTCTGATCTCGTCTACGCCAGTGATGGTTTGTAAAATGCTGCAGGACGGCGTGTCACCGATCGATACCTTCAGCTCCTGGAAACGGGCCTTATACCTGTCGCGCACCAGATTCAGGAGAAAGACGGTCGTGTGGTGGATCGTGCGGATGGCATCGGCATCGGTTTGTTTGTAGGTATGGCCGTCGTGGGCGAGCACGCCTGCAAACTGCAATTTCTCGCTTTGCTCTAGCAGGGCCACGATGGTGTCGAGTTGCTCGTGGCTGTGCGGCAGGATACCTGTGCGGTGGTAGCCGGTATCGATCTTGAGCCAAAGGTTGACCGGATGCTGCAAAGCTTCTGCCAGCGCCTTTACCGTTTCGATGTTCACGGCCACCAGATGCAACTGTACCTTAGCCGCCAGTTCGTTCACCAGCGCCATGTCCCGGATGTTCACAGGTATAGCCACCAGGATGTCGGTCCAGCCGTGGCTGGCAAAGTAGCGGGCCATCTTCAGCGACGACACCGTAATGCCGGTCGTGCCCTGCTCCCGGAACCACTCTCCCACCTGCGCTGACTGGTGCGTTTTAAAATGCGGACGGAGCCGAATGTTGTTGCGGGCCGCTTTTTCGGCCATCATATTGATGTTCCGGCGGCATTTTTCTTCGTCGAGTAAGAGCGTGGTTTGGGTAATATGGTCGAGCATAGTAGTAGGACTTAACAGGTATAGCGGGCAGAATGGTGGCAGGTATAGCACCTGGGCTTTCATCATGCAACTTATTTTTCATGACAAATATCACCCCTTTGCCCTGCCCTAAATTTCGGAAAAAGCGCGCTGACTGACAAATGTCATTTCTTAGGCGGCCTGCGTGCCCGACCTTTGTAACCGTAATGGAGCAGACGTCTGCTTCGGTGTACAATTTAGAAGCGTTAATATGAATATTGCTGTCACTCCTGCCACCCCTGCTGAACTACTGGCCAAGTACGATGTACCGTCGCCACGCTATACCAGCTATCCTACTGTGCCGTTCTGGGACGAAAAACCCCTGACCGAAGAACGTTGGATGAGCCATGTGCAGCAGGCTTTTCGCAAGACCAATAGCAAAGATGGCATCAGCCTATACCTGCACCTGCCTTTCTGTGAGCAGTTGTGCACGTACTGCGGCTGTAACAAGCGCATCACCAAAAACCACGCAGTGGAGTCGCCCTACCTGGAGACCCTGCTAAAGGAATGGGACCAGTACCTGGCGCTCTTCGACGAGAAACCACGCATCACCGAGCTGCACCTGGGCGGCGGCACCCCGACTTTCTTCAGCGCAGCCAACCTCAAAAACCTGCTGGAGCGCCTGTTGGAGAAAACCGAGATCACGCCGGATGCGGCTTTCAGCATTGAGGTGCACCCGAATGCCACCAACGGCGAGCAGCTGCAGGTGCTCTACGACCTGGGCTTCCGCAGACTGAGCGTCGGTATACAGGACTTCGATCCGCGCGTGCAGATCGTGATCAACCGCATCCAGACCTTTGCCAAAACAAAAGAGATATTTGACATAGCCCGTGAAATCGGCTATACCTCCATCAACGGCGACATTATCTACGGTTTGCCGCACCAGACGGCCGAGAGCGTACGCATGACCATTGAGAAAGTGAAAGAGCTGCGCCCCGAGCGCATTGCCTTCTACAGCTACGCCCACGTGCCCTGGAAGAGCAAAGGCCAGCGCCGTTATTCGGAGGCTGACCTGCCGGCACCGGAAGTAAAACGCGGTCTGTACGAACTCGGCAGAGCCATGCTGCAAGAAGCCGGTTACATCGAGACAGGTATGGACCACTTCGCTTTGCCGGAAGACGAGCTGTGCATTGCATCCGCCAACGGCACCCTGCACCGCAACTTCATGGGCTATACCCCGCGCCACACCGAGTTGCTGATCGGCCTGGGCTGCTCCAGCATCTCTGACACCGGCACGGCCTTTATGCAGAACGTGAAAGAAGTGGAGGCCTACGAAGAAGCCGTGCTGACCGGTCACCTGCCGATCCTGAAAGGCCACGAGCTGACGGGTGAGGACATGCTGCTGCGCACCCACATCCAAAACCTGATGTGCCGCGACTATACCAGCTGGGAGCTTGAGGAACTGCCTTACTTTGTTAATGCCCTGATGCGCCTGCAACCGCTCGCCGACGACGGCCTGGTAGAGTACAGCAACCACGACATACAGGTGCTGCCGGCTGGCAAGCCTTTCCTGCGCAACATTGCCATGTGCCTGGACTCGCGCCTGTGGGCCAGCAAGCTGACCGTGCCGATTTTCAGTAAGTCTGTTTAAGGTGAGAGGATTGATTTAGTAATTATTCAGACTGAAGAGCAAAGTCCGGGTGCCGCAAGGTATGCCGGGCTTTTGTTTTTATGTTACCTTTGCCGATACAGCAACCTGACGGTCTATGTCATTTTTATACATCAAAGCCCTGCACATCATCTTTGTGGTTACCTGGTTTGCGGGCTTGTTTTACATCGTGCGCCTGTTCATCTATTTTGCAGAAGCACAGGAGAAACCGGAGCCGGAGCGCAGCATTCTGCAGAGCCAGTTCCGCATCATGCAGAAGCGTCTTTGGTATGGCATTACGTGGCCGTCAGCCATTTTGACGCTTCTATTTGGCACCAGCATTGTGGTGACCCTTGGCCTCTACGACCCGTTCCCGGGCTGGCTGATCTGGAAGCTGGCATTTGTGGTGTGCCTCTACGTGTACCATTTCCTGTGCCACAGCATCTTCAAGCAGCAGCAAAACGGCATCATCCGGTATACCTCCACCCAACTGCGCATCTGGAACGAGGTGGCCACAGTCTTTCTGATCGCCATTGTGTTTCTGGTAGTGCTCAAAAGTGCCTTGAGCATGGTCTGGGGCATTGTGGGACTGCTGTTGTTTTCGGCTATGCTGATGCTGGCCATTCGTATTTACAAGCGCAGCCGCGAGGCGAAGCAGGCGCGCTAAACTGCTCAACAATTCGTGCTTTGCCACGGATTTCGTAACTTTGAACAAATAAAAACCCATGAAACAAGCCGCTCTGAAGCCCAACGAGAGAGAACTGATCAAACTGATACGCTTTTTCAGCAAGCGTGCTGCCAAGCTAATGGAGGAAGGCGAGCTTAGCGCGGAACATTCCCAACTGACTGCTGCCTGCCAGAACCTGGAAACGCAGCTGCTCACGCATGCCACCAACCGCAGCGCCATTATGGACAAGCGGGAGCGCCTGCTCAACATCATCGAGGACAATGCGCAGTGTCCCAAATGCAACAAAGCCGACATGCTGAAGCGCACCGGCTCCACCACCAACGAGTACGGCTGGAAATGCAACACGTATAAGTGCCGCCGCTGCAACACCGGCTTCACCTGGAACCGCCCCAATAACCCCTGGGATATGGTGGAGTTCCTGGAAATGTACATCGGGCAGCTGCAACTGGCCATGGCCGCCGAGCAAAACCAGGAGGTAATCAACCATACCGAAGACGCTGTGATTCAGATGAAAGAAAGTCTGAACCGCCTGCGCCCGGTGCTGCAAACATCAGACGAAGAAGTAGACGCCCTGCAGCAAAAGGAAAAGGAAATGGACAAGCTGATCCACCAGTTCAAGACCTATCTGCAGATCGAGAAGATCAAACTGAACGCTTATCCGGAAGAGGAAGCTGAAGAAGAGGAAGATAATCAGTAAGCTATTCGGTAGAAGGATTTCAGGGGTAGGTATAGCGAGCAAACTGACAATCACCAAATTCGGCATATTGGCATCCGCTATACCTTGAGAACTCAGTTATCTGAAACAAATGCCGTTTACTTAAGAAATTGTCCCCCTTTTTGTCATCTCGACAGTATGGAGAGATCTGGATGATATAAGCATGAAGGCAATAATCCAGATTTCTCACGCTGTTCGAAATGACAGCAAAATATCATTAAAGCTGATTCGGATATATTTATCCGAATCTTTTTAGAGGGCCCCTACCCCCAACTGCTGCGGGTCTCCAGACCCGCGTGTGCCGATACACGGGGATTAGGAAATCCCCAAAAGCCAACTTTCGGATTGATAAATCCGAAAGAGCAATTGCAGTAAAATGCTTTAATTGTTGGCATTGGTAAGGGCTCGTTGCGGTAGAAATACAAAGATCTTATAACTGCGAAAGAACCTATACCTGAGTGCAGGCCCAATCACTTCTAAATCAGTAGGCTAACCAAATTAAAAAATCCGATGCAGCAGGGGCTTTCTATACCTGTTGCACCGGATTTTTGCTTTTATCGTATTGCTTAGCGTCTCTTCCGTCCGCCACTCTTGGCTGCCGGGGCGTTCCGGCTGGCTCCTCTGGCACCTGCGCTGCTCTTTCCTCCTGATTTTTTAGCGCCCGGCCCTTTCGAAGTGCCGCTCCGGCTTTTGCCTCCTCTAGCCTCGCTTACTCCGAAACCACTTTTCTTACCTGCTCCGCCTTCTTTTCGGGGCGGCCGGCTGCCAGAAGGCGACTTCTTGCGCGCCGGTTGCGAAGATGACGTTTGATTAGTAGATGTTTTCTTTTTAGGCGCTGACCCTTCTTCGGTTTTCGCCGAGTCGGCCACCTGACTCTGGATCGTGGCAATCTCTTCGTCGGTAAGTTCGCGCCACTGGCCTAGGGGCAGTTTGGCCAGGGTAATGTTCATGATGCGGATGCGCTGCAGGGTCTGCACTTCGTAGCCCAGCGTCTCGGTCATGCGGCGGATCTGGCGGTTCATGCCCTGCGTGAGGATGATGCGGAACTTGTTGGCTCCCAACTGCTCGACAAAGCACTTCTTCGTGTTCACGCCAAGAATCGACACGCCACTGCTCATCTTCTGGACAAAATCCTCATTGATCGGCTTGTCCACCGTCACGATGTACTCCTTCTCGTGCTTGTTGCCCGCCCGCAGGATCTTGTTTACAATGTCGCCGTCGTTGGTCAGAAAGATCAGGCCTTCGGAGTCTTTGTCGAGGCGGCCGATCGGGAAGATACGTTCCGGGTAATTGACGAAACGGATGATGTTGTCGCGCTGCGAAAGGTCGGTGGTGGTTTCGATGCCAGCCGGTTTGTTGAGCGCCAGGTATACGGGTGCCACCTGGTTCCATTGCAGCGTCTTTCCATCTACCTGTATTTTGTCTTTGCCTTTAATCCTGGCACCGACCTCAGGCAATTTGCCATTCACCAGCACCCTCCCCTGCTCTATCAGTTTATCGGCTTCGCGGCGCGAGCAAATACCTGCGTCGCTGATGAATTTATTCAGGCGGATGCCCTCGGCTGTGTGTTGTGTCATAATCTGAATAGGCTCGGGTATAGCCGGGCCCTGTGTATACCTTGTAAAATAACGAGAATTCTTCAGGAATAGCTAACCCCGTTTACCTACAGCCCCTGCACCAGCAGGTACCAGACCGCCAGCGTAATAAAAGAGAGCGGTATACCGAAGCCCACCATCATAGAGGCCAGCCGGGGTTTGAGTCCGTAGGAAATAGCCACGATGGAGGCCGTGATCATAGGCGCCATTCCTGCTTCGAGAATGCTCACCTGCACCACCGGGCCGCGCATACCCAGCACCAAAACGTAAAGCAAATAGATCAGCAGTGGAGCCAGAATCAGCTGAAAAGCAAGCCCCAGGAACAAAAAGCGCCAATGCTTGCTCTTGCGTTCGATGCGCAGTTGCATGCCCACGCTCACCAGCGCCAGTGGCGTTACGGTACTGCCCAGGCGGTTGAAAACATCCTTCAGATCATCTGAAAAATGCAGGTTGGCCACGTTCATGGCGAAAGCGATCACAAATACTATAAAAGGCGGAAAGGTGAGGATCTTGAGGCCAATGGCTTTATAATCCGGCTGTCCTTTGGAGAAGTAGGCGGCCAGGGCTATACCTAGTGTCGACACCACCACGAAGGTACCGGGCAGGTCGACGAGGATAGCCGTCTGCAGTCCTTCCTTGCCGTACAACGCCTCGATGATCGGGAAACCGACGAAAGAAGTATTGCCCAGCCCGGCGGTGAGGATCAGGCAGCCGATCAGCTTTTTAGACCAGCCATAGATGCGGCCCAGGGTATAGAAGAACACCGCCGCCGCTGCAAAGCAGATCCAGGCCACTGCTACTGGTAGCAGCACCGTGCTGTCGAGTTTTACCTCAGGTATAGCATAGAGCGCCAGCGCAGGGAGAGAAATATAGATGATGAACTGGTTGAGCACCACCGGCGAAGCGCTCGGAAAAGCCGGCACCCGCCGCAGCAGCACGCCCACGATCAGGCAAAGAAAAAGTAAGATGATACTGCTCATGCAGGCTCCGGTAAAAATGAAACCGCAAAGCTAGTTATACGGTGTCAGCTATAAGGTATAGCGCGCCGGAAAAATTATCGCTTCCGGAACAGCTCCGCGATCATGCACCGGATGCTGCCGCCCCCGGCTTTCTCGATCATGTGGATGGGCAGGTATAGCAGGTGCTCGTTGTGGGCTTTCATACGCTCCAGCTGCAGCGGCGTCAGGCTTTCGTAAGCGGCCTTCGACATCACCAGGATGCGCTCTCCCTGCCGGTTTTCGACCTGCAGCATGTTGCCGGCAAAGTACTGGTAAGTCTGCTCCTTGCTGATCTCGATGATTTCCTTCCCGCTTTCAATAAGGCTTGTTTGGAGCTTTTTGCGGTCTTGTTCAGCTACTGTGCTTAAAGCTACCACGGCATAGGTATCGCCCACACACATCATCACGTTGGTATGGTAGATCAGCTCTCCTGCCGAACCATACGCCTCGAAGGTAACTGCTTGGTAACCCAGTTTTTCGCAGAATTGCTGCAGCACCTCCACATTGGTCCGCGGAGACACAGCGGCATAGGCTATTTTGTTGACCCGGTCGAGTACCATGCTGCCCGTTCCTTCCAGAAAAACCGGTGTTTCCTGCCTCTCAAAAAGCTCCAGCGTCACGTGTTCCCCACACTGGCAGGCATGCTTTATTTGTTCGATCACCTCCTGACGCCGCTCCTTCCGTCTGCTGGGAGAAGCCATGGGGTACGTCACCAGCTGTCCCTCGGCATGGGTCGAGAACCAGTTGTTCGGAAACACAGAGTCGGGTGTGCCTGCATTTTCAGGATCCCGCAGTGTGATCACCTCCACACCCAACTCGCGCAGTTCCGCCACCGCATTTTTGAACTCCAGCAGGGCAATGTCCTGTACCTGCCCGGGTGTGAAATCCTGCAGCTCCTGTTGAAAGGAGTTCGTAGCGGCCGCCTCGGGGTTAAAACCAAAGCCTGTCGGCTCGATCATCAGGATAGTGGGAGTGGTTTGTTTCATGGGGATTTAGGTGTTTCACAAATATACCAGAGAAAATGGAGGAAAGGGATAAGCCTAAAAAAACCGGCTATACCTTACACAGGTATAGCCGGTTCAAAAATAAACAATCAACATCTAAATCGCCTTCGCCTTTTCCTTCAGCCAGTTCAGTTCCTCTTCGCTTAAATTCGGCCCAAGCTTCTCTACCACCAGTTGGTTGTAGTCATTCAGCCACTTGATCTGGCGCTCGTCCAGCAACTCTTTCTTCACCGGAGCTGTGTCGATCAGCGCCAGGGTGAGGTGCTCGAAGGTATAGAAATCGCCGAAATCGTTGGCTTCGTCCGGTATAGTCAGCACAAGGTTTTCGATGCGGATGCCGTACTGGTTCGGACGGTACAAGCCGGGCTCTACCGAGGTGATCATGCCCAGTTCGATATCCACTGGCGTAGGCGATGGGTTGAACACATGCGGACCTTCGTGCACGTTCAGGAAGAAACCAACGCCGTGACCGGTGCCGTGTCCGTAGTTGCGGGCATGGTCCCAGAGCGGCTTGCGGGTAATGGCATCGATCTGGTAGCCGCGGGTGCCTTTCGGGAAACGGGTGGTGGCACCGTCAATCATGCCTTTCAGCACTAGGGTATAGTCAGTCTTTTCTTCTTCTGTCAGGTTGCCGAGCGAAACCACGCGGGTGATGTCGGTGGTGCCGGTGGTATACTGCCCTCCGGAGTCAAGGAGGAACAGGCCATCGGCTTTCAGCTCCACATCACTCTCGGGAGTGGCTTTGTAGTGCGGCAGTGCCCCATGGGCCTTGTAACCAGCGATGGTGTCGAAACTCTCGCCCACGAAACCTTCCTGCTCTGCCCGGAACTCAAGCACCTTGTCTGCAACAGAAAGCTCCGTAATTTTTACTTTGCCCAGGTTTTCCTCCAACCATTTGAAGAAGCGGGTCAACGCCACGCCGTCTTTCACCATGGTCTTGCGGGTGTTCTCTACCTCCACTTGGTTTTTAACGGCCTTGAAGAAAGTAGTTGGGTTCGTGTTCTGCGTCACGCGCACCTCGGCTGGCAGCTGCTTGTACAAGGCGTAGCAATTACGTTTCGGGTCGATCAGGATCGAGGAACCGGCCGGCAATTCGGCCAGCAGGCGCTCCACCATTTCGTAAGGCTGTAGTTCCACCCCATCAGCCATCAATTTCTTCTTGTCGGTTTCGCTCAGTTTTGCCTGATCAATGAAGAGCACCGCATTATCCTGGCTGATCAGCGCAAAGCTGAGCACCACCGGATTGCACTTCACATCGGAACCGCGCATGTTGAAGAGCCAGGCCATGTCGTCGAGCGAGGAAATCAGGTGATAGTCCGCCCGCTGCTTTTTAAGGGACTTGCGCAGGGCTTCCAGTTTCGCGGTGGTGGATTGGCCTGTAATCTCCTCTCCCAGCAGGTAAGCCGGGGCAGTTGGCAATTCGGGGCGGCCTTCCCAGATTGGATCCAGAAGGTCGCGGTCAGAGGCCAGTGCTATACCTAACGGGGCCAATTCCTGCTCCAGCAGTTCTGCCAGTCCCACCGAGATCAGTTTCGCATCAAACCCCACTACCTCGCCCTGGTTGAGACGGTCGGCTAGCCAATCAATATATTCCGGAGCGTGCTGCACCTGCAGTTTTACCAGTTCAAAACCACTGTCCGCCAGTTGGTCCTTGGCCTGCTCAAAGTAACGGGCATCGGTCCAGAGCCCGGCAAAATCCGGGGTGATGACCAGCGTACCCGCCGAGCCGGTAAAGCCGGCGGCAAAGTAGATGCACTTGTAGCGGTCGGGCAGGTATTCGCTGATGTGTGGATCGGCGGAAGGGATGATGTAGGCGCTCAGCCCCTGCTCTTTCATTTGCTGGCGTATAGCGGCCAGTCTCTCTTTATGACTCATAGTTCGTGTGGCTTATTGAAAGAGGCAAATTAAGGAAATATGGGGAGAAATGCGCAGTCACGAACCCAGATTGGTGGTTTACCAATTGGTTAATTTTTACCCGGACGAGAAATTTCAACTGGCAAATATGCGGCTATACCTGCTTAAAAAGATGGTACGCTCACTTTTGGAAAATCTCAATTTCCACCCGCCTGTTCAGCGCCCTGTTTTCTTCGGTGAGGTTGTCCTTCTTCGGCGAGGCTTCTCCCAAGCCTTTGGCCGAAATGCGGTAGGCCGCTATACCTTTGTCTTCCAGGTAGGCTTTCACAGCAGCTGCCCTTCTTTGGGAAAGGGCCAGGTTGTCTGCTTCGGCCCCTACATCATCGGTATGCCCCACAATTTGAACAGCTACTTGTGCGCGCAACGCCATAAAAGCAGCCAGTGAATCGAGCAGCGGAAAAGCTACGGGCCTGATGGTGTGGTCAGCGGTGGCAAAGTTTACATCGCTGAGGGTGATGGTGCTGCCAATGGCGATGGGCGCTTCAGCTACTGATGCCATTGATGGAGCGGCATCAGGTATAGCTGAAGGTATAGCTTCGCCCTCCCCGTCCGCCTCAGGTTTGAGTACAACACTGATGTTGTCGTAACAGTAATACGTCCCTTTTTTCTTGCTGCTCTTCAGCTCTTCTTCCACTTCCTCTGTCTCCGGGTTCATCACCTCCAGCGCACTGGCATTTGCCCCCAGAAAATTACCAATCAGCAGGTAGCGTTCCCCACCTTTGGCTTTGTAGCTGCCACTCACCTTTATCCAGTTCGTTCTGGAAGCCAGCGGCTCGGCTGTAGCAGGCCTGAGCGAGGTGTAAGGTATAGCAGCGTTTGTCAGGGGATGGTCTTTGAGCCCGTATACCTGCCTGATGGCTGGCAGGGGCCTGTTTACGAAGTGTACCGTTACTTCACTGATGGGTGGTTCAATAGTAGAGGCCTTGATGGTATGGAGCGACACCACATACTCTTGGTTCTTCCGAAGCGGCCTCGCTAATTCTACCTGCGTCAGCTCGCTTGCTTCAAAACTAAACCACTGGCAAAGACAAACCTCCCCAAATTCAATATTGGCAAGCTGCCTGGAGGGCGTGTTGGATTGGTACGCATTAAAGTAAGGCGGGAACTGCAGTACTTTCGCTTCTATAGAGGCAATGTCGGGGGTGCCGCTTATGGCTTTAAATCCAATGACACCCCCTTTCAGCTGCTCCAGGCTGGGGTTCCGGACCAGGTTCTGCGCCATAGCCTGACTAAGGTATAAGCTAAAAAGAAAGTACAGCAGTATCGCTTTCATGTCATTTTTTACGGAGAGAAGCGGTGGAAGGTATACTGCATGCGATCAGCTGATCCGCTATTTTTAAAAGGGTAATAGCTCACCTTTACAAACAGCTGCACCCATAATTATCAATATCGCTGTACCACAGGTATAGCCATTTCCCATTCTCGCCCTTCGCCACCAGGGCCCGGAGTGGCGTGTCCAGTTCCCGGTTATCCGGAAAAGCATCCGCATACATGAAATAGAGATTTTCAAAACCCGTCAGTTTCGCGACAGATCTAGCTTCATTGTGACTGTCGGGACAGTCGGCGCACTCGGGTATCAGATTAGACCTGTACCATGTGTCAAAAGCCGGATTATTTTCATACGCCAGGTCGAGCGGCAGACGGCTGGCAAAAAGCACCTTGTCTTCAGATTGCAACGCCTGCCTGTCGAAGGTATAATGGTAATATTCAGAACATGTGCTTACGTAATGCCCCAGGTCCTGAACGCGGGATTTGCGGGTGGTTTTGGTCGTATACAGGTAAATCCGTGGCTTGCCGGCCGGGTATAGCGAATCGAGCACCTCCGGGAAATGCTGCAAGCTGGCAGTGTCAGCACTTACTGCCCGGTTCTTAAGGCGCCTGTTTAGCAAAACTTTTTCAGCTGACAAATCGGTGTATTCCGTTAGCAGATCCTTATCAGGCACGGGGTGCCCGATAATGCCTGGCTCTTGATTCGGAATTCTGAAAACCGGAAACAGCACTTGCTCAATGGTCAGGCGGGGTTGTTTGGGGTTGCTGTTGGAGAACTCCTGCTTGAGCTGCGTCAGAAACCGGCGGTTGTTAACGGTGAGTTTGCTTTGTTTGTCTACCAGAATTCTGTCAAGGTAGGCTATGCGCACAGAGTCATGCACATTCATAGAAGCATAATAGGCTTCACACTTTTGCCGCATGGCCTCCATTTGCTTGTCGGAGAGTTCTGTAGTGATTTCGGTCGGTTCGGAAGCCTCTTTTACCGGGGACTCTTTAGTTGAGACTGTTTCAAGTTCTTGCACCGGCCGTTCACCGCACGCCATCATGAGCAGCGCAACAAGGTATAGCACATAGTTTGTCTTCATAATTTCCGGAAGGGATTTTCAGTTACACAACAGGCAGCTTCACACCCGCCCACACCTAAAACTACTAAAAATCAGCAAAACCCTATATTTAATTACGCTTCTCCTCATACTACACTCCCAAAACCGTACAAACTGTTCATTTCTGAACAGGTATAACAACGCAAAAATCAATATACTATACCGTAAGTTACTTATTTACAGTAATATACAATATTGGCATCTAAATTGGCTATACCCTCACGAGTAAACCACTACGCAAGACGATGGACCGTGAATTATCAGCCAGCACAAAACAAGCACAAAAGCGGAAACGCATTTGGCAACTAGGTATAGCCGTTTCCTTCATAGCTGCAGCCATCTTTGGATTCAGAAGCCTGATAACGCCCAGCATTGCGCAGTCAGAACTCAGAACTGCGACGGTCGAGGAAGGCCCGGTTGTCGCCACGATCACGGCCTCAGGTATCGTGGTACCGGAGCACGAGCAGGTGATCACCAGCCCTATCCAGGCGCGCATCGAACAAGTGGTGCACAACACGGGCGAGCAGGTACAGCCCGGCGACCAGATCCTGCTGCTCGACAGGGGCTATACCCAGCTGGCTTACGACAAACTGAAAGACGAACTGGAACAGAGCCGTCACAAAAGCGTGCAGCTCAACCTCAACCTCGAAAAAAAACTGAACGCCCTGGCCTCGCAGCTGGAGATAAAGCGCATGCGGGTGAAAAGTCTGCAAGCCCAGCTCGAAGACGAACAGTACCTCCTCAAGATCGGGGGCGGCACCCAGGAGAGCGTGAAGCAGGCCGAACTCAACCTCCGCATCGCGCAGCAGGAACTAAAGCAAATAGAGCGTGAGATCGTAACGGAACGCCAGCTCCTGAAAGCCGACGAGCAGGAACTGCGCTATACCCTGGCCATGCAGAGCCACTCGATTGAGGAGTTGCAGCGCAAAATGGAGCAGGCCGAAGTGCGTGCGACGCAGCCGGGCGTTATCACCTGGGTGAAAAACGAGATCGGTAGCAACGTGAACGCCGGCGACATCATTGCCCGGCTCGCTGACCTGAGCAGCTACCGTGTGCAGGCCACCATCTCCGATGCCTTTGCCAGCCAGATCAGCGTTGGAAGCAGCGTGGTGGTGCGTATCAACGATTCCAACCTGCGAGGCAGTGTGGCCTCCATCAAACCGACCGTCGAGAATGGTATCGTCACCTTTTTTATAGCCCTCAAAGAAAAAGCACACCAGCAGCTGCGTCCGAGTCTGCGCGTGGATGTGTATGTGCACACTGTCGCCAAACCAAACACGCTGCGTGTGAAGAACGGCCCTTACTTTAGGAAGGCCAGCAAACCCCAGGTATACGTGCTGCGCGACGGCGAGCTGATCAGAAGAGATGCCAAAATCGGTGTGAGCAATGTAGACTACGTGGAGCTGGAAACCGGTGTGCAACCCGGTGACCAGGTGGTGATTTCTGATCTCGCAGAATACCAGCACCTCGACAAAGTGAAAGTGAAGTAAAACCATGAAAAATCTATACCCAATTTTTTTGCTGTTTGTAACGCTGCTGCCCTGTTTGCCAGGTATAGCACAGCCTGCAGCGCGCACCTTGCGTCTGCAGGAGGTGATTGCCCTAGCGCAGGAGCAGTCAGCAGCGGCACGGCAGGCCGAGACCAGCCGCGAAAACAGCTACTGGCAGTGGCGCAGCTTCAAATCGGATTACAAACCCCAGCTCAGCCTTACCGGTACCCTCCCCGATTTCAGCCGCACGATCATGCCCGTAACACAGCCTGACGGCACCACCGACTTCAAACCGGTGTCGATCAACAACTCTGAACTGGGGCTAAGCCTGAGCCAGGTCGTAAGTCCAACGGGTGGCCGGGTGTTCGTCACCTCACTGATGCAGCGCTTCGACGATTTTGACCGCGACGAGACCCGCTACAACGGCAACCCCGCCATCATCGGTCTGGAGCAGCCGCTGTTTGCCTACAACCAGTTGTCCTGGGCCAAAAAGATAGAACCGCTCCGTTACCAGGAATCACAGAAAGAATACCTGGAGGAGCGCGAAAGCATTGCTGTGAAAGCCACCCGCCTCTACTTCGACCTGCTGCTGGCGCAGACGAATCAGCGCATCGCCAGCCAGAACCAGTCGAGCAACGACACGCTGTACCAGATCGCGCAGGAAAAGTATAAGCTCGGTCGTCTCTCCAAAAACGACCTACTGCAACTCCGCCTGGCGGTGTTGAACGCTGAACTGGCCATGGCACAGGCCGCCCTGGATCAGCAGACCGCGGCCCTTGCCCTCAAAACCTACATCGGTATGAAGGAGACCGATCAGCTGGAGTTGCTCACACCCGAAGGTATACCTGCCACGACTGTGCTGGCAGAAACAGCGCTGGCTGAAGCCCGAAAAAATCGAAAGGAGAGCATTAACTTCAGCAGGAGACTACTGGAAGCCGAGGCACTGATGGCCAAAGCCCACGGCGACAATGGCTTCAATGCCAGTCTGTTTGCCACCTTCGGCCTCACCAACCGCGGCGCCTCCTTCACCGACATCTATACCCGACCTGAAAACCAGCAGCGGGCCCGCATCGGTTTCAGCATGCCGATCATGGACTGGGGACGGCAGCGCTCTATCTATAAGGTAGCGGAGCTGAACAAACAGCTGGTGCAGTATACCGTGGACCAGGAAGATGCCAACTTCGAGCAGGCCGTGCTCACACAGGTGAATCAGTACAACACCCTGAAGGCCCGCATCGCCACCACCGCCGAGGCCGATGCCATCGCGCAGGAGCGTTACGAGATCGCCCGCAACACCTTCCTGATCGGCCGCATCAGCATCACCGACCTAAACATTGCTCTGGCAGAAAAAGACCAGGCCCGCCGCGCCCACATCGCCTCCCTCAGCGAATTCTGGACGGCCCACTACACCCTGCGGCTGTTGACGCTTTACGATTTTGAAGAGGGACAGGTGTTGGAAGTGAGGGATTAAGAGAGTGAGTGAAGAGTGGAGTTTACGAATAGGGAAGGCAAGTTAGGGAAAGTGTACCAACTGTTATCAGGATGAACGGCTAAAATGAAGAATCCCTGTAGGGACAGGTCGCGACCTGTCCGAATCGTGCACTGATAAATATGCAGAAAAACCTGCCCTAGTCGTGCACACAACAATTTAACCATCAACAATTTAACAATTAACCACCAACAATTCAACCGACATTAGAACCAAGGTATAAAACTATGATCACGTTAAAGAACATCGAAAAAGTCTACCAGACCAAGACCATTGAGACGGTAGCGCTGCACAACGTTAACCTGCACATCCCGAAGGGGGAGTTTGTGTCGGTGATGGGACCCTCCGGCTGCGGCAAGTCCACCCTGCTCAACATCATAGGCTTGCTCGACGAGCCGACCAATGGCATTGTGGAGATCGACGGCAGCCCCATCAGCAGGTATAAAGACAAAGAACTGGCGCACATCCGCAACCAGAAGATCGGCTTTGTGTTCCAGAGCTATCACCTGATCAACGACCTGAGCGTGCTCGACAACGTGGAGTTGCCGCTCCTGTACCGAAGCGGCACTTCAGCAGCTGAAACCCGTCATCTGGCCCTCACAGCCCTGGAGAAAGTGGGTCTGAGTGCCCGCACCAAGCACTACCCAACCCAGCTTTCCGGCGGACAGCGCCAGCGGGTGGCCATTGCCCGTGCCCTCATTGGTCAGCCCGAACTAATTCTGGCCGACGAACCGACCGGTAACCTCGACTCGGTAATGGGCGAAGAGATCATGAACATCCTGCTCAACCTGAACCGCCAGGACGGCACTACCATCGTGATGGTGACGCACGACGAGAACATGGCCCAGAAGACCGGACGCCTCATCCGCTTCTTCGATGGCCAGCAGGTGTCTGATGCCAAAACTGCCGCACACGAGTTTCAAAAGGTATAGCCATGCTGAAGAATTACATCAAAATAGCCTGGAAGGTGCTCTTGCGGCGCAAGTTCTTTACCTTCATCAGCCTCTTCGGCATCAGTTTCACGCTGATGGTGCTGATGGTGGCCACTTCCCTCTTCGACCATACCTTCGGGCCGCAAATGCCGGAGCGTGACATGGATAATCTTTTGTTTGTCAATATGATGCGCGAAGAGCATTCCGAGGGATACTCCAGCAGTGGCCCGGCAAGTTATCACTTCCTGGACCGCAACGTACGCACCCTTCAGACACCGGAACAAGTGTCCGTTAACTCCATGTTCTTCCAGGTGAACAGCTACATCAACAACCGCAAGCTTGCCCTGGACATCAAGTACACTGACCGTGAGTTCTGGGACATTCTGGAATTTGATTTCCTGGAAGGAGGTGCTTTCGGACAGCAGGAAGTAGCGGGGGCCAGCCGCGTGGCCGTCATCAACGAAAGTACCCGAAACCAGTACTTTGGTGCAGGTGAGGCCGTGAGCAAGACCATAGAGGTTGACCAGGTTAAGTACAAGGTGGTGGGTGTGGTAAAAGATGTACCCGTGCTGCGCCTGAACTCATACGCCGACATCTGGGTGCCCATCACCCTCAAGAGCCAGGACTTCAATAAACCCGGGCTGAGGGGTCTTTATTTTGCCACTATCAAAGCGCACAACCCTGCTGATATACCGAAGATAAAAGCCGAATATGCTGCCATGCTGCAAAAGTTGGAGGATCAGCATCCGGTGAAGGGCACCAAGCTCTCGTCCTTCCCGGACACGGTTCTGGAAGCCTTTGCCCGAACCTTCCTGGGAAGAGGAAAAGAGCCTGGTCTGGCTATCCTCTACAGTATACTGGCTGGGTTGGCATTTCTGTTCATGTTGCTGCCCGCTATCAACCTGGTCAGCATCAACATCAGCCGCATCATGGAACGCTCCTCCGAGATCGGGGTCCGCAAAGCCTTTGGGGCCACTTCCTCCACTATCATCGGGCAGTTCATCGTCGAGAACGTCTTTTTGACGCTGCTGGGTGGTATACTTGGTTTTGCGCTTTCGGCTGCCGTGCTGAAGCTCATCAACGACAGCGGCGTGATCGTGTATGCCGACCTGGGGCTGAACCTGCGGGTGTTTGCCTGGGGACTGTTGCTCAGCCTGATTTTCGGATTGATCTCCGGAGTGTACCCTGCCTATAAAATGTCACGCTTAAAAGCCGTTGAGGCACTGAAAGGAGGTTCAAAATGATACGCCATCTGTTTAAATTAATCTGGAACAGGAAGAGAAGCAACTTCCTGCTCATCACCGAGATCTTCTTTTGCTTCCTGGTACTGTTCGCTGTGCTGAGCCTGATCGTTTACAATGTGCGCAACTACAACAAACCGTTGGGTTTCGAGCACGAGAACGTCTGGCTGCTGACCATGCGTCCTGACACCGACTCGACGGCGCTCAATCGCCAGACCCAGGAGCAGATCATACAGCGGGCGAAAGGCTTTCAGGAAATTGAGAGCATGGCGCTGACCAACAGCAACGCCCCTTTTGCCTTCAGCCAGATGAATAATGACGTATCGTATGGGGGGAAAGAGGTAAGGGCCAACGAGTATCTGGTTCAGGACAATTTTGACCAAGTAATGCGGATGCAGGTGAGCCACGGTCGCTGGTTTGGGCAGCAGGACAATGCCTCCCACCACTATCCTATTGTTATCAACAAGGCATTGCAGCAACAATTGTTTGAAGGAGAAGACCCACTGGGTAAGCTGTTGCCTCGCAATGACTCGTCCAGCTACCAGGTGGTGGGTGTGGTGGAGCATTACAGGCCAAGCAGTGAGTATACGGCCGAAGAGCCAGGCTTTTTTAACCGTATCTACCTGCCTCGAAATGAAAGCGAATTTTATGGGGAACTTCTGATACGGGTGAAGCCGGGTATGGGTGTGGAGTTTGAGGAGCGAATGGTGAAAGAGCTTTCAGGTATAGGCAAAGGTTGGACCATGGAGGTAGCCACCCTGGAGAAGATGCGCCAGAACAAGGAAAAAATGGCCAAAGTCCCGATGATCGCCCTGGCCATCATCTGTGGCTTCCTGATTTTAAACGTGGCGCTGGGCTTGTTCGGGGTGCTCTGGTATAACATCAGCCGCCGCAACAGTGAGATTGGCTTGCGCAGGGCTGTAGGTGCCGCCTCCGGCCAGGTATACCGGCAGTTTATCGGAGAGGTGCTGGTACTGGCTACTTTTGGCCTGGTGCTGGGCGTGGCCTTTGCCATTCAGTTTCCACTGCTGCAGGTGTTTGAGGTCGAGTCGACGGTATACTTCATTGCCTTAGGTATAGCCGTGGGATTGATCTACCTCTTAGCCATTGGCTGTGCCTTCTACCCCAGCCGGCAGGCAGCAGCTATACATCCGGCCATCGCGCTGCACGAAGAGTAATAGAAATTTCTGACTGAAAAAAAATATCTTTATACCTGATTTAGCAGCACCAGTTCAATGATCCTGATAATAGACGATGATGTGGCCGTTCGCGCTTCTTTGAGCATTTTGCTTAAACAGCACGGCTTCAAGACGAAAGAGGCCGCCTCTCCCAGGGAGGCGCTCGAAGTGGCGCAGCAGCAGTCCCTGCAGCTCGTGATCATGGACATGAACTTCTCCATCGAAACCACAGGCCATGATGGGCTCGAATTACTGGGAACGTTCAAACAGCGGCTGCCGCAGGTGCCTGTTATCCTGATCACGGGCTGGGGCTCCATCAGCCTGGCGGTGGAGGGCATGCGCCTGGGAGCGGCAGATTTTATCACCAAGCCCTGGAGCAACGATTACCTGGTGCAGGCGGTGCGCACGGCCCTGAGTCTGTCGCAGCAGGCACCCATTAAAGACGAAGCCCTGACCCGCAAAAAGCTGGACCAACAGTACGATTTCAGCAACATTGTGGGACAGGACCCGCAACTGCTGCAAATCCTGAAACGAATCGGGCAGATTGCACCCACCGATGCCTCGGTGCTGATCGAGGGCGAAAGCGGCACCGGTAAGGAACTGATTGCGGAGGCGGTGCACCGCAACAGCCTCCGCAAATCCCAGCCTTTTGTGAAGGTGAACCTGGGCGGTATATCGTCGAGTCTGTTCGAAAGCGAAATGTTTGGCCACAAACGCGGCGCCTTTACCGATGCCAAAGCCGACCGGGTCGGCCGCTTCGAGATGGCGAACAAAGGCACCATTTTCCTGGACGAGATCGGAGAACTGGACATGAACAGCCAAGTGAAACTGCTGCGCGTGCTCCAGGACCGCACCTACGAAGTGCTCGGCGACAGCCGCTCCCGCAAGCTCGACATCCGGGTAGTGTGCGCCACCAACCGCAACCTGGAGCAGATGGTGGAGGAAGGCAAGTTCCGCGAAGACCTCTTTTACCGCATCAACCTCATCAAGATGCGTATACCTGCTTTGCGCGAGCGGCCGGATGATATTCCGCTGCTGGTGCGGTTCTTTGTGGAGAACATGAAAAAGACCTACCACCGGCCTGAGTTGGAGTTGAGTCCCAAAGTATTGCAGTGGCTGAAGGAAATTTCCTTTCCGGGTAATATACGGGAGTTGAAAAACCTGGTGGAACGCACGGTGCTGGTAGCCGAAAACGATGTGCTGAGCGCCGAGGACTTCCAGGCGCAGGCGCAGCAGGGCCCCGTAAAAGCTGGTGACAAGGCCCTGCCTGCCGTGGGCACCATGACGCTGGACGAAATGGAAGCCTCCATGATCCGCAAGTCCATGGCCTATTACCACAACAACATCAGCAAGGTAGCCCGCGCATTGGGGCTGAGCAGGGCCGCCCTCTACCGTCGCCTCGAAAAGTTCGGCATCCCCTATGAAGCTCAGGACTAAATTTATCATTTTTGCGGTCTTCTTGCATGGCCTGCTTGCGGCCATGGCGTACTTCCTGCTGCAGGAGAACAAGCTGCTCTTTATTGGGATGGAGGTGCTGGTGCTGCTTTCCGTTGCGGTGACCGTGAACCTTTACAATGCCTTTTTCAAACCGCTCAACCTGATCCGGGCAGGTATAGAGTCCATCCGCGACAAAGACTTCTCGACCAAGTTTGTACAGGTGGGGCAGCCGGAGCTGGACGAACTGGTGGATGTGTACAACCGCATGATTGAGCAGTTGCGGCAGGAACGCGTGGCGCAGGCCGAAAAGCATTTCCTGCTCGAAAAGATCATCCAGGCCTCCCCCGCCGGCATCATCCTGCTCGATTTCGACAACCGCATCGAAAGTATTAACCCCGCTGCGGAGCGATTCCTATACCTTTCTGGCCAGTCGTTGCAGGGCAGCGAGCTGGCAGCGCTGCCCAACACCTGGGCACGGGAACTCACGCAGGTACAAGCCGGTCAGCCCTATACCTTCCGTCTCAATGGCATCCGTACCTTCCGGGCACACCGCGCACATTTTATTGACCGTGGTTTTCAGCGTGCCTTTATTATGCTGGAGGAACTCACCGAAGCCATTATCAAAAACGAGCGGCAGGCTTATGAAAAAGTCATCCGGATGATGTCGCATGAAGTGAACAACTCGACGGGCGCCATCAACTCCATTCTCGACTCGGTGCAGTACTACACCCCGCAGATTAACGAGGAACACCGCGAGGACTTCACCTACGCCCTGCAGGTAGCGATTGACCGAAACACGAACCTGAGCAAGTTCATGGCCAATTTTGCGGATGTGGTGCGCCTCCCTGCCCCTTCCAAAAAGCCGGTACAGGTGCAGGCCCTGCTCAAGCGGCTCGAGCGCCTGATGCTGCCCCAGTTGGAAAAACGGCAGATTAACTTGAGTCTGCAACTCCCCGCCACCCCGCTTTGCATCTCCATGGATGAGCAGCAGATCGAACAGGCGCTGCTCAATATCCTGAAAAACGCCATGGAAGCCGTGAAATCGGATGGCAGCATTTGGGTAGAGCTGCAGGAACAGCCGCCTTACCTGACCATTACCGACAATGGCGAAGGTATACCTGAGCACGTACGCCCAATGCTCTTCACCCCGTTCTTCAGCACCAAAGAAACCGGCCAGGGCATCGGCCTGACCATGATCCGGGAGATACTGCTGAGCCACGGCTTCCAGTTTTCACTCGAATCTGATGCTGACGGACTAACCTCGTTCAGAATACGCCTTTCAGCCGAAGACGCCAAATAGAACTAATTCATCAAAAAGCTACTCAAGCCGCTGCTTTCATTGAATCTTTTTAATAATCATCTAAATTTTATTTTGAAAGTAACTTCATTGGCCAAATTTCGTAGCCGAGCGCATACAACCTATGTTATAACCCCCTATATTGGTTCTACCGTTTGTTTATTTACACATTAAGATGGAATACAATATTATAGTAGCCCCTAACCTCGAAACACTGGCAACAGAGGTTGCCGTATTATTTCCGCAAGGCTGGAAGCTGAAAGATGGAATTATTGAGCATGCCGACGGATTCTCACAGCAGCTGATCCGCAAGGCGTCAGATAAACTGAAACTGAAACAAAACCAGATGCCGCAGCCCCGTGCCAAACAGCGCCGCACCAAATGGATTGAATAATATATATACTATATACCCTTTATATTAGTAGGTGAGCCACCTTCTTCATGCCAGGCGCATGGGGAAGGTGGCACTGTTTTATAGCAGTCCTTCGCGTATAACAGCAGTCGTTTCACGCTGCACGCCCCGCCAACATAGCTCCCGTCCTGCCATAAGTTATATTACTATTCCTATAATTCATTTATAGAGCATCCTACCCCACGTGCAATTGCAAGGTTATCTTGTGTTAATATTCATCCATTGCGCAAAATCACAACATTCTGATTCAAAATAACTTGCAATTAAAAAGCCGCACCCCGTACATTAAATTCACATAATATTTTTGAAAATAAGCATCTTTTTGTGGCTCCTATAGTATATATGGCTGATACAATTTTTTGGGTACCCCATGCCGAAGCACACCCGGTATGCGCTCCCGCTATCATAAATCAAAATAAACGTACGAGTATCATCATTCACAACACCCTTAACCAAAACACATGAGAAGAGTCGTATACCTCCTGCTCCTAATGATAAGCGCTACTTCGTGCTTAAGCAAAAAAGAGCTTGTATACATGCAAAATGACAACCTTAAGGAGACCGTGGCCACCCCTATGCAAACCACCTACACGCCGTACCAGCTGCAGCCTGCCGACGTACTCTCTATTAAGGTGCAGAGTCTGGAACCCGAAATTTCCAATATCTACAACATCGTACCGCCCTCCAGCGCCTTTGGCTTTGCCGACCCGGGCACTATGTTCCTGAGCGGCTACTCCGTAGACGATGAAGGCAACGTGAACCTCCCCAACGTGGGCAAGGTGAAGGTATCTGGCCTGACCCTGCAGCAGACACAGGAGCTGATTCAGCGCAACGTGGACCGCTACATCACCAACGCGACCGTAGTCGTGAAGCTCATCAACTTCAGAGTAAGTGTGTTAGGCGAAGTGCAGCGCCCGGGCCAGTACTTTGTGTATAACGAGCGGGCAACCCTCTTTGACGCACTGGGCATGGCGGGCGACCTGACACGCGGCGCGGCGCGGGAAAATGTGAAACTGGTGCGCCAGACACCCGGTGGATCTGAAGTGGTCCTCCTCGACCTGAAAGACCCAAATATCGTACAATCCAAATACTACTTCATGCAGCCCAACGATGTGCTGTATGTAGAGCCGTCTGTTGCGCAGGTGAAACGCGACAACCTGGTAGCGCTTAACGTGGTTACCATTGCCCTGGGGGTTATCTCAACTGCGGCAGTTATCCTGAATTACTTTAAATAGTACCCATGAAACGAAAAAATACAGCGCACGAAATAGACTTGAGAAGCTGGCTGTTCAAGTTCCGGACCAGATGGTATCTGTTCCTGGCTTTTGTACTGGTAGCCATGGCTGGGGCCTATGTCTATGTCAAAAGCTCCACCCGTGTCTATGCTTTTAAGTCGACCCTCCTTTTGGGGGATCAGCATACCGGTTCTAAAAAGGCGCAGGAGTTGCTTAACCTGCTCGATGTGCAGAACAAGGGCATTAAGGTGGAGGACGAAATCGGTATTCTGACCTCGGCTGATATGATCCGAACGACCTTAAAGCAACTCGACTTCTCGGTGTCGTACTACAAAGTGCCCGACCACTGGCTGAACACCGGGCTGGACCTGATTAAAGAGGAGCAGTACGACAACGCCCCCTTCATCGTGCACCTCGACACCAGCTCGCTCCAGATTGTGGACATTCCGCTGGAGGTGCGCGTGCTCAATGACAAGGAGTACGAACTGACTGTGAAGGCAGACACCCCTCCCCTGTACGATTACTCCACGCATACCGTGAAGCAGATCGTGCCGGAGGTGAATATTAGCAAAGTGCTGGAGTTCGGCAAGCCCTACAAGGATAAGAACTTCAGCTTTACGCTTGAGCGGGCCAACCCTGAGGACCAGATAGACGCCAAAAAGCACTACTTCGTACTCAACAGCTTGGAGAGCCTGGTGGCACAGTATGCCGGCAGCCTGCACATCAAGCCGATTGAGCGCGAAGCGCGGGTACTGGAAATGAGCACCAAAGGCACCATCCCTGAAAAGGAAATGCTTTTCCTGAACACACTGATGAGCACCTACGTGGCCCGTGACCTGGACGAGAAAAACATGAATGGTCAGAAAACTCTCGAGTTTATCGACGAGCAGATCGGCAGCCTGACGGACTCGCTCCGCCAGAGCAAGCAGGCGCTTTCGTCTTTCCGTTCGGCTAACCGAATTGCCAACATCGATGTGCAGTCTAACATCAGCTATGAAAAACTGGCGCAGTTGGAAATGGAGAAGTCAAAGTTAAGCACTGAGAAGCAGTACTACGTGACGGTGCTCGACCAGATTGAGGACGACGAGAGCTTCACCCAGGCAGTATCCCCGGCAGTGGCGGGTGTGCAGAACCCGAACCTGGCCAATCTCTTCACCGAGTTGTCGCGCCTGAACCAACAGCGCGCCTCATACAGTGTGAGCGCCACAGCGGATAACCCGAGAATTAAGGTGATTGACAGTGAGATAAAGAGCACGCGCAATGCCATTATAGCAAACATCAAAAACCTGATCCGCTCTACGGACATTTCCATCGCCAACGCCGACAAGCGCATCAACCAGCTTGAAACTGGTATAGCGAAAGTGCCGGAACACGAGCGCCGATTGATGGACCTGCAGAACCAGGCCGATTTCGTGAACAAGAAGTATGACTTCCTGCTCGAGAAACGCGCCGAGGCTGCCATTGCACTGGCCACCAACACTACCGATAAAAAGATAGTGGACAAAGCCGCCATGTGGGGTTCCGGCCCAGTGAACGTGAAGCCGAAGATGATCTTTATGCTGGCCCTGATTCTGGGTCTGATCATACCTGCCGCGCTCATTGTGCTGCTCGACAACGTGGACAACACCATACAGGGCAAAAACGACCTCAACAACGTGACCAACATCCCGTTCCTGGGCGTGATTGCGCATGGCACGAAGGCTGACAAGCTGGCGGTGAAGAACAACCCGCGCTCCGCCATTGCAGAGTCGTTCCGGTCGATCCGCATCAACCTGCAGTACCTGATGTCCGAAACCGACTTTAAGGTAGTGGGCGTGACTTCATCGGTGTCGGGTGAGGGCAAGACCTTTACCTCTGTCAACCTGAGCAGCGAGATGGCCATGGCCGGAAAACGCACCATCCTGATTGAGTCGGATATGCGCAAGCCTACCTTCAGCAAGTACTTCAACACGCACAATGCGGCCGGCTTGTCCTCATACCTGAGCCAGGGGCTGCCGCTGGAGGAAGTGATCCAGAAGACCGATATCGAGAACCTGGACATCATCTCGTGCGGCCCTATACCTGACAATGCCATCAAATTGCTGGAGCACAAGCGCATGGCCGAGCTGATCGCCAAGCTGAAGGAGCAGTATGAGTACGTGGTGATCGATACACCGCCAATCGGGTTCGTAGCCGAGTACTTTATCCTGATGAAGCACATGGATGTAAACCTGTATGTGGTAAAGCACAAGTACACCAGCAAAGACATGCTCACACAGGTGAACGATCTGTACGCAGCCCGCAAGTTGAAGAACATCTACATGGTGATCAACGACCTGAACTACAGCAGCACCTACGAGTACGGATACAAGAAAAAAGGCAGCTACTACTACGTGTAGCGCCTAAGCAAGAGATAAATGCACGCTTGAACCAGGAGGTGCTGTAGGAAGCAGATTCCTGCAGCACCTTTTTTTAGGGGAAGCACGATTACCAGAACTTCTACATGAGTAAAAATTTAGCTTCGAAGGCGGTTAGCGGGTTGAAATGGAGCTCGGCGGGCACTATCGCCAATGCCGTGATGCAGATCGGCTATACCTCCGCCATGGCCCGTCTGCTGGCTCCCGAGGCCTTTGGTCTGGTAGCCCTTTCGGCCGTTATCCTGCGCTTCGGGTACTATTTCGCGAATCTAGGCCTTAACCAGGCCATCATCCAGAAAGAAGAGCTTACCTCCGAAAACATACGGGCAGCCTTCACCTCATCGGCCCTGCTCGGTGCCGTGTTCACGGTGCTGGCTTGGGTGCTGGCGCCTTATGCCACCCTGATCTTCGATATGCCTGAAGTGGTGCCGATTGTGCGCGTCATGTCGCTGGCCTTTGTGGTGGGTGGGGTTTCTGCCACGGCCACCAGCCTGTTGCAGCGCAACATGCGCTTCAAGGAGCTGAGCATTGTGGAGACAGCTTCTTACGTGATCTCTTACCTGGGCGTCGGCATCCTGCTGGCCTGGCTGGACTTCGGGGTGTGGAGCTTGGTATATGCCTCGCTGGTGCAGCAGGCGCTGGTGGCGATCGGTGCTCATGCCATGGCCCGCCACAACGTGCTGCCGGTTGTGCGCTGGGAAGCGTATAGGGCGCTGCTCGCCTATGGCAGCAAAATGTCCGTGATCAGCTTCTTTGAGTTCATCTACACCGAACTGGCTACACTGCTGATTGGCCGTGTGTTCGGCGCTTACAAACTGGGTATCTACAACCGGGCTTTTATGCTCGTGAACCTGCCCATGTATAACCTGACGCGCACGGTGTCGCGGGTGGTCTTTCCCTCCTTCAGCAAACTGCAAACCGAAACAGAGAAGCTGGCCAGGGTATACCTTTCGAGCACCACCCTGCTGGCGACCCTGATCATACCTGTCTGCCTGGGCATCATGGTGGCCGCTCCGGAGATTGTGCATGTGGTGCTGGGCGACCAGTGGCTGGAGGCTATACCTGTGCTGCAGGTGCTGAGCCTGGCCATTCCGCTGAGCTTTGTCACCATGTTTGCCGGCATCGTGTGCGATGCCAAAGCCGTGCTTAACTGGAAGATCGTCATCACCATCACGCTGATTGTCGTGATCAGTGGCCTGTTTTTCCTGCTGCGCGACTATGGCCTGGTGGGCTTTGGCTTTGCGCTGCTGATCAGCGAGCTGGTCCGCATCGGCATGTACCAGACCCTGATGAAGAAGATTCTGTTCCTCTCTTACTTGAAACAGATAAGAGTCTACCTGCCCGGCATCCTGAACGGAGCCGTGGTGGCCATGGTGGTATACCTGGTGAGCACCTTGCTGCGCAACATGGAACTGCCGCATCTGGTGATTCTGATCTCACAGATGATTGTAGGCGGCTTCGTGTTTCTGGCGATGATCCTGCTCTTCCCGCACAGCGCCCTCAAGGAGCAGCTGCACATGATCTTTTCCAAACTGGGAGTGCAGGACAACCCAAGCTCCTATTCTGGCCGGATGCTGATGCGGTATAGAAAGAGCCTGATAAAAGAAACTGAGCAGGTATAAACAGGGTATACACACAACAATGACAACAAGTTTTAGCCAGCTTTGGCTCGTCTAATGCACACTAATTTACTTTAGAAGAAAACCAAATGACTATAGGAGTAGCTGGTCCCGTTGAATTGCGAATACTTGACTGGGACCTGAAAGACACGGACTTACCCCCGACCAATGCGTTCCCCCTCACCTCGCACTTCATCAACGCTTTGCTTAAAAGAGGTTTTAAAGTAATCGCCTATACCAATTCAACCGAGATAGCGGAGCCGATGGTGCTGGAGAGCGGCAACCTTAAGGTTTGTATCAGCCGCCAGAAGCCGCAGCCGGGCCGTCGTTTTTTTCTGTTCGAGGTGGAAGACCTTCGGAAGATGATGGTAGCCCATCCGGCTGATTTCATCAGTGCTTTCTGGAGCTATGAGTTTGCTTGGGCGGCCCTGAAAACAGGGAAACCCACCGTGGTGAGCCTGCACGATGTGGCATTCCAGATCCTGCGCAAAATACCGGATATGTTCCGTCTGGTGCGCTGGATGATCAACTACATCGTCGTGAGCAAGGCGGATTTCCTGCTAGCCAACTCCGCCTATACCTACAACCAGCTCGACCGCAAGACCAAATCCAAAACTAGGGTCATTGATAACTTTTATCCCAGCACACTGCACCAGCGCCTGGCAGCTACCGCCCAGAAAGGAAATTATATCATTACGGTAGCCCAGGGATTCACGCACCGAAAAAATATCGAGACCGGATTGCAGGCTTTTGGCTTGCTGCGCAGGCAGTTTCCGGACCTGGAGTACTACCTGGTGGGGGTTGACTCGGAAGAAGGGGGCCTGGCACAACAGTACGCGCAGAAACAAAACTTAACAGATGGCGTACGGTTTATGGGCCCGATGCCTTATGACGAGGTGTTCAGGCTGATCCAGAATGCCCAGGTGCTCCTGCATCCTTCCAGGGAGGAATCGTTTGGCATGGTGCTGCTCGAGGCAATGGTGGCCCGCACGCCGACGGTGGGAGGCAAAGACAGTGGCTACATCCCGCATTTGCTCGACTATGGCAAAGCAGGTCTGCTCTGCGACGTGGAGTCACCTGACTCGATGGCGACCGAAGTAGGCCGCCTTCTGTCAGACAGGGAGTTATACCAGACGCTCGTAGACGAAGGCTATACCTATGCGGAGGAGAACTTCTCTGAGAACGTCATCGTTGACCGGCATTTGAAGTACTATAGCGAGATCCTGGGCAAGCCCCTGCAGCCTGCGGTAGAGTCCGGTAAGCCAAAGCAGGTTGCCTAAGCGGGTTGCCGCCAGCCACTTTCCGGAAAAATGGCTTTAGAATGAAAGAACCGTATGAAATTTAATTACAGCTTTATATTCATTATCCCGCTTGCCATGATCCTGATCATGGACAACGCGTTTACGGAGTTGGCATTCCCGCACAACCTGGAAGCGCAGGGCAACATGCTGAACCTTTTGCTGAAAGGTATGGCGGCTGTTTCGTTTGGCTATAGTGCTTTTTACTTTAAGCGCATGTCGCCCGTCATGCGGGTAGCCTACGTGCTTACGACGCTGTATGTATTCGCCATGGTGTTTGAGTCGTACTACTTCTATGGCACCCCCATGGTGTACCCACACGTATTCCAGAAGCTGTTTTTGTTTTACTTCATTTTCTTTGTCTATACCTTTTACAAAGGCAATTTTCATCTGAAGTTCTCGCATGTAGTCTGGTTTATACTGGGCGGCTTTTGGGTGAGCGTTATTGTGGTGCACCCTGATAAGCTCAGCCTGGGCGCTTTTACCTCGCATGAGCGGGGAGTGTATGCCTCTTCCGTGTACATGCTGGTGATACCGTTCATGTACTTCCTGAGCAAGTACATTTTCCATGGCAAGCTGATGAGCCTGTTTATGGCTTTCTTTATCCTGGTCTCGATCGTTTTCTTCCAGCACCGGACCGTGTGGATATCGACTGCCATCATACTGATCATATATTACCTGCTGATCAGGTTTAAGTCCGGCTTGTCGATCAACTTCGCTGCGAAATTCATGCCCATCGGCATCGTACTGTTGATCGCAGGTATAACCAGCAGTGCTTTCCTGTTCTCGACCAACCCGGAGATTATTACCAAGATACAGGACAGTTTCTCCGATATAGAGAACTTCGACTCGCAGGGCACGGGCGGCTGGCGCTATATACAGTGGATGTCGTACCTGCCCTTTATCCAGGACAACTGGCTGGTCGGCATGCGCTTCGAAGGTTTTGAGCTGCCTATCCAGTTCTGGCGCGACGATACCAACGAGCCTGTGTTCGATGACGGCCAGGGGCACCACTTCCACAGCTTCTATGTGGACATTCTTTTCTACACCGGCTTTGTCGGACTCGCCATTTACTGCATCATGCCGATTTACGCGATCGTGAAGGGCCTGCGCTCGAAAGCCATGACCGTGAACCAGATTATCCTGATCGCCTTTATCAGCACAGGATTTGCCTACGGTTTCTCGTACGTGTTGCCCGTTTTTTATTACGCCATACTGGGCTGGACGATCGTTTACATGGAGGAGGACGGCGTGGAGCGAACCAGTTACCTGCGCGATTTCGGTTCCCGCTGGAAGGCGAAAGCAGTCGGTCAGTATAGAAAGCTAACAGCCGCCTGATTTCAGTAACCTCTGACGGCATTTTCAGTATACAAAACAGACATATCGTTATACCTTAATATTATGAGTAATTCTATTCCTACTACCCCTTTGCACACACCCGTGCTGTTAATCATATTCAATAGAGCTCATACCACACAACAAGTATTCGACCGTATCCGCCAGGTAAAGCCAGCGCGACTCTATGTAGCCGCTGATGGCCCGCGACCCGGCGTAGAGACAGATATAGCTAAATGCGCCGAGACACGTCGCATCGTAGAACAAGTGGACTGGGACTGCGAAGTGAAGACGCTTTTCCAGGAGAAAAACCTGAAGTGTGGTGTGGCTCCCGCAACAGCGATCAGTTGGTTCTTTGAGCATGAAGAGTCCGGCATTATCCTGGAAGACGACTGCGTTCCTTCCAAAAGCTTTTTCTGGTTTTGCCAGGAGTTGCTGGAGAAGTACAAGCACGATACGCGCATCATGCACATCAGCGGCAACAACTACCTGAATGGCTGGCGCCGGGACAACGACTACTCGTACTACTTCTCGAACAAAGTGAACGCCTGGGGCTGGGCTACCTGGCGCAGGGCCTGGCAGCTCTTCGACTTTAACCTGAAAGCCTACCCGGAATTGAAGGAAAAAGGCTACCTGAAAGGCCTCTTCCTGAACAAGTTTGAAGAAACCTACCGTTTGAGCAAGCTCGAGGAGGCGTTCGCCAGCATTTCGAACGGCGACATCTGGGATTACCAGTGGGAGTTTACGGTATACAGCAACTCGGGGCTCTGCATTGTGCCGGAGGTAAATTTGGTGCGCAACATTGGCTTTGGGGAAGATGCCACGCACACGTTTAATACCCACGATAACAAGGCACAGATCAAGGAGAATGAGATCGCTTTCCCGCTGCGCCATCCGCGTTTTGTGGTACGCGACATCGAGTCAGACACCAAGAACTTCAATCACCTGATCAAGGGCAAGGTAAGCTCCAAACTGAAGAGCATCCTAAGCTTTAATTTGTAAATGATCCTGTAACAAACCTTTTGATTTTCGTAGAAAGTGCTGCCACACTGCCCGGCGCAACGCTGGCACACGACCTGCACCTGATACTAGCATTACATTAGAACCACATGATAAGCATCATCATACCTGTATTTAACAGAAAAGAATATACACGCGAATGCCTCCTGTCTTTAGGCAAACAAACAGACCAACGTTTTAAAGTGGTTATTGTGGACGATGGCTCCACAGACGGCACAGAAGACATGCTTCGGCAGGAATTTCCGGAGGTAGAAGTACTCAAGGGCAGTGGCAGCCTGTTCTGGACAGCCGGCGTGAACATGGGCATCCGACATGCTTTGAAGCAAGACGCGCAGCTTATCATGACCATGAACAACGACGTGATAACGGATGAGCGCCTGATCGAGAAAATGTATTACTGGCATGCACAAAAGCCGGAAGCTCTTTTGGGAGCGCTCGAACTGGATGCCAATACCCAACAGCCCATCTTCGGAGGCGAGCGGTTGAACTGGCTCCTGAACACCATTGAAGAAGTACTGCCTACCCTATCGAAAGATGAGCAAAAAGGCCTACACGCCGTAACCCACCTGCCAGGCAGGGGTCTGCTTATACCTAGAGTGGTAATCGAAAAGATAGGCCTCTTCGACCAGGATCGGTTCCCACATTACATTGCCGACTACGACTATACCCATACCGCCAGGAGAGCAGGATTTGAGCTGTACGTAAACTATGACGCTAAGCTGCTCACCTATCCCGAAGAAAGCGGGGAGCGGCAGATACGAAGCGACAAGAACTTTAAAAACTACTACAAGCACCTGTTCGACCTGAAGGGCGGCGGTAACCTGCGGGACTTTACAAGGTTCACATTGAAGAACTGCCCTGCACCTTATATCCCGTTTCACCTGGCAAACGGCTATACGCGCAGGCTGTTTGGGTATTTTCTGAGATAACACTCCCTGATGCACCAGGCCATTGATTTGAAAAAAGATTTTCCATACCTCAAAGCACTAAGCATTGCAATTCCCCTGGTGGTGATGGCAATGCTTTTTGCTTATTATTATACCCAGGGGCACCTGCCTGGCGCAAAAAGCAGCGCTAAAGCCACCACAGTTGGCTATGACGATCCGATCGTGATCACGAAGAAAGGCACGTACTCCGGCAACTGGGAGTCAAAAGACTCAGAGGTGCCTGCTGTGGAAATCAGGACATCTGAGCCCGTCATAATCGAGAACTCCAACATACGGGGCGCCGGCTACCTGATTAAAAGCTGGGGCCACGCTGCCAATATTATCGTTAGAAACACCAGGGGCTACGGCCTTCCCCCCACCCCCTGGATTTTGTATGAGAAGCCGCGTCGTTTTCTGATCGTGAATGATTTTAAGCATGTGGTGGTAGAGAACTGTTATATGGAGAACACGGCCGGCATCTACATTGGAGACGCCTACAAAGGCGATGGCAGCCCGGACAACACCATAAAGATCCGCTACAACAAGGCAAAGAACATCGACGGACGCATTTACGACGGCTGGTACCGGTCGCAGTTTGTGCAGTTCAATTTCCGGAACCCGATTCAGCATGCCGAGATTGCCTGGAACGAGGTGATCAATGAACCGAACAAGTCGCTGGTGGAAGACAATATCAACCTGTCTAATTCACGTGGCACTTCCAGTTCACCAATCCGCATTCACAACAACTACATCCAGGGGGCTTATCCCTACCCAGCCGATAGCAAGGACTATTCAGGTGGCGGCATCATTGCGGACTCCTGGTATGAGGACGGTATGGGCGACCCCAGAGAGGTAGCCACGGCCCACGTCAAGGTATACGACAACCAGACCGTCAACCTGGGCAACTACAACTACGCCATCGCCGGCGGCAATAACATCGAGGTGTTTAACAACCGCGCCGTTTCTTCTGCTCGCTTTGAGGATGGTGAGATGTTTAAGATGTGGACACAGGGGCTGTACGGCTACGACTTCTACAAAAAGAGTGCGACTTTCAACAATACCTTTCACGGCAATGTGATCGGTATCATGGGACAGGGTGGCCGAAACGACAACCATTACTTTCCGGATGGGACGGTGCGCGAACACAGCAACACGTTCATAGAAGGCGAAATAACAAAACAAAGTGAGCTTGCCGAGTACCAAATCTGGAAGTCCAAACTGGAGAAGAACAACATCCTGCTTGGTCCTTCACCGGCACAACCTACAAAATCAACCAAATCGTCTTCAATTCAGTAGCTGGGAATCTGCAAAAAGGCACTTGACTCAGGCAAGAGCACACACCTCTACTCCCTTGCTCTTTTATAGCCTCCTCTCCCATTTCTCTTCTCTATCTATATTCCCAAGCCATTACAACGTCATCAAACCAAAGTTATAACACCTTTAAAAAGACAAAGATTAATAGCCTAATTATTAAATATATTATATTTAATATATTTATCATTTTTGTATTCTTTGTCTTCGTTATTTGGCTGAGTATTCTATATTTAAAATAAATATTATTAATTAAGTTATATGATATATTGTTTTAGATCAAATTAATTATATTGTATTTTTTAAATTTTTGTAACCTTTTTTAAAACCTCAACAAGCACCTAAAAGCCACTTATTCGCTTTAAACGCGCTTTTTACTTCCATTGCAAATTTAAATATTCCAAGTACTTATGATTTAAACAAGAATAAATCAAAAAAGACTGGTTTTTCTAAAAAATTCCGACTTATATTTGCAACAACTTATATATGAAGATAGAAGCACCGGTTAGCCTAGCTTAATATTTTCATAAAAAGCACCAAGCAGTACATCTGCTTCTGTATCGGAAAACGGTCACATGCCTGGCGCCTTATAAGGAATACATTTTTTTAATTTTTCAACTTTTAGCCAAAAAGATGAATACAATTTCCACTCAGGGGACTAAGTGGGCGGGGACAACTCTGTCTGCTCTAATTCTCACACTCGTAGCCTTTCTATTCTCGACAGGTTTCGTCAATGCCCAGACTTATAGCGGGCCATTAGTAATCACAAAAGGAGGTACTTACACAGGTAACTGGGAGTCAAAGGATTCCGAAGTAGCTGCTGTAGATGTTCGTACTTCCGAACCTGTAACCATCGTTAACTCGAACATCCGCGGTGCAGGCTACCTAATCAAAAGCTGGGGATATGCTGCCAACATCACCGTGAAAAACACGAAAGGTTACGGTCTTACCCCCACTCCTTTCAGAGATTACAAGAAACCACGTCGTTTCTTAACAGTTAACAACTTCAAGAATGTTATTGTAGAAAACTGCTACCTGGAAGGCACAGCCGGCATTTATGTAGGCACACGCTACGAAGGTGACGGATCTACAAACAACACCGTAAAAATACGCTACAACAAGGCAAAGAACATTGATGGCCGCGTATACGGTGGTCAGCGCGAGCACTCGCAATTCGCTCAGTTCAACTACCGTGGCAACCTGCCACACGCAGAGATCGCTTGGAACGAGGTGATCAACGAGCCAAACAAGTCGCTGGTGGAAGACAACATCAACCTGTCTAACTCACGTGGCACTTCCGGTTCTCCAATCCGCGTTCACAACAACTACATCCAGGGAGCTTACCCATACCCTGCCACAGAAACTAAATTCTCAGGTGGTGGTATTATCGCTGACTCATGGTATCAGGATGGCATGGGCGACGCAGCTTCAGTAGCGACAGCCTATGTGAAGGTATACGACAACCAGACGGTAAACATCGGTAACTACAACTATGCTATCGCAGGCGGTAATAACATCGAGGTATACAACAACCGTGGTGTTAACTCTGGCTTGTTTGACGACGGCACCCGCGTAAACACGCACAACGTAGGCCTGTACGGCTATGACTACTACAAGAAAGGCGCTACTTTTAATGCCGTAATGCGCAACAACGTGACGGGCGTTATGAGCCAGGGCAACCTGTTCGACAAGAACTACTTCCCGGATGGACTGGTTAAAAACGAGAACAACCCATACGTAGGTGGTAACATCACAAAGCAGCACGAAAAGAACGAATATACTGCCTGGTTGAACAAGCTTAGCAGCAATGGCATCGTACTTGGCCCTAATGGTTCAGCTCCGGTTACTTCGCCTTCACAGCCAGTACAAGAGCCGGTTGCCACAGCACCTGCTGACCAAACGCCAACTTCAGGATCAGGATCTACTGAAACTGCAACAGGTATTGCCGGTACTGGTAAGATCACACGTGATTTCTGGTCAAATGTGCACGGTACTGCTGTGAGCGTGATCCCGGTGAACACGACCCCAACCTCTTCCAGCGCACTGACTTCGTTCGAGGCGCCAGGCAACCAGGGTAATAACTACGGCCAGCGCATCCGCGGCTATGTAACAGCCCCTGCCACCGGCCAGTATACCTTCTGGATCGCGGCTGACGACGCGGCCGAGCTGTACCTGAGCTCAAGCGAGGACCCGGCCAAGAAGACGCGCATCGCCCTATCGAGCACCTGGACCAACCCACGCGAGTGGACCAAGACCAGCGGCCAGCAGTCTGCCAAGATCACCCTGGAGGCTGGCAAGCGCTACTACATCGAGGCGCTGATGCTGCAGGGCGGCGGCGGCGACAACCTGGCCGTGGGCTGGCAACTGCCAAGCGGCGCCATGGAGCGTCCGATCGCTGGAAACAGATTGTCTGAAATGGGAAGCACGGCTCCTGTAGTAACTGCTCCAGTAGAGGCTGTTACAGCAACCGTTCCTGTTGGCAAGATCACGCGTGACTTCTGGTCAAATGTGCACGGTACTGCTGTGAGCGTGATCCCGGTGAACACGACCCCAACCTCTTCCAGCGCACTGACTTCGTTCGAGGCGCCAGGCAACCAGGGTAATAACTACGGCCAGCGCATCCGCGGCTATGTAACAGCCCCTGCCACCGGCCAGTATACCTTCTGGATCGCGGCTGACGACGCGGCCGAGCTGTACCTGAGCTCAAGCGAGGACCCGGCCAAGAAGACGCGCATCGCCCTATCGAGCACCTGGACCAACCCACGCGAGTGGACCAAGACCAGCGGCCAGCAGTCTGCCAAGATCACCCTGGAGGCTGGCAAGCGCTACTACATCGAGGCGCTGATGCTGCAAGGCGGTGGCGGCGACAACCTGGCTGTGGGCTGGCAACTGCCAAGCGGCGCCATGGAGCGTCCGATCGCAGGAAACAGACTGTCACCAATCGAGTCTCTGACTGCTTCTTCTTCGTCTGCCCTTACTGCTGAGACAACTGATACAAACATCAGCTTTGATAAAGTAAGCGCTTACCCTAACCCATTCAACGACGTGGTAACACTAGACCTGGGCAAAGAGGAGATCAAACTACAGGCAGTTGTTATCCTGGACCAGGCTGGTACAGTGGTATACAAGGAAGAAAACCTGAAGGTAGAGAACAACAAGCTGGTGATGAACCTGGCTGCTACCGGACTAAGAGCAGGTCTGTACTTCCTGAAGTATACTGACAACACCGGTAAAAGCGCTACAATTAAACTGATGAAAGAGTAAGGGTAGCTTACAACTAAAAATGGATTTTCCCGAAACATGCCGGAAGACCAGATACAGTAAAATGAAAGGTTGGCTAACGCCGGCCGGATAGAACAGAAAAGCGGTGCAGGAGTTTTCCTGCACCGCTTTTCTGTTCTATGGCAGCCCTGATTGCGCAATAGTAAGGCGCAGAACCGGATAAAAAATCAGAAGTATTATTTATGAGAAAACCTCCTGACTTAGGTGATACACTGTGTGTATACCTAAAACGGGAGGTTTTCCTTTTTCATAGTACCCCTCAGGTCCGGGATGCTTCAGTCGCTACTACTTCTTGCGAACGAATTTCCAGGTATACACGCCTTTTCGAGATGTTGTTTTTTCCGAATCTGGTACGTCCTCTGGGAAACCAGCATATTCTTTTTCTTCTAGCCAGGTCATTTCTGAATCTGAAACAGATGCAACTTTATACTGTCCTTTATCGCTACCCCGCTGTAATTCAATTACAGTAGAATCGTTCGGGTTTGGAAAGCTATAATTCATTACCTCTGGGGCATTTCCTGGCGCGGTTACGGTTAACTGTTTGCCATTAAAGCTAAAGGTTGTCTGATACTGAACTGAGTCAGTGAACATGACTGCATTTTGATCTGAATAGTAGACTCTTTTAATCTGTGTGTTTGTCCAGTCGCCACGCATCTTTGCATCAATTACTGAAACCGGTGGGTCAAGCTTTTCATCATCGTCATCATTGCAAGACGTGAGAACGAGTGCAAACAAAAGGGGTATAAGAAATAGCTTTTTCATGGAGTAATACAATTAGATTTAGTAAAGGAATTTGAATTTTTATAATTGATTGTCTTTCTGACGGAGGATATTCGATGTTTTCAAAGCTTAGTACGAACTACGTTTAGCAGGGTTTATCAAAATTCTCACATTCAAAATATTTTATTCGCAGGCTATTGATATCCATTACGTTATAAAAAATTTAAAAGTTATATATGACCGGTATACCTACAATTTGCCCCAAGGCAGTCGATACATTGCCGACCGCTTTCCTGACTATACGTCTTCTTTCCCAGGCTTGCGAACTATTCCTTCATGCAGGCTCTGTTCTTTGCACGGCCTCTCCAATGGAATCAACGGGCGACTACGAGCTTACGGTTAAGGGTTTTGTTACTGCTAGCCACTGTCAGGTTATAGATGCCAGGTTTTAAAGAGCCTCCTACCGGCAGTGTCAGATACAGTGCACCAAACGCATCGGTTTGTACCTGCTGTCTAAGCACTTGCCTCCCCGAGCCGTCCGTTACCATAAAGGTCACCTCTTCGCTCTCTTTCAGATTAGCAACTTCGATGGTTACTTCATCTCCCACCGCGGCAGGGTTCGGATACACTCTAAACGAAGAGGCAGCCAGTGACCGGTCCTCGACCAGAATGATATTGGAATAGGAAGCGGTGCCATCCAATCTCACCAAGCGCAACCTGTAATACCCCTGGTCTTTGAGCGGCGTCTCGTCCGTGAAGGTATAGTCGATCGGAGCCGTTGTAGTGCCCGAAGCTTTCACCTGACCGATGGAAGTGAAATTCTCTCCATCTTCAGATCGCTCTATGTCAAAGAAATCTGTTTCCAGCTCATAGAGGGTTCTCCAGTCCAGCACAACGAATTTCTTGCTGAAGCTCTCCCCTTCTGTATACCTTCCTTTGAAGCCTACGATTTGTGTCAGGCTATTGTATACTTCCACGAAGCGCTCTCTGATCTCCTCTGGTGAGAGCGCTCTTCCAAAAAGCTTCACTTCATCCAGGTCGCCCTCGTAGTGGTAACTGTTAAGCTTGCTTGCATTAAAGTAGCCAATGGTAACCGGCGACCTGCTGCTGAAGCCGAAATCGTAGACGAAGTTGCCGGCGGCGACTTGCTCACCGTCCACATACAGCCTAATTGCCCCTGAGCTACCATCACGCACCGCCACGAGCTGGTGCCAGGCTCCGTCATTAAGCTTAGGGCCACTGGAGCCTACAAAATCACCCTTGAACTCAATGTTGGGCAGGTAAAAACCCGCTTTGCGGTCTTTGTCAAGCCCCAGCCACCACTGCGAGGGCGAGTCCGTGGCATGGCGACCCAACAGCACCTGGTTCTGGGCCTCACTGCTACCTTCTTTCGTTTCGGTGCGAAGCCACAGCTCAATCGTAAACGTCTCTTTCGCTTTCCAGTCGAAGTTCGGACTCCCGATTACATCAAGTCCCGTGTCCCGTCCGTTAAACCGTTGCCCTCCTTCTACTACGCCTTTCACGGAGGCAGGACGGCTTCTTGCCTGGGCAACTGCATCGATAGGCGTATACACATCCCGGTAATTGGGGCCCGAGCTTTCGTTCAGCTTCCAGTGGTGCAGCATCCCGATCCCTTCTTCCGTGGCGGCCCTCACCTCGATCTGAAAGCGTTGCGGGGCGCTCTCCCCCTCGCTATTACTGGCTCTTACCTCCACAGCAAAGTTCCCGGCAGCCTGTGGCACCCAGGAGATGAGGCCCGTGCCTGCATCGATCGTCATACCCTGCGGGCCTGAAATCAGGATGTAACGGGGGGCAGGCTTACCGGCTGCATTCACATCATACCTGTACTGCTGGTTGGCCGTGCCGTACGCAATGGGCGTCGATACGATCTCAGGTCTGGTTTCTTCAGGACCACAGTAACTGCCTGCTCCCTGATTATAGCGGTCGCGCGCTACCTGTTCCGACAAATTGGTGTTGTAGACCAGCAATTCGTCCAGGATGCCATCAAAGTAATACTTTGAGTCGATGTCAATATACCCGATTGTGATGGGGCTGGTAGCCTCCATGCTTCCGCGGTATTCCCTTATTTCCGTCCTTCTGTCGTCTACCCGGAAGCCGTCCACATACAGTTTGGTGATCTGGGGGCCTCCCTCCCGAACTACCGCCAGATGGTGCCACTTGCCATCAAACAGGTTGACAGCTTTGAGATAATCCGTCATGGTATGCGGGGCTCCATAGTTATCCTGCATATCAAAAACGGCGTACCCCTCCGGGTTAACGCCCAGCCACCATGCCGCCAGACCATCACTTGATTTACGACCGACAATGACCTGGTTGGATGATTTGCGGTTTACCTGCACCCATACCTCGATCGTAAAATTGCTGTTGGGTCCCCACTGAAAATTCTCTATCGCACTGAATTGAAGGCCAGTGCCCGAGCCGCTGAAGCGCTGCCCGCCGCCAAAGCGACTGACGGTGGGTGCAGGACAACCCGTACAGGTGGCGCTGGCGCCGGATACGTAATCAGAATAGCTGCCCGGCACTTTTTCGTCAAGCCCGAAGTGATGCACCAAACCGGGAGGGCAGTTTGTCTGGGCCAGCGCCACATTTTGAAGCGCTACCCCAAGCAGCACGCTAAGTGCCGTTGCCAGGGCCATTTTGCGCTTACAGCCCCAAGGGTATAAAGAAAGGTATCGGAAAATGTACCTGAAGGAAGATGCTATCATATAAGCTCACTAAGTATATGTATCACGGCATGTGGTGAATGCTCGCTACTTTGTTCGGGTTGAATTAGGGTATGGTTCAGAGTTGAACAGCTGCTGTTCCAGGCAACATGCCGGTCCACAACATTGCATGTCCTTTACGGAGAGTATAGGGCTACTGTTGTATTAGAGTACAATAATATTACGCCGCAGCGGCCCAGATGTTCGGCTTTGCAGCATACTTAAATTGTCCACAAAGCCAGGGCCTGTACTAGATGTACCTGAGGGAGATTTAGCGGTTAAATTATGGCTGGGGCAGATCCGGTAACACAACCTACCTGTTGTCTGAAAGCATGCGCCCGATACAGCTATACCGGCCTATGCAATTTTCTTGTCCAGGGAACAGCCATTTCATACCAGTTGCGTATAGAAAGCTGCACAATTATACTGATGCACCTATACAGCCCGGAAAATATATACTGAAATCCTAAACCTTTTGGCCCCGCACTTAATATAAGGGGAATGGTTTCTGTTTTCACCCGCCAGAGGGCACATACGAGGTGAAATCAAACAAACCACAGGGGACTACACGCTACTCTCGACCAATAACTGCGTCTGCATATGTTATTCAACTCTACTGAATTTTTCATATTCTTCCCGGTAGTAGTTACGCTCTACTTTTTAACGCCCCCGAACCGCAGATGGCTTATTCTGCTGCTGGCCAGCTATTACTTCTATGCCTCATGGCGTCCCGCCTATACCCTGATCCTCATCGTGTCTACCCTGGTCGATTATTTCTGCGGCCGTGCCATGGGCAGGTATAGCGACGCAGAAAAACACAAACGTAAGCCATACCTGTATTTCTCGCTATTTTCTAATCTGAGCATACTCGGCTTATTCAAGTATTACAATTTCTTCAACGACAGTGCGCGGGACATGGCCTCGGCTTTGAACATGGGATATGCCGTGCCGGCTTTTGAGCTGCTCCTGCCCATGGGGATCTCTTTCTATACCTTCCAGACCATGAGCTACTCCATTGATGTGTACCATGGGCGCATCAAAGCAGAAAGACACCTGGGTATTTTTGCGCTGTTCGTCACCTTTTTCCCGCAGTTGGTGGCAGGCCCCATTGAGCGGGCGGGCAACCTGTTGGGGCAACTCAAGGCCCACCACGAATTCAGCTACGAGCGGGCAGTAGCCGGCCTACGACGCATGGGGTGGGGATTTTTCAAGAAGATCATGATCGCGGACAACCTGGCCCTGATGGTAAACCAGGTATACAACAACCCAACCGACTACGAAGGCATCACGCTCATCATCGCCACCGTCTTTTTCGCCTTTCAGATCTACTGCGACTTCTCAGGCTACTCCGACATCGCCATCGGGGCGGCGCAGGTCATGGGCTTCCGGCTGATGGAGAACTTCCGCAGGCCTTACTTCTCTAAGAGCATTTCAGAATTCTGGAGCCGCTGGCATATTTCGCTTTCGTCCTGGTTTAGGGATTACCTCTACATTCCGCTGGGCGGCAACCGGGTGGTGAAGTGGCGCTGGTACTACAATCTGTTCATCACGTTTCTGGTGAGCGGTCTGTGGCACGGTGCTAATTGGACATTTGTGGTGTGGGGCGCTTTGCATGGCTTTTACCTGGTTTTTGCCATCGTCACAGCCAGGCAACGCGACGCCTTGGCGAGGTCGCTTGGCCTTACGAAAAGCCCGCTGCTTTACAAGTGGGTGCAGGTACTGAGCGTGTTCGCGCTGGTGCTCTTTTCCTGGGTATTTTTCCGGGCAAACTCCATTGGGGAGGCCTTTTACATCCTTCAAAGCAGCGTGACTGGTATAGGCAACATCCGGCAGTTGCTGGCAGGTATAGACCTGCAGCACATCCTGTTCATGGACCAGGGCTTTAAGGTATTTGCCGTATCTGTCATCTCGATTATGATCATGGAAACGGTGCACCTCATGCAGCGGCGTGGCAGCGTATCGCAACTGATCAGTCAAAAACCCGCTGTGGTGCGCTGGGGGCTCTATTATGCGGCCATCGTGGCAGTGCTGCTCTTCGGACAGTTCGGGCACCAGGAGTTCATTTATTTTCAGTTCTAAATGGCACAGGAGATGAAAAAAATGGAGGTTACAAGGCTGTTCAGGAAACTGGCGCTGCTCGCGTTGCCCTTTGTGCTGTGGCCTGTTATAGAGGCTGTCGTACTGCCAATGGACACGTTCACCTTCCGGGTATGGGAGACCATTTCGGTGAACAGTGTGCGCCTGCTGTCGGGCCCCTTTTACCCGAACATGCACCTGCGCATGGAGGAAGAGGGTGAGTTGGCTCCCCGCACACCATACGCCGAGAAAAAGCAGGTGGAATGGTACACTGATTCCTATGGCTACCGCAACCGCGACACCAAAGCCGAGGTGCTGCTGATCGGGGACTCCAATATCACTGGGGCCAAACTCTCGCAGGAGGAAACGCTGGCCGAAGTGCTGGAAAAGCAGCTGGGCAAAGAAGTATACTCCTTCGCCCCCGCCACCATCAACCGGTTTCTGGGCACCAAACGCTTTGAAGAAAATCCGCCTCAAGTGGTGGTGGTTTCGAGCATTGAGCGCCGTATCCCCGAGCTGCCCGCCGTGGGTGCCACAGGTATAGGCAATAAGCTCCGCGACCGCACAGGCACCATCATCAACTCATCCAGGGCACTGACCTGGCTGGCCGTAACAGCAGACCGCATTTCGAAGCTGGCGCTCTACCATCGCACCCTGGCCAACATCGAGCGTAAGTTTGGCAAAAAGGCGTATATCCAGTATCAAAATGAATTCTTTATGGAAGGTGAGCAAGCCAACCGCACCTTCGGTGACGAGGAAATAAAGCAGCTAGCCGATGTGCTGGAAGGCTACAAGCATGCGCTGGCCGAGCGAGGCATCCCCTTTGTGTTCATGCCTATACCTAACAAAGAGAACATTTACCACCAACTGCTGCCATCGGGGCAAAAGCCGGACTTTCTGCCCCGCCTGGTGGCTGAACTCCAGCGCAGAGACGTGAAGGTGGTGGACACGCAAGGCACGTTCGAACACCTGTACCACAACGAAAAGCAGAAGCTGTACCCTGCCGATGACGGGCACTGGAACAACACGGCGGTGATAGCTGCCGCCAGCCTCTTGGCGCAACATTTGCAGCAAGCAGCAGATAGCACCGAGCTCAACACCCGCCATCTGGTAAAACAGTTGGATTGATGGTGTAACACAGCCAAAATTGAATTAGAAACGTATAGCAACTATTACTCACCTTATATATATGAAACCAAAGGTATTTTACGATAAATCCACCAAACGTCTGAAAAAGATTCTTGGGCGTATCATCCCCCACAACACCCGTTTCAGACCTGATGGTGTTTTCCAGATCAATACAAAAAGCGAAACCACCAGTCCCCCATCCGAAGTGAAGGTGTATAGCATATACCCCAACCTGACCACCCCGCTTGAGATATCCGAGGACCTCTACCAGGCTTGTTCTGACTATTGGAAGCCGAAGCGCAGCGTCACCACCGACTATGTGGTGGTGGAGGTACCAAACGGACGCATCTACACCGACAATGAGAGCAGCGTGGCGATCATGTCGCAGCAAAACCACATCATCGAGAATGTATCGCTTAGTCTGGTAGACGGCAAAGTCGTAAGCGCTGATCAGAACAACATCTTTACCCAGAGTTATTTCCAGGCGCCGACCCGCTTCCCGGGTACCGTGTTCAGCATGCTGACCGGTGGCGCTGGCCTCAACAACATCGGCCACTGGTTCATGGATGTGCTGCCACGCCTGCACCTGCTCCGCGAAAGTGGCCTTTACAATGAAGTAGACTGGTTCCTGGTGCCCAGCACACGCTATGGCTACCAGACCGAAACGCTGGAACTGCTGGGTATACCTGCCGAGAAGATCATCACCTCTGTCGAATACCACCACCTGACCGCCGACCGCGTTATTGCCTCTACCGCGCCGCGCGGAAGCCATACCCTGGTGCCACGCTGGCTGGGGCAGTACATCCGCAACTCCTTCCTGCCGCTGGTGCAGCACGAAGTATTACCGGAATCGGAGCGGGTGCCTTACCTGTACATCAGCCGCAGCGACTCGGCTATGCGCAATGTGCTGAACGAAAAAGAGCTGTTGGAAGCGTTGGAGCCCTATAAATTCAAGTCGATTGTCTCCAGCAAGTACAGTATCCTGGAGAAGATCCGGATGTTCTCGCAGGCGAAGGTGGTCGTTTCCGCTACAGGTGCCGGCCTGATCAGCATGTTCTTCTGCAAGCCGGGTACCAAGATCATCGAGATCTTCCATGAGGGGTTTGTGATAGAGCCTTTCTATGACATTGCGACCAAAATAGACCTGGACTACGACTACCTTATTTGCAAAGGCGACAAACCAGTGCACAATGCCGACGAAGGCCAGCGCCAGCACCTATTGGTAGACACCAACCAAGTGGTGGAAATCCTCGAGAAAATGCGAAAGAGTTCGGGGAAGAAGAGTAGTGTGGAGACAGTTTAGAACCTGTTCCTAAGAATGATTTGCCTCTGTGACTTTGGTTGCAGGGGCTTTTTTCTTTTTAGTGCGGATGGCGTCTTCGTAAATGGAGAGCAGCACATGGTAATTGGCCTCCGGCGTATACCTGACCTCATAGCTCTGGCGGGCAATTACTCCCATTCTGGTAGCTACCCGGGGGTATTGGATCAGGGTATGCACGCGCTCTGCCAGTTCCTCCGCATTGCCGGGACTATAGTGCAGGCCATTCACGCCATCTTCCACAAGCTGCGCTGCACCGCCTATGTTAGCGGCGATAACAGGGGTGCCGGTCGAGAAGGCCTCAATGATGGTCATGCCGAAAGTTTCGAGCCATTCGGAGGAGAAGATCAACCCGCGGGCGCGCTTCAGATGTTCCAGTACCTGCTCCCGGTTCTGAAAGCCCAGGTAATCTATACCTGCATGCGCTGCCGCATACTCCTCCACCCGCCCCCGCAGCGGGCCGTCGCCCACCACTTTCAGCGGAAAAGGATTCAGTTCATGCGCTTTCAGCAGCGTCTCTATCCCTTTCTCAGGCGTCAGGCGGCCTACGTATAGAAAATAGTCTTCCCGCTCGGCACGGCTTATACCGATGTCCTGGGTAAAGTTGGGCTTAACGGCCACCTGCCCGGGCCTGAGTTTGAGGGATGACTTTCGGAATAAATCAGCGGCGCCGGGGGTGAGCGCAATAAACTTGTCTACTTTGCTCTTCCAGGTACCCAGCAGCTTGTGCATGCCGGTGGTGAGTACCACGGAGGCCGTCTGTACGGCGGAGTCACGGTATACCTTTTGACGGATGGCTCCCAGCGGGAAAGTCTTTCGCAGATTCTCCAGCTGTACCTTTCCGTTGTAGTAGAGCAGGGCACTTGGGCAGACCAGGCGGTAATTGTGCAGCGTCATCACAATGGGTACCTGCATGCGGTTCGCCACATAAAACACGGCGGGAGATAGCAAGGGGAAGAAATTGTGCACATGAATCACATCGGGCTGAAATGCCTTAATCCGCTCCTCCACCAGCTTGGCGCTACCCGGATTATACACAACGCCCAAGGCAGCTTTCAGCTTCTCAGGCAGGCTGTTCACCTCATTGTTCGAAAAGGTGAGCTTCTCTACCTGATGGCCGTGCTCCTGCAGCAAAGCAGCCTCCGCATGGAAAACAGTGTCCTCGCCACCAGCCTGCTTGTAATAGTTGTGTATGATCAGAATGCGCATGTATCGTTATTTGTCAGGCATGCGAATTCCCGCCCAGGCTATACCTGACCTGGACGGGGGGGATTCACAAGTTGCTGTATGATTAACCCTGAAGGGTTTAGGCTATCGCGGTTTTTGTTGGTGCTTGGGCTTCAGTGAAAGCCGATGCAAAATACTGGCGTTGCTCCTCGCGCAGTCTGTCGATGGTGCGGCCTTCCGGCAAGATCACATCGTCGTAGGTGAGTACCTGGTCTTTCGGAATGTCACGCTTCAGCACACACCCCTCGGCTATACCGATTGGCAGCAGATTCTCGTGCGCGGTCACGTCGGCGTTCTCACACAGGCCATAGGTCATATAATGGCCAATGCCGTCGATGGTTTCGCCCGCTTTCAGGTCTATTTTGGCAGCAGTCACTACTTCCACATACGGACGATCCAGTGGTGTTAGCGCAGCGTCGTTAAAAAGTACGGCTCTGGCGATGGTGAGTGGCACTTCTAAGTGACACAGGTGGTACGGGGTATAGAAACAGTAGAGCGGCCCCTCTCCCATCTTATAATAGTTGAGGTAATGCTGTTGCCGTGGATTGTCCTGCGTAGCGAGTACAAACACACCGCCAGCAGGCTCGGCTATACCTACCACGTAGTCCACAATGCCCGGCCCGTTGGTCAACTCTTCCAGCGGAAACAGGTTCACAGACTCCCGGATATTAGCTCCCTGGGGTGCGTATGGCCCCAGCATGCCGCGCTTGGCCACGCGCATACCTGTTCCGTTGGCCACAATGGCCTGCTCAAAAGATATCTTGGTGCCGTCGGCAAAGGACGTTACCATAGCCGGGTTCTGTCCCCAGCGTTTGGCAAAGCCTTCCTGCGTGGTCGGGTTGCGGTAAGGGTCGTGCAGGCCTTTGATATTGCCGCAGAGCACCGGCTTCATGCCGATAGACTTCACATAGCGGTACAGGTTCATGATCACGCCGGGCTGGTCGCCGTCCACGTTCGTGAACACGACACCCGCCTTGTCGGCGTATACCTTCAGAATCGGGCCCACCGTACCATCCACTTCGGCATCCATCATAATCGTATGCTTCCCGTTTTGTATGGCCGCTAAAGCCACCTGCGCCCCGAATTCCACGGCGCCTGTCACTTCCAGAATGGCATCGATCCCTTCCGCCTGGCACAGCAGCATCGGGTCGTTGGTGATGCTATACCTGCCGTTTCGGATGTTTTCCTGCAGGGCCTCCACAGAATCGACTTCCTCTACCTCGGCTATACCTGCTTCGTTGTAAGTTTCGCGGGCACGATCAATGGTCCGGTTTGAGATGGCCACCAGTTCCATACCCGGCACGTGGTTTTTGATTTGCAGCGCCACACCTTTGGCCATAAACCCGGCTCCTACCATCCCTACGCGGACAGGCCGGCCCTCGGCCTCTCGTTTGGCTAATGCGGTATCTATAATGATCATAATTCTTCTTTTAAAATGCGCTTTTGTTAAAACGACTTCATTCCGTTTCAGACAAGATCCAGGTCAGCTCAAGGTATAGAAATCTGTCGGTTTTATGTCAAGTGCTCCATCTTTGTAATCACACCCTTACAAAGCCGATTGTTCCGGCACAGCTTCCAGCAAGGGATGATTCTGGTCTTTTTCCGAGATCACCTGCGGCTCCATGGGCCACTGAATGTTGAAGGCCGGGTCGTTCCAGCGGTGGCCGCGCTCTGCTCCCGCCGCATAAAAGGCCGTCACCTGGTACATCACATCCGAGTTGTCCTCCAGTGTCAGGTACCCATGTGCGAAGCCTTCCGGAATGTAGAGCATGCGGTAGTTGTCAGCGGTCAGTTCCACGCCTATCCATTGCTTATACGTTTCGGAGTCCGGACGTAAGTCCACGATCACGTCGTAGATGGCACCGCGGGTACAGCGCACCAGTTTGGTCTCGGCGTGCGGAGCCAGTTGCATGTGCATGCCGCGCAAAGTGCCTTTTTTGTAGTTGTAGCTTACGTTCGCCTGCACCAGGTTGGTATTTAAGCCATATTGCTCAAATTCCTGCTGGCAGTAAGCCCGGCCGAAAAAGCCACGCTCATCTTCCAGCTTCTTTATATCGATGATATAGGCGCCTTTTAGTTTGGTTTCTGTAAAGATCATGTGTGTTGATGTATTAGAAAACACCTGCAAAGGGTTGCCTTGCAGGTGTCTGTCGTTCAGATTAGGAAGGCAGGTATACAGGTTGCTCGTCCTCGAGGTATTCCGCAATCTGGCCTAGCGTGAATTCTTTGATGTCGGTTATAGCTTCGTGGTAGGTCTTATACCAACCGATGGTGCGCTCGATGGCCTGCGCCGAGTTGTACTTCGGCGTCCAGCCCAGTTCTACCAGCGCTTTGCTGATGTCCAGTTTGAGTAATCCGGCTTCGTGTGGCTGGTTCTTGAGCTCCGGTTTATCGTAGCTGCCTGAGCCCCATACCTGCAGCGCTTTTTGCACCAGATCCTCCACCGGGCTGTTGTCGCCGGCTTGCGGACCGAAGTTCCAGGCGCCGCCAAAGGCTCTCGGATCTTGCGCCATTTTAGCGCCCAGCAACAGGTAACCGCCCAGCGGCTCCAATACGTGCTGCCACGGACGCACCGCATTCGGGTTGCGCACCGTTACCGGCTCCCCTACCCGCAGTGCCCGCACAATGTCCGGTATAATGCGGTCTTTGGCCCAGTCGCCACCCCCGATCACGTTACCGGCACGGGCGCTGGCAATCGCTTTCTGGTGCTTGTCGTAGGCCTCCGGATGGAAGAACGAGCGGTTATAGGATGAAATCACCAGCTCCGCACAGGCCTTGCTGGCGCTGTACGGGTCGTAACCACCCAACTGGTCGCTTTCGCGGTACGGGTATACCCATTCCTTGTTCTCGTATACCTTGTCGGTCGTGATCAATACCACCGTGCAAGGCTTTTCGAGTAAACGGACGGCATCCAACACATGGGCTGTGCCGATGGCATTCACGGCGAAGGTTTCTGACGGAAACTCGTAGGACAGGCGCACCAGCGGTTGCGCGGCCAGGTGGAATACAAAGTCCGGCTGAAAACGCAGCACGGCTTCCTCCACAGCCTCCTTGTCACGAATGTCGGCAATCACCGAGTCGCATAGGCTGTCGCCGTCCATCAGGTGGTACAGGTCTTCGTCGGTATCAGGGGCCAAGGCGTAGCCCATTACCTCAGCGCCCAGCGAATGTAGCATTTGCAGCATCCAGGAGCCTTTGAAGCCGGTGTGGCCCGTCAGAAATATTTTTTTGTTTTGATAGGTTTGCTGCAGAAATTCTCTCTTCATCAGCTTATGTTTCGCTAAAAGGTCAGGTATAGGATATGTTATACGCAGGCGCAAACATTCCGGTATACCTGGCGCCCTTTAGGCATTTACGGGTTGGTTTTTAATTACATTGTACCATGGCGCATTGCCAGCCTGAATTAATTCCTCCAGGTAGTTCTTGTCGCGCAGGGTGTCCATGGGTTGCCAGAAGCCAGTGTGCTTAAAGGCCGACATCTCCCCTTCGCGAGCCAGTCGCTCCATCGGTTCGCGCTCCCAGGTGGTGTGGTCGCCGTCGATGTAGTCAATCACAGAAGGTTCCAGCACAAAGAAGCCGCCGTTGATCCATGGTTGTTCGCCGCCTTCGGGTTTTTCCTGGAAGTGGCGCACATGCGTGTCTTCTCCGGAAAGCGTAAAAACGCCGAAACGACCCGGCTGCTGCACGGCGGTGAGTGTCGCCTTGGTGCCCTGCTGTCGGTGGAAGGCAATGGAAGCGCTGATATCGACGTCGCTCACGCCGTCACCATAGGTTAGGCAGAAGGTTTCATCGCCAATGTAGTCACGCACGCGCTTCAGACGGCCGCCTGTCAAAGTACCTTCACCGGTGTCAACCAGCGTCACCTTCCACGATTCTGTTTTGTTTTGGTGCACCTCCATGCTGTTGTTGTTCATGTCGAAGGTCACGTCGGAGTTATAGAGGAAGTAGTTGGCGAAATACTCTTTGATCATGTGACCTTTGTAGCCGCAGCAGATCACAAAGTCGTTGATGCCGTGGGCAGAGTATATTTTCATGATATGCCAGAGGATTGGTTTTCCGCCGATCTCCACCATGGGCTTCGGCCTGATGCCACTCTCCTCACTGATGCGGGTTCCGTATCCGCCTGCCAGTATTACAGCTTTCATTAATTTCTAAGGGTTTGGGTTGAATTTCTATTTAAATCTGTCATCTATACGACAATTACTATATTTTGATTTTGATATTGCAGATTTTCTGAAGGAAGCAAATTAGCGACCTGATTGTCAGGACTCCGCATGTTATAACACGCCTCAGCCAGTAACCACCCGTTCTTATACCTGTATTTGGCAGATAGGTTGAGTCCTGGCCGACTATCCTTTGAAAAGCGCTTTTCTGAAAATCGAAAAGATCGGATGAAAAAAATGCGCTGCGGGCTTCTATACCTGCACAGCGCATTTTTTGTTGACTAGCCTACCGTAACGGTGGTGGCCTTGCTATGTCTATCTTTAGGCCAGAGCATGTCCTTCAGCGTCAGGTATACGAACGTGCTGTTGGTGACCAGGTAGCGCTTCCAGAGTCGCTTCGGTTCCTGGTACAGCCGGTACGTCCACTCCAGCGACAGGTCACGCGCCCACTTCGGCAGTCGCTTCTCCAGTCCGGCATACGTCATGTAAGCCTGGCCAACGCCCAGCATACACGCTTTCACGCGGCCCTTGTGCTCGGCCATCCAGCGCTCCTGCTTCGGGCAACCCAAGGCTACAAACACCAGGTCAGCCCCGGCGTCATTGATCATATCCACGATCGACTGATCCTCAGCCTCGGTCAGTTGACGGAAAGGCGGCGAATAGTGTCCGGCAATTTTTATCGATGGGTGCTTTGCCTTCGCAGTAGCGACCACAGCCTCCAGCACATCATCCGTTGAGCCGAAGAAGAAAACCGACTTGCCTCTGGCAGCGGCCTCCTCGATCAGGCGCGGCATCAGGTCCATACCTGGCACGCGGTCCTGCTGGTGGCCATACTTCAGCTTCATCAGCTTCGACAAAGGACCACCGTCCGGTGAGGCCACATCTGCCTCGTTGAGTATTCGGTTAAAGCTTGGGTCCTGCGAGGCCTCTACAAGCATGTGCACATTGGCAAAGCACACATAAGAGGAGTCCCGGTTATCGGTCATCCAGAAGACCTGCTCCACAAATTCGTCGAAGCGACCCGTGGTAATGTAGGAATTCAGTAAGCGACGCTTCTGCTGCAGGGGTGCTGCCGTTCTGCGTAGGGTGCTTGGTTCCATTATATCGTTAGTATGCATTTTTCTCGCCTCTCACCATGTTCCACACGGTCAGGAAAATGATTTTCATGTCCATCATGAAGCTCCAGTTCTCCATGTATTTCACATCGTACTCCACACGTTTCTCCATCAGGTGCACTTCTTTGGTTTCGCCGCGGTAGCCGCTCACCTGTGCATATCCCGTGATGCCCGGTGTTACGAAGTGACGCATCTTGTACTTATTGATCACTTTAGAGTAGTGATCCAGCTGCGACACCAGGTTCGGACGAGGTCCTACTACGGACATATCGCCTAGCAGTACGTTGAAAAACTGTGGCAGTTCGTCCAGGTTCGTCTTGCGCAGGAAGGCGCCCACTCTCGTTACACGCGGGTCATCTTTGGTGGCCTGCAACTCTGTGTTGTTGTTTACACGCATGGTTCTGAACTTGTAGCACACAAACAGGCGGTTCTTTTTACCAGGGCGCAGCTGCTTGAAGAAGATCGGTCCTGGTGAGCTGATTTTGATAGCCAGTGCGATGATCGGCATCACGATCGGGAACAGAAGCAGGATAACGGCAGAAGAGAAGGCAATGTCAAATACGCGCTTCGCAACACGGTTGGTCACTTGCTCCAGTGGCTCTTTGCGCACACTGATCATCGGGATGTTCTGGTAGAAGTACATGTTCACTTCACGCTGCACAATGGCGCTGAAATCTGGCACAATGCGGAAGTAGATGAAGTTCTCGTCAGCGAACTCTGTCAGCTCGTCGATGTGCTCTTTGTCATTTACGGGCAAGGTATAGTATACCTCGTCGATGTTGTTCTGGAGGCAAAACTCCTGCAGGTCAGACACATTACCCTTTACCATGCTGCTGTGCTTGCTCAGTTCGTCAGCCTTGTCTGAAAAGAAGCCCATGAACTTACGCCCTGGGGCCTCGTCGTTGCTGAAGGTCTGGTGCAGGTTGATAGCGGCAGGTCCCATCCCTACGATCACGTAGCGGCTGTAAGCCATATCTGATTTCGAGAAATAGCGCTGGGCCAGGAAAAGGACCACACGGCTAACACCGATCAGCAGTGCTGTGAACAGGTAGGTGTACAGAAGCAACAGGCGGGACAGATGCTCCAGGTTGAAGATTACGATACAGCTGGTCAGGATCACAGCATGTATTGTAAAGGCATTCAACAGGTTACCTGTCTTTCTGCCTACTGGCAGAAAACCGTCGACTCTGAAAACGAAGTTCTTGAACCCTGATACGATCCACCACACAAGTGCGAAAAGCACGAAGAAGATACTGTATTGGTGGGTGAGCTCCAGATCGCCGTATCTGAAAAGGTTTGAAAGCTTAAAAGCGAAAGCTATCAATGTGATGTCTAGTATTAATAAGATTATTCTATTAAAACTATTATAGTGTCTGTATTTGTGCATAACCTGTAATTGTACTTATTGAATCATAATTCCCTTTTTTCCTAAATTGACCTTCTAACGCCTCTCGCCTTCAATCACTTTGTCAATCCCCACCTTGCTCCGGGAGCAATGACAGTCTTAATGTCTGTATTCACTTTTATACTTTAAGTTTTATTTCTGTTTTTGGTCTTCATTTGCCAGATCCGATTTGGCCTTGAGTTGACAACCAGAATTTAGACTGAAATACGACTGCATTTATATTAAGGTTTATTAATTTATCGCTAAATCGGGAATAAAATTCAAAGCGTTAATATTAGCATATTTATATTTTTAAATACATATAGGTTAAAATAATAACTTATGTCTTTATTATATAACTATTTCTATAATTACCTTCTTTTTGTCCGCTGTTTTACCCAAGGTTACATTCAGAAGCTTATTTATTCTATAAAAAAAATATTTGCAATCACCCACAAACTTTAAAAGGGAGACTAGACAAGATCTTCGATGTTAAAAGTGGATTAGACTTATTGGAACGCGGGCTAGAATATATGGTGAACACACACCCAAACGGTGTTTAATATCATATAAAAATAATACAAAAACTTACCTGATTAGCTTGCTGAAAGGTATGGCGATTGGCGGGAATTCATATAAAAGCTGGTTCTGGCGGGCATTCAGGGTAGAAACAGCAGAGCAAATGCTGCATACCTTCCTAAGCTCAAAATCCCGGTTCATAAAAAATTTACAATTATTTGAACCAAGTAACTTCAAAAAACATTTTGCACAATACGGACAGACCATGAAAATGTTCGGCCAAAGGTGATAAAAGTTTTAAGGCTTTGAAATTCATTTTTCTAACACCTTAGTAACTAACTGTATGACATAGGCAAGCGTCGCAAGAGCTGCTTTTGCTCCTTAGTTATCCCTGCGACTGAATTGAATTTTCCGGCCATAGCCATTTTATATAAAAGCAGTCATCTATAGCAAATTTATACAGACCCCTTTATGCAACCGGTACAAAAGAGCCTCGCTATTGTAGTGCTCACCCTACTTTATGTGCTGTGTTTTGGTCCAAAAACCCTAGCACAAAGTTGCACTCCTATTATAACTATTTCGGGCTCCTCTTCACTTTGCGCTGCGAGTGAAACCACCCTTACTGCCACGCAGGCTGCCAGTTATAAATGGTCGAATGGCGCTACAACCCAGCGCATTACCGTCACAACAGCAGACACTTACACAGTCACTACCACTACCGAGAGCGGCTGCACAGCCACTTCTGCGCCGGTTCTAATCAGTGCCCGGCCCGACGCCACCATCAAAGACCCGCTGTATGACTTTACTTATTGCAGCTATACCGGCAGCGCCAATTCCTTTAAGCTGGAAGTAGAGAATACGTCTAAAACAGCGGCCACTAACACGGGCTATAGCATTAACTGGGGCGATGGCAAAAACAGTAGCCTCGGTGCTGATTTTGAGCGAACCAGCCACACCTACACCGCCGCCGGCCTTTACACCATTACCGTAACGGCCACCGACGCCAGCGGCTGCGAGGGCACCTTCACCGAAAAGCTCTTTATCGGCAGCAACCCCGGCCTGGGTATCACCAGCGACGGCAACAACATCGATTGCGCGCCGGTATCCTACGGCTTCCGGATCACGGGCGTGGAGGGCAACTCCCCGCACACCGTCTATACCTTCCAGTTCGACGACGGCACGCCAGCCTATGTTTTCAAGCACAACGAGCTGCCCGCCGACCGCATCCTGCGTCACGAGTTCCTGGAGTCTTCCAAAGACAAACCCAACGGCTTCACCTTGAAAGGCACCGCTACCAACCAGTGTAACGTGTCGATCGCCACGTTCACCGGCATCCGCATCTCCAAAGGCCCTATTGCTGATTTTGCCATCGGCAATGTGTGCCTGAACGAGCCTGTCCGCTTTCAGGACAAGACCAAGAATGGCTACGATGCCTCAGCAAGAACCGACCGCTACCGTGTGCAATGGGAAATTTTCCCGGCAACCGGCTGGAAATTCTCGTCAGGAAATGGCACGACGCTGTCGCCGAACGTGGTGTTCAACGAATTGGGCGAGTACATGGTCCGCCTCACCGCCTACCCGCTTGATCCGAATTCGACCTGTTTGCCAACGGTAATGGAGCAGATGATCGTGGTGAACGATGTTCCCAAAGCCGCTTTCGACCTGACACCGGACGGCGGTGTATGTGCTCCTACCATCTTCAGAGCCCAGAACAACTCTACCGGTGCTGACCTGAAGTATACCTGGGCGGTTTCGGCAGCAGAAGGCTGGAGCTTTGCCGAGGGCACGAATGCTAATTCCGAGAATCCGGTGTTTAGTTTTGATAAGTCTGGCACCTATACCGTATCCCTGCTGGCCAGCAGCTTCTGTTCTGCCGAGAGCAAGCAGGAAACCAATATTGTGGTCATCCACAAGCCGTTGGCTACACTGCCCACGTCCCAGACCTACTGCGGTCCGCAAACCATTGCATTCTCTGAGAGCAATGCCGCGCACAGACCACAGTACAATGCCCAGTCCGGCACCATCAGTGCCTACCGCTGGGAAGTGAACGGCCCTGCGGGTATAACTTTTGAAGAAGGCACTCACGCAGGTATAGCCCATCCAATCATCCGTTTTGCTGAGCCAGGCACGTACAACGTGAAAGTAACAGCCACCAACGAATGCGGGGACTCAGAGGCAGCCGTGCAGCAAATTACAATCGACGCAATACCTGCACTCGAACTGAGCGCTCCGAAGGAAGTGGTCTGCCTCAACAGCGGCATCATGCAGTTGCAGGCCTCGCACGAAGGCGGCACCTGGAGCGGCTCCGAGTATGTATCAGCTGATGGCCGGTTCAACCCCGCTGCTGTTGGCGCCTATACCCTGACCTATACCCACCGCGCGGGAGTTTGTGAGGTTTCTGAAACACTCACCGTAACGGTGAACGACCTGCCCGCCGCCCCAACCGCGCAGCCGGTGGCAACTCTTTGCCCGGGCAGTAGCGCATTGCTACGAGTACTGCAGGCGGCAGGCAGCGTGCAGTGGTTCGACCAGCCAACAGGCGGCAATCTGCTGCACGAAGGAACCGCTTTCCAAACGGCCGCACTTGACAAGACAACAATATTCTATGCTCAAACTACAGTAGAAGGCGGTTGCGCGAGTGTGCGCACTCCCGTAAAGGTGGAGGTATACCCGGCCACACCCGCTCCTGTGGTAGCCCCTGTTACGCTTTGCGGCGCCGGCAGCAACGCCACCCTGATCGCAGAGGGCAATGCGGGCGCCTACGAATGGTTCGCGGATGCAGCGGCTACGCAGCAACTGGAAACCGGCAGAACCTTCACAGCCCCCAACCTGCCCGAGGGTACCAGCACCTTTTATGTGCGCGGTGTTACCAACGGCTGCTACAGCCCTTTGGTAGCGGCAATTGTCACCATCTTGCCTGCGCTCGACCGCAACACGCTGAAGGATATGGCTGTGATCTGTGCCGGGCAGTCGCCTACCCTGCTCACAGGCACCGCCCCAACGGGCGGCAACGGCAGCTATACCTACCGCTGGGAAGCCAGCGTCACCAGCGCTGACGGCGGATTTGAGGTGCTGGCCGGCGCCAGCAGTGCCACGCTTCAGCCAGGCACACTCAACCGCACTACCTGGTTTAGAAGAACGGTAATGTCAGCGGGTTGTTCCCATACCTCTGCTCCCATCGCCGTTACAGTTACACCTATTATAGAGCAGAACTCGGTTACTGCCATCGCTCCCATGTGTGAAGGCGCAGAAGCCCCTTCGCTGATAGGCACCGAGCCGAAAGGCGGCACAGGCAGCTATACCTATACCTGGGAGTCCAGCACGACAGGCACCAATGGCAGCTTTAAAGCGGCTAATGGCAGCAACCGTGCACAACATTACAATCCGGGTGTGCTGAACGAAACGACCTTTTTCCGTCGCAAAGTAACATCCGGCACTTGCCAGGAGCATATCAGCGAAGCCGTGAAGGTGACCGTCGTGAAGCCAATCACCATGAACTTCGTCTCGGTGCAACAGAACACCATCTGCAGCGGCAGCACACCGTCTGTTATCATCGGCAGCATGCCGCAGGGTGGTACCGCTCAGAAAACTTACCGCTGGGAGATGCGCACCGAAGAAGGCACCTTTGTGCCTGCCCTCGGCACGAACACCGGTCTGAACTATACGCCACAGATCAATGACAAAACCATGTTCTACCGCCGCGTGGTGGCAGGCGGCCCTTGCGGTGAAAACTCCAGCAACGAGATCCAGCTACTGGTGCAGCCAGCCATCGCAGCGAATACCATCCAGATCGCTGGCCAGCCGGTTATCTGCGAAGGCACTGCCGCCGCCACGCTCACAGGCGCACAGCCTTCGGGCGGAAACGGTACCTATACCTACCGCTGGCTTTACAGCACCATCGGACCGAATGCTACGTTTAGCCCGGCTCCTGGTCAGCACACCAGCCAGAACTACACCAGCCCGGCTGCCCTTACGCAAACCACCTGGTATATGCGCGAAGTGGTATCAGGCGAGTGCATCAGCAACTCCGCGGTAGTGGAGGTAACGGTTGTAGGCCTGCCGGCAGCGCCGGAAGTAGCCCCCGTTACGGTTTGCGAGGGCAGCTCGGCCACCCTGACCGTGAACAGCCATACCACCAACACCTTCCGCTGGTACGCCAACGCAACCGCGCAGGACCAACTGTTCGAAGGCTACAGCTTTGAGACAAAAGAACTGCACCAAACAACCACCTTTTTTGTGGAGGCGGTGAATGTGAACGGTTGCGGCAGCAGCGAGCGTCGCCCCGTCACGGTGACGGTCAACAAGCGCATCGACAGCAATAGCTTGATCGCCCTGACTGCCCCAATCTGTGCCGGGCAGCGTCCGGAGGTGCTGACAGGCACCGCCCCAACCGGCGGCAACGGCAGCTATACCTACCGCTGGGAGCGAAGTGAACAAGGTCCTGATGCTGGCTTCAGCCCGATAACGGGTGCCCAGGCAGCCTCTTACCAGCCCGAGGCGCTGGAGAAAACGACCTGGTACAGAAGGGTCGTGCTTTCAGGTCCGTGCGAGGCGCATACCAGCGCTGCCGTGAAAGTGAACGTACTGCCGGCGATCAGCAACAACACCATTACTGTTGAGAAGGGCACCATCTGCTCGGGCGACGTCCTGCAAACACTGAAAGGCGCCGCACCAGCCGGTGGCAATGGCACCTATACCTACCTGTGGGAAAGCAGCCGCAACGGCCAGCACTTCACGGCCGCCGCCGGCACCAATAACCAGCCGGACTATCAAGCCCCTGCCCCACTGACCGAGCGCATGTGGTACAGAAGAGTGGTCTTCTCGGCTCCTTGCCAGCAGTCACTGAGCCCGGTTCTGCAGATTGTGGTGCAGCCGGTGATCGCGAACAACACCATCACCACGCAATCGCATGCGGTGTGCGCGGGCGATACGCCTGGCGAACTGAAAGGCACCCGCCCAACTGGTGGCAACGAGCAACCGGCGTACCTGTGGGAAAGCCGCACCGAAAAAACTGAATTCGCACCTGCCACAGGCACCAACACCAGCATGAACTACCAGCCAGGTCAACTGTCAGAGACGACCTGGTTTCGCCGCAAGGTGGTGGCTGGTGAGTGCTTTCATACATCCGCGGAAGTGCGCATCCTGGTGAACGCAGTGATCGCAAACAACACGATCTCTGGAGACCAGGTGATCTGTACAGGCACAGCTCCGGCTAAGTTGACTGGTTCACAGCCAAGCGGCGGCACCGGCAGCTATACCTTCTACTGGGAGGCGGCAGGCAATGACGGCGTGTTCCGCAAAGTGAACAACAGCGCATCAGCTGATCTGACAGTAGGCATCCTGACCACGACCACGTCTTTCCGCCGTGTGGTGGAGTCGGGTCCGTGCCAGCAGGTGTCGAATGTGGTAACCATTACGGTTTCGCCTGTCATTAGCAACAACACGATCGGTCTGAACCAGAGCATCTTCCGGGGTCAGACACCGGCGCCGCTTTCCGGTACCAACCCAAGTGGAGGCGCCGGAGCGGGCACCTATACCTACCTGTGGGAGAGCAGCTACAGCCAGCAGGGCGGATACCAGCCAGCAGCAGGCATCAACAATGGCCGCCACTATACCCCGGAGGCGCTGCATGAATCGACCTGGTTCCGCCGTCGTGTATTATCGGGCGGTTGTGAGACGACATCCGATCCGGTACTGATCGAAGTTCACAAAGGCGTAACAAACAACAACATCTACAGCGACCAGGTGATCTGTGCAGGCAATAAACCGGTTGCCCTCAACGGCTCGGTGCCAGTGGGTGGCGATGGGGAGTTCCTATACCTGTGGCTGGCCAGCACGAAAGGCGCCAAAACAGGCTTTATGACGGCTACCGGCCAGAGCACCGGCAAAGATTACAGCCCGGCAGCGCTCACGCAGTCTACCTGGTTCCGCCGTGTGGTGCTTTCAGGACCTAAGCCAGACACCAGTGCGGCCGTGTTCATCAACGTGCGCCCGCCGATGGCCAACAACCGCATCAGCACCAGCCAAACCATTTGCTATGGCACTGCTCCATCTTCATTGGTAGGCACCCTGCCAACGGGTGGAAGCGGCAACTATACCTATACCTGGGAAAGCAGCACCAGCGGTCCGGACAATGGCTATACAACGGCAGCCGGCGGCAACAATGGCAAGGACTTCCAGTCGGCTACGCTGACCCAGACGAGCTGGTTCAGGAGAATCGTGACCTCAGAATCGTGCGAGCGCCTGGTGAGCGAGGCGATAAAAGTAACCGTGACCCCACTGCCAGACATGCCGGTAGCGAGTAGCCAGACCATCTGCCACAGTACCAAGGCTACCCTAACGGCTTCCGGCAGGGGCGGCAGACTGGAATGGTACAGCGAGGCAAAAGGTGGCAACCCAATCCTGGTTGGGAGCACCTTCACAACGCCTGTGCTGACAAGCACCACCACCTATTATGTGCAGGAAGTGGCCTCGTCGTGTGCCAGTGAGCGCCGTCCGGTGACCGTAACCGTGCCTGCTCCGAGTGCCAATGCAGGTATAGACCAAACCCTGATGCTGGGCAGAACCGTGCAGCTGCAGGCAAGTGGCGGCACGACCTACAGCTGGTCACCGGCTGAGGGCCTGAGCAACCCGAACATTGCTAACCCTTATGCTAAGCCGGAGAAAACCATGACCTATACCGTGACCGTGACCAACGAAGCCGGCTGTGTGTCCACGGACGAGGTGACCATTACGGTGCAGCAACTGGTGTACGTGCCGAACACCTTTACGCCGAATCAGGATGGCGTAAACGATGTGTGGGAGATTCTCAACATTGTGCAGTACCCGAACTGTAAGGTGCAGGTGTTCAACCAGTGGGGCAATGTGGTGTTCAGCTCTGAAGGCTACAAGCTCCCATGGGACGGACGCCAGAACGGCAAAGAACTGCCAATCGCCACTTATTACTACCTCATTCAGCTGGACAACCAGGAAAAACCGCTTTCAGGAAGTGTGACAATCGTTAAATAACCGTCTATGAACAAACTTTTAGCTTTAGGATTTGTGCTTCTGCTGGCTACCCAGGCCATGGCGCAGCAGAAGCCGCAGTACTCGCAGTATACCCTCAACAATTACCTGCTCAACCCAGCCATTGCAGGTATAGAGGACTACGCCGACGTAAAGATCGGTACCCGGCAGCAGTGGTCCGGACTGGAGGGGGCACCTGTGTCGTACTATGCCACGATTCATGCGCCGCTGATGAAGGAGCCAACTCCGGTGACAGCGGCCCAGCGAAACAGCTCGCCAGCCAAAGAGGCTACCACTAAAAAGCCAACCTCTTACCGTCGTATCCGGCCGCACCATGGGCTGGGGGCCATGGCCATGACGACGGCTACGGGTCCGCTTAAGCGCAGCAGCTTTAATGTGAGCTATGCTTACCACCAGCCCCTCTCCCGTACCCTGCGTGTGGCTGCCGGTGTGGCCCCGGGCCTGATCCAGTACAACTTGGACCCCTCGGCCGTCCGTGTGATCAACCCGAATGATAAAGCCATCAACGACGGGCGGATCAACGAGATGAAGTTTGACCTGAACATGGGGTTGTGGCTGTACTCTTACAACTATTATATAGGTATAGCTGGCGCGCAGCTCGTGCCCAGCAAACGCGAACACCTGACTACCGGCACCGCGACCGATAACAGCGGTCGCCTGCAAAAGCATTACTTCCTGACTGGCGGCTACCGGCTGGACGTGTCACCTGACCTGGCGCTTATACCTTCGGTGATGGTGAAAATGGCCCAGCCAAGCCCGGTGTCGGTGGATGCCACGCTCAAGGCCATGTATAGCGACCGCATTTGGGCAGCGGCCTCTTACCGTCACAACGAATCCTTAGCGGTGATGGCAGGTGTTAACATCAGTTACCTGATGGACCTGAGCTATTCCTATGATGCCAGCGTTTCGCCATTGGGCAGTTCCAACTCGGGCAGCCATGAAGTGGTGCTGGGCCTCAAACTTCGAAATGCCAGCAAAGTTATCTGCCCGCAATGGGCCTGGTAACTTAATCAGGATAGGTTTATGAGATTTTGACGAGCAGCCAATGGCTGCTCGTTTGTTTTTAGCATCACCATAAAAACACAAAACTTTTACATATTATTACAGTATGGTTATGTAATTATCTCCCTCAGCTATGGCCTTTAAACAGATCCTCTCAACTCTTATGGGTATTGTTTTCATTGTTTTTGCCGCTATGCAATACAATGACCCGGACGCTGCTATCTGGATAGCGACTTATCTGGTAGCGGCCATTTTTAGTTTCCTGGTGTCTTTCAACCGAATTAACCAGGCTATTCTTCTAGTAGCTTTTGTTGCCTATGCGGTCGGAGCCGTCTTCTTCTGGCCTGCGAAATGGGAGGGAATAGCGATTGGCGGGGGAGATATCAAAAATATAGAGGAAGCACGCGAGTTTCTTGGCTTAGTCTTAACCAGTATCACGATGCTGACCTTTGCCTTGTTCAGCAGAAGCAGAGCAAGGCTGCACCCAAAGAAACCAATCTACCAACAAGGAAAATGGGCAAACTGATTGCTCAGCCTGCCCATTCTTTTATAGAAGAGGGTGTTGCCTAACCTATTGGCTTGGCCCTTAAAACACCTCTGGTTATACCTGCTCTGCCTTAAAACCGGCTTTTTCTACTGTGCTCTTGATGGTTTGCGCATCCAGGCTGTCGGTGTTCACTTCCAGAATTTTGTCCGGGTTATCTGTATCCACTTTCCAGTCCTGCACCCCTTCCAGTTTGTTCAGATGGGGCGTTACAGCTTTGATACAGCTTCCGCAATTGATGGTCGTTTTAAATTTATAGGTCTTCATATTTAACATAATTTATAAACTGATTAAAAATAATTCTTTACAATTTCTTTCCGCGCAGGCGCAGGCTGTTGCTCACCACCGATACTGAACTAAGGGCCATCGCTGCGCCGGCCACCATCGGGTTAAGCAGGAAGCCGGTGAACGGGAACAGCAACCCTGCTGCCACAGGTATACAGATCACGTTGTAGATGAAGGCCCAGAACAGGTTCTGGCGAATCGTGCGCACCGTTGCTCGCGAGAGGTTGATCGCTGCCGCCACCTGCACCAGATCAGAGCGCATCAGCGTGATGCCGGCCACATCCATGGCCACATCCGTACCGTGGCCCATCGCGATACTGACGTCAGCCGTGGCCAGCGCCTGCGCATCGTTTATGCCATCTCCCACCATCGCTACCACTTTGCCCTGCTCCTGCAGTTTTTTCACAAAGTCGGCCTTGTCGCCGGGTAACAGTTCGGCTTCGTAATGAGTGATACCTACCTGACGGGAAACGGCCGCCGCAGTCTGGGCATTGTCACCGGTGAGCATATATACCTCCAGACCAGCCTCTTTCATTCGGGCTATACCTTCAAGGGCGGCAGGCTTTATCGGGTCACTCACCGCGAAAACGCCCAGCGCCTTTTGCCCATCGGCAAAGTATACGGCCGTCTTCGCGTTTTCCTGCAACTGCCGGGCAGCATCCTCCAACTGACTTTCAATTTGTATACCTTCCTGGCGCAGCAGCTTTTTGTTACCGGCAAAGAATTTCGCTCCTCCAAAGGATGCTTCCACCCCCATACCCGTGACGCTATTGAAGTAGTCCGGCTCTACAGTTGCTATCCCTTGCTCTTTGTAATAGGTATAGATGGCCTGCGCGATCGGGTGCTCTGACTTCGCCTCGATGGAATAGAAAAGCTGCTCTAGTCGCTCCTGCCCTGCTACACCTTCGGCCCAAACCACATCCGTAACAGAGGGTTTGCCCAGCGTGATGGTGCCAGTCTTGTCCAGCAGGATAACGTTTGCTTTGTAGGCATCCTCCAGGCTCTGCGCATCTTTGATCAGGATGCCGTTTTCAGCACCCTTGCCCACACCCACCATAATGGCGGTAGGCGTTGCCAGACCCAGCGCACAAGGACAGGCGATCACCAGCACCGAGATCATCGACACCAGCGCCTGCGACAAGTACGCTTCGCCACCCAACACGACCCAGGCCACGAAGGTCAGGACCGCGATCAACAGCACAACGGGCACGAAGATACCTGCAATTTTATCCACCAGTTTCTGCACCGGGGCTTTGCTGCCCTGCGCCTCCTGCACCATTTTGATGATATGGGCCAGCATCGTCTCCCCGCCCGTTTTGCGGGCCACGAGTTGTAAACTGCCTTTTTGGTTGATCGTGCCGGCATACAGCATGTCACCCACCTGTTTTTGTACCGGCAAGGGCTCCCCGCTCAGCATGCTCTCATCCACATAAGAACCGCCTAACAATACTTCACCGTCCACCGGTACCCGATCCCCGGGCAACAGCAACACAGCGTCTCCTATACGTACCTCTTCTATCCGGATCTCAGCTTCCACACCGTCGCGCAATACGCGTACCGTCTTCGGCTGCAGTCCCATCAGTTTTTTAATGGCTGCCGAGCTTCGGCTCTTGGCGCCCTCTTCCAGGTATTTGCCCAGCAGGATAAAGGCAATGATCACGGCCACGGCTTCGTAGTACACATGCGGCTCCAGACCCCGGCTTAAAAAGAAAGCTGGGTATACCGTGTTAAATACACTGAATGCGAAGGCTATACCTGTACTCAGGGCCACCAGGGTGTCCATGTTGGCGCGCAGGTACTTGGCCTGGCCCCAGGCGTTCACAAAAAAGTGACGTCCGGCCCAGAACAGAATCGGAGTGGTAAAGGCCAGCATGGCCCAGTTGCCCCAGCTGAAGGTATTGTGAAAGAACATACCCAGCACAAATACCGGGAATGCCAGTACCGCTGCCGCGATGGTTTTGGTCTTGAGCACCGCCAGCGCCTTTTCCTGACGCTCTTCCAACTCCTCCTCCGTGTGCTGGCCAATCAAAAGTTCAAAGCCAATCTCGTGCAGGGTGTCACGCAGCTGATCGGGCTTCACCTGGTTCGGGGCGTACGCCACCTGCACCGTCTTGCCGGCGAAGTTCACGTTGGCCTCCTGCACACCGTCCACCGTGCGCAGCATGCTCTCGATGCTCGAAGCACATGAGGCGCACGTCATCCCCTCTACCGGGAAAGTATCTTTTTTATAGGCTTTTTTATCTATCGTTTCCATGCTGTGTCGCTGGTTTATCTCCTAATTAACTACACAAAGGTACGCCCGTTGCTGGCTCCTGGTGTTACAGTTTCCCCGGAAAGGTTTACATATTTCGGGCGGCCTGCTCAATAGCCGTACCCTTTGGGCAATATCAAATCCACCTGTAAATCAGCTGCATGGAATTTTTTGGGGCCAATTATTTTGTTTTTAGTGTCACAATTGTTTATGTTCGGGAATAAACACTGATAACAATCGGTGCAAAATTCGCTACCCAAATATCTGTGCTGCATCATTCAGGAGGCACTTATACCTTACCTATGCTGAAAACAAACCCGCCAACGCATCTGCATGCAGCATCGCGCACGACCTATCTTGTGCCGTTTGCGTTCGCGAGTTTATTAGTCACCCTACTCATCCTTACCTCCTACACGTTCTGGCAGGCTCGTCAGGTGCAACTTAGCCACGATGCTTTTGTTGCGCTGGCGCTACAAGAGCTCGAGCTGATAGATGACCTGCAGGCCAATGACGATGCCGTTCACAAAGCAGTGCTCCTCCACCTGACCACAGACAGCCCGGCTGAAAAGGAAAATTACGAGCAGGATATCCGGGCTACCCAGGCGCAGAGTGCGGTCCTTACCGAGCAGTTAATGGCCATGATCGAGCATGATCAGCGCAAACGCATACTCCGTAACTTCCAGCGCGAGACAGCTGCGCATGACACCTTGGTCAAGCGTCTATTACAGCTCAGCCGCAGTGGGAACATAGCGGAGGCGCTCACCTACAACCGCATGGTGATCACACCAGAGTATCTGCAGCACCAGAACCATCTGAAAGAGCTGAGCGGGAGCATACGCCAGGCTACCAGCCAAAGCGGCGAGCGGGCATCGCAGTCCATTTCCTCGTTTATAGACAACCACCGGCTTATGCTGGGCATCATAATATTGATCAGCATAACGGCTCCGCTGCTGCTCCGCAACGTCATCCGGCGGCTTCGGCGTGACAATGTATTGCTCGATGCTGAAGTCCGGCAACGGCAGGAACTACAAAAAGCTTTGCTCGACAGTCAGATCCAGTACAAGATGCTCTTTGACCTGAACCCATTGCCGATGTGGGTGTATGACCGGCTCACCATGCAATTTCTGGAAGTGAACGAGGCCGCCTTACGCGAGTACGGGTACAGCAGAGATGCATTTTTAGCACTTACCATATTTGCAATCAGGCCGGACGAAGATGTGCCGCTTCTGAAAAAAAAGCTGGACCAGGCAGACAAACTGGAGTCTCAGCAAAGCAGCGGACGCCACAAACGCAGCAACGGCAGCATATTTGAGGTCGAAGTGATCTCCCACGCCCTGCCCCGCATCGGGGAGAGTATGCCCCGCCTGGTGGTTGCCATGAACGTGGACGAGCGCCTGCAAATGATCGAAAAGCTGCAGACGAGCGAAAAACAGCTGCGCGAAATAAGCTCCAGTATACCGGGCGCCGTTTTTCAGTTGGAGATGAAGAGCCTGAGTCATTACGCCTTCACTTTCGTCAGCGATGGCATCCGGAACCTTTTCCACATAAGCCCCGAAGAAGTTTACAGCAGCACCGCCGCGCTGTACCGACACATCGAGCCGGACGATGTCGCGCAGGTGCTACAGGCCATTAGCGACTCCTACCAGAACCTGTCTCCCCTGGTGGTGAGCTTCCGGATCAGGCAGCCACAAAAAGGAACGTGGAAGTGGGTAAAGACCCATGGGCTCCCTACCTGTAAGGAGGCAGGGCACGTGATCTGGAACGGCACCCTCATCGATATCACAGATCAGATCATAGCACAGGACAAACTGATGGCCAGTGAGGCAAACCTGAGGGCTCTGCTCGACAGTTCCCCCCAGGCCATCTACCTGCTCGACAAATCAATGCGCCTGATGATGTGCAATGCTGTGGCGCGGCAAGACGTACGAAACGCCCTGATAACCGAGCTGAAAGCAGGGATGAACTTTCTGGATCTGGTAAGCGAGGAAAAAGGACAGCAGTTCCGGGAGCAGCATAAACGGGCCATGCATGGCGAAACGATCTTGTGCGAAGACGGCCACGGCGATTACTGGCATGAAATATCCCTCCGCCCTGTACTCGGGCCGGACAACAGCGTGCTGGCCGTTGCCCTGAGCGTGCTCAATATCTCGGAACGCAAACTAGCCCTGGAGACCATTAAGCGCAACGAGGAGCAACTCGCCCGGGCGCAGCAACTGGCACAACTAGGCAACTGGGAGCTTAACATGGAGCACGACCTGGTTACCTGGTCTGACAGCGTTTACGATATTTATGGCGTCAGCAAGATGTCCTTTATTCCGTCGCGCCTCAGTGTCATGCACTTTGTTCCGGAGTCGGAGCAAGCACTCATAACAGCAGCAATTGAGGAAGCCGCTGAAAACCACAGTCTTTTATCGGTGGAGCACACCATTGTGCGGCCTGATGGCCAGAAGCGTACGGTTTATGAAATTGGAGAACCGGAATACGATGAGCAGGGCAAGCTGGTTCGGTTCCATGGCTCCGTTCAGGATATTACAGACCGCAAACGAACCGAGCAGGAAGCCCTGAGAGCGAAGAACCTGCTGCAATCTACATTGGAGAACATCCCCGAGATGATCTTCTCCGCCGACTCATCCCTTACCATGCTCTATGTGAGCCCGCAGTGCCGCGAACTGACAGGGTATACCGAAGAAGAGTTTACGGGCCAGACCAACCACTGGTATACCATCACGCACCCGGAAGATCGCGACTACCTTGACCGGCATATTCTGCCGGCCCTGAAAAGGGGTGAGCGGCAGCACTACGAAATGCGCATCATAACAAAGGATGCGGAGTGCAGGTGGCTGATGTTCCGCATTTCCCCCAGAAAAGACGATAACGGGCTCGTTTACCGCATCGATGGCTCTGCCTCGGATATGACGTCTTACAAAGAAGCGCAGCGAAAACGCGACGAGCTCACCGACCAGTTGCTGAAGCAAAACCAGAACCTGCAGCAATTCGCCTACATTGTGTCGCACAACCTCCGGGCCCCTATCGCGAACATACTGGGCCTCACCACCATTTACAACAAGCACAAGCCCGACTCGCCTATGAACCCGCGGGTGATTGAGAACCTGTTCAAATCTGCGAAACTCCTCGACACGACGATACGTGACCTGAACGATCTCCTCACGATCCGGAGCGAGCTAAACAATGTGCGGGAGAAAGTAAAGTTTGAGGACGTGTTCAAAGAGGTCTATGATAGCCTGCCCACCGAGTTGCTGGTTGAGCATATCCGGCTCGACTGTGACTTTGTAGAGGCGCCTGTCGTAACGGGTGTCCGGAGCTATGTGCACAGCATCATGCACAATCTCATAACAAATGCTTTGAAATACCGATCACCTGACAGAAATTTGCATCTACGTCTTAAAACTTTCACTATTCCTAACTATATTTGTCTCAGCGTCTCGGATAATGGTCTTGGAATCGATCTGAGCAAAGAGAAAGAAAAAGTCTTCGGTTTATACAAGCGATTCCATTCCCACGGAGAAGGCCGGGGGCTGGGGCTGCACCTTGTCAAAACCCAGACTGAGCTGCTTGGCGGCAAAGTAGAAGTAGAGAGCCAGGTGAATGTGGGCACTACCTTTAATATTTATTTTAGACACACCCTGTAGTAATGAATACATTGAAAAGAGTAGTTTTGATTGATGATGATGAAGTGAATAATTTCGTTTGCGAAAGCATCATCCGAAATGAGAACTTCGCCGAAGAGGTATTCAGCTTCCAAGGAGCTGAAGAGGCGCTTGAATTTCTGAACTCCTCCGTTGAACCATCCGGAGAAAAATTTCCTGACCTGATCTTTCTGGATATCAACATGCCCGGGATGGACGGCTGGAATTTTATAGAGGAGTACCGCAAACTACCGGAATATGCTACCCAGAAGTGTAGCCTGTTTATGCTATCCTCTGCCGTGGACCGCAAGGACATTCAGTGCGCCCGCAGCCACAAAGAAGTAAAAGAGTTTTTCTCGAAGCCGCTTTCTCCTGAGATCCTCGAATTCATTAAAGAAGAGTTTTTGGTGCGGGTAGAATAGTCTGCCTTCCTCAAAAAAGCAAGAGCGCATGTCTCGTCCATACCGACGCATGCGCTCTTGCTTTTTTAGAGGCCTTTACTGCTTAGTCTATTCGCTTGCCTATCTTCTCCATCTCTGCAATCTCTTTTTTCTGCGACCGGATAATCTCCTCAGCTAGTTTCTTCAACTCCGGATCCTTGATTCTGGCCTCTTCACTGACAAGTATAGTCGATGAGCGGAGCGGGATCATGGAGTGGATGAAGGCTTTGTCACCGACGAAGGACTGGTTTCGCAGCGCGATAAACGCTCCTACGGTCGCCACAATGCTCATGACAGTAATAATAGTGTTCAGCTTTTGATCCCTGTACATAGACCGCATCATCCACAGCGTGATCAATGCCATGGGGGCTACCATCAGGATTGTCATGTACAGCCAACTGAGATTCAGCCGAATATGGCCTATTTCGGCTACATTGCCGAGCATAACCACATAGATCACCAAAGAGAAGAGGCTTAACATCAACATAAACTTGCCGTAATTCCCCTTCTCCCTCATCTCCTGAATCAGTTTACGTTATCAAGCGGCTTCCGCGATGGAGCTGCCGCTTTCTTATACTCGGATGGCGACATGCCGGTTACCTGCTTAAACTGTGCCGACAGGTGCGCCACGCTGCTATACCCCAGCTGAAAGCTGATCTGACTCAGGCTCAGCTCGTTGTAGGCCAGCAGCTCCTTGGCTCGTTCTACTTTCTGCAGCACCACATAGCGGGCGATGGTGAGCCCCTCCTCAGCCGAAAAGAGCGTGCTCAGGTAATGGTAGTCGCGGCCAAGCGCCTGCGCCAGATAGTCCGACACGTTGACACTCAGGTTTTCAACCTCCCCCGAGCGAATGAGCTCGATGATGGCGATCTTGATCTTCTCGACGAGCTCTGCTTTCTTGTCTTCTATCAGCTCAAACCCGTTTTCCTGCAAAGATTCCCGCAGCCTTTGCAGTTGCTCAGTTGTAGGTTCCTGCTCGAGCCTCACCTCGCCCAGTTGGATGGCCAATGGCTGCAGATCAAGCTTGTCCAGTTCCTGGGTTACTACTTTCAGGCAACGGGGGCACACCATGTTGCGGATGTGTAAGGTATGTGGTTGTGTCATTTTAGCTATATTGAGGTTTTTACAGGGCGGCCATGCACTAAAACATCATTTTATCCGGAGCGCACACCAGCCTATACCTATGCAAATCTAACAAAACATTTCACCCAAACGCTCCCGGCGCCTGTTACAGAACATGCCGACCCAAGTTACCCGCTTTGAATTATTACGATACTCTTCCTGTTGTACCCTTATTCAACCTTCCTATACCTGCTGCAAGGCAGTGCGGGGGTATTAAATAAATAAGAGCAAGCCGGAATAATAGACTTACCTTTGCAGCTTGCAATAATCAATCATACATGACATTTAGCGAATTAAATTTAATAGAACCGATCCTGAAGGCGCTTCAGGCAGAGGGCTATACGCAGCCTACGCCTATACAGGAACGTGCTATACCTCATCTTTTGGCGGGCACCGACGTGCTTGGCTGCGCTCAGACGGGCACAGGCAAGACGGCTGCATTTGCCATACCTGTGCTGCAAATGCTGCACAACCAGAAAAACAGAGCACCTAAAACGATCAAAACGCTTATCCTCACTCCTACCCGGGAGCTGGCCATACAGATAAATGAAAGCTTTGCCTCTTACGGCAAAAACACCGATGTGCGCCATACCGTTATTTTTGGCGGCGTGTCGCAGCATGCGCAGGTACAAGAACTGAAGCGTGGCATTGACGTGCTGATCGCGACGCCGGGCCGTTTGCTCGACCTGATCGGTCAGGGCTTTATTTCCCTGAAGCACGTAGAGTTCTTCGTGCTGGATGAAGCAGACCGTATGCTGGACATGGGCTTTATCCATGACATCAAGCGCATCATCCCGATGCTGCCCAAGCAGCGCCAGTCGCTGTTCTTCTCCGCTACCATGCCTCCTGTTATTCAGGCGCTAGCCGATACTATTTTGATTAATCCGGTGAAGGTGGAGGTGACCCCTGTGTCGTCAACGGCTGAGAAAGTGGGCCAGGCGGTGTACTTTGTGGAGAAAAACGACAAACGCGACCTGCTCCGTCACCTGCTTTCTGATCAGGATATAGAACGCGTGCTGGTGTTCACCAGAACCAAGCATGGTGCCGATCGGGTAGTAAAGGATCTGAACAAGGCCAATATCCAGGCGGAGGCCATCCATGGCAATAAATCACAAAATGCGCGTCAGCGTGCGTTGAGCAACTTCAAGGCGGGTGCCACCCGCGTGCTGGTTGCCACTGACATTGCGGCCCGCGGTATAGACGTAGAAGAACTGTCGCACGTGATCAACTACGAGCTGCCGAACGAGCCTGAAACCTACGTGCACCGCATTGGCCGTACGGGTCGTGCCGGAAACGCAGGCATAGCGCTGTCGTTCTGCGATGAGGAAGAACGCTATTACCTGCGCGATATCCAGAAGCTGATCAACAAGCAGATCAAGGTGGATGCCAACCATCCTTTTGCCTTGCCGGAGCACCTGTCAATGAACCTGGAGAATGCCAAGAAGCCGAAAGGCCCGGCGGGCAGAGAGCCTCGCAATGGTGGTGCTTCCAACAATGGCAACCGTGCTGCTGCAGGTGGCAACAGGCCATCCGGAAACCGCAACGGCAATAGCCGTTCAGGTGGAAACGAAGGCGGTAACCGTGCTACAGCAAGTGCTGGTACTTCTGGCCGCTCGACGGGCGGAAACAGCAGAAACTGGCGCGACAAAAAGGGAACCGGCCAAAGCAGACCATCTGTGAAGCGCGGAGCATAATACGTTGCTATACCTAGAAAAAGCCCTGCCACTTCGTTAAGTGGCAGGGCTTTTTGCTTTCCCTTAGGTATAGGCTATACCTTAAATCCGGCTGTGGTCGCTGTCATTCGGCTCGGTATCGTCTCCGCCAAAAGGTTGGTCACGGCTTCGAATTCCGTTTACATCATCGTCCATGGCGGTATCGCTGCCCTCGTACTCAAAGCCAGGTCCCTGCGCGAATTCCTCTGTGCTTTTAGGGTTATTCGCACCGTAGCCGGTTGTTTCGTTTCCCTTTATGTGCAGGTTCTCCAGGCTGTCTTTCTGGTCGTCACGCTCCAGCGCTCCCCCCAGGCCTACATTGCGCTTGGCAGATGGATCGGGCTTATTGCCCATGGTCTGGCCTTTGCGGTGCTCTTCGTTTATATTCTTCGGCCTGTTGGGCGTGTTCTGTATATCTTCATCTCTGGTTGCCATAATTCAATTCGTTTGTTTAGCTGTGTATACGCTCACCCGGGAGTTCAGTTAGGCGCAACCACAATTACTTAACATAATTTACCAACCAACCACTTTTACACATCTCCCGTTTCTTTCAATTATATTTGGGCAGCGAAATAAGGTAATCTGATGGCACGTATGGCCGCCCGATTGCGTTACAGGAAGAACCGGCAGCGAAAAAGCTTATGAAACTATCGAAAATATACGACCCGCGGGAAATGAACTCCTACCAGTTTGTGGCCATGACGGGATTGGTGATGACCATCCTGGCCAACGTGATCCTGCTGTTCATCGGGAAGACCGTGGAGAACTTTAATGCGCTCTACCTCTGCTGGTTTGTTTTCTTTGGAGCAGGCACCATCGCCAATTTCAACAGCAAGCCCGGCGACCACGATCACCACCACCATCATTAAACCCAGGCATCAGGTATAGCTCACTGCTTCAGTAAAATGCAGATGCTCCCGGCATTTGTAATCGGCTTGCAACAGGTATAGCCTATTGCTTGAGGAACTCCAGCAGTGCTTTGTGAAACTGGTCCGGCGCCTCAAGGTGCGGGATATGCCCCACACCGGTTAGCTCCAGCAATTTTGCATCAGGTATAGCACTTGCCGTCTGCTGACCCAGCTGCGGATACTGCCCGTACTTTTTGCGTTCCTCTTCACTTTTGATGTAGGCCTTGCCCACGACTGTGCGGTCCTCCAGCCCGATGACCAACAGCACCGGTACCTTCAGGTCACTGAACTCATACACCACCGGCTGCTCATAGATCATGGCATAGGTATGCGCCGATACGAGCGCCACTTGTGGATAGTCCGGGCTGCGCAGCTGGGCGGCAGGTATACGCACCCACTCATCATAGGCCGGTTTCCAGGAAGTATAGTACGTTTTGTGGTAATCCCGGATTCCTGCCTCCGTGCGTTTCAGCTCTTCCTGGTACAGCTCATCCAAATTCTTGTAAGGCACCATGCGCCGGTAGTCCTCCAGCCCGATCGGATTTTCGAGTACCAGCTTAGCAGTAATTTCGGGGTACATGAGCGCAAAGCGGGTAGCCAGCATGCCGCCCATCGAGTGCCCGACTATGACTGCCTGGTTTATCTTGAGATGGTCTAGTAGTCGCCGAGTGTGCTGCGCCAGCTGATGGAAGCTGTAATGCACCTCTGCCTTGTCTGACTTGCCAAAGCCCAACTGATCGGGCACGACAACCCGATAGCCCTGCCCTGCCAGAAAGTTGATCGTCTGTTGCCAGTAGGCACCCAGAAAGTTCTTGCCGTGCATGAGCACCACCGTCTGCGGATTTTTGAAGTTGGTGGGCGGCGACACATCCATGTAGGCCATTTTATACTTCTGCCCCTCCTGCTCCACCTCCAGGTAGTTCACCGGGTAACGGTAGGCATAATCGCTCAGTGTAGCGTTGTGAGTCTGCTGCGACTGCGCCGCAAGCGGTAGTTGAGCAAGTAACAGGAGTAGCAGAGTGTATAGCGATTTCTTCATCAGGCGCAGGTATAGGTTCTGCTCATTTTACTTACGGCAGCCTATAAGAGTTATCATACAAAAAGCCCGGCGCTGCAGGCACCGGGCTCCTTTACTGAACCATATCGCTAAACGATGCTACTGCACCAGCACTTTTTTGGTGTGATAACGGTCTCCCTGCGCTACTTGCAGGAAGTATAGCCCCCGGCCAAAAGGCGTCAGGTCGATCTCCCGCTCATACACGCCGCTCAGTTTTTCCACCGTATCTACAAACACCTCCCGGCCTTTGTCATCCATCACCCTCACCACGGTAGTGCCCTTGTTTTTGAGTGAAAACTTCAGGTTGAAACGCCCGTTGTTGGGGTTTGGCGAGAAGTTGATTTCCTCCACTTTCAGTTCTTCGCGTGATTTCATTTCCACGGGAGCACCGGTGGCCTTTAGCTGTTCTTTGTCAGCCTTGGTCACGTCCTCTACTTTGGCCTTGCGCGAGATAAAGATGGCGCGGCCCATCTTTCCACCATCGAAATTGAAATCGGCGTGGGGTATTTCTTCCTCTCTGCCATCTTCATGTATGCGGTATACCTTCTTTTCGCCGTCTTTTACGATTACTTTTAAGTTCACCTGCTCTTGCAGTCTCATCAGCGAGTCAATGCGTACCTGACTCGGCATCGACTTGACGACGATGCGCTCTATTTCTTTCGGGTTGAGGGTCATGGCCCTGCCAGCATCGCCAATCTGGACGATGGAAGAGTCAATCAATGTGCGCATGAATACCCGTGGCCCCTCACCCATCAGCAGAGAGTCGCCCTGTACTATTTTGAAGTGCTTCATGACATCTTTGCTCAGGCTATCAACTGACAAGGTGAGCATGCGCACCTCCTTCAGAGCACGCCTCATAGCACTATCACCCTCCATCGCCTGCACCCTTTCCCTGAGCATTATATTTCTGTCTCCCCCCAAGGTATGGGCTCTCACTTTTCCATCCAGCAGGCGCATATGCGCACTATCCAACCGCATAGCTTTCAGGGCTTTGGCGATGGCCTCTTCCGTCTCGGCTGAAAAGGTGGTGTCAATCACCTCCGTTTTGCCATCCACCGTGCGGATCATTTTGATGTGTGTTTTGTGCTTCTGCTGGCCTGACGCCTGCGCCAAGGCACCGTACAGAGGCAGTAACCCCATCAGTAAGGCAAGGGCCAGTCTGAGTAAGGTCTGAAGGTTGAGGAAGAGGTTCATAGTGATAAGGTATAAGAGGTTAGTAGATCGTTTCTACAAATGTACGCTACCACAGAAGCCTGAACCGTTAAAGCCAGGTTAAAGTCTGTTAAGGAAAAGTTAAAGTAATGGACAAGCCAGCCGAAATACGTAAATTTGTTATGTGAGCAAGCTGACTATCATAGGTGCTATCGTGCTGATGAGCATATCGTTACTCGGTATGGTCGGCCTTCAGCTGTATTGGATCTCGGATGCCATACAGGTGAAGCAGGAGCAATTTGACCGCAGCGTGCACGAGGCGCTGGCCCGTGTGGTCGAAAAACTGGAGACGCAGGAAGCTGTATCGGCAGTGACAAGTGGTATGGCCACCCTGCAGGCAGCGCCTGTACAGGTGGAAGTGCTGGAGCAAACGCAGCCGGCACCGCCGCCCGTTGCACAGGCACAAGCGGTCAGCGTGAAGCAGGAGCCAAAACCAGCATCTCCTATTACGCCCATACCAGCCGGTACAGGTATAGCGGTTACTGCAAAATCTGCTAAAAAGGATTTTGGCACTGGCGCAACCTGGCAGGAAAGGTATACGGCAGACGGCCGAAACATACCAGCGGAGCGCTTCTTCCCCGTAGACTCGCTGATGCAGCGGATGCTCTCCCCTGCCGTAAGAATGTACAACTTCCCGGCCGAACATGCCGCCATGCTCAAACACTTGAAGGTACAGGCCGATACCATAGAAGCCCGCTCCATTCGCCTGAGCGGACTCGACGGTGAGCGGCTTCGAAAACTGACAGAAAATACCATCACCCATACCCGGCAGTTGAACGGCCGCAGCTTCCACATTTCGATGGACACGCTCCAGTACATTGCCCTGCACCTGGACAGCCTGCGCCGCTACGGCTACCTCAACCACACGATTGATCCTGCCTCGATCTCCGCTATAAACGTGCAGACCGACAGCGTCTTTATCTTTAAAAAGGGCAAGAGACAGCGGGAAAGCGTGAACGAGCAAAGAAACCAATTGGGAGGCCGGGTCATCTTCCGGAGTGTAGACAGGCCGCAGGAAAAGCGGATGGAAGTAACGAAGCCATCCGCCCGTTTCTATGTCCACGCGACTGAGATGCACGGCCAGGCGGCTTCTGCCAAGGTTGCCGGTTCCAGGCCTAAACCAGAACAAGCTCCTAAAGCGCAGCAAACCGCAGTGGCACCCACTCAGCCTGACCCGGTTCGCGTGGAGGCGCGCCAGGAGCGCCTGAATGAGGTTGTGGAAAAGATGGTGGTGGAATATGTTGCCAACGATAAGCCGCTAGAACAACGACTGAACTTAGAGGAAATCAAGCCGTTGCTGCAAAGCGAACTGCAGGATAAAGGCATTTGCCTGGACTTTGGTTACTGGGTGCTCTCCGATGAGCAAGACACCCTTACAGCAGCATACCTGCCAACCAACAGCACACGCAACTTTGCCACTTACAAAGCCAGCCTGTTCCCAAACGACATCTTTGACAAGTCGGATTACCTGGCCGTTTACTTTCCTGACAGCCAGGCCTATGCCATCAGGTCGCTCTGGATGATGCTGGCCTTCTCGGCGCTCTTCACGCTGATCATGGTGGCCACGTTTGGTACCACCATCCATATCATTTTCAGGCAGAAGAAACTCTCCGACATGAAGAATGACTTCATCAACAACATGACGCACGAGTTCAAGACGCCGATCGCCACCATCTCGCTGGCCGCAGACGCCATCTCCAACCCCAAGGTATACGTCCGGCCAGAGAAGGTGCAGTACTACACCGGCATCATCCGGCAGGAAAACAAGCGCATGAATGCACAGGTGGAGAACGTGCTGCAGATTGCCCGACTCGAAAAGGATGACTACGAGATGAACCTGATCCGGACCGATCTGCATGCCCTGGTGCTCAAAGCCATTGAGAGCATACACCTGCAGGTAGCTGATCGACAGGGCACCATCACCACCGATCTGCATGCTACTGCTCCTGACCTTGAACTGGACGAAGTGCACTTTTACAACGTTATCTGCAACCTGCTGGACAACGCAAACAAATACTCCCCGGACCGCCCTACCCTTCACATTCGGACGTACGACACCGCTGGCGGCATCCTGCTGGCTGTGGAAGATAAAGGCATGGGCATGACACGGGACGCACAGCTGCGGGTGTTTGACAAGTTTTACCGAGTACCGACGGGCAACCTGCACAATGTGAAGGGCTTTGGACTAGGCCTCAGCTACGTGAAAGCCATCGTGAAAGCTCATAACGGCACCATCAAACTGCAGAGCGAGCCAGGTAAAGGCAGCCGCTTCGAAGTATTTTTACCAGCCAGTGCCTGAAGGCAATGTGCCATGCAACCTAGGCACCCGGCCCGGCATCTTTAAACAAAAGTATATACCTAAATCCGCCACCACATGAGCGACAAAGGACTGAACATACTGCTTGCCGAGGACGACCCGAATTTTGGGATTGTGCTGAAAGACTATTTGGAACTGCATGATTACGAGGTGACCCTTTGCCCGGACGGATGCAAAGCCATTTCGGCTTTTCGGAAGGGGAACTTTGACCTGTGCATACTCGATGTGATGATGCCAGAAAAGGACGGTTTCACGCTGGCCCGGGAGATCAAGAAGCTGCAGCCTGACATGCCCCTGATCTTCCTGACGGCCAAAGCCATGCGGGAGGACATGCTCGAAGGATTCAAGATCGGTGCCGACGACTACATCACCAAGCCTTTTGACTCGGAGGTCCTGCTGTATAAAATTAAGGCGATCATGCATCGCAAGGGCGGCAACCCGGCTACGGAAAAGCCGGAGGTGACAGAATACAGCATCGGGCAGTACCGTTTCCAGTACAAATTGCGCCTGCTACACTACAATGGCGACATCCAAAAGCTGTCTCCGAAAGAGTCTGAGTTGCTGTACCTCCTCTGCCAGCGCTTGAATGATGTAGTACCGCGCGAAGAGGCACTGCTGCGTATCTGGCACGAAGACAGTTACTTTACGGGTCGCAGCATGGATGTCTACATTGCCAAACTCCGCAAATACCTCCGCCACGACCCTGCAGTGGAAATCATCAACATACACGGACAGGGTTACAGACTGTGCGCCCACAATGGGGTGATGTTATAATCCTAGGCCTTTTGCCAAGCATTAGCCCGGCTCGATCCTTAAATCATCTCAAATTTACCTTCCCAGCTGCAGGTCTAGCCTGCAGCATAGCTTGCTACTGGCTTCGGACAATTATGGAAAAAATTTATTTTACCATAACACTAGACATATATATCAGGAATATTATATTTGTTACATTTATTAAACAAACTTAACCATCATTCAAATTTCATCCATGAAAAAAATTCTACTGTTCGTTTTGCTTGCGGTAAGCTTTACGGCTTGCGGTCCTCAGATCTACACTGCTGCATCCTTTAAGGAGGTTAAGGCAAAACACCAAACGCTGGCCATTGTGCCTTTCGATGTATTGATCGAGTCTAGAAAACTCCCCAAAGGGGTAACGCCTGAGATGGTGAAGCAACAGCAAAAAGATTATGGCTTTGGCCTGCAGGGCGATGTGTATAGCTTTTTCCTGAGAGAGATGTCGAAAAACAAATACACCGTTAATTTTCAAGACGTGAGCAAGACAAATGCACTGCTTTCTGAGGCCGGCATCACGTATGAAAACATGAACACAGTGTCCAGAGACGAGATCTGCCAAATTCTGGGTGTAGATGCTATCGTCTCTGGCAAGGCCACTATGTCGCAGCCTATGTCTGATGGAGCTGCTATCGCGGTTGGCTTACTGGTTGGTGCCTGGGGGCCAACTAACAGCGTAAATACCTCCATTACCATCCATGAAGGCGAAAAAGGTGATCTTCTCTGGAAATACGACTACACTGCATCCGGTAGCATCGGCAGCAGCAGAAAGTCTCTCTCAAATGCCCTGATGAGAAACTCTTCTAAGAAATTTCCTTACAAGAAGTCGTAGTTAGCCAATAGGCAACAGCTAGCAGCTTTTTAACGCCCAAGCAGAATGCATCAAGAAGCCCCGCAGTCTATACCTGTGGGGCTTCTTTATGTCGTATGGCCTATAAAATGAAACAGGCCGCTACCAGAAGTAGCGGCCTGTGTGTTTCACCAAAACACTATTACAAACAGTTTAAACTCTTATCTTAGAAAGTAAACCCTACCGAGGCTTTGATCACCCGGTTGAAGGTGTCGAAGTTGCGGTTGGCGTCCACTGTGGTCAGACCATAGTCGTAGCCGGCACTTAGGTTAAAGCCGCTGGCAAAGCGGTAGCCTATACCTCCGGTGGCTGCCACGTCCAGTTCACGGAAGCCATTGTTCACGTCCCACTCCTGGTTCAGGGCGTTGAAGCCCAGGGCCCCTGCCTGAACCTGCACCTTGTTTGAGAGCAGGTATGAGAACTGCGGGCCTGCAAAAATGTGGAAACCCTCACCAATAAATATCTTCGCCAGAATCGGCATATCAATGTATTCTGCTTTGTTGGTCACCGTCACACCGGCGTTCAGGAAGTCAAACTGCTCCATCGGGATCTTGCCCACCAGGCGCATCCCTTTCTGGGAGTATAGGAGGCCCGGCTCGATCTCGAAACCCGGCGCAACAGGTATAGAAACCACACCGCCCACATGGAATCCCTCGCGCATCTGGCGGTTCAGGGAGCCATTGGTCATGTCCATCAGATCCTGGGCACTGTTAATGGTTTGCCCTTGCCATTCGGCCATGTTCACACCCGCTTTAATACCGATGCGCACGGGACTTTTTTGCTGCGCATTTGCCTGAGTTACCGCCATTCCCAGAACGACGGCCAGTAGTAGAAATACCTTTTCCATCTCACCAATCCTTAAATTTTGAAAACTAAAACTCTAAGCTGCGCTGCTTGATGGATCGAATGAAAGAACCGTGCCAAATTGTGACCGGGTGTGTTGAAAAAAGTTCACACATCGTCATAAATAATTATATATCAGACAATTAAATTTTTTAATTATTTTTCACAAGCAAGAAACAGCTTAAAACCGGTTAAGCTAAATCGTAGTATTCATTTGGCGATAGGCTTGTTTGCACCTTACCTTTGCAGCCCCTCGGCCCACAGTCAGGCCAGGTATAAGGTATAGGAAGATGAATGACAAAAGACAGGTGCGGCTCAACAGGCTGGCCGTGCACCGGGTAGGCAACAAGGCGAAGGAAGAAGGCGTGATCGTTTCGAAAGAACTGGTTGATCTGCGGGACGAACAACTGAGCGACCTGCTGACCAACTACTTTCTGGCCCCCTTTAAGCAGGAGGAGTTTTTCCGTTTTCACCATACCTCCGACCTCGCCCTGAACGAGATGTTCGCCTATTCGGCCCTGATATTTACGGAGCCGCAGAAATTCCTGGAATATTCGGTGCACGTGCTCAACCACCTCTACGAACAGTCGGACCACCCCAAGGTGAAGAGCGGCGAGTTGTACGTGGTACATTTGTCGGGCTGCCTGATGGAAGACGACATTGTGGACGCGATCGGTATTTTCAAGTCGGAGAACAAAGACACTTTCCTGACCTTTCAGGAAGAAGACGATGACCTGAACATGAATTACCATTTCGGAGTCAACATCAAGAGCGTGGACAAAGGCTGCCTGATCTTCAACACCGAGGCCGAAGACGGTTTCCGGGTGAAGATCGTGGACGCCAACAGCACCGACGCCGTGTTCTGGAAAGAGGACTTTCTGCACGTGACGGAGCTCAAGGACACCAACTTCAATACCAAAACGGCGCTCAACCTCTGCAAGGATTTTTCGGAGGAGGTGTTTGCCCAGACAGATAGCAAAAAAGCGCAGGTAGATTTTATCAGCCGCTCCGTCGACTACTTTTCCAAAAGCGAGACCTTTGACCTGGAGGAATTCACGAGCAGCGTGATCGACGAGCCGGAGACGGCAGAGCGCTTCAAGAACTATACCCAGGCCTTTGCCGAGGAGCGCGACATCGAGGGCTTCACCGACTTTGCCATCAACAAGAACACGGTGAAGAACATGAAGCGCAAGTTCCGCAACTTCATCAAGCTCGACACCCAGATCGAGATCAAGTTCAGCGGATATAACCCGGAGCAGAGTGAGCAGTACGTGGAGCGCGGCTTCGACCAGGAGCGCGGCATGCATTTCTACAAGGTATACTTCCACTCCGAGTCGTAGCGTTATTTGCCCGGCAGACAGGTATAGAAACTATACCTGCACGGGCCTTGTTGCAGAAAGACATGGACTTAAAATACCGGAACAGTATTTGATATAGAAGAAAGCACCTATGATCAGCTTTAAAAGAGATATGAAAAAATCAGTTTTGGCCACCTTACTTTTCGCCTTTGCCGCAACGGCTGTGTTTGCACAGGCGCCCGCTCAAAAGGCAGGCACCACGCAAAGCGCCCCTACCACATTGGAACAGCGCGCCGATGAGATTACGGCCGGCATGGTCAAGAACTTGCGCCTTACCCCGAAGCAGGCTGTCGAGCTAAAAGACGTCAACCGAAGCAGCATGAAGTTTGCGGAGGCAGCCCGCAAAAAGTACCGCGATAATCCCCCAAAACTGGCCCAGCAAATGGACATGATCAGCCAGACAAGGCTTTCACAGATCAAAGACATCCTGACCGAGCAGCAGTTTACCCAGTACCAGTCGCGCCGCGAGGAGAAGATGGGGGTCCCGCGTGAGGCCAGAAGCAACTCCAGCCAGGGCCAGGGCCAGCAGTACGACAACTACTAACCTACAGGTATAGGTTTATAGAAAAGCATGGCAGTCGCCGTGCTTTTTTTATGTCAGCCCACCTGCCGGTTTTCTGGCTGGCTCATCTGCTCTTCCAACTCCGGATCGTCAGGTATAGCCGTGGCCACCTTCAAGGCCGGCACCGCTTCGAGTGCCTCTGCTGCTTGTAAAGCCCGGGCTTCCCGCTCCCGCTGGTAGCCCGTCACAACAGCTCCCGGGGGTTTGAACAGGACATCCCACGCCTCCCCAATAGACCGGGTATGCCGCAGGTCTTTCCAGATAGCCACCCATTCGTGAAACACGAGGTAGAAGGGATTGTAGGAGGCAACAGGTGTTGTGAGGCCGTATATAGGCCTCTCCTCCTCCTGCTGAAAAGTACCAAACACCCTGTCCCAGATAATGAAAGTGGAGCCGTAGTTCTTATCGATGTACTTGGGGTTGGACCCGTGGTGCACGCGGTGATGGGAAGGGGTCACGAAAAAGTACTCCACCGGTGCAGGCAACTTTCGGATCAGCTCGGTGTGCACCCAAAACTGGTAAAGCACAGCCAGTTGATGGCAAACGAAAAATGTGAAGGGATCGAAACCGAGGAAAGGCACCGGCAGGAAAAACAGGAACTTGAGGGGGGATGTCCAACTGGTGCGCAGGGAAATCGCAAAATTCATTTTCTCCGACGAATGGTGCGTCACATGCGTCGCCCACCAGAGCCGCTGCTCGTGCGATACACGGTGCGCCCAGTACCTCAGAAAGTCCACCGCTACAAACCCGACTAAAAAGCCCCACCATGACCTGGGTATAGCCCAAGGCACAACATTGTAAATCATCATAGAGGATGTGAAAAGCACGATCCTTACGCTTGCTCCCACAATGGCACTGCCCGCACCAATCCAAAGCGCAGCCATAAAGTCCTGCTTCTCATAGTAGTTCCGCTTCTTCTTTACGCCCACATACCACTCAATCAAGACTGAAGCCACAATGACAGGCGCTGCCAGGTGCAGGATGGTTAAGTTATCCAGCTCAGCGATCTGCTCTATTGTGAAGACTTCCTTCTCCATAAGCTTTCAGGTTTGTGCAGAGGTATAGCCTTTTGTAACGGTGGCATTCACAAAGGGTTAAGCAAAAACACACAAGCATTGGCCGGCTTGAGAAGCCAAATTTCCTACCTATTCCGCTCTCAGCATGGCTCCGGAACGAGCGCTGGCATTGATTTTATGGAAAACACTCCGTATTCTTGCCAAAAGGTTAAGTTATATGAACATCCGCAAGAAAGTAAGAATGAACATACCTGCCGGCGTCGACCGCTATGCCGCCATCAACTTGTTTGTGAAAGCCGCCGAGAAGGAGAACTGGAGCGAACAGGAGATTCAGTTTGTGATCGATGAAGTGGTGGAGGCGGAGGATAATGCCAAAGGCCTGGAGGCGCTGGGGTACTACCTGGCTTAAAAAAAAACCGTGCCGGCGCAGCAACTGCACCGACACGGCTTATAGCGTAGTTAGCGTAAATTTCAGGCCTCGTTTTGCTCAGTTGGCTCGAGTTGCAGTTCAGCTTGGTGCTGTTGCAGCACATTGATGATGAAGTCGATGTGCTCTTTAAGATCCACGCCGAAGAGCTCAGCACCTTTCCGCACTTCTTCCCGGTCAACGGAGGCGGCGAATCCACTGGTTTTCAGTTTCTTCATCACCGACTTTGCCTCCAGCCCTTCCAACCGTTGTGGCCGCACCTGCGCGCAGGCCACGATAAATCCGGTTATCTCGTCGCAGGCAATCAGGGCTTTGTCTAGGGTGGTTTCGTAGGGCACGCCCCAGTGGGTATAATGCGCCGAGATGGCATGGGCGATGCGCTCCTCCCCTTTCCCGCGCAGCAGGTCTACGATCACGTTTGGGTGTTTGTCCGGGTAGGCCTGGTAGTCGGCATCGTGGAGGAGACCGGCTATGGCCCACTCGTCAGGGTTCTCTCCCATTTTGCTGGCGTAGGCCTCCATTACCAGTTCTACGGTGCGGGCATGGCGTAGCAGGCTCTCACTGGTAGTCATTTGCTCCAGTATGGTGCTGGCTTCTTGTCTTGTCATAGGTAGTTTGGGCTTTTCCAAACCGAATGTAGCAAATTCAGCTTATACCTGCACACCAGACAAGCTTAATCCTTCATGGCAAAACCGTAGTAGCTTGGCTGGAAATCGATCTCACTCTCATCGGGGAATTCGGATTTGGCAATTTTGACGTTTTCCCACCGGCCATAGATGTTATCCTTGCGGCCCACCAGAATATCGATGCGGTGGCGGAAGCGGCGGTTCATGGTATCCCGGACAATGTACTGCCCATCCAATTCGTCTGAGACACCGCGCACCCAAACGGTGTCGCCATATTGTATATCACCGCCCCAGCGTGTCAGCATGTCGCGTGAAAGGGCAATCCAGCGGTGTTTTTTAGGGTTTTTGGGGTTGATGCGGGAGCCGTCGGCTGTGATGAGGGGATTTCCGTCGGTCTGGTTTTTCTCAGGGTAGTAGACGGTGGCCGTTACAGTAAAAGCTTCTGGGTACTCGGGATAATCAGGGTATTCTTGTACTTTTTCTATGAGTCGGGGTGATATCAGTTCTTGCTCCTTTACCTCGCTCGGAGGGTTTGAATCTTCAGGTTCCAGGATGGCCATTTCATCAGAAAAAGTTACAAAAATGGAAATCACTACTGCGAGTATTTTGACCCTAAACATATTCAGTCCATTTCGTGAAACATCATTTCTATAATAATAAACCGCTTAAACGGCGGGTTTAGAAATTAAGTTTTGGGAGACGGACGATTTTTGGACAGTTAATGTGTGAGGATTTTAATCATAAAAAGCCCTATATACAGGCAGCGGATTCGAAATTCAAAGTTCTGGGCGTTGAAAGTATGTGAGCGCAAAAATTATAATTATCACTAAAAATTCATAGTATAAATTAAAAATATTGCATTACTATGTCGTAGTAATCACAGCTTTTTAGCTGTATAGCTCCCTCTAAATTGTAATTTACAAAGCTAGTTTATCGGAGCCATTTTGTATGGAATTGTCTAGTCTTGGTGATACCGTTTCTTTCTGTATTTGTCATAAATCACATACCCGATAAAGAGCACCAAACTTACCCCTCCTACCCAGATCAATCCGTTCATGAGGCGGTCGTTATCTTCGCCGAGCCAGGCCAGCAGTAAGGTGAGCGGTGTTATACCTGCTATGGTGGCGCCGATAAATTTAAAATAGCTCATTTTAGTGATGCCGGCCACAAAGCTGACCGCGTCATTAGACAAGAAGGGAGAGATACGGGCGACAATCACAGCCCAGATCCCGTAGTCCGATACAAAGCCCAATACCTTTTCTTCAGCCTTATGACCAATTATCTTGCGCACGCCTGCCTCACCTAGTCCCCGTCCGATAAAATAACCGATGGTAGAAGCCACCAGCACAGCAGCGATGGCGATCAGTGAGCCCCAGAAGGGCCCGTAAGCGATAATGGCCACCAGCATGAGGGCCACGACATTCACCACCACCAAGAACATCTGCGCGACCATGGCCAGAACAATAAAGATTGGTCCCCAGAAACCGAACTGCTCTACCCAGCTGGAAATACGCGCTTCGTCCCCGCTCGTCAGTACGTCCCAGCCTTCGTTAATATTCGCCTGAAAACCGGGAAAAATGAAATAAGAGAGGATCAGCAGTGCGATAATGCCTGCCGTTATGACCAAAGGCCATTTGCTTTGTTTTACATCTTCTTGTGTGGCGGCGGTGTTTTGCGACATAAGGAATTGTTTCTGTGATTAGACGCAGGTTACACTGTTCGGGTTAGGTTTCCAGCATACCTGTTTTGGTGTTCAGCCTGGCTTTCTGGTTATACTTTTTAGTTGGCTCATCGCTGGCCAGCGTGTAGCGCCAGGTATAATGCTGTCCGGCAAGCGTGCTGCTCTGGTGGCTTTGCTGTGCCAACAGCTCCCCCCGACTAAGCGGTGGTTCAACAGGTATAGCTGGCTGCTGTTTGTCAACATGCTCCCCGTAAAGCATGGCTGCTACAAGTCCTGCCAGCAGTCCGCCCAGGTGGCCTTCCCAGGAGATATGTTCCTCAGAGGGAAACAAGCCATAGAACAGGCCGCTGTACAGAAATAAAATAGCCAGCGAAATAGCCAGCCCGGCCCTGTCGCGACGCATCACCCCGTTGAACAGCAGATAGCCGGCCAGGCCGTATACCACGCCGCTCGCCCCCACGTGGTAGGCGTCCCGGCCGATAAACCAGGTAAACAAGCCGCTCAGCACGTAGACCAGCACAAACACACGCAGCGCAACCGGCCGGTGCAGAAACAGGATAAAGCCCGAGAGCAGCACCAGCGGAAATGAATTGGATAGCAGGTGGATGAGTCCCGAGTGGATGAGTGGCCCCAGGAACACGCCAACCAAGCCCAGAAAGTCGCGCGGGTGAATGCCGAGCCAGGCCAGGTTCACGTCATTGAGGTATGAGAGCAGCGCCACCAGCCAGATGAGCCCTACGAACAAAGTGCCCGGCAGAAAACTGTAGGCAAAGCGCTCGTGTTCGGCTTTCAGGTCCTGGCGGCTTTGAATAGGGGTTGCTTGCATCATGGGTCAGCGTCTGGAGAAGGTATAAATCTCTCCTGGTGGTGTGGTCTGGCTATACGTACTGGGGCGCCGGCAGGGCCTACCCTCATCATACCTGTTCAGCAGCAAGATACGGGCTGTCAGTCAGAATTAGTATGCGTTATCCGTACTTTTCACGTTCTATACCGTATCAGTTCCATTTCGGCCATGCCCTGGAGCGTATAAGGCCTATAGTTATAAACCAAATCCAATATTGAGAAGAAATAAAGGTGATTTCATCACGCGTACCATGCAAGCTAACCCTTTTCACCCGATTGCCAGCCGCCTGTCAGCACTATACCTCAGCCTTCTGTGCTGTATGCTGCTGTTGAGCTCCTGCGAGAGCACCGATACCAGCGGGACGGCCTATGCGCGTGACGAAGAGGGGCAGCAGGAGTTTTTCCCGGAAGAAGTCCCTTATACCCGACCAGGCACGCTGATCGAGGCGATCGAAAATCCCTCGCCCTGGGTAGACTCTGTTTTCCGGACGCTGAGCCCGGAAGAGCGCATCGCGCAGCTGATTGTCATTGAGGCTTTTTCGAACAAAGGCCCTAAGTACGAGGCGGACGTGATGAACCTGGTAAAAAGGTATAAGGTGGGCGGCATCATCTATTTTCAGGGTGGACCCGTGCGGCAGGCTGTCCTCAACAACCGACTACAGGCCGCCTCCAAAGTGCCGCTCCTGATCTCGATGGATGCTGAAACCGGGGTGGGCATGCGACTCGACAGCACCGTGCAGTATCCTTTCCAGATGATGATGGGCGCCATAGAAGACAATGGCCTGATCTACCGCATGGGGGCCGAGGTGGCCGAGGAGTTCAAGCGGCTGGGCATGCACGTCAACTTCGCTCCCGTGGCCGATATCAACAACAATCCCCAGAACCCCATTATCGGTTACCGCGCCTTTGGCGAGGACAAACTGGACGTTACGGCCAAAAGCCTGGCCTACATGCGCGGCATGCAGGAAAATGGCATCATTGCGGTGGCCAAGCACTTCCCTGGCCACGGCGACACGGATGTGGACTCGCACTACGACCTGCCCATCATTCCGCATGACCGCGACCGGCTCGACTCGCTGGAGCTATACCCTTTCCGCGAACTGATCAAGCATGGCATCGGGGGCATCATGGTGGCGCACATGCACATGCCCGAGCTCGACACGACCATGAACCTGCCCTCCACCCTTTCCAAACCCATCGTGACCAACCTGCTCAAGAAAAAACTGGAGTTCAAGGGTCTGGTCTTCACCGATGCCATGGTCATGAAGGGCGTAACCAAGTACTTCCCACCCGGTGAGGCGGAGGCGCGCGCCCTGATCGCGGGCAACGATGTGCTGGAGCGCCTCAACAGCGTGCCCAAGGCCATTCAAGCCATCGAGCAGGCGATTGCCCTGGGGTACATCACGCAGGAAGAAATTGACCGTCGCTGTAAAAAGATGCTGGCCGCCAAGGCCTGGGTAGGGCTGGACAGGTATATGCCCATTGAGCTGGAGAACCTGTACGAAGACCTGAACCCAGGTATAGCCGACAGCACCAACCATGCACTTGCCGAAGCCGCCATGACCCTGCTCAACAACCGGAAGAACTTTCTGCCCATCCGCCAGAAAAAGCGCCAGCGCATCGCCACGCTCTCTTTTGGTGTGGTGCGCCCCAGCATTTTCCAACGCGAGGTAAACAAGTATGCCCGCATCGACGCCGATTTTGTGATCTCCCGAAAGGCCAATGCCAAAGAAATAAAGCAAATGAAGCAGAAGCTCAAAGGCTACGACCTGGTAGTGGTAGGGCTTTATGGCCCCAGTGTCACGCCAAGCAACCGGCTGGGCTACTCCAAAGAAGCAGTTGGGTTTGTGACGGACCTGGCACGCTCGGACAGGTCCATCATGACGCTCTTTGACAACCCCTATACCTTGAACCAATTCCCGGACATCCACAAGAGCCGCGTGCTCATACTGGCTTACCAGGCCCACATGCACGCGCAAGTGGCGGCGGCCAAACTCCTGTTCGGCAAAATACCTGCCCGCGGCAGGCTGCCCGTTACCGTAAACGAGCACTACCAGTACGGCCATGGTATCAGCAAAGACAAACCCCTATTGGCCGTTAGCCCCTAATAAGTATCTTGTATGAGTGCTTTGCGTATGATGGCAAGTATAGGCATCGCCTGAAAACACCAACCCTAAAACTTTGAAAAAGAAATGCTTCACACTAGAACAACATACCTGATTTGCCTCCTGACAGCCCTGCTCCTTTGGGGCTGCGAAGGCAACCGCACGGCGCAGGAGACAGAAGAAATAACCGTGGACGTACCTGAAGACACTGCCCGCGTAGAACGTACGGGCCGCACCGTGGGTGAGCGCCTGGAGTCGCTGCGAGGCTGGATGAACGAGAAAGTGGAACGTGGCGACACGGCCATTCAGCGGGAGATGCCGGAAATAAAAGAAGATTTCCGGGTGCGATCCGCAGAAATTGAGCAGAACCTGGACAGCCTTTCCGTCGAATCCAAGGCAGAATACGCCCGCCTGAAGGAACGCTACGAACGCTGGGAGAACCGACAGGAAAGACGGTTGAACACGCCGCTGGACCGTGCAGAGCTGGACCAGTGGGAAGAGCAGCTGCTCCGCGAATTTAAGGATATCGAAAACATAGCACCGCAGGACATGCGCGAGGCGTATCTCACTTTTATGGGCGTTATCCGGGCCAAGCGCCGCAACTGGACGCAGCACGACTGGGACTATGTGGACAATGTGTATGGCCAGCTGAACCTGCGCCGCGGCCAGGTAGAAAACCAGATTTCGAACAGCGACAAGCTCAAGATCAGGGCCTTGCAGGCCGAGTACCTGACCCTGGAAGGAGCCGCTGACGCCCAGAGTACGATGCGAAACATGCGCAATTAAAACTATTGGAGGGCTTATTGGTTTAGTCCTTATACCTTTGCACAGGTACAGCCAAAGGTTTTTGGCTGATTGCCTATACCTACATTAAAGCGAAAAAGATGGAAAAAGCGACATTTGGAGGAGGATGCTTCTGGTGTACCGAAGCGGTGTTTCAGGAGCTGGCAGGCGTGCAGAAAGTGGAGTCGGGCTATGCGGGCGGGCACATGGAGAACCCCACCTATAAGCAGGTGACCTCCGGCACTACGGGTCATGCCGAAGTGCTGCAAATCACCTACGACCCGGCCACTATCAGCTACGATGAATTACTAGAGGTATTCTGGAAAACCCATGACCCAACCACGCTGAACAGGCAGGGCAACGACATCGGGCCGCAGTACCGCTCCATCGTGCTCTACCACAACAACGAGCAGCGCCAAAAAGCTGAGCAATACCTAAAGGAGCTTGACGCTTCAGGTGCCTTCGATGACCCGATCGTGACAATGATCGAACCTTTGCAGGAATTCTACCCGGCCGAAGACTATCATACGAATTACTTCAACACCCACGGTCACGAGCCTTATTGCAGTTTCGTGATCCGGCCGAAGGTGGATAAGTTCAGAAAAGTGTTTGCGGATAAACTGAAGCCCGGCACAATCAGGTAAGCTGCCATCAACAAAAAGCGTCAGCTGCTCATACGAGTGGCTGACGCTTTTTATAACTGTATACTTTGCTTTTAGCCTTGTAGCTGCACCCATTGCTGGGCGATGATGGTCTTGGCATCGGTAAAGCTTTCTTTCAGAAGTTCTTCCCGGGTATAGCTCACCAGTTCAATGTGCTCGTGCTCGTCGTCCTTGCCGCCGCCTTCAGCATGCTGATGCGATACCTCGGCGTAGTACAGCAGCACTTTCTCGGTCGTGCCACCTGGCGAGGAGTAAAAGGTATGCAGGTGCTGCAGGCTGTCTACGCTGTAGCCAATCTCTTCCTCTATTTCGCGGGCAATGCTGGTTTCCGGGCTCTCGCCTTCGTCCACCATACCTGCCACCACTTCCACCAATTCCGATTCAGAGCCTACCCGAAACTGACGGGTGAGGATGTAAAGCTGTTTCTCCGTGTCGTATACCATGGCGGCCACAGCGGTACCCCGGTCAAATTGCTCCCGCGTAAAGGTATGGCCGTTCTGGGCAACGGTCAGTTTATAAATCTTGAAGTAGCCGTCGTAGGCCGTCTCTCTCTTTTTGATTTCCATAAGGGCGAATATAGGCAAAGCCAGGGTATAGCCTGCCATCAGATATTGGTTAATGTTCGTGTTACAGTTCGTTGTTGCGGAAGGCTGCTTTCTGGGTGCGCTCCGTCAGGCCGGACATGGAAAGCGGTGTCTCACTCTCATAGCCCTTCTTGGCCCGCTGCTCTCCGGTTGGTCCCGGCAGCATGCGGTTGAGCAATGCAAATACATCCGTTGTGGTTTCCGGGGAGAGCCCATGGATGAAAGCACCAATTTTGGCAGGTATAGACGTCACCACTTCAGCATCGCCATTCCGGCAGGCATCCAGAATCGATTTGGCAGAATCTTCCGCGCTGATGGAAGTAAGCGGGCTTGAGTCCATGATCTTAAACAATGTATATTCCTCTTCGTGTTGCCCCTTGACGTTGGCATGCCGCGGACTGCCGGTCTGCATCAGGCCCGGAGAGGCGCAGGTGACAATAATATTATACTGCTTCAGCTCAGCACGCAAGCCTTCGGATAAGCCAACCAGGGCGAATTTGCTGGCGCTGTAAGGCACCAGGTGCGGCACACCCAGTTTTCCGCCAATGGAGGCAATGTTCAGGATACGTCCGCCGCCGCGGGTCTTCATGGAAGGCAGCACGGCCAGAGTGGTATACAGCGGTCCCCAGAAATGCGTCTGCATCGCCTCCTCAAAGTCTTTCACGGTCATCTCCTCTAGCGGTCCCGCCGTGATGATGCCCGCGTTGTTGATCAGCACGTCGATCTGGCCAAACTCCCGCTGCACCCGTTCGATCATCTGCTCTACCTGCGCCTGCTGTGTTACATCGCAGGGGAGCACCAGTACGTCGGCCCCATTCCCTGCCAGCTCCATGCGGGCGTCTTCCAACTGCATTTCATCGCGGGAGCACAGCACCAGCCGGGCACCCTCCTTGGCCAGTTGCCGCGCCATCACAAAGCCCAGTCCGCGGGCACCGCCCGTTATCAGCACTGTTTTGTTTCGGAAGCTGTAGGCATTCAGTTTGCGGTTGATGGCACGGGCTGCCAGCAAAGCGCCTGCTCCGGCCGCCAGCCACCACAGGTTTCTTTTCTGTTCTGTTTTCATAGCATTGTAGGTATAACGGGTATAGCCGGAAGCAGCATACTGACAGCTGTTCCGGCTTTTTGTCTACGGGAAGGCGGGGGATGTAGGTTCGCGGATCGGGAACGGGCAGGTATAGCGCTGCTTACTTTTTCTTTTTGAAAGGCTTTATACCTTGACGTTTGCTGGTGAACACCTCATTCTTAGGCATCGGGGTGTACAGTAGTTTGACGGACACCACGCCGTAGTGGTCTTTGTTGTTCTGACTTTGATTGTTGTTGTCGAGATAGTCTGTGGTAGTAAGATGGTACATGACTTCTGGCGCGATACTGATCTGGTCAGAGAAGCGGAACCTGATACCACCTCCAATCGGGATTACCCCGGCTATTGCAGGATATGACCTCAGTCGGTCATAAGTAATATCGGAATTTGGAGGCCTGTTGGTCGGATAAGAACTAGGAGTGTAGTATACGAAGCCAATCCCACCTTTTACAAAGGGGACAGCAAAGCGTTTGCGCAAAGAGCGATAGTTGTTTGATCCGGCGTAACTATCCATCAGATTGTATACCAGCATTCCAGACACATCTATTACCCTTGACTCAATAGTAATATTTTTCGAGTCTTTCGAAACCGCACTCAGTTTTAGATACTCGACTTCGCCATTGAATGACCAAAATGGATTATACTTGAACAAAGCACCTATGCTGAAGGCAGAGCCGATTTCGTTACAACCATAACTGCCGCATATATCGCTTTTCACAGCGGCTAGACCAGCTCCAGCTTGGATGACGAGTCCACGCTCGGGAATCTTACTTACACCCATGCGGCGAAATCCACTATTCTGCGCCTGTGCGGTATTGCAAAATAGAAAGGTGACCGAAAATAATAATAGAAGGAAGTAGCTGCTCCTGTTCATGCTTCAGACAGGTTTCTCATTAAGGTTTGTGTGGCTTGCAGCCCAGGTATTGGCCTTGGTGGGCTTGCTCCCCTTATCTACGCAGGGCCAAAAGAAAGGATCATTAAAATTTATGAATACATTATAATATAGCCATGATAATATAAATGGTGCTATACCTTCCTGTGTTGCGAAGCTGGTTTGGTAGATGCTAACCCCTACTACTAAAAGCCAGTCGTTGAAGCACTTGCACGGAGACTTGGGCGCTTTTTGTTCAGAAGCTGAACAAAGTCGATGACGAGTGCGGCCGCATCCGGATAAAAGGTGGGATTGATATTTTCGTACACATCCGTTGGCTTGTGGTAGTGCGGATGGTCCTCCACGCCGAAGTAAATGTAGGGAATCTGGCGCTTGTGGAATTGGTAATGATCTGACTGCCGTGTCCAGTCGTTCTTACCTTGCTCAGGCCGGTCGTGGCCTGTTAGAAGCCTGGCCTGTGGCCTTGGCTTTACCTGTTGCAGCAGCGGCAACAGGGCCGGATAGTGGTACGCACCACTGGCGTATAGCTCGCCCTTTTCATTCACACTGAGCATGTCCATGTTCACGTTCAGCTGCATCAGGTCGAGGGCAAGCGGTGAATTTTCCAGAAAGGCATTGGCGCCCTGCAGGCCCAGTTCTTCGCCATCGAGTGCGGCGAAGATCAGGGTATAGTATGGTTTGTTTTTCTTGAAATAAGTGGCAGCAGCCAATAGCGCCCCCACGCCGGAGGCATTGTCGTCGGCCCCGTTGTAGATCTCGCCCTTGCGCACGCCCACGTGGTCGTAGTGCGCCGTCAGGACGATGGCTTTGTCGGTTTTGCCAGGTATAAAGCCGATCAGGTTGACAGCTTCCTCTACTACGATGCTCCTCCCCTCCAGGCGGAAGGTATGGCGGTAGCTGTTGTTATAGGCCTGCAGCCCGATCTCGTTGAAACGCTTCTCAATGTACTCCTGTGCCATCCGGTTGCCCTCTGTGCCGCTCAGTCGGCCCGCCATCGAGTCGGCAGAAAGCACCTTTACGTCATGCAGCAGCAGTTGTGAATCGAGTACGGTTTTCTGAGCCAGGACAGAGAACTGCAGTGCACAGACAAGTAAAAGGACAAGGGAGAGGTGGCGTTTCATGGCTATTATTTTAAGCGAAATTACTATAAAATCGCCAACACGTCCTTACAAAATATTAGTTGTTCAGGACAGGCCAGGCTATCCAGCTTTTCTGGCGTGCCGAAGCTCGCTTTTGCTGCTCTGCCACACGGCGCTCTACTTCCTGTGTATAATTTCCGTCTTTCTCAAAAAGCTCGCCTTTCAGCACCCAGCCTGTTTTAACGTAGTCCTGTACTCTGGTTACAAGTGCCTGTAGGTCGTTTGCTTCGATTACGTCGAATTCCATGTTCGTTCCTGTTTTAGTGGTCTTACAAATGGTTGTCAGATGTGATTTAAACAAGGAGCGTGCCACTTACGTTCACCGGCTGCAAATGTTACAATAAATTTAAAACAAACTACATTTCTGCTTACTGAGGCCTCCGGATGGCCCTGAATATCGCTAAAAACAAAACGGACCGATCAGCAGACCGGCCCGTTTCAGCACAATAACTAATTGGATTCTAATTCTTTACATTGATAAAAGCGGGCAATTCTACCGGTCCTACCGAGGTCTGTATGGTCGGCTTGATCTGGAGCATCACATCCGGCTTGGTGGAGCCACCGGACTCGGAAAACATGGTAACCAGGCGCAATAAGTTATTTAAACTAGGTTTGCCATTTTCCTCGGCTATCTGAATGGGCGTGCGCACGTTAATGGTGTTAAGTCCATGCCGCAACTCCACCGGCTCGTCCACGATGCCGCTCAGCGTTTGCTTGCCATCCAGCAGCAATTGCCATTTCAGTTTGGTCACGGTCATGCTGCGATCCTGGCTGCCCTCGTCCAGTTCTACGTTCAACCCCAAGCTGGAGAAGGCAGACAGGTTGTTGTCCGAAAAGGCCGAAAGCAGCAGGGCCGCCTCACTGAAGGAGAAATCCTCGGGCCGCTTCTTGTTCAGCACATTCACGCCGTTCAGCTTCACTTCATTTATACCTGACAGGCTATACTTTGCTTCCTTAAAAGCATCAACATCGCTCTTGGTACCGCATGAGAATGCGAATAAGGCTATACCTAGCAGCAGGGCGAAGGTTAGGAGATTTGTCTTTTTGATCATTTGCTTTAAACTGCTCAGCGCTTTATTACTTTGCCTGAGCCTGAAATAGTTGAGTTAATAGTCGGATTTCCCTGGTAATACACGTTTCCGCTGCCCGAGATCGTAACGGCCAGTTCATTGGCAGCGTTTACCTCCACATTGCCGGAGCCGCTCAGCGCCACGCCGGCACTTCCACTGGGCATACCAAAGGACTTTACGTTACCGGAGCCGGACAGGCTGATATCCTGTGCGTCCGCCTCCCCGACCAGGTCGATATTGCCAGAACCGGTCAGTTTGCTGGTTAACCTGTCAGCCAGGGCATTTATTCGGAGAGAGCCGGAACCATCGAGCACAGCGCGGAAGTCACTTGCTTCGAATTCATCCAGCAGCTCTATTCGCCCCGACCCGATCAGTTCAGCGCTGCTCAGCTCTGGAACCGTCATCTGCACTTCCACGGTTTTGTGGCTGCGCAGGCATCTATCGAAGCTGAGATCCCAAACGCCGTTTGACACATTGGTACTGATCGCATCCAGCACATTGGGCTGCGCCCGTACCTCGATCCGCTGCGTCGCTCCCCGTCTAACAAACACACGGGTATCCCCGTTCACGCGCAGTCCGCTGACCGCATCTAGGTTAAACTCCCGGGTTTCCACATCGCCCTTTCCCCGGATACAATCTACTTCATCGCCGCAGGAGGTAGGCAGCACTACGGGCAGGATAAGCAAAAGCATCCAGCGCCCAAAATTAGCAGGTTTCATAGTTTTATGTAGCTTAATTAATATAGCAGGTTAAATAATCCTGCTACAGCTGCATAAAGCGGCCTGCTTCGTCCACTCAATAATTTAATGCCATCACTAATTTTTAGCTGAAATGCCCTACTCTTTGCCCGCGCTGGTTAACGAGCACACCACTGTCAGTCACAAACAGGCCCTGCAGGAAATCACTCTCGAAGTAAAAAGGATAATCGCGGTTATTGGTACGTTCCAGCTTGCCGATGACGCGGGCGCCCTGTTCAGTCATGTGCACCAGTTGCAGACGCGTGGTCAGGAAGAACTGCTCGTCGGGCGCATTATTGAACACCACTTTGCGCAGCACCAGCCTGCTGTCCAGTCCCTGTGCGACCGTATTAGCCCTGGGTTGCTGCTGCTGCATCTGCTCTCTTTCCTGCTGTGGCGGGCGGCTCCTAGTTGCCCTAGACTGTTGCTGCTGCCCGTTCGCACTGGCCATTAGCTGGGCGTCGGCATTGCCCCAGCCTTTGCTGATAGCTGCCAGCCGATAGTTGCGTCCCGGATGCGTAGCCGAGCTTCTTTCCTCTGACAACACCTGCATGGCAGCCTGCGCCTCCTCCAGGCTGGCTCCCATTTTGCGGAGCACAAAGCCCGAAAACTCATCGGCCTCCAATTCATCGGCGTGGTTACTGCCCTGGCTCGACAAGGTATGGCCGTTCAGGTGATGCCCGATCTCATGCGCCAGAATACTCACCCCGGCCCAGTCAGTGTGCACCGCGTTGTTGATGGCATTCAGAAAACGTTCGTCGTACAGGATATAGCGCTTGCCGTTGTGGATGACGGCGGCGGCATTCTCGATGTTGGCAGAGCGCACCTCAAAGCGCGGCTTGAGACCAATCACGTCAATAATCTCGCTGATCACGTCGCGGGGGGCGGCTTTGGCGGTGGTATAGGGCGCCGGACCAGGAACAGCTGCTGCCACCGCCGCAAATAGCGGAGTCAGGGCCAGTAGCAGGGCCAGGCAAGTGATGTTCAATCGATTCATAGGAGGTCCCTTTCTGTAGGTGGATAAACACAGCATATCCAAAACGAAAAATAAGTGGACGCTGGTATAGCTTGCTATGCAAGTACTTTGCCAGATTTATTCTTTTCGTTCAACCAGAGCGGGCACCTATACCTTATCTGAAGAAAGCCACCAAACTTCTCGGTTTGCTAACCGTGATAAAGGCGGGCGACTCAATATTTCCGACCGGTGTTTTAATCGTGGGCTTGATCTTGAGGGTAACCCGCTCCCGGATATCGGTTTTCTGTCCCAGCAGCGTAATCAGCCTCGACAGGCCTGTATAATTGGGCATGTTGCCATCGGATGTCAACCCCACTGGCGTGGCGACCGGCAGTTGGTTCAGCCCCTCATGCAGCACCATGGTTTCCTCGATGGTGCCGGTCAGCGCATCTTCTCCGTCTACTTCCAGCAGCCATTTCAGGCGTGTGATGGTAAGGTTCCGTTTATCCTCGCTTTGGTCCTGCAGGGCCACGTGCAATGCCAGGGTGGCGCTTAACTTCAGTGAGTTGCTGGTGACGGCCGTCAGCAAACTATCGCCCTCCGCATGCGTGAAGCCGCGTCGTTGCTGTATGCGCTCCTCCACATCGATTCCGTTGAGCCTGATCTGCTTTACACTTTGCAGACTATACCTTGCTTCTGTAAACGCCTTGATATCCTGTGCCTGCTTGCAGGACAGACCCGCTAGCAACAGAGCCAGCGACAGCGCAACGTTCCATACTTTATTCATCTACAAGGCATTATCATACATTCTGATATGCAAATAAAGCAATAGTTAGCAATAATTAATTCAGGTGAGGCACAAAAAAAAACAGGTATAGCCCGCGCCATACCTGCTTCCTATCGACTTTACTGTTTCTGTATACCTACAGATCGATCATGTTGCGCCGAGCGGCTGATGGTGCTTGTGCTTCTCCTCACCCGTTTCCATGTAGCGCTTGAAGTAACGCAGGTCCTTTTCCACCATCGTCTTGAGCATCGGATTGAGCATCTTGGCCGCTAAGCCTCCGACAGAACCCGCTGGCGGACTGTAAGAAATAACAGCCTGCACAATGGTGCCGTGGCCATCCGGCGAATCGGAGAAACGTACCTCCCCGGCATTGTCGATGTCGGAGTTTGGCAGGGAGCGCCAGGCGATCAGCTCGTTTTCCTTTTCGTGAATGATGTCAGCGTCCCAGGAAACAGTGCCCACACCTCCCGGAATCTTGGCCACCCAGTGCGAGCGCTGCGGCCCGTTGGACTGTACGCTTTCGAGGTGCTCCATGAACTTAGGCAGGTTCTCGAGCATGCGCCAGAACTGGTATACCTCTGTGCGGGGCCGCTCTACTGTAATGGTCTTGATGATGTCCACCGAAATGTCTTCGTTCTCTGCCGTGTCACGGCCAATCATGTTGTTAACGAAGCAAAAGCCGGTAAAGCCTCTAAAGAGTAACGCACCGCCTGCCAAAGCTGTGAGGATGCCGGCAGTACCGGATTGACGCAGTCCGACGAGTGCCAGCGCAGCGCCTCCCACAGCGGAAAGCACCCGCTCCGGACGGCTTACGTTGATGTGGCTCGACCCGGAAGCCGGCGGGAATATATGCTCCGTCTGGAGCATCTTGGAGTAATTGGCGTTGTATGTATCCATAGCTTATTGGTTTTGTTCTATTTCGTTATAATGGATACGTGCGTTGGGGCTATTATAGTTGCTGCGTGCAGTTTATATCTCCCTGCTATCAGGTATGGTCGGGCATACAAGCAAAAAGCCCCGGCTGCTCGCCGGGGCTTTCTCTATACCTGAGTCAGGTATGGCTTACTTAAACTTGCCTTTCAGCATGGCGAGTTTGGCCGCGAAATCGTTGGCTGGCTCCTCTTCGCGTTTGGTAGCGCCGGCTTTCTTGCCGCCACCTCCGCCTGAAGGTCTGGCTGCGGCAGGGTCGCCTTTCATGCTCAGGGAAATGCGTTTGCGCGGCACGTCCACCTCCAGCACGGTTACGTCTACCTTCTGCCCTACCTTCACCACATCATGTGGATTCGTTACGAAGCGGTCAGACAAATGGCTCACGTGTACCAGTCCATCCTGGTGCACCCCGATGTCCACGAAGGCACCGAAAGCGGTGATATTGGTTACCAGGCCCGGTAGTTTCATGCCCTCACGCAGGTCTTTCATCTCGTTGATGCCTTCCGTGAAGCTGAAGGCCTCAAAGGTCTGACGCGGGTCACGCCCCGGTTTAGCCAATTCACTGATGATATCCTGCAGGGTTGGCAAACCGACGGTATCCGTCACGTAGTTTTTGAGATTGATCTGCTTGCGCAGTTCGTCTTTCTGCATCAGGTCCTGCACGGTTACGCCCAGGTCTTTTGCCATCTGCTCCACGATCGGGTAACTTTCCGGGTGCACGGCTGAAGCGTCGAGCGGGTTCTTGGCATCACGAATTCTCAAGAAGCCTGCTGCCTGCTCAAAGGCTTTATCACCCAGTCGTGCTACTTTCTTCAGTTCCGTTCTGGTTTTGAACGGCCCGTTCTGGTTGCGGTACTCCACGATGTTCTGCGCAAGCGATGGCCCCAAGCCTGACACGTAGGTCAGCAGCTGCTTGCTGGCGGTGTTCACTTCCACACCCACGGCGTTCACGCAGCTCATCACCACGTCGTCCAGCGAGTGCTTCAGGGCCGTCTGGTCTACGTCGTGCTGGTACTGGCCCACGCCGATCGACTTTGGATCTATTTTTACGAGTTCGGCCAGCGGGTCCATCAGGCGGCGACCGATGGAAACAGCGCCACGCACGGTCACGTCCTGGTCCGGGAATTCCTCCCGAGCCACGTCAGAGGCGGAGTAAATGGAGGCGCCGCTTTCGTTCACCATCAGCACCTGCACCGAAGCAGGCAGTTTCAGGCTCTTCACGAAAGCTTCTGTCTCGCGGCTGGCCGTGCCGTTGCCGATGGCAATGGCCTCTACCTCAAAACGAGTTACCATATACCTGACAGCCTGCGCGGCTTCGCTTTCCTTGTGCTGACCCGTGTGCGGGTAGATCGTTTCGTTGTGCAGCAGCTTGCCCTGTTTGTCGAGCACCACCGACTTCACACCGGTCCGGAAACCCGGATCCAGCGCCAGCACCGTCTTCTGGCCAAGTGGCGAAGAAAGCAGCAACTGACGCAGGTTATCGGCGAATACGCGGATCGCCTCTTCGTCGGCACGTTTCTTAGAGGTCAGGCGTACTTCGGTTTCCATGCTCAGCTTAAGCATGCGCTTGTAGCAGTCCTTGGCGGCCAGTTTCACCTGTTGCGCAGCGGCATTGTTGCCCTTCACAAACATGCGTTCCAGTCGCTCAAGTGCCTCTTCCTCGTCCGGCTGAGCGCTGAGCAGCAGCACCATTTCGGTTTCGCCGCGGCGCATGGCCAGGATGCGGTGCGAGGGGGCCTTCTCGATCGGTTCTTCCCACTCAAAATAGTCTTTGAACTTCTGGCCTTCTTCTTCCTTGCCCATCATCACGCGGCTCTTGAAGGTGCCTTTCTTCTCGAAAAGCTGGCGCATGGTGGCACGCGCCTCGGCATTCTCGTTCATCCACTCCGCCATGATGTCGCGGGCACCGGCTAGGGCCTCTTCGGCATCTTTTACTTCTTTCTCTTCTGAGATATAATTGGCGGCCTCGGCCGTTACATCAAAGCTTTCCTGCTCAAACAGGCGCTGTGCCAGCGGCTCCAGTCCTTTCTCGCGGGCGATGGTGGCGCGGGTGCGGCGCTTCGGCTTGTAAGGCAGGTAAATGTCTTCGAGCACGGCCATGGTCTCGGCGGCCATAATGCGTGCCTCCAGCTCCGGCGTCAGCTTTTCCTGGTCCCGGATGGACTTGAGGATGCTCTCGCGGCGCTTGTCGAGCTCGCGCAGCTGCTCCAGGCGGTCGCGCACGGCGGCAACCTGCACTTCGTCGAGCGAGCCGGTCGCCTCTTTTCGGTAACGGGAGATGAAGGGCACGGTAGCGCCTTCGTCCAGCAAGGTTGCCGTGGCTTCCACCTGCTTAATGGTGATGGAAAGCTCGGTGGCGATCTTGATTAGGTGGTCAACGTTTAATTCCATGTATTTGGGTAAAGAGTAATCTAGCTGTAAGGCGGGAAAAAAGCACAAAGGAAGGTATAAACGCAGCCCTGCCTGATTCGCCCGCACATGTTCTCCTGTCTTGAGGTATACCTGCTCGCGTAAGGAACGTCAAATTTAACCGATATTGCCAGAAAGCGAAACATCTGAGGCCTGTAAATTGACCTGAGCCCCTAATTGGCTGTCATACTGTTTGCTAAATATTTTTATACCTTCGCAGGGTTGGGATTCCGGAAACAAAATAAAATCAGCCTGTGGGTGCTGCTAAGCCTGTTGCTTTGCGCCATGCAAAGCTGCGTGGTACAGCGCATCGACTACACGCCCTTTGCCCAAACCGATTACTACCGCCATACCTTGCAGGAGCTCGAAGGGCAGCCTCCCGTTACCAATAAGGCCGATTCGCTGCAGGTTGGCTGGTCCAAAGTAAACATCACCCCTCCAGTGGGCACCCCACTGGCGGGCTATGGCAAGCGCAAAGGACTAAGATACAGCACCGTGCACGACTCAGTGTGGGTGCGCACGTTCGCGTTTGACAATGGCCAGACCGAAGTCATTTTTGTGGTGCTGGACATGCTGATTGCCCCCATGACAGTAGCTGCTGCGCTGGAGAAGGAGTATGCTGCCATGGGACTTAGCCCCGGACAGGTATACCTGAGCGCCACCCATACGCATAGCAGCTTCGGAGGCTGGGGGCGGAAACTGGTGGGGAGATTGATGGCCGGCAGGTATAGCAAGCAACTGGTACAGCAGACGACAGCCCATATCGTGCAGAGCATACAGCTGGCCAGGCAAAACAAGCGACCTTCCAGACTCGGATACGGTATAGCCTATGCGCCCCAGCTGGTTCGCAATCGCCTGACAGGCGCTGTGTCCGGTAGAGATACGACAGTTCGGTTCTTCAAAATAGAGCAGGTTTCCGGTAAAACGGCCGTATTGGCCACCTTCGCTGCCCACCCCACCATCCTGCCGTCCATGGATCCGGTGCTTTCGCGCGACTACCCGGGCGAGCTGGTGGACCAGCTGGAAACAAGTGTGGACTTTGCTGCCTTTGCGGCCGGCGCGGTAGGCAGTCAGGCTGTGGTGGCACCGCATGGCGATACCTACGCAAGCACGGCTGCTGTGGGGCAGGAACTGGCAGCCGCTATATTGGAAAAACTGCCGGGAGTTGAGCTGCAGCACACAGCCCGCCTCTGCCATGCCAGGCACCCACTTATGCTGCCCAAGCCGCAGTGGCGTTTGAACACCAACTTGCGTTTTGCTCCCTTCCTGTTCCATTGGCTGTTCGGCAAGTACCCCACCTATATTAACAGTATGCAATTAGGCGAGGCTGTGCTGCTGGGTGTTCCGGCTGATTACTCGGGCGAATTTCTACCCCTACTCGAGCAACAGGGCCTGCCTATCGTGGTAACAGGGTTCAACGGTGGTTACATCGGGTATATAACACCTGACCGGCACTACCCATTGAAGAAGTATGAAACCCGATCGATGAACTTTTACGGTCCACAAAGCGGAAGCTATATGACGGAGATTTTAAGAAAGATAATGGACAGCTACCAACTAAAGGATGGCCGAAACAATTGAGCTTTAAAAATGTTTTAATTTTTTTTGTGCAATTTCAATGCAATATTCTAATCCGGTAAATTCTTTAAGCCAATAAATTTTATCCTGTTTCTCATTCTTAATACCCTATCCCGTACTTTAAAAAAATACAATATTTAGCACAAACAGGCCCACGTGTTTTTCCCTTATTCCCTTTCCTGTCTTCCCTGTCCGTGTCAGGACTGCTACTTGGCAAATAAAATGAGTAGTTAAGGCAGGTCTTCCTTCCATTGCTGCAAAACATCCCCTCCTAATCCTCCAAAGATGCAAAAAGGGATACAATCTCCTCTACAATGATGTTATGACGCACAAATCCATCGGCCAACAACCCTCGTAAATGCATCATTATCAGTTAAAAACTGGTAGGTGTCGCTCTTTTACTATTCTGCGCATACAAAGTAACGCACAGTTATATAGTACAAAGAAACACACCTAAACCCGATTTAAAACCCCATCAAAGAATACTATATGTAACATTTCTAATTCTAAACTCTCCTCTATGAAACTAAGATTACCGTGCAATCCATTGTTTTTACTTGGATTGATTCTTTTGTTGGTATCGGGCAATGCAAACGCCCAGTCTGCCCTCGACGCAGCCCTGCGGCACATCGACCAGACCAAGGCAGAATACAAGCTCAATGCCGCTGATCTCTCCGACTACGTGGTCACTGACCAGTATACTTCCAAGCACAACGGCATCACGCACATCTACCTCCGACAGCGCCACCAGGGCATTGAAGTGGTGGACGCCAATATCAACATCAACATCGATCGTGATGGCAATGTGATCAACATGGGCAACCGGTTTATACCTAACCTGCGCGGTGCCATCAAAGGCAATGCGGCCGCCCTCTCCCCTGAGCGCGCCGCTATCGCAGCAGCTACTGCGCTCAAGCTCAGCCCAAAGCAGCCCATTAAACTAAAAGAACGCAAAGCACCTACCCCCAAACTGCCTGCCGCCGCTAAAGCTGTGGTGCTGACAGATGGCGGTATTTCACTGCAGCCTATACCTGCCAAACTGGTTTACCAGCCTATGCCGAACGGTGATGTGCGCCTGGCCTGGGAAGTAGACATCTACAACACGGACGCCCAGCACTACTGGAACATGCGCATTGACGCAGCTTCCGGGCAGGTGCTCAAACAGCAGGACCTGGTCATTCACGATAACTGGGGCCTGCCTGTGGTGACAGATGACCCGCACCAGAAAATGGCCCTTGTAACGCAGAACAGAAAAGGCCGCGTGGCTACAAAAGCGGAGCGACTGAAAGCACAACAGGATTTCTATACCCAGGCTTTCGCACCGCGTAGCGTGGCAGCTGCTGCCGTGGCTTCCAGCGGTACCTACCGCATTTACGACGCCCCTTTCGAAACACCGAGCCATGGCGACCGCACCCTGGTAACAGGCAAGGAAAACCCGCTTGCCTCGCCCCTCGGCTGGCACAACGATGGTCTTCTCTCCTACACCATCACCAAAGGCAACAACGTGCATGCCTACGAAGACCGCCTGGGCGCCAATGCCGGCACCAGCCCGGACGGCGGACTCAACCTCAATTTCGACTTCCCACTCGACCTCTCCAAAGAGCCTGACACCTATGTGAAAGCAGCCACCACCAACCTGTTTTACTGGAATAACATCATCCACGACCTGTTCTACCAGTATGGTTTTGATGAAGCCAGCGGCAACTTTCAGCAGAAGAATTTTACGGGTGAAGGCATGGGACTGGACGCCGTGATGGCGGAGGCGCAGGATGGCGGCGGTACCAACAACGCCAATTTCCTGACACTGCAGGACGGTGTACCCGGCCGCATGCAGATGTACCTCTGGACCTCTTCGGTGCCTGCCAAACTGCTCCACATCACGGCCCCTTCGGCAGTAGCGGGCTCTTATACCGGTGTGCAGGCGGCTTTTGGTCCGGCGATTGACGAAACAGGCGTATCGGGCAAGATCGTGCTGGCGGATCCGGCCAACGGTTGTAACGCCGCTCCTGAGCTTCCGGCCGGTTCTGTACCTCTCCCTTTCAACAACCAGGCACAAATAACCGGAAATATTGCGTTGGTTGATCGTGGCGATTGCTCTTTCATCTCCAAAGCGCTCAACGCACAGGCCTCGGGTGCCACCGGTGTTATCGTCGTGAACAACATAGATGGCCCGGCTATGTCGATGGGCGGCGATGAAACAGGCGCACTGGTACTGATTCCAACCATCATGATCAGCAAAGCAGACGGCGATAAACTGAAGACTGCACTGGCCCAGGGCCTGACCGGCGCTCTGCGCCTGGAAGGCGGCGTACCACCCTTGCGCGACGGTGACCTGGACAACGGTATCATCGCCCACGAGTACGGCCATGGCATATCCACCCGCCTTACCGGTGGCCCAAGCACACAGTGTCTGTCAGGCGCTGAGCAGGGCGGCGAAGGCTGGAGCGATTTCTTCGGTTTGATGATGACCATGCGCGTTGGCGACACAGGTACGCAGCGCCGTGGCATTGGTACTTATGTACTTTCTGAAGGTATAGACGGCAACGGTATACGACCAGCGCCTTACAGCACCGACATGGGCATCAACCCTTATACCTACAAGATGATCGCCAATCCGGAGATATCTGTACCGCACGGGGTGGGCTTCATTTGGGCTACGATGCTGTGGGATATGACCTGGAACCTGATCGACGAATACGGCTATGACCCCGATCTGCACAATGGCAAAGGCGGCAACAACATTGCCCTGCAACTGGTGATGGACGGTTTGAAACTGCAGCCCTGCAGCCCTGGCTTCATTGATGCCCGCGACGCCATTCTGGCTGCCGACCGTATCAACAACGGCGGTGCCAACCAATGCCACATCTGGCGTGCCTTTGCCAAGCGCGGCCTCGGCTACAGCGCCACGCAGGGCAGCAACAACGACCTGACCGACGGCACTGAAGCTTTTGACATGCCACCGTCTTGCGAACCGCAGTTTGCCATTAAGCTGCAGGCCACCCCTTCTCCGGTTACTGACGGTGGGGAACTGACCTACAGGATCACGGTGAAAAATGAAACAGCTGGCTCTGTAAACAATGTATCCATTACCAACCCACTGCCAGAGGGAACTGTATTCGTACAGGAATCAAGCAAAGACGCGCCTAAGCTGAGCAACGGGGTAGTAACCTTCAAGTCAGTGAAGATGGCCCAGGGTGAGACGCTGGAGCGCACTTTCAAGGTACGCGTAAACAAAGGCACCGGCACGACCGTGTTCTTCCACGATGACATGGAGAGTGGTGGCGGCAAGTGGAAGACAGCCCGCGGCCTTGGTCTGAGTGACTGGCAGTTGAGTACCAAGAACCCGCATAGCGGCGGCACCTCCTGGTTTGCCGTGGATCCGGACGCTTTCAGCGACCAGTACCTGATCACGGCGCAGCCTGTGACCGTTGGAGAAAATGCGCTGCTTCGCTTCTGGCACAGCTACGCAACCGAAGACGGATTTGACGGTGGTGTAGTCGAAATCAGTACGAACCGCGGCCTCACCTGGAGCAACCTGGGCGGCAAAATGATCCAGAACGGCTACAACGGTGAAATCCCACTGCTCAATGCCTCTACTATTAACGGACCGGCCTTCACGGGTGGCAGCAACGGCTACATACAGACCATTGCGGACCTGAGTAGCTACAAAGGCCAGAATGTGCTGATCCGTTTCCGCATGGGCTCTGATGTGCTCACAGGTGCCACCGGTTGGTATGTGGATGACGTAGATATTGTGTCGAACCCGACTGTGGTGAGCAGCACTGCCTATGTCACCTCTAGGTTTGGAGGGGATGCCAATGCAACCGCTGAAACGCTCGTGCTAAAGGCAGGCAGTCTGTCACAGAGCAGTGTGCTTACGGCCAAAGCGGCAGATACGCGTGAAATCCTGTTCCCGAACCCAGCTCAGAACAGAATCAGTCTGAAACTGGCGGAGAAAGCGACAGGCCCTGTGCTGATAACCGTTGCCAATGCCCTTGGTCAGCAGGTGGCACGGCACGAAATTTCAGCAGAAGATGCAGGCAGTGGCGCTACCCTGTCGCTGGAGGATCTCACCAATGGCATCTACTACTTCACGGTGCGTAATGGCGACAGGAGCAGTACCCATAAAGTGATCATTCGAAAATAGCATACCTATAGATTAAGAGCAAAAGCCACCCCGAGAGGGGGTGGCTTTTTTCTTTTTACACCTACTCAGCCAAATAAGTACAATATAGGGTTTCCATATAACTTTTATTCATATGGTAGTATTGAAATAGTTATAAACAAAAGACCGGGTATACGTGTTTAACAAGTGTAGGGTATATGTACCTTATATTGTATTACTTAAATCTTTGATAATGGAAACGTTTTTGCCGGATATAGCAAGTTTACTCTTTTTTCTAACCTTAGCCATTTATTCTTTACTGGTGGTATTTATGCTGGTGTGGACTTACCACGACGCGGAAAGCCGTGGTGTGAGGGGCTTACTGGTCGTTATTCCGACGTTCATGACCGGAACCATCCTGGGGGTTATCCTTTGGCTGGTGTTCAGACCGGAGTTGAAGCCAGTGCCAGTTATGGTAAGGGTAGGTGAGTGAGTGATGTGATGATGATAGTTAAACAGAGCAGCCGGGTTTTATCCGGCTGTTTTTATTTTATCCCTACCCTAAGACGCTAATCTGCGTTTTTTAGACTATCAAACAGATTAAGTTCGTTAATTTGCAGTATAGCCTAATGAACGTATGAAGTCAATTCGCTTACTCCTATACCTGTCCTTGTTCGGTGCCTCCCTGTGGCTCAGCTCCTGCAACGACTGCGAAACCACGGTGGCCCAGTTTGAGAACGGCGACAGCAGCTGGACTGTGTACAACTCCGGCGACTCTCTTCTTATGGTTGACAGCAGCACACCGGATACTGTTCGCGTGTTTTTGAACACCCGCATTAACTCCGATCCTATACCTGGCGAAGGTTTTAGCCCAGCCGATGTGTGCATTGAGCAGTACTACACCCGCCGCACCAGCGTGATGCAGCATAACGACCGACGCTATCCTGCCCTAACGGTTGTAGCCGTGCGCATGCCCGATTCTATTCGCGTGAGCCTGGTAGTGGCCGGCAAAGCCGAGCTTCCTATCCGGAATACCGACACGCCGGATCATGCTTCTCTTGCCGTAGGAGGTATAACTTACCAGGATGTGTACGATGTCGTGAATCCGGACAGCAGTGCGACTGGCGTGAGCCGCATCCTGTTCAACCGCGAGTTTGGCTTTCTGCAGGTGGCCTATTTGAACAAACGGACCCTGACGCGGACGACCCGCAAACAATAACCGAAAAGAGTTGCAACATTTATTTTTATACCTGCTTGCAACGCTTTGCCTCCAAAACGACTCTTACCTGTAGGTATGGCTATACCTAAAACAAAGGAACAATTCACCATTACAATCAAATTTCACCCAAATGACACACAGTATCAAACTGGTAGGCGCATTTATACTGGCGGCCCTGCTCTTTACCTCTTGCAAAGATTGCGACACCACAACAACTCAATTTGACGAAAAGGACGTGGAATGGCTCGTTTACGATCGGGGAGACACTGTCCGCTTTTTGAACGAGGTAGGCGACACTGTGACCTACACCAACACGGCGCTGGTAGCCGAGCAGGTACCGGGCGAAGGCTACAACGTTTCTGACAACTGCATTGGCCATTTTGATGTGCAGGCGTACAGTGTGATGGAAGATGTTGCCAGAAACAACACAGGCGCCACCAAAAACCCAGGCCTTGCGACCTATTTTCTAAAGCGCGAAAAGGGCCTGGAAGTGTCGGTAGCCGTGGATGAGCGGGGTGAGTACAAGCTAAACCTTGCCCAGCCGACCTACCCTTCTGTCGAGGTAAACGATGTGCTCTATAATGAGGTATACGAAGTGGTAAACAGCGATGCCAGCAAAGTGACCAACGTGAAGCGCATTTTGTTTAACAAGCAGAGCGGCTTCCTGAGCGTGGAGTTCTACAATGACAAGAAACTGGAGCTGATCTTCGAATAAGAAGCTATACCCATAAAAAAGCTATACCATAGCAAAGGCCCGGTGCGAAAAACACCGGGCCTTTTCAATTTATAAGGTTTTACAAATCTTAAGCGTACTGCGCTATGCTGTCGTGGTTGATGTCGTACAACACATCCAGTACCTGCTGCACGTGCTCCGCTGGCTTTGACAGGGAGTTGAACACATACTGCACTTCCCCTTTCTTGTCGATCACATAGATGGAACGTCCCGGCATGATACCGAACTTGCGCGGCACCCCGTACAGATTCCGGATCTGTGCATCGCAATCGCTCAACAGCGTAAAAGGCAGACGGTACATTCGCTCGAAGCGCTTGTGGGCGTCGGCCTTGTCGTAGCTGATGCACACGACCTCGGTGTCCAGGTCCTGGAACGTATCGTAGTGATCCCTGAACTCACAGGCTTGTTTGGTACAATCGGTTGAACTGTCCTTCGGGTAGAAGTACAGCACCACGTTTTTCTTCTTCAACAACTCGTAAAGTCGGAAAAAACCACCATCCAATCGCTGCAATTCAAAATCAGGGGCTTTATCTCCAATCTTAACTACATCTTTACCCATAATAAAAAAAAGTGCTACTCTCTATAAGCCTTCCGACTACCGAAAGGTTCAATTGGCAAATGTAATACACTTAGTACCACAAAAGCTATACCTGACCCTCAATAGCTTAGCAGAATATTTTTACCCAAATTTGCAGCATGCCCCGAATCAGCGTTATCATACCCGCCTACAACGAAGAAAATTCCATCGCACACGTTATCAGCGACATACCTGCCGATCTGGTACAGGAAGTAATCGTGGTGAACAACAATTCGTCGGACAATACCCCCGAGTTCGCTCGGGCAGCCGGTGCCACCGTGCTCGACGAACCCCGGCCAGGGTATGGCAATGCCTGTCTCAAAGGGATAGCCTACGTTGCCGAGAAGCCATTGCAGGAGCAGCCTGACCTTATCGTGTTCCTGGATGGCGACTATTCCGACTACCCCGGCGAACTGCCGCAGGTGGTGCAGCCCATTCTGGAGGGCAGTGCAGACCTGGTGATCGGTTCACGCGTATTGGGAAAGCGGGAAGCAGGCGCACTGATGCCGCAGCAGATCTTCGGCAACTGGCTGGCCACTACCTTGCTGCGCTGGCTCTACGGTGTCCGCTATACTGATCTGGGTCCTTTCCGGGCCATCCGTTTCAGCACGCTACAGCAGCTGGGCATGCGCGACCGCAACTATGGCTGGACCGTGGAGATGCAGGCCCGCGCAGCCAAACAAAAGATCCGGTATGCGGAAGTGCCCGTAAACTACCGCAAGCGCATTGGCGTCTCGAAAGTTTCGGGTACGGTGAAAGGCTCGGTGCTGGCCGGGTATAAGATTATATTGACTATATTTAAGCTCCTGTAGCCTAAACCAGAGCAGCCGCATGACGATTTTCCAGCTCCTTCTTGTTGCCGTGTATGGTCTTTGCCTGGCCTTCATTTTCTGCTACAGCCTGGTGCAACTGCACCTCACCTTCCTCTACTGGACCCGCCGGAAAGCTATACCTGCACCTGAGGCCATACCTGACGAACACTATACCTGGCCTGCCGTGACGGTGCAGCTTCCGCTCTACAACGAACGCTATGTAGTGGAACGCCTGATCGACGCCGTGACCGCCCTCGACTACCCCCGCCACCTGCTGCAGATCCAGCTCCTCGACGACTCCACCGATGATACGAGCGAACTGATCCGGCAAAAGCTCGTCCAGTATGCCAGCACCGACCTGCGTCTAGAGCACGTGCAGCGCCCCGACCGTAGCGGCTACAAAGCCGGTGCCCTGCAGTATGGCCTGCAACAGGCCACCGGGGAGTTCATAGCCATTTTCGACGCCGACTTCGTCCCACAGCCTGACTTTCTAAAGCGCACTATACCTGCATTTGATCATGATCAGGTCGGGGTTGTGCAAACCCGCTGGGGCCACCTTAACCAGGACTATTCGCTGCTCACCCGCCTGCAGGCCTTCGGGCTGGATGCGCACTTTACGATAGAACAAGTTGGGCGCAACAGTGGCGGGCACTTTATTAACTTCAACGGCACGGCCGGGGTGTGGCGCAAAAGCTGCATTGTGGATGCTGGTGGCTGGCAGTCCGACACGTTGACCGAAGACCTGGACCTGAGCTACCGTGCCCAACTGCGGGGCTGGCGGTTCCGCTACCTACAGGCTGTCGAAGCTCCCGCCGAACTACCTGCTGCCATGGGCGCACTCAAGTCGCAGCAGTACCGCTGGACCAAAGGAGCCGCCGAGACCGCCCGCAAACACCTGGGCAAAGTGCTGCGAGCACCCATGCCGTTTTCTACCCGCCTGCACGCGGTTTTTCATCTGCTCAACAGCGGCATATTCGTCTGCGTGCTGCTCACGGCACTGCTCAGCCTGCCCATGCTATACCTGAAACACAGCGTGCCGGGACTCGAGTTGCTTTTTGCAATGGGCTCCTTGCTGATCGTCAGCTTAATGGCTTTGCTTGTTTTTTACTGGACCGCCCTGTACCAGCAAACGGGCTCGACATGGCAAACCACCAAACGCTTTATACCGGAGTTTTTCCTGTTTCTGTCTATGTCGATGGGGATGTCGCTGCACAACACGGTGGCGGTGCTGGAAGGCTACCTGGGCCGCAAAACGCCCTTTATCCGCACGCCCAAGCACAACCTGCAGCACCGTAGCGACTCCTGGCGGCAGCATGCCTATGCCATCACCAGCCTCCACCCGGTTACTGTGCTGGAGGGACTGCTCACAGTTTATTTCGGGTACAGCATCCTGGTGGGGTTTCAGCTGCACGATTACGGACTGTTGCCTTTTCATGTAATGCTGACGCTCGGTTTTGGTGCCGTTTTCGTATACTCGCTCAACCACAGCCGCCGCGCATGACCCTTGCCCGAAAGCACATAGCAACCTATACCCTGCTGGGAATATCGGCCCTCGTATACATGGCGCTGGGCTACGCGACGCCCCGGGAGAATTTCACGCAGTTGCTCCTGCTCACTTTACTGGCCTTCGGCATCTACGCCTACGTCACCAACCAGAAGCTAAACGTATGGCACGGCATCGGGGCTGGCCTGTTTTTCAGGTTGCTCTTCCTGTTCGCTATACCTGCGCTGTCCGACGATTACTTCCGTTTTGTGTGGGACGGACGCCTGCTGCTGGCTGGTGAGAACCCCTTCCTCTACCTGCCGGTACAGTTTCTGGGCGAAGAAGCGAAAGCTATACCTGGTCTCACAGCCGAACTGTTTTTGCAACTCAATTCCCCGCACTACTACTCGCTATACCCGCCGGTGCTGCAGGGCGTGTTCTGGCTGGCAGCTGCCCTCTCCCCTGAAAGCCTGACGGGCAGTATCCTGGTGATGCGGGTGATCATTTTGGTTGCCGAAGCGGGCTCTATCCTGCTTTTGCTGCGCCTCCTGCGCCGCATGGCCCTACCCGACCGCTACGTGCACATCTACGCCCTCAACCCACTGGTGATCCTCGAACTAACGGGTAACCTGCACATGGAGGCGCTGCTGATCTTCTTTCTGCTGCTTTTCCTGTACCAACTGCACTTCCAGCGCTACCTCATCGCGGCGGTGCCTTTTGCCCTGGCCGTTGGCAGTAAGTTGTTGCCGCTGATGTTCCTGCCGGTTGTATGGCGCAAGCTGGGACTCAAGCGCTTTATGAGCTTTGGCGCAGTGGTGGCCGTTGTGGTATTGCTGCTCTTTCTGCCGCTGCTTTCGCTGGAGGTGCTGCGCAATATCTGGCAAAGCATCGACCTGTATTTCCAACGGTTTGAGTTCAATGCCAGTGTCTACTACCTGCTCCGCTGGCTGGGTTATCAACTGACAGGGTACAACCAAATTGCCGTGATCGGTCCGCTATTATCGTTGGCCACCCTTTTTGTCATTTTGTCGATGGCCGCAGTGAAAAAGCTGGGCTCGGTGCGCCGACTGGCTGGCTACATGGCGGCGGCCCTCACGGTATACCTGCTGCTGGCGACTACAGTGCATCCCTGGTATATCACGACGCTGGTGGCGCTCACTACCCTGAGCCACTTCCGCTACGCCATCGTCTGGAGTTGCCTGGCTATTTTCAGCTATTCTGCCTACCGCACCAGCGCTTATACCGAGAACCTGTGGCTCGTCGCTTTGGAGTATACCTTGGTTGGACTTTGGCTGCTGGTCGAGCTATACCTGTACCGCCAGCAGATAAAGCATGCCAACCTGCCCCGGCAGAGTGTGGCGCAATAGATGTGATCTTTAAACCTGATACTATTCAACGGCATGGAAAGGCTTTCCCATTACCTACAAAATATACCCCACAGTAAACCCGGCATATTGCTCCTGGCAAGTGTGTTGTTTGCATCCGGCCTACCTTCCTGCCTGTCTTCTACCAGCAACGTAAAAAACACGGTAGCTGAACAGGAAGCTGCTTCCACTATTGACAAAAGCAGCTCTGATGTTGCCGCCAACTACAGGAAGAGTTATACCTCCGAAACATTGGAAGTACACAAAATAGCTGATCAGGTATACCAACACCTTTCCTTTCTGGAAACACAAAGCTTTGGTAAAGTTCCGTGCAACGGGATGGTGGTCATTGACCAGCAGGAAGCCATTATCTTTGACACACCGACCACAGATCAGGCTTCGTTGGAACTGATCGATTGGGTCGAGCAGCGTTTGGGATGCAAAGTAAAAGCCGTTGTCGCCACACACTTTCACCAAGACTGCCTTGGCGGACTGCCGGCGTTCCAGCGGCGGGGTATTCCGACCTACGCCAGCCATAAGACCATTGCCCTGGCCAAAGCCAACCGGACTGCCGTGCCTGAAAATGGTTTTCATAAAGAGCTGACCTTTGAGGTCGGAAATGAAAAAGTGTTGGTGTTATATCCTGGCAAAGGACACACGCACGACAACGTGGTCGGCTACTTTCCGAAGGCGGAAGCCATGTTTGGGGGCTGCCTGATCAAGGAGGTAGGCGCTGGGAAAGGCAACCTGGCTGATGCTGACACGGTCGCCTGGCCACTGACAGTGGCAAATTTGAAGACAGCCTACCCTCGCGTAAAGCATGTCATTCCGGGGCACGGCAAAGTGGGCGGTCCTGAATTACTTGATTATACTGTCCGTCTATTTGAGCCTAAATAAGGTATAAATGGAGAAAAAACATTTGCTCTTGCTATACCTTATTTAGTCCTGCATCATGCATACGAAAACAATGAGCTTTATTTCGGCAACTGCGTTCCTCCTGGTCAACACAGCCAATTGTCAACCGACTGTTATGGAGAAGCAGGGGGGGCCAAGAACAGACGGAAAACATTCTCCAGTCTAAGTAAGGTGCCTTTATTGAGCACAGTGAGTTTTTAGCACCCGGTGGAATCATCACAGCAACTGATTCCAAACTCATTTTTACGCTCATCAAGACGTTTCTTCGCCGGAATGTAAGCATCACAGAGATTCCTTTAAATGAAATAGCAGCGGTAAGAAGAACAAACACCTTTGGGATCGTGCCGAATGGAATTGTGCTGCAGCTTCAGGACGGTACAAGTCAAAAGCTTAAAACTATTGTCTTCAGAAGGAAAAAGCTTTACCACTTCCTCTTAGACCAAACAGCCCATTAAGTCGCCCCTTCCTATTTGTTACATTAATGCTTTTTGAAAAGATGGTGACAGAACCTGTATTTGAGTTAGAAGGGTTTGGCGTGCTGAAATTAATCTCCGACAAAAACGGGAGTGAATGGTTTGGTAATGTTCAGAATATCTCGAAGAATAAAACAGTCGAATTATCGATTGAAGTAGAGAGCAATTCTTTACCCTCCCCCAATCAGATAGCGTTCGCTAAGAGATTCGCTCAGCATATTGAAGTAACTGAGCAAATCATTTACGATTATATCTACAAAAGCTTCAATGAAACAGAGTGGCAAATGACAAAGGAGAGCTTGAAAAGGATGTATTATCTCTCAGCGCTAATGCTCAAAAGACATAGTGAAGATGTATGGATTACTCTTGAGCCACACGCTGACGTGCCAACGATTTTCAACCACTTTTTACGTTTCACCTTGAGAAATAATGAAATAGTGTGGAGCAATCTAGCTTAAAAAGTAGCCTAAAATAATGCAAACAGCAGCCTCAGCTATAGTCACTCAAATCTTACTCCTCCCCAATATCCTTTAAAGGCTCCGTCAGAAAACCATTGAAAGGCTTCACGGCTTTAAAGCCCTCCAACAGGGTATGCATAAAGTCTTTGCTGAGCACGACTTTGTCGGGTAGCGGCATGGTGGCGTTCCAGCTTTTGAAACGGAGGTACTCGATGGCGGGATTTTCTTTGTCGTAGCCTTTTGGCGTGGTCTTGAGCTGCTCGCCCTGTATGCCGCCGAAACGGTTTTTAAAGTCAGGTGCCTGGATGATGCGCTCCAACCCATCGAGGTTGTAGTCAATCTCCTGCCGAACGGCTTTCAGGTAGTTCGCGGGCGGCATCCACAGACCGCCGGCCAGAAAGGAATTGTTGTTGGCGGCCAGGTGCAGGTAGTAGCCCGGCATAATAGACTTGCGACCACCTTCAGCTACATAAGCCCCGAAGTGATCTTTGTACGGTCGTTTGTCGTTGGAAAAGCGCACGTCGCGGTAAATGCGAAACACCAGGTCCTTGCCTTTCTGCCCGATCGCCACGGGTTCAAAAAGCGCCATCTCTTCGAGCATCTCATCCAGAAAAGCCAGGTAGTTTTTGCGGGCGGCATCGTAGCGCGGCTTGTTCTCCTGAAACCACTCGCGGTTGTTGTTCTGTGTCAGATCGGCCAGAAAGGCCAGCGTGCTTTTGTCTATCGTTGTTGCCATGGGCTATTTCGTCGTGCTTTTAGCGATGCATTGGGCTAATATACTAGCAGGCAGGAGGCTTTGTTCATGCCCTTGCCAGATAACTCAATTTATACCTTTCTACTGACCAAACCAATTGCCAGGGCAAGAACCTAAATATGGGATACAAGCGCCTTATCTTTAGCCGATTGCGTACATCTAAATACCACCGCTTTCCTAACGCACATGTTACGTCTGCTTGCCTTCATTTTGCTGTTGCTGTACGCACTACCAGGTATAGCCAGCGATTCTACGGAGGTATGGCTACTGGTGCCGGACCAGAAACAGCAACTCCGCCAGGCCATTGCAAAGTACGAGGGGTTGAAAGACAGCGCCTGGCATACCTTCCCGGGCAAGCTACTCCTCCGCCCCGGAGACAGCAGCCGCTATACCCCGGATCTGCGAGCCAACCTGGTGCTGACCGGTGACCTGATGAGCGCTGATACTACCGAGAACGCAACGTATTATACCCGCCAGCTGGCAACGGCCGTCGCACGGTTTCAGGCAAGGCACGCGCTTAAGGCAGACAGCATCGTGGGGCCGCGCACGGTGGCTGCGCTCAACATCCCGCCCCTCCGGCGATTGCGGCAGCTGCAGAATAGCCTGTACCGCTGGGAAGCCTTCAGCCGCGACCTGCCCCAGCCTTACCTCATCGTCAACATCCCGGACTATACCTTGCGGTTGATCGATCAGGACAGTGTGTTGCTATACCTGCGCACTATTGTAGGCAAGCCTAAGGTGCCCACCATCGTTAACCACACCAAGCTGCATACCATGGTTTTCAACCCCTACTGGTACATCCCCAACTCGATTGCTTCCAAAGAAATCCTGCCCCTTCTCAAGCGCAACCCCGGCTACCTGGCTAGTCGTGACATGGAGATTTTCCGGCCTATAGCACTGGGAGGCTGGCAGAAAATAAATCCCTGGAGCGTGGATTGGAGCGCAGTTACAGCAGCTGATTTCAATTACCGGATCGTGCAGGTAACGGGGCCGCACAATGAACTGGGCCATGTGAAGTTTCTGTTCGATACCGGCGTGAGCCAGTACTTACATGACACCAAAGACAGGTACCTGTTCTCCCTGGAAAAAAGAGCCCTCAGCCATGGCTGCATCCGCCTGCAAAACCCCGAGGAACTGGCGCTTTATCTGTTGCAAGCGCGAAGTGGCCTATCGGACAAGCGCATTGAAAAGGTGCTGGCATCTGACAAGGACGAGCAATACATCCAACTCAAAAAGCCCGTGCCCCTGATCATTGTATACCTGACAGCCTGGGTTGATCCTGCGACGGGGCTGCAGTTCAGAGAAGATATTTATGGGTATGATAAGCTGGAGGAGGTACAGCTGGGGCAGTAGCTTTAGCCCAGTTCCGGCCAGTTTTCCTGCAGGTCCTCGAGCTCATCCACATCCGAAAGGTAGGGTAGCAAGGTATGGTTGAGGTGCAGGCGTTCAATGTCGGCAATGGTATCCGGAAAGACGTGCTCGGTGCTCCAGCGCTTGTCCTGAAAGAAATCACGGTATAAACGTTTCATGCCTAGCAGGTAGTAGCCTCCATCCAAAGCCGGGCCAACCACCACTTCATGCGTCTTCAGTGCCTCAAATGCCTGGTTGATGATCTCGGAGGTAAGTTGCGGGCAGTCGCTCCCGATGATGACCACTGAGGTATAGCCATCGGCAAAAGCCGTCTCAAAAGCCTTTTTCATTTTCTCGCCCAGGTCGCCTTCGGGGCGCTGCAGCCTTTTGAGGTAGAGTTGGTTAGGCCAAAGGTCGTCTTCCTCCACTTTTTCAGAATAGTACACAACTTTGTCCATGGGCAGGTGCTGGGTGATGTTGCGGGTATGGCGGAGCAGGTGCAGGTAAATGTCAAGGGCCGTTTCAGGGCCCACACTGGCAGCCAGGCGGGTCTTCACCTTGCCCAGTTCCGGGTTGCGGACGAAGAGCATCAACAGGTTTTTCTCAGTCATAAACTTTCTCTCCTTTGCGCAGCCATACGCCCCAGGCGCGGGTATAGCCGTGCACTTTTGTCGTTTGGCCCTGCGCACTATACACAGGCAGCCCTTGGTTCACCCACCCGAACAAGCCCCCATACAGGTTCCGTACGTTGGTATACCCTGCTTTCTGCAGCTGCTCGCCTATCTTCTCGCTGCGATAGCCGACAGCGCAGTATACCACCAGGGGCTTATTCGGGGGTACGTCTTTCAGGGCGGAAAGGTCAAAGTCCGCGTAGCCTACATACCAGGCACCGGGCAGGTGACTAACCTCGTATTCGTTTATACTGCGGGTATCGAGCAGCAGCGGGGCTATACCTTGCCGCAGTTCCTGCTGTAGCATTGTGACCGAAATTGTATCCACGCTGTGGCTGTAGAGCTGCCTCAGCACCAGGTTGTAAGTTGCATCCGAAGGCGGCTTGCAGGCCGAAAGCAACAGGCTCAGCAACAGTGTCAGGTATAGCCGATGATGCCAGGTAGAGCGCATGGGCAGATCAGGTAGTAGAGCCGCCGCAACTGGAGCCGGCACCGGCGGTGCAGCCGTAGCAATGCTGGTTCAGCACGATCTGCCGCCTGTCAAGCTGCGTCAGGTTGAAGTCGCGGATGTGCTGCGGCGTACCGGGCTGCACCTTCAGCTCGAGCATCTGGTTAAAGTCGCAATCGTACAAACCTCCGTCCCAGCCGACCGAAATGGTATTGCGGCACATCACATTGGCGGCCGCCACTGGGTTAAAGGCGTTCACCAGCTTTTCCATATAGCTGCTGTAGTTTCCGCTTTCCACCAGGTAGTCGAGGTAGCGGCTGATGGGCAGGTTGGTGATGCAGAACAGGTTGTTGAACACAATGTCGTAACCACTCAGCAGCCGACGCTTAAACTCCGCCTCCAACGATTTCTGACTGGCAGGCAGAAAAGCACCCGACGGATTGTAGACCAGGTCCAATTCCAGGCCACTTCCCTCCTGTCCATAGCCCACCTTGTTGAGCATCTGAAGCGCTTTGATGGATTTTTCAAACACCCCGTCGCCACGCTGGGCATCGGTGCGGGAAGCCGAAAAATAAGGCAACGAGGAAACTACCTGTACCCGGTGCGCTTTGAAAAACTCCGGCAGGTCGTGGTATTTGGGGTTGGCCAGGATGATGGTGAGGTTGCAACGCACGATCACTTGCCGACCCATAGCTGAGAGCTGCTCCACAAACCAACGGAAGTCCGGGTTCATCTCCGGTGCACCGCCTGTCAGGTCCACGATGGTGAGTTGCGGGGATTTGGCCAGGGCATTGAGGCAGAGTTGCATGGTGTCGCGGGTCATGATCTCTTTGCGATCCGGACCGGCGTCTACGTGGCAGTGGCGGCAGGTTTGGTTGCACATCTTGCCCACGTTCACCTGCAAAATAGTGGTACCGGTGGGTTGCAAAGGGTATAGCTCGTGCTCCTGCAGCTTGGCTCCAAAGAGCGGAAAATCGCCTTCCTCCGTTCCCGCGTGCTGCAATACCTCCAGTTGGAAAGCCGGGTTGGCAAACTGGTGGTGCTGCGCCTTCAGCGATTTAACAGGTATAGACATGGCTTACATCGTCAGGTCCTTGATCTTATTCATCATCTGCACGCCGTGTACCAGCGCAGCACCACCCTTGATGGCGGCGGCCACGTGCACGGCTTCCATCATCTGGTTTTCGTCGGCTCCTTTTTCAAGGCAGTCAGAAGTATAGGCGTCGATGCAGTAAGGGCACTGCACAGCATGGGACACGGCCAGGGCGATCAGGGCTTTTTCGCGCTCGGTCAGGGCGCCTTCTTTAAACACCTCGCCATAGTAATCGAAAAACTTGCGGCCCATCTCGGGCTGCAACTCGCTTATGTTCCCGAATTTCTTCAGGTCCGCCGGATTGTAATACGTATTTTCCATAGAAGTATAAAGTCTTATTTACCTATAAAGGTAACAAGAATCTAGGTACTCCTGTTTCGTCAGGTCAGAATAGCGCTGAGCTGCCTTTGCAGATGATGGTAAACGGGGAGGATGTTGAGTTGATGTGAAAGGTCGGTTCCGCTCCCTGCTTCGGTCTTTTCGTCGAGCACGGTCAGGCTGCCCATGCTGGCCTGCATGCGGTAGCCATAGAGCACCAGTTCGTTCAGCAGTTCGTCGGTTTGCCAGTTGAGCATGGCCAGCGCCTCGGGGTCGAAGCTGTCGATGTGCAGGCCCACCAGGTAAGCACCGCCTTTTGTACCCGGCCCTACGACCATACGGCCGGTGCTAAGCGCCTCCTGTGCCAGCAAAAGTTCGGTTGAGGTAAGGTCCACGCAGTCGGCGCCGATGCAGATAACACGCTGATAACCCATGGAGTACACTTCCTGAAAGGCATTGGCCAGGCGCTCTCCGAAGTTGCTGCCCTCCTGTCGCTCCGGGTAAATGACCACCAGCGGAATACCGGAGCCTTTGGCCACAAATAAGGTATGCTGCAACAGCAGGTCAGCCGCTTGCTGGTTCAGTTCGGGGCCCTGCTCCTCTGTGAACGTTTTATAGCGGACCTGTTGCTCAGGGGTTTGGGCGAACAGCAAAATAACGGTATCTAGTTGAGGCGTATCCAAGAAGGAATGATTTAAATCAGAGCGTTATCCGATCGGCGGAAAGCCTTTTTCGTTGCTCTAATGGGAGGCAATTTAGTAAGAAACCCGCTATATATAAGGGAATATCTGCGAAAGAAGTAACAATATCCGCAAAACCCCGCAAATAGAACTTTTTCAGCACTTTGTTTAACCATATTTTTATTAGATCGTGGCTTTCGTCAGCAAAAATGGCCCGGCCTCCGTATATTTACACCACATCCCAGATTTGAAAAGAATGGCCATACAGACAATAAACCCCGCAACCAACGAAGTCATCAAAACCTTTGAAGCCCACACAGCTGAGCAGGTGGAGCAGAAACTGAAAGCGGCCGATAAGGCTTTCCAGCAATGGAAGAACACCAGCTTCGAGGAAAGAGCACGCCTGATGAACCGCTGCGCTGAGATTTTGGAGCAGGATGCTGAAAAGTACGGGCGGACCATCACCCTGGAGATGGGCAAGCCCGTCAAAGACTCTATTGCCGAAGTGCAGAAATGCGCTAAAGTGTGTCGATACTATGCCGAGAACGCCGCTGATTTCCTCAAAGATGAAGAGGTGGAGTCCGGAGCAAGCCGCAGCCTGATTGCCTACGAACCGCTGGGCGTGGTGCTGGCCGTGATGCCTTGGAACTTCCCGTTCTGGCAGGTTTTCCGTTTTCTGGCCCCTGCCCTGATGGCCGGCAATGTAGGCGTACTCAAGCATGCCTCCAACGTGCCGCAGTGTGCGCTGGCGATCGAGGAGATCATCCACAAAGCGGGCTTCCCAAAAGAAGTCTTCCATACCTTGTTGGTTGAATCCAAAGCAGTGGATGCGATCATCGAAAACCCGGTTGTGAAGGCCGTTACGTTGACCGGCAGCGAAGGAGCCGGCTCCAAAGTAGCTGAAAAAGCAGGCAGTGAGATCAAAAAGACGGTGCTCGAGCTAGGTGGCAGCGATCCCTTTATTATTCTCGATGACGCGGACCTGGACGAGGCTTCTTCTGTTGCCGTAAAATCCCGCATGGTGAACACCGGCCAGAGTTGCATTGCCGCCAAACGCTTTATTGTGCTCGAAGGTATAGCCGACGCCTTTCTGGAAAAAATGAAGGAGAAGATGCAGGCCCTGCGCACTGGCAACCCGCTCACCGATGAATGCGACTACGGTCCGCTGGCCCGCAAAGATCTGGCTGAGGAATTGGAGGTACAGGTGCAGGAATCAGTCAAAAAAGGAGCTAAAGTAGTGCTGGAAGGCGGCCGCGAAGACAAAGACTCTGCTTATTTTAAACCGATGATCATCCGCGATCCCAAACCCGGCTCGCCCGCCTACGAAGACGAACTGTTTGGCCCGGTGGCGATCGTGTTTGTGGTGAAAGACGAAGCGGAAGCCATCCGGATAGCCAACGACCACAAGTATGGCCTGGCCGGCACCGTCTTCACCGGCGACAAAGAGCGCGGTCTGCGCATCGCCCGGCAGGTCGAGACCGGCGCCATGTTCGTCAACGCCATGGTCGCTTCCTCTCCCGAAATGCCATTCGGTGGCATCAAAAAGTCAGGCTACGGCCGTGAGCTCTCCTACATCGGCATCCGCGAATTCACCAACCAGAAGAGTATTTGGGTAGGTTAGTGATGGAGTGATTTGGTGAGTTAATAAATGGGTGAGTGATTTCTATTGGTATGATCGGGTGGTGTGATCGGGTAGTTTGTTAATCAACCTATGAGTATAGGTTGCGACTCTAGTCCGCTAGCTATAATCTTTTCCTGTCATTTCGACTTCAGGGAGAAATCTGAAATAGTGCTTGGGTTCTCTAATAATCCAGATCTCTCTTATCGTCGAGATGACAGTTTAGAGCCATTGCTACTTAATTTAAAAACCTTAGATTGAAACTGCCCACTCGTGCACCCAACAATTCAACAATTTAACAATCCACCAACTCGCTCCATCACTAAATCACTCAATCCTCAAGCATACCCCACCACCTTGTAAATCACATATCCGGTTACCTCGTGAATCAGGCGATGCCAGAGCCGGAAGGCATCCGGGTTAGGTATAAGCAGCTCGTCGGGGGTGTAACGGAGCTCAGAGGTATAGAAATCAGTCGGGAAAACGTCGGTGGCTATACCTGCTTTGTCGAAGCAGGCCTTGGCGCGGCGCATGTGGAAGGCGGATGTTACGAGCAGACGGCGCTCCAACTCGGGGTGCTTCTGCAGTACATCACCTGTGAAGATGGCATTCTGGTAGGTGTTGTCGCTACGGGTCTCGATGATGATGTCCTCCTGCGGCACGCCTGCCAGCAACAGAATTTCCTGCAGCATTTCGGCTTCGGGTCGGCGGTCCAGGGCGACAGTGCCTATGCCTCCCGTGATCAGGAATTTGTCCACCTTGCCCATGCGATACAGCTTGAGCGGGTGCAGGAAGCGGTCTGCCCCCTTGTTGGTATGCACCCGGTCTTCGGCAAAGCCAATGGCTTGGGTCACACCGGTCAGGATGATGGCAACATCATAATTTTCCACCTGCTCCAGCGGCACGGCTTCCAGCTCCCAGGCCCGCATGGTCACATTCGCCAGAAAAGGGTTCGAAAAAACCAGCAACAGCACCGTGGCCGAAACCAGCGTGATGCGCCGCCATTTCTGTGATCGCAGGAAAATAGCCAGCAGCAGCAATATAGCGATCCAGATGATGGGCATCAGGAAGTACTGCAGCAGCTTGGAAAGAAGGAAGAACATTTCGATTTACAGGTATACCAGAAGCCGCAAAGGTATAAAAGATGGGCTATGCTTGCTTTCTAAATTTTGGCAAAAGTTTTCCCTGACAGCGGCTAGAAGAAAAAGGACTTTTGAGCTGAACATGATAAAGCGGCAAATGCTTGTAGGGTCACATCAGGTATAGCAAGACAAAGTGCAGCTGTAATTTTCTTGTCTGAGAAGTCTTTCGGCAAAAAGCAACTTTCTCTTTCATTAAAAGAACCGGCGGAACACCCAGAGCAGTAGCGAGAGCAGGATGCTCACCAGGATCATGCTCGTGATCGGCATGTAGAACTTGAAATTTTCGCGCTCCACCCGGATGTCACCGGGCAGATGACCGAACCAGCCCAGCTTGTCGCCTGCCAACCAAACAATCACGCCAATGGCGACAACGACTATTCCGATGATCACGATGTATTTCCCGATTGGCTGCATGGTTTCGAAATTTAGAGGACAATGGTAGTATTTACGGCAAAGCAAGTGTAGGGATTTATACCTTAAAAGCGTAAATTTGAATGTTAGAGTCACCCTAAAATTACCCTATACTTTGAAAGTTTGCATTGCTGAGAAACCGAGTGTCGCGCGTGAGATTGCCAACGTGATTGGTGCCAAAACCAGGAAGGACGGCTATTACGAGGGCAACGGCTACCAGGTCACCTGGACTTTCGGGCACTTTTGCACGTTGCGCGAACCCGACGACTACCGTCCCGAGTGGAAGCGTTGGAGCCTCTACGACCTGCCCATGCTCCCGGAAAGGTATGGCATCAAACTGATGCAGGACAAGGGCGTGGTACAGCAGTTCAACATCATCAAAAAGCTCCTCGACAATGCCGAAGAGGTGATCAACTGCGGTGACGCCGGACAGGAGGGGGAAGTGATTCAGCGCTGGGTGCTCACCGAGGCCAACTACCGCAAACCCTTCAAGCGCCTCTGGATCTCCTCCCTCACCGAAGACGCCATCCGCCAGGGATTTGCCCGATTGCGCGAAGGCTCCGAGTTCGATTCGCTCTATCAGGCCGGTAAAAGCCGCGCTATCGGCGACTGGCTCCTGGGCCTCAATGCCACGCGGCTTTTCACGCTCAAATATGCGCAGGGCCGCCAGACGCTTTCCATTGGTCGGGTGCAGACCCCTACCCTGGCCATGATTGTGAACCGCCACCACGAGATCGCCAACTTTGTACCGCAGGCTTACTGGGAACTTAAGACTGTATACCGCGACACGACTTTTTCGAGCACCAACGGCCGTTTTCACAATGAGGAAGAAGGCCAGCAGATACTGGAGGCCATCCAGCAGGATGAACTCACCATCACCGACATCGAGACCAAGAAAGGTACCGAGAGTCCGCCCAAGTTGTTTGACCTGACCTCGCTGCAGATCGAGTGCAACAACAAGCTGAGCATGTCGGCAGACGAAACGCTCAAAACCATCCAGAGCCTCTACGAGAAAAAGGTAGTATCCTACCCGCGTGTGGATACCGTGTTTCTACCCGACGACATCTATCCGAAAATACCGGGCATCCTGCAGGGACTCACCAATTATCAAAGTGAAGTGGCCCCTTTGCTGCAGAGCAAGATTAGGAAGAGCAAAAAGGTCTTTAACAACAACAAAGTAACAGATCACCACGCCATCATACCGACCGGCGCGCAGGCCAGCCTGTACGGCCGCGAGGCGGACGTTTACGACATCATCACGCGACGCTTCCTAGCCGCTTTCTATCCGGATTGTATCGTGAGCAATACCACTGTGCTAGCGGAGTCGGCGGGCTATACCTTCCGGGTGCGCGGCAAGCAGATTCTGGAGCCGGGCTGGCGTGTGCTTTATGGCGCCGAAGATGTGAAAACGGACAACAATACTGGCAAGGATGGAAATAAAGAAGAGGAAGAAACAGCCGGCATTCTGCCCAACTTTGAAAAAGGCGAGCACGGTCCGCATGCGCCCTTGCTTGATAAGAAATGGACCAATCCGCCGAAAGAATACACCGAAGCAACCCTGCTGCGTGCCATGGAAACAGCTGGCCGTCAGATAGACGATGAGGAACTAAAAGAGGCGCTGAAAGAGAACGGCATCGGCCGCCCTTCCACCCGGGCCGCCATCATCGAGACGCTGTTCAAGCGCCAGTACATCCGCAAAGACAAAAAGAAGATCATCCCCACCCAGATGGGCATCGACCTGATCGGGGTTATCCGCAACCAGACCCTGAAATCGGCGGAGATGACCGGGCAGTGGGAGCGCAAGTTGCGCCAGATCGAGGGTGGTTCTTTTAAGGCAGAGGCTTTTCTGCAGGAACTGCAGGAGTTTGTGGTGAGTTTGGTGCAGGAGGTGAAGTACGACAAAGCCACTGTGACCATGGAGGCCCAGCCGGAGCCTACGCCTGCCAAAGGCGGCGGATCTGACAAAGGTGGAAAAGAGAAGGCTGCGGCTAAAAAACCAAAGGCTCCTGCAGAGGCTATACCTGGCAAGGGCCTGGGCGCCTGCCCTGCCTGCGGCGAAGGCCACATCCTGAAAGGCTCCAAAGCCTTCGGCTGCATCCGCTTTAAAGAAGGCTGCCGCTTTTTGATCCCGATTGAGCAGCAGGGCAAAACCATCACCGACAAACAAATCATGGCCTTGCTCAGCAAAGGCAAGACGCCCGTTATCAAAGGTTTTAAAGACGAGCAGGGCAATAGCTTTGACGCCAGCCTGAAACTGGACGGCAACAAACAGGTGGTGCTGGAGAAAGCGGAAAAAGCCCCGGAGGTGGACCCCTTTGCTACCTGCCCACGATGCCAGCAAGGCAGCATGCTCAAAGGCAAGACCGCCTACGGCTGCAGTCGTTTCCGGGAAGGCTGCCAGTTTGTGGTACCTTTCGAGATGGGCGGCAAGCAGCTCAGCGAAAAGCAGATCGGCACTTTGCTCACCAAAGGCAAGACCGGCAAGATCAAAGGCTTTACCTCGGCCAAGACCGGCAACAGTTTTGATGCGGCCCTGGCCATAAATGACAACTGGCAAGTCGTATACCTGCTGAGCTAACCGGCAAAGCGGCCATAGGTATAGCCGACAGGTATAGACCTTACTTTACTGAGAAGAGCACTTCGGCAGACGAAACATTCGTACGGAAGTCTGTGGCGTTGATCGACAAAGTATAGTCACCCTTTGGAAGTTCGGTTGCGTTGAGCAACGTATCGAATTCGAGAATCTTGGTATCAGGCAAGGTAGTGAAGTTGAAGTAATCCGCATCGCCGTTAACAGACCGCACACGCACCTGCAACTCCTTCACTTTATCTTTGTCTGAAGCTGTCAACTTTACACGAAGTCCGGACGACTTGGTAAGCACTTGGTTCTTCGTTGGGTTTCGGATCGTCAGAGCGGGCTTTGAACCATCAGGCTGCAGGCTCCCATCCTCAAACACATCTTCGCAGGCTGCCAAAGAGACAACCATCACCGCTGAGGCCAGCAATTTTGTAAATTTCATAAGATAATTACCAGGGGAAAAAACTAAAGGTCTGCAATTTACCAAATCAATGTAATTTACAAAAATAAAAAAGTGTAAAATATGCAATCCCCTAAATTAGGCGCGCCGATACCAAGGGAGCTCAAACAAGCTTAAGTGTATAGATTTCAATAATCTACAATACACCATCCCATCTCCTCTAAATTCAGTCACCCGAAATAATTCAATTCCAAATATATACGCAATCTATTTTTATTGATATTTATATACAATTTATAATTGTGCCTGTTTTGCTCATCTCCTGTGTTATACCTGTTGGGCTTTGGAGCACCTGTTCCTAACAGCCTCTTAAATAACTTATAAGCATGACAACCGTAGAAAATACCGGCGCGCCTTTTTTGGGAGTGCCTCAAATTTGTTCTTTTTTTCAAACCTAAAAATTTAACTAAAGCTATGAGAAGCTATGAAAATTCGGGTTCAAACCCATTCAATGACAACTTCAGGACCGAGAGCAGAGGCTCAGGCAGAAATTATTATTCAGGAGAGTACGACCCAACCAGCCGTTTAAGAGGTTCTTATGGCAGTGGGTCCTCAGGTTCTTCCCGCTCCGGCGATTTCGGAAGCGGCCGCGACGCCTACTCCTCTTCCGGCTATGGCGGCACCTCTACTTATGGCCGCTCAACTGGTTCCAACTATGGTTCGGGATCATCCTCCGGCTCCGGTTCATCTAACTATGGATCAGGTTACGGATCCGGCTCATCCAATTACGGATCAGGCTCTGGCCGCCGCTACGGTAGCAGCGACTGGGATTCATCTAACCGCTACGGCGATCGCGATGCCTGGGATCGTGGCTCCGACGAGGTAAAATCATGGTTCGGCGACGATGACGCCGACCGCAGAAGAAGAATGGACGACATGCGTGACCGTGGTAGTGACAGCTATCGCTCAAACCGTGGCTACAGCGGTTCTTCTAACTACGGCGGCTCAAACTACGGATCGGGATCGTCTAACTATGGCGCTGGCTATGGCTCATCCGGTAACTACGGATCAGGAACGTCTGGTTACGGTTCTTCTTCCAACTACGGTACTGGATCGGGCAGCTATGGTTCTGGCTCCTCTAACTACGGCTCCGGTTCGTCTAACTATGGTTCCGGCTCATCGAGCTATGGCTCGGGTTATGGCAGCGGAAGCAGCTATGGTTCATCTAACTATGGAAGCAGCCGAAGCTCCAGCGACTGGGATCGCGATAGAGATAGAGACAGAGACAACGACAGAGGTTTCTTTGACCGTGCCGGTGACGAGGTAAGATCGTGGTTCGGTGACGAAGAGGCAGAGCGCAGAAGAAGAATGGACGAGATGCGCGACAGAGAGCATGACAGCGACTACAGCAGCCGCTCCAGAACGCATACCAGCTACGGCAACACCTATAGTGGACCTCCGTACTCATATGGCTCCTCTTCCCGCAGAGACTACGAATGGTAAAAAGCAGGCTGACGGCTTATCAGTCGATCACCTGAATTAGACCTTTTGAGGATAAGAAAAGCCCGGCCAGAATTGGCCGGGCTTTTTGCATGAGAAAAATAGCACAATTTATATATTTCCTCCATTGACCTGTTCTCTCCTTCTCAGTAATTTCACCCCGATTAAACCAACCCCTAAAAACAGGTATTCCCTATGAAAAGACTCTTACTGGTTCTGTGCTGCGTGGCGCTTCTGTCAGGCACCGGCTTTGCCCAACAAATGGGCTTTAAAGGCGGCGCTACCTATACAACGTTTAACGGCGCTGACACCGACGGTTACAAGTACCGGGTGGGGTATACCGGCGGTATATTCCTGCAAAAGCACATTAACAACATGATGGGCCTGCAACTGGAAGCCCTCTATACCTCCAAAGGCGCCCGACGCGAAATCTACTCCGGCAGCAATCTGCAGACAGCCGAAGTGTTCAAGCTCAACTACATCGACATTCCGGTGCTGTTCCATGTATCGGCCAGCGGCATGTTCTTCGATCTGGGGCCGCAGGTGTCCTTCATCTACAGTGCCAGCCACATACACGAGGCGCACTCCAGCAATGGCGACAAGATCGTGACCACCAAACACAACATTTCAGATAACCCCTATACCATCGACTTTGCCTATGTAGGCTCCGTGGGCTACCGTGCCACCAATGGCCTGGGCCTTGAAGTGCGCTATACCGGCGGCCTGAAAAAGATAGATGACGAAGGAGCATTCGTTAACCACGAGCGACGCAACTCCGGCTTCAGCCTGATGCTAAGCTACCTGCTCGGCGGACGCTAACTTTCCTATACCTTATAGCCTAAAGCCCTCCCTTGCGGAGGGCTTTTTGTTTTGGTAAAGAACCAAGCTTTTGAGGGCAGCATCTTTTCATTCTATTAATTTTGTTATCCTGAAAGGATCTTGAAAGCACCTGACATTGGTCCTACCTTCTGCCAGGTTTCTTTACAATTCCCAAGTGTATCGGCAACAGCTTATAAACAGAGCCAGACATCCCTACTCCATTGAGGCTTTCTTATTGATTCAAACACTTGCTAAGGTATAGCAGGAACCGGCTATACCTGCACGATACCTTCTCACCCAACCCTATAATACAAAACCCTCACAAATGCGAGGGTTTTGTCCGACCCAGATGAACCGGGAAGGGATAGGTAGTAGTAGTCAGCATTTAGTTCGTTTCGTCCTGCTCCAGGTTGTAGATGTGCTCATAACGCTTCATACAATCTTTCTGCTCCATCACGTTCAGGTCTCTCAGAAGGCCCTCCTTCAGGTCGTATACCAGACCGTACAGCCTAGGCGGATTGTCGGTCTGCATGGCATTCTGAATAATGGATGTCTTGGACAGGTTAAGCACCTGCTCTATAATGTTCAGCTCCACCAGGCGACGCTGGCGCTGTTCCTCATCCTTGATGCTCAGCAGCTCCTGCTCGTGCAGGCGTATCACATCCTTAATGTTGCGCAGCCAGTTATCCATCAGGCCAAACTGTTTGTTGCTGGCCGCCGCCGCCACACCACCGCAGCCATAGTGACCGCATACGATGATGTCTTTTACTTTAAGCACCTCCACGGCATATTGCAGTACCGAAAGCAGGTTCATATCGGTATGCACCACCATGTTGGCAATGTTACGGTGCACGAAGATCTCGCCCGGGCCTGTCCCGGTTACTTCATTTATTGGAATGCGACTGTCTGAACAGCCTATGTACAGGTAACGCGGCTTCTGACCCATGGCCAGCTTGTTGAAGTAGTCTTTGTCTTCGCTAAGCTTGCGCTCTACCCACTTTTTATTATTCTCGAATATTTTCTCCATTCTATCGGGATTTCGATTGTTCTACTAGGTTATAATTTATTTCTAGTGCATATCCAGCACCTGTACTTCTTCTATATTTAAAACTTCTACAAATATACCGCGCTCGTGGGCTGTTTTTTTAAATTCCTGTATGGCTTCCAGCACATCGTAATCTATATACTCCGAGTTAGCTCCGTCAATAATCACATGGCTGTCGTTCGGCAGTTTCTCGAGTGTCAGCACAATGCTGGCTTTGTTCAGGAAGGACACGTGCTCGCTCAGCTTGATGCGGATCGTTTCTTTATCGCGGTGCTCCTCTTTGTGGAAGAAGTAAGGCGATTTGTAGTTCGCTTTCAGGATGAAGAATATGCCAACCGCCAGACCGATCAGGATACCCACCAGCAGGTCGGTGAACAGGATGGCCACAATCGTCACTACAAACGGAATAAACTGCTCATGCCCCAGTTTTAGCTGCCCTTTGAAAAGGGTTGGCTTCGTCAGTTTATAACCCACCATTAGGAGTACGGCAGCCAGCGCAGAAAGCGGCACCTGGTTCAGGAATCCAGCCAGGAAAAGCACCGCCAGCAACAGGAACACCCCATGGATAAAGGCAGACATTTTCGTTTTGCCCCCGGCCGCAATATTGGCGGAGCTCCGCACGATCACGGCCGTCATCGGGATACCGCCCAGCATACCTGCAATGATGTTACCTACACCCTGGGCCTTCAGTTCGCGGTTGTTTGGCGTGCGGCGCTTGTGCGGGTCTAGCTTGTCCACGGCCTCTACGCTCAGCAAGGACTCCAGACTGGCAATGATAGCAATGGTGAAGGCCACCACATAGAGCGACGGGTTGGTCAGTTGCTCAAAGGCCGGGAAGCGGAGTTCATTCTGAAGCGCCCCCACACTCGATATCTCCGGCAGGTTCACCAGGTGCGTGCCCGCTATGGCCAGCTCAGGAAAGTAATTGATGAACAGGTAGTTTATACCTACAGAACCGACTACCACAATCAGTGCGCCAGGCACCAATTTGAACAGTTTGATGCGTTTCATAAACGGCTGCTCCCACAAGATCAGCACGGCCATAGAGAGGATACCGATCAGTAGTGCGCCCAGCTGTATGGCACTGAAGGCATGGAATATACCAGAAAAAGTATTGCGGCCATCCGCCTGCAGGAAATTCATTTCGCCAAAGAAATCATCGTCCGCCCCCATAAAGTGCGGAATCTGCTTCAAAATCAGGATCAGACCGATGGCGGCCAACATGCCTTTAATAACCGAGGAGGGGAAGTATAGACCAATGACACCGGCCTTCAGAAAACCCAGTGCCACTTGTAGTATACCTGCCAGCACAACCGCCAGCAAAAAGGCTTCATACGACTGCAGGGTTTCAATGCCATTGAGCACGATCACGGTCAGGCCGGCGGCAGGGCCACTTACGCTCAGGTGCGAGCCACTCAGCCAGGACACAACCAAACCGCCTACCACACCCGTAACAATACCGGCAAAAAGGGGGGCGCCTGAAGCAAGTGATATACCTAAGCAGAGGGGCAGAGCAACTAAGAAAACAACGAGACCAGCCGGAATATCCTTTCCGAGGCTAGCCATGTAGTTTGGCTTTAATGAGGTTTCTTTCATATAGTAAATGTTGTAAGCGAAGGGTTCCCAACTCACATCCCTGCGCCGGCCAAATGCCCGGCAGCAGGAACATAAGTCAGAATACTCACCTTATGCTCACAAATGTACGGGGGAGGCATTAAGGGGAAATTAAAGTCAGATTAAAAACGAATTAAAATGTGTTTTTTGCTGAAATTAATCCGACAGCCTGGGGTAAACGCAAGGTCACCACCGTGCCTTCGTCCACCCGTGAATCAATGGAAATTGAGCCTTTATGCAGTTTTATGATGCTCTCCGTCAAAGGCAAGCCGATGCCATGGCCGTTGATGTTGCGCACGTTATTCGCTCTGAAAAAAGGCACAAACACATGCCTTAGGTCATGCGGTGCAATGCCCACGCCCTTGTCCGTTACCTGCAGCACCACCTCCCGCCGGTCCGCCGAAAGCCGCACAGTACTATACTCCCCCTTAGGCGAGAACTTGGCCGCATTCTCCAGTACATTCACAATCGCGATCAGCAGCAGGGCGTCGTTCCCTTTCACGATCAGGCGGTCTTCGTCATCGGGCAGGTTGTCGAAATCGATGTCAAACAGCGCACCCGGGTGCCGTTTCAGCGCCTGCTCATGCGCCATCCACAGCAATTCATCAAAGCGCAGATGTGCGAGTTTTATTTTAGAAGTGTCCACACTGGCCTGGGCGATCTGCAGCAGACCGTTTGAAAGCTCGGCCAGAAGACGGGCGTCTTCGAGGGTAGACGCCAGCACCCGCTGGTACTCTTCTTTCTCGCGGGGCTTCATCAGGGCTACCTCCAGTTCGCCGATCATAGCCGTGAGTGGGGTGCGCAGTTCGTGGGAGGCATTTGACACAAAGGTACTCTGCATCTCAAACGCCATCTCCAGGCGGTCCAGCATTTTATTGAAGGTCTGGGCCAGGTGCGACAGTTCATCTTTGCCGTCCGCATTGCTCAGACGCAGGTGCAGGTCCGAGGCGCTGATCTTCTCCACCTCCCCCACCACTTTGGTGATGGGCCGCAACGCTTCGCGCGAAAACACCCAGCCAGCCGCCACCACAACCACCATGGAGCCCAGAAAACCGACGATCAGGATGATCTTGAGATGCTGGAGCTTACGCAGACTGTAAGCATCCACCGAAGAGGAAAAAACGATAAAATCGCCTTCATTGTCTTCGTAAAGCAAACCGACCACCTGACGCTCATCCTGCTCATATTGCACCACCCCTTCCTGCTTCACGCGATCCAGCATGCCGGGCGCCACAGTCAACTGCCCGTCGCCGTCTGAGAAATACAGGCTGCCATCCTGCCGGTAAATGCTCACCTTTTCAAATGGAAGCACCTGGTAGTAGCGGATCTGGTTGCTGCGCCGGGCTCTTTCGCCCACCTCGTCTGCCTCCAGCACATGGGCGGCCGTGTCGTAGGCGCGCCCCTCAATGCGCTTGAAAAAATCGTCCTGCCGGTAGATTGAAGTGAAGTAGTAGATCACCAGGGAAAACAGGATCAGGATGAGGGCGAATATACCTGCAAACTGCAGGGTCAGTTTATTGCGGATGGTCATGCGTCGTCCTCTTTGAGCACATAGCCCATACCTACCAGGGTATGGATCAGTTTACCGGGAAAGCCTTTGTCTATCTTTTTGCGCAGGAAATTGATGTACACATCGATCACATTGCTGCCTGTGTCAAAAGAGGTCTCCCAGACACTTTCCGTAATATCGACGCGCGAAACCACACGCCCCTTGTTGCGCAGCAGGTAATGCAGCAGCGTGAACTCCCTTGCCGTGAGGTTGATGGGTTTGCCTCCACGAGTCACTGTCTTGCTGCCCAAGTCCATTTCGAGGTCCGCGATGGCGAGTTTTTCCCCTCCCCCGTTGTCGCCCGACCGGCGGGCGAGGGCGCGTAGGCGGGCCAGCAGCTCCTTGAACTCGAAGGGTTTCGTGAGGTAGTCGTCGGCCCCGGCGTCCAGTCCGGTGATCTTGTCGTCGGTGGAGCCGAGGGCGGTCAGCATCAGGATGGGAAGCTGTGTTTTCTTCTTCCGGATGGCCTGGCATACTTCCAGGCCATTCAGGTGCGGCAGTATGATGTCCAGTATGATCAGGTCGTACTCGTTTTGCAGGGCCATCTTCAGGCCAAAGTTGCCGTCATAGGCCTGGTCCACTTCATACGACTGTTCTTCCAACCCCTTCTTGATAAAGGAAGCTACTTTGGGTTCGTCTTCTACCAGCAGTATTCTCATAATCCTGTCACTATTTACGTTTTTGCCGGCACAAGATACGATTTCTGCAGAACTGAGCTGTCCGGTAGTTTGCAGTTGCGTTAATATCTGTCTATTTTAGATGAAGAAAAGCAGTTTATGGCACACGATCATCACCACCAAGGGGGCCACGGCCATCACCATCACCACGGAGGTGATAACCTCAAGGTGGCTTTTTTCCTGAACCTGGGCTTCACCGTGATCGAAGTATTTGGCGGACTCTGGATCAACAGCATGGCCATCCTCTCGGATGCCCTCCATGACTTCGGCGACTCCCTTTCACTGGGTCTGGCCTGGTACTTTGCCCACCTCTCCAGCAAGGGCAGCGATCAGTATTTCTCTTATGGGTACAAGCGTTTTTCGCTGCTCGGCGCGGTCATCAACTCGGTGGTGCTGTTGATTGGCTCCGGTATCGTGCTGTGGGTGTCGGTTCCGCGTCTTCTCAATCCGGAGCCCGTGCATGCTCCCGGCATGATCGGCTTCGCCATACTGGGTGTGCTGGTAAATGGATTTGCGGCCCTGCGCCTAAACAAGGGTGATTCGCTGAACGAACGGGTGGCGATGCTGCACCTGATGGAGGACGTGTTGGGTTGGGCTGCTGTGCTGGTGGGGGGTATTCTGCTCTATTTCTTCGATTGGCCCATCATCGATCCCCTGCTTTCGGTGCTCATTACGGGCTTTATTCTCTATAACGTGGTGCGCAACCTCCGGCAGGGCCTCCAGATTCTGTTGCAGGGCACGCCCGCCAATATTAGTCTGCAGGAAGTGCGCCGCCGGCTGGAGTTACTTCCCGAGGTACGCTCTGTTCACGACCTGCACCTGTGGACGCTGGACGGCATCAGCCATGTACTGACCATGCACGCTGTTGTGGAAGGTAACCTGGATCTGGAAGAGGCGCATGAAGTGAAACAGCGCATACGCGACACCATGCAGGACGCGCAGATAGACCACGTAACGGTAGAGTTGGAAATGCCGGGACAGGAATGCAGCCAGGAGCACTGCACACCCGATCTGTCTAATTCTGGTTAAGGTGCACCGCCTGGCGCACCAGGTCGCTGAAATATTCTTCGTCTATATCGTCGAGTGTGCGCAGTTTGATGTGTGGGAGCTGGCCATTGCGGCTCACCAGGCGCCTGTGTGGGTCCGAAAGCTCTTTTCCGCGGAAGAAACCAAAGTGCAGTCCGCTGCGGGAAGAGGCGAAGTAGCATACAGGTCCGTAAAAGAAATAGCAGGGATTTTCCCAGCGCACACACTCCTCCAGATGCGCAGCCGTGTGACTGATGATCTGGCGTACTGCCTGCGCTAACAGCTGTTTCTCAGGTGATAATTTGTCGATATACTCATCGACCTGGTTGGTAGATATCTTGCTTCTCATACAGGGTATGTATTGGCCTTAGCGGCCAGAGCCGTTAATTTACAGCTAAATATACATATCTTTTAATATTGAAGCAAAAAATATGCTTTTGCAGTTTGTGGGTCGCCGGATACCTAAACCCCTTTCCAGCCACTGGCAGACGCTTAAGCTCATCGTTTACAAACACTTATACCCTGGGTGAGGTTTAGACCATTTCGAGGTGCTGCAGCAGCCTTCCCTCAAGTTCGTCGAGCTGGCAGAAGCCGCTGACAAGCAGTTCGGGGCCCATGCCGCCTTCCATGTACACGCTCGGCAGATTCTTCACACCCAGCATCTCCACGAATTCAAACTCCTTTTCGGTGGCGTCGATGATCTCTTCAGCCTCAAACAAGGTATAGAACAGGTTTTCCTGGATGCCAAAAGGGCGCACCACGTGGGCCAGCACCTGCGGGTCTGCCAGGTTAAGGCCGTCGGCATAGAAGGCGGAGTGTAGCGCCCGGAGTATTTCAAGCGTGAGGGCTGGCCTTAGTCTTCGCACCACATGCAGGGCGCGGCAGGCAGGCTCGGTATCGTACACAAAATCCTCCTGCAAGAAAAGGCTATAGTTAAAGGGCAGACTGGTGCGCTCCTGTACCCGGTGCCAACTCACAGCCAGTCGCTCCTTTTGCTCCCGCGAGATAGGCTCCCGGGCATAAGGGTTCAGCCCACCGGCAATGACCTCAACCGTCAGCCGCCCGTGCCAGAGGGCGCGCAAACGGCGAATGACATGCGTGAAGCCGTAGCACCAGGCACACATCGGGTCGGTGACGTACAGCAATACCGGGTTATAAGGACTGTTGACCATAGGCATATTTTACATTTCCTTAAAGGTTGTACCCCAATGCAGGTGGTTAGGTTCAGGCATAGATCATCTTTACGGTCATACCGCCGTCAACCACCAGATGCTGGCCCGTAATAAAACCGGCTTTCTCAGAGCACAGAAAGAGCGCCGCCTCGGCTATGTCCTGCGGCTCCCCTACCCTTCCGACCGGGTGCTGCTCCATGTCTTCGCGGGTATGCTGCGGCTCGTACCGCTCCCGGTCTTTTTGCCAGGGCCCCGTCTCTATCCAGCCCGGCGCGATGGCGTTCACCCGGATGCGATCCGGTGCCAGGCTCACGGCCAGGGAATGGGTGAGCGCCTCCAGTCCGCCTTTGGAGGCTGAGTAGGCGAAGGTATCCGGCTCGGACATAAAAGCGCGCGTGCTCGTGATGTTGAGGATAGCAGGATGTGCTGCTTTGCGCAACAGGGGCAGCGCATATTTAGCGCAAAGCATCGGTCCGCGCAGGTTCACCGCCAGCACCCGGTCAAACTCCGACATCGGCATTTCCTCCAGCTTGCCAGCAAAAGGGTCGGCTATACCTGCGTTGTTCACCAACACATCCAGGCGGCCGTGTTTCTCCTGCACTTTTTCCATCAGGGCAACCACCTCCTGCTCATCGCTTACGTCGCAAGGTATAAAGGTAGCCTGCAGTTGTTGGCCCTGCAAGCGCTGTAAGGCCTCGCGCCCTGCTTCTTCATCTGCATCCGCCAGCACGACCTGAGCGCCTGCCTGCCCGAAAGCCTGCGCTATACCTAAACCTATACCTTGCGCGCCGCCCGTAACCAGCACTACTCTGCTTTTGTAATCCCCTGTGGCCATACTTTTTATGATGATCTTATACCTGCCTATACCCAACAGCAGACCCGCTGCCGGCCGGTGCTATACCTGATCCTGCAGCGGGTCTGCCTGGTGGTGCCTCTCGGCTTATCTTTTCTCGAGCTGACGCTTGAGCTTTTCTTCTACGTTTTTGAGCAGTTCGTACCAGTTGTCGCCATCATCCTCGGCGAACGCATCGTTGCCCGGTATACCTACGCGCATGCTCAGTTTTTTGGAGTCGGTGGCGTGGCTGGCCTCTTGTTTAAAGTATACGTCCACAGAGTCGATCTTCTTGGCGTGGCGCTTAAGTTTGGTGATGGTGTTGCGGATATGTTGCTGCACGTCGTCTGTGATGGAAATATCTACAGCCTGCACGTCAATCTTGATTCCTTCGAAATTCTCTGTATAATTCATGTTCTGTCTTGTATGTATTTTCTGGATGTGGGAAGCCTTTTAAGCGGCATCCCAATGCTGAATTTAAACGGAGGCAAAGCATTAAAGTTTACCTGAGCAAACACGCTACCAGGGGCAACATAGCTGCAGTGTGGCTCGTTTTTATGCATATTCACCCAATGCTGAGCGTTATGCAAAACTTACCTATCAACTGGCTGACAGAAGGATTGCTTGACTTTGAGTTTAAGAAATATCGTTTGTTGGCCTACCTGCAAGCTGTTCGTGCCGAGTTCGGGCAGCAGCGCCTCTACCCTGTTTTTTCGGACCTGATCATGCACTACCGCCACCTCAAACAGGTGCAGGAGCATAAGAAACTGGTGTACGAATCCTTTCCGCAGCAAATTACCCGTGCCGACTTCGAGAAGCTGGAGCTGGTGTATGAAAAGATCGTGGAAGATGATGAGACCATGGCCCAGATCGAGGAGGTGATTCAGTATGCCGCACCGCTTTTCACGGAGGCCGTGAGCGAGGGCAAGGAACTGTACGATTTCATTGAGCGCCACCTCGAGATCAATCCCGTGGGCATCACGCCGATGTACTTCAACGAGGGCTACCTTTTCCTGGACGCTTTCCCGGGCAAGGAAACGCAGGTATACGTCTACCGAATCACCGTTTTTGAGAACACCTACGAGAAGTACCGCGGCATTAACACGCAACTGCTCCGCACCGTGCGCCGCGGACTGGCCCAGACACACGAAAACCTGAAGGTGCAGCTGGTGAGAGAAAACCAGGAGCTGCCCAACCCCGCCACCTTTGTAGTGGTCGCCAAAGTACCCTGCCCGATTGACAGCGCCCTGCTACCCATCGCCAAGCGCTCGCTGGTGAAGTATGTGACGCGCATGGCAGCCTGACTTGGTGTAAAAGGTATAAATGTATACCTTCGGACATCAGAAAACGAAAAGACCAACATGGAGATTAACCTCACCCGCGTAGACCAGGACTATCATTTTGAAGCCAGAGGCGCCGCCAACGTAGCTATTAATATAGATGCTAACCCCGAGATTGGGGGCCACAACCAGGGTGCCCGCCCGATGGAGCTCATGCTCATGGGCCTGGGTGGCTGCAGCGCCATCGACATTATCAGCATCCTCAAAAAGCAGCGCCAGCCGATCGAAAGCTTCGATATCAACATAAAGGCCGAGCGCCAGAAGGTGCAGGAGTTCAACCTTTTCAGCACCATCCACATTCACTTTATACTGGGTGGTCAGCTGGACGAGGACAAAGTGCGCCGCGCGATTGAGCTTTCGCTGGAGAAGTACTGCTCTGTAGCGGCGATCCTGTATAAGACGGCCACGATCAAGCACTCGTTTGAGCTGGTGTAGATCATACTTTCAAAACAGAACGGGCCTTTCCTTATATGAGTAGGAAAGGCCCGTTCTGTTTTAAGGAATTTGCCAGACGCTATACCTTCGCCAGTGCCTGCTGCACATCCGCTATCACATCTTCCACGTTTTCCAGCCCAACCGATATGCGCACCAGCCCGGGCGTGATACCGGTCGCCTGCCGCTCGGCTTCGGTCAGTTTGGAATGGGTGGTGGAGGCCGGGTGCGTTACAATGGTGCGGGTATCGCCGAGGTTGGCGCTGATGCTCACCATGCGCAGATTATCCAGGAAGCGCTTTGCAGCCTCGTATCCGCCTTTCACGGCAATGGTTACGATGCCGCCACCCTGCCGCATTTGCTTCTTGGCCAGTTCGTACTGCGGAAAAGATTTCAGGAAAGGGTAGCGCACCTGCTCCAGTGCAGGATTCAACTCCAGTGCCTCGGCCAGTTGCAGGGCATTGTGGCAGTGTTTTTCCACCCGCAGCTGCAGCGTTTCCAAGCTCTTGGACAGTACCCAGGCATTGAAGGCCGACATGGCCGGCCCCGTATGGCGGGCGAAGAAGCGTATGTCCGCGATCAGGTCTTTGCGCCCCACGGCTATACCTCCCAGCACCCGTCCCTGCCCGTCGATGTACTTGGTGGCAGAGTGCACCACAATGTCGGCACCGTAGTCCACTGGGTTTTGCAGGATCGGGGTGGCAAAGCAGTTGTCTACGATCAGCACCAGGTTGTGCCTGCGCTTTAGTTCGCCCAGCCACTCCAGGTCAATCAGTTCCAGCCCGGGGTTGGAAGGTGTTTCGACCAGAATCACTTTGGTGGCGGGCGTAATAAGCCGTTCCCATCCGTCCGAGTCAGCCACATCGGCATAGGAATATGAGATGCCCCACTTGGGAAGCACCCTGGACAGCAGTTGGTGGGTGGAGCCAAACACCGCACGTCCGGCCAGCACATGGTCGCCCGCCTGTAGCAGGGCCGCCAGGCTGGAGAAGATGGCCCCCATGCCGGAAGCGAAAGCAAAGCCGTCCTCTGCTTTTTCGAGGTGGCACATTTTCGCCAGCAGCTCGTCTACGTTGGGGTTCGAATAGCGGGAGTACACATTTCCCTCCTCCTCTTCGGCAAATACGGCACGGGCTTGTTCGGCGCTTTCAAATACAAAGCTGGAGGTAAGGTATAGCGGCACCGAATGCTCCCGGTGGTGCGATCTGTCGGCCTGCAGCCGAATCGCGTTGGTCTCGTTGTGAATGGACATGTATGTAAAAATTTTATATTCCCCTTTTTCTTGGGCAGGAATTGGCACCTTTCTGTGTAGATGGTTGCCAGAGGATCACAGAGCCTGTTCTCTCACCTCTTCTTTATAAAAACTTGCCTGGGCAGGAATAATTATGACGCAAAAATAAGGCGGATATTGGAGAATGCACAATCTCAGGTATAATAAAGTCTACCTTAGCCCCTAGCTGGGGGCTATTTCTGCAACCTCCGGCTTTATGTTTGCCATCCTGGAAGAATTTTGGTTGTAGGCGGGTCAGGGAATTGGTATAATATACATATGCCCTTTTGAGAGGGGAATTGTGCAGTTGCAGTACTACGAGGTATAATTGCTGTAGTTTCGGCTGTGCTCTTGCTATGCCCGGTTCAACCACCCCTAACCCCACAGAGCTACGCTCGCTACTTTCGAACTCTCGTTCTCAGCAGTCCAGGGCGGGAAACCTGTAGTTGCCATTCAACAGGTATAGACACTATAGCTCCGGTTTTCATACACGATTGTCATCCCCCTGCCCCCTTTAAATGGGGACTGTTCGGCATACCGGTTTTTAGGTATAGCTTCTCAGCGGCAGTCTTTATTACTCCCACGGATTATACCCACCCCTACCCCTCCCAAGAGGGGACTTTCTGCCGCTGCCTGCTTGCAGGTATAAGCTTTGTAGTTTCTGTTTTGCAATACCGGGTCCAACCCCTCCTTATCCTTTAAGAGGGCCCCTACCCCCAGGCGGGGAGCTTCTGCCACTACTACTTTACAGGTATAAGGCCTGCTGCGAGTGCCACACACCCCTGGCAGGTATAGCAAGAGTAACTTGCCACGGAAGCTATGCAACAGATCACCTTAGCCAGGTGCACCAAATGACTACCCACTGTTTGAGCGTTCAGCGAGTGGGGGTAGGGGCCCTCGATTTGGGGAGTCTTGACCTTTTTGCTTACTTTTTGTGTCAAGACAAAAAGTGAGTGCCCGCCGCACAGGCGAAGCTACAAAGCAAAAAGCTTAAGGTATAGAAAGGCTGAAGCTACGCCAGTTGCAAACTGGCCTCAACTATAACCACAAGTTGCGCTGACGCTAAACTTGCGGTATGCTATACCTATACCAGAGGCCCCTCTATAACCGTCACGAGCTGGACGCTCGAGCCCTTCATTACGGCCACAATGTACAAAAGAAAGCTACTTCCTATAACTGCCGCAGCTGTCGCTATACCTACACTCCCCTTTCCCTCCACCAACCTCCCCTATTTCCCGACGAATGCCTGATAGGCTATATAAGGCTATTCATATAGAAATGCGGCGCCTTGGTATATTCTGTTTTCAGGACTCAAAAACTAGCTTTTCCTTTACTGAAGCAATTATTACAGAAGACTGGAGACATGAATAAAACACATTTACGCCAACTAGAAAAAACTATGAAAAAGAGCCTGCTGCTCGCCCTGTTGGGCCTGAGCACCGTGCCGGCTCTCGCGCAGGCACCGCAGGCTGCCCCGCAACAAGCTGCCGCAGGTATGGCCGCACCGCGTGGCAACGCCACCATCGTGGGTATCGTGCAGGACGCAGACACCAAAAAACCAGTGGAGTTCGCTACGGTTGCCCTGATCAGCCTGGCGACCGGCAAACCGATCGACGGCGCGATGGCCGATGACAAGGGTCGCTTCACGATCAGCAGAGTGGGCGTTGGCAAATACAGACTACAGGTGAGCTTCCTGGGTTATCAGCAAAAGCTGGTAGAGGACGTGACGGTAACGTCTGACAATGCCAGCGTAAACGTAGGTGCTGTGGCCATTGCCTCAGATGCCAAAAAGCTAGGCGAGGTAGTGATCACAGGTGAGAAACCACTTGTAGAAGAGAAAATCGACCGCACAGTGTATAACGCTGAGAAGGACATTACCAACTCCGGTGGCAACGCAGCCGATGTGTTGCAGAAAGTACCTTCGCTGGCGCTGGACAACGACGGCAACGTGCAGTTGCGTGGCAGCTCCAATGTGCGCGTACTAATCAACAACAAGCCGTCTGCTATCATGGCGGGCAGCGTGGCCGATGCCCTCAAGCAGATTCCAGCCGACCAGATCAAGTCGGTGGAAGTGATCACCAGCCCGTCTGCCAAGTATGATGCAGAAGGTACAGCCGGTATCATCAACATCATCACCAAAAAAGACGGTGGTCTGCAGGGCGTGACCGGTTCGGTGGCAGCCACAGCAGGCACACGCGGCAGCAACGCCAACGCCAGCCTCAACATCCGTCGCGGTAAACTGGGCATCAACGGCACCTTCGGTGGCAACATGTTCTACAACCATGGCAACATGAGCAACACCATCTTTGCCGGCAACACGACCAGCAACCAGTTTGGCAAAACCCGCATCAATGGCAAGTTCATGAATGCACTGGTAGGTTTTGACTATGACCTCACGCCGAAGAACAACATATCGGGCAGCATCCGCAGCAACGGCGGTACTTTCCGGATGGAAAACGACCAGGAAGTGACCAGCCGCGAAGGCGACAACCTGATCCAGGACTTCCGCAACGAGATCCGCAACCGCAACCAGCGCATCGGCACCGATTATAACCTCGACTACACCCGCACGTTCAGCAAACAGGGACAGGAACTTGCGCTGCTGTCGCTTTACTCGGTAACCAACACCGACAACGACATCCGCCAGGACTATCTGAACGAGGGCAACGATCCTTATCTGCTGAAGCGCAACCTGAATGAAGGCGCTAACAAAGAATTGACTTTCCAGGCGGATTATACCCATCCGTTTGCCAATAAAACTATACTGGAACTGGGTGCCAAATCCATCTTCCGCGATGTGGAAAGTGATGCTCTTTACCGTGACATCCTCAACTCAGGGGACGAAACCCGTCGCATCGACGCTTTCTTTTATGAGCAGGATGTATACTCTACTTACATGACGTACGGCTTCATGCTGAAAAAGAAATTGAACGTGAAAATGGGTGGTCGCTATGAGTTCACAGACATCCAGGCCGACCTGCAGGGTGACAATGACTACAGCCTGGACTATGACAACTTTATACCTAGCGTAGCCTTGTCGTACAACCTGAAACAGAAGCATACCTTCCGTGCCAACTTCACACAGCGTATCCAGCGTCCGTCGCTGTTCTACCTGAACCCGTACGTGCAGGAGCAGACCTCCAACACCCGTGTGCAGGGTAACCCGAGACTCGATGCAGAACTAACTGATCTATTTGAACTGGGCTACAGTACCTTCTTCAAGACCACTTCGATCAACGTGACCGGCTACGTGCGCCATACTGACAACGCCATCGAGACGGTAGCGACAATCGATCGGGAAACAGATGCGAGCGGTCTGCCTGTGGATGTAACCACCCTTTCGTTCGACAACATCGCCAAAAACAAAACTTATGGTGTGAGCTTGTTCGGAAATACCAAACCGACCAACAACTGGACGATCGGCGGTAGCTCTAACTTCTATTTTGTAGACTTGAACGGAAAGTATGCCAGCAACAGTGGTTGGATGTACAACATCAACGCCAACTCATCTTATACCTTTGGAAAGGGCATCACGGCGCAGTTTAACGGTGGCTTCAACTCCCGCCGCATCCAGCTGCTGGGAGAGTTCGCTGCCTTCTCGTACCATACCATTGCCATCAAGAAGGAGCTGTTCGACAAAAAGGGCGGCATCAGCCTGGGCCTGGACAACCCTTTCAGAGAGAGCATGCGCATGCGCAACGATGTGCGTGTAGAGGAATCGCCGACCAACCCAAGAGCCTATACCCAGGAGATCCGCATCAACAACTTCAACCGCGGTGTGCGTGTGAGCTTCGACTACCGTTTTGGCAAGATGGACCAGCAGCGCGCGCCTAAGCGCAAGAAGAGCATCCGCAACGACGACGCCAAGCAAGGCGACGGCAACGGCATGAACTAAAATTTTAACCCATAACCCTTAACCAGCAAAAAGCCCTCCTGATAGGAGGGCTTTTTGTTTTCTTAGCAATGGCAATTCCACATGAATCGCAACTTCGTCTGTCTATCTTTTGAATTGCTCCAGCCAAGCAACCGCCTCCGCCTGGTTCGTGAACATCAACGTGGGGTTCTTAGGCCTGTTCACATGGATGTAAATATTGGCCGCCATCTTTACCATCGGTGAGCTCACTAAAATAGCACTGGCTGAGACACCTGCATTGCCTTCGTCGGCCAGGTAATCGCGGGCCTCTTTCGTGGAATGCTTCACACGCGTGATGTCGAACAAGCTGGGGTATACCTGCTCGCCGATGTACTTCAGGCGGTCCTGCACACATACACGGGCTTTTTCAAGATTGAGCTCTTTTACCTCATTATAAATACAGTACAAGATTCCCCCCTTCAAATAAAGTTCGAGGCAATCTGTTTTAATTGGACTCTTTTCGTATTCTTTTTCGAAATTTGTCATTCAGATTTGAATTGGATCTATCGTTTGCTTGTTAGGCCATACCGACAATGCGGACATAGCAAAACACATGGCAAAGATACGACATAATAACATCATTGATACGGTTGACTCCGTACTTTCTGTTTCTAAAAAAAAGGGAATCATCCACCTGCACGCTGAGGACCAAACACTTAGTGGTCAACACTTAACCCTGCACGGGAAACGGGTGCTACACTTCGGCACCTGTGGCTATCTGGGGCTGGAACACCACCCAAAGGTGAAGCGCGGGGCCATTGAGGCAATCGAGCGTTACGGCACGCAGTTCCCGATGTCGCGCACCTACATCTCCAATCCCTTGTACAGCGAACTGGAGGCGCTGATCAGGCAAATGTATGATGCTCCGGTTGTTATCTCTAAAAATTGTACACTTTCGCACCTCACCGTTATACCTAGCATCATCCGCCAGGCGGACCTGGTTATACTGGACCACCAGGTGCATGCCAGCGTGCAGGAGGCGGTTAAGAAACTGCTGAGCCAGGGGGTGACTGTGGAGATGGTGCGCCACAACAACCTCGAAATGCTCGAAGACCGCATTAAAAAGCAGCGCGGCAAATTTGATCGCATCTGGTACATGGCCGACAGCGTGTACTCCATGTACGGCGACTTTGCCCCGATCAAGGAACTAATAGCGCTGGCTGAAAAGTACGAACAGCTATACCTGTACGTGGACGATGCGCATGGCGCAAGCTGGGCAGGCAAAAACGGCACGGGCTACGCCATGAGCCAAATGCCGGAAGGCCTGTACCGTAAAATGATCCTGACCGCCAACTTAGGCAAGGCCTTTGGGGCCTGCGGTGGTCTGTCGCTTTTCCCGAATGAGGAGTGGTATAACAGAGTCAACAACTTCGGTGGCCCCCTCACCTTCTCGGTGCAAATAGAGCCCGCCACGCTGGGAGCGGCCATTGCCTCCGCCAAAATTCACCTGAGCGACGAGATCTATACCTACCAAAAAGAGTTGCAACGCAAGATCGCTCACTTCAACTCCCTGCTCAGGCAAACCGACCTGCCCCTGGTGCACGAATGCGAGAGCCCGATCTTCTATATCGGTACGGGCACCATGGAGATGGGCAACCACCTGGTGCAGGCTTTGCTGCAGGACGGCGTATACGTGAACCTGGCTACTTTCCCGGCGGTGCCTGCCAAGAACATCGGGGTGCGCATCACGATCTCGCTCACGAATGCTGATGAAGACATAGAAGAGCTGGTGCGCAAGCTGCAGCTGCATTTTCACCTGGCCCTGGCTCTCACAAACCAGACCCAGGAAAGCATCCGGAAAGCTTTCAAAATGCCGGCGATGGCACAACCTGTTGCGCCGCCGGCAGCACCAACCGCTCTTTCAACCGGTATCAGCCTGCAGTCCTATACCTCTATCACCCAGATCGAGGCAGCGCTCTGGAACGAACACCTCGGTCACCGGGGCATGTTTGACTGGGAGGGCATGCGTTTCCTGGAAAATTCCTTCAGCAACAACCCAGAGAATGAAAATAACTGGACATTCCGCTACTATACCGTACAGGACCAGCAAGGGAAAGTCGTGCTGATGACTTTTGCGACCATTTCCCTGCTGAAAGAAGACATGTTCTCGCAGGCGTCTATATCCAAAGCGCTGGAGCGTGAGCGGGAGGCCAACCCCTACTACCTCACCACAACCGGCATCGTGCTGGGTAGTTTGTTTACCGAGGGCAACCACCTATACCTGGACCGCAGCAGCCCTTACTGGAAAATGGCGCTAAAGGCATTGCTCACAGCGTTAAGCAAAGAGCAGGAAGCCCACCAGGCCAGCAGCATCCTGCTGCGCGACCTCGACGACAAGGACCCAGAACTGGATGAGTTTATGGTGGAGCAGGACTTCGTGAAAATGAACTTGCCGGAGTCATGCGTGGTGGAGAACCTGAACTGGACAGACGAGGAGAGCTTCAGAAAAACGCTTTCCAAGAAAGGGCGCGAGAACTTTGTCCAGAAAATCAAGCGCAACGAGCACTTTTACGATGTGGTCATTAAGAACCAGCTGGGCAGCGAGGAGCTGCAGCACGCCATGGCCTTGTTCCGCACCGTGAAGGCCAACAACTTTGCCATCAACAACTTTCTGTTCCCGGAGAAGATGTTTCAGCTGCTCAATGAGAGCGAGTCCTGGGAGTTTATCGTACTCTATATTAAAGAAGAGTACTCGATCAACCGCAAGCCGGTAGCGGTAGCATTCTGCCATAAGAATGCCGCAAATGTGTACAGTTTTATGTTGATCGGGATGGACTACGAATACCTGATGACCTACGGCGTGTACAGGCAGACGCTTTACCAGGTGATAAAGCGCGCCAATGCCTTACAATGCACGCAGGTGAACATGGGGATATCTGCCACCCTCGAAAAAAAGAAAGTCGGCGCAACACCTTACCCTAAAGTCGGTTATTACCAGAGTAAAGATAACTTTGTACTGGAAATGATGGGGGCCACCTTTGCCGTCGAAAAAGAATAGCACCGCACCGCCGCAGGCGGTTCAAAACTGGAACAAGTGAAAGTACTTAAAGAGAGAATAGAGGAGATCATGACACTGATCACCGAAGTTGCCAACGGAAATTTCGACTACCAGATCGACACTTCCGAAACAGGCGACGAAATGGATGCCGTCATTGCAGGTATAAACATGCTGGGGCAGGAGCTCAAGAGCTCTACCGTATCCCGGGACTTTATGCAAAGCATTTACCGTGGCGTAGTGGACATGCTCCTTATTTTGAATACTGACTTTACGATCAGATCAGTCAACGAATCATTGGAGGAGGCGCTCGGCTATAAGGAGCATGAGCTGCAGGGCAAACACCTGTCTGTGCTACTCCCCAAAACCCATGTACCCACGCTGGTCTCGCTGATGGAGCAATGCCGCTCTCATAGCAAGTGCCTGAACAAGGAACTGCTCTTCAGGACGAAACAAAACCAGGAAATCCCCGTTTCCTGCTCGTTCTCACATCTCCGCAACAGCCACAAAGAAGTGGACGGTGTGCTGATCGTTGCCAAAGACATCACCGAGCTGAAGCAAAACGAAAAAGCGCTGCGCAAGGCCAAACGCAAAGCCGAAGAGGCGAACGAAGCCAAAAGCAATTTCCTATCCAGCATGAGCCACGAGATCCGGACGCCGCTCAACGGCATCATGGGATTCACGGACCTGCTGCAAGGCACCGGGCTGAACGACACCCAGAAACAATACATCAACCTGATCAAATCGTCGGGTACCACGCTCACCAAACTGCTCAACGACATACTGGACCTGCACCGGGTGGAGCAGAACAAGATATACCTGGAGGCGATTCCGTTTGAGTTGCGTGAAAGCCTGGAAGCCAGTTTGAGCCCCTACCGGCACCTGGCCGAAGGCAAAGGACTTACGTTTTCCTGCTCGTTTGATGCCTCTGTGCCGCAATGGGCAATCGGTGACCCCACCCGCATCAGCCAGGTGGTAGTCAATCTGGTGAGCAATGCCATCAAGTTTACAGAAGAGGGCAGTATTGAGGTGCTGTTCAAAGCCGATCAGTTGGCTGATGGCGAGTTGCTGCTTTACTGCTCCGTCAGCGACACAGGTATAGGTATACCTGCCGAGAAGCAGCAGATGGTGTTTGAATCCTTTACGCAATCCGATCAGTCCACTTCACGCAAATACGGCGGCTCAGGACTTGGGCTGGCCATCAGCAAGAAGCTGGCCAGGCTACTGCAGGGCGACCTGCAGGTCATCAGTCCACTGCCCGGGCAGCAGAAAGGCTCTCTGTTCTGGTTCACCATTCGGCTGAAGCGCATGCAGACCCAGCAAGCACCGCAGCAGGAGGCAGTGGATGACAGCCATTACGCAGTGCCCGAAGGCAAGCACCTGCTGGTGGTGGATGACAACGAGATCAACGTGATGCTGCTCGAAACGGTGCTCGAGAACTTTGGTGCGCAGGTAACTTCAGCCTTTAGCGGACAGGAAGCCCTTGACTTGGTGCGTGCGCAGCAGTTTGACCTGATTTTCATGGATGTGCAGATGCCCGGCATCAGCGGTTTGGAGGCAGCGCGCACCCTGCGGCAGGAGAACTACGGCATCCCGATCATTGCGTTTTCAGCCAGCGCCTACAGCAGCGACATCGAGAATAGTCTGGCTTCCGGCATGAACGATTACCTCTGCAAGCCATTTGAGCAAAGCGACCTCATCGGTCTGCTCAAAAAGTGGATCTAGCCGCTTTTTGAACGACTGCCTCGTTTCAGCCGTATATCAAGGTATAAGATTTGTTTAATTTTAAGCTAAGAATACGATGAACGAAGCAGAATATAGAACCAGAGGAAACTGGAATGAATTGAAAGGTAAGATCAAGAAATCTTACGCTGACCTGACCGAAGATGACCTGACTTATCAGGAGGGTCAGCAGGACGAATGGCTGGGCAAGCTCCAGCAAAAAACCGGCAAGGCCAAAGGTGATCTGAAGAAGTGGATCGACTCGCTATAGGCTAATTCAGCGTTTAACAGCTAAAAACACCCCGCATCGGCTACGGCCTGATGCGGGGTGTTTTTTTATGCTTGCACAAAAACGCACTATGTTATAACGAATATCTCTTTCTTATTAATTAAATATACACTATATTCAACGAATCTAACCTTACCATTTTTAAAACAAATTATCGAATTATGGGAAAAAAACTACTTTCCATCATTTTGCCGCTTATGGTGCTCTGGTCCGCCAGCGCCTTTGCCCAGGACAGGGCGGTGAGCGGTAGAGTGACAGAAGCCTCGACGGGCAACAGCCTGCCCGGGGTAAGTGTCGCCGTTAAAGGCACCACAATTGGCATCGCTACCGATGCACAGGGCAATTACCAACTTCGCGTGCCCGAGGCCAACGCCACGCTGGTCTTCCGCTTTCTGGGCTATACCACCCAGGAGGTAGCAGTTGGTAACCAAAGTACCATTAATGTGAGCTTACAGACCGACGCCCGCCAGCTCGATGAAGTGGTGGTGACGGCACTGGGAATCGAGCGTAGCGAGCGCTCCCTGGGCTATGCCACACAGCAGGTGCAGGGCGATAACCTGACTTTCACCAAAGAGCAGAACGTGCTCGGCTCGCTTGCCGGTAAAGTAGCCGGTGTGCAGATAACAGGATCTTCAGGCGCCAGCATGGGCGGTACTCAGAAAATCAAGATAAGAGGCGTAAATTCCCTGAGTGGCAGCGACCAGCCCCTGATCGTGGTGGACGGCACACCTATCTCCAACTCCAACTTCTCTGGCGTAGACCAGGCGGACTATGGTAACCTGGCCCAGGACATCAACCCGGAAGATGTCGAGTCGATCAACGTGCTGAAAGGACCGGCGGCCTCTGCTCTTTATGGTATTCGCGGCCAGTACGGCGTGATCATGATCACGACCAAGAAAGGCCAGAAAGGACCGAAAAAGGTAGGCGTACAGATTAACTCCGCTTTCTCTGTTGAAAAGGCCGTGAACTTCATGCCATTGCAGAACATGTACGGTGGCGGTTCCAGCCAGACCTGGCGCACCCTGCCCAACGGCGACAAATACGTGGACGTGTCCGTGGACGAAAGCTGGGGCCCGAAAATGGACGGCACACCCGTTCGCCAGATTTTCAGTTTCTACCCACAGGACCCGGAGTACGGCCAGCTAACGCCTTTCGTACCGCATCCAAACAATATCCAGGACTACTACGAGACAGGTTATAACCTGAACAATGGCGTTACTATCACAGGTGGCAACGAGAACAGCACCTTCCGCCTGAGCGCCAACGATACCCGCGTGGAGGGTGTGGAGCCGAACACTTTCCTCAACCGTAACAACGTGGGCCTGAGCGGCAGCCTGGACCTGTCCAAAAAGCTGACGGCATCCACCAACATCACCTATGCCCGCAACGATGCGCAGCGTCCTTCACAGGGCTCGGAATACGGAGCCCGCTACATGGTGCAGTGGTTCCAGCGCAACGTGGACATGAAGCGTATGAAGAATTACAAATACGACGATGGCACTTTCCTGAACTGGAACCTGCGCAGACCGAGCACTACGACGGGTGAGATCACCAATTTCAACTCACTGTACTGGAACAACCCTTACTTCGAGGCTTACGAGAACATCAGCAACGACAACCGCGAGCGTATCTTTGGCGATGTGAGCCTGACCTACCAGATCCTGCCTTCGCTGAAAGTGAGTGGCCATGTGCGTAATGACAGCTATACCCAGAACATCGAAACACGCCAGGCTTTCGGAGGCAGAAGAGTGCCGGCTTTCACGACCGGTAAGTACCAGGGCCGCGACACCAACTACGAGTTTCTGGCGCAGTACACAAAGCAGTTCGGAGACTTCTCGCTTAATGTGAATGCCGGCAGCAACCTTTACGACACCCGCTACACGGCCCTTTACATGGCCTCAGAAGGCGGTCTTGCCAACCCGGGCTTTTACAATATCAAAGGTTCCATTGACCGTCCTACTACCAGCCAGACACTACGCCGCAAGCAGGTCCGCAGCTTTTACGGCATGGCCTCTGTGGGGTATAAAGACACCTACTTTATCGACGCCTCCCTGCGTAACGACATCTCCTCTACCCTACCGCCGGACAACAACTCCTACTGGTATCCATCGGTATCGGGTAGCATGGTGTTCAGCGAGCTGATCGACTGGAACCCACTTTCTTTCGGTAAGATTCGCGCAAGCTACGCACAGGCTGGTTCTGACCTGAGCGCTTACCAGACCACGCCTTACTTTGGCGCGGGTACGATATACGCCGGCCCTCCGGCGGTGAACACGCTGTTTGTGCCGGACAACCTGCAAAACCCGAATATCATGCCATCTTTTGCACACTCCTATGAAGCAGGTATAGACATGCGCTTCCTGCAGGGTCGCGTAGGTATAGATTTCACCTATTATCTGCAAAAGAACAAGAACCAAATACTACCTCTGTCAGTTTCCGGCGCCAGCGGGTATAGCACTACAATTATCAATGCTGGTCTAATTCAGAACAAAGGTATAGAATTGGCGCTGACTGCTACCCCTGTGCAGTCTGAACTCTTCACCTGGAACTCCATTTTCAACCTAGGTCGCAACAGAAGTGAAGTGGTAGACCTTAACGATGAGACAGATGTGTATCCGCACTACTCTACTACCTACTCTTCTGTTACTTCCTACCTCAACTCCTACAAAGGCGAGTCCTTCGGTAGTCTGATAGGAACAGCGTACCAGCGCGACCCTGCCACCGGCCAAAAGCTAATAGGAGCCAACGGCATGCCGCTGTACACAGATGCGACGCACAACTTTGGTAGCGTGCTGCCTGACGTGACCGGAGGCTGGCAGAACATTTTCAAGATCTGGAAATTCGACCTCTCAGCCATGATCGATTATCAAATTGGCGGCCAGTTCTTCAGCCGTTCTAAAATGCTGGCCGTGCGTACCGGGCAGGACCCCCTCACGGTGGCTACCAACGACCGCGGCGCCAACGTGCGCGATCCACTGGAAGCAGGCGGTGGTGTGAAAGTAGAAGGTATCTACGCACCAGGCACGAAGGTAAATGGTGTGGATGTGAGTGGTCAGCCAGCCTCCAACTACGTGAGCGCCCAGTCATACTACAACACTGTGGTGGGCCGTCGTGTGTACGAGGAGTGGGTGTACGACGCCTCCTACATCAAACTCCGCGAACTGCGCCTGGGCTATACCCTGGATAAGTCTATGCTGGGCCGTCTGCCGTTCCAGAGCGTGGGCGTGGCGCTGATCTCCCGTAACGTGGCGCAACTGTGGCAGAAAGCTCCGGAGGGCATCGACCCATCTGAGATCTCGACCGGTTCTCAGTCCATCAGCTGGTACGAGTCTGGTACGGCCAACTCGGTGCGCTCTTACGGCATTAACCTAAACATTACTTTATAAGGAAGATGAGAATGAAGAAAATATATGCAGTGCTTTTGTCTTGCTTTATGCTGGCAAGCTGCGACAAGTTTGAGGAGGACATAAACATTAACCCTAACGAGCCGAGCGAAGCCACCGCTACGCAGCTGATCGCCAATTCGGCGCTTTCGCTGTCGAGCCTGAGCGCCACGCCTTCGGCCCAGTTTCATGCCCAGTACCTGTCCGAGACCCAGTATCCGGGTGCTTCCCTCTACCCCGATGGCGGTACCAGCTTTTACTGGATCTACCAGGGGCCGCTCATGAACTTGGAAACCGTCCTGTCGACGGCTAAGCTGAGCACGACCGAAGGCCCGATCAATAACCAGCTGGCGGTGGCCAAGATCCTGAAGGCCTACTACTTCTGGCACGTGACCGACCGCTGGGGCGATGTGCCTTACAGCGAAGCCCTGCAAGGTGTCGAAAACTTCACACCGAAGTACGATACCCAGGAGTCGATCTACACTAACCTGTTCGCTTTGCTGGAGCAGGCCAACAGCGAGATCACGGCCGGCAACATCTCCAACGACATTGTGTATAACGGGGATATCAACAAGTGGAAGCGCCTTGGTAACACCATCCGGATGCTGATGGCCCTTCGACTTTCGGAAGTGGACCCTGCCAAAGGAGCCGCTGAGTTCAACAAGGCCCTGGAGGCCGGCATCATGACTTCCAATGCCGACAACCTGATGTTCCGTCACCTGGCCGATGCCAACAACCAGAACTACTGGTATGGACAGGTATCGAACCAAAACCGCGAATGGTGGGCTTTGACTGAAACGCTTGTGAATAAACTGAAGCCGGTAAATGACCCACGACTACAGGTATACGGCACGCCGGCACGCACCTCAGGTGAGTACAGAGGCTTGCCTTTTGGCACCATGCAAGGTCTGCCAAACGTAACCAACTACTCGCTGATGGGCCCTGCTATCTGGAAACAGGATGCGCACATACAGCTTGTAACTTACGCACAGGCCCTGTTTGCCAAAGCAGAAGCCGCCAAGCGTGGCTGGATTGCCGGTGGCGACGCAGAAGCTCAGATCAATTACAACAAAGCCATCGAGCAGTCGCTGCTGCAGTGGACGGGCAGCACAGCTGGCGCTTCGGCCCTGCTGAGCCAGGAAGGCGTTGCCTACAACCCGGCCAACGCTATTGAGCAGATCGCGACACAGCGTTGGATACACCTGTTCATGCACGGCTACGAAGCCTGGGCTGAATGGCGCCGCACCGGCTACCCTACCAACCTGGTGGAGCCTGACGGCAAAGCGGTGCCTCTCCGCAACAGCTACCCGGCTACTGAATCCTTTAACAACGCCGCCAGCTACAACGAGGCAGTACAACGCCAGTTCAGCGGACAGGACAACCTGTATGGTCGTGTTTGGTGGGATAAGTAAGAAGTTTGTTTAGTTGAGTGTTTAATAAACGCCGCTCTCTGAAAGGAGGCGGCGTTTGTTGTTTAGCATCCTTTCAGCCATTCCAGCCCTTCCCGCTCTATCAGGAAGTACTGGGTATCGAAGTAAGGTGTTTGCTCTTTTACTCTGCTATCGAGTTTCTCATTGGTGTGCTGTTGGAAGAAGTCGGTGGAAGAGATGATCGCCAGTTGCTTTAGGTTACTTTGGGAGATCATTTGGATAGAGATAGTCGCCAGCCAACCCTGGTTATCCATGGTTAGCACGCCCATGCGCTGGTTGTTTACCAGGAGCTTCTCTAGCCCCAGTTCTAACAGCACACGGCCTGTCTCCTCTATCCCAGAACGGTATTCGTGGCTTTGCACCGGCCGCAGCCATCGCACAAGTAGCAAATCATCCACAGCATTGTGTATGATTTCAACAAAATCAGTTGAGAGGAGATGTACCTGCTGCTTGTTATCAGGTGGGGTAATTGCGACTGTCATTAGAATTGCACCTGGCTGCAGGTGTCTTGGGTAAATAAAATAATGTATTAAGTCTTCAAGAGAAATTAAAAGGCGTAAACAATAGGTTATAAACTGCTGGTTTTTAAACCTTAACACTTACTTCTCCCAAAAAGCAAAGGTACTTCCGGATTCTTTTATTTTGCACTATATGTTGTACTATTTTTTAAGTGTCTCAGGCAAAACAGGAACAAAACGTTTGGAGATGGGGAATAAACAAAATAAAGTCCCTAAACAAAAAAGCACTTACCTCTCTCCGAGATAAGTGCTTGATTTTCTGTGGGCCCACCTGAACCCATAGACTATTTTAAAAATCAGTCACTTACGAAAACCGTGTGCCCCGTAATGTGCCTGCAACCGCTGAATTTTGTTCTTTTGCCCTATCTTTACGGGATGGAAAGCAACTGGCACAAATCCTAAGGAGGGCGCTCCCTAAAGGGCCACGCTTTCGGCAATATCTTTTCTCCTACCCCCTTTCGTTGGGCGCTTTCACACGCTTTCGCCTTTACTCCTCGCTCGTTCCTCGCTGTGGGGTATCGGCTCTATCGTTAGCGCGTTCCTTTACCAGCTTCAACCCGTTTAGCTCGGGATACTCCCGCCAGTCTATTTTATTCAGTTTTACCAGCTTGCTGATGCAGTTGGTTGTGACCTGCTTTTCTTTGGCGTAGTCCTTAATGGTTTTCCAGCCGTTAAGCTTGATGATAGGTTCCTGCATTAGTAGTTTGTGAGTTCCGGCCTCATTGCCAAATATATCTTCATTTCATGGAGACACTCTAAAAGAGTTGGCGCAAAGAAATCCTGTTTCAGATTTAAATCCAAATCCACATAGGCGACTGAATACTTAGCATTCGGGCCATCATACTTACGTATTAGCAGCCTGTAATCGCCTTTGATGCGCCAAGGCAGTTCTTCTATCAATTTTTCGATTGTCGGCATACCCATCTTTTCTCTTTTTATAAATAAAGTAAAAGCCCCGAAGGGCCTGTTGTTATCTGTAATAAGCGGCTGTCATTTGCGTGTCGGCTTCTTCCTGGCGGGCTGCAACAACACACTCACAATAAGCGCAGAAGTCTTCAAAGCTCAGAGCGTTGTTATCTATTTAATAGGTAAATTGTAGATAGGCACACCTGGATGTGTGCACAGTCCTTATAGTTAGAGATTTGCTACCTTGACGGGCAATAGTTACAAAGCCTTCTGAAGGATTTCGGACGGGTTCCTGCTCTACCAGTATACCCTGCAATTTCTTCTGCCACTATCTACAACACTAAAATAGCAATTAACTATATAATATACAAGTAGTTAAGTGGATAAATTTACTATCGGAACGCAACAGGGATAGAGGCATTGTTTGAGTTCCTTTTAATACTATCGGTAAAGCCGATGGTATTAAAAGAACGAGTGCCGAAAGCCCGGCTGTTGCCCTAATTTACCTTCTAAACCGAGCAATGAAGGGATAGAACACATACAAGAGCACCAACACGATCACCGCCACACAGACGTACTTGATCCAGTCGAACTTACTGGAATCCGCTTTAGTTTGCGAGTTGCCATCTCCTATGATGTCGGCCTTTACTTTGGGCTTGTCCTTGCTTTTGTCCTTTGTCAAGGATTCATCATTTGTGACCGTAGCGCCATCGTAAGCCACAATCGCATCCTTTATCCTTGACCTGTCCTTGACAACGGTCTTTACTTTTTTGGGGGCCACAGGGGGCACGTAGATTCCCCCCTCTACTGAGGTTCGGACAAAGACCCACCCGTTAGCACTTGCAGGGTCTGGCAGGGAGTCGGGGGCGTTCACTTCGAGGGGTTTGTTCACTATTTGTGAACTACGGCAGGAGGTGAACAGCGCAAAGGCTAGTAGAATGTAGATGGCGTATTTCATGTCTGTTAGTTTTGAAGTGATTCCCACCATTTGCCCGCATCAAAGCTCGGGCATTCTTTTTTTACTGACGGAAAGTCGCGGTGCCCCAAGACTTTGGCGTTGGGGTACTTTTGTTTCCATGCTTTGATGACCTGCCACAAGGCGACCTTCTGCTGAGGCGTTCGGTTGTCGAGTCCCTTTCCTTTCGCGTCTATCCCTCCGATGTAGGACACATGCAAAGAATTGCTGTTGTGGCCTGCTACGCCGTTGCACACGGCACTATCTTCTGCCAGCCTTACAATGTTCCCGTTCGCCTCTATGATGACGTGGTAGCCACTAGAACGCCACTTGAGCGTGTCCCGCCAATAGCGTTGTATACTCTCTACTTTGGCTGTCTGCACCGTGGCAGTACAATGGATTACGAGGTTGTCTATCTTGCGCATACGTCCTGTGTTATTGGTTAGGTTCTTCACACTTCTTCTTCACCTCGCCATCCTTGGCAAAGGCTCCCACTATCGTAATGGCTACCGTGTTCACTATTCCGGTGAAGGCCATCAGTTCGGTGGCGTCTATCTGCCCCAAAAAGTAGCGCACCACCCCGCCCAGACAAAGCAAGGCGGTGATGATGCCGGTGATGGTGGTCTTGTGTCGTTTGATGAGCTTTATCATTTCTTTCTGAGTCTGATTCGTTTCTGTATAGCCTCCACTATCCATTTCCCACTAGCCACGCCCACGCCCGTCAGCACCCCGTAGATGATCTTCTCTGCCAGATCATAGGGGGACAGAGTCAGGTAGAGCCAACTTGATAAATAGAGGGCCGTTTCAACGAGGGCGGGTTTGGCCTCGATCAGTTTTAGGATTCGTTGGGGCATTAGGAAGGGTAACTTACTTTGATGGATAGTTTCATATCAGGATAGGTTAGGTTTGAAGGGTTCCGATGTATTGCAGCTTGTCGCACAGCTTCAGCCTGCACGGTAGCCAGATGTGCGCGTCCGGCTCGTCCAGTGAAGTCATCACCTCCTCGATGCAGTCATAGCCGTCTTTTTTTTTGGGGATGCCCCCCGTCCGGTTCAAAGATGGCAATAGCCGCTCCGACTAATAGGAAGAATACTAGCACGGCGGCGATGATTCTGGTTTGGTTGTTCATGGTTTTAGGTTTGCGTGGTTAAAACATCCTTGACCCTGCTTGCAAAGGTTTCGTTCCCTTGCTCGTTGGGGTGTACTTTCAAGGCATCGGGGTAGTACTGGTCAATAGGTATCCAGTTGGAAGCCTCCACGAGCTGGCACCAGCTTCTGGCCGCTGCGATGTCGCGCATCTGCTGCCGCAATGGCTCTACTTGCGTTTCGAATCCCTCACGCCAGATCATCGTCTGCACCTTCACCTCAATGGCCGGGTCTAGGGCATGTACGCTTTCGAGCCAGTTGGCCAAGTTTGCCCCCCAGGTCGCCGGGTCTGCGTTGTAGTCGTTGGTTCCGAGCGCCCACCACAGCACTTTCCTGTTGGCTCCTGAAAGGTAATTGACCAGGCGCTGCGCGTCGTTGGGGTTCTGCACGATAGCTGCCCCTGCGCCCGCCGCCCCCATCGAGGCGAACTCCCAACCGGGCAACTGCTCCCTTAAAAGCACCTGCCAGGCATAGCGTCCGTTATTGGCCGTTCCCGCTCCGACACCGATACTGTCCGAACAGGTCACCATGCGGCTTGCCTTTCTGGCGGGTACGGAGGCGGTGGCAAACGTGCCGCCTGAGTAGGTTGCTCCGGTGATGTCGGCGCCCCGCACCGCGCCGGACACGGGCCAGGTGCCCCCCTGCCGGAGCAAGACCGTCTTGGTGCCTGCGGGCAGGGCACAGGAGGCAGTCGAAAAGGTCGCCCCCCCGGTAGGTGTCAGCACCGCGTGATGCCCCCCGTTCACGTACACGTTGAGCAGCAGGGGCGGTGAGGTGCTGCCTTGCGTGTGCCAGGTAACCGCCAGGGTCGTATGGTTGGTCTGGTGTGACACCTCGGCCAGTGCCGAGCGCCCCCGGTAGCCGGTGCGGGCATAGTCGTAGACCGTGTGCGCGAAACCGGAGGAGGTGGTGCTATAGTCAAAGGCGGTGGTTTCCGCAGGTGTGGCCGGGGCAGATGCCCCCCTGCGGGCCATCTGTGCGATGATGTGCTGCACCCCCATTAGACAGCCCCGATAACCTGTGGATAACTCAGCTTGCGCCCGCCGCTGTTGGCATTCACGTCAATGCAGAAGTAGAGGGCCGCGTCCGATGTGTTGGTGTACGTGAGGATGTTGGTCCACGCCAACCCGTCCGCGCTGCGCTGGAGCCTCACCGTTGTCCCGGCACGGTACACGCGCAGCCATCCACCCACCGGGCTGGTGCTGGTCAGCTTGGAGGACAGTACCCCGGCCTGCATGGCGTAGGAATCTGAGGTGCCAGGGGATAGGAACGCGCCCCATTTCATAATATTCCAGGCCGGGAAGTTGCTGTTGTCGTGCAGGCCGAAGACCACCTCCCCGTCTTCGCCCTGCTTCCTGCAAACGGCAATGCCGCCGTCCACACCCGCCGGGAGGTAGAGGCTACTCACGCCTTTCGCCCCGTAGCCTGAGCCGGTGGTGGCGACGGTGGTGAACACGTCCGGCTCGATCTCCCGGATGGCCCCGGCTGGCGACTGGTTCGGGAAGTCAAGCAGGCTGTACCCCTCCAGCTGGTAGGCCGGTGGCTCATTGCCTCCTATCTCCGCGCTGCCGAAGTTGGAAATGCTCCAGTTCAGCACGCCGTTGATATTGACAAAGCCCAGGATGTCCAGGTCGTTTGCGCCGGTGGAGTAGGCAAAGCCCGTCTCCTTGTTGCCCGCCAGTGTCAGCGCCGTGCCCGCCGCCGCGTGGGCCAGGTGCAGCAGGCCCATGTCGCCGTGCGCGGAGTTGGTGACAGTCAGCAACCGGGTGCCCGCGATGGAGAGGGTAGCGATGTTGCCCTGCGTATAATCCCAGGTGACGGTGGCTGCGTCAGTGAGCGCCTGCGGGGTGTTGCCCCCTGTGCCCGCCGCAGCGATGGCATCCGTCACGGCTTTCTGGGTCATGGCCCCGTCTGTGTTCTGGCCGGTGGAAGGGTACAAAGTGACAGGCGTTCCCCCTCCGCCTGCTGAGAAGGGCTCCCCGTTGAGGTAGAGCTTGCCGTCCTGCCGTTGCTCGAAGGAAAAGCCGCCCTGCGGGGTGGTCATCTGCCAGCCCACGGAGAAGATGCCGCTTTCCCACTTCTGGAACAGCTCGGAGCGGTACACCTGCCCGCCTATTTCGATCTCATAGGTGCGCAGCGGGAACAGGAGCGGGCCATAGTAGTCCTCCTTGACCAGGGCGCGGCTCCCGTCTGCTCTTTGAGTGGTCACTTCTGAGTAGGGGATGCCTGAATAGGTGCGGTGCAGGGCTGTCAACACCTCCGAGGCGTTCTCGATGCGGTGCGCGTGCCCGAAGTCGTGCTCCCCCGCCGCCAGAATGTGCTCCCTGTCAAATACGAGCGGCAGGTAGTCCCCCAGCAGGGAAAGCACCCAGGCCTTTAACCCTGCCAATGTCCATTTCCGCTTGGTGCCGTCTACCCGTTGGGTGGCCAGGATGTCCGTATCTGCCTCGGGTGCCTCCATCGTGTAGTCAGCATAGGTGCTGAAGTCGATGTTTGCTTCCCCTCCGCCGGTCCCGCCGCCGTTCTGCTCGATGTAGGTCACCCTCCCTTCGAGCATTTTCACGCGGTTGGCCAGAAAGTCAAACGCCCCTTTTACCCTTATAATCGTTGTGCCCCACCAGCTTACATCATTCACTGTGTTGTCCACGTGAGAGGCGGTCACCTGCACGTTCTTGTTGGCGTCCGGTACTAATTGGTTGACCGTTTCCACCTTCGTGTTCAGAACTGCTTGCAGGCCCTGCACGGTGCTGATAAGCTGTGTTCCGGTGTGGGTGCTTCTGTCCCGGAGTTGTGCGTCTGTGGCGTTCTTGGTGGCTCCCACAGCGATGCTGTCCAGCTTCACCTTGTCCTCTTTGGACATGTTGCCGTCCAGAACAGAAGTGGCTAAAGGGTCCACCGAGTCAAAGATATAGGTCCACGCCGCCGAAGACGTGTCATAGCGGTACACCTTTCCCTCAGACGTAACACGGGCGGTCCAGTTGTTTTGCGGATTTGGGTAAGTGGAAGCCAGGTCGGCAAAGTTCACGACAGCGCCCTTCCAGATAAGCCCCGCCGCAAAGCCGATGATCTTGTTGTCGGTTTCGCTCTTGGTGTACTTGTCATCCCACCTGGCGGCCTGCACGTCCGTATGGAAGCGGTGCGTCGGGCTCTGCTCAATCATCGTAGCCGGGTGCGTGTCCGGGTGCACGTAGCTAGAGAGCGTGTCGAGCTTGGCCTTGTCTTCAGAAGAGAAGTTCTGCTCACTCAGTCCCATGCCCTCCACCTTGTCCACCTTGGAGGTGAACAGTTCGTTGATGGCGTTTACGAGCAGGGATTTATCCTGTGTTAGCAGGTTGGCTAAATCCCCTATAATGGCGGACCCTCCCTCTGCAAAGTAGGGCGTGTTGTTCCACGACAGCCCCCGGCCTATCTTGAGCTTGTAGGTGTCGGTCTCATAACCGAACTCCCCTACCTTCAGTATTTTGTTGTTGGCTGCAGCCTCGGACGCAGTGCCCTGCCGAACTAAAACGGGTATGTACATTAGAGTGGTTCTCCTTGGATTAAGCCCACAAGCGGGGTGTACTGTTCATCTCCCTGGGAGAGGTTGCCCCCATGGATTTGTGTGATAGACTGGACCGTATAAGTGGAGCCGGGGGGCTTGGTGATGATCAGCGTGCCGTTCTGGTCACGGATATAGACCGGGTCTCCATTGGTTGCCTCGTTGGGAATCAGTTCATCCGAGGCCACCAGCACCAGTTCAAAGGTGCACACCACCTCCTGTTCTGTCTTTAGGCGCTTGGTGACTAACCTGAAGTTATTGGACTCCTTGTAGTAGACCGAGTAGGTCTTGCCGTGGTCGGCGATCTGCCATTGTTGCCAGCCGGGAGCCGCTAAAGCAGCAAAGAAAGCATTCCGGTTGGCCCAGTAGGCCTGCTCGTCAGGAGCGATGAATACACATTTTAAGCGCACCTCCTTGGCCTCGAACCGGGGGAGCCCCAGGTCGATCTCCACCCCGTTCTCCTCGGCCCACGAATGGGAAAGCGAGTCTTTGCGCTTGGGGAAGGAAAGGAACGCGGCCTGCCCCTCCATCACGGCAAACCCGTAGGCGAGGAACGTGTCCACGCCGTTTAAAAACCATCTTGAGGAAGCTCCTGCCATAGTGTTAAATTTACCCATAACCCGGCCCCTGTGCTAAAAAAGGAGCCGGTTTAGCTTGCCCCCTCGCAACGGGGTTTACTGATCCTGCGGGTCTCCCGGTCCTCCTGTCTCGCAGGCGGTTGCGGCGTTCTCGCGGTACGTATTGGTCACCTGCACCGGCAGCGAATCCTGCCCCGCGTCCGCCCCGGAAAGGTGGATGGTCACGCTGTAGGGGTCCCCGCCGAAGAACTCGCGGTTGCCCGCAAGACCGATGCTCTTGACCGTATCCCCCGCCGCAAAGGTGACGGTGGCCGTGCGGCCCGAGGCCTGGTTGGAGAGCGTGTAGGTGCCCGATTTGTTGGACTCGATCACCGCCGCAATGCTGTATTCATAGGTCGGGATACCCGAGCAATCCAAGAAGAAGCCACTTACCTGCACGCTCTTTAGCCGCACGTAATGCTCCGGGGTGTCAGTGGGCGGCTCGGAAACCGGGGCGGTGTATTTGTCCTCTGCCTGGAAATAAAGCCCGTTCAAATGGACGCTGATGGGCTTGGGCGAAGGGGAAAAGAAAGAGGCCACGCCCGAGGCCCACACCATCATGGAAGCGTACCCGCCCAGCACCACGGGGTTGAACCACACGTTACGGCCGGGGCGGTGTCCGATGGGCAGGGTGAACATGTGTCCCGGGTTGGTGTTGTTGCAGTAGATCACGCCCCGCAGATGCACCAGCCCGTGGGAGTCCTTCATGTACTCAGCTCTTTGGGTTTCCTCGGTCGCTCCTGCCGTTTCACTGCCGGGGCCTAACAAGAGCGGATACCACCTGGGCACGAACGGGGGGGCAGTCTGCACAGGGCGCTCCTGCTGGGAGATGTACTTGTTGAGCTTGTCGGCTTGGGCGTACTGCCGCAGGATTTGCGGGATGGTGAAGGCCTCCGAGAGCTCCAATGTGTAGCGGTAACCGTTCGCTACATCCCGTGTCAGGGCGATCACGCGCATGGGCAAATCCACGCCCATGGCTTCGTCCTTCACCTGCACGAAGGAACCCAGGGAAATGTAGACCCCCTCCCGCTGGAAGTGCAGCGGGTCACACTCCACGCTGTACAAAACACGCGGCACGCTGTTCTGGTCCAGGTACTCCTGCGCCCTTGTTTGCAGCTCGTTTTCCGCCGCCGTGACGTAGGTTTCGGGCATGAAAATATCCACCAGCACATACTCATCCCCCGGGTAGGGCTTGAGGTACTCGTTGGGGATCTCCAGCGATTTCTCCTCCTCGTTCTTCTTGAAGGAGAAGGCCTTGGCGGCGTTGTTGTAGCCTATGATCTCAAAGGTGTAGCCCGCCAACTGTCCCGAGTTGAACGTCACCTTGGCGCTCTCCCCCGGCAACAGATAGTCGTTCAGGTTGAAGTCCATGGCGCTGTCGTAGAAGGTGAACATGTCGCCCACGGCCGTCACCGTGCTTTCCCTTCTTGGGAAGATGTCCTCCCATATTTCGGCGTGCTCGATCACCCCGTACTCCGACACGTTCTTTTCCAGGTAAGGTCCGGTAGCCAGGGGTAACAGCAGGCGGGTGGAGAAGTTGCGGTAATCGTCTTTGAGGTTGTTGGTCGAGCCGTAGGCGTACAGTCGGGTCAGGACGTTGGCCCCGTCCTTGTTCTTGCGGTCCAATCGATAGAGCCCCTTCCCCTTGCCGTACTCAAACGTTAAACCGGAGATGGGCCCGCGCTTGCTCAGGTGGATGGTCTTGTCCACCACCCAGAACTCGGTGTTGAACTCCATGGCGATCTTGGAAAGGACCTGCAGGCAGTTCTCCTTCGAGAAGGTCAGGTTCTTGAAGATCGTGGAGTCCACCATGCCCTTGGTCCAGCCCGACTGCACCCGGTTGGCGTTCTTGAGCAAGAGATCGAGGAAGGCGTCCGCGTTGCCCATCAGCGCAAAGTCCGTTTCCTTCAGCGAGTTGTCATCCCCCATCATCAGGTAGGCGATCTTGCCCAGGTCATAGGCCACGGTCTCGAACACGCACGTATAGCGGTACTCCCTGGAGTTGAGCTTCTCGATTTGGGGCAGGCGGTTGAGGTAGTGGGTTTCTCCGAAAACGGTCACCGTGTCGCCTAACCTGAGTTCGGTGTAGCCCACGGCGTCAAAGGTGAACTGGACGATGTTCTCCCCCATTAACCGTTTCGTGAGGGTGCCCTCGGGCCTGATCGTGAGAATGTCCTGGGTGCCGCGTTGTATGGTGTAGTGCATATTTTCTGAAAGGCTGTACTTTATATAGATTATTGCGTATACTTGGTGAAAAAACACCGATGAAAACCGTAAAGACCACCCTGATCGTCGTGGCTACACTGGTAGTCCTGTACTTGGTATATGACTTTGTGACGGGCACCGCTACCGCTTATCAGCAGGCCACGGCACAAGACAAGGCCCTGCAGCAGGAGGCGGACTTTAAGGCCAGCCTCTCCGCTTTGGGGGAGAACCACAAAGGCAAGGAGGTTATGATTGTCGCATGGTCTGAGGCAGTTCAGAACTACATAGAGGTTCCTGCTTATCAGGTTTATAAAAGCCACAAAACGGGATCCTTCCGGCACGGGGACAAAGTAACCCTGTTAGCCGTAGACCTTTACAACCCAGACGGCATCAACGCCAAAGTGCGAGACGCTGACGGCATGGAGTACCATGTGGACTATCAGCACATTAAAGAGTTAAACCCCTAGGCTAATCCCAGGGCTTAATGCTATCCTCCATTGGCTCTAAGTATCTCGTTCGTGCTGCTCATCTTGTTGTCAATAGAGCGTAAGGACCGCACTTGTTCCCCTTGTGCCTGTACAACTTGGGACAGCTTGTTTACAGAATCCGCCGATGATAGGACGATTTCCCCAAGCTTCTGATCCATCCGCAAATGTACCTGTAGAGATTCGGTCGCTAAACGCGTCTGCTCTTTCAGGCTGAAAGACTGCTGCAGCAAGAAAGAGTTGTCGGTATCCAGGCCCATTTCCTGCCGTTTCATTCCTACCAACTCCGCTAAATGCAGCCTGACAGCGCCGAACTGCCCAGCAAGTAAATCCGCCTGCTGCTCCGTCATGCCGCGAATAGCGCCTGCTAGGCCCGTCTGCCCGGAACTGTCCGCCTCAGGCGCAAAGGATACACCCGTTACTTTTGCCAACTCTTGAAACTTCTCCTCAGCACTCTTGATAATCCGGTCATACTCTGCCCGTAGGGTGGCAATCTCCAGATCCGATAGACTACCCCCGGTTTCGGCATACTCCGCGAAATCGGCGTAGAACTCCTGCAGTTCCTTTTCAAGAGCGTTTCGTTTGAAAGAATTGAGGATGGAACGCTTCATGATCTCCTCAAAATTTTCGGCAAAGTCCGCCGCAGCCGCGTTGCCACGGGCGAACAGTTCCACCAAATCATCGGCCAGGCTCTCAATGGAGGTGCCTGTTACCTCGGCCCGGATGGCATTCAGCGTGTCCTTAAACTGTTCCTGTAGAGCTAATAGGTTCTCCACCATGGCGGCAGTCACCTCGTCCAGTTTCCCCTCGTCTAACAGCTTTCTAAGATCGGCCATGGCCTGCAGGGAAGTGTCGTCATTTTCAAGCGCCTTAATAAGCGGGTCCAGTGTTTGGAGCGGCCCGTTTTTGGCAATCCATTCCCGCACACGCTCCAGCTCAGCAAAGTAGACCCCCTGCCCTTTGTTGAGTTTGGCGATGACCTCGTCTACCCGTTTGTCGCCTGTCAGCAGTAGCACCTCCCCTGTCAATCCTTCCTTGGGGTTGGCCACAGGCCCTGCATCTGCCAGTTGGCCGTATTGCTTTTCCATCTCCAGGCGTATCTGCGTCAGGCTCTTGCGGTACTCCACCAGCCTTTCGGTGCCGTACAGTTCTTTGATCAGGGCTAATTGACGCTCCACGGCGCGGGTTACGCCCTCAATGGCCTTGATCTGCATTTGCTGCTGGTAGCTTTGCTGTGCGTCCTCCCGTGCCCGGCGTTCCTGCTGTGGACGGTTACCAATGTCCACGATGGTCTGCATGATGGAAGTTACTGCTCCGAAGATGCCAAGACCCGCCGTAATGCCGCCTAACAGGTCCTTGTCTGCATTGGCCTTCTTCATAGCGTCCATGCTGTCCTTGATCTGCACCACGTTGCCAATCACATTGGCCGTAGTGCCCAGGATACGGGAAAACTGTTCGTCTACAGTGGAGACAGCGCCCGCCAAATTGCGCATCTCGGCTGAGAGATTAGCCAGGCGTTGCGGGAAGCGGTCCTTCAAACTGTTGCCTGCCTCTTTGAGGTTCTTACGGATCTTGTCAGCGAATTCGGCGGAGATTTTACCACTGGCTACCAGGGCGTTGAGCATCGCCTCAGCGTCCGCTATCACCTCTTTGGCGGCGCTGTCGCTCAGATCCGTGATGCCGTTAAACAGGCGTTTAAAAGCCTCCATTTTGGCCGCATAGCCGTCGTTAACAGAATCGATCTCCTGCTGTTTTCGCTCTCCGAGCACGGCCTTGCGGCGGTTTAGTTCCGCTTCGTTGTCTGGCCCCGCCAGGCTGGACTCCAACAACGCAAGGTCTTTCAGATACTTCTCTTCTACCTTCAGCCGCTCGTCCGCCGCGTTTTTCGTGGCATCCAACAGCCGGGCAAATCCTTTGATGTTTTCATCCAATGCACTGTTGCGGATGCGCTTTTTCTCTTCTTCCTCGTCCTTCAGCAGCTTGATATAGCGCTCCTGGTTCATGTCCGTTAGTTGGTCAGCCGGGATTGCTCTTACCTCGTTGAGTTGCTCCTGGATGACATCCAAATAGGTTTTCGAAAGGTCAATGTCATGCTGGAAACGCTCCGTTGCGGCCTTTTCGCCATACTCCTTTTTAAACGCTTCGTGTTGTATATACAGTTGCTTTTGTTGTTCCAGTGATATATTCAGCTTTTCCGTTTCCTGGGAATAACGCAGGTCGTTGATCGCTTTCTCCTGCATGGGCTCCAATAGTGCCACGTCAATGGCAACCGCCCCCTTGCTTTTGTTGAACTCGTTTATCTCGGATTTCAGGCGCTTGAACTTATCCAGAATAGCCTGTTCCTCTGCCTTTTCGCGGGTCATGCCCTTACGCCCGTACTCTTCCTCTAGCCCCTGCAATTGCCTTAAGAGGGCTTCCCGCTGCCGGATCATCCGCTCCGCGTCGGCACTGGCTTTTTTGTCCCGGTTCTTGTCAGACTTGCCGAGTATCTTATCGATCTCCTTTTGGATCTCTTCCGCTTCCTTGAGCAGGTTGGCCCGGTTTTTCTTATCCTCTGAGGTGGTGGGGATGATCTCCATGGCCTTGGTGCGCAAAGACTCCGCCTTGGCTTGCAGCTCAGCTACGGACAGGATATTTCTGGATATGCGTTCGTTGTTGGCCAGCGTCACCGTCTGTTTTTGGTACACACTCAGCACGTTGTTCACGGCCTGCAGTTCCTCTCTCAGGGCAACGTCCTGCCGCATGATCCGGTCCGCTTTCTCGTTGTAGAGTGCGTCATACTTCAGGCCCTTAAACTTGGCGTCCAGTTCCAGGCGCTTCTTCTCTAATTTATCCCTTTCCTTTTTAAGCTCCGCAACACCGTTGTTGAGCTGGTCAGATGACATCTTGGTGGCCTCCCCGAATGACTTGACGATCGTGCCGGTGATCTCCGTTATTTTGTCGGTGTTGAGTGCGCCGGGGTCCAGTGCCGTGCGGAAGAAGCCCGCAATCTCCGTTTTCAGGTTTGCCCACACAGTTGCAGCGCCTCCCGATTTTTCAGACAGGGTATCCACCGCTTTACCGCTTCGCGCCATCTCCCGTTCGATGATGTTACCCACGGCCTGCGCAAAGTCGCCTGTTTTCTGGAACTCCTGTTGTATCTCCTGCGAAGAAAGATTGAGGTTGTCCAGGATAGGCAATGACTTACGACCGATGCCTGTGATCAGGGACTCCACCATGTAGTCGATGTCCTGTCCGGTGTCCTTGGCTTTCTGTTGAGCGAATGCCAGACCCTTCCCGAGCGTGTCCATGGGTATTTTGAAGTCGGAGGCCTTGACAGCTGTTTTCATCAGCGTCAGGTCATCTACGGTGCCCCTGGTCGCGGCTCTCAGGTTATCCAATAGGCCCGGCTGTCCGAGTCTTGAAAAGGCCAATTCAATACCCTCTGCTTTGGCTGCTATATTGAACAGTTCTTTGCCCCATGCGATCAGCTGCGTTACGCCAAAGGCCACCCCAAAGACAGATGCAATGCCCAGTAAGCCGCCTTTGAACTTCTCCAGCAAGCCGGTGTTCGCCTGTATCTGGTTTCCCATGGCATCGAAACCAGAACGCCCGGCGTTTTTCAGGCGGTTTATCTCCTTGTTGGTTTCCTCCAGCTTCTTGTTGTACTTGATAATGTTCTGCTCAGAGGTGGCTTTGCTGATCGCGTCCTGGTAGAGTTTGGCGGCTTTCTCCAATTTCCCCAGAACACTCAACTGCTCTTTTAGCGGGCGCCCCATGGCGTCGAACCCTTTGGACCCGATGCTGCCGATCTGCTTAATTGTTTGTTCGATCTTGCGGATCTCGCCGTTGTACTTGGCGATAACGGCAGGGTCGGTAGACTTCGCCACAATGGCCCGGTAACTGTCCATTTGAATCTGAAGCTGCAGGACAGACTTCTGCAGCGCCTGATTCTGTCTGACTTGCTCCTTTTGCCCTTGTATGCCCGCCTCAGCAGCCTTTTGCTGTTCCTGTGCCAGCTTCATTGTTTTGGCTACCATCCTATCCAGCGCCTTTTCGAAGTCGTTGGATTCGATGACCGCCTCAAAACTCAGGGGTGCCCCGTTTACTGTTGCCATGTGTTAGTAGCCAAATAGTTGTCTTAGTTTCTTTTCCTCGTCCTCCTCGCGTACCGTCTCCTCTTTCTTTCCCCCCTCCTTCTCGTAGGTGGGGAGAGTAGCCAGTAGCAGGGTCAGGTCCACCCAGGAGAGTTCCCAGCGCACGTAGTCGAGCGACCAGCCGAAGTACTTGCAGACGCCCCCTAGGACGCCCCAGGGGCTATTGTCTCCCCTGTATCCGATGGGCTCACCTTGCTCTGGCTCACCACGTCGAGGCCCCGGATCAAGATGATAGAATGCAGAAAATTTGAGATGTTCACCCGCTTGAGGATCAGCAGGCACGCGGCCAGTAATTCCTCGTCGGTGAACTGCCAGCGGATCTCCTCCAAAAAGGACTTGCTGGGTTCCTGCCGGGTGTTGGTCAGGCCCACGGCCACTACGTACACCACTTTGTCCAGGTGGTTCACGAGAAGGCCGTAGATCTGCCCCTGCTGGTTCTCCGTGCCCAGGATGACCGAGGCCTCGGGGATGTCGAGGACGGCTTTGCTGATGCGGTAGGCGTTGCCCACTTTCAGCCGCGTCAGCTCGTAGGTGCGTTCGCTTTTGCACCATCCCCGCTTTTGGAGAAAGGCGTGTATCTTATTGACGGGCCGGAGGGGGACGGTGATGACATCGGGTGTGTCCGTCACCGCGTCCACGACTTCCCGTAGGTTTTCTTGCTCTGTCATAGGTTATAAAAAAGGCTCTCTCCAATAACCGAAGAGAGCCTTTCTAGTGTAAGGGTGAGAGAGGTTAGGCGGCTGTGCCGTAGTTGATCACCAGGGCTTTTGTGCCTGCTTTCGTCGGCTCCAGCACGGTGCCGGTCATCTCCAGCTTGCCCAGCTGGTTTTTGTCGAAGTTCATCGTCGCCTTAGCGGAGAGCGATACGCGGGCCATGTCGATGGTCATGCCGGATTTGGTGGTTACTTTTACCGAGCGCTCGATGCTTGGGCGTGAGGTCGGGGCCGTCCACACCTGGTTCGGTGCTACGCCGGTGATCGTGCCGCCGAAGGCCGCCACCATCGCTTCCGGGGAAACGTTGTAAGTGTGGAAGGCGATCGTCCACTTGCCCGGCTCACTCACCAGCTGCATGATCGGGGCGTCTGACTCCTCGATGCCGATGTCCTCCGTGGAAGGTTCGGTTGTTTCGAGCACTGCCGTTCCCAGAACGGTATAGCCGAACTCCTCAGAAAGGGAAGTAGACATGCCGCCGTCTGCCTCGATTGGGCCGGACTGGATAGAGGTAAGGCCGAAGGATACTTTTTTGTCTGCCATGGTTTTGTTTAAAACTTAGTTTGAAATTTTAGTTGAGATTGATTGCCCGGAACTCCACCCGGATATTGACATAGTGCGAGCCCGCCCCGTCGGGGAATACAGTGTCCTGCTGCACGTTGAACTGGTAGCCCGGCCCCCACACCTCCTCGATAAGATCCGAAGCTATCGTGGTCAGCTCTTTCAATCGTTTGGCGTTGGGCTGCGTCGTGTCCGTGCCCAGTTTTAAGTTAGGGACATGGAGGTTGACGTTGAGCACCGTGCGCTGCAGCTGCTCCCGGTTCATGGGCAGGGCGTTGAGCACCACGTCCTCCCGCTGGCTGTTCAAGGGCCGCGCGTAGCGACACAAGAGGCCGTTGGGCTTCGAGGCGTGGGTCATCAGTGTCCCCTGCAGGTAAGCGTACAAAAGGTCTAGGGCGTCGGTACTGGTCATAGGTTACTGGCTAGTGCCTTAAGGGCTTTTCGCAAATCGTCCTCCGCTGTGATGGAAGAGGACGTGATCACATCTTTGCCCGTGCTTTCCACATACCCGGCATACTCCATGCCCGCAACACAAATCAGGATATAGCCAGAAGGATACTTTTGGGCCACGTCGGCGGCAAAGTTCTCCCCGGCCTGCTGTCCCTCCCCGGAGCCCGGGAAGTCGCGTTGCACCGTTTCCCCGTTATGGAGAATCAGGTAGCCGATAGAGGCGCGCAGGTTGCCCGTCTGGTCCTGGTAGTCCCCGTTGTTGCGGGCGTTCCTGACAAAGGCCTCCCCCGTCAGGATCAAGCGGTTCAGGATACCCTGATCAATGCCTTGCATCTGCTGTTCCAATGCCGCCCGCAGGGAGTCGCGGGTGAACTTTGAGATTATACCCACAGCCTGCAGTTTAACTGGCCCGGATGGAAGTTCTTCACCTGCTCCTCTGCCAGCAACTCTCCCCCGGCGAAGATTTTCACCTCTGTCCCGTAGGGAATGGAAGCGGTGCCTTTTGGGAGATAGACCGTGAACCGGAAGGAAACCTGCGCCCCGTCCGCCGTCTTCACCAGCTCGCCTTTGCTGTTGGCCTCCGCCCTGCATTTGATCACTTCAAGAGAGCCGGGTTCCCCCGGTTCCCAGTACCCTTCGCCGTCCTGGTAGGCAGGCGTTCCCTCGGCAATGTATTGCAAGGTGTGGGGATGTTGCTTAATCATACAATATTCAGGTTTGCATATTCTCCATGTAACTCTCTCGCCACATCGTTGTAGGCAAGGGCTGCTGCTTCAGCAGTTGGATATAAGCCAAGATGCCTTCTTTGACCTCCGGTAAATATTTGAGCCCTATATTTATCATTGTGTTTACTAACACCACGATACTTTATAGCACCAAATGTTCTAGAGTTGAAAGCGTTCTGCGCCTTTGTGCAAACCCTCAGATTGTCTCTTTGGCAATTGAGTCCGTTGCGGTCAATGTGATCGACATACTCACCTTTCTGGGTTCCCATGATTTGCTTGTGCATATAGATTTTGGTTTTTAAGGGCCCGGTTCTTATGCTTCTTACTGCATAATGAGTATTGGTCCCCTTCAAAGTATGCCATCTATATTTGTTTAGCTCTTCAAAGTCAGCATCATTAACTAATGCCTTAAACCCACGTGTTAGTTGTATCTCTTTCATTGCTTTACCATGGGGAGACACCGCGCACGGTGGGCTTGGGGTTGAGGATCTGCAGGATGTCGGTCAGCTGGTGCCGGGTGGCCAGGTAAAGAAGCCTTGCCTGGACTTTGCGGAGAAAGTCCGGGTGGCTGAGTCCGTAACCGCCTTCCTGCACGTCCACCTGGGTATAGGCCACGTAGAGCAGTTCCACCGCCGCCAGGTCCACCGCCTTGGATTGCTCCTTGGTGTAGGTTTCCGTTCCTGTGAGGCTTTGGTCTGCCAGGGCTTTGCCGATGGCGTGGTCAGAGAAGGGGATGGAGTCGAGCACCCCTAGCAAGGCTTCCTGGTTGGTCATCTAGCTTAGAATCCGGCTACAGTGGAAAGCAGGTACGTGCCCTCGATGGCCTCGAAGCCCGGGAAGGCGTTCAACTCCACTTTGGTGTATTCCGCGAACGGATCGTTTTCCTGCCACTTGCTTATCAGGGCCTTGTTGTAAGAGGCGTAAGAAACGCCCGCTACTTTCTGCAGGTCCTCAATCGCGTAAGCGTGGTGGATGCGACCCAGCGGGCCAGCAGGGATGAAGGAAACGTTGTTGTCGTTGAAGGGACGCTGCGCTGAGATCACACCGTCTTTCTCGATGCCCACCACTTCGTTCACGATCTCGATCACCGGCAGCAGGTTGTCCTCCAGGTAGTTGTTCACCTTGTCGAGTGTTACCACCGTCAGTTGACCCTTGGCAATAGAGAAGTAAGCTGTTAAGCTATCGATCACTTCTTTTGCCTTGGAGAACTTCAACCAGGCGTTGCGGCTCATCAGGATCTTGGAGAAAGAGCGGCCTTCAGAGAAAGCGGCTTCCACCACGTTGTTGATGTCCGTGATTGGTGTAGCGGTGGCTGATGTTGCCCAGCTTACGGCGGCGTTCTTCTTGTTGGCTGAAGGCATCCCCAGATCAAGGGCTACCGAGTTCACAAAACCGTCCGGGTTGTTGTCCACCGTGATGGTGATCTGGCCCGTAGAAACAGCCTCCAAGCACAGGTAATCCAAACGCTTGTGAGCGCTCTCTCCGGCTTTCTTGGTGTCGTTGAAGAGCAGGTCCATCAGCTGATTCTTCTTCGCCTGGTCGTCCACGTTCAGCTGCTGGAGCATGTAGAAATCGCGGTAGTCCTGCTCGCTCATTTTGAACTTCTCGCTGATCGCTGGGATCTCGCCAGAAAGTTTTGCCAAAGCGGCACGGCTTCTCAAAGGAGCCGAAGAGTTACGGGAGATGATCGAAGCAGCCGCTTCGATTCTTGAAGCACCCAGTACAGATGTATAGGTCAGGGAAGTCTGGCTGGTGCCGAAGTTAAAGTACTTCTGGTACCACGTAGGGGCAAAGCGGTCTTTGCTCTGGTCTACGACAGCCTGCAGTTTGTCGGCATACGCGCCGAAAATGGATTTATGTCTTGACATGGCCTACGTTAGAATGATTGTGAGAAAGTGATTTTCGGCAGCTTGGCGATGATGGCCGCTGTCTTGCTCGGGGCGTGAGAGATACGGCGGGCGTAAACAGTGCCTGCCAGTACCACGCTTACCTGCGCGTTGGCCTCCACTACTACATCCTCGTACAGCAGGCCCGTTGGCACGTCTGTATCGGCATCCACGACAGTTGCCTTCCGGGTGGCTTCATCTACGATGATAGCCGTGCCAGCCGCCAGGACAGAACCAGCCGTCAGGCCGGTGGCGTCAAGCGATGCGCCGCCCTGCAGTACCTCTGCTACCTTCTGGTAGACAGGCACCCCGGCGGATACGCTTGTTTTAATAGGTGCTAATCCCATGTTTTTTGAGTTGAGTTTTTTATGATTTGCTTTGTTCTGCCCACTGCGCGATGTCCGCGTCAATGGCACTGCTGTTCACCGTTCCCAAGGGAATGTTGCCCGCGCCAGCGTTGGCGTTGATCAGCTCCTGCTTGAGGGCGGTGTAATCGGTTTTGATGGACTCCGCAAACGTATCCAGCTCGTCGGCGCTCTCAGGCAGGGCAATGCGGCTGTAGAAGGTCTCGGGCACATCCTTGAGCTTCTCTTTGAGTTGCTGTTGGATGGTGCTTTTTGTCTTCTCTGCCTTGAGGCTGTTCACCTCCTGCATCAATGCCTTTGCCCACTCAGGCGTGTCGTCTGTCTTGGGTTGGGGGGTCGGCTGGGGCTGTGGCTCCGGGGCCTTCTGATTGGCCAGCAGGGTGCGCACACGGTCGTCTTCCCTGGCAATGTCTGCGAAGGGCATGAAGTCGTTGGCGTTGCTGAGTACCTGATCAATGGCCGCGTCATCCGCGTCATCAGCTGGTTTCTGGGATAGTCTTGCCGCTAGTTCGTCAAGCCTTTGTTTGGATAAGTTGACGCCTGAGAAATTGCTTCTGAGTCGTTCCTTGATCCGCTCTGGTGCTACTGCCATAAAAAGTTATATGGTGCGTTGGTTGGAAGACTAAATTTACCGCTTTCAATAGGTTTAATCTAATCTTTAACCGCCTGTAGGATACCCGTTTAGAAGGGGGAAAGCAGTTGTGTTTATCCTGTGTTAGGATAAGGTAAAAAAGAAGCCCGAACGGGTGGGTTCGGGCGGGGTGGGTGCTTAGTAGCCTCTTGTTTTGTGCTTTCCTCTTTTGTTAATATCTCCTGTGTTGAGCAGGTCACATTCCCTGTAGACCTCCGCATAAAAGGCTTCCCAGTATTTCCGATCTTCTGCAGGCACTTCGCCTATGACGTTCATTATTGGTAAGTCGCCTTGCTCTAAAAGTTCAATTATCCAATACTCCTTTATTGAGATACGGGGCATTTTGTAAAGATGCTTTGTCCGGGCTTCGCTTACATGGCTAGACAATCTTGTCTTTGGAGCCTTAGAATAGCCCACATAACGGGGCTCTTTCGTTCGGGGGTCTACTAGTTCATAAATGAAAGTCGTTTTCATAGGGATGCGCTTATTGAGAGCTGTTGTCTTTCTTGAGCAGTAGCGGTTCAGCTATGGTTCTTTTCAGTGCCTCCGCTATTTTGGAGAGCGTGTCAAATCCGATATTCCGCTTTCCCCTCTCAATTTCGCTAATAACGCTCTTGGTGGTGCTCACTTTTTTAGCCAGTTCTTCCTGTGTGAGTCCCTCTTCTTTGCGGGCTTGTTTTATTTGTTGTCCTAGCATTCTCAAATCCATTTAGCAAAGGTAGATAATTCGCTTATCTGCGAATAAATATACTAAATTATTTTGATATTGTTCGCTTATTTGCGAACTTTAAAGAAATAATTAAAGCCTTTAGCCATGTTTCACGAAGAGTTCTACCCCACCCCCGCGCACGTAATCGAGAAGATGATAGACCCGATCCGCAACAAGCTTGTCGGCAAGTCTATACTAGAGCCCTCAGCAGGCAAAGGAGATATACTGGATTATCTGGTCAGCTCCAACCGCGTATCCAAAAAGCGGCTGTATGCCATTGAGCAAAGCCAGGAGCTGCAGTTCGTGTTGCAGAAGAAAGAATACAAGGTGATCGACTCCGATTTCCTGCAGTACAAGGGGGATTATCATTTTGACTTCATCATCGGCAACCCGCCTTTCTCTAATGGTGATGCACATTTATTGAAGGCGTGGGAGATACTCGAAAGCGGGCACATCGTTTTCCTGCTGAATGCCGAAACCATCCTGAACCCTTTTACGAAGACACGTCAACTGCTGAAAAAGCTAATAGAAGACCACGGATCTTTTGAGGTACTCGGCAATGTGTTTCAGGCAGCCGAACGCAAGACGGGCGTGAATGTGGCGCTGGTAAGACTGGAGAAGAAGACCGTCAGCCGCTTTGAATTTGACCTTAACAACAAGGGGACGGAGAAGGCGTTCAGCTTTGACGAAGAATCGATCAAGAACCCGATTGCCCGACAGGACGCGGTGGGCAATCTGCTGATTCAGTACGACAACCTGAAAGAATCTTACACCGAATACCTAAAGGCAAGGGAGAAGCTGAAATTCTACTCGCAAGGGCTGTTTGAAGGCACAAACACGATTGAGCGCACCATCGACGGGATACAGGGCGAAAACAGCGCCGATCGATACAACGCCTTCTGCGACGATAGCAAGATGGTCGTATGGCGTATGATTATCCAAAAGCTAGGCATTGAACGCTACATGACCAAATCAGTACAGGAGAATTTCAGCAAGTTCACACAATCGCAGGGGGCGCTGAACCTGAACAAGGAGAATATTCAGCAGCTCGTGAATATGCTGTTGGAGAACGGCAACAACATACTAGAACAGGCTGTGATCGATGTATTTGATCTGTTCACCAGCTACTTTAAGGAAAACCGCCTGCATGTGGAGGGCTGGAAGACCAATGACCGTTGGAAGGTAAACAAGAAAGTAATACTTCCTAACTTTGTTTCGTCTGCCTGGTCTGCCTACTACAGCACAAGTCACTATCGATATAGCCAGTATGGGGACATCGATAAGGTGATGTGCTACCTGTCCGGCAAACGCTATGAAGACCTGGGAGAGGGCGCTTTAGACAGGTCTATCCACAATGTAAAAGTAGGGGACTCGGGGTTGTATGAATCGGAGTTCTTTTACTTCCGTTGCTACAAGAAAGGAACACTGCATATCACATTTAAAAGTGATTTCCTGTGGCAGGAGTTCAACATGCGGGCCACGGCGGGAAAGCAGTGGCTCCCTGAATCAGAGCGCAAAGCCTGGCAGGAATCAAAGCAACAGTACAAGATGATCGCCTAACAGAAAAGCCCGTCCTAGTTGGATGGGCTTTTTGCTTTCGTATACTTAGGATTATCTTTCACCCAATACGGTGTGGACTGATACCCCTCAATGGTTTGTTTCTGGCTTTCATAGTAGCTCCTGAACCCTTCGTGTGGCTCTCTTACCACATCCTCGAATTTAAAGCCTTTCTCCTCTCCCCTCAGCAGTGCCTTTTCGTACTCGTTGTACTGTTCGGCGGTGGGCAGGATCGGTACGGCAAAACAAAGACAATTCGGATGCCATGAAGTAAACTTAAATTCTTTCGGATACACTCCTTTTAGACTATCGCATATGTCCGGACGAGGGTGCGAGTTAGATAGTTTTACCTCAAATCCTAAGATAAAATCTGTCTTCTTCCATCGTTCGTGATCCGCTGCCCTATACGCCATGTTGGTTTCTGTCCGGGCTACCCGCAAAGCGTTCTTGTAGCTTGATCGGTACACCCCCTGCCCCGGCTTGTACTCCTGGGCGGCTTTACTTAACTGAAGATTGCCTTCCGCGTCGCGTACCCTACGAAACAGCTTGTCCGGTTCTTTGAGGTACTGCTTCATTTCGGTCGCCATCTTGGCCGCTGGCTTACCCTCCGATATTCCCAAGTACAGCCCCTGCTCTAACTCTCCCCGGAACTGCTTGACGTTGTTCCACACCCGGTCCGATAAGGTGAGCCCGTTGGTCTTGCGCTTGAGGAACGCATCCATCGCGCCCTTGTTGGGGTTGAAGATGGCCTGTTTGAGCGGGGTGGGGATCGCCTTCCCCCTATAGCGTTGGTCGATCAGCGCCCCGAACTTCTGCAAGGATAACTCCCACTGGCTTTGGATGCCGTTCACCACCATGCCCTCGATGCCCGCCTGCAGCTTGAGCAGTTCCCGTTCCAGGATGGTTTCGAGCGCAGGGTAGTCGGTGATGCGGAACGTGTCGCGGCGTGCCTGGAGCCCTGTGGCGGCTTTGAACACGTTGACGATCGTTTCCCCGTAGGCAAGGGCGATACGCTTCTGGAGGGCCTGCAATTGCCTTAGATGCTCCTTCTCGAATTGTGTGTTGATGTCAGCCACTTAGCTTGTCGTTTCGGGAGGCTTTACCGGCTACCCATTGGTTGTACTCTTCTTGTAGCTCTTTCACTACGTCCTCTGTCAATCCTCCCAAACGCTGGAGCAGGAACGCCTTTCTGATGACGCCCTGCTTCCACTCGTTGGGCTGTTCGTCGTACCAGCCGAAGATGAGCAATTGCAACTGTTTGTCCATCCCCGTCAGTACGTGTTAGGAGAGGCGCAGTTCGTTGGCTTCTTCCTGCTTTTGGATCAGCTTCAGTTCGTCCTCCACGTTCTCCACCAGTGGGTTGTGCTCCACGGCGGTCTGCTGGCTCATAACGGCTTTCTCTCCGGTGGCCCTCAGGAGGTTGTCGATCTGCTTGCCTTGCAGTTCGGTTTTCTCGACTTCATTGTCCGGCATGAACAAGGCAAACTCCGGCACGATATTGAGACCCTGCACTTTCTCCATGTCCACGTTAATCTTGGCAGCGGCGGCTTTCAGGAGGTTGATGCGGCGCTGGATACACTCCCCGTAGTAGTCGTCCTGCTTGTCCTTTGCTTTGCCGTGGGCGTCCAGGAACATCAGTTTAATGGCGATCCCGGACAACTGGCCCAGGCCTTTCATTTCCTTAAAGGTGATGTTGGGGGTCTGGGTGATGGTGTAGATGATGTCAAACAGGTTCTCAATCTCCAGCTTGATGGATTCCGGGGCGTTGTCCCAGGTGATGTACTTGAGGTCTCCCCCTTCCTCTACTTCAAACACCTTTCCCCGTTCGCCTTTGGTGGCCATGCCCGCTACCTTGCCTTTGGATACGAGGATTGGGGAACCGTTGTAGTCGTTGGTATCGGCATGGTTGGATAGCAGCGTTTCCAGACGCTCAATAGCCCATTGCACGTCCTGCCATTCGGTGCGGGTCTGCGAGTAGTAGACGATGGGGAGCTTGCCTAATACATTCGACTTGGAGTCTTCTGGGACCAGTGCCCAGGAGGATTCGCCTTTGCTGTAGCGGTTGATCTGTTCGGCGGTGTAGAGGTCCAGCATTTCTACTTCCTTTTCCCCTTCCTTGAGGAAGTACCCCCGGCCGAAGGCGATCATGTCGCCGTACTTGTCATAGACCGGGTAGAACGTGTTCCCCTCCGAAGGCTTGAGGATGTTGAGCCTTAGCTTCAATTTACTGTTCTTGTTGCCCAGCTCCCCCCAATAGCCTTCTTCCGCTTCCACGAACGACCACAGTTCGACCACTTCCTTTTCGGCCATCATGGTCTTGGCGATGGGGCGGTTCTTGAAGTTAAGTTTGGCGTCCTGCCAGATCTTCTCCACCATCAGCTGCAGCTTCTCCTCCTGTGGATTATTGGGCTTGCAATGCAGGGTCACGGGCTGTCCGGTCAGGAAGGTGGCGGCGCGGCCGACTATCAGCTTTTGAAGGGCCACGGGGATACGGGCCACTTCCTCTAAAGAAGTCTGCATTTCATCACTGCCATCGTCATTCTTCCTGCCTGTCGGCTTGCTAATTTGCTTTTTGGGACGTTTCCCAGTGTCTAATACAGCGTGTGTCTCGGGCTGGTACTGTTCGAGGGCTTCCTTCTGGTTGAGTTCGCGCTGGTTCTTCTGAATGGCCTTTACCAGGTCTGCCGGTGATCCTAATAGGGTCTTGAGTTCTTCTAGTTCCATTTATTGAAAGGATGAAAGTATGTTAAGGTTGTTGGTTTTAGGCTTGAAAGGCATAAAGGTGTTGGCCAGGGAGTCAAACTTATCCGTGGACCGCTTTAGTCTTTTGATGATGTCTTCTTTCTTTTCGATGATAATCTTACCATTGCTTTGAAACTTCCACTTGATTTCAGTGGCTTCTTCCATAAACTCTGTGTCAGGAGGCAAGGCGGCCCCGGTGTTGTTCTTTGGGTCCAGCCATTCGCGCACAGCCCAAAACAGATAGGCCCGCATGTTGGCAAACAGGTACTGCCCTGTTGAATCGGTTAAGTCGTGCCCCCTGTAGTCTTTGGCGGACTCTGAGTATTTACAGCTTAGAGCCTTACGCCCCATGCCTTGTTCTTCCAACCGAGACCAGACCCCCGCCCCCTCTCCTATGGTGTCAATAAAAGCCAGTGCATCGGCTGCTGACAGGTCGGCTTTCACTTTTCCGGCTATCTCCATATGGTTGGCCTTGCCCCCTGAGTTGTGCTGCCAGAACTTATCCACGTAATCGGAGTAGCGGTAGCAGAATACAGAGCTGTCGCGCCCCATGCCGGCCACGTCTACGCCTAACCTTAAGCCGGTTTTGTTTTTCGGCTTGCTTTGCTGTTCCCTCCATCGCTTGTTGGCCGCCTCAATCCAGACAGCCGGAATCAGGGTATCTTCTGATACTTTCGGGAACAAGCCCAACACCTTCACCCGAAATAGGTCATTGGGACGATACCAGCGCCCCTCAAATTCAAAGTCGTTCTCTTCTGTTGTGACTTCTTCGGGCGAGATAGGCATGGCCCATTCCTTCACTTTATCCACCACCCACTCGTAGTCCACCTGCCCAGGGATCACCTCCCGTTTTTCTTTCACGTTCACAGCGTTCAGGCTGTTGAGCTGGAAACGGTGCCATCTGTCGGACTTCTGGCTTCTGGCCGCATAGCCTACAGGCGTGTTGGGATTGAACACAATCAGGATGCGGCTATTGCCCTGCAGGTTGCCCTCGATCGCGTTAAAGACTGTTTCAGGCAGGCCGGAGGCTTCTGTCACGACAAACATCGTGTTGGCCGCGTGAAAGCCCGACCATGCCTCGTGGTTGTGCTCGTCTGCCTTAAAGCCCGTCAGAAACCATTCGTCTGAGCCTGTTCTGATGTCATGCCCGGTGATCCTGCCGGGAAGATCCACGCCCCTCTTTTTGGCACGATAGAACAGCCTCGACACCTCCGGCACCATGATGTTCTTTACCTGCCTGTCTGTCGGGGCGGTCATGGCCACCTTGGTGTTGGCGACCATCTCGCCCTGTGTGTTCCATCTAGGGGTCAGGTAAAGGAAACACAAACAGGCCACGGCGGAAATAAAGTCTTTCCCCCTCGCTGTCCCGGAGGCAACGGAGGTCATCTTGTTCACCTGCACCGAGCGAAGGATAGCCTGCTGCTCTTCGTCCAGGGTCACCCCTAAGACCTCTTTGGCAAACAGGCACCAGTCCGAGCGGTACTCGTTAATCCGCTTTTTCGCTTGTTCCACTTTCATCTGTAGAAGATTCTGCTAGTAGATCATAAAAGGTTTTACCCCCTGTCCCATCGTCTACTTCTTTGCGCTCGACATATCCTCGCTTCTTACCCTTAGTCTTTAGGTAGAACTCAACAGCTTTTTGCCTTACCCGCTCGTCTTTAGACCGGAGCAATGTGTGGAGCCCATCTTCTGCAACGTCTAGGTTTTCGGCTTCAATATCTTCCAGTATTTCCGGTCGTTTCTCTGCCCGCTGCTTTACAGCTTGCCGACTATACTCCACATCAAATTTCTTTTTAATGGCTTTGGCCGTACGCGCAAATATGCCAGCATTCTCACGTAGGATTGCCCAAAACTCCTTATCCGTTATTTTCCGTACTTTTGCCATATCGTCAACTTATGACAAGTGAATACACCGGCTGCCATCTATCAGTATGAGTTCTATCGGCAGTGAAAACCCTTGTATTGTAGCCTGTAGTTCTGGTTTTAGCTCAGGCGCAGCGATGACCAAGCGAGGCATATTCCCAAGCAAAGCCTTGAAGGTTGCCCCGTAAAACAACACCTGCCCAATAGCCCCTATTAAATCGTTCCGGTTGTTCTTGCCCGTCTTGCATTCAATAAGTGTTCCTGTGCCGTCTTCGTGCCACAGCATTATATCGGCAATCACATGCCCTGAAGCAAGCTTTAACATGTACTGACGCTCAATTCGCTTTATTACCCCCCATTTGCAGTACTTGGCTATGTCGTGAATGTTATCCAATACATGCGACTCCAGGTCTTTCTCTTTGCCTAGGAAAGTATACTGAGGCATTAAATCCTCTTTGGTTAACTCACCTTTTTTTATGATGCTCATCTTACTTAATGGTTACTGCTATCCGCCCCCGGAACAGTTCTTCTATCTCGGTGCGGGCTTCTTTTAGCTGTAGTTCTGTTTCAAACTCAATCTTCATAGTTGGAGGCCCGAACATGGGCTTTTGCTCCGCTTCTTCCTCCTGTGTGTCTTCTCCCCATCCAAAGGGAACAGCCAAACCCCATGCTTTTAGGGGGAGATCATCCCAGTCATTGCCCAACGCATCCCAATCATTCTGACCGTAGCTGCCGTTGTCCTTGATGGCCCATCGCTTCAGTTTGGCCGCTGGTGTATCCGGAGGAAGTAGCTTGCAGGGAATAACGGTGTATCCCAACTCTTTGCAGCCTCTTAGTCGTTGGTTTCCCCCGATAGCCACGTACTTTCCCTTGAAGGGGAACACGATCACCTCACGGGCCTCTATGTAGTCCGGGTCTTCCCGGATGCTGTCCAGTAGATAAGCGTACTCTTCGTCCTTGATGAAGCGGGGGTTCTCGGGTACTCCTGGGATTTGGCCCTCGTTGTATTCGAGTAGCTCAATGTTGATCAGGTCGCGTTGTATCATTTCTCTAAGCCTAGTCTGATGCTCTCGTTTCGCTCTGTTGTCAGTTCGTACTCGTAGTGCTCGGAATCCTGTGTGCCACAGCTAACCGTGTACAGCATACTGGAGCCTCCGAACTTAACCGCTGTCACCATGCGCTGGGATTGGTCCGGGTCTGTGGCCAGGTAAACCAAGTCCCCTAATCCGTGTGTTGATTCAAATCTCATGTCTTCTCAGTGCGGAGTATAAAAGACCGTGTTCGGCCAATAGGTTCTGTTTGAACGGGCTCTGGTTAAAGGCCCCGTAAGGGTTGTGGGCTACTGTTATCTTGTTGTTGTCAGCGTACAGCAAGCCCCAGTTGTCGGGTAGTTCTCTTGCGGTGATCAGTCCAGCAGGGGTCAGGTAAAAGCGAAACTTCCCCATGCCTTTGTGTGGCTGCTTCCGAAAGCGCTTCTTGTGGTCTGCCATGTAGTCCGGCCTGGATACTTTGCATTCGATCAGAACCGAGTGTCCCCAGCTCCCGAACCCGATCACGTCGGGCTGCTCTCCCGTTGGGGTGTTGGAGTGCAGCTCCTTGAAAGCGATTCCGCAGGAGGCTTTGTTGAGCAACCATCTATAACCGATTTCCACTAATTCCTGGTGTGTCATTTGCCGCAGTTCTCGCAGTTGCCTTGGTTGTTGCAGATAATGCACATTACACAATGTCCTTTCTTTTGTCCTTCATAAAGCCCCTTCTGCCCTTGCGGTTGTTGAAGTAGTACCGAAACCGGATGCGTTCCGCTTCTACTGTTAAAGCGTCCCTTAAAGGAGCTATGTTGTAGGGAGGGTATCCCACTATCCAACACTGCAACCCAAGGCTTACCAAGAAAATCCGCAGCAAACATTTAACTTCATTCATCTTGTGTTATAGATAGGGTTCGAGCATCGTTTTGTGGGCGTTGAGCACCGTGTTGCGAAAGTCCTGGTACACCTTGTAGTGCACCACCACCTCCCTCAGCAGCACCTTGGCCGTGCCGTAGGAGCAGTTCAGCTCCTTGGCGATGGCCTGGGGCAAACCGTGCTGCACGCACTTCTGGGTGTAGCCGTACAGCTTCTCGGGCTGGTAGCACAAGAGCATCACGGCCCCGAACTCCCTGCGGCACCTGGAGACCTGCATCTTGGGCCCCTGCCCTTTCAGCATCTCCATCGGTACGCCCCGCACCTGGCAGAACGTGTTCAGTAAATTCCTCACCTCGCCAGTGTCGGTGAAGACCTTGGCCGGCAATAGTTCCCGCAGCCGGGTGGTGATGGCGCGGGCCACCTGCGGGTGCTCCTTCTCCAGGATGTAAAGTTTGAGTTCCGGGGTCATTTCTTGCTAAAGTTATATTATCCGCGATTATTGCCGTTTTTCTGGTCTCCACCCCCTGAGCAAACGAGACTTTCTCCGTTTTCTGGCTTGGTTTTGTCCTGTTTCCTGCCGCCTGTTCCGCCCCTGGCTGCCTCCTCGCAGGAGCATATCCCGCCGAGGCTGTCGTGTTCGTTGCCATTGCACATAATTCAAAAGGGTTTTGCGCTGTGTTCCGTTAAAGGGATAATTCTATATAGTGATGCTTCTATAATTTCACTTAGAGGGGGTGCCGCTATCCAATTACGTCTTATGTTACGGCTAGTACGTGCTGTGTTAGGGCGATCCCTTCGGGCCGTGCTTTCGCTCATATCTTTGCTCCTTTCAGTCACAAAGGATAAACGCTCTATCACTATCGCGGGGCTATCGACTGTTCTCAATTGTCTCTCTCCTTAGCTGGTGCAGCAATCCGTTCAAGGCGTTGTCATGGCTGCTGAAATGCCAAGGCTCAGATGGGATGCCTGAAACTGACACGTAGTGCGTCCAATAGCGTTTCTTGAACAGCCAGCCTTTCTCCTTTTGCACTTCTGCCACGAAACCCCGGGGGTAGTGCCTTATCCTGAACTTTGGCATCGTCTTGTGTTAGTTAAGGGTAATGTTTGCCTTCTCTCAGGCTGTCAAAAAATAAGTGTGAGTAGGCCGGGTACGATTCCGGCAGTCCAGGACGTGCGCTTGAGCCCGATGATCACACGTCAGCTTAGTATTCCGAGCCAATAACATAGCGTCTACTTCCGCCACTACTCAATAAAGCTCCCGTCTTATGGTTGCGGGAGGTCGCCACCCGTCTGGTAGCTGCCTTCATCCTAAAGATGAATTGATTGTGGGGCGGGGACATGCCAACTCGTTCGGGCTGTGTCCCCTTTTCTACCCCACATATTGTTAAATTCTGATGTATCTATGTTTGGGCGAATCCCAAGGGACCGCGCTTTCGGCTCTATCTTTTTCTTGCAGAAAAAGGATGCCGCCTTTATCGCTTTCGCGGGGCTATATCCCTGTATAAGGGAAGTCATCTGGGTTGTCCCCATAGCCCTCCATCAATGCGATTGTCGAGGGCTTCCAGTCTTTTCGCCCGTTCGCCTGCCGTATGTGGTGCTCCACGTATTCCATCAACTCTTCCCCTGTGAAGCTGATGTAAGTAAGTTGTCCCACCCTGTCTATTTCTTCTCCGAAATAGCCGTTGTGCGCTTTGCAAAATTCTTTTTCTGTCATGGTCTATGCGTTAACGATAGAGGGCTTGCTTGAACTCCTTTCGGCAGAAAAAGCCGAAAGAGTGAGGCCCGAAAGCGTGTTAAAACGCCCTAATAATTTGTTCCCGATGGAGCGATTAAAGCCACTCTATTTTAATCTTCATCGTTTCAGGAGCCGGATAGGTGCCCCCGAAATAAGGGTAAAGGCGCTTGTAAAAGAGCGGGAAGCCTGCCAGCGTCTGAACGGTCTTCTGCTCAATGGTGAACCCGTAGCCGGATGCGGTGAACTTCCACCCCTCTTTCGTTCTGCACAGCTCCAGGTACACATCCTCGAAGGGCACGACCTCTATCAAGGGCTCGTAATACCGCTTGCCGCCCTTATAGACGTAGGTCAGTATTTCTATACGATCACCTTTGGCCCGCCATCCGAACCGTGCTGACTCTTTGTGATGATCTAAGCCGTGTGAAAGGCCGAACAACTTGTTGATGTCGTCTGCATCCTGAGAGGGGGTTAAACAGTTGTCGTCAAACGTAACCCGTGCCTTGTGTTGCGGGAACTCCCGCCAGCCTCTAACCAGCCGCCACAGCATCCCCACCCAATTAGTGGAGTAGTGACGGCCCTTTTTGATAGTGTAGATCATCGCTATTCGTTTTCTTTATAGCCGATGCTCCAAAAGATAGTCAGCACATACACAGTGCCCATCGACAAGCTGCGGATGGATTCTTGATGCGCTTCAGGTGCCAGGCCAAACCAGCCCAATGCCATAACAAACACATTCAGAAAGCAGACATACCCAACAATCTTACACAGTCGTTTCGTAGGGATAAGCGCGGCACAAAACCCTTTTAGTAAATCTATCATACGTCTTGTGTTATCTTCTTTTGTTTAAGCCTGTATACACCACCTATTCCCCTTTCAGGACAGCATACCAATACACCAAGCCTGCGACCACCCCGAACAGCCCACAACTGATTCCGGCTGTATAGGTCGGCCCAATGGCAAGGGCTCCGATAATGCCTCCCAGGATGAAGTGCCACACCATGCAGATGGGGAAAGGGAGGGGGAAAAGAAAGCCTTTTATCTTGTTCATACGTCCTGTGTTATGATGCGAGTTGATTACGGTATTGTGCGTGTGCAAAGAATCGGTGCTTAATGCCGCCCGACTTGCGGTGTATCTCGGCCTCTCCCGTTCTCGGAACGCCGATATAGCCGTTGTCATAGTGCCATTCGTCTGTGGTGCCGATGGACCGGAGGAACTTCACCTCAACCCCTGGGAAGTCTTTGTTCCGAATGAACTGGTACTCTTCCTTGTGGTGAATATCCCCTAAAAGGAAGGTTCTAAAGGTGGTGTCTGCCCATTTGTGTTTTTCTTCCTCTGCCATGCGCAAAGGAAGCTGTGCCGTTTTGCCCTTTTCTTTGTCGCCGTGTGCAAACCCGAACAGGTTCTCTCCGTACTGCACATACTTGCGCTGTTTGCGGGTCGTATCCAACTCCACATTCGGGTTGTTCTCATAAACCGCATCCAACACCTGCCCTAAGTAAAAATCTTTGTCTTCTGAGTGGTTGGCTTTGATAACGAGCACCTTGACCCTGGCCACCTGCGCCGCCTTGTCTATGCACCTTCTCAGCAGCTTAACGCCTACCTTGAACGAGTCATGGCTGTTGACGCTGGTAGCTTGTGGCGTGCCTCTCTTGGTGGCATTGCTTGGCCCGTTGGTGTTGAAAAAGTCGTGCCCGATAGGAATAATAAGCAGCTCGGGAGATTTCGAAGCACAATCACTCAGCAACTCGTCAAAGAGCGTTTCAAACTCCTGTATATTGTCCTCGATAGTCGAGCCGTAACCCGTTTCAGCAACCAAACATACCTTGTCGATGTGTGCGTCATACAGGTTGATGATGGCCGCGCACTGTTCCTGTTTCTGGTAGGTGAACCGAGGGACCGGCTGCACATAGCTTTTGAACTCTTCGATCAGCCCCTTAATAGCTACTTCAGAGGCCACTACTTTCTTGCGTCTTAACCAGGCTTTGATCTGGTAAAGGGGCGTTACCTGTATCTCTAAATTCTTGTCTTTGGCCCCTACTTCCCACTTGTTGGAAACGTATCTTTCCACCTCCCACACCTCCAAATCAATATCGCAGGCTGCAATCAAATCATCCAGTGACTTGACCCGTTTGCCCTCGATGGTGGCCGTGTCCTGCTTGACATCCTGTATGATGCCGGATTCCTCTATGAGCGAGTCAGCCGCGTCTTCTACGTAAACCGTGTCGGATGTTTGCAGGGTCGCAACGAACTGCTTCACCAGCGGGTGGCGGCGCATGATCTGCGCCTTGAAAGGGAACTTGCCCGACTGCTCCAGTAGTTTGCCCACCTGCTCCAGCTTGATGACATTCGGCAGATTCAGGCCGATCAGGTATTGCTCCATGTCCGGCCAGTAATCGACAAACTTGATGTTGTGCGTTTTGCCCACTCGAATCACTCAATTAGTATACCCAAATATACAAATATTTTAAGACAATGCAAATGAAAACCAAGCTTTTACGCAACTTTTTTTTGTGTTTTACGTAGTTTGTGGTCTTTTGCTATACATACGTACGTGCTGTGTTAGGAAAGGCGAAAGGAACACCCGGTTGGATGCTCCTTTGCTCTCTTGGCATAGAGTTGAAGGGTAATATCTAGGGCGTTCCCTGCGGGTCGGGCTGTCCGCTTTACTGCGTGTTCGCTCCCATCCCTAACGCGGGGCTATAGATTCGGATGGTGCGTCTTGATGTGCAGGCGCATAGTGGAGACCAAAGTGTCTATATCTTGCTCTCTTTCTTTGACCGCAGCCTCCAATACTGTGATGTACTCGTCGCTTAAAGCTTTGTTCTTTTTGAGAGTCGCGATATACTCTTCCTGCACTTCGATTAGTTCCTGCTTTGACTTATAAGATCGGAACAGGAACCCAAGGATCAAAACAAGCGGAACAGCGATCAACATTGATTTAAAATTCATTTTTTTTGCGTTAGTGATTGAACGGCCTGTTTGAGCCTGAAAGGCGAGTAGTGAAAGCACGGGCCTGCAAGGCAACGCCCAACTACTGCTGTTAGGCTGCTTTCTTGTTTCCTATTCTAACTTTATAGCGGGTCAACACCTCGTTCCACTGCAGCTCTGAACTCAGCTCGTACCCTTCCTCTTGCATGGCTCCGCAAAGGAAAAGGTCAAGCTGTTCACTGGCAGAAGATCCGGTGTAGGTCTTGAACTCCTCCCCGTTTCGGGTCAGAACCAAATTCTGGCAAATAGTCTCCGAGTCAAAGCGGAAAACATCACTCCCGTCTTCATGGCAGACGAAAAAAGGAAACACCTGGGGGTTGGACGGGTAATTGGGTACGGCTGGGTTCATCTTAAATTATGGCTAAAAGTTAGAAGATGGGGAAGCGTAAACGTAAAACTGGGGCGGCTGTATCTTGCTCTCACCTGTATCTTTTGCTCGTTTCCTCACAAAAGGATGCCGGTTCGATCAAGGCCGCGGGGCTATTCAGGTAAAAAAGGCCGCTCGGGTTGTGCCGATTAACAACAGGTCGTTTGCAACCGCCTGCTGATACTGTATGAGCCTTTTAGTAACTTTCTTTGCATAACCCCGCGCAATCGTAATCACACGGCTTGTCTGATTTGTAGCATATCTGCACTGCCGCTACTCTCACCTCCTGCGTTTCCATTAGCTCCGATTGAATCTCTTCCAGCGTTTCGAGTGCGTTGCATAGCTCTATTAGCCCGCCCCGCACAAACTCAATACTCTTTTCGTAACGTACTATGCTTTTCTCCATGTTCTCGACAGACTGTCTGTAGCGGCCTATTCTAACATCTAACAGTTGAAGTGCTTTTTCTTTGCTCATAAGGTTAGTTTTTAGGGGGTGTGATAACGCAATAATGGGTAAACACAGTGGCCTCTACAGCATCATCTCCAAACCACTCACTATCTCCCAACATAATCCACTGCTTGCCATTTGCGCTTTCGTTATGTTTCCAGCCTACTGCGTACTTGCCATCCCCTTTCGGATACAGGAACAGGTACGAATCACTGTAGTTAAACTCTGTTTCAGGGGTTATTCTTATCCAGTTCATAAGCAAAAGTCCGTTAAATCTGCGCTTCTGATTAGTGAGGCTTGCAACTCGTATTCTGAACGTGCCGTGTCTTTAATCAGCTTCTTTTTAACTTTGCGTGGAAGTCTGATTATCTTCCCCGTTGTTGGGTTTCTGTCTTTGCTCATAAGGTTATTCTGGAAAGTAGTCTATTTTAACCCGCGTCCCTATCTCTAAGTCAATCGGGTCGCCTTTAATCGTAATGAAGTCGCCCGTTTCAATATTCTTGAAATACGATTTGCCCTCTTTGTATTGAAAGTATTCCCAATCCATATCAGGCTCTCCTAGGCAATAGAAAGCGATTCCCTCCTTATGGAGTTGGCCTTGCTGCTCTTGGTCGTGCGCCCATGAATCATTGTCCTGCTCACGTTCAAAGTCTGCTCTGTCGTAACACATAGTTTTAAGATTTAAAGGTTAGTTCTTCGCCTGTCAGCACATAATACAGATTCTGCAATTGGTGCATGTATTGAATGGCGCTCAAGTTAATTCTTTGCTCAGGCACACTCGAAAACTCAGGACACTGGCAATAGTCAGGATACCACTCCCCTCTCACTTTATCCAACTCAATGTAGTAGTCGCCACCGTTCACGACAAGCCACAAGGTGCGGTTGTCTTTCTTGAAACCCATCCTTGTGAGTTCTTCTTCTGTTATCGGAACGCCTTGCAGGTAGTCCAGCGGGTACTCGTGCTCAAAGGAGTTCGGGTGCAACGGCTTCACATTCACAACCCCTTTGTAAATATCGGCAACGCGAACCCGCTCCTCTGGGTCGTCTTCCATTTGCAGGATGTTGCCTAGTCTTAATTCTGTATCTTTTAACATGGTCTTTTTTGCGTTAGTGATTGAACGGTGTGTTTGAGCCTGAAAGGCGAGTAGTGAAAGCACGGGGCGAAGCCAACGCCCAACCCCTTACTTTGCTACTTAAAAAGGCAAATCGTTGTCTGCTGTATCCGGCATAAAGTCCACAGCCCCCGTACTAGGCCCGTAGCCGCCGCCTGCCGGACTTTCGCCCCCTTGTGCTACACTTTCTATGCGCCACGCCTGAAGGCTCGTAAAATAGCTTGTCTGCCCGTTCTTGGAATACTCTCTCCCTCTCACGTTGAAAGAGACTAAGACTTGCTGTCCTGTTTCGAAGCGGTCAAGCTGTGAGCACTTGTCCTGGGTCATCTCGAACTTGGGCAGCTCCTCGTATTGGCCGTCCTGTACTTTCAGCACGAACTCGCGCTTTTTAAATTTCTCTGTTACTTGCTGCTCTTGTCCGATGAAATGCAGCGTTCCGGTTAGTTGTAGTGACATGGGTTATCTTTTTTCTGGTTTTTGATTTTCGTAATAGGTCAGTAAATATTCCCAGGCTTCCTGCTCTCGGAGGGTGGCCCCGTTGAGGGCGATCACGGCCAGCTTCATATCCAGCGGAAGCGGGTTGGCGATCATCTCTTTCAGTAGTCCCATCTTCCCCTCAAAATCCGGGGCTCCTAAGACAATCCCTAACGTCTGGTAAGCTTCTCCAAACTCAGGAGGGTACTCTTTGGGTGGTTTCTTTTTCATCTCTTAAAGGTTGGGCGAATCCTGCGGACCGGGCTTTCGGCTTTACTTCGTGTTCGCCTCTATCCCTTTCGCGGGGCTATTCTACCAGCTAAAGTTATTGGCATCGAGGTACACCTGACAGTGCCTCCTAAGTGCTGATTTTCTGCCAAACGGGTTATTCACTTGCGGACTTGAGATGTTCAGGTTCTTGTGTGTTGCCCGTATCAGCCCACGCCATGTGAAGTCTGATGATGGCAGTCCTCTGTGAAGATCAAGCTGCGTAAATTTCGTCCATGTCTGGGATCTGATTTTGTAGCTGTGCCCGTCTTCAAGCTGGAACTCTGTCAAAGGGCCACTTGATAGCCAAAGGTACATAGGGTATTCAGGTGTAACCTTTGATAAATCCTCTTTACCTGTTTCATCTCTCGGCACCATGTCCCTGTGCCAATTGGGTATGCAGGGGTATTGCCCCGGCATGAGCATGTGCACCTTCACGTCCCAGATGTAGTCATACACGTTTTCGGGGAAAGTGGCGATCAAGCCTTTCAAGTCTGGCATCAGTTCTTCTAGTTCATCGACTGTCGCCTGATGCACGCCGCAATGCTGGTCACTCCAAATAATGTCTTGTGGTTTCATCTTTTTTCGCATTAGTGATAGAGGCATTTGTTTGAAATCCTTCCCGCTTTTTCTGCGGGAAGATTGAGTGCCGAAAGCACGGGCCTTTAGGCAATGCCCTAGTTTATTTTCCTTAACTCTTGGTTGATCTTGTTTAACTCTCTTCTGTATTGGATGCTCAGGTCTACTTTCCTTTCAGCATCCAGTGTCACCTTTTCCAGGTTGTAGAGCTTTTGGTTGATGTCTTCTAGCATCTGTGTCCAGTACTGCTCTTCGGGGTTGTCTTTGAAGATGGGCAGGGGTGCGATCTGCACGTGCGCCCAGTTGATGTCGTCTTGTTCGGGTTTCATAAAATCAGGATTAAGCGTTTTCTTCTTTTATCAGGTCTGCCCATTCTTTGGTGTAGACTGATTTCCTTAGTTTCTCCAAGCCGTCGTACTCAGGTGCGCGGTGCACTCTTATGGCTGCAAATGATGCCTCTTCCCAGACATCCTTGTAAGACAGATAAGCCCTGTATCTGGCCTTGCCTGCGGATGGGGCAACCACAACCCCATATTCTCCTGGGCCGTGGTTGTCGTAGGTGATTTTATACCCTTTCATATCCTTCTTTCTTTCCTTTAAATTACTAATAATCAATTATATACACAAATATTTATAGTTAAATATTGCTATTATTTAGGCACTTTTTTAGCCGTGATCCGGTACACCTCTTTTGAGCTTTTGAGCGTGATTTCGATGTAGCCTTTGCCCGTGTTGTACTCCACATGCTCGGCTTTAGAGTTGATGGTGATGCAGCTTAAAGCGTCATCGGCGTCCGTGGTGTCGAGTTGCTCGGCTACTTTGGTCGTTTGCTTGGCAGGCGGCTTGGCCGGTTTGCCTTGCGACTTGTTCCAGTCCGCCACTTTGATAACCTCTGTTTTGTTCTTCATCGGGTCATCTTCAGAAAGTCCTCGTCCAATCTCGCAGCGGCTGACTTGAGGGGGTAGACCCTGGGCTTCACTTCCCGCTTTTCCCCTTTCAGCAAGACCCTGACCTCTTTGCCCTCGATCTCGAAACCGTTGATGGTCACCGTCCAGCCTACTCCGTTCAGCATGAAGCGCTGGTGCTTCATGCGCTGCAGCTTGCTTTCGAGCGATTCGGCCTCCTTTGGTTTTTTGGGGGCGTTCTGTTTGAGGAAGCGCCACACCGTCGCACGGGCGCAGTCGTAGCGGTCAGCCAGTTTCCTGATGGACATTGTTTCAGAGAGCCGGATCATCTCCTGGCGGGCGCTTTCGTCCAAATGGGTCAGGGCGCTCGCCCGGTCGGGGGTCACGGGAGCTTTGCGGGCAAGGGGGGCTTTCTTGGCCGGAACCCCGCCGGCGAATGGAATGTAGGTCATGGTGTTAGAGGCTTAGGGTGTTACTAATTATTCTCTTCTTTTCTCGGGGTTAGATTGAAGCCATTCCTGTCTTATCCTTCTGTATTCAGCTTCTCTGTCCTCTTTCTCCTTGCCGATCTTTGAAATATCGATGCCTATCTTATCAGCGTTGTCGGTTAAAAAGGAAAGCGTCTCGAACTTGTCCACGGTAGGCGCTTTGTGCTGCGTGTTGCGCTTTTCAAAGTAAGCAGCCCGTTCCTCGCTCCGGTCGTATTCATCTACTATTGCAAGGATCGTTGAGCCGTCCAGCCTGTCGAGCACCTTCGTTTTCAGCTTACCCAGTTTGGCCAGCTTGAAGGCGTAGGCGATCTCTTCCACCTTCAGCAGCTTGTGCCCCTCGATAATCAAAGCGGCCACCTCGAAATAGTCGTCTTCGTTTTCGAGCGCCCGTTTGGTCTTAAAGAAGTTGGCCAGGTTCTTTACCAGTTCCGCTACCAACCGGAGGGCGTGGGCCTGGTTCTCGCGGTTGATTTTGCTTAGCTGCTCGCCGTTTTCAATGGCAACAGGCAGGGTGACAGAGGTGACGAACTGCACAATGGAGCCCGGCACGATGGCCCCGTTAGGCGCTAAGGCGGTTTCTCTCAAGCCAGGCTTGTGCTGAATCAACGCTAAGTTCTGCCCGCTTCTCCCCTCTTGACTTGATGATGCTGATAATGCTGGATGTGTTGCCATTGATGTAGCTTAGTGTGAAGTTGTTTTTGTAAAAATCGTCTTGCTTCTCCAGTTCCGGCCAGCTTCGCAGGATCATCTCGAACCCCTTCAGCGCCAGCTCCCAGGTGTTGCCCTCCTTGAAGCCCTTCAGGTAGGTGAGCGTCTGCGCCACTTGTTCCTGTCCTTTCCCGTTGATGTTGGGCACAAATCCCCTTTGCTGGTGAAAGACCTGTTTGTAAAGGTCAATAGCTTCAGAAACCAAGGGAGTGTCTGCAACTTTCTCACCTGAATCGCGTAAATACTTTCGGATCTCAACCAGGTTTTTGTGTATCGACGGGGGCATTAGTTGTAGTCGATGGTAGTCTTTGAGCTTTGGCCAGCTTTCAAGGATGTACACAAACTCCTTATAGCCGCTTAATTCACAGTCATCAAATACAGCAGCCAAATCCTGCTGTATTTTTTTTAGCCCGTTCCAGGTGCCCGGATGGCGCTTGGTCTTGGGCGGCTCCTCCCCGTTGTTCTGCTCTTGGTAAAACGTCCACCACGCTTGCTTGTAGAGCTGGTGGTAGGTGCGCTTCTCCCCTTCTTTGTCTTCTTTTTGCGCGGAATCTTTTTCTTCTTTTTCTTCCTTTTTTTTACCCTTAGATGAATCAGGTTTCTCCTGGACTTGGGGCGCGTCCTCTTTAGAGGGCGCTACCTTTTTCTTTTTCTGTTTAGAGTTTAAAGGTTTAGTAGTTTTAGAGTTTACTAGTTTAGTAGTATGGTCTACCTCACTGTCCCCCTTGCTGTCTCCCTCAGTGTCTACTCCACTGTCTACCTCACTGTCCTCTTTTTGAGACGGTGGGGTAGACGCTGCCTTTGCCCGTTTGCCTCCTGTGTCCTCCCCACTGTCCTCTTTTTGAGACGCTTCTATCATCGTGTAGAGGCATTTGGAAATCCCGTTGGCCCCTTCCTTGTATGTTACCAGCCCCGCCTCTTTTAGTATCTCCCTTGCCGTGTAGTAGGACTTCTTGGAGAGCTTGGAGCGGTCCAGCAAATCTTCCCGGTAAGTGCCGAATGTTTTCCAGCCGGATTTGTTGGCGTAGTAAAGCAAGGCAAAGTAGAGGGACTGCACATGCGCCGTAAAGTCCGTCCGGTCCCTTGCCAGTTCCCAAAAGGAGTTGATTAGCTTGATGTAGTTCATGGCTTTGCTTTTAAAATGTTATCGAACCAGCTTGACGTAATAGCCGCCCTTTGCTTTCTCAAATCCCCTGCGCTGCAGTTCCCTGCCGATGTTGGTCTTGTCGTAGTCGGCGATGGTGCCCTTGCTTCGCGCGATCAGGTACTTCACGATTTCTGAGGGGGTCATCCGGCTCTTTTCGTTTCGCTCGATGTCAGGCAGGATGTGGGTGTCGATCTTGTCAAGTGGGAACGAGATGCGCTCGTCTGCCATCTCCTCGAACTTTAAAAAGTCCTCGTCCGAGATGCCCCCGGCGATCTTAAACTGGGTATCAAAGACGCGCTTCACCTCCCTGAGCGCCTGCTGCCGGTCCTCCCGGTCCATCTCCACCGCCTTGAGCATCCTTCGCTTCACCTCGGGCTTCATCTCGTCCCAGTTCTTATGGCCGAACATATCCCTTAGATGCCTTTCCTTGATCTTGAGGTCCTTCACGTACAGGCGCACGAACTCAAAGAAGGGGCCTGCCGCCGTCAGGTGGGCGTTGTACTTCTGGAACCGGTCCCGGTCAGCCTCGGCCATGTAGTTGTTGAGCACGTAGAGGTACGCCGTGTGCGCGTGCTCCAGGCACTCGTCCGGCGAGGGGTTGTAGGCTTCGACCGCTCTTTTCCGGTTGGCCTCCAGTGCGGCTATCAGGGCGTTGTTCTTGGGTTTGATCTGTGTCAGTGTATTCATGTCCGTATACTTCTCTGTAAACTTGTTGCTTGATGTCTTCTCTCTTGAGCTTGGCTATAAAGTCGAGCAGCTCCTGGTAGATGGCGTAGCTTCTGTGCATTTCTCTAAGTCGTTTAATCTCTGCAGTTTTGCTTCTGCTAACTGGTAGGCGTAGCGGTCCGGCCAAACATTCGCCTCCAACTGTTTCTCTAACCGCTTTCGGTATCTGGCCGGGTCTACGATCCTTTCTCCTGCGTTCAGCTTCATGCCCCTATCCCGATATGGGGGTCGTCATCGTCCTCTTTCTTTTCCTTCTTGTAGGAGGTCTTGTACCAGGCGTAAACCAAGAGGTAGAATATGATTGTAGCTTCCATCTTAGACCTCCTTTTGGGCGATTCCTTGCGGACCGGGGCTTTCGGCTGTATCTTTCTCCTGCGTCGAAAGGATGCCGCCTCTATCCCCTATCGCGCTTCGCAGGTTCAGCTCCTGCACATCTCTTTCGGTGGCTTCCCGGTAGGTGTGGTGCACGGGGCCTAAATCAAAGTAGATGGGGTCTTCATACTGCCCCGACTCTTCCACCATCAGGATTTGAGAACCGAAGAAATTCCGCCTGAAGTAGAATTTGCCGGTGAGCTTCACGTTTCGTCTTGTGTTCATGTTCTGTTTCCTTTTATCCTTTCCAATATGTTAGGCAACTGCTTTAGAGGGTTTGGCTACTCTGTCATCCTGCCAGATCACCTGCCCGCCGTTTTTGTTGATCAGCTTCAGCAGGTAATCAACTGCGATCCTGGCTCCTTCCTCTGATAGCTTAGGTAGTTTGAGGCTGGTGTTCACCTTCGTTTTCTGGTCCACTTCCGGGTACAGAAGCAGGGCCTGGATGTTCTCCCGTTGCACTTGTGTCAGGCTTCCCGGTGCATTGGGGTCTATGACAGCGTGGGCGGGGTTCTGTGGGGCTTTCTCGGGCGCGGGCTTGGCTTGGGCTGTCTTCACTGGTTGCGCTTGCTGTGGGGCTTCCTGTGGCTTTCTTTCGGGGTTGTCAATATCATCCTCGTCTGTGGCGATGTGGAAGAACTTCAAGAGGAAGTAACGCTCTCCGTAAGTGAGGGCAGACCCTACGCCTTTGTCCCATGCGTTCTGCCCGTTGGCCCCGAAAAGGTTCTCGTCTTTCTCCCCCGTTTCGCAGTCTATCCAGGTGAACTTCATCATCACTTTAGAGTTGATCTCGCTGGTGGTGCCGTTCTTGGTGTTGTAGTCCTGTCGCACGTTCTCGATTGATAGAACCTCTTGCTTGAGGATTACCCCGAACTCGTTCATCAGGGGCTTTAGATGTTCCAGTACTTTGTCGCCTGTCACGTACTTGTACCCGTAGGCGGACTTGTCTTTGCCTAAGCCCATGATCCGCTTTTGGATCTCTAGCAGCTTGGTGTATAACTTGGTTTCTGTTTTAACTTCTTTCATGGTGTTTTTTGCGTTAGTGATTGGAGGGATTTAGTCCTTTAGGACCGTAGCGAAGCGAAGTCCCGCAAAGCACGGGGCGAAGCCAACGCCCTGATAATTAAATGTTAGATCATCTCTTCTGTGTTGTCGGGTAGCTTGGTGAACATCCCGAATCTGTAGCTTGTCAGTGACTGCAATTCATCTTCTGTGATGTTGTTCTTGTCAGCAACTTGCACCCTATTACCCCATGCAAGGCAATCAGATTCTTCGATAAACATCCCGACCTCTGAATTATGCAGATAGATGATGCGATAGGTGTTCTTGTTTTTAGAAGGCCATACAAAGCGATCCCCTACTTTATAAGTTGTTTTAGCGGGGCAAAGATGCGGGAACCACTCTTGCAAAGCTTCAGCAGGCGCTATTGTGTAGCCATTTGAACACAGGTCATGCAGCCGCTTCAACTGCTCTGTTGTGATGAGGTGCTGGTCTTCCTGTAAAGGAGCAAACTGGAAAGGGGTGCAATCTTCTTCTGGAACAGACCTCCCTTCTCCGAAATACACACCGCCTTGATGGTGCTTGACCGGCATAATCAAACCGATGCTGTTCTTGTACCACGGGTCAACGAAGTACTTGCTGTCTGCTTTTTTTATTTGGATGTACTGTGTCATGATCTTATCTTGAATGGGTTGCTAGTTGATTAAATAGTAGTGGGGCGTCCGGGCGGGTCAGTGAGGCTCGCTCTTTTTCCTTGAAAAAGGAGCTCAGACAAACCTCACTCCCCCTGACGCGGGGCTATCCGTTTAGTGGATTCACTAGCTTTTTGAGGCTGTAATCTGACAAGATGCCTTTCGTGATTCTCTCCACAGCTTGTTCGTTAATGTCATTCTTTATGCCTGCAATGACCTTGGCGGATAACTGTGACAGGAAATCATTGATTTGCTTCTGGCTTTGCTTGTCAAGGATTTGTTCATACCGCACCTTGCCTCCGTAGCCAGTCGGCTTGCCGTTGTCATCTACTCGCTCTGTCAAGAAGTTGTCAAGCTTCTCTTTAAGCAGCGACTTGACAGACACATTCTCCTTTTTCGGGTCGCCCCACTGGTCGTAAATGGTGAAGGATTTCTCCATAAACTCTTCATAAGTCTTTTGAATCTGAGCATCTAAGCTGGAAGAGATGTCTTTGCTTATCTTGTCAGCGAGTTGCTTTTCTACATGTTTGTACACCTTGTCAGCAAGCCTGCTTTTGATTTCTCCCGAAACAGCTTCATTTAAGCCTGTTTCTTCGTCAATCCAGTCGATTTCTACTTCTACAGTGAATTTCATTTTTTTAGTTTTTAGGTTTTTGCGTTAGTGATTTTAGTACTTTTTCTATTTTATCGATATTCTCATAGATGGCCGTACCCGTGAACAGCACGGCCATCATCAGCATGAAGAGGAACATGTCAGTTGAGGTTGATTTTGCCCACCGCCTGCAGGTGGCGCTCCTTGCGTCGGGCAGCTCTTGCCAGCAGCTTTTCCTCGCGCTTGTCCTGCCAGATTTCAAGGGAGAACTTTTCGGCAAAATGCCAGCCCCCGCCAATTAACAGGCATCCGGTGAAGAAGCGGAACACGCTCTCCAGGGAGGACATGGCCGGTAGCAGGGCGGTAAATTCAGCGTGCAGGTTCACCCAGATCAGCAGCACGCCGATGATGTTGTAGAGCCCCAACCCGATCGACAGGCGGGCAATCAACAGGCGGTTGGTGTAGAGCGTTTGGGCAAGGCTCGCGCAATGCTTCGCGTAGAAGCGGCGTAGGGAATTTTTCATTTTTTGAAGGTTTTAGGGGTTTGGGTAAGCGTAGGCTAAGCGGTAGGCTATTTGGCTTTGGGGTAGTAGGCCGAGTCGATCACTTCCCCTTTTTCATCGAGCAGGTAACCTCTTGAGGCTCCCCTTTTGACGGCTTTCGTGCCGTTGTGGAGTTCGTATCTGGCATCCTTGGTGCACGTCCACACCAGTTGCTCTTTGCGGTTATAGAAACATGCTTTCATGGTCCCGTCTAAGTGTGTGCGGTGTTATTCGGCCTCTACTTCTTCCCGTTGCCGGAGGTACTGATGGACTTTGATGCTCTGGTCTGCCTTGTCACACACCAGCAACAGGTCGCGTAAAGCGCGCAGGCTGTCGGTGTCCATCTCTTCCAGGTGGAAGGTTTCGCGTAAGTAGTTTTTCATGGGCGGTTAATCTTTAGGTTTTAGAAGTTAGGTCAAAGCAGGTATTTGCAGGGAGGCAATTGTTTAACCCCCATATAAGCGTTCTAACTTCTTCCAGTGTCAAGTCTATAAAAGCATCCTGCCCTTCCTGCTCGATTTGCAGTTGAACACTATCGTCATCATTGCAGAGAGATAGCTTTCTTTCGTTTTCGGCAATTAGATTCTGGTTCATAATGATCTTGTTTTAAGGTTAGTATAATTCGTACTCTCTTGGGGTAACTTCCAATTTTCGGATAAAGGCTATTCTGTCTGATTTAGCCTCTCCCTTGTTTTGCTCTCGCATGTAATCCTGTATTGCGTCATCAATACCGTAAGGTGGTGTTACCTGAAATTTCTTTGTAACCCTGCCTGTAAACCACACTATGTAGTATTTCATTTTTGATTAGATTTTCTTGTTGGTGATAAATTCCAGCAGCGCGGTTAAGTTCTCGACGTGCTGCACATCGTCTAAGCAATCTTCCGAGTTAGGGTCATCCGCAGCAGCGACAACATTCCGAAGACCGTCTCGGAAATACAGAAGCTCGTCAACGAGTAGCTGCAACATTTTGTACCTGTAATCTTCTTGTTCTTGTTCCGTCATACATCCATTAGGTTAGTTGATACATTAATTTTCGTTCCCTAAGATGGAGGCGAAAGGCGCGAAGGACTCCGGGAACTCGCAAATCAGTTCCCCTATGACCTTACAGTATCCCAGTCCGTTCTCCTGACAATACACTTCGGCTTCTTCCTGCGTGTTACCCGGCACTTCCGGGCCGCCGTACTTCACCAACCCCCGCTCCGGGGCGGTAGGGTCAAGCGCCATAATTTCGGTTACCCACTGTTTCATAATATCTGTTATCTTAGTTGAAGTCAATAATTCCTAATTCATCTACCTGCTCTAGAGCCGCTTTTAAAGCATAGGGGTAGTAAGGGTAGCACTTATCAGATTCATGCACCTCGTCAATATTGAAGTCGTGTATCTTGAAGGTATAAGGATTCATACCCATTTCCGTAAAGTCTACTACAATCAGGATATTGTAATTTTCTACCAGTTCAAGCATTCGCTGAAGCAGGGCTGTCTTTTCGTTATGTTCCATTTTTAGGATTGGTTTAGTTTGAGCACTGAAAGTAAACTACCTGAAATCGTGGTTTACTTTTAGCCATTAGTATAAGTCTCTACCTCTTTCAGTGTGCTCAATCGTGATTTTGGGAGTAGCCGTAGGCAGATAATTCAAGCCTTCCTGCTTTACTACCTTTGCCGTTACCGTTTCGAGATCATCGTTTTCATCACATAATATTGTTGTGGTTCCAGTGCCTATACCGTACACTATATTAACCGTGTGCTTAACTTTTGCCATGTTGATTCAAATATTAGTCAACCGTGATACATTCGTTTTAAAGTACCCCACTCCTTATAGCAGGAGCAGGCTGTTTTGGGGTTTATTCTGCTACACTTTCTTATTGGGCGTACACTCCTTTCACACTACACTCTATCACATCTCTGGAGGTCTTCATGGCCATGTCGTAGTGCTCCCGTTGGATGCCTGCCGGGTTGCGCTGCCGCATCTCCCAGAGGATGTCGCCTTTCTCGATCTCCACATTGCCGATGGCCTCGGCCAGGGAGTCAGCCGCTTTGGGGCGGGTCTCGTAGTGCTCGATCAAGAGGGTGCGCAGGTGGTTAAGGAAGGCATCGATATGCGCCACCGGCACATCAGCCACGTTCGATAATTGGATGGTAGAGGTGTTGTTCATAGAGGTTAGGTGTTTAAGGTTTTGAAAACTTGATTTAGAGCAGCACTCCCATTTCTTTGCTTATCCGGTTTATCCAGATCAGGCCCCGAATCCACTTGATTACATCCCTGATGTCTGTGCATTCGTAGTTGCCGTTGCAAGCCGGGTAGAAGTACCGGCGCTTCTTGCTGCCAGTGCCGTACACATACTGTTCGATCGTGTAGCCTTTGTATTGGTAGGTTCTTTCCAACATCTTTTAAGCGTTTAGGGGTTGATGTTGAATTAACTTTTCGTAATGCTCTTTACTCATCGCTTTGGCTCTTTTCAACTTCTCTTTCCAGGCCCTCGGGTAGAGTTCGGCAAACAGCTTCTTGTTGTGCTCGTAGATCGTGTGCACCTCTAAGTTTTCCAGTACCAGGTTCCCTTTGAAGGTGGCGAACGCTTTGCACGTCTTGGGTATAATGTGGCTCAGTGTCAGGCTACTCGTCTCCCCGCTGGAGAAGCAGACCGGGTTCTCTGCCAGAAGCTCTTTCTTGATCCGCGAGAGTTCCGACTCCTGCTTCTTGGCTTTCGGGCTTTGCTTTTTGATCTCCTGTTTGGGCTTGGCCTTGCTCACTTTCACTTTCTGCCCTTTGCTGGTGCACTCAGGACACTTGGGGTTTGCTTTCAGCTTCTGATACACCCCGCAGGAACAGAGTTCGTAAGTCATGCGGCTTGGTGGTTAAAGCTGTTGCGCTCTTTCCAGTCCTGCAAGCTCTCCGGGGTGAAGCGGTACTGTTTGCCTGCCTTGTAATAAGCCAGTGCTTTTCTCGCTTTCGGGTTCTCCTTGTAGAGCTTGGCGCAATCCGTAACAAACTGGGTGGACATGCCTATCTTTTCGGCGGCTTGCTTTAAGGTGAAGTCGGTAGAGAGTCCGGCTTGGTTGCCTTTGAGCTTCTCCAGTTCGGCGCGTAGCTCTTTGATCTGTTCCAAGATGGCAAGCCCGTCTTTGGTGGTCATTACCTCGATACCCATATCTTAATATTCAGATTATTTAATTATCCTTTATTCCAGATTCACGTAGTAAGAAACTAAGCGGTAGCCTTGACGCTAAGTAGGGTGTGCAGAAACTCGCGCCCCTTCTGTGTCCAGACCATTTGCGGGTTGCTCTTCTGGTTGCCTTCGCGGTCGATATAGGGCACGTTCTTGATGCGCGTGAATCCTTTGTCGTTGTATTTGGAAGTCATAACCCAGATGCCATGTACTTTGCGGATAACTTTCAACTCTTCCAGCCGCTTGTTGAGGCGGTTGGCGGAAAGCCCGAAGTCCTGCGCAATGATGGTGGTCGGGACAGCGTCGTGCGTGTCAAGTACTTGGTTGTAGTAGGCAACCATTGGAGCTTGCTCCTGAATGACCTTGATGTGCTGTTCGTTCTGCGCCTCAAGTAACAGGGTGCGGTGCTGCGCCTGCTTGAGCTTTTCGTGTGAGAGCAAGAGTGCCTTAGAAAGAAGCTCGTCGTCTGACATGCTCGTTAGCTCCGTCTTGCCAGTGGTCAGGAGTTCTTCGATGCGGTCGTACACCCACAGCTCGAACTCAGGAGAAAGCCAACCGGCGAATTTGAGCGCCAGCTTCTGGTGCATCCATGTGCCGGGGTTGCTCCCGCCGTGATTTACAACCAAGGTTGGTTTTCCAATCTTGCTATCCAGGAGGTCTACAAACTCCTTAGTGTTAGCGTTAAGAATAAACTGAGCAGCCTTCTTGTTAGGAAAAGGTTTTGCCATCTGAGTAGCATTCACCATCACTTCACCATCCTTGCTGAAAGTGATTGGGCTGTTTTGATATTGGAATACTTGCAGGTTCATCAGGCAACAGAGCTTAAATAGTTAGAAATGATTTCGATGGAGGGGTCGGTGTGGGTTTGTGCTGCCTCCGCCTCTTTGATAAGGGCCTGCAGGATAACCGGGTTCTTGATGCGCCCCCAGGCGACGTTGTAGACTTCGCGCTGCTTTTCTACTAACTGTTTGCCTCTTAGAGGTTTGTTGTTGAGCGCCTGCACGATCCGAGTGGCGTACCCCCGGCGCTTGGATAGCTTTGCGCGAATATCGTGGAGCGCTTGCTGGTAATAGGTGGCTTCCATATTGATTGACTTTTTACTATGTTTGAGGTATCGTTTAATCTTCTTTACAAATGTACGTTCAATTGAATATATAAGTCAAGCAAATTGAGTATTTATTTTCAATTGAATGCAAAATAATTTACAAATGACTGTAAACCAGCGAATTGAGAAGTTAATAGAAGCACTCAATTTAAACGCAAGAAGCTTTTCTATTAAGATAGGAGCCAAAGAAGCTACTACTCGCAACTATTTGTCGCGGGGGAGTACACCCAATGCGGAGTATTTGGAAAGCATAGTCAATTCAATTGAAGGGATTAGTTCTGAATGGCTGCTAACCGGGAAGGGGGACATGTTTGACAAGGAAGCGAACACAACCGGCTCCTATAGAATAAAAGGCAACTCGAACGTACAGGGCACCGGCAACCAGGTCTCAGGCTCAGGCGACTGCGAACAGCAACTGGCCATTGCCCTAAAGGAAATAGAGGGGCTGAAAAGGGAAGTGGAACTCTATAAGGAGATGGTCGCCCTCTTGAAGAAATAAACGCGCCGTAACGGCTAGTATGACAAACCCCTACAACGGGCGCTTTCTGGAGGCGTTCGCTTATCTTAAATCCAGGGGGGTGGTCAAGTCCCAGAACAAGTTCTGTTCCGCGCTTGGGTTCCCCCCTACTCACATGACCGGCATCAAGTCCGGCAAGCGCAACATCTCACTCCAGACCATAACCAACCTGTATACAGTTTACGGCGTATCCCTATACTATATGGTTCTAGGGAGGGGACCCGTTATGGCACCAAGTTTAGACGAGGAGGAAAAGCACCGCATGGAACTGGAGCTGGAGCGCACCCGGCAGGCATTGACCATTTACGAGCGCCTGCTGGAGGCGAAAGACGAGGAGATCAGGTATTTACGGGAGCTGCTGCGGCTGGAGGTCAACAAAGAGGGGGATAAGGGTTCGTAGATGGATTGCACCGTTTCGTATAAGTTTTAAAAAATAAACTCCGAAAAGTGACAAAGGGTATTGCATATATATGCGGAGGTTGGTATGTTTAGGCCTGCTAAGAATTTTAGCAAAACCAACCAACACACACCCTTTTTATGAATACAGAAATACTCAATTGGGCGATTACCCTCGCCTGCGTCGCTGGCCTAGGCTTTCTATGCTGGCGTAGATCCAAACCACCCTCTTATGCCCCTGCCCCGGATCCGCTGTACGGCATCGAGGGCTCGGCCAACGTACAGGGCAACCACAACCGCATCACCAAGAAGAAGGTTAAGAAGGTCAGCAACGAATTGCACTACTTTGCCCAGTGCAAGGACCTGCAGCGCACCGTGGACGCCCAGCAGAACACGATCATGCACCTGGAGGCCCATATCCTGGGGGAGGCGATGCTCAAGCAGGAGATGCTCGGGATGCTCAAGGACAAGGACGTCGAGATACAGAAACTGCGCGAGCGCCTGGGGGATATGGAAAACCTGCCCCTGTATGACATGAAACTACTGATCGCCAACTAAACACCACCATGAAAGAGTAAAGCAGGAGCGCCGCACACGCTCCTTTTTTATTTGTAGTAGGCCCAGGCTTTCAGGATCTTCTCTGCTGTCTTGACGGGCTCCAGGTGGGCGTACCTGCCCGTGTTGCCTGCCGTGGCGTGCCCCAATACCAGTTGCGCCGTTTCAAAGTCGCTTGCCTCCCGTACCCTTGATGCTGCCGTGTGCCGGGCCTTGTGCGAGGAAATGACCTTGTGGAGGGGCTCCTCTTTCTCTGTCAGCACCCCGTTCCTGATGGACTCCACCGTCACCAGCCGGTTGAGCTTGGCCTCCTTGGCCGCGTCTTTCAAAAGCTCGTTGTAGTTGGTCTGTATCTTGGGCATCCCCTCGTATTTGTCGTAGATGGATTTAGCCAGCGGCGGGAACGGCACGACTACGGGCTGTCCGGTCTTGCCCTGCCTTTTGCGGATACAAAGCGTAGGGCCGAAGCTCGTCTCGTAGGTGACCAGGTGCAGCTTCTTGACGGACTCCAGATCCCCCCGCCGCAAACCCAACTGGCAAGCGATCAGAAACGCGTCGATGGCCTCCCTGTACTGCGGCTTTGAGAACGTGAATTCATGCAGCATTTTCATCTCCTGCCAGGTCAGGTCGTGGTTGATCTTCTCGGTGTTGAAGGTATTCTTCAGGTGGGGCAAATCAAAGGGCAAACCAGCCATTTTTAAAACGTTTTTCCAGCCCTGCAGGTGTTTACCCACAGTGGAGTCTTCCAGCTCCTCTGAATACAAATAGGCCATGTAGTCGTGCCAGGCCTTCTCGGTCATCTGCTGGGGCGTGATGCCGGGCTTGTGCCGGTTCAGGTGCGTGATGACCTGCCGGAACTTGCGGGCGTGGCTGTCCTTGTTGACCTGCCCGCCGTAGCCCCTTCGGGTGGTGTACGCGTCTATCCACTCCTGCAAATACTCGACGGCCGTGTGGGACTTGGCCTGCTTCTTCTGCTCCCGCAAAGGCCTGAGTATCTTCCGCAGGTCTTCGCCCGTGGGCAGCGTCCCTGCGTCGAGCATCTCCCGGAAGGTCTGCTGCACCTGCCCTTTGATGCGCTCTATCCGGGCGTTCAGGTGGTCGCTGTACTCGTGCCGGGTGGTGACCTGCTCCCGTTTCGGGTTCCACTGGTTGGGCCTGAGCACTTCGCCCGTGGCCTGCCGCAGGCGGTTGATGCCGTCACAGCGCACGTCGATATATAAGGATTGTGTGCCCTTTTCGCTAACTTTGGAATGGAGGTAGAAACGCAGGTGTATCATAAAAAAACGGGTGTGCCTTTATTTGGGCTGCAAGTGTGCCCCCGGTTTACATAAAAGGGCATAACAAACGGTGATGCGGAAAGGTGCAAAGAAGGCGAAAAAGGCCGAAAACAACAACGCCACACAACTTTTTGTTATGTGGCGTGATGCGAAAGTGGGCCCACCTGGAATCGAACCAGGCACCTACTGATTATGAGTCAGTTGCTCTAACCGAATGAGCTATAGGCCCGTTCCCTTAAAAGAAGGTGCTTCCTTTGATTTGGGAGTGCAATTCTACATATTTGTAGGGACAATTTCAAATACCAGACCAAAAAATTTCGTGGACCTGACTAGCGTTAAAAACATCATCTTCGACCTCGGCGGGGTCATCATCAATATAGATTACTTTAAAAGCATACGCGAACTGGAGCAGTACTGCACCGATGGTCACACCATCGAGTACAGCCAACGCGCACAGTCTCACCTCTTTGACCTCTTCGAGACCGGCAACAGCAGCCCCGGGGAGTTTCGCCAGCACCTGCGCGAAGCCTACCACCTCAACGCCACCGACGAGCAGATTGACGAGGCCTGGAACGCCATGCTGCTCGACATTCCGGCCGAAAGAATTGAGTTGCTGCGCGAGTTGGGCAATAAATACCGCATTTTCCTGCTCAGTAATACCAACGCTATCCACATGAAGCGCTTCAACGAGATGGTGGAACACAGCTTTACCATGCCGAGCCTTGACTCGCTCTTCGAGCAGGCCTACTACTCGCACCTGATCGGGCAGCGTAAACCCGACGCCATCGTGTTTGAGCAGATACTCGAGCAAAACGACCTGAAGCGTGAAGAGACGCTCTTCATCGACGACAGCATCCAGCACATCGAAAGCGCAAAAAAGGTGGGTCTGCAGACGCTCTTCCTGGAGCCGCCGCTCACCATCAACCAGGTGTTCAGGGATGTGGTTTCCTAAGCAGCAAGACAGGTATAGCCTGCACCTGCTGCTCTTTGTGCTCACCCTGGTCACGACGACCATTGCCGGAGCCGAGTGGCGCTTTGGCAAGATGTTCTTCTGGGGAGCGGAGGGCTTTTCGTGGACAGGTACGTTTACCTGGGCCGAGCTGGCCGCAGGACTTTACTTCTCTGTCCCTTTTCTGGGGGTGCTCACGGTGCATGAGTTCGGGCACTACTTCACCGCGAAACGATACCGGGCCGACGTATCACTGCCCTATTATATCCCGCTATGGTTCGGCATTACGTCTACCATCGGCACCATGGGGGCTTTCATTCGAATCAGAAGTCGCATCTTTTCCCGGCAGCAGTTCTTCGACATAGGTATAGCCGGTCCGCTGGCCGGTTTTGTGGTAGCAATCCCTTTGCTTTGGTACGGCTTCACACACCTGCCTGACCCCGACTTTATCTTTACGGTTCACCCGGAGTACCAGCAGTTTGGGCAGGACTATGCCAGGTATGTGTACCAGGGAGAAGGCAATTTTTCGCTGGGCAAGAACCTGCTGTTTTTGTTTTTCGAACGCTTCGTCGCAGACCCGGCACTGGTGCCCAATGCCTATGAAGTGATCCACTACCCGTTGCTGTTTGCGGGCTACCTGGCTTTGTTCTTCACGGCGCTCAACCTGCTGCCCATCGGTCAGCTGGACGGCGGACACGTGCTCTACGGCCTGATCGGGTATAAGCGCTTCAACCAACTCTCCCCCATTTTCTTCGCGCTCTTTATCCTATATGCCGGTATGGGCATGATCTCGCCGCACCGCGAACCCCTATGGGATGATAGTTTACTGGTCGTGCTGGCTCCATTTGTTTTCTTTGCCTTCCGGGGCATTCTGCACGACAACCGGCGCGGCCTGATGGCAGCGCTGGGGATGCTACTGGCGCAATACAGCCTGGCTGAGACCTTTCCAGAGCTGGTGGGCTACATCTGGGCATGGCCGCTCTATGTGCTATACCTGTTCTTCGTGCTGGAGCCCGCTACACCTAAGTTCCGCTATACCTTATACCTGGTGCTGGTTGTCTTGACAGCTCAAGTCGCGATTTCCTGGCTATACCCTCCGGCTGACGGCTATAGCGGCTGGCTGGTGTTCGGACTGCTCCTCTCCAGGCTGATGGGCATCTTCCACCCTTCTTGTCCTAACGAGGCACCATTAACTCTAGGGCGTAAGGTGTTAGGGATACTAGCTTTTGTGATTTTCCTGCTATGCTTTACGCCGACGCCGTTTGTGATTGGGTAATTGGGTTAAGAAGATTATTGTGCACGATTAACCTCCCCCTCCCGAGAGGGAAACCACCTCCCCCGGCCCCTCCTTTTAACGAGGGCCCCTATCCCCAAAACAGGAGGGGGTTTTGCGAACGATTAACATCCCCCTACCCCCTTCAAAGGGGGACTTTTTGGTAATTGCCATCTCTCAGGTTTAGTTTTGTAGTCCTCACTCTTTAGTATTGCCTCTGATTATACCCACCCCTGCCCCTCCCAAGAGGGGAATTTCTGTCGCTGCTGATTTGCAGGTAGAGACTTCGTAGAAACTTTCTCAACAAAACCAGGTCCAACCACTCTTTACCCTGCTTATCCTTTAAGAGGGCCCCTACCCCCAGGCGGGGAGCTTTTGCCGCTACTTCTTTAGAGGTATAAGTGCTGTAGGATTTGACACATACCATACTCACCACTGGCAGGTATAGGAAGAGTAACTTGCACCTGAGCGATGAAACAGATGACATGAGCCAGGTGCACCTTTGACGATTTTGTGTTTGAGCGGTCAGCGAGTTTAAAAGCGTCTTGATTTTTTTGCTTACTTTTTTCATCAAGGAAAAAAGTGAGGCCCGCCCGGCCAGGGCAAGCAACAGAGCAACGCAAGTGGAATTCTCACAAAAGCTGCAGCTATACCACTTTCCCGCCGCACAGGCGAAGCTATAAAACAACACTGGTTGCTATACCTGCGGCAGCTCCCGCTACGCAAGCAAAAATCAAATAGCACTTAATAGAAAAAGGGGCCAGAGGCCCCTTCGATAGTAGACACGAGCAAGGACGCTCACGCCATAGACAAAATCAAATCACCCCTGATACCCAGTAATCCCGCCAAGCAGATTTCTCACTTGCTTGAACCCCTGCTGCTGCAGGAAAGCTTTGGCAGAAGCGGATCGCATGCCGGACTTGCAGTGCACGATCACTTCCAGGTCTTTGTAGTCTTCAATGTCGTCAAGGCGCTGTGGCAGCGCTCCCAGCGGGATGTTCTGTGCGCCTTCTATTTTGCTTTCCTGGTGCTCCCAGTCTTCGCGAACGTCGATGATAACGGGCGTTTCTCCCTTGGCGAGTCTTTCCTTGAGTTCCTCGGCCGTGATGTCTGTTGTGATCATAATTTTAGTAGGATGCGTTTGGTAGTGAATGTATGATGGTCGGTTTCAATTCGGATAGTGTATAAGCCTGGCGAAAGCGCTGGGAGGCGCACCGGATCCTGCCAGACTGTTGCTTTATGACGCAGAATCTCACGCCCGGTTACGTCGTAGATCAAAAAAGAACGGTAAGGTCCTGAAAAATGAAGTACACCGGTATTCGGATTGGGGTATACCTGCAGACTCGCCTCAACCGCCTCTTCCTCCAGACCCAGTGCCTGACCAGCCATGACAGGGCGTAGCATCACGGCACCTGCGTTAACCGAATCCTGCTGCCAGCCGCTCACCACTGTGTTGTAAAACAGGCGCCCCGTAGCTCCGGCGTTTCGGTCAAATCCGATGTTAAGGTATAGCGTGGCCGGCTGACTGAAGCCTACATAAAACGTGCCCTCCACCGGAACTGGCTGGTTTAGCTCCACTTCATAGAACGTGTTGAGCCCTTCGTTCTGCTGCACCGGAAACGACTGTTCAAGCAGGGTACGGCCCGGGCGTCCGTTGTCATCGGCCCAGATGCGGAAGATGATGGACACGTTGTTATGCCGCACGCCTACCTGCGGAAAATTCACCCGGAAGGCACGTACCTGATCCGGTACTGCCGCCTCAAAACGTTGTGCCACCTGGGTATTGCCATAGGTATAGAGGCTGCTGTAACCGGCCTCGGCTGAGCCATCGTCCAGGGCAAAGTAATCGCTGAAGGTAGTGCGCTGCAAGGTGCTGTCGTTGGCGCGTTGCCGGGCGTTCTGTTCTTTGGTATCGAGCCAGAAGCCGTGCTCCAGCACAAACATCTCTGGATTCAGATTGAGGTTGCTGATGCGCGGGGTGGCAGTAATACGGCGCTGCCTTGCCTGGCCAGGTATAAGGGCTTCTTCACGCAGAAAGGTATCGACCGGCGAGGCACCGACCTGCCGAATAAAAGCACGCCAGGCGATGGCGCCCGGCAGGTCGCCGAGGTTGTTCAGGCTGGCGGAAATCTCGTCGCGCAGGTATAGCTCGGGGTTGGCCACGAACTGACGGGCAGGCACCGCGGTATAATCCATTAGTGGCGAAATACTTTCACTGATACCGATGTCTCGGGTGGTGTTTTGTCCGCGGCGGCGGTTGCGGTCTAGCTCCACGTAGTCGAGGTTCCAGACATCACGTATGGCGTTGCGGGTTCCCTCGCTGCGGAAACGGAACTGAAACTCGTCGTGAAGGAAACGTTGCTCCCGGATAGCTACCCAGGCCTGCGCAAACTCTGTTACCAGTCCCGGTGCGGACTGTTGCCATACCTGTACCCAGGTGCCAGTGGCGTCTTTAAACTCCAGACGCAAGAGGCGTGGGTTGTTATTATTTCGCTCCGGCGCACTCCCCTGCCCTCCGGACTGCCAGTAAAAACTCAGGTATACTGAATCGGCCGGTGTGAGCCCCCCTAACCGGATGGGTTGAGACGTAAGCGTATCAGTCGGCCCGGCGAGGTTGCTGCCATAGGGATTGCCCTGCGCATTGAGTCCGTCGAATGTCGCTACGTTGCGGGTGATCGGCCGAAGGGCGAAGCGGTTGTTTACATAAGTGCCGCCATTGATCCAGTAGGCTGGGTCGGGCGTGGTGGTGGCACCAGAGAAGTCGTCAAAAAACGGAAGTGAGATCGGGTTGTTCTCTGTCCGGAGTTGGTAAAAGCTGCTAGAAGGTATACGCTGCGAATCCTGCTGCAAGGGCATCAGTACGCCCTGAGCCGAGGCAAAAGAGCCGCAGCAGAGCAGTACCATCGTCAACAGAAACTGTCTTATACCCATAGCTTATAAAAGATGCGCCCGCCACGGTGAGCAGCGAGCGCATTTGTTAGTCTATACCTTGCACAGGCTCTTCGCCGGCCACCCAAAGGTCTACCAGCTCACCTGTTCGTATCTTGGCTTTCACATCGGCGATCGGACGCTGACGAACAATCGTACCGTCCGGCTTACCGCTGCCTGCCACGTAAATGATATTGCCCAACTGGAGTTTCTGGCCTACCAGCAGCACCGAAGCCTCGTCGAGCGGCATGCCTACCACATCCGGCACTTCAAACTCGGTGTTGCCCAGTCCATCGCCCACATGCAGGTCTACGATAGCGCCTTTTGGCACCGGATCGCCCGGCTGTATTTCTTTGCCGTTCACGAACTGCTTCAACACGGCACCATGCTGCAGATCAGGCACATTGGTGATCTTGCCACGACGCAGGTTATAGCTTTTGAGGATAAGCTCCGCATTTTTCACCGAACCGTCGATCAGCTTGGGCATCTTGATCATCGGCGGGTTTTTCATGTTCACGCTGATGTAGATCTTGCGATTTTCCTTCACTTTAGAGCCTGGCGAAGGGTCTTGTGTCAGTATCTCAAAAGGCTTGTACTCTGGATGATAGCTGGAGTCGTTTACGAAATAGCGCAGGTTCTGTTCTTCCAGAAATGGCTCCGCATCCGGCAGCTGCATACCTGTAATTTTCGGCACTGAAATAGTCTCGCCATGGTTGGTAGCCGACGGCAGGTATAGGTAGAAGAATCCGAAGATCAGCCCGGCCACGATCACTCCCATCAAAGCCAGGTGCACCAGCACCCCCACAAATGAATTCGTCTTTAACATTTATTCTTGATTGCTAATTGTTTGCCCCTGAGGGGCTTTTGTTGATTGTTATTTGGCTAAATGGTTAAATTGTTGAATGGTTAAATTGCTGTCCTTGAACGATTAACCCACCCCTGCCCCTCCGAGGAGGGGAATTAAATATTGTGAAGAAATCCCCTCTTGGGAGGGGCAGGGGTGGGTTAATCATGCACCAATCGTTCACCCAACCATCAACAATTTAACCATTTAACAATTTAGTTTCTCGCCTTATACCCTTCCAACTCTTTAGCCCGCTCGTTTCGCTCCACACCGAATGTGAGGATGCGGTCGATGAACTCGTAGGGTTTGTAGCCGTTGATGGCAGTCTGGTGGAAGATGCAGGTTGCCGGCGTCATACCAGGCAGGGAGTTCACCTCGATGATGATGGTCTCCACCTCGTCATTTTCGAGCACACGCACAAACGCATCGATGCGGGCGTATCCTTCGATGTTCAGGATCTGGGCCACGCGCTTCAGGTCTTCCTTCACTTGGTCAGATATCTTTTGGCGGCGCTCCGGGTCAGCAGAGTAACGAGCCGGGGTGATGTTCTGCCCCTCTCCTGCCAAAAACTTCTCCTCCAGCGACAATACTTCTCCTTCCGCCAAAGCTTCGGAAGCTTCGAACACCTCATACTCCACGGTGCCATCCGGTGCATACCTGGTCAACAGGCCGCCGGTGATCTCGAGGAAATGCTTTGCGCCGTTCCGGCTGATCAGCGTTTCCACCAGGTAACCCTGCTTGTTCGGGAATTCTTCTTTGAAACCCAACGACAGCGTTCTGGCGCACTCTGTATCCAGCTCTTCCATCTCACGGAAGATCAGAGTAGTAAAGGCGTCTAATTCTGCTCTGTTCTTGATCTTCTTCACTGCCGAGCTACAGCCATCGTCAGCCGGCTTGGCGATGAACGGATATCGGAACTCGTTCTCAAGGCTCTGGTAGAAAGCCTCTTTGTCTTTCAGCCAGTCCTCTTTCCAGGCCATGCGGTGGTGCGCTACCGGCACGCCGTGTTTGGCCAGGATCTCGTTGGTGTCGTACTTGTTGATCGTGATCTGCGAAGAACTGATGCCGGAACCATTGTAAGGTATAGCCAGCTTCTCGAGCTCCTGCTGCAGGGCACCGTCCTCTCCCGGACGACCGTGCAGCGCGATGAACACCGCATCCACCATGTTCTGCAACTGGCTATAGGTCAGACGCTGCGGCTCGTCGAGGCTCTTGCCTGTATACTTGCGGGTGATGCCTTCTGCCTCTTTTATAATGTCCTGCAGCACCGGGTGCGGTTTGCCGCCCTCTTCAAAATGATGAATCTTTTCTTTGATGTCGTCAGCATTGTCCTTCAGCATGATGTTGATCGGAATGCTGTACAGACGATGGGCCTCGTTACTGCCCGTCAGGAAGATCGGCAGCGGTTCGTATTTAGTAGAGGAAGAAAGCTTCTCGTAAATGTTACGACCACTCTCTACCGAAATATGTCTCTCAGAGGAATAACCACCCATGATCACCCCCACCCGGATCTTGTCGTGGCGGTGGGCGTTCTCTTCCTGTATAGCGTTATCCAGTTTGCTCAACAGCCTGGTCAGCATCACAGTATCTTTGCCTGACTTGAGGCGCTCGGCTACCGAGGTGCGGATGATGTAGGTCAGGAACTGCGATGGGTTCAAGCCGATCTCAGCCGCCTGGTGGAAGAAGAACGACGACGGCAGCATGCCTGAGGTCGTGTTCGGGTCGTTCAGGAAGATGTTGCCTTCTTTGGTGATAAAGCCGTCGAGACGGGCGTATACGTTGAAGCCCAGGTCAACAAACAGCTTGCTACAGTTCTTGCGGATTTGCTGGATCTGTTCGCTTGGCAAATTGATCGGCGTGATCTTGCGTGCCAGACCCGGCAGGTACTTCGAGCGGTAGTCGAAAACCTCATTGCCCTTCACGATCTCTGTTGGCGGCAAAGCGATTGGCTGACCGGCTTCGTCCTGCACCACAATGCAGGAGAACTCGCGCCCTTGGATGAAAGCCTCGACCAGCACCTGCTGCTCGTGTTCTACACTGGTCAGCACGATGGTTTCGGTATCGGTTGTCGCGAAGGTATGGTTGATGTGGTTGAGCAGCTCTTCTGGGTGGTAGAGGATGGTGCCATCTTCCAGCACAACTGGCATGCCGATGCCCTCGCGGATGTCCACGAGTTGCTTCATACTGGCCACCTGCTTCTCCTCACCGAGTGCCTGCCACTGCGCCTTGTAAATGTTCTTGGTAAAGAAACTGCGGTCCATGCCCTGCTCAAAGAGCTCGTAGTTGTGCTCCTTCACAATGGATACGCCAATCGAAGAACCCTGATGCGGCGCCTTCAATACCAGCGGCAGACCCAGGTCTGCTACCAGTGACTCGAACAGCTGCTTGCGGTTGTTTGTATCTTTCCATTCAGCATACTGTACCTTGCGGTAGTCTGGCGTCGGGAAACCGTGCTGCTTGAGCATTTCCTTCTGCGCGGCTTTGTCTATACCTATAGAAGATGGTAGAATACCGGAGCCAGAGTAAGGTATATGGTACCACTCGAGCAAACCCTGAATGCTGCCGTCCTCGCCATATGGTCCGTGAAGCGCCAGAAAAGCGAAGTCGAAGTGGTTGCGGAACTTATGCGGCATCAGGCGCTTGCCAGCTTTGGCAATGATGCGGTCCTGCTCCTCGATGCTCAGCTCACCCAGCGACTCCAGGTAGATCTGCAGTCCGTGCTCGCTCTCCGGCAGGGCCTCCACCGGCGGGTAAAAATCGCGGATAGTGCCTTTGTAGATGTACTGCCAGTCCAGCAGAATGAAATTGCCGAGACTATCAGCAAACACCGGAACAGCCTCAAAAAGGGCTTTATCTAAGTTGTCGTACACGGTGCGGCCGCCTGCGAAAGAGATCTCACGCTCACGGGACGGTCCGCCAAATATTATTCCTACTCTCATGGTATGCAAAGGTAACAAATACACGCTGTATTTAAGGCGCAAAAGATACAGGATGCTTTTGGAAATACATAGCAAATTCGGGATTTATGATAGTTCGCTATTAGTATAACGATGTAGGTTGGGGAAAATTCAATGTTTAACCAAGAGGTAGGCGGTTTTGCCACGTTAGGATTATGGCGCGGGCGTCCTCGCTCGTGTCTGTTATGGTGGGGCCTCTGGCCCAGGTATAGGTATAGCTGCCGGTATGGCTATACCTATACTTGTCGTAGCTTAAGCCTTCCTATACCTTAAGCTGATTTGTTTTATAGCTTCGCCTGTGCGGCGGGCACTCACTTTTTGTCTTGACACAAAAAGTAAGCAAAAAAGTCAAGACGCTCCAAACTCGCTGAACGCTCAAACAGTGGAGCGCCGCAAAGTGCACCTGGCAAAAGTGATTTGCTTTGTAGCTTTCGGGGCAAGTTAGTCTTGCTATACCTGCCAGTGGTCTGTGAAAAGTGCCAGGGAGCTTATACCTGACTAATGGTAGTTACAGACTCCCCTCCTTGGTTAAGGAGGGGCAGGGGTGGTTGGACCCGGTTCAGTAAAGAAAATGCTGAAGCTACTACACTCATACCTATAAAATGGAAGCAGCTGCAAATCCCCTCTAGGGAGGGGCAGGGGTGGGTTAATTGTGTACAGCGAGTAAGCGGCTACAAAGCTTATACCTGTGAAGCAGTACTTACAGATTTCCCATCTTGGATAAGGACGGATACGGGTGGTTGAATACGGTATGCAAGAGCATTCTGGCAACCCGTGGGCCAGGTCTCTCTTAAATCCTGCAAATACTGATTCAGGCAAATACCCTTTTCCCTATATTTGTACAACCATTTACGCATACCGGAAACAAAAACTCCGCAAAAACGAAAAACGAGTAAGACTAACGAAAAAGACAAGTACATGAGAACTGTAGACGCGTATAACTTTGCCGGCAAGAAAGCTTTGGTCCGGGTGGACTTCAACGTGCCACTCGATGCTGACTACCGCATCACCGACGACACCCGCATCCGCGCGGCCGTGCCGACTATCCAGAAAATATTGAATGATGGCGGCGCTGTGATTCTGATGTCGCACCTCGGTCGCCCGAAAGCCGGACCGGAAGAGAAATACTCGCTGCGCCACTTAGTGGATCGCCTCTCCAAAGAATTCAACACCACTGTCAAATTTGCTACTGACTGCGTAGGCCCTGAAGCGGCACAACTGGCGCAAGTCCTGAAGCCAGGTGAGATCCTGCTGCTCGAGAACCTGCGTTTCCACAAAGCCGAGGAGAAAGGCGATGCGGAATTTGCAAGAGAACTATCCACATTGGGTGATGTGTACGTGAACGATGCTTTTGGCACAGCCCACCGCGAACATGCTTCTACAGCTGTGATTGCACGCTACTTCCCCAACGACAAGGTGATGGGCTACGTGATGCACGCCGAGCTCGACAATGCCCGCCGCGTGATGGACAATGCCGAGCGCCCTTATACCGCCATCATGGGTGGTGCCAAGATATCGGACAAGATCCTGATCATCGAGAAACTGATGGACCGCGTAGACAACTTGCTGATCGGCGGGGGCATGAGCTATACCTTCGTGAAAGCAGACGGCGGACAGATCGGTTCTTCGCTGGTGGAAGAAGATAAAGTGGAGCTGGCAAGCCGCCTGATCGCGATGGCCAGAGAAAAAGGCGTGAACCTGATGATCCCGGTGGATTCGATCATCGCTGACGAGTTCAGCAACGATGCCAATGTGGACACGGCACTCAGCCACCACATCAAGCCACTCTGGATGGGCCTCGATATCGGACCAAACGCCCGCGAACTGTACGCCGATGTGATACGCAACTCGAAGACTATACTATGGAACGGTCCGATGGGTGTGTTTGAGATGTCGAACTTCTCGGTTGGTACCGAAGCCGTGGCCGAAGCGGTGGTGGACGCTACCCGTCGCGGTGCTTACTCGCTGATCGGGGGTGGTGACTCCGCCGCTGCCGTCAACCAGCTGGGCTACGCTGACCGCGTGTCTTATGTGTCAACCGGTGGCGGTGCGCTGCTCGAGTACATGGAAGGCAAAACGCTTCCGGGTGTAGCAGCCATTGAGCGCGATGATTATTAATTAATAGGTGATAAGTTTATGGCGCGTGCTTTTTCGCACGTGACTTACTATTGTGGGGCCTCTGGCCCCAGTTGCTAAGCCGAGACAATTCACAACTGGGCCGGAAACCCACCTATAATAAGCACGAGCGAGGACGCTCGCGCTATAGGATTACCCAAATACAAATCCCTCGCTGCTCTTCCGTAGCGGGGGGTTTTACTAAACAGCAAACAGTAGCTCCTACTGTGTTTTTACCCAGGCATGTACCTAATCACACTGGTCCTTTTAAGCTCTGAAGGACGGACAAACTTTACAAGAGCCAGAGACTAAACATGAAAATCTATACCCTATTGCTGGCACTTTTGCTGGCGTGTCCATTTGCGGCTACAGCGCAAACGTCAGAAGGTAATCCATCCCTCTTCAATTTTAAACGCGGTGTTGGTATCGTGACGCCGGACAGTTCCTTCTCAGTCAATATGCGCTTCCGGATGCAAAGCCGGGCAGTGTACAACTCCATTTCCAAAGACGATTTTGGGGTATCGGAGTACGAAATGCGGGTGCGGCGCCTGCGTTTGCGCTTCGAGGGTTTTATGTACTCGCCCAAGCTGACCTACAACATCCAGCTTTCCTTTTCGCGCGGCGACATGGACTGGAGCATGCGCGATCAATCCGACATCAATACAAGCCCCAACGTGGTGCGTGATGCCGTGGTGTACTACAAGCCAAACGACAGGTGGCAGTTTGCCTTCGGGCAGACCAAACTGCCAGGCAACCGCCAGCGTGTGATCTCTTCCGGCGATCAGCAGTTCATCGACCGCTCCATTGTGAACGTGGGCCTCAATGTTGACCGAGACTTCGGCTTTCAGGCGGTGTACAACAATAATTTCGGCACTCTTCATTACCTGCTCAAAGGAGCGCTCACTTCCGGAGAGGGACGCAATGTGTTCTCGACTGACAAAGGCCTGGCTTATACAGGTCGGGTAGAAATTCTTCCCCTTGGAAAGTTCACCAACGGAGGCGACTACTTTGAAGGCGACCTGGAGCGAGAGCCCACTCCGAAGCTGTCGCTGGCGGGCGGCATGAGCCACAACGAAGATGCTCGCCGCACCGGTGGCCAGGTGGGCCGCGACCTGTACGAGCAAACCGATATCCAGACCTATATTTTTGACGGACTGCTCAAGTATAGAGGTATAGCCCTGTATGCCGAGTACATGGCCCGGGAGGCAGATAACCCGATCACTTTGAATGCGGCGGGCGAGCGACGTCATGTCCTGGCCGGCCGTGGGCAGAACTACCAGCTGAGCTATATCTTCCCGAGCAATGTGGAGCTGGCCGGTCGCTACTCACGCATCACCCCTAACCGTGAAGTGCGTTCCTTTGAAAACACCGAGCAGGCGTATGTGGCGGGCGTGACCAAATACCTGCGTGCGCACCGCCTGAAAGTACAGGGCAATGTGGCCTATCACTCACAAAACGCTTTTCTATCCGTGAACAACGATTACCACTGGGCGGCCGGCGTTCAGATTGAGCTTGGGATATAGACCGATAATAGGTATAGCAGCCCGCCGCTAATTAAATTGCGTATTCCCGATAATGTGCGGAACTTGCAAGCCCAAACAACTGCGTATGGAAGAACAGAAAAACAACCCCCTGCACGGCAAAACGCTCGAGCGCATCCTGGTGCAGCTCGTAGACTACTATGGCTGGGAGGAGCTGGGGTATAAGATCAACATCAATAGTTTCAACAGCAACCCAAGCATCAACTCCAGCCTGAAGTTTTTGCGCAAAACTCCCTGGGCACGACAAAAGGTAGAAGAGCTGTATATCAGAACCTTTGCCAACAAATAGGGGCCTCCCAACAGATCAAATATGAAAGATTATAAGAAATACTACATCGTGCCGGCCGCCCCGGAAGAGGTATACGCGGCCCTTACCAACCCCAACACAATCCAGCTTTGGTCAGGCGATCCGGCTGAGATGTCGACGGAGCCGGGTTCGGAGTTCTCGCTTTTTGAGGGAAACATCGTCGGCAAAAACCTGGAGTTTGAGGAGGGCAAGCTGCTGGTACAGGAGTGGTACTTCGGTGAGCAGGAAATTAAATCCATCGTTACCATCAAGCTGCACCCGCACAAGCACGGCACATCCGCCGAGCTACGTCACCTCAACATACCTGACGAGGCATACGACGACATAGTGGAAGGCTGGAACGAGTCTTACTTCGGTGCCCTGATCGAGTTTTACGAAGACGAGTTTTAGGCTTTGAGCTTTTTAGAAGTATCGGGCATCCATGTGCAGGAAGACGGCCATACCGTGCTGCACAACATCAGCTTTCGACAGGGCGAGTATGAGAAGCTGGCGATAGCGGGCGAAACGGGGTCCGGAAAAAGTACCCTGCTGCAGACTATTGCCGGCCTGGTACAGCCCAGCGCAGGACATGTCATTTTTGAGGGCAAACATGTCATCGGTCCGCACGACAAACTGGTACCGGGTCACGAAGGAATCGCCTACCTGTCGCAGCACTACGACTTGCCCCAGTTCCTGCGCGTAGAACAGGTGCTCCGCTACGCCAATATGCTGCAGGGCGACGAGGCCGAAACACTGTATGAAGTATGCCGCATCAGCCATCTAAAGCAGCGCAAAACGAACCAGCTTTCGGGTGGGGAGCGCCAGCGCATTGCCCTGGCCCGGCTGCTCAGCACCTGGCCCAGTCTGCTGCTGCTCGATGAGCCCTACTCCAACCTCGACAAAGGTCACAAGGAATTACTAAAAGAAGTCATTCACGACATTACGGAGCGACTCGCCATTACCTGCATCCTCATCTCCCACGACCCGCACGACACCCTCTCCTGGGCAGACCGCATTTTGGTGATAGAAGGAGGCCGCCTTGTGCAGCAAGGCACACCTGAACAGGTATACCGCCACCCAGCAGATACCTATACCGCTGGTCTGTTTGGCAACTTCAACCGCATACCTGCCGATGCAGCCGCAGAATTTGCCAGTAAGCTAGGTATAGCCACCGCTGGCCGCGACCTGCTGGTGCGCCCGGAGCATTTAAAGTTCGTGGATAAAGGTATAGCCACACTGACTGGCACCGTGCAGAAAATAACGTTCTACGGCGGTTTCTACGATATACTGGTACAGTTACCCGGCATCAGCGTTTCAGTCAGAACACAGGCTATACCTGCCGTTATCGGCGAACAGGTATACCTGGCGGTTCAGGCTGAGGATATCACTTTGATTTAGAACTTTTAGCTTCAGGTGCTAAACACGCCTAATCCACCATATTGCCATTCCCATTCCCCATATCCCGCAGTACCCGTGCTGTTACAAGCAACTGCCCTACGTGGCGCATACTGTGCTCGGCCGCATGAAAGAGCAATCCGAGCACCGTAGACTCTACCTGCGCGCGCCCTACCCTCCTGGATTCGGTCAGGGTGCTTTCATCCGTTTGCCGCAACTGTTCCAGGACCTTGTCCACCTGCTCGTTAAACTTCTGCACCAGCGTTTCGGACTGTTTGTCCTGCCCTACGGGTTTGCCTTCGGCGTACAGGTAAGCCAGTTGCTGCTCTGTCAGTTGCTCACCGCGGGCATAAGTAAAGAGGCGCTCCAGTATGCCGGTAAGGTGCTGCAGGTGGTAACCCACCGAGGCCACGCCGGCAGGCCGCTCCCAGAGCAGTTCATCCGGAAAATCCTGCATAAAGTTTCCGACTTCTTCGCGGGCCTGTAGCAGCGCATGGGCTACTGGCTGCAGCAGGGCGGGCACATCAGGCAGCGGTCCACGCAGCCAGACTTCAAGGTTTTTGGTTTGTGTCATAAGTTGAAGGGCTTGTCTATGAGCGATGTACGGAATCAGGAAATAAACAGTCTACCTTTCCATGTTTTTCAAGCTCCCATGTGCTGATGCCCCTGTCTGCATTTCGGTTTGCACCATCCACGGATTATACCTAATATGCAGCCATCCTATTGTATAACCTATACCTGAGTTTTATGCCAGCTTACATTATTTTAGACATAGACGTAACAGACGCCGCTACTTACGAAGAGTACAAAAAACTGACGCCAGGCTCACTGCAGCCTTTCGACGGCAAGTTTATCGTGCGAGGCGGTAATCCCCAGAACCTCGAAGGTAACTGGAGCCCAACCCGTATCGTGGTGCTCGAATTCCCGACCATGGACCAAGCCAAAGCCTGGCACTCTTCTGATGGGTACGCCCCAGCCAAAGCCCTGCGCCAAAGCGCCTCCAGCACCCAAATGATTGCAGTGGAGGGAAGTTGATTTTAATTGTTAAATGGCTGATGGTTGGATTGTTGGATGCACGATTGGTGCATGATTAACCCACTCCTGCCTCTCCGAGGAGGGGAATTAGGTGCACGATTGCTTGTCTGAATCAGGATTTGCAGGATTAAAGGATTAACAAGATTCTCAATATTGATTGTCTCTTTTAATTAAATCCTGAAAATTATAAAATCCTGCAAATCCTGATTCAGACAAAAAACAACAATTTAACCATCAGCCATTTAACAATTTACCATCCCTCCTATTCAAATAGTCGAGCGCTTCCTGCACTGATATGAGGTCATTTTGGTCGTGGTAGCAGCGGATGCGCTCCATCTCTCCGGCGATGAGTCCGGCGCGGGTATCTTCTACTTTGCCCTGCGAGTGCGTCACTTCCTCCTGCCAGGGCATGGCTTTGCCGGGCAGGCTGTACAGGTATAGCTCAGGGTACTCCCGCAAAGCTGCGGTGATAGCCGTCATAAAAGCGCGGGGCTGCTGGAAAGGAGCCGCTGTCACGACCAGGCTCTTGAAGCCCTGCTCCTTTGCGTAACGTACCGCCGATGTTGCCTCGATCAGGGTATGCAGTATCTCGGTATCAGCGGGCACGGGCGGAACAGGTATAAGCTGCTCCTCTCCTATACCGAGTTTTTTCATTTCCTTTTTCCATACCTCAAACCCGGGATAGCCGCTCATGGCTTTGGTGCCAAGGCAGAGCACTTTCTCGGTACGGCCGTTTTGCAGGAAATTCTGGGCCGTCTCGAAGGCTGCCTGCTGGTTATCTTCGGTCTGGCCGAACAGAAACAAGCCATCCACTGGCTTGTCAGGTATGGTATCGCACAATGCGCGAATGATGAGTTCTTCTATCATAGCTCCGCTTATACGCAACAGAAATGCGCAAGGTATATACCCGCAAAAATGCCTAATTTTGCGCATGATCAAATACCTGCTACCCCTTTTCCTACTTTTATTTAGCAGCAACTCCGCCATGAGCCAAAGCAAACCCGAAATCCCTGCCGTTGTTAAACCAGTGGAGTTGCAGCTGAAAGGCTACAACAACCGCGACATCGACCTGTTTGCCAGCGCCTTCAGCGACACCGTGAAGGTATACCGCCAGCCGGGCGTGCTCACCTACCAGGGTCGCAACGAATTGCACAAGCGCTACGGCGCCATGTTTGCCAGCACACCGGATCTGCACTGCGAAATCGTGAACCGCATTGTGGCAGGCGATGTGGTGATCGACCAGGAGAAAGTGCAGCGCAAAAAAGGCGAGCCGCGTACCGACGCCATCGCCGTGTACCGCGTAAAAGACGGGCTGATTGTGGAGGTGACGTTTATACCGCCCCACAACCAATAAGCTATACCTGCTATACCTTTACTTATACCTAGCTGATGACCAACAAGATAGATAGTATTATATTCGACCTGGACGGCACCCTGTGGGACGCCGCCGACACTGTGGCCAAAGCCTGGAGAGCTGCCCGGGAGAAAGTTAACTTTGAGATACAGGAGATCACTCCTGAAAAGGTCCGCTCCATTGCGGGCACCCAGCACAACCTGATCTTTGACAAGCTGTTCCCACAACTGGACCAGGCGCAACGCCAGGAACTGATGGAAGTGAGCGGCCAGGAAGAAATGGCCCACATCCGCAAGCACGGCGGCAACCTGTACGAAGGACTGGAAGAAACCCTGGAGTACCTGCACGGCAAGTACCCACTCTTTATTGTGAGCAATTGCCAGGACGGCTACATCGAGGCCTTTCTGGAGCGGCACGACCTGGGCAAATATTTCGGCGACTTCGAGTGCTCCGGCCGCACCGGCGACTCCAAAGACATCAACCTGAAAGCCATTGTGGAGCGTAATAACCTGCAGGCTCCGGTTTATGTGGGCGACACCCCCGGCGATCTGGAGGCGAGCCAGAAAGCGGGCGTGCCGTTTATACACGCCGGCTACGGCTACCGCGAGGTAAGCGAGTACGAGCACCGCCTCGAGCGCATCAGCGACCTGACCACACTTTTCTAACTTTCGGTTATGATCTTCGAAGCCCAGCCTGATGATATTGATGAGCTTTACGAGCTCTGGCGCCTGCTGCTTGACACGCAACAGTCCTATCACGTTGTGTTCAGGTATAAACCGGGCAGTGACCAGACCCTGAAGGCAGAGCTGCTCAACCGCATCAAGGACAAAAGTACGCGGGTGTTTGTGTACGAGGTTGATGAAGTTTGGGCGGGTATGCTGGTGGCCAGCCTGCGGCCCGGCTCAGCGGGCTTCAAGCTTTCTAACAAAGGCTACATTGGCGAGACGGTGGTACGGGAGCAATTTCGTGGCAAAGGGATCGGCAAAGAGCTGTTCGAAGCCGCCCGCAAGTGGCTGAGCGATCAGGGGGCTGACCACCTGGAACTGCAGGTGTCGGTGCACAACCCGAGGGGTACCCGCTTCTGGGAATCGCTGGGTTTTACCCCCTCTACACAACACATGGTACTGCCCCTGAAGGAGACGGGGAATTCGAAAAAAAACTAAGGTAAAAGCCTGAACAGAAGCTGCGGGGTTGCGTAACTCACTATGGGCAACGCTGCATGTTGCCATTCCCTAACAGCTTCTACTTACGCATACCATGGTTCTAACTTTACGCACCCTTGCGCCTCTTCTGGCGCTTTTGTTGCTGCTCACAAGCGGCTGCGACAAAGAAAACGAAGATGTATCGCCTCTCCCTGATCCGCCTATTTATAACAAGCAGGTCGCCTTCAGGATTTTCACAGAAACCGATTACAGCGAGGCCCGCTGGCAGGACTCAAAAGTGAATCTGCACCTCAAGCTGCGCCGCATCAGCACCAATTTGCCCAAAGAGCTCATCGTAATGGATACTACGTTCGGTTGGATGCCTTTCCAGGAACTCCCGCTCAAAGGCGCCCCCATGCAGCTGAATAAACAACTGAAGGAGGTGCACAAAGAACAGGATCGGCTCGTGCTGGATGTCACCAAAACTGTATCCATTAACGGGTACGAAACGGTATTCCGCTACGAGCAGACGCTGGACCACAGCAAGCAGCAGGAGACCGTTGAGGTGAAACTGTAGCTACGCTTTAAGGTCGCAGCTCGTATACCTTGTCGAACCAGGTTTCGGCTATTTTCCGGAAGACTGAGAAGCCTGCTGCCGTGGCTGCTTTTTGCAGCTCAGGCTCGTGACCGTCAATGCCGCGCTCTACCCGGTAGACGTGCTCTGCCACAGTAGGTATAACCCTGGTGGAACGCAGGCGCTGGTATTGCTCTTCGCTGACAATGCTGCTGTCTTTCGCTTCTGCCACCACCAGCACACCATCCGCTTTAAGCACCTTTCGGCATTCGGCCAGAAGGTCCTGCAGGCTGTCTCCCATGTGGTGCGCGCTCTCGATCAGGGTGATCAGGTCGTATTGATAGGCGAACACATGCTCATCTATCGCCAACTCGAAGTGTGCGTTGGGGATGTGCTTCTGTTTGGCCAGCAGGTTGGCCCGCTCCACAGAGGAGGCATACCTGTCGAAGCCGAGGAAGGTGGAGTTGGGAAAGACGCGTGCCATCACCAGCGTAGACGCTCCGTGGCGACCGTTGCCAAGATCTGCCACCAGTATGCCAGCCTCCAGTTTTTCGGCCAGACCCGCTATACCCGGAATCCAGCTGTGCAGCAGACTGGACAGGTACTCCTCACTGAAAAACCTTCCGGTTACATCTGCAGGAAGCAGGCTTCGTCCTCTTGCATAATTACTTGGCAGCGCATGCGTCAATTCCATCGGTTTGATCAGTTGGCTACCGTTTGCCTTCATAAAGCGGTTCCCTACATAGTAGGGGCTTGTGGGGTCCGTCATGGCGATGGCGTGCGCTTCAGGGAGGCAGAAAGTGTCAGCCTCACTCTCATGCACCAGGTAACCGTCTGCGGCCAGACTGTCGGCCCAGTGCTTCACCAGCCGGATGCTGGCGCCGGAGTTTCGGGCTATCTGGCCGACCGTCATGGGCCCGGCGTTGGCCATTGCTTTAAATAGCCCCAGTTGGCTGCCCAGGAAAGACATTCTCACCCGCTCGGCAGCACTCAGGTCGTCCAATACATGGTGGGCAAAATCTTCCACCCTTTCTGGTCGGCCTCTTTTTCGTTGAATTGTATTCTCTTTCATGGCGGTAGTGTTTAGTGTGGTAATAACAACCTAAAATTAAAACACTTACAGCATCATGTATTGTATAAATTTCGGAATAATTTGTGCAGACTAGAAGCTCTTTCTTATTTCCAGAGGTGTCTGGCCAGTCTTGCGCTTCATGAAGTGACTGAAATGGGATTGATCCTCAAAATGGAGCATGTAGGCAATCTCCGCCATGCTCATTTCTGTGTTGCTCAGCAGCAGGCGGGCCTCCTGCAGCAGCCGGTTGTGGATCATTTCGTGTGGGGGCTTACCGGTGGTGCTTTTCACGACATCGGACAGGTGCTTGGGCGTGATGTTGAGCAGGCTGGCATACTGCTGCACCTCGTGCATATCGCGGAAGTGCTCGCCTACCAGGTGCTTGTAGGCGCTTGTCAGTTGCACGGCGCGGGTCGCTTTCTCTTTTATGTAGACGGTATACCTGGCCTTGTAGCAATCACGGATGAGCAGCAGCAGGATGTGGATGTAGTCACGAAGCAGCTGTGTTCTTTCCCTCGAATGACCGCTGTTTACTTCCAGGATATTCTCAAAAGACCGCTGCACCAGGTTACTCTCGTTGGCCGTGAGGCTGATGACGTGCTCGGCTTCCAGATCGAAAAAAGGAAACTGTTCTGACAAGGCTCCCTGCAAAACCGGTTCCATAAACGCCGTTGTGAACTCGATGCAGAAGCCCTTGCAATCTTTAATATTGGCCGAAGCATACAGCACATTGGCCGGAACGATCACCAGGTCGTGCGGCAGGAGCCAGCGGTGTTTATCATCAAGCTGAATATCGTGCAGGCCGTCGAGCAGGAGGTAGATCAGATTAAAGTTTCTTCGCAAGGCCGGAATTCCCAGCTTTGGGTCAACATTTTGGTGCCTTTCCTCCATGCGTCCTGGCAGGATCTGAAGTCCCGGATCATGGGGCTGAGTATCGTGGTTTATTTTTCTTTCAAAGGCAGCAATTGTATCAAAGGTCAGTATCTCATTTCTGGACACAAAAATCCGGTTAAATTTCCCTACATACCCTCCTGCGCCAAATTCGCCCGTAATGCGAAGGATGCTTTCTCTGCAAGAAGTATGTTGATATCACTTGAGTTGGTTGCTCTCAAAACTTGCAGGGTTTCTCTCCTAGTTAGAACAACTTATCACTTAAAAAAGTATCAATTTTTAAGCATTTAATTTAAGTATACAGCCGGTTTTGGGTGAAGCTTACCAGCGCGTTGCTGTAGGGCAGCATACAGGAAGCGAACAAAACCTGCAGCGTGTAGCGGGATGAATACGATTGGATTAGAATATGATCAAAACAAGCTGGGCATATCTCTCCTCAAACATTGACTGCAGCCCTTTGACAGGCGGGAAAACAGATTAATGTAGAAAGGGTGCCATTGTTCGGGAAGGTGCTTTGGTTGATTCGCAACGAAGGTATAAGTATAGGTATAGGTATAGGTATAGGTATAGGTATAGGTATAGGGCTATACGCAAAAACACCGCTGAGCTATACCTGTTCTGCCGCCAGGTATAGCTTGCCGCTCTCGGCGTACTTCACGATGCCTGTGTCCACCAGTTCGCGCAATAGCTCGGTTACGGTCTCGGAATGTTTGGCCTCGAATTGCTGCACGAGCTCTTTCGGAAGCAGCTTTTGAGTCTGCACCGCCTCCAAAAGTTGCTGGCGTAAAGCCTGCTGCTCCTGCCCTTCCCGCTCCTTCTTGCGCTGCGCCAGGCAGTAGTCGCAGATGCGGCAGCTTTTGTCGCTGACTTCGGCAAAGTACTCCAGCAGCAGCTGGGTGCGGCAACGATCGGTGGTCTCGACATAATGCGCTATTTCTTTGGCCTGCTTCAGGGCACGGTCGCGCAGTTGGTCCAGCTTTTTGTGGTTGAGCGGCAGGTTGGCGGCATCCAGCCGTGGCGCTGTGAAGACCAGCTGCGGGGCGTCGTGCTGCGGCTCGTACACCAGCACCTGCAGCTTATGCAGGTACTCTAGTTTGCGGCGCACTTCCTGTTCCGGCTTCCTGAGCTGCTCGGCCAGTTTGCGTTCCGATATTTTTACGAAGCCCGTAAAGGCTTCGCCTCCATACATGCGCAGGATCAGGCGCAGCAAGGCATCGTGCTCCGCATTGGCCACCTGGAACTCGTAAAGCGTCATGTTGTCGAGGAGCAGGTATAGCCGCGACGGACTGTAATAAGCCTCGTTGAGCTGTACGTAGCCCTCCCCTTCCAGCCGCTTGATGGCGTGGTGGGTTTCGAGTGCAGACAGTTTGTAGTTCTTGGAAAAGGCCGCCAGATCAAAATCGAAACTGCCCATGAAACCGCTGCCAACCGCCATTTGGTAGTAGTTGGCCAGGCACTGGTACACCCGCCGGATCAGCTCCAGCGGCGGATGCGCCTCCTTTACTTTCTGCAGCAGGTCTTTGGTATCGCTGGGGCCGTAAAGCAGCGTGGCATAGGCATACTTTTCATCACGGCCGGCACGACCCGCCTCCTGGTAATAGGCCTCCAGACTCTCCGGCAGATCAAGGTGCACGACCAGCCGCACATCCGGTTTGTCGATGCCCATGCCGAAGGCGTTGGTTGCCACAATCACGCGTACCTTATCTTCGATCCAGGCCTGCTGTGTTTTGTTGCGCTCTTCAAACTTAAGTCCGGCATGGTAAGCTGCGGCAGGTATACGCCGGCTCTGCAGGAAACGGGCTATCTCGACGGTCTGCCGGCGGCTGCGCACATACACGATCGACTGCCCCGGCAGGCGTTGCAAAATCTCGAGCAGGCGGCCCACTTTGTCTTCGGTATAGAGGCAGGAATAAGAAAGATTAGCCCGGGCAAAGCTTTTGACAAAGACATTTTGCTTTTTGAAAGCCAGTTTCTCCTGAATATCGATGCGCACCTGCTCCGTGGCTGTGGCCGTAAGGGCCAGCACAGGTATAGCAGGAAGCGTTTCGCGCAGGGCGGCCAGCTCCAGGTAAGGCGGCCGGAAGTCGTAGCCCCATTGGGAGATACAGTGCGCCTCGTCCACAGCCAGCAAACTTATTTTCATGCGCTTCACCCGCTCCTGAAACAACTCGGTCTGCAAACGCTCCGGCGACAGGTATAGGAACTTGACGTTGCCATACACGCAGTTGTCCATCGCAATGTCGATCTCCCGACGGTTCATACCCGAGAAAATGGCCACGGCAGGTATACCGCGTTTTTTCAGCTGCTCCACCTGGTCCTTCATCAGCGCAATCAGCGGCGTAATTACCAGGCAGATTCCCTCCATGGCCATGGCCGGCACCTGGAAACAGATCGACTTACCCCCACCCGTCGGTAACAGGGCCAGCGTATCCTGCCCATCCAGCACAGAGCGGATAATATCCTCCTGCAAGGGCCGAAACTGGTCATAGCCCCAATAGGTGCGCAATATGTGGTGGATGTCTTGCAAGGAAGTTCGGGTTTGGGATAGCGAAGATAAAGTATAGAAGACAGAAGTCAGAATTTTTCGCCCCGTATACCTTCATTTCCATTGCAAGTGAGGAATCCTAAACTGGTGTTTGGGAAGAAGTCGAAAGCGCTGTAGTAAGTGCTAAACCTGTTTCCTATACCTGGCTAGAAGGAACCGGGGAGACCATCGTACACTGATACAACTCCCGGCGTAGCGATGACATGAGGATAATACGCAGGCTAAGGGGCATAAAAAAAGCCTCCCGGAGTTAGCTCCGGGAGGCTTTTTTGGTGTGGCAAATCAATTACAGGTTTATTGACACTCCCAGTGTACCAAAGCCGAATGCGCCGCGGCCACCTTCAAGGTAGACACCTACTGTCTCGTTGAACTTATACTTTACGCCCAGTACCGGTCCGATAAAAAAGTTTGTGGAGTTAGCATGCGAACCCTGAAAGTCGTCTTCTCCGGAAATAGTCCTGAATTCCAGTCCCACCAGCAACGTACCGTACAGGTCCAGCTTCTCTTCGCTGATACTCGCTCCCAAAGCTTCGTTTATAAGGGGGACAGCATGGTAAGTAGCTCTGGCACCTACTGAGGTAAAGTTCCATTTGTAGTCATAGCCATAGTGGCTGTACTTCCAGCTGGCATAACCCACGTAAGGGCCTACACTTATACTTTCGTGAATTCCTTTCTCGATAGAAGCAGTAACCGGGATAAATACACCTGAGCGGTTACCTGCAAATCCATAGCCATAGTAGCCCAGCGAAGTTCCTGCATGAATAAATAGATCGCCCTGTTCATAGGCCTTCTTCTGAGCGAACACACACTGCATCATCAGGAAGCAGGCAAAAGTTAAAAGTAATTTTGCTTTCATAAGATCTTAAAATTTACATGAATAATACCGACAAATATATAGGTAAATCTATATATTAAAAAAATGATTCCCTAGCAGCTTAGAATAACTTCCAGGTCAGTCTAAATGAAATTTATAGGATACCCCAAACCCGATACTATCAGGGTAGAAAAACAAAGCGGCCTGTCTCTAAGAGACAGGCCGCTAAACGTTGCTGTACTTGTAGTTTTTAGGCAGCAGCAGACTGACCATCTTCGCGGTCCTCGATCACCTTCTTCAGCTTCTCGATCGCCTGTGCGGCACGCTCTTCGTCAAAGCGGTTGATGTTGAGCAACATCTTGGTCTTTTCCTGGCGCGTGATCACCGGGTTGTTCAGCAGTCGGATGATTTCCTCTTTCTGCTTGGCCGATGCGTAGCGTATACCTGGCGTAGGTTCAGCGTCTGCGGCGGCGGCTTCAGCAGCAGCTGTGGCTGGCGCAGCCTTCATCGTGGCCTTCTTCTCAGTCGGCACGGCAGGCTTCGAAGTCTCGTTGCCCGCATAGTCCATCTCCTCTACCGGAGTTGGCTCGTAACCGGCCGCCCGAATAATCCAGGCCAGAATGTTGCGGTACGCCTTGCCAATGGCACGGGTCTGCGCCATGGAGGCAATCGCGAATTCCTGGTAGTACTTCTTGCCCTGCTCTTTGTTGGAGCAGATCGCAAAGCCGGCACCCACCACCTGCTGACTGCGCAGGTCGAGCAGATTCACCTTCGCCTGGTACTTGATCTCGTCGTCGGTGCTGATGTTTACCACATGCTCCACCACCGGCAAGATACCCAGACGGGAACCGGCATACTGCCAGCCTTCCACGTTCACGTACTCTTTACCTTGTATATTTTGATATAACCTGTTCTCTTTTATAAACTTAGCCAGGTCAACAGCTAAGTGAAGCGTCTCATCAGATTTCGCTATATCATAGCTCTCTACCTTCGGCTTCCTCTCCACTTTTGTCTCTTTATTCACTTGACTCATATCTAGTTAGTTTTCATGTTTTAGTACATATATCAAACATACCTGCTCCTGAAATGGTGCAAAAAAGCATAAAAAATATGCATTATAAACAACTGATTACCAGCCATTTATAAATTATTTTCAGGAAAATACATTTCCTCCTTCATTCGCCTCTTTTTTAGCACAAAAAAGCAAAGGGGGGATATATTGTACGTAAAAATTACAATTGAGATAAGCCTGTGAAATTCAGGACATAATTTCGGGGGAAGGCATACCGGAAAAGCCAGCTACAGGATAGCCAGGTATAGCGCGAACAGGACCGGGATAGGTATAGCTTAAGCTCTGACTTCCTGCACGATCAGGCCGTCTTTCATAACCAGCTTGCGGTCGGCCATGGTGGCCAGCTGCTCGTTGTGCGTTACGATCACGAAGGTCTGGTTGAATTCGTCGCGCAGCTTGAAGAAGATCTCGTGCAGTTCCTGGGCATTTTTGGAGTCGAGGTTACCGCTGGGCTCATCTGCGAAAATGATGCGCGGCGAGTTGATCAGTGCACGCGCTACGGCTGTGCGCTGCTGCTCTCCACCCGACATTTCGGAAGGCTTGTGGTGCATGCGGTGCCCTAGGTTGAGCATGCTCAGCAACTCGGCGGCCCGCTCTGTTACCTCAATTTCCGGGCGACCGGCCAGGAAGCCAGGCAGGCAGGCGTTCTCGAGGGCTGTGAACTCAGGCAGCAGGTTATGGAACTGAAAGATGAAGCCAATGTGCCGGTTACGGAAGCGCGCCAGTTCGGAGGCATTAAGGCGGGAGATGTTCTTGTCGTCAAACAGCACGTCGCCGGTATCGGCCGAGTCGAGCGTGCCCAGAATATGTAGCAGTGTGCTTTTGCCAGCGCCCGAGGCGCCAACAATGGAAACAACTTCGCCGGCATGGATGGTCAGGTCTATACCCTTGAGCACTTCCAGTGAACCGTATTTCTTGTGAACGTTAACTACTTGCAGCACGATCTGGCGGTAATGTGTTTGACAATGAATGATCTGTCAAAGCTACAAAACAAAAGGTATAAGTGAGGTACCTGCCGTCCGAAATTTAGCAGTACCCTCAGTTCAAAGCCAGACCAGCGGGCGCAGCGTTAGCTCCTGTTATAATGAAAATTCCTGGTGCTAGCCGTGCTTAGTTGCAATACTCGATTTTCAGGTCAGGGGTATCATCTTCCATATTCTGATTTGGGAAAATAACGAGTACGCCATTACCATAATCCCATGTGTGCAAACTATAACCAGAAGAATTACCCAGGTATACGACAGTTTCCCACTCATCAGAACCGTCTCTTTTAATGTAAATATTTTGAATCTGGCTGTTGGCTGGTAGGTTTGAGTAGAAGTTGAAAATATCGATCTCCATGATCCAGGAATAATTCCAGGAAAGATCTTTGAAGATAAATTCTTCTGGATTAGTGCAAGCCGGTTCTTCTGTGGGAGCAATAACTGTAACCGTTACCGTATCCTTTGCAGCCAGCTTATCTTCATCGGTCACTGTCAGTTCAAAGTCATAATTGCCAGGCTCAGTAAGTCCACTTGCATAAGCTTTGACATCAGAAAAATGCGGTTGTGTGATTTTGACAGCGGCAGGCCCTTCCATTAATCTCCACTGGTAGGAGATAATGTTAGAATCCGGATCTGTGCTGGCACTGCCGTTTAAAACGTAATCTTTATACGGACGATACAGGGTTGTATCATTTCCCGCACGTGCGATTGGGGCGATGGGTTGGGCTGAAAAGTCAGGGGAAACAGAATCTTCGTCTTTGTTACAGGCGATGCATAGTAGGAGGAGCGTAAATATTACGTTTCTGAACGAGTAGAAGTACTTTATCATGACCCTTTTTTGAAACTAGACTTTTATCATATACCTTTCATTTTTAAACGCAAATTATTGATTATCAGAATAATAAGCATTACATAGTTATCACTATAAGCTATACGAGGTCATTGTTTGGGTAGAACATTTAGCCTTTGCTTTTTTAGTCAAGCTACTGCAATCTCAGGTAAAGTCGCAAAATCTTATACCTAATAAAACTGGACCCGGGAGCTGGTTTTATGAGCAGGTGTAAAGACCCATGTCACCTTTCCCTTTTGAACATTATCTGTAGATCAGGGATCTGTTTGCCAAAGCCTTAAACCCACAAAGGCCACTTAACAATATAAGCCCCGTCAGCTGCAATTGCCTGAAAAATCAACTCTCTACCTCAGCACTTCCACTTGCCTGTACCGTGTCGCTTTCAGCCCCTCTCCCGCTTTCCAGCACGTCTTTTACATACAGTTCGTTAATTACCACAATCAGCACAGCCAGTATGGGGGCCGACATCAGCAAGCCCAATCCACCCTGCAGTATACCCAACAACACCTGAAAAAAGAGCAGCAAGGCGGGAGGCAGATCCACCGTTTTCTGGAAGATGATCGGCGTGATGATGTAAGTCTCCACCATTTGAATGCCCCCGTAGACAATGATGACCAACAGCGCCATATCGGGGCTTACCGTCAGTCCGATCAGCACGGCAGGTATACCAGCCAGCCAGGGACCAATGTTTGGTATAAAGGCCAGAAAAAAGGAGATCAGGCCCAATGCGAGCGCCAGGGGCAGGCCGATGATCATGTACGCAATGGCCGTGCTGACACCAATGATCGCCATGGCTGACAGCATCCCCAGCAGCCACATTTTCAAGGTATAGTAGCAGGCATGCAGCACTTCCAGCATGCGGGTGCGCCGGCGTTCGGGGAACAGCTTCACGAAGCCGTGGGTATAGAGCGTCGGGTTTGCCGCAAAAAAGAGCGCCGTGATCACCACAATGAAAAAATCGGCCAGAACGCTGAGCGTAGAGGAAAAAGCACCCGAAAGGCGCTGCAGGATCTCCCTTTGCTCGGGCATCATGCGCTTGTAGTCTTCAGGCAGCTCCTCTACCAGCCGTTGGCCCCAGTTGTACTGACTCAGCCATTCTTTCAGACTGTTGAAGGCCTGCGGAATCTTTTCGCGCATCTGGTCGCCCTGTTCATAAATAGTAGGTGCCACCAGCAAAAAAGAACCTATCAGCAGGCCAAAGACCAGCAGCGTTACCAGCAGTAAAGCCAGCCAGCGCTTCAGGCCCAGATGCCGCACCACCCAGTCGGTGAGTCCGCAAAACAGCACCGCCATGAGGATGCCGGCAAAAACCAACAGAAAAAAGTAAGCTGCCGCAGCCAGCAGGTAAAACCCAGAGGCAATCAGCAGCACGATGAAAGCGGCCAGCGTCACACGTTTGGCAAATGAGCTTTTTGAGGCCATAGTCCGCTTTTTTATAAGTTCAGTTATAACGTACGTATTACGTACACTTACTGCAATCGATGTTTTACAGTTACTTTCCCTGCACGCTGGTGAGCGAATGCCCGATCTGAGAAGAAACACTGGCCATGGCAGACGGCAGGCAGCGATTCGCCAATATTTTAAAAACCTATTTCTTGAATTTAAGCCGATAAAGGCTTACTTTCGTGCGTCCAATAAAACTGAAAGCATGAACATACACGAATATCAGGCTAAAGAGATTCTGAAAAGCTACGGCGTTCGCATACAGGAAGGCATCGTGGCGGAAACGCCAGACCAGGCTGTAAAAGCGGCTATGAAACTGACCGAAGAAACCGGCACAGGCTGGCACGTGATCAAAGCGCAAATTCATGCGGGTGGCCGTGGTAAAGGCGGTGGCGTGAAGCTGGCCAAAAACCTGGATCAGGTGAAGCAGATCGCCAACGACATCCTGGGCATGACACTGGTAACGCACCAGACTGGTCCTGAAGGCAAACTGGTACAGAAAGTACTCGTGGCGCAGGACGTATACTACCCTGGCGAATCCGATCCGAAGGAGTACTACCTGAGCATCCTGCTGGACCGCGCCAAAGGCCGCAACGTGATCATGGCATCTACTGAAGGTGGTATGGACATCGAAGAAGTAGCTGAGAAAACGCCTGAGAAGATCATCAAAGAGTGGATCGATCCGGCTGTAGGGCTGCGTCCGTTCCAGGCGAACAAAATAGCTTTTGCATTCGGACTGCAGGGCGAGGCTTTCAAAGAGATGGTGAAGTTTATCTCCAACCTTTACAGAGCCTATGTGGAGACTGACTCTTCTATGTTCGAGATCAACCCGGTTCTGAAGACTTCTGACAACAAAATTCTGGCAGTAGACGCCAAAGTGGACCTGGACGACAACGCCCTGTTCCGTCACAAAAACCTGGCTGCCCTGCGCGATACTTCGGAAGAAGATCCGTTGGAAGTAGAGGCGAGCGCATCTAACCTGAACTACGTGAAGCTGGACGGCAACGTAGGTTGTATGGTAAACGGTGCAGGTCTTGCCATGGCTACCATGGACATCATCAAGCTTTCTGGCGGTGAGCCTGCTAACTTCCTGGACGTAGGGGGTGGGGCAAACGCACAGACGGTTGAAGCTGGTTTCCGCATCATCCTGAAAGACCCGAACGTGAAGGCGATTCTGATCAACATCTTCGGCGGTATCGTTCGTTGCGACCGTGTTGCCAATGGTGTGGTAGAGGCTTACAAGAACATCGGTGACATCAAGGTGCCGATCATCGTTCGTCTGCAGGGAACAAACGCCGAAGAAGGCGCCCGCATCATCGACGAGTCTGGCCTGAAGGTATACTCTGCCGTAGCGCTGAAAGAAGCTGCTGAGAAGGTAGAGCAGGTATTGGCTGAAGTAGGAGCTTAATTCCACAACATATAAAACAGAAAGGGCTGCCAAAACTGGCAGCCCTTTCTGTTTTATACTACTTCCAGCTCCACATTGATATTGCCCCGCGTACCGATGGAGTAAGGACATACCTCATGCGCTTCATTCACCAGCTGCTCTGCTTTTTCTTTGTCGAGTCCCTGCAGGTGCACCTCCAGCTTCACGCCCAACCCGTATTTTCCGTCTTCAGACTTAAGCAGATCCACATGCGCCTTTACAGTAGACTCCGGGTTTAACCGGATATGTTGCTTACCCGCAACCAGCAGTAGCGCACTCTGAAAGCAGGCCGCATACCCTGCCGCAAACAGTTGCTCAGGGTTAGACTTCCCCTTCTCCCCTCCCAACCCCTCTGGCAACGAGAGCGGCATATCAATTACACCATCTGACGACACAACATGACCTCTGCGGCCCCCTGTGGCAGTAACCTCTGCCGTATACACTGTTTCCATAGCTTTCTGATTTCGTTTGCTTGATTTGAAATATTATTTATTAACTCTCAAATTCTTCTTATTGTTTTAGGTATGAAGCGATTAAGAGTGTATTCCACTGTTATACCTGCCCGCTCTACCTTTCTGCATTATAATTATCGCTTCTAAAATTTCCTTTTTAGCGCATTGTTTCTATTTTTGCAACACGGTAAGCACCCGTAGTTCAATTGGATAGAATATCGGATTTCGGCTCCGAGGGTTAGGGGTTCGAATCCTCTCGGGTGCACATCAAGAAGCCTTACAGCAATGTAGGGCTTTTTTTATGCCCTGCGCCACGCAATTTTCCACTCCACTGCCTGACTTGCCGGTATTTCTATATCTTTGAATGATGACTCCAAACTGCCGGATGTCCTCAAAACTATAGACAAAAATGGAGAGACCGAATACGCAGCAACACGAACTGCTCCGTGTACTTACTTTAAAAGATGCGGTGGGCGTTGGCCTGGGCGCCATTATCGGGGCAGGTATATTCGTCGTGACCGGGGTGGCGGCAGGTTTGGCCGGTCCGGCGTTTCTGATCGGGTTGCTCTTCGCAGGTATGATCGCGGCCTTCAATGCGCTTTCGTCCGCACAGCTGGCTGCCGTATACCCGCACTCCGGAGGCACTTATGAGTATGGTTACCGGCTGCTCAACCCCACGCTCGGTTTCTCGGCCGGCTGGATGTTCCTGATCAGCAAACTATCCGCAGCGGGTGTTGTCGCCATTGGTTTTGGCAGTTACTTCTACCAGCTTATACCTGTCTTTTCTCCCTTGATCCTTTCGGTACTGGCCGTTCTTTTGCTGACGATGGCCAACTATTTCGGTATCAAAAAAGCCGGGATGCTCAATCTCGTTATTGTTTCAGTGACGCTTATTTCGCTGCTATACCTGGTGTTCAGCGGTATACCTGCCGTCAAACAGGAAAACTTTCAGCCTTTTGCCCCCTTTGGCGTGGCAGGTATAGCGGAGGCGGCAGCCTTGCTGTTTTTCGCTTTCACGGGGTACGCCCGCATTGCCACGCTGGCCGAGGAAGTCCGCGAGCCCCACAAAACCATTCCACGTGCAGTTATCATCACCATCGTTTCAGCTATTGTGCTGTATGCAGCCGTTTCACTGGTAGCGGTTGGCGTGATCGGCACAGAGCGGATGGCCGACAGCAGATCGCCTTTGCAGGTGGTGGCAGCTGCGCTGAGCACGCCCGCCATCCAGACAGTGATCACGATTGGTGCGTCGACGGCGATGCTTGGGGTGCTCCTGAGCCAGATTTTGGGGATTAGCCGGATGATGCTGGCCATGGGAAGACGGCACGATCTGCCGCCTGTGTTTGAGCAGGTGCACCGCCGCTTCAGGGTCCCTCATGTAGGCATCCTCCTTACGGGTGCAATCATTCTGCTGCTGGTCCTGGCGGGTTCCTTCGAATTTATCCTGCGTTCTGCTTCCTTCACGATTCTGCTCTACTATAGCATTACCAACATCGCTGCTTTAAAGCAACCCAATTCGGAGCAGATCTACGGCAAGCTTATACCGGTGCTGGGCCTTGTCGGCTGTCTGGCCATGTCGGTGTCACTGCCGCTTCAGGTAATTCTTTCCGGGCTTGGTCTGCTGGCGGTCGGGTTTGTGCTGCGGTTGCTGTTTCATAAGGTATATGACAAATAAGCTACTCCGAACCCGTTAAGCTAACCGGGCATTATACCTGTAAATAATTTAAGGTATAGATGCGGGCCTGGTCTTGCTATGAAACAACGTTTTTGCTATGTTGCAGAAAATTATCGGGGTGTAGCGTAGCCTGGTATCGCGCCAGCATGGGGTGCTGGAGGTCGTGGGTTCGAATCCCGCCACTCCGACAAAAAAGGGCCTTTACAGCATGTAGAGGCCTTTTTTTATGCAATTAGTTATTCCAATTTCTATAAAGCAATAACATTTTTGTCATCATCCTTTTCCACAAAACTTATAGGAGTAACATAATTGCGCTACATTTATTCTAAATTTCATATATTGTAAAAGTATACTGCATTAGCGTTATGATTATTTTATTAAAACAATAAACACGGATGGGTTTTGCCAATCTTTACAAAAGAGATTCAATCGAGAGCCGGTACCTGGTGAAGATTGCGCAGATATTAGAATTGCCTTACAGCTACTTTTTGGATGAGGACGCGGAGCTATCGCAGAGTACCAGCGGCAGCAATATCCAGCAGGCTTCCAAAGTGGGTCAGAACCACCAGAGCATTAATGTGGGCATGAGCGCAGCCGATTGCGTGCAGAAGCTGGAGGCTTGCCAGCGGGAGAATGCTTTGCTGGAAGAGGCAGTTAAGGATAAGGATATGATTATAGAACTGATGCAAGGCAGAAGGTAGGGAGGCGAATGGCAACTTACAATTTATACTCAACTAGAAACAGATTAACACCCGATGTCTATTCTTATGACTCGTTGCCTAATAAATTAAAGATCCAAGTCATACGGATCTGGAGAAAAATGCATTCTCAAGAATTTGAATACTATTATGGTGATGAATTGGCAGGCAGTTGGTGGGCAATTCACGAAATACTCTGTGATGAGTATGGAACGCACAAGTTGATGTCAAACTTCTATGGCAGCAGCAAGCAAGCTGAAATTGAATCTTTTCTTCAAGATATATCTACAAGTATTGAGCAATGTTTAGATGTTATCGAATTAGTATTTAATTCTATTGCAGCTATAGACCATAAGCTCATCTACGGTCAACACAGGTACCTCCCAGATGAGGCTATTGACGATTTAAATACTAGATTTTTAGAAAATGGAGTTGGTTATGAATTCCGTGATGGTGAAATCATACGCATAGACAACACGCTGCTCCACCGTGAAATCATAATTCCAACCCTACATTTTTTATCCGCATCGGAATTCAAAAACGCCGATGAGGAATATTTGAGTGCTCATGAGCATTTCAGACATGGTCGTACAAAAGAGTGCTTAGTGGACTGCCTCAAGGCAATGGAAAGTACTATCAAAATTATCTGCGACCTGAATGGATGGCCATACAAACAAACAGATAATATTAGCAAGCTTATTTCTACTATAATCGAGCATAATCTAATACCAGATTTTCTACTACAGCACTTCTCTTCTCTTAGATCTACTTTAGAAAGTGGCGTGCCAACTATTCGCAATAAGATGGGCGGCCACGGTGCAGGCACCCAAGTATTAGATGTTCCAATGCATTACGCCAGCTATATGTTATACCTGACGGGCGCCACTATAAATTTCTTGGTCTCTTGCTACCAGGAGCGGAAATAATATTCACTTATAAAATCTCTATATTGTTTACCCTCAACATGGAAGCAAAAGAAGAAAAGTATTTAGACCACCACTTTTCAGGACACTTAGTGCCTGTTGAATTTGATGGATATTCTTACAAGGTAAGTGTTTACACAGATAGTGGAACATCGCTCTTCAAGGAATTAACATCAATCACAAGGCCAGCCATAATCAATAGTGGGAAGCACCATAATTTTGAAGCTACTTTAGCTAATGACACTTTTGCAAAAGCTAAAACCAGGTTAGCGTTCTCATTTTTCGAACAAGGGGAGGAATATATTGAGTCTATAACAACTACCAGTATAGAAAACTCTGATAGTGATTTAACGGATTACGAAATACAGCTCCGAATACTAGAGGGACTTAGAAATATGCGAAAAAGTTTCCCTCAAATTTATCAATATCACAGATTCTCTACCTTAGGCATCCGTAAAATTTTAGGCATCTCTGAACGTCAATATCAATACAATATTGAATTACTAGATGAAGACGCTTTTATTTTTTCTGAAAATACCAGAGAGTGTAATATTGCTAATGGGGGATTTTATATCTCAAGTATTGGGGTTCGGCATCTAGAACATGAACTCACAAATGCTAATTCTGATATTCCTGAAGATTATGATGCAAAATTAGGTGACGAAGAGATACTCCAAACCTTTACCGAGGAGGATGTACTAGAGATGGTTGTCAATTTCAAGAAAGAAGTGAGTGGCCATAGATTATTTTTTGATTACGCTAAAATAGAATCATTCCCAAATGAGCTTTTTCAACTAGAGAAATTAGAAGAAATTATCTTTTATGGATGCGAAACAACAGATATACCAATAGAAATATCTAATCTTCCTAACTTAAAAAAGCTAATCATTATAGAAAGCCAGATAAGAAATTTGGTAGAAATTATACCTTATCTGAATAAGCTTGAAGTTCTGCACTTAGAAGAATTAGATTTAGAAACTATACCACATCAAATTGGAGATTTCAAGAATTTAGAACATTTAGGTTTTTCTGGGAATAAATTAACTGTGCTTCCAAATACTTTTAAGAATTTATCAAGTTTAGTGACTTTAAATTTGGAAAATAATTTATTTGAAAGCTTCCCAGAAATTGTTTTTGAACTTAAAAACCTCTACTTATTAAATTTACAGAATAATCAGTTAACAGATATTCCAGTAGATATTGCTAAGCTCAAAAACTTAGCAACTCTGAATCTTAAGAACAATCAGATAAAATCACTGCCTGAATCGATTTCTTCTTTAAGAAAGATTAACACTCTAGATATTACAGATAATCCATTATCAGAAATGCCTGAACTGGCTAAAATGAGCCTTGTCGAAATTTTCTATTATCTAGATAAGCAGCATGCAGATAAGTCTTATGTTACTCATTGGGAAGTACCCAATTCTTTAAAAATATCATTCCAGCAGTACCTTAATTTTTTCACAGAATTTGTTTATCGCTTGACTGGTGAGGATATAGCTTTCGAAGTTACTAAAACTGAAAATGGGTTGAAGATAACAGCTCAGCCAACCGATAAGCTCAGTATTGATGAAGTAGACGCTTATTTGCAGATGTACATGAAGCAGGACGTTGATATACGACCAGATTCCGGGGCTGATAACTATAAAATATTTGAAATCAGACGCATGCTGCAAGACTGGAAATCTGAAAAACAGAACCTCGACAATAAGGTAGAAAGGCAGTTAGAAACAATTCAGTATTTGTCGAAGTCAAACGAAGAGAAGGAGAAGCAGATAAAGCAGCTATATCTTAACATCAGCTACTTTCAAGATCATTCTTCTCATTTAATTAAACTAATATCCGATTCAACAAACTCTCATTCTTTGAGCCAAAAGTTTTTATATCAATATGTAGAAAAAGATAGTAGTAAGGGAAATTTTGACGATCAGCTGGTCCGGCTCAATCAATTCATGGAGATGATTGAGTCGGACATGAGCCTGAGTAATGAGCAAAGGATTCAGGCAAATTTGGCTCTTGCATCAATGGTTGAAGAGTTAAAGAATAATGAGCCTAATAAGAAGACATTCACTAAAGCACTTGAAGCCACTAAAAAAGTGACTACTATCACTACTCAGCTTGTTAAGCTTTGGAAAGACATTTCAGGTGATACAGAATAGCTTCTGCTTGGCTCAACGCCTGAAGGCATTGATCATACTTTTCTTTCGCTATAAATAGTTTCTCACATACCATATGCCCCTGCACTTTTATTTGTTGAGAAAGAACTTCTCCATATTCGTGTTGTAAGCGTTTGTTCCTTGGGAAGAGCTCTTCGGATTTAAGATAATCTTCAGGTCTTGGAGCAGGCAGCTGTTTAAGAAGCTCAATAATTTCTTGTTTGTCTTTTTCTGTAAACATAAGTTTTCCGAATTGTTCATGTACACCTCTGACAATAATACGATCATAGCATGTACATTAAAAAGACAGTAATTATAATAAGACTTTATGCTGCAATGAAAGTCTAAACATTATTATCTCTAAATACCGTTGAGTCTTTCTCAACCTAACCCTTAGAGATGAAGACTTACGATACTGAAATTAAACTAATTGCCCAAAATGTTGAGAGAAACCTCCAAGTAGTAAATATTAGCTGCTCCCTTTGCCATAACCAAATAGAATATCTCAGAAGTGAGACCGCTTTGATCAAGCGTGTACTGATGGAAAACAGGCAAATTTTAAAAGATATAATGCGAGTTCTAGAGCGCCATGGTGAAAAGCATAAACTTCTTGCGTCAGTTACTGCGTCACTTGACCTTGCGTTAGTATTTGCGTCAGTAGCATACAAAAACCTCGAAATTTTAGCTCAAACCAACATTTAACCAACGCTTCTGAGGCAATTTTACATAAAGTGATTTGGTGGTATTTGCGTTCGAATCCCGCCAATCCGACTAAAAAGACCTTGCAGCAAGCTGCAAGGTCTTTTTGTTAAATCTAATACCTCCTCACGACGGCATCTCCTCCACCAGCTGCGCTATACCTTTCTCTATTTGTTCACGCAGCTTTTCGGGTTTGTCAGAGATGATGCGCTCTGCCGTGCCTTGCCACATCAACTCGTTCTGCACAGGGTCTACCAGGTGCACCGACACCGTGCCTACGTTATAGCGTCCTACTTCCACTTCTTTGCTCTGCCAGGTATAACGGCGCTGCCCGATGTAGCGGGGCGGATCCGTTATGATGTTGGTCTCCCTCGTCTGCACCTTCCTGTCCACGACGATGCCCAGGTTGATCAGCAGATCCGCTTCATCTACAGACGGGGCCTGCTTCAGACCGCGGCGCTCCAATTGACGGGCAAGCTCCTGCTTAACAAAACGCACATGCTCCTCATAATCAGGACCCATCTCCTCCACGTCCGTATCCACCTCCATGAAGGCAAACTGCCGGTAGGTTGCCAGCGTAAAGCCCGGCGCGGGCTCAGACTGAATGCTCGTAGCAGGACTGCAGGCAGACAGGAGCAAGAGCAACAGCAAAGCAGTACTAAACAACAGATTTCTCATTTCGGAAAGTGCTTGAGTGTTCAAAAAAATATATCTGTATACGTAAGCAGTAATCCTTGAAGTATATCTCTATTGCAATTATTATACCTAACTTAGCACCTATCCTACGTCAGGATCCTTTCTTCGATGGAAAATTTACGCATCGTCTAAACCATACGTCCATAAGCTACGTTTTGCCCTACCATGAACACAACAGCACAAGTACTAGAAAAAAACAGAGAGCGCATCCTCGAAAAGTGGATGCAAAATCAGTTGTCCGATGCCTCACTCCGTGACGATCTGATGACGAATGATGAATTGCAGCGTCAGTCAAGAGAAATGCTCGACGGCCTGCTCCGAGCTGTAGCCAAAGGCAATTACGACAACATCTATGACACCGAGTTTGAGCAGGTAACCGATACACTCCGCGACATCTCCATCACCAGAGCAAGGCAAGGATTCAGCCCGCGCGAAACCGGCGCCTATGTGCTGAGCCTGAAGCAGTCGGTGATTGAGGTACTGGTAGAGCAACGCCAGGATGACACAAGCACGCTCTACAAGGAGATCATGCAGCTCAACAACCTGCTCGACAACCTGAGCATCCTCACTTTCGAAACTTTCATCAAAGGTCGTGAAGAAGTTATCCTGCGTCAGACCGATGAGATCAGCGAGATATCTACGCCCGTGATCCGGGTTTGGGATGGCATACTTGCCCTGCCCATCATCGGTACGCTGGACAGTGCCCGTACGCAGGTTGTGATGGAAAACCTGCTGCAGGAGATCGTGAACACAGGCAGTAACATCGCTATCCTGGACATATCAGGCGTACCTGCCGTGGACTCACTGGTAGCTCAGCACCTGATCAAAACCGTAAGCGCCACCCGCCTGATGGGTGCCGAGTGTATTATCAGTGGCATCCGTGCCGAGATTGCGCAGACCATCGTACACCTGGGCATCGACCTGTCCAATATCAAAACCAAGGCCAGCCTGGCCAGTGCACTGCATCTTGCCTTCAGCATGACCAACCTGGAGGTACGCCGCACAGAGCGAAGCAAGGCACCAAAACTAACGCGCTAGTACGATGGAAAGGATACCGATTTTAAAGATGGGGCCCTTCCTGCTGGTTACCATTCAGATAGACCTCTACGACAGGCTGGCTCTGACGCTTGAGAACGACCTGATCAACATGGTAAGCCAGACCGGGGCGCGGGGCGTATTGATTGATATTTCCACGGTAAGCATCGTCGATTCATTTATGGGCCGCATTTTAGGCAACATCGCCTCTATGTCGCGCATTATGGATGCCGAAACCGTAGTAGTAGGAATGCAGCCCGCCGTGGCTATTACGCTTGTGGAGCTTGGCCTGACCCTGCAAGGTGTATACACTGCCCTGAATGTAGAAAAGGGCATGGAATTACTTAACACTAAACTAGGCGATAACCTGGAACTAGACGACGAAGAGGAGGAAGACCAGGATGATCGTAATGACTAAAGACACGATGGAAATCGTGCGCGAACAGGATGTGGTACCCTTCCGCAACCGTGTGCGCGAATTTTGCACCCGCATCGGGATGAGCCTGGTGAACCAGACCAAGCTGATTACGGCGGCGAGCGAACTGGTGCGAAACATGCTCAAGTACGCCACCGGGGGCAAGGTAATACTCGAAGTGATCAGCCTAAACGCCAAAACCGGCATAAGGCTGACCTTCAAGGATGAAGGCCCAGGTATAGCGGATGTCACGTTGGCCATGCGCGATGGCTTCTCTACCGGCAGAAGCCTTGGTCTTGGTCTGCCCGGCGCCAAACGGCTCGTGAACGAATTCGACCTCAAAAGCAATCCGGGAGAAGGCACCACCGTTACAGTCATCCACTGGAAAAATGGACGTTAATCAACACCACCGCTTCGCAGTACCCGACCGCAGCTACGCCAGCCTCACCAAGAAAGACATTACCCGCCTGGCCGAGAGCTTTGCCTTGTCAGAGGGAGCTGTGGGCAAAGTCAACATTATTGTGTCGGAGATGCTCACCAACCTGGAGAAGCACACGACGCAGGGCGGCGAACTACTGGTGAAAGCCATCGGTAAGCCTATCAGAGGTATTGAAATCATCAGCCTCGATAACGGCCCCGGCATGACCGATCCCGATCGCATGCTGGAGGATGGTGTGTCAACTTTTGGCTCAGCGGGTGAAGGCCTCGGGGCAATCAGGCGGCAGTCGGATGTGTTCGATCTTTATTCACATCCCCAGGTAGGCACGGTCATCGTGACCCAGGTATACAAGTCGGCTAAGTCTATACCTTCAGCACGTCGCTATGAAATTGGCAGCGTTATGGTACCCAAGCCAAAAGAGGTAGACTGTGGCGACGGGTATGCCATTATTCACCACGATCGGGGCGCTTACCTGCTGGCCCTGGATGGGCTCGGGCATGGCACCTATGCGATGGAGGCCGCGCAGCTTGCTGTTAAAACCTTCTGCGAAAACCCCATACCTGATCCGGCTTTGTCGCTGCAGGCCATCCACAACGGCATCCGCCGCACCCGGGGCGCAGTAGGCTTTGCCGCCAGCATCGACATCACTCTGAATAAATTCAGTTACTGCGGTATTGGCAACATTGCCGGCAAGCTTTTCTCGATGGAAGGTTCGCTGGGCAATATGCCGTATAAGAATGTGATCTCTTACAATGGCATACTCGGCCATAACGTACCGGGCACTTTCAACAACCAAAGCCTGGATTGGAACCGCAACAAGCTGCTCATTGTGCATAGCGATGGTTTGAAATCGCGCTGGGACCTGAGCCGCTATCCCAATCTGCAACGCCACCTCCCCACTACCATCGCGGCGGTACTTTACAAAGACCACAGTCGCCAGACAGATGACACGCTCGTACTTGTATGTAAAGCCAAACCGTAGCCCATGCCAAAGAATCTTCTCAAGATAAACATTGCCAATGAGCTGGATGTGGTGCTGGCCTACAGGCGGGCCATGCAGCTGTCTGAAAAAACAGGTATGGCGCAGGCGAACCAAACCAAGTTTGCCACGGCCGTTTCAGAGATCTGCCGCAATGTGGTGGAGCATGTAGGCAATGGCACTATTCAGTTTGGCATTGTACAGGAGAGCGGCCACAACTACCTGGAGGCCAGGGTATCGGACCGCGGGCGTGGCATCGGCAACCTCGATCAGATCTATGACCGGGCCAGGTATGCCAGCAGCGCCACAGCGCGTGGCATGGGCATTGTCAACTCCCGCAAGCTCGTCGATTTCTTTGAGATCAAGACCGAAAACGAGCAGGGCACGGCCGTAACCCTCCGCAAGCGCATACCTACGCAGTCGCCGGTCATTACCAAGAGCCTGAAGGAGATCTGGCTGCAGGAGTTTAACGACGAGGAAGGTATATCGCCGTACGCGGAGATCAAAAAACAGAACATGCAGCAGCTCGAACTGCTCGAGAAGCTGCGGCTGCGCAACCTGGAGGCCGAGCAGCAACTGCAGGAAATCAGGAGGCTGAACCTGCAACTCCAGCAATCCAACTCCGAGATACAAACGCTCTCCGAAGAGCGCGAGCGCCGCAACCTGGAGCTCCAGAAAGTGAACGCCGACCTGGATGCCTTTGCCCATACTGTTTCGCACGATCTGCGCTCCCCCCTGCAAAACATCGGCGGCATCATCAACTTTCTGGAAAACAGCCTGCAAAACGGGAATAGCGACGACGCAGCTACCCTCCTGCCGATGCTGCGGGAGCAGGCCAGCAAGATGGACAAACTGATAACAGGTATACTGGCCTACTCGCTAGCCGGTCACCACAGCCTGCACCGCCAGATCGTATCCGTTCGGGTCGTGCTGCAAAAAGTACTGGAGTCACTCTTTATACCGGCGTCTTTCAAAATCATACTGCCGGATGACATGCCGACCCTCTATACCCAGGAGATCTACTTTTACCAAATTTTCAGCAACCTGCTCGGCAACGCGGTTAAGTACCACGACAGACCCGAAGAGGCCGTGATTGAAGTAGAGTATAGCTTTCAGTCCGGTTTTATCTTCTTTGAAGTGCAGGACAACGGCCCAGGTATAGCCCCCGAAGACCAGGAGCAGATCTTTAGCAAATATGAGGCGCTGGGCCACAACCTGACACGTTCCGACAGCTCGGGTCTGGGCCTTGCCATCATAAAACGCATACTCGAGGAAAAGCGGGGTGATGTTTGGGTGGAGTCTGCAGGGCGTGGCGCTCGTTTTGTGTTTTCGTGGCCGGCCAGCGAAGTGGTAACCGAATCGGAGGATTCTGAATAAACAACAAAGCCTGTATACCTTGCGGCGTACAGGCTTTGTTGTGATATTACCTGGTTCTTCTTAGTTTTTGCGGTTCTGGAAAAACTCGGCCAGTATCTCTTTCACATCGTGGTTGGTGAGCGCCTTGGAGAAGTGTTTCTTCACTTTCTTGAAGCTTTTGATACGCTCCAGGTCATAGAAGCTCGCGGAGGAAGTCAGCATCAGAATGATCACGTGGTCACCGGCATCCAAACCCTTGCGCTGGTATTCCTCCAGAAACTCAAAACCGTCCATCATGGGCATCTTAATATCCAGAAAAATAAGGTCAGGGCATTTAAAACCAGCTTCAGGCTTCTCGCCACAGGCTTTGCTCAGGTAGTCAATTGCTTCTCTGCCGTTTTTCAGTACCCGGATCTCTCTGGATACCTTCATATCGGTCAGCAGACGCTTGTTCAGATAATTGGTGGTATCGTCGTCGTCTACCAACAGCACTAGGTCAAGCATTTCGGATGCTTCCTTCATAGTTAGTTTTTTATCTCTCCTAAATCAACAGTAAGGCACAATCACACCCTTGGATGCACTTCTACCCGGTTGAGCCACTAACATATCGAAAACATTTAATGTTCAATATTGCGACTCTTTATGCACTATATAGCAGTATTACGAAAGCGGTACAGAATATGCACACTATAGCGCCGCAAAAGTACATTATTGATCGTAAAGTTTAAAGCTTATTCAGCTGCCATCGCATTTATATTTTTCTGGCCATCACACCTCTCCTGGTCTTTACGTAGCCTTTTTTCTTCTTTTTGCTTTTGCCCCGCCACATCACTATACCTGTCACCCACAAGGTGGCCGGCACCAGGCCCAGAAAGAACCAGAGTATGCGCGTGATCCAGCCGCCAATTTCCCCGAAATGTGTTGGCACGAACCAGTTGCGGGTAAGCTGCGTGCCTACCGGTGCCGTGTGCGGATTGTAATCATAAACGATAGCGCCGGTGTATTGGTCCAGGTATACCATCGGGCGGTACTGCGGGCCGGCCTCCAGTTCGGATGAGGCCAGGTAGGTCAGGTTGAGCGTTGCCGCACTATCAGGGGCCATGACAAGAGTGCGCTTGACGTATCCGGGGTGTAGCGCATCCATCCGGTCGAGTGCCTCATATACAGTGAGCGGCGCTGTTGCTTCCTGATAAGAAGACCGCAGCGCTTTGACGTAAGGTGTCGGCTCCTTGGCCAGCGTCAGCTTATCCACCACGTTTTGGGTTTGCTCCTGAAAGCCAAAATATACTCCGGTAATGGCCGCCAGAAACAGCGGTATGCTAAAGTAGAATCCAAACACATTGTGCAGGTCGAAATTCCGGCGCTTGAACGAGGCATTGGGTTTGAGACGCAAACGCTCTTTCAGTTGGTGCCGCTTGCGCGGAAACCACAGGTATAGCCCCGTCGAGAGCAGCACAAAGGCCAGCAGAAGCGCACATGTTCGAGTGATGAGGGCACCGGTATCGCCCATGGCCAGGTGACGGTGCAGGTCCAGTACCGTGTCCATTGCACCGCGCCGCTTCTCGAGCTGCCCTACATAGTTGCCGGTTGCTGCGTCAAAAAAGAGAAACTGTTTGTTGCCCTTTACCTTGACAATGTAGTTCTCCAGCTCGCGCACCGGGAAAAAAATGTTGGTCACCTGGCCCCCGAACTGCTCTTCAGCATTTTTCACGACTAGGCGCACCTCCACCGGGGCAGCTTCCGGCTCAGAGCTTTTATAGTGCTCGGGGTATAGCGCCACCGTCAGTTCGGGCTGAAACACGTAGAGCGAGCCCATCAAGCCCATAAAGGCTAGCACGGCACCCGCCGTCAGGCCGACCCATAGATGTAGCTGAAGAAGGAATTTGCGCATATACCTGAACTTGAAATCGGCGGCACCGCCCCTGTCAGGACAATGCCGCCGATAAAATTTATCTCTGATCCGTTTACTTAAAACCTAACCCCCACGGTGCCCTGCACAGTAGTAGGCGCACCCGGCATGATCACGGTTACAGACTGTGAGCCTTCGTAGTATTTCACGTTGGTCAGGTTCTTCACGTTCAGAGCCGCATGGAAGCGCTTGCTGTTGTAGAACATGGTTGCATCGTAGCGGGTGTAGCCTGGAAGCATAAAGCTGTTGGCATCATCCACCGGACGATCTTCCACATACGTAAAGCCACCGCCGATACCAAGACCTTTCAAAAAGCCATTCTGCAGTTCGTAAGTTGTCCAAAGGCTACTGTTGTTATACCCCACGCCTCTGAAGCGACGGCCCACTGTGCGTTTCGGATCGTCTCCACTCAGGGCATCCTTCGTCACGCGGGCGTCGGTGTAGGTATAGGTGGCGATCACATTCAGGCCAGGCAGCACCTCCCCTGTAATATCGGTTTCTATACCTTTGCTCTGCACCTCGCCTAGCTGCACACTGGCACCGCTCTGTGTCGGGTGAGGCACCACCACGTTCTGGCGCGTGATGTCGAAGTAAGCGGCCGTCAGGTTCACGCGGTCGTTCAGCAGACCGATTTTCGTACCGGCTTCATACTGCACAGATGTGATCGGCTTGAAGGCCTCGCCCTCCAGTGTCTGTCCTATACCTGGCTGGAAGCCTTTGGAGTAGTTCGCATAAACAGAAACCGGACCGTATACCTCGTACAGCACACCCAGCCTTGGGTTAAAGGCCTTGTTACTTTGTTTGGTCGTTTCGTCTTTCATGCGGTTCTCTTTCTCCTGTTCCCAGAAGTCGTAGCGGCCGCCCAGCAGTACTTTCAGGCGCTGGTTGATAGTAATGAAGTCCTGCAGGTAGAAGCCCAGCACATCCACACGGTCCTGGTAGTCCTGTGAGTAGGTGAGCAGCGAATAGTCCTTGGGCTTCGGGTTATATTGTGGATTCAGGATGTCAAACACGTCGTAAGGAGCACGCTTCACCCAGATGTCAAACACAGAACGCGAAATCTCTATACCTCCCACGGCCTTGTGCTCTACCAGTGCGCCGGTGTTGAAGCTGGCGTATAGCTCATTCTGGGTAGCGATGTTGCGGTCGTAGGTGTCCTGGTCCTGGTGCTGGCGGTTGATGCGGAACGAACCGTCTTTCAGGACGGTGGTTTGCTCCACCACATCGCGCGTTTCGGTGGCGTAGTTGTAGTTGAAGGCGTGGCGGAAGCTCAATGCCTCTGAGAACTTGTGCTGCAGGTTATACTGCGCCATGCGGTTAGTAAACTCCCCTGTATTGCTCGGCTCAAACACCACACGGCTTCTTGGTACGGGAGCAATCTGGCCATTAACCGAGAAGATGCCGCGGTCAGATGGCTGGTCGTGGTTCAGGAACTCGGTCTCCACTGTCAGGGAGGTCTTATCAGAGAAATCGTAGGTGATGGCCGGGGCCACGAATATGCGCTTGGTCTTCACGAAATCGCGGTAGCTGTCGGCACGCTCGTATGCGGCGTTCAGTCTGTATTTAAACGTCTTGGACTCGTTGAAGGCACCGCCCAGGTCGATGGCAGGTCTTACCAGTCCGAAGTTATTGGCCGTGATCTGGATATCCTGGAAGGTATGGGCGGTTGGTTTTTTGGTGGAGATGTTCACCATGCCGCCCGGGTCGCTCACGCCGTACAGCACAGAAGCCGGGCCTTTCATCACTTCGATCTGCTGGATGTTGGCGCTCTCGCGGTAAGTGCGCACTGTGTTGCGGAAGCCGTTTTTGAACACGCTCTGCATATCGGTGCGGAATCCGCGGATCTGGAAAATGTCAGAGCGGCCGCCAAAGCCCGTCTCCATGCTCACCCCGCTCACGTTGCGCATGGCGTCCTCGAGACGCAGTACCTGCAACTGATCCAGGGCGCGCCGCGACACCACCTGCACGGATTGCGGCACCGATTTGATAGGTGCCTCCATTTTGGTGGCCGTGGTAGCGGTACGCTGCAGGTACTCGCCACTGCGGTGCGCGGTCACCTGCACCTCGCCTAGCGAATGCGACGACACGGCCAGGTCCACATTGACGAAGGCCGCCTTCCCGCCTGCTACCTCCAGCAACTGCTTTTGCAGGGTATAGCCTATACCTGAGGCAACCAGCGTATAGTTACCAGCCGGTATGTTTTTGATCAGGAATTTCCCCTCGTCATCTGTCGTGGAGCCGTAAGAGGTACCCTCCAGCCCTACGCTGATGCCGGCTATACCTTCGCCTCTTTCGGATTGGATGCGGCCTTCGATGCGGCCTGTGGTTTGTGCAAATACCTGTTGTGCCAGCAGCACAAGGGTACATACGATGGTGAGTGCGCGTTGCATGTATCTTTAATTAGATCAATTCTAAAAAGTGATGCAAAAGTAAGCACCATATCCATAACAGAAAAGACTTATTTAGATATCTTCTAAATAAGTGACAAAAATCATCGATAGCCAATCAACACCCGCCTTCATACATCCTTTTCGAGCCATTTCAAGTATCTAGAGTGGTACCTGCAAGCAGAGAGTGGTATCGCTAAACATTGAAACAGAACCGAAAGACATGGATACTTACAACCTGAAACCCGAACACATGCGTGCGCCCAACAACCTGACACGCGAGGAAATCGAGAAAAGCCTGGAAGAGCTTGACAGCAAGATCAAGACCCTGAAGGCCCGCGCAAACGCCACCGCTGCCGACTCAAACCATACCTACCACGAGCATGTTGCCGCGCTGGAAGCCAAACGTGAACTGATCGCCAGCAAACTGGGCGACCAGGAGGACAGCCAAAGCAAATGGCAGGGCCTGAAAGACGGCCTCGACAACCTGAGAAAAGACATGGACAACCTGTTCAAATAAAAACAGAAAGCCCCGGCGCTAGGTATAGCACCGGGGCTTTCTGTTTAAGTTACAGCCGCTGATTAGCCAGCCACCGGCTCACGGAAGCCTACCCAGGTAAAGCGCTTGATCACATATTCAGGGTTCGTGAATGAGGCGTTACCGGCCGGGTTGCCGCCCGTCACGTGGAAATCAGAGAAAGCCGCATTCTGGTTCACATAAATGCCACCTGTCAGGTTAAAGCTCACCGGCGTGCCCGCCAGACTCATCTCGTCCATGATCTTCTCTTTTGTCTCTTCATCCGTGGTATAGGCACCGCAGGAGATCGCGCCGTAATTCATGGCCATCTCTTTTGCCAGTTCGATCGACTGGTCCGTGTCCTTGGTTTTGATGATAAGGGCGATTGGGCCAAACAGTTCGCGGCTGAAGCTCTCCTTCTCCGTAGCGTCTACTTCATAGATTACCGGGGAGCAGGTACGGGCATTTTCGAACATCGGGTTGCTGATGTCGCAGGTGCTCAGCACTTCTCTGCCTTTTACGCTGGCTGCCTCTTTCACACGCTCCGCTGTGGCCGGGTTCTGGATAGCCCCCAAAATGTGCGGTCCGGCTTTCGGATTGTTCACCAGACCTGTTACAGCATCGGCCAGTTTTTTCACTACCTCGTCATACGGCATCATCTCCCCGCCCACTTTCACGCCAGACTCAGGCACGAAGAAGTTCTGAGGCGCCGTACACATCTGCCCGGAGTATAGGCTAAGCGAGAAAGCCAGGTTCTGGGCCACCTTGTCAATGTCCTGCACCGAATCCAGGATGATCGAGTTCACGCCTGTTTTCTCTGTGAAAGTAACTTTGCCGGGAAGACTTTCCACGTAGTTACCGAACTCCGTACCGCCCGTGTAGTCGATCAGTTTTACCTTCGGGTTCTCGGCCAGTTCTTTGGTGATAAGGCGATCGTCCGCGTCTACACCCAATTGGCAGATGTAAGGGCTCAGGCCATTTTCCACCAGCACCTTCTGCACCTCTGCTACCACAATGGCGATAGGCAACACCGCTTTCGGGTGCGGCTTCACGATAACCGGGTTGCCGGTAACAAGGCTTGCATACATGCCCGGCACTGTGTTCCAGGTCGGGAATGTAGAGCAGCCGATCACCATGCCGATGCCTTTCGGCACGGCGCGCCAGCTCTTGTTCAGTTTGAGGTTATACTTGCCCATTGGCTTCTCCCACTCCATGTGCTCCGGAAAGCGTGTCTGCTCTTCGTAACCTGCTGCGATCGCCTCCAACGCCCGGTCGGCCGCATGCGGTCCCGATGCCTGAAACGACATCATGTAGGCCTGGCCTGTTGTGTGCATCGTCGCATAAGCGATTTCGAAGAAACGGGTCTTTATGCGCTCCAGCGACTCCACCAGGATGGCAGCGCGGTCAACTGGTTTTACCTTGCGCCACTGGTGGAAAGCCTCGTCGGCACGCTCCACCAGCGTTTCTGCACTAAAGTAAGGGTACTTTATACCTAGTGGCTGCTGCTCATAAGGCGATTCTTCCTGACCTGCCCAATTTTCAGCGCCATCGTGCACCAATTCTGTAAACTTGTTGTTAAGATGCTGCTTATACCTCTCACGGCCTTCCTTATCGGCATTTTCGCCATAGATGTCAGGCATCGGGTTTTCAGGATATTGGGCAAAAAAACGACGCTCGTGCAAGGCTTTCACAGCGTTTTCTAGAATAGGAAGATGTTTATTTTTCAAATCCGAGGTCATAGTATTTATTTTATATAATTAAACACATATATTAGAATCATATTGTTGGAAAGTTACGTATTTTTTTATTAAGCTCGGGAAGCATCTTTAAATTTCGCCGTGCTGTATGCGCTTTACTTTATACCTCTCCCAACTCAGGCAGAGGTTGTATTCACCTAATAGTTTAATATGATTTAATGTTTACCCCAGGGCCAGTGGTTTACCGCTGCATACTTTCTTTCCTGTTTCTAGTCCTGAGTTCGTCCCTGCTGGCTGCGCAGCATCTGGCCGCTCCAGCAGGTATAGGCTCCGCGACTAAACCGCATACCGTCGTCTACAAGCTCAAGCCGCCGTCCGGCAATCAGTTGCGCATGGCTAACGGAAACCCCATGCAAAAAGCCTTGCAAAAGGTAGGTGCCAAATCGGTGGATCAGAAGTTCCCGGGCAAAGCCCCCTCCCCTTTCGCCCGGAAAGCCCGCGTGGACCTCTCGCTGATCTACGAACTGAAATACGACCCTTCGCATAACCTGGAAGCCGTACAGCAAGCCCTGCTGGCAACCGGCTTGGTGGAGTATGTGGAACCCCTTTACGAACGGGTACCCCTTTACCAGCCCAACGACCCTGCCTCCGACTCGACAAAAACCTCGCAGGCATACCTGAGAAACATACAGGCCTATGGCGCCTGGGCCGTGCAAAAGGGCGATACCAACATCGTGATCGGTGTTCTGGATTCCGGCTTCCGCTTTACGCACGAAGACATCAAGAATAAGATCAGGTATAATTACGACGACCCCATCGATGGAATCGACAACGACGGCGACGGACTGATTGATAATTTCTACGGCTGGGATTTTGGGGACAAGGACAATATTCTAACAGATGACTCTCCCTACAAAGGCCACGGCACGAAGGTGGCAGGCGTGGCAATCGGCGAGGCCGACAACGGCGCAGGTATAGCCGGGGTGGGCTTCCGTACCAAGTTTATGCCGATTAAGGTTTTCCCATCTACTTCGTATGGCAGCTTTGGAGGCTACGAGGCCATTGTGTATGCGGCAGACAAGGGTTGCAGCATCATCAACCTGTCCTGGGGAGGTACGGGATTTTCGAAGTTTGAGCAGGACATCATCAACTATGCGGCGCTGGAGAAGGACGTGGTGATCGTGGCGGCGGCTGGCAACACCAATGCATTTGTAAACATATACCCGGCGGCCTATGACAACGTGCTGGCTGTGGGCGGCACGCATAACGATGTGAAGACAAACGGCCATACCTGGAACTACAGGATTAGCCTGACAGCCCCAAGCCAGAGCATCTACAGTACTACCTACAGCCGCGACAACTCTTATGGTAGTGACACCGGCACCTCGCTGGCGTCTCCGCTTGTTGCCGGTGCCGCCGCGCTGCTTCGTTCCCAAATGCCCCACCTCAATGCCGTACAGGTTATCCAGCGCCTGCGCGCCACTGCCGATGACATTTACCAGCTGCCGGGAAATGCCGCTTACCACGAACTGCTCGGCAAGGGGCGCCTGAATGTGAAACGAGCCCTTCGGGATGTCCACGCAAAATCGGTACGCTGCACTTCTTTCAGCGTCGTTGACAACAAAGTTGCCCAGGTCGGTGACACGCTGCTGATTCACTTGAGTATGATGAATTACCTCGACCCGACTGCTGCCCTGAAGTTAACACTCACCTCCACCTCCCCCTTTATCAAAGTCCTGGAGGAGAGTGAACTCAGCATCGGCGCCATGGGTACGCTGGCGACAAGCAACAACCACAGCAAGCCATTCCGGTTCGTGGTGCTCGCCGATGCACCTCATAATGCCCAGGCCACTTTCAGAGTCGGTTTTGAGGATGGCGCTTACCAGGATTTTCAATACTACCAGCTGCCTGTCAACCCCGATTACCTTACCCTGTCGGCTAATAACCTGCACATCACCCTGAACAGCAAAGGCAACCTGGGGTATAACGGGTATAATTTCGGGCAGGGCATCGGTATTACCTACAAAGGCAGCACCTCGTTGCTTTTTGAAGGCGGGCTAATAGTCGCCACTGCCCCGGACCGAGTGTCAGACAATGTACGCAATGCCAGCTGGCAAACAGACAACGACTTTGTATCAGTGAACGCTGCCCGACTGCGCCACAACACGGCTGATGCAGATCAAGAGATCAAAGGCTCGATGCGCGACAAATTCCCGGCTCCGGCCCAGGCAGGCGTGCAGGTGAACTACAAAGGAATGGCCTGGAGCGAAACGCCTGACGCAGACTACATTATTTTGGAGTACCGCATCCGCAATATCACCCCCGATACGATCAAAACCCTGCATGCCGGTCTGTTCGCCGACTGGAACATAACGGATGCCTACATGAATGTGGCCGACTGGGACGAAACGCTGAAAATGGGCTACGTGTATAACATGGGCCAGGCCTCGCCTTATGCTGGTATTAGTCTGCTTTCCGTAACCCCTCCTTCCTATTACGCGATCGATAACCTGTCCGGGGGCTCCTCTACCTTCGCGATTGCCGACGGCTTTAGCACGCAGGAGAAATACAGAGCCTTGTCGGGTGGGGTGGCCAGAAAAAAAGCCTGGGGCAGCGGCTATGGCAATGATGTGGCCCATGTAGTGGGCACTACGGCCAGCAGTTTAGCACCGGGACAGAGCCAACTGGTTTCGTTTGCCATCGTGGCCGGCGACGATCTGGAGCAGCTTCGTCAGAGTGCCAGGGCTGCGCTCATAAAATATCAAACCATGAAAGCCGGACCTGCGCCTTTGGCCATCAGCGATACGGTTTGCGTCGGCGCTTCGGTCAGCCTGACGCCAGCGGGTGGTAAGCAGTTTAAGTTTTTTGCAGACGCGGCCAAGACAAAGCTCCTGGGCACTGGCAATAACTTCAACATCGCCGCCCTCGACACGAGCACCATCTTATATGTTTGCAATGCCGACTCTTTGTTCGACAGCCCGCTGTCGCCCTTTGAGATTGTAGTAGCCGATTCTCCCGTGGCTGGTTTCAGCATCGTGCAGCAACAGGAGCAAATGGAGCCTGGCAAGCGCATCGACTTCCGCAACGAAAGCGAGCATGGCGACAGCTGGCGGTGGAATTTTGGCAACGGCCACACTTCCACGGAGCAGCACCCCAGCTATACCTATGAACTGCCTGGCACTTACGACGTTTCCCTGATTGTCGCGAATGCCTCTGATTGTGGTGAAGACACCGTTGTGCGGCGGATAGAAATCAAACAAGCCGAAACAGTAATTCCGCCGCTGGAAACTCCTCCACAGTTTCAGGTATACCCGAACCCGGCTGTGCACGAGCTGCATATTGCTTTGCCAAAGGCGGATGCCCCACTCACCCTATTGATGACAGATGCGATGGGACGACGGGTTAGTCCGAAGTTACGAAGCCGTTTGCCGCACAAGGCCATTTACGATCTGCACGGTCTGGCAGAAGGGCTTTACATCGTGCAGCTTACATACGAGCAAAATACTACCACGAGTCGCCTGCTGATTATCAGGCCATGAGTGGAGACATGAACAGCAGGTAAACGTCAATAAAAAGCTATACCTGCTCCAAAACAAAACGACAGTTCCAAGAGCAGCTTTTAGGGTAAGAACAAGAGCTATACCAGCATCAAAACAAAACGCCCCACTCTTTCGAGCGGGGCGTTTCTATTTTTGGCAGTTAGCTGCTAATTAACCGTTAGCTGACTGCTTCTGCTGCAAACGGATCAGGTTAAGCGCTGAACCAGCCTTGAACCACTCGATCTGACCTTCGTTGTAGGTATGGTTTACCTGGAAAGCGTCCTGCGAACCATCTTTGTGCGTTAACACCACTTTCAGCGGAACACCTGGCGTAAAGTTCTCCAGACCCAGGATATCGATCGTGTCGTTCTCCTCGATCAGGTCATAATCCGCTTTGTTAGCGAACGTAAGACCCAGCATACCCTGCTTCTTCAGGTTGGTTTCGTGGATACGCGCGAATGACTTCACGATAACGGCACGAACACCCAGGTGACGCGGCTCCATGGCAGCGTGCTCACGAGATGAACCTTCACCATAGTTCTCGTCACCTATCACCACTGTTCCGATACCGGCAGCCTTATACGTACGGGCCGTGGCAGGCACAGTGTCGTAACCACGCGTCATGTCGTTGAATACCTTGTTAGCCTCCCCGTTGAAGGCGTTGATAGCACCGATCAGCATGTTATTGGAGATGTTGTCGAGGTGACCACGGTACTTCAACCAAGGACCAGCCATGGAGATGTGGTCAGTCGTACACTTGCCTTGTGCCTTGATGAGCAGCTTCAGACCTTTCAGGTCAGTACCCTCCCATGGCTTAAAGCCTTCCAGCAACTGCAGACGATCAGACTTCGGATCTACCACTACTTCTACGCTGCTACCGTCTTCGGCTGGGGCTACATAGCCTGCGTCTTCTACGGCGAAGCCTTGCGGCGGCAATTCAATGCCTCTTGGCTCATCCAGCATTACTTCTTCACCGTCGGAGTTGATCAACTTGTCAACCAGCGGGTTGAAAGTCAGGTCACCTGCAATGGCGAAAGCAGTTACGATCTCAGGCGAAGCCACGAACGCGTGTGTGTTCGGGTTGCCGTCGTTACGCTTGGCGAAGTTACGGTTGAATGACGTGATGATCGAGTTCTTGCGAGTTGGGTCGTCAGTGTGACGGGCCCACTGTCCGATGCACGGTCCGCAGGCGTTTGCCAGTACCACACCGCCCATCTGAGCGAAGGTATCCAACAAGCCGTCGCGGGCTGTCGTGAAGCGTACCAGTTCAGAACCTGGTGTGATGGTGAACTCAGCCTGTGCAACCAGTTTCTTAGACACCGCCTGTTCTGCGATAGAGGCCGAACGGGTCAAGTCTTCATAAGAAGAGTTGGTACAAGAACCGATCAGACCTACTTCCAGTTTAGATGGCCAGTTGTGCTCTTTTACAACAGCAGCGAACTGAGAAATTGGCCAGGCCGCATCCGGCGTGAACGGGCCGTTTACGTGTGGCTCCAATGTAGAAAGATCAATCTCGATCAGCTGATCGTAGAAAGCAGCCGGATCAGCGTATACCTCGTCGTCGGCACGCAGGTAGGCAGCTACCTCGTCTGCCATTTCTACTACTTCTTCGCGGTTGGTAGCGCGCAGGTATGCACGCATGCTGTCGTCATAAGAGAATACCGATGTAGTTGCCCCGATCTCAGCACCCATGTTACAGATGGTGCCTTTACCGGTACAAGACATAGACTCAGCACCATCACCGAAGTACTCCACAATCGCGCCTGTGCCACCTTTTACAGTCAGGATACCGGCTACTTTCAGGATTACGTCTTTCGGTGAAGTCCAGCCACTCATTTTGCCGGTCAGTTTCACACCGATCACTTTCGGGAATTTAAGCTCCCAGGCCATGCCGGACATAACGTCTACAGCATCAGCACCACCTACACCAATCGCCACCATACCCAAGCCACCAGCGTTTGGTGTGTGGGAGTCCGTACCGATCATCATACCGCCCGGGAAGGCGTAGTTCTCGAGTACCACCTGGTGGATGATACCGGCACCCGGCTTCCAGAAGCCGATGCCATATTTATTTGAAACAGAGGCAAGGAAATCGTATACCTCTTTGTTTTCAGTATAAGCGTCCTGCAAGTCCTGGTCAGCACCTACGCGGGCCTGAATCAGGTGATCGCAATGTACTGTAGAAGGTACAGCTGCCTGCGGCTTGCCAGCCTGCATGAACTGAAGCAAGGCCATTTGTGCCGTTGCATCCTGCATAGCCACCCTGTCCGGAGCGAAGTCCACGTAGGTCTTGCCGCGCTCAAAAGACTGTGTCGCGTTGCCGTCGTAGAGGTGCGCGTACAAGATTTTTTCTGTTAGGGTAAGCGGTCTGCCTACTGCGTTACGGGCAGCATTCACGCGCTCGGCCATCCCGGCATATACTGCCTTGATCATTCCTAAATCAAATGCCATAGTTCTGCTATTGTTGTTATGTTTAATGCTTCGTTGTGAAGTTTACAAATGTACGAAATATGAGTGTTTAAGCACAACATTAGCGGTCATGAATATAACATTTCCACCACCGCCTGCGCTATTCATTCTCATGTTTCGCATTTAACGATTCCTTCTCGTAATTTTGCCGTATGATACGTACTTGTTTTAATACCCCGGCAAGGCTGATTTTGTTGTTGGCTTTGTCATTCACGCAGCTATTAACCTCCTGTGGCTCTATGACATCTACTGATAACACCATCAAACCGGGCCCGTGGCGCGTTGTGCTGCAGTCACAGGGCCAGGAGATTCCCTTTATCATGGAAGCAGAAGAGCAGAACGGCAAGACCGTGCTATACCTGGTGAACGCCGATGAGCGCATTCTGGTGGATGAATTTCACCAGGAGGGTGATTCGCTCCGGATCAGGCTGCACATTTTCGACGCCGACCTGATCGCGAAAGTAGACGGCGATAAAATGGCCGGCCGCTTCACCCGAAACGACCTGTCCAAGCCTTACTCCGTTCCTTTTACAGCCGAGCACGGCAAAACCAACCGCTTCAAGGAAAACCCTGCTCCGGCTACTTTTGACTATACCGGCAAATGGGAAGTGACTTTTACGAACAAAGACGGCAAAACCTACCCAGCTATCGGTGTGTTTGAGCAGAAGGATAATCACGTAACCGGCACGTTCATCACCCAGACTGGCGATTACCGCTACCTGGAAGGACAGGTGGAAGGCAACGAGCTGAAGCTGTCGACTTTTGACGGCAACCACGACTACCTGTTCACAGCCAAACCAAGTGCGGACAGTACGTTGCAAGGCGAGTACTTTGCCGGCCTCTACGACTACGAGTCCTGGACAGCCAAGCGCAACGAGAACGCCGAGCTGGCCAACGCTAACGAACTGACTTTCCTGAAGCCAGGCTATGAGTCGCTGGAATTCACTTTCCCGGATCTGGAAGGGAACAAAGTTTCTTTGTCGGATGACAAGTACCAGGGCAAGGTGGTGCTGGTGCAACTGCTGGGTTCCTGGTGCCCGAACTGTATGGACGAAACCCAGTTCCTGGCCCCTTACTACAGCAAGAACAAAGACCGCGGCCTGGAGATCATCGGCCTGGGTTTTGAGCGCACCAAAGGCTACGAACAAGCCGTACCGCGCTTGACAAAGATGAAAGACCGCTTTGATATCGAGTACGACCTGCTTTACGCAGGTCCGGCCGACAAAGAAGCTGCCGCACAGGCGCTCCCGGCACTCAACCATGTCCTCTCCTTCCCCACCACCATCTTCATCGACCGCCAGGGTAAAGTGCGCAAGATCCACACCGGATTCTCTGGCCCCGGCACCGGCAAGTACTACGAAGAGTGGGTAGCGGATTTTAACAAAACGATGGACGAGCTGCTGGCGGAGGACATCTAATTGTTGATTGCTGATTGTTGATTGCTGATTGTTTGATCGGCAGGTATAGCAAAGGCCGCTACTGGTGCAGTAGCGGCCTTTGTTTTGCATACCTTTTGCCCTTTTATGTTGAACTCAGTACCTAAAATTTAATTTTCTCTCACTTTCGTAGCTCTGGAGCTACACTAGTTTCCGAAGCCTCACAATCCGGAACGTGCCTCCAAGTGCAGCCGGCTCATTCAGCTCTACCTGAAGAGAAGTATGGCTGGCGATGCTGCCGATGCTACGGTTGATGTCAGAAAAGAGCGTGCCGGCTACCTGGTTAAAGAGGCGCCGCAGCAGCGAGGGTTTCTGCCCGTCGGGCAAAAACTTATCGAAAACCATCACCTTGCCGCCCGGCTTGAGCACCCGCTCTACCTCCTTGATGCAGGCCACCGGATCAGGTATAACCGCAATGATCAGGTGCAGGATAACAGCATCAAAACTGTTGTCAGGATAGGTCATTTGCTGCCCGTTCATCACTTGCGCATTGACAGGTATACCTAGTTTTTCGGCACGGGATCTCAGCTTGCTGATCATGCCAGGGGTAATGTCGTTGGCAGTGATGTGGGTGTATCCTTGCAGGTATGGCAAGTCAAGTCCGGTACCCGCACCGACAATCAGGATGGCGTCATTGGGTTTGGCTTGCAGCAGTTGGATGGAACGCTGGCGGTACTTTCGGAAAATCCGGTCAGCGATCAGGTCGTAAATGGGCAGGTATACCGTATAGCGCAGCCGGTTCCAGGTATTGGTGTTGAGACTCATTTTTCACAGGTTATTTTGCACACTCAAAATTACCTACGCATCTGCCTCTAAAGATTACAGATTTCGTTAGGAGGTTTACAGATATTTCTGATTGGCTATACAGGCACTACGAGCTAATGAGAAGTAGTCTTATTACCTAGGTCTGAAACCTCATTGCAGTAAAGTGCTTTTGTTCTGTCGCAAACCTTCGCCAGTCACAAACTTGCAGCACGCACAATCACAAGTTAGGCTTGCGGTAGAGGCCAGATATGCGGTATAGTCTTAAGTGCAATTACACTAATCCCGTAAATCCTGATTCCGACAAATTATACCTGTGCACGATTCGGACAGGTCACAACCTGTCCCTACCAAGGTCGGCTATACCTAGGACAGAGAACATCCTGCTAATCTAAGATTAACAATTTAACCATCAACAATTTAACAATTCAATTCTACTTCTCGCGCTCTATCGTGTAGGCGATCAGTTGCTCCAGGGAGGTGCGGGATGGGGAGGCGGGGAAGGTATGGAGGATGGCCAGGGCCTCGGCGTGGTATTGGTTCATCGCCTCGATGGTGTACTGTATACCGCCAGAGGTTTTCACATAGTCGATCACCTGCTGCACGCGCTTGTTGTCGCCGTTGTTGTTTTTCACGTTGTAGATCACGCGGCGGCGTGTCATCCAGTCAGCTTCGCGCAGGGCGTGGATCAGCGGCAGTGTCATCTTCTTTTCCTTGATGTCGATGCCAACTGGCTTGCCGATCTCTGCCGTGCCGTAGTCGAACAGGTCGTCTTTGATCTGGAAAGCAATGCCTACTTTTTCACCAAACAGACGGGCCTTCTCGATGTCCTCTTTGGAGGCACCGGCCGAGGCAGCGCCAACCGCGCAGCAGGAAGCAATAAGCGAAGCGGTTTTCTGACGAATGATGTCAAAGTAAACAGCTTCGTCGATGTCCAGGCGGCGGGCTTTTTCGATCTGCAGCAGCTCGCCCTCGCTCATCTCCTTCACAGCATTAGACACGATCTTGAGCAGTTCGTAATCGTCATTCTGTAGGGAAAGCAGCAAACCTTTGGAGAGCAGGTAGTCGCCTACCAGCACGGCAATCTTGTTTTTCCAGAGGGCGTTCACCGAGAAGAAACCGCGGCGGTAGTTGGCCTCGTCCACCACATCGTCGTGCACGAGGGTGGCCGTGTGCAATAGTTCAATGAGGGCGGCCCCCCGGTAGGTGGCATCGCCAATGGCGTCGCCGCGGAAAAGCTTGGCCATGAAGAACACGAACATCGGCCGCATCTGCTTGCCTTTGCGCTTTACGATGTAGCTCATGATCTTGTCGAGCAGCAGTACCTTAGACTTCATCGAAGTCCTGAACTTTTTCTCGAACAGCTCCATCTCCTGGGCAATGGGCGCTTGTATTTCCTTTAGGCTAATGCTCATGTGATATTCCGCAATATTACTAGGTGTGGGGGTCGTTTCCAAACAAGTATAGCAATATCAGCGTTTAAATAATCTAAGTTTAGCGCGCTGGTATACTTTACCAACAGCACAGCCTTGTGCTGGTTTGCCGCTTGCTGAAAATAACTATATTGCCTTCTGATAACACAGCGCATCTTGCCATGGCAGACACACTCAAAGTAGACTTCGTGGTATACCCGGAGCACGCGCGTCCTTTTACCGCTGACGCCACTTACAACCCGGACGGAAACAGGAAGCCGGTCGTGCTCTATACCCATGGTTTCAAGGGCTTCAAAGACTGGGGCCACTTCAACCTGCTGGCCGACTATTTCGCCAGCCAGGGCTTTGTGTTCGTCAAGTTCAACTTCTCGCACAACGGCACCAGCGTCGACAACGATTCGGACCTGCACGACATGGAAGCCTTCGGGCGCAACAACTTCAGCATCGAGCTTGAGGACCTCAAGTCGCTCATCGACTTGATGCATGACGAAGAAGGACCGCTGCCACAAAATGAGCTGGACCTGAACCGCATTTACCTGATCGGCCACAGCCGTGGCGGCGGATCTGTTATACTCAAAGCCGCTGAAGACACCCGTGTGCGGGCCGTGGCTACCTGGGCCGCCGTGAATAACTTTGACCAGCGCTGGGACGAGTTGGAAAAGGAATCCTGGAAAAAAGAGGGGGTGCAGTGGGTGACGAATGCCCGCACAGGTATACGCATGCCGCTCTACTACCAGATCGTGGAAGACTACCTGGCCAATGTGGAGCGTTTGGAAATCCCGACGGTGATCCGGAAAATGCAGCAGCCTTTGCTCATACTACATGGTGAGGAAGACGAAACCCTGCCTGTGCAAATGGCCCACGACCTGCATACCTGGAAACCGGATGCCGAGCTGCATTTGTTACCGGGCGCCGATCATTCTTTTGGCGGCCAGCACCCATACCAGCAGGAAGTATTACCTACAGCGGCCAGAGCCGCCGCCGACCTGAGCATTGCCTTTTTCAACAAACATGCCTAAGCTATACCTGCTCCTGGGCGGCAACCTCGGTGACCGCCCGCTATACCTGTTTCAAGCCCGCGAACGCATTGCAGCACAGATCGGCCCGATCGCGCAAAGCTCCTCCCTTTACGAAACTGCCGCCTGGGGCAAAACCGATCAGCCTGCCTTCCTGAACCAGGTGCTGGAAGTGGAAACGGACCTTAGTCCGGAACAGGTGCTGCAAGGTATAAACCAGATCGAGCAGGAACTGGGGCGCATCCGGCACGAGCACTGGGGAGCCCGCGTCATCGACATCGACATCCTGTTCTACGACCTGTTGGTCATGCAGACGCAGCGCCTGACCATCCCCCATCCGCAGTTGCACCTGCGACGGTTTACGCTGCTGCCACTGAGCGAGATCGCACCGCAGCTGCTGCACCCGGTGCTCAACCAGCCGGTAACACAGCTCCTACATGATTGCCCGGACGAACTCCCCGTTCACCCCTTTGTTTCGGCCGCTGACTAAGGGCATGTTATACCCGAGTTCCTTTTAAGCAGTATCATAAATAAAAAAGACCATTGCAGCAGCGGCCGCAATGGTCTTTTTCAATTTCACGCGAAGTGTTATGCTACTGAACTTACCTCAGCTGTACGCTCGATCTTTTTCACCAAGCCCTGCAGTACTTTACCCGGACCGCACTCCATAAAGTGCGTGGCGCCATCGGCAACCATTTGCTGTACCGATTGCGTCCAGCGAACGGGGGCTGTCAGCTGGCTGATCAGGTTTTGCTTGATCTCTTCGGGATCAGTATGCGGCATGGCGTCCACGTTCTGATAGATCGGGCAGATGCCCTTGCTGAAGGTGGTTTCGTTGATGGCTTTGGCCAGTTCTACTTCTGCCGGTTTCATGAGTGGCGAGTGGAAAGCGCCACCAACCGGCAATGGCAAGGCGCGCTTGGCTCCGGCTTCCTTCATCTTCTCACAGGCAATCTCTATCCCTTTGTTAGAACCGGAGATCACCAGCTGGCCCGGGCAGTTGTAGTTGGCTGCCACCACTACTTCCCCTTCTATGGAGGCGCATACCTCTTCTACCTTCGCATCGTCCAGTCCCAGTATAGCGGCCATGGTAGACGGGTTCGCTTCGCAGGCTGCCTGCATGGCCATCGCTCTTTTATACACCAGTCTCAGGCCGTCTTCAAAGCTCAGCACTTTGCTGGCCACCAATGCCGAAAACTCACCAAGCGAGTGCCCCGCTACCATGTCAGGATTAAAGTCCTGGGCCACGGCCGCCTGCGCTACCGAATGCAGGAAAATAGCCGGCTGTGTTACACGGGTCTGCTTTAGCTCCTCGTCCGTACCGCTGAACATGATCTCTGTGATGTTGAATCCCAGGATCTCGTTTGCTTTTTCGAACAGCTGACGGGCAGTCTCGTGCTGCTCGTACAGATCCTTGCCCATACCCACAAACTGAGAACCCTGTCCCGGGAATACGTATGCCTTTTTCATTCTTTATTATTAAGGTTGATTGCTGATTGTCGATGGTTGCATGGTTGAATTGTTGATGGTTGAATTGTTAAATGGTTGAGAACTTGGGTGTGCTTACATAAATGGCAAACCTACACCTGAGATTTAGCTATACCTTATTTTAACAATAACTGATCTCTGGCTATACCTGTATTATACCTGCTCGCAGGCTTGCGCTTACAGGTATAGGTACATTAACAATCGTCTATACCTTTCCGTGCTTATACCGCTTACCAAGGTATAAGAAGGGGCAATAAAGCCAACAGCTGTTCGGCAAGCTAAAGCCCAACAACCATTTAACCATCAACAATTTAACAATTTAGTAAGCCACAAACCGGGCCCTTTCCTCGGGGCTGGGCAGCATGCAGGCTTCATTGCGTCCTGCTATGCGGTAGCGGTGTTTCGCGATGAAGCGGTACACAAAATTGCGGAAAGATAAGGGAATAAACCTAAAATAGTAAAGCACGGCCCATGGAAAATTGAGATGGCGGGCAATGCGAAGTGCGGCTTCTGACTCGGTATAGAGCTGGCCGTTTTCAAAAAAAAGAATGGAATCCGGCAAGGGATCAGGCACAAGCTGCTGCGGCACGAGCTGCTCTACCAATCCGGATTGCAAAGCGGCAAAATGCAGGTTCTGCCGCTTGTTATACTTCAAAGCGATTTGTATGCTGGCCTGGCAAAAGCCGCAGGTGCCATCGTAAAATACGATGGGCAAACCCTGCAGCCGGTCCAGTTCCTCTTTTGTCATTAGCGTACTATTTCTACCCAGCCTTTGTATTTACTGCGGCTGCGTTCAGGGTCAATGGATATAAATTCAACCTCGGCCTCGTAGTAGTAAACCCCATCTGAGAGGCGCTTACCATCATTGTCGGTGCCCGGCCAGTTGATATACGGATCTTCGTTGCTTTCGTATACCTTCACCCCCCAACGGTTAAATACCTTGAAAGTGGTGGAGCGTATGAACGCCGCCCTTGGATCCGGTCTGAACACATCGTTTTTGCCGTCATCGTTTGGCGTGATGATGTTCGGAAGCTGGAAGAAGAAGCAGTTGTCCTTACACTCTTCGTTGCTTGGCTCACTTTCCTCCCCTGTCATGCTGGTGGCCGTCACGTAGTAGCAGGCGGCAAAAGACTCCAGCCCGGTATGGGTATAGGTGGTCTCTTTGGTGGTAGCGATGGCCCGATGCTCCGTCTCGCCCGGCCCTCTGAAGTAGACGGTATAGAAGTCGATCTCATCCGTGCACCCATCCCCGATCTTCGGCACCCAGTTGAGCACATTCTGGTAAGGCGGCTTGGTTGGATTTGCGAAGAAGGCCTCGCAATCCAGCACATCCAGGGTCAGCTCCGGCGGACAGATGACAAGCGGTAACTGCACGCACACTTCCTGGCTCAGGTTCTGCAAGGGTTCCGGCAACCCTTCTATCTGGTAAGTGCCCTGGGTGCGCACGACGTAGCAGTAGGTCTGGCCACGTTCCAGCGGCGCTGCGGCCGTACCTTGGTCCACAAAAGCACCTCCTGTAGCCGAAGCCGTCACGCTGCCAACCTGTACCAGTTCGCCATTTACCACTCTGAAGATCTGGTGCTCGAGCACTTCATTTCGCCATGGCACATTGTAGGTCCAGCTGAGCGAGACTTGCATGGCGTCGCCCGAGCTCTGCGCTTCAGCTGCCAATCGCACACTGGAGGCTGAGGTGGAGTCGCGCAGCATGTTCGGAGTGGCGCCACCCGCTGTACGAGTACTGTAGAATTCGAGCTTATACCTGTAAGCATTTGCCTCTGTGTTCAGTCCGCTGTTTACGAACACCGTGTCACTCAGTCTGCGCGAAGTGAATACCTGCTGATAGGCTCCGCCCGGCTCCTGCCCTACCTTGCGGTATAGCCTGTACTCGAAAGGAGGATTCAGGCGCTCTATACCTGGGCCAGGCTGCGTCCAGCGAACTGTGATCTGTCCGTTGGTGGCTGCGGTGCGGTCTACTGTTACATTCGTAATATAAGGTATGTCACGCTCGAGCACGACACAGGCTTCCAGCGATGCAATGCTTTGTCCACCTGCTGGTCTTGGGAACTCCGCGTAGATCACGTAGCAGTACTCCGCTCCGGCGGTCAGGCCCTGTCCGTTGTTATTGTCTAAAAACTCCGTCTTATCCTTGCTCACCTCGCCTATCAGCGTATAGCCTGCACTGGCCGGCACACCGGTTTCGCAAGGCCCTGGTCGCCAACCCGACGGCCCCTCGCGCCTGTAAATGCGGATGGTGGAGGCATTCTGGCAAATGTATTTGTCCCAGGTCAGGCGCACGGTACGGTCCTCACCGTTAGCCAGCAGGTTCTGAGGCGCTGGACCTATGACGGTGATGCGGTAAGGCTGCAGGTCGGCCAGCTGCCTGGCGGGTGGTGGCGGGTTGTCCTCTGCCCTGAAAATCAGCTGGTAAGGATTGGCCCGCACATCGTTGCAGGAAGTATTCCATACCAACTGTCCGGCGGCGCGGCCTGGCTGGTTGACAGTCCCTCTGAAAGTGGCCGGAGGTAATATACCGCCTGTGCCTGGTACGGTCAGGTTGATCAAATGTCCGTCGGGGTCGGTCGCTGTGATGGTGGTGCGCAGCGTTTCGCCGGCCACGATACAAGTGTCGCGGGGCACGAGCACCGGCGGTTTGTTACGGGCATCCACTACCAGGATCTGCATGTCGCGCACCACCGTACTGATCAGCACGGGGGCAGCCCCTGTTGTACGCCACTCCTCTACCACAAAGGCCACGTTATATTCCCCCAGTCGGCAGGGGGCATCCCAGGTGAGCTGTCCGGTAATGGGGTCGAGGGTGAAGGTGGAAGGTCCGGTGTTAGTGGCGTTACGGCAGTTGTCAACCGTATGCGGGTCGCGGTAGCCGGGCACGTTCGTGATCAGGCCGGTGGCCTGGTTGCGGTGCTGGGGCTGTATCAGTTTGTAGGCGAGGCTGTCGCCGTCAGCGTCGATTGCTCCCGGGTTATGCACCCAGCGCTCGCCGGCAGTAGCTTCGTCAATTGGGGCAACCTGCAGTATCGGCGTGCTGTTCAGGCCACGAAGCGGGTTAATGGAGATCGTCGTAGAAATGGCAAAGGTCAGCTGATCAGTTGGGGCGGCCATGTTCAGGATGCCTCCGTTCCGGTTTTCGCCTACCCACGTTACGATAAAGGTGCCGTTGGCCGGAAAGGTATACTCCCACTTAAACTCTTCGCGGTCTACGTCCGGCTTGATGTTGGTGACAGACAGGCGTTCTACTGTGACAGTCTCTCCAGTACCCATCGAGATGAATACCCTCGGGTCATCGGCTGTGGAGGAGGTTTTGGTGTACATCACCATGGTGAAAAAGAACTTCCGGGGGTTGGGATTGGGACCTGTGTCCCTGACGGCGGTAATGTCCCCGGCCCGGATGTGTGTCGCCTGCGCCGCGTTTGCATACCCCAACAACAACATCAATACCAACAGCACTATGCGGCCAGGCAAGCAACAGCTCAAGCGTAAACTATTTGGCATAAGCGTAGAGTTAGATTTGGCGCTGAACAAAGGTAAAATGAAAACTGAAATTTTACCTTTTTATTATCAACAAAAGCAAGAAAAGTGGGTTTATAATATATGGTTTTCAGTCCTACGCATTGCAATTTAGATTGATTCAAAATATGCTATTTTATTGTTTTATACAGGCTCCGCATGTACCTTTGGGCATTAAAAAGCATTCATTACTTAACCTTCTAACAAATACAGATGAATTGGTTTACTAAAACGTTTTCCAGTACAATCGGACGTAAGATCATCATGTCGGTAACGGGCCTTTTCCTGTGCTCCTTCCTGGTGGTGCACCTTGTGGGTAACCTTACGCTGTTTTACCAAGATGGTGGCGAGGCATTTAACATCTACTCCCATTTTATGGCCAACAATCCCGTTATCCGTACGATGGAAATAGTGCTGGTACTTGGATTCCTGTTCCACATCTACGATGCGATCGTGTTGACGCGCCGCAACAAAGTTGCCCGTCCTGTTGGGTACGCTGAGAACCACCCGCAGGAAAACTCTACCTGGTCTTCGCGCAACATGGGCCTGCTGGGTACCATTATCCTGGTGTTCCTGCTGGTGCACCTGTGGAACTTCTTTGTGCCGGCCCGCTTCGGAGAGCTGGAGGGCGTTCCAAACGCTGAGTACACAAACCTGTACGCCGAGGTAGTAAGAGCATTCAAAAACCCGATCTACGTAGGCCTTTATGTTATCTCGATGATTGCATTGGCCTATCACCTGATCCACGGTTTCCAGAGCGCGTTCCAGTCTCTGGGTCTCACACACAAGAAGTACACGCCGTTCATCAAAACCTTCGGTGTGGCTTTCTCAGTGCTTATCAGCCTGGGTTTTGCGCTTATCCCGCTTTACTTCTTTTTCTTCGTTAACTTGTAATTAAGCTAATATACTTGCTATGATATTAGATTCTAAAATCCCGGAAGGCGCATTAGCTGAAAAGTGGGATAAGCATAAATTCAATGTGAAGCTGGTAAACCCGGCCAACAAACGTAAATACGACATCATTGTAGTAGGTACCGGTCTTGCCGGTGCTTCTGCCGCTGCCACACTGGGCGAACTGGGCTATAACGTGAAGGCGTTCTGCTTCCAGGATTCACCGCGTCGCGCACACTCGATCGCCGCACAGGGTGGTATCAACGCCGCTAAAAACTACCAGAACGACGGTGACTCGATCTACCGTCTGTTCTACGACACCATCAAAGGTGGTGACTACCGCGCCCGTGAGGCCAACGTGTACCGCCTGGCGCAGGTGTCTGTTGACATTATTGACCAGTGCGTGGCACAAGGTGTTCCTTTCGCGCGTGAGTACGGCGGACTGCTCGCTAACCGTTCGTTCGGTGGAGCGCAGGTATCGCGTACCTTCTACGCCCGCGGCCAAACCGGACAGCAGCTGTTACTGGGTGCTTACTCTGCCCTGAACCGTCAGGTAGCCTATGGCAAAGTGAAAATGTACCCGCGCACCGAAATGCTGGACCTCGTGATGGTGGACGGCAAAGCCCGTGGCATTGTGGTGCGTAACCTGATCACAGGTAAAGTTGAGTCGCACAGCGCGCACGCAGTAGTGCTGGCAACAGGTGGCTACGGCAACGTATTCTTCCTGTCTACCAACGCGATGGGCTCCAACGCCACGGCGGCCTGGAGAGCGCACAAGAAAGGCGCTTTGTTCGCTAACCCTTGCTTCACGCAGATTCACCCAACCTGTATACCTGTATCCGGCGACTACCAGTCCAAGCTGACGCTGATGTCTGAGTCGCTCCGTAACGATGGCCGTGTATGGGTGCCGAAGACAGTGGAGATTGCCCAGCGCCTGCGCAAGGGTGAGATCTCAGTGAACGATATCAAAGAAGAAGACCGCGACTACTACCTGGAGCGTAAGTACCCTGCCTTCGGTAACCTCGTACCGCGCGACGTGGCATCACGCAATGCCAAGCTGGTATGCGACGAAGGCCGCGGTGTAGGCTCCTCTGGTCTGGCCGTATACCTGGACTTTGCAGATGCGATCAATCGTGAAGGCCAGCCGGCCATTGCTGCCAAGTACGGTAACCTGTTCGAGATGTATGCCAAGATCACGGACGAGAACCCTTACGAAAAGCCGATGCGCATTTACCCTGCCGTGCACTATACCATGGGTGGCCTTTGGGTGGACTACAACCTGATGACCAACATACCGGGTCTGTACGCGACGGGCGAGTGTAACTTCTCTGACCACGGTGCTAACCGCCTCGGTGCTTCGGCCCTGATGCAGGGTCTGGCCGACGGTTATTTCGTGATCCCTTACACCATTGGTGATTACCTGGCGCAAACACCTTACGACAAGGTGAGCACAGAGCACCCAGCCTTTAAGGAAGCTGAGCAGAACGTGATGGGCATTACCCAGCGTCTACTATCTATCAAAGGAAACCGCACGGTGGATGACTTCCACAAGGCGCTTGGACAGATCATGTGGGACTACTGTGGTATGGCCCGTAACGCCGAAGGTCTTCAGTTCGCGAAGCAGGAGATCCGCAAGCTGCGCGACGAGTTCTGGCAGAACGTGAAAGTGACCGGTGTGAACGAAGAGCTGAACCAGACATTGGAGAAAGCGCACCGCGTGGCTGACTTCCTGGAACTTGGTGAGCTAATGGTAGACGACGCGCTGCACAGAAACGAGTCTTGCGGCGGTCACTTCCGTGAGGAATACCAGACGCCTGAGAACGAGGCCCTGCGTGATGACGAGAACTTTGCTTATGTAGCTGCCTGGGAGTTTACAGGAACTGGCAACCAGCCGGTGCTGCACAAGGAAGAACTGAAGTTCGAGAACGTGAAGCTGACGCAGCGTAGCTATAAGTAATGGATAATTAATAATTGGGAATGAATAATCAAGAATGAATCGCCCTTTCCAAATGTTATACGAGGGCATCCTTTCTGATAATTCCTAATTCATAATTTATAATTTCTAATATAAAAGAAATGGCTGGAAGTAATCCAAATGCTAAACCAATGGACCTCACATTGAAGATTTGGCGCCAAAAAGATAAAAACTCTGCAGGTCAGCTGGTAACGTATCCACTTAAGAACATATCTCCGGATATGTCTTTTCTGGAGATGCTGGACGTGCTCAACGAAGAACTCCTGGTAGCAGGCCAAGACCCTGTTGCCTTCGACCATGACTGCCGTGAAGGTATATGCGGTATGTGCAGCTTGTTCATCAACGGCCGTGCACACGGTCCGGAGCGCGGCACGACCACATGCCAGTTGCACATGCGTCACTTCAACCACGGCGATACGATCACGATCGAGCCCTGGCGAGCGGCCGCTTTCCCGGTGCACAAAGACCTGATCGTAGACCGTTCTGCCTTCGACCGCATTCAGCAGGCGGGCGGTTACGTGTCGGTAAACACAGGTGGTGTACCTGACGCAAACGAGATTGCTATACCTAAGACGATCGCTGACAAAGCGTTTGACGCTGCTACCTGTATTGGTTGTGGTGCTTGTGTGGCGGCTTGTAAGAATGCCTCTGCCATGCTATTCGTGAGCGCGAAGGTGTCACAGTTGGCTATGCTGCCGCAAGGCAAAGTAGAGGCTAAAACGCGCGTGGAGAACATGGTAGCCCAGATGGACGTGGAAGGCTTCGGTGCCTGCTCGAACACAGGCGCCTGTGCTGCTGAGTGCCCGGTAGGTATTTCGCTGGACAACATCGCGATGATGAACAGGGAATACTTGGGAGCAAAAGCAAGCTCTGAGAACGTATAGTTTTCCTGATACGAATAAGCAAAAGGCGAGACAGGCAACTGTTCTCGCCTTTTGCTTTTATATTCGCATTTATATTCTGACATCTATACCTTTCTGCAAACCGTAGAGCTTAGCGTCTGTTTACAGAAGGACACCAAAAGACACCATGATCACCATCATAACGGGCACCAACAGACCTTCCTCCAACTCCCGAGCAGTGGCCAATCTATACGCCAAGTTGCTGGACGAGCGCCAGGTAGAAAACCAGATCCTCGACCTGGCCGACCTCCCGGCTGACTTTACGGCTTCTGCTCTCTATGACAACATTGGCACTAACCCGGCCTTTAACGAGCTAAGCGCTGTAATTGGCGAATCCGAGAAGTTTGTGTTCATCGTGCCGGAATACAACGGTTCTTTCCCAGGGGTGCTCAAGGCCTTTATCGATGGGCTCTCCTACCCGAACACCTTCCGCAACAAGAAAGCTGCTCTGGTGGGCCTCTCCTCCGGGGTACAGGGCAGCGGCCTGGCCATGAGCCACCTGACGGACATCTTCAACTACCTGGGCATGCATGTGCTGGCACTCAAGCCCCGCCTGGCCCAGTTTGAGAAGAACTACGATGGCAACGCCATCACAAATCCGCTCTACCTGGAGTTGCTGAACCAGCAGATCGAGCAGTTTATCCATTTCTAAAAGACAGGCTATACCTTGCCATCGGCTAAGCAAGCGCTACCATTCCCTACTAGTAATCTTAGTTAACCTGACCATTGTTGTTCTGCTGGTTTACAAGGTATGGACAGGCTATGACAAGGCTCCAATTTTATTCCTGTTCGTTTACCTCCTGCTTATACTGGCCAATCTGTTTGTTTGGGCGATACTGAAAGACTTGCGCCAGCCTGCATCGATCCTCTATTTGACTACTATAAAACTTCTGCTACTGCTGCTTATACTGGCCATTTTTGTATCGACCTTATTTCAGTCAGGTAATAAAGAGCTAAGGATAGGACAGGTATAGCTGATGTAAAGACCAGGTATAAGTCAGGTATAAGTCAGGTATAGGTCTAGGTATAGGTCTAGGTATAAGTATAGAAGAGTACCGGTATAGCCATTTAATCAGTCTGGTCTAAAGCAAAAGAGCCCACCATAATGGCGGGCTCTTTACATTATTAGAAAACAGGATAAATGATTAGTCTACATTGTCATGCAGAAAACGGTTGTCGCCCAGTATCTCGTTGTCATCGTTCAGGTTGAAACGGGAGATGTTGCGCTCTGAGGAATGCGCCACTGAATCAAGGGCCACATTGCGGCGCAGGTAAGCAGGCACATCCATTTTTTCTTTCATCGCTTCGCTCGTCGTCATATCCGTGCTCAGCATTTTCAGGCGCTCACGGCGCTCAATGGCTTTTTGTCGCATCAACTCACGCTCTGCTTCCAGACGCTTCGCTTCACGCGTGGCATAGTCTTCCTGCTGTGGAGCACCAAAGCCGTTGCCGAACTCTTGTGTGGTAGAGCCTTCCAGGTTAAAAACGCGGCGCTGCGGCTGCTGCTGAACGGGCTGCTGAGGCTGTGGTGCCTGTGGCTGCTGGTACTGCTGCTGTTGCGGGGCCTGCGGCTGCACCGGCTGTTGCGGCTGCTCTACCATCGGACGACGGATCTCGAACTGCTGCTGCACGGGCTGCGGCGGCTGAGGCGTAGCAACAGGTGCTACCACTGGCTCAGGCACGAAGTTCACCATTTTGGGCTGCTCCGGCTTGGCTGGCTCAGCTACTTCTATTTTTTTTTGGCTTTCCAGGTCAAATACTGTTTTTTTTGGCTCGATGATCGCCTCAGCACTGCTGGCAAAACCAGTGGCGATTACGGTCACGCGGATGCTCTGACCCAATGAAGAGTCGATACCGTGGCCGAAGATCACTTCTGCCTCCTGACCGGCTTTGTCCTGGATGTATTCCGTGATCTCAGTCAGTTCATCCATTTCCAGTTCCGCCTGGTCACCAGACATGATAGAAAGGAGGATCTTCTGAGCACCGTGGATATCAGTGTTGTTAAGCAAAGGAGAAGAAAGCGCCTCTTCAGCAGCTCGGAGCGCACGCCCCTCACCTTCTGTCGTTGCAGAACCCATCACTGCAGCTCCAGAATCTTTCATAACCGTTTTCACGTCTTCGAAGTCGACGTTGATCTCGGCTGTTACGGTAATGATTTCAGCAATAGATTTAGCGGCTGTGGTCAGCACGTTGTCGGCCTTCGCGAAAGCCTCACGGATCGCCAGGTTACCGAACATCTCACGCAGCTTGTCATTGAGGATCACAAGGATCGTGTCGCAGTTTTCGCTCAGTTCCTTGATACCGTTTTCTGCGGCAATCTTTTTCTTTCTGCCTTCGAAGCCAAACGGCGCCGTTACGATACCTACTGTCAGGATACCCAGTTCTTTAGCGACTTTAGCAATGACAGGTGCAGCACCCGTACCAGTACCACCTCCCATACCAGCGGTAATGAATACCATTTTGGTATCGTTGCTGAGTAGCTCACGTATCTCCTCCTTGCTTTCAAGGGCGGCGTGCTTTCCTTTCTCAGGGTTGGCTCCGGCTCCCAGACCTTCGGTCAGGTTAAGGCCAATCTGAAGTCTGTTGGGTACGCTGCTGCTTTTCAAGGCTTGCATATCCGTGTTGCAAATCACGAACTCTACATCCTTGATGCCTTGGCCATACATGAAGTTTACCGCGTTGCTGCCTCCACCTCCGACGCCAATCACCTTAATGATGGACTTGCCGCTTGCCGGCAGGTCAAAACTGTACATTGATGTCATACTAAAATCTCCTGCTATTATGGGTTTCTAATAATTATGCTTCTACCTAATCGATGTCGTCCGACAAAAGACCTTTAAGTCTGTCGAGCAATCTTTTGCTGCTGCCTTCTTTGTTGGCAGTTTTGGTTACTACTTTATTGTATACTTCCGGTTGCTGCTGTACCTCCACATGCTTCTCTTCGCGCTGGTCGAGCGACTGATAGCCGGCCAGCACCAGGCCAACGCCTGTTGCATGCATCGGGCTCTTCACCGCGTCGATCTTCGACTTGCCCAGGTGCTCGTTCGGATAGCCAATGCGGGTATCCATGCCGGTGATGTACTCTACCAACTGCACCAGGTTCTGGAGCTGCGCGCCACCACCGGTGATCACGATGCCTGCCGCCAGGCTATTGCTATACCCTGAACGAACAATCTCTGAGTAAATCAGTTCCACGATCTCCTCCATTCTCGCCTCAATAATGTAGGCCAGGTTCTTCAAAGAGATTTCCTTTGGTGTGCGGTCACGCAAGCCAGGTATGGAAACGATCTCGTTATCTGAAGCCTCATCAGCAATCGCCTTCCCAAACTTCACTTTCAGCTGCTCCGCCTGGTTTTGCATCACCATGCAGCCCTGCTTGATGTCGGAGGTGATGATGTTGCCGCCGAATGGAAGAACTGCCGTATGGCGGATAATATTGTCTTTGAAAATGGCAAGATCAGTCGTGCCACCGCCAATGTCAACCAGCGCCACCCCTGCTTCCTTCTCCTCGTCGCTGAGCACCGACATGCTCGAGGCAAGCGGCTCCAGGATCAGGTTGTCAATTTCCAGTCCGGCACGGGCGATGCATTTGTTGATGTTGCTGATCGCGTTTGACTGCGCGGTGATGATATGGAAGTTGCCCTCCAGACGCACACCCGACATACCTACCGGGTCGGTAATTCCTTCCTCGTAGTCTACTTTGTACTCCTGCGGCATCACGTGAATGATCTCGCTGCCGGGAGGTGTCACCAAACGGTACATGTCATTGGTCAGACGATTCACATCGTCTATCGTAATCTCATCGTCGGTCATCTGACGCGTGATGCTGCCATTGTGCTGCAGGCTCTTGATGTGCTGACCGGCAATGCCCACATTCACTACCTTGATGTTGATGCTCGCCTGATCTTCGGCCTGCTGAACGGCTTTCCTGATCGCCTCTACGGTTTTGTCGATATTGCTGACAATACCGCGTACCACCCCTTCCGAGATGGCTTTGCCCATCCCAAGAATTTCCAGCTTTCCATACTCATTCTTCCGACCAACAAGTGCGCAAACTTTGGTTGTGCCGATGTCCAAGCCTACTACAATTTTGTCGTTCTGCATATGCTGTATATGTTATTCACAAATTATCTGATCTTCGTATTCCACGTTGACTCTCTTATATTTATCCCAGCCCATCACGGGTAGTACCTCTTTATAAAAGACCATCAACTTCTTAAATTTTTGTTCCGCCTCGTTCGGTTTTCCAAACTCAATGGTATGCTCCCCCACCTGCGGCAGGAAAGTTACTTTGCCCTTCTCATCGATATGCATCTGGGCTAACTGGGCTTTCCAAAACTGATCGTTTTCAATGAAACGCAGCAGGGAAAGGTAGGCCCGGCCTGTAGAGTCCTGGAAGAAATCCCGGCCGAAAGGTCTGCCGGACTGGGTCTTCGTAATAGGTATGACACGAGCGGTGTATCTGTCGGAGAGAGGCAGCATATTCCCCTCTGCGTCGATGTAGACATCCTGATCTGGTCGTATAATTCTAGCTATAGGCCTGTTCTGTTTTATGCTTACTTGTATGGTGCCGTCCAATGCCTTGAACACTTCTGCTTCTTTCACAAAGCTGTGCGCTTCAATGCGCTTTTCCAAGTTCTTCAGGTCAATCTGCTGGTTGGGCAAACCCTCCAGTTTTCGTTCGCCCTCACGGGTCAGGAGGTCTCTTACTTCCTCTTCCCCAATAAAGTAATTATTGTACTCATTATCAATTGTTATTGACACTTTCTCACACTTTTTTTCATTTTGGCGAGAAGAAGCGAACCCTGCAAGTGCAGCGATGGTGACCACGCAACAACATGCAAAAATTAAAGATTTTATTTTATTATTCAAGCCCATCTCAGTTATTTTCTAAAATATTCTTTATGGGCTTCACCAATGTATCGATATCGCCGGCTCCCACCGTCGCGAGTACCTCAAAATCAGCGTTTTCGGCTAAATAAGCCGCTACCTCCTCTTTATGCAATAGTATTTTTTTCGGACCGTTTACCAAGCCCAAAATCATTTCTGACGTCACGCCTTCAATTGGCTTTTCCCGTGCCGGGTATATGTCCAGCAGTATCAGTTCGTCGGCAGCACTCAAACTTTGTGCAAACTCGGTTGCAAAGTCGCGGGTACGGCTGAACAGATGCGGCTGAAACACCACCGTCAGCTTTTTAGCTGGGTAAATGGCACGTAAAGATGTCATGAACGCATCGATCTCTTTCGGATGGTGCGCATAGTCGTCAATGTATACCTGCCCCTGCCCTTCGTACACGATTTCAAAGCGACGCTTCACCCCTCTGTATGTTGCCAGCGCCTCGCGCAGCCTGTCTTCTGAAACGCCCATGAGTTGACCCGCTATCAGCGCGGCCAGCGCATTCTCCACATTGTGGTATCCGGGCAAAGCCAGTTTCAGACGGGCTATGTTACCGAAGGGTGTCTCTGCGTCAAAACAAAAGCTGTACCCCTGTATCTCAAGCTGTTGCACACGGCTATCACCCTCGTTCAGGCTATAGCGGATCACCTGCACACCCTCCTGCACTTTTTCCAATAAGCGAGGGTCGGTGTCGCTGTGTAAAATCAAATAGCCGCCGGGCTTTACCTGACTGATGAACCTCTGAAAGGTCCTGATCAGTTCCTCTTTGTCACCATAAATATCCAGGTGATCGGGATCTGCCGAGGTCACGATGGCGATGTCCGGGTATAGCGTCAGGAAAGAGCGGTCGTACTCGTCTGCTTCCACTACAATCGTCTCCTGCTCAGCCGTGCCTTTGCCTATCAGAAGGTTCGAGTTCAGGTTGGTCGCTATACCTCCGAGGAACGCCGAACAGTCCACGCCGCCCTCGTGCAGCAGATGCGTCACGATAGAAGAAGTCGTTGTTTTGCCATGCGTTCCGGCCACAGCCACGGTATAGGCCGAACCTGTGATAATGCCCAGCACCTCCGAGCGCTTTTTGATAGTATAGCCCTGCGCCTTCAGGTAGGCCCACTCTGTATGCTCGGCAGGTATAGCCGGCGTGAGCACGACCAAGGTAGCTTCCTTGTTATCCAGTATTTCGCTTGGCAACTGGTTGACATCATCTTCATAATGCACCCGGATGCCCTCCTGCTCCAGCGCTTCAGTGAGTGGGGTGCGCGTTTTGTCATAACCCCAAACCGGAAGCCCCCGGGCATTGAACCAGCGGGCGATGGCACTCATGCCGATGCCGCCGATGCCAAGGAAATAGATATAGCTATAATCTTCCAGTCTCACTTGATCAACTTTAACAATTCGTTTACAATATCGACAGCGGCATTTGGCCGCGCCAGTTTCAGTATGTTCTGCGCCAGACGGTGCTGCTCTGCCTCGTTGCCGGCCAGCTCCAAGGCAGCCGGTATAAGCTGTTGCTGCGCTTCGGCATCGCGCACCAGCAAGGCGGCCTGCTCCTGCACCAGCGACATGGCGTTTTTGGTCTGGTGGTCTTCGGCCACATTCGGTGAAGGCACCAGGATCGATGGCTTTCCGGCAAGGCACAGCTCCGAAATCGAAAGTGCTCCGGCCCTGGATACCACCACATCGGCGGCGGCATAGGCCAGATCCATCTGCCGGATGAAATCGAAGGTGCGTATACCTGCGTTGGCAAATGGTTTCTCCAGTTCCTGTGCCTGCGGATAAAATACTCTGCCCGTCTGCCAGATCAGTTGGTAGCCCGCCTCTGCGACTTGCTGCAAACCAGCGGCCATACTCTGGTTAATGGTTCTGGCACCCAGGCTTCCGCCTATCACCAGGATGGTTTTCTTTTCAGAAGTCAGTCCGAAGTGCAGCAAGGCCTCACGGCGCTTGCCTTCGAGCTCCATAATATCTTTTCGAACCGGGTTGCCCGTCAGCACTAGCTTATCAGCCGGGAAGAAGGCATCCATGTTGTTGTAAGCCACGCATATTTTCTGCACCCGCTTTGCCAACAGTTTGTTGGTGATGCCGGCATAGGAGTTCTGCTCCTGAACAAGCGCCGGTATACCTTGCTTGGTCGCCGCGTACAACAGCGGACCACTCGCATAGCCACCCACGCCCACCACCGCATCCGGCTTAAAATCACGGATGATCTTGTTCGACATCCGGATACTGGAGATCACTTTCCAGGGGAAAGAGAGGTTATCCAGTGTGAGGCGGCGCTGCAGCCCGCTGATCCAGAGACCCACGATCTTATACCCTGCTTCCGGCACACGCGTCATTTCCATACGCCCGATCGCTCCTACAAACAGGATCTCCGCATCAGGGTGCACCACCTTGATCTGGTTGGCAATGGCAATGGCCGGGTAGATGTGCCCGCCGGTGCCGCCACCGCTGATGATGAAGCGATATGGACGCTGCGGATTAGGCATTTGCCGACACTTTAGCGGTTGGACCAAATGTTTCCTCTGCCTTCACGGTACGGCTCACGCTCAGGATGATCCCGATGGAAATACCCGTAAAGATCAGGGACGTCCCCCCCATACTCAGGAGCGGCAATGGCAAACCCGTAATCGGACCCAGTCCTACGGCCACGCCCATGTTGATCATCCCCTGCAGCACCAGACTGAAACTCAGACCGGCTGCCAGCAAACCGCCGAAGGCACCGTTGCTTTTCGTGACCGTGACTAACCCCCTATAGAGCAAGGCCAGGTATAGGAAGAGTACCAACACCCCTCCCAGCAAACCGTATTCCTCCAGGATAATCGCGTAGATGAAGTCAGAGTAAGGGTGCGGCAGAATATCGCGCTGGTCGCTATTGCCCGGGCCTTTGCCCACCACGCCGCCTGTAGCGATCGCGATGTAAGATTGCTCGAGCTGGAAAGCGGTTTCGGATTCGTCAAAGAAAGCCTCTACCCGGCTGATGGCCGTACCCAGACGCTGACCAGCCGCCAAACCAGTGCCGCCCAACATAGCACCCGCTATTACAAAAACTGCTAGTGATTTCATCGGCACACGTCCGATGAACATCAGCAAAAGGCTTGTCAGGAACAGCAACACCGCTGTGGAGGTGTTTGTCAGGGCGATAAGGGCGCAGATGAAGCCAGTCCAGGCAAAGATCGGCAGCAGGTTGCGTTTCCAGTCATCCAGGTTGTTTTGCTTTTTCGAGAGCATACTGGCCAGGTATGAGATCAGGGCCAGTTTCGCCAAATCCGAAGGCTGGAAGGTCTGGTTGATCACGGGAATGGTGATCCAACGGGACGCTTCGTTGATGTTCGAACCAAAGAAGAAGGTATAGAGCAACAGCGGGACCGCCAAGATGAGCGCCACCAGCGATAATCGGGAATAGTAACGGTAGTCGATCTTGTGCGCCAGCCACATAAAGGCCAGTCCGATGAAGATCAGGGAAGAGTGCTTAAAGAGGAAGTACTCCGTGTTACCGTCTTTTTGCTTATAGGCCAGGGTACCGGTAGCCGAATACACGACTGCCACGCTGATAAGCGAGAACATCAGCACGATGCCCCAAAGCACTGCGTCCCCTTTCAGGTTGCGCTGTAACCACTGCTTGATCATAATACCTTTGGCTAAAAATTAAAAACTTACTTTTTCAAAACTATCTTCTCCACGGCCTCCTGGAAGCGCTGCCCCCGGTGCTCGTAATTGTTGAACAAATCGAAACTCGCGCAGGCCGGTGACAACAGCACTACATCCCCCGGCGTCGACAGCAATTTGCCCATGCGCACGGCATACTCGATCGAAGTTGTTTCCACTACCACCGGTACGATGCGCCCGAACGCTTCTTTCAGCTTGTCGTTGTCCTTGCCCAGGCACACCAGCACTTTCACTTTCTCTTTGGCCAGTTCGGTAAGCACGCTGTAGTCGTTGCCTTTGTCCACGCCGCCCGCTATCCAGATGATCGGCTGTTTTATACCTTCCAGGGCATAGTAAACGGCTTCCACGTTAGTTGCTTTCGAGTCGTTGATGTAGGTGACTTCCCTTGACACCGTGATCACCTGCAAGCGGTGTTCGGCGTTCTCAAAAGTCTCCAGTCCTTTTTCAATCTGGCTGTCGGCTACCCCCATCAGTTTCGCGACTGCCACAGCGGCCATCGTGTTGTACTGGTTGTGCTTGCCGATCAGGGCAGAGCGCGAGGCATCGATATCACCTTCGAAGAACCTGACGTTTACTTTGACACGTGTTCCTTCACATAGTACTTTCGCACCTTCCGTTGCCTGGAGCGAGAATGGGACTGTGGTTCCGCCAAAAGACGCAGAATCGAACGCATTACGGATAATATCATCATCGTTGTTTAAGATAAAATAGTCCGCGCCGCTCATGTTCTGCGCAATGCGCAACTTGGAGGCGGCGTACTTGTTCATGTCATAGCCATACCGGTCAAGGTGGTCTGGCGTAATATTTAACAGTACTCCAATATGTGCTTTGAACTGGTACATGTTGTCGAGCTGAAAACTGCTCAGCTCCACCACGTAGTACTCGTGTTTGTTGTCAATCACTTTCTCGGCCAAACTCTCGCCGATGTTACCCGCCAGGCCCACGTTTATACCTGCGTTTTTCAGCAAATGGTAAGTCAGCAAGGTCGTCGTGGTCTTGCCGTTGGTACCGGTGATGCAAATGAACTTCGCGTCCGTATACCTGCCGGCGAACTCAATTTCCGATATCACCGGAATGCCGCGCTTGATGGCTTCCTGAATGATCGCCGCATTCTCCGGTATACCCGGGCTTTTGATGATCTCGTTGGCTTCCAGGATGCGCTCGAAGGTATGGGTGCCCTCTTCGTAAGGTATAGCCGCTGTTGCCAGCTTGGCCTTGTATACCTCCTTGATCTGACCCATGTCGGACACGAACACATCCAGCCCCTTGGCCTTGGCCAGCAATGCTGCCCCAACGCCACTTTCTCCCGCTCCGAGTATCGCTAGTTTCATAGTGCCTATCTCAGTTTAAGGGTTGCCAATGTCAAAATCGCCAGCATGATGCCCACGATCCAGAAACGCGAAACGATCTTGGATTCGTGGTAGCCGTTCTTCTGGTAATGGTGGTGCAGCGGCGACATCTTGAAGATGCGTCGGCCTTCACCGTATTTTTTCTTCGTATACTTGAAGTAGCTCACTTGCAGCATCACCGACAGGTTCTCAATCAGGAAAATGCCGCACAGGATAGGTATCAGCAATTCTTTGCGCACGATCAGGGCCATTACCGCAATGATACCGCCAATCGCCAAACTGCCCGTATCGCCCATGAACACCTGTGCCGGGTAAGAGTTATACCACAGGAAGCCCACACAGGCGCCCACAAAGGCCAGCGCGAAAATGGTCAGCTCACCCGAATTTGGAATGAACATGATGTCCAGGTAGTCGGCAAAAATGGTGTTACCGGATATCCACGCAAAGATCGCCAGCGTCAGACCGATGATGGCCGACGTACCAGCCGCCAGCCCGTCGATACCGTCGGTGATGTTGGCACCGTTGGATACGGCCGTGATCACCAGGATCACAAAGGGGATATAGAGATAGCACGACCAGCCTGCGAAAAGCGGACCCGCGAAAGAGAACAGATTGCAGTAGTCGAGCTCGTTATTTTTGCGGAAAGGAATGGTTGTAATCATGGACTTGATGTCCACCCACTTGCTCGTGGCGTTCACGGCGGAGGTAGAACCATCGGTGAAAATGTACTGTCTTACGACAACATCGTCACTAAAGTATAGAGTCAAACCCACAATAATTCCTAAGCCAATCTGACCCAGTACCTTAAATTTTCCGGCCAGTCCTTCTTTATTCTTCTTGAATACCTTGATGTAGTCATCCAGAAAGCCGATCAACCCGAGCCAGATCGTCGAAACGATCATCAACAACACGTAAATGTTATCCAGACGAGCGAAGAGAAGCGTTGGTACCAGGATAGCCAGCAGGATGATCAGACCACCCATGGTTGGGGTACCCTTTTTCTCCATCTGTCCTTCCAGACCCAGGTCGCGGATGCTTTCGCCTACCTGCTTGCGCTGCAGTAGCTTAATCAAACGACCGCCAAAAATCATTGCAATCAGCAATGAGGTAAGCGTTGCCATACCTGCCCTGAACGAGATGTATTGAAATACACCCGCCCCCAAAAGGTCGTATTCACGGTCAAGGTATGTAAAGAGATGGTAGAGCATTTAATCTATCGTCTGTTCGTAATTCTGTTGTTTTCTATAGCTTATTTACCAAGCTGTTGCAGGGCTTCCTGCAGCACTTCTTTATCGTCAAAAGGGTACTTCACTCCCTTAATTTCCTGATAGGTCTCGTGCCCTTTGCCCGCTACCAGGATGATGTCCTCCTTACCGGCCAGCATGCAGGCTGTGCGAATGGCCTCTCTCCTGTCCAGCACACTCAGCGTCTTCTTGAAATCCAGCGGCTTTACGCCTTTCTGCATGTCCTCCAGTATGGCCTGCGGCTCCTCAAAACGCGGATTGTCGGAGGTCAGAATCACTTTGTCGCTGAGGCGGCAAGCGATGTCGGCCATCACCGGGCGCTTGGTCGCGTCGCGGTTGCCGCCACAACCCACTACTGTTATCACCTTCTGCAATGGCGTACGGATTTGCTGGATCGTGTTGAGCACGTTTTCCAGCGCGTCCGGCGTGTGGGCGTAATCCACTATACCTGTGATCTGTTCGGTCTCCGACACGATGTAATCGAAGCGACCTGCTGCCGTATTCAGACTGGAGAGCACGGTGAGGGCTTCTACCGGATCCTCGTCCAGCAACACGGCCACGCCATAGGCACCCAGCAGGTTATAAGCATTAAAAGCCCCGATCAGCTTAGCCCATATCTCGTGTCCGTCTATTTCCAGGTGCAGGCCTTGCAGCGTGTTATCGATCAGGCGCGCCTTGAAATCCGTTATTTTGCGCAGTGAAAAATAGCGCACATCCGCTTTGGTGTTCTGCACCATCACCGGCCCACGCTTGTCATCTGCATTGATCAAGGCAAAAGCACCTGCCGGCAGCATATCAAAGAAAGACTTCTTCGCCTTGATGTATTCATCAAACGTGCCGTGGTAGTCCAGGTGATCGTGCGTGATGTTGGTGAACACACCGCCGGCAAACGTTATACCTGCTACGCGCTGCTGCACCATAGCATGCGAACTCACCTCCATAAAGGCGTAAGTACAGCCTGCCTTCACCATCTTGTCCAGCAGCGCATTCAGCGACACGGCATCGGGTGTGGTATGCGTTGACGGGATCACTTCCTCATCGATCTGGTTCTGTACCGTGGAGATCATGCCCACATGGTAGCCCAGTTCGCGGAACAGCTTGTGCAGCAAGGTAACCGACGTGGTTTTGCCGTTAGTACCTGTTACGCCCACCAGTTTCAGTTTTCTGGACGGGTAGCTGTAAAACGCAGAAGCCATCAAGCCCAGGGCCTGACCGCTATCTTTTACTTTGATATAAGTAACATCTCCGCCCCGTTCTGCCGGTAACTCTTCGCAAACGATGGCAACGGCCTTCGCCTCCGCGGCTTTCGCCATGAAGTCGTGTCCGTCCACCCGTACGCCGCGCATGGCCACAAACAGCACCCCTTCGCGTACCTGGCGCGAGTCGAACGTGATCGACTCAACCTGCACATCCAGAGGGCCGTGGCTTTCCAGCACGGTAACGTCTTTCAATATGTCCTGTAGTAGCTGCATTAGCTCAGTACAATCGTAATTTTAGTTTCTTTGTTAATTTCAGTGCCCGCCTGTACCGACTGCTTCACCACGCGCTTGCCCATACCTTCCACATGCACTTTCAGGTGCTGGTTGCCCAGGATGAAGAGCGCGTCGCGCAGTGTCATACCCATTACGTCCGGCACCTGGCCGCCCATTACCGGGTGTGGCTCAAACTTCAGCGAACGCATTTGCGGCGTCACGCGCACCCACTCGTCGTCATTGGTAGCCGTGGAGTGGTTGCTCACACCGATCTTGTTCAGGATCAGGCTCAGGTCATCGAAGCTGCCGGCTTTCACCTGTGGCAGGCTGTCTTTGTTTGGCACCACTCGGGCGCGCAGCGGCTGGTGCATGGCCAGGTCGCGGGCATAGGCCTTGTCAGCCACTTCCTTAAACACCGGCGCGGCCACATCGCCGCCGTACACGTTCACCCCTCTCGGGCTGTCGATGATCACAATGCAGCTGTACTTCGGGTTGTCGGCCGGAAAATAACCGGCAAACGAAGTGGAGTACAGTCGCACGTATTTGCCGTCCTTCACCTTGCGGGCGGTTCCGGTTTTGCCGGCCACCTTATAGTCGGCATTGCGGAGATTCTTGGCGGTACCGTTCTGCACCACGCCTTCCAGCATCGTGCGCACCTTCTTAATGGTTTCTTCCGAGGCAATGCGCTCGTTCAGCACACGCGTCTGAAAAGTCTGCACGACTTGATCGGCGCGCCGAATTTCTTTCACGATGATCGGCTGCACCTTCACCCCGTTGTTTGCCACGGCATTGTAAAGGGCCAGCGTCTGCAGCGGGGCGAGCTTCATTTCGTAGCCAATCGACATGGAGGTGAGCGTAGTGCCATACCATGTTCTGTCGCTGGTGTTCTTGATATAAGGCCTTGCTTCTCCGTCCATCTGGAAACCCAGCGTGCTGCTCAAACCAAACTTATGCAGGTAGTCCACAAAAGCTTGCTGGTTGTCGCCAAAGTTCTCCTGTATCAGTTTTGCAACACCGATGTTGGACGATTTTTCAAAGACATCCTGTATCGAGATCTTACCATACCCGCCGATTTTCACATCGGTCATGGTCGTGTTCTTAATGCGGTACCTTCCGTCTCCGGCATCCACTGTGTCAGCCAGCTCGAGGTTTGTATGTTCGAACAGTGCCATCATCGACGCCAGCTTAAAGGTAGAGCCCGGCTCTGTACGTCCCTGGTTACCAACCGCATAGTTATAATCTTCAATATAGCCGCCCTTGGTCTTTCCCAGGTTGGCCATCGCCTTGATCTCGCCTGTCTTCACCTCCATCAGAATCACGCAACCGTAGTCGGCGTTCTTCTCCACCAGGGCCTTGTAGAGGGCGTTCTCCGCCACGTCCTGCAGGTTGATGTCGATGGTGGTTTTGATGTCGTAACCGTTCTGCGGGGCCACTTCCGTGCCGTCGTATATCGGTTTGTTACCGCCCGCTATACGCTCAAAAAGGGCCTCCCCGTCCGTACCCGCCAACTCGCCGTTATAGCTGTACTCCAGACCAGCCCCGTTTTTATCTTCGTTGATGAAGCCGATGGTTCGCTCGGCCAGCATCCCGAAAGGCTTGAAGCGCTTCTCCACTTTCTCGAAGATCACACCGCCTTTGTTCTTGCCCGCCCGGAAGATCGGCCAGCTCGCCATCATCTTCTTTTCCTGGTAGTTGATCTGGCGGCTGTTCAGTCTGATATACCTTCTACCGGCATGCCGCGCATTCTTGATCTTGCGGCGGTAGTGCTCCGGCGACTGGTCTTTGTAAAAACGCGACAGCAGCATGGCCAGCGAGTCTATACCTGTATTGAAGGTCTCTGCCTGGGCAATAGCCGGGTCAAAGGCCACGCGGTAAAACGGCAGCGAGGTGGCCAATATGCTCTCGTTGTCGGAGTAGATATTGCCTCGCGTAGCCGGCACCGGCTGGTAACGGATGCGGCGCTCTTTCGATATCTGCTTCCACTTGGTGCCGTCCAGTACCTGTATCTGTACAATTTTGTACACAATAGCACAGGCAAAAAGACATACCAGCAAAAACACGATCCGTACTCGCAGTACGATGGACTTCTTAATATTCATCTGCCGCTACTTCTACTTGATAAGGTGGAGATGAACTTTCAACCAGGCCCAGCGGTGCCACGTTGCGCGCTACTTCAGACTGCTTGCTGGCGCCCATATAATCAGACTTCAGGGTAGTGTAATCCGCCCGGAGGTCTTCGGTCTCTACTTTGATCTTAGCAATTTTGCGGATGGTCTTCTCGGCGTAGTGGGTGTTGCCGATGTAGAAGAGCGTGATGCCCGTCATGAAAAGCACATGCGGCAGGTACTTGGTTGGCACTCCCTCCTGAAACAGAAAGTCAACGTTGGTGTATTTGTCCAGCCACTTGAACAGGCTGAACCCCTTCTTTTTAGCCTTTACCTCCGGCTTTGCCTTTGCCTCTTCCTCTTGCTTCACGCGCAGCGTGTTGCCTTTGGGTGCGGCAGCTGTCTTAGTCATAAGGTTCGGAGCCATAGTTAAGTTTAGGTTACTACACTGTTGTTTAATCTATTTCTGCATTCGCTATCTCTTCTCTGCGATTCTTAGTTTGGCGCTCCGTGAGCGGCTGTTCTCGAGCAACTCCTGTTCGGAGGCTGTGATCGGCTTGCGGCTGACGGCGTCGAGTGGTTTTTTCTCGTTGCCGAACAGGTCTTTTTCCACTTCGCCGAAGAATTTGCCTTTGGCGATGAAATTCTTCACCAGCCGGTCTTCGAGTGAGTGGTAGGACATGACCACCAATCTTCCTCCGGGCTTCAGCACCTCGGCCGCCTGCTCCAGCATTTCCTCGAGCGCCTTCAGCTCGTCGTTCACTTCTATGCGAAGCGCCTGAAACACTTGCGCCAGGTATTTGTTCTCCTTCCCGCGCGGGGTGCAGGAGCTGATGGCTTTTTTAAACTCACCGATCGTTTCAATCGGTTGGCGAGCTCGTTGCGACACGATCACGCCGGCCAGCGTTTTGGCGTTTTTCACTTCGCCGTAAATGCCGAAGATCTTGTGCAGCTGCTCCTGGCTGTAGGTGTTCACCACCTCGCTTGCAGGTATACCTGACTCCGGGTCCATGCGCATGTCCAGCGGACCGTCGAAACGGGTCGAGAAACCACGCTCGGCTTCGTCGAACTGGTGCGACGACACACCCAGGTCAGCCAGAATGCCGTCCACTTCTTTCACGCGGTACAGACGCAGGTACTTTTTCAGGTCCCGGAAATTGGCGCGTACGAACGTGAAAGCCGGGCTGTCAATCTTCTTCGACTGCTCCTCGGCGTCGCGGTCCTGGTCAAACGAGTAAAGCTGACCTGTTGTCAGCTTGCTGGCGATTACCCTGGAGTGACCGCCGCCTCCGAACGTCACATCCACATACACGCCGTCTGGTTTAATTTCCAGTGCGTCGATGCATTCCTGCAACATGACTGGTCTGTGGTACTCCATTAAATCAAAGGCTCTGCAGCCGGTTTATCTCCTAAAAACTTCTCGGCTAGTTGCGAGAAACTCTGCTGGTCCTTGATCAGGAAGTCTTCATACCTGTCCGGGTTCCAGATCTCGACACGATTGCCCAGGCCTACTACAATTGCCTCCTTTTCCAGATCGGCGAAGCGGGCCATGGTGCGGGGCACAATAAAGCGGCCCGTGCCGTCCAGCTCGATTTCCGTATTACCACGGAAGAAATTGCGCTGAAACTGGCGGTACTCCTCATTAAACTCGTTCAGACCCGCCACCTTGTCATAGATCGTCTTCCACTCCGACTTCGGGTAGAGCACGAGGCAAGGTTCAAAGCCCCTTGTCAGCACCACATGATTGCCCGACGCCTCCGGCAAGTTGGTTTTTATCTTTGCAGGTAAAACCAACCTCCCCTTCGGATCAATCTTGCATTCATATTCGCCAGACAGGAAGTTCATGGGTTGTGACACTTTAATCCGTATAGTTTTCGGAGTATACAAATGTAACGATTCACCAAAAGACCGCAACCACAATCTCCCACTTTTTACCACTTTGTGGATAAATTATGGTTATCCACCCCACTTATCCACATTATCCACATTTCGGACCTTCATTTTGCGGATAAGTTTATTTGCAGAAAATATCACCTTTCGTTAATATACGAGAGGCTATATATTTTAATGAATTGAAAATCAAGCAACTACCCCTCTAAACTGGTACATCCAGCACCCGCCACGGCATGTTTTCAGCAAAAGTGGGACAAAGTGGAGAATGTGGGACAAAGTGGGGCGTTATCCCGAGCGTGGATAAAGTTTGTGGTAGAAGTGGGGTGAATTTCCGTATATTTGTGCTGTGATTCAGACCATCCGCCATACGGTTACATTGCTGCTGACCCTGAGCATTTTGCTGGGCTCATTTGGCGTGGCTCTGAGCGAGCAACTGTGCCTGATGACTGGCATCAGAACACTGGCCGCGCAAGAGCAAATGGACGGCTGCTGTCAAAAGCCTGATTCGCAGGAAGATGACAAACAGGAAAGTGAGGACGACGACTGTTGCACAACAGCAATGTCCTTCGAAAAACTGGAGCCCGTGTCTTCTCTTAAGGCCTTTTCGCTCGAGCTTCCGGTTTTCTTTGCCGTTACCTTTACACCACTTTTTACCACCTGGGCACCGGCTGTCGCCACTGACCAGCGCATTCTCACCTACTCCGACAGCTCTCCCCCGCTCTACGGACGTCAATTGCTGCATTCCCTGCACATCCTGATCGTTTAGACGCTCAGCTTGCTCCAAAGGCAAGGCGCTCCGCCTGTGCCTATACCTGCATTCTGAAAATTTAAGCGATTCCGTTTTATGTATTTCACCATACCAGCGCAGCAGTTCTACCGAATCCTCGGAACGCTCGCACTCTTTATAAGTATCCTATACCCTGCCGCTGCCCAGCAACTGACGGGTAAAGTGTTAGACAAAACCACCAACTCTCCCTTGATCGGGGCCAGCGCCGTCTGGAAGGGCACCACCAAAGGCACCTCCACAGATGCAGCCGGCAACTTTACGCTGCAACTGGCGGATGCCGCCACCCCGGAGATCATTGTCTCCTACCTGGGGTACAAGGCCGACACGATCGCTGTGAGCGGCAAAACCGCTGTCACCATCGCGCTCTCTTCTACCGGCTCCCTGAAAGAGGTCGTGGTAGAAGGACAACAGACGCGCTATTCCGCTCTCACGCCTACCAACTCCCAGATCATCACAAGCCGCGACCTGGAGAAGTCCGCTTGCTGTAACCTGGCGGAAAGCTTTGAAACCAATGCCTCCGTGGAAGTGACTACCACTGATGCCGTGTCGGGTGCCAAACAGATCCAGATGCTGGGACTGGACGGCTCCTATACCTTGCTCACCACCGACAACGTACCGGCCTTGCGCGGCCTGTCCACCCCCTACCGCCTTAACTACCTGTCCGGCACTTACATTGAATCGATCGATATCATCAAAGGCATGGGCTCTGTGCTCAATGGGTATGAGTCGATATCGGGGCAGGTGAATGTGAAGTTGCGGGATCCGGAAAAAACCGAACGCCTATACCTGAACCTGTATGGCAACAGCCTGGCTAAGTTCGATGCCAACCTGAACGTGTCGGCTCAGGTGAGCCCGAAGTGGAGCACGCTCCTGATGCTGCATTCCGACCACCTGGGCAACCGCGTAGACCGCAACAAAGACGGCTTCATGGACCTGGCGCTGGGCACGCACCACAACGTGTACAACAAGTGGAAGTACAAGCATGGCGATACCTGGGTGTCGGAGTTTGGCTTCAATGCCCTGCGTGAGACGAAGCTGGGGGGCCAGATGGATTACGTGAAGGGCGAGCCTGTGAGCCCGACACAACGTTACGGAACAGAGTCTGAGACAGACCGCCTGTCTTTCTACAACAAGACGTCCTATACCTTTCCGGGCAGGCCTTACCAGAGCCTGGGCTTCATCTCCTCGGGCGTGCACCACAAGTTTAACTCCCTCTATGGCCGCCGGCAGTATAACGGAGAGCAGAACACCGGCGACTTGCGCTTTATCTTCCAGTCCATCATTGGGCATACAGGCCATACCTATAAGGTGGGCGCCAGCTTCCTGTACGATGACTATACCGAGCGGCTGGAGCAAACGAGACTGGCCCGCACGGAGCGCGTGCCGGGTATTTTTGCGGAGTACATCTTCAACAATGCGGAGAACCTGACCGTGGTAGCCGGCGCCCGTACCGACTTCCATAACCTGTACGGCACGGTGTTCACCCCACGGCTGAACGTGAAATATGACCTGACACCGAACACCATTTTCCGGGTAGCGGCAGGCAAAGGCTTCCGGGTAGCCAACCCGATTTCGGAGAACACGGCGGCTTTGGTCAGCAACCGCGCCTTTACCTTCCGGGAAGAGTTGGAACCGGAGAAAGCCTGGAACCTGGGTGGGTCTTTCACGCAGTATTTTGAGCTGGGCGGGCGTTCGGGCGCCTTCATCACCGACTATTATTATACCACGTTCCAGAACCAGGTGGTGGCCGACATGTACAGCAGCGCCAACCAGGTAGCCTTTTACAACCTGCAGGGCCGCTCCTTTTCGCGCAGCTTCCAGGCGGAGCTGCAGTACGAGGTGCTGAAAGGCTTTGACGTGAAAACGGCCTATAAGTACTTCGACGTACAGACCACCTATAATGGACAATTGCAGCAGCGGCCGATGATTCCGCAGCACCGCTTCTTCGTGAACCTCGGCTTCGCCACACCTTTTGACAAATGGCGCGCCGACCTGACGGCGCAGTACTTCGGACAGATGCCACTGGCTTACATGGAAGCCCATGGCGGTGCAGCGAATGTCCGGAAGTCGGATGCTTTCTATACCTTGAACGGGCAGGTGTCGCGAGCCTTCAAGCGCTTGGAAATTTATGTGGGCGGCGAAAACCTGTTGAACTTCCGTCAGCCGAATGCGATTATAGGTGCCCATGACCCTTTCGGTTCCAACTTCGATGCCAGCATGGTGTGGGGACCGATCACGGGCAGAGTAATTTATGCCGGCATGCGCTTTAAGATTGAATAGCGGTATATTATTTGCAGCAAGCTTATAGCTCAAACAAGAAATTCTCAATCATTTAAATAAAATTTCACCAATCAAACAGTTACATCATGAAAACCTTCAGAAACCTTGGATTAGCACTCGTTATGTTCTTCGCCACACTAAGTGTGCAAGCCCAGAACAGCAACGAAAAAACGATTCAGATCAAAACCTCGGCCGTGTGTAACATGTGCAAAAAGAGCCTGGAAAAAACCATGGCCTACGAGAAAGGCGTTAAAAAATCCAATCTGGACGTGGACTCCAAAATGCTCACCGTGTCTTATGACCCGAAAAAAACCAACGAAGACAAGATTCGCAAGGCTGTGAACGACACAGGCTACGACGCCGACGACAAGCCAGCCACCCCGCGTGCCTACAACAAGCTGGACGATTGCTGCCGCAAGGAAGCTGGCGCTCACTAAGCTTTTTCTGAAAAGAGATGGTTCGACAAAGGATGGCTTTACAAATAGCACAAGAATAAGCAAATTGCTTATTCCCAACAAACTGCACCTATTGTCTACTTAAAACATAAAACGGCCTGCCTCTGGAATTCCGGAGGCAGGCCGTTTTTTATACCTGAAAACTTTAAGTCCTTTCTCCAAAGGCACTACCCTTTCGCTTTATACAGCTGCCACCAAGGCAGGTAGGGCTTGTCGTGGTGCTCGTAGTGGTAACCGAAGAAGTAGCAACTCACAAAGGCCCACAGGTGGTTTTTGCCCTGCGTGCCGGACTTGTGGCGGTTATCGGGGGCATGTTCGCCACGGTGCGGCAGGTAGGTGCCGAAGTAAAACAACTGGAAGGTAGCCAATATAGCCGGTACCATCCAGAATAGGACCACATTCTCGAGCGGAAAAAACAGCTGCAGTACGTTGTAAGTTATGGCCATGAGCACGATCTGCCACCAGGTGATATAGTTTTTGAGAAAACTGTAATACCAGGGCCAGAACGAACCGTGGTGGTAGTCTGGGTCCTCCTCGGTCGCTACATGCTTGTGATGCTGGTGGTGTTTCGGTAAGAGTCGCGGGTACCAGTTGTAGGCAAATAGAAAAGCCGTGACAGTGCCGATCAAACGATTCAGCTTCGGCCTCCCGGGAGCCGCTACGCCGTGCATGGCGTCGTGAGCGGTGATGAAGAGACCGGTGTACAAATGTGTTTGCACCAGCAGGAACAGGTATGGCAGCGGCGAAGCAAAGTCTACCGGAAAGCGCAACAGGTATACGAGCAAGCCAAACCAGCACGCCACGATGGTGGCCGCGACTGCTATGCCTCTGTTATCTCGTTTGATCGTCTTCGCCATTGTCTTTTTGACAAAAAATAGTTTGACAACGGATAAAGAAGGAATTTACTACCCATGTCGTGTATGGTTTCTCCAGCCGTCTATCCCGTGCTATACCTATAGTTGCCAAGTTGGGTTTACCTGTACGGTAGAGGTTTTAAGCTTGCCCTATACCTGACTTACTCCCGGCTATACCTTGTTTACGGCAACTTACCTATACCTGCCTATACCGCTTCCCTGAGCAAAATATCGCGCACCTCCTCCATCAGCCACATCGGCGTGGAAGTGGCACCGCAAATCCCTACGGTGTCGCCGTCGGCAAACCACGAAGGCTGCAGTTCTTCTACCTTCGATACAAAGTAAGTGGCCGGATTGGTTTCCTTGCATACCTGGTAGAGGACTTTGCCGTTGCTCGACTTGGTACCTGACACGAAGATAATCTTATCGAATTGCGCGGCAAACTTTCGCAGGTCTTTGTCGCGGTTCGATACCTGCCGGCAGATGGTGTCGTTGGCGTCTACTTCGTAGCCTTTTTGCTCGAGCGTGTCTTTGATGTTGTAGAAGCTGTTGGTGCTTTTGGTGGTCTGGCTGTAGAGGGTGATTTTAGATGGCAACTCGTGCTGCATCAGCTCGTCCAGATTCTCGAACACTACCGCCTTGTTGCTCGTTTGCCCCAATAAACCCATTACCTCAGCGTGCCCGTGCTTTCCGTAGATGAAGATCCGATCATCCTTGTCGTAGGACGTTTTGATCCGGTTCTGCAGCTTCAGCACCACCGGGCAGGACGCGTCAATCAAGGTCAGGTTATTCTGCATGGCCATGTGGTAGGTAGTAGGCGGCTCCCCATGGGCGCGTATCAATACCGCCTCGTCGCGCAGTTCCCGTAGTTGGGCGTGGTCAATGATGCGCAAGCCGCGTTTCTGCAGCCTCTCTACCTCCACGTCGTTGTGCACGATATCACCCAGGCAATAAAGATACCCTTGCTCGTCGAGCAGGTCTTCAGCCATCTGGATGGCATAGACCACGCCGAAGCAAAAGCCTGAGTTAGAATCGATCGTGACTTGAAGGTTCCGCATATACCTTTATACAGCCAAAGGTTGATATTGTTTAACGGCGAAGCGCTGTTTTAAGCCCTCATAAATCGAAATGGTGAGCAACAGCATCAACATGGAGTACATCGAATCCTCCACAGGTATAGACACAATGCGCAAGCCCAGGTTGTGGCTGTTGTTATACCACACGATCGGCAGGTAGGTCAAAACCCCGTTCACCAACAGAAACGGCACCAGGTGCACGATATAGGCCAGGTAGAAACGTCCTAATTTTTGGGTATTGAAATAGTAGTAATGCACGCCCAACATCGCGGCCAGCAGTGTGAAGGTGATAGAAGTATAGAGTTTCTCGAGATGGAAGGCCGCCAGTAGCAAGAGCACAGGTATAAGTAAGAAGGTTACTCCCTTGGCATAAGGCTGCAACAGGTCTTTGGTGATGTAGGCGTTCAGGCATTCATAGATAAACACACAGGCATAGGGCACCGTGATGAAGAAGAGCACCTCCTCCAGCGGCAAATTGAAGATATAGATGCTCACCAGATACTCCGGATTGAAGCCCCATATACCGGCCTGGGTAAAAAGCTCGTCCCAGATCATAAAGAGCGCTGCGTTGACAAGGATAGCCGGCCACAGGTACGGCCAGTTTTTGTAGAAAGCCACTTTCCTGTCGAACGAGAGCAGCAGGGGAAACAGAATGGTGAAAATGTTCAGGTACAGGTATAGCGGCATCGGGTTTAAATCGGTATGCGTTTGATTCTTTGTTTTTCTTGTTCAGTACAGTGGTCTTTCGTCAGCATGAAAGCGCGGATATCGCGGGCCATGTCATTGGAAAGGCCCGATTTAGGGTGACGCTCCAGGCCGGCGATGATCGTGGCTTTGTCGTCTTCCAGGTTTTTGCTCAGGTTGAGATAGCGCGGCACATAATGCTCCACCGTGAAGCGCAAAAACCGAATTTCAGGGTTCGAAGCATTGAGCTGCACCGCCTCTTCAAATATTTCAGAAGACTTCTGCAAATGCTTCATCTTCATGTAAGGGTTCCAGACGTGCTTGGCCATTATTGCCTCTGAAATCGCCTTATAGGCCAGTACCACGGGGTTATTGTCCTCGTAGTCACTCATCAGCTTATGAAAATCGCGGCCGGCCTTGCTGTCTTTGCTGGCCTCCAGAAACTGCACGCGAAGGTCTGACAATTTGTACTTTCTGGAATTGTCGGCCAGCGCCGTAAAACTAAAAAACAGGAAAATGAAAAGTATTTGTAAGCTATTCTTCACGTGGTTAGATGGCGTTTAATTGGTACCTGACATAGGAGCCTAAAAGTAAGGCAAACTTTGTATTATCAGGTACTCTTACGCGCTCATTCAGGATATGGGTTGCTGGCAGTCCTTTGATTTTCCGGAAAAGCTTCTGGTAATAAACGTAGGCCAGGTATACGCCCATACGCGCCGAACGGGGCAAAGCCAGTATGCCGGCGTACGCGTCCTCAAAGTCTTTGGCGATGTCAGCCTCTATCTGCGATTTGCACAGATTGTTGAACGTGCGGATGTCCACAGCCGGAAAATACACCCTGCCCCGGTCCTTAAAGTCACTCTGCATGTCGCGCAGGAAGTTCACTTTCTGGAAGGCAGCTCCCAGGCTGCTGGCCGGTTTCTTCAGCCGCTCAAACTGTTCCGCATCTCCTTCGCAGAAGACCTTCAGACACATCAGTCCTACTACTTCCGCCGAACCATAGATGTACTCTTTATACAAGGCCGGGTCATACACGTGGTCGTCCAGATCCATCGCCATGCTTTTCAGGAAGGCCTCGATGTAGGCGCGGTCGATCTGATACTCGTTCACTACGCACTGAAAAGCATGCAGCACTGGGTTCAGGCTGATGCCCTGCTCAATGGCCTCAAAGGTCTGTTGGCTGAACTGGTCGAGCAATTTGCGTTTGTCGAAGTCATGAAAGGTGTCCACGATCTCGTCGGCGCAACGCACAAAGCCGTAGATGGCATAGATCGGGTCATGGAATTTGCGGTGCAGCGTCTTGATACCAAGCGTAAACGACGTGCTGTACGCCTCGGTAATCAGCTTGCTGCACTTCAGGCAGGTGTCTTTGAATAGATCCATAGTTCTATTGGGGCGTTAATTGCTCACTGGTAATCGCTGACCCGGCGCCAACGCATAATCTTTCGCTACTTCCTTCGCCACCACCTGACCCGAAATCAGGGAAGGCGGTACGCCCGGACCAGGCACCGTTAGCTGACCGGTATAGTAAAGGTTTTTCACTTTCTTGCTTTTGAGGCTTGGTTTGAGCAAGGCGGTTTGCATCAGCGTGTTGGCCAGGCCATAGGCATTGCCATTAAAGGCATTGTAGTCGGACATGAAATCGCGGTGGGCGTAGGTGCGCTTAAACACCACGGCACTGCGCACGTCCTGTTTGGTCAGGTACTCCAGCCGGTCCATGATCAGGTTGTAATAGCGCTCCCGCAATTCCTCTGTATCTTCTAAGTCTGGTGCCACCGGCATCAGCACAAACAGGTTCTCACAGTCATCCGGCGCTACACTGGCATCCGTCACCGACGGTGCTGACACATAGAACAGTGGTTTGGCAGGCCATTTGGGGTCGGTATAGATCTCGTGCGCATGCGGACCAAAGTCTTCGTCGAAGAACAGGTTGTGGTGGCGCAGGTTGCCGAGCTTCTTGCCTATACCCAGGTAGAAGATCAAACAGGAAGGGGCCATCACGCGACTTTCCCAATATTTGTCAGTATAAGTTTGATAGGCCGGAGCCAACAGGTTCTTCTCCACATGATGGTAATCGGCGCTGGCCACCACCACATCGGCCTCAAAAGTACCGGTGGCAGTGCGTATGCGGCGGGCTATACCTTGTTCTACTTCTATCGCCTGCGCATCCTGGTTGTAGAGGAACGAAACGCCTTTCTCTTCCGCCAGCTGCACCATCCCTTCAATGATCTTGTACATGCCCCCCATCGGATACCAGGTTCCGAGACTGATGTCAGCGTAGTTCATTAAACTATAGAGGGCGGGGGTGTTTTGGGGAAGTGCCCCCAGGAACAGCACCGGAAACTCCATCAGCTTGATGATCTTCTCATGTGAGAAAAAGCGGCGGATGTGCGTGTGGATGGACTGAAAAACATCCATGCGGAGCACATCCAGCAACAGGCGCAGGCTCATGAACTCGGTCACCGATCGGCCGGGCTTGTACACCAGCTGGTTTATACCTACCTCATACTTATAGGCGGCCTGTTCCAGAAATTTATCGAGGCGGGCGGCGCTTCCCGGCTCCCATTGTTCAAACAGGGCCTTCAGTTCCCCTAAGGAAGCTGGAAGATCCACAAAATCATCCTCGCCGAACACCACCGTGTAGGATGGGTCAAGGCGAACGAGGTCATAGTAATCGGATACGGTTTTGCCAAACTTGTTGAAGTAAGCCTCAAACACGTCGGGCATCCAGTACCAGCTCGGGCCCATGTCGAAGGTATAGCCATCAGCCCCGAAGCTGCGGGCGCGGCCGCCGGGCGTGGCATTCTTCTCGAGCACCGTCACTTCATACCCTTGATCAGCCAGGCTGGTAGCGGCCGCAAGACCCGAGAAACCGGCACCGATCACGATTACTTTTTTGGACATCATTTAGAAATTTACTAAAAAATCAAGTTTAAGTTGTAGCTAGTCGCCATAAACCTGCAGCATCTTCTTCAATTCCTTGCGGGCGATGTGGATGCGGTTTTTCACCGTGCCGATCGGAATATTCAGTTTTTCAGCGATTTCTAAGTATTTATATCCGATGTAATACATCATAAAAGGCGTGCGGTGCTCTTCATTTAATTTCGCGATGGCCGCCTTTATATCGCTCATGACGAACGCAGCCGTGCCTTTGTTAACCGTCACAAAGCTGTCGTCTGTGTTCAGGTACTGCAGGTACTCCGTGCTGTCGATGTTGCTGCTGCGCTTGGTGATCTTGTTGTAATTGTTGATAAACGTGTTGCGCATGATGGTGTAGAGCCATGCCTTCAGGTTGGTGCCGGCGTGGAACTTCTCGCGGTTTGCCAGCGCCTTGAGAAGTGTTTCCTGCACCAGGTCTTTGGCATCGTCCGCATTGCGGGTAAGGTTCATGGCTACCGGCTTCAACGAACCAGCTGCCAACTGAATATGAGTGGAGAATTCTAATGCCGTCATAATGTTTAACGTTTATTATAAATAACTAAACAATTATACGGCGTTAAGAATTTTAAGTCAAGTTTTGTTTAACATTAATTTTAAATATTTAAACAGAATAAACTATATAGAAAACTTCATTTTAGAACTTTTCCCAACAAAAAAGGTCAAACCTGATGGGGTTTGACCTTTTTTGTTGAACTATCCCTAGCCCGTATACCTGTTTAACTTCTAACTACTTTTTTTCAACACAGCCTCAAAATCGGCAATGCAACTCAGGCGCTTTGCATTTTTGGGGAAGTTGAGCAAACTATGCTGCGCCTGGTAGCCATAGAAATAGATTTGTGCTTCCGGGAATGCGGAGGCCACCCGTTCAATGTATTCCTGCACAAAGTCCCGCTCCGGCACAATCGTCATAACCGTGCAGATAATGGCGGGCTTCAGTTGCTCGTACGTCTTTTTTAGGTCTTCAAAAGGCAGGTTCTGGCCCAGGTAGATCACCTGGTAGTGGTGCGCCCGGATTAAGTAATTCATGAAGAGCAATGCGATCTCGTGCAGTTCGCCTTCCGGCAGGTATAGCAAATAGGTAGGTGTGTCTTCGGTGCGTTTCACCACCTGCCCATCAATCGCCACAATTAGTTTCTGCCGCACCAGGTTACTCACAAAGTGCTCGTGCGCAGGGCTTATGTTATTGGTCTGCCACAAAATGCCAATTTTGTGCAGAAAGGGGTAGAGCACCTTCAGCATGGCATCCTGAAAACCCAGCTGCAGGGTTACGGTGGAAAAGGTCTTGTCGAACCGCTCTTCGTCCATATCGACCATCGCCGTGACCAGGTTGTTGATGTGGTGCGAGAGGGTCGTATTCTCATGCTCAGCCAATTGCTGCACCGTCAGCTTCAGCTGCTCGGGGCTCATCTTGGCTATCTTGGAGATCTTGTACCCTTGTTCGTTGAGAAGCGAAATGTTCAGGAGTGTTTTTAAGTCAGCATCGCTGTAATACCGGATGTTGGTATCGGTGCGCTGGGGACAAAGCACATTATAGCGCTGTTCCCAGATGCGGATCGTGTGAGCCTTGATACCGGACAGGTGCTCTAGCTCTTTGATGGTGTACTGCGCCACGTCTGTTCCCCTTGTTGTCGTTTCTGTAAAATTGAGTATGCGGACCTGAAGTACTTCGGTGCCACCCACAGCATGCCATAAGATTCGGAACCGTCGCGGTCCGTGTGCTTATGATGCACTTTGTGCGCCATGTTTAAGGCTTTGAGGTAAACATTAGACGTATTACCAAAAAGCCTGATGCGCCTGTGGATGAAAACATCGTGTATCAGGAAATAAGCCACGCCATAAAGTGTAATGCCTGCGCCTATCCAGAACCTATAATCAATGGGCTCGCTGCCAAATACAAAGAACAGCATCGCTAGCGTTCCATAATAGGCAAAAAACAGGTCATTCCACTCAAAAGCGTGCTTGTGATGCCTGTGATGGGACTTGTGCAGGAACCACAGAAAACCGTGCAGCACGTACTTGTGCATGACCCAGGCCACGCCCTCCATGGCTACAAAGGTAAGCAACATGATTCCAAGTCCCATCAGCATACTCATCAAACAACAAGTTTAACAAATGGTTTTGAAAGTTTAACAGAAATCTACCAGGTCAGCGCCTGTTTGTTTAAGAACGCATCGATTCCGCGCTGACAGTCCTCGCTGCCACGGGCTACGGCGTTCATCTCGGCGGCATACTGCAGACCATCTTCCAGCGACATCTCCTGCACGCGCGCAATCATCTCTTTGGTGACTTCCATGCTCTGGCGGGAATTCTCCCTGCAGAGCTTCTGGGCGAAGTCGAAGACCTTGCTTTCCAGTTCTTCGGCAGGTACCACGTAGTTCACCAAGCCGTACGTCTGGGCTTCTTCAGCGGAGATCAGGTCGCCGGTCAGCAGGAGCTGCTTGGCGCGGGCCTCCCCTATCTTACGCAACAGAAATACCTTCACGATGGCAGGTATAAAGCCGATCTTCACCTCCGTATAACCGAACTTGGCCTCCGGCACAGTGAAGGTAAAGTCGCAGATGGCGGCCAACCCACAGCCGCCCGCAATGGCGTGGCCATGTACCTGTGCGATCACTACTTTCTTTAAGGTATAGATCTGGCGGAAGAGCTCCATCAGGTGAGTAGAGTCGGCGAGGTTGTCGTGGTAGTCGTACTGCTGCAGGCGCTGCAGGTACTCCAGATCGGCCCCGGCGCAGAACACCTTGCCTTCGGCGCGCAGCACGATCACTTTGCAGGTTTCGTCATCCTCAGCAGCGGCAAAGGCGCGCTTCAGCTCGGTTACCATTTCAGCGTTCAGCGCATTGCGCTTCTCGGATCTGGTCAGGGTGATGTACCCAACACGCTCCTTTACTTCGTAATGCACGAAATCCATGGTTTGCGTGACAGAGGGTTGTGTTGTATCAGTCATGGTTTGTGTCTTCTAAATTTTGGTTTCACTTACCGGCAAGCCGGTTTCAAGTATACGCGAGCAAATCGGTAATGCTCCATTAATATAAGGAAACGTCCGCTATTTTATAGCTTTTAAAGCAATTTCTTCTAGTAAACAGACCGCAAAAAACGATCCAGGGTTACAAAGGCGGCTGCTCCGGAATTAAATCTACAAGAGTTGAGCTTGTGCAGGCGGCAATACAAGCTCCCCTATTCCCCTTCAGCAGACAGTGCACCAGCAACTTCGGAGTAAGTGTACACGTAAAAATAACTTGCTAACGAACGTTAGGTTGTTTACATTTGTTGTTAGCTATATAAGGAGTACACAGTGAGCAGGAAAGAACAGATAGAGCAAACGGCTACGGCCTTATTCAAGACCAGAGGATTTTCGGCTACGTCCATGCGCGATTTGGCCAATGCTCTGGGTATAGAGGCGGCCAGCATTTACTCGCATATCCGTTCCAAAGAAGAGATTCTGCAGCGCGTGTGCTTTCGGATGGCAGAGGAGTTTTTCGGGGCGATTGAGGCTGTGAAAGACGAGGACGCCAATGCTACGGAGCAACTGAAGCACGCTATTTCGGCGCATGTGCAGGTGCTCACCCGCAACACGGAGGCTTCGGCGGTGTTCCTGCAGGAGTGGCGCCATTTGAGCGAGCCTTTTCACACCGAGTTTCTGGCCCTGCGCGACCGGTATGAAAGTTACTTCCGCCAGATCATCCGCCAGGGTATAGCCAACGGCGAGTTTCAGGTGCCGGACGAGAAGTTTGCCGTGCTAACGATACTTTCCGGCCTGAACTGGATCCATACCTGGTACAAGCCGGACGGAAAGATGAAGCCAGCCGAGATTGCAGAGAACCTGTCGGCCATGCTGCTGAACGGATTAAAGACGAACCTTAATTAAACTGACCTATACCTAACCTTAGCCGGACTATCCACCTTAATGGTCCGGCGCTTTTTACTGAACCTTAAATCTGAAAATATTATGTACGGAGGAGGAAACGTTTTTGAAGCTACCAAATTCGACGACCTGCAGACCGAAGATCCTGCAAAGCTGGCCGAATTTGAAGCGCGCATCGCCCGTGGCGAGAAGATCGAGCCAAACGACTGGATGCCGCAATTGTACCGTAAGCAGCTGATTCGCATGATCGAGCAGCATGCACACTCTGAGATCATCGGCGCTCTGCCGGAAGGGACGTGGATCACCCGTGCACCGGGCTTCCGTCGCAAAATGGCTCAGATGGCCAAGGTGCAGGACGAAGTAGGACACGCACAATTATTGTACAGTGCGGCCGAGACGCTGGGCAAAACGCGTGAGCAAATGCTGACCGACCTGATCAATGGCAAGAGCAAGTACTCGAACGTGTTCAACTACCCGGCTTATACCTGGGCTGATTCCAACATCATCTCCTGGTTGATTGACGCAGGCGCGATCGTAAACCAAATGGCCAATGCCAAAGGTTCGTACGGCCCTTACTCAAGGGCTTTGGAGCGTATCTGCGCCGAGGAGGCCTTCCACCTGAAGTACGGTCACGACGCCGTGGTGCATATGGCGACGGGTACACCGAAGCAGCGCGAAATGATTCAGGCTGCCCTGAACCGCTGGTGGCCTCCTATTATGACCTTCTTCGGACCATCGGACAAAATGAGCACGCACACCGAAACCCTGATGCGCTGGAAAGTGAAGATGGCCTCCAACGATGAATGCCGTCAGCAGTTCCTCGACATGTATGTGCCGAAGATCTGGGAGCTTGGCCTGACCGTGCCGGATCCGAACCTGAAAAAGAACATGGAAACCGGCCAGTGGGAATACACCGAGCCGGATTGGGATGAGTTTAAGCGCGTGATCAACGGCGATGGCCCTTGCAACGCCGAGCGCCTGGCTGTACGCCGCACCGCCGAAGAGCGTGGTGCCTGGGTTCGCAGAGCCCTCCTCAACCCAAAAGCAAAGTATGTCCGTCCGTTGGCATAGCCAATGGTAGTTAAAAGTTGAGAGTTAAGAGTTTAAAGTGGATTTACACTGAACTCATATCTCTCAACTCATAACTCTTAACTAAGATAATTATGTCTTTGACATCACTAGACCCAAGAGTAACCCGATTGAACCTGCCGGAAGGCGAGGCGCCAGCCATTGAGCCAAAGCCGGAGCTGGACCAGTTCGAAACGTACGAGGCCTTCCATCAGAAAAAAGAAGGTGCTGCCTATACCTATGTAGGTCCTGTTCACGCGCCCAATGAGGATGTGGCTTTCCTGTTTGCAAAAGAGCAGTATAGCCGCCGATACGCTTGCGTGGGTCTTTGGATTGTAAGAACCGAGCACATCCAGCTAACCCCTTATGTGGGCGACCAGGAAAATGTGTACGACATGCTGCGCATGGAAGAACCAACTGAACGCAGCGCAGAAGCTGAGGCTTACGAAATTTTCCATTTGAAAAAACGCGGCAAAGCCCATACCCATACCGGCCGCGTCATGGCGACTTCTTATCAGGAGGCGCTACAGGAAGCCCGCCAGCAATTCGGCGAAAATGGCCCTATTGTGAACGTTTGGGTAGTGAAGTCAAAGCATGTACTGCAGTCAGCAGAAGAAGACAAGGACTTGTGGGCGACTATACCTGAGAAGAAGTACCGCGAAGCCATCGCCTACAAAGTGATGGATAAAATCACAAAGTATAAAGAAGAAAACAAAACGACTGCCTCCTAATGAACGAGCTCGCGATAAAAGACCTGTTATACAAACTGGCCGACGACCAACTGATACTGGGCCACCGCAACTCTGAGTGGACCGGCTTCGGCCCGATACTCGAAGAAGACATTGCTTTTTCGTCGATGGCGCAGGATAAGATTGGTCATAGCCTGGCCTTCTATACCTTGCTGCAGGAGCTTGGCGAAGCCGATCCGGACACGGTCGCCTTCACCCGCAACGCCAACCAGTTCCACAACAGCCAGCTGGTGGAGCTGCCCAACGGCGAGTATGATTTCAGCCTGATCCGTCACTTCCTGTACGACAATGCCGAGATCATCCGCTTCGAGATGTTGAGCCAGTCGAGCTATGACCCAATTGCGAAGGTAGCCACTAAACTGAAAGGTGAAGTGAAGTACCATGTATTACACGCCAACACCTGGATCAAGAATCTGGGCACTTCTACTGAAGAAGCGATCCTGCGTTTGCAGTCTTCCCTGAACGAAGCTATACCTTACGCCTTAGGCTTGTTCGAGCCATCTAAGTATGAGCAAGAGCTGATTGAGGCCGGCGTATACCCTGGTGAGGAAGCTGTGAAAGCCGAGTGGCTGAAGCGTATTGTGGCGGTGATTGAAAAGACAGACCTGAAATTACCAAGCCTTGCTACGGTTGAGCCAAAACTAGGCGGTCGTTACGGCGAACACACCGAGCACCTGCAGCCGCTTTTAGACGAAATGGCCGAGGTGTTCAAAATTGATCCGACAGCGGAGTGGTAACTTTTAGCGTATCACGACACACGTAGCACGACTTCACTTAGAAGATTGGCAGAAGAGTTCTTGATACTTGCCACGTGCTACCTGATTCGAACCAAACAAAATGGAGTTGACGAAAGAGAACATACTGACCCTGTTGGAAGAGGTGAAAGACCCTGAGATACCGGTATTGTCGCTGGTGGACCTGGGGGTCATCACAGGCGTGGAGATTTCAGATGAAGGCCACGTGACCGTGAACATGACGCCTACCTTTGCCGGTTGCCCTGCCATGGACTACATAAAAAAGGACGTGGAGCGCACGCTGGACAAGTACGGCATCACCGACCATACCGTCATTATGTCTTTCGATCAACCCTGGGACAGTAACAAGCTTTCGGAGAGAGGCCGTCAGCACTTGAAAGAGTTTGGTCTGGCACCACCACCCAAGTATGACCTGATTCTGGACCTCGACATTCTCGAGCATGTGAAATGCCCCTACTGCGACAGCGAAAACACAGATATGCGCACGCCTTTCGGCCCAACCCTTTGCCGCTCGATGCACTACTGCAACGACTGCCGGCAGATGTTTGAGCAATTTAAGCCTTTGTAAGGATCTTGATAATGAAATGGAAATCGCCTGTTAGAAAAGACAGGCGATTTTTTTGTGAATCAGGATTTTTATTGCCGTTACTTTGAGGGTTTGAGGGGGTTGGAAAGGTCAGGGAGAGAAATCGAGGGCTTCGCAACGTCTTTTAAACCTGCGAGCGTCTGAAGCTACCAAGAAATTGATTGTCTGAATCAGGATTTTCAGAATTTGAGGATTAACAGGATTCTTATGCGCAATTAAATCTGCCAACGCGCCTCTTTGTGAAGAGGGCTCTACCCTCAACGTGGACTTTCCTTCTACTGCTTTCCAGTCTATCACCCTGGAAAGTAGGTCGGACAGTTGCTATAATGCACCCCTGCCCCTCTCTAGAGGGGAATTGCCGCTACTGTCGAGACACAGGCGTTAGCGTTGTTGCAGCAGATTATGCCTTGCAGTTCCGTGTCTAACCACCCCTAACCCCTCTTTATCCTTTAAGAGGGCCCGTACCTCCAGGCGGGGAATCTGTCGCTGCCAATTTACAGGTATAAGCATCTTAACTCCAGTATATCTGTGCACGATTAACCTGCCCCTCCCGACAGGGGATTGAAAGCCGATACGATTCTACTTTACAGGTATAAGCTTCGTGGCACCTATCATACCCCACTGGCAGGTATAGCAAGACTAACTTACCCCGGAGGCTATGGAACAGATAGCTGTACACGGTGCACCTTTGACGATTTTTTGTTTGAGCGGTCAGCGAGTTTAAAAGCGTCTTGATTTTTTTGCTTACTTTTTTCATCAAGGAAAAAAGTGAGGCCCGCCCGGCTAGGGCAAGCTATAACACAATACTGTTTTCTTTACCTCGACAGCCGCCACTTCGCCAGTTGCAAATTGGCTACCATGCACAACCACATTTGCGCTGACGCTAAACTTGGGGTATAAGCTAGGCTAGCTGTATAGACAAAGCTATATAAGCAAGAGCTCGCAATACCTGAATAATTTCATCGCTACGCCAGAGAGGTTTAGGCATAGATAAAGGTATAGATACAACTAATCTCCTCTCACAAAAACAGCAACCACCTTCCCACCCAACATCAACTCTAACCGCTCCTCACCTACTCTATACCTTAGTTCCCCATCACTTAATACTTTTAAGAATTGACTCTCTACCTCCATATTCGGGCAAGCCATTCTGGTGGAGGCAAGAGGGCCGAAGTTAATTCTGTCGCCTATTGGTTCAAGCGTGCCTGTTATTCGATTGCAACCTGCGCTACCAGATACCTTTCCCTCAGTCAGATCGATTACCATAGCCGGCTGGTTTTGATCGAAGTCTTTCGGGTTAATTTTTTTCCCCTGCAGTTCTACCAGATTCCAGGTGCCGTTTAAGCGGGAGTCACGGAGGTACATGCCGCAGCCTTGGAATACTGTATCGTCTTTTAATACAGTTACCATGTAAGGTAATTCGCGACCTGTCATGGTGTTGACGCATGTCTCTTTCATCAACCGGATTTCCAGATTGCCTGTTACAGTCTGCACTCTGTAGATGGTGCCCTCCCCTAAATCCGGCTTTTCAGCGACAGGTATAGGCGTCAGCACACTACCATCTTCTTCGTCCAACAGCCTAAACTCAATCATTTTCTCTAAGTCAATCTCCAACGACCAGAACGGCTCATTGCCAATGGCGGCAAAGTCTATCCCGCGCTCGTACTTCTCGCGCCACAGACTGGGGTTGTCCTCTGGTTCATCTGGACTTTTTCGACGCAGGCGGTAGGCATCGGCCAGTGCTGAATCAATACGGTTTCCGTCGCCATCCAGCATCACCAGCGCTTCGCCTTCCAGGGCAAACTGGTTGTTGCCCGTGCATTGTTTCTTTAGCTGCACCCTCCCATTGCCCACACCCCAGGTGCCCGACTGCACAAATGGCGTCGCGCTTCGGCCCTGGTACACCATGCGCTCGCGGTACGTGCTGTCAGGGTTGAGGTCCAGGGTATAGCCTATGCCCGGGCAGTCGGCGCAGGGAATGGTGCCTTCCCACGAACCTACGGCTCCCCGAGCTACCTCGGCATTCGACATGGGTGCGTTCGACTGCGAGACAGAAGTTGGCTCGGTGGAACAGGCTGCAGCGATGCACAACAAGATCATCCCGATGGGAAGCAAGCGATTGAGCGGATCCATTTTTCTTCGTGAACAGGTATAAAAATCTCTACGGTAAAGCCCTTGCTACAGGTAGGCGGAGTTCCATAAATCGAACCGGCAGGTATAGCTATACCTGCCAGGCCGCTGACGGCAACCGGATATTTATACAAAAGCCCCGGCACTACCTGAGAGGTAACGCCGGGGCTTTTGTACAGGTATAGCTATATCTTAAATCTTGGCCATTTCGCCTTTCACAAAGTCAACCAGACTCTTGATGTACTCGGTGCTGAAATCGAATTTAATACCGGCGGCTTCATACACTTCGCCAATTGTGACGGTATAACCCAGGCTGAGGGCTCGCTTGTAGGCGGCGAGTCCTTCGGAAGGGTTTTCTTTATAGTTCTTCCAAACCGCAATCGCACCCAATTGTGCCATGGCATACTCCACGTAGTAAAAAGGCACTTCGTAGATGTGCAGCTGTTTCTGCCAGATGAAGGGCTTATACTTCTCGAGTCCGCTCCAGTTCACCTCCAGGTGGTTAAAACGCCCGAAAATATTGAGCCACTCCTGGTGGCGTTCTTCCTGTTTGTGCTCAGGATGTTCATACAGCCAGTGCTGAAACTTGTCTACGGTGGCTACCCACGGGAAGGTCTCGAGCACACTTTCCAGGTGCGTGCGTTTGGCGCGGCGCAACTCGTCTTCGTCTATGAAGAAGGTGTCCCAATAATCCATCGAGATCAGCTCCATCGACATAGAGGCCAGCTCGGCTACTTCAGATGGCGGGTGTTTGAATGCGCTCAGGGTCAGGTCGCGGGTCAGGAAAGAGTGTACGGCGTGGCCACCTTCGTGCAGCATCGTAATCACGTCGCGCAGACTCGAGGTGGCGTTCATGAAAATGAATGGTACGCCAATCTCATCCAACGGATAGTTATACCCGCCCGGGGCCTTCCCTTTTCTAGACTCCAGATCCAGGTGGCCCATCTCGCGCATGGTAGCCAGGCAGTCACCCAGGTACGTGTCGAGGTTGTAGAATACTTGTATGGTCTTCTCCAGGAGTTCTTCGCCTGAGTGGAACGGCTCCAGAGGGGCTTTTCCGCTTGGGTCTACGTCCAGGTCCCAGGGGCGAAGATCGGCTATACCTAGCTTCTCTTTGCGCTCGTGGTCTATACCTGTCAGCAAAGGCACAATGGTCTCCTCGATGGACTGGTGGAAATCAAAGCAATCCTGCGGCGTATAGTCGAAGCGGCCCATGGCGGCGAACATGTAGTCGCGGAAGTTGTCGAAGTCGGCGTTTTTAGCCACCTGCGTGCGGAGCTTCAGGAGTTCGTCGAACAGGTCGTCGAGTTTCTGGCGGTCCTGCGTGCGGCGCTCCTGTATGGCGCGCCATGCTTCTTCGCGCACGGCACGCTCGTTTCGCTTCAGGCGGTCGGCGGCGCGTTGCAGGGTCATCTCCTCCCCGTCCAGCGTCACGGTCATGGCCCCTGTTATGGCGGCGTACTGTTGCTGCTTGGTGCTGATTTCGGTGTTCAGCGGAATGTTCTCTTCGCGGAAAATCTCCAGCGCACGCTCCACACCGCGCAGGTAGATGCGGTATTTGTCTTTGTCAAGCCCGTTCACATAAGGCGAGTGCATCAACTTCAGGTTGAGCTCGTGGTCGTAAGGGGCTATTTGGGGTTCTATCTCTGATACGAAATACTGGAAAGCCTTTGTGATATCCTCGTTCTGGGTGTCGCAGGTCATGCGGATGTAGCGCCAGCCCAGGTCTTCGGAGAGCACGCTCTCAAGCTCGCTGCGGTCTTTCATCCACTTCTCCAGCTCCTCCACCGAGTTGATGGCGCGGCTTTTCAGTTCTTCAAAATATGGCTGTATGGTTTCCCAATTATCTATTTTAAAGTCTTCGGACAGGTAAACCCGCTTCTTTCGTTCGGGTACTTGTATCATAGCTTCTGTTTTACTCATAGATGGTTCTGTAAAGAAGAGGTAATATAGACACTTCTTCTGAAAGTGCAAAAAAAAGCTGCACTATATATGTAAAATATAGTGCAGCTAAACTGATTTATAAACAAATATTTTTATCCTATTTCGATGACCACGTTGGAGGTGAGCGGATGGCCTACGCAGTTGAGCACGTACCCTTCATCTAACTCAGCGTCTGATAGTCCTTCGCGCTCGTCCAGATGCACTTTTCCGCTCAGGCATTTGCCCCGGCAGGCAGTGCACAGACCAGCCTGGCAGGAGTATGGCAGATCCACGTCCTGGTCCAACGCCGCTTCCAGAATAGTCTGGTCCGGCTCCACTACCACGCTGTATTCGGCTCCTTCGTAAATGATGGTTACGGTCTGGGTCGTGATCTCGCCGTCATCGTCCGAAGAAGAAACGTCGCCGTGGTGCTCCTGCTCCTGCTGCTCCACCAGTTTGTTGCTCACAAAACTCTCCCGGAAAATGCGCTCAGCAGGCACGTGCAGCACGTTCAGAGCCTTGCGCACCTCCTCCATCATCCCATCAGGTCCGCACATGTAGTACAGGGCATCTGTTGCTTTGGACAGCTGTTGACGCTCCAGTATTTTCAAGATCACGCTCTGGTTCATGCGGCCGCGGTAGTCGCAGGCCTGCTTGGGCTGGCTGTAAATGTACTCCACCCGCAGGCGATTCGGGTTGGCATCCTGCAGCTCCTGCAGCTGTTGCTTGAAGATAACAGAGTTCTCGTCGCGGTTGCCGTACAGCAGCGTCACCTTCGTGTTGGGCTCTTCGCGCAGGGCCGCTCGGAGCATGGACATCAGTGGCGTAATGCCGCTACCAGCCCCGAAAAGGATAATATGGCGGCTCTTTTCGGCCTCCGGCACAAGGTTGAAATTACCGAGTGGCTCCATTACCTCAATTTCCTGTCCAACTTGCAGATTATCAAGCAAATAATTGGAAACCAGACCACCTTCTACACGTTTAACAGTTACTGACAGTCTACTGCCCTCATTCGGGGCGCAACACAGTGAGTAAGAACGGCGGACTTTCTTTCCGTCTATCGGAAGGATAAGTGTCAGGAACTGACCTGCCTTGAATGGAATCGGTTTTTTATCGGGATGTTCTAAGTGTATCGTAATCGCATCTGAGGTTTCGCGTGTTATCTCCACGACCTTCAGCATGAAATAGGGGCTACTCATATCGTTTTTATACTAGTCTATTAAGAGGAAACATGGTTTCAGACTGAAAGTTACGACAATCTGTCCTGTTCAGTGAAAATTTCGGCTATTTTTTAAAACCGATTTCCTGAATCACGTATTATAACCAAATCATTAACAGAAAGAACGCTGGATGAAAAAAAAACTGCACATTTGTAACATAGTACATACAAGTGCTGTAGTCAGGTACTAACCAACCCCCGCATTCCGTTCTTTACCATACCATTATTGAAAACACCAATGCTCTACAAACTAACTCTCAAAAACTGTGAAAAAACCGTAGTAGTGGACGACCGCACCTACGAGTACATTCAGAACAATGCTTACCTGCAGCAAATTGATTTTTTGAAGCACCTGCGCATTCACTCTAACGGTTACGCCTTCTTCCAGAAGAACTGGCCGCTGAAAAACGGCAAGTACCGCAACGAAACCATCTACCTGCACAAAATGATCGGCGAACAGCTGATTGAAAAGCCCGAAAGCAACATCAAGCTGTATGTGCACTTCAAGAACGGCAACAAGCTCGACTGCCGCCTCGAAAACCTGGAGTGGGCTCCGCTCTGCAAGATTGTGCGCAACACAGCCAAAACGGAGAACAAACTGGGCGTACGCGGCGTGCACAAAGAAGCGCAGAAGTACCGCGCCATCATCCACCATAACAAGCAACGCATCAACCTCGGCACTTTCGACACGCTGCAGGAAGCTGCGCAGGCTTACAGCAAGAAGTCCGAAGAGCTTTTTGGCAAGACCAAGAGCCTGAAGACACTCTCCAAGTATGTAGAAGAAGTCGCATAATTCTTCTTATACTTGTACTTGCGTGGCGGCACATTTCCCGCCTTACTACCACATGCTGAATACCGAAAAGAAACTTAGCGATATTCTAAGACGGCACACTGTTGCCTTCGGGCCCGTACTCGATACGGACCTGAACGGCGGGCAAGTGTGCCGTCTTGATTTTACGGCAGCCAACCAATTGTTGCAGCAAACTGACCTGCGCAATACCGAAGCTTTTAACCAGGCTGTGAACCGCATGCTGCAGGAACAGAACGCCACCATCGGCGTGGGTGGCTATCTGGAGAACCGATTCATTTACCGCCGCAGCCAACACTTCGACGCGGCCGAGGAGAGCCGCGACCTGCACTTAGGTATAGATGTTTGGCTACCCGCCGGCACGGCCGTGTTTGCCCCGCTTGACGGCAGGGTGCACAGCTTTGCCGACAACGCCAACTTCGGCGACTACGGCCCCACCATTATTCTGGAGCACGAACTCGAAGGCGTGACGTTCTATACCTTGTATGGCCACCTGAATGTGTCTTGCCTGGAGGGGCTGTCGGTTGGCAAGAAAATCCGGAAAGGCGACAAGATTGCCGAGGTGGGCCCATACCCCGAGAACGGCGACTGGCCGCCGCATCTGCACTTTCAGGTAATGTGCTCGATGGACGGAAAACAGGGCGATTATCCCGGTGTGGCCCGACTGTCAGAACGCGCTTTGTATGAAGGCCTTTGCCCGGACCCGAACCTGATCCTGAACTGCCGCCACCTGGCTTAGTTTTGCCTTTGCTATAGAAATTAACCAAATTTGAACTCTGGTACCCTCGCATAGGTGCCAGAGTTTTGCTTTTAACACGAACCTGACAGCTATGTCTGACCTTTTTAATTTTGAAGCTTACAGCGCCAACATCACCAATTTTGTAATGGTGTATGGGATGCGCCTGGTGGTGGCCGTTATCACACTGTTAGTTGGCCTTTGGGTCATCAACTGGCTCAACCGCATGATGTATAATCTGATGGTGAAGAAGGACGTGGACGTATCGCTGCGCCCGTTCCTGAAGAGTGTGCTGGCCGTGGCCATGCGCGTGTTGCTGATTATTCTGGTGATTGCGCAACTAGGCGTCGAGATGACTTCGTTCATCGCCATCCTCGGATCGGCCGGTCTGGCCATTGGTTTGGCCCTGCAAGGTAGCCTTGCCAACTTCGCCGGCGGTGTGCTGATTCTCACTATCAAGCCCTTCCGGGTAGGCGACTACATCGAAGCGCAGGGACAGGGGGGCACCGTGGACATGATCAACATTTTCAACACGGTACTGAAAACACCTGATAACAAGACGATCTTTATACCCAACGGCCCGCTGGCCAACAGTGTGGTGGTGAACTACACGATCGAGAAAACTCGCCGCGTGGAGTTGAAGTTTATCGTTTCGGTGAACAACGACATCGGCAAAGTACGCCAGATTCTGCAGGACCTAATAAAGGGCGACGAGCGTGTACTGCCTGACCCGGCACCTGCCATTGTGGTAACCGATTTTGCCGAGCATTCCCTTTCGCTGAGCGTGCGCGTCTGGGTGAACAAAGAGAATTACTGGGCCTTCTTCTGGGACATGAACGAACGTGCCAAGTCAGCTTTTGAAGAGCAGGGTATCCAAATGCCGGTGCCGCGTAGAGAAATGGTAAGCAGTACCAGTGGGCAGACCCCAAAGGCAGTGCCGCAGGTATAGCTAGGAGGTATAGACTTAGAAACAAAACCGGCAGTTCAGGTATGAGCTGCCGGTTTTGTTTTTATGGATGTTTTGGACAAGATGAAATAGTATTAGATCGAGCTATTCAACTCTCCGCAATAAACGGTAATAAATCGCATTTCCTTTGCCATCATCTAATGACATGATGATATCACCTTTTTTGGCAAGCCCTTCTACATCCCTGGCAAATAAATTTACGCCCCATACCTCCTGGTAATTTTTGATATCCGGGTTATCGATGGTTATAAACTGACCATCATAGGTATAGTTCGGTGTCCTACTTTTCGGTAAAGTTTTAAACAATTCATCCAGCTCTTTTGCCGTGTGGCTCCCATCCATTGAAGTCATCATAGAATAAACCTTGCCGTCTTCATAGAAGGCAAACCATTGGTAAGGTTGAGGCCACGGGTCAACCTGATTCACTTCCTTTTTGGGCAGCTCTACCATTTTCCAAAACCCTACCAACTGTTGTCTTGACGGAGGTCCTCCGGCATCAGATTGTGAAGAATTAGTATTTTGTTCTGCAGCTACTGTGGATGGTCCTTGTTGAGCCTTTTGGGTTGTGCTGCACGCAGTTGCGAACGAGATGGTTAGAATAAGGAGTAAAATTCTTTTCACAAGATTCTTTAAATGCGCTGCAGTCACTTCACAGAAGTTTGATGTAATTACAACGAAGGTATACTCCTCCCCTAATCAAACTTAATAGCCCGAACAGGCTTAATGCGCGCGACCATGGCGGCAGGGATCAGGATGGCGAGCATGGTCATCATGAGGGTGATGACGTTGAGGGCGATGATGATGCCGAAGTTCCAGCTGATGGGCACAGTATCCATGTAGTAGTTTTCGGGATCGAGCGGGATGAGCTGGAAGTAGTACTGGATGGCGCAGAAGCCCAACCCGATCACGTTGCCCCACAGCATCCCTTTGAGCGTCAGGCTGAGGCCGCGGAAGTAGAAGATCTTTCGTATTTGAGCGTCGGTGGCCCCAATGGCTTTGAGCACGCCAATCATGCTGATGCGCTCGATGATCATGATGAACACCGTGGACACCATGTTGAAAGTCGCCACGAAGATGATCAGCACCAGAAAGATGACCACGTTTTTGCGCAACAGCTGCAGCCAGTCAAAGAGCTGGGCATGCCGGTCGGTTATTTTTTCGAGCTGCAGGTCGTAGTTCATCTGGTCGAATACCTGGTCGGCCACCACGTCTATCTGATCGAAATCCTTGAGCAATATCTCCACGCCGCCTACCAGAGTATCGGGCCAGTTGTTGAGCTCGCGAATCAGTTGCAGATCGCCGATAACGAACACCTCGTCAAACTCCTCCAACCCTGTGTTAAACACCCCGGCCACCCGCAGTTTTCGGGCTCGCGGCGGATTCTGGATGAAGTAAAAGATTGCCTCGTCCCCTACCTTAAGCCGGAGTTTGTTGGCAATTTTCCGGCTGAGCATCACGTCTTTGGAAGAGGCCGTATCTGAGAATGTCACCACCCCGCCCTCATCCAGATTGTCCCGCATGGCGCTCAGGTCATAATCTCTGCCTACGCCCTTCATCACCACGCCCAACACCTCGTCTTGTGTTTTGATGATGGCCGTTTTGCGGGCGAAGCCCTGTATATGCTTTATGCCCGCTATTTCTTCGGTGCTGTTTATACCTGTGGCTGTGCTGATGGGCGCGCCCTCGAAGGAATTGTTGGTATCATACTTACTGATCTGCAGGTGCGCCCCGAAGCTGAAAATCTTGTTCCGTATCTCATCACGGAAGCCTTCCAGAATCGCAAACGACACAATCATGATGGCAATGCCTGCAGCTATGCTTATAATTGCTATTTTTGTCACAGACGTGGTGAAAGAACCAGCCTGTACTTCGGAAATCTTATCAGATATGAATTTGGATACGTTCACTCGCTTGCGTCTAAACTGCCTTAAATATAGGTATGAATTTTGACTTCGTACCGCTTAAATTCGTTTTTGCCACCTAAACATACATACACTTACCCAACACGCATGATACAACCCATCTTAATCCTCGGTGCCCTATTACTTGGCCTCAACAGCTGTTCGCCTAAGCAAAGCCCCGCCACAACCGCGGAGCAAAACATACCCGCAACAGAAACAGCCACCGCCCCTGAAACGCCTGCAGCCAAACCGCTGGTACTGGGCGCCGAGCAACTGGACCGTTACCTGAAGCACCTGGAGGGCAAGCGTGTGGGTATGGTCGTGAACCAGACCTCTGTGATCGGCAAAACCCACCTCGTGGACACCTTGATCAGCCGCAGCGTGGAAGTGACTACCATTTTTGCCCCTGAGCACGGTTTCCGCGGTGAGGCCGATGCTGGTGCGCACATCAAAGACGCGAAAGACACCAAAACGGGACTGCCGATCATCTCGCTTTACGGCAGCAACAAGAAGCCTTCTAAAGCGCAAATGCAGAACCTCGACGTGCTTGTGTTTGACATTCAAGACGTGGGCACGCGCTTCTATACCTACATCAGCACCATGCACTACGCCATGGAGGCCTGTGCCGAAAACGGCAAGAAGATGCTTGTGCTGGACCGCCCCAATCCGAACGGTCACTACGTAGATGGCCCGGTGCTGGAGATGGAGCACAAGTCCTTCGTGGGCATGCACCCGATTCCGATTGTGCACGGCCTCACAGTAGGCGAACTGGCCGAGATGATCAACGGTGAGAAATGGCTGGAAGGCGAGAAAAGCTGCGACCTGACCGTGATCAAGATGGAGAACTACGACCACACGATGGCGTATGACCTGCCGGTGCGCCCTTCTCCGAACCTGCCAAACGCCCAGTCTATTGCCCTATACCCGTCCATCTGTTTCTTTGAAGGAACGAACGTGAGCGTGGGCCGCGGTACGCCTACGCCTTTCCAGGTGATCGGTTCGCCTTTCTACCAGAAGAAGGACTACTCGTTTACGCCTGTCAGCACACCGGGTGCCACTGACCCGCCGCATAAAGGTGTCAAGTGCTACGGCATGGATTTGACCGATCCGTCGTTTGCGCAGCCTTTCACCCTGAAGTACCTGTTGGAGATGTACAACAACTCGTCCAGCAAGGAAAAGTTCTTCAACAACTTCTTCGAGAAACTGGCGGGTACCTCGGAATTGCGCAAGCAAGTGATTGCCGGCAAAACCGAAACCGAGATCAAAGCCAGCTGGGAGCCTAACCTGTCGGACTACAAAGTGCTCCGCAAAAACTACTTGCTATACCCTGATTTTGAATAGAACCATGCCTGATCTACGCATTGTGTTCATGGGTACACCCGATTTTGCGGTGCCTACCCTGCAAGCACTCGTCGAACATAACTATAAGGTAGTAGCTGTGGTGACGGCACCTGACAAACCGGCGGGCCGCGGCCAGAAGATTCAGCAGTCGCCTGTGAAAGAGTACGCCGTGTCGCAAGGTATACCGGTGCTGCAACCAACCAACCTGAAGTCGGAGGCTTTTCTGGAAGAACTTCGCAGCTACCAGGCAAATCTGCAGATTATTGTGGCTTTCCGCATGCTGCCGGAGGTGGTGTGGGCCATGCCGGAGCTTGGTTCTTTCAACATCCACGGTTCTTTGCTGCCGCAATACCGGGGGGCGGCGCCTATCAACTGGGCCATCATCAACGGTGAGGAAGAAACCGGCGTGACCTCTTTCTTCCTCAAGCACGAGATCGACACCGGCGACCTGATCTTCCAGGACCGCCTACCGATACTGGAAGACGACGACTTTGGCAGCATGTATGAAAAGCTGAAGCACAAAGGCGCTGAACTGGCCGTGCGTACAGTACAAGCCATCGAACGCGGCGAAGTGCAGCCACAGCCCCAGCAAACATCAGCCGAGACCAAACATGCTCCGAAGATCTTCAAAGAGACCTGCGAGATAAACTGGAACCTGTCCGCCCGTCAAGTACGGGACTTCATCCGCGGCCTCTCGCCTTACCCAGCCGCCTGGACACGTTTCGATGGGAAGACGTTTAAAATTTTCAAGACACAAGTGCTGGAGGATACCGCCTATACCTTAGCGCCAGGCCAAATCAAAACGGACAACAAAACCTACCTGCATGTACAGACTGATGATGGAGTCCTCGCTATTTTAGACCTCCAGATAGAAGGCAAAAAGCGCATGCCGGTGCAGGATTTGCTCAGAGGGTATAAGTTTGAGGTATAGATTATTTTCAGGTATAACCTTAAGCATTTCAGCTTAAATTTAGTATCGACTGAAAAGCACATTAGCACATTAATATGATCGCCATCGTCGTAGCCATAGCCGAGAACAACGTCATCGGGAAGGACAACCAGTTGATCTGGCACCTGCCCGCCGACCTGCGTCATTTCAAGCAAAAGACCATGGGGCACCCCATGATCATGGGCCGCAAGACGTTTGAGTCCATCGGCAAACCTCTCCCCGGCCGCACCACGATTATAGTCACTCGGCAGGAAGATTATCAGGCTGAAGGATGTATTGTAGTGAACTCCGTTGAAGAGGCGATTGCAAAAGGCCGAGAGCTTGACAGCGAACAGGTGAGCATTGTGGGTGGCGCTGAAATCTACAAGCAGGCCCTCCCCTATGTAGATACACTATTCCTGACGGAGGTGCACCATGCCTTTGACGGGGATACTTTTTTCCTTGAGTTGAAGCAAGAGGAATGGCAGGAAGTGAGTTCTGAAAGCCACCAGCCGGATGAGAAAAATAAGTATACCTATACCTTTAAAGAGCTGCGCCGCAAGGTATAGCCGCAAAAAAGGGGCACCTTTGGGTGCTCCTTTTTATTTATTATAGAATTGGTCTACGCTTTAGCGCAGAATGTAAATCTTGCCATAGCCGTTCACGAAGCCTTTATCACCTTTCTTCCAGATGTGCTTCATCTCTTCAGCATCTTTCGGCATTACCACGCGGTACAGGTATACGCCATTGGCCAGTTTGTCGCCATACATGTCAGTACCGTCCCAGGCATATTCCGTTTTGTTGTTTCCAATACGGATCGGCCCGATTTCCTCCCGCAAAATCTCCTTCACAATCTTGCCCGTTACCGTCATGATCTGGATTTTAAAGTCATTGGGAATTACGCCGCCGGTCAGGGTAAAGATAAACTGTGTCTTCGTAGAGAATGGGTTCGGGTATGGGTAGAAGTTCGTGATTTTCGACTCGTTCTCTACCTCGAAATTGATCTTGTAGTCTTTTGAACCTGAATCTTTCCCGGAAGCATCTTTACCTCGAACCGTTAAGGTATACCGACCATTTTCGAGTTTTTCAGGCTTATACTCAAATCGAAAGTCATTTTTCTCATCGGCTGGGCTCACATGGAGTTCACCCGGTTTAGCCTCCTTCTTAACATCATACTGCCCCTGAATATTTGGTCCTTCAAGATAAACTTCCATCGCATCAGCATTCTCCAGGTATACATGTTTATTCTCATCTTTCATGGTAATACTGATAAGCGGACTAGGTGCCACCAGTTCTCCATCCATGATATGCACCCCGTCGAAAGCCACATCCATAATAGGGTGCAGCTTCGATTTTACGGCAAAGTTCACTTCGTAAATGTTGTTCTGATACTGCTGTTCCGGCTGCAATTGTGGGTTAACATACATCGACAACTTGTAGCTACCATCTAAATCAAGCGTCGACAAAGTATGGTTGAACGTAGCCGTCTTGTTGCCCTCAAGAGCTTCAATTTTGAACCGTGATACACGTGGCTCTATACCTTCTCCTGTCAGTGTCACTTCTACAGTAATTGAGTCGCGAAAAGCATACGGCGTCACGTTTTGAAAGGCCATTGGCATCTCAATCCGACCTCTACCCGCTTGCTGTGTTATTATTTCATCACTCACTTCTACTAAGTCTGGCCGGATAACTCCTTCAGGAGCCGCTTGGTAATACACCATCCACTGTTTCAGCTGTGGCGCAGTTCGGTCTTCTGTATCGGTCAGCTGTGCCTGAAGCTGTAAGTGCGGATATTGGGCTGCATTTATCTGGCTTAGGTCAAATGCCTTTGAAGTGATATTATCATTGAGCAAATCACGGTTGCCTTCCGAGTTTATACCATACAGGCTTAGTTTATAACTATCATTACCAGCTTTATAGCGTTCTATGTTATGGTGTAGGCTACCCCAGCTTAAGGCGGGCCCGATGAGGCTGGAGGTGATGGCGCCCTGGGTGTTAGTTGTTTGCATCAGGTATCGAAGAACAATACCCTGCGCTGTAGGAGGTATATCTCCATCTGCATTAGCGCCTATCTCCTGGATAGAACCAACAGTAGCACCTTTCTGCCCAATTATCGCTAAGGGGTAACCTGTCTTTATTTCATCAATTAACTCTGAACCGATGTTCCTAAAAGCCGCTTTTAACTCAGGAGTGAATAAATCAAATGGCACTTTGTTGACGGTGACACCTACCACATAATGTCCTGCAGGAATTGCATTCAAAAAGCGCAACATGTTTGCTCTAATGGTAGGATTATTCAGATCTCCAAATTGATATAAATTCCACATGAATTTACAAGGAGAAAATCCAGGAACAGTTACGTGATTAAGATTTTTGCTATCTAACACAAAGAAAAACATTCTTGGAACAGAACTAGCTTTAAAATTACCACAAGCTGCATCTATTTCAGATACACCATTTATATAGATGCCATGAGGCGGCATATCAAACCTTTCATCCCCACCTACTGTCCTGATTTCAAAGTTTTTAGTTACAGGGCTAAACTCAAGCTTATTAGAGTTACTTAATCGAATCCCATTTAATTCTGCTTCATTGTATTGGCCTGCATGACTTTGTGACCATCCGCCTTCATTGTTTTTGATATACCTGAATGATCCATTCACCCAGACGGTGTCTTCGCCTTGCTCAAATTTGTCAAATCGGGCTCGCCAAAAAAATACGGTACTGTCAGCATCTAGCTTATGTATGGGAAGACTTACCTCCCAAGCTGGCAATACCCCTGGGCTTGCCTGATGCGTTAACTTTATGCCTGAGTTAAAGACATGGGAAGTATCCAACTCAAAGTATACACCTTTAGGTTCCGCCCTTAGTTGCGTTGATTGAACTACCAAGTTTACAGTTGGACTATTAACTATAGAGTAATTCATTGGCGCTAATAAAGATATTCCTGAACGCGGCAGAAAATGGGATATCACCAATACGTTGTTGTTCTCGTTCAATTCATCAATCAGCCCCGTGTTATCGAGGGTAATCTCGAACCTGTTTATACCTGCCCCAGTAGAATCTGTATTTGGAAGCACTAACTCAAAACTCCCTTTGTAATAGATAGGCTTCACCTTAATTGAGACAGGTTCCTGTGCTGTGCCATTTGGCAAAATTCGTTTTACGCCAATGCTTACTGAGTCATTAATGGCTTTCCCTAGATTAATTGAATTCACACGAAGCACAAACTTTTTAGATAAGGCGATTGCTACCTCTCCGGATTCATCTCGCACCGTTACTGTATTGCTGTCGAAAGCATAGTCAGGCTTACTAGGTGCATATAATTTTACTGCAGGGTCCCCCTGTAGCACCATCTGCGTCATAGTAGCTACATGGTCTCCTCTTTGATAAAGTGAACTGGAAGCTATATATCTCCTGATAGTTTCTTTATGAATCTCGCCGATTGTACGGCCATAAAACTGGTTGTCACTAAAAGCGATTTGATAAAATCGGTTTGAGAATTCATTTAAGGGTCCGTCACCTCCAATATAGGATTGCGCCATAAAAGATATTGCCCCACGGTCAGGTGTCATCAGCCAGTCTTCCCCAAATGAAATTTTATTATAAATAGAAGCATCCCCACTATAACATCCATTCATGATAATGGCAGGGTACTTTCCCTTATTTCTATAACCATTTAGATTTGAAGAGGCAAAACCAATCTCAACGTCTGTAACATCTATGGCACTGTGTCCAAAAAAGGTAAGTAAGGATATACCTGCATTTACTTCATCAGATACATTGACATAAGTTGTATAATCTTTAAAATCTCTTCTGTACTTTTCAATGACGTTAGCTCCTAACAAGGGGCCTTCTGCAATACGTCTATAATTTGTTAGCCAATCTGCATACTGGTTCTGCTGCATACCATTTGCTCCCCCGCCAAGCTGAAGAATATTTTTTCTCCAAGCCAAGCCACCCGGCAATGATTCATGCTCCTTTACTTTATTTAAGTACGCGATGATATTTTCACCAGTGGTGGCCGACAGACGCCCAGTAGGCACACGCGGTTCATAGCGATTATTCCGAAAGTCGGAAGAAAAGAAAACGTCTGAAGAAGGCATCACACCTGTTGGCACCAAATCCATTTCATGCACTTTAGGATGCCGATCTCCTATGTGATAGAAGCTGTATTTGTTATTATGAATACTCCTATAATCCTCCCAAGCATACTTTAATCCTTTACCAATGATAAAAAGCTGTTTTTCGCGGTCTGAAGTGAGCATGAAGGTCATGAACTTACGTACAGCATTCGAAGAAAACTCACCATAGTGAAACTGATTAACAACTTGGTCAATCTGTACAACTAAAGTATCATAACCGCCACCAGCTGCTGCGGCTCTATAGGCAGCATATTGTTTTGGAGCAGGCATTTGGGAACCGCCTACGGCTTTCATCAAGCGCTTATTAGTAAGGATGATATAATTATGCGCATTCGTGTTAATGTTCCGGAATCGCATCATTTCAGCTTTACCGACTGCTTTGAACGCCTTGTTAGTATTGGCTAATAGTACTTTATGCGTGTTATTTTCTGTGGGAACGACAACCCCCTTCCCTCCAGCGTTCATGTGTCCTTCAATTCGAATCGGGTTGAAAGGGTCAGTAACGTCGTATGCTATGGCTGCTGCATCAGCACCGTTAAAGACATAGTAAGGATTGGGGGTACGGGTTGAGTCTGTACTGAAAAGCACAGAATTGCCGACCAACTGTGTTTTTTGAGCGAATATTAATGACACATAAGAAAGCGTGACATCATTGGAGGGAGTGGCGTCTGGCAATGTCTGCACTCTAATCTTTCCATCCGAGAAGATATCGCTATACTCTATAGCTCCGCTGATTTTCAGAAACTTATCTCCTTCGATGCTGAAACGATTAATTGCTCTGGCCACCCCTGTCTGCGGAATAATGTTAAATACCCCCGCATGTAGATTCTTATTGACACCCCCAACTACGGCCTCTACTCTGGGTTTAGGTCCTGTTGCTTCAACATTGGTTATTTTAGGTATATCGTAGTTCTTAGCTACCCGCGCGGCTACAGATGTATACCCTTCCCCTTCATCCATCCAAGCCAATAGAGCATCTATTGTTCCATGCTTCTGACCATAATAATACCTATCCACAAAATATTGTGTCACCTTCTGCAAATGATACGGCTCCGCCGTCTTCCCAGCCGGCGAAGGATTCACCTGTTGCATCCGCTTACCGCCAGCAGGATTCACCGTTAAGAAATAAGCAGCGGTATCGGTATAGAGGCTATACAACTGATGCGGCTGATGCGCCGGGTTCTTGTAAAGGTCCTGGTCCAGCCGACCGTCGTTTCGCTCGCCGTAGAACTCGATGAAGTCTTCTCTGTCCAGGCGCCCGTCGGCTTCGCCGGCTACGTGAATGGCGACTTCCCTGCCTCTTCTGAAAAGCTGAAAGTGCTGTGGGTTGGTGCCGGCCAGCCCAAGGCTATCCAGGAAGCCGTGGCTGAGGCGGTGGAGGCCTGTGTTAACTACTTTAAGCTTGTAATAGGTCTTGTTGTAGTCAATCCACTCGTTGCCGTAGGGCGTGGGCGACTGGGCTTGCGCCGCTGCCTGCAGGCCGAATGCTAGCACGCTAGCGAGTAAGAACTGAAGGAAGAGTCTGTTTATTTTCATCGGCTGTAAAAATTGAAACCGTATGTTGCTAATTGAAAGAATAACCTAATGAAATGATAATGGAGTAAAGCCCCGCAGCATTCGCCGTGTTGCCGTCGCGACCATTGATGCTCGACATGGCCAAATCAATGTTCAACCCATTGTTTTGGAAGCCCACCCCAAAGTTTGGCTGCACCTTAGATGACATCCCCCCGTCAAAATTCCGGAATTGCTGGTAGTTGTTCAGACCGCCTCGCACAAACACGGTTTGGGCGTAAGCCAACTCCATCCCCACATGCGGGTCCGCGGAGGCAAAGTCAGACTTGAGGAGCACGTTGCGCCTGCCGTCAAAGGTAAAGTCTACGTCAGTGGCCAGTATACCTGTGATCTTATCGGAGAAAGTAAAGTTCTTGGCAGCCCCCAGCACTAAACGTGGCAAGGTAAGTTCAGCGGTGCTTTCGGGCAGGTCGTTGCCGGTTTGTTGGTAGGTGGCCTCCAGCGCCTCTACGTTGTGGGTCCAGGCGGTGAAGGTAGTTGTTACGTCTTTGGCCATCACGCCAAACTGCCAGGTACCGCGGCGCAGCTGGGCGCCCGCATCAAAACCGAAGCCCCAGGCATTGGCAAACTCGCCTACGTTGCGGTAAATGATCTTGGCGTTCACACCCAGTGTTAGGCCTTGTATCAGATTACTTTTGCGGGCATAGGATAACAGCATGGCATAATCAGCCACAGAGAAGAAACGGATGCTGTCGTATTGGATGTAGCCGTATTCGTTCTGCAAGCGGCGGGTATCCACGATGTCGTCGACGCCAAGGCGGATAACCGAAACGGCCAGCGCACTGCTCGAGTCGATGGGCATGGCAAAGCTGCCGAAGTCGTTTTTGGCGATGCCCGCGAACAGCTCAGAGTGCATCAGGGCGATGTTATACCTGTTCGGAAGCTGAACCAGGCCGGCCGGATTCCAAAAGCCGGCCGTAGCGTCGTCGGTTATGGCTACCTGAACGTTGCCCATACCGAGCGCCCGGGCTCCCACGCCAATGTTCAAAAACTCGTTGCTGTATTTCGGCGTGGATACCTGCGCGTGCACAGCCCCACTCACAAAACACAACACCACAATAAGTATAGAAAGGGTAAATCTGTTCATAGGCACAGGGATACTGTCACTTCAGGGGTCTTAAAAAGAATTTATTCACTCGGCTCTAAAAAAAAATTTTACCGCTCTCCAGGTATGGCAATTTGCCTCCTAACACTTCAGAAACTGAATTAGTTGACTTTATGCGACATTTTTTCGCATCCAAAAATAATCATTTTTATTCACAATTAGCTGCCGCTTAAACCCTTTGAAAAAAGATTCGTAATTATTTTTACACAGTACCTTGCGTTACATAGTACCTTTTATTAACTTTGCTTCAACATTAAACGGAATCATCATGAAAGTAGAAAACACACAAGTGCAGATGCGGAAGGGAATTCTGGAATTCTGCATACTGGAGATTATCGCTCGTGGTGAGGTATATGCATCCGATATGTTGGAGGAGCTAACAGCTGCCAAGATGATAGTAGTGGAGGGAACCCTTTATCCTCTCCTTACTCGCCTCAAGAACGCGGGGCTTCTCGACTACAGTTGGGTCGAATCTACCTCTGGGCCACCCCGCAAGTACTACACACTTACCGAGACCGGTCGCACTTTCCTGGAACAGCTCCGGGATACATGGGGCGAACTGGTAGCTTCCACTGAATTCATCATGCAAAATAAGAAAGCGCAGTAATCATGAAAAAGAACATAAATATCAACCTGCAAGGCATCATCTTCCACATCGAGGAGGATGGGTATGAGCAACTGAGCCGCTATCTTTCTTCAATTCGCAACTACTTTTCGAGCTACGAAGGGCACGAGGAGATTGTAGCTGATATTGAAGCTCGTATCGCGGAGATCTTTTCAACGCGCCTTTCTCCAGGCAAACAGGTGATCACGCTAGAAGACGTGCAGGCCTTGGTTGCGCAGATGGGTGAAGTGACTGACTTCGAGATACTCGAGCCGATGGAAGAGGAGATGTCGCACGCCAGAAAAGCCTATAGCACCGGCGGCGCTCCTGAGCCGGAGTTTGCCGAGGCTGGAGGTGCAGCCGCTACAGCATCCAGGCCAAGACGCCTGTACCGCGATGTGAGCCGCAAAGTAGTAAGCGGCGTGTCGGCGGGTATAGCCAACTACCTGAACGCAGACCCGGTGTGGATCCGTTTGATTTTCGTATTCCTGGTAATAGGCACCCCGATCACGAAGGGTATTTCAGGTTCTTTTGGCCTGATCCTCTACATCATCCTCTGGATTGCGCTGCCTGTAAACTACTCGCTGCCAGAAATCACGGTGAAAAAGCTGTTCCGCGACCCCGATGACAAAAAACTGGCGGGTGTGGCAAGCGGCATCGCCAAGTATTTCGGCGTGGATGTAGCGGTTATCCGTATCCTGTTTCTGGCCCTGATCTTTGCGGGCGGCTTTGGTATACTGGCCTACATCATCCTCTGGGTAGCGGTCCCGGAGGCGGCCAGCCTGACCGAACGTATGCAAATGCAGGGGAACCCCGTTACGCTGGCCAGTATTGAGCACACGCTCAAGGAAAACCTGAACATGAAAGACCAGAACGGGGAGGAAAGCACTGCCGCCAAGGTGTTGCTGCTACCTTTTCGCATCATCTCCCAAGTCATTAACTGGCTTGGCCGTGGATTGGGTCCCGTACTTGGTGTCCTGATTACGCTGATCAGAGTGGCTGCAGGTATAATGCTGCTGGTTATCTCACTTGGCCTAACAGTGGCGCTTTTCACTTCGCTGTTTGTGACGCTAGGTATAGTAGATGGTGATTCGGCGTTCATGATGGGTGATTTTCCGGCCTCCGTGCTTCTGGAGGGCTTTCCCCGGCTCGGACTGGTGGCAGGTTTTTTTGTAGGCCTTATTCCGATTCTGTTCCTCATCCTGCTGGCCATTGGCCTGTTGGCGAAACGCTTCTTCATGCGTCCTCTGGTGGGTTGGTCATTGTTCGGCATCTGGCTGATCAGCTTGTTCACCATGGTCGCATTTATCGCGGCGCATGCTCAGAACTTCCGTCGCTCTGGCGAAGTGGTGACCACGCAGTCATTCCCGGTGGGTCCATACCAGACTATCACGCTGGACGGGTATAACACGAACTCGTCTTATGAAAACCGTATCTATTTTGATGTGCAGGGCCACACTGGTTCAAATCTGGAAGTGCAGCAACGCCTGCAGGCCAAAGGCAAAACCGAAGCCGAAGCGAAGCAGAATGCGGGCATGGTGAATTACCGTGTGGTGCAGAATGACTCTACACTCCGTTTCGACGACGGCTTCGAGTTCGCTTCCGGTGCAGCCTACCGCAGCCAGCGCATGGACGTAACCCTGCTCATACCACAGGACAAGCAATTGCGCCTGACCAACAACTTCCTGCGCATGGTGCCAAGCAGCGCTTTCGAAGAAGAGTACAGCCGTGAGAAAACCCTGCGCAACCTCTGGCAGGTAAAAGGCAATCTGCTTGCCTGCATCACTTGCGCCTCTGATACGCTCGACGTAGCCGACAGCGATTTCAGTTACAATGCCGCTGCTACAATGGGTGCTGGCGGAAGTGTGCTGATGGACGAGTCGGAGTATAGCTCGAACAAACAGACCTACGACTTCAGCGATTTCGATGCCATCACGGTAAACGGAGCTTACCACGTGCAGATTACGCAGGGCAGTAACTACAGCATAACGGCCAGTGGCGACGCTGATGATCTGAAAAAGCTCGAAATCAGGAAAGACGGCGGTGAGTTGGTGGTAGAACATGAAGACCGCACCATCAAGCTCTTTGAAAAACAGAAAACGGTGCTGATCCAAATCACCGTGCCTGAGCTGCGCAGCCTCGACCTGAACGGTGCCATCAAAGCGGACATCGGGCACATCAAAGCCTCTGACCTGAGCCTTGGCTTGACAGGTGCTACGCAGGCTTTCGTGGATGTAAATGTGAGCCGTTTGAATGCCGATATCGCGGGAGCGTCTAAGAGCACCTTTACAGGCCGCGCCGATAACGTAAACATGGATATTGCAGGCGCCAGCAAGTTGGACGCCACCAGACTGGTTGCCAATACCGTGGAGATAGAAGCCGTTGGCGCTTGTTCTGCCGATGTGCATGCTACCAACACACTGCGTGCTGATGCCGCGGGTGCCAGCAAAGTGCGATACAAAGGCAATCCGAGCAATGTTGTGACAGACGTATCGGGCGCCAGCAAGGTGTCGCGTATGTAGTAAGTTTCCAGAAAAGGGATAAGCCGTATGGCTTATCCCTTTTCTATACTTGAAATATACCTGTTAAGCATAAGTTCTAAGAAATCATTATTGATAAATTAAACCTATTAGAATGAAAACATGCACTTCCGCGATCCTGTCGATTCTGTTAATTACCCTAATTAGCTGTTCAGAAATGACAGGGGAATTTGAATACATGAATCAGCTAGAAAAAGCTATCGCTGAAAAATATGAAACCGAGCAAGTCGAGGTAAACATCAGAAACAAAAATGAATTGACTGTATCACTCATTGACTCCAAGTTTGATGATTATAGCCCAGCTGAAAAAGAACAGGTTTCCCGGGAAATTGGAAAGCTAGCACAGGAACTTAGAGAAGATAAGGGAAAAATAAAATCAGGTGTGGTGAATTTCCGGGATGAAGAAAATTATGGTATTGCCAAAACCAGCGACACGGAAACTTTCCAGATGTACAAATAGATAAGCCTACGCCCATCGGTATATCGAAACCGTGCTTAAGCCTGTGTCAAATCGAAGCCCTATGCTCGCTTGCAACAGCAGATTATCCTGGCGAACTCACGCTCGCCAGTTCACACTCCGTTATTAGCCGCCCTTCAGTGCAAAATAAAACTTTATACTCTATTGCAGGTGCTATACCTGAGAATTTGCTTAGCTGTTTGGTGAGTTTACTTGGCGAAGTCCCAGTTCTTCCCCCTTTTTGAGGAGGAAAGCGAAGGCTTCGCCAAACTCGTTTTTAACGGTCCCCTCCAGTATTGCCTCCGTCAAGGCTTCCTTCAGCTCCCCCACTGTTTTGGACGGCTTCAGGTCGAAAGTCTCCATGATGATCTCCCCTGTGATAACCGGCTGGAAATTGCGCAGTTTGTCACTCTCCTCCACCTCTACCAGGCGTTTCTCCACCTTGTCGAAGTTTTGCAGGTAACGCTTCACTTTGCTGTCGTTTTTGGAAGTGATGTCGGCGCGGCATAGCTTCATGAGCGCGTCAATGTCATCGCCCGCCTCAAACAGTAGTCTGCGGATGGCCGAGTCCGTCACGGTTTCTTTCACCAGCGCGATCGGGCGCAGGTGCAGGCGCACCAGCTTCTGCACGAACTTCATGTGCTCGTTCAGGGGCAGCTTCAGGTCCTTGAACAGCTTGGGCACCATGCGGGCGCCACGTTCCTCGTGGCCATGAAAGGTCCAGCCTACTTTTTCGTGGTAGCGCTTGGTATCGGGTTTAGCAATGTCGTGCAAAATGGCCGACCAGCGCAGCCACAGGTCATCCGACACTTCCGCTACATTGTCGAGCACCTGCAAGGTATGGTAGAAGTTGTCTTTGTGCGAGTTGCCTTTCACTGTCTCCACCCCTTGCAACTCCGCCATTTTGGGGAAGATAATTTGCAGCAGCCCGGATGCGAACAGCAATTTAAAGCCATAAGAGGGCTTTGGCGAAAGTACGATCTTGTTCAACTCATCCGTAATGCGCTCCTGCGACACGATCTTGATGCGCTCTTTGTTGTCGATGATGGCGTCGAAGGTGTCGGGCGCTATATCGAAGCTGAGTTGGGAAGCGAAGCGGATAGCGCGCATCATGCGCAGCGGGTCGTCGGAAAAGGTGATACCCGGCTCCAGCGGCGTGCGGATGATCTTGCGCTTCATGTCCTTCAGCCCATCGAAGCGGTCAATCAGTTGGCCGTAGGTGCTCTCGTTCAGACTGATGCCTAAGGCGTTGATGGTGAAGTCGCGGCGTTTCAGGTCATCTTCCAGCGTACCGGTCTCGACCTCCGGTTTGCGGGAGTGCTCCACGTAAGATTCTTTGCGGGCTCCTACAAACTCCACCTCCCATTCGCCGGAGCGCAGCATGGCTGTCCCAAAGTTCTTGAAAACCGACACCTTGGGTTTGTGCGGTAGCTTATGCGACACGCGCTCAGCCAGCGCAATGCCGTTGCCTACGCATACTACGTCAATATCTTTAGAGGGCCTTTTCAGGACCAAATCACGCACAAAGCCCCCAATCACGTAAGCGTCTACGCCTACTTCCGCAGCTGCGGCGGCCACCGTATCGAATATGGAGTGCTCTGGTAATTTTATCGTATCCATTCAGAAAAATCAAAACCTCGGGCAATGCAGAACCGCAGGCCCGAGGCGCAAAAATAAAGAGATAAATTCAGAGCGTAGGCAAATTTTCTTTAACGTCACTAAAACAGGTATAGCCTTTGTCCTGACAGACGCTATACCTGCCCTACTCCCGGATAACCGTTTGTTTACCGTTTTTATCAATCCTGATGATACGTGAGGGACGTGTTTCCACCTCCTCTTCCTGCCGCCATTGCACTACGTGATCTACCCGTTCCTTAATCGTATCAGAAACTTCATGGAAAGCCTTCGGAGCGACTTCCCCGCTCACATTGGCCGATGTAGAGACCAGCGGGCGGCCGATCTGCTGCATCAGCCGATGGCAAAATTCTTCTTTGGTGATGCGCATGCCGATGCTGCCGTCTTCCGCGATCAGCTCCTGGGGCAGGTTCTGCGCACCCGACAGCACAAAGGTGGTCGGCCGCTCCTGTGACTCGACCAGTTTCTCAAAGTCGTCTGGCACATCGCGCACGTAGCGGCGCAGCATTTCCACGTCGCTCACCAGCACGATCATCGACCTGGACTCCTCCCGCTCCTTTATCTTAAAAATCTTTTTAACGGCTGTGGCATTCTCGGCATCGCAACCGATTCCCCATACCGTATCGGTCGGGTATAAAATAACGTTGCCAACCAGCAATTCCTCCTCTGCTGCCTGGATCGCCTTGAGTAAGTGATTCATAGTATTGGTGGTTAAATTGTTTAATTGTTAAATGGTTGTTTCTCCAAGAGTTTACACTCAAATAGAAATGATAGCTGAGTCCAACAATTTAACAATACAGCCATTCAACCATTTACCTAATCTCCTGCGTCAGTTCTATCAGCACACCGTTGGCGCTCTTGGGGTGTACGAAGCACACCAGCTTGTTGTCAGCGCCTTTTTTGGGCGATTCGTTCAGTAGCATAAAGCCCTCACCCCTCAACCGCTCCATCTCAGCCAGTATATCCTCTACTTCAAAGGCGATGTGGTGTATACCTTCGCCACGCTTTTCGATGAACTTGCTGATGGCGCTGTCGGGTGTGGTGCCCTCCAAAAGCTCTATTTTAGTGCCACCTACTTTGAAGAAAGAGGTGTTTACGGCCTCTGACTCTACGAACTCCGTTTTGTAAGGCTCCACGCCCAGCAGTTTAAAATAGAGGGCATTTGCCTCACCGAAATTTTTAACTGCTATACCTATATGTTCTACGTTTACCATTTTCAATTTGTAATTAGTCTAAGTAAGCTTTTTTTGTTAATTTTGCAGAGAATTCAAAACTAATAATTTCTCACAACTGTTAATCAGACAGGACAAAAAGAGATAAAAGATAGTGATATGCTAACATTTCCGATATACTTAGACAACAACGCCACTACACCGCTTGACCCGCGCGTGCTGGAGGCCATGATGCCGTACCTCACTGGCAAGTTTGGCAACGCCGCTTCCCGTAACCACGCATTTGGCTGGCATGCCGAAGAGGCTGTTGACTATGCCCGTGAGCAAATCGCCTCACTTATCAACTGCTCACCAAAAGAAATCATCTTCACTTCGGGCGCTACTGAGTCTGACAACCTCGCCATTAAGGGCGTGTTTGAAATGTACGCTTCGAAGGGAAACCACATCATCACGGCTACCACAGAGCACAAAGCAGTGCTGGATACCTGCAAGCACATCGAGAAAATCGGTGGCAAGGTGACCTACCTGCCCGTAAACGCCGAGGGTCTGATCGACCTGCAGCAACTGGAAGAGGCCATCACCGACAAGACCATCCTGATTTCGATCATGTATGGTAACAACGAGGTAGGCGTAATACAGCCGATCCGCGAGATCTCTGCCATTGCCAAGAAGCGCGGTGTGCTGTTCTTCACTGACGCAACACAGGCGGTAGGTAAAATTCCGGTGGATGTAGAGGCTGACGGCATTGACCTGATGGCTTTCTCTGGCCACAAAATGTACGGACCGAAAGGCGTAGGTGCACTGTATGTACGCCGCAAGAACCCACGTGTGAAAGTAACTGCCCAGATGGACGGTGGCGGTCACGAGCGTGGCATGCGCTCTGGTACGCTCAACGTGCCGGGTATCGTAGGTCTGGGTAAGGCTTGTGAGATTGCCAAGCAGGACATGGAAAAAGACACAGCACGTCTTTCAGCCATGCGCGACAGACTCGAGAAGGAGCTTTTGACCATCGAGGAGTCTTATGTGAACGGTTCGCGTGAGCACCGTCTGCCGCACGTAACCAACATTTCCTTCAAGTATGTAGAAGGTGAAGGTTTGATGATGGGTGTGAAAGATATTGCCGTTTCTTCAGGCTCTGCCTGTACATCAGCATCTTTAGAACCTTCTTACGTGTTAAAAGCGTTAGGACTAAGTGACGACCTGGCACACTCTTCGCTGCGTTTCGGTTTGAGCCGCTTCACAACGGAGGAGGAGATTGACTATGCTATCAACCATACGAAAGAGGCTGTTGCCAAACTGCGTGGAATGTCGCCACTGTGGGAGATGTTCAAAGAAGGCATCGACCTGAACTCCATTGAGTGGGCGGAACATTAAGAGTTTAATTAATAATGTATAATGAGTAATGAATAATTACTCGGTATATTTTAATCATTCATCATTATTAACTAGTAATTAAAGACAGCTATGGCTTATTCAGATAAAGTAATCGATCATTATAATAACCCACGCAACGTTGGTACGCTTGACAAAGCGAAAAACAGCGTAGGTACTGGCCTTGTAGGCGCCCCTGAGTGCGGTGACGTAATGCGTCTCCAGATTGAAGTAGATGAAAACCAGATCATCACCGACGCGAAGTTCAAGACCTTCGGTTGTGGTTCTGCTATCGCATCTTCTTCGCTGGCTACCGAGTGGCTGAAAGGCAAGTCTGTTGACGAGGCACTGGCCATAGACAACATGGACATTGTGGAAGAACTGGCATTGCCTCCGGTGAAAATTCACTGCTCTGTACTGGCTGAAGATGCAATTAAATCTGCTATCAACGACTATAGAGTAAAGAACGGCCTTCCTGCATTGGAAATACCGAAGTCTCACCACTAAGACCTGGACTCACGCATGGAGTCAACGACCGAGGTGCATGTAGAAAGTGCACGTATTCAGAAGCAGATTGAGAACCACTTAGGTTTAAGCGGTGACAGTCTGCTTTTCGAATTCAGAAAACTGGATAACAAAGTGCGTCTGGACTTGATTACGGTGAACCCGCGACACCACCAGTCTTTCCTCTTCCACACGGAAGTAGGGTATGACAGAGTGGACACGCTCCGTAAAATGTGGGACTACGTGCAGAGTTATAAAGAAAAAGAAAGCCCCTACACCGTGCAGTGGATGGCCCGTGGAGACAAGGAGTTGAACACCTCCTACTTCCGTGCCCGCAACATGTACGAGGCGCTTGACAAGTTATACTTTGGTCGCGACATGAACACGATCACTGTTTTCAGTGTGGTGCTGAATCCGGTATCATAAAAAAGAATTGGTATGATAACAGTATCAGATAAAGCAAAAGAGAAAGTAGTGAAGCTGAAGCAGGATGCCCAGCTCGACGACACGTTTCGCCTGCGCGCATCTGTAGCCGGGGGCGGTTGTTCCGGACTTTCCTACAACCTCGACTTCGACGATGAGGTGAAGCCGATGGACCAGGAGTTTGAGGACAAAGGCATCAAGGTAGTGGTAGACATGAAGAGTTTCCTATACCTGGCCGGTACTGAACTTGACTTTTCAGACGGCTTGAACGGTAAGGGTTTCTACTTCAACAACCCGAACGCCTCCCGTACCTGCGGTTGCGGCGACAGCTTCTCCGTTTAGAATAACACCAGCTTATACAGAGCAGAAGGGCCAGCTAGAAATAGCTGGCCCTTCTGCTTTTATACCTGAGGCTGGTATAGCTGTTTCTTTAGGTATAGCTTCCATACCACTCAGGTATAATTTATCTCTTCAGGAATCGTAATGTCTGCTTCTCCCCTATCTCACTTGAAAGAACCAAGGTATAGTTGCCATGTCCCAGGCGACTGACATCCAAGGAGTGAGTAAAGCCTTTCAGAATTTGCCTGAGTACCATACGACCCATTTTGTCATATACCGCCACATCATAAGTTAAATGGGCAAGTGGTAATTCTACTCTGAGTTCCTGTTGCGCGATGGTTGGGTATACCATAGCTGCTTTAGCCTGCTGATTCGTGACTGCGACAACCTGGTAATAGGTATAGGTAAGATCTTCATCCACTTGCTTCAGCCGATAATACGACGTGCCCAATAGTGGCTCCCGGTCCTGAAAGGTATAGTTTGTAGTTAGGCTCGTCGTTCCTTGCGCATTTACAATGCCTACTGTCGAGAAGTTCTTTGCATCGGTACTTCGCTCAATTTCAAAATGCTTGCTGTCATGTTCTGAAGCCGTTGTCCAATCTAACTTAACTGCCTTGCCAACGGTGCGGGCGGTAAACTTGGTGAGCTCTACTGGCAACGGGATAAAATCAGGCTCAAAATTCCAGGTAACCTTTACGTCATCAATTGCCAAGCCATGGTCTTGCTCCAATTCGTCCGGGTCGTACCAACGCAGCATGACATAGTATCCATCAGGTATAGCTTCGGGCAAGGTATAAGTGAATTCTTTCCGGTTTTGGGGTGCGTTGCCATCAACATGACCTGCTTTTCTTTTGATGATAGGACTATTGAATTGAAGGGATGGTACTGCGGTCCAGCCACGAGTATTGATATCAACTGTTACATCAAAATTAGACGGGTATGCAGCAACAGCATAGGTGAAAAGAAGCCGTTGAATATCTGTTTTCTCGCTCCCGCAGCGCCATTGCTCTGCCGCAAATGCAATATCAATTGCTGTGATGGTTTTGCCAGAAGTATTTTGGAGTAGTAAATTGTAAGTAATTTCTGTTTTAGAAGCAGTTAGGGCACCAAGCGCTCTGTCAGTTGAACTTGTATGTCCATAGCTATATAATCCGCCTGTATTTCCAGACCCAGTATTCACCAACATAATATTACTAGCAACAGTGCGGTAAACAGACCAACCATCCGGAATAAAGGCATTGACGCCTAGCTCTGCCTGTGTTCCTGTACTTGGCAACGTGTTGAAATCCTGGGTATAAGTCGTCACTAACCGTCCCATTTCTACTGCCTGCCCATGAATAGGTATAGCATAACCTGCTGCAATCCACAGCACTCCCACTGCCGCAGACTTTACGGCTCGGGCAATAATTGTTTTCATGTAATGGCTAAAAGTAAAGTTGTAAATCCTTATAGTAGAACTATTCTATCAGAAAATATTTACACTAACTCTCAGCATTTTACGAAAGTTCAAAATTGAAATAAAAAGAATTGGACTAGTAGCTCCTGCTTGAATTTGATACTAAATTACCTTACCAAGTGCTACTTGTAAAGCGTTAACTACGCTTTACGATAATGTATAATTCTGAATTATAGTAAATTGGATTCCTTAAGGATAATTATCTTAAATTCGCCCATCAACCAGACAATAATCGAATCAAGTTCACGCCCACAACCTAACTAATGAGACAAAATTTTGCTGTTATCATTCCAATGGCAAATGAGGAGAAAGATTTTCAACCTTTTGTGAATGCACTAATAGAAGTGTTGAATCAGTTAGAGTGCGGACTTGTATACTTTATTGTAGATAAGGCATCAAAAGACAGAACGTTACAATTATGTCAACAAACCTCCTCCACGGATGCAAGGTTTGTAACAGTTTGGGCACCAGAAACGAGAAATGTTGTTGAAGCTTACATTTGTGGTTATCAGGTTGCAGCCAAGGCAAAACATGATTTTATCATAGAGATGGATGCTGGTCTATCACATGATCCTAATGCAATTCCAAGATTTTTATCTCTATTGCTTAAGGATTATGACTGTGTATTTGGGAGCCGGTTTATTACTGGGGGTGCTATAATAGATTCAAATTGGGAGAGAACGTTCTTATCGAGAGTAGGCACTTCACTTTCCAATCTACTATTAGGAACTAAGATGCATGACATGACCTCCGGGTTTCAAGGGTTCAGTCTTGAAATAGTAAAAAAGTTCTTAGCTTACAACCTACTATCTGAGGCTCATTTTTACCAGACGGAACTTCGTTACCTGCTTCGTAAAACCCGATTTGTCGAAGTACCAATTCAATATAGAGCACCATCACCAAGAGTTTCTGGAAAGGCAATTTTAAACTCCATATATGTACTACTTCACTATGTAGGCAAAAGAGTTGCATTTAAGGCTCCTTCAATAAAGTAAGTATCATAACTATAACACAACTAGGAATTCCTGTGTTCTAATTCCTCCGTATGAATAAAACTTTTATCGTGATTACTTCTATTGCTGATGAGTGTCACCCGGTTCTGACAAAAATAGCTGCAAGGGCGGTCAACCACCAAGTTCCAGTGATTGTGATCGGCGACATATCTAGCCCTAAAGAATTCTATTTGGAAGGTTGTGAATTCTATTCGATTGAACACCAGGATCAACTCCCATTTAAGTTAGCTGAAAAACTACCTGTTGGCCATTACTCCCGCAAGAACCTCGGTTATTTGATGGCAATTGAAAGAGGAGCGGAAATTATAGTAGAAACAGATGATGACAATATACCACTAGCGGCTTTCTGGGATGAAAGGTCAATTGAGGCTGAAGCTCACCTTCTGGAAAATACAGGGTGGACAAATGTTTACAGGTATTTCGCCGATATTAATATATGGCCAAGAGGCTTTGCTTTAGAGCACTTACATGAAGAAATTCCAGATTTAGGCGAAACTATTTTTGTAAAAAGTCCCATACAGCAGGGCTTAGCTGATGAGAATCCTGATGTAGATGCGATATATAGACTAACTATGTCACTGCCTGTGTATTTTAAAATATCCAAGAGTATTGCATTAGGAACGAATTCCTTTTGTCCCTTCAATAGCCAAAATACAACGTGGTTTAAAGAGGCCTTTCCTTTATTATATCTACCTTCTTACTGCAGTTTCAGAATGACGGACATCTGGCGCTCTTTTGTAGCTCAGCGTATTGCCTGGACATGTGGATGGCCTATTTTATTTCATAACAGCACTGTTCGTCAGGAAAGAAACATTCACAATTTAATGAATGATTTTAGAGACGAAATTCGCGGTTATGAGAACAATAACAGGATTTTTAATAGCCTTAAAGGATTGAATTTAAAAGATGGTGTTAGCTCTATACCTGAGAACATGATTAAGTGCTATACTGAGCTAGTAAAACTAGGGCTATTGGATTCAACAGAACTGGATTTGCTCGAGGCCTGGCTTGAAGATATTAGCGCTCTTAACTCTGTCTGAAAATAGCTAAAATGAAGAAAGCTCGATTGGTTACTATCTTTTACGGCCTATTTATTTTTGTTTTAGCTATTAGACTTCTACAAAATATAATGAATGGCTATGAAAAGGAAAGTTGGCACATTACAGAGTATCTTATTAACTACCAGGGTGGCTTTGTGCGGAGAGGCCTATTAGGAGAAGCTCTTTTCCATGTTTCCCAATTTACAAGTTCCAGCCCTTATTATATTATTATTACATTAAGTTTATCTGCTTATATAGGCCTAGTTTACTTCATCACCAGAGCTTTCATAAAAAAAGGATACCCAATATTTATTCTACCATTTGTTTTTTTCCTAGGTAATCCAATAATAAATGACTTTTGGGTTAGGAAAGATATTATTGAGCTTTTGCTATTTATTTTGATAATACATCTAGCGACTAAAACGGGTAAAAGATTCATCGTATTAATTAATACGGTGTTAATTGCTGGTATCCTGATTCATGAATCCATCGCATTTTTCTGCTTGCCAATCTTAGCGTTAATTTTCTTCTATAAAAATCGTAAGGCTGAGAATGCTCAATATTTTTATACCTCTGTGTTATTCACTTTTTTACAGTTATTACCTGCATTGACTGCTTTCCTGAGTGTAGTTTATTTTAAAGGCTCAGTTAGTGCAGCAGATATTATCTGGCAGTCTTGGAGAGACGTAAAATTCCCTATAGAGAATGAAGCTTATACTACACCTCAAGCTTCTATTGATGGCATCTCATGGACATTATCCAAGGGGCTGAGTTACTTCTATATAACTATAAAGAATTTTGATTTTGACATATATGCACCGTTCGCCTGGGTTCTTATTATAACTTCCATCTATTTTGTATTAATCAATATAAATAACCTAAACTTCGGTATTTTTAGGCATAAAACAGGGGGAAATATAAATAGGGCATATCTATCTGCCCTATTATTGATTCAGTTAATAGCTGTAGTGCCGCTATTTATACTTGGCTGGGACTATGGACGTTGGGTTTTCCTTTGGACAACTTCTTCCTTTATTGTCCTTCTAGTATTACCACAGGAAACCCTTTCTGATATGTTGCCCCAATACATAATTTCAGTCACAGACAATATTAACAGACAATTTGATAACTATTTAAGTAACTCTAGAGCATTCCAGTCCTTGCTCTGTCTAATTATAGGCGTGCCTTTCTATAATTGGAGTATTATAAATTATGTTGATACACTTGCACCAATATTAGTATTGCAGTTTATTTCAGATACCTTCTACGAAGGAGTAGTTTTGATAAAGAGTATTTTCAGCTAACCTTGCGTAGATGAATCCAAAGCCCAACTGCTGAATTACGCTCCTTTACTTACAATCTGATTGAGGTTGGCCGTTTTGAAATGCTGGTATACCCTCAACACAATGGCAAGCGCCACAGCTGCTTCGGCAGCGGCAACCAGGATGACGAAGAGGGAGAATAGCTGGCCCTGCAGCAATTGAGGGTCGTGACGGCTAAAAGCCACCAGATTGAGATTAGCGGCATTAAAGATCAATTCTATACCCATCAGCACCACCACGGCATGGCGTTTGGTGATAACAGCCAGGACGCCGATCGTGAAGAGGGCAGCGCTTAGTAATAGAATATGTTCTAAAGGAATCTGGCTAAACATTATACCTTCTCTTTACCAGTGGCTATGTAGGCGGCTCCCATAAGCGCAATAAGCAGCAGCAAGGAGGCTATTTCGAAAGGCAGCACAAAGTCAGTCATCAGTTTTATACCTATCAGTTGTACGGTGCTCTTCTGACCGCCCAGTACATTCGTATCAGCCTGCTGAATCCATGGAAGAGAGCTGAAACCTGCCCGCCAAATAGTATAACTCAACCCGATCAGCGTGAGCAGCGATATGCTGATACCCCATCCTACATTCGTATTTTCTGACATCACGGACTTATTGTGTACCCTACTGCTGAGCATGATGCCGAAAAGGATCAGCACGAGCACACCGCCCACGTAGACCATCAGCTGCGTGACGGCTACAAAATCGGCGAAGAGCAGCACGTAAATGGCGGCTATGCTCAGCAAGGTGAGCAACAGCGAAAAACCGGCGTACAGCAGGTTCCGCGTCAGCACCATATAGGCTCCCGAAAGTATCGCTACGGCTGCGAAAATGTAGAACAGCATTTCTTCAATCCCAGTATTTTAGTAATGGCTTAATTGGCACATGTGAACAGCAAAAGGAGCCATCCCCAGCTAACATATTCAATCCTTAATCTAGCAATTTTACTTACTGCTGCTTCCGGGCTGCCAGCGCTGCTGCTTTGGCAGCTGCCATTTCTTCCTGCTGCTTGGCCAGTAGCTGCTTTTTCTCTTCAGCCTGCTCTGGCGACAGGTCTGTGAAGTGGTAGATCATGTTTTTGATGTCCACTTCAGCAAAATCATATACAGGAGTCATGGTCAGGCAGTCGGTTGGGCAGACGGTGGTGCAGAGACCGCAAAAGCAGCACTTGGCCATATCAATATCGAACACAGGCGCATAAAGGCGCTTTTTGGTGCCGTCTGACGTCATCCCGATTTCCTCGGTTGCTTTCACCGACTCGATGGTGATGCAGTTTACCGGACAGATTTTGGCGCAGAGGTCGCACACAATACAATCATCGATCTCGTTGTGCAGGCGGTAGCGGCCGTTCTCCGGAACAGGTATAGCCTCGTAGGGGTAAGTGAGCGTCACCAGCCCCTCGGGTTGCTTGAAGTAGTTCTCGTCCATAGCCGGCACAGGCGCGCGTCGCTTGTCCGCATTCCGGAAATGCCGCCAGGTCAGTCGCAAACCGCTCAACAGCGACTTCATTACCACCCAAAAACCTGTTTTATGTTGAACGGACGATCTTTCCATATTAACTGTGTAAGAATAAGCTGGAAGCCACTTTCATCCTCGCTTGAGGGAATTGGCAACCCAATTTTCACTACTATATTCTTTCTTACGCTCTATCTCTTAAACTCAAACCATCAGCAGCCGCCAGATGCCAGCTAGCAGCACGATGCCAAGCGCCACTGGTGTGAGCACTTTCCAGCAAAGGTGCATGAGCTGGTCCACACGCAGGCGCGGATAAGTCCAGCGGATTTGCAACTGCAGAAACAACAGCACAAAGGTCTTGCTGAGCAGCCAGAAGCCGCCCCACAGGATACCTGACAACTCCCCTACCGTGCCGGTGGTCCAGTTGGCCAACTTCAGCGTGGTCAGGTTCGGCAGCGGCGTGTTCCAGCTTCCGAGAAAGAGGATGACGGCCACCAGACTTACCAGCACCATCATGCTGTACTCTGCCAGAAACAGGATTGCAAACCGGAAGCCCGAGTACTCCACGTGAAAACCCGCGACCAATTCCGACTCCGCCTCTGGTATATCAAACGGCGCACGGTTACTCTCGGCCAGCGTTGCGATGAAGTAAATCACAAAAGCCACCAGCAAAAGCGGCGCACGGAAGATGTTCCAGGTCGTAATGCCTCCTATGTTGGTGGTGTTTATACCTAATGCTTCGATGCCGAAGAGCCAATTCTTTTCAAACTCAAGTCCGGGGAAACGGTTCAGCAGGACACCTTGCTGGTAGCTGATCTCCTGAAAATCGAGCGACTGGCAGATCATCACAACAGAGAGAATAGCCAACCCGGCCGGTATTTCATACGACACGATCTGGGCCACGGAGCGCATGGCGCCCAGCATGGCGTACTTGTTGTTGGAGCCCCAGCCTGCCATGAGCAAGCCCACCACGTCGAGCGAGATGATAGCAAGCAGGTAAAACACGCCGATGCCAATGCCAGCAGGTATAAGATCGGGCGTGAAAGGGATGACGGCAAAGCCCGCGAAAACAGCTGCAAAGATCAGGATGGGTGCCAGCTTAAAGAGCTTCTTATCGGCAGCGGCGGGCACAATATCCTCTTTCTGCAGGAGCTTCAGCACATCCAGCACCGACTGCAACGAGCCATAAGGCCCCGCTTCCGTTGGCCCCATACGGTCCTGCATAAAAGCAGCCACCTTGCGCTCTGCGTACGCCAACACAATGACGATACCCAGCAAGAGCATAAGTGTCAGCAGAAAGGCAAGCATAGGCTGTCAGGGTTAAGGAACGCGCAAAGGTAGTTTTTAATGAGCTAATGTGCTAGTGGGGCACACGTACTGTCTGCTTAAATACCATTAGCAGCTGTCAGGATGATCGGCTCTCCGTCTGTGATCAGGATGGTATGCTCGTGTTGTGCAACGTAAGCTCCCGCATCGGCCACTAGTGTCCAACCGTCGCCTTTCTCGCGCACATAGCTCCCTTTGGTTGAGATAAAGGTTTCTACGGCCACCACAGTGTTTTTGCGGAACCTCCGGGTTTCAAACTTGTCATAGAAACAGGGAATCTCGTGCGGCTCTTCGTGCAGACTTCGTCCTACGCCGTGGCCGACCAGGTTTTTGATCACCTTGAAGCCATTCTTCTTTGCTTCTGTCTCTATCGTTCGGCCAATTTCAGCGATCTTTTTACCGCCTTTTATTTCCTGCAGCGCCTTATGCAGTGCCGTGACAGACGTTTCTACTAACTTGCTGAGGCCATTAATGTCTTCGCCCAGGATAAAGGAGCCGCCGTTGTCAGCGTAATACCCATCGAGTTCAGCAGACACGTCAATGTTCACCAGGTCGCCATCTTTCAGCACTGTTTTATCGGACGGGATGCCATGTGCCGCCTCGTTGTTGACACTGATACAGGTATAGCCGGGAAAGTCATAGGTAATTTTGGGTGCCGATTGTGCCTTGTAAGACTGCAGAATACAATAACCAAATTCGTCCAGTTCCTTCGTCGTCATACCTGGCTTGGCATGTTCCCGCATCTGCCTGAGAGTAAGCGCCACCGCCTCACTCACCTTTTTTATACCCTCCAGATCCTCTTCTGAGTCTATTGACATTGCTTTGCCTCTTTTGATTTTGATTAAAATTTACCCTTCCACCAGGTGCGGTACGAACTGCGACAGGTTGGTGATGATGCCCTTCTCTCGTCTGAAACCAATGGCGGCCCCTTCGCCTGACCAGAACACGCCGGCCTGGTACTGGAAGCCGTTGCTGTCTTCGGGCAGTTCGCACCAGCGCTGGTATACCTGCTGCTGCTGATCATACTCGCCACGCACTTTCGTCACACGCCCTCTGTCCACTACCTCCACGCTTTGCCCTTCACGGCCGAAGTACGGCTTTTTGATGTACTTACCTGCCAGCGGCTCAATATCTGCTTCCAGCAAAAGTGGGTGGTACGGGAAAGCCTTCCAAAGCCAGGCCAGCATGCCTTTGCTCTGAAACAACAAGGTATAGGCGGGGTTGGCAATCGTGATCGTGCGGGAGCGTGAAAGCAAGGTCAGGGTTTTCAGGAGTTCGGGCTCCTCCCAGGCAATCTGTTCCCAAGGCAGGAGCTTGAACAGGAACGGAAAGTGCCGCCACTGTCCCTGCTCTACCTGCGCCCACACGCCTTTCTCGTCGCCTTCTGTGGAAAAATTCACCTCCTCGATCGGGCACAGGTGGGCCTCAAAACCCGCTTCGTTCGCGGCTTGCGTGATGACGGCGCAGTTGGCTTCGTCTTCGGCACTGGCCCCGAGGTAGGTTACAAGTAGGGCGGGCGCTAAGTCCTCGTTACGCTCGCGCCATACCCTGAGCTGCTCTACCAAGGCCTCGTACAGGCCGGAGTACTGCAGTGCGTCATTTTTGCCTGCTGCAGCTAAACTAGCCCACTGCACCACAGCCGTTTCAGGTATAGAAGTGGCGGTGTCAGCATTGAACTCCAGCATTTTGGGGCCGTCCGGCGTCATGGCCAGGTCAAAGCGGCCGTACAAGTGCATCTGGCGCTCGTCGTTCCAGGATAGACGAACCAGTTGCCATAGGTTTTCAGGTATACCCAGCACATTCAGGAATGCATCCGGAAGATCTTTCGGGATGGCCTGCACCATCATCGTATAAAGTGAACTGGCGGCATCGAGCAATTCCTCAGCTTCGTCCTCGGTGATCACTACCGCCTCGCCGGGCACGTAATTGGCGCATCCGTCTTCCACGCACCACTCCCAGCCCAGTCCGCGCACGGCCTTCTCCACATCGCCTGTATGGGGCTTTATCTGTATGCTCGTCTTCGAATTCTCTGACATGAACAGTCTTTATCTAATAAGTTGAAATGCGAAAGAAGGTAACGGTACAAGCAGAGTGGCTTACACCGATACCTTCAGCACAAGGTATAGCCTATTCGAAACAGGAAGCTATACCTGCCTCATGTTTATACCTGAGGTAGGCAAAAAAGTCTTTGCTTGTTTTAATTAGCTTAAGCTCCCGCTCCGCTGCTGCGTCCACGGAAGTAGCCACTACGACCTGAACGCGGCGCTGTAGACTGCTGACGATACGTTTGCACGTTCTGGCGCCAGGCTGCGGTTTTGTTCATCACGCCTTGGTTAGCATAGTAGGCAGGTCTCGGTGACATCATGCGACCGGCCATATAGCCCATCGCACTCCACCACAACACATTGCCCAACCCGAAACCACTCCCCTGGTTGTACTGCTGCTGGTTGTTGGCCAGGTCACGCATCTGGTTCTCCAGTGCCAAGCCCTGCAGCGTGTCCACGCGGCCGTCGTTGTACTTCAGAATGGCCATACTATGGCCTGGCGCCGTGGTTCGCTCATCTGTGATTTTCCACTGGTCCGGTGCTTCTTCAGTCAGTTCGGTTACTACACCATCTGGTGCTGGCACTTCTGTGCTTGCGTTTCTCTCGTCATTTTGCTGCGTGTTGGAGTCGCAGCTGGTCAATCCCATCGTAGCGGCAGCTGCCACAATAAAGGCGTTGCGTTTAAAGTCCCCGATGGTCAAATATCGCTTTTTCATAAGATTTTCACGGTTGCAGGATAAAGGTACTCTTTTTACGGGATTTTTGGAAGGAGGGGGTTTGGGGTTGAATGGGTGAATTGTTAAATTGTTGATGGTTGAATTGTTGGGTGCATGATTAACGCACGCCTGCTACTCCTTTTTCCGAGGGCCCCTACCCCCGGAGTGGATTTCTGTAAACGACTTGAACAGGCATTGACCAATCTGAACTTTCTCAATCTAGATACCCAAAATGCCCTGAATGCTCTTTCGGACATCTGTGTCCGAAAGTATTTCTGTCGGGGACATCCTTGTCCCCCTATACTGGTGAACCTGAGCTCGGGGATGTGGACATCCCCAGCAGATGGCTTTCGGACATGGATGTCCGAAAAAGCATTTGGGAGAGCTTCTGAAAAAGAGACCAGAGTCCGCCTAATGACGCACACTCGCGGACGCGAGCGAAGGCGAAAGTGGAATGTGCATGATTCGGACAGGTCGCTGTCCTTACAAACGAATATTTCTGTAAGGCTCTACTACAAGGCCCTTCGGGATTTATCAATCCCGAAGCTAACGGTCGGGGATTTCCTAATCCCCGTGTATAGGTTTTGCAGGTATATGGGGACAAGGATGTCCCCCGCAGAATTACTTTCGGACATGGAAGTACGCTTTGCAGGTATATGGGGACAAGGATGTCCCCCGGCAGAAATGCTTCCAGACATGGATGTCCGAAAGAACTAGTGGAGCTAGTGTAAAGCCGTTGCACAAGAATGACTTTACATTTACGTTCGCTATATTTCAACTTTCTAACTTTCACCTTTTCTACCTTCCAAACTCCCCTACTCCCACAGCGGGTAATGTTCCAGGTGCACTTGGCGTTTGAAGAAGATGCGGGTGCTTTCTTCGAATGACCTAGTAAAATCCGACACATAGAAGGCATGATCGCCCAGAAGCTCAGCAGATACCAGCTCGTTGGCTTCCAGGAACCTGCGGACATGTTTTGCCACGATCTGGCTGGCATCGAGCACGTCCACTTTGCCCTGGTAGTAGTTTTCAATCTGCTTCTTGATGAGCGGGTAATGCGTACAGCCCAGTATCAGCGCCTCTATACCTTGCAGCTCCGGTGCCGACAGGTAGGCGTGGATCACATTCTCAGAGATCGAGTCATTGAAAAAACCCTCCTCTATCATGGCGGCCAACAGCGGCGTAGCATGCGACTTCAGCGTGATATCCAGGTCCAGCGCATCAACTTTTTTGAGGTATACATTTGAGTTGACGGTTTGCTTCGTGCCGATGAGTCCGATCGTTTTGCCTGCGTAGGTCTTGCCAATGTGCTCTACCACCGGATCAATCACATTGAGCACGCGCGCTTTGCTGCCCACATATTCTTTCACCAGCTCGTAAGCGGCCGCGGAAGCCGAGTTACAGGCAATCAGAATTACTTTGCAGTGTTGCCGGAGCAGCAAGTCACAAATCTTGACGGCATAGGCTTGTATCGCGGCAGTCGACTTGTCGCCATAAGGCAAGTGCGCTGTGTCCCCGAAGTATACCAGCCTCTCCTGCGGCAGCGCCCCCACGATTGCCTGGGCTACCGTAAGTCCGCCGATGCCACTGTCAAAAACCCCGATAGGGTACGTGTTTTTTCTATCTCCCATACTGCGCTAAGTTACGTCAAAACCAACAAAATAAGTCGTTCACCATCATTTTACAGCCATTCACTTATTATGTATTTTTCATTGAATTTTTCAAACTTATAATTGAGTTAAGAATCAGTCTGGAAGCGCAACAAGCACAGCTAAATATTATTTTTACAATATATTTTGTTAATAAAATTTAGTTGCTTATATTTAACTACTTTACTTAAAGGGAGTTGCTATTAAATTCTACAGTAGCCGAACACGACACCCCGTTGGCTTTATCAACAAAGCAGATAAGGCAGCATATCCACCTCTCAGCTTAACCCTTATGCCAACAGCTATCACCGACTCCGTGTTCATTATGTCGACCGCTTCCCCAGTTGTGAAGCGCACCCCCTTGTATGGTAGTTTTATGAGTCGCTTCGTGGCGTTCCTCATCGATACGACCATACTCGTGTTCTGGTATTCGATCATACTTTACTCCATGGCCGAGTATTCTTTGCAATTCAATACGTGGAAACAGGTGATTTATGACGGCAGTGTCAGTTTACTTGAGTTTGAAGTGGTCCTGCAGCTGTTCTTCTACAGCCTGTATTTTCCGGTGCTGCACTGGCTGTACTATACCTTGCTGGAGGCCTCCCCAAAACAGGCTACCATCGGCAAGTTCACCCTAGGCCTCAAAGTGACAGACCTGCGTGGCAAGCGCATTACTTGGCTGCAGGCCAATGTGCGCTATTTTTCCCGCATCCTTTCAGCGCTCCCCCTGCTGCTGGGCTTTGTGCTCATACAGTTCCAGCGCCGCAGACAGGCACTGCACGATTACGTGGCCCGAACAGTGGTAATGACAGACCAGTAAATTGAACTATTTCCCTACTATATATCAAACACTGCTTTTTCTGTAACGTATACTATACCTTGTACAACAAATAGAAAGGAGGTAATGATGCGTTTTATCCCAACCCGTTTTCACGGCATATTGGACTATTTATACGGTATCTTACTTATAGCCTCGCCCTGGCTATTTGACTTTGCTGCAGGCGGTGCCGAGACGTGGGTGCCTGTTGTCATTGGCGCGATCGTGCTCCTGCAAACGATCTTCACAGATTTTGAAATGGGGCTGGTGAGAAAAATCCCGATGCAGTCCCACTTGATGATGGACTTTGGTATTGGTGTCATCCTGGCGCTATCGCCCTGGTTGTTCGGATTTGCCGACCTTATCTATACACCGCACCTGATCTTTGGTGTGTTTTCGATACTGGCCTCACTCACAACGCACCGTACGCCAAGCAGAGCTTACAAGACCCACGTAGCGCACGAAGATCCTTTAAAATAAGCCACATAAACCATGTGTAACCCAACAGGCTGACTCCAACAAGTCAGCCTGTTTTATTTTGCCTGCTGCATAGCGCAGAAATGCCTAAATTTGCCTTATGAATTACCTATCCGCAGATAATATATCGAAAAGCTTTGGCGAACGCTGGCTTTTCAAAAACCTGAATTTTGGCCTCAGCCAGGGGCAGCGTGTAGCGCTTGTAGGCGTAAACGGCTCCGGCAAAACCACCCTGCTGAACGTGCTGGCAGGCAAACTGCCCCCTGATGAGGGCAGCGTGAGCGTGCGCAAAGAAGTCACAATCGGTTTCCTGGGCCAGAACCCGGAGTTTGACGAGGAACTGACCGTGCAGCAAACCATTTTTGGCGGACAGGGCGAAGTGCTCGACACCATACGCGACTACGAGGTAGCCATCTCTCACCCGGATACCAGCGCGGAGGTCATGCAGCGACTGATGGAGCGCATGGACGAATTGCAGGCCTGGGATTTTGAGATCAAAGTCAAGCAGATTCTCTCCAAACTAGGTATACACGACCTGGAGAAGCAAATCAAGCACCTTTCGGGCGGACAGCGTAAGCGTGTGGCCATGGCTCGTGTGCTGATCGAAGAGCCCAGCATGCTGATCCTGGATGAGCCTACCAACCACCTGGACCTCGATACCATTGAGTGGCTGGAAGGCCTGCTCTCTACCCAAAACACCACCCTGCTGATGGTGACGCACGACCGTTACTTCCTCGACAAAGTGGCCAACGAAATAGCCGAGCTCGACAACGGCGAACTCTATACCTACAAAGGCAACTACAGCTATTTTGTAGAGAAAAAGGCCTCCCGCGAGGAAATGGCTGCAGCGGAAACTGAAAAGGCGCGCAACCTGATGCGCAAAGAGCTTGACTGGATCCGTCGTCAGCCAAAGGCCCGTGGCACCAAAGCCAAGTACAGAGTAGACGCTTTTGAGGAACTGAAAGAAAAAGCGGCAAAGAAAGTGAGTGGCCCGCAACTGGAGCTCTCCGTGAAGACCACCCGTCAGGGCGGCAAGATCATCGAAGTAGACCACATTTCGAAGTCCTTTGGCGAAAAGAAGATTGTGGACGACTTCTCGTATGTGTTCAAGAAAAAGGACCGCATCGGTGTGGTGGGGCCGAACGGCGCCGGCAAGTCTACGTTCCTGAACATGCTCACCGGCAAACTGCAGCCCGACAGCGGCACCATCGACGCCGGCCAGACCACGGTATTCGGTTACTATACCCAGGATGAGCTGACCTTCAAGGAAGACCAGCGCGTGATCGACATCGTGAAGGAAATTGCTGAAGTGGTGGAGATGGCCAATGGCGAGGTGATCACGGCGAGCCAGTTCCTGCAGCACTTCCAGTTTGCGCCGCCGCAACAGTATACCTTTGTGAGCAAGCTGAGCGGGGGCGAAAAGCGCCGTCTGCAGTTGCTGCGCGTGCTGATCAAGAACCCTAACTTCCTGATTCTCGACGAGCCTACCAACGACCTCGACATCATCACGCTCAATATCCTCGAGGACTTCCTGCTCAACTTCGGCGGCTGCCTGCTCATGGTATCGCACGACCGTTACTTCATGGACCGGCTGGTGGAGCATCTGTTCGTATTCGAGGGCGAAGGCAAGATCCGCAACTTCCCGGGCAACTACACCGACTACCGCGAGTGGCTGAAAGAGCAGGAAAAAGTAGTGCAGGAGATAAAACCAGCAGCTCCCGTGGTCGAGCAGAGACAGGAAAAACCGGAAGGCAAGCGCAAACCGACCTACCAGGAGAAAAAGGAATTTGAAGAATTGGAGAAAGAAATGCCACGCCTGGAGGCCCGCAAGGCCGAACTGATAGAAACCATGAACGCCGGCACCACCACCGACCACGCGCAGCTGAACGCCTGGGCCAAAGAACTGGAGCAGCTGAATGAGAAACTGGAGGAAAAAGAGATGCGCTGGCTAGAATTATCTGAAATCATGTAATTCGCACCAATGCTATACCTTTAAATCGCCGAAGCAACCCGTTTGTTTCGGCGATTTTATTTCAGGCCTCTCACCGTCACGTAGGCTTTCTGGTTGCGTTCGCCCACCTTCACGATTTCCCGCTCAAACTTACGCGGGTGGTTGATGATCTCGTAAAAACTATCCAGGTAGCTGAGCGACTGCCGCAAGCCTGATTTACTCAAAGGCTCACACTGCCTGTATACCGCGTAGATCGGGGTGCGGTAGGAGTTAAATGTATTGACCATTTCGCGGTGCACATTTTCCGGAAATTCGTATGCCCGGTACAGGCGCTGCCTTGTTGACTTTATACCCAGTTCAGGAGGAGGCGAAGCATACGGCGCCCCCACTATACCTGCATAGTCGAAGTCGAAAGGTACGGGAATGGGCGCTGAGAGCGAGTCAGGGGCCAGCAGGTCGATGTTGTGGCGGTAGGGCACCGACCAGTCGGTGTTGCCGATCATGTACTGAAAGAGCGCCAGCCGGGCCATGGCTTTCTGTTCCATGTGAGCCATGCCGATGATCCTTTTGGCAGGTATGAGCTTCAGGCGGGTGCGCTTGGCCACGGCCTTGTCATCCTCTATCAGAAAGGCATAGCGCACCTCCTCTTTCCGCCGTCCGGTGCTGTCCTGGTAGGTAACCTGGCACAAACGCACCCGAAAACTCTCCTCCGCCAGAATGTTGTATACCTTGTAGACGAGATACTCCTTGATCACATAATCGTCATTGATGCAGTGCGTCACCAACTTTATCTTGTTCTGCCCTTCGAAGATAGAGCCTTTTGGCATTTGCTTACGGACCAGGTTGAGCATGAGCGGAGGGAATCGGCAGACGTTCACATCGCGACGGCGGTTGCCTCGCACCATCACCCGGAGTGGCATGTTCACAACAGCACCCGTAGTGTCAGCGTAAGAGAGTGTAGCGGTGTGATACTTCCTTTCTTCGCCGCGGTCTTTCAGCAACTTCTGGTAATTAACCACCAGCGTAAACTTCAGCAGCGAATCCTCCGAAAACAGGTCTTTTGGTTTCGCCGCCTGCCCGCTTTGCTGTGCTGCTATACCTGGGTTTTTGGTGGGGTATACCTGTGCCATCCCCTGCAGCGGAAGACACAGCACGGCAGTCCACACCAACAGGTATAGCTTATACCTATAGCCACCAAAATTTCGGAAAGCTGCCATTGGATGAGAGAATAAACGATGCAGCCCGTAGCAACACAAATCAGATAAAAGCTATACCCTGTCTAGCCAGGTATAGCCATCAGGGAACAGGCACCTTGCCTGCCGGCAGCCTGCGCAAGCTGCGACGCGTAAATAGTTCGGTCATGACCGTACCTTCCGATTGCGGAAAAGCTATACCTAGCATCGGGGCCACCGTTGCCGAAATATCCACCAGCGTATACTTGGTTTCCACAAATCCTCCCTTCCGGAAGTCAGGGCCCAACGCCAGCAGGCTGATGCGCCGGCAGCCCTCGCAATCATCGCCGTGGTCTACCCAACCGCCGTCCACCGAATCCAGGTGGCGGCCGTGGTCCGTGGTGATCAGCAGCGTCGTTTTTTTGCGGTAATGCTTGTCTTTTCGCAGGAAGTCCCAGAGTTGCTTCGCATAGCGGTCACCACGGGCAATACCGCGCAGGTAGAACTCCCAGTTGCCTGCGTGGGCAAAGCCATCGGGCTCCATAAAGTTGATCAGCATCAGGTTGGGTCGATTGGTTTTCAGCACCTTCAGCACCTCAATTAAAGTCAGGGAGTCGGCCCGGTAGCCACTGCCCGGCCCGCTGATGCCACAGTTCAGCGAGGGCAGCTCATGGCCTTGCCAGTCGGGGTTCAGGGTGTTGCCCAGGATATCCAGTTTGTCTTTGCTCGACACGATCCAGGCGGCAGTGGCGGGTTTGCCCGTCTGCTTGCGCCAGACCTGAAAAAAGGAAGGGTTCGCAGGGAGCTCTGCCCCAGTGTTGTCGATGGCTTGATTTATCCCTGTGGTGATGGCCGTATGGCCGGAGTTGGTGTAGGTATAGCCTTCGTTCCGGAAGTTGTTGCAAAAGGTGCCCTGCGGTACCATTTTCTGCGACATGTTCGGTATAAGGCCCGGTACGGCTCCCCAGGTTTCGGAATAGCGCACCCCGTCAATCACCAGGATGATCACATTCTCGGAGCGTAAGCCTCCGGCTCCTCCTCCCGCACCGGATGCGGCGCAGGAGCTGAGTAGTGCCGCTACTGACAGGATCAGCATCATTTGTTGCCAACCTGCTTGCTGCTGCTTCAAAAACTCCCGGAGTGCGACCATACGTGACACAAAGCAAAGATCATAAAATCCTATAATCAGGTATACGATTTCCACTAAAGTTCAGGCATCTATCCCAAGTGACCTTGTAAATTCGAAAAACCCGGCAGAATAACTTGCGTTTACGCTCAAGAATACTCTAATTGCGAACATCAAAAGATAAATGCATACACCAGCAGCCATAGCGACCCTCCCATTGCCTTTGCCACTCGGCACTGCGCTGCTGCATGCTGTTTCCGCTGATTGCTATCGTGCCGCCTATTATTGCTACGGTTATTATTACCGATGCTTTACTGCGCTCTCTCAGGCAATCAGGCGACTCAAAAACCGCACCTAAACAGGAAAAGCCTCACCATAGGCAACCCTAAACTGATACAACTGAAGCAGAGCGAAAGCTCTGCTTTTTTCATTTTATACCTAATCCAAAGATTTAAAACCGAACCATATGACAGCCATGAACCTGACACAGAACTACAGCAGCTACACGTCCGAGAACCACCAGGTATGGGCCATCCTCTACGACCGCCAGTTGCACAATCTTCCCGGCAAGGCAATACCTGAGTTTATGGAAGGGCTTGACAAAGTAGGCTTCAGCCGCGACCGTATACCTGATTTCAACGAGATCAATCAAAAGCTCAAGCCGCTGACCGGATTTGAAGTGGTGGCTGCGCCCGGGATCGTCGATGATGCCCTGTTCTTTCAGTTGATCGCCAGCAAGCGCTTCCCAGCCACCGTGTGGGTGCGCCGCATGGACCAGCTTGACTACCTCGAGGAACCCGACATGTTCCATGACGTATTTGGCCACGTGCCACTGCTCACCATACCGGTGTACTGCGAGTTTCTGGCCAAGCTGTCCGAGCTGGCCCTCACCCACCTCGACCGACCCGATATCATTGATAGACTCACGCGCATCTACTGGTATACCATTGAGTTCGGTTTGTTCCGCAAGCCGGGCCAGCAAGCGCAAATTTACGGAGCGGGCATCCTTTCGTCTGTTGGCGAGAGCAATCTGTCTGTATCGGAAGAAAGCGTGAAACTGGACTTCGATGTTACCCACATTCTGGACACAGCTTACATTAAGGAGACTTTCCAGAGCCAGTACTTTTGCATCCACAGCTTTGAGCAGTTGCTCGAGAGTTTGCCAATAATTGAGGAAGCCCTGCAACGCCTACGCGCCCAGGTTGCATTGGCCGCTACCAATTAGCTTTAAAATCAAGCCCCGCCTGCGGCAGGTATATATACCTACCGCAGGCGGGGCTTGCTAAACTATACCTGTCAGGTTAGTGCGTGAGGTCGTGGCTGACCATGAAGCCCAGCTTGCGCGGCCTTGACAGCTGGGAGTTTTCAAGTTTCTGCTTATAGGTAATGCGCTCAATATCCGAGACATCCTGCCCCATTAGGTCGTTGTTCACTGCTGCCACCATAGCGCTCTCCACGATCAGGCGCAGCATGTCGTCGCTTATCACGTTGCGGGCAATACGGTCCGAAGGCAAATCCATCTGCTTCACCCCTTCTATCAGAAAGTGATTTTCAATGTTGATCAGCATGCGGCCCACCAGGTAACCCGGGTCGTCGAGGCGGTTATACTTGATGGTATCGGCCATGAAGTTGTAGGCCATGATGTGCCCGAAGAAACGACGGCGAAAGTCTTCTTCTACATAATCGTTGCGCATGATCTCGTAATCGTCCGGGAAGGTAATGATGTTGGAGTGCATCACAAATACAAGCAGATCGCCTGAGAACTTGATCTGAAATTCCAGGTCGCTGATGGCCTTGTACTCGATCACCACATCGGCATTGTGCGTCGTGATCCGGGTGGTCAGCTCGTCCACAATTTCCTGTGAGAGCTCCTTCATGCGGGTAAAGGTTTGGTAAGTGTTGCGGTAAATAGCCTGCTTGGTAGCTGACTTTTGCTGTAGTCCTTGTATTATATCGTCGAGTCTATCTTTCATACTTGCTTTTTGTCGGGTGCTGTGTTTTTTACTCTAATCCTTTGGAAATAGTTATTTGGCAACCTTTTACCAGCTTCATCCACAGGCTCTTCGAGGTGCTAAATAATAAGTATCTGCCATATTAGGGGGTATCAGCAAGATTATCCAGCACCTGGGCCTGGTGCTGCGCGAAGGCTGGTGGAGGCGTTACAGTTTCAGCTGCCGTTCCTTCCACCACGAAAGCAACCTGCCGGATGCCGCTCGGGCCATTGGGCTGGGTGAGCAGCATGCGCCTGGCCTGCGGCTGTTCAAACACTTCGGGCACGCTGTTGACGGCGCCTGCCGGCACATGCAGCCTGTGCAGCTCCCGCAGCAGCCCATCGCGCTCTTGTTGCCTGATCAGCTGTTTCAGTTGTTGGTTCACCGCGCTCCGGTGCTGCACTCGGGCGCTATTGGTGGCATAGTCGGGGTTATCGGCCAGGGCAGCATCTCCCAGCACCCGGCACAGCCGTTTGAACTGTCGGTCGTCGCCTATGGCAAGCACGAGTTGCAAACCATCTTTGCAGGTATACACACTGCCGTAAGGCACAATGTTGGGGTGCTCCGACCCCATGCGCTGCGGATTGTGCCCCGCTACCAGGTAGTTCGTTCCCTGATTGGCCAACGCCGACACTGCCGCATCAAACAGCGACACCTGCACATAGCTCCCCTTGCCGGTGCACCCGCGCTGAATCAGCGCCGTCAGGATGCCTTCCTTCAGCTGGTGCGCCGCCAGCAGATCCACCAGCGCGACGGGCATTTTGGTGGGAGGCCCGTCCGGTGAGCCGTTCATATGCATAAACCCACTCTCCGCCTGAACCACAGCATCGTAACCCGCCCGCTGGTCTTCCAGTCCGTAGCCGGTAATGTGCCCGTATACCAGTCTCGGATTGAGCTGGGCTAAGGTATGGTAATCCACTTGCAGTTTCTCGGCGTCTCCTGGCTTGTAGCTGGCAATAATCACATCGGCTTTGGCAGCCAGTTTGTGCACAGCCTGCAGTGCATGTGGCTGGGTTATATCAAGTCCCACGGAGAGCTTCCCCCAGTTAGCCGCCGAAAAGTAAGCCGACACACCGCCCCTCGCCTGCTCGCCTGCCAGTTTCCAGCTACGCGTTACATCACCGCCGGTCGCCGCGTTTTCCAGCTTCACCACGGTAGCACCCAGCTCAGCGAAAAACTGCCCCACACTCGGTCCCGCCAGCACACTGGCCAGTTCGAGCACCAGCATATCTTTAAAAACAGGTTCTGCCATCGTCATCAGGTATAAGGTATAGAGCGTGCCGTTGCCTCAGGCTGACGCTCCGCGAGCAAAGCTATTAAAAAGGGCATAAAAAAAGCAGCTCTTCGGGGGAAGAGCTGCCAGTATGTTTTGGCTATGTTTTGTAATTAGGTTCCGATCAGGAGGTGTGCTATATCAAAATAAAGATAGCATTGATGATGTTTACACCCAGTAGAAGATAGAAGTTCGGAGATTCTTGTATAGCTTTTTTCATTTTAATTTTAAATAAATCTTTCTTTTATATGTTTTAAGATGATTGATTATATCACTTTGGGCTTGTTTACGCCTCCCTTAATCAAATGTTTCGGCGTTAATATAAAAAAATCTATGTAAATAAAATTAAATATAATTTAAGTACTATAATGTTAAAAAGCATTCTTGATTTTTACTGAAATTTAAAGCATTCTATCTATATAGCGATTTTCTAATGCTTTGAACTTTTCGAATGCTGCGTCAACTTTTTAATTGTATCGTTATATTCTCTACTGATTGACGATGCAATATTAATATAATTTTCAATATAAATAACATCAACTTTTAAATTTTTCTCAAATAAGGTATAAAAATCGTATCTTTACCCCTATAAATGCGGTTTAAAGGCCGCTAGGCCATAAAAATAATTTTAAGGAGATAACTTTGGATTTTCGTTCATTTAACCTTCACGAAGACGTGATCACCGGAATTGAGTCGATGGGCTACAATACCCCGACCCCGGTACAGCAGCAAGCCATTCCACTTATTCTGGAGCAGAAAGATATTATCGCCTGCGCCCAGACGGGTACCGGAAAAACAGCCGCCTACCTCTTGCCGCTGATCGACCGTATTTCGCACGCCAACTACGACTTCACCAGCACCCTTATTCTGGTTCCTACCCGCGAACTGGCAAAGCAGATAGATGAACAAGTGGAAGGCCTGGGCTATTTCGCCCCGGTAAGTTCCATCGCCATCTACGGTGGCAGCAAAGGCGACGAGTGGGAGCAGCAGAAACGCGCTCTCACTGGCGGTGCTGATATCATCATCGCTACGCCGGGTCGCCTGATGTCGCACATGGCGCTGGGTTATGTAAGGCTGGACCAACTCAAGTACTTGGTGCTCGACGAGGCGGACAAGATGCTGGACATGGGCTTTATGGATGATATCCTGAAGATAGTGCGTGCCCTGCCTGCTGAGCGCCAGACGCTCCTCTTCTCAGCCACCATGCCGAAGAAAATCCGCGACCTGTCGCAGCAAATCCTGCAGCAGCCCTCCGAGATCAACCTCGCTATTTCGAAGCCAGCCGAAGGGATAGACCAGCGCCTGTACCTGACCTACGACAACCAGAAACTTCCTTTGCTGGAGCACCTGATTCGTGAGTTGGAGGTATCGAACATGATTATCTTTACGTCCCGCAAGTCGAACGTGAACCAGATCGTGCGCTCTCTGCAGAAGATGGGCTTCCCGGCAGAAGGTATAAGCTCGGACCTGACACAGGATGAACGCGAGAAGGCGTTGCAGGGCTTCAAAAACAAGAAATACAAGATTCTGGTGGCGACCGATATCCTCTCTAGAGGTATAGACATCGACAGCCTGAGCCATGTACTGAACTTCGACATGCCGCAGGATGCCGAGGACTACGTGCACCGTGTGGGCCGTACGGCCCGTGCCGCCTCTACAGGTATGGCTATTACGTTTGTGAACGAGAACGACATGTACCGCGTGCGCAAGGTAGAGCAGCTGATAGAGCGCGACCTGCCGAAACTGCCGCTTCCGGAAGGTTTCGGCGCAGCGCCGGTTTTCGATCCGACTCGCCGTGATTTTGGCCGCGGAGGCAAAGGTGGCGGAAAACCTGGTGGTGCAAGACAGGGCGGCGGCCAGCGTTCCGGCACAGGTGGCGGAGGAGACCGCAACCGGCGCAGAGGACCAAAGCCGGAAGGCACGGCCGCGCACATTGACGGAAACAGCCGCCCGATAAAAGCAGCCACCCCGAAGCCTAGAGCAGAACAGGGCGCTCCAAAGGCAGAAGGGCAGGAAGGCGACCAGAAACCGAACCGCAACAAGAGTCGTAACCGGAACCGAAATCACAACAAGCCGGGCAACGCAAACCCGCAGAACAGCACCCCACCCGTTCCGCAAGACAATAACTAAACAGAAAGGGCCACTCCTACCGGGGTGGCCCTTTCTGTTTAGTTATTGTGTGCAGCTTCATCGGTGGCATCACTTGTTTTCATCTATGGAAAACGGTCCTTTGTATAATATTCAGAGATTAATATATATTATTCAATACCTTTCTATTCGTTACTGCTACGTCCCACGGCATCTGTTGTCAATTCAGGCTAAAGTGAAGTGCAGAGACAGGGCTGCTACAGCCTGGTACTGATCGTGTCATCCAAACAATTTACTCCAAAATGAAACAAACCTTACTGCTGGCGCTGCTCTGGTGCCTGACTTGCATGGCTTATGCCCAGGCACCACTGCCAACTGGCACTATCAAAGGTATCGTAGCCGATTCGGCGACACAGGCTAAACTGGACTACGTAACAGTGGTGGTGCAAGAAGCGGGGAAAAACCAAGCCATCAAGAGCACTTTCACAAAAGACAACGGCACGTTTGAGCTGATAGGCCTTGAACTGAAGCAGTACCAGTTGGTGCTCTCCTATGTAGGCTACAAAACCAAAGTGCTGCCACTCCCGGCCTTTACCGGCACGACCATCGATCTGGGCAAACTGTCGCTCGTATCGTCTGCCAAGCAACTGAAGGAAGTGCAGATCGTGACAGAAAAGCTGCTGGTGGAGCAGGACATCGACAAGATAACCTATAATGTGGATGCTGACCCCGAGAGCCAGACCATGACGGCGCTGGACATGCTGCGCAAGGTGCCGCTGCTGAGTCTGGACGCGGAAGACAACATCAAGCTGAACGGCAACAGCAACTACCGCGTGCTTGTCAACGGCAAAACCTCCTCCCTGTTCGTGCGCAGCCCGAAGGACGTGTTCAGAAGCATGCCGGCCACCACCATCAAAAGCATCGAAGTGATTACTAACCCGCCGTCGAAGTACGAGGCTGAGGGAGTGGGCGGCATCATCAACATCATCACGCATAAGAAAAACATTGGCGGGTATAATGGCTCTGTAAATGCGCAGGCCTCTACCCCGAAGGGAACCAACTTTGGCGGCTATCTGACAGCCAAGGTTGGCAAGGCTGGTTTTTCCGGATACTTCGGAACAGGCTCTTACAACAGCCCTGCCAATAGCAACAACCTGTACAGGGAAGATAAAATACGCCAAACCGTGCTGGAGCAGATGGGTGAGAGCCGCAACGATAACACCTACCAGTACGCCAGCGGGGAATTCAGCTATGAAATGGATACGCTCAACCTGTTTACCGCTAACTTCGGCATGAACCTGAACACAGGCAACAACCTCCTGACGCAGCGTGTCGAACTGTTTGATGCCAGTGGAGCGCTGACGCAGGCCTATACCCGCCTGAACAACGGCGATTACACCTGGAAGGGCAGCGACTTTGGAGCGGACTACCAGCGCACGTTCAAAAAAAATAAAGACCAACTGTTCACGCTTTCGTACCGCTTAAGCAACAGCGGCAATGGCAGCGGTTCTGATTTCACCCTCGCCCCGGTGCTCAATTTCAACGGCCAGATAAGCCAGACGGACAACGACGGCAGCTCCATGGAGCACACCATACAGGCAGATTATGTGCAGCCGATTAAGAAGCACACGCTTGAATTCGGTTTGAAAACGATCTTCCGACTGAACAGCAGCGACTACTTCTACAGCAACCGGGACCCGGAGACGGGCAACTTTGTGATGGATCCGAGTCTGAGCAACAACTTTGAATACCGCCAGGACATTTATGCGGCCTATACCTCGCTGAGCCTCAAAAAAGGCGACTGGGGCCTGAAAACCGGTGCCCGTCTGGAAGAGACCAAGCTGGACGCCAACTTCAAGTCATCCGGCACAGTGGCTACTCCAGACTATTTCAACCTGATCCCGAACATCACCCTGTCGCGCAAGTTGAAGGGCACGAGCACCATGCGCTTGTCCTATACCCAGCGCATCGAGCGGCCGAGCCTCTACTACCTGAACCCGTACGTAAACCAGATCGACCCCCTCAACATCAGCTTCGGTAACCCGAAACTGGACCCGGCCACGAATAATGTGTTTAACCTGGCCTATAACACCTTTGTGAAAGGGACGTCCATTAACGCGAGTATCTTCCACAACTTCACGAACAACTCCATCCAGAGCTATACTACACTTGGCACTGATACGGTGGCCCGCACTACCTATGGCAACATAGGCCGCAACCAGACATACGGTTTCTCTTTGAGCGGCAACACCACCCTGTTTAAAAAGTTGAGCATCAACCTGAACTCCACGACCAACTATGTGAAACTGAGCAGCGTGATCGGCGGCTTGCCTCAGAACAACGAGGGCTTCACTTACAATGTGTTTGGCTACTCGAGCTACCGCTTCGACAAGGGCTGGCGTGCCAGCGGTAACATTGGCTACTCCTCTTCGCGCATCCTGCTGCAGGGCCGCTCGGCCGGGTATGTGTGGAACAGTATTTCGGTGAACAAGCAGTTCCTGAAAGACAACAAGGCGACGATCAGCTTCTCGGTGAACAGCCCGTTCCAGAAAAACCGCCGCTCCCTGAACGAGATCAACGACCCGCGCTTCACCCAAAACCAGGAGAACATCTTCTTAATGCGCCGCTACAGTCTGGGCTTCAACTACCGCTTCGGTAAGCTGAAGGGAGACATAGCCCGCAAGAAGCGCGGCATCAAAAACGATGACGTAAAAGGTGGCGAGCAACAAGGTGGAAGCGGTGCAAACTAAGATTTTGTTAGGCTAGTTCCGGGAGCCGCACTTTAAGGTGGCTCCTGGTCTTACCTAAACTGCCTTTGAAGCTGGTAAAAATAAACTAGTCTCTCCCAACATACCAGGGTTAGGCGGGCGAGATGCTGGCTATATTGATGCAACATACCACTCAAGCAACCTTACATGAAAACATTCTTATTAACCTTCGCTCTATTCAGCGCGTCTTTTCTATCGAAAGCGCAGGATGCCAGTGTGGAAAGATCCACGACAGGAATCCAGGTGGGCTTCCTTGGAATTTGGGCACACAACGAAGCAAGACTGGCAAACAACTTAGCTTTGCGGAGTGAAGTCGGCTTTAACACTGGAATTTTGGGAGGCGGTCTCCACAGTGACACGTGGGTATTTATGACACCTATGTTCATTTTGGAGCCAAAGCTCTACTATAACCTCGACCAAAGAAGCCTGAAGTCAAAAGACATCTCCGGAAACAGCGGCAACTTCTTTTCACTTCGGACTACCTACTTTCCCGATTGGTTTGTTATTTCGAACTACGATAACATCAATGTGCTCAACCAGATATCGGTCATACCGACCTGGGGAATTAGAAGAAATATCGGAGCGCATTTCAATTATGAAACAGGTGTCGGATTCGGCTATAAACATGTCTTCACCAAGTCAGGGTATTCCTATAACACAGGGCAACCCGTATTCGACCTGCGCCTGAGAATCGGTTACCGGTTCTAAAAAAAGGACTATTGCCTCCGGTTATCCGGTCTTCTATATGCCAAAATAGCTCCCCTAGTGAGATGGGACCTGCCCTATACCTGAATAGGCCACACTATAGGGTATAAAAACAGGAGGGGAGATTTCATAGCATACTTCATCCCCAAACCCTTTATGATCGATCAAGACAATCCTGACTTTGGCAAGCTAACAGGTATGACCTAAAGCAATGTGCTCCCTTACTGCGGCCGGCCGCAATTCCTTAATCGTTCCCATGCATATGCTCGTTTAAGTATACAACCAGTATTTAAACCCGCATCGCTATGCGCATCCTCTACATTTTCCCACATCCCGATGATGAGTCCTTCGGTCCGGCGCCTGTTATGTGGCAACAGTTGGAGCAAGGGCACCAGGTATACCTGCTTACCCTCACCAGGGGCGGTGCCACCAAGGTGCGGCACGAACTGGGCCTGAGTGTAGAAGAAATGGGGAATGTCAGGTATAAGGAGATGCTGGCGGTAGAACGAGTGCTGGGCCTCACAGGTATGACCGTGCTCGACCTGCCTGACAGTAAACTGGCAGAGATGGACCCGCGCGAGATTGAAAAGGTAGTGGAAGCGCATATCCGTCAGTTGGAACCTCAGGTGATCGTGTCGTACCCGGTGCATGGGGTGAGCGGTTTTCACGACCACCTGGTGATGCACGCAGTCATCAAGCGGGTATACCTGGAGCTGAAAGACGATGGCGCTGATTACCTAAAGCGGCTCGCTTTCCTGACACTGCCCAACAAAACAGAGCAACCCCTGCAGTCCGGCAAATTCCTGATGAAGCACAGCAACCCCGACCTAATCGACTGTGAAGTAAAACTGCGGCCTGAGGATATTGAAATCATGAAGAAGGCATTGAACTGTTACGATACCTACCAGGATGTGATCAAACAGGCAAATGTGGTGGAGTCGATTGGCGAAACTGTTTACTTCGAGGTATACCAGGAGAACCTCAAGCCGCCGCTCGCCAACCTAATTGATGGGCTGTAGATTTATAAGGACAATGGAGGGTTTGGCAAAGCATTAATGCGCCAATAGGGCTATAAGCAGGGCTGGTTCAGTGGCGTTTGCTAATTTTTTTGTGGAGAGCTGTAAGGAACAGGCCAGAAGTAGCCTAAACGCACGAACGAAAGCAAATAAACAAGCGGCAGACGAATGAAAACTGCTCACGCTTTGCAAGTCATTTGTCCTTTGCCTAAATTTCCTTTTCGATCATCTATACCTATACCTGAATCATGAAAGCACTTTTGCTCATCGACATACAAAATGATTTTCTTCCCGGCGGAGCGTTGGGTGTGCCAGAAGGCGACCAGATCCTCCCGATCGTGAACCAGATTCAAGACCAGTTTGACCTGATAGTGGCAACGCAGGATTGGCATCCGGCTGATCACAAGAGTTTTGCCTCCAACCACGAGGGCAAGAATCCATTTGAGACAACCGAGCTGCTCGGGCTGCCGCAAGTGCTCTGGCCAGAGCACTGCCTGCAAGGTACACCTGGAGCCGATCTGGCCCCTGCCCTCGAAGCAAATAAAATAGAAGCGATTTTCCGGAAAGGCACCAACCCGGAAATAGATAGCTACAGCGGTTTTTATGACAACGGCCGACTAAAGTCCACCGGGCTGGCAGACTACCTGCGCGGCAAAGGCATAACGCAGCTATACCTGGCAGGTCTGGCGGCGGATTACTGCGTGTACTATTCCGCCAAGGACGCTTTGGACGAAGGCTTCGAAACGTTTGTGCTGGAAGACGCCGTCCGCGCCATCAGCCCGGAAGGCTACGAAGCAGCCCGGAAAGACATACTGCAAAAAGGGGGCAACCTCATCCAGAGTAGTGACCTGTTTATCAGCTGATCAACCGGTACCTTAGATGCCATACCTGTTTCTTAAATTTTTCAGGGATCGGGCAGGTATAGCGCAGCATTAGCTGATACCCATACGAGGGCAAAAGACTTCCTCCAATGGCACCATAAAAAAAGCAAGAGCCGCTTATAAAAGCGGCTCTTGTCGGTTAATGCTATACCTGTGCTTTCATTTAATAAGCACTCGCCTCGTCCAACTTTTTAATGGCGTCTTGGTCCAGCCGGAGGTCAGCAGCTTTTACCAGGTCCTCCAACTGCTTAAGTTTAGTGGCGCTGGCGATTGGAGCCGTTATACTGGGCCGAGCCATCAACCAGGCCACTGAAACGCTGGCTGGCGTCGTGTTGTACTGCTCAGCCACTTCATCCAGCGCCTGCAGAATGCGAAAGCCACGCTCGTTCAGGTAATTTTTCACACCATGCCCCCGTGGGCTCTGCCCCAAGTCCGCCTCGGAGCGATACTTGCCGGTCAGGAAGCCGCTGGCCAGCGCGTAATAGTTGATCACACCCAAGCCATACCGGGTACAAAGCGGCTCTATTTCTTTTTCGTAGGCTTCGCGGTCGTAGAGGTTGTATTCCGGCTGAAAGCTCTCGTAACGTGGCAGGTTGTTTTGCTCGCTTGCCTTCAGGGCCTGCTCCAGACGCTCACCGCTGAAATTGGACGCCCCGATCGCACGCACTTTCCCTTCCTGTATCAGTTTGGCGTAAGCTTCCAGCGTTTCTTCAATGGGTGTTTCCGGATCGTCGTAATGCGACTGGTACAGGTCAATGTAGTCGGTCTGAAGCCGTTTGAGAGAAGCCTCTACTTGCTGCCGGATATAGTCTTTGCCCAAACCGCCTTTGCCTTCCAACTTGGCGCCGACTTTGGTGGCAATGATGATCTGCTCCCGGCCTCCGCGCTGCTTCAGCCAGTTGCCGATGATTGTTTCGGACTCACCACCTTTATTTCCCGGCACCCAGGAGGAGTAGGAATTGGCTGTATCGATGCAGTTAAAACCCGCATCAGTAAAAGCATCCAGCAATTTGAAGGAAGTTTGCTCGTCGGCTGTCCAGCCAAACACGTTTCCGCCAAATACCAAAGGCGCTATTTCAAGGCCAGAATGACCAAGCTTGCGTTTTTCCATGTCATCAGAGTTAAAGGTAAATACTCTCTTACGGACGTAGTGGCTGAAGGTATGGCAGGTATAGCCCGCAATGCATTTCTGCTAGAGCACCTGCCCAATGCCGAAGAGCAGCACAAAGAGCATGGTCGTGATGGCCATTTGTTTGAGGTATGGGTCCAGCTCAGCGGAAGTCTGCTTACGCCATACGTTCACGCCGTTCGAGATTAAGAGTGGCAAAGCCAGCACAAACAGAAACTGCCATACGCTGTAGAAGTGGAGAAGCACGTAAGCAAAAGCACTAGCCACACCACACACCAGCAGGATGATGTGGTAGATGCGTGCCCGTTTTGGGCCGAGCCGAACAGGTATAGAGCGCTTGCCGGCGAGCACATCCGAGTTGATGTCACGGATGTTGTTTACGTTGAGCACTGCCATTGAGAAGAAGCCGCAAACCATGGCTGGCAGTATCACCAGCGGCTCCAGTTCCCGCGTCTGCAGGAAAAAGGTACCCAGCACACCCACCAGACCAAAGAAGATGAACACGAACACATCACCCAGTCCGGCGTAGCCATAAGGATTGGAACCAGCCGTGTAATTGATGGCCGCCCAGATGGAAGCCAGTCCAAGCGCTAGAAAGATCAGAAACAGGTAGATTCCCTCTGCTCCGAAAGCCACCCACAGCAGCAGCAAACCCGTTACCAGCGAGAGCAGGCTGAACACGGCCATGCCTTTCTTCATGTGCTCGGCCTTGATATGGCCTGCCTGCACCGCCCGTTTCGGTCCCTCCCGGTGCACGCTGTCGGCCCCATGAATGGAGTCGCCGTAGTCGTTGGCCAGGTTGGAAAGTATCTGCAGAAACAGCGTAGTGAGTACACAAAGGAAAACCACTGTAGCATCAAAGGCATCGTAGGCAGCAGCCATAAAGCCACCCATACCGATGCAGGAAAAGGCCAGCGGTAGCGTGCGCGGCCTAAAAGCGGAAATCCAGGCCTTTACCAGACCTGGATTCTGCGGAATGTGTTGTGTTGTATTCAAGGTGTTTTCTATAAAATCAGGTATAGTACTCGGGCCTATACCTGTCACATTACTTCTGAATAGCCGCCAGAATCTCCTCTCCCATCGGCTTTACTTTGGATGGGTAAAAGGCCACTACTTTACCGTTCTCGTCGATCAGGTACTTGCTGAAGTTCCAGCTTGGTTCCTCGTGGTTCGGGCTGTTTTTTGCCAGCCACTGGTAGAGCGGGTGCTGGTCGTCGCCTTTCACGGATACCTTCTCCATCATCTGGAAAGTTACGCCGTAGTTTTTCTGGCAGAAGGCTGCGATCTCTTCTTCTGAGCCTGGCTCCTGACCACCAAAGTTGTTGGCCGGAAAACCCAGTATTACGACCTTGTCGCCATGCGTTTCGTGCAGCTTTTGCAGGTCAGCATACTGCGGGGTATAGCCGCACTCCGAAGCCGTGTTTACCACCAGCACTTTCTTGCCTTTATACTTCGATAGATCGATTTTCTGTCCTTCCAGGCTTTCTACCTCGAAAGAATAAAAATCAGTGTTCTGTGCCGTTTGAGACGTTTGTGATTCCATCGTCGTTGTACCTGTTGCCGGATTGCTTGTGTTAGAACCACCTGAACAGGCAGTTACTATACTTAGTACAAGTCCTAGGGTTAAAAGTTGTGCGGTGCACTTCATGTTTTTTTTTTGCTTAAGGTATACGTATATGCGGCTAAACCGGAATGTATTGTTTTTGTTTTGGCTACCAATGGCGCGAGCGTCCCCGCTCGTGTCTGTTATCTTGGGGCCTCTGGCCCAGTTAAATTTGACTCATCCAATTTTAGCACTTTGCTCAAACCAGCGGTTTGATTCGAAACAAACCAGGTATAGCGTATGGGCCAGAGGCCCCGCTATAGTAGGCAGAAACGAAGAGGTTCGCGCCATTACTATACCTATATAGGCATCAATCTTACATGCGCTCCGGCACCACTATTCCCAGCAGACTCATGCTTTCGCGCACGAAGCGGGCGACCATGGCTGAGAGGGCGATGCGGAAGTTGCGGGCCTGCTCGTCTGTTTCGTTGAAGATCGAGATCTCCTGGTAGAAACGATTGTAAGCCTTGGCCAATTCGTAGGCGTAGTTCGCGATTACGGAAGGCGCATACAGTTTGCCTGCCTCCTGCACCACTTCCGGGTAGCCTACTAGTAAGGTTATCACTTCCTGCTCGGCCTCGTGCAGGTTTTTGAAGTCGCTAAACGAGGCGGCGTCTACGGCTATACCCATCTCGCCAGCCTTGCGCAGGATAGCCGAGATACGGGCATGCGTGTACTGCACAAACGGACCGGTGTTACCACGGAAGTCGATCGACTCCTGCGGATTGAAGAGCATGCGCTTCTTCGGATCCACTTTGAGCAAAAAGTATTTCAGGGCACCCATTGCCAGGGTATGGTATAGCTTCTGCGCCTCTTCCTGCGTGAAGCCTTCGATCTTGCCTAGCTCCTCGGTCTGCTGACGGGCCGTGTCGATCATCTCCTGCACCAGTTCATCAGCGTCCACCACGGTGCCTTCTCTTGACTTCATCTTACCCGATGGTAAATCCACCATGCCATAGGACAGGTGATAGATGCCTTCAGCGTACGGCTTGCCCAGTTTCTTAAGCACCGCCTTCAGCACCTGGAAGTGGTAATTCTGCTCGTCGGCCACTACGTAGATCGACTGATCGTACGGGAAGTCGTTGTGCTTCAACTCGGCCGTGCCCATGTCCTGGGTGATGTAGACCGAAGTACCATCGGAGCGGAGCAACAGCTTCTCATCCAGGCCTTCGTCGGTGAGGTCCACCCATACCGAGCCGTCTGACTTTTTGAAGAAAACGCCTTTTTGTAGCCCTTCCTCCACACGCTCTTTGCCCAAGGTATAGGTCTCCGATTCGTAGTAGAATTTATCGAAATCAACGCCGATGTTACGGTAGGTCGCGTCGAAGCCTTCGTACACCCAGCCGTTCATGGTTTTCCACAGCGACACTACTTCCTCGTCGCCCTGCTCCCATTTCTGCAGCATGGTCTGGGCTTCCAGTATCAGCGGGGCCTTTTTCTTGGCCTCTTCTTTGTCCATACCTTGCGCTACCAACTCGTCGATTTGCTCTTTGTAAGCCTTGTCGAACAGCACATAGTATTTGCCCGCCAGGTGGTCGCCTTTGATGCCGCTGCTTTGCGGTGTCTCGCCGTTGCCCATTTTCTGGTAGGCTAGCATTGACTTGCAGATATGGATGCCACGGTCGTTTACCAGGTTGGCCTTCATCACGTGGTGACCGTTCGCCTTCATGATCTCCGACACGGAGTAGCCCAAAAAGTTATTGCGCAGGTGGCCCAGGTGCAGTGGCTTGTTCGTGTTTGGTGAGGAGTACTCCACCATCACTTTTTTGCCGGAATCGGCTGCCTGCCCGTGGCTTGGGTTGGTCATCAGTTCGCGGAACAGGCGCACCCATACCTGCTCTTCGATCTCGAGGTTCAGGAAGCCTTTCACCACGTTGTAGTTTTTCACCTCGTCGGCCTGCTCTTTCAGGTAGGCCCCCAGTGCCTCCCCGATCTGCTCCGGGCCTTTACCGGCTTGCTTGGTATAAGGAAAAGTTACAAAAGTGAAGCTGCCGGCAAACTCCTTGCGGGTGGGTTGCAGACTGATGGTAGAAGCGTCAACGGTAAGGCCGAACAAAGCCTCCAATGCTTGGCTGATGCGCTGGCTAATGGCGTTTTGAAGTTGCATTAAGTAGATTAATGTATAGCTGTTTTATTAAATTCGCGGTGTAAAATGGCGTCAGTGGCAGTCTCCAGTATGTCGAAGGCGTTCTCGGCCATGGTGTTTTCCGTGTCGAGCGTCGGGTTTATCTCAGTCATCTCGTAGCACACAATGCGTGGGTCCTGCAACAGGTGGTAGTTGAGCAATTTCGCTTCCTCCACTGTCAAGCCTACTTCCACTGGCGTTCCCGTTCCTTTCGAAAACTTCGAGTCGAGGCTGTCCACGTCAAACGACACATAGATGATGTCGCAGTCACGCAGGCGCTCGAGCGCTTCGGCTGCCACTTGCTCCGGCCCTTTCTGGGTAAACTCGGCATAGGTAAAGTTTTTGATGCCGTACTTGCCCAGCAAAAAATCCTCCGGCTCTTCCGTGTCGCGCACCACAATGTATACCAGGTGCTCTGGCTTGAGTTTCGGGCCGTCAAAGCCCAGTTTCTTGAGCGAGTTCCAGAAGAACACCGTCTCCTGCTCTGGGTCGTTTATCTGCCGTTCCAGGTTGTCAAGGTTCAGGGCCATGGCCAGCGGCATGCCGTGCACGTTGCCCGATGGCGAGGTATACGGCGAGTGGATGTCAGCGTGTGCGTCTACCCAAATCACACCCAACGTCTTGTCCGGGTAGGCGGCTTTTATACCTGCTATGGTGCCGTGCGCGTTGGAATGATCACCGGAAAGCACCAGGGGGAACATGTCCAGCTCCAGCGTTTGCACAACAGCATTGGCAATGTTCTTCTGCACAGCCAGAATGCTATCGATGCGATGGGCATTTGGAAAAAGGTCCTTCTCGAACAGGGTATAGTTCAGGTCAGGTACGCTGATAGAGTTGAAGCGCTTGAAATAATCGCAGCCTTTGTCCCAGCAGGCTACCCGTAGCGCGTCTATACCCATGCTGGCTCCGCGCGTACCTGCGCCGAGTTCTGAGCGTACTTCTATCAGTTTAATCTTTTTCATAGGCAAATTGGTGGTTTGCTGTAGTTCAGTTTTGCTTTCCTCACAAAAATCTCCTCTCCTTGGTCATCACCCCCTCATCCTCTTGAATCAGGTTCGGGATCTTCCATTGCGGAGAGACTCGTCATCCAAAAACACACTCCAAACTTTCTGTCATGCCCTTGAGCAGCTGCTACTAGGATTCTTTCAGGATGACAAAAAAGTAAAATGAAACGGCCCTGCACATTCTAAGGCGTGCAAAAAACCAAAGAATGCTCGCACTGCTCCTCCTCTCTATTTATTTTCCCGCTTTAAAGAGCGTGATTGAAATAAATAACTGAACGTTTCTTATAATTTAAACAAAGTTTTTGCAAAGATGGTAAATAACGAACAATATTGCATGTTTTCTTAAGCCCACAAGCACCAGAATGGATAAATACACCGACCTGATTCACCAGACTTTTGATTTTCCTACAGACGAATTCACCGTGGAGAACAACGAGTTGTTTTTCAATGGCATCCCCCTGATGGACCTGATCAAACAGTATGGCACTCCTTTAAAACTAACATACCTGCCCAAGATTAGTTCGCAGATACAGAAAGCAAAACGTCTGTTCAACGACGCCATTCAGAAGCTTGACTACCAGGGCACTTATACCTATTGCTACTGCACCAAGGCCTCGCACTTCTCTTTTGTGATGGAAGAGGCGCTCAAAAACGACATCCACATCGAAACCTCCTCAGGTTACGATATGCAGATCGTGAGGGCGCTTTACAAGAAGGGCAAGATCAACAAAAATACCTATATCGTTTGCAACGGCTTCAAGCGCGAGCGCTACCGCCAGTGGATCACCGAGTTCATCAACGACGGCTTTGTGAACTGCATGCCCATCCTCGACCACATCGGCGAGATTGAGTATTACAAGGAGCACGTAAACGTAAAGACGAAAGTTGGTATGCGCCTGGCCTCGGACGAAGAGCCGAAATTCCAGTTCTATACCTCGCGCCTGGGTGTGCGCTACAACGACGTGATCGACCTGTACGAGCAGCAGATCAAGCCGGATGACCGCTTCGAGCTCAAAATGCTGCACTACTTTATCAACACAGGTATAAAGGACACCTCTTACTACTGGTCGGAGTTGAGCCGCTTTGTGCACAAGTACTGCGAGCTGAAGAAGGTATGCCCGGAGCTTGACACCATCGACATCGGCGGTGGCTTCCCGATCAAAACCTCCATCCAGGCCGACTACAACTACCAGTACATGACCGAGGAGATCCTGCGCACGATCAAGCGCATCTGCAACGAAGAAGGTGTGCCGGAGCCGAACATTTTCACGGAGTTCGGTATCTTTACGGTAGGCGAAAGCGCGGCCAACATTTACTCTATTCTGGATGAGAAGCTCCAGAACGACAAGGAACTATGGTACATGATCGATGGTTCGTTCATCACCAACCTGCCGGACGCCTGGGCACTTAACCAGCGCTGGCCGCTACTGGCCATCAACCACTGGGACAAGGAGTACCGCAAAATACAGCTCGGCGGCATGACCTGCGACAGCCAGGATTACTACAACTCAGAGATGCACTCGTTCCAGGTGTTCCTGCCGAAAGCACCGAAGGAGGAGCCGCTGTACATCGGCTTCTTCCATACGGGTGCTTACCAGGAGCAGTTGAGCGGCTACGGCGGCATCAAGCACTGCCTGATCCCTTCGCCGCAGCACATTTTGGTGGATCGGATGGAAGACGGCACGCTCAAAAGCTGGCAATTTGCCCCGGAGCAGACCTATGAGTCGATGCTAAACATTTTGGGATACGAAATTTAAGGCTGCGGTCGTTAAATTTGCGTATACTGTTTTGCATTTATAGTAAAAATTGTATTTTTGGTTTACCATCGTTTATTTAAATATTTTACCATGAAGAAATTAGCAGCATTCGGCGCATTCATCCTGGCACTGGGTATGACTTCCTGCAAGACATACTGCCCAGCCTACAACTTCGCCAGCGTTGAGGTGTCCGAGCAGAACGCCCCGGCAACTGACCTCGTGCAGGACACTGAAGTGATCAAAGGCTAATCCGCGCGATTACCTCTGGATATAAAAAAACCGGCTTAAAGGCCGGTTTTTTTGTTTTTAGTCACCCTGTGAATGGGGGCTTCCCGCCCACTAGGTTGTTTTTATAAATTTCCGGTGAACTGCTCGCTCCCAGCCCTCTTTTTGAATTAGCACTTCATGTGCCGTTTAGCAAACCATTCGTTACCGCCGTTTTCCTCATTTAGTAGGTGTCAATCTTTTCTCATGAAATCGAATGCTCCTTTCCGAAGTTGGATGCCATATTCCAGGTAAGCCTTCATGCAGGCAAGAAAATTTCCCCAGCCCTCGGTATTTCCTATAACCCATTCCAGGTTAGCTTCACTGAAAGTTTTTCCGCCTTCGGTTACTCTTACTACTGTGCTTTGGTTGGGCTGCGCTTCCAGTGTAATGTTCACGGTGGTTTCCTCGTCCCAGCTAAATGAAACCAGACGGTTGGCTTCGGCCTTCAGCACTTTCACAGGAAATACATCAGGGAATTCCGGAAATTTCCAGGTCAGGTCCTCCCCTGCCTCCATCCGCCCGCTACTTTCCGAAATGAAGTAGTTCGTCATTTTGTCGGGATTCACAATCCCTTCAAAAACTTCATTAACCGGCTTTTGGATTTGAATCGTGGCTCTTGCAATCAGGTCCATCATGAATGTTGTATTTACTCTTCGTCAATAATTTATAAGAAATTCATTTACCACGCCACGCTCCACAAAGACAGCGTCCAGGTATAGCTTGGTCTCATTATTCTTGGTCACATACCAGGAGAAGTCTGATTTTCGTCCCGCAACCGCTTCGATTGTGTAAACACCGCAGACATCTTTCCCTATCCACTGACCTCCTTCACTTTCTTTCACGGTGCCACAACTTTCTCTGCTTATGATCCCTTTGGTTAACCCCTGCCCGCAATTACACCAATTAAGCATAAACTTATCGGCATCAGTTTGCGGACTTGTATTCACAAACTTAATTTTAAGTATAGCGGTAGGGCTAAGCGTATGACTGAAATTAGTGCTTCCCCCTTTGTTTAATGTTGAAAGGGAAGCGTCTATGTAACCGTCTGTATACCCTTCTTTCCTGTTATTTTCATTGATGGAAATATCGAGCAGTTGGGCTCCATGAAACACCTTAAGCTTGGCTTTATAATAACCGTTTCTATCAGTAGTTGCCTCACCTACGGTTTTGCGTTTTCCATCCGTGATGATTCCCATACCTGATGGTGACTTTATGGCGTCGACACTAATTTGCACTCCTTCAATCGGCTGATTCGTGGTATCATCTGTTATTTGCCCTTCAATGATGAAAATATCAATATCTTCCTTCTCGCAGGAACTGAATACAATCAATAGCGACAGGAATAGGATCGGATAATTGATTGTCTTCATATTGATCGCTTTTTGGTTGAATTTTGAGTCACCTTGCTGAGAACGATTAATATAAACGGATTTGTGCAAACGAAGCCCGAAGCATAGCAAGGGTTAAGTATGCACTTTGTTGTGCTTTCGTGATTTTAATTTTAAGTGTCAACTCCAGCCGGCGGCGGAATAAGGGCTCCACTCATCCTTATGATGAACATGTTGACAAGGCTGCCGGCCACAACGGCTAAAATGTTTCTCAGGGTTGAGTTCATTTTGATTTCGATAGATTGGATGACAGGCTATTCTTGTGAATCTACTGGCAAATCATCAGCATTGAACTCATATAGCAGCAACTCTTCCGGATCTTTCGGCAACTGTACCTGTTTGCTATACCTGAGGCCGAGTTTCTCCAGCAGTTTTTGTGAAGCCACATTGTCTTTTACCGTGATCGCCTTTAGCTGGGTGATGCCGAACTCCTCTATACCTGCCCGCTTTACTTCCAGGGCCGCTTCAAGTGCATAGCCTTGCTTTTCGTGCTGCGGCAGGAATGCAAAACCAATGTCAATCCCTTCCAGCCCCTCCCGGTCGTAGAGCCCGCAAACACCCAGCTTCTCCCGGTCTGATTTTCGGATGACGGTATAATTTGCATAACCTAGCCGCTCCAACTGCGCAGTCACTCTGTTTCGAATGTAGGTGGCAGCCTCCTCCTCCGTTCGCACATTCCTGTCCCCAATGTACCTGAGCCAACTCGGGCTGTTAAGCAGTTCTAACATAAAAGCAGCATCCTCCTCCGAAGTGGGTATCAGCAGCAGGCGCTCGGTTTCGAATGATCTGTAGTGCGTCATAATGTTCTATACTAAATCAATTTGTGTGCTGCCTGAAGAACTCAACCACCTCGTTGTTGATTCTCAAATCAGTGCCATGCCCTATAGCAGGGTACGTTCTGAAATCAGCTTGTACCTTGTTTTCCAGGTATACCTTCTTTACAAGCTCCCATCTCTCAGGCACGAGCTGTTTTCCCATCAGGCGGTAGACGACCTCCCGCTCTGCCTCACTGTATGCATCATCAAAAGCAACCGCATCATTGTCATCTAATTCGCCCATGTACAGCAATTGGGGCAGTTTCCTGAAGGCCTCCAAGTTCGCTGGCTTTCCGGTTATTTCCTGCAGGTCTGCTATACCTAGCGGATAATACAGGGGCTCTCCGGCTAAATCTGCAACCGGTAAGGTGGCAATTCCATTGATCCCACCCATGGCTGCAGCTTTAACTTTCTCCGGATGCAGTAGCGTAAAACGATTGGCAAATGTTCCCGAGGCTGAAAATCCTGTCATGAAGAATTTATCTTCCAGTTTGTAGCCCTGTGCTCCTAGTTGTATTTTGGCGTCTTCAACCATTGCCAGCAATTGCAGGTCCAGACGCTCTATCTCCGCTTCATTTGTTAACAGCACGTCCCGGTCCAGTGCGTGGGTATAGTAGGTCCAGTTTGTTTGCGACCTTGGGAAGATTGGCACCAATAAAGGGATTCGTAATTTCTTAGACGCAAAATTCCCCACCGAACTAACACTTGCAGCATACCTGGCTCCTTTTTCGTGATAGGATAGGGTATCGTTAAGCCCTGTATTGGTCGTCTCCACTAAGAGGTGATTTGTGACGTCACTTTGGATCCCTTTGGGCAAATAGACCAGGTATTCGAAGTTAAAACCCGCTTCTGGTTTTGCCGCAAATTTCAGCAAGGTATCCGATGCCAGTGCTGAAGGTTTTCCGGAATTGTTGCCTTGGATTGGTAGATGTGAACCGCAACTAAAAAAGAGCGAAGTAAACACCATAGCCAAAAGTGTTCTCATATACTTCATCGTAATTAATTATTACGCACACACCAATATAACAATAACCCTATGAAAAATCTATTGGTAGCATCCTAAATTATAGGGCAGTACCAACTTTATTTTCAAACTTTTCCTACAATTACCTGCGCTGCTTCCCACAGATCATTCACCTGCCAGGTATAGCTGCCGGTGGCATACTTGTCGCCTACTATGATCGAGCGTATACCTACTTTTTCGGCAGCTTCCAGGTCGCGGTGGGAGTCGCCTACCATCCAGCTTTGCACAGGATTGATGCTATACCTGGCCATGGCGCGCTCCAGCATCAGGCTGTCGGGTTTGCGGGAGAGCGACGCGGAGTAGTTCGGGTGCGATGGCGCGTAGTAGAGAGCGTCAATCAAATGGCCGCAGCTTTCCTGCAGTTTCTGGTGGCAGGCCATCACATCGGCCCTGGTATACAGGCCTTTGGCTATACCGCCCTGGTTTGTAACCACAACCAGCAAATAGCCGTTTTGCTTCAGAAGCGCCAACGCCTCCGGCACGCCCGGCAGCACTTCAAAATCTTCCAAGGTATAGGTATAGTCTCCTCGTTCGCGGTTGAGCACACCGTCACGGTCCAGGAATACGCACTTTCGCTGCATTGTTCATCTATGGGTTCAGGCGCTAAAATTAGAATTATTACGTTGGATATGCATGCCCCGGCAGTAATACTGCCGCACAAAGGCACAAATAACAGCAGCTTACAGACAGCAGAATATGAGAGTAGCGATAATTGGAGCGGGAATTTCAGGTCTGTCTTTGGCCTATTACCTACAGCGGCAGGGCGTAGCCTACGATCTGTTCGAGGCTGGCAGTGAGGTAGGCGGCAACATGCGAACCTTGCGCAAAAACGGCTATACCTTCGAGCTGGGCCCTAACACCCTGCAAATGAACGAGGAGCTCCTGCAGCTCGTCACTGAACTCAAACTGGAGACCGAACTACAGCCGCTCACCCCGCGCAATAACAAAAGGTACGTGCTGTACGATGGCAAGCTGCACCCGGTGCCCTCCAGCCCTAAGTGTTTTCTGGCTAATGACCTTTTCTCAAAAGAAGACAAGTACAGAATTTTGCAGGAGAGAAAGCAACCGCCTGCCGAGGTAGAAAATGAAACCATCTCAGACTTTTTTGAGCGTCGCTTCGGCGTTAAGCAAATGGACTACCTGGCAGCCCCTTTGATAAGTGGCCTCTACGGGGGCGACCCCAGACAGCTGCTGGTCAGCAAGGCGCACCCTGAGCTAAAAGCCCTTGAAACAGCGTATGGCTCGGTGCTGGAAGGCATGGTGCAGAAAAAAAAGCGGGGCGTGTTTCAGCGCGCCTTCTCTTTCCGAAATGGCATGTCTACGCTGCCGCAGGCCATAGCCGACAAGCTGATTTCACTGCACCTGGACCATAAGGTGGAGTTCATCACCCGCATCAAGGGCAAGTACATCATCAGTTGCGCCGCCAACGGCGACCACGACAACGAAGAGTATGACATCCTGGTGCTCGCACTGCCTGCCCATCAGGCTGCCGAACTGATCGAATTTACTTACCCAGGGATGTCGGCTGCGCTGCAGAACATCAACTACCCGCCCATGGCTGTGGTGCACACCGTGTACAACCGCGCCGAGGTAGGATACCCGCTGCAAGGCTTCGGAGCGCTGCATCCCTGGGAGGAGCAGTCTTTCACCTCAGGCTCCATCTGGACGAGCTCCCTGTTTGATAACCGCTGCCGCCCGCACGAGGTGCTGATTACCTCTTATGTGGGCGGCACACGCTTTGCCGAACACGCCCGGCTCGACGAACGCAGCCTCCTCGATCAGGTACACCAGGAGCTCCGCGAAACCTATCAAATCAAGGCGCTGGCACCTGTCTATCAGCACCTGCATCTGTGGCCGCACGCGCTACCGCAGTTCGACCTTTACATAGAGGATGCCCATCACATGGCAGAAGTACTGGAGCAGGATGGCCTGTATATATCGGCGAACTGGTTTGCCGGCGTCTCGGTACCGGACTGCGTGCGCGAGGCGAAAGCCATTGCCACCAAAATTAATCCACGTGCCGTTTCCCGCTCAATAGCCGAATAGCTATATTTGCGGTATGAATGACTCGCTGGTGATCGTACCGACCTACAACGAAAAAGAAAATATTGAGGCTATTATCCGGAAGGTGATGTCACTCCCCCGCCCTTTCGACCTGTTGATCGTGGACGACAGTTCCCCGGATGGCACCGCCGATATCGTTCGCAGCTTGCAGCAGGAGTTTAAGGAGCGTCTGCACCTGGAGTCGCGCACCGGCAAACTGGGTCTGGGCACCGCCTATATCCATGGTTTTAAGTACGCGCTGCGCCAGGGCTACGAATACATCTTTGAGATGGACGCTGACTTCTCGCACAACCCCGATGACCTGGTGCGCCTTTACCAGGCCTGCGCCGAAGAAGGGCATGACATGTCCATCGGCAGCCGCTATGTGCAGGGCGTAAACGTGGTGAACTGGCCGATGAGCCGCGTGCTGATGTCGTGGTTCGCCAGTCTGTACGTGCGCCTGATCACCGGCATGCCCATCGCCGATACTACCGCCGGTTTTGTGTGCTACCGTCGCAAAGTGCTCGAGACCATCCAGCTCAACAAGATCCGCTTCGTGGGCTACGCTTTCCAGATCGAGATGAAGTTCCTCACTTTCAAGTATGGCTTCAAGATAAAGGAGGTGCCCATCATTTTCACCGATCGCACCAAAGGGCAGTCCAAAATGTCGAAAGGGATATTCAAGGAAGCGGTGCTGGGGGTGATCCGGATGAAGGTGAACAGTTTTTTCCGCCATTTTGACCGCTACTAGCCGCGGGCTATACCTGGTTGCCTATCTCTTTTTTCAGAAATATATTCTCGTCGCAAAGCAGTGTATCCCGCGCTAAATCAATTAACTTTATGGATTAGGTATAGCTGTGTCTGCTTCTGTATGTAGGCTAACGTGCTAAACTCTCGAACCTATGGACGATATTCTTTTCTGGGTCTTATTCAACGCGTTTATCCTGATACTACTTGGGTTAGACCTGTTTGTGTTCCACCGCAAGGAGCATGTGGTGAAGATAAAGGAAGCCCTGCTTTGGAGCGCGTTCTGGATCGCCCTTTCGCTTCTCTTCAACCTGGGCATTTATTACTGGAAGGGTCCTGGCCCCGCGATGGAGTTCCTGACAGCGTACCTGATCGAGAAATCACTGAGCGTCGACAACCTCTTTGTCTTCATCCTGATTTTCAGCTTCTTTAAGGTACCGCAGCAGTACCAGCACAAAATTCTGTTCTGGGGTATTATCGGCGCTTTGGTGCTGCGTGGCATGTTTATTCTGGTGGGCGTGGCACTGATAGCCAAATTCCACTTCATCATCTACATACTCGGGGCCTTTTTGATCTACACAGGCGCCAAGATGGCCTTTACCAAAAGTGATGATGAGCTTCACCCGGAGCAAAACCCTTTAATTGTATGGGCAAGCCAGAAACTGCGCTTCACCAAGACAGCTGTGGGCGGCAAGTTCTTCACCCGGATAGATGGAAAACTCCACGCCACTCCGCTCTTTCTGGTGCTGATCATGGTGGAGAGTACGGACGTGGTGTTCGCGGCCGATTCTATACCTGCTATTCTGGCTATTTCGAAAGATCCGTTCATCGTCTATACCTCTAACGTATTTGCCCTGCTGGGCCTGCGGGCACTTTACTTTGCCCTGGCAGGCATCATGCAGTTGTTCCACTACCTGCACTATGGCCTGTCGCTGATTCTGGTCTTTATCGGAGCCAAGCTGTTGCTGAGCGATATTTACCATTTGGATATGCGCTATGCCCTGTTGATCGTGGCCGGTATTCTGACAGTGTCTATTGTGGCCTCGCTCCTCTTCCCTAAAAAGGATAATGAGCTGCCACCTCCTAGTGATGCGAACATTCCCTAAAGAAGATTATTTAAGATTTTTAGGAAAAAAAACGCCACATATTTGTTTTTGTGAGTTTAAATACTTTCAATTGCAGAATAATTGAGAAGAAATGATTTTCGCTAACGCCTGCATTTTTACAAATTCTAAGCTGGTGCCTCCAACGGGGCTCCCTGGTAGAACTTTGTGCGTTAGGTAAAACATCAACATACACAGATACCACAGGAGCCCCGCCACAAGCGGGGCTTTTTTGTTTTAAGGCATATTCTAAATTACATACACCCATGAGTACAGCAGCACACAGCAGCATGAAGTTAGCAGGACAGCAGAGCCAGTTGGTAAGCAGCAAGCGCCCGATGGTCATCGCAGGTCCGTGCAGCGCTGAGAGTGAAGAGCAAATGTTGCAAACCGCACTTGGCCTGAAAAAGGTAAAAGGCGTGTCGGTGTTCAGAGCGGGCATCTGGAAGCCTCGCACCCGCCCGGGCAGCTTTCACGGCGTAGGAAATATCGGGCTGGAGTGGTTGCGCACCGTGAAACAGGAAACGGGACTGCGCACCGCCTGCGAAGTAGCCAATGCTTCTCAAACTGAGCACGCCCTGCAGCAGGGTGTGGACATTCTGCTGATCGGTGCTCACACCACGGTAAACCCTTTTCTGGTGCAGGAAATAGCCGACGCCCTGAAAGGCGTGCATGTGGCTATACTTGTAAAGAACCCTGTAAACCCGGACCTGGCTTTGTGGCTGGGAGCACTGGAGCGTTTGCACAATGGCGGCATCACGGACCTCGGCGCCATGCACCGCGGCTTCTCAACTCTGGACAGCGCCCCTTACCGCAACCACCCGAAATGGGAGCATGCCCTGGAGCTACGCCGGCAGGTGCCTGACCTGGCCATGTACTGCGATGCCAGTCACATAGCGGGTCGCCGCAGCTTGCTGCGCCCGGTAAGTCAGCGCGCCCTTGACCTGGGTTACGATGGTTTGATGGTAGAGTCGCACCACAACCCGGCCGCTGCTTTGAGCGATGCTCAGCAGCAGATCATGCCACAGGAGTTGCATATGCTCTTGCAGGCTCTGAAGCAGCAGCAGGCACCAGGTGAAAAAATGAAGCAAAACGCACAGTTGGAGAAGCTGCGCAAGGAGATAGAACATCTTGACGACGAGTTGTTGACTTTATTGTCGCGCCGCACCAAAGTCACAGCACAGTTGGAAGACTATAGCAAGCCAGTTGAAAAAAGCGCTGAGACGCCGGACCCGGTGCGCTGGGATATGGTGTTGGAAAACCTCCTGCACCAAGCCAGCAGCGCAGGTATAGATCAGGCCTTTGTAAAGAACATTTTCCAGGAAGTGCGCTCGCAGTATGCCCGCACCCACCTCTACAACTACGGTCTGAGTTCGTAGTCTGATTTCTGAGTAAAACCAAACAGCCTGGCAGCTTCTTATTCAAGATCTGTCAGGCTGTTTTTTTATGTACAATTACTATAGATCAGCTAATCGATCTCTATTCAACCAAGCCGTTTATCAGGCTTTTCCGCAGAGGATACTGATAAACTTTCAATCCAATTCTGACACACCACACTATAAATATATAACGTTTATATAAAAATATTTTTACTTGAATATTTGAATAATAAAATTAAATGAAACAATTTTACAATAACATAGGTTATAGCATAAAGATCAATATATACCTATCCATAAATACTAACCCTTTATAAAAATCACAATGAAGAAACTGTACATTATCACTACTGCGCTACTTATGTTAGCCGGAACTTTCACAAGCTGTACAAAGGAGCTTGACGAGGTAGGTTTGAGTGCTACGTCTATTGATGCGGCTAAGAAAGAAGCTAGTACTACTAATGGAAACAATATTCCAAAAGTAGAGGCTGACATCAATCTAAGCTTCTCACCTACAACACAAACGATTGGCAAGGCTGTTACAATCACTGTTGGTTTTGGCACCAATGTACCAAAGGATGGTAAATTACATCTAGAGCAGGCTACAGGTGTTGATGCTGATGGTAAAACTATCTGGACCAAGGTAAATGAATATCCAGTAGTAGTGGGAGGTGTCTATACTCACGAATTCACCTCTAATGTAGTTGGAACTTTTGAATTCAGAGCTCACTACATTGCTCAAGGAAATAATGGTTTCAGCAACACTTTCAAGTACGGCTCTGTAACTTTTACAGCAGACTGTATTCAGGGAATGACTGCTACTGTTGTTGAGAAACAACTCATCGGGAATAATATGTTCAGATTAAAAGTTGCGTTCACACTGACTACCTGTGAGGCTTATTCAAATGTACACATCCAAGGTGGCTTGACTGCAAAAGTATCTAATGTAAGTGTGAGCGAAAATGGTACTGTTAGAAAACATACCAACAATGATAACTATGTTATATTTTGGGATGAGGCTTCACTTGTAAAAGGCACAAAAACTTACTATGTAACTTTCGAGCAGGAAATCAAAGGTGCTGGTGAAGTCACTGGTAACTGGTCAGCTAAAACAGCTGACGGATCTGTGGTAGCCTCTTCAACGGGAGCTTATTTCGATCCTGCAGAGTAATCTAGGATAGTAAACATTCATCAAAAGAAAAAAGGCTGCTTTTAAAGCAGCCTTTTTTCTTTTGATACGAACTATAACACTTCTATACCTGCTGTCTGTCGTAATTTTCTGTATTCCAATGGCACGATTAGGGTTACTCGGCTGTTAAGTGCTAAATTGCAGCAGAACAAAAGCATTACAATATGAGAACCCCTATTTCAAGACTTCGCACGATCGGTATTTACGAAGGTATCTCTTACCTGCTCCTGCTAGGCATTGCGATGCCGATAAAATATATGGCTGGTATACCTGAGGTGGTGAAGTACACAGGCTGGGCACACGGTTTGCTGTTTGTGCTGTACATGATGTCGGTATTGGAAGTGACACTGACGCATAATTGGTCCATCAAGAAAGTAGCAGCTGCCGTGGTCGCATCGCTCCTACCATTCGGACCGTTCATTTTAGATAAAAAATTACTGAAAGAAGAGGAAAACAGAAAGGAAAAGCCTGTCAAGCAGGTTGCATAACAACAACCCTCAACTATTTAGCCAATAGCAACAAAAGGGGCTGTCCAGTTAGGACAGCCCTTTTTTAATGCCTCACTCTCCTTTTACAGACAAGCCATACCTGCGGGCAATAGACTGCGCAATCACGCTGGAAGCCAGGAGCTGCAGGGCGTGGTAAATCATGATCGGCAATAGCATCAAGCCCACCATGTTGGCATCGGGGAAAAGCACTTTAGCCATCACCGTACCATGCACCAGCGACTTTTTGGAGCCACAGAAGATGGCCGTGATACGGTCAGCAGGGCTGAAGCCCATCAGGCGGCTGATGACGTGCACGATGCCGTATACCAAAAAGAACAAGCTGATCATGGCCAAACCGAGCAACAGTAGGTTGCCGATGCTGTAACCGCTGAACATATCGCGGGCAAAAGACTCGCAGAACGAGGTATAGACAATCAGCAGGATGATAATTTGATCGGATAAGCGCAGCTGCTTGCGGTTGCGTTCCGCAAAAACTCCCCAGTAACGGTGCAACCCTATACCTAGTGCAACCGGCAATAACACCTGCAGCACCAGCTTTCCCATTACCTGCCCCATGTCGAAGTCGCCGGATCCGGCCGTCAGGTATACCCCCATCCAGAGCGGCGTGACAAACACCCCCACCAGGCTCGAAATGCTGGCGTTGAAAATAGCCGCCGGAATATTGCCCCCCGCTATCGACACCATCACTACAGACGAAGACACCGTAGAGGGCAAAGCCGCCAGGTAGAAAGTCCCGAGCCAGAGCAGTTCGTACGGGGTGCCTTTAAACAGCCCCTGCAGCGGCATAATCAGCAGCGGGAAAAGCAGAAAAGTAGAGGCCTGCACTACCAGGTGGAGTCGCCAGCTGCCCAGCCCGGCCCGGAGCTTCTCAGGGCTCAGGCGCAGCCCGTAAAAGAAGAAGATCAGGGAAACCCCTATACCTGCCACATCGCTCAGTGAGACTGGTTCGCGGTCAATGCCGATATCCGGCCAGAGCCAGGCCAGCACGATCATTCCGACCAAGGCCAACAGAAACCAATCGAAGCCAGCACGCACGAGCAGTTCCTGTACGCTTCGCACATTGAATCGAGGCTTTCTCACCTGCCGGTTTGGCTCATCAGGAAGGGGTGTTTGGGGTGTGCTCACAGGTATGTTTCGCTTTGTTGATAAAGATGGCCTGGTATAGCCGGGCTCAAAACAAAACAACGGCCGGCGCAATAACAAGCGTCGGCCGTTGTTTCAGGTATAGCGCAGGCCTAAAAGCCTAGCATATCAATCGTCTCCAGTTCAAACTCAGTGGAATCTTCGTACTCAGCATCCGGCGCCGTCACGATCAGGTCGCGGGCACGGCCGTAAAGCCGCACATTCGGTTGCAGGTTTTCATAGTCTTCCTGCGAGATAAGCCCGCGCCGGGCCATGATACCCCCGATCAGGCGATAGTAACCTGACTTCCAGCTGCGAAGGTTGCCGTAACTGTCAAAGGAGGAGCGGTATCGTTTGGGGCTAGGTATAATACTGGTCAGGAAGATAGACTCCGCCAGGTTGAGTTCAGAGGGCTGCTTGCCGAAATAAAACCGCGAGGCATCTTTGGCGCCGTACACGTCCGGACCCCACTCAATGATGTTGAGGTATATCTCGAACATCCGGTTCTTCGAAATGATCTTCTCATTCTCGATCAGCCACACAATGATGGCCTCCTCTACCTTGCGCGACACGGTTTTCTTACGCGTCAGGAACACGTTCTTAACCAGCTGCATCGAGATGGTGCTGCCACCGCGCACAAAATCACGGTTTTTGATGTTGGTGGCAATGGCCTGCCGGAATGCCTCTTCGTGGAAGCCCTTGTGGCTGTAGAAACCGGCGTCTTCGGCTGTTAGCACGGCATTGCGCAGGTAAGGCGAAATTTGCCCGAGCGGTGCGTAGAAAGGGTTAGCCGGCCCCACCATAAACGTACGGATCGGCTTGCCATATTCGTACATGGTGTGCATAAACGGCCCCTTCAGCTTGTCGAGGTTCGCTTTACCCCATTTCACGACCTTAAAGTCATCCGACGCATCCAGGTCAGAGTCAAACACCACGCGCTCCACACTGTCGAGGTCAACATGGAATTTCATTTTATACTTCAGCTTCCCTTCTGCCTGTATACCATCCAGGGTTTCGAAAAGCCCGGTTGGCAGCGACCCAAAAAAGTCGTTGGCTGGCAGCTCCTCTGTACGCACTTTCAGGTCAATGATCTTGGAGTTGGCATTGTTGTAGGAGGCGTATACATTGGCACGGGCCTTGTTCACACGCACCTCCGTCAGGCTGTCCACTACAAACAGGTTCTGCCCCAGCGAAATTACATAGTCAACGGCACCCTCGCGAAGGAGGATAGGCTCATCAGCCAGTTTCTCGTGGTTCACTGTCATGTTGTTCACCATCGCGCTGCCCTTCACGGTCAGCACGTCACGGCGAAAGCGCTTCTCCTTCATGCCCAGGTGCAGGGTATCGAAGGCCACGGTCCCGCTGAATTTCTCCTGGATATAAGGCAGCCTGATACCCAATGTATCGGAGGCGTAGAAGCTTGCCTTAATGTTGTAGTCGCGCGGGTTGATGGTACCCTTCACAAACATGTTGTTGGTGAGTGAATCGGTGCGGATGGCTACCTCCGACTCAATATTCCCATCCTCAATCGTCAGGAAAGGCATTTTGATGTCGATCGTACGGTTGGGAGAGGTATAGGAAACGTTCAGGTTGCTAAAATCCACCTGATCGGGCACGTTGTCGAACGCCGTTTCAAGCACGCGGTTGAGCAGTTCGCCGTAATTGCGGTCACCCTTAGCAGACGTGTCGGCAGGCTGCGTGCTATCTTTCCTGAACAGAAACGAAAAGTTGTTGCGGTCCCCATCCTTAATAGCCGTGAGGTAGCCGTTGGCCACGTCGAGCTCGCGCAGTACGATGCGCCCTTTAAAAAGAGAGCGAAAACCCACTGTGGCATGCACGCTGTCTGTTTTAAACAGTTGCGGCTGCCCGTGGGGCACAAGAGTTATATCGCTCAGCACCACCGAGGTGAGGCCGTTAAATGCGGCATTCCCAATGTTTAAATCTACGGGGTAGCGGCTCTCCACTTTCTCCACCACACGATTCACGGTATAGCTTAGCAGGCTGCTCCTAAATGCAAACAGGGAAATAAGAAGGATCAGGAAAAGGCCCAGCACACTGCCGACCCCTATTAGTATTCTTTTTTTCAATCGCTGGTTCAAAATATCAGGATGCGAATTACGCCAATTAGATTAAGAATAAATATATAGTGCACATATTATATAGCACCTCATCACGCATACGTAACACCGTATGGTTTGTGTTATCTAACCCGCATACGACCACTGCCGGATTTGGATGTACAGATAATTATTTCACAGCACAGCCCCATGCAAGAATAAAGCCAATCCTTTCATTTGCAATACCTTACAGCAAATCAACAGCAGCGGCAGCGCTTGCGTTCTTTTTGAAGCCAGTGGCGCCTTTTACCTTCTATTTAAAGCTGATTAGTTGCCAAATAGCTTCTGGCTTATTTGTCTCACGATGGCTTTAAGCTTATCTTTGACCAACGAAACATTCTCTTTGCATGAATCTGACATCACTTACGGCCATTTCTCCGGTAGATGGCCGCTACCGCCGCAATACGACAGAGTTAGCTGCCTACTTTTCTGAGTTCGGACTGATCCGCTACCGCGTGCTGGTAGAAGTGGAATATTTTATAGCCCTTTGTGAGCTGCCATTGCCACAGCTGGCCGGCGTGCCGCCCTATCAGTTTCAGGAGCTGCGGGCTATTTACGAGCAGTTTTCAGAAGCAGACGCCCTGCGCATCAAGGAAACGGAAAAGACCACGAATCATGATGTGAAGGCGGTAGAGTATTTCATCAAGGAAAAGTTTGATGCGCTTGGATTAGGCCAGTACAAAGAGTTCATCCACTTTGGGCTGACCTCTCAGGATGTGAACAACACGGCTATACCACTCTCCTTGCGCGAAGCCGATGAGCGTGTGCTGATGCCTTTGTACCAGCAGCTCCACCAGACCCTGGTAGAGTTAGCGCAATCCTGGAAAGACATCCCAATGCTGGCCCACACCCACGGACAGCCTGCCTCCCCCAGCCGCTTGGGCAAAGAGATCATGGTATTCGCCGAGCGCCTCGAAGCACAGATGGACCAGGTACGCCAGGTTCCTTTCTCAGCCAAGTTCGGTGGCGCGACCGGCAACTTCAATGCCCACCACGTGGCGTACCCGGATGTGAACTGGCCGGAGTTTGGCAACCGTTTTGTGCAGGAAGCGCTGGGCCTACGTCGCAGCCAGTACACCACCCAGATTGAGCACTACGACAACCTGGCCGCTTACTTCGACGGCATCAAGCGCCTTAATACGATCCTCATCGACTTCTCGCGCGACGTTTGGCAGTATGTATCGATGGGATATTTCAAGCAGAAGATCAAGGCGGGCGAAGTCGGTTCTTCGGCCATGCCGCATAAAGTTAACCCAATCGATTTCGAGAACGCCGAAGGCAACCTGGGTATAGCTAATGCCGTGCTGGAGCACCTGTCGGCCAAACTGCCTATTTCCCGCCTGCAGCGCGACCTTACTGACTCTACTGTGCTGCGCAACATTGGTGTGCCATTGGCGCATGTGGTTATCGCTCTGAAATCGCTGGAGCGCGGCATTGGCAAACTGGAACTGAACGAGGCAGCCCTCCGCCATCACCTGGAGGAGAACTGGGCCGTTGTAGCGGAAGGTATACAGACCGTGCTGCGTCGCGAAGGGTACCCGCAGCCATACGAAGCCCTGAAAGACCTGACCCGCAAAAACGAGAAGATCACCGAGCAGACCATCTCCAGCTTCATCGACACCCTGCAGGTGAGCGATGCCATCAAGGCCGAACTCAAAAAGATAACCCCGTATACCTATACTGGTGTGCAACTGCTCTAAGGTATAGCAACACAGGTATAGAAAAGCCCCTGCCGGATCATACCAGCAGGGGCTTTTCTATACTTGTTAGGTTTGGTTACTGCTTCTGAGCGACCGGCCCGTTTACTTTGATCTGCAGCAGCTGATAGCCCGTCTCTCCCGAAGCTGTCATACCCTGCACGACCACCAGGTACGTACCCGGCTGATCGGAGGTATAGAAGCTCACCTGCTCTTCTTTTCCAGGCGCAAGCTTGATCTCCGGAGCCCAGTGCAACAGGTTCCTGAAATCCGCCAGTCGGCTACTCTTCTGTTCCGGGGTATCGTAGGCTGGTGCGTAGAACTCGCGCTTCTGCTGAAGTCCCTCATACGCCTGCATCAGCGCTCTTGAGTCCAGTTCAAAGCCCGCCAGATCACCTGCGTACGTTTGGTAGCTCACCAGCCCCTCGTAGGCCATCGGGCCGTGGAAGAAACGGCTGGCGATCACATCGAGTTGTTTCACCTTGAGTGGATCAAATGCCATGATCTTGTCGATGTTGAACACAGGCACCCCGTCCAGCAGCACCATGGGGTTTTGGCGGAAGATGGCCTTGTAAGGGCGGTTCATGACCATGAAGTGGAAACTGCGGCCGCGCGTACGAACCTGTACCCCCTGCACATACTCACGCATCACTTCCTCCATCACTTTAAAGCGCTTGTAATCATCGAGCAGGTAACGTTCCGACGGCTGTCCGTAAAAAGCCGAGCTGTCTATACCTGGTGTGGAGAACCTGTTGCGGTAGGCGCCATAGTAGGCATGCTCCACCTGTACCTGCATGTGCCGCGCTGTGATGTCGCCTGCTCTTGACTCTGTGAGTTGCAGAGGAGCTAGCGGCCTGGAGGTATAGCGTGCTGAGAAAGGACTGAGCAGCTCAAAGTGGTAGGTGCTGTCTTTAGAGAAGTCAGACTGCAGCACCAGGTCCTTGTTGCCATAGTAGTCTTTCAACTCAAACAGTAGCTTGCCGTCTGCATTGCTCTGGGCATTGTAAAAGCGGATTGGCTGGCCCGGCGATGCCAGGTATGTCATAATGCCCGGAGCCGGCTTCCCGGAGCTTTTGTGCGTGACTTTGCCGAAGAGCAGATGACCGTGGTTCTCTGGCAGATACGCATGCCTGGCTGGTTCCTTCTCTATCACCTTCTCCCATGTAAAACGGCTCCAGCCATGGGTCAGCATCAGGTTGTCCATGGCCTGGCGATCTGATTGACCGGCATCCGAAAAATACCAGGCGGGGTTTTCTATTGAACCCTTGAGATCGGATTCGAGCCAGACGTAGCTGGCAATATGTGTCTGTGGTGCAAGCTGCAGCGAATCCAGTTTATACACAGCCATCGATAGATTAGCCGGCGTTTGCGAAGACGCCTGCAGCGCCAGGCTCACCTTGTCACGCAGGTTATATTGCTGTTGCGGTGCCGCGACTTGCAGAGCCAGCTCTTTTGCCGGGTGCTTGAAGTACAGGCGCTCGCTTACGGGCTGGCCAGCTGTGTTGAACACCGTAAAGTGCGTGATACCGTCTGTCAGAACATCTTTGCTTACCCTAAACACATATCTCCCGTTTTGCAGCAGTGCTCTTTCTGAGCTAACCACCTGCTGCCGGGTATGCCCCAACAGGTATACCTGCTCGTCCGGTTTGCCTACCGAACGCACCAAAAGATGCAGGTACTGGTCTGTGCTATCTGCCAGCTGCAAGGTATAGCCACGTTCGTGTACCTGCGGTAGGGCCTGCTCTAAAGTGCTTCCATCTGGCAACTGTAGTTTCGCGGTATAGCGTTTCCCCTGCTGTGGCGTAAAGGCAAAGCGGCCCATCCCAAACTTGTGAGGTGCAAGAACTGCTACTGTATCCCCTTCCTGGTTGAGTACCTGACCAACCAAGGCTGCTCCTTTGCCGTTTTGGTTATCTGAGATCTTAAAAGCAACATTGCTTGCTATACCTGCCAGTAAACTGCCGCCCTCGGGGAAGAACTGCAAGGTATAGCTTTTGGCTTTCGGTGCCTCCTGCTTCGGCAGCTGCTCAAAGGTGTTGATGATGGTTACCTGCTGTTGAAAGTAGAACTCCGGATCAAAATTTTTCATCCAGCTGGTATAGGCCCGCACGGTGTAATTGCCCGTCTGAAGCGTGGTGGGCAGTTGGAAATAGCCGCTCCCTGCCCCGTCTTTCATGGCTACTTTGGCTTGCAAGGCAGGCTTCTGGTCCGCATCCAGCAACTCCACATACGTTACCTTGCTCATGTCGAGGGGCTGGTGCAGGCTGCCGTCTACGTTGTATACCTTAAACCACATCTCGTCTCCGCAGGCATACACCGGCCTGTCGATGTGCAGGTATAGCTTCTCCTGCAGCGAGGCCTGCCGGTGCTGCTGCAGGCTATTTAACGCCTCATGCTGCTGTCCGGACTGGGCACTTACAGTTCCTATACCTGCTATACCTAGCGCCAGGCAAAACATGGTGCGCAGCGCGTACCTTCTCCTGCCAGGCTGAGGTTGGTTATATTGAAAGTTGCTCATCGCTTCGGTCGTTTGTTTCAGGTATGGCATCTATTCCCAAAAGGCTGGTTTAACATTGGAGCCCTGCGTGGTACAGTCCACACAGGGGCGCGTCCCGTAGGTATAGCCGATCGGGCTAGGGCCAGTGCCATATATCTCATCCACAGGAATCAGGTAGCCACCTGTAAAGACCTCATCCACCTGACCTGATTTGATCATCACCGTATCAACTTCACAGGAAGGATAATAGAGGCGCCAGTCACGCGGCAAGTCACGGCTGTCAACAAATACCCTTTTCGTCTCCACAGTAGTTGCTGATATATACCCAATAACTGTTTCCTCTGGATTAGATAAACTGTGGATGTTACTTGTCAGCTGAGAAGGCAACGGATCGAAAAGAGTACCGATGTTTTCGGTGTTCTTCTTGAGCATCTCCAGGTATTCGAACGCCTCACGCGTCAGGGCATACTGCTTCACAAGGATGCTGTACTTCATGCTGACTTTCTCTGAATTGTAAGGTATAGAGAGTAGTCTGTAGTCGCTGATCCTGTCTTCGCTCAACTTTACAGATGATCCTATCTCAACCCGCGTAGAATTCGCTGATTTCCAGCAGTAAGCGATAGGAACATCACTCGGCTCACGAAAACGCACTTGCCCGTTCTCATAAATAAGGACGGAATAAAGTGCAGAACGAAACTGCCAGGTCTCTTCATAATCCCATTTATAATAATGGGTGTTGTTGTTTGGGTCCTGAGAGCTCACATAGATTTTCACTTCCTCTCCATCTGCTTTCCAATTCACGCTTTCGATGGCTGGACTTGTTTTCACTGCTACATAATCAGACGCATATTCGCTGCCAGATCTGGTGCGTATGTACAGTCTGTACTTCATATCGCCTCTCAGTTGCAGGTTAGGGTGCCTGTAGGTGCCGTAGCCTGTTTCATGCAGCCCAAAGCGCTCGCCATGCTCCGACTCTACTATCACAGTGGCATTTTCTTCAGCGGGGGGTGCTCCGGTATCGTTGAGGCTTTGGGTGCGGAGCAGCTGTATGGTGGTGGGGCCGTTGGCGTTCAGGAAGCCATTGACTACCAGAAAACTGCCAGGCGACTCCTGTACCTCAGGGAAGTAAGGGTCGACGCAGCCACTGAAAACAAGCATCACAAGCCAGACTATTGGGTTTTTCCAGTTCCGGATCTTCATGGCAATTAAAACTTAAAATTATAGGTGATGGTAGGGATCGGGTGTCCGAAGATGGACATTTTATAACCTTTGATCTGCCCTCCCTGTGACTTAAAGTAAACGGAGTAAGGGTTCTTGCGCCCCGTCAGGTTGTACACGGCCACGGTCCAGGAACTGTGAGCCAGCTTCGCGATCTTGTGATTGCCCTCTATGTTCAGAGCCAGGTCTACGCGGTAGTAATCCGGGATGCGGTACTGGTTGCGGTCGGAGTACAGGATACGGTGCGAGCCCCCATCGTAGTATTTGGCCAGCGGCAGCGTGATAGGGCGACCGGTGCTGTACGTGAAGTTAAGGGAGGTGCTGAAACGCTGACTGAAGCGGTAGTTGCTGATCATGGTCACGTCGTGCGGCTTGTCGAAATTGCTCGCATACCACTCGCCTCTGTTGATCACCTCAGACACAGTCGGGTCGTTGAGGCGCACCATGGTGCGGGAATAGGTATAGCTTACCCAGCCATTGAGTTTACCGGTCGATTTTTTTAGCATCAGCTCCACGCCATAAGCCTTGCCTTCGGCATTGGCCACATCCGTTTCAATGTGATGGTTCATGATGATGTTGGCGCCACTTCGGTAGTCCAGGAAGTCCTGCATCCACTTGTAGTAAGCTTCCGCTGAAAACTCGATGGTGTTGGCGCGCAGGTTGCGGTAGTAACCCACAGCTACCTGATCGCCTACTTGCGGCTTGATGTTGCTGTCGCTCAGCTTCCAGGTATCGGTGGGGGCCATGGTAGCCGTGTTGGAGAGCATGTGCACGTACTGGCGCAGTCTGTTGAAGCTTACTTTCACAGAAGAGTTGTCTGACACCACGTAGCGGGCCGAAAGTCTGAACTCCGGTCCGTGGTAGGTCGCAATGGACTTGCCGCTGCCATGAGAAACCGTGTCAACGATCGTATTCAGGGACATGGGCAGGCCTGGCGCATACTGCAACACGTCCCGCTCGCCGAGTGCCGTGAAGAAAGAGTAGCGCAGGCCCGCCGAAACTGAAAGTTTCTGGCTGATGTCATAGCGGTCAGACAGGTATAGCGCACTCTCAACGGCCTTTTCCTGCTGCAGCTTATCAGCTTTGATCAGTGACTCGGCATGGTTTGGCACCAGACTGCCCGGGTTCACCTCATACCGGATGGCGCTGGCACCAAAATCCAGAGTATGTTTTGAATCAGGGAAGTAATTGAAGTCTACCTGCATCCCTGTCTGGCTGATGCCGAAATCCATGTTCGCAGCATTGGCGGCATTTTCCTCGTTTGAAATATTATAGCCGTAGTGGCTGTAAGTACCCGTTACCACGCTGTAGAGTTTGTTGTGGAAGTTGTGCTTCCACTTCAGGCTGGCGTTCTGGTTCTGGAAGCGGTACAGCGTGTCAGAAGCGAGTTTGAAACGGTCTTTGCTGAGGTAACCGGTCAGGTATAGGCTGTTCTTCTCGTTGATTTCGTGACTGATGTGCGTGTTGATGTCATAGAAAGAGGCCTCACTGTTGCTGAAAGACTTGTTCGGAATCTTCTTGAGTAGCCAGTCAGAATAGGTAGAGCGCCCTCCTACGAGAATCGACGTCTTGTCTTTGATGATAGGTCCCTCCAGCGTCAGGCGGCTTGTCAGCAGACCGATACCCCCCGCTCCGCTGAACTGCTTTTTGTTACCTTCCCTTGAGCTCACCTCCAGCACCGACGACAAACGGCCACCGTAGCGTGCAGGCACGGCACTCTTGTACAGCTCCACCGATTTGATCACATCCGGGTTGAAAGCGGAGAAGAAGCCAAACAAGTGCGAGGGATTGTAGATCGTGGCATCGTTGAGCAGGATCAGGTTCTGGTCCGTTGAGCCGCCGCGCACGTTCATTCCCGTACTGCCCTCCCCCACTGACTTTACGCCGGGAAGCGTCAGCACTACTCTCAAAATATCTGTTTCGCCGAAAGCTGTTGGCACCTGCCTGATGGTCCGGATGTCCAACCGCTCCATACCCATCTGCAGCCCCGTAACGTTGCGGTCCTTCTCGGCTTCCACCAACACCTCTTTCAGGGAACGAATGTCTTCTTCCACTTCGATGTCCAGTTTGCCGTCGCTGTGCAGTATTACCTGGCGCTTCGTGTTTTTGAGTCCAACCGCGCGGATGTTCAGCTCATGCCGACCTACCGGAAGTGACAGGGAATAGTAGCCATACTGGTCCGAAGCCGTGCCGATGGAAGGGGATTCGATGTAAATGTGGGCTCCAATGATGGGCTCTCCCGTGTTGGCATCGCGCAAGGTTCCTGCCAGGTTCGCTCTGCCGGTTTTGCTTCCATTCGGCGTGCCTATCTCGTACAGCTTGATCTCGGATTGGATCCGCTTCTTGTTATCCTGTTGTTGTGGCAGGTAGGCGGGCGCGGCCAGTTGACTGTTTCTTCTGGCCTCTTCCTCATCCTTGAAGAAGTTGGAAGGCAGGCTGGTCATGATCGGGTTTTGCCGTGTAATGAAAACCTGGCGCTGTTCCGTGATGGCAAATTTATAGTCAGTCCCTTTCAGGATTTGAGCAAGCACCAGGTTAAGCGGCTCTCCTTCTACCTCCACATCCACTTTAATGCTGTCGGCTACGGCCTGTTCGAAGTAGAACTTATAGGGCAGCCGGGTCTCCAGCCGCTGCACGAAATCCTGGAAGGTCAGGTTGCGGAAAGAACCGCTTATGAGCGGGGCCTCATTCCTTTGCTGGGCCAGCACCGGTACCGCCGTCGTGATAGAGCACAGCAATACCAGCAAAAACATTCTGTAAAGTTGGGTCATAAGAAGAGAAGAGAGCTTAAACAGATTTTTAGATGGATCGGAAGCAGGCCGCTTTATTGTTGGAGCGAATCATAGTGCTCCGCCGTTTTCACGATCGCGTTTTCCCGCTCTTTTCGGAAGCGGAGTTTATTGGCGCTGGCAAATTTATTCAGGGGCTTTTTCTGGTCCTGCAGCACCCGCATCACGGAGCGCTTGTTGCTAACGGGGTGGTATACCCCGTCCTTCACCAGGTAGAACTTACTGGCATCCCGATACTCTCCCTCCATACCTTCTGTGCTTGCCCGCTCAAAGAGCGTCTTTTCACGCTTCATGAGCACCTGCACCTTGCCGCTGTAAAGCAGGTCGTAAAATCCTGGCTGAATCGAAGGTGCGGTTGTGCTGTCTGCCTGCAACCTGATAAAGGTATGCCCGTGGAGTTGGAAGGCATCCACGCGGCTTTTGACCAGTCGCTGCGGCTGTCCGCTGCCGTGGTTCACAATCACGAGCTCGTCCAGCATCAGGTCATACAGCATGGGCACTTCCTCAAACCAGGCCCCGTCATATTTCACGTTGCCATTCTGGTAGATCTTATCCTGATAAAACTGGTGCCCCTCCACATGGGACTTGACAGGCACGTAATACTCCGGCCCATTGTACAAGTGCGCGTGCACCCCCACGGCTGTGCGGTACTGCTTCAGGGCATCCGAAACGGCGTGGCTTACAAAACTGGTATCAGTCTGTGCGTAAATTGTGAAGGGCAGTAGGTTTAGTAAAAGAACAAGCGTTAGGTAAGCAGGGCTTTTGCGCATAATGATTGGTTAGCTTCACAGCGAATACAGACATTAAATATAAAGTATGTTTGATGTTATGACAAGCGAGTGAATAAATTATTTAGATAAATATTACAGTTTATCTACCTGAAATACATTAAAGCATCTCCCTTAAATAGAACTTAAAATATATTCATCTTGAATTTACTACCAGGCAGCTTATCTCAGAGTGACAAGTTTTCCAAAAAACTACCGCACTTATCCATTAGATTAGCTTATAACACCATGCTGTTACCAAGTATAGCATTATTGATTTGAGGGCGGGCTATTAACCTATTTGTACTTATTTCATTTGCCAGGACTAGGGAAAAGTTTTCTAATCTCCGACTCTGTCAGGTAATGGAACGAACACACTGCCGCTATACCTTCTCCATCAAATCGTATATTGCGCCAACAAACCGGCTCCAACTGAAGCGCTTTTTATACCGTGAGATGTTCTGAGCAAATACCGCTGCGTTCGCCGAGGTATAGAAATCCAGTATGGCGTCTGCTATCGCCTCTGGCTTCGGCTCCAACACATACCCCACTTCTCCGTGCGGCACCAGTTCCGACAGTCCGCCCACATTGGTCACCACCATTGGCTTGTCAAAATGGTAGGCGACCTGTGTTACGCCGCTCTGGGTAGCGTTCTTGTAGGGTTGCACCACCAGGTCGGCTGCGCAGAAATAATGCCGGACCTCCGCATTAGGTATAAAATCCGTCCGGAGCACCAGCCTATCCTGCAGCCCGTGTTTTCCGATCAGGTCAAGGTAGGGTTTCGCTTCTTCGTAAAACTCTCCCGCGATCAGCAGCTTCAGATCAGGTATAGCCCGCAACACAGGTATAGCCATAGCCTCCAACAGCAGGTCAAGTCCTTTGTAGGCCCGGATAAAGCCAAAGAACAGCAGATACTTTACATCTGGGTCCAGCTCCAAAGCGGCACAGGCTTCGGCTTTGCTTTCGGCAGGGCCAAAATTATCGTAGAGAGGATGCGGCAGGTATACGTTGGGTTTATTCGGCTCGAAGCGCTGCAAATCCTGCTGCACAGCTCGCGACATGGTCAGGAAACCGTGACAGGCACTCAGAAAATACTTCGTGAAAGGAATATCGCCCGGCCGCTTCTCGTGTGGCACTACATTGTCGGTAATGGCCAGGATGCGGCTATACCTGTTGCGTTTGATCAGGCGGGCAATGGTGCCCAGGGCTGGTCCCATAAAGGGCAGCCAATAGCGGAAAATCACCAGGTCTGGTTTTTGGCGCCTGATGTAATTGCCCGTGCGCACCCAACTAAGCGGGTTAATGGAGTTGATCAGCGACTTAATGGTGATGCCTTGGGGGGCAGGCTCGCTGGTAAACTGACTTTTGCCGGGGAAAAGAAAGGAAGGATACTGCAGGCTGAACGAAACGATCTCTACTTCGTCGCCGGCCTCCTGAAAGGCCACTGCCAGGCGCTCGTTGAACGTAGACATACCCCCACCCCGCAAAGGGTGCGCAGGCCCCACGATCACGACGCGCCTCCCTGCCATTATTTTTTGATCAGGCCCGCCCTATCACGGATTAGGTATTCATTCTTTCTGTTGGAGGTCATCGACATCATCTCAGCCAGGAAACCCGCCAGGAATAGCTGCACTCCCAGAATAACCGCCACCAGCGACAAATAGAACAACGGCTGGTCTACCATATCGCGCACCCGGCCTTCCGGGTACAGGGAAAATACTTTTTGGACGATCAGCCACAACGTAATGCCCAGACCGACCACAAAGGAAAGCGTGCCAAACGTACCAAAAAAGTGCATGGGGCGCTTTTTGAAGCGGCTTACAAAGGTGATGGAGAGCAGGTCCAGAAAGCCATATACAAAGCGCTCAAGTCCGAACTTGGTAGTGCCGTACTTACGCTCCTGGTGCTGCACCACTTTTTCACCGATGCGCGTAAAGCCGTGCCACTTGGCAATAACAGGTATGTAGCGGTGCATCTCGCCGTGTACCTCAATGCTCTTGACGAGCAGCTGGCGGTAGGCTTTGAGCCCGCAGTTAAAGTCATGCAACTGTATACCTGACAGGCTGCGGGTTGCCGCATTAAACAGCTTGGTCGGAATGGTTTTGCTAATCGGGTCAAATCGCTTCTGCTTCCAGCCAGACACCAGATCAAAGCGCTGGTGCTTGATCATGTCATAAAGGCCAGGAATCTTCTCCGGGCTATCCTGCAGGTCGGCATCCATGGTGATGACCACTTCGCCGCTACAGCGCTTGAAGCCCTCGTTCAAAGCGGCAGATTTGCCGTAATTGCGGTTAAAGCTGATGCCTTTGACCGTGTTGTCTTCGGCACTCAGCTCTGTGATCACATCCCAGGAGCGGTCCGTGCTGCCGTCGTCTACCAAGATGATCTCGTACGTAAAACTGTGTGCGTGCATCACACGCTTGATCCAGCGGACCAGTTCAGGCAGCGATTCCTCTTCGTTTAAAAGAGGAACCACCACTGATATATCATAAGGGTATTGCATGCTTTTTATTCAAACTCCGGACGCTTGTGCTTCATAACGGCGGCAATTATGAGCGATAGGATAAGCCCAGAAAAAAACGCGTTAGTAATAGCGCTGGTCAACTGTTTTAGGGGTGTAAAAGACGCCATGATCTCTTCTCGCTGGCTATCCAGCATAGAATCATCAACACCAAATGCAGCCATCTGTTCCATTGTTGCATCGACAAGCTTCTCAGGCATACCCGGATCGATAAACTGGATATAGAGCATGCTGAACAGGCCAGAGATGATACCTGCAATGATGGACACCATGATGCCAAGTCCCAGGCCCTGTCCATAAGACATAAGACCGTCGTTCTGCTTCCTGAACTCTTTTAAGGCTAATACGATACCGATTACAGAGATGACAACCGAAACGAGAAGCGCAACAAAGAAATTGCCGTAGCTTTCTGTCAGGTAGCTGATTGTCGCGAATACTACATACAGTAAGCCTGTCAGCAAGCCGTACTTAAGAGCAACGGCATAAATTGAAGGTTTGGTTTCGAGTTGAGAAGATGTGTCAGTCATAAGGATTTGGGGTTTATGTGAAGATGAATTACTTTCTGAAAAATACAGCAGCTACCACTGAAAACATCATCCCTACAAACATCCTGCTCAAAAAATCATGTGCGGCCAGCATAGTGGGCGACAAATTGTCCAACTCCTTGTAAGCTTGCTCGTAATTTGCCTCGCCTAATACTTTAATCTGCGCCTCACGGCTCTGGTCGAGCAGTGCTCTCAATTCAACTACATGTTGTTGTATGATCTCGGGTCCTACCAGGTATAGCATCAGGTATAGCAGCATGGCAGCGCTCATGGCTGTGTAAAAGGTAACCGACAGGCTCACACGCAACCCTTTCCAGAAACCAACTTCCGCATCGTGAAAACGCTTGAAGTAGCGCAACCCCATAAAGATAAAAACAGGCAAAGGGAGGTAACTCCACCGCCCTGTATCTCCCAGCGCGTTATACCCCATCAGGTATAAGGCGAGTATGATGACAAAAGAAGCCAATCCGCACAGCACGCCATAGCGCACTCCCACTCTTACTATCGTTTGATCCAGCATTTGTTACACGCTTACTCAGGTCAGCCAGGTAGCTGACAGAAATATAGCTATAAATATATTAAAAAGAATGATTAAGTACTACTTGCCCTTTGTTGATAAGGCCAATTACCTTGCCTGTCAGCACGCCTCCCAGGAACGGAGAGTTCTTCGATTTAGATCGGGTGCCTTCAGACGTCGGAGTCCATTTTAGGTCCGGATGAAAAAGTGTCAGACAAGCCGGCTCACCTTCTGCTATGCCACAGGCCGGCATGCGCAGGATCTGGCGGGGAGTGGCGGTCAGTTTTTGGATCAATTGCTCAAGTGGCAGTGTATCGCGCATAGTGGTATTGGCCACAGCAAAGGCGGTCTCGAGGTTGATGATACCGAACTCAGCCAGGTCAAATTCCAGCTTCTTGCTCTCTGTGTCCTGCGGTTGGTGCCCGGACACGATGGCATCGATGGTGCCGTCGCCAAGTCCTTGCAGTATGGCCGCTCTGTCGGCTTCGCTTCTGAAGGGGGGCGATACTTTATAATTCGTGTCGAATGCCGTTAGGGTGTGGTCCGTATACGCAACCTGGTAACTAGCAACGTCGCAGCTTACCTGCAGGCCTTTGGCTTTGGCGGCACGTATGGTATCCACGGCAGCCGCTGTCGATATAAGCGAGAAGTGCAGTCGCCCTCCTGTATACTCCAACAACTGCAGGTCGCGTGTTACCATCACTTCTTCGGCCAGGGCAGGTATACCTTTCATACCGAGTTGGGTGCTCACAATCCCTTCGTGCATCTGCCCATACTCTGTCAGGCGCGTATGCTCCGGACGGTTCATCAGCACGCCATCAAAAGGCTGCAGGTATTGTAGTGCCTTTACGATCACCTCGGCCCCCTGCAATGGTTTTGCGCCATCACTGAATGCAACGGCTCCGGCACGCTGCAAGTCGATCATCTCGGTCAGTTCCTTGCCATGCGTATCTACCGTTACGGCACCAGCCGGTAACAAATTAACAGGCAGGCTTGCCGACTTGGCCTTGATAAAATTGATGGCCCCTTTGGTTTGCACAATAGGCTGCACGTTGGGCATACAGAGAACATCCGTAAAACCGCCTGCCGCCGCAGCCGCCGCCAAAGACTCTATGTCTTCTTTGTGCTCCAGCCCTGGCTCACCCACCTGTGCATACAGATCAACCCAGCCCGGCGACACACAAATGCCTTCCAGCTCAATGGTCTGGTCCGCCTGCTGCTCGTCTCCTCCAACTGAGGTGATCAAGCCATTCTCGATAAGTATGTTTTGGCGCTGAAGATGAAAAGCTGATGAAGGATCGTAAATGCGGACTGCTTTGAGAAGAAGTTTCATGTTAAAGGAATCTGATTAGAGCTATTTCTGCCATCAAGAAAATCAGACACAATATTAGGCAATATTTCCAAAGGGTGACGCCAAAAAATCTTTTTTCGAACTCGTCTTTTACGGTAAAGGTGTCGCTGTAGTCATAAACGTGCACGTGCTGCTGGCCTTTGGGCAGGAAGCTTCTTAACTCTTCCGGACTGTACTGCTCCAGCAAAGACTCCTGCTTATCAAAATTAAAGGCAAAGCTACCCACTGTTTCTCCCTGAAGCTGCAACTGGTAATAGCCTGCCTCATCCAGGTCCGGCGGCACGTTAAACACGAGGCGCCCTCCCCTGATCTGCTGCTCCGGTATAAAAACAGTGCTGTCCTTTACAAGCTTATAAATGCTCTCACCGCCTTCCTGCTTTTTCACAGGTATAGTAATCGCCCTGTTCTGTAGACGGTAGGCAATCTGCTGCTCCTGCTTGTAGCTACTGATCGCCAGCCGGTACATGACCGGCACGAAGAGCGCATGATTCACCAGTTCGTTCTGCTCAGGATCCAGGGGCGCAGCCATCAGGTATACCTTTCCCTGCCCTCTATCGAAGCGTGACAGGTATGGGGCACCGCCTCTGTATTTGAGGATGTCTTCAGAAGAACGGGACCATACCAACTTCCTGACGGAGGAAGGCATCTGCATTTTGGGATCGTAATCCGCGAAAATGGTTTTGAAAAAAGGATTATCACGGGCCGGAATGGCAAGCGAAGTCTTCGTATTGCTGCCGGCATTTAAATTGGCAGGTATAGCGAGCGTCTGCATAAGGGCCGCATAGGATGCACTTCTCTCCGCTGCTGGTGGAATAACGGCTAGTGTCCCACCAGACTTCACATACGTATCGAGCGTTGAGGTGAGTGCTGACGGTATTTCCTCTATACCCTGCAGTATGATTATGTCTGAACTATTCAGGCGTGCATAGTCGATATTATTGGGTGAAAAGCGCTGTGTCTGAAATAGTGGCTCGTTTCGGTACAAACGTTGCAAAGGACCGGATTCATCTCCACTGATTTCTGTAATGGAAAGACGGCTGGAAGGCTGAAGCACAAAATAGTATAAGTTGTCGAATTCAACCGGATAATCCTCTACTTCTACCCAAGCCTGCTTACTCCCCTGCCCTCTAAGCGTAAAGTTGATCGCAGTTTCAGTAACCTGCTTTGCCGGCAGGTCAATGCTTAAAGCTGCTATTTGCACGTTGTCGATGACCAGCTTCACGGGGCAGCCAGGTATAGCCTTGTCACCTGCATTGTATAGCCTGACATACAAAGTACCTTCCGCATCAGGGCGAACGAACTCATCTGCCAGGTATACAGAATCAACAAAAACGTTAGATGTACCCGCTGCTTTTAGAGGCACAAGGTGGTAAACACGGTTACTGTCAACTTTACCTAATAGAGAAGGCTCAAAATACGATTTCTGAAAATCGGAGAATAGAAAAACATGCTCCGCAGCAACTTGATTAGCATTCATCACCTGTTGGCTTACAAATGGCCTGGTGGAATATGATAACTGATCCAGGGTGTTTGCAGCATCGGCAGTACCGATAGTGGCCGCTCTGTTATAATTTGAATTAGTGTTAACACTAATAGCAGTGGTTGAAGGGAATATATCCAGAACACGTTTTGCCTGGTCGGCAGCTACCGTCAGCAAGGTCAGATCCTCATCAGCGTGGAGGTTTTGCATACTGAGAGAATTATCGAGCGCAATGGTCACCTGAGAAGAATCGATGGGGCGCACCGCTTCGGAAGCAGGCAGGAAAGGTTGTGCAAAAGCCAATACCAGAAAAGTGATGAACAGGATACGGGAGGCAAGAATCAGCAACTCCTTTAAATTTCGTTGGCTCGCGGTAAGGTCTTTGGAAACCTGTATAAACTTAACATTACTGAACTCTACGCGCTTAGCCCGACGTAATTGTATAAGGTGTAATAAGATCGGGATCGATATCGCCGCAAGCGCCCATAAAAAAGAGGGATAGAGAAATGCCATGTCAACAAGTTAGAGAGGATGTCTGTAATATACAACGTAAAGGTTGAACATTCCCATACGCTGATGCCCTTATTGTGACGGTGTATAGTGGAGCAATACCCTATATACTCGCAGTATTGGGTACTAAAACCGAATCATCCACAATATTGCCAGTGCTAATCCAAGAGTTGTAACTATTGTTCTAGTAAGTTTGTCTTTCAGCGTTCCATCCTGGGGACACTACTACGAGGCCCTGAACAGTTTATCACACCATCATGTCCCCGTGGCTAGGACCGTGGATTACCAGCTATCATAGTACCGGCCTCCTCTGATAGCATACCTCTTCCGCATATTCCCTACCCTTCGTTACTACCGGGGCGTTTGCCTATGGCTGTCTTCATTCCGTTTACCTTCCAGCTCTCGTTGGTCCTTGCACCTCACTGGGGTATTACTTCCTTCCTTCCTCCCAGTTCTTTTCCTCCTGGTTGGCGTGTAGTATAAATGAGTCAGCCCCTGACTCTTTGCGGGAATCAGGGGCTGAGGGGTTGGGGTTGGCGGCCAC
>NZ_JAUOTN010000002.1 GCF_030546575.1 Pontibacter coccineus
CTTTCAGGTGGAGAACGAAGGCTGGTGGAAATTTATGCAATTGTAAAATCGGCCTCGCAGTTCGCCATGCTGGATGAGCCTTTTACCCACCTGAACCCCATTCAGATTGACAAGGTAAAGGACTTCCTTCTGGAAGAGAAGCAAAACAAAGGCCTGCTCATAACCGACCACATGTTCAGGCATGTGCTGGATATTTGTGACACTTTATACCTGCTAACGGACGGTAAGACACATCTGGTCAGTAGTGCTGAAGAGATTGAGGCACTTGGCTATGCCAGGGTATGACGCATGCCTTTCGTGCCCTAAACAAACTAAGACGTGCCACAACCAAGACTGTTCATAATCCAGGACAAAATGGACCATCAACCACAGCGGTTGGCAATTCAAAGTCGGAATGTGTAGATTTGTAATAATGCCAAAAGCAACAAAACATATCGCTACTACAAAGCACATCTTACTCATGTGTCTTGTTTTGTTTGCTTTTAGTACCTGTGTTGTGAAGGGAACACTGTTCGGGATGGTGGACGTGGCATATGCCAAACCTCTCAACAAATCAAAAACCGTCACCCCGATAAACTCTTGCCAGTATTCGCAAGACCAGCGAACTTCGACTGTCGCACAAGCGGAAGCCAGGAAGCAAATTGAACCCGCTGGTGATGCTGAAGGCCAGTATGTGGCAATTTGTGCTGATAAGGTATTCGGCAAATATTCAAAAAATTGCTCCGGCAATAGCCCTCCAAAGTATATTTTATATAAACGCCTGAAGTTAGATGTAGCCTGATTTTTCAATCTGGAGTTACATCACTTTTTCGCGTTTAATAAAATATAAAATCAATGAAACATCATTCTGAAGGCTCGGCTCATAACTTAGCCGGACTTTTTACATTGCCCTTGCGTTGGGTAATCGGCTGGACTTACTTTTCTGCCTTTTGGAGGCGTCTGGTCTTAGACAACAAACTTATTCCTGAAGAGGCCGGTTACATCGGCGAAAAATTCAATCACTTCCTTCCGAATGCCTTAGGTATCAAGCCGGTTATTGAATACCTGGTTTCAAACCCCGACGCCCTGCAGGTTTCAATGGTAGCTTTTACGATTGTAGAAGCAATTGTAGGGTTGTTCATCATTTTAGGCCTGTTTACCCGACTGATGAGCGTAGGGGTGTTTTTCCTTGCAATGGGCATTTTATTAGGTTCGGGTTGGCTTGGCACGACTTGTCTGGACGAGTGGCAAATCGGTGTACTAGGTGTATCAAGTGGATTTGTTCTGTTTCTTACGGGCAGTGGCGCCTATTCCCTTGATAATTACCTGATGAAGCATCAGTATCCTGTTGCCCAAAAGAAGTGGTTTTCATTTTTAGGGTCAGGGCATCTTCCCGTGAAAAATCTGCGTCCGGTGGTGCTAGTAATGTCTATACTCATTTTTGGGCTTACTTTGTTTACCAATCAGTATTTTCATGGAGGTGTGTTTGGCACGCTTCATAATAAATCTGTAAAGCCAAAAGTCGAAATCTCCAATATACAGCATAATGATTCTCAACTGACCTTTCAACTGTTCCGGGTGGAAGGTGCAGATGTGTATGGCTCATTTCTGATTGGAATTGAGGTGTTAGACGGAAATAACAAGGTGGTCAAATCGATAGATCAAAAAGAGTTATCTGAGTTTCCTGCCGATAGAATTAGCAATCATTATGTGGCAAAAATTAAAGCAGGAAAGCATAGTTTGATTTTGCCGCTTGGTGCAAAAGCCGACCTTACGGTAGATTTAGGAGATGTTCGGATAGAAGAGAACTATACCCTGAAACTGACCGACATCAGCGGGGCTGAATGGATGGCTACTATAGATTAGCTTATTGTTTAAGGAGTAAAAATGAAGTAGCAGCACAGATGAATAGGAAGTGCATAGAACAAGTTATTGCTAAAAGACGGAGTAATAGCGCTTCATACAATTCTTTTGCTAAATTTAAACGGGGGTATTTTTATCAGGCTGTAGGGTTAAATCACCTCGTCTTAAGTGGTACCCACATATGCTAAAATTCACTCCTATTCACTTTTCTCCTTCTGCTCAAAAAAATACTCACTGGCCAATCTCCAAATCAAAGCACATCTCAATGAATGCACTACACCATTGCATCTCCCAATACCACCCTATTTCTGTAGAAGCATGGGAGGCGCTTTCCAAGGCACTAACGCGGGTAGAGGTTCCAAAGAACTCTTTCTTAGTGAAAGAAGGAATGGTTTGCAATAAGCTATACTTCCTTGAGCAAGGTTGCTTGCGTGGATACTATAACAACCTGGACGGCAAAGAAGTGACGTACTGGTTTGGCTTCGAAAATAACTTCATCACGTCCTTTTACAGCTTCATCTCCCGAAAGCCAGGTATAGAGAACATTCAAACCCTGGAAGACTCGACCCTGTGGGGGATCAGTTTCGAAGCCCTGAATCAGTTGTTTGATCAGCACCACGACCTGGAGCGCCTGGTGCGGATCATAAACGAGCAGTACTATATCCGGCTGGAGGAGCGGCTGATGGCCATGCAGTTCAAGACGGCCCGGGAGCGGTATGAGCAGCTACTGGAAACCTCGCCGCATATTCTGCAGCGGATTCCGCTCGGGCAGATTGCTTCTTACCTGGGCATCAGTCAGGAGACGTTGAGTAGGATCCGGAGCCAGGTTTGATGGGTTTCCTTTTTTGACAATTGTCAAAAGAAAGATTTAGGGACTGCTATACCTTTGATTCATCACTTAACGAAAGACAAACATGAATCAGAAACCATCTAACGCATTTGTAGCAGCCTCCTGGGCCACCTTACTGACCGGTATCACCGCCTACCTCATCGGATTGTGGAACGCCGACATGCTGCTGAACGAAAAGGGCTATTATTTTGCCATTTTAATGTTTGGTTTATTCTCCGCCATCTCGCTCCAAAAAAGCGTGCGCGACCAACTAGAGGGTATACCGGTTACCAACATCTATTACGGGCTCAGCTGGTTTTCTACCCTTTTGGCGATCGTGCTGCTAACGGTGGGGCTTTGGAATGCCGATCTGCTCCTGAGTGAAAAAGGCTTCTATGGCATGTCGTTTTTATTAAGCCTTTTCGCTGCCATTGCGGTGCAGAAAAATACCCGCGACAGTTTAGGTAGAGAAATGCCGGCAAAACAGGACGCGGAGTTGTATTATTAATGTGTGGTAGCGCATTGCTTCAACAGTTGAAATTGATAATTTTTGATGCAGAGGGTTTTTCACAGAATTCTCCCCTTTAGGGGAGCGCAGAGGGGTGTTTCTAGTTGTGAGGTATACCTCAAGTTAGCCCGCTATGAGCGTTTTAGCACCGAATCTACATCCCTGTTGACCAATGGTCGCAAGTTTCGACTCACGTCTCACTTGTCCTCAAGGGGATAGTTCTCGAAAATGAGACAGCTATAAACCCTATTAACCTAGATTTCACCATGACAGCATCTTTTCAATTGATTCTATGAAACCACACCTCACCCGCGAGATCATCTACAGCGTCGCCCGGCACAGCAACTGGCGCGAGGCAGGTATAGCCACCTGGCTCCGCAAAGAGCAGGTATACGCCGGCCCGCAGGACTGGGTGAAATTTGTCCGGCTGTTTCTGCTGGGGCTTGGGGGAAGCTTTCTCATCTCGGGCATCATCTTCTTTTTCGCCTACAACTGGGCCGACATGCACAAGTTCGTGAAACTGGGCCTGATCGAGATGCTCATACTGGCCGTGACGTTTGCGGCGGTGTTTACGAAGCTGAGTAGCACCGTGAAGAATGTACTGCTCACAGCCGGCACCATGCTGGTGGGCGTGCTCTTCGCCGTATTCGGACAGATCTACCAGACCGGCGCCAATGCCTATGATTTCTTCCTGGGCTGGACGATGTGCGTGGTGCTGTGGGTGCTGATAGCGAGATTCCAGCCACTGTGGTTCATTTTCCTAATGCTGCTTAATACCACTTTCGTGCTCTATACCCAGCAGGTGGCCACATATTGGGCTTTTGCCGTGGTAATGGATGTGCTGTTCATCCTTAATGCAGTGGCTGTTGTCATCTGGGAAGTGCTGGCTGCAAAAGGCCGCGTAGGTATACAGCACCGCTGGTTTCCGCGCCTGGTCGGGCTGGCGGCGATCATGGTCATCACCGTCAGCATGATCTCAGCACTTTTCGAAAGTATAGACCACGACTATGGACTGGCTTATGTGCTCGGCGTGGCCATGTATGGCGCAGGTATAGCCTATGGTTTGAAAGTGCGCGATATCTTTTACCTGACGGCCCTGCCCTTTAGCTGCATCGCGGTGGTGACAGCCATTCTGGTGCGGATCGGGGAGGACGTGCCGGAGATCATGCTGTTGCTGGCCACGCTTTTTGTGGTGGGCAGCATCACCTTACTTATTCAGTATTTAGGCAAACTTAACCGACAGTGGCATGGCCGATAAAGAATATCCACGCTTGAGCAATGTGCTGGAGCAAATTGCACAGGAGCAACCCGACTTCCGTTACGACGAGCTGGCGATAGCAGCAGAAATTGATCACTCCACCTCGTTGCTCAAGCGCTGGCCCGTGAAGGTGCTCACGATTCTGGGTGGTTTGCTGGCAATGGGTACCTTGATGGGAGCCATCGCCAGCACACCGCTGCTCAGCTCAGGTATAGCGATGCTGGTTTTTGGTTTGATTTTCCTGGTCGGGGCAGAAGTCATAGTTCGCGTCAACAAAGATACCACCGCTGACGCACTGGGCATTTCGATGAACATCACAAGCTACGTGCTGCTGGCGTTCGGTGTCGGTCAATTAACGGATAGTGGCACGGCTGCAGCGCTCACCTTGGGTATAGCTTCAGCGCTGGTGCTGGTTTTCTCGAGGAGTGCTGTTTGTGTGTTTATCGCAGTACTGGTGCTCAACGGCAGCTTACTCAGTTTGATTTTCATACATAAGGTATACAACCTCTCGCATGCCCTGATCGTGGTGCTGGCAGGTATACTCACCTTCATGAGTTTGCACGAAGCCAAACTGCTGGCCTTGTCGCGGCGGTTTGCACTGGTTTTCGGGCCAGTCCGCATGGGGCTGATCTTCTCCCTGATCGTCACGCTGGTGCTCTTTGTGCACCAGAAGTTGCTCTCCTCCAACATCACCCATTTCTGGCTGTCGGGTTTGTTTTTGATCGGCTGTCTGCTGCTGTTGCTACACCGTGTGCTGCGCGAGAGTGGGGTGAAGGATCAGAAAACGCTGGCCATTTTCTATACCTGCTGCGCCGTGGTGTTGCTGCCAACTGTGCTGGCTCCCTCAGTGCCTGGCGCTTTGCTGGTAGTGCTTTCCAGCTTTTACATTGGCCACCGGACCGGCCTTTGGGTGGGACTGCTGGCGCTGGCATATTTTCTGGTGCTCTACTACTACGACCTGAACATGACGCTCCTGGCCAAGTCGGGCGTGCTGGTGCTCACGGGCAGTCTTTTTCTGGCTGGTCTATACCTGTTAAACCGTTATCTACGAAGCCATGAAGCGTAACCTCAAAAGCATTGTCGTGCTGGTCAACCTGGTGGCAGTGCTGGCCTTTTTCAACTTGTCGGTTATGGAAAAAGAAGACGTTTTAAAAGACGGCCAACTGGTGCTGCTCAGCCTGGCCCCGGTAGATCCGCGCTCGCTCATGCAGGGCGACTACATGGTGCTCAGCTACGCCATTAGTCAGACGCAGGAACTGGAGAAACTCCCCAGCCGCGGCTATGCCGTCGTGCAGCTGGACTCCCAGAATGTAGCGCAGCTGGTACGTTATCAGGCAGAGAAAGAGCCGCTGCACCCTGGCGAGCTACTGCTCAGGTATAGCAAAGGCGGTTGGTCACTCAACCTGGGGGCAGAGTCGTACTTTTTTGAGGAAGGCCAGGCCAGTACTTTTGAAAAAGCAGAATATGGCGGTCTCAGAGTGGACACTAAAGGCAACAGCATAATGGTAGGCCTTTATGATGAAAACAGGCAGCTGATCGTGCCGAATCGGGAGCAGGCATCTCAGAAATAAACCCTATATTGACGATCATTTTACAAGCCTATGGCAGCAACCCGACACAGCTATAACACAGGCCACTACTTCAGTGCAAGCGCCCGCGCATTCGGCTGGATCACCACCGCTCTGTCCGTCACCATGATCATAAATGGCTCCTTAGCGGCCTATGCTTTTCTTCCAACCGCCATCATCACGCAGTTTACACACTATCGCACGGAATTCGACCTGGCACAAATGACCTACCGCGAAGGCGTGCGGTTTGCAGGTATAACATTCGGTAAAATGCTGCCGCTGGCAGGTATCGATTTCCTGTTTCTGAAACGCAACAACTACAAGCAAGTCAGCGAGTCGAGGGCTTCGATGAGTACCTTCCAATTCGAGCGATACGACGGCTACATCAAACTGTCAGATAACGTGAAACTGCACCTGCTGCAGCGTAAGACAAAAGAGCAGGCCATGCAGGAGATGCAACAGGTGGCGCAGGACCTGCAGGCAGAGTTACGCGACCTGACCGACATGAAACTACAGAGCTAGGGTATGCGCCTCGAAAAGCGGTTTGTAGCAGGTATAGCCCGTGGGCTCGCGTACTATGCGGGCGGTGGCGCACTGGTCTGGCTCACCTTCCTGTTGTTTGGCTGGGAGTATGCGCACGCACCCGGAGCACACCACATGATGGGGCTGTTGGTTTTGGTGATAGGCGCTGTGCTGCTGATCAGGCGGTTGATTGGTGTACTGGCAACCCCAGCCGACATGCATAACAAGGGAGCACTGCTGGTTCACGCCCTGGCGGTGGTCGGTTTCATTCTTTTCTTCAAGCTCATCATTCTGAACGGTGCCCTCAAACGCGACACCGGCGACCCGATCGCTTCCGAAGCTCTTACGCTTGACCGGCATGCCCGTACTTTGCCTCTCCCGAACAAAGTGCAGGACACGCTTTTTCTTCAAGTAGCGGACTCCGTGTATGTGAACAGTCCTGAATAGTCAGTTTCCATCCAGGTTAACCCATAATTCGCCTTGCCTGTTGGTACACGCGCATGATACAGGTATAGGGGAGCAATTGTTGAAAGTGTCCGCAGGAGGTACGGCGGGCGTTTTGAACACAGACTGAGTATAGGGTTGATTATGAGAAGAGATATTAGTAGTTTCAAATATATGAAACAAGCGCTCCTTTTCGCCTTCTTCTTCTCGCTCACGGTTATAGTGCAGGCCCAGACACTGAAAGGCCGTGTGGTAGATGCTGCTACCAACAATCCCATAGAATTTGTGTCGGTATACCTGAACACGACTACGCGGGGTACAAATACCAACGAGAAAGGCGAGTTTGCGCTTGCGATGCCTTCAGGTACTTACGAAGTCATCGTCTCATACCTGGGCTACGAGCCGCTGGTGCACCGGGTGCAGTCCGATAGCCTGCCACCCTCCATCCTCTTTAAGCTGACACCCAAGGCCCATGTGCTGGGAGTAGTAGAAGTGCAAGGCAAGCGCGATGCACAGTGGTATGACAACCTGGAAGTGTTCAAAGAAAACTTTCTTGGCCGGAGCTGGATTGCAAGAGGCTGCAAGCTGTTAAACCCGGAAGTGCTGACTATTGATTTTGACCAGCGCAGTGGCGTGTTGTCAGTATCAGCCAGAGGACCGCTGATGATCGAAAACAGTTTGCTGGGCTATAAGGTTGAGTACTTGCTGACAGACTTTACCTACCGAACAAAAGAGGGGTATGTTACCTTCGAGGGGTACCCGCGTTACGAACCGATGCAGGGCAGCAAAAGCAAACAGCGCCGCTGGGATAAAAACAGGGAATCGGCTTACAGAGGTTCGGCCATGCACTTTGCCCGGACGCTGCAGCAGAAGCAACTGGAAGAAGAGGGTTTTAACCTGCGCCGCCTATACCGTTTGCCTAACCCTAACCGGCCAACAGACGAAGAAATAGCCGGCGCGCGGGCGCAACTGAGAGCAAGTGGCAACACGATCCCTGTTTCCGACAGCATCAGCGACATTCTGAAACGCGCCCGCTTGCCACGCTTTGTGGAGCGGCTTGACATAAACCCTGTGCCTTACAGCGAATACCTGACACCTGGCAGAGGCAAAGCCCGTTTGTCCTTTGAGCAATTTATGCAAGTGGTCTATACCGGTGAGCAGGAAGAACCCGCCTACGTAAGCAGTACCTCTAATTTTTTGAATGGATCCAGCGCCCGTAAGCCAACCTACCAAACGTCGATATTCTCTTTGCAGGCAGAGGCGGTAGAAGTAGAAGCCTCTGGCAATTTTCTGAATCCGCTTGATGTGCTGTTCGAAGGGTACTGGGCCTGGGAGAAAGTAGGCGACATGCTGCCGCTCGATTATAAGCTTTAGCTCCGATCAGGGCTTAGGTATAGCTTAACTGGTTGTGTTTCAGCGTATCCGGTTTTTGGCGCATTGCTGATCCGTCATCTGCAACCGCTCCACCGGGAATCCCTTGGCCTTGGCTATTTGCTCTAGTCTGGCGTAAGTGGCATCGTCCATGGTAGGGGTGCGGGAGAGGAACCAGAGACTTTCGCGATCGGGTGCACCCACCATCACATAGCGGTACTCGGGGTCGAGCTCCAGAATCCAGTAATCACCTTTGAAGGGCCAGAAGAACTGCACCCTGAGCTTGCTGTTGCTGCTGCCCTCCACCGGAAAAGCTTTTCCCTTCACATCACTCGTTTTTCCTTTTTTCAGGCAGGAGTTGTATACCTCCACGTAGCCTTTCTCAGCTTTGAAGGTATAGTCGGCTGTGGTACAGCGGCAGCCTTTAGTGAAGCGCTGCGGGATGGAGGCGATCTCGTACCACCTGCCCATGTAGCGCTCCAGATCCACGTTAGGCACCGTTTCGAGCGGAGCGTTTGTGCTGCTGCAGCTGCTGATAATGGCAGCGCCGAGTAATACCGCACCGGCAGTCAGGAGAAGCTTTTTGTTTTTGTCCAAAGCCATACGTGCAACGTGTTAGAGTTGCTTGGCCATTTTGTAGTGCTGAATAGAGCCAAACAACAGGTATGTTTTTTCTTCAACTTCATACCCGTTGCGGCGGTAAAAGTTTACGGCATTTTCACGGGCCTGCAGCGTCATGGTGGTCGCTCCAAGCTGACGGGCGCGGGCCTCGAGGTAGCTCAGGAGCTGATCGCCCAGGCGCAGCCCCTGCTTGTCGGACCGCACGCCCATAAAGCGGATCTGTCCTTCTTCGGTTGTGTTGAGATGCAGACGGCAAACGCCAACAGCTTCATTGTTTTCATCTACGAGCATAGCGTGGATGGCCTGTTCATCATCCTCAGCTCGCTCGCTGCCCTCCGGCTGGTTCCAGGGCTTGCGCAGCGTGTCGTAACGGAGCTGGTAGTATTGTTTGAATTGCTCGGGTGTAGCAGGTTCTATTACTTTCATGTGGTCGCGATTCTAGAATGCAAGTTTAATATAAAATATGGTGTGGTAGGTATAGCGGGATTTAGGTTCTCGCCTGGCAACGGGCTTAGGAGATATAAACTTTATTGTTTCTCACAATACCTCAGGTTTGGCAATAGCGCAAACGTGGATTTGCATGATGGCCAGTTTGTAACTGGCGTAGCGGGGGCTGTTTCAGGTATAGCAACCTTCATTGTTTTATAGCTTCGCCTGTGCGGCGGGCACTCACTTTTTTCCTTGATGGGGGTAGGGGCCCTCGATAAAGAAAAAAGTAAGCAAAAAAATCAAGACCCTCCAAACTCGCTGAACGCTCAGACAGTGGAGTGTCGCAAAGTGCACCTGGCTTAGGTGATCTGTTCCATAGCTTCCGGGGCAAGCTAGTCTTGCTATACCTGCCAGGGGTCTGTGTGGATGCTACGAAGCTATACCTGTAAATTGGTATAGGCAGAAATTCTCCCCTTGAGGGGAGCGAAGAGGGGTGTAAATCGTGCACTGTTATACAGAAACCACAGCGCTTATACCTTTAGATTGGTAACTACAGGCTCCCCGCCTTGGATAAGGAGGGGTCAGGGGCGGTTGGACCTGGTATTGTTTAGAAAGTTGCCGCGAAGCTTATACCTGCGAAGTAGTAGTGCCGGAATTCCCCTCTCGGGAGGGGCAGGGGTGGGTATAATCCGTGGGAGTAATTAAAGACAGTCGCTGAGAAGCTGTACCTAAAAACCGGCAATGGTCGAAAAGTCCCCCTTCGGAGGGAGCAGGGGGATGACAATCGTTCATGAAAATCCTGTCAATCTTTTAATTCTGTAAATCCTTGGGGGAAGGGGCCCTACAAAGATTCAGACAGAGAAGCCCGCGTATCCCATTCATCCAACAATTCAACCATTTAACAATTCAACCAACCAACAACTAGCAATCAACAATTAGATAAATAACTTTGCAGCTTATAAACCGTGTAAATCTTATCATTTAACCTAACCCGAAAAACTATGGCATCTTTCGATATCATCAGCAAAGTAGATCCGCAGATCATGGACAATGCGATAAACGTGGCCCGCAAGGAAATCATGAACCGCTACGACTTCCGCGATACAAAAGGCTCACTGGAGTTCGACAAGAAAAACAACGAAGTGCACATCAGCATGGAGAACGACATGCGCCTGCAGCACACCGAAGACGTGCTCATCGGCAAAATGGTGAAGCAGGGCCTCGACGCCACCGCCCTCGACTTTTCGAAAGATGCCTACCAAAGCGGTGCCATGGTGAAGAAGGACATCAAGGTGAAAGCCGGCATTGACAAGGAGACTTCCAAGAAGATCATGAAGCTGATCAAAGACAGCAAGGTGAAGGTGTCGGCCGCCATCATGGACGAAACCATCCGGGTGACAGGTAAAAAAATCGACGATCTGCAGCAAGTGATCGCTGTTTTGCGTACAAACGCCGAAGAAATAGGGATGCCGCTTCAGTACGTCAACATGAAATCGTAATGATTACATGTTTGAATGGTTAAATTGTTTTAGCTGACGGCAACCATTAGCAATTTAACCTTCAACGTGCTCACCTTATGGAAATATTCGCTAATCCGGACACCTGGATAAGTCTGCTGACCCTGACCTTTATGGAGGTAGTGCTGGGCATCGACAACATCGTGTTCATATCGATCATCGTAAGCCGATTGCCGAAAGACCAACAGGCCAAAGGGCGTAATATTGGTTTGGCGCTGGCACTGGTTTTCCGCATCATCCTGCTGATGTTCATCGCCTGGATCGTGAGCGCCAGCAACCCAATCTTCTCGATCAACCTGCCGTTTACCGATGAGGACTTCCCGGTGTCGTGGCGCGATATTATTCTCTTTGCCGGTGGTCTGTTCCTGCTAGCAAAGTCCGTAACCGAGATCCACAACAAACTGGAGGGCGAGGTAGAAGGTCAGAGTGCCGGGCAGGGAACAGCAACGTTAGGCAAGGTGCTCATTCAGATCATCCTGATCGACATCGTGTTCTCGTTCGACTCCATCCTGACCGCTGTTGGTTTGGCGCAGGAGATCATTGTAATGATTGTTGCCGTGATCATCGCGATGGGCATCATGCTGATTTTTGCCAAGTACGTGAGCGATTTTGTGAACAAGCACCCGACCGTGAAAATGCTGGCACTTTCCTTCCTGCTTCTGATCGGCTTTATGCTGGTAGTGGAGGCGCTGCACCAGCACATCCCGAAAGGCTATATTTACTTTGCCATGTTCTTCTCGCTGATGGTGGAAATGCTCAACCTGAAGCTGCGCAAGAAAACCGACCCGGTGCATCTACGTCAGAACGAAGTACTGCCTGAGGGCGACCCGTCAATTTAAACAAGCCGATGATCTCATTTGCAAAAGCCCCGGCAGTATACCTGTTGGGGCTTTCGTTTTTGCGGGTTTTCCCTCTTCCTACCAATGGCGCAATTGCCAACATACAGCGAGGAGAGTGCCCCGGCCGACAAGAGAAAGCAAAAGACATACATAGAAATTTGCTATATTAACCGTACAGAACCTCCTCATACCTGGCCATGTCTAAAAGACCTTCTCTCGTATCCCTTTTTCTGCTGATCGCCCTTGTGGGCCTGAGTGTGTATAGCGTGAGCCTGATGAGCCCACCCGAGGCGCTGCCGGCCAATGCGCCAGGCACCGATTTTTCGGCGGAGCGGGCCATGGTGCATGTGCGTGAAGTGGCCAGCCAGCCCCACGCGATGGGCACACCCGGCCATGCGGAGGCACGTCAGTATCTGTTCAATCAGATGGAGGCTCTGGGGTTGCAGCCGGAGGTACAGGAAGCGGTGATCGTAAACCCAGTGGGCGAAACCAGCAACGTGGGCTATGTGTACAACCTCCTGGGCCGATTGAAAGGCACGCAACCCGGCGGAAAGGCTGTGCTGGTAATGGCGCACTACGACTCACAGCCCAACACCCCGGGCGCCGGCGACGATGGCGCAGGTATAGCCGCCATGCTCGAGACAGCCCGCGCCCTGCAAACGGGCAAACCACTGCAGCACGACGTTATTTTCCTGATGACCGACGGTGAGGAGTACGGCCTATACGGGGCCAAGGCTTTTCTGAAGCACCCTTGGGCGAAGGAAGTGGGTGTGGTCGTAAACGTGGAGGCGCGCGGCAATGCCGGCCCGAGCATGACCTTCGAGATAAGCCCCGAAAACGGCTGGATCGTGGAGCAGTTTGCCGCGGCAGCGCCCTACCCCTTTGCCAGTTCCATGATGTACGAGGTATACCGCAACCTGCCCAACAACACCGATTTTACCGTGTTCAGAGATGCCGGGTATACGGGCATCAACTCGGCTATCATCGATGGCTTTGTGCACTACCACAAAATGACCGATTCGCCGGAGAACCTGGACCGCAACAGCCTGCAGCACCACGGCAGCAATATGCTGGCACTGGTACGGCACCTGGGCAATGTGCCGCTCGACAACACCAAGGCGCAGGACAAGATTTTCTTTAACCCGGCAGGCAGCTGGCTGGTGCAGTACCCGGCCAGCTGGAATTTGCTGTGGGCGGCGCTCTCCACAGTGCTGTTGCTGGCGTGTGTTATCGTGGGGATTCGTAGAAAAGCCTTTTCAGGGCAGCAGCTATTAGGTGGCTTTTTAGGCTTCCTGCTGGTAATATCCCTTGTGGCAGGACTGTCTTTCCCGATAACCAGTTTTGTAAAAAGCATGCTGCCTTACAGCCATGACATCAACGGAGTATATGGCGACCTGCATTTCTTTATGAGTTATCTGCTGCTGTCACTTGGGCTGATGCTTTTGCTGAGTTGGCTGCTGCTGCGCTGGATGTCGGTATTTGCCTTGTGCATGGGTGTCTGCCTGATCTGGTTTTCCCTGATGGTGGCAGCCTTGCTACTGGTGCCTGCTGCAGCCTATCTGTTCATGTTTCCGCTGCTATTCTGCCTGCTTGCCTTACTGGTGCTTTTCCTAAGAGACCTGCACCAGCAACCAGTTGGGTGGGGGTATGCGTTGGTGCTGCTAGTAGGTATAGTGCCCGCCATTTTTATGCTGATGCCGCTGGTGCGTTTCCTGTTTGTGGTGTTTGCCCTGCAGATGCCGGTGGCCATGGTAGCGACACTGCTCCTGCTGGCCGGGCTGGCTATACCTATGTTGATGGTAGTTGAGCGCAGTTTCGGCTGGCGTACCTTACCGCTGTTGCCGGTCTTTCTGCTCTTTGTAGGCGGCATACAGCTGTTCCGGGCGATACAAGCAGAGAAGCCAACAGACACCCAGCCCTTGCACTCCCACGTGAGCTACTACCTCAACACCGATGACAGCGTGGCCGTCTGGGCTTCGGCCTTCAAGCGCACCGACGACTGGAACAGACAGTTCTTTCCGAAGCCAACTACAGGCGCCCTGACCGAAATATACCCGATGGCCGCGCGGGAGTACCTGAAAAACGAAGCAGCGCCTATACCTGTGCAGGCGCCAGTAGCCAGTCTGGTGAACGAAGCGATCGCCCCCGGCGAGCGTGTGCTGACCATCCGGCTGCAGTCCCCGCGTGGGGCCGCCCACCTGGACCTGGTACTGCAGCCTTCAGAGGAAGACGGGATGCTGGGAGCCGCCATCAACGGCGAGGCCCTGGCCCTGGGGCCGATGGAAACAGCGCAGGGAGCCGTGTACTATGCCAAGGTGCACGGTCTGCCGGACTCGAAAGAAGTTGAGCTGGAAGTGCGTCTGAAACAGAGCAGTAGCCTGCAGCTATACCTGTATGATGTGAGCATCGGGTTGCCGCAGGAGCTGGTGCGTGAACCAATGCCCGCCCATGTTATACCGGAACAGGGCCGCGAGAGCAACCTGACCCTTGTTCGGAAGTCGTATAGGTTCTAAACCAAGGCATTGCTGTACTTTGGAGTGTTTTTAGCTACACCGCATAACTTGTAAGGCAAGGTATACGGTATAGCTATAGACGACACCCTGTGCACCCCGACTTATGCTCACCGATAAACTGCTCACCCTAGCCTTTGGGCTACTGTTTTTGCTGATGATCGCCTGCGGCGACAGCCCCAAAACCGAACAGGTCAAAACCGACACACCGCCGGTTATAAAGGAGATGAGCCGCAGCGCCGCCTTCATAGACTATGCCGCCAGCACCACCATGCTGCAGGCGGAGCTAGCCCGATTGGCTTCTGAGCGTGCGCAATCCGAAGCGGTAAAAGCCCTTGGCGCCGAAATGCTGGACTTTTACAGCCAAGCCATGAAGCAGTTGCAGGAGGTTGCCAGAGCAGAAGGACTGCACACCAGCCTGCCCGATTCGCTGGGATCGGCAGATAGGGCAACAGTAGAAGAGTTTGGAAAACTGACCGGTACGGCGTTTGACGAGCGCTACAAAGCGTATGTGTATACGTCGCAACAGTCACAGTTGGACCATTACCAGGAAACGCTCTTGCGCGCAGAAGAAGAGGAGATCAGGAATTGGGTAAATGAGATGCAACTACAGCTGCGGGCACGCCTTCAATTGGCTGCGCGGTACGACAGTGCCAGGTAGGTATAGCAGGTATAAACTTAGCTCCAAAGATCGGCAGCCTTGCGGGCCATCCGGAAAAAAAGGTCTTTCTCCAAGCCCGCCACCTGACGGGCCTCGCACTCCGAGTAGCCATTTTCGGAGGCGTTGAGGTAATCGTAGTACAGCTGCGCCAGTTCCAGCGAGTCATCCTCAAACTGCTCTGTCATGCTTTCGCGCTGCAGCTGCTCGGGCTCGAAGATCTTAGAAGGGTATAGTTTGTCGAGCTGGTAGATCAGGTACTTCTGCGAAGTGTTATCGGAGCGCTTGCTTCCGCCGCCCAAAAGTTGCTCCAGCGGCAGGTCATCATCATCTTCGTATTCATCTTCCAGTTCATCATCCACCGCCAGCGGCTCATACACAATCAGGTCGAAACCGGTTAGCTCCAGGTAGTCATCAAACTGCTCTTTGATGGGCACCAGGGTAGGGGAGTCGTGGTCGCTGTTGAGCACGTTGGCCATGTGCAGGGCAATTTCCTTGCCTTTGTCGCCGGCACCGATCAGGATCTGGTTGAACTGCGTGAAGTCGCAGCCCAGGTAAATGAACTTGTACTCATCATCGAGCACAGTAAAACACCATAGGGTGATGAACTCCGTGTCGTCTATTACGACCGTGTCTATGTAGAGCTCATTTATCTGAATATAGTATGGTGCGTACTGCGGAGAGTCCATGGCTGATTCGGCATTTAGTGTACAGTATTTGCGTATACGGAGTTTGTTTGCACATGGCAAAGTTTCTATATAGAAAATAAGCGAATGGCCCTAATCTTCGTGTCGGTAAATATAGTACAATACCCCACCGAGCGCCGTAACACCTGCCCGTATACCCCAACCGATACCTTCGCCCCACTGGTTAACCCAGTTCAATACAAGTAAGTTGGCACCAGTAAGACCCATAACGAGCGAAACCAGCCCGGCAAGCAGGAGAAACAGTCCGATGAATTTCATAGTAGCTTTTTATAAGGTGAAAATCCCGAAATACAGAAGCTTGTTATAACAAAGAAAAGCTCGTTTTAAGCAATCTCTATATAGTCCACATGAAATATAATAAATATTATTTTCAGCACAAGATTTCATGCGAAAAATCGATGACGCAGCAGCTGTGAAGGATAGGATTAAAGCCTGAATCAGGACCAGATGCGCTCCATGAAGCGCTGTGCATTTCGGTATGCGAGTTGCTCGAGCTGCGATTGCGAGAGCATCTCCTGCAGCTGCTCCAGCAGGTAGGTATAGCTGGTGCCCGCGTGCTCGTGCTCTTTGAAATAGTAAGGCACACGGCTCAAATCCGGCGAATCGAGGGTGTAGAAATAGTCGGCTCCGAAGCAGATGCTGTTTTCGGCTCCTTTCTCAAAGCCATACAGAATGTGCTGCAGCAGGGCCTCTGGCTGCTCATTGTTTACGAAGGCACGCAGAAAATTCATGCCGATCAGCCCCTGCCGGCGGATGATCTCCTGCGCGATCCCGTCGGGCAGGTTGCGGTTGTGCTCCCAAACCGGTCGGAAGTTGGAGTGGCTGGCCATCACAGGTATGTCGAGCCTTTCGCGGTCGATGTGTTCGAGGATGTCGTACGCCAGGGCATCGCTGGTGTGCGAAAAGTCCACGGCGATGCGGCGGCCGTGCAGGTAGTCGAGCAGCATCTTGCCATCGCGCGTAATGCCCCGGTCGGTCATGTTGCCGCCCCCGAAGCGGTTGCCCATATGGTGCGTGAAGCTGATGTACAAAAGCCGCTCCACCGCTTCGATGATCTTCTCCAGTTTCTTGAAGCCATCCTCCAGCGGTTCGTCCTCCTCGCAAAAGCCGGAGGCGTTTTCGATGGAAGCAATCATGCCGGTATCGCCTCGTCCGCTCAGCGCATTTTGTAATGATGCCGCATCTGTTACCGCTGTCAGGCAGCTGCGCTCGTCCGTGGCCAGCTTCCGGAATGTCTCGGCCTGCAGGTGAGCATAATGGGTGCTTCCCGGCGCGGTGGCGCAGTAAATGGCCATCGTCTGCAACCGCACGTTGCCCTGCGTGAGGGCTGGCAGCGAACACCCGATCTCGGCTATATTATTGATGGCCGAATTGGGGACATCCGACAGGTATACCAGTAGGTCGCAGTGCAAGTCGATGATGGGCAGTCGGGCGGGAGCAGTCATGGAGTTGATTTTTTGTTCGGTGTAAGATACGGAGAAGCAGGGCAGAAGGTATAGCTGTGTGCCATTTCGGTTACGCATCTGTCATTTACATGAAAGGAGAAATCTGAAACCATGATTGCCGCCGGTTCGGGCGCAGCGGGAACCGGCGGTAGGTATAGTAGCGGGTTTATAACTCGCGCAAGTTGCAGACTCGCCACCTATACAGCCACAAGTGGCGCTATCGTTAAACTTGCGGCATCTAGAGGGGCATGGGAATGATTGTCATCCCCATGCCCCCTTCAAAGGGGGGCTTCTTATCTACTCCTCCCGACGGAGAAATCTGGGTAGGAACTACGGGCAAACGAAAAGAGGCCGGAGATTTCACTCCGGCCTCTTTTCGTTAGTTCATAATTTCTCAATTCTCAAAACCCTCGTCGTCCCCGCCGTTCTGTTCGTTCGGTCGGCGGCGATCGCGGTTGTTGCCCTCGCTGTTGAGGCGGTAGGTGAAACCCAGGTAAACGATGCGGCTCTGGCGGCGGTTCTCGCTCTCGGTTCTGAACTCCGGGCCGAAGCTCAGGAAGTTGAACTGGCGCGTGTTGAACACATCCGACACCCGAAGCGAGATGGTGCCCTTCTTTTTGAGCACATCCTTTTTCATGGCCAGGTCAGCGCTGAACATCTGCTCCATACGGCCCTGTATGTCCGCCGTCGGGGCGCGGTAGAAACCGGACAGCTGGATGTTCAGGTCCTCCCACACGGTAAAGGTAGAGTTCACCTTCGAGTTCCAGCTGAATTGCGCATTGCTCAGTTCCGTGTCGCCCTGGGTGGTATTGAGCTGTGTCCGGAAGCCGGAAATACTGCCGTTGATGCGCCACCATTTCGTAGCCGGGTAGTTGAATCCGAGCTCAGCGCCGTAGGCCCGGTTGTCGGAGATGTTCAGGAAGGTCGTCTCGGTGGCAGGTACGGTGTCGTTGCCGACGATGACGTTGGTGGCCATCCGGAAGCGCTCTATCTCATCCAAGGTATGGCGGTAAAAGACAGTCGCATTGATGGAGGCCTCACCCCAGTACTTGAGGTAGCCCAGCTCCAGTGAATTGACGAACTCCGGCTTGAGTTCCGGGTTGCCGTAATGCACACTAAAACGGTCCGAGCGGTCGACAAACGGATTCAGGAAGCGGCTGCGAGGCCTGTTGATGCGGCGGCTGTAACTGAACTGCAGCTTGTTTTCCGGGTTGAAATTCTTGGTGATGAAGAACGTCGGGAAGAGGCTGAAGTAGTCGTTGTTGTCCTTTCTACCCTCGGTGCGCAAATCGGTTTTGGTTACTGTTTGCTCGGCACGCAAGCCGACCTGGTAACTGATAGACTTATATTTGTTGCTGTAGTTGGAGTAGACAGAGTAGATGTTCTGGTCGAAGACGAAATGGTTGCTCTGGTCGGTGCTGTAGACCAGGTCGCCGGTTTCGTTGTTGCGGTTGAAGAAGCGGGAGTCCTCGTCCAGCCGCTCGAAGGAGCTGCGGAAGCCGGCCTCAAAACGACTGTTTTCTGAGATGGGGTGCACGTAATCGGCCTTGGCGACTATCTCCCGGTTGGCATCGTCCACCAGTGTCTGTTGCACCTCCGGAAGGGTTCCTTGGAAGCCACTCTGCTCGTTGTAGAGTGCCACTTCATCATCAATGTTGGTGTTATAGACGATATCGGCCGTCAGTTCCTGCCCCTTCCGCTCAAAAGTCTGGCGGTAGCCGAGCGTCACGTCCACAGCATTCTCGTTTTCCTCTTCATCGGTGTTGCGCGTGCGGGTGCTCACCAATTGGCGGTTCTCGTCCTCAAAACGGTAAAAGATGTTGTTGTAGCCGGTGTCGCGGCCGAAGCGGTAGATGCCCGATGCTGACAAGGTATGGCGGGGCGTGAGGAAATAGTCAGCGCCCAACCGGAAGCTGTGCGAGATGTCCTTGCTGTTGCGCGTGCCTTCCTGCAGGCGGTAGCTGGTGCTGTCCTGCTGCCCGAAGTCGTTCAAATGGTAGTTGGTCGTAAAACTGTTGCTTTCCCCCGGCCGGGTGCGCTGCCTGAAATCGTAGCCGGAGTTCAAAGACCACTTGTAGTAGCGGTAGTTCAGGTTGAGCGAGGTGTTGTAGTTGTCGTAGGTGCCGGCCGTGACGGAGGCAGAGCCATTGAAGCCAGGCTTTTTCTCTTTCTTGAGCACCAGGTTGATGATGCCCGATGTTCCCTCCGGGTTGTACTTGGACGAAGGGTTGGTGATCAGTTCGATGCTCTCAATCAGGTTGGCGGGGATCTGGTCGAGGGTGAGGTTGGAGAGGGCGGAGCGCTTGCCATCCACAAGGATGGTGACGTTGGAGCTGCCGCGCATGCTCACATTGCCATCCACGTCCACGGTCACAGAGGGTAAATTCTGCATCACCTCAGCCACCGAGCCACTTTCGGCGTTGATATCCTGGCTCACGTTCACGACCCGCTTGTCCAGTTCAAACGATACGATGGGCCGCTCGGTCACAATCTGTACTTCTTTCAAGCGCGTGGCGCCACCCCGCACAGGTATAGCGCCCAACTGCAGATTGGCGTTGGCAGCCGTAATAGCGATGTTGGATATGAATTTAGTAGGATAGCCTACCGAGGAAATGCGCAAAATAAAACGCCCCTGTGGCACGCGGGCCAGTTCGAATTTCCCCTCCATGTCGGAAGTGGCGCCGGTCACCAGACTGGAGTCGCGGGCAGTAAGGAGCACAATATTGGCAAAGCCGAGCGGGGCCTTGGTTTCTTCGTCCTGCACCGTTCCGGAGATGCGACCCTGCGTAACGGTTTCCTGAGCCAGGAGCGTGGTACTGAAGATAAGTAGTAGAAAAAGAACGAGGGGTAATGGTAAGGTATAGGCTCTCATAGTTTTTATATACGGGTAATCCAGGAAGGTGCTTTTGTCGCCTCAGGGTGTGAGGGCAGCAGATGGGAGTGGCGGTGAAAAAGTAATAACCGGGGTACGCCGCTGTTCTTTTAACGGAAATGACGGTTTCCCCCGGCTCAACTTTTAGCCATAGGTAAGACAAGCTTTAGCCGGGAAGGTTTAAACGGCGCAGTAAAAAAACTTAAAAAATATACCTGCAGGGTATAAGTGCTGTGCTTCAGTTGTTTAGCGTGTGATCTTGCTCAGGAAATCCCACACCACCACGCCGGTTGCCACCGAAATGTTGAGTGAATGCTTAGTGCCGAACTGCGGGATCTCGAGCACGAAATCAGAATGATGGATGACCTCCTGCTCCACGCCAAACACCTCGTTGCCCAGCACCAGGGCATAATGCTGTTCTGGCTCAGGTATAAACTCATTCAGCTTCACGCTATTCTCGGCCTGTTCCACCGAGCCAATCGTATACCCCTGTTCTTTTAGCTGCTGTACCAGCTCCAGTGTGTCAGGCACATGCTCCCAGTCTACCGACTCGGTGGCGCCCAGCGCCGTTTTCTCAATATCTCGGTGGGGTGGGGTGCCGGTGATGCCGCACAGGTATACCTTCTCTACCATAAACGCATCGGCGGTACGGAAGACGGAGCCCACATTATTGAGGCTACGCACATTGTCGAGCACCAAGACTAACGGTATTTTTTTCTTATTTTTGAATTCTTCAACCGAGTCGCGGTTGAGGTCGTCCATGGAGAGTTTTCGCATTGGGATGTTGGTAATGGGTGATGTGGCAAAGGTACAAAGGACTTCTGCACAGGTATAGCATGGGCCTTGTCTGGGTGCAAAGGTACAAAGAAGGGTTGTTTGAATCTTTATATAGGGCCCCTTTCCCAAGGATTTACAGGGTTTTAGGATCGACAGGATTTCTATGCACATTTGTCATCCCCTACCTCCTTCGAAGGGGAACTTTTTGGCCAATAACAGTTTACAGGTATAAGTTAATAGTTTGTGCTGCTAGCTGACTGAACACACCCCTACCCCTCTCAAGAGGGGAATTAGCCACTACTGCTTTACAGGTATAAGGGCTGTAGTTTCAGTTATTGTTGCGCACCACTGGCAGGTATAGCAAAAGTAACTTGCATTGAACCTACGAAGCAAATAGCACTAGCCAGGTGCACCGACGACGATTTTTTGTTTGAGCGTTCAGCGAGTTTGGAGCGTCTTGATTTTTTTGCTTACTTTTTTCATCAAGGAAAAAAGTAAGGCCCGCCCGGCCAGGGCAGGCAATGAAACAACACTGGTTGCTATACCTGTACCAGCCGTAGCTACAAAGCAAAGTATGCTATACCTATACCTGGCCCAGGGCCCCACTATAGTAGACACAAGCGAGGACGTTCGCGCCATAATGCGCGCTAAAACAATTAAGATTAACCGGGAAAGCATTCCCAACAAAGAGATACAGGTATGAAAGGAGGAGACAACGGCACTGTAACCCCACTGATGAAGCAATACAACGCCATTAAGGCGAAGCATCCGGGCGCGCTGCTGCTTTTCAGGGTAGGGGACTTCTACGAAACCTTTGGCGAAGACGCTATCAGGGCCAGCAAGATATTGGACATTGTGCTGACTAAGCGCGGTGCCGGCTCAAGCTCTGAGACGGCACTGGCCGGTTTCCCGCATCACTCCCTCGACACCTACCTGCCCAAACTGGTGCGCGCTGGTGAGCGTGTCGCCATATGCGACCAGCTGGAAGACCCGAAATCCGTGAAAGGCATTGTGAAGCGAGGGGTAACCGAACTGGTAACACCGGGCGTTTCCTTCAATGACCAGGTGCTGGAGCGGCGCAGCAACAACTACCTGGCGGCTGTGCATTTTGGGAAAACCGAAGCAGGTGTTTCCTTTCTGGATATTTCCACCGGCGAGTTCATTACCGCGCAGGGCGACAAGAACTACATCGGCAAGCTGCTGCAAAGCCTGGCGCCGGCCGAGGTGCTCTTCTGCAAGCGCGAGAAGGAAACTTTCTTCCAGAGCTACGGCCCCGATTTTCGCTTCTATGCGCTGGAGGAATGGGTGTTCAGCTACGATTTTGCTTACGAGTCGCTGACGCGGCACTTTAATACCACTTCGCTCAAGGGCTTTGGCATCGAAGGGATGCAGGAGGCCATCACTTCAGCAGGTGCCATCCTGCATTACCTCTCTGAAACGCACCACCACGAGATCAGCCACATTGCTACCATCTCCCGCCTGGAGGAGGACAAATACGTGTGGCTCGACCGCTTCACGGTGCGCAACCTGGAACTGGTATACCCGCAGAACCAGGACGGGGTGCCGCTGATCCAGATACTCGACCAGACCACGACGCCGATGGGCGCCCGCCTGCTCAAAAAATGGGTGGTGCTGCCACTGAAAGATGTGGTGCAGATCAAGCGCCGCCTCGACACAGTGGAGGCCCTGACCCAGCACAGCGAACTGCTCGACGAGCTATACCTGCACCTGAAACAAATAAACGACCTCGAACGACTAATCTCGAAAGTGGCCGTGCGCCGCGTGAACCCACGGGAACTCATGCAACTGGCGAAAGCCCTGGACGCGATTCAACCGATCAAAAAAATGCTGGCGGCAAGTGGTATACCTGCCCTCGTAAAGTTGGCCGATCAGTTGGCGCCATGCGATGGGCTACGTGAAGAGATTAAGAACATCCTGAAGCCGGATGCCCCGATGCTCACCAACCAGGGCAACATGATCAATGATGGGGTAAATGAGGAGCTGGACGAACTGCGCCAGATCGCCTTTTCGGGCAAGGACTACCTGGCCCAGCTGCAGCAGCGGGAGGTGCGCAATACAGGGATTAGCTCACTGAAGATCGCTTATAATAAGGTGTTCGGTTACTACCTGGAAGTGACGCACGCGCATAAGGACAAAGTGCCGGCCAGCTGGATCCGTAAGCAGACGCTGGTGAATGCGGAACGCTACATTACCGAGGAGCTCAAGACCTACGAAGAGAAGATATTGAACGCCGAGGAGCGCATCTATACAATCGAATTCGGCCTCTTCAACGAATTGGTGCTGCAGGCGATGGATTATGTGGGGCAGATCCAGCAAAACGCCAAAGTTATTGCTGTGATCGACTGCCTGAGTGCTTTTGCAGGTATAGCCGTGGCCGGCAACTATGTGAAGCCGGAGGTCAGCGACAGCCATGTGCTCGACATCCGCAAGGGCCGCCACCCGGTGATCGAAAAGCAACTGCCGCTGGGGGAGGAGTATGTGCCCAACGATATCTACCTCGACAACGAGGAGCAGCAGGTCATCATCATCACCGGTCCGAACATGGCCGGTAAAAGTGCTCTGTTGCGCCAGACAGCCCTCATCGTACTGATGGCGCAAATCGGCTGTTTTGTGCCGGCCGAGGCGGCTAACATTGGTATCATTGACAAAATCTTTACCCGCGTGGGCGCCTCAGACAACCTCTCGAAGGGTGAGTCGACCTTTATGGTGGAGATGACCGAGACGGCCAGCATCCTCAACAACCTCTCGGATCGCAGCCTGGTGCTGATGGACGAGATCGGCCGCGGCACCAGTACGTATGACGGTATTTCGATTGCCTGGGCCATAGTAGAGCACCTGCACAACCACCCGAAGTTCCGGGCCAAAACGCTATTTGCCACGCACTACCATGAACTGAACCAACTGGCGGAGGACTTCCCACGCGTGAAGAACTTCAACGTGTCGGTGAAGGAGACGGGCGGCAAGATCCTGTTCATGCGCAAGCTGGTGGAAGGCGGCAGCGAGCACAGCTTCGGGATACACGTGGCTCAGATGGCCGGTATGCCAAACAGTGTGGTGCTGCGCGCCGACGAGATCATGCATCACCTGGAGAAGGAAAAGGTGTCGGAGCAGGCACCGAAGCAGCGCATGAAGACGGCCCCGAAGAATAACTTCCAGTTGAGCATGTTTGAGCTGCAGGACCCACAACTGCAGCGCGTCAAAGAACTCATGGAGCAACTTGATATTAACACTATAACGCCGGTAGAGGCACTTTTGAAACTCAACGAACTCAAATTATTGTTGAAAGATAAAGGCGAAACGGTGCGATGAAAGGTATAGACATGAAGCGTCTGGCATTTTTTGAAAATTTTGTCGCTGAAAATCAGTGTAAAGTGAAAAAGTGATGGAAAATTTTAGCGCTCCCTCTTGACTTCTGATTTTTTGTCTATATCTTTGTATCACTAAATCGCTAAGGGGGTTTAGGGAATGACTAAAAGCGGGAGTAGCTCAGTTGGTAGAGCGCGACCTTGCCAAGGTCGAGGTCGCGAGTTCGAACCTCGTCTCCCGCTCAAAAAAGGCAAATTGACAAAGACGTTGTGATAAGCAACGTCTTTGTTTTTTAAAGTCACCCCTCCGAAAAACGCTTCGGAAGGCGCCGGGATGGTGGAATTGGTAGACACGCAAGACTTAAAATCTTGTGAGCGCAAGCTCGTGCGGGTTCGATTCCCGCTCCTGGTACTGAACTTACTATATTTGGGTAACCAAATGTTAAGAAAAACCCGCTTGGAACGCATCTAAGCGGGTTTTTGCTTTTATAGTCTTTCCCTAATACACCCCGCTTTTTCCCTTGTTTTGATGTTATTTGTAACCAGTTTGTAACTCGTTTGTAACTGATGTAAATATCTTTTCTTATATTGTATAAGAAAGGAATACAAAAGCTATGCAAGGGAAAAAACGGGCCCCAAAAGAACCAGTAAGGCTGAGGGAAAAGAAACTGGCAAACGGTAAACTGAGCCTGTACTTAGATTTCTACTATGAGGGTGTAAGGGAATTTGAGTTCCTGAAACTGTATATAGTTGCAAAGCCTAAGGATAAGCTAGAAAAGGACTCTAATAAGACCGTTCTGGAGCTTGCACAGCGCATCAAAGCCAAACGCACAGAGGAACTGCTAACAGGAGCACTGAACCTGAGTTCTAAGACACAGGGCTCAGTGGACTTTGTGCAGTACTGGCAGGCTTACAATACCCAATACACAAAGGCAGATCATAGGGTACTGAGTGCCTGCCTGAATAAGTTCAAAGCCTTTCTAAAAGACAGGTATGATATAGCCCGCCTGCCTTGCAAAGACCTTACCCCAAACCTTGCAATAGCCTTTAAGGATTACCTGGAATCCAAACAGACAGGCGATGGCCCTCAGACTTACTTTACCCGCTTTAAGAAAGTGGTAAAGCATGGCATGAGGGAAAACCTGTTCCCTAGTTACCCACTGCCTGAGAAGGTAAAGTTTAAGAGCGGGGGTATGAATAAGGGGGTACTGAACTTAGATGAGATCAAAGCATTAGCGGCCGCCCATTGTGGTAACGAGGTAATAAAGCGGGCCTTTCTGTTTGCCTGCAATACTGGCTTAAGGTTTGGCGATATAAAATCCCTTAAATGGCAGGATATAGGCGGCTCAGAGCTATTTGTAGTGCAGAACAAGACTAAGGAGGTGCTCAGGCTTAAACTCAATCAGAACGCCCTTAAGCTGATAGGGGAGCGGGGCAAACCTGAAAGCTTGGTATTTCCTTTACCATCATTTGAGGGCTCAGTTAAGACTGTTAAGAATTGGGTAGCAAGAGCGGGTATAGATAAGCGCATTACCTGGCACAGTGCCCGCCATTCCTTTGCTACCAACATACTTGTATTGGGGTATGACATTAAAACCCTTTCCCAGCTCTTAGGCCATACCTCCATACAGCACACACAAAAGTACCTGAGCATTGCAGACGAGCGCAAAGCACAGGCTGTAAATGCCTTACCAGACCTTAATTTTTAATAGCTTCCATAAAGAAACATGTAGATTAAATCTGATTGTTATGAATCCAGGTAGTTATGAATATATGTATGAGAACTCTAAAGAGTTATTTACACTATGGGAAAAGGGGCTTATTTCTCCTGATGATGAAGAATTTAATGAATTTGAGATTTTAAAAGAGGTGGCATTTATCGAGCACATATATTCCCGTGTGAGTTTTCTTACTTTTGAATTCCTAGGCCCCTATACAACTTCATTTGCTCGTGAGTATACTTTAGCTAATGAAATAGCTATGGTAAATGAGAAGATTCAGCAGGTTAAATCTAATCATTCAAAGGTTTATGCTGAAGTGCTTAATGGGCATGATGGGAGGATCAATCTAAGCTATGATGAGATTAGAGCCATATTCAATCTTGATTATAAATTACTAACACAGCAGCCATTAAGTCTGCACATGGAATTACTTATTTACATTAAGTATTTAGGCGTGCTCCAGTGGATAGGTAAGACAGAGAACAAAGGTGTTGTTGATGACTATCATAGCTATTTGAGAGAGCAGAAAAGTAATTTAAGATGGCCTCCTTATAGAGAAAGCAAACGGTTAAGGCAACTAATTGATAAAGTAGCTCAAAAGGAACAGGTAAGCTACACATGGCAAAACAACCCTAATAAGGAACTAACAGAACTTTACCAACGCCTAATTGATAAACAGCTACTACACCCCACCACCACAGTTGAAAAGTTTCAGGCAGTCTTTACAGCTAAGCCTTTAAAAGAAGTGCAGCCTATTAATTGGATAGGTGCTAAAAACCTGTTAGCATACTTTATAGACTACATTTTTGAGAATAGGCTAATACATTTCAATACTAATCAATGGAGCGTTGCTGAAAAATGCTTTACAGATGGTAAGGAGTTGATTAAATCTAAGAATAGGTACTTAGATAACAAGAGCAGTAAGCACCCTGGCAAACCAAAAAATTACCACTTAATAGATGATGCCCTAAAAGGTTTATAAAGGTTTATACCTGTTTACTGCTAAACATCTATCCATTCTTTCCCTTTACTTGCTTGCCTATGTTTGTAGTGTTATAACAGACTAAGGAAGGCCTTCCATTTCATTAACTATAAACCAGTTTAGAAATGGATTTACAACAAGTAGAGCAAAGACTAAGCAACATAGAAACCCTATTGCTTAGCCAAAAAACAGTATTCAATTTTGATGAAGTGGCAGCCTATACAGGGCTATCTAAGAGCTACCTGTATAAGCTAACCCACACCGCCCAAATACCCCATTTTAAGCCACAGGGTAAGCATATCTATTTCAGCAAGGCAGAGATAGACAAATGGCTGCAAAGAAACCCTGTAACGCCTGTAAACGCTGATGAGATAGAACAGCAGGCAGCAACCTATGTAGCACTTAAAAACATGGGGAGGGCTAAGGCATGATAGCGGCATACTTTAGATTTGAAAACCTGCCAGATCAGGTAAAGGCTAAGTATAGTATTAGAAGCAAGGCCCGCTTAGACTGCACAACCCACGCCAACCCCAACGGCTATACAGGGTTGATAGATTTTATAAACGCCAAGGGGCAAATGTACCTGTTTAAGATACCTGCCAGAGAGTTTGTAAAGGCTAATAGCAAACGCCTGGCAGCATGGGCACTATCCAATGGGAAACTAAACCTATCCAGCATCTACTTTGAAGATGTAGACTTTCCTGAATATGGCTATGGATACCCCAATGCTAACAGGCTCCTGAGCAATGGCACAGCTAACCCGCTATTCCCTTTTAGGAATGACTGCTATCTGTTTATCACTAATCAGGATCTAACCTTAGTAGAGGTGTTTATAATACTTAATGGCAGGAATCTTATACCTGGCTACTATCAAAACATGATAGATGGGGCATTAGACAGCGAGATAGAACAGCTAAGGGCACAGGCCAAGCCGTTCTTTGACTATGGTAGTTCCTTATAGTAAGCAGTACAGATTTATACTTTTTATAAACGCTATGTACTGTACTATAGGCCAATTCCTAGCAGTGGATATGATAGGCGGTTCTGTTTGGGACTGCCTGCCATATCTGACCAATCTATCAGAGAACTACAGGCAGGACACAGGCAAAACTTATATTACTGGCAATGCTGGTAATTTAAAGATAGGCATATCAGAGCATGGGGTAAGTATCAAGGGGAGTCTAGCTAAGTTCTACTTAGGCACTAACTTACACACCCTAACCCGCTCAGATAGTAAAAGGGCCTTTGAACTGATGGCAGACACGCTACACCTGCCAGTATATAAGGCAAAGGTTACAAGAATGGATGTAGGGCATAACATCATGACAGAATATAAGCCTGAGCTGTATTACCCTTATCTAGGTCAAAGCCCTAGGTACACGCGCCTTACCCAGCCCACAAGCATAAGCTATCAGAACAGCCAAAGAAGCATAAAGGCATACAACAAGATAGCTGAGAGCAAAAAGAACAGGGTGGCTATTCCTGATGTATTCAGGGGTAAGAACCTGCTCAGGTTTGAGGTAAGCTACACGGCCCGCCTGACTAAGCAGTTCAATCAGGCGGTAATAACACCAGATACACTGACAGATGAGCGGTTTTACACGGGCATGTATGACCGTTGGTACAATGAATATGAAGCAATACACAAAGTAGGACTTACTCTAATGGATACAAGTAAGATAAACACCCCAAAGGATTATACAGATCAAGTGCTAAGGCTGGTAGTGCAGGAAAAAGGCTTAGAAGCCTTCTTACACCATATTGAGTTAATGAAAGAGCAAAAGGTCTTTAAACACAAGAAGTATTATACAGATCTTAGAAACATCTTTAAGGGCATGGCAAAGGCTCAGAGTATTGCAGAACAGCCTGAATTGATACAGGAGCTTAACAGCAAAATAATAAAGGCAAAGCAGTACTACCGTTAAGGGGTAGGTTAGAGCATGGCAGCCCCTTACAGCGACCGCTTGTTCCTATACTTTACATGCTGGCAACTAAAAGGTGAAAGGGGGTAGGGCCTAGTAAATCCCTAAAAGGTATTCAGTTACAGCGACCGCTTGTTCCTGAAAAAAAATCGCTGCCAATATAAAGGTAAGGGGGTACTTTGAATCCTTAGGCAATACCAAAACAGCGACCGTTAGCCCCTAAAGCAGATATACATGCAACTGAGAAAGAAAAAGTAACTAAGTAGGCTCCCTAAAAAGAGCCTGTTATTAAGCCTGTTTATCCTGCACATTCCCTAAAGATTTAGGTTTCATTTCCAACCCAAACCCATACACTTATGCCAAAGCCTTACACATTCCCGACCTTGTTTGATGAGGTTAAAACAGTATCCATATCTAACCTTAACAGATGGGGCTATCTTAAGCCCAACCGTTACCGCTCAGGCACCATTACATGGAGTAGGAACGGCTCAGTTTACAGCAGTATAAGTATAGCTGTTAGTACCCTGACAGATAACTCTTACCTGGAACTGAGTTATACCTATGGGGATAAGCCTGTTAAGTACAAAGTGGAGCTTACAACTGTTCCTGCCAATATTGGCAAAGGTGAGGTCTGGTACTTTGTTTGCCCCAACACAGGCAAAAATTGCAGGATACTCTACTCAGTGGGTGCGCTGTTCCTGCACAGGCACGCCTGCAAAGGCTATCTGTATGAAAAGCAGACATACAGCCAAAAGAACAGGGGTATTATGAGGATGTATGAAAAGCTGTTCACATCTGACAAAGTGTATGAGGAGCTATACAGCAAACACTTCAAAAGAACCTATAGGGGTAAGCCTACCAAACGGTTCCTGAAGCTAATACAGAAGATTAGGGATAGGGAGAGCGTGCCCTATACTGAATCTGAGCTGATGGTAATGTAATGATGGGCAAAACGTGAGAAAACTAGAGTTTTGGAGGGTATAGAACCCAGCAAAACCCAACATTACCGCGCGTATACTAGAACTACATAAAACTACAGGTTTGAAACCCGATAACCTGACAAAACCTAACATCAATACAGGCTAAGCCCAGACAAACCATTTAAAACACCTAGCATTATGACAGACCAGATAACGATCACAATCACAGCAGAAGAACGAGATGAGCTGTTAAACGCCCTGTATTTCTACACTGGCAGCCCTAATCTAAAGCTAACAGATCAGGAGATGGGGCTATCAGTTCATCTTTTAAATATGCTGGAAAGCACAGCAGAACACTAGGAAACACGAGAACCTGAGAAAACCTGAGATAAACAGGGTTAGATTAGCCGCTCCTGATAGGGCGGCTTTTTTTATTGCAGAAAGGGGGTTGTTTTGTGCCTGCATTAAATCAAAACCAATCCTGTTAGGCATGGAATTAAACCAAGAGTATACCCAGGCGGCCAACGACCTGCTAAGCATGTACCTGATGAATGGCAAAGACACGGCCGTCTTAATAGCGGGCCTTAGGGAACTGGAGCGCAAAGCAGGCAAAGAGCTATGGTTTAGGTTCTTTGATGGGGATACAGGAGCCACAACAATAAGCGATATGGAGGGGTATTTTGCCAGTCCTGCATACCCTAATTTTAAATCAATTAACGAGAGTATCAGGTTAGCCCTAAAGAGCGGGCAGCTAGAGGTATATGCTGACTAATACCAGCATTAACAGTGAGTAAACAGTGAATAAAGAATGCCTTAGCAGCATATCTGGCAGCCTTTACAGATGTTAGTAAATGTTATGGTTTTCACGCGCGCGAGGCTGAAGGGTAAGCTACTATATCTGTAAATAGATTTACAATTGGCAAAGTATGTAATAAACTTAGTTTGCCGCCTAAAAAGGCCAAGGCCTATCCTTTTTCTTAGATTTGCTCCCGTGTTTAAATTTGTTTGGCTTATCTAACAGCTAAAAAAACTCAGTGTTGGATAAACAATACTATATTTTAGGAAAGCTTTATTAGGAATACTTAGTAAGGGTTTTGTATTTTGCGAGCTTGAAATTAGATGTGTTCTCTTTTGTATTCTTCTTTTTAGTTACTATTACCAAGCTCCAAAAGATATAACAGTAGTATGTTATTTAACTCTATTGACTTTGCAATATTTTTACCGATAGTCTTTATCCTCTATTGGTTTGTGACAAACAATAACCTAAGGCTTCAAAACTTGCTGATAGTGGCTGCAAGCTACCTGTTCTATGGCTGGTGGGATTGGAAGTTCCTGTCATTAATACTTTTCAGCACTTTAACTGATTATGCGATTGGCCTCGGCTTAGCAAAGGAAGAAAATCCTGTAAAGAGAAAAGTCTGGCTTTGGTCGAGCATTATAATTAACCTTGGATTTCTAGGTGTGTTCAAATATTATAATTTCTTTTTAGATAATTTTGTCACAGCGTTTACATTCCTCGGGGCAGAAATAAAAGGTGGTTCACTTAATGTAATTTTGCCTGTAGGTATCAGTTTCTATACCTTCCAAACCTTAAGCTATTCCATTGATGTATACAAAAGGAAACTTGAGCCGACAAAAGATTTTATTGCCTTCTCGGCTTTTGTGAGCTTTTTCCCCCAATTGGTTGCAGGACCAATCGAAAGGGCCACTAATTTACTCCCTCAATTCTACACGAAGCGGACGTTTAACTATGGACTGGCAGTGGATGGGATGCGACAAATTCTCTGGGGGCTTTTTAAGAAGGTGGTTATTGCCGATAATTGCGCTGAGTACGCTAACCTTATATTCAATAATTCTGATGATTATTCAGGAAGCACCCTCGTATTAGGCGCATTATTCTTTACTTTTCAAATATATGGCGACTTTTCTGGTTATTCTGATATAGCTATAGGCACCTCAAGACTATTTGGTTTTGACCTGATGAGGAACTTTGCCTTCCCGTACTTTTCAAGGGACATCGCAGAATTTTGGAGGCGCTGGCACATCTCACTGTCTACTTGGTTCAGAGATTACGTCTACATTCCACTAGGCGGTAGTAGAGGCGGCATGTGGATGAAAGTCAGGAATACGTTTATCATATTTATTTTAAGTGGTTTTTGGCATGGAGCGAACTGGACCTTTATCGTTTGGGGGGCGCTAAATGCTATTTACTTCCTGCCTGTTTTATTGACCAATAACAACAGAAACAACTTGCATATAGTGGCTGAAGGTAGATATCTGCCTACAATAAAAGAGTTGCTCTCCATGCTTGTTACCTTTGGATTAACTGTCTTTGCCTGGATTTTCTTTAGGGCTGATAATATGAGCCATGCAATCAATTACATTGCAGAGATTCTGTCACCGTCCCTATTTACTGTTCCGCGCTTTGCAGGTATGAGTGGTGCTTTAACTACTGTTCTACTTACCTCTAGTTTTGTGCTTATTGAGTGGTTAGGCAGGGAGCAGCAATATGCGATTGCACATCTAGGAGTAAATTGGAAGCGCCCAGTTAGATATGCAATGTACTATACCATAATCATTGCTATATTCTGGTTCGGTGGCAAAGAGCAGCAGTTTATTTACTTCCAATTCTAAGATACATGAAAAGGTTTCTGTTAAAGAGCATAGTATTTTTACTACCTATTTTCATCCTGTTTTTATTCACTAAAATATTTTACTCAACTTATAAGGGGGACTTATTCCGGCTCGGGTATATTCCAGATATTACAGATTATAGGCATATCTTTGAGGGAGAGAGGGCAAAAGGCAGGGTTATCAGTATTTCTGATGTAAGTAATAGTTCTCAAAAAAAGTTTACAGCGCTTGTTATAGGTGATTCATTCTCTAAGCAAAGCGGGTTCGATTATGTAAGCTTCTTAGCTGAAAATGATACTATTAGTATCTTGAGCTATGACAGGTTTTTGCAAGATAAATCTAATCCTATACAAACATTATATGGTTTGATAAATGGAGACATTTTAGATGCCGTAAAGGTTGAATATGTTGTATTGCAATCTGTTGAAAGGCATTTTGTTAAGAGGGGGGAAGGCCTAGAATCGGGGGAAGCAATTAATTATGCATCAATAAAGAAACTGAAGGCCCAGCATGTTAAGAAGGGGGAGGCAACTGCGGATGAACTCTTTTCTGATAGGCTAGTAAAGTTCCCTTTATATAATTTTTTTAGATTGTTCGATGACAATGCTTTTTATACACAAACTTATCAGGTTGAGACTACAGAGCGGCTTTTTTCCCTTGATAGAAAAAGCTTGCTATTTTATGAGCAAGACATAGAAAGTGTGAAAGTAAATAATGAAATAAAAGCTATCCTTGAGCTAAATAAGGAGCTTAACAACATAGCAATGCTACTTAATGAAAGGGGAGTTCAGTTAATTGTTCTGCCAAGCCCGGATAAGTATTCTTTCTATTATGATTATATTGTCAATAAAGAAGATTACCCTAAACCGATGTTTTTTGAGCATATTAGGAGTATGCCAAAAGACTATATATATATAGATACAAAGAAGTTACTTGGTGATGAAATTAGAAAAAAGAAAGATATCTACTTCTATGATGATACTCATTGGTCACCGATAGGGAGCCGGTTAGTTGCTAAAGAGTTAAGCAAAGTGATTAGAAATCAATCTGAAAAGAGCTTAGCAGATCTGTAAAGGTTTTGCTAAGTATCCATTAGAGAGAATAGAGTGGCTGTTGCCATATCCATCCTTTCATGTGAAATTTAACATCCGATTAGTTTTCTTTGTCAAAGCAGGTGCTTTCATTGATTATGTAACCAGTTTGTAACTTGTTACCTTAAATACAGGGTTAAGTTACTGAATTACAGCTATATATACAAAGGGTTGTGTACACGCTCCTGGTACTGAATAAACTGAAAAAAGACCTGTAAATAGCTAATTTACAGGTCTTTTTTGTTGTGCAACCCCCAAAATAGTAAGTGTTGCTTCATTACTATCTTCAGTACTCTTGTTCATATAGTTTATGATGCAGTATCATCAATTCTGAAGGGTGCTCCAACTCTAGTACGTTTCGACCTTCACAGCTTTGTTGTCTTAAATATTATAGCAGTTGACAGGGGGGCAATGAAACTACTAACATCTTACTCTTATTTGATATACTTAATTAAAGGTCAAAGTACTAGATTTTTTGTTACTAGAGTGCTGTGCCCTGTTTTATCGGGAATAATAAGAATCTTAAAAGAAGTGAAACAGGAACAGCAATAATAGAATAAAGTAGTGCAAAGCATATCTAGTCTGTATCCTGTTCTGTAAGGGGGCTATTCATAATCCCGCTTCAACATAAGTAGCACCATCACATCGACTTTATACTGTCAGCTGCTGATTGCAGCAAAAGACTAGTATTCAAAAATCTTTCAGGCTGAATTATATCTGCCCCGTTACTCTCTAGTTAAAAAGTGTAATAAGAATTTAGACTAAGCACTGGTGGTTAATATTATACGGTGTCAACCTTACCTAATTATAATTGAAAGTATGACTATATGTCTTTTAAATTTTAATTAACCAATATATTCAGTCACCGTATATTATAGTGTCTGTGCTAAAAATTATAATTCATCCACAAAAAATTAAACACGTATGAAAAAATTTATATTGCTTCCGATACTGGCTTTATTTTTTCTCTTTTCATGCGAAAAGGATTCACCTAAACCAGAACTTCCCACTTTAATGAATCTTAAGGTGATGAAAGAAAAGAAATTATCATCAGGGACGATAACTACTGAACCTAAAACAGCAATCATTCATGTGTGGAATGCTGAAAATAGTGAATTTGATATCGATGCATCACCAGATATTATTTTTGGCTATGCTTATGACAAATCAAGCGCCTCTTTTAAGACTATGAAATACGGAGCAATAGGCTCTGTAATGAAAGAGAAAATAGAGCCAGGAAGATATTTTATTTACGTGCTACTTCCTAAATCCTCTGATAGAAGTAGCCTCGCATACTCCTACTCTTACTTCGAAATCAAGGCGGGCCAAACATTGGATTTGTTTAAAGTTTTTAGCTATGACATAAGCTCAGGAACATTCGAGCAGTGGAGCGAGAATCAATAGAGGTATAAATCAACAAGTAAGACAAAACCTGAGGAGAGCAACTCAATCTTCCAAAAATTTCCTTTTGAAAAAAATAATAATGATCCAATAGTGCTCTTTATAGGTTATTAACAAGCAAACATCCTAAAAAGCACAGAATAACAGAATTTTAAAATGCTAAGCGTTCTGTTGCTTTGATTGCTTTTGCGAGTGTAAGCTAATCTTTTACCGAGTATACCTATTATAGTGCAGAAGGAAGTTGAAAATATATTTGGAAGGATTTTCTACAGAATAAAATATAAAAAGCTAACCAATATGGTAGACGCTATATGGTATGGCACTGCTTTACAACAAGATCTTAGGAATGCCCTCACAGACGGTTTAGAAATACAAGAATGTATACAATGTGCTTTCAGACAAAACGATAACACAGACTCCCTTGCCTATGGGCTGATTCTATAGGTTGGATAACAGAGAAATGGTTGCCAGGTGCCTACGCTGCAGTTATAATATATCTGGCTCAGTGGCGTGTCGAGGATATTTTGGTGAAGCAGGAGGAGAGACAATGCTTCATGGTAGATTGGTTCACAAATCCAAGTTGCCATTTTTTCGAATAAAGCACATGCAGTAAAATGGTTACAATCAAAGTAGGAAGAGCAGGCACCAATTCTTAAAGCGTATTAGAAGCATAAGGCAGAAATACATAGGCATTACCATCATCAGCAAAGCAGGTTAGGCGCCTGTTGCTGGCATATTTCAAAGAGTCCTTGTAACAAGAGTTGCACGGACTCTTTGCATTTCAAGAGTTAAGGCTGCAACTTTGGAATGATAATGGATAGATCTTCTGTTCCAGAGTGCAAAAGGAAACTACCAGTAATTTCAGGGTGGTAAGCTGCTTGCAATATCTTTAAATTTCGTGTACAGAATATGACTTTAAGTAATACCAGTGATTTTTTCAGAAGAAAGCGAAATATTTCGGAGATCAAATCAGAGGTATTGGTGCCGTTTGTAGAGTCTTGGTTTGGTGCGCATCAAGCTAGTTCGGGGGGAGGTGCAGTATCTAATGCTCTCTACCTTGACTTAACATTAGGCTTTGCAGGTCATGATGTGGCGAGCTCTGCTATACCTATTAGACTGCTACATGCTGTATACAGAACCCGTGGCTCCCGTCTCGACCTGAATGACTCTTTAGAAACCTTCTTTTTCGATCCTGACAGGGAGGCTCTAACATTACTAAAAGAGGTGCTGGAGGCACAGCCGTTCTATGATAAGCTGGTGCACCAGCCTGTGATACTAGATGACGAGGCCACTAGCGCACTGCTACAAGAGCGTCTTGCCAGCAAGCCTGCTGCTCTGGCTTTTTTAGATCCATTTGCAGACAGCTACTTGCAGGAAATGCTATTGCAATTAATCAGGCATGAAGCTGATCTATTCATGCTGCTTGACTTTGAAAAACTGGAAAAGGTCCTTATAAGCAGAAAGGTCGATACCTTAATACAGGAAATTTTCGGCGAACATCTGGATCTGATCAAGGCTTATTATAAAGCATACCGGGATACGACCAGAAGAGAAGATTTCGTAATGAATTGTCTTGAAGCTATATTCCGTGATAAAGGTTATACGGTTTTCCTATTCAGAATCAATCTTCCCGATAGGAAGCAAAGCAGTCACTATTTGCTTTTTGCATCTAAAGTAGATTTGGCTTATAACAAACTAAAAGAGATAATGCTTCGGTATAGCGATTATCAGGAAGATGGGGTGCCTTTATTTGGGGCAAACCTGCAGCACAAGCAAATGACTTTGTTTCAAGAACACTATAGGTTTTCAATTGAAAGCCTAATGAAGGATTTATTACAAAATGCGCGGGAGTACAATAATATGGCGTTGCAGCAGGTATACGAAAAGCACAGTATAGGCACCCACTACATTCTAGAAAATTATAAGCAGGCTTACGAGAGGCTACTTAGGCTTGGGAAAGTGCGCTTCATTAACCCTAAAACCGGGCATGCCATTAGCAAGCCGACCTACACATCGAAAATCAGGTATAGCACCTGAACAGACATAGCTATACTTTAAACCAGTGTTTGACCACCCTGCACCTGTTTCTTCATCCTTCGAGATGAAACAGTGGTTCTTTGCTGCTTTAGTTGTTTTTATAACCTATTCCCGAAGTTTCTTAGCCGCCTACTCTGCTGTCGTTGGGTCTATGACCGTGCCCACCCTGCTTATCTTATTGGCCGGAAAGCCTCCCTGTCTGGCATGCTCCCGCACCATATCTTCGTTCGGCGCATTGTAGATGCAATAAATCTTATCGTCAGTCACGTAGCTCTGGACCCATTGGATCTTCGGCCCCATCTTGTCGAGCACGCCGCAGGAGGTTTGTGAAATGGATTTCAACTGATCCGGTGTCAGCTTGCCGGCATCCGGTATCTCTCTTTCAATGACAAATTTAGGCATGTAGGTATAAGTGTAAAGCATATAGTTTTGATGCTGTAAATCAGATATACAATGTAACAGGAGTCTCAGCTAGTGCTGCAAGTGGAGTAATGCCGCCGACCACCCATTAACAGCAGACGCACAAGTTTGCAGATAGTGCCTTTATGTGGTTGTAAAATAATGATTGTCAGCAATATATGATTACGGTTAGTTGTGCCTGTAGTTGTGGTGATTTGATAGGGCGGTAGATGGGAAATTAGTACTGTGGGAGGGTCATCAATAGAAATGAAAACGGCCAGTGCGTCAGAAACACCCTGAAAAGAGCATCCCGCTGCACTGGCCGTTTTCTGTAGTGAAGTGCTTTTTGCTATACCTTATCGCACCAACTCTCTGTTCCTGTTTGCGTCAATGGCCAGCAGGATGAAGAGCAGGATGGTAAACGACCACAGCGAAGAGCCGCCGTAGCTGAAGAAAGGCAGCGGTATACCTACCACGGGCGCCAGGCCGATGGTCATGCCCACGTTGATGACGAAGTGGAAGAAGATGACGGAGACCACGCAGTAGCCATAGGTGCGACCAAAGACGGACTTCTGCCGCTCCGCAATGTAGACAATGCGCATCATCAGCAACAGGAACAGCGCAATCAGAACCGTGCTGCCCACCCAGCCGTGCTCCTCGCCGATGGTGCAGAAGATAAAGTCGGTGCTTTGCTCGGGCACGAAGTCGAACTTGGTCTGCGTCCCCTCCAGAAAACCCTTGCCCCAGAAACCGCCCGAGCCAATCGCGATCTTCGACTGCGTGACGTTCCAGCCATAACCCAGCGGGTCAGCCTCCGGGTTGATGAGCGCCTTGATTCGGTTCTGCTGGTGCGGCTGCAGGACGTCGTTTACAAAATAATCCACACTGAATACCATACCCACTACCAGTACAAAAAGCGCGATCATGGTTTTGAAGCGGCGCATGAGGCGGTAGTCCAGGAACATGGCCAGGCCCATGAGGGCAGCGATGCCGATGAGCAGGTATAGCTTGGGTACGAGCAGCGTCAGGATGAAGATAGCTGCTGCGGAACCACCGATGATCAGGATGAGTGGCGACATGCCTTCGCGGAAGAAGGCCAGAATAAAGGCGCCGAACACAAGGGCCGATCCCGTCTCGTTCTGTAGAATAATGATGATAGCGGGCAGAAATGTAATGGCCGCCAGGATCATCTGGTCTCTCATTTTCTGCTGGCGCAGGCTCACCTGACTCAGGAACTTGGAGATAGCCAGGGCAGTCGCAAATTTAGCGAGCTCGGCGGGTTGCAGGCGTACACCGCCCCCCAGTTCGAGCCAGGAGCGCGACCCCGCCACCGGACTGGCCACGGCCAGCGTAAACAGAAGTAATAGGATTATGCCGCCGTAAATGGGGTAGGCCAGGTGTTCGTATACCTTGTAATCGACAACGAGCAGCACGATCATCAGGATCACGCCCGTACCGATCCACAGCAACTGCTTGCCAGAGTTGATGTCGAAGCTGAAGATGTTCACCACGTTGTCAGGGCTATACACCACGGCGTAGATGTTCATCCAGCCCAGCGCCACCAGTACAAAGTAAATGAGCACCGTGAACCAGTCCAGGTTGCCAAACACGCTGGTCGACTGCCGGCGGCTGCTAGGCTGCACGATCTTTCCCCCGAGTACACGATGTTGCGTTGTTGACATACCTTACTTCGATCTAATATTTAAATACTCCCGGCTCAGCACCCACTTCTCCTGCTCTTTGATCGTTACTGTGTCCGTCAGGTACTGCTCGATCATCAGGCCCGCAATGGGTGCTGCCGACTGACCGCCCCACTTACCGTGCTCCACATAAACAGCTATGGCAATTTTAGGATCTTCCATCGGTGCGAAAGCCACAAACACGGCATGGTCAGGACCCTGCGGATTCTGAGCCGTTCCGGTTTTGCCACACACAGTGATACCTACTTTCCCGAGGCTGGCCTTACGGCCTGTGCCGGCGCGCACCACTTCAGCCATACCCTCTATGATTGGGTCGAAGTGGTGTGGCTTCACAGAGGTATAGTGACGTTCGTAGTTTTCTGCAAGCGGCTTGCCGTCCTCCCCAATCGAGCGGATGAGGTGCGGGGTCACATAATAGCCCTTGTTGGCGACAATGGCCATAAAATTCGCCATCTGCAGCGGCGTTACACCCAATTCGCCCTGCCCGATGCTGAGGGAGTAGATGGTAGAGTATTTCCAGCGGTCTTTACCATACACGCGGTCGTACAGTTCAGTAGAGGCAATGATACCCGATTTTTCACCCGGTATATCGATGCCCAGTTTCTTGCCGAAGCCGAAGGTGAGCACATGCTCGCGCCAGTCCTTCAGGCCAATCGACGTGTCGGTAAACGTATTTTTGGACTTGCCCTGGTTAATGAGCGCTTTATAGGCCTGGAAGAACCATGGGTTGCAGGAGTGCTGTACCGCACCGCGCAAATCGAGCGGCGAGGGGTGCGGGTGGCAATTCACCAGAGACTTGTTGCAGGCATACCTTGTGTTCGGGTCTATCACACCATCTTCCAGTGCGATCAAAGCCTGCGTCAGTTTGAAGATAGAACCGGGCGGGTTTTGGTCGGCCATGATCGGACGGTTGAACATGGTCTTATCCGGGTCCTTCAGCAGCTGCATGTAGTTCTTGCCGTAGTCTTTGCCGGTGAACAGGTTCGGGTCGTAGAAAGGCGCCGAGATATAGGCCAGGATCTCACCGGTCTTCGGTTCGATGGCCACGATGCTGCCTTTGGCACCGTTCATCAGTCGTTCGCCGTAGGCCTGCAAATCCAGGTCGATGGTGCTCACCATGTTCTGGCCGGCTATGGAAAGTGTGTCGTAGGCGCCGTCTTTAAAAGAGCCCTTGTCGATGCCGCGCACGTTCACCATTTTGTACTTGACGCCACGCTTGCCCATCAGGTACTCCTCATAAGCCATTTCTATACCTGCCTTGCCGATGTAGTCGCCGGGGCGGTAGCCTGCGTAGGTGCTGTCCTCGAGCTGTTTCGGGCTAATTTCAGCAATGTAGCCGAGCGCATGCCCCAGACTCTGATGTGGATAGCCGCGGGCGGTACGGGCATTGATGTAAAAGCCGGGGAAGTCGATCAGGTTGTCCTGGATGTGGGCGAAGTCCTGCGTGCTCAGCATCTGCTGAAAGATGGAAGGCTTTACCCAGGAATAGGCGCGGGCTTTTTTAAAGCGTTCGCGGGCATCCTCCAGTGTGATGTCGAGCATGCTGGCCAGGCGCAGCGTGTCGATGTTACGGGCTTCCTTGGGCACGATCATGAGATCATACACGGGTGTGTTCTGCACCAGCAGTTCGCCGTTGCGGTCGTAGATCAGGCCCCGGAAAGGATATTGGATAACGGTCTTGATCGCGTTGGTCTCAGCGGCCTGCTTGTAGCTGCTGTCCACTACCTGGATGTAGAAAAGGCGCAGTGCGTAAACCACACCCACCACCAGGAAGATTGCTTGTATGACGTATTTTCTGTTTTCGAGGTAATTCATCTATTCGCTCTCTTAAGGGAGAAGAACAGTAACTGCAATATAACCATAACTACCCCCGTGAACAAGGTGCTCAGCAGTATTTTGGGTACTGCGGCCGATAACCCCTCCAGACTGAAAATCTCGAGAAGGAACACAGCCGTGTGATGCGCCAGGATCAGGGTAAGCGCATAAGCCAGAAACCAGCGCCATCCCATGATGTGTATGTTCACGGAATCATTCGTATCGTAACCATCGCGCGGTGTGAGAAGGTTCAATATCATGGGCCTTAAATAAGCCAGCAGCACACTGGCCGCTGCGTGTATGCCCATCGTGTCATAGAAAATGTCGACTGCGAAGCCCGCTATAAAGCCCAGAAACAGGAGTAGGACCCGGTTCATCTCAAGCGGCAGGAAAAGTAGAAAAGCGATATAAATAAAGCTGAAGCCGGTGCCAAAAAGCACCAGGTTGTCCATCAACAGTATCTGCAAGGCCACAAATACCACAAACTGCACGATATGCCCTATACCTAAGCTGTTATTCATGGGGGATTATTCCTGCTTCTATTTCAAGGGAGTCCTGCTCCGGACGCCGCGGATTCTCCACGACATATACATAAGAGAGCTGGGCGAAGTCAACGGAGAGTTGCACCCGAATGGTATAAAAGCTCTTATCCAGCTCACGCTCCACCTCGCTGATCGTGCCGATCATGATCCCTTCCGGGAACACCGTGTTAAAGCCGCTCGTCATCACAGTGTCACCAGGCTCGGGCTTCACGTGAAGCGGTATATAATCGAGCAGGGCCGTGCGGTAGTCGCCACCGGTCCACTTAATGGTGCCAAAGGTGTTATCTTTCTTGATCTTGGCCGAGATCAGCATTTGCGAGTGCAGCAGTGAGGTAACAGTTGCATAGTGCTTTGATACTGTCTTCACGCGTCCTACGGCTCCATTCGGAGAGATAACCCCCATACCTGGTTTCACGCCATCCAGGCTGCCGGCTGCCAGTGTCAGGTAGTTGTTGGTGCGGCGGATCGAGTTGTTGATCACACGACCGGCATGCAGAATAAAAGGCTCAGCCCTGGCAGAGTCAGTAGCGGCAAAAAAGGTCGTGTCAAGCTGATCGGTGCTGTCCGCTTCGGCATCCTGCCTGTAAGACATGAGTTGCTGGCGCAGCACGGCGTTCTCCTGGGCAAGCGTACTGTTCACAGACGCCAGCCTGAAGTAGTCGGTCACGCCACTTTGGAACTCCAGCACACGCCCCACATAGGTGTTGGCGGAGTTAAACATAGCGGCTCCCTGATATGTGTTGTAGCGCACAATCAGGAAGATGCAGAGCGCCTCCAGCAACACGAATAGAAGGAATGCACGGAACCGATAAATAAATGCAAATAGATTCCGCATGCGGTGTGCTTAGGTCAGCAGAACGTTCTTAAAGCCTTCCAGATTTTTGATAGCCGCACCCGTGCCGCGCACCACTGCTCTCAGCGGGTCTTCGGCAATGTGGATCGGCAGTTTAGTTTTGGCAGCCAGACGCTTATCGAAGCCGCGCAGCAAGGCGCCACCGCCTGTCAGGTGAATGCCGTTGTCGTAGATGTCGGCAGACAGCTCCGGCGGCGCAATCTCAAGCGCTTTCAGTACGGCCTCTTCGATCTTAGACACTGACTTGTCCAGCGCGATGGCGATTTCCTGGTAGGTTACCTTGATCACCTTCGGTATACCTGTCATCAGGTCGCGACCACGGATCTCGTAGTCGGCCGGTGGGTTTTCCAGTTCGGTCAGGGCGGAGCCTACTTCGATCTTGATCTTCTCGGCAGAACGTTCCCCGATCAGCAGGTTGTGCTGGCGGCGCATGTAGTCCAAGATGTCCTTGGTGAACACGTCGCCCGCAATACGGATAGACTGGTCGCACACGATGCCGGAAAGGGCTACCACGGCGATCTCCGTCGTACCACCCCCGATGTCCACGATCATGGAGCCGATGGGCTGCTCCACATCAATGCCTATACCTATGGCGGCAGCCATTGGCTCCTGAATCATCCATACCTCTTTGGCGCCGGCATGCTGGGCCGAGTCACGCACGGCGCGCTTCTCCACCTCCGTAATGCCCGAAGGGATACAGATCACCATGCGGTGCGAAGGCTGGAACAGGCGACGGCCCGTGTCGATCATCTTGATCATACCCCGGATCATCTCCTCGGCGGCGTGGAAGTCTGCGATCACACCGTCTTTCAGCGGACGGATGGTCTTGATGTTTTCGTGCGTTTTTTCGTGCATCTGCATGGCATTGCGGCCAATAGCGAGTACACGGCCCGTGGTGCGGTCCACGGCGATGATGGATGGTTCGTCCACCACAATCTTATCATTATGAATGATAAGGGTATTGGCGGTACCCAAATCAATGGCTATATCGCTGGTAAGAAAGTTAAATAGTCCCATTCTTATTTTTTGAAGGCGTGCGGCTGCCCAGTTATATTTTTAATATACAATATTTCTAATCAAAAACTAGCCGCAAAATTAGTGATTTTCAGCGGAATTAATAATGCTGATGCAGAAGAGGTAAAAGTTTTCAGAGTTTTTCTTTCCCATATTCCATACAATTCTCTGTGTTGCCTTACATAACGCACCCGCAGGTATAAAATTGGATGGAGGTTGGAGTATGATTTGGCCGGGTAGGTATAAGGTTTGGCGGCTGTAGGATAGTATATACCGCAAGTTTGAGTGAAACGGAAACTTGCGGTTGTGTAAGTAGCAAGTCTGTGGCTTTCGCAAGTTGCGAACTTGCAAAATAAAGGCCTATAAGCTTCTGCAATGGCCAAACTTGTAGAGTTTGCTTAAATGAAGAAACAGCCTGCTTACATCTAACCAAACAAAAAGCCCCATCCTGCAAAGAACGGGGCTTTCTGAAATACTATACCTGCAACAGGCGCTATACCTTAGTGCTTGAAATGGCGCACGCCCGTCATCACCATGGCCATGTTGTGGGCGTCGCAATAGTCAATCGAGTCCTGGTCTTTGATGGAACCGCCCGGCTGCACCACTGCTTTTATACCTGCCTGGTCCGCGATTTCCACGCAGTCCGGGAAAGGGAAGAAGGCATCGGAAGCCATTACCGTCTTGCTGAGGTCAAAGCCGAAGCCCTTGGCCTTCTCGATGGCCTGGCGCAGGGCGTCCACACGCGAAGTCTGGCCCACGCCGCTGGAGATCATCATTTTGTCGGTAGCAAATACAATAGTGTTAGACTTGGTGTGCTTGCAAACCTTGGCTGCGAACACAAGCGCCTTTTTCTCTTCAGCAGATGGCTCACGCTTGGTGGCTGTTTTGAAGTCGGCTTCTGTCTCGGTCTTCAGATCCTTGTCCTGCTCGATCACGCCGTTCAGGAGCGTCTTAAACTGCTTGGCTGGCAACTCTACCGGCTTCTGCTTGAGCAGGATGCGGTTCTTTTTAGTGCGCAGCAGCTCCAGTGCAGCCGCATCGAAATCAGGAGCGATCAAAACCTCGAAGAACAGCTTGTTCAGCTCCTCAGCCGCGCCCAGATCGATGGTACGGTTGGCGATGATCACACCACCAAAGGCCGATACCGGATCGGTTGACAGAGCAGACAGATAAGCTTCTTTGATCGTCTCGCCGGTGGCACAGCCACAAGCATTGGTGTGCTTCAGGATGGCCACGGCCGGCTCTTCGAACTCAGCGCCCAGGGCTACCGCCGCATCCACGTCCACGAGATTGTTGTAAGAAAGCTGCTTGCCGTTCAATTGCTCAAACAGGTCCTCTAGCTTGCCGTAGAAAGTGCCTTGCTGGTGCGGGTTCTCGCCGTAGCGCAGCGGCGTAGCCTCACGCACGCTCTGCTTGAACACGTTGATGTCCTGCTCTTTGCTCAGGTAGTTGAAGATGTGTGTGTCGTAGTTAGATGAAATGTCGAACGCCTTGGCTGCGAAGCGCTTGCGGTCTGCCAGGTTCGTAGCGCCGTCTTTGGCTTGCAGCAGCTCCACTACCTCGTCATACTGCTCGCGCGACGACACGATCAGCACGTCCTGGAAATTCTTGGCTGCCGCGCGGATCAGGGAAATGCCGCCAATGTCAATCTTCTCGATCACCTCCGCCTCTGAAGCTCCCGATGCTACCGTCTCCTCGAAAGGGTAGAGGTCCACCACCACCAGGTCAATTGGCGGGATCTCGTACTGTGCACGCTCGGCCAGGTCGCTCTCGTTGGCGCGGCGGTGCAGGATGCCGCCAAACACTTTCGGGTGCAGGGTCTTCACGCGGCCCCCAAAGATAGATGGATAGGCCGTCAGGTCTTCCACGGCTACGACGTCAGCGCCCTGCTCTTCCAGAAAGGCTTGCGTGCCGCCGGTGGAGTAGATGGTGACGTTGTGTTGCTTCAGGAGCTCTACCAGTGGCTCGAGGTGGTCTTTGTAGTAAACCGAGATCAGTGCGGATTTGATTTTGACAGATTGCATAGGTATAGGCTATATAATGTGCTAATGTTTTATTTTCTTAATGTGCTGCTGGTACCGGAAGCTCTAAGGCAGTTGCAGTACCAGTTTCTCGACTACCTCCGGCAAGTACTTGTGCTCCAGTTGCAGCACGCGGGCAGCGAGGTCTTCAGGCGTGTCGTCAGGGTGCACGGGGCAGCGCTCCTGCAGCACGAACTCACCTTTGTCATACTCCTCGTTCACGCGGTGGATCGTGATGCCTGACTCCTTGTCGCCCGCCGTAACAACGGCTGTGTGCACGTTGAGGCCGTGCATGCCTCTGCCGCCGTACTGGGGCAGCAGGGCCGGGTGGATGTTGATGATGCGGTCCGGGAAGGCCTGCAGGAAGTTCTGGGGCACCAGCCACAGGAAGCCGGCCAGCACGATCAGGTCAGGCTCGTATGACTGCACCTGCTCCAGCACTATGGCGGAGTTGTAAAACTCGTCGCGGGAAAACAAAAAAGCCGGGACGTGGAAGGTCTCGGCTCGTTTTAGGGCATACGCTTTCGGGTTGTTGGCAAACAAGGCGGCCACACGTATTGCAGGATGGTGCTCGAAGTACTCCATCAGGCGTTGTGCGTTGCTGCCCGACCCTGAAGCGAAAATGACTATATTCTTTTTATCTGCTGGTGCCAAAGGTATAGCTATCGATTGAAACCGCAAATATAGCGGGTTTAGGTATAGGAGCCAGCACAAACAGGCAGAAAAGGTATAGCTTTTATCTTCTGAAGGTACGGGTATAGAGGTCGATCCACTCCTGCGGCGTCATTTTGGAGGCCAGTTCCCCGATAAGGGCCAGCGGCACATGCTCCGGCTTCTTAAAGCGGATACAGCTTTTGCCCATGTCGAGCTTGGTTTTACTGTGTTTCGGATACTCCTCTTGAAACCAGTTGAGCAGGTCTTCATCAGCGTACATCCCCATGTGGTAGACGGCAATGTGGTTCTTCTGCGAGGCGATGCTCATAAAGGGCAGCGGCTGCTTGGGGTCGCAGTGGTAGCCGGAAGGGTATAGCGTGTGCGGCACGACGTAACTGATCATGCCATAACCCATTATTTCTTCAAAGCCTGCAGGTATGTTCTTGAGAATCACTTCTCTCAGGTCGTTCATGATCTGCTGACGGGCTTCGGGCAGCTCAGCCAGGTATAGCTCGGGGGTAGGGGCGGTTGATTGCATATTTAAAGGTTGTCTTAGTGATGCTGCTTGTTACTTTTTGTAGTCTGTGCCTCTGTTGCCAGCGTATATTTCGAGCCAGCACTTCAGACAAATACTGGCGCTGACTGGGTAATAAATGGACGCATTTTTCAATAGCTGACTTTATGGGAAGGGGTTACAGCTTAGCCCTCCTCAGCCCAGGCAATCATCTTGGTGATGGTGTTAAAGTTTCGTGTGGTGGCTGCCACCCCCAGTTTCCGCTCCAGGAAGTTATTGCTGAGTTTGCTGTCGTTGTAGGCCTGGGGTATGAACATATAGCCTCCTGTAGGCGTAATGCTGAGCTTCTCCTGCCCAAAGTCCTGCGCAAGCAATGCCTGTACCTTCTCCTCGGACGGCGACTCCTGAAAAGATACGTAAAATACCCGTGCTATCGGGTGCTCGTCCCCTTGAAATGGGTTGTTGTCGAGCATTAGCCTGAGCTCGTTACCGGTCCTAACCACGATGGCCAACTCCGGCCCGATATGCTCTTTGATCAGCTGATGCACCCGCAACTCCAGCTCCCGGGCTGGTAAATCGCTCTGCAGCACAGCATTCCCGCTCTGAATCCAGGTGCGTACCTTTTGAAAGCCGGCATCACTTAACACCTGCCGCAGTTGCGCCATTGGCACCCTGTTTTTCCCGGTAGGCATCACACCTCGTAGCAGAACAATGTATGTTTTCATGTTGAAAGGAAAAGGTATGAAGCTTAGGTTTGGGACAGTGATCAGGGCAGCTATTTGCGCGTAGGTAAAAGGTATAGAAGTGATCAGAATGCTGTTTTAAAGCTAAAAAAGGGCTACTTGACCTGAATTTGCCTCTCCATAAAGAAAGCCCTCATGTCTTCAGAAATAGGAGCGATTTTACTCACACGCCTTTTCAAGCCGTTACGAAGTTTCAGGTCCATAAACCTGTTGCCATTTCTCGATTTAAAAGTGACATGCTGCACCTCACTTAATTCTATCTCTGCTTTTGTTGTCCTTAAAAATGATAAGACAAGGAGCACAAAATGGGCAACGCCGATCAACAGACCCGTCCAGAGCAAAAACGCATCACCTGTTTTGAGGTAGCGCAGCACAGACATAATCCCATAGAACGTCCAGAGGGCCGATGAAACGATTCTGATGATGTACTCTCGTTTGGCATTGTCCTGAATAAGGATTTTGTCTTCAAGCAACTGCACGGTGCCTTTTTCCAGGGATAGTGATTTTTCCATCGCAGTGTATAAGCTGATATAGCAGCCGTACGGTCTAAATATAGCAAATCTTTTATGAAGCAGCTGATGGCTGCCAGGAGCTGCGGCTTATCTTTTTAGCTTCGCCTTCAACGACCAGGTGAACCGGAACTCGGCCACTCTATCGCCCGCCTCGTCTATACCTGTGCTGGTGGCCACTACGGTTACCCCTTCGCCTGTGGCTTTGGTCTGGTCTGCGGCTGCTTTAATCCTTTGCCCGTCCTCGCAGGTAAAGGTGATCTTGCCCACTGCCTTTTTCATGAAATCCGCTTCCATGTGCACGACCAGCATCGACACGGCCGGATCTGACTTGTAGGTCTGGGCCATGCACAGCAAACCCGTCGAAAGCTCGGCCGCCATGCTCAGGCTGGCAAAATAGATGGAGTTAAATGGGTTCTTGTTGAGGTACTTATAGGAGATGGTCACCGCAGCCCGCTCTTCTGAGATAGCGCCAACCCGCAGGCCGGCCATATACGCCATCGGCAGCCTGGACAGCATAAAGAGTCGCAGTTTACTGGGCGAGGCGGCAAGCTGGCGGAACTGATCGGCAGCGGTCAAAGTAGTTGTGGGCATAACAGGGCGTTAAGTACAGATTTTGCTTACGGATCAAGGGCCATCAGGTATAGCGGTTGCTCATGCGTGCGCCAAGTACTCTGCCGGCTGCAGCACACACTTATCGCACACACCCTGCACACAAAACCGGAATTCCTTCACCTGGTAGCCCTCGGGCATTCGCAGCGTCGGTACGTATACCTCGTTCAGGCAGTAAGTATGTCCGCAGGCAGTACAGCTGAAGTGGATGTGGTCATGCTGGTGCCGGTGTCTGTTGCAGGCTTGCTTGCATAGGGCGTAGCGCGTAATGCCATCAGTGCTGGGGATGCTGTGCAGCAACCCGTGCTGCTCAAAGGCATGCAGGGTGCGGTACAGCGTAACCCGGTCAAACTGCGGGCCGAGCTGCTTTTCTATGGCAGCGTGCGCCAATGCATGGCGGTGCTCAAGAAACAAACGAAGCACTTCAATACGGCACTTCGTCTTCCGAAGCCCATAGGCCTCGAGTAACGGGTGAAGTTTGTTCATAAGGTAAGGTAGGTTCGGGTACGGTCATCCGCGGCGCAGGCACACGGACTATCTAAATAACAAAATGCATATCTAAAATGCAAGTCCTAAACTGCTGGCAGCCTCTGCATTGTACTTACCGTGTCTCGTCAGGTATAGCGCAGTGCCTGTACGGTTATAAAGAGAAGTAAGGCGATGAAGTAGCAGGCGGCTCTTTTACCGTGCCCTAACATTCAGGGGTTATGAATTAGAAGGGAAAGAGCTACCCGGTATACCTGGGGAAGCGAAAATTCTAGTTGATCAGCAGCATCGACAAAATGCCGGTCAGCATAATGAACTTACCCAGGTTGCTCAGGTAGGTGAAGTCGCGCTTGCGATCGGCCCGTACCAGTTTTACCGTCATCCAGATGCTCGGGATCAGGACCAACAGCAGCATGTAAATATCAAAGCCTATACCTGTGACGGGGTGAAAGATGACCACCAGCAGAAAGGCCTGGAAAAACGCGATAACAGGGTATAGCACATACTTGGCGCGCCGCATACCCAGCACGATCGGAAGCGTACGGCAGTCGAAAGAGGCGTCGCCCCTAACATCTTCCATGTCTTTAATGACCTCCCGGATAAGCGAAATCAGAAAGGCGAACACCGCGTAGCTGATGGTGATTTTGTTGAGCTTGCCGGCGTAAACGGCTACGACCAGCAGCATGGAGGCTGACAAAAGTGCTATCACCAGGTTGCCCACCAAAGGCAATTTCTTCAACCGGGCAGAATAGCCCCACAGCAGTAAAACCGCACCTACATTGATAAGCCCTACCGGTATGGAAAGGTTAAGACCCAGTGCTATACCTATAAATGAAAACACCATGTGTGTAAACATGGCCGGTCTGCGTCGTATGCTCTTGCCAACTACCACCCGGTCAGGTTTGTTGATGGCGTCGATCTTGACATCGTAATAATCGTTGATGATGTAGCCCGCTGCCGCAATACAAATCGTGGAGAGCGTCAGTATCAGGAAACCGGGCGTGGCTATACCTGCTAAGTTTATACCTGTGCTCAGCAAACTGGCCTGCACCAGCGCCTGGCTCAGCAGTATAAGCAGCAGGTTGGGGAAGCGGATAAGGTATAAGAATTCTTTCAAGACAAGATAACAGGTATAGCCCTTGTAAAGTTAAGACCAGCAGATGGCACCTCAAACAAAGGACATAAAAAAACCCCTTGCTGGAAGGGGTTTTCTTGTCGGTGTAGAGCTGTTAGAGACGCTGTACGTTTACCGCGTTGATTCCTTTTTTGCCTTCCTGCGTATCGAAAGCTACTCTGTCGTGCTGCTGGATTTGCAGGCCGTTCAAACCCGTTACATGCACGAAGAAATCCTCATTTGTTTCGTCTTCGGTGATGAAGCCGAAGCCTTTTGACTCAATAAAGAACTTTACTTTTCCTGTCTTCATAAAAATGAAAATAAATAATTTTGAATAAACTGTCTGTAAGATTAAAAAATAATTATATATATGCAAATTTTTATGTAAAAGAAATTTGCTATTTGATTGAAGAAAAGTATAACATACTTACCAGGTATCCTGCACTTTCATGATTTTCTCAATCAACTCACGTACAGCGCCCTTACCGCCGTCTTTTGTTGAAATAAAGGTGCAGATTTCGCGTATGTCATCGGCCGCATCAGCCGGGCAGGCCCGGAGGCCGCAGCGCTGCATGGCTTCCATATCTGGCATATCGTCGCCCATGTAGGCCACTGTGGCGGGATGAACGCCCTGCATGTACAGGTAGTTTTCAAGTTCTTCTACTTTGTCTTCCGCACCCAGGAAGATGTGCTCAACTTCAAGCTCCTCCAGCCGCACGCGTACTCCAGGCTCATTTTTGGCGGAGATAATGGCTACGTTGTACCCCTGGCGTATGGCATGTTTTATGGCGAAGCCATCTTTGATATTGAAGGCGCGCACTTTCTCGCCGTCAGCAAATACGTAGAGGGAGCCATCCGTCAGTACGCCGTCCACATCGAAGACAAAGGTGTTGATGTGTGTAAGGTCAGGTTGTGTGATAGACATAGGTTAAAAGAAAAAGGTCCTTTCTAGTGAAAGGACCTTTAAAAATATATATTTAATTTAATATAACGAATTTTTCAGGGCTGAATATCAGCTTAGTTCTGGTTATCGCGCCACTCGTATACCCAAGCTGCCTGAATTTGCTCCAGATGCCCTTCGTTAGACTCTTCGCGCTTGCCGGCAAAGTTTGGCAGCGTCAGTATCCATTCCAGCAGCTCGGTAAAGCGCACGCGGTAAATCTTTGACTCGTTGAAGTCATCGCCGAATTTTTCGTACAGGGCCATCGCTATGTCTTCGTGATCGCTCCAGTGAATTGGCGGCTCATAATTCTTATCCATGTCTTTTCAAGTTATCTATGTTGACTTAAGTTTAATCGCTTCCTCTTAGTGACCCAGGAAGTCCTGCTGGGGGATGGTGACCACAATGTCCTCGTTGCCTTGCATGACGCACTGGCAGCCCAGACGGGAGTTAATGCGCGGGTCTACGGCACGGTCAATGTAATCTTCCTCTTTGTCGGAAATCTCGGGCAGGTCGTCCATGCCGGACTCGATGTATACATGGCAGGTACTGCAACCGCACACGCCGCCGCAGTTGTGCTGCAGTTTGATGTCGTTGTTAAGCGCCACGTCCAGCACCGATTCACCCTCCACAGCCGGGAGGACCTGATCCGGTGACCCGTCAGCGAATTTGAAAGTTATATTTACAATTTTCATGAGTCTTGCTATTTACGGTGCAAAGTTAGTAAACATGCCTCCCGATTCAAAGCCGGGCGCTTTATACCTCCACCGAATATAACTGTAGGGGGATCAATAGGTTACGCTAGGGACGCCTATCGCCTTGGGGAATGGTCCTGTATACTCTGTGTGAGCAGTTGGTATACCTGCTGGTAAAGCGGCTGGTCTTGCAGCAGTCTCAGGTGCTCCTCAATCACGTTTTGGTCGTGGCGCACTGCAGGCCCGGTCTGTACCTGAAAGGGGTGGCTTAGCATCGCCTTGGCAATCGTTTCCTGAATGAGCGGTTGCAGGAGCGTGTCGGGCAATGCTGCCTGTTGGAGCAGCTGACGACTTATGCCTAACAGGTGGTTTGTGAAGTTACAGGCAAATACCGCCGCCAGGTGCAGCTGCTTTCTTTTAAGAGAATCCACCTGATGCACCTCTTTCGAAATAGTGTTGGCAACTTCCTGCAACGCCTTCAGGGTTTGTTCATCCTCAGCCTCAAGTAGTATGGGTATTGTGCTAAAGTCTACGGCTTTCGACTTCGAGAAGGTTTGCAAAGGGTAAAACACGCCAGCCCGGGCATCAGCTATACCTTGCAGTGCAGCCAAGGGCTGTGAGCCCGAGGTATGAACCACAATGGCGCCCTCTGGCACTTGAATTGCCGCCGCGACCGAGGCTATGGTCGCATCCGGCACGGCGATCACAAACAGCTCGGCATCAATGGCACGTAAGTCGAGAGAGTCAACCGCCTTCGCCGGATGCAGCACCTTTGCCAGTGCCTCCCGATGCGCTGCGGTAGGGCTGTATACCGCCACCAAATCATGTCCAGCCTGCTGCAGGGCCAGGCCCAAGTGCCAGGCTACATTGCCGGAGCCTATGAGGGTAATTTTCATGAGGTTGCATTAAAATTTGTATGAAGCCATTGTGCTACTTCAGGCAAAGGTACTGTGTACGACTCTGACTCATCTCCATGAGAACCAACAATAGGTGTGTACTCAAAGCCGAGTCCCTTACTTAAAAGCATATAATGCGCTTTCATGATTTTTGCCGGGTGAAACTCCAAGACGTGACATTTTTCAGCGAAAAGAATATTGGTCAGGCCGGCCCCATGGGATGAAACGACCGCCTCAGCGTCATAAAATAATTGAATTTGCGATTTATAATCTAAATCTTCAGCCCATACCGTTCTAAAGCCATATTGCTCCAACAGAACTATCAGCTCCTGTTCATTTAAGATGCGGCGAAGTGTTGCTTTCGAGCGGCTGATGTAAACTCGTTTTTTAGGATTAGCGCGTTCAATCCCATAGCCGTCCCAGATTTTTTCCCTTATCCACTGACCAACATCTGGCGGCAGGTATGCGCTAAAGGTAGCCGCTACAAAAGATGGCAGGTAAAAATTGGCTATTCTGATCTTATGGTGCTTGCTGATATACTTAACCTTTATATGGGGGTAATCATGCAGCAAATACTCCAGCATCTGCTTTTGGTAGGGATGCGCCCCGCTCCACATTAAAAGAGTAACTGGTTCTTTTATTAGCTGTGTAATAATATAGAGACGTGGCAGGCAGTCAATTAGCCAGTGCGAGATGTTGTTGTCAGCCCAGTGGCTGTGTTGTATGGTAGTATATACTCCGTCCGTATAGGTATGCGAGAACAGCAAACTGAAGTCCCGAAAAGCCTTCGTTTCTGTAAGCCTGGTTACACTCGAGGCTGACTCTACTATCAGCTTATGCTGAAGCATAATTGCGCCGGTGTGACTTAGAAATGTAACGTCTTTCAGCTTGTAAATTGACAGCTCTTTTTGTCTATGACCTAAAGCATAATCTGATTCAAAATAATTATAGGATGCCGCACAAGCTTTCAGAAATGCCTTTTCGTCTTCTGTAAAATCTAATTCATATTCTTCTGTCAGATTGATTCTCTCGCCACGGCCGTGTAGGTAAGAGAAGAAAGGGTAATAATTGAACAGCCGCAATGTCACGTAGAAGGCACTATTGATTTTACGTTTAAATGTTCTAAAAAAGCCAGAGAGCATACCTTCCTTAGTGAATCGTTACTTCTTCTATACCTGAGATCTCAGCCGCCACCTGAGAAAAGGAGCTGTAATAAGAGCCTAGGACTTTATCTGTTTTGGAAAGGCAATATAAATCAATTAAAGCTTCTTGTATACCCTGAACCGAGTTTCTACTATAGTTACTCTTCTGGAATGCGACTATTCTGTTAGAATACTTTTTCAGGAGTTCTTCTTCCGTTGCCTTACAGTCAGTTGCCAAGAAGAAGTTCGCGTTTTTTTCTGCGACTTCATGATCCATCGCCGCAATGAATTTTTGCAGAGGACTATGCGTGATGGCTATTGTATGGTCCGTACGACGTATGTGCACGCCAATTGTATTGCCGAAGTGTCTGCTCAGCTTGTCTACCTGGCTTAGGATTGGATCAATCGGAATAAAGTGCTGGGCATAGTTTTGACCTGGGAATAACTTCCACGCGGAACATACAAAACTACTTCCTTTAGTATGCAATATCTCCAGTAAGGGGTTGATGCATGTAACTGATCGCGGCTCATATTCCTGCATATTCTTTATATTCTCAGGCTGTACAATAGTATCAAGCTGAGCTACCGCATCCTCAATATCCTCGTACCATATTTCCGATACTATATCAAGTGCTGTTTTAGTTAGCGCATACAGGCTTTTTTTACTAAAGCTTGTTGGTTTAGAGCCCGGTAAGTAAGGGAATAAGGACTTTTTGCCTGCCCATTGCTTCTCCTCCATAACCTCAAAGTCAGGCGAAGGCTTAAATAGATCAGCATACCCGCAATTTAACCATTGGTCTCTCCCCCAGTACACAACAAGCTGTTTATTAAGCTGCTCTGCCAATGCAACACCAGAATCAATGGCGCGCATCCTGTTGCATAACCCACCCACTGGTTTAAGGTATAGTTTATCGACACTATTCATTAGGGGACCTAAAGCCAATTAATTTAATCACCTCGTGTCAGTTCTTGAAATGTCAAAAACAAGTAAGGCAGGCCTTTATAAGCCTGCCTTACAAATCTAACACAATTAAGCAGTTTTACGCTACCTGTGCCTTACGTTCCTCTTTCACCTTGGGAGCTTTCCCTTCGCCTGTGTTCCCTTCTTTGTTGCGGCGCAGAATCGCCATCACAAAGCCGATGGACATGATGATGGTGCCGATCCAAAGAATGTTCACGAACGGCTTCTCCATTGCTTTCAGGATAATGTAGTCCTTTTGGGTTACGTTCACGCCAATCGTAAAGCGGTGGTTCTCCGTGTCGATGTTCATAAAGGTGATGCGTATACCCAGGTCTTCGATGATTTCTGGCACACGGCCCATCATCTGGTCTTTGATCATCAGCACAGGGTGGGCGTGGTAGTTCTTGCGCTCGCCCATGATCTTCATGGCGGCCTGAACCGCTACGTCGCCTTCAGCCAACTTAACGCCAGGTACTTGCTCAATTTGCTCAATGCCGTTAAATACTGCGATGTAGTCATTGATGACGATGGTGTCACCGGCTGAGAGCTCATACTCCTGCAGTTCACCCCAGTCCTTCTCTTCATTCGGGTCCGGAACAGTGGACACGTGGGTATAGAGGTCCTTGCCAGCAAAGTGCTTGATGTCCGGGGAGGCAAGGAGGCCCATGTTCGGGTTAACCTGCGCTCTTGGGTATAGCACAAAATTTTCCTTGTCGCTTGCGTAACTCACTTCGTAATAAGTATTCTCCGGAGAAACCAGATCCAGCGTATCACCTGTCTGGAAGTATACCTTGTCCTTCACCTGAATATTACCACGGGCGATGGCCCTGTACATATCGTCGGTCTGGTACAGGAGCTCTTTGTTCACGTAGCCAGGTACGCCCTCCACTTCCTGGAACTGACCGTGGTAACTCACCTTGAACCGGTCCATCTGCACAGGCGTGTTGCGCCACAGGAGCACGTTGTCGCGGTTAATTTCGTCAGGGAACTCACGTGAGTAAAGCAGGCCTGAGTTGTTTTGCGATATAATGTTGGAGTAACCGGAAGAGAACAGGATGCCGATCAGCATCAGCGCTATACCGATGTGTGCTACGGCGCCGCCTGACAGGGTGATCTTCTTCTGTAGCAGGCCAAGTATAATGCTGAAGTTGGCAAACACTGCGAACAGCGATACCACAAACAGCAGGATGTACACCGGGTTGTCGAGTTTGAAAGTGAAAACATCAAACTTGTTGGACAGGATAATCACCAGGCTGGCGAAGAGCAGCGTAAGCATCAGCGGCATGGTGATGGCGTCCTTGAAGCTCTTCTTGTTCGCTTTCTTCCACCACAGCAGCTGGCCTACGCCTGTCAGGATAGCGATGGCTACACCTGCCCAGAGCTGGAACTTGGTGTAGTGCTCAATCTGGTCGGCCGGTAGGGCTGCGTTCGACTCGATTCCAATGAAACCAAGGAAGGAGTTGTATACAGGTATAGAAGTAGTTACCAGCACCTGGAAAGCGGCCAGGCAAAGCACGGCAGCACCAATAAACACCCAGAATTCAGCACTGTAGGTCGAAAGCTCTTTCTCTGTCGTCGGGATTTTCTTCCAGTTATGCACCAACAGGCCGATGGCAAGCACCGTGAACACCATCATGTAGGTGAACAGCTGACCTGACAGACCTAAGTCGGTGAAGGAGTGTACCGAGGCGTTGCCCAGAATACCGCTTCGTGTCAGGAAGGTAGCGTACAGAATCAGAACGAAAGAAGTGATCACCAGGATGAACGTAGCGCGCAAACCTTGCTTGCTACGACGGTAAGCGATCATGGTATGGATACCGCCCACCAGCACGAGCCACGGAATGTATACCGCGTTCTCCACCGGGTCCCAGTTCCAGTAGCCACCGAAGTTCAGTGTTTCGTAAGCCCAGTAAGCACCCATCATGATGCCGATTCCCAGCGTTACGGCCGCAAAGTGTGACCATGGCAGCGCAGGACGAATCCACTCGCTGAACTTGCCTTTCCAAAGACCGGCAATGGCGAAAGCAAATGGAACAAGCGAAGCGGCATAGCCCAGGAACAGGGTCGGAGGGTGAATCACCATCCAGTAGTTCTGCAACAGCGGGTTCAGGCCTGTGCCGTCGGCTGGCCTAAAGTTCGGGTCCATGGCAAACACCGGAGCGTCGGCCATAAAGTCGCGCATCAGGATAAAAGGAGAGGAGCCCAGCTTGAAATCGCCGATCACCACACCCAGAATCATGGACGAGATGAAGATCTGCACGAAAGAGAAGATAGCCATCACAGGCGCTTCCCACTGCTTGTTCTTCTTGCCGGCGTTCATCAGCACCAGGCCCAGCGCCACGTGCCAGAACATCCAAAGCAGAAACGAACCTTCCTGGCCCTCCCAGAAACAGGAGATCATGTAATGAACGGGCAGGTGGTTCGACGAGTGGCTCCAGGCGTAGTAGTACTCGTAGCGGTGCTCGTAAATGATGTTGAAAAGGCTGAAGATAATAGCGATTACGGCTGCACTGTGCACATAAAAGGCGATACGCGCCAGTTTGCGCCAGCTGGTATCGCCGCTCTCTTCGGTTTTCTGGCGCGCGGCCATGAAATAAGCATAGGAGGCTACGATGGCCGCTACAAAAGCTACAATCACACTGGCGTGGCCAAAGTCTCCAATCAGCGTATTAATCATCTCTGACAGTTAAAAGTGTAAAGTTAAAAGTTATGAGTTGTGCGGTGCTAAGAGGTTTACTCTCAACTCTTAACTTATTTATATACCTGCGGTATTGGTCTGGATTTCGTTCTCCGTGTACTTAGACGGGCACTTGAGTAGTATTTTGTCGGCCACGAACACATCGTTTTGCATGTTGCCGGTTATCACAACTTGCTCAGAGCGCTCAAAGTCCTGTGGTTTTGGGTTGAAGTAGACCACGCGCTGCTCGAAGCGGTTGGTGTCCACGAGCGTAAAGGCGAAGTAGTTCGGGTCCTTCATCGGTTCATACTGCATACCCACAATGTGTCCCTGGTCATCCTTCTTGAGGCGCCCTACCACGTGTACTTTAGTGGTTTTGCCGTCTTCAGCCATTTCTATGGCATCGCCAAATGAAACATAGGTGCTCGCGTCGCCAGCTGTGGTCATGATGATACCGATGGCCATGGCGATAACGATAATGCCGATGATGTGTGACTTTTTCATCTTTATCTGATTATAGATACTCTGTTTCTGTTAGCCTAACACACGTCTGGATGTTTTAAATCCATCGCAGGTAGGGATATTTGTCATTTTTTGCCCCGGTAGCGCAAAAAAGTTTTAGCGATTTACGTACTCGTCTTTCAGCTGTTTTTCCAGTCGGCCCACCTTGCGGTCGAGGGCAATCAGGTAGAACAGCACGCCCGCCAGCACGGTCAGCAGCACGGCTACCACCACGTAGATTTTGCCATCCTGGCGCAGGGCATCAGCCATCTCGATGTTTTGCTGCGGAGCCGACGAAAATTCCACCATCTGATCTTGAGCCATTGCCACGGTTGGCTCAAAGGCGAACAATACGCCCAGCATAAAGCAGCAGATGGCCAGTATTCTAAACATTTTCATATATGCGTTGTCTCAGTAATTCAAGTCTCGATTTCACGTTTATAATCCAGACGCCCAGCAGTGTCCAGCCCAACACGGCCGGGTAAAACACCATGCGCAGGCTACTGTCGAGGTCGTAAGCATTAAAGCCGGGGTTGCCTCCATTGCCTGGGTGAAGCGAATCCGTCAGGCGGGGCAGGATGAAAAGCAAAGGAATAAGGGCCGCAAACGCGAAGATGTTGTACACGGCGCTGATGCGGGCACGTTGCTGCTGCTCGGCAAAAGAGCTGCGCAGCACGAGGTAAGCAAAGTAAATCAGCAGGCCAATAGCCGCACCGTTCTGTTTCGGGTCGTTGCTCCAGTACTCACCCCACGTAAACTTGGCCCACTCCATACCTGTCACAATACCCAGTACGCCAAAAAGTATCCCCACTTTAGCGGCTTCGTGCGCAATGACGTCGTTTTTGATGCTCGGCTTTCGCAGGTACTTGATAGAGTATACCACCGAAACCAGCAGGATCAGGATCATGCCGAACCACATGGGCACGTGGAAGTACAGGTTGCGGATGGTTTCATTGAGGATGGCCAGTCGGGGAACTTCCGACAGCATACCTACTGCCACGGTAAACACCAGCAGCAGCACGGTCAGTATTTTCCACCAGTTCTTCTTCATGTTCCTTCTTCTCTTATTTTGACGAAAGCCAGCCGGCGCCGGTTTCCAATCTGCTTTTTATTTCTAACAGTTCTATCGCCAGAATTGTCGCAAATCTACGTCTGAACTGTCTATTAATTTTCGCTGAATCAGCTTCTTGTGCCTGGTTTTTGTGTTGGCTATACCTCGCTCGTCGCGCTTTGCCTTACGAACGCCAAAGGTACGGGAACAAAATATAAGAAACAGTGACAACGATCATGTTTATGGCAAGCAAAGTCAGCAGTTCGTCGAGACTGGCAGCCCGCTCCAGTCCATCCATGGCGTTTTTAGACATTTTAATCAGCATTAGCAGCATGGGCACGATCACCGGGAAGCTGAGCACCGCCATCAGCGTGCCGCTGTTGGCGGCCTTGGAGGCTATACCTGAGATCATGGTGAGCGAGGTCGCAAAACCGATGGCGCCGAGCAGAATGCTGAGCAGAAACATCGGGATGTCCTCTACGGGGTTGCCCAGCACGAAAGCATAAAATACAAAGCAGATCAGCGCCAACACAAGCATCAGGCAGGCATTGTAGAGGATCTTGGCCAGAATGATGCCCTGCGGACTCACAATGGAGTAGAAGTAGAGCAATCGGCCACGGTTCTCCTGCATAAAGCTCTTGGCAATGGCGTTGACTGACGTGAAGAGCAGAATGATCCAGAACAGGGCGTTCCAAACGGGCACTTGCAGGGCATTCGAGCGGAGCCCGAAGCTAAGGTAGCAGACGAACACCGTGCTGCTGACGTAGAGCAGCATGCCGTTGAAAGCATACTTCTGCCGCCACTCCAGCAGGAAATCCTTCTGCATTAAGTATATGACTTCTTTGAACAGCACCTTCGTGATTTTGCGCAAAGGTACGACACAAATTGTATAATTACTAAGGAGTGGAATATACCTTGGCAGGGGTATAATTCCAGCGTCAGGGTATGAAGTTGGTGGTTGTAAACAGCTAGATGCCTCAGGAGGGAAGCTCAGGTATAGCAGGTGTACATTAAAGCAATGCCTCTGGCGAGTGTACGCTATTTGGTGGCGTCCCGCTGCTTATGCCGCAGGCACATACTAGCGGCCAGAGTCCGCCCGTTAGCGCACGCACGGGGCGCGAGCGAGGGCGCTAGGTATAACCAAGCCTCTGTGAGCAAGGTCATTAAGGCAAGGGGATCTGCGCCCATTCATCACAAACCCGAATTCATAAAAAAAGCGCAAGTTCGAAAACCTGCGCCAAAAATACGTTTATGCTTATTGAATTTACGCCCTGCGAACCAACAATTAAACCATCAACAATTCAACAATTTATTCATCCTTCTTTTTCTTCTTCTTTTTGTGCTTCACCACTTTCGCCTCGCGGTAAAAGATGATTTCCTCGGCCATGTTGGTCACCTGGTCGCCTACACGTTCCAGCTTTTTAATAATGGAAAGCAGCGCCAGACTTTCAGGTATGCGGTCGGGGTTGGCTTGCAGGTATTTGGTGATGATCACGTCCGATTTGCGGTATATTTTGTTGAGAGCCTTGTCGAGCTTGATGACTTCCTTGGCGAGCTTGGGGTCGTCTTTTACGAGCGCGACACGGCATTCGCGGAACATGGCAAGCGCCTGGTCATACATCACCATCATACTCGTTAGCTCTATCAGTTCGGGATCGAAGGGGCGGTCGAGTTTCTTCACGAAGTGGGCCATCCCTTCGGCAGTGTCGCCAATGCGCTCAAGGTTGGTGTTTATCTTGAGCACGGCCAACACAGTGCGCAGGTCTACCGCCACAGGGGTATACAGGGCGATAAAGTTTTCGCACATCCGGTCGATTTTGATGTCGTAGTTGTTGACCTTGCGCTCAAGCTTGATAATCCGGTCCGCCAGTTCATGGTCGGCATTCATCACGGCGTCGCGCCCGCTGGTGAGCTGGTGGTCAACCAGGTCCCACATCTCCAACAGCTTTTCCCGCAAGCGGTGCAGTTCTTCATCAATATGTTGCATTCGTATGTCTTTTTTGCGTGAGATTAAATTGCTATACGTGAATCAGTGGTACTTGCCTGTTAACCGAAACGGCCCGTGATGTAGTTCTGGGTGCGGGTGTCTTTCGGGCTCGTGAACATGGTTTTGGTCTTGGCATGCTCCACCAGCTCGCCCATGTAAAAGAAGGCGGTATGGTCACTCACGCGGCCTGCCTGTTGCATGTTGTGCGTCACAATCACGATGGTGTAGTCCTTCTTCAGCTCGTGAATCAGGTCTTCGATTTTGGCAGTGGAGATCGGGTCGAGGGCCGAGGCAGGCTCGTCCATCAGAATTACCGAAGGCTGTATGGCCAGCGCGCGGGCAATGCACAGGCGCTGTTGCTGGCCACCCGAAAGCGCCAGGGCCGACTTGTCGAGCTTGTCTTTCACTTCGTTCCATAGAGCGGCTTGCTGCAGCGACTTCTCGCAGGTTTCCTGCAGGAGCTTCTTGTCCTTTATACCCTGTATTTTGAGACCATAGACCACATTTTCGTAAATGGTTTTCGGGAAAGGGTTGGGTTTCTGGAACACCATGCCCACTTCCTTGCGGAGCTCGTCCACGCGAACATCAGCGGCATAAATATCGCGGCCGTCCAACTGGATCTGGCCCTGGATGCGGAAACCGTCGATGTAGTCGTTCATGCGGTTAAGGGTGCGCAGAAACGTGGACTTGCCGCAGCCTGACGGACCGATAAAGGCGGTCACGGCCTTCTCTTCCATGGCGATGTTGATGTTTTTGAGCGCCTGAAAGTCGCCGTAGAAGGCGTCAAGGTTACTGGCTTCTAACTTACTTTGTTTTTTGGTCATGGGTGAAAACTTACCATTTTATTTTCTTTTGCTGACGATGGCGCAGGTATACCGCTATGCCGTTCAGCAAGAAGGTAATCAATAACAGGACAATAATGGCGGCCGCCGCATTAGTCAAAAAGGCCGCCTGCGGACGCGAGGTCCAGTTGAAAATCTGAATCGGCAGTACTGTGAACTCATCCATCGGAGAGGACGGCACGAAAGGCACGTAGGCCAGCGCTCCGATCACGATCAGCGGAGCTGCTTCGCCCACCGCCCGTGAGAGCGCCAGGATCACGCCTGTCAGGATACCGCCAAACGAGGCGGGCAGTACCTGGTTCCACACCGTTTGCCATTTAGAGGCGCCCAGCGCAAAAGAACCGTCGCGGATGGTGCGGGGCACGGCCTTGATGGCTTCGCGGGTCGTTACAATCACGATAGGCAGAATAAGGAGCGAGAGCGTGAGCGCACCGACCAGCAAAACCGGTCCTAGATGCATAAAACGCACAAACAGCTCCAAGCCCAGCAAACCGTAGATAATGGACGGTACGCCGGCCAGGTTGGCAATGTTGATCTCCAGGAAATCCGAGAGCTTCGTCTTTTTGGCGTACTCCTCCAGGTAGATGCCGGCGGCTATACCTAGCGGGAAGGCAATCAGAGCGGACAGCACCAGAATCCAGAGCGTACCTGCCCAGGCGGTCAGTATACCTGCGCGGGCGGCACGGCGCGAAGGCAGGCTGGTCAGGAAGTCCCAGTCAATGCGGCCTATACCTTCTATTACGATATCGATCAGGAAGATGGCCAGTACCACCAGTCCGATGAAGGTACAAAAAATGCCGAACACCTGAAAGGCCTTGTCTTTGAGGCGGTTTTTCTCGGAGTTAGTCATACTTTTCCTGATATTTCTTTTTAATCCAGAAGCTGAGGTTATTCAGCAGAAACGTGAACACGAACAGCGTCATACCTGCCGCGAAAATAGTGCGGTACTCCAGCGAGCCGTGCGGCACATCGCCCATGCTCACCTGCACAATGTAGGTGGTGATCGTCTCGATCGGCACCAGCGGGTTGAGCGTGAGGCGCGGCTGCTGACCGGCCGCAATGGCCACGATCATGGTCTCACCCACCGCTCTGGAAATAGCCAGGATCACCGACACCAGTATACCGGATGAGGCGGCGGGCACCATCACCCCGAAGGCGGTCTGCAGTCGGGTGGAGCCCATGCCGTAGGCGGCTTCGCGCAAAGAGCGGGGCACCGCGCTGATGGCGTCTTCGCTCAGCGAGGAGATCATCGGGATGATCATAACGCCCATTACGATGCCTGCCGACAGCGCATTAAAACCCGCCAGCCCCGGTATAAACGATTGCAGGAAAGGCGTTACCACGGTCAGGGCAAAGAAGCCGTAGACAACCGTAGGTATAGTGGCCAACACCTCCAGCAGTGGTTTGATAAAGGTTTTGAAGCGGGCATGGGCATACTCGTTCAGGTAGATGGCGATGGTGAGCCCGATGGGCAGTGCCACCGCAATGGCAATGGCCGTGGTCAGGAAGGTGCCCGCTACGAGCGGCATGATGCCAAATTTCTTCTCAGCAAAAAGGGGCGTCCATTCCTTCTCCGTCAGGAAGCGCACAATGGACACTTCGCTGAAAAACTGGACTGACTCCGACAGCAACACCCAAATGATACTGGCCGTGACCAGCACCGTGATGGCGGCCGACAGCCACAGCAAGCCTTCTATGATTTTCTCCTGTACTCTCAAGGTGCTTTTGATTGAAGCGCAGGTATAGCCTTTGTCTCCGTGGGCTATACCTGCGCTGGTTATTTCAGGATATTATTATTGTTGTTTGGCCGTAGCGGCACCGGTGGCAAACTGCTCGAACTTCTGTTTCTGCTCGTTGTACACGTTGTCAGGCAGGGCGATATACCCTACTTCCTGGGCCAGTTCACCTGCGTTTTCGAGGTAGAAGTTAATGAAGTCCACCACTTCCGGTCTAACCACGGCCTTCGAGCTGACATACAAGAACAGCGCGCGCGAAAGCGGAGCGTAAGAACCGTCCTTCACGGTTTCCAGCGACGGCAGGATAGGGCCAGCGCCGTTGTCTACAGGTACAGCTTTCAGCTTCTGCTTGTTTTCTTCATAGTAAGCGTATCCGAAAAAGCCCAGCGCCAGCGGGTCAGTTGACACTCCCTGCACCAGCACGTTGTCGTCTTCGCTGGCAGTATAGTCGCCACGGCTCGAGTGGCTCTTGCCCACAATGGCCTCGGTGAAGTAATCGTACGTGCCAGACTCCACGCCTGCGCCATAGAGGTGAATCTCTTTGTCAGGCCACTCCGGGCGGATCTGGTTCCAGCGCTTGATGGTGCCCTGCGCTTCAGGCTCCCACATTTTCTTCAGCTCGGCCACAGTAATGTCTTTCGCCCAGTCGTTGGAAGGGTGCACAACCACTGTCAGGCCGTCGTAAGCCACTGAAAGCTGCACATACGAAATGCCGTTCTCTTTTGCCGTCTGCGCTTCTGAATCGTTGATAGAGCGGGAGGCGTTTACGATGTCGATTTCGCCGCGCGAGAATTTCTTCATGCCGCCGCCCGTGCCCGACACGCCCACGGTCACTTTTACGTCCGGAGCCTCTGCGCGGTACTCTTCGGCCACGGCTTCCGTCACAGGGTATACCGTAGAAGAGCCGTCAATTGCGATAGAACCCGACATGTCGCTGCCGCCTTCCTGGGTGTTGCCGCCGCACGAGGTGAAAGCAAGCGAAGCACCCAACAGGATGGCTGCGCTAAGTTTGAATCGGGAAAAGCTAAGGTTTAGCATACAATTTGATTTTAGGATGTATAAGTTCAGTGTGTCTGTTCTGTTTGTGTTGAATTATTAAGCGGATGTACTTATTTGGCAATCAGTTGGTTTTATTATAAGGCTAATTCCATCTGTAATCTGAACTGGGTACGGTCTTCGCGACCCGCTTCCTGTATCAGCGTCACGTCGCTCTGCACCTTCAGCGAATGCCCCACTATGTATTTTGACAGGCCCAGGGTATACTGGTCCTGTGGACGTATACCTGTCACGGCTGTCGGGTTGAAATCGGTATAGCGGCCAGCCACTTCCCAGTTGCTCGGCAGCAGGTAGCCCGCCTGCAGGTTCAGGGCCCTGCCCGTCACGAAGGTTTCCGCTGCGGCGCCCAACTCGTCGCGCAGCACCACCGGTCCATCGGTGGCTTTGCGGTCGGCATACTCACCCATGGCCGAAAAGCCGCGGTACTTGAACATGGCATCCACAAACCAGGTGCGCAGGCTGCGCGTGTCGCTCAGAAAGTCGCCTAGCTGCCCTTGCTCGCGTGCGGCGTTGTTGTTGTAGTCGAAAGAAGTAGCCAGCGCGAGTTTGGGTGTTTGCTCGCGCTCGATGTCGCTGCCTACGTAATCGCCGCCGCCTTTAAACGCTCCGAAAGGCAGTATCTCAAAACGGCCCGTGTAGTCGTAGCCGCCCGTGTTGTTCACGGTAATGTCGCGGCCTTCGCCCATAGAGATGGAGCCGATCTCTCTCAGCACAACCTGTCCTAACTGGTGCTCATGGTGCAGTTGCAGACCTGCGTCGCGGTCGAGGTTGAAGCGGGAGTTGAGCAGGCTGCGGTCCACGAACTGCATCTTCTGCGAGGAGACCACGCGCTCGCGGTTGCCCGGCAGTTTGGTCTGGCCTGCCCACAGTTGCAGGTTCGGGGTGAGTTGCCATTTGACCACCGCGTCGAGGATGATGTTGTCGGCGTTATTGGTCTGGTCGGGCACGTCGCTGCCGATGTCGCTGTTGCTCAGGCCGAGCTCTATCTTATATTCTAATCTCGGAGAAAAGGCAAAGCCGTCGAACTTCAGGCGCGCGCGGCGAATTAGGAAGCGGTCGTCCCAGTTGCCGGTGTCAGGCGTGTTGCCGCCCTGGTAAAGTAGCTGAAAGCGGGTGCCGAGCCTGAGGCTGAACGAGGAATCAGCGGCCACGAATTGGAGGCCTTTGCCGAACCTGGTGTTGTTTACGGTCTGGGCTTGTGTGCTGGAGGTATAGAAGAGGCCGAAGAAGAGCACCAAAAGGACTCCTTTGAGGTTGTGGTTCACGCGCTGTAATTAGTTAAGGGTGAGAATTAAGCTAATGCCATGCTGTTCTGTTTCTTACTTAGTGCGCAGTAGTCTAAGCCGCGCACTTCTTGGTGTACTTCAGAACGCTGCAAGGGTTAGTCAGGCCATTGGTGCTTGTTCTGAAGCACGGTGCAATATTACTACTTGCATATTATCTGAAGGTTATGACCATGTTACCGTTATGTTAAGAATTAAGATTTGATGGGAGAAGGCAGGTATAGGGGAGCGGACAAAGGTGCTGCCGGCAAAGCGCGTGCAATGGGTGGGGCTCACGATTACTATCAAGTCAAAAATAAGGCCCGCCTTGCCAAGCGACGAAACATGGCAGGTTGTTCTACCTGGAGTTGTAATAAACAAATCGGGCTGTCACAGAGGAAATCTGTGACAGCCCGATTATAGGGTAACTCTTACTTAGAACTTGTAGCCAGTCCAGCCGAACGCTGATGTATTGGCACCTGTGATAGCGCTGTTGGCTTTAATGTTAGCATTGTCAGGGTTCTTCACTTCCTGGCCTTTAACTGTCATGCCGCCATTATGGTACTCAATGACAGTTCCCGCATTTCCATTGCCCTTGCCATCCGTCAGGTCGATCAGGTCTGTAACAGCACCGCCTTTAACCAAGAGGTTGGAGATAGTGGCCTTGGCGCCTCTGCGCACTTTCACAGCATCCTGCATCTCAAAAGTAGATTCGTTTACGATCGTGATGTTCTTGAAGATGAAATCAGACTGGTTCACGTCGCCAGGAGTGTTGCCGTCCAGGTTGCCGTCCAGCTCAGCGCCTCTTGGGTCGGACTCTGTACTGGTGTAGCCGGCCTTCCAAACACCATAGGCGTTATCGAGTGTGCCCGACCAGCCCTGCGTTACGTCAAACATGTCGTCGTCAGAGTCCACTACCATTAGGTTCTTTACATTTACGGAGCCACCAAAAAACTCAACTGCATCATCAGCACCGTACGGTATGTAAACGTTTTCGATTTTAGTGCCACTTCCCACGCCATTTAGAGTCAGGCCATTGTGCTCGATATCGGCTGAGGACTTTGCGCCGGTATACTCCAGGATAAGGTATTCTATTACGCCCGAGTTGTCGTTGTTATTATCACCACCGTAGACAACAGCCGGGTTCACTTCTGTGGTGCTGGTGGTCACTTTGCCAGCCGGGCCGGAAAGTCTTGCTTTTCCATTAATGATCAAACCACCCCAGTCGCCCTGCTTCGGATCAGCTGCTGCAGAGGTTATTTTAACCGGTTTGTCGGCTGTGCCGTTCACAAAGATCTGGCCGCCCTGCTCCACCAGGATGTACTTGTTAAAGCCCTTATCGGCCTTGATAACTGTGCCTGCCGGTATTCTGAGTTTTCCTCCGTTAACCACAAGCAGCGACCCAGTTAATTTGTATTCGGTGCTTGCGTCAAGCGTTACGTCGGTAGAAATATCACCGCTTAGTTCTTTTGTGGCCGCAGGCCCTGGTTCCGGAGTTGTCGTGTCGTCGTCGTTGCATGAGAACAGTCCCAGCGGAAGGAGTAACAGGTAAAGGAATGTCTTTTTCATTTTTCTTATTGTTTATACAAATTTAGAATTGGTAGATCAACTGAATGTGACCGGAGGGTTATCGAATTGTTAAAACTGGTAGGTCACCCCGAAATCAAGTTGGACACCTCTCTTATAGCTGCCGATTGTAACGCTCTGAGCATTTGTATCGGAGCCGGCACCTTCCCTGGTGAGTTTATAGGCAGGGTTTAAGAGGTTTTTGGCTTTCAGACTGAGCTTGAGGTGCTCGTTAAGGCCCACTGCGGTAACAAAGTCCAAGGTTGTGATGCTTTTTTCGATCAGGTTGTTGAAGCCACGTGTACCCAGGGTGTGTACTTTGTCGCTTAGGTAGTTCAGTACCAGCGCAGACGTTACGTCCACATTTCTGTCGGTTACCAAATTATAAGTCAGGTCCGCATTCAGTATATAAGGAGCGGCGCCTTCCAGGGTAGAGGAGGAGGCCGTAAAAAAAGACGGGAGATTTACGTTCGTGTGGATGTAGGACGCATTCAGGCCGGCATTCAAACGATGTTTCTCGGCAAAGTTCATCAGCGATTTCCGCACTTCTACCTCAAGACCGGCTGCCACTGCGTGGTTCGACACGTTGTCGTAGGTTCTCAGGCCTGCCGAGTTGCCCTGGTCTACCCGCGCAATTGGGTTGAGTATATGTTTGTAAAAGGCATTCACCGACATCTGCTCGCCTGCTGCCGGATAATAGTCCCACTTCAGGTCGAAGTTGTAATTGGTGGAGGGTTTCAGATTCGGGTTACCATTCTCCGGGCCAAAGATCCCCTGGTAGATGAAGGGCGACACCTCTCTGTCCTGCGGCAGGGTATAGGTGCGGCTGATGCCTGTTCTTAAATGGTTTTTATCGTCAAGCTCGTATTTGGCGTTAAAGCTGGGCGAGAGGAAGAGTTCATCTATCGTATTAGACCCTTGGTCAGCGCCACGGTTAACATTATAGTTGATCTCCATGTTAACATCATCTGCCCTTACCCCTGCATTCAGAGTGAGCTTGTCTCCAACCTTGTGCACCATATCAACATAGGCGCCATGGTTGTTCCATTTAACATCGTAGGTGTCGTTGAAGTGTTCGATCCTGAAATTGCCGTTAGCCAGACTCTCCTGGTTAAAGTATGGGTCGAGGCGGATATCATCTAATCTGAAAGTGGGGAGCGTGCCTTGCCCGCCAGACCAGATAAAGTTGTAAATGGGAGCCGAGAAGTCTTTGAAGCTTACCCTGCCGCTATAGCCGACTTCGATGTAAGACAGTTTTTCCGGGTCTGCCGAAAGCGTGTATTGCAGGTTAACTTTAGGGATGAAAGCAGTTTCTGTTAATTTGCTGTTGAAGCGTTGGTTTCTTCCTTCTCCCATACCTAGTTCCACCATGCCGTTTCCGATAGACGGCAACATGAAGATTCTGCGGTCAGGCTCCTGTCCGATGACGTGGTTCACCGCAGCACCTACGTTATAGGTTATCCTGTCCGAGAGGTCTCCGTTCCAGATGAGCTGGTTTATAAATACCGAGTTGTCGTTGACCTGCAAACGCCTTTGGTGGCCTTCGGAATTATGATCCTCTGCCTTCTGGAAGATTTCTGTTTCTTTGCCATAGAAGTCGTAGGCGGCAGCCGTGGCGGTGTGCAGGTACAGGGAGTTGAAATTCAGTTGGCTGTTGTTGAGGTTAAACTCCAGGTTGCCCGCCAGCATGTGGGAGGCGCTGCGCATGGATCTTTGGTAGTCAAAATCGCGGAAAGGATTCTCTGGATTGGTTGCTGTAATCAACCGGGCGACTCCTTCCTGGTAATGGTACTTGTTATCCATGGAGCCCATTACAGAAAAGCGGTGTTTGTTCAGGAATCTGCTGCCTCCCGAAAAGGAAACGCCACTGTTGAGGAGCGGACTTTTCTGTGCCGGGTCAAGTGAGTTGTTAAAGAAATGACTTGTAACATACGCCTCGCCGTTCTGGCCTGCCGGTATGCCAGATGCAGCGGCGTAACCAAATTTGTTCATGCCATCTGGTAGCGAGAAGTTACTGCCTGGCACCTGGCTGTTTATGCCGGTTGAGATGCCGATCTGAAAGGCATTGTCATCAACAAGTTCTTTTGAATTGATATTGATTAAAGCGCCCCCTACATCGCCATTCATAGACGCTGAGAATACCTTGTTCACATCTACTGACTTAATCATGTCGCTCGTGAAGAGATCGAGTGAGATGTTCTTGAATTCAGGGTCTTCAGAAGGTATGGCGAATCCGTTCAGGGTGGTGGTGTTATAACGGTCGCCCAGGCCGCGAACGAATACATTCTTTGAACCGTCACTTTTTGAAATGCCCGAAATCTTTGCAACTGCGCCTTCAGCATCACTAACGCCCTTCCTGGAGAGTTCCTGGGCGCCAATGGCCTGCGTGGCAATTACCGATTTTTTCTGATCCAGAAGTAAGATTTGTTCGGTTTCCCTGTTGCCTTTTGCCGTGATGGTTACCTCCGCCAGTTGCGACGTGTTCTGCTCCATCGACACGTCTACAGTTGTTGTTTTGCCTGCCATCACGGTAACATTAGCAATCGTTTTAGGCGTGTAGGACAGGCTGTTGACTTCTAAGGTATAGGTGCCTTCTTTTATATTGTCGATGCGGAAATGGCCGGAGGCATCCGACGGAGCGCCCAGCCCCGTTCCCTGTACTTTGATGATGGCGCCGATCAACTCTTCGCCGTTCGTGGCGTCTTTGATGGCCCCCTGTATGCTGCCCGTCTGCGCATGCACTGAGAGGAAAGCGGATAGCAGGAAAAATAGAACTGTGGTGAGATTCTGTCGCATTGTATTTGTAGTCTTATTGATGCGACAAAAGTAGAGGGACTATATTACCTCAATATTAATGGGGGGTTAAGTTTCTATTAATAAAACCTAATATTTATTTATAACCTGTTGATATTCAGATAACATATGGGTGATTGTGTCGGTTTCGGCGCTGACAGGATGTAAAAGCCGCTATGATAGCGACAGTCGGATGGTAGCCGGGAAAGGTTTTAACAATATAGTAACCTTGCAATAATCTACAGCTAATATTACAGGTATAGATTTGCTGCATCAATCCTGCCTTCATCAGAAACTGATTGCGCATTATGGGTGAGATCAATTGCTGCAATCAATAGTAGTGTGGCTTAGTCTCCCACACTACGCACAGGGCCCGTCTCGAAAGAGCGGGCCCTTCTATTATTGCCATACCTGTGGGGAGGTATACCCTCACAAAGCTATACCTTAAAAGTCAGCGGTCGTGCCTGCATCTCCGCCCAGGTACTGAAACAGGAAGTAGGCCAGTATCGCCAGCACGATGATGCCCAGGCAACCAATACCGCCACAGCCACCACGGCCTCTTCCGCCGCCTGCACCGCCCCGGCCGCCAAACAATTTACTCAACATCCAGAACCTGAATAAGCCTCTTAACATAGTTTATACCTTAGGTGGGAAACACATAACCCCGGCTGCGCTGTGTATCTGCACAAAACAGCCGGGGTTAAAACTTACGGAAAGGTATAGAAGCTATTTATGAAAGGAGATCTATGGCGAGGCGCACGCCCTTATACCTGCAGGTATAGGTATAGGTATAGCGCAAAACTTTAGCTGATCGGCACTTTGCGCAGGATGGCTTCGATAAAATCTTTGGTGCGGATGCCGTCGGCTTCTGCTTCGTAGTTCAGGATGATGCGGTGGTTCATCACATCGTGGGCCACTTCCTTAATGTCCTCGGGCAGCACGTAGTCGCGGTCGTCGAAGTAGGCGATGGCTTTGGCGGCACGGTTCAGAGCAATGCTGGCTCGCGGCGACACGCCAAACTGGATGTAGTCGGCAAACTCGTTGAGGTCGTACTCGGCAGGGCGGCGGGTGGCGAACACCAGTTCGATGATATACTTTTCCAGCGTCTCCGAAATCTGTACCTGGTTGATCTCGCTGCGGATGGCGAAGATGTCCTCCTTGGAAAGCACCTTGTTCACGGTGTCGTTGAAGGCCATGTTGGCCATGCGGCGCATGATTTCCAGCTCGTCTGATTTTTTGGGGTAGTCGATGTATACCTTCATCATGAAACGGTCGACCTGCGCCTCGGGCAGCGGGTAAGTCCCTTCGTGCTCCACCGGGTTTTGCGTGGCCAGCACCAGAAAAGGCAGGTCCAGTTTATAGGTCGTCTCGCCGATGGTGACCTGTTTTTCCTGCATGGCCTCCAGCAAAGCCGACTGCACCTTGGCAGGGGAGCGGTTCACCTCGTCGGCTAGAATCAGGTTAGCGAAAATGGGCCCTTTCTTTACCTCAAACTGCGAGGCGTTCTGGTTGTAGATCATGGTGCCGATCAGGTCGGCAGGCAGAAGATCGGGGGTGAACTGGATGCGCTGAAAGTCGAGGCGCAGGGCGCGGGCCAGTGAGTTAATGGTGAGCGTTTTGGCCAGGCCGGGCACGCCCTCCAGCAAAATGTGGCCGCCGGTGAACAAGCCAATGAGCAGGCGATTGACCATGTAGGACTGTCCGACCACCACTTTACCCACTTCCTGAAACACTTGCTTTATTTTCTGCTGGTGGTCTTTCACCTGGTCCTGATATACTAATTCTTCTGCTGGCATAGCTCAATGGCATTTAAGGGCCCTAAATATAGGAATTCTAAGGGAGGGGCGCAATTAATTGACTCCAGCTGTGCAGGTGTAGTATAAAAAGAGCTGAAAAGAAAAGAGCGCCCTAGGCGCTCTTTTTATGTTCTGTCTCAAATGCAATGGGGTTTTGTGCCTGTTGCTTCAGCGTTTCCATGCGTTCACGCTTGGCCTGCCGCACCAGCTCGATCATGCTGTTGAGCCTGTTCTCCTCCACATCTTCAATCGGCAGGATCATGGTGGTATAGGGCGCTTCGATATGAATGCGATGCTGCCGGGTCATCAGGTATAGCATCAAAAAGAAGCCGCTGAGGAGGGCAAATACATCGTTGAAGTAAACGAAAAAGGCTGAGATGACGCTCAACGCCAGGTATAGGGGCTTGCCTGTGGCTTTGATTTGCCAGGAAGTGATGTCTTCAAGCATTACAGACTGGCAACTTTTGAAGAGCCAGTTATTTTGCCGCATCATCACGCGGTGCGTCGTAAGGATAAGCTTCTTATCCACCGTCTGGATAAGGTGCCTTTCACCACCAAGAAGTCGTGTTACTGCCATTCCTGATGGAGTATTAAGTTTGTTTATTTTCGTGTTGAGTCGTAGCGAGTGTATCACAGCTAAAAATTGGTGTTAACTATATCCAGGATTCCCGGAAGCACCAAATGGTTGCATGTAAGTCCGGTACAAAGGTAAATAAATATTAATTCTTATACGAAGCCAACCTGCCCTATATCGGTTTTATTATAAATCGGAACAATTGGTACTATACCTACGGTAATTAGATTTATAGGATTGCAAATTAGCTAGCAAAAACTTTGCCCTTTTAAATAATAAGGAATAAATATTATAAATAATTTATATTTATATATAGAAGAAGCCGCCCTTTAGGTATAGAGCGGCTTCTTCTATAAGTGCTTTCGGGTTCTGTTCTAAGCAGTCAGGTAAAATTCTCCTTCGTGGCCATGGGCGCGCTGGTTTTTGAAGCGACCGATGTCAGTTTGCATGTTCTCGTAAATTTCCAAAATCTCTTCCGAGTCCTGGGTTAATGGTTTTATGTGCTCAAGCAGCAATTTGGCTGCCAGCGGGTAGAATTTAGAGTCGTCTGTGTTTTTGGCATTCACCTTAAAACTACTCACGTGCGTCTCCAGCTTTTTCAGGGCAGGGTGCTCGCCCTTAAACTCTTGAATGGTGTCGCGGAGTTTCTCCCGTATCATCAGGTACAAATCCTCTTCGAAGGTCATCCCGAAGTCATCCTCCTCCTCTTCATCATCGAAGCTGTAATCTAAGTCGTCATCGTAATCGAAATCGTCTCTCATGGCTGATAATAAGGTTATTTTGAATTGTTAGTACGAGCGGTTATTCTCTGGGTGTTGCATAAAGTATACTGTTTTCTTCCCGAACAGATACATAAAAACACGATGGCCTCCTCTTCACCTCCCAAAGAAAATGCATAAATAATGTTTCGAATCCGTATTTGCAACGCCCCAGGGCATACCTGTATTGAATTATTTTACTTTGGTAAAAAATGGGGCAGGGTAGTGATTTGAGACTAAAGCTGATAGGTATAAAAAAAGACCTGCTCCCGGGGGAGAGGTCCTTTCTGTGAGGCATATGGCCTGCGCCTAGGCGAACTTGCGCTCGATCAGGCGGAGGAGTTTGTTCACGCTGTCCTGCTTTTTGGTCCAGTCATACCTGCGGGAGAGGTCGTTGGTGATAAAGTGCGTCGCCTCATCGGGGCTCCTGAACTGGTCCAGCTGCTGAATTGTGTTGTAGTAGGTCATGTTGTCGCCATCAAACAGCTCATTGATGAAGCTGAAGCGTTGGTTTATCGAAATGGAGTTTTTAAGCGACTCTATCTTGCCGTTGCCCAGCGATTCGCCAATGGAAGCGGAGGCCGGCTTGCTGAACCTTTCGTTCATGGTAGGCCGTTCCGCTCTAAAGCGCTCGTTCAAGTTGTTGTCGGCCATGGCGGCAGGCCGGGGCGCTGCTGCCACTGCTGGTGCCGGGGCAGGCTTCGTAACAGGTATAGAGGCCTCGCGCTGCGCCATGTGAATGGGCGCTACCACGTCTTTTTCCTCGATCGGTGCGGCTGGCGTGGGCTTGGCTACGGAAGCAGCGTAAGCGGCCAAAGGCGAAATTTGCTGCTGCCTGATTTCTTCTTCCGTGATCGGCAACAGGCTGTTAAACGCCTGCAGTACCTCAGCCAATGGTGCAATGCTGTCGCGGTTGGCGTTCAGGTATAGCCTGAAACGGCTCAGGATGTAGTCGCGGTCGCGGTTAGAAGGGGAGAGCGTGCCTACAAAACCCGCAAACAGGGCCTTGTCCAGGTCGATGTACTTGAGGTTTTCCTGCAGTTTGGACAGCGTGATGTCCTCCTGGATACGCAGGAACTTCTCTTCGAACATGCTTGCAGGGGACAGTTTGAGCAGGAACGTATCCAGGATCGCTTTCTGAAGCAGGGGTTCAAAGGCGTCGCGCTTGATCAGGATCTTGCGCGAGAGCACATTCATAAAGTTGAGCAGCGCTTCTTTTACCTCTTCATGTTCATAGTCAAAATACGGACTGCGCAGGTTGGCCATCTCGTGGTGCCACCTGAGCAGGAGTTCCTTGATCACAAACAAATTGACCTGTTTAATGGGCGTAAAGCCAATAAGTTGTGGTCCGTTAATGGTGTCGTGCGCAGCAAAGTGGCGGTCGCAAAGCACATTTGCCAGTTCTTTGCTGTAACGTTCAAGCCTTAATTGATTATATTTGTCTTCCATTGGTATACCTTTCTTTCGTAAAGTTAATAAATAATATGCCAAATTTAACGGTGCAAAACCTGTTCGATCGGCAGGTGGAAGTGGCACCCGGTCAAACGTTGCTGCAGGCCCTGCAAGCCGCCGACATTGATTGGATGCACGCCTGTGGAGCAAAAGGCCGCTGCACCACCTGCCGCATTGTGGTGCGGGAGGGTTTGGAGTACTTTGGCCCGCTTACCGAGAGCGAAGAACGCTACCGTAGTAAAGGCCGCCTACAGTCTAACGAAAGACTAACCTGCCAATGTACATTAGTAAGCGGAGACGCTCAGGGCCGCGTGCCCCGGCAGACCATGCTCCCGCATATGAAGTATAGCAGTTAGAGAGTTTGAGGAGTTAGAAAGTTAGAAATTTAGAAAGTTAAATTATAGCGACGTTACGATGTAACGTCGTGAACAGGTAGGTGTAGGGACAGGTAGCGACCTGTCCAATCGTGCATCAACCTATCAACCATCAACAATTTAACCATTTAGCAATTCAGCCATTTAGCCAATCAGCAATTACAGCGTAATACATGTTTATAGAACCGCGCGTTGGGAATGATAACCACGCAATCAGAAGAGGGTGGATAGAGGTGATCTGCGGATCGATGTTCTCGGGGAAGACTGAAGAGCTGATCCGGCGGCTGAACAGGGCCAAGATCGCCAAGCAGAAGGTGGAGATCTTCAAGCCGACCATCGACAAGCGCTATCACGAGGAGGACGTGGTGTCGCACAACGCCAATGCCATACGCTCCACGCCGATTGACTTTGCGCAGGACATGCTGTTGCTGGGCGGCAGTTGCGATGTGGTAGGTATAGACGAAGCGCAGTTCTTTGACGACGGCCTGGCCGAGGTATGTGTGAAGCTAGCCAACAGTGGTGTGCGCGTAATCGCCGCCGGCCTGGACATGGATTACCTGGGCAAGCCTTTCGGTCCGATGCCGGCACTGATGGCCGTCGCCGAGTATGTGACCAAGGTGCATGCCATTTGCGTGCAGTGCGGCGATATCGCGACTTACTCTTTCAGGAATTCCCCGTCTGAGCAGCAGGTGCTGCTGGGCGAAACAGAATCCTACGAGGCCCGCTGCCGTCATTGCTTCCAGGAAGGCATCAAACAGAAGAAGTAAATCTTGAGCTATACCTGCGCATAAGTAGAATGGTTTTATTTCGGTGAATTCTTACCTTGAGGCCAAGTGAGAACGCGGGTTCGAAATTTGCGATCGTAGCTCTCGGAGGGGTATTTACATCTGTGAGCTATTCTAAATTTGGTCACAACTAGTTTTTGCACACCAAATTTACACCCTTATAATCCCCTAAGGGGGAAGTTATGGAGTAAGAAAATGCTCCACTGTCAGGAATAAAGAGCCAATGCCGAGTAGGTATACCTGGTCTTTGCCGCTGGCCGCGGAGCTCGCCAAACCTGTATCACCAAAATAGCCGTACTGGAGTAAATGTTAGTCAAGACAAGAGGCATCGTACTCAACTACATCAAGTTTCGCGAGTCTTCGATCATCGCCAAGGTATACACCGAGCAACTGGGCGTGCAGTCGTACATCGTGAACAGCGTGCGCAAAAAAGGCCCGGGTTCCCGCATTGCCCTGTTCCAGCCTTTCACGCTGCTCGATATGGTGGTCTATACCTCGCAAAGGGGTGGCATCACCCGCATTTCAGAGTACAAGAGCGCCTACCCTTACGCTACCATCCCTTTCGACATCCGCAAGAGCAGTATTTTGCTGTTTCTGTCCGAGATGGTGTCGCGCACTATTAAAGAGGAGGAGGAAAACCCGACATTATTTCACTTCCTGTTCAACGCCATCATTGAGTTTGACGAGTTGCAGGATCACTTCGAGAACTTTCACCTGATCTTTCTGCTGCACCTGAGCCACCACCTGGGCTTCGGCCCGAGCAGCGGAACGGAAATTGTAGAACAGGTGGCCTTCTCGCCCAATGCACAGTCGCTTACCGATGCCCCGCCGGTGCTGGCACTGCAGGCCTACGAGCAGCTCTTCGACCAGCTGTTGCGCACGCCTGCGCAGGCGGCTATACCGAACGGCAAGGTGCGCCGCGAAATGCTCTCTATCCTGATCCGCTATTACCAGCTCCACGTAGAGCGGCTGGGCGATATCAAATCGCTGGCCATCCTGTCGGAAGTGCTCAGCTGATAAACAGAAAAGGCGATGCATCTGCATCGCCTTTTCTGTTTAAGTAAAATTAGCTGCTAGCGTACATTCAGCACGTCTATTTCGAAGATCAGCACAGAGTTTGGTGGAATGTTGCCGCTACCGTACATACCGTATCCCAGGTGGGAGGGAATGTACAGGTTCGCTTCTTCGCCCTTGCGCATTTGCTGCAGTCCTTCGTCCCAGCCCTTGATCACCTGACCCGCACCAACAAGTACCGAGAAAGGCTTGCCTGTTCTGAAAGAACTGTCAAACACGTCGTTGCTCACGTTGCGACCGATGTAATTTACCTCTGCGTACTGCCCGGCCTTGATCACATCGCCTTCACCTGCTTTCTTGGTCAGGATGTAAATGCCACTGTTCAGTCGTACCACCTTGGTCGTGTCAACAGCATTTGCCCTGAAATACTTTCTGATCGTCTGCTCATCCAACTTTTTCTGAGCCTCGACCTGCTCAGGCGTTATATAGTAAGGATTTTTGTTCTCTTCCTTGCAAGATGCAAAAGAGACCAGCGTAACAAACAAGAAAAGAGCCTTTACGAGCAGGGTACTCAGTTTCTGCTTTTGATGTGTCAGGGTCATGGTAATGGGTTTAAAAGGTACTCAGTAACTAGTTTTTGATGTCAACAAGCTCCACATCGAAACGCAGGATCGAGTTGGCTGGCATTTGCTCGCCACGTGCCTGCTCTCCGTAAGCCAGTGGAGAAGGTATAAGCAGGATCGCTTTGCTACCTTTGTTCAGCTGCGCGATGCCGTCATCCCAACCTGGTATCACCTGGCCCTGGCCAAGCGGGAAAGTGAACGGCTGACCGCCACTCATAGGGTTGTCGTACGAAGACTCCAGCTCCTTGCCATCCAGGAAAGAAAGCTTGTAATGTACCGATACGTTGTCGCCGGCTTTGGCTTTCGGGCCTTTGCCAGCTTCTGTTACCACGTAGTACACACCCGCGTCGGTTTTCTGCACGTTCTTCAGGCCTTTTTCTTTGATGTACTCCTGAATTTTAGCGTCGTCGATTTTGATCTGCTCTTTGGCGCGCTCCTGCTGGGCCTGCATCTGCTCTTCGAACATCTTCTGCTGATCCGCTACCGCTTCCTGCTCAGACTGTATTTTGTCAGCTTTCAGGTAGAAAGTAAAATGAGTGCCCGGCTTCACAAACGGAGGCATTGGCTGGTTAAAGGTGTTGGCGAAAAGCGAGTCTACACTGATCTTGAACACACCGCTGTCACCAGCGCGCATCATGGTCAGGGCGTTTTCGAGGCTGCCTTTGAAGGTTGGCTCCATTACCGGAAGCATTACCGGCTGGCCCTGCTTTCGTGAGTCGAACAGCACGGAGTCGTTGGCTGTGCGGTACGACATGTGCATGGTGATCACCTGGCCCAGACGGGCGCCGGTGGTGTCGTTGGCAGCAATCTCGCCACGGTTCACATACTCCCCGTCTTTCTGCTCATATATCTTATAAGCCAGGCCGTCAGCCGTCGTGCGAAATTCGTCGCTTTTGTTTTTGTCGCCACAAGACTGCAGCAACATGGCGCCGGCTAGCACCGGCAGTAAGTACTTTGATTTAAATAGCATCGGTTATAGGTTGGATAAAGTGTTTGTTACTTAACAGGAAGCCTGCAGCTGCTCATTGTACTGTGGCAGCAGGCTTTCAAACTTGGCCACGGTGTTCTCGAGGTTGTCGAGCGACATGCCGCCGGCTGCATTTTTGTGTCCGCCGCCGTTGAAGTTGGCGCGGGCAAACTCGTTTACTGAGAAATTGCCGACGGAGCGGAAAGACATTTTGACGGCCTGCACACGGTCAATGATCACGGCTGCAAAAACAATGCCCTCGATAGAAAGCGCAAAGTTCACCAGACCTTCCGTGTCGCCGGTTTTGGAATCATAAGCTTTCAGCTCCTCAGCCGTAATGGAGATATAAGCGGTTCTGTACTCGGGCCGCACGACCAGTTTGTCCTTGAGAGCATAACCCAGAAAGCGCAAACGCAGTTCCGTGGAGCTGTCGTAGATCAGGCGGTGGATGTTGGAGGTGTTCACCCCAATGTGCAGCAGGTCAGCAATGATCAGGTGCACGTTTTTGGAAGTGCTCGGGTGGCGGAAAGAGCCCGTGTCGGTCATGATGCCGGCATAAAGACACTCGCCTATACCTGTGTCAATCTTGTCGCCATCGCCCAGCGCCTTGATCAGGTCGTAAACCAGCTCGGCTGTAGCGGCGGCCTGCGGGTTGGAGAAATCCAGGTCAGCAAAATCCTCCGGCTGCAGATGGTGGTCTACAAGCACTTTCGTGCCTTTGGCGTTGCGGATATATTCGCCCATTTCGTGGATGCGCGACAGGTTAGAGAAGTCGAGGCAGAAGATCACCTGCGACTCTGTGATGATGCGCTGCACCAGGGCGTCGTTCTTCTCTGAGTACACGAGTACATCATCGTTGCCCTCCATCCAGGTAAGAAAGCTCGGGTAGTCGGAAGGTGTGATCACCGTAACCCGGTGGCCGAGCTTTTTGAGATAGCCGGCCAGACCCAGTGATGAACCCAACGCATCGGCGTCTGGTTTGTGATGTGTGGTGATCATCACCTCTTTAGGTTCTCTCAGGAGCTCTTTGAGAGCATTAATGTCATGCATAAAGCTTGTTATAAATCCGCTGATTAATAGGGATATAAGGCGCGAATTTCTGAAGAAATAACTTCTAATGCAATAAAATAGCGTTTTAAGACGCTACAGGCCGTTCTGAGTGCAAGCATGAGGCATGGCTGCAGGTATAGCCGGGCGCCCTTCGGCATAAATATTTGCATAAAGTATGGGCCAAGTGCTGCTATAATTGAGCTAAATGCGCTAATTTTGCACCTTCAAAACGAAACATACACACATTAACAGAATAGACATGGCTGGAAACATCACATTTACCATGATTAAGCCGGATGCGGTTGCAGATAACAACATCGGTGGCATTACTAAAATGATCGAAGAAGGCGGATTCCGCATCGTGGCGATGAAGAAGACAAGACTGTCTGAGGAGCGTGCCGGTAAGTTTTACGAAGTGCACAAGGAGCGTCCTTTCTACGGTGACCTGGTGAAGTACATGTCATCTGGCCCGATCGTAGCCATGATCCTTGAGAAAGACAACGCAGTAGAGGATTTCCGCAAGCTGATCGGCGCTACCAACCCGGCTCAGGCTGAGGAAGGTACTATCCGTAAGGTATACGCGAAGTCTATAGAGGCTAACGCCGTACACGGCTCTGACTCTGACGAAAACGCAAAGATCGAAGGCGACTTCTACTTCGCTGCTGACGAGCGTTTCTAAGCTATTAAAGAGTACTTATTGATTTCTCAAAAGCCCGCAGGACCTGATGGTTCGGCGGGCTTTTTTGATTAAGTTTGAGCCAGTTATCCAACCCTTTTTATGAAACAAACTTTACTCGCTGTTTTACTTCTATTCTTAACGGCACCGGCTTTCGCTCAACAGGACGAAGCGCCTGAGTACAAAGCAGTGATCATTCATTACAATGCCGATTGGCAAATTACCTCACCGGAGGACGCAGTGGCGAAGCGGTTGACCTACTTCTCTGCTGATGTTAAAGAAATACAACACTTGGGTGCTCCCTTGTTTCAGCATGTCGTTACCGATTACTATGCAGATAACACTATTATGGCAAAAGGCTATTACAATGCGCAGGGCAAGAAGTGGGGTAAGTGGGTTTTCTACCATCCTAATGGTCAGGTGGATTGTGAGGGCAATTTTTCCGAAGATGTTCCGACCGGGAACTGGAAGTTTTGGAGTGCTTCGGGCACACCTTTGGCAGATGTAACGCTGGATGGAGAAGAGATGCGGGTGGATAACCTTTGGAGCGACACCGGAAACCAACTCATAAAAGATGGGCAAGGGGAGTATAAAGCACCTTTTCCGTTGACAAAAGGGAAAGGCACCTCCGTACTGGAAGGGCAGTTCGTTGACGGCTATAAGACAGGGTGGTGGAGACTTACAGATACTGACGGAAAAATGGAGCTTGAGCAGATTTACGACAGCAAAGGCAAACTTCTGAGTGGCACAGTCTATGCAAATGGGGTGCCGGCTGTCAGTAAAGTTGATCTGATGCAGTTAATAAGTTTGCCAGACTATCTTTTATATATGGAGCATTGGCGGGCTGATCCCAAATATTACCCGGCCAGATATCCGATAGCCGCGGATTTGTTGGGATGCCAAATTACGAGAGTGGATCTGCCGAAGTCGGATGTAACGCCTGCCGATTATTATTTCCAGGTTTTACAGCGTAAAAGCAATGGCGAAGCCGACACATTGCAATATGGGGTACTAGTTAGAGAAGCTAGTTTCAGAGGCGACTTGTTTGAATACACAAGGAAAAACTTCAAGGGGCCATCTCCTAGTTATTTAGGGAATAATAAAATAGAAGGCTTACTAGTAATAAGTTTTACTGTGATGGAGGATGGGCAGGTAAAAGATGCCGAGGTTAAGAAAAGCGTACATCCTAAGGTAGATGAAGCGGGGCTTCGGTTTGTAAATAGCATGCCAGCCTGGAATCCGGCTACGAAGCTAGGAAAACCAGTAGCTTCTGAAATGCTCCTTCCAATGAGATTTGCCGTCCGTACACAGTATATACAACCTCCGTTCACTTACTCGCCGGAGCGTTCCTTTAACATGCACAGGTGGTAAACCTAATGCTATCTATTTATTAGTTAAAACAGAAAGAGCCGACTATCACTAGCCGGCTCTTTCTGTTTTTATTTTTAAATAAATCTACTGCTTCGGAATAACAAACTGCTGGCCTGGTTTTATCAGGTCAGGATTGCTGCCGATGGTAGCCTTGTTTGCCTCGTAAATCTTTTTCCACGCGTTGGCATCGCCATAGTAGTGCTTGGCGATTTTAGAGAGCGAATCCCCGCTCTTCACAGTATAGGTGTCCTGGCCTGTTGCTGGCTGTGCCCCAGGTTGCTGAGGCGACTGCTGGTTAAAAAAAGTGCTGTCGCCTGGCTGACGGTTGGTTGGGTTGGGAGCCTTAACGGGTTCCTTTTCCCCTTTCTTGAAAAAATCACGCAATCCCATATTTCAAAGTCTTTTGATGTCGGTTAATAATTTTTGGATGCAGCTGCAAAACACAGTTGCTTAAATAAATACGCCAAATAGTGCGCATAGTTGTGGCACGTTGTTTACCTGCCAGATTGTAGAGCTTTCATCAACTTTAAAAAAGTTTTAACCGTACTCTATGCACGCCGCCTTAGGTAAGTTGGCGCAGGAAAGTATAACCAATAAACTATGAATAAAATGAACAGGAATCTGAAACAGGTGAAAGCCTACTTTACTTTTGTAATGGCCTTCGTACTGATGGCTTTTATGACGAGCTGCGGCAGTGACAAGGACAACGCCGGCAACGCCAACATGATTTCAGGTGGTAGCAGCAAGACCTGGAAAGCCGCCAAAGAAATGACAGCCTCCGGCGACAAAGATAAGCTGACCTCAGACGAAAAAGACGAGACGATGCAGTTCTACTCGGACGGCCGTTTTGCGATGGGCGGCGGTGGCTCGCTCCAAACCGGCACCTGGACCTACGACCAAGCAGGCAGACGCTTATCGCTCACGTTTGAGGGGGCTAACGAATCACAGAACTTTACAGTAGAGAAACTGACGGACAAAGAGATGGACCTTGTGGCGGGTGATGGCTCCAAGATGGAGATGAAAGCCGAATAAGGTATAGATTTGAAGTATATTTTGAGCAGAAAAGCCGGTCCAAAATTGGGTCGGCTTTTTTATTGGCCGGGCAGGTATAAGTAGAGCCTCCGAGGCAGGTATAGCCGGAAAGGACGCGGGCGCACACTATACCAGGCGGCGTAGCCCCAGCAAGCCAAGCACCGGGCCGATAGCCAGTAGCGCGAGCGTATAATGTAGCGGTAACTGGGTGAGCAAAAGGCCTGTGAGCTGGATACTGACCACCGTAATGGCAAAGCCGATGGCTACCACAATGGTAAGCGCGGTGCCGACCAGTTGCGGAGGGGCGGTTTGGGCTGTCAGGGCTGAAAACTGCGGAGAATCTCCGGCCACTACGATGCCCCAGAAGAGCAGGAAAGGTATAATCAGTTGAGGTGCGTCCACCTGAAACACGAGCAGCGAAAGCAGGCAGCACAAACCCGAAAGCAGCAGCTGCACAAAAGCCACCCGGGCGCTCCCCCATACCTGCGATAAATAGCCGCCACCTACACAGCCCACCGCACCGGCCGCGATCACAGCAAAGCTGTAACCTGACACTTCACCGGGAGAAAGTTGGGGTAATGCCAAGGTGAGGATAAGTGGGGTGAAAGCCCACAAGGTATAGAGCTCCCACATGTGGCCAAAGTAACCGAAAGCTGCCGATCTGAAACCACGATCACGAAAAGCCTGCAGCATATTGCCGATCCTAAAGGTGGCTCCCTTCCTGAGGTATGGCCCGTCGGGCACGAGCAGGTATAAAAGTATTCCACCAGTTGCCGCCAGCACACTGACCGCCACCATGACCTGCTGCCAGGGCAATGTAGCACCCAGAGCCCGGATCAGGTGCGGAAACGCGGTGCCCAGCACCAATGCCCCTACTAAATACCCGATGGCCTTGCCAAGTCACGTGCTATACCAGCTGGCCGCTATTTTCATACCTACCGGGTAAATGCCTGCCAGTAGAAAACCCGTCAGTGCCCGTAACAGCAGTACTGCATAAAGGTCTTTGGCGGCAAACACCAGAGAGGCATTGGCCGCAGCACCCAGCAAAGCGCAAAGCAAAAACAGCAGGCGCGGCGACACCCGATCGGCCAGCGACAGAAAAGCGAATACCAACGTGCCCGCTATAAAGCCCAACTGTACCGCCGAGGTGAGCAAAGCCAGAGCCCCTTCCTGCAACTGCAACGAAGCCTGCAAATCAGGCAGCACCGCATTGCCGGCAAACCAAAGCGAAGTGCCCGCAAACTGCGAAAACACAAGCGTAGGCAAAATGCGTGCGGGTGGGGCTAGGGTCTGGTGAAGCAAGGGGAGAGTTTTAGAGTTGAGGAATTGGTGAAGTTAGAAAATTAGAAAGTTGTAATTTGTAATGTAGCGACGTTGCACTGTAGCCTCGTTCACGTGTAGCGGCTTTACACCGGCTCTTCCGGATATTTATGTCCGGAAGTATTTCTGACGGGGGCATTCTAGTAACCTATACCTGCAAAACAAGTACGGCGCACGGGGATTAGGAAATCCCCGACCGTTTGCTTCGGGATTTATCAATCCCGAAGAGCTTTGCACCTTTACCTGAAAACAAGACCAGCATACGGGGATGTGGACATCCCCAACAGATGGCTTTCGGACATGGATGTCCGAAAGAGCGCCAAGATCGTCTGTAGAGACAGGTCGCGACCTGTCCGGATCGTGCACCGGCAACCATGCACCCGTATACCTGACTGAATCACGCAATGGTATACCTGTCCAAGTCCCCAACCAACGCACCTAACCAAGTCATGCACTGAAATCCCCTCCTCAGAGGGGAAGGGGTGGTTCAATCGTGCACCAAACAACCAGCAATTTAACCATCGACAATTCAATAATTCGCTCATTCACTCAATCCACTACCTCACCCGTAAATCGTCTCCGCGAATTTTTCCAGCGTTTTGCGGGTTTCGTAGGTGCGTTCGAACATGCCCATGTGGCCGGTTTGCCCAAGAAAATAGACCATGCTGTTATCGGGCAGGTGGCATTGCTCCAGGGCTTTGTCGAGTGGCACGGCGCCGTCTTCTTTTCCGAAGATAAACAGCACCGGGAATTTTACTGCTGCCAGCACGTCCGTTCTGTCTTTTCGGTCGCGCATGGCGGCCAGGCCACCTATTACGCTCTCCTTGGGAGTGTTGGTGCCGATCTCTTGCATCAACGCGATTTCCTTCTGCAGCCTGTCGCGGTTTTCGCTGTAAAAGAGCGGCTCTATAAAGGACTGCATAAATTTCTCCACGCCGTGCTTCTCTACAAATTCGATGGTCTTGTTGCGGTTGTCTTTCTTCTCGTCAGTGTCGGGGAGAGCAGAGGAGTGGAACAGACAGAGGCCGTTGAGCATGCTGGCGTACTTTTCAGCGAAGGCCATACCCACGTAGCCTCCCATCGAGTGGCCGACCAGGATACATTTCTTTATGCCAAGTTCCCCTAGCTTTTCCATCACATAGTCGGCCATTCCTTCCATGCTGTAGTCGGCTATACCTGAAGTGTTTTCGCCGAAGCCGGGCAGATCCAGCGCCACGGTCTGGAATTTCTGCTGCAATGGTTTAGCAAACTCCGTCCAGACTTCCTTGCTCTCGCAGAAGCCGTGCAGGAATACGATTGTATCGCCAGAGCCGGCGGAGGTATAGGTGGTGCGTTGTGTCATAGTTTGTAGGTATGTCGAAGTGTTAGTTTGTAAAGATAACTTAAATTCTGAAGCAGGGTTTCGTGTATGATTGGCCTACCCGCGCCCTCTAATCAAGGAGGTGAGCTTCGGGCATGGTATAGGCCCTGCAAAATTAGCCTTTGAATAGCCTACTGATTTTAACACACCCCTGCCCCTCTCAAGAGGGGAATTCTGTCATTGACGCTCCTAGGTATAAGCACTACAGTTGATTTTCTACTATACCGGGTCCAACCACCCCTAACCCCTCCGCGCCTAAAGCGGGGAATCTGTTACAGCCATTTAACAGGTATAAGCGCTGTAGCCGGGTATTATATTCAGATGTCATTTCGAACACTAGTGAGAAATCTGGGATTTACTACATGCTTAATACTTCAGATTTCTCCCGATGGTCGAAATGACAGATGCGGATAGGTATAACAGTTCATTTCTACAAATTTAACTACGCCAGATATGGCTTAGGCCAAGTGCACATTACGGCGCTCCACTGTTCGAGCATTCAGCGAGTGGGGGTAGGGGCCCTCGATTTGTGTCAAGACAAAAAGTGAGTGCCCGCCGCACAGGCGAAGCAATGAAACTAAGCAAGTTGCTATACCTACAAAAGGCTATTGCTATACCTGTAACAGCCGCCGCTACGCCAGTTGCAAATTGGCCATGATGTCTAACCACAAGTTGCGCTAGCGCTAAACTTGCGATATGATAAGGTATGGTAAAGTACTATGCTAAGTATAGGTATAGACAGACTGAAGCTATACCTACACTGGGCCGGAGGCCCCACCATAGCCGTCACGAGCGCGGACGCTCGTGCCATAAAGGGAAAACCCCGCAACTCATAATGAATTACGGGGTTTCCCTTTATGTAGTAAGTCAGAAACTTCGTCTTAAACCGTAGCCTTCACCGTCACACCGATCATCTCTCTCACAGTGTTCTCAATGGCAGTCGAGTCGAAGCCCGCATCGCGGTGGAGTTCCAGTTGCGAACCGTGCTCGAACACCTGATCCGGCATGCCGAGGCGCTTCACCTGAGAGGTATAGCCGTTGTCGACCATAAACTCCAGCACCGCGCTTCCGAAACCGCCCTGCAGGCAGCCGTCTTCCACGGTGATCACTTTGCTATATTTCTGGAAGATGTGGTGCAGCAATTCCTCGTCGAGTGGCTTGCAATAACGCATGTCGTAGTGGCCCGGGTTAATGCCGTCGTAGCCTAGCTTCTGACACACCTCCACGGCATAGTTGCCGATATGGCCGAATGTCAGGATCGCAACTTCTTCGCCCTCCTGAATGGTGCGGCCTTTGCCTACCTGCTGAAGCTCCAGTGGCGTACGCCAGTTCGGCATCACGCCCTCGCCACGTGGGTAGCGGATCGTGAACGGACCGGCGCCCTCCTGCGAAGCAGTATACATCATGTTGCGCAGCTCCTGCTCGTTCATTGGGGCAGCTACCACCATGTTCGGGATGCAGCGCATGTAGGCAATGTCGTAAGCACCGTGGTGCGTCGGGCCATCGGCTCCGGCGAAACCGGCACGGTCAAGGCAGAACACCACGTGCAGGTTCTGGAGGCACACATCGTGCACCACCTGGTCATAGCCGCGCTGCATAAACGTACTGTAAATGTTGCAGAACGGCACCAGACCCTGCGTGGCCAGGCCGGCAGAGAAAGTCACCGCATGCTGCTCGGCTATACCTACGTCGAACGCACGGTCCGGCATGGCCTCCATCATGATGTTAAGCGAGCAGCCCGACGGCATGGCAGGCGTTACGCCCATGATCTTGTCGTTCTTTTCAGCAAGCTCCACCATCGTATGGCCAAACACATCCTGGTACTTTGGCGGCTGTGGCGTGTCGTAGTGCTTCTTGTAGATTTCGCCCGTTATCTTGTCGAACAAACCCGGTGCGTGCCATTTGGTCTGGTCTTTTTCGGCGAGGGCAAAGCCTTTGCCTTTGGTAGTGAGCACGTGCAGGATCTTCGGACCCGGTATACGCTTGAGGTCTTCCATCACCGACACAAGGTGGTTGATATCGTGTCCGTCAATAGGACCGAAATAGCGGAAGTTCAGGCCTTCGAACAGATTGCTCTGCTTGGAAAGGGTGGCTTTGATGCCGCTCTCTACTTTGGAGGCGATGTGCTGCGCGTTCGGACCGAATTTGCTGATCTTGCCGAGCACGTTCCACAGTTCGTCGCGCAGCTTGTTATAGGTGCGGGAAGTGGTGATGTCGGTCAGGTATTCTTTGAGCGCGCCCACATTCGGGTCGATGCTCATGCAGTTATCGTTGAGGACTACCAGCAGGTTGGCGTTGGTAGCGCCGCCGTGGTTAAGGGCTTCGAAGGCCATACCACCCGTCAGGGCGCCATCACCGATCACGGCAATGTGCTGGCGGTCTTCTTCGTTTTTGTACTGCGAGGCAACCGCCATACCCAGCGCCGCCGAAATGGAGGTGCTGGAGTGGCCTACGCCAAAGGTATCGTATTCGCTTTCTTTACGCTTCGGAAAACCGGAGATTCCGCCATACTTGCGGTTGGTGTGGAAGTTATCGCGGCGGCCGGTCAGAATCTTATGTCCGTAGGCCTGGTGACCCACATCCCATACCAGCTGATCGTAAGGCGTCTGGAACACGTAGTGCAGCGCCGTCGTCAGTTCCACTACCCCGAGGCTGGCCCCAAAATGACCGCCGTGGATCGATACCACATCGATAATGTATTGCCTTAGCTCCTGGCATACCTGCAATAGCTGCTCTGGCTTAAGGGCGCGGAGGTCGGCAGGTGAGTCAATGGAGGCAAGGAGATCTCCTGGTTTGATGATCATAGAAATGTCTTTATTATAGACTTCCAACAAATTTTTCAGGCAAAAGTTTGCATTGTGCAAAATACAGTCTGCCGGACAAAACGTAAAGTTAGCAAAAATCAGAATACGAGCTGCTATTTCTCCTCTCTATCCTGTCAGGGCAGCCGACGGCGATGTATGGTGTGCGAGTGGTAAGCGTTTGATTGCCAGTAGGTAGGGCGTTTTACGGAACTAAATAGCAAACACTCCCCTTGATAATGTTACACTTATACAGTTGTGAGCTTAATTTGTTTGGAAATCGTGGAGGTACGGCCTTTGTAGCGTGGCCATTGGGCTGCTATTTCATCCGAATAAATTAGTATTTTTGTACATCAGTTGCGATCAGCGCATTAACCAAAGGCCAGAGAAGTGAGTTTCGAAATTAAATTACCGTTGTTTGAGGGGCCGTTTGACCTGCTGCTCTTCTTTATCGAGCGTGACGAGCTGGACATCCACGACATCCCGATTTTTCAGATCACCAACGAGTTCATGGGCTACATTAGGCAGATGGAGCAGCTCAACATCGAGGTGGCCAGCGACTTTATCCTAACAGCCGCCACACTCATGCGCATCAAAGCCAAAATGCTGCTGCCGCGCACCGAAAAAGACGAGGAAGGTAACGAGATAGACCCCCGCCAGGAACTGGTGCAGCACCTGCTGGAATACAAGAAGTACAAGGCGGTGCTCGGCGACCTCGGGCAGATGGAAGACCAGCGACTGGCGCAGGAAAATCGTGGCAATGTGCACGAGGAACTGCAGCAGATCGCCAATGCCAACCATTTCGAGTATGAGCTGCAGGACCTGAGCCTCTACAAACTCATGCGCGTGTTCGACAAGGTAATGCACCGCTTTGAAGAGGAGCAGAGCCGCCCGAAGCATACCGTACTCACCTATCCTTATACCATAGAGGAACAGCGGGACTACATTATCCGGGTGATGGAGGAGAAAGAGCAGATAACCTTTTCGGAGATTATTTCGGCCTTTCCGGACAAGATCGGCATGATCTTCAACTTCCTGGCGATACTCGACATGCTGCAGCTTAACCTGATCGGCATCGAGGTGGGCGACGGGTTCAACGACTTTATTATTACCAGAGCCGAGGGGCAGGCCGCCCAGGTGACACACCTCATCCTGGAGTAGCAATTCCAGAAAATCCTTAAAAAGCCAACCCGTTTCCCCAAGTTGCCGAATAGTTAAGTAGTTTTGCACGTCAGCTATGTAAGAGCAAGCGCCGAGGAACTGGGTTAGAATAGCCTACATGGATCAAAATAAAAAAACCATATTACAGAGTTTCAGTCCGATCAAGATCCTGATCCCGGTTCTGCTGGGTTTGGGCGCCACGGCCTGGCTCTTTATCAAAGACGACAAGCTCGGTGATCTGAAAGGTATAGCCGAGGCCAACTGGTGGTGGCTGGCGGCGGCGCTGCTCGTGCTCGTGATCCGCGATTTTGGCTACATGTACCGCATCCGCAACCTGACCGATAAGTTTCTGAGCTGGCGCAGCAGCCTGGACGTGATCATGCTCTGGGAGTTCGCTTCGGCCATTACGCCCTCGGTGGTGGGAGGTTCCACTATCGCCACCATTTTACTCAACAAAGAAGGTATACCGCTGGGCAAGTCGCTGGCCTATGTCATGGTCACGGCCGTGCTCGACAACATGTTCTTCATTATTGCGGCACCCCTTGCGTTGCTTTTCATCCAGGGGGAGGTGTTCCCTACTTTCGGGCTTTCGGGTTCTGACGTGGGGGCGCTCAAAATGGCCTTTTACATCAGCTACTCCCTGATAACCGTCTATACCTTCATCATGATCTACGCGCTGTTTGTGCGTCCGCGTGCCTTCAAGTGGATTTTGCTGAAACTGACCGGCTGGAAACTGCTGCGCAAGTGGCGCATCAACGCGCACCAGCACGGTAACGAGATTATTTGGGCCTCGCAGCAACTGCGCGGTAAGGATTTTAACTACTGGGCGCGGGCCATCATTTCGACTATTTTCGTGTGGAGCGCCCGCTATTTTTTGCTCAACTGCCTCATCGCCGCCTTTGTCGATGTCACGTTTGACGACCATTTGCTCATCGTTTCGCGCAACCTCATTTTCTGGATCGTGATGCTGGTGGCCATAACACCAGGTGGTGCCGGCATCGTGGAAATGGCTTTCCCGAGCTTCTTTGGTCTGTTCTTGGGGAGCTTCAGCAACATTGTGGTGGTACTTTATCGCCTGATTACCTACTACCCATACCTGGTGCTGGGTTCTATTTTCCTGCCGAGGTGGGTGGCGAAAGTGTTTGGCAGATCTTCAGTGGAGGATGAAGTAAAGGTATAAAACCGGATCAGGTATGAAAGCCATTATTGTAGGAGGGGGAATCGGCGGTCTGTGCACGGCGCTTGCACTGCAGCAGGCAGGTATAGAAGTCACCGTTAATGAGGCGGCTTCCAGGTTCAAGGGACTGGGAGCAGGCGTAGGGCTTGCTGCCAATGCCATGCAGGGGCTGCAGCGGCTGGGCGTTATGGACGACGTGGTGGCGAGAGGGAAACAGCTCGATGCGCTGGTGATCTTCGATGAGCACGGCCGTGAGATCAGCAACATGGATACCCGCCCCCTGAGCAACAGGTATGGCATCAACAATTTTGTGATTCACCGCGCCGACCTGCACGAAGTGCTGCTCAGTCACCTCAAGCCCGACACCGTGGTGCTGGGTAAGCGTTGCGAAGAAATACAGCAGCACGGCGATCAGGTGCAGATCATGTTCGCCGACGGCGGCCATACCACAGCCGATCTGCTCATCGCCGCCGATGGCATCAGTTCGGTAGTGCGCCAGCAACTGGTGCCCGACAGCGTGCCACGCTACGCCGGCTATACCTGCTGGCGGGCCGTAGTCGAGAATCCGGGTGTAGACATCAACAAGATGATATCGGCAGAAACCTGGGCACCCGAGGGCAGGGTAGGTATAGCGCCGCTGCAAGGCGACAAAATCTACTGGTATGCCTGCATCAACGCCCCACAGCGCGACGAGAAAATGCGCCGCATGACGCCCGAAAAACTGGCCCGCCACTTCGAAAAGGTGCATTCCCCTGTAGAAGCCGTGCTGGCCTCCACCTCACCGGATCAACTCATCTGGAACGACATAGCCGACCTGAAGCCGCTGAAGCATTTTGTGTATGGCCGTGTTGTGCTGCTCGGGGATGCCGCCCACGCCACCACGCCCAACATGGGGCAGGGCGCCTGCCAGGCGATAGAAGATGCCGTGGTGCTGGCGCAGTGCCTGCAGCAGGAACCCGTTCTATCCAATGCCCTAAAAAAATATGAAAAGCGCCGCAAGGCCCGTACTGCCAAAGTCATCCAACTGTCCAGAACCTTGGGGGAAGTCGCCCACTGGCGCAATCCGCTGCTGGGCAAGTTGCGGAACACGCTCTTCCGGGCCATGCCCCGGTTTATTACGCAGCGGCAGATGGAGGATTTGTACAAGGTTGATTTTTAAATCCGCCTGCGTTTTATGCCGCGGCTTCTAACGAAGTAACTTCCAGTAGATCATTTCATCGTCCCGCACGGTTTCCTGCATGCCCAGTTTTTCCAGCAGCCGGATAGAGGCGTCGTTTTCCAGAAGGCAGTTTGCTGTCACCGCTTTCACTTCCGGGTGCCAAAATGCCCAGTCCACTAGTGCTCTGGCCGTTTCTAGCCCGTACCCTTTCTGTTGCTCCTGCTCGATGATAGAGTAGCCGATGTCTACTGTTCCTTCTTTATTCGGCCCGCCTTTAAATCCGGCATCGCCAATCACAGTGGCATTGTGTTTCAGCACGATCATCCACGATTCAAAGCCGGTTGGCTCGGGTAGCTGCTCCAGCCTTTTGATGATCCGGGGTAAGCTGTCCATGCTTTCCTGGTCGGGCCAGAAGCGGGTGGGCTGCAGGCCGATCTCGGCCAGTATACCTGTGTTGAAGGCGTAGAGTGCCTGGGCTACCGGAAGTGTGAAGGGGATGAGGGCTAATCTTTGGGTATGGATGGGTTGGATGGGCAATGGCATAAAATTTTTTACTATTGATGGAATCAAATGTGGATTTTCAGCTTATGCTTTGCATTAATTAATACCTTCATCCTCCTCTTCTAATCTCTTCTCTATCTGAACGAAAGCGTTCTTGCATTCCTCAACGAACTTAGCCATTACCTTTAAGCTTACCAACCTATCAAAAGTAGGTGCGTGTGTTAAAAGGTTCACCGTCGTTTGGTGTAAACTTATGACTGTGTTTTGTCCTGGTAATGCTAACCCGTAGTTTGTAGGGCCAGTCAGTAAAACTTGATCCATTAACTCTTTGTCAATAAGCCCAAGCTTAAATTTTATACTTTTAGCACCAGAGTGAACCATGTTATTGGCAAGCTTATAATATGGTCTTAAGTGATTTAGGTTAACTTTCTTTTCTATTTCTGAGAAATTTGGTTTCCCTTTTATGATATGAGCAGCCCATCCATAGTCCTCCTTGAAGTCCTTTCCATATTTGTGTATCATGGCATCTTTTTGATTTCTCAAATATGTGAGTTCTTCTTCATTGAGCTTGGTCAAACCTAATTTTTCACCATACTCATCATAACACTGCGCTTCTTTAAAATTTGAAACGTACTCGTGGTCTAAAAATCTTTGAGCTGTTTCAGTGCCATTATCCTTAATAAAATATCCGATGACGGTAAGTTCATGCAAAGTTCTCCAGCGTGCCATTGCTCCATCGGAGAATCCACCTTTTAAAAGATTTAGTATCTCCTTTGAGATTTGAATAGCTCTCGCATGGAGCTTATGTAAAACTTCGAACAGAGGAGTGTCGATGCCCTTTTGTATATCTTCATGATATGACATCTTTCCTGCTTCTTCAGAAAGCAAGAAAATGGTTTCCAAAATATTGAAGGCTAAATTCCAGCGGCTACTTAACCGTGCTTCGAATGCAGCTGTCTCCTTCCTTCTAAAAGATACCTGTTCAGCCCTTTTTGCTTGTAACGCTTTATATAGGTCTGAATGCGAATCGTCTATTACCTATGGATTAAATTTGATAACTTCTCTTCTGTTAAGTCTATGTTAGCTTTTGTAGCCTCTTCTTCTATAATTGACAATAACCAATTATCTTCCATGTATTAATACTCATCGTGAGACATACTTAAATCCCCTAAAGAGGTTAATTTACTAATTTTAATAATAAGCTATATAGGAATATAAAATAATCGCTCCTTCCTAAATCGTTATTAACAAATAAAAAACGGGGACTTTTTAGCCCCCGTCAGTTACCTTCCGAACTAGGAAATCCGGAAGAGCAATTTATACTTATGCTGTGACTTGATATCCGATAGGTATGTCGTGATACGCAAACCTACACCAACCCCTGCTTCACCAAATACTCTGCAATCTGCACCGCATTCGTAGCAGCGCCTTTGCGCAGGTTGTCGGCCACGATCCACATGTTTAAAGTGCGCGGCTGCGTTTCGTCTAAGCGCACGCGGCCTACGAGTACTTCATCTTTGCCGTGGGCATCTTTCGGCATCGGGTATTGCAGATTCTTCACATCGTCTACCACCTTCACGCCTTCAGTTTCGTTCAGGATGCGGTATACCTCGTCCAGCGTAAAGTCCTTCTCAAACTCCACGTTCACTGACTCGGAGTGGCCGCCCATAACAGGTATACGCACTGCCGTAGCCGTCACGCGGATGGAGTCGTCGCCCATGATCTTCTTGGTCTCCAGGATCATCTTCATCTCCTCTTTAGTGTAGCCGTTGTCTGTGAACACGTCTATGTGCGGCAACACGTTCAGGTCGATGGTATACGGGTAAGCTTTCTCGCCTTCCTTGCCTTCACGCTCGTTCATGAGTTGCTCCACTGCCTTCACGCCCGTGCCCGTTACCGACTGGTAGGTGCTTACCACAATGCGGGTAGCCTTCAGCTCCTCGTGCAGCTTGTTCAGGGCCACTACCATCTGGATGGTCGAGCAGTTCGGGTTGGCAATGATTTTGTCTTCTTTGGTCAGCTCTTTGGCGTTAATCTCCGGCACCACTAGCTTCTTGGTAGGGTCCATGCGCCAGGCCGAGGAGTTGTCTACGACTACAATGCCCGCTTCGGCAAACTTCGGAGCCCACTCGGTAGAGGTGCTGCCACCTGCTGAGAAAATGGCGATGTGTGGGGCGGCCGCAATCGCGTCCTGCATCCCGATCACCTTTATCTGTTTACCCTTAAACGCCATCTGTTTACCAACAGATCTCTCAGAAGCAACCAACAACAGTTCCGTTACCGGGAAGTCGCGCTCCGCCAGTACTTTCAAAATCTCGCCGCCCACCAATCCGGTGGCGCCTACTACTGCTACTTTCATTGTTTAGGGTATATTATTTAATTGTGTAATTGTTGATGGGTGAATTGTTGGGTGCATGATTGACCTGCCACTCTTTTTATCAAGGGGCCCTGCCTCCGGCGAGGATTTTTCTGTACGATTCGGATAGGTCGTGACCTGTTCCTACGCGCCCTCTCTAACCTGGGACTCTTAAAAAACCTTCAACTCCAAAATTCTCTAACGCCTCAACTTCCTCTAACTAACTCTCTTAGCTCGCGTAAAAGTTCTAAATTTTACAAAAGCGGCCGGTTCACTTTCCTCACAACATCCTCGGATACTTGTGAGGTTCTTATTTTTTATGTGGGTTCGTGACCCGCCTTTCCCCTTTTGCGGCTGCGAAGTTCGTAAGTTTTCACCGAAACATCTGCGCATGAAACAAACTTTACGCCAGGCATTTGTAATTACAGAGCACATATTTACTATTTTGGGTGAAGGGTTAACCAGAGGCCGGGTCATTAGCAACAGCACTTTTTGTCGCACTGGTTACCAGGATCCTTTCAGGATGACAAAGTGGGTTTATGCATTTTGGAAACTTGTCCATTGTCTCTTTTGGCATGCCATTGAAGCGGTTTCTGCTCGCAAAATACTAATTGCAGGAGTTCTGCTCTTTCTCCCATACCTGGCTGCCGCCCAACTTCAGGACGACTTCTCAGATGGCAACTTCACCCAAAACCCCATCTGGACAGGTGATGTGAACGGCTTTGTGGTAAATTCCCAGAGCCAACTGCAAAGCAACGGCCCTGCCGTAACGGGCACCATGCTATACCTGGCCACGCCCTCGCAGGCGACGGTGGGCACGGTTTGGGAGTTCTGGGCTAATCTGCGCCTAGCTACTTCCTCTAGTAACTACGCTGATATCTTTCTGATCTCTGACAAAGAAGAACTCAAAGCCGCTGATGTGAACGGCTATTTTGTACGCATTGGCAACACGGCCGACGAGGTGAGTCTCTTCCGAAAAGACGCTGGTAAACCAGCTGTGATAATCATTAACGGCGAAGACAAAACGGTGGCGACTTCCAACAACATCGTGCGGGTGCGGGTAACGCGAAGCCCCGACTATACCTGGCGGTTAGAGATCGATGTGACGGGTACAGGACAAAGCTACAGGAGCCAGGGTACGGTAACAGATGCCACGCACAAGCGCTCTGCCTATTTTGGGGTGCTGGTCAGGTATAGCTCGGCCAACAGTCAGCGATTTCATTTTGATGACTTCCGGATAACCGACACTAATCCGCCGGTGCTGGAAAGTGCACAGCCGCTGAGCCCGCAAACGCTGGAGCTGCGCTTTAACGAGCCGCTGGCCCGGGAGCAAGCCCTGAATCCCGCGAACTATACCTTGAACGGCAACATCAAGCCGACTTCTGCTGAACTCACAGCAGGAGGCACAGTGCTGCTTACTTTTGCCCAATCGCTGCGAAACGGGGGAAATACGATTACAGTAGCAGGTATAGCCGACCTATATGGCAATGCCCTAAAAGGAGCTGTAGAGCTGACTTTCCAGTATGCGCTGCCGCCTGTGCTGCCCGGGTATAATGAGTTGCTCATTACCGAGATCATGGCCCGCGAAACACCGGCTATCGGCTTGCCGGCAGTAGAGTACATCGAGCTACACAACCCGACCGACAAAGTGCTCACCCTGCAGGGTATACGCTACTCTGATGCTACCTCTACCACAGTGTTGCCCAACGTTTTGTTGCAGCCGGGCGAGTATGCCGTGGTCGTGCCCAACACCCAAGTGGCCAATTTTACGGAGTACGGCCGCGTAATCGGGATCAGCAATTTTCCGAGCCTCAACAATACCGGAGAGCTCCTGCAGCTGCGCCAGCCCAATGGCCGTTTGATCTATGCCGTGAATTACAGCGACGCCTGGTACCGCGACAGCAACAAGCGCAACGGCGGCTGGAGCCTGGAGATGATCGATGTGACAAACCCCTGTGCCGACGCCGAAAACTGGATCGCCTCCAACGACCCGCGTGGCGGCACGCCGGCCCAGCCCAACTCCGTAGCCGCTTCTATACCTGATAACACGCCTCCAGCACTATTACATGTCACTGCTCTGGCGCCTGACCGACTGTTGCTGCGCTTCAACGAACGCCTTGATAGCGCGCAGGTCGCGGAAGTGAGCCGCTATACCTTGAGTCCGGCAGGTATAGGTATAGCTGCAGCGCAGGTTGTCTCGCCGCTGTTTGAAGAGGTGGTGCTATACCTGAATAGTCCGCTGCAGGAGCACCAACGCTATACCTTAACCGCCACCGGCATACGCGACTGCGCCGGCAACCTGAGCCCGCAGCCGCTCACTGCTACCTTTGCCCTGCCGTCTTCACCAGAGCCCGGCGATGTGGTCATCAACGAAGTGCTCTTTAACCCCAGGCCTGGCGGCGTGGATTTTGTGGAACTGGTCAACCGCAGCGACAAATACATCAGCCTACAGAACTGGCAACTGGCCAACATCAGCAACGACAGCATCGCCAGCCGGCGGGAGATCACGACAGCCCCTTATGTACTGGAGCCCGGCCAATACGTGGTGCTCACGACCAATCCGGAGAACATCAAAAGCAACTACCCGGCAGCTCGCGAAGAGACCTTCCTGCGGATGACCTCGCTGCCTTCTTACCCCGATGCGGCTGGCTCGGTGGTGGTATTACAATCTGATGGCCGCATCGCTGACCATTTCGACTACAGCGAACGCATGCACTTCAGCCTGATCGATGACCGCAATGGTATTTCGCTGGAGAGGATCCGGCTGGAGGGACCCACTGCTCTCGATAACTTTCACTCTGCGGCCACCTCCATAGGAGCCACGCCCGGATACCTTAATTCGCAATCGCAGGGAGGTATAGCGGCACAGCGTATGTTCACGGTGGAGCCCAGGGTTTTCTCTCCGGATGGGGACGGTTACGAAGATTTTACCACCATCAACTTCAACGCTGACCAGAGCGGTCTTGTCGCCAACATCACCGTGTTTGATGCGCAGGGCCGGGAAGTGCGCAAACTGGTGCGCAACGAACTGCTGGCCACTGACGGCTTCTTCCGATGGGACGGCACCCGGCAGGACGGCTCCAAAGCCGCTATTGGCTACTACCTGTTCTATATCGAGTTATTCGACCTGGACGGGCGAAAGAGCGTGCACAAAGAGCGGGTGGTAATAGGTGGAAGACTTTAGGAGCTTGGCAGATGGGGAAGTGGGAAGGTTAAAAAGCTATGATGTAGCAACGTTACACCGTAACGACGTTTCTGTGCATAAACCAATCCAAACGTTCCCAGTCTAAATGCTCTTTCGGACACCCATGTCCGGAAGTAATGCTGCTGGGGACATCCTTGTCCCCGTATACCTGCAAATGAAACTTACACACGGGGATTAGAAAATCCCCGTGTGTGGGAATAGGGTCCCTCTCTTTGCTTCGGGATTGATAAGTCCCAAAGAGCCTGATATAAAAGTCTTTCAGAAAATGTGATCGTCTGTAGTGACAGGTCGCCACCTGAGCGAATCGTGCACTATTCTGCCTTCGCCCTCGCTCGCGTCCCGCGAGTGTGCGCTATCAGGCCGACTCTCACCGCTTTTCCAAATGCTCTTTCGGACATTCATGTCCGAAAGCGATCTGTTGGTGATGTCCACATCCCCGTATGTCCCTCTTGTTCTCAGGTATAGGGGACAAGGATGTCCCCGGCAGCATTACTTTCGGACACAGATGTCCGAAAGAGTATGAGTCGCGACCTGCCCAAAGCGTATGTAGGTATACCTGTTCAAGCCCCACACTGAAACACCTGACTGCATCTTCCACAGAAATGCCCGCTGGGGGAGTGCCCTTCGACAAAAGGAGGGGCAAGGTGGGCTAATCGTGCACCTAACAACTCAACAATTTAACAATTAATCCATCTCAATCCATTAACAGGTATAACCCTTAATCTAGCCCCTCTTAAAGTCATATAAAACCTCCATAAACTAACTTCTTTGGAAGACGACTAATTATGTTAGCAACTTTGTTGATAACTCGCACTTATCCACAGCTGCTTGCTACATTTTTTAGAATATAGGCTTAATTCTGCTGTGGATTGCCAACTGAGCAGTAACCTGTCCCAATTTGTCAGGCAGCGGCATTTTAAGGCGCGCCAGATAGCGGGCCCAATGCCTTTGACATAAAAGAGCTGCAACCCGGCGGGCTGGTCATTCTCCGCAGGTATGCTTTCCGGGGCGACTATACCCAAGTTGTGCGGGAACTCTATTGTAGTATGAATGGGGAGTTAAGGTCGTGACAGCAGATGGGGGAAGAGGGGAAGGCCATACCTAACGAAAATCAGAAAAAGAAGCTATACCTTTGCATTTCGCTGCGGCCCTGCGTAATGGTCAGTAGCTAACCAGTAACGCAACACCATGAAGTTCGAAGATTACCGCATATCCGACGAGATCAAGAAAAGCCTGGACAAGCTTGGTTTCCGCAAACCGACCGATATCCAGTTCAAAGCCATACCGCCCATTATGAAAGGGGAGGACGTGCTGGCCATTGCCCAGACAGGTACGGGCAAAACGGCAGCCTTCGCTATACCTATACTCGACAGGCTGCAGTACGCGATCAACCGCCGTCGCTCCGATGGTATAAAGTGCGTGGTAATGGTGCCTACCCGCGAACTGGCAGTACAAATTACGGAGGTGTTCGAAGAATTAGGTCGCTTTACCCGCGTGAAGACATTCTGCGTGTTCGGTGGCGTGGAGCAGGGGCCGCAGATCGCCAAACTGGAGGCAGGTATAGACATACTGGTGGCGACACCCGGCCGCCTGTTCGACCTCGTGAGCCAGGGATACATCCGCCTGGAGCGTGTAGAGGTGCTGGTGCTCGACGAGGCTGACCATATGCTCGACCTGGGTTTCATCCACGACATTCGTCAGCTGATCACCAAATTGCCCCGCAAGCGCCAGACGTTGTTCTTCTCAGCGACCATCAACGAGAAGATAAAGGAGCTGGCCTATTCGCTCGTAAACAAGCCCGTGCGCATCCAGATCTCGCCCAAAGACCCCGTGTCCAAAAACGTGGACCACTCCGTAATGTATGTGGAGATGGACGAGAAGCGCTTTTTTCTGGAGCGTGTCGTAAAGGAGAATCCGGATAAGAAGATACTGGCCTTTGTGCGCACGCAGGTGCGCGCTGAGCGTGTGGTGGCGGCCATGGAGCGCGTAGGTATAGAAGCGTTGAGCATCCACGGCGGCAAAGAGCAGAAGGACCGCACCGACGTGATGAAGCGCTTCAAAAAAGGCGACGTGAAGCTGTTGATTGCGACCGATGTGAGTGCCCGAGGTATAGACATCCCCAACGTGGATTACGTGGTGAACTATGACCTGCCCGATCAGCCCGAGAACTATGTGCACCGCGTGGGCCGTACCGGCCGTGGCACCGCCAAAGGTATAGCTGTGTCGTTCTGCAGCTCTGAAGAGAAGCCGATCCTGGACGAAATCCAAACCTACCTCACCAAAGACATCAAGGTGCTGCAGCTCGACCCGGAGGACCGCGAAGCCACCATTGACTTCAGCCCGGAGGCTAAATTCGACTGGAAAGCCCTGATGAAAGAAGCAGAGGAAACAGAGTCGAAAGTGAAGGCCGGCAAAGCCAAAAAAGCCAAAGCAAAGGCCAAGAAAAAGAAATAGACAGGTATAGCTGATATAAGCAAAGGCCTGCATGGACGTTCTGTCTGTGCAGGCCTTTGCTTATAATTGGCAGTAGTAGTCGAGTGGCAGCACGCCGACCTTTCTTGAAGTTACTGAATCGTTTTGAACAGCCCATCCTGCTGCTTTGGCGAAGCAGTGCAGCGAAAGGAACAGCAGCAGGGTGAGAACGATATGCTTCAAGATGCTTTCACTTTTTTGGCTTTGCGCTGTGCTTTGATGTAGGCCAGCAGATCATCCAGCTTCTCAGGAGAGATGACCTCCTTCTTGAAAGCAGGCATCGCACCCAGCCCGTTTCTGATCTGGAACCGGATGACAAAGCCTGGAGCAGGCTTATCGTTGATGGCAGGTCCCAAACCGGTTTCCCCTCCCGGGTGGCATGGCTGGCAGTAGGTGTTGAAAACAACCTCCCCTTGGGCTATGGCAGGCTCAGAGGTAGGGATGGGTGCATACGTGGGCTCACCCCGTTTTGCCGTGCCGCAGGCCACGGTGAACAGCAGACCGAATAGCAGCAAGGTATAGCGTAGTCTCATGGCCGGCTTAGTTATTGTTTCTGCTTACTTTCCACACGACACCTGTCTTTTGCTGCGGGGCAGGTCCCTGCTCGGTCATCTGCATCACACCGAAATCCACGATGTACAGACTCTGCCCGTCCGGTGAGAACTTAACAGCCATGGGCCTCTCAAGACCTCCGTGCTTCAGCTTGGAGGCCGGCCCGTTCTCCTTGCCTTTGTTCACGGCAAAGTCTGTGATGATGCCGTTGCTCACATCAACCCGCACGACTTTAAAACCGACCGGGTCCAGTACTTTCCCGGCATTCGGTGCCATGTCGCCAAACTGGGCAATAAAAGCCTGGCCCTGGTATCCAAAGCTGTCTCCTCTGGAAAAGTCCATGCCGTTAGAAGAGGAATGCACACCCAGTGTGGCGGTTGGCCGGGGCGGTTTGTTGGGATGCCTGGCGAGCAGTGGTTTGGGGGCGACTCCGCCGGGTTTGCCAAATTTTTCGCCATCAAAGGCCAGTCCGCCCGAATAATCAGGCCAGCCGTACCAGGTGCCGGACTGTACCTGCCAGAGGTAATCGCCGGTTCCCCAAACGGGCCGGCTGCCTCTTTCATCGTAACTGTTATCGGTCACGTACAGCTTGCCATCAGGGGCGAAGGCGATGCCGAAGGGGTTGCGAAAGCCCCAGGCAACGAGTTCTGGCTTACCGCCTTCCAGGGGCACCCGCATGACGGCGCCTGAGCAGGGCACGCGTCCTTTGATGACCTGGCCGATGGTGGTAGGCGTGCCATAAGGAGAGTAGGCGCCCGTGGACTTCTTGCCCGGGTTGTCAGGCAGGGGGCTATCGGTGGTGAAGTTCTGACCTGTTAGCGTGATATCGTCGCAGGGCACATCATGGTAGTCCGGGAACCGTTTCAGCCATCCGAAGTCGGCATTGTCGGTTCCCACTACAGCGGAGTTTGTCGCAGTTCCTTGCCCGAAATAGATGAAGCCGTCGGAGCCCACTGCCAGGGCATCCGTATGGTGGTCACCCAGAGAGGGCATACCCTCGGCGATGGTACTCAGCGCACCATCAGGCGTGATGCGCAGGATCTTACCTCCCTCCATCTGGCCGCCCTCCGAAACATAGAAGTTGCCGTTGTGAAAGACGACTCCCGTCCAGGGGCCGTTTTTCTGGCCCGCAGCTACCTGTGTCAGACCGCCTCCCTGGTCCAGGCGCAGGAGTTTTGGCTCCAGGAAAACCTCACCATAAGCATAACCCGCTTCAATCACATAGGCCCGGCCCTGTTCGTCAAACGTCAGGCCGGTAGGAAATGTGAGGCCCGTCGCAACCGCCTCGACTGTGTACCCGGACGGTAATTCGATGTCGGCCCCATTTACCGGTCTGGAGTCCGTTCTGATATCTCCCTGACCACCGCCCTCAGATGAGAGGGTTCGGTAGCAGCTGCTTAGCCCAATCAGAATCAGCAGGGACAAGAAGTACTGGTTTTTCATAACTATGCGGTTATAAATTATCACATAAATAACTTATACCGATTAACGAGTTGTATTTTTTAAAGTTATGAGCATGAGGCCTTTAACATGAGTTCAGGTTGACCTTCTTAATTGAACCAGCCTATTCCTTGTTAAACCATGTTATCCGGAAGGCCCCCGCAGGTATTTGGCAAAAGGTATCTGAAACAGGAAGGGCCTTGCTTTCTTGCAAGGCCCTTCCTGTCTTATTAGCAACTATACCTGACTTGCAGGAAGCCATTGCGGTACAGTTTGTTTTCAGTTGGGATCAGCTTCAGTTTGTGTTCCTGCGCCTCCTCCGAGAAAAGCGGAATGCCTTTGCCCAGCACAATCGGGATATAGGTTAGTACGATTTCATCCAATAGGCCTGCGTTGAGTACCGTAGCATTCAGCTGCCCGCCTCCCATGAGCCAAATGTCTTTGCCAGGTTGCTCTTTTAGCTTTTCGATGAAGTCCACCACATTGTCCTTCACAAAAGACACATGCTCGGTGTCCTGTTGCTCTGAGTGGCTGAATACGTAGTTCTTGAGGTCAGGGTAGGGGAAAGGCATGTCGAAGCCCAGCACCTGCTTGTAGGTGGTATGGCCCATCAGGGTCGTGTCGATGGTCTGCAGGAAAGCAGTATAGCCGAAGTCCTCGTCCGGGATGTTGTATTTCTTGTCGTGGAGCCAGTCTATGTTTCCGTCAGGTCGGGCTATATACCCATCGGTGCTGGCCGCAATGTATAGGATGATCTTTCTCATAGCGCTATAGGTACGTAAAGCCGGCGCTCAGGTATAGCAAGTGAGGTACTATAATTAGAGTACAGCGCTTTTTACCCGGTGCTGCTCCCCTGCGCAGCCATTGTAGTCGAGTGCCTGGTTCACGGGGCAATAGCGCAGCATACCTGTCACAATAGGTATAACCCCGATGGCGGATAGGGCCTTCATATTATAATATGCTCCGACCCCAATCATGGCAAGACCTGCCAACACACGAATCTTTTGCTCAGTCAATCCTACGTTACATTCCATATCGTTATCTTTTATACCTTTTACTGTCATACGAGACGCCTGCGGGAAGGTGTTCTAAATTGATGTTGTTATAATTTGGACAATCATGATATTAAGTATACCTTATAGGGGCAATGCGAGCAGAAAGCAGAAATAGCGCCCTTTATGTAGCCCGTAACACTATACCGGAGGCCGCTGCCTGGATACTGGGCGTGTTGCTGCTGGCCGGTCTGGAACCGGCAGGGGACCATCTGTTCAGTTTATGCCCGGTGAGTTGGGTATGGCAGGGCGGTTGTCCGGGTTGCGGCCTTGGGCATAGCATTGCCTACCTGCTCAGGGGAGAACTAGCGCTTTCCTGGCAGGCCCACCTGCTGGGGGTGCCCGCGTTGTTGCTGCTAAGCTGGCGTGTGACGGGACTGTTAGCACAGTCCCGCAAATTATACCTGCATCACTCTAAACTATAAACTATGGCTAATGTATTTAATTTAATGCCCGAACTCGAGCCCGATGAGATGGCTTATGTACAAGGTTTGCTGAACTCCATGTCGGATTACGAGGCGCAGCAGTTCACGTCTGTTTACAGAGCGCGGCGACGGGAGCCATTGCTTGTGCTGATCACGGCCGCCATAGGCTTTTTTGGGGTGGCCGGAGTGCACCGCTTTGTGTTGGGGCATGTAGGCATGGGGCTGCTTTACCTCTTCACGGGCGGCCTGTGTTTTATTGGCACCATCCTCGATGTGATCAACTATAAGCGACTGGCATTTGAGTACAACATCAAGGAAGCACAGCAGGCCCATGCCATCGTTATGGCCCAGTCAGGTGCTTACGGCGGCTCCGGGGACTACGGTGTTTAGCCTTTGTTACAGATGCCGTCCTCTCTGCCATAACACCTCGTGTACCGGGTAAGAAAAATTCTTCTGGATAAATGCAGTAGCAGGTAGCGGTATGTCTTGAATATCCTCCAATAAAATATATGTTTTATCGAATGATGTGGCCTTCAGTGCGTTGCAAAGGCCATTTTGTGCCTTTAAACGCTGTCAGAGGGATATTAAAGGGCCGAAAAAAATATTACGCAGAATCTTTGTTAAGGTTTTGTTAAATGTTTTTAATGCCTATATTTGGAGATAAAACTATTCTATTACCTAATCTATTTATCAACAACCTAACAAAACAAGTGTAGTTTATGAAGAAAGTATTACTACTTAACTTCTTGTTCTTGTTTGCGCTTTTGGGCCAGGTAGCGGCACAAAGCAGGACAATAACAGGTAAAGTTACGGGGGCAGGGGACGGAGTACCTCTTCCTGGGGTATCTGTAGTTGTGAAAGGTACCACTACTGGTACAGCAACGAATGCAGACGGATCATTCAGCGTAAACGTACCAGAAAATGCGAACACATTGGTGTTCCGTTACATCGGATACGTGGCACAAGAGGTAGCGATTGGCGCAAATACTTCTATTAACGTGGCATTGGAAATGGATAGCAAGCAGCTGTCAGAGGTTGTAATCCAGGTTCCTTACGGTACTGTGGCAAAAACAGCCTTTACTGGTGCTGAGTCTACTATTACTACAAAAGCGATCGAGAGACAGCAGGTAACATCTGTTACACGCGTTCTTGAAGGCCTTGTACCAGGTATCCAAACTACCAACGGTGGTGGTACTCCTGGTTCTAACGCATCTGTGCGTATCCGTGGTATTGGTTCCATCAACTCTAGCAACGAGCCACTTTATGTAGTAGACGGTGTTCCTTTCGATGGTACACTTCAGTCTATTTCAACTGATGACATCGCGTCTGTAACGGTATTGAAAGATGCTGCAGCTGCTGCCCTTTACGGTGCTCGTGCTGCGAACGGTGTGATCATGATCACAACTAAGAGAGGTAAGACTGGCAAGCCTAGCATTGCGGTTAACCTGAGAAGAGGTGTTTCTGACCGTGCTATCAAAGAGTACGACCGTGTTAATGAGCAGGAGTACTATGAATTGATGTGGGAAGCGATGCGTAACGCAAAGCTTGGAGGCGCGCCTAAACCTGGCCAAGATCTCACAGCTGCTAACCAATTTGCTTCTGATAACATTGCAGGTGGTAACGGTCTTGTTTACAACCCATTCAACGTGTCAGGTGCCCAGGTGATCGATCCGGCAACTGGCCGTCTGAACCCAAATGCTCGCTTGCTTTACAGCGACTCTTGGTCTGATGTATTATTCCAGCAGTCTAACCGTACGGACGTGAACATGAACGTGTCTGGCGGTGCTGAGAAGAGCGATTACTACCTGTCTGTTGGTTATATCAAAGAGGATGGTATCGCTAAATTCTCTGGCTATGACCGTGTAAACGCACGAGCCAGCATCAATACGCAAGTAACTGATTGGTTGAAGTCAGGTATCAACATTTCAGGTAACATGTCTGAGAACCAAGGTAACTACGCTACTGGTACTGCTACATCTAACCCATTCTACTACTCTCGCTACATGGGCCCAATCTATCCGGTATGGCAGCGTGATGGCGAAGGTAATTTCGTAACGGATCCTATTCGTGGTGGTAATGCACTTGACTGGGGTAATGCAAACCAGATGGGTGCAAGACCTTATGCGCCAAACTCTAACCTGCTGGGTACACTTGCACTTGATGAAAATTCAACAAGAAGAAGTGAAGCAACTGTGAATACTTTTGCAGAAGTAAAATTCCTGGAAGATTTTACGTTCAAAACGACTTTTGGTGGTAACTACTACAATGGTTTCGGAACTGCTTACCAGAACTCACAATTTGGCGATGCAGCGAACGTAGCTGGCCGATCTACTAAGTCTGATAGAAGAACTACTTCCTACACGTTCAACCAAGTGTTGACCTGGAACAAGCAGTTTGGTGACCATAGCCTGCGTGCATTGGCTGGTCACGAGAACTATGATTATGAAACTAGAAGTGTAACAGCTACGAGGACTGGCTTCGCATTCCCTGGAACAACTGAACTTGCTTCTGCTGCTACCATAACTGGCGGTAACTCAACTTATGCTAATCATAAGATCGAATCATACTTCTCCCAGTTGAACTATAGCCTTTCTGACAAATACATGGCATCTGCCAGCTTCAGAAGAGACGGTACTTCTCGCTTCCATAAAGACTCTCGTTGGGGTAACTTCTACTCTATCGGTGCAGGCTGGAGAATTTCAGAGGAAGACTTCCTATCTGCGGATTGGGTTGATGAGTTGAAGCTGAGAGGTAGCTACGGTGAGCAGGGTAACGAAAACACAGGTACGGAAGATAACGATTACTATAGATGGCAAGGTCTGTATTCACTGGGTTGGAACAACGTAAACGCTCCTGGTGCTATCGTTACTTCTCTTCCTGCCACAGAACTGGTGTGGGAGTCTAACGCAAACTTCAATATCGGTGCGGACTTCAGATTCTTCAACAAATTAGAAGGTACAGTGGAGTATTTCCAGCGTATCTCTAGCAACCTCTTGTTCGCAATTCCATTACCTTACTCAACTGGTGGTTTGGAGAAGTGGGAAAACATCGGTACTATGTCTAACAATGGTTGGGAATTGCAGTTGGGTTACAATGCAGTTTCTACTAACGATTTTGACTGGAGAATGGATGTGAACCTGACTAGCTACAAGAACAAGATCACAAAGATGCCTGACGGTGACCCAATCATCAGTGGCACGAAGCGTCTTGCTGAAGGTAAAGACATCTATGCTTTCTGGTTGCGTGAATACTACGGTGTAGATCCATCAAATGGTGATGCATTGTACCGCACTGACCACACGCTGTATAAGCCAAATAACCCAGCTTACCAGATCATCGGCCAGGATACGGTAACGAATGCTATCAACAACGCTACTTATGCTTATCAAGGTTCTGCTATCCCTGATCTAATCGGTGGTTTCACTAACTCATTCCGTTACAAAGGTTTTGACCTGTCTTTCCTGATGACATTCCAGGTGGGTGGCAAGTTCTACGACAGTAACTATGGTAGCTTGATGCACAGAGGTACTTATGGTACACACTTCAGCAAAGATATGTTGAACCGTTGGACTCCAGAGAACACCAATACGGATGTACCTAGACTGCAGCAAGGTTTGGCTACGCAGGATGGTGCTTCTACAAGATGGCTGTTCGACGCATCTTACCTGAACATCAAGAATATCAACTTTGGCTATACACTGCCAAACACGTTGACTTCAAGAGTAGGTGTAAACAACATGCGTGCATTTGTATCTGTTGACAATGCCAAGATCTTCACGAAGAACGAAGGTATGGACCCTCAGCGTAGCTTCACTGGTACATCAGACTTCACTTACCCAGTGATGCGTACTTTCACGTTTGGTCTAAACGCTAACTTTTAATTAGGAATATTATTAGTATGAAGAATATAGTTAAAAAACTAGCTCCGCTGGCACTGGCAGTTCTAGTGCTAACGGGCTGCGAAAAGGAGTATCTGGATACTACTCCAGCATCTGCGGTACCAAATGAAATGGTATTTGGCACAACAGAGGGTGCCACAGTAGCATTGAACGGTATCTACCGCTCTATGTGGGCATCAATGGATGGCAGCCACGGACACTTCGGTCAGAAGTCTTACGACCTGACGATGGACATGATGGGCAATGACGTGATCACTCCAGTACGTGGTTACGGTTGGTTCGTAGCAGAGTATAACCACTCTGCTTATGGCACGGCTACCCAAACTTCGCGCTCTGGTGCTACCTGGAGATACTACTACAGAACTATCAACAACGCGAACCTTATTATCGCAAACGTGGATGAAGCAGTTGGTACGCAGGAGCGTAGAGATTATCTCAAAGGCAATGCTCTGTTCCTGAGAGCACACTCTTACTTTTATCTGGTGAACCTGTTCCAGCATACTTACAAAGGCAACGAAAATGCCCCAGGTGTGCCTGTTTATACAGAGCCAACTACAGAAGGTAAAGGCCGTGGTACTGTACAGGAAGTGTACAACCAGATCCTTGCTGACCTGGATGCTGCTGAAGCCCTGTTGGCAGGTAAGACAAAAGACCACGTTTCTCACATCAACCAAAAGACAGTTAAAGGTCTTCAGGCTCGTGTAGCCTTGCAGATGGAAAACTGGGAAAGAGCTGCCACTAAAGCGAACGAAGCTCGTCAGGGTTATACGCTGATGAACGCAGCTACTTACAAAGCTGGTTTCGGTGCTTCTAACGGCGAGTGGATGTGGGGTCTTCAGATTCCGAACGACCAGTCAACAATCTACGCTTCTTTCTTCTCGCACATGGCAAACACTGCCGGTGGTTATGCAGGTCTGGGTAGCACGAAGCTGATCACGAGAGAGCTCTACGAGAAAATGTCAGTTACTGACGTTCGTAGAGAAATCGTACAGGCTCCTTCTGTTGACAACAAAGGTACTTACTACAACTACACTTCGCTGAAGTTCCGTCTGCCAGGCGCTGGTTCATGGGCAGCTGACTACGTGCTGATGAGAGCTTCTGAAATGTTCCTGATCGAGGCTGAGGCACTTGCCAGACTCGGTAGAACATCAGAAGCAGTAACAGTACTAGAGGCGCTAGTAAAAGCAAGAGATCCATTGTATGTGGCCCCTGTTCTATCTGGAGCAGCTCTAATCGAAGAGATTCTGATCCAAAGAAGAATCGAGCTTTGGGGTGAAGGTTTCTCTATCCTGGATCTGAAGCGTTTGAACAGACCAGTTAAGAGAGTTACTGGAACTGCACCTAACGGCGAGCACGTTGAGGCCCTTATCCTTGTAAAGGAGCGTTCTATCACGGATCCACAGATCCTGTTCAGAATACCTCAGGATGAGCTTAACAACAACAAAGCGCTGTCCGCTGGTGATCAGAACCCATAACAGATTCTGAATTCTTAGAATTTATAAACCGCCCCTTGCTCTGCAGGGGGCGGTTTTTTTATAACTAATATTGCAATAGCAAAAGCTATAAGTGAATCAGAATTATTAACTTATAGCTCTCAAATACAGCTGAATGTTTCTATGAAAAAATCTTATACCTATACCGCACTGGGTGCAGCATGCTTCCTGTCAGGTGCTTTTGTGATGAAGCTGGCGGATGACAAGATCACAGTGGAGGTGCTTCGGAGTGCCCAGCAAATGATCGAGTTGAATTTTACAGATGCGCAGCTGGACTCTACCACGGCCAGTGTGGCTGAATTTAGAGAAGGCTATCAACGCATCAGGACGCAGCCCTTGACCAATGATGTCGCACCTGCCTTGCAGTTCAATCCTATACCTGTCGGGTTTGAGTTTGAGCATAAGCGGGAGAAGTTTGAGGTGGAGCGCAGGAAAGGTATAAAGCTACCTGCCAACAAAGAAGAGCTCGCTTTTTATTCTGTACCACAACTGGCCGAGCTGGTACGCACAAAACAGATTAGCTCCGAGGAACTAACCAAGTTCTTCCTGGGCAGGTTGAAGCAGCATGGGCCTACTTTGCAATGTGTGACCAGTCTAACCGAAGAGCTAGCCCTGGAGCAGGCACGTCGTGCGGACCAGGAAATAAAAGCAGGGAAATACAAAGGGATGCTGCACGGTATACCTTATGGCGTGAAAGACCTGCTGGCCACTAAGCGATATAAAACTACTTGGGGCTCCGTACCCTACAAAGATCAGCAGATTGACCTCGATGCCACTGTTGTACAGCGACTGGAGCAGGCGGGAGCAGTTTTAGTTGCCAAGCTGACGCTGGGAGAATTAGCAATGGGCGATGTATGGTATGGCGGCAAAACCCGCTCACCTTGGGATACGAGCAAAGGCTCCAGTGGCTCCTCGGCCGGATCAGCCGCTGCCGTAGCTGCAGGTCTACTACCCTTTGCCATTGGAACTGAAACGCTGGGCTCTATTGTGTCTCCTTCCACAGCCTGCGGCACAACAGGGCTGCGGCCTACTTTTGGTCGGGTGAGCAGGCATGGAGCCATGGCGCTGAGCTGGTCGATGGATAAGATCGGACCCATTGCGCGTTCCGCCGAAGACTGCGCCATCGTGTTCAATGCCATCTATGGACCGGACGGAAAAGACCTGACCGTTGTAGATGCACCGTTTAATTACAACAAGAATATAGAGGCAAGAAAGCTGCGCGTTGGTTATCTGCACAAAGACTTTGACCGTGATTACCCTTTCAAGCAAAACGATAAGGCCACCCTGGAGGCGCTTCGAAAAGCAGGTATAGAACTGGTGCCGATTGAGTTGCCGAACCTACCGGCACGCGACCTGACCATGACCATCTCGGTAGAGGGAGCCGCCGCTTTTGACGAACTGACTCGAAGCGGCCGCGATAGCCTGATGGTACAGCAGCATAAGAATGCTTGGCCGAATATATTCCGGGCAGGTCGTTTTGTCACCGCCGTAGAGTACCTACAGGCGCAGCGGGTACGCTCCCTGATCATCCAGCAAATGCATGAGAAGCTGAAAGGTATAGACGTATACCTGAGCCCATCCTTCGCAGGCAGTAACCTGGTGATGACGAACCTGAGCGGTCACCCGTGTGTGGTACTGCCGAATGGCTTCCAGAAAAATGGTATGCCGACTACAATCACCTTCATGGGGCAACTCTATGGGGAGGCAAAAGTGCTGGCTTTGGCCAAGCTATACCAGGATCTTTCGAACCATGACGAGCAGCATCCGCCTATGGCGCTAAGCAGCACTAAGTAAGGTATAGTCCCCAGGCGCAAAGAGGTGGAACGCCTGCGTTTGGAAAGTTTGGATTTTATAGCTTATTTTTATCTCAAACAACAAACTAATCTAAACAACTATTATGCTTCTTAAGAAGAAAGCCCTTCTCCTGATGTCCTGGCTCGTGCTGGCTGGCGGTGCCACCGTACAGGCGCAGGAAAACAGCAGCAAGCTGAGTGTGGAGAAGATCATGCGCGACCCGACCTGGATCGGCACCGCTCCGAGCAACGTATTCTGGTCAGAGGACGGCAAGAAGATCTACTTCAACTGGAATCCGGATGCCAATCGCAGCGACTCACTTTACAGCGTAACAGCGAACGGTGGTAACCTGCAAAAGGTGAGCGCGCAGGAACGTCGTGCCTTGCCAGGTAGCTGGAACGCTCGCTACAACAGAGCCAAGACACAGAAAGTATACGAGAAAAACGGTGACCTCTACCTGCTCGATGTCAAGAGTGGCAAAACGCAGCAAATTACCAATACGGTAGAGCGTGAGAATAGCCCTTCGTTTAGCCATGACGAGAAGAAGGTTGCCTTCGTGAATGATGGTAACCTATACCTGTGGACGATCGCCAATGGCCAGTTAGCACAGTTAACTGATTTTAAAAAGGGAAATAAACCAGCAGAAGAGGGCAAAAACCCACAGCGCGATTGGCTGAAAGAGCAGCAACTGGCGCTCCTGCAGATCGTGCGCGAGCGCGAAGCAGACAAGGCGGCAGCCCAAAAACAACAGAAAGCCGACAACCCGAAAAGGCCCAAGGAGATTTACATCGGCGACAAGTCAGTGGATAACATCGTGCTCAGTCCGGATGAGCGCTACATCAGCTACCGAATTGCTACGCGCCCAAAAAGTGCCAAAGTGGCCATCGTGCCTGATTTTGTAACTTCAACAGGGTATACCGAGGACATCAACACGCGCACCAAGGTAGGCGATGCGCAGGCAACGTTCGAGTCATTTTTGTACGACATCAACCGTGACACAACCTATGCGCTGCAGGTAGGGGGCATTGAAGGTATAAACGACCAGCCGGCTTACCTCCGCGACCGCGACACGAAGGCAAGCACTGCTAAAGAACCTGCCACAAAACCTGTCAAAACAGAAGCACGTGCCGTGACCCTATTTGGCCCCGTATGGTCAGACAATGGCAAGCATGCCGTGATGGTAGCCCGCGCAGCCGATAACAAAGACCGTTGGATATTGAAGCTCGACCCGGCTACCGGTAAACTGAGCACACTTGACCGCCAGCGCGACGAAGCCTGGATTAATGGGCCAGGTATAGGCTACGGCACTGGTGACATCGGGTTCATGCCAGACAACGAGCAGGTATGGTTCCAGTCAGAGGAAAGCGGTTACTCGCACCTCTATGCCGTGAACCTGAACAATGGCAGCAAGAAGGCACTTACAACTGGCAAGTTCGAGGTTTCGGGTCCTCAGATCTCCAAAGATAAAAAGAGCTGGTATTTCACAGCAAATATGGTACATCCAGGTGAGAAGCATTTCTACAAAATGCCAATCAATGGCGGGGAATTGACCCAGTTGACTTCCGGCACTGGTGCACACGAGGTAACCCTGTCACCTGACGAGAAGAAACTGGCCATTCGCTACTCTTACAGCAATAAACCTTGGGAGCTTTTTGTGCAGGATAACAAAAAAGGAGCGAAGCCGCGCCAGGTAACCCAATCACTAACTGACGAGTTCAAGTCTTACAACTGGCGCGAACCGGAGGTGATTAGCTTTAAAGCAAGTGATGGTGAAGACGTATACGCCCGTCTATACCGTCCTGCGAAGGCGGTGGCGAATGGCCCGGCGGTGATCTTCGTACACGGTGCAGGCTACCTGCAGAATGCCCACAAATGGTGGAGCTCTTATTTCAGAGAGTATATGTTCCACAACTTCCTGGCTGACAACGGCTATACCGTGCTGGACATCGATTACCGTGGAAGCGCTGGTTACGGCCGCGACGTACGTACCGGCATCTACCAGTTTATGGGCGGCAAAGACCTAAGCGACCACGTGGATGGTGCCAAGCTGCTGGTAGACAAGTATAACGTGGATCCAAAGCGCATCGGACTCTACGGTGGTTCTTACGGCGGCTTCATCACGCTGATGGCCATGTTCACAGAGCCGGATGTGTTTGCCGCCGGCGCTGCCCTGCGATCTGTAACAGACTGGGCCCACTACAACCACGGCTATACCTCCAACATCCTGAACGTGCCGCAACTCGATAGCCTGGCCTATGCCAAGAGCTCGCCCATTTATTATGCCGAGGGGCTAAAGGGAGCACTCCTGATCTGCCACGGTATGGTGGACACCAACGTGCACTTCCAGGATGTGGTGCGCCTGACCCAGCGCCTGATCGAGTTAGGCAAAGACAACTGGGAACTGGCCGTGTACCCGGTAGAGGACCACGGCTTTACGGAGCCGGCCAGCTGGACCGACGAGTACAAACGCATCTACAAACTCTTTGAGGAGAATCTCAAAAAGTAGGCCGCACATAGAGTCAATCAAAAGAGCGCCCGGCATCAATTGCCGGGCGCTCTTTTTATGTTATCCATGAGGAGAAGTAACACTTCGCCAGAAATAGCAAATCAACTTATGCGACTTACCAAGCCTACGTCCTACGCTTCCCAACAATAGGCAGGAATTTGACCGGAAGGCGCTAAATGGATAGAGCGCCCCTTATACCCAGGTTTAGAAGGTATAGCTCAGGTTAGCCCCCTGCGAGGCGGTACCGTTAAAGGTAGGGATGATGGTTGGGCTTAGCGACAAACCGCTGTTATTAGACTTTTTGTGTAGTTGTGGCACCAAAATACCGACGGCAGAACCTACCGCATAGCCCAGCAGGTTATCACTCAGGAAGTGCTTGCCGGCCCGCAGGCGCAGGTAGCCTACGGTAGCAGGTACAGCAGCAGCTCCTAACCACACGTAGGTACGGGCAGGCGAGTCGGGGTTAAAGTCGTGAAACACTTTGGCAAAGAAAAAAGAAGCCGCGGCTGCCGCTGTGGTGTGACCGGCATAAAAAGAGTTGCGGGCATTGGCACGCATTTTATCTCCTATCTCTACATCGGGACTATACACCAAGGGCCTCGTTCGCGGATTAAAACCACTCGACAAAGTGAACAAGGCGCCTGTAATGGCCATGGTCTGCACATACATTCCAAATACCTGACCTGCGTTGCTGCGCACATCATCGTCAAATGCCACCAGCACAAGAGGAAGCGCAAAAGAACCATAGAACGGGATGTCGCTTATTTTTTTAGCCTGATCGGAGTCCCAACCAGCAGAAAAACGGTCGAAACTGTTGACCTGGTTTTTGTCCAGGTTGGCAATCTGCTCTTCGGTAAGCCCATCCTTGTCCTGCATGCGGGTGAGGCCATAGTAACTGAGGCCCATACCTGCCGCCGTAATCGGGGCGTCTACTGTAAATCTGGTTCTATAAGGGGAGTCGTTTTGGGCCAGGCTGACTTGTGCTGTCATGGCCAGGCACCATATCATCAGAATATATTTTTTCATTGTTGCGTCTTAAATGTGCAATTTTAATGATTGAAACGGGCCTATATATAAAAGGTTTTGTATAGCTTTTGTTTAGTTATGGTGCTTCGTAACAACTTTTGTCTAGCAATAGGCTTTGTAACTGATCGACTTGCTTTTATCTGTTATATACAATTCTGAAGGTATAAAGGTTGGTGGAGCAAATAGATTCTAAATGCAAGTATATCTTGTGTAAATGATCGTTTTTATTGTGGCGGAATTGCCGTAGCTTTGCAATCGCTGTCGTTTCCGGCAGTCGGTTTATACTTTGTACCTAAACCCATCATCGAGATGCCATATTTGTTCACCTCCGAGTCTGTTTCAGAAGGACACCCGGATAAAGTAGCGGATCAGATTTCTGATGCCCTCTTAGATGCATTTTTAAAGCAGGACCCACAGTCTAAAGTGGCTTGTGAAACGCTAGTTACGACAGGGCTCGTTGTGCTGAGCGGCGAAGTGAAGACGGAAGCATACGTCGATGTGCAGAAGATCGCCCGCGACGTGATAAAGCGTATAGGCTATACCAAATCAGAATATATGTTCGATGCCGACGCCTGTGGTGTGATATCGGCTATACATGAACAGTCCCCGGACATCAACCAGGGTGTGGAGCGTACCAATCCTGAGGACCAGGGCGCTGGCGACCAGGGGATGATGTTTGGCTATGCCACCAACGAAACAGACAACTACATGCCCTTGGCGCTGAGCATTTCGCACCTGCTGCTGGAAGAGCTCTCCGCCATCCGCAAGGAAGGCAAGGAGATGACCTACCTGCGTCCGGATGCCAAGTCGCAGGTGACCATCCGCTACAGCGATAACCACGTACCGGAGGAGATCGATACGATCGTGATCTCGACCCAGCACGATGAGTTTGTGTTACCGGAAAACGACAGCAATGACGCGAAGCTAGCGGCAGAGAAGCAGATGGTGGCCAGGATCAAAGCTGATGTGGACAGCATCCTGATCCCACGCGTGCTCAAGCTATTGTCGGAGCGCATCCAGAAGCTGTTCAATAACAAGATTACCTACCACATCAACCCAACAGGCAAATTCGTGATCGGTGGCCCGCACGGCGATACTGGTCTGACCGGCCGCAAGATCATCGTAGATACGTACGGTGGCAAGGGTGCCCATGGTGGTGGCGCCTTCTCGGGTAAGGACTCCTCTAAGGTAGACCGCTCCGCAGCGTATGCCACGCGTCATATCGCCAAGAACCTGGTGGCTGCCGGCGTAGCCGATCAGGTACTGGTACAGGTGGCTTATGCTATTGGTGTGGCCAAGCCGGTTGGCCTGTATGTAACCACCTATGGCTCTACCAAAGTAAAGGATGCAAACGGCAACCTGATGAGTGACGGTGAGATTGCCGAGAAGGTAAACAAGCTGTTCGACATGCGCCCGTACGCGATCGTGCAACGCTTCGGACTGCAGAACCCGATCTTCTCTGAAACAGCGGCTTACGGCCACATGGGCAGAACGCCGGGCAAGAAGCAGGTAGAAGTTTCTGTAAACGGCACCAAAGAAGTAAAAGAGTTCGAGACCTTCACCTGGGAGAAACTCGACTACGTAGACAAGATCAAGGCAGAGTTCGGCTTGTAACCGGCTTTATACCTTGCGCCATAAAAAAGGCCTGCTGAGCAATCAGCAGGCCTTTTGTTTTATACCTGAGTCAGGTATGGCAATGTTCAAACGGGCTTAGTGCGCCATTTGCTTTTGCTTGAATCGTTTGAGCTGACGGCGCATGGCCTCTACTGCCGCGTCGGCGGCGGCTTCGAAAGAGGCTGCGTCTTCTTTGGAGAATAGGGTGGAGCCTGGCACGTATAGCTTTATCTCTACAGTCTTGTTATCTGTTCCGTCGTTGTTGTTATGTTTAAGAAACACCTCGCCCTCTACCACGCGGTCGTAGAATGTTTCCAGTTTGTCTACTTTCTGCTGGATGAAATCGGTCAGCTGTCTGTCAGCCTCGAAGTGGATTGAATGCATCTGTAGCTTCATAATCGTAACATTTTATGGTTAAACTTATGCTTTTGGATGAGCCTTCTCGAAAATCGATTTCAGCTTCTCTATTGAATTGTGCGTGTATACCTGTGTGGCAGCCAGGCTGGCGTGCCCCAGGAGGTCTTTGATAGCATTGAGATCAGCGCCGTTGTTCAGCAGGTGAGTAGCGAAGGAGTGTCGCAGCACATGTGGGCTGTTATGTTCAGAAGTGGTAACCAAGCTGATGTACTTTTTAGCGACACGGTAAACGAACTTCGGATAGAGAGGTCGTTCTTTATTAGTAACGAGCAGCCTTTCCGAATTGTTATTGCCAAACAGGCTTTTCTTGTGCTCCTGATAATGCTTGATAGATTGGACGAGCGTATCGTTCAGGGGGATGATGCGCACCTTGTTTCCCTTGCCCAGCACCCGCACGGTTTTGGCATGCAGGTCCACGTCTTCGTGCGCTATACCGATGAGTTCGGCCAGTCGCATACCGGTGCCATACAGGAACTCCAGGATCAGGCGGTCGCGCTGTCCCTCAAAGTTATCTTCGAAGGTAAAGGTATCCAGAAAGCTATTAAAAGGCTCTTCCGGCACAAAGGCAGGCAGCTTCTTCGACACTTTGGGTGCCTTGATGCGCAGCATGGGGTTGGCGCTGATGCGCTGCTGGCCCAACAGGAATTTATAGTAGGAGCGGAGGCAGGCGATCTTGCGGTTAACAGAGCGGGCCTCCAGGTTTTTGTGCACAAGGGTCAGGATCCACGACCGGATGATGGTATGGTCTGCCTCGACGGGATCGGTGATCTGATAGGTGTCCTGCAGGTACTGCGCGAACTGGCCCAGATCGGTGTGGTAAGAGGTAAGCGTATGCGGGCTATACCGCTTCTCGTATTCGAGATACTTAAAAAATAATTCCATACCTTGATGTAAAAGACAGGGGTGCCTGCCATTTATACCAAGATATGGAAAAATAAAATATCTTTAAAGAAAGACTAGTAGTTTTCGTTCGCGAAAAGCTGCTGCTTGTACTTCGCTCTTTCTTTTTGCTTTCTCTTAGAAACAGATGGTTTCTCGAAGAACGTTCTCGCTCTCAGCTCTTTCAGAACACCAGTTCTCTCAAATTTCTTCTTGAATCTCTTCAGGGCACGGTCTACAGACTCGTTATCTTTTACGTTTACAATAATCATGTTTTTCCTCGCTTCTTCTGATATTTAGGGATGCAAATTTAATTAATGTTTTACTTAAAAATCAATAGTTTGGCGAAAATAATTCCGCGGACCATGCAAAAGTGCTGCAGGCACAGCCAAAACCGGCTTGCGTGCAAGTTAAAACACTTTTGATTGACAACCTATTTCAGGATGGCTCTGGAGATAACCAGTTTCTGGATCTCGCTTGTCCCCTCGCCGATAGTGCACAGCTTGGCATCGCGGTAATACTTCTCGGCCGGGTAGTCTTTCGTGAAGCCGTAGCCGCCGAAAATCTGCACACCCTCGTTCGCCACTCTTACTGATACCTCGGAGGCATACAGTTTCGCCATGGCCGATTCCTTGTTCACGTTCAGGCCGCGGTTCTTCATGTCGGCTGCCTGGTAGGTGAGGAGAGAAGCTGCTTCGATCTCAGTTGCCATATCGGCCAGTTTGAAGGAAATGCCCTGGAAGCTGGAGATCGGCTTGTTGAACTGGCTGCGCTCCTGCGAGTAAGCCAGTGCCGCCTCGAAAGCGCCCTGTGCTATTCCTAGCGAAAGCGCCGCGATGGAGATACGTCCGCCGTCCAGTACTTTCATGGCCTGAATAAAGCCCTCGCCTACCTTGCCGAGCATCTGGTCCTTGTGCACACGGCAGTCTTCGAAGATCAATTCCGTCGTCTCAGAGGCACGCATGCCCAGTTTGTCTTCCTTGCGGCCCGCGCTGAAGCCCGGTGTGCCTTTTTCGATGATGAAAGCGGTCATGCCATGGGAGTCACCCACGTCGCCGGTACGCACGATGACCACGGCCACATTGCCGCTCTTGCCGTGCGTGATGAAGTTCTTGGCGCCGTTGATCACCCAGTAGTCGCCGTCCTGCACGGCCACAGTGCGCATGTTGCCCGCGTCAGAACCCGTGTTAGGCTCTGTCAGGCCCCAGGCACCGATCCACTCGGCCGTGGCCAGTTTAGGCAGGTATTGTTTTTTCTGCGCCTCGTTGCCGAATTGCAGGATATGGCCGGTGCAAAGGGAGTTGTGCGCCGCCATGGAAAGGCCGATAGAGCCGTCGATTTTGGAGAGTTCGGCGATAGCCGTTACGTATTCCAGGTAGCCGAAGCCAGAGCCGCCGTACTCAGTCGGTACCAGCACGCCCATCAGGCCCAGTTCGCCCAGCTTCTTGAACACTTCCACCGGAAACTCCTGACTCTCGTCCCACTCCATCATTTTCGGTTTGATGTGTTTGACTCCGAAGTCACGGATCATATCGGCAATCATGCGCTGGTTTTCTGTGTAGTTAAATTCCATTTAAGTTTAGATGTTATAAAGTCGCGTGTATTAAACTGATAAACGAATAAAGGGTTTACAAAGCTAACTAAATTAGCCTGATTGCCAAATTCGGAGTTTTAGTTTCATTTAGTTGATGTTTTAACGCCGGCCATGATTTTCCTTTCGCCTAATGGAGTATCGTATAAATTCAGTAAATTGATGGTTTCGCTCCCGGGTCTTATATTAAATCCAAACGGGCTGCGTTTATTTTGATAGCGTATAATATTTGCGTTATTTTGATGTTGCGTTGCCTTGTTTGGCAACGTTTGTGTTTTGTGCCGTGTACATACGGTTGAATAGAGCAAATGATAAAGTTTTTCCAGAATCTGTTTGGCAAGGAGGAGGTGCAGGTGGAGACGCTGGGTGTGCTCGGCGTGGACATGCACTCGCACATACTGCCAGGTATAGACGACGGCGCCGCCACCCTGGAGCAGTCGCTGGAACTCGTGCGCGGCATGAAGGAGATGGGTTATCGCAAGCTGATCATGACGCCGCACATCATGAGCGATTTCTACCGCAACACGCCCGAGATCATTCGCATGCAGTTGAAAGTGCTGCAGGATGCCGTGACGGCAGAAGGTATAGAAATGGAGCTGGCTTGCGCCGCTGAGCACTACCTGGACGAGGCGCTGCTGCAGAAGCTGGAGGACAACGAGGAACTGCTCACCTTTGGCGACAACTACCTGCTGTTCGAGACTTCTTTCCTGAACGAGCCGCTCAACCTGCGCGAAGCCATTTTCCGGATGCAGTCGCTGGGCTACAAGCCGGTGCTGGCGCACCCCGAGCGCTATACCTATTTCTATGGCAAGTTCGACGACCTGGTAAAGCTGCGCGAACAGGGCGTGCTGCTGCAGCCGAACCTGAACTCGCTTACGGGCTATTACTCGCCGGGTGCCAAAATGATTATCGAGAAACTTATTGACGCCGGCCTGGTTGATTTTCTGGGCTCCGATACACACAGCCTGAAGCACATTGCCAACCTGCAGAAAGTGCTTTGCTCGAAGTATCTGGTAAAGGCCCTACAACTTCCGCTACTCAACAGTAAACTATAATCCCTTAACTCATCCTATACCCATGTCGATGGTTTTCGTGACAGGCGGCAGCGGCCTGATTGGCAGCTATCTTATACCGGCACTCGTCGCGCAGGGTCACCGGGTGCGTGCGCTATACCGTGAGCAGGTGCCAGCGGTCGCGCAGGCTGACCAGGTAGACTGGGTGGAGGGCGATATACTGGATGTTGCCTTGCTGCGAAAAGCGCTGCAGGGCGTGGAGTACGTATTTCATAGTGCCGGTCTGGTGTCCTATGCGCCGCAGGATGCCGAGCTGCTGCAACAGGTGAATGTGGATGGCACCGCCAATATTGTGGATGCCTGCCTGGATGCGGAGGAGGAGGTTAAGCTGTGCCACGTCAGCTCGATTGCCGCCATTGGCCGCAACAAGGAAGCGACGCTGCTGAATGAAACCAGCAAGTGGGACGCCGGCGATAAGCAGTCAGTCTACGCCGAGTCGAAGCACTACGGTGAGCTGGAGGTATGGCGCGGTATAGCCGAAGGGCTGCAGGCCGTGATCGTGAATCCTTCTGTGGTGCTCGGGCCCGCCGACTGGAACCGCAGCAGCACCCGCCTGTTCAAGTATGTGTACCAGCAACGCCCTTTTTACACACCGGGCAGCGCCAATTTTGTGGATGTGCGCGATGTGGTGGAGGCCATGTTGCGTCTGACGTTCTCGGATGTTTCCGGCGAAAGGTTTATTCTGAATGCCGGGCAGCTTACCTATAAGAAGTTCTTTGCGGAAATTGCCCAGGGCTTCGGCAAAAAGGCACCTTCTTTCAGAGTTTCTCCGGCGCTGGCCGAGGTGGTGTGGCGACTGGAGCATGCCCGCGCCTGGCTCACGGGAGGGCGCCCGCTCATCACAAAAGACACCGCCCGCGTGACCGCCAAAAGTCATGTGTTTGACAATCAGAAAGTTCGTAAAACAACAGGTATGGAGTTCCGGCCGCTGAGCGAATCCATTGCCTGGACGTGCCGGGGTTTGCTGCAAATAGCACAGAATCAGAGAGGTCCGGAACTGACCCGCGCAAACTAAACTATTTGCAGTTTATAAATGTAGTTAAAAGACAAGAACTGCCTTTTGCAGTTTGTGGGATATAGGAGATGAAAGAGAATTTTGACGAGCACAGCGAGGATTCTGAACTGATCATCCGGTTCGAACAGATGCTGGGGACAAACGAGACCGTTTTTTTTGACCTGACTGATTTTGAATATATTATAGACCACTATACCGCCAGCTTTGATTATAAGAAGGCGCTGCTGGCCTGTGAGTCCGCTATAGCACAGTATCCTTTCTCGACAGGGCTCCAGATAGACAAGGCGCAGCTGCTGGCCATGTCCGGCAACTTTGAAGACGCCATGGTGCTCATCGACCAAGTAGCCGAGGTGGAGCCGCAGAACCCGGATGTGCTCCTGACCCGGGGCATCATCTTCACGCAGCGCGGCGAGTACCGCAATGCCGTAGACCACTTCAAGAAAGCGCTGGCCTTTGCCGAGGACCGCGACGATATCTATTTCAACATTGGCCTGACCTATCAGAGTTGGGGCAAGTTCAGCTCCGCTATCAAGTACTACAAAAAGTGCATCGAACTGAATGTGGAAAACGAGGCAGCCATGCAGGAGATCATCTACTGTATGGAGATCACGGGCTCTATGCGCGAGGAATTGCCTTTCTTTCAGGCCTTCATCGACAAGGATCCTTACTCGTATGTGGCCTGGTTTAACCTGGGCAACGTGTACAACAAGCTGGGCTCCTACGACAAGGCCATTGCCGCTTACGACTACTCCACCATCATCAAGCCTGATTTTATCACGGCCTACAACAACATGGCCAACGCCTATGTGTTTATCGGGGAGTATACCAAAGCCATCGAAGCCTTTAACGGCATGCTGGAGCACGGCTCGCCTTCGGCAGAAGTGTTCTGCAACATAGGCGAGTGCTACGAAAAGATGCAGCAGTGGGACCTGTCACGCCGCTATTACCAAAAGGCCATTGACCTGGACCCGGAGATGGACGAGGCCTGGTTTGGCATCGGCGTGGTGCTGGATGCGCAGGGCAAGTGGTATGAGTCGGTACACTTCTTTAAAAAGGCCGTCACGCTCTACGACGACAGCGTGGATTACTGGGTGGCGCTGGCTTCGGCCGAGTACCACGTGGGCCATGTGGTGTCGGCGCTGGAGAGCTACGCGCGGGCCGCTGAGATACAACCGGAAGACAAAGACATCTACCTCAACTGGTCGATCATCCTCTACGAGCAGGGCAATTTTGAGGAAGCGACTGAAATAATTCTGAATGCGATAGAACTGCAGCCTGACGAGGCAGAGCTGTATTACAGGGCGTGCGCCTATATGCTTTCGGCAGGAAAATACCGCGAAGCATACAATTATCTGGAAAATGCGTTAATTTTGGACTTCGAAAAACATAAGCTGTTGTTCGAGTTCTTCCCTGAGCTTGAGTCTCAGCGCGCATTATCCCGATTAATTGACCAATATCGCAAATAATGAACAGTAATTATATTCTAAATGGCCTGCCAGAGCGCGAGGCAAAGCCGCGTGAGCGTGGTTTTACCATGGCCATGGACAAAGGCCTGAGCATCCGTGAAGTAGAAGACTTTCTGGACGTGGCCGGTGAGTACGTAGACATCGTGAAACTGGGTTGGGGTACCTCGTATGTGGTGCCAAACCTGCAGCGCAAGCTGGATGCCTACCGCGCAGCCGGTATACCTGTCTATTTCGGAGGCACTTTGTTTGAGGCCTTTATCGCCCGCAACCAGTTCGAAGACTACCGCCGTGTGCTCGACAAGTATAATATGACGTTCGCAGAAGTATCGGACGGCTCTATCGAAATGAATCACGAGAAAAAGTGCGGTTACATCCAGACGCTGGCTGAGCAGGTGACGGTACTGTCCGAAGTTGGCTCAAAAGACGCTGAGAAGATCATCCCGCCCTACATGTGGATCAGGCTGATGCAGGCGGAGCTGGACGCAGGTGCCTGGAAAGTGATCGGGGAAGCCCGTGAGGGAGGTAACGTAGGTTTGTTCCGCTCTACCGGTGAGGTGCGTAGCGGTCTGGTAGAAGAGATCCTGACCAAAATTCCGTTTGAGAAGATCCTGTGGGAAGCCCCTCAGAAAGCGCAGCAGGTATGGTTTATCAAACTGCTGGGTGCCAATGTGAATTTGGGTAACATCGCGCCAAGTGAGGTGATTCCGCTCGAGACGATCCGGCTGGGCTTGCGTGGCGACACGTTCACGCACTTCATCAACAACGGGCAGCCTATCATAGACGCTTAATTGAAAAACAAATAATGAAAATTGCCCATCGGGTATCCGACGGGCAATTTTTTTATGTACAGCAGTCATCATTATCGGTTAAACAAGCATGAAACGACGCTCATTAAAAGAACACTTGCTCCTCTATTTCAAAGGTATGAGTATGGGAGCTGCAGACGTAGTGCCTGGCGTGTCAGGCGGGACCATCGCCTTTATATCAGGTATTTACGAAGAGCTGCTGGACGCCATCCGTTCCGTTAACGGCGAGGCTTTGCGGATGCTCGCAAAGTTCGATATCAAAGGCTTCTGGAAGCACATCAACGGGAATTTCCTGGTTGTGCTGCTGGCCGGTATTTTCACCTCCATCCTGTCGCTCTCCAACCTGGTGCTATACCTGCTGGCCAATTACCCCATCATGGTATGGGGCTTTTTCTTTGGTTTGATAGTGGCCTCGGTTGTGGTGGTGGCTAAAAAGATAACCCACTGGCGACCCGCTACGGTCCTGTTCGGACTTATCGGTGTATTTACAGCCTATTATATTACCGTGGCCGTGCCAATGCAGACGCCCGAGGCCCTTTGGTTTATTTTCGTGGCAGGTGCCATCGCCATCTGCGCCATGATCCTGCCGGGTATTTCTGGAAGTTTCCTTCTGCTGCTGATGGCTAAGTATGAGTTCATCATGAATGCGCTCAAAGAGCTCAAGTTTGACATCATTTTGGTGTTCGGTGTGGGCTGCGTGACCGGCCTGCTGGCTTTCTCGCATGTGCTGAACTGGATGCTGAAGAAATACCACAATGTAACCGTGGCGCTCCTGACAGGCTTTATGCTGGGTTCGCTGAACAAGGTATGGCCCTGGAAAAAAACGCTTGAAACATACACCGACCGTCATGGCGAAGTGAAGCCGCTCCTTCAGGAAAACATACTGCCGGGCCATTATACCCAACTGACAGGCGAGAGCTCATTTTTGCTTTACACGGTGCTGCTGGCCATTTTCGGTTTTTTGGTGGTGTACCTGCTCGACCGCATCGCCGAGCGCCCTGCCGGCAAGGTATAGCCATCCCTGAATCGAAAAAGACATGCGCAAATTCGGACTTATCGGCAAAAAACTCGGGCACTCCTTCTCGAAGCGCTACTTCTCAGAGAAGTTTGCCCGCGAAGGTATAGCCGATGCTGTTTACGAGCTTTACGAACTGCCCGAAATTACCGGATTCCCTGACCTGCTGGCGCACGAGCCTGAGTTGGTGGGGCTGAACGTGACGGTGCCTTACAAAGAAGCCGTGATCCCATACCTGCACGAGTTAGACGTAAGTGCCGCCCGTATAGGCGCTGTGAATACCGTTAGAATAGCGGATGGCAGAACTAAAGGCTACAACACCGACTATATTGGTTTCAGGGATACGCTGCAGCAGTTTTATCCGGCGGGTGAGGATGCCAAAGCGCTTGTGCTCGGAACGGGCGGCGCGGCCAAAGCCGTCTGGGCCGCCCTCGACGAACTGGCTATACCTTATACCTCCATCTCCCGAAACCCCGCTCAAAATCAGCTGCATTACGAGGCCGTAACACCGGAAGTACTGCAGGCTTATACCCTGATTATCAATACGACACCGCTAGGGATGGCTCCTGACACAGGAAGTGCTCCGGCTATACCTTACGATGCCCTCACACCGGGACATTATCTCTACGACTTAGTCTACAACCCCGAGGAAACCCTGTTCCTGCAAAAAGGCCGCCTGGCCGGGGCACATACCCTCAACGGCCTGCCGATGCTCCATGGACAGGCCGAAGCTGCCTGGAAAATCTGGACAAACGAATAGCCTGAATAAAATATTGCGTATATTTTATGTTATCATGAAACTTTCTGGTAGTGCTGCTGCGTAAGGAGAAATAAACCACCCTCTTACCCTTACACCCATGATGCAGCTGACCCACCTTCGCCAAAAAGCCCATGAGATGAATGCGGAGATTTACGCCCTATACCTGTCTGCCCGTCACCCGGAGGTAAGATGGTATGTGCCGCTTCTGCTGGCTGTGGTCATCGGTTACGCTATTTCCCCCATCGATCTGATTCCTGACCTGGTGCCGGTCTTCGGTTTCCTAGATGATGTGGTATTGGTGGTACTGGGAATACATACTGCTTATCAACTGGTATCTAAAAATATTTTGGGGCAAGCCCGGCTGCACGCCTACGAGGTGCTGAGCCATGATGGCGAGGGGGCCTCCGGCGCTTACCAGATCATCGGCTATACCTGGATTTTGATCGCTGCCCTTTTCTCGATCATGTTCTACAAACTTTTGTTCCTAACAGTCCTCTAGAACCTCTCACCTTAAATAAACCCGGCGAAGGCCTTTCCATTTTGGAGAGGCCTTTGCTGTTTATGCACAACTTTATCTTGTGGGAATATTTAATATTAATATATTTACTGTGCAATTGTTCTTGGTGCGCTTTTATGCCATCCACCAGAGGTGAAGAAATATTTTTTTGTGCTTGCAACCATTGCCTCGCTATGGGAATCATAGGAGTGGAGCTAAAAGGAAAGGCGTTTGAAGCTTTTTACAAAACCTAAGTCAGACGAGGAGAAACTCATAGAGGGGTGCATTGCCGGCAAGCGGGACATGCAGCGACTGCTCTATGACCTTTATTCGCGCAAGATGATGGCGGTTTGTATGCGCTACGCCCCCACCAGCTTCGAGGCAGAGGATATGATGCAGGAAGGGTTTGTGAAAGTGTTTGCCAACATTCAGAAATTCAAGCGGGATTGTCCGCTCGAGTTTTGGGTGCGCCGCATCATGATCAACACAGCCCTGAAGCAGCTGCGGCAGAAGTCGCTCATGACCGTTTCACATGAAACGGAGGAAGTGGGCAACATCGCGTCGGAGGGCGTCAACCTGACGGGCTACTCCATGGATGAGCTGCTCGGCATGATCCAAAGCCTGGCCCCACGCTACCGCATGGTGTTCAACCTGTACGCCATCGAGGGTTACAATCACAAAGAGATAGGGGAGATGCTCGGCATTTCCGAAGGTACATCAAAGTCACAGTATTCACGCGCCCGGGCCATCCTGCAAGGTATGCTCGAGCGCCAGGAGAAAATATATCAAGAGCATGTCATCAGCCAATAACCATAAGCGAAACTCACTGGAAGACGAATTCCAGCGCCGCCTGTTCGATGCTGAGGCCAGGCCTGCCCCGGACCTATGGGCCCGCATCGACCACGACCTGACCGTACAGGAAAACAAGGATTACAAGAAGCGGGCAGTGTTTTACCGGCAACTTGCCGCCGCCTGCTTTGTGCTGTTTGCCGTAACCGGCGCCCTGCTGGCCTACTACTACAGCGGCAGCCTGAACCAGCCCGGAACTCAGCCAGGTATAGCCGCCGTGCCGGCAACCAAACCCGCTACTACTCCGACTACCGTGGAGGAGGCCATGCAAGTCTACGCCACCCAGCAAGAGGAAGCTGCAGCCAAGGCCTATACCTATACTGAACAAACAGCCACTACCAAGCAAGCGGCAAAAGCTGTAGGTATACATCAAGGCGAGCAGCCTGTACCTGCTGAAGTGACCATACCTAACGACGGCCCACAGGCAGGCGATTACTTCAACGTGGCGCCGGGCTACAGTCCATACCTGGGCTACACGCCAATGCCGGGCCGTAGCAGAGGCTATGTGTCGGGCGGCTTCCCGGGCAATGCTGCTGGCGCTACGCAAGGCAATCTTTTTGCTCCCGGCAATCGCTATACCCAGATCATCACCTGGGAGAGCATAACCATCACTTTCGGCAACAACGCGCCAGCTACAGGACAGCAAATCCCATTAGAAGGCCAGTCGCTGGCAGCCAGGCCTAAGTCGTTTGTTGAGATGAATGAGGCACACCAGGCTAGCAGCCAGCAGGCAGCGGAAGTAGCGCAGAGTAAACTTGCTGCCCAACAACCGAAAAGCGTGGAAGCGGCAACCAGTGCAAACAGCCGCTGGAGCCTGAATCTGGCATACGTGCCATCTGTGTTCGAGCAGAACATCGGTTTGCCAGACCCACTTTCCATGCCACCACAGAACAGTGCAGATAGGTTCAGCCTGGCGGCGGCAGGGCCAAGCGTCAATGCCTCGAAAGAGTCTTTCCAGAATATATCGGCCGCCCGTGATGAGTATAAAGAAAGCACACAGCCGGCCTACTCCTATGCAGTAGAGGCGAAAGCCGGGTTTAAATTAAAGAAGAAGTTGAAGCTGCTGACAGGTATAGGCTACAGCGAGAGCAAGTCACGCTCCAGGTCTAACTTTATCGTGCGCCAGTTCTGGACGAAACCGCGCTCCAACGAGCGCTACGAACTCAGCCCGACCACCTACTTCACGTCGGCACTAAATGATGGCTTCTCGTCTGACTCGGTGAGTGTGGCCCGCACGGGCGACTCGTTTGATACCGAATACAAGTACCGCCACCTGACCATGCCCGTAGGCTTGCAGTACGAGCACGACATCAACAAAGACTGGTTTGTGTATGCCGCCGCGGGTGTGGCTGCCAACTTCCTGCTGGAATCCAGCGTTTCGGCGTCTAACCAGGAGGTGCAGTCAGTAAATTACACCGCCGATGACTACGACTCGCCTTTCCGCAACGTGCAGTTCTCCGGCAATGGCTCTGTGGGCGTTGGCAAACGCATTTCGCCTAACCTGACCCTGGCACTTGGCCCGGAGGTGCGCCATTACTTCAATACCCTGGTGGCAGACCCCGACAAAGCCGCCGCACCACAGGGAAAACCCTACGCCATCGGCATGAACATGAGCCTGAACTACCAGCTGGGCAACTCCCGAAAATAATTTTGCGATTTTTTTAAAGGCCTTGCAACCCTTCTGCGCCAATTGGAATCATAAGAGTATAGAGTGAGTGATTGGTTGATTTTAGATAAAAGCGCTATGCAAATGATGCTGTTCATGAGATCCGTTCTGCAGACCCTGGTTGCCCTGGTGGCTGCCGGCCGTGAAAATATATCAGGGTGGTATGTATTGCTGGCGCTTTTACTCTTCTCTGTGCTGCTCTCGGGCTGCGCGGTACAAGACAATTCCCTTTTAGGCGCTTTCTAAACGTCGCCTTCTGTACTATGAAAAAGATGTTGTGGTGTGCGGCTATGGCTATTGTGCTGTCGGGTATGGCGACAGGCTGCGCAAAATCAGATGAAGACATGCAACCGGTAGTAAATGAGAAAGGGCTGCGCGAGTCCGTTCAGGGCAAGTGGCGCATCGAGCGCGTGAACAACAAACTGTGCCGCAGTGGCAACTGCACCTCGGTGATGTACACCGGCACTGCAAGCGACTACTTCGAGTTTAAGGCAGACAGCGCCTTCCTGCAACGTGCAAGCCAGCAGAACGCCAAGAGTGTGTACCGCGACAGTTTTAAAGCCGACTACTCGCAGCCAAACGCGTTTGTGCTGAGCAATTTCGGATGGTCAGCTCGGTTCCATGTCCTGCACCACGACCAACGCATGCTGGTGCTGGAGGGAACCTATTACGGATCTGACCCAAGCGCCATCTTTACAGATACTTATTATTTATACAGATAAAAGGGCTCCTGACGCAACGCAAAGGTGCCGGCGGATGAAGAAGACTACACCTCAAACAGCCTGGCCACCAATGCCCGTGTTGGGTAGCCCTCCTCACCAGAGCCATTAGTACAACATAAAACTATGAAAAGTGTCCTGTCCCTTGTTGTGCTATACCTGCTGCTGGCGCTGCTGCTCGTGAGTTGCGCTGAACAGGAAGAGGCGGTTCCGGCCTGTCTGCAGGTAGAGGTGGTGGGGCCTGATTGCGCAGCCGGCTGGTACGTGCTTCAGATCATGGATGCCGATGGCACAGGCGAGCAGCGCAGCAATCAGTACATCGGGCAATTGCATAGCGGATTTGTTACCACCGACAACCTACCTGAGGACCTAAGGCACTCCGGTACGATAGCTTCCCTGTCGCTGGAGCGCAACTCCGAGTACGGGCCACTTTGTACCGCCATCTACATGAAATTTCCGCCGGTGCGGGTAAAGCAGGTTTGCTCAGATGAATAGAACAGTTTTTACAGAGTGCCTAATTTATTTTAATTGTTAGGAATAGTTAAACATGCAAAAGCCTGCTCATTAGAGCAGGTTTTTTGTTTCCGGGGGAATTCATGTCATGACTACTATTATGTTGACAAAAGCTAAACTAACAGCCCCTTTTTCATGTTATAGTATATCTTTACAAGTTGTAAAACCAACGAATGGATTTTAAGCTAACATCAGAATTTCAACCAACCGGCGACCAGCCAAAAGCAATAGCCCAACTGACCGATGGCGTGAACAAAGGCGAGCCTGTACAGGTGTTGCTGGGTGCCACAGGTACGGGTAAGACCTTTACAATGGCCAATGTGATCAAGAACACTGGCAAACCCACGCTGGTGCTCTGTCACAACAAGACCCTGGCCGCGCAGCTGTACGGTGAGTTCAAACAGTTTTTCCCTGACAATGCGGTCGAGTACTTCATTTCGTACTACGACTACTACCAGCCGGAAGCCTATATCGCCTCTTCGGATGTGTTCATCGAGAAGGACCTGCAAATCAATGAGGAGATTGAGAAGCTTCGTTTGCACACTACTTCGGCTTTGCTTTCGGGGCGCCGCGATGTGATCGTGGTGGCGTCGGTGTCGTGTATTTACGGTATCGGTAACCCGGAGGAGTTCGGCAAGAATGTAATCTACCTGGCGCCAGGCCAGAAATATAGCCGCAACAACCTGCTCTATACCTTTGTGCAGATCCTCTACAGCCGTACCGAGGCCGAGTTCACACGTGGAACATTCCGCGTGAAGGGTGATACCGTGGACATCTTCCCGGCTTATGCTGACTTTGCTTACCGACTCTACTTCTTTGGCGACGAGTTGGAGCAGATCCACCGCATCGACCCGGTGTCGGGCAAGAAGATAGCCGACGAAAAAGCGGTGACGCTATACCCGGCCAACCTCTTCGTGACGGGCAAGGACACGCTGCAACAGGCCATCCACGAGATACAGTACGACATGGTGGCGCAGCACGACTACTTCCTGAAAGAGGATAGACCGGTGGAGGCCAAGCGCATCAAGGAGCGGACCGAGTTTGACCTGGAGATGATTCGGGAACTGGGCTACTGCTCCGGTATAGAAAACTACTCCCGCTACTTCGACCGACGTGCCCCGGGTGCCCGTCCCTTCTGTCTGCTTGATTACTTCCCGGATGATTTCCTGATGGTAATCGACGAGAGCCACGTGACCGTGCCGCAGGTGCGCGCCATGTGGGGTGGTGACCGTTCCCGCAAGGTGGCGCTCGTGGAGTATGGCTTCCGTTTGCCGGCCGCCATGGACAACCGCCCGCTTACTTTCAATGAGTTTGAGAGCATGATGCACCAGGTGGTGTTTGTAAGCGCCACGCCAGGCGATTACGAGATTCAGAAATCCGAAGGCGTGATCGTCGAGCAGATCATCCGTCCGACCGGTCTGCTGGATCCGGAGATCGAAATCAGGCCGAGCGCCAACCAGGTCGATGACTTGCTGGATGAGGTGGATGAGCGCATCAAACGTAATGAGCGCGTGCTGGTAACAACCCTGACCAAGCGAATGTCCGAGGAGCTGACCAAGTACATGGACCGCCTCAATATCAAAGTAAAATACCTGCACTCCGAAGTGAAGACGCTGGACCGCGTGGAAATCCTGCGCGAGCTTCGTCTGGGTGAGATCGACGTGCTGGTGGGTGTAAACCTCCTGCGCGAGGGCCTTGACTTGCCGGAAGTAAGCCTGGTGGCCATCCTAGACGCTGACAAGGAAGGCTTCCTGCGCGACCAGCGCTCCCTGATCCAGACGATGGGCCGTGCCGCTCGTAACGAGCGCGGCCGTGTGATCATGTATGCCGACCGGATAACCGGATCCATGCAGCGGGCCATCGACGAAACCACTCGTCGCCGTGCGACGCAGATGGCGTATAACGAAGAGCATGGCATCACACCGCGCACGATTCTCAAAACGAAGGATGAGATCTTTGAGCAGACATCCGTAGCTGATTCAAAGAAAAAAGAAGTGAAGATGTACGCTGGTCCGGAGGAAGTATCGCTTGCGGCAGAACCGGTGATCCAAATGATGAAGCGCGACGAGCTCGAGAAGCTGATCAAGAAAACCGAGAAGCAGATGGAAGCCGCTGCCAAAGACCTCGACTTCCTGCAAGCCGCCAAGTACCGCGACGAACTAACTGAACTGCGGCAGTTGCTTAAGACGAAGCGAGACTGATAAGTTAGAAAGTTAGAGATTTAGAAAGTTAAAAAGTAAAGTATAGAAGCACTCACAGCGCTACGCTGTGGGTGCTTTCTGCTTTAAGGCCTGTACTCCAAGACCTCACGGGACCTGCGGAAATCACGAGTGTCTGTGCCCAAAGCAATTGCTATACCTGATCTGTGTCTCAGCAAGTACAGTAACAGCTGGCTACTCAGTAATAAGGTATAAGGAATAAGGTATAAGGTATAAGGTATAGCTTTTTGCCTTGTTCGCGTCCCGCGAGTCTGAGTCATTTAGTGGCGTCCCGCCACTTGTGCACGATTTACATCCCCCGCCCCCTTCAATGGGGGACTTTCATGTACGACTTGGTTAGGTGTGCTGGTTGGGGACTTGCATAGGTATACCATGGCGATATTGAGACAGGTAAATGGGTGCAGGCTCGCCGGTGCGCGATTCGGATATGTATACCGGTTCATGATTCGGACAGGTCGCGACCTGTCACTACAAACGAATATTTCTGTAAGGCTCTGCCACACGGCTCTTCGGGATTTATCAATCCCGAAGCAAACGGTCGGGGATTTCCTAATCCCCGTGTATAGGTTTTGCAGGTATATCGCGCCCTTTCGGACATCCGTGTCCGAAAGTAGTTCTGCTGGGGACATCCTTGTCCCCTATACCTAAGAACAAGAGCAGCATACGGGGATGTGGACATCCCCAACAGATGGCTTTCGGACACGGATGTCCAAAAGAGCATTTAGAAGAAATTGGAGAAGCGGCCAGAGTCCGCCGGATAGCTCACACCCGCGGGACGCGAGCGAGGGCATTACTGAGAATTGAGAGCAAAGAAGTCCTGCCCTCAAAGCGATAACTCTACAAATGAACCTGATCTTCCGAAAAGACCCGGAACAGGTATAAGGTATAGCCCTAGCCGAGCCGCTTTTTTTCTTGCACAGCTTTTTGTACTTTAACACCTCTGTCGCCACTATACCTTAGCCCCGACTATTTCCATCTACCTTATTGCACCATGATAAAAAGAATCAAACCACTTTTCCTGCCAATGCTACTGGCCGGAACGTTCACGGCCTGCCAGTCCCCCAACCACGAAACAGGCGAGGCCGGCGCTGAAACCGTAGCCGCCTTATCAACCGAAAGCTATGGCAACTACCTGAGCGCGCTGGCCGCCGACGGTATGGAGGGACGCAAGCCTTTTACTTCGGGTGAGCAGAAGACACTGGATTACCTGGAGCGGGAGTTCAAGGCGCTGGGCGTGGAGCCGGGCAATGGCGATAGCTATTTCCAGGAAGTGCCCATGGTGGAAGTGAACACCACCGCCAGCCCGACCATGACCATTAAAGGCAAGCAGCAGGAACTCAAACTCGAGGGCCGCAACGATTACGTGATTTGGACCCGCCGTACAGACGAGACCATCACCATCGATCCAACTGAGATGGTGTTCGCCGGTTTCGGTATTGTGGCACCCGAGTACAATTGGAACGACTATGCCGGTCTGGATGTGAAAGACAAGATCGTGGTGATCTTGGTAAATGACCCGGGCTTCTACGCCCAGGACAAAGCAGTGTTCAATGGCAAGGCTATGACCTACTACGGGCGCTGGACCTACAAATTTGAAGAGGCAGCCCGACAGGGAGCAAAAGGCGCGCTGATCATCCACGATACAGAGCCGGCCGGGTATGGCTTTCAAGTGGTGCAGAACAACTGGAACACTTCCAAAATGTACCTCGACAGCCGGGGCAAAGAAACCTACCGCTGCGCCATGGAAGGCTGGATCACCACACCAATTGCCGAGAAACTGTTTGCGGCCGCCGGTATGGACTATAAGTCCGTGCTGAGCAAAGCGCATCAGCCAGGAAATAAACCTTTCCCACTGAACCTGCAGGCCAGCACCTCGATGAAGGTCAAGACCCGCTATGACAAGACCTCCAACTTCATTGCCAAGATCACCGGCAGCAAACGTCCTGACGAAACCATCATCTACACAGGTCACTGGGACCACCTGGGCATCGGCAAACCCGACGCGACGGGCGACAGCATCTACAACGGCGCGGTAGACAATGCCAGCGGGGTAGCCGGTCTATTAGAGATCGCCAAAGCATTCAAAGCGCAGACTGCTCAGCCGGAGCGCACGGTGGTGTTCCTGGCGGTAACGGCGGAGGAGCAGGGCCTTTGGGGCTCGGCTTATTATGCCGAGAATCCGGTGTTCCCGAAAGAGAAGACGGTTGCCAACATCAACATGGACATGATGAACCCTTACGGCAAGACCAAAGATGTGGTGCTGTACGGTATAGGGCAGTCTGAACTGGAGGACTACATCAAAGCGGAGGCCGAGGCAGCAGGACGCTACATTGCGCCGGAAGCGAATCCGGAGGCAGGCCTGTATTACCGTTCTGACCACTTCAACTTCGCCAAAATAGGTATACCGGCTCTCTTTATTGGACCGGGCGTGGATCTGGTGGAAGGCGGCAAAGAAGCCGGCAAGCAGAAACTCGACGAGTACTACGCCAACTACTACCACAAAGCAGCCGACCAAATGCACCCTGGTTACAAAGTGGATGGCACGGTGGAGGACCTGAAGCTGCTTTACCAGGTGGGCAAGCGTTTGGCCGGCTCAACGGAGTGGCCGCAGTGGAAGGCTGGATCTGAGTTTAAGGCGGTTCGGGATGGCTATATGAAGAAATAAGTATAGTTTTGCCCCCATCTATCTTCTGCAGTATCTGCAAGAGATAGATGGGTAAACACCTTCCTCAATTATTAAGCTTTTACATGAAATTTAATTTGCTGCTCTTCGCGGCTCTCCTTCCGCTTTACTGCTTCGGGCAACATGCGTTGGTAGGCGATCCAACTTATAATAAAACGGTGCCTCGCCTGATCTTTATGAAACACAATGAGAGCAGCAGCCCTCTGTTGAATACAAAGATCAGCCCTGCCGAATTCGAAGGAAGGTTGTCAATCAAAGAGACAAATATTTCTGTGACCTACAAGCGAAACGAGAAGGTAGGATCTACTGTAGGGAATTACGCTCAACTCACAGTACCTCCCAGTAGACTAATGGACTTTCACTTGATATATGGCTATAACTATAAAGTATTCATTGATGAAGCTACAGCTGCCAAGGGACTACGCTTCAGTATTGTACTTACGCCAAACGATAAAGTAGAGAGCAAGAACCTTGGAAGCCATGTGTTGCAAAATGGCAAAGTTGTTACAAAAAAGATAAATCCGAAATCATTCGAAATAAGTCAGAATGATACCATCCTGACAATAGATATTGCCGCATCCAATCTGACCGCAGGCTCATACCTGACGTTCAATGCTCAGGTTAGTTCGGGCAATTTCGGAGAGATTGGGCCTTTCTGGATTGAGAATCCAGCCTACATCGATTATGTCAGTTTTAATATGCCGGAGATCTTTCTTTATGACCTCGTCGCTCAAGATGTAGCACTAGAGTTGGTTTCGCAGGAAAAGAGACCATATGAGCTGCTCCATTTTAAGAGGGACAAAGAAGGAACGATCGATAAATTTAAAATTGACAGCTACAATTACAAGTGGATGATAAACCCCAAAAGTAATGAGGGTGGCTTTAAATTTAAGTTAACAGAAGTGCTCTTCCCCGAGAAGAGAGACATAGGTATAACACCTCCTGAACTGCTGATGCTATAATCGCCATCTTTCTTTCAGATATTACAGCAACAGCAGTCCCTTTTCCCTTAGCTCAAACCAAACCGGCGAGGCCAGGAATTCTGTGAAGCTCAGGTGCGCGTCCAGCGGGTACGTTTCTTCCAGTTGCTTCAGCGTCATAGCCGGAGCATCTTCCGCGGTAAGCAGTGTGAGTTGTTCCAGTAGCCACTGCCCGATGTTGGCGGTGGTCTTGATCTGGAAATCCTCGGCCTTTTCGTAGAAGGTGAGCACGCAGCGCTCAATGGTCTGGCCTTTTTTGGCGTACATCATAAAGTCGATCTCGGGTACGTTGCCTAGCCAGAACACGCGGGCCAATTTGCGCTCGCTGTCCGGTTTGGCGAGTTCCTGTATAGCCTTGGCGATCAGGTTGCGGTCGGTGGTGACACGTGGTACTTTGAAATCGAACCAGAAAGAAAGCGGCTCCTCCAGCCCCACGCCGTGCATGAAGTTGTAGAGCGCCTTGGCCAATCCCGGACCGAACAGCTCATGATCGGTGCCTTGCGGGTCGTCGTGCCAGAGGTCGTTGTTGGCAAAGTCGCCTTCCGGCGGACCTATCTTCACCACACCAAACTTCTCCGGATGCTTGCCTACGGGGCTGTGCGCTGTCATGCTGAAGCGGTGCCAATACCCAGACTGGATCACACCGTTGAGGAAGAGTTGTCGCACCACCTCCAGCGAATCAATCGTTTCTTGTGCCGTTTGCGTCGGGAAACCATACATGAGGTAAGCGTGCACCATAATGCCGGCCTGTGTGAAGCCGTCGGTCACGCGAGCCACTTGCGCGATACTCACACCCTTCTTCATCAGGTCCAGCAGGCGGTCCGAGGCCACTTCCAGGCCACCTGACACCGCAATACAGCCCGAGGCGGCCAACAGGCGACACAGGTCAGGCGAAAAGGTCTTCTCGAAGCGGATGTTGCCCCACCAGGTAATTTTCACGCCGCGGCGGATCAGCTCAATGGCCAGGTCGCGCAGGGCGGCGGGCGGCGCAGCTTCGTCTACAAAGTGAAAGCCGGTTTGGCCGGTTTGGGCGATAAGCTGCTCGATGCGGTCGACCAGCAAAGTGGCAGGTGCTGTTTCGTAGCGGGAAATATAGTCGAGGGTGATGTCGCAGAAGGAGCAGCGCTTCCAGTAGCAGCCGTGGGCCACGGTGAGTTTGTTCCAGCGGCCATCGCTCCAAAGACGGTGCATCGGGTTGATCACGTCAATTACCGAGAGGTACTCCTGCAGCGGCAGGTCACTGTAATCCGGCGTGCCGACTTCGGTATGTGGAATATCCTTATCGAGGCAGCCGTTGATATAGTCGACCTGGCCATTTTGCAACATAAAGGTGCGCTGCAGCAAATCGACTTGACGTTCGCCCTGCAGGTATTCCAGCAGTTTCAACCAGGGACCTTCACCATCATCCAGCGTCACAAAATCAATGTATTTGAACAGGCGCGGCTCGCGGAGTGTACGCAGCTCGGTGTTCGGGTAGCCGCCGCCCATCAGGGTATGGATGTGCGGGTATTTCTGTTTGATGTACTGAGCCAGTCGCAGGCCGCCGTATAGGTTGCCCGGGAAAGGGATGGAGAAACCTACCACATCGGGCTGTACCTCCTGCAGGCGCTCTTCGAGCAATTCCAGCAGTAGCTGGTCCACCAGGTTTGGCTCCGACTGCAGTGACTCTTCTAACGGGTCAAACGACGTAGCCGACAGGGCCAATTTCTCGGCGTAGCGGCTGAAGGCGAAGTAAGGGCAGATCGTCTCCTTGATCAGATCACCCAAATCTTCCAGGTATAGCGTGGCCAGGTAGCGGGCGCGGTCCGTGATGCCCATGCTGCCAAAAGCCCAGTCGATGTCCTCTACCTGGTCGAAGCGGGAGGCCTCGGGCAGGTAGCGGCTGTAGCTGATCTGCTGTGCCAGGGTAGTGTCCTTGTTCTGCAAAAAGCGGATAACCGGCTCGATGGTGTTCAGGTACTCGCGCTTCAGACGTACGATGCGCCGGCTGTTGTCCGACAGCTCGAAATCACCTGCTTCCACAGCCGCGAAGATCCTTGCCAAACCGTTTCGGGTGAACATGCGCAACACCAACTCAATGCCAAAGTCAGCCTGCGTCACGGTATAGCCCTGGCCTGTCAGGAAGCCTTTGATGTAAGCGGTGGCAGGGTAGGGCGTGTTGAGCTGCGTGAGCGGCGGTGTGATGAGCAGTATGGTTGGCTTCTTCAAGTCTCGGGAATCTTAAAATAACAAACGCCCCACAGGGCGGCGGATTGCAAAACTACTGATAATGTAGCGCTTTCTAAACAGATGCTGTCAGGTTAACAGTTCTGCTGCAGCCAGGGTTCAGTACAGAGCCATTGGAAATGAGGAGGTTAGGGCGGAGCTAAAATAAAGCTGAAATATTTATGCACTAAGGCAGTATTAAATTATATAAATCTATCTTTATATGACTATATTTGCATTATTATCATCTATAGTTGAATGCTTCTGGGCGTTAAAGCCAGGGTTTTAAGCTGTGAAAACATAAAAACCTGGAGCAATGGCTTGTGATGGTGTAAGTGTTTCAATTGTTCCCTAAAACAAAAGGCCCGCGGTACTATCGCGGGCTTTTCGTTTTTAAGAGGTATAGCAGCGCTTAGCTGAGCAGCTGCGATGTTTTATTGACAAGGTAGTTCGCCCCGGGTACAATGGCCAGCACCGTGCCTGCCACCAGCACAAACAGCACCACGAACATGCGCAGCCAGTTTATAAAAAAGTTATCGGCAAAGCCAAAGGTATAGAGCTGCAGGGCAGAGGCTATGAGCAGGCACAGCAGGGAGATGACCAGCAGCTTACGCTTGAGCGTCGGGTTCAGAAAATTCTTTTTCATGGCAAACCAGGTATAGCCGCAAAGTTAAGGGTTAGGCCGATAGATGCGTTATCAGGCGTGCCCTTTTTGCGCTTCGGCATCCGAGCTGTCATCCTTGGTGTGGCCCGGATCATTTACGCCCTTGTTCTGAGGCGGCGGCGTCTGCTTTTCTCCCGCTACTTTTTTTGTGTCCGACGACATTTCCTTCGTGCTTTTTTCCTGATCGGCTTTGTTTTTCCCGTTCATCATACCTGAATGTTTTTAGTACTCTCTATCATACGGCAAACCCGCGGGGTATGTAGCTATTTTTAACTCTAATTGTGGAGCGGTCGTACATTAGAGGGCTATACCGTGATGCGGTATGGCGCTTTGAAAATCTAAAACGGAAGAACTATGAAATCGATAAAGACAACGGCTGCCGTGCTGGGCATACTGCTAGGTATAGGTATGGCCTCCTGCAACACAGGCACCGACCCCGGCGAGACCAACACTGAGCGTAGCGACTATGAGCGCACCGAAGAAGCGGACCGCAGCAGCATGGACAACGACACCACCGAAAACTATGAGAAGATCTACGAAGGCCGTGAAGGCACCGCCATCGGCGACAGCGCCTACAACCAGGAGGGTGACCGTAAGAAGCGCTACGATAAAGACCTGAAACCAAACCCAAACCAGTAAGCTGGCTCAGGTATAAAAGCACAACGCCCGGCACTCTGTTCGTGAGTGCCGGGCGTTGTGCTTTCAGCATGTTTGATCTCTAGCGGAATACAAAGCCATTGGGGGCGATGCCTACCCTAAAGGAATCGACAGCAGCGCCACTTTGCGGATTGTAGCGGACTACCCAACCATTGGAGGCATAGTCGGTTGCTTTGCCAGCGTAGATGGTGCCGCTGGCAGGCTCCACACCCAAGCCATTGAAACCATACGCAACGTAAGTACCCCGGTCGATGAGCGGCTTTGTGGCAAGGGTGCTAGCGTTCACGTCCTGCATCCATACCTTGTTGTTGAACACATAGTAGAGCTTGTCTCCATTCGGGTTTGGCGTGAGCTTGCCCGGAGCCGGAGCATTCTGGCTGAAGGTAAGTGTGCTTGCCACAGTATTACTGCCCGTGTTTATTTTGGCAAGGGAGCCGGGTGTGCTGTTTTCCTCGCTCACCGACCAGTCAACTGGATCGTAGGCTTTTACACCCTGGCTGCTTACCCACAGCACATTGTTGCGATCCAATGCCAGACTATTCGGTCCGTCGTTTACTGTAATAGAGGTTTCGATGGCATCTGTCGCGGTGTTGATGACCGTCACGGTTTTGCCGCCGCTGTTGGCGACATACAGCTTGCCACCAGCTATCACCAATTGCTCCGGCTGCACACCCACCGTAATGGTTTTGGTCACAGTATTGGTTTTTAGATCTACTACGGCCACTCGGCCGTTGCTGTAGGCATAGGTAGCCGGGTCGTAGCCGAGCCACTCGGTTACGTATGCCTTGTCATCGTTCAAGACAGTGAAGTAACGAGGCGCCTCCAGTCCTGCGATCTCGCCTTCGGCTTTCAGGGTATTCGCATTGGTCACCACCACCTTGCCGCTGTTGTTCATCACCAGGTATAGCCGCTCGCCCTGCTGGGCCATGTGCTGCAGCACGTCGCCGAGCACCAGTGGCGCATTTACTTTCTTAAACGACTCGTTCTCTACCGTTTTGCTGTCGTGGCTGTAGAAACTCACCGAAGCATTTGATTTCGTAAAAGCGCCCTCATTCGAGATAAGCACACCATTGCGGGCATATTCTCCGGTGGGGCCATTATTGTTATCATCACTGCAGCTGTTAAGGGCAACGGCACCAAACACAAAAACGGCGGACAGAAAATAGCTACGGAATCGGGTAATTTTTTTCATGTTGTTATGGGGTATGGATATGAAATTAAGGTATTACAAAACGTAAGCTCACAGCCAGGCTGCGGGGCGGCATCGGCACATTTTCGAGCACAGTGTAGGCGCGATTCGTCACATTGCCGCTGCGCACCGACGCGACAAACTGGTTTTGAGCGAGGCTGAATTTTTTGTGCAGGGCAAGGCTGAGCAAGGTATAGCCGGGCAGGCTGCTGGCGTTACTGTTGTCGGTGTAGCGGAGGCCAGTATGCGTCAGGTTGCCGAGCAGCGTCCAGGTACGGAAGGAGATATCTGTTCCCAACTGTGCTTTGTGCAACGGTACGTGGGCGAGCTGTTGGTTCAGTTCCTGGCTTCCTTCGTAGGCTTTCACCTGCTCCGATGCGGTGTAGGTATAGGCGCCCGTGGCGGCCAGTTGCCAGTCGCCGCGTGTGGTGGTGGCGCGGCTGCTGAGTTCTATACCTTGCGCGCGTACTTTCTGCAGGTTGCGGGGGGACCAGTAGCTGGACGTGACAGGCATCCACTGTATCCAGTTATCCACCAGCATACGGTAAACTGACAGTTCGGACTCCAACTGCACAGTGCCCAAGGTATAGTGGTGACGCAGCCCGGTTTCGAAGCTCCAGCCCTGTTCCGGCTTGATGTCCGGGTTGCCGCCCGGTTGCCAGAAGCGCTCATTCAGCGTCGGTACCCGGTAGCTGCCCGAGACGTTGCCCTTCAGGTATAGCTGGTGCTGGTCGTGCTCCAGTAGCAGCCAGTTGGCGCCCAGGGTAGGAGCAGGAGCGGGATTATAGCCTTTCACAAAAGCCTGACGCAGGTTCAGGCTCAGGTCGAGTCGCTTGCTGGGGTCGTAGCGGAAGAGCAAAAAAGCGGAGGCGCGGTCTTCGGTCACCTGTTTGCCGTAACCCTGCACATCGGCTTCGAAGTGCTGCAGGTTGAGGCCACCCCGCAAACTCCAGCGGCGGGCGTAGGTATAGGTTTGCTCGGCCTGCAGTTGGTAAGTGTTGATATCGGTGGTGGAGTGGTTGCTGTTGTCCGTGAAGAGGAGGTAATCATTGAAAACAGCCGCTTTCAGGGAGGTTTCGCCCCAGTTGCTGCCGTGGTTGAGTTCGGTCATCAGACGCAGGTTCCGGTCAACTTGCCCGGCGTTGGTATTGGCTGCTCCCAGAGCAGGCGGCACTTCGCGGTTGGCGTAGGTATACCAGCCATGCAGCGCTAGTCGGGTGTTTTGGGAAAGTTGCCAGCGCACATCCTGCGTGAAACCGTGTTGGGCAACTTGTGCCTGGTCCTGCCGGCGGGTGGGCCCCCCGATGCGACCATAGTCCCGGAAGGAAAAGTCGTTCTCTGCTGCCAGATAGTAGCCACCTAAAGCAACAGACATCTTCCGGCCACTGTATCGGGCGTTGGCACTGGAAAAATAGCGTCCAAAGCTGCCCACTTCCTGCAGCGCTTCCGCGCCGAAGCCTGGCTCCAGCTGTGTCGGGGAATTCAGCAAAACCGCTCCACCAATCGCCCCGCTGCCATAGGTTGCACCTGCCGCACCATGCTGCACGGCAATGCTTCCGATGCTGCTCAATGGCAACAAGGACATGTCGCTTTGCCCCAGGGCAGGCTGACTGATGTTGAGGCCGTTCCAGAGCACGGCGGTGTGCGTAGCGCTGGTGCCCCGGAAGGAGGGAGTGGAAATGCCGCTCGGGCCGTTCGTTTTCAGGAATACCGGCGTGCGGGCCTGCAGAGCATCGGCCAGGGAACCGGAGGTATAGGTGCGGAGGAAAGTGCTGTCGAGTGTGGTGACACGGCTGCCGGAGGCAAAGACCTCGGCGGGCTTGCCGAAAACCTCTACGGTGCGCAGGTGGTACAGTGTCGTATCCTGCTGCTGCGCCACGGCAGTTGGTGCTATACCCAGCGATAAGGCCAGGCACGATAAAAAATGGAAATGAAACTTTGCCACGTTTACGCTTGCTTAGATCCCGAAGCATGCAGGCAGGTATGGGCAGGAACGGCGCGCAGGTATAGATAGCGAGCAGTGCAGCTTTTTACCCGAAAGCATACGACTAATTTGGTCAAACTGGCAGGTCTCCTGGCTCTCTTCAGGTCAGCCAGCCTTCCCATGCATTGTGCGGCACAGTGGCGGTGGTTTTGGCTTACCCTTTTTAAGAAGATTACAGTTGCGGGAACAGCATAGGTTTTACACCTATTTCCCTTTTAAGGCTTTGTTATAGTTAAAACAAGGCCACCAATCTGAAGGCAAAGGTAATTGTTTTAATGAGTAATGGTTAATGAGGAATGATGAATGAGTAATTAAATTTAGTGAGTAGCCTATAATGATCAACAATGATGCGGGGATAAGGGTATGAGATTGGCTGATGGGCTTGTTTCACGTATACCTGTTCATCATTTGCCCACAGGCAGGTGTAAGTGCACGGTGTATAGCCAATTAACTATTCATTCGTTACTAATCATTAGTCATTCATCATTATTCATTACAAATTGAAGCTAGGAAAAGACTTTTATACCCGAGCGGATGTAGCGCAGGTGGCGCAGGACCTGCTGGGGAAATACCTCTACACAAAGCATGATGGCATTCTCACCGGTGGCAAGATCGTGGAAACGGAGGCTTACTCTGGCACAAACGACAAAGCCTGCCATGCGCACCTGAACCGCCGGACGCAGCGCACCGAGATCATGTACCATGAGGGCGGGGTGGCGTACGTATACCTGGTGTATGGCATCTACAACCTGTTCAACATCATCACCAATGTAGAAGGAAGCGCCGATGCTGTGCTGGTCCGGGCCATCGAACCGACAGAAGGGATAGCCGAAATGCTGCTGCGCCGCAACATGGCTACGCCCAAACCCAACCTGACCGCCGGACCGGGCGTGCTCAGCATCGCCTTGGGTATAAACCGCCGCCACTACGGCACCTCCCTTACCGGCGACACCATTTGGATAGAAGATCAAGGTATAGCCGTGCCTGCCGAAGGTATAGCCATTGGCCTCCGAATCGGGATAGACTATGCCGGCGAAGATGCCCTGCTGCCGTGGCGCTTCTGGCTAAAGGACAACAAGTGGGTCAGCCGGAAGAAGTAGGCTAAGGCTGTACCCGCGTGTCGCTGCTGAAGCGGTAGGTGGTCGCGCCTACTTTACCTTGTCTGGCTATACCTTCGCACACGGCCACAAACTCCGTAATGACATCAGAGGTGAAGAAGCTAATGGTCGCTTTGCCGTTTGCGTCCGTCTTCACGTTCGGCTGCCAGTGCAGCGTGCTGCGGTAGTCCGGCAGGTTGTGACGCTCTTTTGCTACGTCGTAACGCGGTGAGTAAAACTCCGATGGCTTGTTATAGCCCGCCAATTTGAAGTTGAGAGTACCGGGTGCCTTCTGGTTGGCATAGTTGTAGTTGGGGTTGCCTCTTTTCGTGAAAAGCGCAATGACGCCGTCGGCCGAACCTGTCCCGAAAATAGCAGCGCTGGTTCCCTTCAGTACCTCGATCGCTTCGATGTCCTCGGGGTTAAGCGTATTTACTGTTTCCAACTCAACGCGCATGCCGTCCAGTATAAATATTGGAACTCCGCCTCCACGTATCGATACTTTCATTATGGGTCTATTCATCGAGTCTACGTCGTTGTAGACCTGCACTCCCGCTACACGACTGGCCAGATACTGCAGTATATTGGGGTATGTGACTGTAAGTTGTGCCACTTCAATGCGCGCGTCTGCCGATCCCTGGCCGTAAATGCGATGGCTGTCGCTGACCTCCTGCTTTTTAGCAGTAATCTCTACCTGCTTCAGTTGAATGGCACCCGTCGTCAGGCGGTGTTGGCGGTTGGCTTTTGCCCAGTCGCTTATGCGCCTGCGATAGGCGGCGATCTGCTCGGGTGAAAGGGTAGCGCCTTCCAATGCCCGGAAGTTGGGTGTGGGCGCCGCTGTCCGGTTCAGGTGAATCAGCTGATTGTTGCTTCCCTTGGGGGTGCGTGCCTGTACGAACACCTTGAGTGTGTCTTCAAAGTTGAGTCCTACAAAGCGGAAGCTGCCATCGGGGTTTGTCTCTGCCATCACCAGATTAGGCAGCGCAGGCACAGAGTCTTTTGGAGTTGTATTTGGCGTGAAAATGAGCGTCAGGTTGCTTTTCTGCGGGGTCTTCTTGCCAAGCTCTTTTTCAACCCGCCCCGAAAATGAAATGCTTTGCTCCGGCACATGCGTAGCGGTCGGCAGCTTGTCCTGCAGCAGGTCGCCCCAGTCGAAGCGGCGCCAGCCTTGGGTGAGCAACAGCAGATCCAGGTGCCGGCGTGCCTGCGGCTGCTTCCTGTCAAAGTAATAGGCTGGCTGCTCAATGTTGCCTTTCAACTCGCCCTGCAGGTATAGCTGCGTGTAAATGTTGGTTTCGTAAGGCTGCTGGTTCAGGTCACTCAGGGCATCGCGCACGGCGAGCGAGAAATTGCCGACTACCGGTTTGCCGTTCGCATCGCGGGCTTCCAGTTGCATGGTCACTTTCTGCCGTTTGCCATAGGTTGTCTTGTCGGTCGTGAGGTTGAGCTGGAGCTGCGGCGGATGGTTCACGAAAGCCAGGCGTTCGCTGAGGGCTTTGCCATCGGCGCTGAACAGGGTGAAGTGGATCAGACCTGCCGGGAACCGGGAGGCAGGTATAGCCGACTCCAGTACTTTCTTATCTGCATTGGCCCTCACGGCAAGAATGAGGCTGTCGGCCGCATGCGCTATCAGGTACATGGGACCGAGGGTCGCCGGGTTGGTAAAATTCTGCTCTATCCGGAAATTAACGGAGTGCTCGCTGAGTTGCATTACCTGCAGCACCACACCCTCCGGTTTCGCTTCCGGCAGCTTATACCCGGCCGTGCGGCCATTCGGGAGCTGCAGCTGTGCGGTATAGGTTTTGCCGGGCTCAGGGGTAAAGGTAAAGGCGCCCATTCCCAGGTGCTCGCTCTTAAAGTCCATCACCGTATTGTCTTGCTGATCGCGAATGGTGCCTGCCACCTGCTGTCCTTTGCCGCTCATATCCACCGCCTTAAAACCTACCCGCGAAGGTATACCGGCCACCAGGTGCCCACCTTCCGGGAAAAACTGCAGATCCAGAGCTGGCTGCCCTACCGGCAGGCGGTAGCTGCGCTGAAACGGATTGCTTTTGTCATCGGACTGCACCATTAAAAGGGCCTCTTTGACAGTGCCACTTTGGGCATTGCTGAAGAAGAGCGGGAGCCTGGCTATACCTTGCGCATCGGTCTCAAGGCTGCTCGATTTTCCTTTTTTGCCATCCAGCACCAGCTGCGTTCTAAGTTTCAGGTTTTTGATTGGTTCAAAAGGATGCTTGTAGAACTGCAGACTGGCTACCAACGAGTCGCCGGCAGGAGCGGTATGCGTTTTGAAAGAGATGCTGGCCCTGGCCTCGGTGAGGGAGGGGCTGGAAATGTTGAGCTCTCTGGTGAAATAGTACTCCGGATCGAAATTGCGCATCCAGTTGGTATAGGCCCGGAGCTGGTATAGTCCCTCTGAGAGAGTGTCGGGCAGGTAAAAATCGCCGTGTGCCATGCCGTCGCGTAGCTTGAGTTTTCGGCTCAGGCGCACTTTGTTATCAGGCCCTACCAGGTCGGCATACAGTACAGTGCTCAGACTGTCGGCTGCGTTTTGAGGAGCATAGGCCTTGAACCAGATCGTTTCGCCGAGGCTATAGAGCGTTTTGTCCTGCTGCAGGTAGATGCTCTCTTGTGGGTACAGGGCGTAGAACTTCTGGAGCTGAAGCGCGATGCGTGTAACGAGGTCGTCGCTACTGGCCTTTTTGAAGCTGAAGGCAAGGAGCACTAAAACAACAGGCAGCGAGAAGAAAAGTAGAGGTTTGCGCATAGCTTGGCTTATATTGGATGATATTGAATCAGAACAAATATTAAGCCAATAATATATAAAAAATAATCTATTTTTACTAATTAACCTTTCTCAGAGCTTATTCCGGCTGTAGGTACATCGGCACAAGTTCAGTCCTTTACACGCAAAAGCCCCGGCTATGCTGATCGCGATCAACAAAGCCGGGGCTTTTGTAGGTATGGGTATACCGGGTGTCTTATTTATTCTTCTGCTGCTCGTTATCGGTACGGGCTTGTGGCGTTGGGTTGTTGGAGCCCATTTTTCCCACCGCGTCTTTGTGCAGGTCGTTGCCTATGTCCTTCTTGGAGCCAGACTTGCCCGTGTTGGACTGCTGGTTTTTCGGCATGTTTTTGTTTTCCTTTTCGTTTTTCATAGCATTCAAATTTTAGTTCGGTTATAACTTGTGTTCTATACCTGTTTTACGAAGCCTGGTAGCACTGGTTTAAGCCAACAGAGAAGCCCGCAGCATGTGCCACGGGCTTCTCTGACTTATATTCAGCTAAACTATCTTAAGAATTATCGTCGCTGGAGCCTGAGTTGTTGTTGTTCTTGTTGCTCTGGCGTCCTGCCTCTGCATGTCCCTCGGAGTCACCGTGCCAGCCCTTGCCCTGGTTCTGGCTGCTACCCTGCGACTGACTGCCGCTCCTGGCCTGCGATTGATTGCCTGTTCTGCCTTGCGTCTGATCGCTCATTCTGCCTTGGGACTGATTGCCACTTCTGGCCTGTGACTGGCCACTTTGTGATGAACTGTCGTTCTTATGGCTCTGTCGACCGGCCTGTGCGTGACCTTGTGAGTCGCCGTGCCAGCCCTGGCCTTGGTTGCTGCTGCTTGCCCGTGAGCCCTGGCCGCTCTGGCCCGAAGGGTTGTTCTGGGAGCGGGAAGTGCTCTCAAACTCACCGGATTGGTTTCTTGGTTGGTTCTGATTACTGTTGCGATTCTGGTTTTGACCCTGGTTTTGATTCAGGTTGTCCTCATTATCGCGTTTCATATTCTGATTCTGATTTTCCTCATTATTGCGTTTCATAGCTTTCGTGTATTTAAATTGAACATAGTGTCTCCGTCTCAGACGGGACTCTCTTTTTTACGGCTTAAGTTTCTAACAGTTAATAAATTAAGTGTATTGGTGTTGTGACAGGTATAGCAATAAAACCGACTGTAATTAGTATGTGTATATAGCGGTATGCAAGTATAACAGCAGGTGTATGTGCTTGTGTATGAATTGGTTGGTTGTCCGAAATGGAGGAGCTGACCAAAAGATGGATTGGACTATAGAAGGAGAGGGGAAAACTAAAGCGCTCTAAATAAATATGAAAAAAATTAGCTGGAGGGAGCTGTCACTTTGCGGCAGTAGATCACAATGGGTTTTTGGTGCATATCTGTTGTGAAGAAGAGATAGTCAGCGCCGCCTTCTTTTATACCTGTCTTCTTTCGAATGTCAGCCACTGACTCCGGAAAGTTGCGCACCGTGATGTTGGCCTTGCGCTGCGGCAGCCTGGCTAGCAACTCCTTCTTATGGTAGCGGCCCACGCCCTGGCAGGCAAACGCGCGGCCCGGAAAATCAGGTATGAGTTGGTCGGAGGTATAGAGGTGGCTGTTGGGGTGCAGCTTGTAAAGATCAAACTGGCTGGCCACGCTGCGGTAAGCTCCTGATTTGAGTATGGCTGCGTTGGGCTCGTAAAGGTAGGCCTTTGGGTCGGCAAAGCTGACGAATGCCCGCTCTTCCTGCTCTTTGGTGAAAGTGAGTGCCTGTGAGCTGCCGCTTGGTAGCAGGTTGACCGCATGACGCTCGGGGTTAGCAGCCGCCTGGGGCTGTAGCAGGTATAGCACCTCCTTGCACTCGTTGTGCAGCGCGATCACCCATACCTGCGCGACGGAGCCCAGCTGTTCCAGCGCCAGTTCTATGTCGAGCATGGGGGAGGTTTTGAGCAGCACCGCATCCGCCTTTTCAAACAGCACCGGAAGGAGTCGCAGCACATCCGGCTCACAGTCCTGCAGCAGGTGTACTTTCTCTTGTCTGTCGCCGCGCCGCGCCGGGTCCAGGTATAGCACATCGGCACGGCCGGTAAAGCTCTGCAGAAAATCCTCAGCAGTGGCGTTAACAGCGGCGATATTGGCAGCCCCCAGCACTTTAAAATTATAGGCGGCTATCTCTGAAAGCGCGCTGTTCTGCTCCACATGCACCACCCGCTCAAACTGCTTTGCAAAAAAGAAGCTGTCCACCCCAAACCCGCCGGTCAGGTCGACGAGCAGCTTGCCCTTTACCAGCGAGGCTTTGTAAGCTGCAGTCGCCTCTGAGGAGGTCTGCTCTACAGACACCGCCGCCGGGAAAACCACCTCCGGATGCGCTGCCCAGGTCGGCAGCTTGTCGGCGGCTTTCTGCCGCGCCTGGATCTGCTTGACCAGCTCAGAAACAGGCAACTGAGGGTAACGGCCTGCCTGCAGCATCAGCTCGGCGGGGTTGCGGTGCTGGTGCTGCTGTATAAAATCTTTCTCTTCCGGTGTATAGTGCTTCATGGTGCGCTGCAAAGGTACAAATTTAATCAGCCCCGATTTTTTTCATAAAAGCTGACCAGCCGCAAACAATCCTTATACCTGCTGGTTCTATTCACAGCTAAAAGAAATTTTTAATTAATTATTTATCAGACTACTATGAAGAAATGGATGAAAATCATGCTGCTGGCGGTGCTGCCGGCTATGGTGCTGACAAGCTGCGATGACGACGACGATGATAACGCTATGATCGAAACCGCCAACGTGATGGTAGTACACGCCTCTCCTGACGCGCCTGACGTAGACCTGCTGATCGATAACGCGAAAGTAAACACGGCTCCCCTGGCCTACCCGAACAACACAGGCTACCTGGATGTGCAGGCAGGCCGACGCAATGTGAAGGTGAATGCCGCCGGCACCAGCACAACGGTGATTGACGCCAACGTGGATTTTGATAGTAACGATAGCTATTCTGTATTTGCGATCAACACGCTGAGCGCCATTGAGCCGCTGGTGCTGGAAGACGACCTGGACACGCCTGCCGCCGGCAAAGCGCACGTACGTTTTGTGCACCTCTCGCCTGATGCGCCGGCCGTAGATGTGGCCGTGACCAACGGGCCCGTGCTTTTCGGCAACCGGGCCTTTAAGAGCGCATCCGACTTCACGCCTGTTGATGCCGCATCTTATAACCTGGAAGTGCGCCTGGCTGGTACTCAAACCGTGGTGCTGACCGTGCCGAACGTGCAGCTGGCCGCTGGCCGCATCTATACTATTTTTGCCAGAGGCTTCGTGGCGCCGCCGGCCAGCAACATGAATGCCCTTGGTGCCGAGATCATTACGAACCGATAACCGCGAAGAAGACGACACCTAGAAGAGGCCTGTGCCATTGGCACGGGCTTCTGTATTTAAAAAGCCCTGTAAAACTGTTTGATATTCAGACGTATACTAATCTGGTGTTGAAGATGACAGAGAAATTTTATAATTTTGTGCTTCCTTAAGAAAATATTACAACATGATTGATACGCAACTAAAGTACAAGGTAAAAGATATTTCGCTGGCCGAGTGGGGCCGCAAAGAGATCAGACTGGCTGAGGCGGAGATGCCGGGCCTGATGGCAATTCGTCAGGAGTATGGCCCAAGCAAGCCGCTGGCAGGTGCCCGCATCGCCGGCTGTCTGCACATGACCATTCAGACGGCCGTGCTGATTGAGACACTGGTGGAACTGGGCGCTGAGGTGACCTGGTCTTCGTGCAACATTTTCTCTACACAGGACCACGCTGCCGCTGCTATTGCCGCTGCCGGTATTTCGGTTTACGCCTGGAAAGGAATGAATGCTGAGGAGTTCGACTGGTGCATCGAGCAGACGCTCTTCTTTGGTGAAGACCGCAAGCCGCTCAACATGATCCTGGACGACGGCGGTGACCTGACCAACATGGTGCTGGACAAGTACACGGAGTTGGCGGATGGCATTAAAGGCCTTTCCGAAGAAACGACAACCGGTGTTCACCGCCTGTATGAGCGTGTGAAGAACGGCACACTAACGATGCCTGCCATCAACGTTAACGACTCGGTTACCAAGTCGAAGTTTGATAACAAGTATGGTTGCAAGGAGTCATTGGTAGATGCGATCCGTCGTGCCACTGATGTGATGATGGCTGGTAAAGTAGCCGTTGTAGCCGGCTACGGTGACGTTGGCAAGGGCTCTGCCGCTTCCCTTCGTGGTGCCGGTGCCCGCGTGATCGTGACCGAGATTGACCCGATCTGCGCCCTGCAGGCTGCCATGGACGGCTTTGCAGTGAAGAAAATGGCCGATGTCGTGAAAGAAGCTGATATCGTGGTAACCGCTACTGGTAACAAAGACATCATCTCTGAGCAGCATTTCCGCAGCATGAAAGACAAGGCGATCGTTTGTAACATCGGTCACTTTGACAACGAGATCGATATGGCCTGGCTGAACGGCGCGTACGGTCATACCAAAGACACCATCAAGCCGCAGGTTGACCTCTACAACATCGAAGGCAAAGACATCATCGTGCTGGCCGAAGGCCGTTTGGTGAACCTGGGTTGCGCGACTGGTCACCCGTCGTTTGTGATGTCGAACTCCTTCTCTAACCAGACACTGGCCCAGATCGAGCTTTGGACAAACGCTGAGGCTTACGAGAACCAGGTATACACCCTGCCGAAGCACCTCGACGAGAAAGTAGCGCGCCTGCACCTGAGCAAGATTGGTGTAGAGCTGGACGAGCTTCGTCCGGACCAGGCTGCTTACATTGGCGTGGAGGTAGAAGGCCCATACAAGCCGGAGTACTACAGATACTAATTCCAGAAACAAGGTATAAATAAGAAAGCCGGGGCATCAGCTCCGGCTTTTCTGTTATTGCGATTTGAATCTGCCTAGTTTGAAGAATTTGTAGACCGAGGCCTTCACCTGTTTAAACTTATTGTCAAGCTTGAGGTACTTGTTGGCTCTGTCACGGTAGTGGACCCGACGATGCAGACCCAGGTGCGTGGTATAGGGTCTGTCCAGAATCACGGCCGTGTAACCCAGTTCACTAAAGAAGTCTGATATCTCCCGCTCAAACTGCCCAAGGCTAAACTGCGTGAAACCACCCATCAGCTTGTAGTCGCTCATACGCTTCAGGCTTGGGTTCAGGATAAAGATCTCCTTCTTCACTTCTCTATACCTGATGCCCTGGTATTCCTGCTCTTCTTCCGCGAAAAAATCAGCCGGAAGCTCTTTTGCTATTCTTCCCCAAACAGTAATGAGTTTTGGGAAGGCCTCCATCAACGTAAGTGAGTCCTCTATAAAACCTTCACGCAGGAACACCCAGTCGTCCTCGCAGTGGAAGATGTACTCTGTGTCCACGTGGCTGTAGGCAATCTCAATGCTTCTGCGCTGGCCCAGCTGCTCCGGGTTCACGATTGTCTCAAATTTGTCGTAGCTGAACTTCTGCAGCACTTTCTCCAGGCCTTTCCGGTTGCCGCTGTCTTCAATCACAAGGATCTTTTCAACGGGGTAAGTGTTGAACTTAAAAAAGGTTTTCAAGGTGGCCTCAAGCAAGTCGAAGCGATTGCAACTGGTAAAAACGACGGTGATTTTCTTAGACATAGAAATGCTGTGACGAAGCACAAAGATAGCGGGACGCCAAAAATAATTGCCCTGACCATTCAATTATTTAAAGGTCAGGGCAATTAATGGCTTTTGCCGGTCTAGTAAAGTTTCTGTCAAATAATGTTAAAGCGCGACATGAGCGACTTCTTGTAAGATTTGCCGATCGGGATATCGCCTTTGGAGAACACGACTGCGTTTTCTTCCAGGGCTTCCACTTTATCGAGGTTGGCGATGTAGGAGCGGTGCACCCGCACAAAATTGCTGGAAGGCAGCTTGTGCTCCATGTCTTTCAGGGTGGAGCTCACCAGGTACTTCTGATCTGCGGTGACGATGAAGGAATAGTTGTCATAGGCCTCTACCCACAAAATGTCGCTGTACTGCACCTTGATGATGCGATGCTTTACCTTTACAAAAATGTAATCGGTTTGCGGTTCCACTTCCTTCGGTGCTTTGGCTGCGCCATTATCAACTGTTTTGTGCCCGGAGTCGTGCTTGTAGAGGGCCAGTTCAATGGCGGAGCGCAGGTTTTTTTCATCGAACGGTTTGGCCAGGAAACCATCAGGCTCGGTTTTCTTCGCCCGGTCCAAGGTGTCCTTATCGGCATAGGCGGTCAGGTAGATAAAAGGAATGTCGAATTCCTCCCTGATCTTAGAGCCTATTTCAATGCCATCAATATCGCCTTTCAGGTTCACATCGAGCAATATAAGGTCTGGTTGCATGGTTCGGATCAAATCAAGAGTGTTCTCACCGGAGTCGATGGCACACGTCTGGTAACCTAACTCCTCCAAGCAGGCAGCCAGGTCTTCTGCGATTATAATTTCATCTTCTGAAATAAGAATCTTCGGTTTTGTCATAGCATTAATCTCATACGTAAAATTATTCATTTACGATGTCAAAACAAAATATAATATTGATTTTGTACCATTGTTGTTTTGGTACGCGATATTACCCCCCAGTTTTTTGGCAAGCGATGAAACCAGTTGCAGCCCAAACGACTTTTTGCGCCGCTCTTCAAAGTCTACTGGCAAGCCCACCCCGTCATCCTCCACGGTGAGGGTATAGTCATTCTGCTGCTCCGGCCTTAAGTAAATAGCAACCTGCCCGTACCGGTCAGGGAAGGCGTATTTGATGGAATTAGACACAAGCTCATTGACGATCAGGCCCAGTGAAAGCGCTGTGTCGGCTTCCACCATGATGGTCGGGATATCAAGCTTGATTTTAATGTGACGCTCCCTTATACCATATGTAGCGCCTAAGCCCTCACAGATAGCCTCCATGTAGGCACTCAGGTCAATCGATGCCAGGTCTTCGTGCTGGTAAAGGCGCTCATGCAAAATGGCCATCGACCTGACCCGTCCCCGTACCGACTGCATGACTTCAAGGGCTTTGGGGTCCTGCACACGCCGGGTCTGCAGGTTGAGCATGCTCATGATGATCTGCAGGTTATTCTTGACGCGATGGTGGATCTCTTTCAGCAGGATTTCCTTCTCACGGTTCTTTTCTTCCAGCAGTTGTGTCCGGTGCAGTACCTTTTGCTCCAGCAAAGTATTGAGCTTAACCAGGCTTCTCTCCCGCAGCCTCACCACACTGATGGTAGCGCCGGTGGCTACTAGTACCATCAGCACAATAAACCATTCCCGGCGCCAGACCGGAGGCACTATAGTGAAGGTATAGGTGAGCGGGCTCGGGGTCCAGTAGCCGTCGCTGTTGGCGGCCAGCAGCTGGAAGGTATAGCTACCCGGATCGAGGCTGGCATAGGTGGCAAAGGAATGATCTGTAACGGCCGACCATTGCTCATCGTGCCCCTTGAGGCGGTAGCGGTAACGCACGCGGTCGGGGGCAGTGAGCGAGATGCCATGAAAGTCAAACGTGAGGTGGTTCCGGTTGTACGGAAGCCGCAGGTTTACCGGGAGTTCGGTAGATGAGTCGATGGTATAGCCCATGCCCGCCCAGTCGGTTGGTTTCTGGAAAAGCATGATGTTGGTAATGATTATATGGGGGTATACCTGGTTGCGGCGGTCCATTTCCGGCAGGTACATGGTAAGTCCTTTGGCCGTGGCAAACCACACGGTACCGTCAGGCGTCTGCGTAATCCCTTTGCTACTCACTTCGAGGCCCCTGAACCCTTCCTGGTTCGCGTAGGATCGGATGGTGAGGCGGCCCCGGTCATGGAGCTGGTCGAGCTGCACTTTCAGCACACCCCGACTGGTGCCAACCCAGAGGTGGTTTGTGTTATCAACGAACAGGCTTTTTATACCTTCGTTTGGCAGACCGTTGCGGGAGTTGTATACCTTGGGAGCCTTCCATTTGTCGTGCCAGGCCAAAATGCCGTAGTTGAAGCCGCCAAAGTATAGTGTGCCCGTCGCATCTTCTGTAATAGTGAGTACCTCCCGGAAGCCCGTCTCTCCCAGACCTTTGACAGCAGCAACACGGTTGTTTTCATACCGGAACACACCCTTCTCGGCGCCAATCCAGATCCTGCCGCTTCTATCGCGGTGCAGGGCGTATACCTTGCCAGTGAGGTGTGGCTGAGGCAGGGGCCGGATGTGTTGCTGATCAGCAGGCAAAATGGCTAATCCAGCGCCTGTGGCCAGTAGCAGGTCGCCATTTGGCATGGGCATGGCCTGGTGTATCTCCGCAGAGGGCAATCCCTGCGCTGTGCCATAATGGGCTACTTTACCGGGTCCCAGTCGGTACAGGCCGTTGCTGGAGCATACCCAAACGTCGTTTTCGTTTGCCACCCACATGCTGTGCAGGGTAGTGCCTTTTGGCCAGATGTCGGTTTGCAGCCAGTTGAGGATACCACTTTCCATAAAGGCTGCATGGCCGTCATCGGTCCCGAGCCAAACCCTGCCTTTGGTGTCCTGCGCCAGAGCCGATATGACAGGCTCCTTGACCTGCCCCATATCAAAGAAGTGAACGAACCAGGGGTTGCGGTACTGCATCAGGCCATGGCCGGTTGTCCCGATCCAGATGTTGCCCTCACGGTCTGTTGTAATGCAATTGACTCTGTCTGTGCGCAAACCACTGTAGCGTGTGAGGTGCTGAAACTCCTTGCCGTCGTATTTGAGCACGCCGTTGAGGCGAAGGCTCAGCCATTGGTGGCCATAATTGTCGGTGGTGAAGTCGCGTATGTTCGGGCTTTCTATACCTGCCGGGAGCTCAAAGTTTTCCAGCTTGTTGAGCCTGAAAGTCGCCGCGCCGTTTGCCGTACCGATCCAGATGGTGCCGTCGGGTGACTGGCTCAGTGCGTTGATGCTGTTGTAAGGCAGGGTGCTGTTGGCAGTGGTATAGTTGGTGGGCCCTTTTGCGTTTATCCGGTATACACCCTGTGAATCGCTTCCGGCCCAAAGCTCGTTTGTGGCGCTGAAAAGCACAGCGTTGTAGCGGACGTGAGGCAGGTCAGCGTACCGCACAAATCCGCTTTTAGCCAGAGAGTATACGCCGCTGTCTGTCGCAGCCCAGATAATACCCTCGTTGTCCTCTGCGATGCTGTAAACGCCACCAGGTGGCAGGCCGGCTCCCTGGTCAAACACCTCAAAGCTGTCACCGGTGAGCAGCATCAGTCCCCTGTCAGTGGTACCAATCCAGATGCGTTCTCGGCTGTCCAACAGCAGACAGCTGATGCTGTTGCTGCTCATACCTTCCCGCTTGGTATAGGTATGGAAAGTAGACCCGTCAAAGCGGCTGAGGCCTCCAAGTGTTGCCACCCAGAGCTGCCCTTTGCCATCCTGCAAAATGTCGTTTACCTGCGACTGCGGCAAGCCCTGCTCAAGCGACCAGTTTCGGAAGTTGAACTGCTGCGCCTTTGAGGGAAGCGAAACTAACAGCAAGAGTATAAGAGCAAGAAGGCGCATCCGGATGCAAGAGCGTTAGAGAGAATAATATATGCAGCTAATATATTTTGTAATAAAAAATAGCTTAATATTTATACTACTGTAAAGCCAAACTTTTGTTGCCTACACGCTATACCTGATGTTATGCCATTGTTTTGAATACCGACTTTATTACAAAAAAGCGATGCCTATACCTGCTGCAGGCTCAACCAAACAGCAGGTATAGGCATTAACAAATTGGCGGTCTCTTATTAGTTTATGAGGTGCTTGTCGATGCCATTGGGGCAGAAGGTGCTTTTCTCAGAAATGGCCTGCTCCAGTATAGTGTCGTTGGCAGCCAGGCTTTGGCGCGAGTTTTCCTGATGGTGCAGGTGATAGGCCACGCCCCCGAAGGCCAGGTTCTGTCGTCTGGTACCACTGTTGAGCAACCGGATGGCAAATTCGCTGTCTTCCCGGCCCCAGCCCACAAAGTCTTCATTAAAACCATTCACCCGGATGATGTCCTCCATCCAGAAGCCCATGTTGCAACTTTTGATAGAAGCTATACCTGTTTTCTCTTTACTGAAAAGCTTAGACAAGAAAGGGGAGTTAGTCGCGTTGAACCTATTCTTTATACCTGATGAAAAAGGAGAAATGGGAGCAGGGCCGCGATTGATCAGTTCCTGGCTCAACTCAGGGCTCAGGAGCACGCGCTTCCCCTGTATGAAATAGCCTTTGCGGGCTGCCCGGCGGTGGCCCGCCAGAAAATCGGGGTGCAGCACCATGTCGCCGTCAATAATCACCACATACTCGCCCGTCGCCATGGCGATGGCCTTGTTGCGACTCTCGGCTGCCCTAAACCCCAGGTCTTCCTGCCAGCTGTGCAGCAATGGCACCGGCGACTCCCTGGCCAGGCACTCTACCAAGGCTCGCGTGTCGTCACGGGAGCCGTCGTCGGCCACAATGATCTCGCGCGGCAGCTCGCTTTGCTGAAAGGCGCTACGCAATACAGTGCCCAGGGCCTCCTTCCAGTTGTAGGTGGTGATGACCAGGCTGATGCCGAGGCGCTGGTTCTCTTCGTGCAGTTTCATGTATTTGTAAAAAGTGCCGTTGGCGTTCGAGAAGGAGATGGCCATACCTTCGTACCCATACAGAAACCCGCGCTGCAGCACATAGTTCCTGAAAAGCGAGAAAGCCCACTTGAGATAGCTCTTGGCAGGGGAGGAGCTTTTGCGGAAACGTTTTTCTCTTGCAAAGAGGGTCGTATATTGGTCCATCTTGGCGATCAGCTGTGAGATGCTGTTGAAAGAGAAGTGATCCATGGTGCCTCGCAAAGGCTGTACCTGCAATCCGTCTGTCAGGATGTACTCGTGCACGGGCAGGTCAGCGAAGCGGGTGGTGCCTGTGTGGTAGAGGCGCAGCACATAGTCGTTGTCCCAGCCACAGGCTTTGATATGCTTCTTGCCGTAGAAGTTGTGTCGCAGGAAGCTGTATACCTTTCGTGTGTCGCGGAGGTCGAGCTGCAGTATTTCGTCCGGCAGCTCCGGGGAGAGCACCTCGTCGCTGTCAATTGAAAGGACCCACGGGTGGGTGGCGTGCTGCGCGGCCAGGTTCTTCATCGGTCCAAATCCGAGAAAGGGATGCTCCACGATGCGCACATTCGGAAAACGGGCCGCTATGGTCAGTGTTTCGTCCGTAGAGCCATTATCCAGTACAATTATCTCGGCAAACCGGCGCAGCGAATGCAGGCAGGCAGCGAGGTGTTGCTGGCTGTTTTTAGTGAGGATGGTAACGGATATGGCGTGGCTCATGCTTGGGAATCCCCTAGGTGGTTTGAACTGCAAAATTAAGTTTTAACACTTAAATCAATTAAAAAAAGCTCCGGAACTGCTGAAAGTTCTGAAATTCCGTATGTTTCTAATAAAGATAAGGATAAGAGCGGCTAATTGCGCCCTATCCTACACATGCCGATGCACATCCGTGCAACCCAAACGCGGCAAGAAAGGTATGTAGTTAAAATTTCTATATTTGCGTATAATTACGCGATTACGACTTTATCAATTACAAAATCAAGTCAAATGAGCGAGCAAACAGGTAAACAGCTGAGTAAAGAGGAAAAAGATGCCCGGTTCGAGGCCGAACTGCTGCCGGTGCTGGACCCTCTGTACAATTTTGCCTACAGGCTCACCCTCGATGAAGATGATGCCAATGACCTGGTGCAGGAGACATACCTGAAGGCTTATCGCTTTTTCGATTACTTTGAGCAAGGAACTAATGCAAAAGCCTGGCTGTTCCGAATCCTGAAGAACTCTTTCATCAACGAGTTCCGGAAAAAGAGCAAACAACCCGCCAAGGTAGACTACAGTGAGGTCGAGGGGTACTACAATTCGGACGACGTAGAAGGCGAGGGCGGTGTAGCCTCCACCACTGACATGCGCACCGAAAGTGTACAGGACCTGATTGGCGACGAGGTGGCCAGCGCCCTGAACGCATTGCCGGTAGACTTCAGGACCGTGATCATCCTTTGCGACCTGGAGGGCTTCACCTACGAGGAAATGGCTAAAATTCTGGATATACCGATCGGTACTGTGCGTTCCAGGTTGCACCGTGCCCGTAACTCTTTGAAAGAGAAGTTGGAAAAGTATGCGAAGAGCATGGGATATAACAGTTAGAATAACCTAAAGACTTTGAGTTAAGATGGAATCAAGATTTACAGAAACGCACCAGAAACTTTCCGATGACGGGCATGAGTCGGAATGCGACAAGATTGTCAAGTTATTGGATTTGATGATTGATGGAGAAGCCTCCACTGAAGAACAGTCTTATTTTAATACCCATATCGAGGAGTGCGTTCCTTGCTTCGAAAGCCATCAAAAGCAAAAACTCCTCAAAGGGCTTGTATGTGGTCATCTTAAGCGCGTAATTGTGCCGGAAAGCTTAGCTTTGTCCATTAAAGCCAGAATTCAAGAAACTGTATAACCCCTGATGCAAGGAAAGATCATCATTTTTTCGGCCCCCTCCGGCGCCGGCAAAACTACTATTGTAAAGCACCTCTTACAGGTAAACCCGTCACTTGCCTTCTCTATTTCGGCCTGCACACGCGATAAGCGCGGCCGCACCGAGGAAAACGGAAAAGACTACTACTTCATAACACCGGAAGAATTCAAGCAGAAGATCGCCAAAGATGAATTCGTGGAGTGGGAAGAGGTATACGAAGGCGCCTTCTACGGCACTTTGAAATCTGAAATAGAGCGCATCTGGAAGAGTGGCAAACACGTGATATTGGACGTGGATGTAAAAGGAGGACTCAGCATAAAGCATTTTTACAAAGAGAGAGCACTGGCGGTATTTGTGAAGCCGCCTTCTATAGAGGAACTGGCCAAGCGCCTGCAGGCCCGCAACACCGACTCGGCGTCCAGCATTTCAAGCCGCGTTTTCAAAGCCGAGTTCGAAATGAAGTTTGAAGACCAGTTTGACAAGGTGATCGTGAATGATAATCTTGGAGACGCCTGCGTGAAAGCAGAAAAACTGGTGAATGAGTTTCTGAACGCTGAACCAGCTATCGTATGAAAGTAGGGCTGCTGTTCGGCTCCTTTAACCCCATCCATATCGGGCACCTGATACTGGCCAATTACATGGCCACCAACACAGACCTGGATACGGTATGGCTGGTGGTGTCGCCACAGAATCCCTTTAAACCTAGCAACACGCTGCTGCACGAATTCGACCGGTTGCACATGGTGTCGCTGGCTGTGGCCGACAATCCGGATCTCGGGGTGTCGAACATCGAGTTTAACATGCCCAAGCCGAGCTATACCATCGATACGCTCACGTACCTGCAGGAGAAGTATCCGAGCTACGAGTTTGTGCTGATCATGGGGGAGGACAACCTGCCGCTCTTCCCGAAGTGGAAAAACTCAGAGAAGATATTGGAATACCACCGGGTATACGTATACCCGCGCTCCGGCTCCACAACTACCGAGCTGCCCTCTATGCCAAACGTGACTTTTGTTAAAGCCCCTGTGCTGGATATCTCGGCCACGTTTATCAGGCAGTGCATCAAAGAAGAGAAGTCTATCAAATACATGGTGCCCGACGAAGTGGCGGAATACATTAAGGTACACAAGCTATACCTGTAGGTATAGGATAAGCCTTAAAAAAGGAGAAGCCCGCTGAACGAACAGCGGGCTTCTCCTTTTTTAAGGTATGGCGATGAAGCCTATACCGTCATGATCTCTGCTTCTTTCTTGGTCAACAGCTCGTCAATTTTTACGATGTAGCTGTCGGTAATTTTCTGCACTTTGGCCTCCGCGTCACGCACGGCATCCTCAGAAGTCCCTTCTTTCTGCAGCTTGCGCAGCGAGTCATTCACATCTTTGCGAATGTTACGGATAGCGATCTTGCCACCTTCAGTCTCATTTTTTGCCTGCTTCACCAGGTCACGGCGACGCTCTTCCGTCAGCGGAGGGATGTTCAGGCGAACGCCGTCGGCCTCTACAAGCGGATTCAGGTTAAGGTCACTGTTCTTGATAGCTTTGCCGATTTCTGCCACCATCTGCTTTTCCCATGGCTTGATCATCAGGGTGCGGGCGTCCGGAACTGTCACGTTGGCCACCTGGGAGATAGGCGTTGGAGTGCCGTAGTAATCTACGCGCAGGTCTTCTACCATGGCAGGGGATGCTTTGCCAGCTCTGATTTTGAGCAACTCCGAATTGGTGTGCTGTAATGCTTTCTGCATAGACTCCTCGGCTTCGCTGAGGTAAAACTGAATTTCTTCCGTCATATCAATTTTAGCTTAATAAGGTTCTTCGTGTTATCTTATGTACTGTGATTTGCTAATTTCTGTCAGTTGGTCTGGCGCTCTCAGAAGTCTGGATATTTTCTGCGCCTTCTATTGATTCAACCAGGTCGTCCATGGTTACAAGCGTGCCTATTTTCTCGCCCTGCACCAGTCGCTTCAGGTTACCTGCCGTGTTCATGTCGAACACAATGATCGGCAGATCGTTTTCCTTACAAAGCGTAAAGGCGGTCATATCCATTACGTTCAGCCCTTTTTCAAACACATCCTTAAAGGAGATGCTCGAATAGAAAATGGCGTTCGGGTCTTTCTCCGGATCGGCTGAGTAAATGCCGTCTACGCGGGTTCCCTTCAGCACGACATCCGCCTCAATCTCAATCGCACGGAGACTGGCAGCTGAGTCGGTTGTGAAGTAGGGGTTGCCGGTGCCGGCACCGAAAATGACAACACGTCCTTTTTCGAGGTGGCGTACGGCACGGCGACGGATATAAGGTTCGCATACCTGCTGAATGTTGAGGCCAGAGAGCAAACGGGTATATACACCCAGCTTTTCGAGCGCACTCTGCAAGGCCATGCTGTTGATGACAGTAGCCAGCATGCCCATGTAGTCGCCCTGCACGCGGTCAAGACCCACCTGCTCAGCCTGAACACCTCTAAAGATGTTGCCTCCACCGATCACAACTGCTACCTCCACGCCAAGTGCGGCTACTTCCTTAATCTCCTGCGAGTACTGCATCAGTCTGTCTGAATCAATGCCGTACTGTTGTTCTCCCATCAGCGCTTCGCCGCTTAACTTCAGCAATATTCTTTTATACTTCACGGTCGTTTTATAGTAATGTTAACGTTTATGGTGCTCATGTTGCGGCAAGGCAGTACGTGCTGCCCATCTGGCAACACAAAAAAATTAAAATAGAATCAATATCTGGTTTTTCTCCACGTTCTGCTTCACGGCTACCTTGATCTCTTTTACTATGCCGTCTCCGGGCGATTTGAGAATGTTTTCCATCTTCATGGCCTCCAGGATCATGATCGGATCTCCCTTCTTCACTTCCTGGCCCGGCTGCACTTTTATTTCAAGTATCAAACCTGGCATGGGCGCCTTCACATCGTTCACTTTCTGGGCATTGGTATTGCTCATGCCCAGCTTGTCGAGCAGCAGGTCGAAGCGGTCCTTTGCGCTCACGGTCTGCTTCACGCCGTTTATCTTGAAAGTGAATGTTTTGGCCTGATAGTCAGCCTCTACCAGCTCTGCGGTATACGACTTATCGTCTTTTATGATGTGGTATCTGTTAGGGCCAAGGGGGGAAATGTCCCAATTGAAAGGTGATCCATTAAGGAGAATAGCGTCTTTCTGAATATCAACCTGCCATGTCTTGTCGTTAGCGGTTTTTATCTGGAGCATCTTTATAAATCAGGTTTTAGAGGCTTAAAGATAATTGATTTATCAGAGTAATTTTAGAAATTGAGCTCAAAATTAAAACATTCCATCATGAATCATAGGTTTCTGAGCATAGTTGGCCTTGCCGCCGCTATGGCTTTTACAGGCGGTTGCAGTGTAAATAAACAAACCAAGGCGACATCTGCCGTTGAGCCAGTTACAGGCAAACCGGCCCCGGTGGTTGCCGAGCCTCCTGTGTGGGCACCTCAGAACCATGCCTTCAACCCTTCCAAAACCAGGTTGCACGACCTGCTGCACACCAAACTGCGGGTTAGCTTCGATTGGGACAAGCAGTACATGCACGGCCTCGCGGAGCTTACCCTCAAACCCTATTTCTATCCGCAGCGCCAGCTCGTGCTCGATGCCAAGGGCTTCGATATACACAGCGTGAATCTGATGCAGGATGATGCTGAAGCGAAAGAGCTCCAGTATACCTACGATGGGATGAAGCTGACGATTGACCTGGGCAAGTCCTATACCCGCGACGACAAGTATACCCTGGAGATAGATTATACAGCCAAGCCGAACGAATTGGCTGTGGGTGGAAGTGATGCCATCACCCAGGACAAAGGACTGTACTTCATCAACCCGAAAGGGGAGGAGCCGAACAAACCACGTCAGATCTGGACACAGGGCGAGACAGAGGCCAATTCAGCCTGGTTCCCGACGATTGACTCTCCCAACGAGCGCATGACGCAGGAAATTTACATCACGGTAGATCAGAAATACACCACGCTCTCCAACGGCACTTTTATCTACTCGCGCAAAAACGCGAATGGCACCAAAACCGATTACTGGAAAATGGAGCAGCCGCATGCGCCTTACCTGGCCATGATGGCAATAGGGGAGTATGCTGTGGTGAAAGACAAGTGGCGCGACCTGGAAGTCGATTACTATGTGGAACCGGCCTATGAGAAAAACGCCAGGAAAATATTCGGCAACACGCCCGAAATGCTTGAGTTCTTCTCCAAGAGGTTAGGGATGGATTACCCATGGTCGAAATACTCGCAGGTGGTCGTGCGCGACTTCGTGTCGGGGGCCATGGAAAACACGTCCGCCTCTACCTTTATGGAGGATCTGCAGCTGAACGAGCGGGAGTTGCTGGACAAGAATTGGGATGGCATCATTGCGCATGAGCTGTTCCACCATTGGTTTGGCAACTATGTCACCACCGAGTCATGGGCCAACCTGCCGCTCAACGAGGCCTTTGCCAACTATTCGGAGTTCCTGTGGACAGAGCACAAGTATGGCGCTGACGAAGCCGCCCTTCATCACCTCGATGAATTGGGACAGTACCTTGAGGAAGCCAACACGAAACGAGAGCCCCTGATCCGCTACCGCTATGCCGACCGCGAAGACATGTTCGACAGCCACTCCTACGCCAAAGGGGGGCGGGTGCTGCACATGCTGCGCAAATACGTGGGTGACGAAGCCTTCTTCGCCTCGCTCAACCGCTACCTCACGAAAAATAAATTCTCGGATGTGGAGGTGGCCGAATTGCGCATGGCCTTCGAGGACACGACCGGGGAAGACCTGATGTGGTTCTTTGACCAGTGGTTTATGCGGGCTGGCCATCCGGAGCTGAAAGTAAGCCATACCTATCAGAATGGCGCGCTTAAGCTGCAGGTATGGCAGCAACAAGACACCCTTTACCAACCGGTATACAGGTTGCCCCTGAAAGTAGCGATTTGGGAGAACGGGAAAAAAACCGAGCATGCTATCGAGATCACGAAAGCCAACCAGGTTTTCACCTTGCCAGCCAGCACAGAGCCTCAGCTAGTGCTGTTCGATAGCGAGCAGCAGTTACTCGGTACGGTGGAGCACACGAAGACGACAGGGGAGCTGGTGTTCCAATTTAAAAACGCAAAGGCTTTGGCTCTCCGATTAGGAGCATTAGAGGAACTGGGGCAGGAGTTGGGCCAGCAGGAGATGGCAACGCTGCTGCAGGGCGCTCTGAAGGACAACTTCTGGGCAATTCGAAATCTGGCCCTGGACGTAGCAGGGCGTTTGCCGGCTAAGCATACCGAATCCCTGGAGCCGATCGTGCAGCGCATGGCAGAAAGCGATAAGAAAGGGGAGGTGAGAGCGGGCGCGATCATGCTGCTGTCCGAGTGGGGTGAAGATGAATACACTGACCTGTACAAAGCAGCGATGCGGGATAGTTCATACAAGGTAGCGGCGGCAGGTATACTGAGTTACGCCATGACCGAGGCGCCGGACATCAACCAACGCCTGGCTGCTTTTGAAAAAGAGACAAACGAAGAGATTGTGCTGGCACTGGCTTCTTACTATGCCGTGAAAGGAGGCCCGGGAAAGTACGATTGGTTCATGAAACAGATGAAAGGAGCCAAAGGATCAGGGCTGTACTATTTGCTGCAAAGCTACGGGGCCTTTATGGCAGTGAACCCGGAAGCCTATAAGCCAGAAGCGATCAGCATGCTTTCAGAAATGGCACAGAATCATCCAATGTATTTCGTGCGCATGGCTGCCTTTCAGACACTTATGGTGCATTCAGAGCGTCCCGAGATAATAGACTTGCTCAAAGAAATAAGAGCGAACGAAAAGGATAAAAGGCTTCTGGAACTGTATAATCAGGTATCGTTGTAAGGCAACAATAAAAAAAAGTGAATTATTTTACAGAGAATATTTGACTGGAAAGAAAAAGCGCTTAATTTTGCATCTCCTTAGAACAAGCAGGCAGCTGAAAAGCAGTTTTGATGCGCTAAGGGGAGACTGAAAAAGTCAGTCTGGTTAGATATTTCGGGGAGATTCCAGAGCGGCCAAATGGAACGGACTGTAACTCCGTTAGTGTAAACTTTCGCAGGTTCGAATCCTGCTCTCCCCACATTTAAGACCACGCTTTTTAATGGTTTGCTGCATTAGAAGCGGGAGTAGCTCAGTTGGTAGAGCGATAGCCTTCCAAGCTATAGGCCGCGAGTTCGACCCTCGTCTCCCGCTCATAAGCAATCCGCGTGCTGCTTATCAATTATGGGTTGATTTTGAAGGAATTTCATGCAGATGGATTTCCTTTTTAGTATAAACTCATTTTTAAGATAAGTGATGGAAAAAGCCGACGTAGCTCAGGGGTAGAGTACTTCCTTGGTAAGGAAGGGGTCGTGGGTTCAATTCCCATCGTTGGCTCAAAGTCCGTTACGTGTATAATTAACGCAACATACTTAAACGTTTTAACCTTAATTTAATTATTATACAATGGCTAAAGAAACATTTGACCGTTCCAAACCGCACGTAAACATCGGTACTATCGGTCACGTTGACCACGGCAAAACAACTTTGACTGCTGCCATTACAACAGTTTTGGCTAAGAAAGGTCTTGCTACACTTCGCGACTTCTCTTCTATTGATAACGCTCCAGAAGAAAAAGAAAGAGGTATTACAATCAATACTTCTCACGTAGAATACGCAACTGAGAACCGTCACTATGCTCACGTTGACTGCCCAGGTCACGCTGACTACGTGAAGAACATGGTTACAGGTGCTGCCCAGATGGACGGCGCTATCCTTGTGGTTGCTGCAACTGACGGCCCAATGCCACAGACGCGTGAGCACATCCTTCTTGCTCGTCAGGTAGGTGTTCCTCAGCTGGTAGTATTCATGAACAAAGTGGACATGGTGGACGATCCGGAGCTTCTTGAGCTTGTTGAGATGGAAATCCGTGAACTGCTTTCTTTCTATGACTTCGACGGTGACAACATCCCGGTTATTCAGGGTTCAGCTCTTGGTGGCTTGAACGGTGATGACAAGTGGGTGAAGACTATCGAGGAGTTGATGGCTGCAGTTGATAGCTGGATTCCAATCCCTGCTCGTCTGACTGACCTTCCATTCTTGATGCCAGTAGAGGACGTGTTCTCAATCACTGGTCGTGGTACTGTAGCTACAGGCCGTATCGAGCGTGGTGTGATCAACTCAGGTGAAGCAGTAGAAATCCTTGGTATGGGTGCTGAGAACCTTAAGTCAGTAGTTACTGGTGTTGAGATGTTCCGCAAAATCCTTGACAGAGGTGAAGCTGGTGACAACGTAGGTCTTCTGCTCCGTGGTATAGAGAAAACTGATATCCGTCGTGGTATGGTTATCTGTAAGCCAGGTTCTGTGAAGCCTCACACGAAATTCAAAGCTGAGGTTTACGTTCTTTCTAAAGAAGAAGGTGGCCGTCACACGCCATTCTTCAACAAGTACCGTCCACAGTTCTACTTCAGAACGACAGACGTTACTGGTGAGATCATGCTGCCAGAAGGCGTAGAAATGGTTATGCCTGGTGATAACATCACTATCGATGTAACTTTGATCAACGCTGTGGCGATGGAAAAAGGCCTTCGTTTCGCTATCCGTGAGGGTGGTAGAACAGTAGGTGCCGGTCAGGTAACTGAAATCATTGCCTAAATAATATTAAACAAGCCCGTTTCTGGAATCTTTTTCGGGAACGGGTTTGTTTTTAATATTCTTTTAAATAAATTTGCACTCCAATTAAAATTGGTGTGCATTTTTTTACGGGTGTAGCTCAATTGGTAGAGTAGTGGTCTCCAAAACCATTGGCTGGGAGTTCGAGTCTCTCCACCCGTGCAATATTTAATTTATTAAAGCGAAGGCAATGAGCAAAGTAAAAGGCTACATAGACGAGACAGTGGAGGAAATGAAAAACAAAGTTTCATGGCCTGCATATTCTGAACTACAGAATAGTTCGATATTGGTGCTGATCGGGTCTTTGATATTTGCGCTGGTTGTCGGAGCTATGGATTTTGTTTTTGACTCTACGCTGTCTTGGTTTTACAACCAGTTTTAATCGAAGTCTATGGCTGATTTAAAATGGTATGTGGTTCGCGCAGTTAGCGGGCAGGAGAAAAAAGCAAAAGCGTACCTTGAGAACGAAGTTGTAAGGCAAAATCTGGGAGAGTATGTTCCCCAAGTACTTATACCGGCCGAAAAGGTGTATGAGATGCGGGGCGGGAAGAAAAAGATCAGAGAAAGAAACTTTTTCCCGGGTTATGTACTTGTACAGGCTGACCTTTCGCATGGTGAAGCTGAGCACATCATCATTAGCACACCAGGCGTTATTGGTTTCCTTGGATCAAACGAGGGAGGCCAGAATAAAAAGCCGGTTCCACTGCGCCAGACAGAAGTAAACAGAATACTGGGTACTGTTGACGAGGCAGAGGAGCAAGCAGAAGTATTGGATACTCCATTCTTAGTTGGAGAAATGGTGAAAGTGATGGACGGTCCTTTCAGTGGATTCTCAGGTACTGTGGAGGAAGTGTTCGAAGAACGTAAGAAACTCAACGTTATGGTAAAAATATTCGGCCGTAACACACCAGTTGAGTTGAATTATATGCAGGTAGAAAAAGAATCGTAGTAAATACAAATAATGGCAAAGGAAATAAAAGGTTACCTGAAACTTCAGGTAAAGGGAGGTGCCGCGAACCCATCGCCACCGATTGGACCTGCACTTGGTTCTAAAGGTCTTAACATCATGGAGTTCTGTAAGCAGTTTAATGCTAGAACACAGGATAAGCCGGGACAAGTGTTACCAGTGTTGATTACAATATACGCAGATAAGTCTTTTGACTTCGTTATTAAGACGCCGCCTGCTCCAGTATTGTTAATGGATGCTGCTAAGATTAAGGGAGGTTCTAAAGAGCCTAACCGTAACAAAGTGGGTTCAGTTACATGGGATCAGGTAAGAGAGATTGCAGAGCTGAAAATGCCAGACTTGAATGCATTCAAACTGGAGGCCGCTATGAAAATGGTAGCCGGTACAGCGAGAAGCATGGGCATAACAGTGTCTGGAAACGCTCCGTGGAACGAATAATAAGAGTTAAAGGATAATGGCGAAGATTTCAAAGAACAGGAAAGCAGCTTTAGAAAAGGCTGACCTGACAAAAGAGTATTCTTTAACAGATGCGGCTTCAGTAGTAAAAGATATCACTTTTACCAAGTTTGATGCCTCTGTTGATATTGATGTACGCTTAGGCGTTGACCCTCGCAAAGCCGACCAGATGGTTCGTGGTATCGTTACCCTTCCACATGGCACCGGTAAAGACGTAAAAGTACTGGCATTGGTAACACCTGACAAAGAGCAGGAAGCCAAAGATGCAGGAGCTGACTTCGTAGGTCTGGATGACTATATCCAAAAGATTGAAAAAGGCTGGACAGATGTAGACGTGATCATCACGATGCCTGCCGTAATGGCTAAAGTAGGCCGTTTAGGTAGAATTCTGGGTCCTCGTAACCTGATGCCAAACCCTAAGTCTGGTACAGTTACACAAGACGTTGCTAAAGCAGTAAAAGAAGTAAAAGCTGGTAAGATCGACTTTAAAGTTGACAAGTATGGTATCATCCATACAAGTGTTGGAAAAGTTTCCTTCTCTCCAGAGCAGCTAGCTGCTAACGCTGCTGAAGTAATTGCTACACTGAACCGCCTGAAGCCATCTTCAGCAAAGGGTACTTACATTAAGAGCATAACATTGTCTAGCACAATGAGCCCGGCCGTAATCGTTGACAAGAACGCAACTATCTAAGAACATGACCAGGGAAGAAAAAGAGATAATTGTTAAAGACCTGAGCGAGAAGTTAGCGAACACTAACTATTTCTATATCACAGATGCGTCTACCATGAGTGTGGCCGGCATCAACCAGTTCAGGAGAATGGCCTTTGAAAGAGGCCTGGAGTATAAGGTTTACAAAAACACTTTCATTAAGAAAGCATTAGATACCCTAGAGGCGGACACTACTTCTCTGGAAGAAGTTCTGAAAGGTTCATCTGGCATCGTGTTTTCTGCTGAATCAGGAAATGCTCCTGGTAAGCTGCTGAAAGACTTCAGAAAGAAAGGTAATGCACTTCCATTGTTGAAGGGTGCCTATATTGATGGCGGTATTTACGTTGGTGAGAACCAGCTTGACACACTGGCCAGCATCAAGTCTAAGAACGAGCTTATCGGTGATATCATTGGCTTGCTTCAGTCTCCAGCTAAGAATGTTGTTTCTGCTCTTCAGAGCAGCGGTGGCAAACTTGCCGGCATCCTGAAAACCCTATCTGAAAAAGAATAATTTAAAAACGTAATCAATAAGTAACTTTTAATTTCAATAAAATGGCAGATTTGAAAGCATTCGCTGAGCAGTTAGTAAACTTAACTGTGAAAGAGGTTAATGAACTAGCTACAATTCTTAAGGATGAGTATGGTATCGAGCCAGCTGCTGCTGCTCCAGTTATGATGGCTGGTGGTGGTGCTGCTGAAGGAGGAGCTGCTGCAGAAGAAAAAACTTCTTTTGACGTAATCCTTAAGTCAGCTGGTGCATCTAAGCTTGCAGTTGTTAAGCTTGTAAAAGAATTGACTGGTCTTGGCCTGAAAGAAGCTAAAGAATTGGTAGACGGCGCTCCTAAGCCTTTGAAAGAAGGCGTAGACAAGAACGAAGCTGAATCACTGAAGAAATCTTTGGAAGAAGCTGGTGCTGAAGTAGAGGTTAAATAATCTCACTTACCAACATACCGACAACAGGTAGACCTGGCAGATTCGTCAGGTCTTTTCCTGTTTGTATACGGATTCAAATTTGAATCCTTTTTTTGCCCGTAGCCATTTCGAAGGCTATGTGCTGGAATCATATTGTAAACGTTAAAATTCCATGGCTTTGGCTAAGAATAAAACGACAGAGCGAATCAATTTTGCCTCGATCAATCCGGTTATCGACTACCCTGACTTCCTAGATGTTCAGCTGCAGTCATTCCAGGATTTCTTTCAGCTGGAAACTCCGGCAGAAAATAGGGCACAGGAAGGATTGTTCAAGGTGTTTGCCGAGAACTTCCCCATTTCTGATTCTCGAGAAAACTTTGTTCTCGAATTTATCGACTATCATATAGACCCGCCAAAATACTCAGTTGACGAGTGTATTGACAGGGGCCTTACTTATTCGGTTCCACTTAAGGCAAAGCTTCGTCTGATTTGTAACGATGAGGACAATGAGGACTTTGAAACAATTGAGCAGGAAGTGTTCTTGGGTAATATCCCATACATGACCGAAAAAGGCTCATTTGTGATCAATGGCGCTGAACGTGTTATTGTGTCCCAATTACACAGATCTCCGGGTGTATTCTTTGCGCAGAGCAAGCATACAAACGGCACCAAACTTTATTCTGCCAGAATTATTCCTTTCAAAGGTTCTTGGGTTGAGTTTGCAACGGACGTGAATAACGTGATGTATGCTTACATTGACCGTAAGAAGAAGTTCCCGGTAACTACATTGCTTCGTGCAATCGGTTACGGTACTGATAAGGACATCCTTGATTTGTTTGGTCTTTCAGAAGAACTGCCTGCAACGAAGGCGAATCTGAAGAATGCCATCGGCAGAAAGTTGGCTGCACGTGTACTGCGCACATGGACAGAAGACTTTGTGGATGAAGATACTGGTGAAGTAGTTTCTATAGATAGAAACGAGGTTCTTTTGGAGCGTGACTCTGAAATCACAGCGGAAGACATCAACATCATTGTTGATTCAGGTGTGAAATCAGTCGTACTTCACCGAGAGAATGTAAACATCGCTGATTACGCTATTATCTATAACACACTTCAGAAAGATAACTCTAACTCTGAGCAAGAAGCCGTAGAGCAAATCTACCGCCAGCTGAGAAATACAGAGGCGCCTGATGTGGAAACTGCACGCGATATCATCCAGAAGCTGTTCTTCTCTGATAAGCGTTATGATCTAGGGGAAGTTGGTCGTTACAGAATCAACAAGAAGCTGGGTCTTGACACGAACTGGGATGCCAAGGTTCTCACGAACGAGGATATCGTACTGATCGTGAAATACCTGATCGGTTTGATAAACTCCAGAGCTGTAGTGGATGATATTGACCACTTGAGCAACCGTCGTGTAAGAACGGTAGGCGAGCAGCTTTACGCGCAGTTTGGTGTAGGCCTTGCCCGTATGGCAAGAACCATCAAGGAGCGTATGAACGTGCGTGACAACGAAGATTTCAAGCCGGTTGACCTGATCAATGCGCGTACGCTTTCTTCTGTGATCAACTCGTTCTTCGGAACAAACCAGCTGTCTCAGTTCATGGACCAGACCAACCCGCTGGCAGAAGTGACGCACAAGCGTCGTGTTTCTGCACTGGGGCCAGGCGGTCTGTCAAGAGAGCGTGCCGGTTTCGAGGTTCGTGACGTTCACTATACACACTACGGCCGTCTGTGCACGATTGAAACGCCAGAGGGTCCGAACATTGGTCTGATATCATCTCTTTGCGTGCATGCCCGTGTGAATCATATGGGCTTCATCGAAACACCATACCGAAAAGTAAATGAAGGTATAGTGGAGATGGATGGAACAGTTGAATACCTGACTGCAGAAGAAGAAGATACCCACCACATCGCACAGGCAAATGCCATTATCGATGACAAGGGTAACTTTATTAATGATAGAGTAAAGGGTAGATTTGAGGGTGACTTCCCGGTGGAAGAACCTAATACCTATACCTATATGGACGTTGCACCGAACCAGATCGTATCGGTTGCGGCTTCGTTGATTCCATTCCTGGAGCACGATGACGCCAACCGTGCCCTGATGGGTTCAAACATGCAACGCCAGGCCGTTCCACTCTTGAAAGCGGAAGCTCCAATTGTTGGTACTGGTCTGGAAAGAAGAGCGGCTATTGACTCAAGAGCGCTTGTTATCGCTGAAGGTGACGGTGTGATTGACTTTGTAGACGCAAACAAGATTGTTGTAAAATACGATCTGACAGATGATGAGAAGTTGGTTGCCTTTGATGCGGAGTATGTAACATACAACCTGATCAAGTTCAGAAGAACGAACCAGGATACCTGCATTAACCTGACACCAATCGTTTATACTGGTCAGCGTGTTACAAAAGGACAACCACTTTGTGAGGGTTATGCCACTAACAATGGCGAACTGGCAATCGGTCGTAACATGCAGGTGGCGTTCATGCCATGGCAGGGTTACAACTTCGAGGATGCTATTGTTATCTCTGAGAAAGTAGTAAGAGACGATATCTTCACTTCTATCCACATCGAGGAATTCGAGCTTGAGGTTCGTGAGACGAAGCGTGGGGAAGAAGAACTTACCTCGGAGATTCCGAACGTGAGCGAGGAAGCCGTGAAGAACCTGGACGAGAACGGTATTATCCGCATTGGTGCTGAGGTTCGTGAAGGTGATATCCTGATCGGTAAGATCACACCAAAAGGTGAAACTGACCCGACTCCGGAAGAGAAGCTTCTGCGTGCCATCTTCGGTGACAAAGCCGGTGATGTGAAGGATGCCTCACTTAAGGCGCCGCCATCACTTAACGGTGTGGTAATTGAGACCAAACTTTTCTCCAGACCTAAGAAAGACAAAAACCTGCGGGCTAAGTCTAAGAAAGAGGTTGAAGAGCTGAAAGTGAAATACTCAAAGGATCTGAACGCTATCAAGAGCGTGATGGTTGATAAACTGGTGGCTTTGCTGGAAGGCAAAACGTCTCAGGGCATCAAGCATAAGTTCGGCGACGAGATCCTGACAAAAGGCGTGAAGTTCTCCAGAAAGAACATCATTGAAGCTCTGTTCCCTGAGAAGAACCCATACAAGGACGAAAGTAACTATGCGGTTCCGGAAGAAGTGAACATGTTCAAGGATCTGATCCTGGAAAACTGGACTGCTGATGAGAAGACCAATAGCATGCTGCTGGAGCTTGTGAAGAATTACAACAAGCGCCGCAACATCACTTCAGCACACTTCAAGCGTGAGCGTTTCACATTGGAGGTAGGAGATGAGTTGCCAGCAGGTATCGTGCAGCTAGCCAAGGTATACATCGCGAAGAAGCGCAAGCTGAAAGTAGGTGATAAGATGGCCGGTCGTCACGGTAACAAAGGTGTGGTTGCCCGTATCGTGCGTGAGGAAGATATGCCATTCCTGGAAACAGGTGAACCAATGGATATCGTTCTGAACCCGCTGGGTGTACCTTCCAGGATGAACATCGGTCAGATCTATGAAACGGTACTTGGATGGGCTGGTAAGAAACTGGGTAGAACATATGCTACTCCAATCTTCGATGGCGCGACTGAAGACCAGGTACAGGCCGAACTGAAAGAGGCAGGTTTGCCGAGCTTTGGCCGTACATACCTGTACGATGGCCTTTCTGGCGATCGCTTCGACCAGCCGGTAACAGTAGGTGTGATTTACATGCTGAAACTGGGTCACTTGGTTGACGATAAGATGCACGCCCGTTCTATCGGTCCATACTCTCTGATTACACAGCAGCCACTGGGTGGTAAAGCCCAGTTCGGTGGTCAGCGTTTTGGTGAAATGGAAGTGTGGGCGCTTGAGGCATTCGGTGCTTCGAACGTACTGCAGGAAATACTTACAGTGAAATCTGACGACGTGATCGGCCGTGCGAAAGCTTACGAGGCGATCGTGAAAGGCGATGTGTTGCCAAAACCAAATATCCCGGAATCATTCAACGTACTGATTCACGAGTTAAGAGGCCTGGCGCTCGAGATCACCTTAGAGTAGTAAAGTATAAGCTGAGCGCCCTGGCAAGAGTCGGGGCGCTTAGCGCACTTTATACAGACTAGCTGTAAGGCATATTCATTGTATCGACATTATTGTAATAATATGGCATTTGCAAAAAACAAAAAGCTAACTCAGGACTTCTCCAAAGTAACGATAAGCCTGGCCTCTCCAGAGTCGATTCTAGAGAGATCAAATGGCGAGGTTACAAAGCCTGAGACAATCAACTATAGAACCTATAAGCCTGAAATGGGTGGTCTGTTCTGCGAAAGAATATTCGGACCCGTAAAGGACTGGGAATGCCACTGCGGAAAGTATAAAAGAATCAGGTATAAAGGTATCATCTGCGACCGTTGCGGTGTGGAGGTTACTGAGAAAAAAGTGCGTCGTGAGCGTATGGGCCATATTGAGCTTGTAGTTCCGGTAGCACACATCTGGTACTTCAAATCCCTTCCGAATAAGATAGGTTATCTGCTGGGCTTACCGACCAAGAAGCTTGACCAGATTATCTATTATGAAAGATATGTAGTTATCCAACCGGGTATTTTGGCAGAAGACGGTGTTAACACACTGGACTTCTTGACCGAAGACGAGTACCTGGACATGATAGACAAGCTCCCACGCGAGAACCAGATGTTGGATAACAACGATCCAAACAAGTTCATCGCGAAGATGGGTGCTGAGTCACTGCAAATGCTGTTGGAGCGCACGAACCTGGACGATCTGTCCTACGAGCTTCGTCACGCAGCCGCGCACGAAACGTCGCAGCAGCGTAAAGCTGAAGCGTTGAAGCGCCTTCGTGTAGTAGAGGCATTCCGTGATGCGACTACCAGAATCGAAAACAGACCAGAGTGGATGATCATCCGCATGGTGCCTGTTATTCCGCCCGAGCTTCGTCCGCTTGTTCCGTTGGATGGTGGCCGTTTCGCTACCTCGGATTTGAACGACCTATACCGTCGTGTTATCATCCGTAACAACCGTCTGAAGCGCCTGATCGAGATTAAAGCGCCTGAGGTAATTCTTCGTAACGAGAAGCGTATGCTGCAGGAAGCGGTAGACTCGCTGTTCGACAACTCACGTAAAGTGAACGCTGTTCGTGCAGAAGGTAACCGTGCGTTGAAGTCACTTTCTGACATGCTGAAAGGTAAGCAGGGACGTTTCCGTCAGAACTTGCTCGGTAAGCGTGTTGACTACTCTGGCCGTTCGGTTATTGTGGTTGGTCCTGAACTGAAGCTGCATGAATGCGGTCTGCCTAAGAACATGGCAGCTGAGCTCTTCAAGCCGTTCATTATCCGCAAGCTGATCGAAAGAGGAATTGTAAAAACTGTAAAGTCAGCCAAGAAGATTGTAGACCGTAAGGACCCTGTGGTTTGGGATATCCTGGAGAACGTGCTGAAAGGCCACCCAGTGCTCCTTAACCGTGCCCCTACACTGCACAGATTAGGTATACAGGCATTCCAGCCGAAACTAATCGAAGGTAAGGCGATCCAGCTGCACCCACTGGTGTGTACGGCATTCAACGCCGACTTTGACGGTGACCAGATGGCAGTGCACGTTCCACTTGGACCTGCTGCTGTACTGGAAGCCTCTATGCTGATGCTTGCTTCGCATAACATCCTGAACCCTGCAAACGGTGCTCCAATCGCAGTACCTTCTCAGGACATGGTACTTGGTCTTTACTATGTATCAAAAGGAAAGCGTAGCACAGAAAACGAAAATATACCTGGTGAAGGCATGAGTTTCTACTCTGCGGAGGAAGTGATCATCGCCATCAACGAAGGACGCCTGTCTAAGCAGGCATATATTAAAGTAAGAGCGAAGGTAAAAGACGAAAAAGGCGAACTAGTTACTAAACTCATAGAGACGGTTGCCGGTCGCGTAATCTTCAACCAGTTTGTTCCAGAAGAAGTAGGATACATTGATGAACTGTTGACAAAGAAGAAACTTCAGCAGATCATCTCCAGAGTATTCAAAGAGACGGGTATGGCCCGCACGGCCCACTTCCTGGACGATATTAAAACGCTAGGATTCCAGTCTGCCTACAAAGGTGGTTTGTCAATGGGTCTGGGTGATATCCAGATTCCAGCTGAAAAAGACATTCTGGTAGCTCAGGCCAAGAAAGATGTAGATGCTGTATGGCAGAACTACTCGATGGGTCTGATCACAGACAATGAGCGTTACAACCAGGTGATCGACATCTGGACCCGTATCAACAACCAGATCACTGAAACGTTGATGCGCCGTCTGGAGAATGATGACCAGGGCTTCAACTCGATCTTCATGATGATGCACTCCGGAGCCCGTGGTTCAAGAGAGCAGATTCGTCAGTTGGGTGGTATGCGTGGTCTGATGGCGAAGCCTCAGAAATCATTGCAAGGCTCAGTAGGTGAGATCATCGAGAACCCGATCCTTTCTAACTTTAAAGAAGGTCTGGATGTAATCGAGTACTTTATCTCAACACACGGTGCCCGTAAAGGTCTTGCCGATACGGCACTTAAAACTGCGGATGCTGGTTACCTGACCCGTCGTCTGGTGGACGTGTCGCAGGACGTGATCGTGAACGAAGAAGACTGCGGTACACTGAGAGGTCTGGAAGTGAGTGCATTGAAAGACAACGAAGATATCGTGGAGTCGCTTTCTGAGCGTATCCTGGGCCGTGTGACGGTACACGATGTATACGATCCGATCACCAATGAACTAATCGTAGAGTCTGGTTCAGAAGTGACAGAGGAAGTAGCGCGTGCCATTGAGAACACAGCTATTGAGACCGTAGAGATCCGTTCCGTGTTGACTTGTGAGTCGAAACGTGGTATCTGTGCCAAGTGCTACGGCCGTAACCTGGCAACAGGCTTTATGGTGCAGAAGGGCGAGGCTGTAGGTGTAATCGCAGCCCAGTCCATTGGTGAGCCAGGTACACAGCTGACCCTCCGTACATTCCACGTGGGTGGTACTGCTTCCAACATCGCGGTAGATGCTATGATCCGTGCGAAATTCGCTGGTAGAGTAGAGTTCGAAGATGTTCGTACGATCGATACGATCAACAACGAAGGTGAGCCTGTGAAAGTAGTAATGGGACGCTCAGGTGAGATTAAGATCATTGATCCGACTACCGGCAAGTTACTTATTAGCAACCACGTACCGTACGGTTCATTCATAACAGTAAACGAAGGTCAGGAAGTTGAGAAAAATGACCAGCTGTGTATGTGGGATCCATACAACGCGGTTATCCTCTCTGAGTTTGACGGTGAGATTGCTTACGAGGCGATTATTGAAGGTATAACTTACCGTGAGGAATCTGATGAGCAGACAGGCTACCGTGAGAAGGTAATTATCGATACAAAAGATAAGACACAGAACCCTGCTATCCTCGTGAATCCGAAGAGTGGAGAGTCTAAAGGCTACAACATTCCGGTGGGAGCTCACTTAACAGTTGAGAACGGCGAGAAAATCAAGGCCGGTCAGATTTTGGTTAAAATTCCTCGCGCGATCGGTAAAACAAGGGACATCACAGGTGGTCTTCCACGGGTGACGGAATTGTTCGAAGCCCGTAACCCGTCTAACCCAGCCGTAGTGTCTGAGATTGACGGTGTGGTAACCTATGGTAGCGTGAAGCGTGGTAACCGTGAGATCTTCATTGAGTCTAAGGACGGCGTGAAGAAGAAGTACATGGTGCCGCTTTCTAAGCACATCCTAGTGCAGGACAACGACTTCGTGCGCGCAGGTATGCCGTTGTCAGATGGAGCTATCACACCAACAGACATACTCAATATCCAGGGACCTGGTGCCGTACAGGAGTACCTGGTAAATGAGATTCAGGAAGTATACCGTCTGCAGGGTGTGAAGATCAATGACAAGCACATTGAGGTGGTCGTACGCCAGATGATGCAAAAAGTGGTGATCATCGACGCAGGTGATACAAGCTTCCTGGAGCATCAGGTAGTGGACAAGATTAACTTCATGGAAGAGAACGACCGCATCATTGACATGAAAGTGGTAGAAGATGCAGGGGAGTCATCGAGCATGAAGCCAGGTCAGATCGTGACTGCAAGAAGATTGCGTGACGAAAACTCCAGCTTGAAGCGAAGAGACTTGAAACTGGTTACAGTGCGTGATGCATCGCCAGCGGTGTCTCGTCCAACGTTGCAAGGTATAACGCAGGCTTCTTTGGGTACGCAGAGCTTTATCTCGGCGGCATCGTTCCAGGAAACTACTAAGGTACTGAGCGAAGCAGCAATCAAAGGTAAAGCGGATGAACTACTCGGTCTGAAGGAGAACGTGATCGTAGGTCACCTGATCCCGGCTGGTACAGGTCTGCGCGAATACCAGAACCTGATTGTTGGAAGCCAGGAAGAGTACGATTCGTTAGTAGAATCAAAGAAAACTGGAGTAGGAAGCCGCGCCAAGCAGCAAGAACTACAGAACAATAGATAAGCAGGTATGGCAGAGGAAATAAAAAATCAGAATCAAATCAACATCGAGCTTTCGGAGGAGATAGCGGAAGGAGAGTATGCCAACCTGGCTATGATCGCCCATTCGAGTGGAGAATTTGTGATTGATTTTATAAGACTGATGCCAGGATTGCCTAAAGCAAAAGTAAAATCAAGAATCGTTATCACGCCGGAGCACGCCAAAAGATTATTGGCGGCTCTGGCCGATAACATTCAAAAGTTTGAAAGCAGCTTTGGGGAAATTAAGCCGGCAAAAGACGCACCTTCCTTCCCGATGAACTTCGGAGGAACAGTGGGCGAAGCCTAAGGTGCTAATAATTAGTGAATTAAAATTTTGAATTTGCAAGGCGAATTTCATACCTTTGCAGACCAAATTTTAGAGTGAAAAATATCTTATAATTAACAAATTATAAATGCCTACTATACAGCAATTAGTAAGAAAAGGTAGAGAGAAACTGACTTATAATTCTAAGTCTCCTGCCTTAGATTCATGCCCACAACGTCGTGGCGTATGTACAAGAGTGTACACAACCACTCCTAAGAAGCCGAACTCAGCTATGCGTAAAGTAGCTAGGGTAAGACTTACAAACGGTAAGGAAGTGAACGCCTATATCCCTGGTGAAGGTCACAACCTTCAGGAGCACTCTATTGTGCTGATCAGAGGTGGTAGAGTGAAAGACCTTCCAGGTGTTCGTTATCACATCGTACGTGGTGCGTTGGATACTGCCGGTGTAAGCGGCCGTTTGCAATCACGCTCAAAGTATGGTGCTAAAAGACCTAAGCCAGGACAGCCAGCTGCTGCAGCAGGTAAGGGTGGTAAGAAAAAATAATTGATAGAGTTATAATATAATGAGAAAAGCAAAGCCTAAAAGTAGAGTTCTCCTTCCAGATCCAAAGTTCAAAGAGACCCTAGTAACACGTTTCGTAAACTATCTGATGGAAGATGGTAAGAAAAGTATTGCTTACGGTATCTTCTATGATGCTGTAGAATTAGTAGAGCAAAGAACGAAGGAGAACGGCCTTGAAACTTGGAAGAAAGCATTGAACAATGTGATGCCAAGCGTAGAGGTAAAGAGCCGCCGTGTAGGTGGTGCTACTTTCCAAGTGCCGACTGAGGTTCGTCCGGACCGCAGAGTATCTCTTGGTATCAAGTGGATGATTTCTTACGCTCGTAGAAGAGGTGAGAAGACAATGAAAGACAAATTGGCTGGCGAAATCATCGCAGCTGCAAAAGGTGAAGGTGCTGCCGTGAAGAAGAAAGACGACACGCACAGAATGGCCGAGGCAAACAAAGCATTCTCACACTTTAGATTTTAATTAATGGCAAGAGACTTAAAATACACACGCAATATTGGTATTGCCGCTCACATCGATGCCGGCAAAACCACTACAACAGAGCGTATACTTTACTATACAGGTAAATCTCACAAATTAGGTGAGACGCACGAAGGTTCAGCTACGACTGACTGGATGGAGCAGGAGCAGGAGCGTGGTATTACCATTACGTCTGCAGCTGTAACAGTAAACTGGCCATACAGAGGTAATGATTATCATATTAACATTATCGATACACCTGGTCACGTGGACTTTACCGTAGAAGTAAACCGCTCACTACGTGTACTAGATGGTCTGGTATTCCTTTTTAGTGCTGTTGACGGTGTGGAGCCTCAGTCTGAGACAAACTGGAGACTAGCTGACAACTACAAAGTAGCTCGTCTTGGTTTCGTAAACAAAATGGACCGCTCTGGCGCAGATTTCCTTGCTGTATGTAAGCAGGTGAAAGAAATGCTGGGTAGCAATGCCGTAGCACTGCAGTTGCCAATCGGTGCGGAAGATGACTTCAAAGGTGTAGTAGACCTGGTGAACTTCAAAGCGATCGTATGGAACACGGAAGATAAAGGTATGACCTTTACTGAAGTGCCAATTCCGGATGATATGATGGAAGAGGCTGAGGAGTACAGAGAGAAGCTGTTGGAAGCAGTAGCAGAGTACGATGAGTCTTTGATGGAGAAATACTTCGAAGATCCGAACTCTATTACAGAAGCTGAGATTCTTAACGCTCTACGTGCTGCTACAATTGACATGGCTATCGTGCCAATGCTGTGCGGTTCGTCTTTCAAGAACAAAGGTGTACAGACAATGCTTGACTACGTGATGGCATTGCTTCCATCACCAATGGACAAAGAAAGCATCATCGGTACAAACCCTGACACTGGCGAAGAAGTAGCAAGAAAGCCATCAGCAACTGAACCATTTGCAGGTCTGGCATTTAAAATCGCTACCGACCCTTATGTAGGTCGTCTATGCTTTGTGCGTGCCTATTCAGGTGTACTTGAAGCAGGGTCTTATATATTTAACACCCGTTCAAATAACAAAGAGCGTATTTCACGTATCTTCCAGATGCATGCTAACAAGCAGAACCAGATCGAAAAACTGGAAGCTGGTGATATCGCTGCGGTGGTTGGATTCAAAGACATCAAAACAGGTGATACGCTTTGCGAGCAAAGCTCGAAAATCGTGCTTGAGTCAATGGACTTCCCAGAGCCAGTTATCGGATACGCGATTGAGCCTAAAACGCAGGCTGACTCTGATAAGATGGGTATGGCAATTGCCAAGCTTGTGGAAGAGGATCCAACGCTTCAGGTTAATACAGATGAGGAAACTGGTCAGACCATCCTCAGAGGTATGGGTGAACTTCACCTGGAGATCATCATCGACCGTATGAAGCGTGAGTTCAAGGTTGAGCTGAACCAAGGTGCTCCACAGGTAGCTTACAAAGAAACCATCACTAAGTCTGTTGAACATAGAGAGGTATTCAAGAAGCAGTCTGGTGGTCGTGGTAAGTTCGCCGATATCGTGTTCACGATGGGACCACGTGAGGATGGCAAACAAGGACTTGAGTTCGAAAACGCAATTGTAGGTGGTGTTATTCCAAGAGAATTCATCCCGGCAATTCAGAAAGGTTTCGAGGAGTCAATGAAGAATGGTATTCTGGCAGGCTTCCCGATCGACTCGATGAAAGTACGTCTGTTCCACGGTTCATTCCACGATGTTGACTCTGACTCACTTTCTTTTGAACTTGCTGCACGTCAGGGCTTCAAAGAAGCGGGTAAGCAGTGTGCTCCTAAGTTGCTCGAGCCTATCATGGCTGTAGACGTAGTGACACCAGATGAGTATACAGGTCCTGTGACTGGTGACTTGAACAGAAGGAGAGGTATCATGAAAGGTATGGATACAAAAGGAACCTCATCGGTAGTGAAAGCAAACGTTCCGCTTTCAGAACTGTTTGGTTATGTAACAGACCTTCGTACTATCACTTCAGGTAGAGCTACGGCTTCACTTACTTTCTCACACTACGAGCAAGTACCACAAAACCTGGCCGATGGCATCATTGCTAAATTAAAAGGAACTGCAGCTAAATAGTAGTAAAAGATAATGAATCAGAAAATTAGAATTAAGCTTAAGTCTTACGACCATAACCTGGTAGACAAGTCTTCAGAGAAGATTGTTAAGGCTGTAAAGGCTACCGGAGCAATCGTAAGCGGTCCTATTCCTCTTCCAACAGAAAAGGATAAGTTCACTGTGCTACGTTCACCACACGTTAACAAGAAGTCTAGAGAGCAGTTCCAGCTTTGCACGTACAAGCGACTGGTTGATATCTACTCTACTAGCTCTAAAACAGTTGACGCCCTGATGAAGCTAGAGCTTCCAAGTGGTGTAGATGTTGAGATCAAAGTTTGATAAGATCACACATGATAAGGAAAAGAGAACCTTCGGGTTCTCTTTTTTTATGTGCTGATTAATAATATTTTAGACAAATGTTGTTAAAGAATTTTAAAATTCATTAACTTTGCACTCCCTTAGCAAAAGCTGAGGGGTGAAATTATTATATCCATCTTTTAAAAAACAAGTTGAATGCCTGGAATTATCGGTAAAAAAATCGGAATGACAAGCCTCTTCACAGCAGATGGTAAATACACGCCAGTTACGCTTATTCAAGCAGGCCCATGTGTAGTTACTCAGGTGAAGACGGTTGAGACTGATGGCTACGCAGCTGTGCAGCTTGGCTACGGCGACAAAAAGCTTAAGAGAGTAACGAAAGCAGAAGCTGGTCATTACAAAAAAGCTAATACGTCAGCTAAGAAAAAAGTTGCTGAATTCGATACAGAAGGAGTATCACTGAATCTGGGAGATACAGTAGATGTGAATCTGTTCGAAGAAGGAGAGTTTATTGACGTGGTTGGCACATCAAAAGGTAAAGGTTTCCAAGGTGTAGTAAAGCGCCATAACTTTGCCGGTGTTGGTGGACAGACCCACGGTCAGCACAACAGAGCAAGACACCCTGGTTCAATCGGTGCATGCTCTTGGCCATCAAGAGTATTTAAGGGTATGCGCATGGCCGGCCGTATGGGCGGAAACCGTGTGAAAATTCAGAACCTGACGGTAGTGCGTGTTATCGCAGACAAAAATCTGTTAGTAGTTAGTGGCTCTGTTCCAGGTGCCAAAAATTCTTACGTGTTAATTGAGAAATAAAATGGAGCTTTCTGTATTGAATATTAAAGGTGAGGATACAGGTAGAAAGGTAACACTTTCTGATGCTGTGTTTGGTGCTACACCAAACGAGCATGCAATGTATCTTGACGTGAAGCAGTACCTGGCTAATCAGAGACAGGGAACGCACAAGTCCAAAGAAAGAAACGAAGTTGCTGGATCTACCAAGAAGATCAAAAAGCAAAAAGGTACTGGTGGTGCTCGTGCAGGTAGCTTGAAAGCTCCTCTTTTTGTTGGTGGCGGTAGAGTATTTGGTCCTAGACCAAGAAACTACAGCTTTAAACTGAACAAGAAGCTGAAGGAAGTTGCACGCGTTTCAGCGCTTTCATTATTAGCGAAAGACAACAAAGTTTCTCTTTTAGAAGCCTTCACTTTTGAAGCTCCTAAGACCAAAGAATTCAAGAACATACTAAGCAACCTGAAGGTAGAGGGCAAAACATTGATCGTGCTACCTGCAGTTGATAAGAATGTTGTTCTTTCTGGCCGTAACCTGAACAAGGTGAAGATTGCTACAGCTAGCGACTTAAATACATACGATCTGTTGAATACAGACCGTGTATTGCTGGTTGAAGATTCAGTTAACATTATTGAAAACCTCCTAAGCGCATAATATTATGATACTGAAGAAACCGCTTCTGACGGAAAAATTCGCTGCCATGAATGAGGTTGGAAAGTATGCTTTCGAGGTGAATATCAAAGCCAACAAAGTAGAAATCAAAAAGGCAGTTGAGAAACTTTATGGAGTTACCGTTGAGAAAGTAGCTACCATGAAAACGCAAGGCAAAGTTAAAAGCAAATACACCAAGTCTGGTGCTGTGACTGGCCGCACGTCTTCCAAGAAAAAAGCAATCGTTACCTTGAAAGAGGGCGAAGTGATAGACTTTTACAGCAGCATTTAATTAAATAACAATGGCTTTAAAGAAGTTAAGACCAACAACACCAGGTCAAAGATTCCGCGTAGCGCCGGCGTTCGATGAGATCACGACAGCTACTCCAGAGAAATCTTTGTTGGCACCGAGTAAAAAATCTGGTGGACGCAATAACTCAGGTAAAATGACTATGCGCTATTTGGGCGGTGGTCATAAGCAGAAGTACCGAGTAATAGACTTCAAGCGTACGAAGCACGGTGTGCCGGCTACAGTGAAGACTATTGAGTACGATCCAAACAGAACAGCCCGAATCGCTCTGCTACACTACGCAGATGGTGAGAAGAGCTATATCATTGCTCCATCTGGCATACAGGTTGGAACAGTGATTGTTTCTGGTCCTGGAGTAGCGCCTGAAGTAGGCAACTGCCTTCCTTTATCTGATATTCCGCTAGGTACTATCGTTCATAACATCGAGTTGCAGCCTAGCCAAGGCGCAACACTTGCCAGAAGCGCGGGTTCCTATGCCCAGCTGGTAGCAAGAGAGGCACGTTATGCAACTATTAAATTGCCATCAGGTGAACTCAGAATGGTATTAGTAAACTGCTACGCAACAGTAGGTACAGTTTCTAATTCAGACCACATGAATGTGAAAATCGGTAAGGCCGGTCGTAACAGATGGTTGGGTAAGCGTCCAAGAGTACGTGGTGTAGCGATGAACCCAGTCGATCACCCTATGGGTGGTGGTGAAGGTAAGTCTTCAGGTGGTCACCCACGCTCACGCAAAGGCTTACTGGCTAAAGGTCTGAAAACCCGCAGCAAGAAGAAGAATTCTGAGAAACTGATAGTTAATAGAGGAAAGAAATAGTAAATGGCTAGATCATTAAAAAAAGGGCCTTATATTGACTATAGGCTCGAGAAGAAAGTAGACGTGATGAACGAGGCTGGTAAGAAGACTGTTATCAAGACCTGGTCACGCAGATCCATGATTTCCCCGGATTTCGTTGGACATACATTTGCAGTTCACAACGGTAATAAATTCATACCAGTTTATGTGACTGAGAACATGGTGGGACACAAACTAGGTGAGTTTGCTCCAACCAGAAACTTTAGAGGTCACGTAGCTAAAAAAGATAAAGGCAAGCGATAATGGAAGCAGTAGCAAGACTTAAGAACGTGCCTACTTCTCCTCGCAAAATGCGATTAGTAGCAGGTTTGGTACGCGGTAAGAGCGTAAATAAAGCCCTCGGCTTATTAAAATTCGAAGCAAACTCAGGTGCTGCCAGAATCGAAAAACTTCTTTTATCTGCCCTGGCAAACTGGCAACAGAAGAACGAAGATTCACGCATCGAGGATGCTAATCTCTTCATCAAAGAGATTTTTGTAGATGAAGGCAAAATGCTAAAGCGTCTTCGTCCGGCTCCACAGGGACGTGGATACCGCATCAGAAAGAGATCTAACCACGTGACACTCGTGATAGACAGCATGACTGAAGAGCAACTCGAGCAACAGCAATCTAAGAAATCTAAAAAAGCCAATAAGTAAGAATATGGGACAGAAAGTAAATCCGATCGGTTTTCGCCTAGGAGTTATCAAAGGTTGGGATTCTAACTGGTATGGTGGCAAAGATTTCGCTGAGAAGCTGGTTGAAGACGAGAAAATCAGAAAATATATTTTAGCGCGTATCCCTAAAGGTGGTATTTCTAAAATCATTATTGAGAGAACCCTTAAGCGTATCACGATTACCGTTAACACAGCCCGCCCAGGCGTTGTTATTGGTAAAGGTGGACAGGAAGTAGATAAGATCAAGGAAGAGCTTAAGAAGCTTACTAACAAGGATGTTCAGATCAACATCTTTGAAATTAAGCGTCCGGAGCTTGATGCCAAGCTGGTAGGCGAGTCAATCGCTCAGCAGCTGCAGGCGCGTATCTCTTTCCGTCGTGCTATGAAGCAGGCAATTGCTTCTGCGCTGCGTGTTGGTGCTGAAGGTATCAAGGTACAGGTTTCAGGTCGTCTAGGCGGTGCTGAAATGGCCCGTACAGAGCACTACAAGGAGGGAAGAACTCCTCTGCACACACTTCGTGCTGATATTGACTATGCATTGTCTGAAGCTCAGACAGTATATGGTAAGCTTGGTATCAAAGTTTGGATCTTCAAAGGCGAGGTTTATGGTAAGAAAGATCTTACTCCAAACGCTGGCCTCGAGACTAAAGGTGGACCAGGTGCTCAAAGCGGAAGTGGTGACAGAAGAAGCCGTGGTGGCGAGCGTGGCGACCGTAAGAAAACAGACGGAGCAGCTAAGCCGCGTAAGCGTCGTCAATAATTGATTGATAACATTATTAAGTTTTAGAAAATGTTACAGCCTAAAAGGACTAAATATAGAAAAATGCAAAAAGGCCGCGTGAAAGGTCTGGCTCATAGAGGCAGTACTATTTCATTTGGTTCTTTTGCCATCAAATCTCTTGAAGCATCTTGGATTACCAGCCGTCAGATTGAGGCCGCTCGTATCGCTATGACAAGAGCAATGAAACGTGAGGGTCAGGTTTGGATCCGTATTTTCCCTGACAAACCTATTACGAAGAAGCCTGCAGAGGTGCGTATGGGTAAGGGTAAAGGTTCGCCTGAGTATTGGGTAGCCGTTGTTAAGCCAGGTACAATTATGTTCGAATCCGACGGAGTACCTCTGGAAGTAGCTCAGGAGTCATTGAGACTAGCTGCTCAAAAGCTGCCAGTTAAAACAAAGTTTGTAGTACGTAGAGATTACGTTGAGAAATAGTATATGAAAAATTCAGAGATTAAAGCTTTGTCTTTAGAAGAGCTGAAAGAGAAGCTTAATACGGAGCAAACAACCATGCAGAACCTACGTTTCGCACATGCTATTTCTCCGTTGGAAAATCCGATGAAAATCCGTGAGACGAAGAAATCTATCGCTCGTCTGAATACTGAGATTCGTCGCCGTGAAATTGAAGCTAACTCTTAATACTTAATAGAAATCATGGAAGAGAGAAATCTTAGAAAAGAAAGAAGTGGTAAGGTTGTTAGCAACAAGATGGACAAGTCTATCACTGTGTTAGTGGAAAGCAGAATGAAACACCCGATCTACGGTAAGTTCGTTAGCAAGTCCACCAAATTCATGGCTCATGACGAGAAAAACGAGTGCAACATCGGTGATACCGTTCGCATTCAGGAAACACGTCCTCTTAGCAAGAACAAGAACTGGCGTTTAGTAGAAATTATAGAAAGGGCGAAATAAAATGATACAGCAGGAATCAAGATTGAACGTAGCCGACAACAGTGGCGCTAAAGAAGTTCTTTGCATCCGTGTTCTAGGTGGTACAGGCAAGAAATACGCTTCTATCGGTGATAGAATCGTTGTAACTGTAAAGTCAGCCCTTTCTTCAGGTAACGTTAAAAAGGGAACTGTTTCGAAGGCAGTTATTGTAAGAACAAAGAAGGAGATCAGAAGAAAAGACGGTTCTTATATCCGTTTCGACGACAATGCCGCTGTTCTTCTGAACGCTAACAACGAGCCGCGTGGTACACGTATTTTCGGACCGGTAGCGCGTGAGCTTCGTGAAAAGCAATTCATGAAAATTGTTTCGTTGGCACCTGAAGTTCTTTAATCATTAATTCAGACATCAAGATGAATAAGAAAAAACTTCATGTAAAGACTGGCGATACAGTAAAAGTGATTGCCGGTGACGACCGCGGAAAAACAGGCCGCATTACAGCTGTTAATATAGAGAAGCAGAGAGTAACTGTTGAGGGTATCAACATGGTGACAAAGCATGCAAAGCCAAGCGCCAAAAACCCACAGGGTGGAATCTCTAAAATGGAAGCTCCTATTCATGCCAGCAATGTAGCTTTAGTAGATCCTAAGTCAGGAGAGACTACTACAGTGGGCAGAAGAAAGAACAGCGAAGGTAAAACAGAGCGTTATTCTAAAAAATCAGGAGAAGTAATCTAATATGGCAACTGCAAGATTTAAAGAAAAATATCAGAAGGAGGTTGTACCTGCTCTGCTAGAGAAGTTCCAGTACAAGAATGTAATGCAGGTGCCTAAGATCACTAAGATCTCCATTAACAAAGGTATCGGTGCTGCTGTAGCTGATAAAAAATTGGTTGACATCGGGGTAGAAGAGCTTACAACCATTTCTGGTCAGAAGGCTGTTGCTACTATCGCTAAGAAATCAGTTTCAAACTTCAAGCTTCGTGAAGGTATGCCGATCGGCGCTCGCGTGACGCTTAGAGGTCAGCGTATGTACGAATTCATGGATCGCCTTTTAACAATCGCCCTTCCACGTGTACGTGACTTCAGAGGCGTAAACGATAAAGGTTTTGATGGTCGTGGTAACTATACACTAGGTGTAAAGGAGCAGATCATTTTCCCAGAGATCAGCATCGATAAAATTAAAGCCATTAGTGGTATGGATATTACCTTCGTAACTACTGCTCAGACAGATGAGGAGAGCTACGAGTTGCTTAAAGCGTTTGGTATGCCTTTCACTAATATTAAGAAATAAGAAAAATGGCTAAAGAAGCAGTAAAAGCGAGAGAGCTTAAAAGACAGAAATTAGTAGCTAAGTATGCTGCGAAGCGTGCAGAACTCAAAGCTAAAGGAGATTACGAAGGACTCGACAAACTTCCTAAGAACTCTTCTCCTGTAAGACTACACAATCGTTGCAAGTTAACCGGAAGGCCACGTGGCTACATGAGAAAGTTTGGTATTTCTCGTGTTACTTTCAGAGAGCTTGCTTCTGCTGGTAAAATCCCTGGAGTAACAAAGTCCAGCTGGTAATTTTTTCTTAAGAAACTAAGAAAGAAGAAAAGATATTCTTATCTTTGCCGCTCGCTTAGAAAAAAGCAATCAAGATTTAAGTGATTCATAATGAACTCAGATCCAATAGCAGATTATTTAACTAGAGTGCGTAACGCCATCAAGGCAAACCACAGAGTAGTTGAAATACCATCTAGCAATATCAAGAAAGAGATAACAAAAGTATTGTACGACAAAGGATACATTCAAAGCTATAAGTTTGAAGATTCTTCTGTACAAGGTACTATTAAGATCGCTCTGAAATACAATCCTACCACTAAGCAATCTGCTATTGTGAAACTTGAGAGGATTAGTAAGCCAGGGCTTCGTAAGTACACCGGAAATGACAACTTACCACGTGTTTTGAACGGGTTGGGTGTAGCTATCCTGTCAACTTCCAAAGGTGTAATGACTGAAAAAGAAGCCAAGTCACTGAATGTAGGTGGTGAGGTATTGTGTTACGTTTACTAATAGGAGGATAGACAATGTCACGTATAGGAAAATTGCCAATCACCCTGCCAAATAACGTTGAATTTGCAATTGCAAAAGACAACGTTGTTACTGTAAAAGGTCCAAAAGGTTCACTTACTACTCCGGTAGACAAAGACATTATTGTAAAGCAGGAAGAAAACCAGATTGTGGTGGAGCGTCCTACTGAGCAAAAGCGTCACAAGGCTATGCACGGTCTTTACCGCTCACTGATCAACAACATGGTGGTTGGTGTAAGTGAAGGTTACAAAGAGCAGCTTGAGCTAGTGGGTGTAGGTTATAAGGCGACCGTTCAGGGTAACATCCTGGAACTTGCCCTGGGATACTCACACAATATCTTTATGGCCATGCCTGCAGAAGTTACCGCTACGGCTGTAACAGAAAAAGGTAAGGCACCAGTTATTACGCTTGAAAGCAATGACAAGCAACTGATCGGTCAAGTAGCTGCTAAAATCAGATCACTGCGCAAAGTAGAGCCTTACAAAGGTAAAGGTATCCGTTTTGTAGGTGAAGTTGTACGAAGAAAAGCTGGTAAGACAGCGTCTAAATAATCATCATCATGTCTGTTAATAAAGTATCAAGAAGACTTAGAATTAAAAGAAGTATCAGAAACAAGATTTCTGGTACTTCTGCCAGACCGAGATTATCTGTTTTTAGAAGCAACAAAGCTATCTATGCGCAGTTGATCGATGACACTACAGGAAAAACTTTGGCGGCTGCCTCTTCTGCGAAGCTTGACGGTGTAACCAATGCTAATATTTCGGTGTCCAATCAGGTTGGAAAAGAAATAGGAGCTAAAGCTCTCGAGATGGGTATCTCTCAGGTGGTGTTTGACCGTTCTGGATACCTTTACCATGGTAACGTAAAATCATTGGCTGAAGGCGCTCGCGAGGCAGGCCTAAAATTCTAAGAATTATGTTGAAAAATAATGTTCGTAGTGTAAAGGCTAGCGAGATCGAACTCAAAGAAAGAGTTGTAGCGATCAATCGTGTAGCTAAAGTTGTAAAAGGCGGTAGAAGATTTAGCTTCGCTGCCATCGTCGTAGTAGGTGATGGTAATGGAGTAGTTGGATACGGCCTTGGTAAAGCAAATGAAGTAACTGACGCTATTGCGAAAGGTATCGATGATGCTAAGAAGAATCTGGTTAAGGTTCCTCTTTACCATCACACTGTACCCCATGCAATGGAAGGAAAGTACTCAGGCGGATTCGTACTTGTGAAGCCTGCTGCTCCCGGTACAGGTGTAATTGCCGGTGGTGCAATGCGTGCAGTACTTGAAAGTGCTGGTATTAAAGACGTACTTTGTAAGTCTAAAGGTTCTTCTAACCCACACAACGTGGTAAAGGCAACATTTGATGCTTTGGCCAAAATGCGTGATCCTTTGGCAGTAGCCCAGCAGCGTGGTGTTAATTTGCAGAAAGTATTTAACGGTTAATGGAGATGGCTAAAGTAACAATCACACAAGTTAAAAGCATTATTGACAGACCAAAGAGCCAGAAGCTTACAATTCAAGCTTTAGGTCTTGGAAAGATCAATAAATCAGTAACTGTTGAAAAAACGCCTCAGATTGCTGGTATGATTAACAAGGTTCACAATTTAGTAGAAGTAAAGGACATTTAATATGTATTTGAATTCATTAAAACCTGCAGAAGGGTCTGTTAAGACTAGAAAGAGAATAGGCAGAGGAACTGGCTCAGGTAGAGGTGGAACTTCTACAAGAGGCCACAAAGGTGCCAAGTCTCGTTCAGGCTACTCGCAGAAGTCTGGTTTTGAAGGTGGTCAGATGCCACTTCAGAGACGTGTTCCTAAGTTTGGTTTCAAAAACTTCAACAGAGTAGAGTATAAAGGAATTAATTTAGATGTTCTGGAGTCATTGGCTGCAGATACTAATGAAAAAGTTTTTAACTTTGATTTCTTCAAGGCACACGGTTTGGTGTCTAAGAATGACAAAGTTAAAATCTTAGGTAGAGGAGAGATCTCTAAAGCTGTAGAAGTACACGCTCACGCTTTTTCTCAGACTGCCATTTCATCCATCGAAAAAGCAGGCGGTAAAACAGTAGCCCTTTAATTTTTATGAAGAAGTTTATAACAACAATTAAGAACATTTTTGCTATTGATGATCTAAGGGTACGCATACTCAATACCTTAGGTTTTATAGCTATTTTTAGATTAGGTTCTTATGTTGTTCTTCCTGGTATAGATCCTAACCAGCTCAAGGCCAACACGGAGGGTATATTCGGCCTGTTGGATACGTTCTTAGGTGGAGCATTTAGCAATGCTTCCATCTTTGCGTTGGGTATCATGCCATACATTTCAGCTTCTATCGTATTACAGCTACTAACAATAGCCGTCCCTTATTTCCAAAAAATGCAGAAGGAGGGTGAGTCTGGAAGAAAAAAAATCAACCAAATCACCCGCGTTCTTACGATTATCATTACGCTTGCACAGGCAGTAGGCTTTGTCGCCACCATCAACAGCGAGGCAATTATAGTCAACACGACACTGTTTACAATCAGTTCTATGATTGTATTGACATCAGGCACCATATTCTGTATGTGGCTTGGTGAAAAGATAACAGATAAAGGCATAGGCAATGGTATATCAATGCTTATCATGATAGGCATTATCTCTCGTTTTCCGGGGGCCATCGTAGCTGAGGCGTTATCAAAAGAATTGAATGGCGCTTTGCTGTTTATATTTGAATTGATTGTTCTCTTCTTTGTTGTGATGTCTGTTGTCATGCTCACGCAAGCTATCAGAAGAATCCCTGTGCAGTATGCTAAGCAAGTAGGTGGTAGTTCTCTTTACAGCGGTCAGCGTCAGTTCATTCCATTGAAAGTTAACGCTGCTGGTGTGATGCCGATTATTTTCGCGCAATCGCTTATGTTCCTGCCTTCGATGATTGCTTCAATCTGGGCTGATTCGAATGAGACAGCAAGCTACATTGGAGCTACATTTTCTGACTTTACTTCTTGGCAGTATAATGTAGTGTTTGGTTTGATGATCCTGATCTTCACTTACTTTTATACAGCGATCACCGTTAATCCAAATCAGATTGCTGACGATCTGAAACGGAGCGGAGGCTTTGTGCCAGGAGTAAAACCGGGTCGTGCCACCTCTGAGTATATTGATAATATTCTTACTAAGATCACGCTTCCTGGTGCTATTTATCTGGCCCTTGTTGCAATCTTTCCTGCTATCGCCATGCTGTTTGGAGTAACAAGAGAGTTTGCTCAGTTCTATGGTGGTACATCACTTATCATCATGGTGGGTGTAGTACTTGACACGCTGCAGCAGATTGAAAGTTATTTACTAATGCGTCATTATGATGGCATGATGAAATCTGGAAAGCTAAGAGGCAGAACAGAGAATATTGCCATGGTATCTTAATAAATGGTTTTTTACAAGACTGAAGAAGAAATAGAGCTAATTCGCCAGAGTGCTTTAATATTAAGTAAAGCACATGGCGAAATAGCTCTTCTTATAAAAGAAGGGGTTTCCACCCTTACACTGGATAAAAGAGCTGAAGAGTTCATTAAAGATCATGGTGCTGTCCCATCTTTTAAAAACTATAATGGGTTTCCTTTTAGCCTTTGTATCTCGGTAAACTCTACTGTAGTACATGGAATGCCAGGGAACTACGTTTTGAACGATGGGGATGTGATTTCTGTTGACTGTGGAGTCTATCACAACGGCTTCCATAGTGACTCAGCTTACACTCATGCGGTTGGGAATGTTTCAGAGGAGGTAGCCCGGCTATTGGAAGTTACCAAAGAGTCTTTGAACAAGGGCATTGAAATGGCAGTTGTTGGGAACAGGCTTGGTGATATAAGCCATGCTATTCAGACACATGCTGAAGCTTCTAAATATGGAGTTGTTCGTGAGTTGGTGGGACATGGTATTGGTCGTAACCTGCATGAATCGCCCGAAGTGCCTAATTACGGAAAGCGTGGTCAGGGAATGAAACTTCAAAACGGTTTGGTACTTGCGATTGAGCCTATGGTCAATCTTGGTACCAGGTATATTATTCAGGAAGAGGATGGATGGACCATCCGCACCCGTGATAATAAGCCTTCTGCTCATTTTGAGCATACAGTGGTCATAAGAAATAACAAAGCAGAAGTATTAACAACTTTTGATTACATAGATAAAGCTAAACAACAATAAATGGCGAAGCAGTCCTCTATCGAGCAAGACGGTACTATCATCGAAGCATTATCAAATGCAATGTTCCGGGTAGAGTTAGAAAATGGACATCAGGTGGTTGCACATATCTCAGGTAAAATGCGAATGAATTATATCAAGATACTACCAGGTGACCGCGTTAAGTTAGAGATGTCACCCTATGATTTAACTAAAGGAAGAATTGTTTATCGTTATAAATAACTACAATGAAAGTCAAAGCATCAGTAAAAAAGAGAAGTGTTGACTGTAAGATTATCCGACGCAAGGGTAAGCTCTACGTTATCAACAAAAAGAATCCAAGATATAAACAAAGACAAGGATAATTATTAATTATGGCAAGAATAGCAGGAGTTGATATTCCGGACAACAAAAGAGGAGAGATCTCTTTGACTTACATTTTTGGTATAGGTCGTAATCTCTCTGTGCAAATCCTAAACAAAGCCGGGGTGGATCTTGACAAAAAGGTGAAAGACTGGACCGAAGATGAAGCTAATGAGATCAGAAATATCATTGCAGCTGAGATCAAAACAGAAGGTGTTCTGAGATCAGAAGTGCAATTGCATATTAAGCGTCTTCTTGATATTGGCTGCTACCGTGGTTTGAGACACCGTAAAGGTCTACCTGTACGAGGTCAGCGCACGAAGAATAACTCGCGCACAAGAAAAGGTAAGCGCAAGACAGTAGCAAACAAGAAGAAAGCTTCTAAATAATTTTTGATCATGGCTCAGAAAAGAAAAGACAAAGCTAAGAAGCGTGTTGTAATTGTTGAATCAACAGGCCAGGTACACATCAAAGCTTCTTTCAACAATATCATTATCTCAGTAACCAATAACGCAGGACAAGTTATCTCTTGGGCTTCTGCTGGTAAAATGGGTTTTAAAGGTTCTAAAAAGAACACTCCTTACGCTGCACAAATGGCAGCTTCAGATTGCGCCAAGGTCGCTTATGACCTGGGAATGCGTAAAGCTGAGGTTTTCGTTAAAGGTCCTGGTGCAGGTAGAGAGTCCGCCATCCGTACTGTACAGAACACTGGCATCGAAGTAACAACTATCAAAGATGTTACGCCACTTCCTCACAACGGATGTCGTCCTCCTAAACGCAGAAGAGTTTAATTAGTAATTCAGATTAAATACAATGGCAAGATATACTGGTCCTAAAAGCAAAATCTCCAGAAAGTTCAACGAGGAGATTTTCGGCCCAAGCAAAGCATTAAAAAAGAAAAGCTATCCTCCGGGACAGCACGGACGTGGTCGTCGTAAGAAGCAGTCAGAATACGCGCTTCAGCTTACAGAAAAGCAGAAAGCCAAGTTTATTTACGGCATGCTGGAGAAGCAGTTCGCCAACCTGTTTGAGAAAGCTGCCAGAAAAGGCGGTGTAACTGGTGAGCAATTCCTGACTCTGTTGGAGTCTAGATTGGATAACACAGTTTACAGACTTGGTATTGCTCCGACAAGAAGAGCTGCTCGTCAGCTTGTATTGCACAAGCACATCACTGTTAACGGTGAGATTGTTAACATACCTTCATATAGCTTAAAAGTTGGTGATACGGTAGCTGTTAGAGAGAAATCAAAATCTCTAGAAGCAATTACTACTAGCCTGAGCGTTCGCAATGCGCGTGCTTTCAGCTGGTTAGAGTGGGATGGAGCTGAGATGGTTGGTAAATTTGTGTCTGCGCCACAGCGTGACCAGATCCCTGAGAAAATTCAGGAGCAGCTGATCGTCGAGTTCTATTCTAAGTAAGCCGCGTAATCAAATTTTAACCTTTAACACTGCAAGTATGTCAATATTAGCATTTCAAATGCCAGAGAAAGTTGTGATGGAAAAAGCCGACGACTTTCATGGTTTATTTGAATTCAAGCCGCTTGAAAAAGGTTACGGAGTAACCATCGGTAATGCTCTGCGAAGAATTTTGCTTTCTTCTCTTGAAGGATTCGCAATTACTAGCGTTCGCATACCTGGTGTACTGCATGAGTTCTCGTCTGTTGAAGGCGTAGTGGAGGATGTATCTGATATTATCCTCAACCTGAAAATGGTTCGCTTCAAAAAAATTAGCGAAGTTATCGATGACAAGGTTACCGTTACCATCTCAGGTCAGGATAAGTTTGTAGCTGGCGATATTAGCAAGTTTTCTACAAGTTTTGAAGTATTAAACCCTGAGCTGGTAATCTGCAACCTGGATAAGAACATGACCCTGGAAGTTGAATTGACTATTCAGAAAGGACGTGGTTACGTTCCTGCTGAAGAGAACAAGCCAGTAGATCAGGTGTTCGGACTTATCCCAATCGATGCCATCTTCACGCCCATCAAGAATGTAAAGTTCAGTGTTGAAAATACACGCGTTGAGCAGAAGACTGACTATGAAAAGCTAGTGCTTGACATACAGACTGATGGTTCTATTCATCCGGAAGATGCCCTGAAAGGTGCTGCCAATATTTTGATCCAGCACTTCATGCTCTTCTCTGACAACACAATGACTTTCGAAACGGCCAAGCCTGAAGAAGAAGAAGCTGTGGATGAGGAATTGCTGCACATGCGCAAAGTACTGAAGACTTCACTTCAGGATATGGATCTTTCAGTTAGAGCTTACAACTGCCTCAAGGCTGCCGACATCAAAACACTTGGCGACCTTGTACAGCTTGACATCTCTGACATGATGAAGTTCCGTAACTTCGGTAAGAAGTCTTTGACTGAGCTTGAGAACCTGGTACAAGAGAAAGGCCTGACTTTTGGCATGGACCTTTCTAAGTATAAACTAGAAGAAGATTAATAATCCTGCGGCATAATTCCCGATCCCCGGGTGGGTCGATCGACGGTATGCACGTGCACAATTCAAAATAATGAGACACGGTAAAAAATTTAATCACTTAGGAAGAACTGCTTCGCATCGTAAAGCAATGCTGTCAAACATGGCTGCTTCGCTTATCCTGCACAAGCGTCTTTCTACAACAGTAGCCAAAGCAAAAGCACTACGTAAGTATGTGGAGCCTCTACTGACTAAAGCTAAAAACGACACAACTCACTCCAGAAGAACTGTTTTCGCTTACCTGCAAGACAAAGAATCTGTGAAAGAGCTGTTCGACGAAGTATCTGTGAAGATCGCCAACAGACCTGGTGGTTACACCCGTATCCTGAAGACTGGTTACAGACTTGGTGACAACGCTGAAATGTGCGTTATTGAGCTTGTTGACTACAACGAGGATATGCTGACTACAACTGGTACTGCCGGTGGTGCTAAGAAAACTCGTCGTCGTTCTACTTCTAAGAAAAAAGGCGCAGAGCCTACTGAGGCTTCAACTCCTGCAACTCCGGATGCAGAGGGTACTAAAGAAGAAACAAAAGATGCTGAATAAGCTTCATTTGTGAAATATTGTAAAAGGGACATGACATTAGTCGTGTCCCTTTTTATTTTTGTATCAAATTATCAAGATGAAGAAACACACAACTTCCGAAGCTATTCTTTTATTGCAAGATGGTACCGTATTCACGGGCAAAAGTCTGGGGCGTATTGGTACGACAGGTGGTGAGCTCTGCTTTAACACAGGTATGACGGGCTACCAGGAAATCTTCACCGATCCGTCTTACTATGGTCAGTTAGTTGTCACTACATTTTCCCACATAGGCAATTATGGTGTACAGCCTGACGAAGTGGAATCGGATAAAGTACAGATCAATGGCCTTGTCTGTAAAGAATTTTCACATTTCTTTTCCCGCAAGCAAGCCGAAGGTTCGCTGCAGGATTATTTTGAAAAAGCAGGTATAGTCGGTATCTGTGAGATCGATACCCGTGCACTGGTACGTCATATTCGCGATAAAGGCGCCATGAATGGCATCATCTCTTCCGAGACTGCTGATGTGACCGTGTTGAAGCAGAGGCTGGCTGAGGTACCTTCTATGGCGGGGCTTGAGCTTTCGTCGCATGTGAGTACGCAACAGATTTACCACATGAAACCTGAAGAGGTAAAGTATAAGGTGGCTGTGCTGGACCTTGGGGTGAAGCGCAACAGCCTGAACAACCTGGTAGCCCGCGGCTGCGAAGTGAAGGTATTCCCTTACGATACGCCATTTGAAGAAATGGAGAAGTGGAACCCGGATGGCTACTTTATTTCCAATGGACCTGGCGACCCGGCTGCAACCACAGTAGCCATCAACAGCGTGAAGCAGATACTGGACAAGAGCAGGCCGATGTTCGGCATATGCATGGGACACCAGATGCTGGCGCAGGCCAATGGCATTTCAACCTACAAAATGCACAACGGACACAGAGGGCTGAATCATCCTGTTAAGAACCTGATCACCGGTCTGAGTGAGATTACTTCGCAGAACCACGGTTTTGTGGTGGATTCAGAACAACTGAAGAACCATCCGGACGTAGAAGTGACGCATATCAACCTGAACGATAACACAGTGGAAGGTATACGCATGAAGTCGAAGCCGGCGTTTTCGGTGCAGTATCACCCGGAGTCTTCTCCGGGCCCGCACGATTCCGTTTACCTGTTCGATGATTTTATCGCCCTGTTAGAGCAAAACAAGTAAAACTATATAAAAACAAACCGATGAGCTTAATTACAGATATTAAAGCCCGCCAGATCTTCGATTCGAGAGGCAACCCGACAGTAGAAGTTGATGTGTTTACAGAGAACGGCGTACTTGGCCGTGCTGCTGTGCCTTCCGGTGCTTCTACGGGTGTGCACGAGGCGGTTGAATTACGCGACGGCGACAAAGGCAGATACATGGGCAAAGGTGTGCTGCAGGCCGTACAAAATGTAAACGAGAAAATAGCTGAAGAGCTTGTCGGATTCCCGGTGTTTGAGCAGAATCTGCTTGACAAGATCATGATCGAGCTGGACGGTACGGAGAACAAAGGCAACCTGGGCGCTAATGCTATTCTGGGTGTGTCTCTGGCTATTGCCCGTGCTGCTGCGCAGGAGCTGGGTATGCCGCTATACCGCTACGTAGGTGGTGTAAATGCCAACACGCTGCCTGTCCCGATGATGAACATCCTGAATGGTGGCAGCCACGCGGATAATGCCATCGACTTCCAGGAATTCATGATCATGCCGGTGGGTGCGCCTTCTTTCTCTGAAGCGCTGCGTATGGGATCTGAAGTGTTCCATCACCTGAAGAACGTTCTGAAAAAGAAAGGTCTTTCTACGAACGTAGGTGACGAGGGCGGCTTTGCTCCGAACATTGCGTCTAACGTAGAGGCGATTGAAGTGGTACTGCAGGCCATCGAAGCGGCTGGCTACAAGCCGGGCGATGACATGATGATCGCCATGGACGCGGCCAGCTCTGAGTTCTACGACAAATCTACCGGTCTCTATACCTTCAAGAAGTCAACTGGCGACAAGCTGACCTCTTCTGAAATGGTGAGCTACTGGAAAGAGTGGACAGAGAAATATCCAATCGCTTCGATAGAAGACGGTATGGACGAAGATGACTGGAAAGGCTGGAAAGAGCTGACAGAAACCATTGGTAACAAGGTACAGTTGGTAGGTGACGACCTGTTCGTGACGAACGTAAAACGTCTGCAGCAAGGTATAGACCAGGGAGTGGCCAACTCTATCCTGATCAAGGTGAACCAGATCGGTACACTCACCGAGACGATTAACGCGATCAACCTGGGCCTGCGCCACGGATATAAGAGTGTGATGTCGCACCGCTCTGGTGAAACCGAAGACAACACCATCGCCGACCTGGCAGTAGCCCTTAACACAGGCCAGATCAAGACCGGTTCGGCTTCCCGCTCAGACCGTATGGCCAAGTACAACCAGCTGCTCCGTATTGAGGAGGAGCTCGGAGAAGTGGCTTATTATCCTGGAAAGAAGTTCTAACGAGCATCCCGAAAATATTTTAGGCATAAGGCTGTGGGTTTACGACTCACAGCCTTATTTTTGTGTAAAGCCCTCAGGATAATATCTATAGTTTTCTATATATGCTTCATCGTATACCTAAGTTTGTTCGCAGTTTCTATTTCATAACAGGTATGCTGTTTTTGGTGTGGATGTTGTTTTTCGATTCCAACGACTTTATTACGCAGTACCGCATGAGCAGGGAGCTGAGCAATAAAGAGAAAGACAAGGAGTACTACCTCGAGAAAATGGCCGAAGTGCAGCAGGACCGCGAGGAACTGATGGGCAACCCGGAACTGCTCGAAAAGTTCGCCAGAGAGAAATACCTGATGAAGCGTCCGGGGGAGGATGTGTTCATCGTGGTGCCGAAGAAAGAGCAGTAAGGTATAGATCCCACCAATAGAGGTGCTGAAAGCTGTTTTGACGAACAGCTTTCTGTGTTTATGGCCCTTTGGAGCCCGGAAGTCATAAATGTCATAGGAATGACATAGAAATACCGCAAGCGTGAATGACACTTTCACTGTAGTATTGAGAAACAAACCTAAAAACACCATGAAGCAGTTAGGAAACAGGATTCTCGAAATACGAAAGCGACAGGGCCTGAGCCAGGAGGAGCTATCAGAAAAGGCAGGTATCAGCCTGCGGACTTTGCAGCGTATAGAGAAGGGGGAGACCGAACCGCGGGGCTATACCTTGAAATCCATTTGCCAGGCACTGGGAGTAGACGTAGAGGAAGTGTACGACTATGGCAAGGAGCCCGACAAGAGCGTGTTGCTGTTGATGCACCTCTCCGTGCTTTCATATTTGCTGATGCCACTCGGCAATCTTGTTTTTCCACTGATCATCTGGATAACTCAAAAGAAGAAAGTGCTTTATGTGCACGAACAGGGCATCAGCCTCCTGAACTTTCAGATCACCTGGTCTCTGGTCACCTATCCGCTGGTCATGCTTTTTGCCTGGATGAAGATCATGCACTACCCGGGTTCTTGGTATGTCTTCGTCGTCTACCTCATCTTGTATTTCCTCAATGCGCTCTACGTCATTGGCGTGTGCTGGCGGGTGAGCAAAGACGCAACCCACGATCCATACCCTGTCTCGCTCAATATATTGAGGGCATAAGCCCGGGTATCAGGTATAAAGCAACGACATCCCGACACCTCCCCTGTTTTTTTCGTAACTTTGCGTATAGCGCTGCCCATGTATAGGGCGGCCTCACTAACGTATACAAACATGGCAAAAGTTGCGATAAACCTTTCTACAGGAGCCCTTCAGCAGGAAGAGGTGATTGTAGGTATAGACCTCGGGACTACCAACAGCCTGGTAGCCTACATACATCCCGAAACCAAAAAGCCGGTAGCCATCAACGACCTGGGTCGTGGTACCATTGTGCCGTCCATTGTGCATTTCACGCCGCATGGCGAAACAATTGTCGGCACGGAGGCCAGGGACTACCTGACCACAGACCCCGCCAACACCATTTACTCTGTCAAGCGCCTGCTGGGCAAATCTTACAAAGACCTCGGCGAGCACAAAGACTACTTCGGCTATAAGATCATCGATGACGACAGCGAAGGCCTGGTGAAAATCAGGGTAGGGGACAGGTTCTACTCCCCGATCGAGCTGTCGGCGGAGATTCTGAAGGAGCTGCGCGAGCGTGCCGAGCATGCCCTGAAAACGCCGGTGAACAGGGCCGTGATCACAGTGCCCGCTTACTTCAACGACTCCCAGCGCCAGGCCACCCGCGACGCCGGCAAACTGGCCGGGCTGGAAGTGCTGCGCATCGTAAATGAGCCAACGGCGGCCTCGCTCGCCTACGGTATAGGTATAGATCCTTCCGAAGAGAAAACCATTGCGGTATACGACCTGGGCGGCGGTACATTTGATATCTCTATCCTGAGCCTACACCAAGGGATATTTGAAGTGCTCTCCACGCACGGCGACACCTACCTGGGCGGCGACGACATGGACCGCGCCATTATCAATTACTGGATTCAGGAAAACCAACTGGTGGCCGATACCCTCAACGAGGACAAAAAATTGCAGCAGGCCCTGCGCCTGAAAGCAGAGGAGGCCAAGAAGGCGCTCAGTCAGCAGCAGATCTACACCAGCACGGTGAACGGTGCCATAGAATGCGGAATCACGCGGCACAAGTTCGAGGAGCTGATCGCCCCGATCGTGGCCAAAACCATCGAGAGTTGCCGACAGGCGATGGGCGATGCCAAACTGAAGCCGGAACAGATTGATGCAGTGATCATGGTAGGGGGCTCTACCCGCGTGCCGCTGGTATACGAGGCGGTATCGGAGTTTTTTGGTAAGCCGGCGAACATCTCCCTCAACCCCGATGAAGTAGTTTCCCTGGGCGCGGCCATACAAGCCGATATCCTGTCGGGCAACCGCAAAGACATCCTCCTGCTGGACGTGACGCCCCTTACGCTAGGTATTGAAACCATGGGCGGACTGATGGACTCGATCATCCCGCGCAACTCCAAGATCCCCACCAAAGCCGGTCGCCAGTACACAACCTCCATCGACGGGCAGGTGAACATGAAAATATCCGTTTACCAGGGCGAACGCGACCTGGTGCAGGAAAACCGAAAACTGGCCGAGTTCGACCTGAAAGGTATACCGGCCATGCCCGCCGGTTTCCCGAAAGTGGACGTGAACTTCATTCTGAACGCCGACGGCATCCTGAAAGTAGAGGCGATTGAACTGCGCTCCGGCGTGCGCCAGGAGGTGGAAGTGAAGCCACAGTACGGCCTGACCGACCAGCAGGTAGAGCAGATGCTGATGGACTCCATTACCCACGCCCGTGAAGATGTGTCGGCACGTATGGTGATTGAGGCCCGCACCACGGCTGAGCAGATGCTCTACCAGGTGGAGCGCTTCCTGGAGAAGAACGGCCAACACCTGACAGAAACCGAAGTGAACCTGACGCGTGAGAATTTGCAGAAGCTGCGCGATGCGCTGCCGAGCGGCGACAAAGACCAGATTCTGAAAGCGGTGGATAATCTGGAAGAACAGACCAGCCCGTTCGCGGAGCGTGTGATGCAGATTTCGATCAAGCAGGCGATGGCCGGCAAGAAAATAGAGTAGGCTATACCAGTTGCCTATACCTGTAAACAAGAAGAGCTGACCGCCATGGCCAGCTCTTCTTGTTTTTATCGGCTGATGGAAATCAGGGCGTCGAGTAAGGTATAGTTCAGGTATAGCAACGTTATGGCCACGATCACCCCGACCAGCACGCTGGCATACGGCTCCTCTTGTTCGCGCACGCCTTTGATGCCCCAATATACGTAGGCAGCCAGTGCCAGCAGGCCGTAAAGCAGCAGGAGCACAGGTATAGCAATCAGCACGGACACAGGGACGAGGCGCCAGGAATAATTGAAACCGATCCAGGCCACATTCAAGGTCCAGGACACTACCAGCATCAGGATGCTGCGCTGCGTCGAGTGCAGTCCCAGCGCCCGTAACAGGGCTATACCTTTGTCGGTCGCCATGGCTTAGAATTTTACGCCGAACTTCCTGCCCACTTCCGCCAGGTCTTTCTCAACGGGGGACAACAGCGGTATACCTTTTTGCAGGCGTATGGCCGTCATGATGCGCTCCGGATCGCCAGGTATAAGAACAGCTTCCTCACCGCGTTTCACATCCGCCTTCCGGAATGAAGTGATCCAGTTGTCCATATGCTGCTTAAACTCGTCGGCCGGGCGGAAGGCATCGATGCGCATGGCACCCAGAAAGTGGCCTATACCTCGTCCCACCGGGTCGGCGGGCGGAGCCAGGAAGCTCACGAAAGGCGGCACCCACGGGCCATAGTTGGCACCCGACAGCACTGCAGAGAAGATATCGACAATAGCGCCTAGGGCATAGCCCTTGTGACTGCCGTGCGTCAGGTCGCTGCCTAGTGGCAGGAGCGAACCACCCTGTTTTAGTTCGTCAGCATTGTCCGTGTCCTCGCCTTGAGCCGTTTGTATCCAGCCTAGCGGCGCTTTTTCATGTTTGCGCTGCAGGATTTCCAGCTTGCCGTTCGCTGCAGATGCAGTGGCAAAGTCTGCCACGAAAGGCGGCTGCTCGTTGGCTGGCACGGCCACCGCAATCGGGTTGGTGCCCAGCATGCGCTGCGTCGAGTGGGTAGGCGCCACCAGCGGACTGGCGTTGGTCATGGCCATTCCGATCATGTCGTGCTGCAGGGCCTGCATGGCGTGGTAGCCCGCTATACCGAAGTGGTTCGAGTTCCGCACCGACACCCAGCCTGTACCTACATTCTCTGCTTTCTTTATGGCAATTTCCATAGCGCGCGGCGCCACCACCAGGCCAAGTCCGCCGTCGCCGTCCACTGTCGCGGTGCTGGGCGTTTCGTGCACAATGGAAATGGAGGGTTTCGCATTGATGCGGCCGGCTTCCCAAAGGCGAACGTAGCCGCTCAGTCGGGCCACGCCGTGTGAGTCTATACCACGCAGGTCGGCCTCCAGCAGTACCTGGGTAGCCAGTTGGGCATCATCCAGCGGGCAGCCGATGTTCAGAAAAATCTCACGGGTGAAGTCAAAGAGGTGTCGGTATGGGTACATAGCAATCTTGTTAGGGCAGCAAATTAAAAAAATATCAGGCCAATGCCTCGCAATTCCTAAAGCGATTATCCTTCACGTAAATTATGGGGCTGATTACCATTTATATACCCTTTTTTCTATACTTTCGGAGTTTGGTAGAAAAGTGGAATAGATTTTGACTTGGCCAAAGCAGGCTAGAACGATACGATTATGAAAAGAGCACTACTTCTGATTTGGATACTCACAGCGGCCGTGGCGGTACAGGCACAGAGCCAGCTTGTGTTTAACGAAGCCATCCCTGTTTCTTTCCTGATCAAACAGGAAGCGGCTGCCAACAGCAGTCAGGTGAACAGCAACAAGCTGATACAGTTGCTAACCGAGGGCGGCACAACCGCGAGCAAAACCGGCGGACGCCCCAGTCGCAAGCCTGAGTTTGTGGTGCGCCTAGAGCAGCAGTCCCGCATTGCCAGGGCCGGTGACCAATTGCAGCTCAAGGTGCAGTTGCAGCAAATAGGTGTGAATGGTGATGTGCACTACCGCGGTTTCGATATGGGCAATGTACTACTGCCGGAGCAGGCCAAAATGACCGTACGTTTGCTCAACGGCCAGCAGAAAGAGGTGAAGCGATACAGCCTGCCTATCCTGAATTTAAAGCAAAATGGCATCGTAGCGCTGGAAACTTCTGTGCCCGACACGGCCAACAGCCAGGGCTATACCTTAAAGGTTGAAGGTTTGGAGCTCGTGTATACCCAGGCTGATGTGCAGGAACTGGAAGGGCAGATCAGCCTAATCAAAGACTATTATGCAGCCGATGCCACGCTGAACAAGATGCTGCAGGATGTGGTGCTGATCAAGCACTACGATGTGGACCGCATCAAGCAACAGGACGAACGCTTGCACGATATGGAAGAAATGCTGGACAAACTGCAGGGCAAGCGCTTCTCTGATAAGCTGAGCCTGAACCAGTACGACCCGCAGCGTTATACCGCCAAGGCGAACCAGCTGAACCAGTTGCTGAAAGAGCGCCGCAAGGCTGTGAACCATACCCTGGCCACGCTCGACCAGCAGTTTTATAACCGGGGCATCAGCCTGATGGCCCGCAACAACCTAGCAGCTGCCAGCACTTACTTTGTGAAATCCCTGGAAGTGAACCCACGCTTTGCTCCGGCCCACCTGCAACTGGCCCGCCTAGACTTTATGAGCGGTAACCTGCAAGAAGCAGCCGGCCGCACCCGCGATATCCTCACCCAAATGCGGGTAGATCCTGAAACACAGCAGATGGCCCTGGGTCTGGCGCACGATATCTACAGCTCGTTCATGGCAGAAGGCCACGCGCACAACGGCGGCGGCGACTACCGTAGTGCCGTCGCCGCCTACGCCGATGCCCGCGCCCTGTGCAGCACCCTGGGCGGACTACGCTGCAACATGCCCGCCCTGAACGACGGCGAAGGCCGTGCCGTGTATGGCTATTACCGCAGCATGGTGGAAGAGGGCAAGCACTTTTTGAGTCGGGGCGACCTGGCGCAGGCTGAGCAGCTGGCCGCCGAGGCCTATACCTTCCAGCGCCAGTACGATTACCTGCTCCACGACGCACCCGAAGCGGCCGAGCTGCAGGGGCAGGTGAAATACCAGTACTACGTGCAGCACATCGACAAAGGTCGCCAGGCCATGAAGTCTAGAGACTACCGTAATGCGCTGGAGCAGTTTGAGTCGGCATTGGCTTTGGAGCAGGGTAATACCTTTCAGCCTGTGCGTGAGCTTGGTGGTTTGCTGCAGCAGGCGGCCAAACCGGTGTTGCTGAGTCAGCTGGCGGAAGGCTATACCCTGGCCATGAACAACCGGTTAAGCGATGCCAGAGCAGTGGCCAGTTCCGCTGAGAACATGCGCGCACGTTACGCCCTGGAGCGCGACAAGGAGGTGCAGGGCAAGTACATTGAGCTCCGGGACCGCATCTTCACGCAGGAGTGTCTGAATGTGCAGGCCGACTATGACCGCCACTACCAGAATGCGCAGGCGCTGGTGCGTGAGAAGAAATTCATTGCCGCCGACCAGGCCTACCAGGCTGCTATCAACGCAGCGGGTACAAAAGCGACCTGCACCATCGCTACCTTCACGGCAGAGGACGGAATTGCCACCATTGCCGAGGCTGCCGCCTACCAGCGCATACTCGAAGAGGCAAACCGTATGGTGGCGACTGGCCGCTATACCGATGCGATACAACGTTACAACGCTGCCGAGCAGCACTACCTGAACAAGTCGATCGCCCGCTTTGGATTGAATCACATTTCGCTCTACAACTTTGCCCAGGCGCAAAGCAAGCTGGCCTTTACAGCAACGGTGGTAGATCACTTTACGAGCATCCACCAGGAGAAAGCAGCCCTGCAACTCCTGACCAACCTGCTCAATAATGGCTATGCAAAGGGTAAAACCAAGAAGGTGCAGCAGCAGCTAGGTATACAGTTGGCCATACTGGACGTAAACGCCGGCCGGACCGAGACGGCCAACGTACTGGCAGCCAGCTATACCCAAGGCGACAAGAAACTGAAACACCTGGGCAAGGCCTACGAGAAAGAGCGGAAGAAATTGGCGAAAGGCTGAGTACAGGTATAGCCCAATAAAACAGAACGAGCCTACTGGAGAGTAGGCTCGTTCTGTTTTAAGGTATAGGTATAGGTATAGGTATAGGTATAGGTATAGGTATAGCGCCGACTACATCGACTCGAGTGCCTGTGCCAGCACACCCTCTTTCAGTGCATAAGCCGACACCCGGATCTCTTTCAGGTTATAAGTTTCGAGCACGAAGTCCACCAGTATACTGGCCAATACGATCATATCGACGCGCATCTCCAACATGCCTGGTATAGCCAGTCGCTCATCGTGGGTTTTGTGCAGCAGCTCCTGGTATATCTTGTAGAAGTCAGCGATCTGCAATGAAAAAGCGGCAGGCTGCGAAAGCTGTCGGGTATTATCTCCGTGGCTCAGGGCATCAATGTCGCAAAGGGTGTCGAAAGTGCCGGAGGCGCCTATCAGTCGGACAGGCTTATACCTTTCCACGGAATCGGTGAGCGGCTGCAGTTGCTCTGCCAAGAATCGTTTTTCGGCTGCGACCTCGGCATCCGGTATAGGGTCGGCGCTGAAGAACCTATCCATCAGGCGCTGGGCTCCTACTTCGAAGCTTTGCTTCCAGAAAATCTCCTGGTTGTTGCAAATAATAAACTCCACACTGCCTCCGCCAATATCCATGATCAGCGAGGTCTGCTCATCCAACACACCGGCCGAGCGAACGCCGTAGTAGATTAACTCTGCTTCGCGCTCGCCCTCAATGATCTCTACCTGTATATCGGTTTGCTTGAACACATCTTTCACAAAGTCATCGCCATTGCTGGCGTTGCGCACCATGCTCGTCGCCATCGCCCGCACCGTCTCTACATCGTATTCGTCGATCTGCTTTCGAAAATCTCTCAGCGTTTTCAAGGCGCGCTCATAGGCTTCCGGCGCAATAGCCCCCTTGCTGATGCCGCCCTGCCCAAGCCGTACCGGCAACTTGGTTTTCACGAAGTCCGTGCGATTACCGCCTTCATCGACCTCTGTGATGAGGAGGTGAAAGGTGTTGGTGCCCATGTCGATGAGTGCGAGGCGTTTGGTCATAGGGGAGGGGGTTAAAAAGAATTACATACTTTCAAAAGTGGCGAAGATCGCCCCGATCAGAAACAAGAGAATATAAAAAGCTACTACAGAAGATATCAGGACGAATAGCATAAAAAACAGGTATACGAATACTTTCTGTATTGCCGGGTAATTCGTATAACTTAAGTTATAAAAAGGAGTTCTGGTAGCGTAAATATGTGACCAGATAAAAACTGCCACTGCACCTGCGGATGCCCCAAGAAGGCTGGTAAGCATACCTATTGATAATCCTCCATTTACCAGAATCATATTAATTTGCTCTATTTCGATGTTCAGTTCAAGCTGTTAAATAGGTGTGGTAGTGTACAGGCAGCTCGTATCTTGTTAGCAGTTGCCATTTTTATTCTTGATTGGGCTTTCTGCTTAGGCTCTTTAAACTGCGGGCTTCGTACGCTTTGTGTACCTGCAAACAGGTAAGACTAAGGGCTCGCATATCTGGTAAAAATATTATCCGATCCTGAAACTAACCGGTATGCTCAGTATGGATTCATAAGGTTTGCCATCGAGTAGAGCAGGGACCAGTTTAGGCGCCACTAACTCGATCACCCTTACCGCCTCAGCATCTAGGGTCGGGCTCAACGATTTTAATACTTTCAGGTCTTTTAGCTGGCCCTTCTCATCGATTGCAAAACTGACAATAACCTGCCCCTGAATTTTGGCCCGCTGGTCCTGTGCCGGGTATCTGATATTACTGCCAACGTCCTGCATAAACGCGGCCATACCGCCAGGGTACGCTATATCGCGCTGCACTTGCTCAATTCCTTTTATCGGGTAATGCTCAAAAAACTGTTGCAACTGCTTAATTGAAGTGGTGTCCAGTTCAAGGTTTTCTATGGCTATGTAGTCAAAGGCAGGGCGGGCATCAAATCTATAGCTCATCTCATAGCTCCGGTTCTGGCTGTGAATAAAGCCTTTTCGCTTTAAGAATGCGCCCGCTTTATAATCTTCTTCATACAAGACAATTTTCTGCTCACTGTCAAATACCCATTTCCCGTCCCGCTTCCCATCTTTCATCTGGCCATGCATCAGCCCGGTTTTCCAGGTTTGCCCTACAACACCCCGATCTAAGTAGGTATAGGGCATGGTAAAGGTGCCTGCCCCGTTTGTCACTTGCCTTTGGCCGGTAGCATCTATCCACTCACGAATAACGAATTCGTTGTCATTAAACTCGATTTCCGATTCCAACTGGCCATTGCGGTACGTTTTAAACAACCCACCCTTACTTCCGTTGACATAAGTGCCTTCGGCTACCAGATTTCCCTTGCTGTCATAGTCCTTGAACGGTCCGTTAAATTGCAGCTGGCTCATGTCCATCGCAACTTCTCTTTTGATAGCGGCCTTATCCTCGGTAGTGAGCTGGTTAAGCTCATTAAAATAGAGGGTAGCGTTTACTTGGCCAAAGGCGCCGGAATAAGCCAGAAGTATGGCAAAAAAGCTGAGGTAAAGGTGTTTCATAACTAAGTTATTCTGGACGTGCTAATTATCAGTTGGACGAATTCAACTTATGCTTTTTCGATTAGTTTGACAAATAACCGTAACTATTCAGGCATCATGCTTCTGTAGCACCTTTCTCTACCAAACCGGAGAAGTCTTGCCGCTGGCAGCTTCTACACCCCTCAACCATACAGGTATAGCCGACCCGTTTTTTCAACGATCACTCCTCACCACTCCGATCACAGCCTCAGGTAACCGCAACCAGCAAGATTCAAATCAAGGGTAGATCATCAAGAACACGAAAGCGAACAGGTTGACGAGCAGCACGACCCCATACACAATATTGGTCTTGCCGCCGCTCAACGACAGCATCACCGTGAATACGGACAGCCCCAACAGGATAATGGATTTGATGTCGAGCCCCAGGATAATGGGTATATCATAGTAAATGCAGACTGCGGCCACGCTTGGTATGGTTAGGCCGATACTTGCCAGGGCCGAGCCAAGCGACAGGTTGATACTGGTCTGTAGTCTGTTTTTTCTGGCGGCGTTGATGGCGGCTATAGCTTCTGGCAACAGAATAATGCCTGCAATCACAATGCCCACCAGTGTTTTGGGAAGGCTATAGCTCGTAATAATGCTCTCGATGGTGGGAGAGAGTGTTTTTGCCAGCAGCACGACAATGCCCAGGCAGACAATCAGAAACAGCAGACTGATTATGAATATCCGGTTGCTGATGAGGATAGGCACCGCCTTTTCTTCATCTTCGTCCTTACCAACCGTCAGAAAATACTGGCGGTATTTTCTGGTTTGCGCAAACAGAAAGCATCCGTAAATAACCAGACAAGCAATAGAGGCAAAAACGAGCTGGGGAGTGGAGTAATAGGCCCCCGAAACGCTTTCCGTGAATGTGGGGAATACGAGCGTGAAAACGACGATGGAGATCAGCGAAACCAGGGCGATGGTAACAGAGGGTTTGGAAAAGTCCTGTTCGTAATGCTTCAGACTCCCGATCAGCAGGCAAAGCCCGACTATGCCGTTCAGTATCAGCATGGTGGCAGCATACACCGTGTCTCTGGCCAGCGAAACAGCCGCCTGTCCCTCTGTCATCATCAGCGAGACAATGATCGAAACTTCAATGACTGTAATGGATATGGCCAGAATAATAGTACCATAGGGTTCCCCGACCCTTTCCGCGATCACTTCAGAATGATGCACTGCCGCCATCACACTAAAAATAAGCAGTAAACTTGCTATAATCTGAAATAAACCGCTATTGTCCACCAGCCCGGAAAAGAAAAGCACCCAGGCCAGCACCGGAATGACAGTCGTCCACTGTATCAATGATCTCATCGTATATAATTAAGGTATAGGTGTGATATAATAGTTTTTCAACTTGTTTGGTAGCGCCACCCTGGTGCCAGCACTACTGATTGTTTCTAGTAGGCTTGTCAGAAAACAAAAGTGCCAGGAAGCGTCTATCTCGGCAGTATTCCTACTTCCCTGCTGAGCTAAACCGGAAGAAGGTGCCCAGCGGCAGCTTGCGCGCTCCTCTGTCGTGCAGGTATATTTCGCCTAGTTCTTCATTTCGAATCTGCTCCCCAAACGTCAAACGCATCAGGTTGTCCAGGATCAGGGCCGAGAAGCCGAGGGAGTAGAGGTTGATGACCAGGAAATAGTCGGTCTTGTCGAGCATCTGGTGGCAGAGTTTGATGAGTTCGTTCAGTTCGTTTTCCAGTTGCCACTTCTCCCCGTTCGGACCACGGCCGTAGGCAGGTGGGTCCAGGATGATGCCGTTGTAGGTATTGCCGCGCTTCACCTCCCGACGGGCGTACTTCATGGCATCCTCCACAATCCAGCGCACGTTGTCCAGGCCACTGGCCTCCATGTTATCGCGGGCCCAGAAGTTCACCTGCTTCACCGAGTCGAGGTGCGTTACGTCGGCGCCGGCGGCTTTGGCGGCCAGGGTGGCGGCACCGGTATAGGCGAACATGTTGAGCACCTTGGGCGTTTTGGTTTTGAGTGAGCGGGTCTTGTTGTAGATGAACTTCCAGTTACTGTCCTGCTCCGGGAACAGGCCCACGTGCTTGAACGAGGACAAACCCAGCCGGAAGCGCAACTTCAAATCCTGGTACTGGTAATTGATGAACCACTGCTCGGGCATTCCTTTTTTGAGTTTCCACTGGCCTTTGTCCTGGCTGCCTTTGTCGCGTGTAAACTCGGCATTGGCCATGCGCTGCCACTCCGACTCGGGGAGGTGCTTGTCCCAGATAGCCTGCGGCTCGGGGCGTGCCACGTAATACTGTCCGAAGCGCTCCAGCTTTTCGAAATTTCCGGAGTCAACCAGTTCGTAGTCAGCCCAGTTTTCTGTTGTTAAAAAGGAATACATATATTTGCTGTTTATAATCGGCGCACGCCGGGGGACGGCAATTTACGAATTTAATGCCGCGTCTGAAAGTGCACGTATCAGCTGTTTTAAATGTTTTAAAGTATGCCACTAAGCTTTTATAAATACCAGGGTACGGGCAACGACTTCGTTATGGTTGATAACCGGAAGATGAACTTCCCGGCAGAGGACGAACAGATGATAAAACATTTGTGCGACCGCCGGACCGGCATCGGTGCCGATGGGCTGATCCTGCTGCAGGACCACGACGAATACGACTTCGAGATGGTGTACTTCAATGCAGACGGCCGTTTGGGCTCTATGTGCGGAAACGGGGCCCGCTGCACCGTTCGTTTCGCCAAGCAACTCGGCGTGATCGAGGATGTGGCCTATTTCCTGGCAGCTGACGGTGAGCACCAGGCCACCATTGAGCGCGAGGAAATACAACTGAAAATGGGTGATGTGACCGCTGTGGAGCGGATCGGACAGGATTTTTACCTGAATACCGGCTCGCCTCATTTTGTGCGCTTTGTAGACAATGTGCGCGACCTCGATGTATACGACGAGGGCCGCGCTGTACGCTACAACGACCGATTCGAGGCCCAGGGGACCAACGTGAATTTTGTGGAGCGCCTTTCTGAGGATACCATTTACGTGCGCACCTACGAGCGCGGCGTGGAAGATGAAACACTGTCGTGCGGAACCGGCGTGACGGCCTGTGCCCTGGTGGCAGGTATGCGCGGCATGGAAAGCCCGGTGCGCGTAAAAACCCCTGGAGGCAACCTGCAGGTGAGTTTCGAACAGCATGGTGACGGCTTCCGGTACGTATACCTGACGGGGCCTGCTAAAATGGTGTTTACAGGCACAGTGCCGCTTCCGGAGAAGGTATAGATTATGTTCCTGAAAGGCGACCATACTTACCTGCGGGCGCTCGAGCCTACCGACCTCGATTTTCTGTATACCTTAGAGAACGATACCTCTACCTGGCATGTCAGCAACACGTTCACGCCCTATGCTAAGTTTGTGCTGGAGCAATACCTCGAAAACGCCGCCCTCGACATCTACACCGTCAAGCAGCTCCGGCTCGTCATCTGCAACCACGAGCAGAAAGCCATCGGCGCCATCGACCTCTTCGACTTCGACCCGCTGCACCGCCGCGCAGGTATAGGTGTAGTGGTCTCGGCCCCGTACCGCGGTAAAGGGCATGCCGCCGAAGCCTTGCATCTTTTGCTTAATTACTGTGAGCACACCTTGCAGCTGCACCAGGTATACTGCAGCATCACAGCCACCAACCACACCAGCATCAGGCTTTTTAAAAGCGCCGGCTTTGAGGAAGCAGGTATAAGAAGGGAATGGCTGCGCAAGTCTGACGGTAGTTGGGACGACGTGGTAGAAATGCAGCGGCTATTTGTCTGAATCAGGATTTGCAGGACTGACTGAATTTCTGTGCACGATTAACATCCCCCTGCCCCCTTCGAAGGGGGACTTTTCGGCTGCTGCTTTCCCATCTGTCATCCTAGAAGGATCTTGGTTGAAGGGAGGTCAAGCAGCTGCTATAACACCCCCCTTCCCCTCTCGGGAGGGGAATTTTCAGCAGCTAGTTAGTTGTCAGGTATAAGTTTCGTGGTTATAGCAGTTCTTTTGCCGTACCGGGTCCAACCACCCCTGCCCCTACTTGTCCAAGGAGGGGAGTTTCACCCCATCCCAGCCTTCCCCTAAAAACAGGGGAAGGAGCCTGAAACTACCATTTCAAGGTATAAGCGCTGTGGGATTTGACACACACCACTGGCAGGTATAGCAAAAGTAACTTGCACTGAACCTACGAAGCAAATAGCACTAGCCCAGTGCACTAACGACGATTTTGTGTTTGAGCGGTCAGCGAGTTTAAAAGCGTCTTGATTTTTTTGCTTACTGGGGGTAGGGGCCCTCTTTCATTTCATCAAGGAAAAAAGTGAGGCCCGCCCGGCCAGGGCAAGCTATAAAACCAATTAGCTTAAGGTATAGGTAGGTTGAAACTACGCCAGTCATAGGTATAGGTATAGGTATAGGTATAGGTATAACTCACACGGAGCCAGAGAACCCTCTATGGCAGACATAAGCAAGGACGCTCGCGCTATACCTGCACCAGCTTCGCAAAGACAAACAACTCACTCTGTCACAATGCCACAACTCTTTCCTCTGTCTGACACAGGAATTTACACGGCCTGGGCTTTGTTGAGAAGATAAGCATAGCCGATCGGCAAATATGGCAGATGGGCTATACCTGTGTTATTCTGGTATTGTTTTAGAGCATTGCCTTAGATATGTCAGAAAAACACTTTATTTTTGACGATATTGCGAACGCAGAATTTCATTTAAGAACAACCAATACAGATGTTTGATTTTTTCGGTAAAACCGTTGCGAAACTATTCGGAACCAAGTCCGACAGAGATATAAAGGAGGTAGTGCCTTACGTATCCAAGATTAACGCGGAGTACGCGAAGCTTACCAACCTGACCGACGACCAGCTTCGTCAGAAAACGATAGAGATAAAGGGTGTCATTGATGAGCGCCTGAAGCCTACCGACGATAAAATAGCTGCCCTGCACAAGCGTGTGGTTGATGAGACGGAACTGAACATCGTGCAGAAAGAGAGTATCTTCTCTGAAATAGATGAACTGGAGAAGGAGCGCAACAAAGAACTGGAGGTCGTGCTGATGGAAGTGCTGCCTGTCGGTTTTGCCATTGTGAAAGAAACAGCCCGCCGCTGGAAAGAGAACGGTCAGCTGGTAGTAACCGCCAACGACATGGACCGCCAACTGGCTGCCCGCAAGCCGAACGTTCAACTAGACGGTGACAAAGCTGTTTGGGCCAACAAGTGGATGGCTGCCGGCAACGAAATCACCTGGGACATGCTGCACTACGATGTGCAGTTGATCGGTGGTATTGTGCTGCACCAGGGCAAGATCGCGGAGATGGCCACAGGTGAGGGTAAAACCCTGGTGGCAACGCTGCCTGCTTTCCTGAACGCGCTGTCTAAGCGCGGCGTGCACGTTGTAACAGTAAACGACTACCTGGCACGTCGTGACTCCGAGTGGATGGCGCCGTTGTTCGAGTTCCACGGCCTGACCATCGACTGCATCGACAAACACCAGCCTAACTCCGAAGGCCGCCGCAACGCCTACCGCGCCGACATTACCTATGGTACCAACAACGAGTTCGGCTTTGACTACCTGCGCGACAATATGTCACGCGAAACCAAAGACCTGGTACAGCGCAAGCACCATTACGCCATGGTCGATGAGGTGGACTCGGTACTGATTGACGACGCCCGTACGCCATTGATTATCTCTGGTCCGGTACCGCGCGGCGACGAGCACGAATTCTACCAACTGAAGCCACGCATCGCGATGCTGGTGGAGGCGCAGCGTAAAATCGTGAATAACTACCTGACCGAGGCCAAGCGCCTGATCAAGGAAGGAAATACACAGGAGGGCGGTCTTTCGCTTTTCAGGGCCTACCGTGGTCTGCCGAAGAGCAAGCCGCTGATTAAGTTCCTGAGTGAGACGGGTAACCGCGCCATCATGCAGAAGGTGGAAAACCACTACCTGCAGGACAACTCCCGCATGATGCCGGAGGCTGATGAGCCGCTTTACTTCACTATCGACGAGAAGCACAACCAGATCGAGCTGACCGAAAAAGGCATTGACCTGATCACGGGCCAGGGCGAAGATCCGCAGCTGTTCATCTTGCCAGATATCGGCACCGAGATCGCCAACATCGAAAACAACAAATCGCTTAACGAGGAAGAGGCACTGCACGCTAAAGAGAAGCTGATCGCTGACTTCCAGGAGAAGACCAAGCGTGTGCATACCATCAACCAGTTGCTGAAGGCCTATACCTTGTTCGAGAAAGACACGGAGTATATCGTGACGCCGGACAATAAGGTGAAGATCGTAGACGAGCAAACCGGTCGTGTGATGGAAGGCCGCCGCTACTCGGATGGTCTGCACCAGGCCATTGAGGCGAAAGAAAACGTGAAAGTAGAGGATGCGACGCAGACCTACGCCACAGTTACGCTGCAGAACTACTTCCGTATGTACCACAAGCTGTCAGGTATGACAGGTACAGCTGAGACAGAAGCGGGCGAATTCTGGGACATCTATAAACTGGATGTGGTGGTCATCCCAACCAACCGCCCAATCTCCAGACAAGACGAGCACGACAAGGTATACAAAACCACGCGTGAGAAATATAATGCCGTAGCCGACGAGATCGTAGAATTGACAGGGAAAGGCAGACCGGTGCTGGTGGGTACTACTTCGGTAGAGATCTCGGAGCTCCTGAGCCGTATGCTGACGCTGCGCAAGATCAAGCACCAGGTACTCAACGCCAAAATGCACCAGAAAGAGGCCGAGATTGTGGCCGAAGCTGGTAAGCCGGGCACGGTAACCATTGCCACCAACATGGCCGGTCGTGGTACGGACATTAAGCTGACACCAGAGTCGAAGGGTTCAGGTGGTCTGGCCATCATTGGTACGGAGCGCCACGAGTCCCGCCGCGTTGACCGCCAGCTGCGTGGTCGTGCCGGCCGCCAGGGTGACCCAGGTTCTTCGCAGTTCTTCGTATCGCTGGAGGATAACCTGATGCGTCTGTTCGGTTCTGACCGTATCGCCCGTCTGATGGACCGCATGGGGCTGGAAGAAGGTGAGGTGATTCAGCACTCGATGATCACCAACTCGATTGAGCGTGCGCAGAAGAAAGTAGAGGAAAACAACTTCGGACAGCGTAAGCGCCTGCTCGAGTACGACGACGTGATGAACGCACAGCGTGAGGTGGTGTACAAGCGCCGCCGCAATGCCCTGTACGGCGAGCGTCTGGAGCTCGATATCTGGAACATGATCTATGATATCAGCGAGGACATGGTGGTGAACTACAAAAACACAGTTGACTACGACAACTTCCAGCTGAACATCATCCGTGTATTCGGTATCAATACCTCGATCACGGAAGACGAGTTTAAGTCCGGTCAGGCCAACGCCCTGGTAGAGCGTCTGTATAACGAGGCCCTGAACCACTACCTGACCAAGAACAAGCAAATGGCGGAGCAGGCATACCCGATTATCGAGAACATCCACCTGAACCGTGGGCCGATGATCGAGAACGTGGCCGTGCCGTTCACGGATGGCAAGCGCCAGCTAGCTGCCGTGGCTAACCTGACCAAGACGTATGAGTCGCATGGTATGGAGCTGATGCGTGCGATGGAGAAAATCATTACGCTGGGTACCATTGACCAGGCCTGGACCGACCACCTGCGCCAGATGGACGACCTGAAGCAAGTAGTGCAGAACGCGGTGTACGAACAGAAAGATCCGCTGTTGATCTACAAGTTCGAGTCGTTTGAGCTGTTCAAGCGCATGATCGGCAAAGTGAACGAGGAAACAGTTTCGTTCCTGTTCCATGCCTTTATACCTGTACAGGCACCGGAGCAGGTGCAGGAGCCGCGTGTGCCGCAAATGCCAAAGGCGCCGGTGTTGCATGAGCAGAAAGAGGAAGTGCACTCGTCGCTGGATCATAACAGTGGCCCGATGCACGCTCCGGAGCCCGAGAAGATCCTGCCTGCTCACTCGCAGAAAGTGGCCGGACGCAATGACCGCGTGAGTGTGCAGTACAGCGATGGCCGCGTGCTGAAAGACGTGAAATTCAAAACGGTTGAGCAGGATTTGCTCCAGAACCGCTGCGTACTGATTGAAGAATAAGACAAGATAGCCGCCTGCTGAAAAGCCTGGCGGCTATACTTTTTATATGATCATCTAAAAGCAAAGGATATAAAAGCGGGCGCAAAACCCAGTCTTTATATCCTTTACTTTTGTCAAACACATCTTTTGTCAAAAATTATGTCAGGAGAAGAACTTGCTACCTATATAGACCACACCATCCTGCGCCCTGATGCAACAGTAGAGCAGGTGTTGCAGCTGTGTGACGAGGCCCGTGACTTCGGTTTTGCGGCGGTATGCGTGCCACCGTGCCACGTGCAGGCTGCCACTGAGCGCCTGGGACCGGGCGCTCGGGTAAAAGTGGCCACAGTGATCGGCTTTCCATTAGGTTATCAGCACCCGAAAGTAAAGATTCTGGAAATTCACCAGGCCATAGCCGACGGTGCCAACGAGATTGATGTCGTGATGAACGTGTCGTTTTTCAAGTCTGGCAGGTATAGCGACATACAGAGCGAATTGAGCGACCTGGCCAACTTCTGCCATCTGGAAGAGGCGGAACTGAAGGTGATCATCGAGACGGCCTTGCTTTCGCAGGACGAGATTGCCAAGGCATGCGAGATATGTGCTGCGGCCGGGGTGGACTTTGTAAAGACATCGACAGGCTTTGCGTCGGGTGGTGCCCGGGTAGAGGATGTGCAACTGATGCGCCGCGTACTGCCAAACCACATCAAAATAAAAGCATCGGGCGGCATTAAAACATACGCCGATGCTGTCGCGTTAATTGAGGCTGGAGCCGACCGCCTAGGTTGCTCTGCCAGTATCCAAATTGTAAAACATGAACAGAGCGCTTAGTTTTCTTTTTATCATTGCCCTGATAGTGTCGTCGGCCTGCAAGCCCTCGGCAGAGGCCCGCACTAGCTCACCGGACAAAATCAGTGCCCGTGTAGTGGACGACATCAGCGTATACCGTCCTACCTACCCAGCCGATGATGCCAATGCTCCGGCAGCTGCCAGGATAGAACCCACGAACCATGCGAATGCCAAGTTAGCTGTACTGATGGATTCAGTGGCCAGCGTCAACAAGAACATACGCTATGCACAGGGCTACCGTATTCTGGCTTACAACGGCTCGGAACGCCATATCGTGATGGACCTGCGCAAAGCGATCATTGCACGCGTGCCGGAACAGAAGGACTACCTGACTTACCAGCAACCGAACTTCAGGCTCAAGATAGGCGACTACTTCAGCCGTATAGAGGCACAGCAGGTGCTCAACCAGATCAGCGACCTGATACCCAACGCGCACATTGTGCAGGACCAGATCAACATACCGAAGAACTAAGGTATAGCGGTCCGCTACAAGGTATACAGCGTTGCAGTTGCTTAGGCGGCTGCAACGTTTTTCTTTTTATATTTGACAGATTGGAATAAGGACAGTAGTGCCTTATCGCTGAAATACTTACATGATTCAACTCGCACAGAAAATAAAAGAGCTGGCCACGACCTATACTCAGGATACAGTAGGTATACGCCGGCACATCCACGCCAATCCGGAGCTTTCCTTTGAAGAGCATAACACAGCCGCTTATGTAGAGCAGGTGCTGCAAAGCTATGGCCTGGAAACAGCGCGTATGGCTAATACGGGTGTGGTAGCTTTGATTAAAGGAAGAAACCCGGAAAGCAAAACCATTGCCCTGCGTGCCGACTTGGATGCGCTGCCAATCACAGAGCAAAACGCCGTGGATTACAGATCGAAGAACGAAGGCGTAATGCATGCCTGCGGACACGATGTGCACACGGCCTCTTTGCTGGGCGCGGCCCGCATTCTGCAGGAACTGCGCGGAGAGTTTGAAGGCACCGTGAAGCTGGTGTTCCAGCCAGGGGAGGAGAAATTTCCGGGTGGAGCCTCCGTTATGATTAAAGAGGGGGTACTGCAGCAGCCTGCCCCATCAGGTATAATCGGCCAGCACGTGTTTCCAATGCTGCCGGCAGGTAAGGTCGGTTTCCGGTCAGGTATGTACATGGCCAGCGCCGACGAGATCTACATCACTGTGAAAGGCAAAGGCGGTCATGCGGCCCTGCCAGAGCTTAATGTGGATCCGGTCCTGATCACATCGCATCTGATCGTAGCCCTGCAGCAGATCGTGAGCCGCCATGCCAGCCCTAAAGTGCCGACGGTGCTCTCCTTTGGAAAAGTGGAAGCCCTGGGTGCCACCAACGTGATTCCGAACGAGGTGAAGGTAGAAGGCACTTTCAGGACCATGGATGAGGTATGGCGCAAAGAGGCGCACCGCCGTATACGCAAACTGGCCGAAGGGCTCTGCGAAAGCATGGGCGGCAGCTGCGACATCGACATCAAGTTTGGCTACCCTTTCCTGAAGAATGACCCTGACCTGACCGGCCGTGCCCGCGAGGCGGCAGCGCTATACCTTGGGGAGGAAAACGTGGTGGACCTTGACCTGTGGATGGGAGCCGAGGATTTTGCCTATTACTCGCAGGAAGTGGCTGCCTGCTTCTACCGGCTGGGTACCCGCAATGAGGCGCGCGGCATCACCTCTGGCGTGCATACCCCAACGTTCGACATTGACGAAGCCGCGCTGGAAACCGGCAGCGGGCTGATGGCCTGGATTGCCGTACAGGAATTGGAAGCTCAAACAGTAGGATAACCGAAAATGAAAAAACTATACCTGATTCTCTTACTGGCTGTGTTGCCGCTTTTGAGCCATGCTCAGAGCAAAGTAAGTGCGCCTACCGCCCTCTGGCCCGAGCTGCAACTGAGCTACGGCTTGGGCGAAAGTGGCCTGTTGTTTCTGCAGAATCAGTACCGCATCAACACCGACGGCCGCTACAATGGGGTGGGTAGCTTCGAGCGCATCGAGTTCACGCTGGGCTACGAGCACACCTTTACGGAGCACTGGCTGGCGGGTGCTATGTTCCGCTACGCCAAGGAAGACATGCCCTCGAGCAATTTCACGTCGGCTTTCCTCCGCCATGCCGGCACCATCAAAGGCTTATACTTCAACAAACAGCTGACGCTCGATTACGTGAACCAGGAGCGCCGCGATCCATTCGCACGGTTCAGGCTGGGTGCGGAGCTGGGCAAACGGCTTCCATTGGGCGAGCGCTTTATCACACCATCCCTGTCGTATGAGTTGTTGGTGGTAAAGGATTTTGGGGAAGAAACGAACGAGCTGCTGGTACGCACCATCGACCGGACCCGCCTCAGATTAGACGCCACCTACGAGATCAGCGACAAGATCCGCGTTACGCCTTACTTCCTGCGCCAGACCGACTACTATTTTGTGGAAGTGAGTCCGAAATATGATGAAGACGGGGTGCTGGTCGAGCAGGGCTATACCACGAAGCGAAACCGCATCTCGCCTGTGTTTGGGCTGGAGCTGAAGTATACCTTCAACAGATCCATCTCTACAGCCAGCTATACCTACTAGTTCCTGAAAAATTGACAGGAAAGGCTGGTTTATACCTTTAATATAAATGACATTATTTCATGATTTGATAAAATAATCCGGCTGGCAGGCTATTCGCTATACCCTTCTTGTATTGAAAACAACAACTTAAAAAAAGGAGGTAGCTATGGTACTCAGAAAATATAATGGCATGCAGAATGACGTGCCGCAGACTTTCAGCTCCATGCTGGACAGATTCTTCAACGAGTCTGTAAACTCAAGAGGCTTTTCCGGCTTTACGCCACATGTGGATGCCTGCGAAACCGAGAATGGTTACGAGATCGAGGTAGCCCTGCCCGGCATTCGCAAAGAGGACGTTGCCATCGATTTTCAGGAAGGCAAGCTGACCATTTCAGGTGAGCGCCGTTTCGAGAAGAAAGAGGAAGGGCGCCGCTACCAGATGCTGGAAACCCAGTACGGTACATTCTCCCGCTCTTTCTACCTGCCTGACAACGTGAACCCGGACAAGATCTCGGCCCAGTTGCAGGACGGCGTGCTGCTGGTAAACGTGCCAAAAGACGAGCACAAAACCATGAAGCGTCAGATCACGATTGCAGGTGGCGAGGAAGCCAAACAGAACGCCAAGCAAAAACGCGTGACTGCTTCTGAGGATGGTAAATAACAATTAGGAATATAAATTGATAAAAAGGAGGCTACCAAAACTGGCCTCCTTTTTGTTATAAAAATGTTAAAGAGTGCAAATTGCCTTGACTAGGTATACTGCCGTATAGTATATTAGCGTTAAAGGTTTGTTATATATATAATTCTTAATATTTAAAACCCATCAATCAGAAGGAGTTCAATACATGAAGACGAAACAGTTTATTGTTGGCCTCACACTTTCGGCGCTAATGGGCGGCGGTGTGGCAGTAGGCAGCTATAAGTTGCTGGAGAATGATAGTCCGCAGGGGGTAGAGACTCAACAGCAGTACCCAACCGTACGTTACACAAGCGACATGCGCAGCAGCGACGTCATTGTGCCGGAAGGGCTTAACTTTATTAAAGCAGCGCAGGTAACCACGCCTGCCGTCGTGCACGTTATGACCGAGTATAGCGTGCGTTCAGCGCAGCGCAGCAACACGCCCATGGATCCGTTCCTGCGTGAGTTCTTTGGCGACGGTTTTGGCGAGCAGGTGCCGCGTGGTCCGCAAATGGGCTCAGGCTCGGGTGTGATCATTGCCTCTAACGGCTACATCGTTACCAACAACCACGTAATCGACCGTGCCGATAAAATAGAAGTGACGCTGGACGACAAGCGCAAGTTTGAAGCCACGCTGGTAGGCACCGACCCAACAACAGACCTGGCCCTGCTGAAGATCAACGCCGACAAACTGCCTGTGATCCGCTACGGTAACTCCGACGAACTGCAGGTAGGTGAGTGGGTGCTGGCCGTGGGTAACCCCATGAACCTGACCTCTACGGTAACAGCAGGTATCGTGAGCGCCAAAGGCCGTAATATTAACATATTGCGCACCAGCCAGAACCGCGACCTGAGCATTGAATCGTTCATCCAGACGGATGCAGCCGTGAACCCGGGAAACAGTGGTGGCGCCTTGGTGAACCTGAACGGTGACCTGGTAGGCATCAACACAGCCATCGCTTCGCAGACAGGCTCTTTTGCCGGTTACTCTTTTGCCGTGCCATCTGCGCTTGTAAGCAAGGTAGTGGATGATCTGCTGAAGTATGGTGAGGTGCAGCGTGCCCTGCTGGGCGCCGAAATCCGCGAAATTGATGCCGCCTTTGCAAAAGAAAAGAACCTGAACACTCTCAATGGGGTGTACCTGAATCTTGTGGAAGAAGGCGGTGCGAAAGAAGCCGGGCTCCGTGCCGGCGATGTGATCACGGCGATCAACGATGTGAAAGTAGCCCGATCTTCGCAGTTGCTGGAGCAGGTAGCCCGCTACCGCCCTGGTGATAAAGTGAAGGTGGAGTACCTGCGAGACGGTAAGACCCGCACAGCTAATGTGACGCTCAAAAACGTTAACAACAGTACTGAAATATCCAAGCGCAGCACAGCCAACTCCGTAACGTTTGACGGCGCTACCTTTGAAGCGTTGAGCAAACAGGAAATGAACAAACTGGGCATAGACGGCGGTGCCAAGATTTCCAATGTGGACAAGAGCAAGTTCCGCGATACCGGTATGAAGGACGGATTCATCATCACCCGCATCGACAAGTATGCCGTGAATGTGCCAACCGATGTGGAGCGCCACCTGAAGAACTTCGAAACCGGCGTCGTTTACATCGAAGGTGTGTACCCTGACGGTCTCAAAGCTTACTACCCGATCGGGAAACGCTAAGATTTAACCATTCAACAAAAAAGCTTCTGCCAGGCAAGGCGGGAGCTTTTTTGTTTTATTAGAACAGAAAAAAAGGCTATCTTCATGCTGCAGAGCTTCCTGCATACAGGAAATACTGCTTAGAAGATGTTTAAACACCTATAACCCGAAAATAACAGGTAGAATTATGAAACAAGCCATAGATGAAATGCCGATGACAAAGGCCATTGCCGATGTTCTGCAGGAGCTGGGTATAAAAGAACTGAACCCGGCCTACAGCACCGGTTTGAACTGGGGCGGCGAAAACAACAAAACAACCCGCGACATCCTGTCTCCTGCCGACGGCAACCTGATCGCGAGCGTGAACATGGCCACTGCCGACGACTACGAGCAAGTAGTGAAGACCGCGCAGGAAGCCTTTAAGGTATGGCGCACCGTGCCAGCTCCGAAGCGCGGCGATGTCGTGCGGCAGATCAGCAACAAGCTGCGTGAGCACAAAGAGGCGCTAGGCAAACTGGTGAGCTACGAGATGGGCAAGATCCTGCAGGAAGGCCTTGGCGAAGTGCAGGAGATGATCGACATCTGCGACTTCGCCGTTGGCCTGTCGCGCCAGTTGCACGGGTATACGATGCACTCCGAGCGTCCGCAGCACCGCATGTACGAGCAGTATCATCCGCTGGGCATCGTGGGTGTGATCTCAGCCTTCAACTTCCCGGTGGCGGTTTGGAGCTGGAACGCCATGCTGGCAGCCGTTTGCGGTGACGTGACCATCTGGAAACCATCTGAAAAAACACCACTTACAGCCATTGCCTGTCAGCACATTATCCGCGACGTGTTGGCCGAAAATGAGTTGCCGGAGGGAATCTTCAACGTGATCATCGGGGATGCGGAGATCGGCAGCCTGATGGCGCATGACACGCGTGTACCGCTTGTGTCGGCTACAGGCTCTACCCGCATGGGTAAGAAAGTAGGGGAGGCAGTTGGTGCCCGTCTGGGCAAATCTTTGCTGGAACTGGGCGGTAACAATGCCATCATCATCACTGAAAATGCCGACATCGAAATGGCGCTTCGTGCTGTGGTGTTCGGTGCCGTGGGTACCTGCGGGCAGCGCTGTACTTCTACCCGCCGCTTGATCGTGCACGAGAATGTGTTTGATCAGGTACGCGACCGATTGCTCAAGATTTACCCGAACCTGCCGATCGGTCACCCGCTGAGCGACACGACCCTGGTTGGTCCGCTGATCGACAAGGATGCCGTGAAGGCTTTCCTGAACGCGCTGGAAGAAGTGCAGGGCGAAGGCGGCAAGCTGCTGATCGGTGGCGAGGTGCTGGAAGGCGAGCAGTACGCAACCGGTACCTACGTGACGCCGGCCATTGTGGAGGCCGAGAACCATTACCACATGGTGCAGGAAGAGACCTTTGCCCCGATCCTATACCTGATCAGGTATAGCGGTGACGTGGAGAATGCCATCGACATTCAAAACGGGGTGAAGCAAGGTTTGTCTTCGTCCATCTTCTCAACCAACCTACTGGAAACAGAAGCCTTCCTGACCCATTGGGGTTCAGACTGCGGTATAGCCAACGTGAACATCGGCACGTCCGGTGCCGAGATCGGTGGTGCCTTCGGGGGTGAGAAAGACACAGGCGGCGGGCGCGAGTCCGGTTCTGATGCCTGGAGAATCTACATGCGTCGTCAGACCAACACCATCAACTACAGCCGCGAGCTGCCACTGGCACAGGGCATCAAGTTTGATATTGGGTAGTGCGTCTGAATCCGGATTTTCAGGATTTCTTATCGGATGAACTTCAAAATCCTCAAATTCTGAACTATCGGATGCTAACTTTTGGGAATCCCTAAATTTTGCAAATTCTGAACATTACAGGCCAGCTCCATTTGGAGCTGGCTTTTTTTGTGGCTATACCTGACAAATAAGTAAAGCGCCGTAATGCAGCCGTGAGCAACGGATAATTTTTAAAAATATTTTGCAACTTGATGCAACCCAACGCAATTACCTGTGTCTTTAGTGCAGATAGAATGAAGGGAGGGGCAAAATTAAGATGAAGTAAGAGAATAGGTCGACTAACAAGGTAAATAGAACGATAAACGAGGCGATTTTGGAAAAAGGCATTTTTCAGGATGTAAATGCACAGGTTGTGCAGCGCTGCAGGGCAGGGGATAACCGTGCCCAGTATGAGCTTTACAAACTGTATTCCAAGGCCATGTTTAACGTGAGCATGCGCATCACCAACGACTATGCCGAGTCCGAAGATGTGTTGCAGGAAGCCTTCATCAGTGCCTTTAAAAACTTACATTCTTACAAAGCAGAAGCTTCATTCGGGAGCTGGCTCAAGCGGATCGTGATCAATGCATCGGTCAACGCCGTGCGCAAACGGCGCTCGGAGCTGGTGCCGCTCGAAGACCGGCTGGCTGAGGACGTACCTGAGGAAGAGTACGACGATGACACAGAGTGGCAGGTAGAGCAGGTGCGTCGCGCCATACAGCGCTTGCCTGACGGCTACAGAGTGGTGCTCAGCCTATACCTGCTGGAAGGCCTCGACCATGCTGAAATAGGAGAGGTGCTGGGTATAAGCGAGTCTACTTCGAAGTCGCAGTACAGCAGGGCCCGCAAGAAGCTCCTGGAGATTATGAAAGACACACATTCCATGGCCTAGCCGTGGTCAATGATAAAGAAGAGAAAGATGAAAGACAGATTAAAGGATTTTGTGAGTGAAAACCGGGAGGAGTTCGACGTGTTCGAGCCCAGACCGGAGCTGTGGCAGGAGATCTGTACCGAACTGAAGATACAGAAGGCACAGGAAGAGAAGCCCCGCAAAGAAGCCAAGGTGATCAGCATCAATTTCGGGGAGCGCCTCAACTTCACTGCCGACTTCATGTTCATGCGGGTGGCCGCCACCGTTGTGCTCTTGCTGGCCTGTGGCATCACGCTCTGGACAGTGAAGGAGAACAGTCCCGCAACTACCAACACCCTTGCTGCTACTACCGAGACAGGTGAACAGGCATCGGTCTACCAGGTGGCGCCCGAACTTGCCGAGGTGGAGGTATACTATACCAGCCAGATCAACAGCAAGCGCGAAGAGCTGAGTGAGTACGACCTGAAAGTGCTCGGTCTGGACGAAACGCGCGAGATCGATAGCGAACTGGCCCGGCTCGACAGCAGCTATACCCGACTCAAGAATCAGTTATACACTACCCCGAATACCGACCAGGTGATGGCGGCTATGATCAGGAACCTGCAGATCCGGATCGACGTGCTGAACCGTCAGTTGGAAGTGCTTAAGAAAATAGAAACTATAAAAGAACAGGATACTACTGAACCACAGAACAATGAAACTACTACTATTTAAATCGTTGCGCTACCACATAGCCACGCTTTTGGTTATTCTGCCCGCCCTGGCCCTTGCACAGCCCTATGCGCCGGAGCCTTGCCCAAGCCAAACGCCACCTGCACCACCCACCCCAGTCGTGCAGCAGACACTACCGCCCGCCCCTCCAATGCCTCCCGTGGTAGTGCCACATCAGGCGGGCTGCAAGGAAGCCGAAGTTTATACCTACAGTTCAGAAAAGCGCAAGACTTTCGACAAGACCTATAAGGTAAGTAAGTCGGATGTGCTGAACATCAATAACGAGTTCGGTAACGTGCACGTGAATACCTGGAACCGCAGTGAGATACAGGTAAAGGTCGACATCATCAGCCGTGCCAACTCAGAGCAACAGGCGCAGGAAATGTTGAATAAAATTAATGTAGCCGACAGCCGAAGCGGCAACACCATCTCTGTCAAAACCCAAATGGGCTCAATACACTCCAACGGCCGTAACCAGAACTTCGAGATCAACTATACCATCAACATGCCAACTGATAATGCACTGACTGTGAAAAATAAGTTTGGTAGCGTATACCTGCCTGATATGAAAGGGAAAGTAGATTTAAACGTGCAGTACGGTTCATTTAAGGTGGGTAACTTGTCAAATGTGACAAATAACATCAAAGCCTCTTTTTGCACGAATACACAAAACACAATTGGTTTTTTGAATAAGGGAAGTTTGGATTTGGATTACTCTAATGTAAATCTAAATGCCACAAATGGGGTGAATGGTTCATCCAATTTTACAGACCTAATGATCGGGAACCTAGCTGAAGTGCTAAATATGGAGGTAAAATATGGCACTTTCAGGGTAAATAAGGTACAGAAGGACTTTAAAAACATTTCTCTAGATGGCGGCTTCACACCTATCCAGATATACTTTGAAGATGACGCTGCTTTTAATTTTGATGTTAATGTGCAATTCGCCGACTTTAAAGTAGACAGAAATTTAGTGAAGTTCACAAACCTGGAGCAAGGCCATACCTCATCCGCTTATAAAGGCAAATATGGAAGTGCTACACCTAAAGGAACCATAAACATCACCTCAAAGTATAAAGATGTGAAGTTCACAAAATAAATCCCTGATTTGAAACATATTAGCCTCGATTGGGTTGAATAATAGAGTTTGTTTAAGGTAAGAAAAGCCGGCTTGGTTAAGGCCGGCTTTTTCTATGGATGCGGTATAGGAGCAACACCCTAAAGCTGAATGCTGACCAGAATGTTTTATATTTGAATATGACAAACGACAAAGAGCTTCTCAACTCCTCGAAAGCCCCGGAGCCGGTGGGGTTATACCCGCATGCCCGCCGCGTGGGCAATCTTTTGTTCCTGTCTGGCGTTGGACCAAGGGAGCGGGGCACTAAAAAGATCCCCGGTGTGGAATTGGATGAGGCAGGCAACATTACTTCGTACGACATTGAGACGCAGTGCCGCTCCGTGTTCCAGAATGTGCGTTACATACTGGAAGACGCCGGATCGAGCTGGGCAAACCTGGTGGACGTGACTGTATACCTGACCAACATGAAAGATGACTTTGCGACTTACAACCGCATCTACGCTGAGTATTTCAAGGACAACCAGCCTTGCCGCACCACTGTGGAGATCAACAAATTGCCAACGCCCATTGCCATTGAGTTGAAGTGCATCGCCACAATCGACTAGGCTATACCTGCAAACAGAACAGCGATACGTGAACAGCAGAGAAAACGAATTTAAGCAGCGGGCCGCGGCCTACGCGGAACAAGAACAGAAAGCGGCCGGCAAATCAAAGTCGGTGTCGTGGTTGAGGGTGGTGGTGTTCGTAGCGGGCGCTATTGCGGCCTGGCTCTTTTTCAGGGACGGCAACACCAGCGCAGGCATTATCAGCATCGTGGGGTTCTACATCCTTTTTATACTGGTGATGCGCTGGCACAGCCGGCTAGACTACAGGTATAGGCAATTGCAGTTGCTCAGCAAACTCAACCTGCAGGAGATCGACCGGCTACAGGGCAAGCTCCATACCTTCGACGGGGGTAACGCCTTCAAAGACGACCAGCATCCCTATACCTCCGACCTGGATATCTTCGGTCCGGATTCGCTTTTCCAGCTGATGAACCGCTCCGTGACCAGCATCGGGAAGCTGCGGTTGGCTCAGTGGTTTCAGCAAGGGGCACCTATACCTGTGATACAGCGCAGACAGGAAGCAGTGGCAGAACTGGCCCAACCTGACCAGCAAGAATGGCTGCAGCAGGCCATCGTGAAGCCCATGCACTACCAGCATACCGAGACAAACACACAAGAGTTCTTTGACTGGCTACGTGCACAGGACTTGTACAAAGCGCATCCCTGGCTGAAGCTCCTGGTGTTTGTGCTGCCTATATTGACTCTAGCTTCGATTGCGGCCTGGTTCTACGGCTATTCCGGCTACATTGCGGTCGGCTTTCTGGCTATCCAGTATCTGTTGGGTCTCAAGTTCCAGAAGGCGCGCGACGATTACTACGACAAAAGCATCGGCATGTACGAGGCCATGCAAAGCTATACCGACCAACTACGGCACCTGGAGGCACATACTTTTCAGGCGCCGCTTCTGGAAGAAATCAGGACACGTCTCTACAAAGGTAGCACGCCTGCTTCTGTGGCGATTGGCAAGGTAGCCACCATCATCGATTATTTCTCGTGGCGACTCAGCACCCTGATGAGCTTTTTCCTGAATACCATTCTGATGTGGGATTTTGTGTGGATCTACCGGATTGAGTCCTGGAAAGCAGCACATCTGGACCAGGTAGAGAATAGCCTTGATCTGTTGGCAGAGTTCGAAGCGTTGTCCAGCATGGCAGCTTATCAGTACGCACAGCCGCATTTCGCTATACCTGAGTTGAGCGCTATACCTTTCGAGTTTGATGCTGAGCGACTGGCGCACCCGCTTATTTTTTCGGTGGAGCGTATCGCCAATGATTTCCGGATGCAGGGAGCGGGCAAAACCATTGTGGTCACGGGCTCGAATATGTCCGGGAAGACGACTTTCCTGCGCACGGTAGGTATCAACATGGTGCTGGCCTTTATGGGAGCAGCCGTTTGCGCCCGCCGCCTGGCAGTGGCCCCCGCACAGGTATACACGGCCATGCGTACCGCCGATAACCTGGCAGAGAATACCTCTTCTTTCTACGCCGAGCTCAAGCGCCTTCGTATTTTGCTGAACATGACCGAAGGAGAGGAGCCGGTCTTTTACCTTTTAGATGAGATACTCAAAGGTACCAATTCCCGCGACCGCCACGCCGGCGCGATGGCCCTTATCCGCCAGCTGCACCGCCGCACCGCCTCCGGCCTTATCTCGACACACGACCTGGAGCTGGGCGCCATGGAGCAGGAGTTGCCGGGCAGTGTGGAGAACTTCAGCTTCAACAGCACCATCGAGGGCGACAAGATCCTCTTCGACTATACCTTGCACCGGGGTATCTGCCGCAGTTTTAATGCCAGCAAGCTGATGCAGCTGATGGGTATAGAGATGGAGCGGACCGACGCGGCAGGGTAGCGGTGTGTACCTGCCGCCTGATTTTACGTTAGCATACCAACACATTTAACCAGCACATAAACCTATGAGAGTAGTAGCCGACATTCCCAACCCGCACGTGAAGATCACGCTGCATTCCTATAACAACAAGTACATCCTGAAACTGGAGAAAGCCAACCTGGAGCAGATTTATAAGATAGAAGAAACCGAAGTAGCGGGAGACGAAGGCGCTATGGCCTTACTGGACGAGGATTTTATCGAGGCCGTTGTCAATCGTTTTCAGGACATGCGTGACGCCTTTGTGAGCACGGTCAGGCGGAATAGCTAAGATTATGGAGGATGATCAGCCTTCTAAAGGTTTGGACTTGAATCATTTAGATGTATATTTACTTCTGTCTATTCTTTGGCGAGAGCATTCTAATCTGATAATCCAGACAAGCGATGAAGAAACTGATACTGCAAAACACCTTAGTAACCCAACTGCTGATCTATGGCGGTTTAGCCCTGATGATGTGGCCCAATATGCTACGCTCACTGGGCATAGTGAATTATGAAGCCACTTCTAATTCCATCTTTCTATATGCAGGCCTGACAGTTGCACTTGCGGGTGTTGTCTTGCGCCTGTACCAGCAGCAGCAAATGGGGCAGCCAGCGCTTAGGAGCTATCTGCTCCGCTTTGCTTTTGGGATAGCCATTGTCGTGATCATGATGTTGACAGGTTTGGTCCGAACACCAGCTTTCATGCAGCATCTGTTTTAAGGCTGAGTAGCATTTCTTTGGATTCTACAGGTATAGACAAATAAAAAAGGCTCTGATTTCTCAGAGCCTTTTTTAATATAGTTGCTAAAGCAGATTAACCGATCGCTACACGCTTGAACTCAGTTACAGTCAAACCTTTGCTTGTTTTCTCAAGCAACTGAGAGATAGTAAGTGAAGAGTCTTTTACGAACTCCTGGTTCAACAGAGTGCTCTCCTTGTAGAACTTGTTCAGTTTACCTTGAGCGATCTTCTCCAGCATCTGCTCTGGCTTGCCTTCCTGACGCGCCTGCTCTTTGCCGATCTCGATCTCACGCTCGATAGTAGCAGCGTCAACGCCGTCTTTGTCCAGCGCAATTGGCTTCATGGCAGCGATCTGCATCGCGATGTCCTTGCCAACTTCAGTCACGTCTGTACCGCTGGTGTTGTTCATACCTACCAATACACCCAACTTACCGTTAGAGTGGTTATAAGCTACCACTTTCTCAGCCTTCACAGTCTCGTAAGAAACCACGTCGATCTTCTCACCGATTTTACCCATCAGATCCGTGATGTGGTCCTGCAGCGAACGACCGTCAGCCTGAGGAGCAGCTAGCAATTCTTCTTTAGAAGTAGCGTTAGTAGAAACAGCAGCCTCCAGAACAGTGTTAGCCAGGTTCTTGAAGTCTTCAACCTTAGATACCGGCTCAGTTTCGCAAGCCAATGCCACTACGCGACCAGTAGAACCGTCTGCGCTTACGTTTGTCAACACGATACCTTCAGAAGTAGCATTGTCAGCACGCTTGCTGGCAATCTTCTGGCCTTGCTTGCGCAGAATATCTTTAGCAGCTTCGAAGTCACCGTTGGCTTCCGTAAGTGCTTTTTTGCAATCCATCATACCTGCACCAGTTTCCTGGCGAAGTCTGTTAACGTCTTGTGCTGTAATAGCCATCTTTTTATAATTAAGAATTAAGAATTATAAATGTTGTATTCAGTTTGGGAGGAGCCTTGTAGGAAGGTATAGAACGGCAACGTAGAGTTCCCGTCTTTGTCTTTTGTCAGAATTGCTTGTGTCAAAAAGCCTGTTTCCTTCCGATTTGCCCTAAAACAAACTGAACATTGAAGCTTTTGAGCCCAATGTTCAGTTTGTTGACTATGCTATATGCATGCGAGATTATTGCTCGTCAGCTTCCTGCTTGGCTTTGATGCCTTCTTCTTCAGAACGCTTACGCTCAGTCTCTTCTTTGTCTACTTTACGCTCAGACAGACCTTCTTCGATAGCCTTACCGATGATAGACACGATAAGAGCGATAGACTTGGAAGCATCGTCGTTTGCTGGAATTGGGAAGTCAACCGTCTCTGGGTTAGAGTTTGTATCGCAAACTGCGAATACAGGCAGGTTCAACTTCTGTGCTTCCTTCACGGCAATGTGCTCACGCTTCACGTCCACGATAAACAGAGCAGCTGGCAGGCGAGACAGGTCGGCAATACCACCCAGTACACGCTCCAGTTTCTCACGCTCACGAGAAAGCATCAGACGCTCACGCTTTGCAATTGCTGCATAAGCGGTGTTGTCTTTCACCATCTTGTCGATGGTAGACATTTTCTTAAGCGACTTGCGCACAGTGGCGAAGTTCGTCAGCATACCACCCAACCAACGGTCAGTTACATAAGGCATTTTCAGACGACGTGCTTCTTCCGCAACGATGTCCTGGGCCTGCTTTTTAGTAGCTACGAAAAGGATTTTGCGACCAGACTTGGCGATGTTCTTGATAGCTGAAGTAGCTTCGTCAAGGGCAACCAGCGTCTTGTTCAGGTCAATGATGTGGATTCCGTTCTTCTCCATGAAGATGTACGGAGCCATTTTCGGATCCCACTTGCGGGTAAGGTGACCGAAGTGAACACCTGCCTCAAGTAATTCTTTATAATTAGTACTTGCCATGTTGTTGATACACCTTTAATATTAACGTTTACTGAACTGGAACGAACGACGCGCTTTGCGCTTACCGAACTTCTTACGCTCCACCATGCGAGGATCTCTGGTTACGAATCCTTCTTTGCGGAGTGCAGATTTAGTCTCGGCGTTTTCTACTACCAGTGCTTTAGATATAGCAAGTCTAAGTGCTTCAGCCTGGCCGCTTACACCACCACCTTTTAAGTTGGCAGTAACATCGTACTTGCCAATTAGTTCTAAGGTTTGAAACGGCTGATTCACAATAGTTTGCAGTACTTCGTCAGGGAAGTACGCCTTGATATCTTTACCGTTAATAGTGATATTCCCTTGCCCGGCCGTCATGTAGATACGAGCCACCGAGGTTTTTCTTCTACCAGATGTATTGATAACTTCCATTAATTATTAGATGTTGAGGGTTAATTCTTTAGGCTGCTGAGCTCCGAAAGGATGCTCACTTCCTGCAAAAACATGAAGATTTCTGAATAGCTCGCTGCCTAGAGGGCCTTTAGGCAACATGCCACGAACTGCACGCTCTACTAGCAAAGTAGAGGATTTAGCTTTTAATTCACGTGGAGTAGTCTTGCGCTGACCACCTGGGTAACCAGTGTGCGACAGGTAATACTTCTGATCCCACTTGCGTCCTGTGAAACGCGTATCATCAGCATTGATGATGATTACGTTGTCACCGCAGTCAGCGTTTGGCGTGAATGAAGGCTTGTTCTTGCCTCTGAGGATCTTGGCAACTTCCGATGCCACGCGACCCAAGCTTCCTTGCCCTGCATCAATAATCACCCAGCCTTTGTTGGCTGTCTTCTTATTGACAGTAAGGGTCTTATAACTTAAATGATCCATTTTTGGTGGTTGTAAGCGATTTATTTAACAATTAATTTTCTCTCGAGGGTTCTTGAAAAATGGTCACAAAGATAGGAACTCTTTATTTGATATGCAATACTTGGTGTAGAAATATGCTGGAATACAGGGGGATACTAAAAAAGATGGCGGTGGCACAGAGCTGCGCCACCGCCTGTAAGCTAATCTATTATTTATAACCCTTATCTCGGTGCAAGTGTGGTTGCTATACGCACCTCCCCAGTTTTCTTGTTGCCTTGTACTATCACGATGTTGTCTGCATCCAGAATGCTTTTTAAGGCCTCCGCATTATAAGTGGCATTGGCGCGGGACTTCTTGTCTCCGGAAGCAAGCTCGATTTTCAGGCTGCTAACTTTTCCGCCTGCATATTTCTCATTGAAAGTTAAATCGAAGTTACTTTCGTTGAATGCCTTTTGTGCCGCTTCCAGCTCCCGTTTCGTGATTTCTGCTGGCCAAAGGAAATAAGTGACATACTCGTCTGTTTCCACCAGCCTGGCTCCACCTGCCTTAGGTATAGCAGGGCCTTCATACCTGGTTGGCGGTGGCGGAGGAGGCAACCGCTCTCCTGCTGGTGCCGGAGGTACGGGTGGGACTGCTTCTTTGCCGGGCGCAGGGGGCGGAGGTGGCGTTCCTGGTGCAGGTGGTGCCTTCGGCATAGCTAGCGGTGGCGAAGGCAGATTTTTCAGTTTCTTGTTGAATTCCTGTACCTGACGGGAGTCCTTGTTTTGCTTTGTGATAATGGAAACTACCCCTGTAGCAGTTTTATCATTTAAAAGTATTTGAGCAGATTCGCCCCTGAATGTACTCATGCTATGAACAGACTCCTTATCAAGCGCTATGGCTCGTGCTGCTTCTATGTTAGACTTTACCCCATCAATGAAGTAATGTTTCTCCACGGGCAGTATTACTTCTGCTATAACGTCTTCTTCCTTGTTAGGGGCCGGTGGAGCAGGTGGTGCATCTGGTGCATCTGGCGCAGCCGGTACAGGGGGTGGCGGAGGTGGCAGGAAAGGAAGTTGGCCCCACTTTGCCTCGGCAGCCGGAATGCGCTGGCTTTTGTTGTAATCGTAGGTTTCTGTCTTCCCGTTTTTGAGGTAGATGATGATTGATTCCAGATTCTTGTTCCTGCTGTTGTCAAACTTCCAGGCTACCTCCTTTACATTGGGATGACGCTTCAGAAAATCCTTGTAATCCTCAGGCCAGTTCGCTTTGTCATCGTAATAGCCGATGTTCTCTAGCTTCAAGATGTAGGGTTCATCCTGATCCGGATTGTCCCTTCTGGCAACGGGTGGTGCGCTGGGCATTTCGCCATACTTCAGCTCGGCCGAGGCCATGCTCTGCTTGTCACCGAAGGTATAGGTTTCCTCAGCACCGGACTTCAGTGCCACTACTATTTTCCTGTTCGATCTCCAGGAAATTCGGCTTACCTCGGGGTTTCGCGCATAGAAGGCGGCGTATTCATCTTTGGGGTCTGTAGGAGCCTGTGTAGCTTCTTCCAGGAATATGGTTTCCGTCATAGAGGAAATATCCTCCTGCGAGGCGCTCCGGAAGGCGACCAATAGCACAGTTATGAGCGGCAGCACAACCAGCAGTCTGAGCCGGTTTGCCTTGCTTGTGGGCATTTTGTTCATCATGGCAATTCTTCGTTTAAGTGATGGAAAATTAAACTGATTGGCAATCTGAGGTTGTGTGGCGCCCACAACTTTCAGTAAGAGGTACTGGTAAGCTACTCGGTCGACGCCAGCATTTACAACATGCTGGTCGGCTATAAATTCAAGGTTTTCTTTCATGGCCTGCTTCATGAGCCATACGCCCGGGTTGAACCAGTAAAACACGGTGCTCAGCTCGGCCAGCAGCACATCCAGGGTGTGCCAGCCGTTCACGTGTATCTGCTCGTGCCGCAGGATCGACTCCAGTTCGGGCGACTGATGCTGTGCCGGGTTCAGGTAGATGGTTTTCCAGAACGAGAAGGCTTCGCTGATGCCTGGCACTTTTCGGAATTCCACCCCATGATAAGAGGCGGGCACCGAGGCGCGGTGTATGCGGTAGAGCGAGACAAACTGCACGGCCAGCCGCAGCAGCATCAATCCGCAGCCGAGCCAGAACAGGGCAACAGGTATAAGCCAGTAGTCGAATGCGGCCTGCGCAGGTATAGCCGTTGGGGTCCAGGCAGGTATAACGACGGCATAGCTTTGCACCACGGCTAGCTCTTCGTGCCGGCTGAACAGCTCCGTGAGGTCTATCAGCGGATAGACCGCAGAGAACAGGATGCCGAACACCAGGAAAAGCCGGTTGAGGTGGTAGAACGTGAGCTTGCGCAGCACCAGGTGGTAGGCTAGGTAAAAGAGCACCAGGGCCACGTTCGCTTTCAGCAGGTATAGGAGCAGGGCAGGCATATTATTCTGATTTTTTATTCTCGATCATGTGGATGATTTCCTTCAGCTCCTCCGCGCTGATCTGCTTTTCCTGGGCAAAAAAGGCCACCAGCTCTTTGTAGGAGTTCTTGAAGTAGTCGCCCACAAAGCCCTTCATAAACCGCTTCTTGTAGTCTTCTTCTTTGATGGCCGGGGTATAGCGGTAGGTGTTGCCAAACTTCTCGCTCTGCAAAAAGCCTTTCTTCTCCAGATTCTTCACCGTAGAGGCCAGCGTGGTGTAAGGCGGCTTCGGCTCCTCAAGCTTCTCCAGAAATTCTTTGATAAAGCCCCCATCCAGCGACCAAATCGCCTGCATGGCTTCCTCTTCTTGTTGTGTCAGCTTTTCCATAGTTCTACGATGTTTTCGTATAGTTACGAAAGTTTCGTAATAAGGTCAAGTGTTTGAGCTTATATTTCTTGAAAATAATTACCGTCTAGGTATAGTAGTGCTTATACGGCGAGCAGAGGCTGTTTTGCGAGGAAGAAAGAAACATCTAATTTTGGCTGGCGTCTTAAGGTATAGCCACAACCAAAACCTAACTAACTGATATGAAAGCCATACTTGTAAAGCAGCCCGGCGGACCAGAGCAACTGGCGCTGGGGGAGTACGAACAGCCGTTGCCCAAACCGTACGAGTTGCTGGTGCGCGTGCATGCCACTGCGCTCAACCGTGCCGACACCATGCAGCGCCAGGGTAAATACCCGCCCCCGAAGGGAGAAAGTCCGCTGCTGGGCCTCGAAATAGCCGGGGAGGTGGTGGAGGCAGGTATAAGCTGCACCCGTTTCAGGAAAGGTGACAAAGTGATGGGCCTGCTGCCGGGCGGTGGCTATGCCGAGTACGCCGTGATACACGAAGAAATGGCCATGGCTATACCTGATAACCTGAGCATGGAGGCCGCAGCCGCTATACCCGAGGTCTTCCTCACGGCCTGGCAGGCAATCTCCTGGCTGGGAAAACTACAGCCAGGCGAGCGGCTGCTTATTCATGCTGGGGCCAGTGGCGTAGGTACGGCAGGTATACAGTTGGCCCGCGCCCTGGAGGCCGAGGTGCTGGTAACGGCTTCTGAAAGCAAAGTTAAAGCCTGCCTGGACCTGGGGGCGCACAAAGCCATCAATTACAAAGAGGTGCCGTTCGAAGACGAAGTGCTGGCCTATACCAATTCCGAAGGAGTGGACGTGATCGTGGACTTTATCGCGGGGCCCTACTTCAGGCAAAACATTGAGTGTTTGCGCCTGGATGGCCGGATGGTACTGCTGGCGAGTTTAGGCGGCGGCAAGGTAGAAGACTTCGACCTGCGCAAAATACTAACCAAACGCCTGCAACTGATCGGATCCACGTTGCGCTCCCGTACCCGCGACTACCAGATCAAACTCACGCAAGACATGGCCGCCTTTGCGATGCCTTTGTTTGAGAACGGTACGATTAAGCCGGTAGTGGACTCCGTATTCGACTGGGCCGATGTAGCCGAGGCGCACCGCTACATGGAGGCCAATAAGAACATCGGGAAGATTGTGCTGCGGGTGAGTTGATCTTTATTTTGACAAAAGAGCTTTTGCCAAAGGACTATTTGATAAAGAAGTATTTGGTACAGAGTAATAAAGGGTTAGTACCAGCAGATTATAGGTATAGGTATAGACGGGCGGCCTGGTGAGCTGAAAGCACAAAGGACAAAAGAAACCGGTTTCCCGGAGCTTCTTTTGTCCTTTGTCGATAAGTCCTTTGTCAAAGTCTAATTGTACTGTCTGAGTTGTTTGATCAGCACAGCCATGTCCTTCGGGTAAGGTGCCTCAATTTTGATCGGCTCCTCGTTCATCAGCCTAAAGCCGATGGCGTGCGAATGCAGCGCAAAGCGCTTGATCAGCGGCTGCTCTTCGGTTTGCTGCTTGAGGTTGAACTTGCGCTTCAGTGTGCTCAGGTATAGGTCCTCGCCACCGTACAGTTTGTCTCCTACAATCGGTGCTCCCAAAAAGGCCAGGTGCACGCGTATCTGGTGCAGGCGACCTGTTACGGGCATACACTCCAGCAAGGTATGGCGGCTGTAGTTCTCCAGCGTCGTGAAGTAGGTTTCGGCGGGTTTGCCCTGCGGTGTGAGCTTGGCGACACCTTTGGCGCCCGCTAGTATGGAGCGGTCCACCAGCTGGTCTTCGAACTTGTGCGTGCCCCAGGCCACGGCATGGTACACCTTGTATACCTCACGGTGCTCAAACTGCATCGATACGTGGCGGTAGGCCTCCGGATTTTTGGCAAATACCAGGCAGCCCGACGTGTCTTTGTCGAGGCGGTGGCAGGCTTGCAGTTCAGGGTTGTGCTGCTTGGCAAGCTTGAGCAGGTTGGTGGTATTCGGAGTGCGGTCTTCGAGCGTGGCCAGAAAAGGCGGCTTGTTCACCACCAGAAAGTCCTCATTCTCAAATATAATCAGGTCTTTAAAAACCGGGTATCTCATGCTGAACTGTATCGTTAATGCGCGCAGCTATACCTTAGCCACACAGCCCGCAAAGATACGCATTTTTGGCGGGGGTGTTGATTGTTGGGATTCCAAATGGTTGAATTGTTAATTGCTTATTGTTGATCGCCTAAAGGTGAATAAGGTATAGCCTTCGTTTTTCTATTCAATCAAGCACATCATCCAAAGTTATACCCGCCTAATCGTTTTGGGATCGCAACAATTCAACCATCAACAATTTAACAATTCAATTAATTAACCTTCGCCTTTAGCAATTTAAACCGAAGTGTAGTGCCCTTGTCGAGCTCGCTCTTGACGGCGATGAAGGAGCGGTGGGCTTCGATGATGTGCTTGGAAATGGCCAGGCCGAGGCCTGAGCCGCCTTTGTCGCGGGAGCGGCTCTTGTCGATGCGGTAGAAGCGCTCGAATATGCGGTTGATGTGCTCCTGGGCTATACCCGGGCCGTCGTCTTTCACGGTAATGGTAAAGCGCTTACGGCCTTCTGTGAACGAAACCCAGATATTGCCGCCTTCATGACCGTATTTGATGGCATTGTCCACCAGGTTGATGAACACCTGGCGGATACGATTAGGGTCGGCGTGAATCATCACTTTCTCGTCAGGATTCACATCCACCAGATGCAGTTTTGTTTGGCTTTTACTGGCTTTTTGCTCCAGCTGTTCAAAAACTTCCCGAACTAGCTGCACAGCGTCGAAGTCCTGCTTCTCCATTCTCACAACGCCCTTCTCGAACTGCGATATGCTGATCAGGTCCTGCACCAGGGTATCGAGGCCGTCGAGGCTGTTAGCCGCTTTCTGCAGAAACTTGTCGCGCACATCGGGATCGTCCATGGCACCGTCGAGCAAGGTATGGATAAAGCCCTGCGCGGCAAAGATCGGGGTCTTGAGCTCGTGCGACACATCAGCCAGAAACTCGCGACGCATTACCTGCAAGTGTTTCAGTTCGTCAATTTCCTGCTGCTTGCGCTCGGCTATGTTGAAGATGTCGTCCTTTATTTTTCGGAGGGGGTCGGCCGTGAACATGGAGCGGCCCTCTGCCTTGCGGTACTCCTGCTTCTTTATTTTCTCTAGGCTGGAGTACACGTTTTTGATCTCGCGGAACACAAGCGCCTCGTAAGAGAAATAGATCAGCAGGAAGCAGCAGATGAAAACCAGTACAAGTGCCGCCATCAAGCCCCGTGAGGAAAAGTAGCTGGCTAAAGCCAAAAAGGCAGTGAGCACAAGGGCCACTGCCAGGGATACCAAAAGGGCAAGCGTACGGGAGTTTAAATTCATGTTTTAGTCAGTGTTAAACTTATAGCCTACCCCCTTGATGGTCCTGATCTGATCGTCGCCAATCTTCTCGCGCACTTTCCGAATGTGTACGTCCACGGTGCGGGCGATCACATACACGTCGCTCCCCCACACGTTGTTGAGCAGCTCTTCGCGCGTGAACACCTTGTTAGGAGTAGCTGCCAGGAAGGCTAAAAGTTCAAATTCTTTTTTAGGGAGCGTGATTTTCTCTTCGCCCTTGTACACAGCAAAGCTGGTGCGGTCTATCCGCAAACCACCGATCTCGATCACCTGCTCCTGTTCTTCCTGCTGCGCATCGCGGCGGGCGTAGGCTGCCAGGCGGCTCAGGAGCGCACGCGGCTTTATCGGTTTGGTGATAAAGTCATCAGCGCCCGCATCGAAGGCGGCTACCTCAGAGAACTCCTCTGATCGGGCAGTCAGGAAAATAATGTGCGTTTGACGGAAATCCTGCTCTTCGCGTAGTTGGCGGCAGGCGGCTATACCGTCCAGCACCGGCATCATCACGTCCATCAGGATCACGTCAGGCTTAAATGCATGCGCTACCTCGATCGCTTTTTTGCCATTTTCGGCCTGGGCTACGTCGTAGCCTTCGCGGGCCAGGTTGTACTGCAGCAATTCTATGATATCCGGGTCATCGTCAACTACCAGTATCTTGTATTGGGCTTGGTTGGGTGTCTGCACGTCTTTAGGATTAGGTTCTCCTGCCTTTACCAACAGGCAGGTATAGCTAGCGTCGGAGACCATTCAGTGGCTTCCATTTCAATACAAAGATACCATTCCGGAAGGTATGGAAGTCGCTTGCTGACAAACATAATAGTTTCTTAACATTCGCTTTTCAGCAAATGAAAAAACCAGCTGTCTAAGCTGGTTTTTTCATTTACTTCTGGGCCACAAGGGCAGGTTTATGCTTTAGATTCCTGTGTTCATACAGATCCACTTTTACAGATCCCACAAACATATTAGCGGAGATGAGTACCGGTATCTTGTTTTTGTCATCTGACAGGTATACCGTAATGGCATCCTCGCCATTGAACAGCTTGTTTTTTGGCATGCGCGGCACCAGCTTGATCGCTCTAAAGGCCCCAGCTTTGGTGCTAATCGTCTCGCGGCCCTGGTAAGTGACTACCATGTCGAATGCCTCTTCATCGAAGAATCCCTTAACCGTAAACTTGTCGCCCGGCTTGTAGCGGTCGTAATCGAGGGTGCGCAGGTAGTAAAAACCACTCACAATATCCTGGGCACCGGAAGGAATCTTATGGCTGCTTTGCCTTTTGTCTCTGTTCTTTTTCTTCGATTCTACCTGAGCCGTATTTGTATAGTGGTTAAAATCGACGGTTTCGCGCTTGCGGTAGCTGCCCTCCTCAATATTACGGAAAGAGCGGTGCGGCAGAATGGCGGCTGTATCAATGTAAGACTGGTAGGTATTGCGAATCTTGATGAACAGATCGAACGAGCTGCTGGTCTTACCATATACGGTGGCTTTATAAGTCGGCCTGTCGTTGATGCGGTGCAGGTTAGGTGCGATATCGATTACAGCCTCAGCCGCTGTGATAGGGCCGTAATGCACTTTATACTTGAGCAGTTCGCCTGCACTAAAGCTTTCGTTGGGAATAGTGCGAAGTGACTCTTTGGCTGCGAAGCCAGAAAGCACCATGATGGCCAATATTATCGCTGGAAAAATCTTCTTCATATGCAGTTTCAGACTTACAGTGTTTTATAGTATCTCCAATATCAACTATTATACCAACTGCGGGCCCTTACTCTAAAGATAATAAGTTGTCTTCACACTACCAACAACTTAAAATGCAAAAAGGTGCTACACAGGGCAGCACCTTTTTTGATTATTTGTTAGTCGGGAACAATGTTCATTCCGCGCCGCTCAGATCTTCCAATGCTGCGGCCACCTTCTCAGGCTCGCCTTTTACAATGGCTCTGATCTTGGCTTCGATCTCCTCCTGCAGCTCCGGGTTGTCAAGCAGGATCTGCTTCACACCGTCGCGTCCCTGACCCAGCTTGTCGCCGTTGTAAGAGAACCACGAGCCAGACTTCTGCACCACACCCAGCTCAACGCCCAGGTCCAGAATCTCACCAACTTTAGAAATACCTTCGCCATACATGATGTCGAACTCTACCACTTTGAACGGAGGCGCCACTTTGTTTTTCACCACCTTCACGCGGGTACGGTTACCCGTAATGTTATCGGCAGACTCTTTGATCTGGCCAATACGACGGATATCCAGACGCACAGAGGCGTAGAACTTCAGGGCGTTACCACCGGTAGTAGTCTCCGGGTTACCGAACATCACACCGATCTTCTCACGAAGCTGGTTGATGAAGATACAGCAGCAACCGGTTTTGTTGATCGTGCCGGTCAGCTTACGCAATGCCTGCGACATCAAACGAGCCTGAAGACCCATTTTGCTGTCACCCATGTCGCCTTCCAGTTCGCCTTTCGGTACGAGGGCGGCCACAGAGTCAATTACAATAATATCGATCGCGCCGGAGCGAATCAGGTGATCGGCGATCTCCAGGGCCTGCTCACCGTTGTCAGGCTGCGAGATCAGTAGGTTTTCAGTGTCTATTCCAAGTTTTTCGGCGTATGCCTTGTCGAATGCGTGCTCTGCGTCGATAAAGGCGGCCAGACCACCGGCGCGCTGCGCCTCTGCAATGGCATGCATGGTAAGCGTGGTTTTACCAGACGATTCAGGACCGTAGATTTCGATGACACGGCCGCGCGGCAAACCGCCAATTCCTAAAGCAATGTCAAGTCCAAGCGAGCCGGTAGAGATAGCCGGAATATCTTCCACTTTGTTGTCGCTCAACTTCATAACGGTACCTTTACCGTAAGTCTTGTCAAGCTTGTCTATCGTCAGCTGCAGGGCTTTTAGTTTTTCGTTGCTTACGCTCATGTGTGTTTAATTAAATAGCTTTATATTGATGTGAAATTACGACGTTCAAAATCAATTTGCAAAAAAAGTAGCAGGTATTTTGCTAAATATTTTAGTTGATTATGGCCGTCTTGTTACAACATATACCGACCGGCTTTTGTGCCATCTTACATGCTTTTTTATGATATATTTCAGGCTTTTATTTTGCGCGTTTGCTGTGCTATACAGCTCTTTAGCCTACGGTCAACTAAACAACGACGCACTGAAGCTGGCTATACCTGTTAATCCTGAAAATGCTAACCAGATTAGAATTGGCCTGCACGCCTTTGGCTTTTCTAAAAACAACGAGTACTTTAATAGAATAGCCGACGGCTATACCTTGTTTGGCTACCATTTGATGCCCCGGGTGAGCTATTACCCATCTGCTTCCGTGCGAATTGATGCGGGCGCTTTTATCTGGAAGGACTTTGGCAGTTCAGGTTATCAGGACTTTCAACCGACCTTCACCGTAAAGTGGCAGCAGGAAAACTGGGCTTTTGTGTTCGGCACATTGGAGGGTAACATCAGCCATGGTTATGTGGAGCCGCTATACGATTTTGAGCGGGTGATCAATGACCGGCTGGAGAACGGCCTGCAGTTTTTACTGAACACCCACCGGGTAAAACTGGATGCCTGGATCGACTGGAGCAAAATGATCTACCCGGCTGACCCGGTGCGGGAGGAAGTGGCCGGCGGCATCAGCTCCGCCATACGCCTGCTCAACAAACCCGGCAGAGTAGAGGGCGACACCTTGCGCCTGGCTATACCTGTGCAGTTCACAGCGCAGCACAAGGGCGGCCAGATCGACAGCTCTCCCTTGCCGCTGTTGACCGTGTTCAATGCCGCCGTAGGCTTTGAGTTGGAGCGGCAACTGCCCCACCGCGTACTCCACCGGGTATACACGAAGAACTACCTGCTCGGTTTCAATGACTTCTCCAATACGTTTCAACTGCCTTTCACAAAAGGTGCTGCCGTATACCTGAACGCAGGTATAGACACCAAATACCAGGATGTGATGCTGAGCTATTGGCGTGGAGACGGGTATATTACGGAGCTGGGTGGCAAATTATTTCAGTCGGCTTCCACAACCTACAAGAACCCTGACTACATTCAGGAAGACCGGCACCTGCTGATCCTGCGCCTGATGAAAGACATCGAAATAATGGAGGACCTATCTCTGACGCTGCGCCTGGAGCCTGTGGTCGATCTTGATGATCCGAAACTGGAATTTTCGAACGCCATCTACCTGACGTTCGATACGGACTTTTTTGTCGCGAGGCCCCGTAAGTAAAAGGCTTATACCGCCGCCTGGGAATTGCGCTCTTTGAGCTGGGTGGATTGTTCGTAATCGTCGCGCGTCATGCCGTAATAGCTTATGTCGAGGAGCTCCTCGGAATCAGCCCCCCTGAAGTCGCTCCTCAGCACACCTTCTTTCACAAAGCCGCAGCTCTCGGCCAGCCGGGCACATCCATTATTATACTGTGTGCAGCGCATGTATACCTTGTTGAGCTTCACGTCTTCAAACGCAAAGTGAAGCACCGCCCTGAAAGCCTCCTGCGCCAGGTCCAGCATGTCGGACCAGCTGGTGAAGTACAAGGCGGCCTCCGCTTTCGGCACGGAACGGTCTATGTTCTTGAGCGTGATATCGCCAATGTACGTGTTACTTTCCCGAAGCCACACCCCAAAATCAAACTGCTTGCGGTTATCCCAGTCCGTGCGCAGCTGGGCCAGCTGCGTGCGTGCATCCTCCAGTACGCGCACACGCGCCACTCTTCCGATAAAGGCAGGTCTTAAGGCAGATGTATCTTCCTGAATGAGGCGCATAAACTCCTGCTCATCGCCTTCTGCATACGGCCTGATGACCAGGTGATCTGTCACTAGCTGTTCGTCAAAAGCATCTGGCAGGGTATTGTATAAAAAGCTCATAGGTGTCGTTTCGTTTTAATGGAACAGGTGGATTGTTGCCGCTCCAGCTTTGTCTGTCATACGCTATTCAGCCAAAAATGTAAGGATAATCTTCATTGCCTTGGCCGGTACCAACCGACCACGAGTTGCGGCCGTTATAGGATGATACAAGGTATGTGCTAAAAACTTTAACCATTGATCTATGAAAAACAGACTGGAAGGCAAAGTCGCCATCGTAACGGGCGGCGGAACAGGTATAGGAGAGGCCATTTGCAAGAAATTTGCGCAAGAAGGAGCCCGCGTCGTGGTGGCGGGCTTCCCCGAGGACCCCGTGGAGGATGTAGCGAAGGAAATCCAAAAGGAGGGAGGAGAAGCGATCGCCTATACCGGCGACATTTCTACGGCAGCCAATGCGAAGGCCTGTGTTGACTTGGCGGTGAAGCAATATGGACAGCTCAACATCCTGGTCAACAATGCCGGCGTTTTCCCGGAGGTAAATCTGCTGCAGGACTACACCGAAGAAGCCCTGGACTATATGATCAAGAACAACATCAAGTCGGCCTTTGCCATGAGCAAGGCCGCGCTGCCCGAACTGCACAAGACGAAAGGAAATATCGTGTCGGCCGGATCGGAGGCTGGCGTGATAGGTATAGCGCAGAACACACCCTACGGTGGCACCAAAGGTTTTATTCATGCCTTTATGAAAGGACTGGCCGTGGAGCAGGCGCAGTTCGGGGTAAGGGTCAACATCGTGGGCCCGGGACCGATTGACACCGCCTGGACGCATGAGAGTACCGGCCCGATGGATGGCAAAATGGTGAAGACCATGAAAGGTGCCACGCCCATGGGCCGCAGAGGCAGCCCGGAGGAAGTGGCGAACGTTTACTGCTTCCTGGCCTCAGACGAAGCCTCATATGTGACAGGTGCGCTCTATATGGTAGATGGGGGCATCACGGTGGCAAAAGGCCCGGTAGGAGAGGAAGCGGACTCGAGTATGAAGGAACAGCCCAAAGGTAAGCTGGACCTAGAGCACTCTAAAGAGGGCCATACCTCCATCCGGAATAAATAAGCACTCCCAGGTATAATAATCAAAGCGCCCGCAGGTATAGGACTGCGGGCGCTTTGCTTTTATCAGGTATAGCCGAGGGCTATTGATTCAGGAGGAATGGGTACTTGAAGTGTTTCGGGCTGTTGAGCTGCTGCTGGCGCATCATCACCTGCAGGGTATGGGCCGTTTCGTTGAAATACTCCAGCCTGCGGATCAGCATTTCTTTCTGCAGGATGACACCGCCTGCCGTTTTCATGTAAGCTTTTTTGTCTTCCATCACACGCTGCAGTGTATCCATCACCGTGTTCTCGTTTTGCTCAAACCAACGCGTGAAATCCTCCAGGCGGGCTGCCCCGGTCGTTTCAGATTTGAACTCAAGGCCGTGCAAACGCAGAATGTCGGCTAGCAGGTCTACCTCCAGCGGAATAGATACATTGTAAGGCATGGAGCGAACCTCCAGTTTGCTGTTCAGGGCTCCGATGATCGTGGCCAGGTTTTCTTTAAAGCGAACGTATAGTGCTGCCGCCTCCATAGGTTTCAGGGTATTGTGTCAAAAAATCAGTACAGGCGCAAAATTACACCAATAAGCTTAGATTGCTAAATTGTTGGTAGGTTAAATTGCTAAATGGCTGAATTGTTAAGTGGTTGAAAGCTTAGGCTACTGATTGTCAGTTGCTGGTAGTTGAATGGTTTAATTGTTCAATTGCTAAATTGCTAAATTGTTGAAACCCTGTATACCTGAAAAGTAGAATAGGGCACGTCTCTGGTTTAACTTTCAACTGCATTCAGCTAGCTGAAGGTATACCTGAGAAATTCTATACAATCAACAATTTAACCATCAACAATTTAACAATTTAATTTATAACAACTCCTGTATCAGCTGCTCCACTGTTATACCTTCTGCCTCGGCTCTGAAGTTGCGCACGATGCGGTGACGGAGAATGGGCAAGGCCACAGCCTGCACGTCTTCTATATCAGGTGAGTATTTGCCGTTGAGCAGGGCGTTGCACTTTGCCCCGATGATCAGATGCTGCGAGGCCCGTGGTCCGGCACCCCACTCGAGGTATTGGCTGGCTCGTTCAGATCCCATCGCTGTGTTAGGACGGGTTTTGTGCACCAGTTTCACGGCATACTCCACCACATTGTCCACCACCGGTACGCGGCGCACCAGTTGCTGGAAAGCCAGGATGTCATCAGCGTGCAGGATCTTGTCGAGGGCCACACGGGCAGCGCCGGTTGTGTTCTTCACAATCTGCAGTTCCGACTCGTAGCTCGGATAGCCCAACGTGATGTTGAACATGAAACGGTCGAGCTGTGCTTCGGGTAGGGGGTAGGTGCCTTCCTGCTCGATCGGGTTTTGAGTGGCCAGCACGAAGAAGGGGCGGGGCAGTTCGTAGCGCTTGCCGGCAACGGTTACGGCATACTCCTGCATGGCCTCCAGCAGGGCCGCCTGCGTTTTAGGAGGTGTGCGGTTTATCTCATCCGCCAGAATGATGTTGGCGAAGATGGGGCCCGTCACGAAGTTGAAATTACGGTCCTTGTCCATCGTTTCGGCCCCTACAATGTCGCTCGGCATCAGGTCCGGGGTAAACTGCACCCGGCTGAAAGACATGTCGAGCGAGGAGGCGATGGTCTGGATGAGGAGGGTTTTGGCAAGGCCCGGCACGCCAACCAAGAGGCAGTGCCCCTGACAAAAAACAGCTGTGAGCACCAGGCGCACGACTTCTTCCTGTCCTACGATCACTTTTGATATTTCGGAAGTGAGGTCGTGGTAGGACCGGTGCAGCGCGTCGGCTGCTTCTTTGTCAGAGGTATACTGCTTCATGTAGGTGTCTATTGCGTTAAGTCAAGCACTTTGCATTGGTCGTACTCCGGGTCGATCTCAATGAACACGGTGTCCATGTTCTTTCGGAACCACTCATCCACAGCCTTGTCTCGCTTCTGCGCCAGAGCGGCGGCGGCTATCTTCTGGTAGTCGTCGCTCATATTGGCCACGTGAGGAGTCGATTTGTAGCGAAGCATAATGATACGGGCTGCCTCTCTGCCGTCAGGCGTGGTAAAGGTCACCGGCTTCGACACGTCACCCACTTTCATGGTGTCGATCACGAAGAAAATACCTGGCTCCACTTCATTCATCGGGATGTACGAATTACCCGTCATACGACTGATGATGGTACCTCCGTTGTCCTTTGTGTTCTTATCGTCCGAAAATTCTTTGGCAGCCTTTGCAAAGCTGATGCTGTCGTTCACGATGAGGGTGCGCACGCTGTCCAGTGCGGCGATCGCGTCCTGCACATCCACGCGGGCAGTTTCAGGTTTGATGAGGATGTGACGTGTGTTGAACTCCTGACCCTTGCGCTCGATCAGCTGGATCAGGTGAAAACCGAACATCGACTCGATTACGTTCGACATCTGGCCTGGCTCGAGGCGCAGCGCAGCAGCTTCGTACTCCGGCACCAGTTCTTTTTTCTTGAAGAAACCAAGCTCTCCGCCTGCTTCTGCCGAGCCCGGGTCTTCTGAGTGTTCTTTTGCCAATGTGGCAAAATCTTCCCCGGCCACAATGCGGGCACGCAGTGCTTCCAGCTTCTGGCGGGCTGCCTGCTTCTGCTGGCGGCTCACCTCGGCATACTTCACAATGTGGCTCAGCTGCACTTCGCTCGAGAAGTAAGGCAAGCTGTCAGCGGGGATCTGGTTGAAATAGCGGCGTACCTCTTTCGGGGTTACGGTTACTTTGTCAGTGATCTCGCGCTGCATCTTTTCCGATACCATCTGGTTGCGAACAGAGCGGCGCAGTTCGTCGCGCAGTTGTTTCACGCTCTTGTTATAATATTGTTCCAGACGCTCTGTACCGCCTACCTGCGAGGCCAGGTAATCAATTCTGCGGTTCAGTTCGCCGGTTATGGCAGTTTCTTCCACTACAACAGAGTCGATCTCGGCACGGGCCAGCAACAGCTTCTCCTGCACCATCGATTTCAGAATCTCGCACTTCATGGGCTCGGTCTGCGCGCTCGGCTGCTGTTTGTTCTGGGCCAGGAACTGCAGGTAGCTGAACTCAAGCTCCGATCGCAGGATCACGTGGTTGTCTACCTTGGCTATGATGCCATCCAGTTTCTTCTGGGTAGGCGCCTGTGCCGTAGCTGTTGTAAAGGCTGTGATCAGGCTGAGCAGTAGCAGGGCCAGGGTTTTCGTTTTATGGGTTGTGTTATGCATGTTAGCTTCTATCGGTTCTCTTGTTGCGGACCCGCTTTATTTTCTGATGATTTTATCGACCTCTGTCTGGTTAACGCTAACCGGATTTTTTTCCTGCAGCTGCTTTACCCATTGCTCGTCCAGGTAGTTCTGGTAGTCGGCCGTTACCTGGCCTCTCACCTCGGAAAGCTGCTTCGGAGCAGGAGCCAGCACATCGTGCACGATCACCAGGTACTGGCGTCCGTTCAGTTCGGTGTTGTAAGTGCCCTTTTCCCACTTCACAGCGTCTACAGCTTTGTTCTCGCCTTTCTGGAATTTCTTCTCTGTGATCTGCACACCCAGCGGGTTGCCGGCATTCAGGTTTTCGGCCAGCACGCTTAGTTCAGGCGAGTAAAGCGTGAACGATACGCGTCTGTTGCGGCGGCGACCGGTTTCGGTATTGTCAGCGGCGGCCTGCTTTGTCTTGCCCAGAGCTTTGGCGCTGAGTTGGCTGGCTGGTACGCCACGCTTGGTCAGGTAGGCGACAATGGCTTTGGAGCGCTCAGCAGAGAGGTTGCGCTTGCCCGCTGCCTCACGTGCGTCGGCATGGCCGTTCACTTCCAGCGTCAGGTTCGGGTTATTGCTCAGGCGGTCAGCCAGTTCGTTCAGGCGCGCTATACTTGCCTGATCCGGCGTGGCGCTGTTTGTCTCAAACGAAATGTCGGCTGGTTTGCCGTTGCGTACCTCGTAGCGGCGATCGTTCAACTGCTGCTGGGCCTTGTTGAGCAGTTCCGCATTGGCAGCACTGATCACGGTGGCGTGCGCACGCTCTTTCCACTGGTACTTGTCGCGGTTCTGATCAAAAAATGCCTTCAGTCCAGTGGTGTCTTCCACCGCCTTAGACCATACCTTCTCGTCCATCAACTGGAAAAGCAGGATGCCGTCGTGGTACTCACGTACCAGCATGCGGTAGTCAGGGTATTTGTTCTCCAGGTTAGCACGCTCATACGCCAGCAGGCTCTTCTGCACAAAGTTGTCGTAGAGCGAGTTCATGTGGTGTTGCGGAGTGCCGGCCATGCGCGGGCGCTGCTCCGCTTTCACGTAGGTATAGAAGTCGGCTACGGTATAAGGCTTGCCCTGAATCGTGAACAAGTTGTTCTTCAGCGTTTTGTCGGCGGCATCAAAATCCCACTTGCCTTGCAGCAGGTCGTCTGTCGCCTTGCTTAAAGCCGCGGCTTTGACAGTAGCGTCTTCGGTAAAGTTGTTTTCTGATTTAATGCGCTTTAGGAAGGCCGCCTTGTTGAGCTCGGATCGGGAGTCCTTGGCGATCTTGTTGCGCAGGTTTTGCTCCATGTCCTCGAACGAAGGGATGGGTTGCTTGCCGAGCAGCTTGATGATGTGCCAGCCATAGGGTGTCAGGACAGGAGGGGCCACTTCGCCTTCTTTCTTGAGGGCAAATGCCACTTCCTCGAAAGACGGAATCATGCGGCCAGTACCGAACCAGGGCAGTTCACCGCCGTTGGCGGCAGAGTTGGCGTCTTCCGAAAACTCAGCCGCCAGGCGGTCCCAGTTCTCGTTGCGCTGCACACGCTTGTAAATGGCGTCCACGCGCTGCTTGGCAGCCAGCGAGTCTGCCTTTGGAATGCCCGGCGTGGCGCGCACCATGATGTGGGCCACTTTCACTTCGCCCTGCGCGGCACGTTTGTCGTTTACTTTGATCAGGTGATAGCCAAAACGGGAGCGAACCGGCTGCGAGATCTGGCCAACCGGTGTTTTGTAGGCGGCGTCTTCGAAGCGGTACACCATCTGCATGGCTGTGAAATAACCCAGGTTGCCACCGTTCTCGCTGGCGGATGGGTCGTGAGAAAACTCACGGGCCAGCTTGCCGAAATCCTCACCGGCCTCGAGCCGCTTGCGCAGCTCCAGGGCCTGGTTGTAGGCAGCCAGGGTGTCCTGCGGGCTCGGGTCGTTTGGCAGGCCCAGCAGTATGTGCGATGCGTTTACCTCCTGTTTCAGGCGCTCGTAAGCTTCCCGCACCAGTTGGTCGGTCACGCTCTTTTCAGTGAGGTAGGGTTGTGCAAGCTGCTCTTTGTAGCCCTCCAGTTCGCGCTTAAAAGCGGCAGTGGTGTCCAGGCCACGGCCCTCGCCTTCCATCACCTTCAGTTTAAACCGGGTATAGAGGTCGAGGTACTCGCTTACACTCTGGCGGGTATAGGCGTCTTCATTGCCCCCGTTGTTCTTCTCATACACATACTGAAACTCGGATGTGTAGATAGGTTGGGATCCAATGGTCGCAATGATAGGTTCCTGCTTGTCATTCTTCTTAGTTGCGGTACAGCCGGCCATAACAAGGGCCGCTGCCGCAACAAGTAGTTGATTGCTGCGCATAAATAGATGATAAACTAACGCTTGGTTTTGCCCTGACGAGGTCAGATCATGCAATTTTAGTTAATTTTTCTGACAGATTAGTCAAAAAGTACCACTATAATCCTATTGCATGCGATTTCGTTCCGGATAACGGACGCGGGGCGCTAAAAGTGTGCAGTTCAGCCCTATTTAATTTTTTTGTACAGGAAGCAGGTGTTCTGGCTGTCGCTAGTCTCAAATTCCACACGGTCCATGATGCGGTTGACGAGGGCGATGCCGACGCCCCCCTTTTTTCCGACCCGGATGTGCTCTTCGATGTTGGGCTCTTTATACTCAGAGCGGCGGAAGGCCACCCCGTTGTCGACGATCTCGAATTTGAGCATGCCCGCCTTCTCCGTGATGAAGAGGGAAATGCTTTTGGACGGGTCTTCGCTGTTGGCATGGATGATGAGGTTGGCGCATATCTCATCCACGGCCAATACGATCTGGTTCATCTGGATGTCTGTCAGGGTATACGCTGCCAGATACTCCGTCACGAAGTCCCGTATTTGCTTCAGATTTTTTTTAGTACAGCTAACTGTAATTTTATTATTCATCAGCAATGGTCATGGCTTCCTCGTAATCCGAAACGATGGTCATGAGCAGGTCGAGGCCCAGGATTTCGAATACGTTGCGCACTTTGTCCTGCATGTTGTAGAAAATGAGTTTGATCTGTGCATCCTCAAAGCGCTGCAGGTGCGAGATGAACACCCCAAGGCCGGCAGACGATATGTAGTTCAGGTCTTTGCAGTCTACCAGTATCTTGCTGTAGGTCATGATCTCGGGGTCGGAAAGCGCTTCATCGAGCATTACAGATGAGCTTGCGTCCAGTTCACCATCCAGGGTGATGATGATCGTCGTGTCTTTGATTTGGTTAGTAATTTTCATCGGCATCCTTTACGTATAACTATTCACTAGGTTGAGTCGGTTTAAATTTGATGACGAGCAGCGTCTGGTCATCGTACAGGTTTTCTGTCGGCCCGGTAAAGTCCAGCAGGTCGTTGATAATAGCGTATTTTATATCCTCGGCCTCCAGATGGTAGGTTTGGGTGAGCATGTAGCGCAGCCTGTCCTCTCCATACTCATCATTCTGAGGGTTGCGGGCCTCCACAATGCCATCCGTGTAAATCACCATCACGTCGGTTGGGTTGTAGTCGTAGTACATCTCCCGCACATGGTTGTTGTAGCTCTTATCACGAATGATGCCAAGCCCCAGTCCGTCCGTCTGAAAATAGAAGGTGTCGTCCATCATGGAGTTGTAGTAAAGGGTATGGCAGTGGCCCGCGCGGGCAAACATAAAGCCCTTCATGCGATAATCAATGATGTATAGCGCAGAAGTGATAAAAGAGGTTTTCTCGAGGCAGCGGCTCAGGGCGCTGTTCGCCTGTTTCATGAACTCGCTTGGCGGCATATCCTGCTGCATCAGGCCATGGAAAATCCCCTTCATCTGGGCCATGTGGAAGGCCGCCGAAATACCCTTGCCCGACACGTCGCCGATGATGATGGCGATGCGCGACTCGCTCAGTTGCAGGAAGTCGTAAAAGTCGCCGCCCACTTCCTTGGCAGCTTTAGCGTAGGTCGAGATCTCAAACCAGCTGTCGCTCGGGAATTTCTTCGGTATCAGGCTGTCCTGCACCACCGAGGCGATCTTAAGCTCCTCCTTATAACGTTCGTTCTGCAGCGACTCGTGTACCAGGCGCAGGTTCTCGATCGTGAGAATGGTCTGGTTGGTAAATGTGCGCAGTACGTTCACAGTCTCCCTGTCAAAGCCCTGCTCAATGTCCTTCAGCAGGTATAGCACCCCAAACAGGTGTTTCTTGGATTTGATGGGCAGAATGATGAGCGACTTCCAGGGCAGCGTGAGGTCACGGAAGCCGGGGTTGCGGTCGAGGTTGTTGTTGATGTAGTCGATGTGCTGGATATTGTAGGCCAGCAGCAGGTGGCGTATGCGCTTGATCTGCTCTTCTTCTATCGTGAGCTGATGGCACAGCTCTATTTCATCCTTTTTCTCGCCCTTGAAAATCTCAAGCCAGGCGGCGCTGGCATCCGATGCCTTCACGGTACTCTCAAAGAGCATGTCGTATACCTGTTTCTCGCTCTGTCCCTGCTGTATGGACTGGCTCAGGCGCTGGAAGTTGAGCAGGTCCTCGCTCTTCTGCTCAAACACGCTGGATGTAGGCAGACTGAAAAGCGCCACCAGAAAAGAGGCCAGGGTATACAGGGCCACAAAGAACATGGCCAGCAGCAGGAAGCCCACGTCAGAGTAATCGATCACCAGCAGCGGACTATCGGCAAAGCCGTTGAAAAAGTCAGCGAAGATGTAACAGGCAAGTAAAATAGCCACGAGCAAAATAAGCGACCTGCCTTTTTTGTTGAACGTCAGGTAGGCGACCCACTTCAGATTGGTGCACAAAAACAAGGTATAGAGCCCGATAAGGCCCAGCAATGGCAGGAAGATCAGGCTGCTGTAGTTGAAGTTGAGCAGCGTTAGGATCAGTGTAGCGAAGAGCAGAATCTCGTACCAGTCCCAGGCGATCTGGATAAACTTGTTTTTATGGTAGAGGATCAACTGGCGCCATACATAAAAGGCCTTTGCCAGGAATAGCACCAGCAAGCCAAAGTTCACCTGGTAGACCATGTGCAGCAGCAGCGGCGACTGCACGCTGGAGTAGTTGGTAACCATTCGGTATACCATCAGCAGGGCGATGCTCAGGTAGGCGGCTATACCTCCTTTGGCGAAGATGTTCCAAAGGTAGCCGATAAAATCTATGCCTTTGAGGTTCTCAGCGCTCAGGCGTTGAAAGCCGAACACCGATATGATGAAGACAACGATCAGGAAGTTGTTGACGAAAGGCAGATCCAGCGCAATGGAGCTCTCCCGGTGCATACTCTCAGCAGCCAACAGCACATTCGCCAGCAGGAGTGACCAGCTGATGAGGGCAGAGGTAATAAACAGAGATTTTGCGTTGGTTCTATAAAGCATAAAACGGAAAACCGTGCTTAGTTTTATTGGCGACAGAAAATGGCTTGCCCGAGACTTTATCAGTTTGTAAGGTAAGAAAATTTTTTGCTCTTTGGCCAAGTTGTCGGGGTGAGTTTTGAAAGAACAACTTGCATAACGTAAAAAAGAAGAAGTAGGTTAACAAAAGCCAACCTACTTCTTCTTTTATGCTATATATGAAATGACTAGCGGCTGTAGTTCGGCGCCTCGCGCATGATGTGCACATCGTGCGGATGACTCTCGCGCAGGCCAGCCCCTGTTATTTTCACCATCTTGGCTTCCTGAAGGGTAGGTATAGTCGGCGTGCCGCAGTAGCCCATACCGGCGCGGATGCCGCCTACCAACTGGTAGATCACCTCCGATACCAAACCTTTGTAGGCCACGCGACCCACGATGCCTTCCGGTACCAGTTTCTTGCTGTCTTTTTCGTTGCCCTGGAAGTAGCGGTCTTTCGAGCCTTCCTCCATCGCCTCGATAGAGCCCATGCCACGGTAGGTCTTGAACTTGCGTCCTTCGTAAATGATCATCTCGCCGGGAGCCTCTTCGGTACCAGCCAGCAGCGAGCCCACCATCACGGTGCTCGCGCCTCCGGCCAGCGCCTTCACGATGTCGCCCGAGAACTTGATGCCGCCGTCGGCAATAACCGGAACGCCGGTACCCTGCAAGCCTCTGGCGGCTTCCATTACGGCAGACAGCTGCGGCATGCCTATACCTGCAATCACGCGGGTGGTACATATACTGCCCGGGCCCACGCCCACTTTCACGGCGTCGGCGCCTGCATCTGCCAGCGCTTTGGCGCCGTCGGCGGTGGCCACGTTACCGGCAATTACCTCCAGTTTCGGGAAGTTCTCCTTGATCTTGCGCACTACGTCGAGCACGCCTTTGGAGTGACCGTGCGCTGTGTCTACGCTGATCACGTCCACGCCGGCCTCTACCAGCGCCTTGATGCGGTCCATCACGTCAGGGGTTACGCCCACGGCGGCACCTACGCGCAGACGGCCGTACTCATCTTTGCAGGCATTCGGACGGTCTTTCTTTTTGAGGATATCTTTGTAGGTAATCAGGCCCACCAGGTTGCCTTCACCATCCACCACGGGCAGTTTCTCGATCTTGTACTCCTGCAGAATGTCTTCGGCTTTGGCCAGGTCAGTTCCTTTTGCGGCTGTGATCAGGTTTTCGGTCGTCATCACAGCTCTTACTGGCAGAGACATGTCCTTCTCAAAGCGCAGGTCGCGGTTGGTGAGGATGCCGGTTAGCTTGCCGTGTCCGTTAATAATAGGTATACCACCGATCTTGTTCTCTGACATGATGCGAATGGCATCGCCGAGCGTGGCGTCTTCCTGCAGGGTGATCGGGTCGAGGATCATGCCGCTTTCGGAGCGTTTCACTTTGCGCACCTGCTCTGCCTGCTTCTTGATCGACATGTTTTTGTGGATGATGCCGATGCCTCCTTCCTGCGCCATCGAAATGGCCAGTTCAGTTTCGGTTACCGTGTCCATAGCCGCGGAAAGCAGCGGAATGTTAATGCGGATATTGCGTGTAAGCTGTGTGGAAGTATCAGTGTTGTGGGGGAGCACCTCGGAGTAGGCCGGGAGCAGAAGCACGTCGTCGTAGGTGAGTGCCTCAAATACAATTTTGGATTGATCTGCGATCATGGCAAATAAATTAGGGGTCCTTATTTGCCGCGTAAAATTACATAAATTAATCCGGATAATTTAGCAAGCGGTGTGAGAAAATTATTCGGGTAGTGCTACAGGGCTTCCGTCTTTGGTGCTTTTTAGGGTCAAATGCCCCCTAGGATTGCGCCAGGGGAAATATTACAAAAAGGGGATGAAAACAAGTAATTTAGAGAGGATCCGGTACTGCATGCCTAGTATACCCGCATAGTTGGATCAATCTGTGTTGCCCAGGCATGGATGCCGCCCTTCAGGTTGAGGAGGTTGTCGTAACCGAGGCGCTGGGTCAGGTAATGGATGGCCTGCGCGCTGCGGAAGCCGTGGTGGCAAACCATGACCACGGGCACATCGCGCCGGATGCGGTTTACCTGCTTCGGCAAATCGCCCAAAGGTATAAGCTCGCCACCCAGGTTACAGATCGCAAACTCCTCAGGCTCGCGCACATCCACAATCTGCAGTTCGGCACTGCGGCCTAGTCTCTCTTTCAGTTCCTGCGCTGTAATCTCGTCCATAGTCGTAGGGCTCCTGCCTTTGCTATACCTTAAGCTTTGGTGTTTTGGTTTCGATTTGCAAACTTACCAACAAATTAGTCCAAAACATGGGCTTGCACAGGTATAGATGACAGATTTTTACAACAGCATGACAGCGGCACTGCAGGCCATGAGCCTGGTCGAAGTAATAGGCGTGATCACAGGTATAGCCGGGGTATGGCTGGCGGCCCGCCAGCACATCTGGACCTGGCCCATCAGTGTGGTGAGTGTGACGGCCTACGTATTCGTGTTCTACGAAGCCCGCCTCTATGCCGACATGGGGCTCAATGTCTTTTACATCATCACAAGTTTTTATGGCTGGTACGAATGGCTCTACGGCGGCAGCGGGCATACCGAAAGGAAAGTGACCAGAGTAGGGCAGCGGGAGTTATGGGTGATGATTGCGCTAGTGGTGGCGTTCACGGCTAGCCTTGGCTATTTCCTGGATAACTACACCAATGCCGACCTGTCGTACACCGACTCAGCCACGACCGCGGTGAGCCTGATGGCCTACTGGATGATGGCCAAGAAGCGCCTGGAAAACTGGCTGGTATGGCTGGCTGTGGATGTCGTGTACATCGGGGTGTTCACTTATAAAGAGCTATACCTAACGGCGCTTCTGTATTTCATCTTCCTGATTTTGGCTACCATAGGCTACCTGGATTGGAAGCGCGACATGGAAAGGGAAGCTGCAGCTCCTGTTATAAAGTGATTGTTGGAAATATCCTGTTTTATGTGTTTATCTTATGCAGTCATGGCATGGTATGTGCCGTACATGAGTGTAACTGAGGCAATCGTTGAATTTTAGTGCGCCAAAGTATGCGAGTACCTATGTTCCACGCTACAATGACACTATGTATGATGAACCACAAGATTGAATTGCCAGATGAACTGAAGTACGAGAACCGTATGAAGTGGGGCTATGAGTCCCCGGACGAAAGCCCCAAGCGCCTGCTACTCTGTCAGCATGGTGACCGGCAGCCCAAAGAGGTAGAGGTATATAATTTTTATGATTATAGCTTCACCGAGAATTAAGAAATAACCCGTCTCATCCAACCTGACGGAGAGGAAAGTACAGCGGGGACGCATTCTAAGGGATGTGTCCCCGCTTTTTTTGTGATGCTCCGTACGTTTATACCTCCTGTTAGGCAGCGTTTGCCAAGTCATACTGTTCATCTGCTAGTTATCTGAAAATCCCTTAGTTATATAATAATAGGCAGGGTATACTTAATTAAAGCCGGCTCCTTTTAGAAGTGAAGTACATCCATGATGCCCAACTTAACTGATGGCTATACCCTCAGCGGAAATGGATTATTGACGGCCCATTCAGGTATTGAAATAATGCATGATATAAACAGTAGGAGGCTGTTAAACAAGGCTGCCGCCGGTGGGGAAACCTGCTGGTGGCAGCTTTATTTATGACAGGCCCTGTAGTGGCGACTTTCAGCATAATTGGCCTACCTTTGCGGTATGCTGAAAGTCGCCATCACAGGGCCTGAGTCTACGGGCAAATCCACGCTGTCGCAGCAGTTGGCTGCGCGCTACAACACCGTGTGGGTGCCGGAATATGCCCGCACCTACGTCGAGACGCTCGACAGGCCCTATACCTTGCAGGACCTGGAACGGATCGCCAAAGGGCAGCTGGCATTGGAAGCGCAGATGCAGACCCAGGCCAACCGGATTATTTTCGCAGACACCGACCTGCTGGTGATCAAAATATGGAGTGAGCATGCCTTCGGCGAGTGCCCCGACTGGGTGCTGCAAAAACTAAAGCAGCAGGACTACAACCTTTACCTGCTGATGGGCGTTGATTTGCCGTGGGAGCCTGATCCGCAGCGGGAGCATCCGCACCTGCGCCAGTATTTTTATGACTGGTACAAACGGGAGCTGGAAGCGCTGCAGGTACCCTACCTGGAGATCAGCGGACAGCACGAAGACCGGTTCGATAAGGCCACTGCGTACATCGACGCTCTGCTCCGGCAACATACCTAAAACTATACCTTGCCATGCTACACTATTTACAGAACTATAACTTTAAGGTGGGCGTCGAGAGCAAAGGCGCCGAGTTACAACACTTCATCAAGCTCGACGAGGAGCTGGAGTTTATCTGGCAGGCCGACCCGGAAATATGGGGCAGTCATGCACCGAACCTTTTCCCGATCGTGGGAGAGTTGCCCGAAGGAACCTATACCTACGAAGACGAGATTTTCGCCCTGAAACGTCATGGTTTTGCACGGCACAAAGAGTTCAAGCTAATCGAGGAGGAAGACGACAAGCTGGTATTCGAACTCGAAGACGATGAAGAAACCTACCAGGTATACCCGTTCAAGTTCAGGCTCCTGATCGCTTACAAGCTCGAGAATAACAAGCTGTCGGTGACTTACCAGGTGCTCAACCGCGACAAGAAAGGGATGTACTTTTCTATAGGTGGCCACCCCGGATTTAACGTGCCGTTTTATGGCGGAGAGCAGTACGAAGACTACTTTATCGAGTTTGATAAAGAGGAGACCCTGCACCGCTACCTGCTCACTGACGAGGGGCTGCAGAGCGGCGACACGGCGAAAGTGCTGGAGCACGATCGGGTGCTGCCCCTGAAGCGCAGTTATTTTGACAAGGATGCCCTCGTATTCAAGAACCTGAACTCAGACAAGCTGTCGTTGGGTAGCCGCACCAACCAGCGCCGCATCGAGATGACCTTTCCAGGTTTTCCGTTCCTGGGTATCTGGGCGAAGCCGGGGCCATCGCCTTACCTGTGCATCGAGCCTTGGTGCGGTATAGCAGGCCGCGACGGAGAGTCGGGCGAACTCGATAAAAAAGAGGGCATCAACCTGCTTGGGCCTATGCATGTGTTTGAGCGCACCTTTACCATGGAAGTGCTGTAGCAGAACTTTAGCTCTTTAACCCAAAAGCCCCCTGTCGAATCATCGCGCAGGGGGCTTTTTGGTTTCATTACGTTTCATTTCATTGCAGGGAAGGCTCCGGAAACTTGGGAACCTTGATGCGTCGCAGGTCATAGTGCGGTTCATAATCATTGATAGGCAATGATATGCCGGGTGGCAGGTCCAGATCTGGCAGATCGTCGCCTAGCGGCTCGCCTCCATCGTCATCGTTATCAGTAGAGGAAGACCCTCTGAATTTTTTGCGTGGAGCGAAAGCGTAGTATGCCAGTATCGTTAGCAGTGCTAAAGTATACAGTAAGCTGATCATCATCACATTTCTTCTTTAACTCTCTCTAAAATTGTTTCAGCCGGCCTGTTTTCCTGGCAAATCCTGCTTGGTTATGAGCGGACGCTCGAAAACGTGCCTTGTATTGTTTTCAACGTAGTTTGCAGGCAAGTGGTTATCGGCTTTTGTTAAAATAAAATTGTACTTAACTGACTGATACTGTGGATTGGCCATTCTTTGCGCCATAGGACTTTGTTTTGATCGAAAAACGGGTCTACCTTTGTATCAGTTTAGGGGTGCCTTATAACAACGGGCTGAGATCATACCCATTGAACCTGATCCGGGTAATGCCGGCGAAGGGAAAAACACGGGGAAACAATGTAAAGCAGGCTGCCGGCCCCAGGCAGGTCTGTATGTTTCATCTTATTCTTTTCTTACACACCAAATGAAAAAATTACTGATTGTGATGGCGGCCATCGTGCTGTTGCCATTGCAGTTGCTCGCTCAGTATACGCTGGGCGGCTACGTAACCGATGCTGCCAAAAACGAGGCACTGGCGGGAGCCACCGTCGTACTGAACAGCAGCGGCCATGTTACCATGTCCGGCCCCGATGGGCGATTCCAATTCCAAAACCTGCCAGCCGGCAACTATACCTTGCAGGTGTCTTACCTGGGCTACACCCAGCTGAGCAGACAAGTGCAACTCACCGCCGACACGGAACTTCGTCTGGCCTTGCAGCCAACCAGTGTGAACACGGGTGAAGTACTGGTATCGTCTACCCGTGCCAACGAGAAGACAGGGACCACTTTTACCGATGTAAGTCGTCAGGAAATTGACGAGCGTAACTTTGGGCAGGACCTGCCATACCTGTTGGAGCAAGTGCCATCGGTAGTAGTGAATTCTGATGCCGGCGGCGGCGTAGGCTATACCGGCATCCGCATACGGGGCTCCGACATCACGCGCATCAACGTGACCGTGAACGGTATACCTGTCAACGACTCCGAGAGCCACGGCACCTTCTTTGTGAACATGCCGGATTTTGCCTCGTCTGTGGAAAACATACAGGTACAGCGCGGCGTGGGCACTTCCACCAACGGTGCGGGCGCCTTCGGGGCCAGCATCAACATCCAAACGCAGCAGGTGCGCCGCGAGGCCTATGCCGAAACCGACAACAGCTACGGATCTTTCAACACCTGGAAAAACAACGTGCGCTTCGGCACGGGTCTGATCAACGGCAAGTTCGCCTTCGACGGCCGTTTGTCGCGCATCAAATCCGACGGCTACATCGACCGGGCCTTCTCTGACCTGAAATCCATGTACTTCTCGGGAGGCTACTATGGCGACAAAACCACGGTGAAGTTCGTGACCTTCTCGGGACAGGAGCAAACCTACCAGGCCTGGTACGGCACGCCGGAGGCGCTGGTTTATGGCAACGAAGCCGATCTGCAGGCCTACATCGACCGTAACGGGATAGAAGGCAGCGACCTGGAGAACCTGCGCACCGCCGGCCGCCGGTATAACTACTACACCTACGACAACGAAACCGACAACTACCAGCAGGACCACTACCAACTGCACCTGTCACACGATTTCTCACCGGAGCTTACTTTCTCCGGCGCGCTGCACTATACCTATGGCCGCGGCTACTACGAGCAGTTCCGAAACAACGACAAGCTCTCGAACTACGGTTTGCCGAATGTGGAGGTAGGAGAGGAGACGATCAGCCGGACCGACCTGATCCGCCGCCGCTGGCTCGACAACCACTTTTTCGGTGCCACCTATGCCTTGCAGTACAATCCAACGCCTCGCCTGAATGCGACCCTGGGCGGTGCCTGGAACAGGTACGACGGCGATCACTTCGGGGAGGTAATCTGGGCCAGGTTCGCCTCTACGTCCAACCTGGGCGATCGCTACTACGACAACAATGCCGTGAAGACCGACTTCAATATTTTCGGTAAAGTGACCTACAGCCTGACGGATCAGCTGAGTTTGTTTGGTGACATGCAGGTGCGGAACGTGAATTATACCTTCGAGGGCATCGACAAGAACTTCGTGAACCTGGAGCAGGAGGTGGACTTTACCTTTTATAACCCCAAGGCAGGTATAAGCTACGAGTTTATGCCGGGGCATCAGCTCTACGCTTCTTATGCCATTGGTAACCGTGAGCCGGTGCGCGACGACTTTACCGAGTCTACCGCTGCCAGCCGTCCGAAGCACGAGACGCTGCGCAACGCAGAGGCCGGCTACCGTGGTCAGCTGGCGCTGGGTGAGCTGGCAGGCCGAGAACTGGGCGCGAGCCTGGAGGCGAATTACTTCTTCATGGACTACAAAAACCAGCTGGTGCTCACGGGCGAGATCAACGATGTGGGTGCTTATACCCGCACGAACATTGACCGCAGCTACCGCCAAGGTATAGAGTTGGCCGGCGCAGTTCGCCTGGGTAGTTTGGCCAGTTTGAGCAGCAACCTGAGCTACAGCCAGAACAAAGTGCGCAACTTTGAAGAGTTCATCGACGACTACGACAATGGCGGTCAGGCCCTGAACCGTTACAGCGAGTCGGCCATTGCCTATTCCCCTGATTTTGTGTCGGCTACGCAGCTAGAGGTGGAGGTGTTGAAAGGGCTGAAGGCGGCTTTTATTTACAAAACGGTGAGCAAGCAGTATCTGGATAACACCGAGAATGAGAACCGCATTATACCTGCTTACCAGGTGGGCGACCTGCGCCTGCGCTATACCACCGGTTTCACAGGTGTGTTGAAAGGCCTGGAGCTTGGCCTGTTGGTCAACAATATCTTCAACGAGCGCTATGCTGCCAATGGCTATACCTACAGCTACATAGCGGGAGGAGGTGTAACAACCGAGAACTTCTACTACCCGCAGGCCACACGCAATTTTTTGGCCTCGGTAGGGTTAAGATTTTAAGATTGATTGCGTTTTTTTGGAAAGGCCCCGCCAATTGGTGGGGCCTTTTTTTGATGGGAGTTTGCAGGATGGTTAATTTGTTAAATGGTTGAATTGATCAGTGCACGATTGGTACAGGGTGCGACCCAATGCTGCTAACCTAAGAATTTAATAGAAGTTGGCTAAGGCTGATCCAGTTATGTTCATTTGAGTCTGAAAGAGGGCCCTGCCGCAACTTTTGTAAGTCTCCAGAGAAACGGGAATTGAAAAATCCCAAGCAGTCACTGAGCGCTCTTTCGAGTGCTCTTTCGGACATCCATGTCCGAAAGCCATCTGCTGGGGATGTCCACATCCCCGTATGCTGATCTAGTTTTTCAGGTATAGGGGACAAGGATGTCCCCGGCAGAACTACTTTCGGACACGGATGTCCGAAAGGGCGCTAAAACCGACACACGGGGATTAGGAAATCCCCGGCAGTTTGCTTCGGGATTGATAAATCCCGAAGAGCCTTGTAGAAAAGCCTTTTAAGAAAATGTGATCGTCTGTAGGGACAGTGACCTGTCCGAATTGTGCACCGGCAATCCTGCACCGTTATACCTGCCTGAATCATGCTACGGTATACCTGTCTGCATCATTTAACAGCAAGCATGCACCTGTATACCTGCCCGAATCTTGCTCCTCTATACCTGTCCAAGTACAGCACCAGCGCACCTGCCAGAATCTTACAGGAAAATTCCCCAATCGGAGTGACAGGGATGGGTTAATGATGCCCTGAACGTTTCAACTATTCAATAATTTAACCAATCAACCGGCTAACAATTCAACCATTTAGCAATTTAACCCTTCAACAAACCCTGATTCAGAAATCTTGTTATATTTGCGTATTACCCTTTCCTTAAAACAACGAAATAAGCTATGGCCTACGAATCATCAGGAGCCCCAGACTACTATAACATTGACGACTTGCTGACCGAGGAGCATATCCTCATACGCCAGTCCCTGCGCGAATTTGTGAAGCGCGAGATTTCTCCGAACATCGAAAAATGGGCGCAGGACGCGCACTTCCCTTCCGAAATCGTGAAGAAGTTCGGTGATGTGGGCGCTTTCGGCCCGACTATACCTGCCGAGTACGGCGGTGGCGGTCTGGACTACATCAGCTACGGCATCATCATGCAGGAGATCGAGCGTGGTGACTCCGGTATGCGCTCTACCGCGTCGGTGCAGGGCTCGCTGGTGATGTACCCGATCTATGCGTATGGCTCCGAGGAGCAGCGCAATAAGTACCTGCCCAAGCTGGCAAGCGGCGAGTGGCTGGGCTGCTTCGGCCTGACAGAGCCAGACCACGGTTCTAACCCAGGTGGTATGACGACCAATATCAAGGACATGGGCGACCATTACCTGCTCAACGGCGCTAAGATGTGGATCTCTAACTCACCGGAGTGTCAGGTGGCTGTGGTGTGGGCCAAGAACGAAGAAGGCCGCATCAAAGGCTTGATCGTGGAGCGTGGTATGGAAGGCTTCTCTACGCCGGAAATTCACAACAAATGGAGCCTGCGCGCCAGCTGCACCGGCGAGCTGGTGTTCGACAACGTGAAAGTGCCGAAAGAAAACCTGCTGCCGAACATAGAAGGTCTTCGCGGTCCGCTCGGCTGCCTCGACTCTGCGCGCTACGGCATCGCCTGGGGCGCCATCGGCGTGGCCATCGACTGCTACGAGTCGGCACGCAAGTATGCCATGGAGCGCATCCAGTTCGACAAGCCGATCGGAGCTTTCCAGCTCACGCAGAAGAAACTGGCTGAGATGCTCACTGAAATTACCAAAGCGCAACTACTGGCCTGGAGACTGGGCACCTTGAAAAACGAAGGCAAAGCCACTACGCAGCAAATCTCGATGGCCAAGCGCAACAACGTGGACATGGCCCTGCACATCGCCCGCGAGGCGCGGCAGATCCACGGCGGTATGGGCATTACGGGCGAGTACCCGATCATGCGCCACATGATGAACCTCGAGTCGGTGATCACCTACGAAGGCACCCACGATATTCACCTGCTCATCACAGGGGCTGATATCACAGGTATACCGGCGTTTAAATAGACCCCACCAAGTCCTCTAAAAAACGGGAGGACATGTAAATATAAAAAAGGCAGCTACGGAAGTGGCTGCCTTTTTTATTCCCCTCCTCGGAGGGGTTAGGGGTGGGTTTTACTTTTTCTGGTTCGCTATTATCCATGCTTCAATTGTTCGAAGCACATTGCTTAACTCTTGTTTTACTTCTCTATCATTGAATCGCAGGAATTTAATTCCTAATTTTTCTAAGGTTGCCTGCCGTTTAGCATCTTCTTCAAAACTATAATCATGGCAATCACCATCTACTTCAATGGCTAACTGTAGCTCTTTGCAATAAAAATCGACTATAAAGCTATCCAGCGGTTTTTGTCTGTCAAAGTCGTAACCTAGAAGTTGGCGGTTCTTCAGTTCATTCCAAAGTAGGACTTCAGATAGTGTACTGTTTTGTCGCAGTTGTTTTGCCAGCGATCTTAGGTAAGGCTTATAAGGTATGATTTGCCGTTTCATATATGCACGATTAACCCACCCCTAACCCCTCCGAGGAGGGGAATTGTTCCTAAACCATTATTCTAAGCTAATATTCGTCAATGCCCTGATCCTGTAGAGTGGGAAAATTTTGCGGCTTAATCACTTTAAAGCCCGTCCCAAAACGCATCCCTGCTTCGGCCGCCGGGGTTGTACTTCATCATCTCCTGCCAAAGCCGGTCAAACTCTTCGCTGAAATCCTGCACGATGCTGGGGTTGTCGGTGATCAGGATGTTCTCGTGGTTGTACAAAGCGGCACTGCGGGTCCAGTTATAACTGCCGGTCAGCACTTGCACCTCATCAAAAATGGCGAACTTGTGGTGCATGTGGTTGCGCGTTTTGTCAATCCGCACCTCCAGCCCTCTGGCGGCTAGTTCCTGTATGTCTGACCCTGCATCGTGCAGCTTGTGGTTGTCCGTCATGATTTTGATGGCAATGCCTCGTTTATACGCCCGCACAATGGCGTCAGAAATACGGTTGTCGCTGATCGTGAACACGCATATTTTCACGCTTTCTTCTGCCGCGTCCATGCAGGCGATGATGGCGTTGAGACAGTCGTCGCCGGGGCTGAAGAAGGCATGGCTGGTGATTTTTTGCTGATGAGTATGCATACGGAGGTTGTTTTGGCGCTCGTAAGGTACTACAGGCCCATCAGATTTCTAAAATAATCCTTTGGTTTGCTAACCTAATTAGATTTTTGGTGAACAACTATAAAATAGTTAGCAAAATTTAGTAAATTCGTAGGCAGAAATGGAGCGAAAGCAACGCTTAAACTGTTACCTTTAGGTATAGCAGAAAGCGCTAAATCACATAGCATTTTTATGAGAGAAGATTACCTGACTGGCAGTAACGACTACATGTCGCCGGTCGAAAAAGACATAGACAAGGCGCTTCGTCCGCTGAGCTTTGCCGACTTTACGGGGCAGGCCAAAGTGGTGGAGAACCTCAAGATATTTGTGCTGGCGGCCAAGAACCGTGGCGAGGCGTTGGACCACGTGCTGCTGCACGGACCTCCCGGCCTGGGCAAAACTACGCTGTCGCACATCATTGCCTCGGAGCTGGACGCAGGTATAAAAATGACCTCCGGACCAGTGCTGGACAAGCCCAGCGATCTGGCAGGTCTGCTCACCAACCTCGACCCGAACGACGTGCTCTTCATCGATGAGATACACCGCCTCAACCCGATTGTGGAGGAGTACCTGTACTCGGCGATGGAGGACTACAAGATCGACATCATGCTCGATTCGGGTCCGAACGCCCGCTCTGTGCAGATCAGCCTGAATCCGTTTACGCTGATCGGTGCCACGACCCGCTCTGGCTTGCTGACAGCGCCGCTGCGCGCGCGTTTCAGTATCAACAGCCGCTTGGAGTACTATGATGCCGAGTTGCTGACTTCGATTGTGAAGCGCTCTTCAGCTTTACTGGGAGCTCCTATACATGCCGATGCTGCTTTCGAGATTGCCCGCCGTAGCCGAGGAACGCCGCGTATCGCCAACAACCTGCTGCGCCGTACCCGCGACTTTGCGCAGGTAAAGGGCGATGGTACCATCGATGTGGAGATAGCCAAGTTTGCCTTGCATGCCCTGGACGTAGACCACAACGGTCTCGACGATATGGACAAGCGTATCCTGTCCTGCATCATAGACAAATACAAAGGCGGGCCGGTAGGTATATCTACCATCGCGACGGCTTGCGGCGAAGAGGCAGAGACGATTGAGGAGGTATACGAGCCTTTCCTGATCCAGGAAGGCTACATCAAGCGCACCGCCCGCGGACGTGAAGCAACAGAAGCTGCCTACCGCCATTTAGGCAAAATTCCACCGCAGCAGGTTGTAGCTGGTGGTTTGTTTGATCAGGCTGAGTAATAATTTGTTTGTGATATATGAAAAAAGCAGGCTGTAGGCCTGCTTTTTTTGTTTAGTATATGATGAAATGATCGTCTGCTATAACAAGAATGTTAATTATACTTTGAATCTTCTATAGTGTCCCAAAAGTCAAATTCATGAATCAAGGAAATTTTGAGTCCTTGTTTACGCAAGCCGATAGCTTTCTCTACCTTCCTGCCATAGCAAGCGAAAGCGTAGCAGGGGTTCCCACTGTCACCAACAATAAGGAAATTAGTCTTTTTAGTGACATCGCTGTTAATTATGCCTCCTAAATTTCGAATCTCAAGTTCCAGTTCTTTTCTAGTTCCTCTGCTGAATAGTCCGGTCAGGCAAAATTGACTTCCATCGAATATTACTTGAGGATTTGCGGTGCAGATGCCATCGATCTTGATATCCGAAATCTCTGTTGTTATTTTCTGCGTAAGGGCCTCATCAGTTAACTTCACAAATTCTGCAAAATAAGCCATTAGGCGCTTGCGTTCCACATCATCTATCTTGCCATCTGCAAGTACACTTGTAATGAGTGTATATATCTCATCATAAGGGTAATAGGTGTTTAGATGCTCGTGTTGCTCTAACCATTGATCAAGTTTCTTTATCTCAGTGTCTTTGATTTGGCCATCAGATAATATGCCATGGCAAAGTCCCTGTAATGTTTGAAGATCAGCTGTAGCCAGGTCATAAAAGGCTATGTTTTGATCAGTAGCATATCTCTCGCATAACCAGTAGATATCCTCCATCAGTTCTAGCCGGTTTTCTCTGGTGCTTACAGCCTCATATATGGTTTGTATTAGATTCTTGAAAGGGTTTCGTTTTATCAGATCTTTATGTTTGTCACACCAGAGGAGTAGCTCATTCAATTCCGCATCATTCACCTCGTTATCCATTGATATACCCAATAGAATTCCTTTTAGTGAATTGATGGCCTTATCCATTTCACTTAGGCTGGTATATTGTCTATAACCCAGGCTCTCATAATTATCTGTTTTCATAAAATTTTGTATTTAGGTGGGGATTATGTGACTAATATATTAAATATTAATATTATTTAATAGTTTTCTGCATGAGTCAACAAGCTTTTAGAAATAACTTAAAGTGTAACTCTATCTATCTAAGACGTAGTTGCGATTTAGATTGCTCCAACATGCAAATGCCCTAACTCTTCTACCCCATTGTAGTGCCTTATTAAACATTGTAATTCGAATCGGACTTATTTCTCACTAAATTTGTTCTCCTCAAGGTATAGCTATACCTGAGCGGCACGCATATTTTGAACAAAGCACACAACACATACCTTATCAAGCAGAAAGCGCAGGAGCTGGGCTTTATGTTCTGTGGCATTTCCAAGGCCGATTTTCTGGAAGAGGAGGCGCCGCGGTTGGAGAACTGGCTGAAGCAGAACATGCACGGGCAGATGCGCTACATGGAAAACCACTTCGACAAGCGGCTGGACCCACGGCTGCTGGTGGAGGGGGCCAAATCGGTGGTGTCGCTGCTGCTCAACTACTACCCCGAGAAGGAGAACCAGCAGTCTGGAGAGGATACCTACAACGTGTCGAAGTACGCCTACGGTACCGACTACCATTTCGTGATCAAAGACAAGCTAAAGACGCTGCTGAACTACATCAATGAGGAAATAGGCGAAGTCGGCGGCCGCTGCTTCGTGGACTCGGCCCCGGTGCTCGACAAGGCCTGGGCCTCGAAAAGCGGATTGGGCTGGGTTGGTAAACATACCCTCCTGATCACGCCGCAGGCAGGGAGTTTTCATTTTGTTGCTGAGCTGATCATCGATCTGGACCTGGAGTACGACGGGCCGATCAAAGACTACTGTGGCTCCTGTACCCGCTGTCTGGATGCCTGCCCGACAGATGCGATCGTGGCGCCCTATGTGGTAGACGGCAGCAAGTGTATCTCCTACTTCACCATCGAGCTGAAAGACCAGCTGCCGCAGGAAATGAACGGGAAGTTTGGCAACTGGATTTTCGGTTGCGACATCTGCCAGGATGTGTGCCCCTGGAACCGCTTTAGCAAAACGCACCAGGAGCCTGCCTTTGAGCCGCACCCTCAGCTGAAGGAAATGAAGAAGTCGGACTGGGAGGAAATCACACAGGAGGTCTTTGCGCAGCTGTTCAAGAAATCAGCTGTGAAACGAACAGGTTACAATGGCCTAGTGCGCAATATCCGTTTCGTGGAGCAAAGCCCCGACGCTCAGACCTGAGCTCTGGAGAATACCTTGTTCAGCACGTAAAGGTACATCTCCGAAAATTTTTCATAGCACCACTGTTTCAACTGCTTGAGTTCTTCGGGAATCAGCACTTTAAAGGCCTTTCTCAGTTCTTTCTCAAACAGCATTTTGTCAAAGCTCACCTTCAACAAGATCGTTTTAACGTACTCCAGCATTATTGTTTATTGGTATTTCGGTATCTTAATCTGATATACGAAATTAGTCTAAAAAGTTCATTCAGAGTTGATTAATTTGTAAAATTCTATGTTAATCAACTGATTCTGAATGACTACAACAAGCCGATCTCTGAGGCTCGGCTAGTACCAGAACGCTCAAAACAGGCCTGTATTTTACAGAAACAGCCTATTAGACCATGGCATAGAGAAAGGGCAAACTTTTGAAAATTGGACTATAATATTCCGGTGTATAGCGGCAAGAATTTGTAAATTTGCTATTATACCTGAATTATGCGCCTGACTTTTCTACTCATGCTGTTATACCTGTCGGTATTGGTGCCCGCTTTTGGGCAGCAGGCCCGCATTGAGTTAGGCAAAAGTCCGCTGCCCATCAACACCTACTTCACGGTCTCTATCCGGCTGCAGGATCAGCAACTCAAGGATTATTCTCCTTTTCCGGAGATAGAGGGCTTCAAAAAAAGCAACCGTTTTTCGTCTACCAAAACGGTTATAGCAGGAGGTAAGACCACCACCGTACTCACCATCACACAGAACTACGCTGCCCTGGCCGAAGGAGACTATGAACTCAAGCCATTCAGCATGACCGTGAATGGACAGCCCCTGAAGTCGGCCGGTATGAAGATCAAGGTGGGGCCGATGGCTGCCGTCAGTCCAAAGGAACCGGAGCTGGTTATACCTGAGCAGCCCGAGCAGGGCGAGGCGAAGCCCCAGGAGTATGTGGATCAGGAGGATAATGCTTTCCTGACGCTCTACACCGATAAGAAGGAGGTATACGTAGGTGAGGGCCTGAACATTGTGCTGTACTTTTACCTGGCCGAAGCAGACCAGCGGCTGCTGGATTTTCATGACTTTGGCAACCAGATAACAGGTATACTGCGTCAGCTGAAACAACCCAACGCCTGGGAGGAAGTATTCGAGATAGACGAAGTAACGCCTGAGCAGGTGCTGGTGCAGGGTGAGCCATACCTGCGATTCAGGCTCTATGAAGCCGTGCTATACCCGCTCACAACCGAACCGCTGCACTTCCCGAAGCTGTCGCTGCGCATGCTCAAATACAAAGTGGCCGTAGACCCGACACTGCTCGAAGATAGGATGGAAGGCTATAAGACCTTCTTTGCCCGGGAGCACCTTATACCTGTCAAAGAGCTGCCGCCGCACCCACTGCGCGATATGGTACCGGTCGGTGAGTATACCTTGCGGGAGGGGCTGTCGAGCCAGTCGGTGCCGCTGAACAAAAGTTTCAGGTACATGTTTGAGCTGGAAGGAGAGGGGAACCTGGCCGCCATCATGCCTCCCAGCCCAACGACCACAGGCACACTAGACTTTTACCCGCCCGATCTGCAGCAGGACATTACACTGCGCGCCGGCCGTGTGCAGGGCGTAAAGCGCTTTACCTACTCGGTGCTTGGCCGCGTGCCGGGCACCTACAACCTGGCCAACGACTTTCAGTGGATCTACTTCAATCCGGTTACCGCCACCTATGACACGCTTCGGTCTGAGCTGAGCGTTACGGTGACAGGTATAGCCGAAGCGGGTACCATGGTGCTGGCCCGCGATCTGGGGCCTTTTTACAAGATCATCGAAAACGAAGACCATACGCTGGTCAGCCTCTACGAAGAAAAAGTCATTAAACGCTATACAAACATCATCCTGTTGGTGCTCCTGGCGCTGTCAGGATTCATCTTCATAAAGTATCGGAACATCAAATGAGCAACTCATACGGTAAGATTTTCAAAATAACCACCTTTGGCGAGTCACACGGCGTGGCTGTGGGCGTGATAGTAGACGGCTGCCCTGCGGGCCTAGAGATAACAGCAGAGGAGATCCAACTGGCCCTGGACCGTCGCCGGCCGGGTCAGTCCGACATCACGACTCCCCGCAAGGAAGAAGACAAGGTGACCATACTTTCCGGGTTGTTCGATGACAAGACCACCGGCACCCCGATTGCGCTGGTGGTGGGCAACAAAGACCAGGCGAGCCACGACTACTCGCACGTGGCGCAGGCTTTCCGCCCTTCGCACGCCGACTATACCTATACCGTTAAATACGGTTTGCGCGACCACCGTGGCGGTGGCCGCAGCTCTGCCCGCGAAACAGTGGCGCGTGTGGCAGCAGGTGCTTTGGCCGCCAAGCTGTTGCAGCACTATGGCATTACGGTGCGCTCCTATGTGTCGCAGGTGGGAGGTATAAAAGTGCGCAAGCATTACTCCAAACTCGACCTGACGCAGATCGACAGCAACAAGGTGCGCTGCCCCGACGGCAAAACAGCCGCCCGCATGATCAGCCTGATAGAAGATGCCCGTGACAGTCTGGATACCATTGGCGGCGTGGTCAGCTGCGTGGTACAAGGTGTTCCGGCTGGCCTGGGAGAGCCTGTTTTCGACAAGCTGCACGCAGAGTTGGGCAAAGCCATGCTGAGCATCAACGCCGTGAAGGGCTTTGAGTATGGCAGTGGTTTTGAGGGGGTGAAGCTGCGTGGCTCCGAGCACAACGATCAGTTCTATACCGATGAGGAAGGCAACGTGCGCACCCGCACGAACCACTCAGGCGGCATACAGGGCGGCATCAGCAACGGCCAGGACATTTACTTTAATGTTGCCTTCAAGCCGGTAGCCACTATCCTGCAGCCGCAGCAAACCATCAACGATGCCGGCGAGGCGATTACGCTGCAAGGCAAAGGCCGCCACGACCCTTGTGTGCTGCCACGCGCCGTTCCGATCGTGGATGCCATGGCTGCGCTCGTGCTAGCTGACTTTCTGCTACGGCAGCGCGGTAACAAGCTGGTCAACTGAAAGGATGTTGCCGCTTTAGCTTAAAATGACTATATTTGTTAGTAGTGATGATAAGCGGCATTAACATATCCACCTATGTCAGGCCTTTGATGATGGCCTTCGTGTTGCTCGTGCTCTTTACGAGCAACGGGCATGCGGCATCTGGCTGTGGCGCTGTATCTTCCTTCTCCGCCCCACCCGAATCCGTTACGCTCACACTGGACGAAACGGGCTCTATCCTTTCGCAGGGGATGCAGCGCCCTTCTCAGGATGCTACGTTATCTTCGGGGCTTCTCTACGGTCTGCAAAAGGCCGGAGCACCACTCAAAAGCGTTGTCTTTATCGTTCCTACTGATGAGGTTACTCCTCATGATGCTCCCAGAATTTACCGTAGGGGCTGCTTTATCAAGTACTTCTACCGGTCCATCCAGCCCCAGGCTCCATAGCCAGCTTTTCCTGCAATCCGCAGCCATTCTCCTATCGAAGCACGTGTACCTGATCAACAGGTATAGTGCCTCGCTTTAAATTGCGTCCTCTGCAGGACCGCAATCACGTCTCCACTGCGCGCTGTGTAAGTGGCTTCCTGAGATTATCCAATTTCGAGGAGTGTTCGTCTACAGCCACAACCTGACCTGTTCAGCTGTTGTCATACAGCTACATTATCTCCACAAACCCAAATTCTCTTGATGAAATGCGTAATCATTCAACTTTGATCCTATTAGAAGATATAACTACCTGGCCACAGGAAATCCTTGACTATATAAGCCCGAACATTATCCGTATCAGCCAGGAGCGTGAACTGGAGCTAGCCAATAACCTGCAGGGGAAAAGCTGGCTTTCGAATATACCCGACTCCATGTATGTAAAGGCCCAAAAGGAGCTCGCAGGCATGCTGCGTAGTTACGCTATCAAGGCCTATCACTGTACCAGGCTGCTTTCTCCTGCAAAAGCGCTTCAGACAGGCTTATTGCCGCTCAATCTAAAGATACTCAAGACAGGGCTGAAAAATATGTCCGCTCTCCTTGCATCGCCGGATGATCGTGTTGAAGCAGAATTGGAGTTGATACATTTTGTAAAAAGCGATGCCTTCAAAAACCAGCAGGGACTTGTGTGGCTATACCTGACGGAAGCGCAGGCGGAGCAATACGATTGCCAGGACCTGATGGAATTTTACGGAGGGCGCGCATTGCGTGCTGCTCTGTATGAAAAGCGCTTTAAATATTATCCGCTTCTCAAGCGCCTGGGAACTCCGGCCCTAATTGCCTGCCGCGTACAGATAGCAGACGCCACTGACAGTCAGGTAGAGGCACTGGCCAAACTGATGCTGGACTACCTGCTGGACGATGCCAACGGATATGATGTCCGCCCGGCTACGGGGGAACTGTCCGTTAACACGGCGGTGCCTGCAGCAAATATTCTTGAACTGAAAGAGCTGCAGTATACCTGATCGTGCGCGTTCCGCATTTCGGTGTTTTACGACTTGCTTGGACTTCCCATGCTTTGCATGTTCTGCATCAGGGCTTCCAGGTCGTCTGTGATGATGAGCAACTTGTCATCTTCCTGCAGTGCCGTTTTGCCTTTTGGCACAAAGTATTTGCCGTCTCGTTTCACCATTACGGCGAGCGTCTTGTCCGGGAGCGGCAGGTCCATCAGGTAGCTGCCGTTTGCCAGCATCTGTTCCGTAATGTTGATTTCAGTTGTAATGGACTTGATCTCATCGGAAAACTCGATATCGAAATCCTTCAGTTTGTGCTGCTCGCGTGGCTTCTCGGCCAGTCCCAGCCAGACTGCCACCTGTGAAAGGGTCGTTCCCTGCACAATGAGGGAAATAAGCGTACAGAAGAAAACAATGTTGAATATCAGGCGGGCATGCGGGACATCAGCGGCCAGGGGCAAAATGGCAAAGATGATAGGCACAGCACCCCGCAACCCCACCCACGAGACGTAGGTTTTGTCTTTGGTACTCATGTGACGGAAAGGCAGCAGGCACAGGAACACGCTCAGCGGACGGGTGATGAAGATCATCAGGAAGCTGATGATCAGGCCGGGTACGATGAGAGGCACCAGTTCATGCGGATTAACAAGCAGCCCCAAGGTAAGGAACAAAAGCAGCTGGCTCATCCAGGCCATGCCATCGAAGAAGTTGAGCGAAGAGCGCTTGTGTACGAATTTAGAATTGCCGATCACAAGACCACCGATGTATACTGCCAGGAAACCGTTGCCCTTGATAAAGTAGGTGGCCGAGAAAATGAAGATACAGACAGTGAAAACCAGGATCGGGTAGAGCGAGCTGTTGTCTATGTCAACATAGTTGATCAGCCGCACAGCCAGCCTGCCAAAAACGTAGCCGGCCACTGCCCCAATAATCAGCTGCATCAGCAGCATGCCGCCCGCCGCCCAGTAATTCACACCACTTTCCATGAGTATAATCTCAATGAGCGTGATGGTCAGGATGTAGGCCATCGGGTCGTTACTGCCGCTTTCCAACTCAAGCATGGGGCGGAGGTTGTTTTTGAGGTGTAGGCTCTTGGAGCGGAGAATCGAGAAAACAGAGGCAGAGTCGGTAGAGGACATAGTAGCCGCCAGCAGCAGCGAGGTGGTCAGGCCTATACCTGCAGACTCCATCGTCATGCCCAGGATCCACCAAATGGCAAAGCCCGTCAATAGAGCAGTAAGAAATACGCCGATAGTGGCCAGTACGACACCCTGCGCTATGACCGGACGTATGTCGGCAATTTTGGTGTCCATACCACCCGAGAACAAAATGATACACAGCGCCACTGTGCCAATAATCTGAGCAATCTGGATGTTTTGGAACTGTATGCCCAGGCCATCGCTACCGGAGATCATACCAATGGACAGGAACAGCAATAAAGCGGGGACGCCGAATTTGTGGCCTGCCTTACCGGCCATGATGCTTACGAAAAAGAGGATAGCAATAGCAAATAGAATCAGTTCAACATTTATGTTCTCCATGCGGTAGGGTTATCGGTTAATGAGTTTCAGCCTTCTGCGAGGCCATACAAATATAACGATAAAAACCTAATGAAGCGGCTCTGAAAGTGCCCAGGCGCAAAGTTAGATGCATTTTTTACCATTGGTGTTCGGCTATATTTCACTCCGTGAGGGGCAGAGAAGGATTGTTTGTAAAGAAAAAGAGCCGCTCCCTGGTCCAGGGAGCGGCTCTCGTATGTTCGTGGCTATACCTTGTTTGTCGGGCTTAGAAGACTCTCAGGTGCACGACAAAGAACCAGATCAGTATAAGGATTGGCAGCAGGAACGGGATAGAGTAGCGCAGTACGTAGCCGAAGAAAGAAGGCATTTTCACGCCGGCGCTCTCAGCGATCGCTTTCACCATAAAGTTCGGCCCGTTGCCGATGTAGGTAAAGGCGCCGAACAGGACGGATGCCAAAGAGATGGCTTCGAGTTGAATAAGCGTTTCCATACCTGCGGCAGAGGTACCGGCGGCAAATTGTCTGACGTCTTCCACGCTGCTCTGAGACAGATCAAACTTGGCCATGGCCAGCGACAGGAAGTTGGCATAGGTAGGGGCATTGTCCAGGAAGCCCGAGAGAGAGCCCGTGGCCCAGTACAGGAAGTTCGACGTGATGTAGCTGGAGTAGGCTGGCGAAGAAGCAATTTCGGCAGACAGCTGCAGGGCCGGCATCATGGTAAAGAAGATACCGAAGAACAGGAAAACCACTTCCAGAATAGGGTGGAAGTTGAATTGGTTACCCGCCAGGGCCTCCTTGTTAGAGTTGCGATAGCACATGAAGGCGGCACTCAGCTGAATGATCTCGCGCACGAAAGAGAACTTACTGCCGTCGTAGTAAATGTGCGGCAGCGCATCGATCACGTTCGGGTCGAGGAACACGGCACCAATGATGACAGCCAGCCAAAGCAGGTTGCGGCGGCCCTTGAAGCTGAATTCCGTTTTGCCAGAGTCTGGCTCCGCCAAATCGAGGTCAGCGATAATTTGGTCACCTTTGTTGCGTCTGTCTACAAAGTAGAACATGATGCAAAGCAGTACGATCGCCATGAACCACGGCATGAACAGGTGCTGTAGTGTCCAGAAGAACGGCACACCCTTGATGAAGCCGATAAAGAGCGGCGGGTCACCAAGCGGCGTTAACAGACCGCCTGCGTTACTCACGATAAAGATAAAGAATATGATCTGGTAAGGCTGCAGGCGATGTGCGTTGAGGCGCATGAACGGGCGAATCAAAAGCAGGGAAGCACCTGTTGTCCCGATAAAGTTGGCCAGAACGGCACCTATGGCTACCATCGCGACATTTATCAGTGGGGTTGCCTTGGCATTCACGTTGATGTATATACCGCCAGCCGCAATGTAGAGGGAACTCAGCAGCACGGCAAAGGTGAAGTACTCTGCCAGCGTGTGTATCGGCATGTGCACATCGCCTAACACAAACAGGTAGTAGGCCAGTACGGCAAGTCCGAGGGTAACAGCTATTTTTTTATAATTGTGTTCCCAGAAGTGTCCGAAGAAAATGGGGCCACTGGCGATTAGACTGATTAGGAGCAGGAAGGGGATAATCATGAAACCGGGAACGGCTTGCTGCGCTTGCGCCAGCAGAATGTAGTTGTAAAGCATGTTAAACGTGCGGAGTGTTTTTCAGGTCAAAAATTTCACTGCGTCACAAATATACATTTTCTACACTAATTAGCTTACCAAATTGCTGTATACACACTGCTCAGGTGGCACTTTCCCAACCCGGGTTGAATAAAGATAAACCTGGTGCAGATGCTTTACTAAAGTAAGACAGCAGGCAGGGTGCTACTACTTGTCAGAATAATTGAGTAATTTTGGAAACTTTAAGGCGAAGGCCTAGGTTTTAATTTAAAACGCTGATATCCATGTTAGAAAATAGAGAAAAGACGGTTTCGGTATATGCCGAGGCCAACCCAAACCCCGAGTCAATGAAGTTTGTGATGAACGTAGGCCTTCTGCCAGATGGCCAGAGCGTGGACTACCCGAACTTAGAGAGCGCTGCCGACTCACCGTTGGCGCAGGAGCTCTTCAATTTCGACTACGTGACGCGCGTGTTCATTGCCAGCAACTTTGTTACTGTAACGAAAGCCGCCAACATCGAGTGGGTGAAGCTTATACCTGAACTGCGTACTTTCCTGAAGTCGTATGTAGAGGCAGGCGGCCCTATCTTTGTGGAAGGTTTCCAGGCAAACAAGCCTGCAGCAGGCAGCGAGACACATGTAGATGCGACAGAAGAAGATGCCGCTATCTCTAAAAAAGTAACCGACCTGCTGGAAAATTACGTGCGCCCAGCCGTAGAGCAGGATGGCGGTAACATCTCTTTTAAGTCTTACAAAGACGGTGTGGTAACAGTGCACCTGCAAGGTTCCTGCAGTGGCTGCCCATCAGCTACTGTAACGCTCAAGGCGGGTATCGAAAACCTGTTGAAGCGCATGGTGCCTGAAGTGACAGAAGTAGTAGCAGACGGTGTGACCATCTAAGGTATACCTAAAAGGAAACGATATAAAAAAGGCCAGCCCTAAACAGGGCTGGCCTTTTTTGTTGCTATAAAGAAAGAGAGAAACACCCGGAGCAGGCTAATCCGCCCCGGGTGTTTCTGCTTTAGGCTTTCTGTGCCTGCGTTGCAGGTTTGGCTGGAGTAGGTGTAGGCTCCGGCTTTTTCTTCATGGTGTCCACCACGATCGGTGATGCGATGAACAGCGTAGAGTATACACCGAACAGGACACCGATCATCATGGCAAGGGAGAAGCCACGCAGGATCTCACCGCCGAAGATGAAGAGTATCAGCACCACCATAAACACTGTGAACGAAGTGATAATGGTACGGCTGAACGTGTGTACGAGCGCCGGGTTGATGATCTCACTCACATGCAGGCGTGGGTTATCGTTCAGGTACTCCCGCACGCGGTCAAAGATTACCACGGTATCGTTGATGGAGAAACCAACGATGGTCAGTACCGCCGCGATGAAGATCTGGTCCATCTCGTAGGAGATGCCAAACAGGTCAAGGATGGCAAAGATGGCGATGATCATGATGGCGTCATGGAGCAAGGCGATCACACCTCCCAAGCTGAACTGCCAGTTGCTGAAACGGAACATCACATAGATGAAGATACCCGCCAGTGCCAATATCAGGGATAGTACAGCCGTCTTCTGGATGTCATCCGCCATGGTGGCACCTACCTTGGATGAGCTCAGAATCTCAGGATTAAGGTTCTTGTACTCGTCCAGGCCCTGCAGCAAGGCTGCTTTCACCTGCTCATCCGCTGTCGTGCTCTCGTCATCTGCCAGGTAACTGGTGATCACTTTCAGGCGGTTAGAGGCGCCGAAGGTTTTCACTTCCGTACCTTCCTCCTCGAAGTTGTCGAGCAAAGCGCCGCGTACGTCAGAGGCCGGAACGGCGTCATCAAACTGCACAACGTAAGAACGGCCACCTTTGAAGTCCACGCCCAGGTTCGGGCCTTTAATGGCCATGGCTACGAAACCGAAGGCGATAATGGTCAACGAGAAAGCATAGGCAGGCTTCTTCCACTTCATCACATCAAATTTCACGTCTGCGAAAAGTCTGTCAGTGAAAGAGCTAGAGAAGGACAGCTTGCCTGCTTTTCTGAAGCTACGCTCGATCAACAGCCTGGAAATGAATACCGAGGTGAAGAAAGAGGTCACGATACCGAGCATCATGGTGATGGCAAAGCCTTTCACCGGACCAGAGCCGAAGAAATACAGGATAAAGCCGGCCAGGAACGTGGTGGCGTTCGCATCCAGAATCGTCAGGAATGCCTTGTCGTAGCCTTTGTTGATGACTTCGCGCAGGCTCAGGCCTTTGGCGGCCTCTTCACGCATACGCTCAAATATCAGTACGTTCGCATCCACGGCCATACCCAGGGTAAGCACGATACCGGCGATACCAGGGAGTGTAAGGGCTGCGTTGAACTGGGCCAGAATGCCCAGGATAAAGAACACGTTGAAAACCAGGGCCAGGTTGGCGATAAAACCACCTGTTCTATAGTAAGCGATCATGAATACCACTACTACCAGCAAACCGGCCAGTGTTGACAATAAACCTTGGTTGATAGCCTCCTGGCCCAGCGAAGGACCTACGATGGCTTCTTCCACGATACGGGTAGGAGCTGGCATTTTACCGGCTTTCAGGATGTTGGCAAGGTCTTTTGCCTCTTCAATCGAAAAGTTACCTGTGATAGAAGAGTTACCACCCGTGATCTCGCCCTGCACCACTGGCGCAGAGTATACATAGTTGTCAAGCACGATGGCTACCTGACGGCCCACGTTGTCGCCTGTCAGTTTGGCCCAACGCTTAGCACCGGCTGGCGTCATGGTCATGTTGATCTCAGGGCGTCCGTTCTGGTCAAAGTCCTGGCGGGCATCGTTCACAGCCTCACCGGTCATCGGCGCTTTGCCGTCACGACCTTTCTTGATAGCGTAGAACTCCACAAACTCCTGGCGGTTGTCACCTTTTATCGGCTTCACACCCCACAGGAACTTCATGTTTGGAGGGAAGATGGCGCGTACGTCCGATCTCTGGAAAATGTCGTTGATTCTGGCTGTGTCGCGCACGTTGGCACCGATACCGCCCGGCATCATGGTAAACAGGCGGCTCATGACGCCCGTCTGCTCTTCCTGCAGCGACTGAAGCGCATCAGCAGTGTCCGTCTTTGCCTGGTCGGCAGCAGCTAGTGCTGTTGTATCGTTTGAAGCGGCAGCTGTATCGTTAGAAGTAGCGGCAGCCTTTGCCAGCACATCGTCAGCGGCGGCATCTTGCACGGCAGATGGTGTAGAGTCACCTGCTGTTGGAGCAGCTTGTGCAGAGGTACGGCCAATGTTCAGACGACCAGCTTTTTCTTCTTTGTCAAGGTGCTCGCTCAGTTGCGAGAAATAAGGAGAGAATTCTTCCGGCGTCCATACTTCCCAGAACTCCAGGTTCGCCATACCTTGCAGCAACTTGCGCACACGGTCCGGGTTGTCTATACCTGGAAGCTCAATCTGGATACGGCCACTGCCCTTAAGGCGCTGGATGTTTGGCTGGTTCACGCCAAACTTGTCGATACGCGTGCGTAGGATGTTGAAAGAGCGCTCGATGGCGTCCTCTACCTCCTGATCAATCACGTTGATCACTTCTGCGTTGCTGGACTCGAAGCTAATCTTGCCACGGTTGGCTGTGTTGGAGAAGATGCGGCTCAGGCGTCCGTCCGGCTCCACCTCGCGGTAAGCCTCTGCAAACAGGGTGGTGAACTTCTCCTGGCTGTTCTTCTGCATCTCCTGGGCGCGGGCGAGCGCCTTCAGGAAGTTAGGGTCTTTGCTGTTGCCAGACAGGGACCGGATGATTTCAACCGGAGAAACCTCCAGCACCACGTGCATACCGCCACGAAGGTCAAGGCCAAGGCCCAGTTCGTTTTCTTTTACCTCCTGGTAGGTATACTCAGCGCCCAGAAAGTTGTAAACAGGCTCCTTCCAGATAGAGTCGAGGTAGGTTTGCTGTTTGTCGTGGTTTACGTTGCCTTGTGCATCTGTGGCGTAGGCCTCAGCATCTTTCTGCACACTGCGGGCAACAAACGAGAATGACAGATAGTAGAGGCAGAGTGCCGATACTATCACGGTCATAATGATGATGAAATTCTTATTCCGCATGGGTTGGTTGATAAAAAAGGTATAGTTGATAGAATGTTAATGCTTTGGAAATCACAGCGGCGCTATCTTACATAAACCAAGAAATGCTGTGAAGCCGTTCCGCTATACCTTAAATTTCGGGTATGCGCAACGGGGCAGGACCGTAGAGGGGGCCTGCGGGAAAGGGTTCGCTTAGGGAGCGTTGGGTTGAATGGAAATAGGAAAGAAGCGGGCCACGAAGCCAGCTCCGGGCGCCCTGGCCGCATAGGCAGGCAAGGCCTCATCAGTAGGTATAGCAAAAGCAGGTATAGGAGTCGGCTCCAGTGCATTCTGCTCCAGGTTGAGCACCACAAAGGAGGTCGTCGCCTCCAGCGTCACCTTTTGCTTGACAACTGTTTTTTCCTGCGGGGCCGACGCCAGCTGGGAGGCTGACTTAACAGGAGTGCCCTGCGCCGGGTAAGTATACGCCACTACTTCCTGCCCATTGAGCATAAGCGCCCAGAGCAGGGTTACGGTCATCAGAAGATGACGGAAGTGTGGCAATATGTTGGCAGCGTGTGGCATACAGAAAGCAAATGTAAGGCTTTCTTTGAAAAATTAAAACCTGTTAGCGGTTTATATCAATAAATCGCTTAATGTCGTGTTTTTTTCCGATAAGAATCAGAATGTCAGAAGGATAGATAATGGTGTCGGCCTTGGGAACACCGATGATGTGCTCCACCTGCGTGGGTTTGCCGTCCTGTATCTCTTCAAAAAAGCGCTTGATCGTAATCAGGTTGAGGTTGTACTTCTCGCGCAGCGATATCTTGGCGAGGCTTTTATTGGAAATACCACGCGGGGTGTTGATCTCCACGATCTCGTAGTTGTCGGGCAGCGACAGGAAGGTGCGGATACTCGGCTGCAGCAGGCGCTCGGCCACTGTTTTGCCAACTTCCCCCTCCGGCGACAGGATTTCCTGCACCCCCATCTTCTCCAGGATGCGGCGCTGCTGCTTGTTGGCGGCACGCGTGATGATTCGCTTGATGTTGAGCTCCTGCAGGTTGGCCGTTGTGATGAGCAGGGCCTCGAAGTCCTCGCCGATGGACACGATGGCCGCGTCCATGTCCTGCACGTTCTGCGCCTCCAGTGCCCGGATATCCGTCGCATCCAGGGCCACGGCGTAGGCCACGTCGTCCTTTATGTCCTCCACGTGGTCCTCATTGTTGTCGATGGCGAGCACCTCTGCGCCTCGCTCGGCGAGCGTGCGGGCGATGGAGTTGCCGAATCTACCCAGTCCTATTACTGCAAACTTGTGTCGCATCCTTATATTTTGGAATTAAGAAATGTGGTCAGAACCTCCAGGCCGCGGTCGAACTTCTCGTTGTTCGGGATGATGATGTCGGCGTCGTTTTTGTATGGCTTGATGTACTTCTCGTAGGTTGGCGCCACATGGTGGGTGTAGCGGTACAGCACATCGTCCAGGTCGTAGCCGCGCTCCACTTTATCGCGTACAATGCGGCGCTGCAGCTTAATGTATTCCTTGGCGTCGATGTATACCTTCAGGTCCAGCAGTTTGGCGATTTCCTCGAAGTAAAAAACGAAGATACCTTCTACCACCACTATAGGCGCCGGCTTGAACTCCAGCTGCTTTGGCACCACGTTGGGGTTGTTGTAGGTATACTCTTTGCGGAAAACGCTCTCGCCCCGGCTCAGTTTCAGGATGTCCTGTGCATAAGCTTCGTCGTCGATGCAGGAAGGAAGGTCGAAGTTGACGACCCCGTTGAGGTCGCGGGTCTGGTGCTCGCGGTCTTTGTAATAGTTGTCCTGAGAGATGAGACAGATGTTCTCAGGGGAGAAGGATGCAAGCAGTCTGTTCAAAAAAGTGGTTTTCCCTGAAGCGCTACCTCCTGTAATTCCGACGATAAATGGCTTTTGCATTGGAGATTATAGTTTCAGGCTACAAAATTAGTCTTTTAAGGCCAATGTGGCTACAGCCTGCCCTAAATTATTTACCTCCGAAACGCTACTGTGCCTTCAAAAATTCCACGAGCCTGCGGATGGCCTCCCCGCGGTGACTGATGGCGTTTTTCTCCTCCGGCGTCATCTCGGCAAAAGTGCGGTCGTAGCCCTCCGGTACGAACACGGGGTCGTAGCCGAAGCCTTTGTCGCCCTTCCATTCGGTGGTGATGTGGCCGTTCACAATCCCCTCGAACTGGTGCTCCTGCCCAGCCAGGTATAGCGTGATGGACGTGCGAAAGCGGGCGCGGCGAACGGCATGGCCTTCGAGGTTTTTGAGCAGGTGGCGTATGTTGTCGGCGTCGTTGCGCTGCGGGCCGGCATAGCGGGCAGAGTACACGCCCGGCTCACCGCAAATGGCGTCCACTTCCAGCCCGGTGTCGTCAGCAAAGCAGTCGACCTTATACTTCTCCCACACGTACTGCGCCTTCTGCCGGGAGTTGCCCTCCAGCGTATCCTGGTCCTCGGCCAGCTCTTCATGGCAGCCAATGTCCTCGAGGGTGAGCAGCTTATACTTGCCTTCGAGCATGCGGCTCACCTCGGCTACTTTGTTTTTATTGTTGGTGGCGAAGCAGAGTTCTTTCATAGTGTATAGTATTAATCTTAATGTAGGTAAGCCGCTACTTCATCATCTTGCAGCACCACATCTACCCGCTCGCGCAAAGTGGTGGCCAGCGAGTAGCCGGTATAGGTGGAGGAAACCGGGAACAAGGTATGGTGGCGGTTCACCAGCGTCGCAATCTCGACTTTCTTGGGGTTCTGCGGCAGCAGGGCGTTCAAGGTATAGGCCAGCGTTTTGCCGGTGTTCAGCACGTCGTCCACAATAATCACCACGGTTTTCTCAATAGATGCAGTCTCAGGCGTGATAGCGACAGGCGACTGCAATGGGGCGGTTTTGTCTATCGTTACCTTCAGCAGCGTAACTTTGATGGGGGAAATTTTCTCCAGTTCCTGTGCCAGCATGCCTGCCAGGGTATAGCCGTTGCGGTGTATGCCTGCCAGCACAAGTGCCTGTTCCTCAAAGTTCTGTTCGTATACCTCGTAGGCCATGCGGGTGATCTTCTGCTGGATCTGCCCCTGGTCGAGTATCAGGTTTTGCTGTGGGTGTGTCATGTGGGTATCAGTATAAGGTATGGCGCTGTGCCAGAGACAAATTTAAATAAATATCGCTACCAACAGTGCCCTGTGGCGAATGTTAAAATAATTTGGTTAGTAACATTTTAAATTCGAAAATACTTCTTAAATTTGCAGTCCGATTCAGAAATTAAGGTTAATTAACGTTTATAATAATGAAAAAAGGCATTCACCCAGAATACAGAGAGGTGGTTTTCCAGGATATGACGAGTGATTTCAAATTCATCACACGTTCTACGATGAACTCTGACGAGAAAATCACAATGGAAGACGGCAAAGAATACCCAGTAATCAAAGTGGAAGTTTCTTCTGCGTCACACCCTTTCTACACTGGTAAAAACATCTTCGTGGATACTGCGGGTCGTGTGGAGCGCTTCAACACACGTTACAAGAAAAAATAGTCAAGTTTAAAGCTTGGTTAAAACGTTTGAATAAAAAGTCTTTCTGTTACCATACGGAAAGACTTTTTTGCTTTTAACAACTATCTGAAGGCCTGGGTCGGCGAAGGTGCGGCCTCCGTTTTTTTGATTCGGGGACTGCCTCAAATTTCGGCAAGACTTTTTATTTTTACAGCTATGAACATCATTCTCTTCGATGACCCCGTTATCCGGCAGGCGCTGTTGCCGCTGACTTTCACCAGGCCAGTGGCCGATATCCGCATTGGCATCATGACCATTGCCGAAAAGTGGCAGCTACAGGCAGGTGCGACCGTGTCGTATCTGACGCAGCCATACCTGCAGCGCAAGTTTCCGGCGCACTACGACACGCACAATGTGTTCGTGAACGGGGCAGTGTGCCCGGATGAGGCCTTGGTAGAGCAGGTCAGATCCCTGAAAGAAGGGGAAGGGTTGTACTGTGAAGGTACGCTGGTGGCGTTCCATGCCGATAGCCTCGACCTGCGCGATGCCACTGAGCTGGCCAGGTATTCCCCCACCAGGGAGATCGAATGCCAGCCTGAAAACATCGTTCGGGAGGTATGGGAGATTTTCGTGCAGAACGGCAGCCAGATCCGAAGCGACTTTAAAGTGATGACGGCAGGTCGCCAGAGCCAGCCCATCGACGATAAGTATACCATGGTGTACGCTGAGGAGAATATCTTCATCGAAGAGGGAGTCAAAATACGTGCGGCCATCCTCAATGCCGAAAACGGGCCGATCTACATCGGTAAGAACGCCCAGATACACGAAGGCGCTATCATCAAAGGCCCGTTTGCGATCTGCGAGGGCAGTAACGTGAATGTCGGCGGCAAAATGCGCGGCGATGTGACCATCGGGCCATTCTGCAAAGTAGGTGGCGAGGTGGCGGCTTCGGTAATCTTTGGCCACACCAACAAAGGCCACGAAGGCTACCTGGGCAATTCGGTGCTGGGCGAGTGGTGCAACCTGGGCGCCGACACCAATACCTCGAACCTGAAGAACAATTACGCCGAAGTGAAGATCTGGAGTTACGCCAAAGGCGGCTTCAGGAGCACGGGCCAGCAGTTCTGCGGCCTGATCATGGGCGACCACAGCAAAAGTGGCATCAACACCATGTTCAACACGGGCACGGTGGTGGGCGTGAGCGCCAACATTTTTGGGGCCGGCTACCCGCGCAACTTCATCCCTTCTTTTGCCTGGGGAGGCGCCTCGGGCTTCGAAACCTTCCAACTGCGCAAAGCGGCTGAAGTGGCCGAAAAGGTTATGGGACGACGCAACCTGCCTTACGACGAAACCGAGCACGCTATTATGTCCGAGATCTTCGACCAGACCCAGCAGTATCGGGTATGGGACAGGAAAGGGTAATGGCTAGCGGGTTTAATGGTTAAATTGTTAACTTCGTGGAATGTTAATCCTGCGTGTGTTATCCAGCAGTTTAACAATTTAACAATCCAAAAATTTAGCAATTAAAACGTGCATTTCTCTCAAATAATAGGGCATCAGGAAACGAAAACCTTACTGGTTAACTCGGTGCGACAGAACCATGTGGCGCATGCGCAGCTGTTTCTGGGGCAGGAGGGAAGTGCCAATCTGGCCCTGGCGCTGGCCTATGCCACCTACATCAACTGCGAAGACAGGCAGGCCAATGATTCATGTGGAACGTGCAATAGCTGCGTGAAAATGAACAAGCTGGTGCACCCCGACTTCAACTTCGTGATGCCGGTGACGAGCACCAAGTCCATCACCAAAGATGTGCTGAGCCAGAAGTTCCTGACCGAGTGGCGTGAGTTTGTGCTGAGTAACCCCTATCAGGGCCTTAACGAGTGGATGCAGCACATCGGCGCCGAGAACAAACAAGGCAACATCTCCAAAGAAGAAAGCCGCCAGCTAGTGAAGCTGGTGTCGCTCAAGGCCTTTGAGGGCGACTACAAGATCGTGCTCATCTGGCTACCGGAGCTGATGCACCCTTTCGCGGCCAATGCCCTGCTCAAACTACTCGAAGAGCCACCCGTTAAAACGCTCTTCCTGTTGGTGTCGCAATCGGCCGAGAAGCTGCTGGCGACCATTACCTCGCGTACCCAGATCGTGCAGGTGCGGGCTTTTACCGAAGAAGAGGTGATCGGCTACCTGAAGGAAAAGCACGGCCTCGACGACACGGCCGCCTACCAGGTGGCGCAGTTGGCAGAGGGCAGCCTAAATGCCGCGACCAAACTCACGAGCGAGGTCAGCAGCGACTACTTCACCTTCTTCACCGACTGGATGCGCAACTGCTACAGCTATAAATTTGAGAAGGTGGTGGATGCCAGCGAGGAGTTTCAGAAGCTGGGCCGCGAGAACCAGAAGAACTTTTTGCTCTACGCGCTCAACCTCTTCCGCAAGGTGATGCTCTACGGTGTGGATGAAGCGCTGATTGCCTACCTGCCCCCCAACGAACTCGACTTTGTGCAGAAGTTCTCGAAGCTGATCACAGAAAACAATGCCGGAAAACTGGCGCAGGAACTGAACGAGGCGCACTATCACATAGAGCGAAACGCCAACCCGAAAATGGTGTTCGTGGACAGCTCTATCCAGATTGCCCAGTACCTGCGCAATGCTAGTTAAGAAGAAGATATCATGGAAAATAATACAACAGTAAAAACCATTCGAATCGGTACGCGCGGCAGCAAGCTGGCCCTTTGGCAGGCAAACGCCGTGGCCGATAAGCTACAGGCCGCCGGTCTCGATACCGAGATCGTCATTATCAGTACCAAAGGCGACCAGATACTCGACCGCTCCCTTGTTAAGCTGGGCTCAAAAGGTGTGTTTACCGAAGAGCTGGAAGTAGGGCTGCGCGAAGGCACCATCGAGGTTGCTGTGCACAGCGCCAAAGATGTGCAGTCGTCTATACCTGACGAACTGGAGCTAGTAGCCTTTATGGAGCGCGAGGTTGTGAATGACGTGCTTCTGTCCTTCAATCCGGATTTCAAGCTGGAGCGCGACAGCCAGGTGATGCTCGGTACGTCCTCCACTCGCCGCAGGGCTTTGCTCCGGAAGTACTACCCGAACGTGACCACCGCCGAATCGCGCGGCAACCTGCAGACCCGCCTGCAGAAGCTCAAAGAAGGTCCTTTTGAAGCGCTCATTCTGGCCTACGCCGGTGTGGTGCGGATGGGCTATGACGACATGATCGTGCATACCTTCCCGGACGATGAGTTCGTGCCTGCCGCCGGCCAGGGCAGCGTGGCCGTGGAGTGCGCCCGCGACCTCGACCCGGAGGTAAGACAACTGATAAAAGACGCCGTTGACCACCCGGATACCCACGTGTGCCTGCTGGCGGAGCGTGCTTTCCTGCGTACGATGGAGGGCGGTTGCAGCATCCCTTCTTTTGCGTTGGCCAAACTGACGGCGGAAGGAAACCTGCGCATACACGGCGGCATTGTAAGCCTCGACGGGCAACAGCACCTTTCAGAAGTGTTTGAAGGAAGCCAGGAGGAGGCCGAAGCGCTGGGCACCAGGCTGGCTGAAACGATCCTGAGCCGGGGCGGCGACAAGATCCTCAAGGAGATCAGGTCAGAAAGAGAAGAATAAGCGAGACAAGATTTAATTTATACCTATACCTAAACGGGCCACCTGCTTTGCGCAGGTGGCCCGTTTAGGTATAGGCCTTTGTATTGACTTTACCTATACCTCGGTTTCCAGCTGTGCAGCTTCTACTGACTTCTGCGTGAGCGGTCGTTTTGTGCTGGATCGTGCGTACGTCAGGAAAGCCTGCATCTCGCTTTTGACTACCGGAGCCAGAATAAACAAACCGATCAGATTAGGTATACTCATGGCAAACAGCATGGCATCAGAAAAGGCAACCACGCTGATGAGCTGTATCGGTGCACCCAGCACCACGAAAGCGCAGAACAGTACTTTGAAAGAATTTTTGGATGATCTGGAGTTGCCAAACAGATAGGTCCAGGACTTCAGCCCATAGTAAGACCAGGTGATCATGGTGGAGAACGCGAAGAGGATAACGGCTGCTGCCAGCACAAGCGGGAACCAGTCAATTACCGTAGCAAAAGCCGAAGAGGTGAGCGCTATCCCGTCGCCTGTATCCTGGGTATAGGCGCCCGTCACCACAATTACCAGCGCTGTCATCGTGCATACAATCACGGTATCGATGAAAGGCTCGAGTGAGGCCACAAAACCTTCTGTCACGGGCATGTTGGTTTTTACGGCGGAGTGAGCAATGGAAGCAGAGCCGATGCCTGCCTCGTTTGAGAAAATACCGCGGCGCAAACCCTGTATCATTACCCCAACCAAACCGCCACCAATGGCAGTCGTGCTGAAGGCCCCTTCAATAATGGCTACAAAAGCGGCGGGTATCTGAGAGAAGTTAACTGCCAGTACCACCAAGCCAGCCAGAATGTAGATGCCGCACATCAGCGGAACTATTTTTTCAGTTACCCGGGCAATGCTCTTCACGCCACCCAGGATAACCAGCGCCACCAACACGGCCATGATCAAGCCAAATAGCCAGGCATTGCCGCCGCCAAAAAAAGAAGCCTCCGCACCGCCTGTCACGGTAATAAACTGCTGCGTCGCCTGGTTGATCTGGAACATATTGCCGGCTCCCAAGGCTCCACCAATACACATTACCGCAAAAAATGCCGCCAGAAACTTGCCCAGGCCCGTCATGCCGCGCTCCGCCAGCCCTTTTTTCAGGTAGTGCATGGGGCCGCCTGAAACAGTGCCGTCAGCATGCACATCGCGGTACTTCACCCCCAGAGTGCACGATACAAACTTGGTCGACATACCCAGCAGGCCTGCCATGATCATCCAGAAGGTGGCGCCTGGCCCGCCGAGCGAGATGGCGATGGCCACGCCCGCAATATTTCCGAGGCCCACCGTGCCCGACACGGCCGCGGTCAGCGCCTGGAAGTGAGACAGCTCGCCGGAAGCATCAGGTTGGTTGTATTTGCCGCGCACGATGTCAAGCGCATACTTAAAGCCCCTGACATTGATAAAGCCCAGGTATACGGTAAAGAAAAGTGCGCCTGCCAGTAGCCAGACCAGGATAAGTGGTATACCTGCGCCGGCTACCTGTACTTCGTAAAAGATGATATCGGAAATAAACCGGGCAGTGGGTGCCACAGCTGCCTCAATTTTTTCATCAATGGTAGGTTCCGGCATTTGTGCCTGGGCGCTGCCCAAAGCAGCGAGGCCAAGGCCGGTCATAAGTAGTACTTTTTTCATCAAATAAGGGTAGGTGAGGTTAGTTAGTGAGTTTTAATATAACTTTATTTGACGGAAGTAGGAAATTAACCTTTAAATTGCTTCTACAGGTACAGTATAAAGTTCTTAAAGTGCAAGCTATACCTGGTATACGAAAGGGCTGTCTCCATAGAGTGCCATACCTGCGGACTTTATCTTGCAATAGGAGAATTCGTATGAACCTACAGAAAATGCAGGCAATACGTGGAAAGGAACCAAAAAGGCTTAAATTTGGAATTTAGACCTGATTTTTAACTGAAAACTTACCCCTTTAACATGAATCTGCTTAGAAAGATAACTGCTTTCGTTGTAGTGCTGGCATTATGCCCGCTGGCTGTGCTGGCCCAAAAGGCACCCAAAGGCAAAGACCAACTGGTAACGATCTCCACCCCACACGGAGACATGAAACTGGTGCTCTTCGATGACACGCCACTGCACAAAGAGAACTTCCTGAAACTCGCCCGCCAGGGCTTTTACGACGGCACCACCTTCCACCGCGTGATCGATGGGTTCATGATACAGGGCGGCGATCCGAACACCAAGGATGATGATCCGCGCAATGACGGTGCTGGCAACCCGGGCTATACCGTGCCTGCCGAGATCAAGCCGAAATACAAGCATGTGCGTGGCGCTTTGGCCGCAGCCCGCATGGGTGACCAGGTAAACCCCAAAAAAGAGTCGAGCGGCTCGCAGTTCTACATCGTGGAGAACCACCAGGGCACACCTCAGCTCGACGAGGCCTATACGGTGTATGGGCAGGTAATCGATGGTCTGGATGTAATCGACAAGATAGCGGCCCAACCTGTAGACGGGCGTAACCGACCACTTTCGGACGTAAAGATGACGGTGAAGGTAGAAGTAGTGAAGAAGAAAAAAATCGCCAAGAAGTACCGCTATACCTACCCGCAGGCGGAGTAACTATACCTGAAAAACATTGCTTCTTCAGTCAATTGCTATACCTGAAAGTAAGGCCGTGTCGATAGGTAAACGCACACGTGCCTTTATAAGAAGGGCATGATGTCGCTGCTTCTCGAACGGACGAAGCGGTGATCTTCTTCAATGAGAATTAATTATACAACAGAAACTGAGAACATGAAAAAAATACTGATCACAGGCTCGAACGGCCTGCTGGGCCAGAAACTGGCTGCTTTGCTGCTTCCCCGCACCGATGTGGAACTGCTGGCAACGAGCCGCGGCGAGAACAAACTGGCCGAGATCTTCCCGACGCTGGCCTTTACCTCCATGGACGTGACCAACCGCGATGAAGTAGAAAAGGTAGTCGCCGAATTTAAACCAACGCACCTGATCCATACCGCCGCCATGACCAACGTGGACCAGTGCGAATCGGACCGGGAGGGCGCGCTAAAGCTCAATCGCGATGCAGTGGCCTACGTGGTAGAGGCCTGCGAAAAGCACAACGTGCACCTGATCCACCTGTCCACCGACTTTATTTTTGATGGCGAGGATGGCCCTTATGATGAAGAGGCAGCAGGTAACCCGATCAGCTTTTATGGCGAAACCAAGCTAATGGCCGAGGAAATTGTGAAGCAGGCCAGTTGCAAATGGGCTATCCTCCGCACAGTGCTCGTGTATGGCGTGGTGCACGACTACGGCCGTACCAACATTGTGCTGTGGGTGCGCGACAGTTTGCAGGCCGGCAAAGTGATCAAGGTCGTGACCGACCAGTTCCGTACCCCAACGCTGGCCGAGGACCTGGCCATGGGCTGCTGGCTGGCTGTGCAGCACGATGCGGAGGGCATCTACAACATCTCGGGCAAGGAGATGTACACCCCCTACGACATGGCCCTGCTGGTAGCCGACTACTTTCAGCTGGACAAATCGCTGATCGACAAAGCCGACGGCAGCACCTTCTCGCAGCCGGCCAGGCGCCCGGCCCGCACCGGTTTCATCATCACCAAAGCCGAAAGAGAATTGGGTTACAAGCCGCATACCTTTGAGGAGGGCATTGCTATGGTGGCAGAGCAAGCCGATATGTATTAAAAATATCGGATATAATATGGTTCAATCAGATACATTACTTAAATTGGAAGCTTTAAATGCTGATTATGCGGTTTTTAACCTGGCTGCATAACTGGTTTTTGACAATTGCTGACGAAACGCGACCTGTACAAACCTTAACCTACTAATCTATACTAACCAACCTTTACCCTTATTTATGAGTGCTAACAAAGAATCATGGGGCTCCAGGGTGGGCCTCATTCTGGCGATGGCCGGCAACGCGGTGGGCCTGGGGAATTTTCTCCGTTTCCCGGTGCAAGCGGTGCAGAACGGTGGTGGTGCCTTCATTATCCCTTATCTTGTCTGCTTCTTGGTGATGGGAATTCCGCTCCTTTGGATTGAATGGTCGATGGGCCGCTTCGGCGGAAAATTCGGACACCACTCCACTCCCTTCATTCTGGATACCATGCACAAGAACCGCCTGTGGAAATACATTGGCGTGTTCGGCATCTGGACCAACATCGCGGTAGCCTCTTACTACTGCTACATCGAGTCCTGGACGCTTTCTTACGTGCTGCATTCCGTTCTGGGCACCTTCAATGGTATGGACCAGGAAGCTGTAGCCGCGTTCTTCAACACCTATGTAAGCATCGGCGAGTCCACGCTTGGTATTCCGCTGGAGGCCATCGTGTTTTACGTGCTGTGCCTGCTGCTCAATACCTGGATCCTGTCCAAAGGACTGGCTGGCGGTGTGGAGCGCGTGGCCAAAATAGGCATGCCACTCCTGATCCTTTTCGGTATTTTCCTGGCCTACAAAGGCTTTACCATTACAGCCGGTGAGGCTGGCGCCATCAACGACAGCTCCGTGGGCCTCAACTTCCTGTGGACGCCGGACTATACGCAACTGTGGTCGCCAACGGTATGGCTTGCAGCTGCCGGACAGATCTTCTTCACCCTGTCGGTAGGTATGGGCACGATCCATTGCTATGCATCCTACGTGCGTTCCAAAGATGATATTGCCCTGAGTGCGATGTCAGCCGGCTGGATGAACGAATTTGTGGAGGTAGTGCTGGGTGCCTCTATCCTGATCCCGATCTCGATCGGTTACCTGGGTATTGAGCGTGTGTCAGAGCTGGTTGCTTCCGGTGGTCTGGGACTTGCCTTTAAAACGTTGCCATTCCTGTTCACGCAATGGGGCCCGATACTGGGAGCCGTAGCCGGCGTGATGTGGTTTGGCCTGCTGTTCTTTGCCGGTATCACTTCTTCATTGGCCATGGGTACGCCGTGGATGGGCTTCCTGCAGGACGAGTTCAACTGGGGACGCAAATCAGCTGCCTGGTCTTTTGGCCTGGTTGTGTTCCTGCTGGGTATGCCGACTGTGCTGTTCTTCCACTACGGCGTGTTTGACGAGTACGACTACTGGGCGGGTACCGTGTCGCTGGTAGTATTCGCCTTGCTTGAATCGATTCTGTTTGCCTGGGTGTTTGGTATGAAAAAGGGCTGGCGTGAGATCATGTCCGGCTCAGACATACAGGTGCCGAAGATTTACAAGTTCATCATCAAATTCGTTACCCCGCTACTTCTGCTGTGGGTTTTCATCGGGTCGCTTATTACGCCGAAAGGTGGCGACTGGGGAGCGGCTTTCAGCGGTGAGTGGATTCTGGACGATAGCTCTATCATCAACAAGCTCAAGAACACGAGCCTGAAACGCCAGCTGGCCGAGGCCACCGACCCGGCTTTGATCACGCAACTGCAGGACACACTGTTCTTTGTGAATGCCTCCCGTATACTATTAGTGGTGGTATTCCTGAGCATCGCAGCGATGGTATACATGGCGTATAAAAAAAGAGTTAGAGAAGGAAGAATTTAGGAAACTATGAATACATCTGCACTTGTTATCATGCTCACTACCATGTCCCTGGTGACTGGACTGACGATTTACTTTTTTTACAGGGTGTTGAACGCCCCTCCAAGGCCAGAGCCGGACTCCTACCTCGACAACGACGATGAGGTAGAGCGGCAGGCCCCGCGGGCTTAGACTTTCATATGAGAAAACTCAGGTACTGGATTCGACGCAACTTTGGCTTTTCGCAGCGCGAGGTAAACGGGTTTCTGGTACTGATAGGAGCAATGGTGCTGCTGACGGCAGCACCATTGCTGTTTAAATGGTTTTCGAAACCGGAGATGGGCGTGGTTGAGAGCAGCCCAGCCGATAAGCAACTGCTCGACAGCCTGGTAGCGCAGCTGGAGGCCCGGCAGCCAGAGCGAACGGACAGAAAACAGGTATACCAAATGCCGGTGGCGTTGCAGCCCTTCAACCCCAACCACCTGACAGAAGCGCAGTGGCAGGAGCTAGGCATACCCAAATACATGGCGAAGCGCATCCTCAACTACCGCAACAAAGTCGGCGACTTCACTTACAAAGCCCAGCTTAGCACCATCTACGGCCTGTCCGATTCTGTTTTCCAGAACCTATACCCTTACATCCAGTTACCCGAAACCAAACCTGACAGGTATGGTCGCAAGCAAGGTATAGCCGCCAACTCCCGGACAGCGCCTAACCCCAACTGGGCCAGCAACCCACGACCACGCGAGCGCTTCATCCTCGCACCTTTCAACATCAACACCGCCGACACAACCGCCTTGAAACAGATCAGGGGGATTGGCAGCAAACTATCGGCAAGAATTGTGAAGTACAGAGATGGCCTGGGCGGGTTCCATAGCATGGCGCAGGTGCAGGAGGTATACGCCCTGCCGCCGGCCGTGGTAGACAGCCTGCACAAGTATACCTTCGTGCCAAAGGTAAACACACTGCAACAGCTTTCACTTAACCAGGCCGATGCCAATCAGCTGAAGGCGCACCCATACATCAGCTCCAATGTGGCGCGTGCCATCGTGGCCTACCGGGAGCAGCACGGCGAATTCAAAAAAGTGGAGGATATCCGGCAGATCAAGATCGTGACGGCAGAGTTGTTTGAAAAAATCAGTCCCTACCTGGCGCTGTAGGTATAGCGGGTTACTTTTTGAGGGCTTCGATGAGTCGCTCCGCCTTTTCCAGCGCCTGCCGTTCGCTTTTAAACGATAGCAGCGCTTTGGCCGCCTGCAAATCCACCCAGCGTGCTTCGTTCACTTCCCAGTCGTGCTGGCCAATGTCTCCTGACTGGTAAGCAAGCAAAAAGAAATGCACAAACTTGTGAAAACGGACTCGCTGCCCTGCCTTGTCGCCCACATACCAGTACTCAATGGTATCTATTTTCTCAACCAGCGTAGCCGTTACACCGGTTTCTTCCCGCACTTCTCGTACTGCCGTTACCTCAGGTGTTTCGCCGGGGTCTACTATACCTTTCGGCAGCTGCCAGCGCTCCGGCTTGCCGACCGATATCAACGCTACTTCCATACCTGACACTCCCTGCCGGAACACCACGCCGCCGGAAGAAACCTGCTCCAGCGTAGGTATAGCGGGTTTGGCGTGCTCGTCGTTTCCGGAAACTGCAGGCATAGGCTCAGGCTAAAACGGAAGATTATTTACTGCCCGGCCACGGGCTCAGGAGTAGGAGTTGCGATTTTCTTCCGCTGTTCGTTCAGCCACAACAGGCCGGGGTTGTAGGCCATGTCATGCTGCCCCACAAACAACACCAGGCGCACATTGTCGGACTGCCGCACAAACACCACCTCCGGATCCGAAGCACTGAAGTACTTGCTCTCCTCGGTTGTCCTGGCCAGTTCCTCGGGCAGCACCTGTTCTTTCAGAAGGTAGTCGATGTCCTGCTGCGAAATGGTATCGGCTGGGTTGGCCAGTATGTTGTAGGCCCGGATGGAGTGGTCCGGCGGAACCAGCACGTCTATGGTGCCGTGTGCCAGGAAAATAGGGACGTCTTTGGCATTTTGGATGTAAGTACTGGGGCTGCGGCGTTTGCATTCTTCGGCGGCGGGAGTGCCCGGCAGGGGCTCGCCCCCACAGGCAGCCACCACGTGGCGGTTGTAGTCGCGGTGCGGGTAGTTCTGGCTGAAGGCGTACCAGTCCACCAGGTCAAAAACGGGTACCCAGGCCACTACGCCCGCCCAAATTTCCGGATGCCGGCCGGCCGCCACCAGCGCCGTCATCGCGCCGCCGGAAGAGCCGAGGATATAGATGCGGTTCGTGTCGATCTCGGTGTGCTGCTTGGCGTAATTCACAGCATCCACAATGTCCTGTATAGCCAGGTCAGAGGCCATGGCGTCCGGGTTATCGAACTTGCCGCGGTAGTTGGGGTGGATGAAAGCCCAATCGTATTCCTTGCTCCAGAGTGCGTAGGGGATGCTCTTGACCTGCAGGTACTCGCTGCTCCAGCTGTGCAGCATCACCAGCAGCGGCCGTGGCCCGGTTGTTTTAGAGGTATAGAACAGGGACGGCTGCTCGGCGCCGTCAACCGTGGACTTAATGCTGACTTTCTGTATCTCGGGAACCTGCTCCTTCCATTTCTGCAGGCTCTCGTCTGTGAACTTAAAAGGGTATTTCTTGGAGGTGGTGAACTCATTCATGCGGGCTACTTCTTTCTCCACGCGCTCTTTGCGGCAGGAAGACAGCAGCACGAGCATCAGCCCAAAGAAAAGGAGCAGATTGATAGGCTTTTTCATAGTAAACGTCGGTGCAAACAGAATGCAAGCTACAGCATGTGCGCGATTCTACAACTGCTGTTCGGCGGAAAATGTTGTAGGGAATAGCGGAGCACAAAATAGCTTGGCAGGAAATTCTTACTCCATACGGGTAAACGGGCCCGCTAGGTTGAAAAGCCGTCCTGCCTTTTGGATTTAGGCAGCTTTCAATAAGTAAGGTGAGCCATGCCTATACCGGGGGTGAGGCGCTCTTGTTGAAAGGCATCAGGAAGGCGTAAAAAACAAAGCTGACGAGCACAAATTCCTGGAGCTCCCACTTTTTCCCGTCATCGATGAGCAGCAGGCTGCAAAAGAGCAGCGTATAGAACAGCGCCTGCAAAGGGGTTGGCAACGGAAGCCCGATCTTATCCACCAACTGCCTGAACCACCGCTTGTGCCGGTAGAGGACCGGAAAGATTAAAAAGTAGACGAACACCCCCAGGTATAATATCTTGCCGAAAATAAGCTTGTTCAGGTTCACGCCGTTCAGGTGGATGTTGTGGAGGTTGAACTCACTTTGCGGGTTGATCCTTTCCAGGTCTTCCGGCACTTCAAAGCCCAGGAGGCGCTGCCCCCAGGAGATCTCCTCGCCAAAGCCAAAGAAAAAAACAGCCGCCGCTACGTAATAGAAAGCCTTGGCCCATTTCCTGTCCATCCGGGGCGCCTTGTAAAGGCAGTACAGCGAAGTGGCCAGCAGGAAAAAGGAGGTGAAGTACTCGATATAGCCGTCTTCTGTGAGATAGCTGTAAAAGTGCCCTGTGTCCTGGAAATATAACCCGATGCCGACCAACACATGCACCACGGTCAGGGTATAGAGAAAAGCAGCCAGCAAGGCAGTCTTACTGATGGCAACATGTCCCAGGCTCTCTCCGGCAGCAGTAATAAATAAGCTGGATGATCTAAATTTTCTGATCGGATTCATAGGTATAGGAGCTGTGCGCAGGTATAGGTCTTGCGGATGCTGTATATGGTTAACAAGCAAGGCTTTATGAATATTTTTACGGATATAATACAAGAATGATAACCGTTTGGCCGTTTCCAAGTCCACTAAATTCATGTTAACTTGCCGTATTGCTACCGACTTGCCGTATAGCTACAGACTATTCTGCCAATCCATCCGTTTTCGGAGCAATACACTTTATGAAATCCATTCTCAAAAGCTATCGCCATCGTCTGCTTAACCTGAGCGCCGGCAACAGGGCCCTGTTGCTGTTGCGGCTTTCGCGTGAGCTGCACCTGGATGTAAACGAGCTGGATTTCATCAATAACAAGCCTGCTTTCCATGTGCTGGAGAAAGTGATCAGTGGCAAAACCGCTGTGCTGGCTCCTTTCGCCGACAGCCGCTATGCCCCGGTAACGCCCGTCAGCCAGCGACTGCGCTTCATCCGCCGCAAAGCCGGCATGATTTTGGAGGAGCGCGGCAGCCGGGAGCTATACCTGGGCTGGCCCTTTGTACATGGCCAGTTCGCCGATGGCACCACAGTGCGTTGCCCGCTGCTGTTTTTTCCGGTGCAGCTGCAGGTAAATAGCAAGCAGGAGTGGGAGCTTCTGCCTGACCCGTCGCAGCCAGCGCAGTTCAACCAGAGTTTTGTGCTCGCCTACGCCCACTACATGGGCACCCCGCTGGCCGAAGCCTTGCTGGAGCTCGATCTGGGCACACTGCCCCCGCACCCGCTGGAGTTCCGAACGCAGGTATACGAACTGCTGAAAGAGAACCAACTGACCGTGCACGCCGGCCGAGAGTTCTTTACCGATAAGCTCAAGCCGTTCCACGATTTCCGCAAAGCCGACTACGAAGCCGACCTGAAGTCCGGGCAGCTATACCTGGAGCAGGAAGCCGTGCTGGGCCTGTACCCGCAGGCCGCCTCTTATATGTTGGGCGACTACGACGAACTGCTGCAACGCAGCGGCTTGCAGGAGATGGAGGACCTGTTTACGGGACCCGACACAGGTATAACCCAGGCCGCGACGCAAGCACAGCATACCTTCACCGCTTTTGCCATGGACGCATCGCAGGAGGCCGCTCTGCAGCAGGTAAAGCAGGGACGTTCGCTGGTGGTGCAGGGGCCTCCGGGCACGGGCAAGTCGCAACTGATCTGTAACCTCGTGTCGGACTTTACGGCCCGTGGCAAACGAGTGCTGGTGGTGAGTCAGAAACGCGCCGCCCTCGACGTGGTGCACCAACGCCTGTCATCGGCCGGACTCGGTCCGTTTGCTGCCCTGGTGCACGACATCAACGCCGACCGCAAAAACATCTACCAGCAACTGCTCCTGCAGATAGACCAGATTGAGGAATACAAGAAACAGAATCTCGCCCTCAACAGCATCTACACCGACCGGACTTTCCTGGAAGTGAGCCGTGGCATCAACCAGTGCCTGCAAAAGCTGGAGGGTTTCCGTACCGCCCTCTTCGACAGCAGCCGATGCGGCTGGTCACCCAAGGAGCTATACCTGCGCAGCAGCCTGCAGCAGCCCCACGTGCAGCTATCCGAAGTGTTTAGGCAGTTTACAGCGACAACCGTAACAGATTTTCTGCCTCGTTTGCGGGCCTGTTTGCAGCAGGGCATTGTGCTGGAGCAACCCGGTTTTATCTGGAAGGAGCGCCACAGCATGCGGGGCTTCGGCTGGCCGCAGCAGCAGGAAATGGAACGCACGATCGAAGCGCTGCCCGAGCAGTATCGCGCCATGCAGCAAGGCATCAGCCAATTGAGCGGCGCCGAATTCGAGCTGAGCAGCCTGGAACGTTTCCGCACCGCTTACGATACCCTGGACGAACTGCAGCACCTGCTCGAGCGGGAGGGGGTACCTGAGGTGTTGCGGCCACTGCTGCAAAAAGAGGCCAAGGCATCGGAGTTGAAAAAACTGGTGCGCCAACTCAAAGGGTTATACCTGGTGTGCCCCGCTCCGGATGCCGCTATACCTATCGAGCAACTGACGCTGGTCAAATCGGCGATCACGGTCTTTGAGGCCAAGAAAAAGGACTTCCTGAAAGGTATAGGCTGGTACTTTTCGCAGGACAAGAAAGTGCTGCAGCAGGCGCTGGCCAAGTACAGGCTGGAGCTGACCCCCAAGGGAGTAGGCGAACTGCAGCGGCGTATCGAACTGCGGGAACAGGCGCAGGAACTGATCAAAGCAATTAACAAGAGCATCCGCTATACCTTGCGCCTGGAAGACAACCCAACCCCGATGCTGCAAAAGCTGGAGGTGGTGGAGCGGGCCCTGGAGGCGCACCAACTCCTGAAACAGCTGCACCGCGAGCGGGTACTGCACGAAAAGATGTGGCTGGAAACCAATCTGCCAAGTCATCTGCAAGCCCTGGCGCAGGCCCTGCAAGTGTTTGAGCAGCGCTACGGCGAGTGGGAGCAATGGCTTCCGAAAACGCACATCGGAAAACTGGCAGAGCAGGAAGGCTACAGCACCAAGTTATTGGAAAGCCTGCAGCAGTATTTTGAGCAACTGGTGGCTTACGACGAGCTGCGCAGTACGCTCACGGTTGCCGAACAGGAGGTATGCAAGCAAGTGCTACGTGAAGGTATAGCCACCGCTCAGCTAGGCGAATCACTTTTTATGAACAGCCTATACCTGGCCTGGCTGCACGAACTCGAAGGCCAGTGGCCCGAACTGCGCATGCCCGATAGCGGCGAACTGGAGCGGGTGGAAACAGACCTCCAGAACCTGCTGCAGCAAAAGCAGGACCTGAGTCAGGAAATCGTACTATCACGGTTGCGCGAGCAGACCTACCGCAACATGGAGTTCAACCGCCTGGGCAACGCTGTAACCTATCGCCGATTGCATGCCCAGGTGAGTAAGAAGCGCAGTCTGTACCCGATCCGCAAATTATTCGAGCTTTTCAGTGAAGAGATTCTGAACCTGGCTCCCTGCTGGCTGGCTTCGCCGGAAACGGTGTCGGCGGTGTTTCCGCTGGAGCGTTGCTTTGATCTGGTGATCTTTGACGAGGCCAGCCAGTGTTTCGCTGAGACAGGTATACCAGCCATGCTGCGCGGTCAGCAGGCGGTGGTGGCAGGCGACGAGCAGCAGCTGCGCCCCTCGGACCTGTACCGTTCCCGCTGGGGCGGCAACGGCAACGAAGAACCGGAAGAGTTGACAGCGGAATCGCTGCTGCAGCTTTGCGGGCTATACCTGCCGCAGACCATGCTCACACAGCACTACCGCAGCCGCTTCCCGGAGTTGATCGATTTCTCTAACCGTAATTTTTACCGTAACCGCCTGGAGCTTATACCGGAGCTGCAGGACGTGAACGCCCGCCAACCCGCCATCCAGTTTGTAAAAGTACAAGGCCTGTGGCAGCAAAACAGCAACCTTCCCGAAGCCGAGAAAGTGGTGGAACAAGTGTGGCAGCTTGTGCAGAGTGGGGTAGAAGACGTGGGCGTGATCACTTTCAACTACAGCCAGCAAATGCTGGTGCAAGACCTGCTAGAGGATAAGGCACAGCTGCAAGGTATAGCGTTGCCACCAACTGTAACGGTCAAAAACATCGAGAACATGCAGGGCGACGAGAAGGAAGTGGTGATCTTATCAGTCGGCTATGCGCCGGATGCGAAAGGCAAAATGGTCATGCAGTTTGGTAGCCTGAACCAGTCGGGTGGCGAAAACCGGCTGAATGTGGCCATCTCCCGTGCCCGGCAAATGGTGATTGTGGTGAGCAGTATCCGGAGCGAGCAGTTGCAAGTAGACAACGCACAGCATGCCGGCCCGAAGCTGCTGCGCGATTACCTGCACTACGCCCAGCAAGTCAGTCGTCGGTATTTCAAATACGAGCCGCAGGCACTGCCCATGCCCGCGCAGGTGCCCATGTTGAAGGAACAGCTGGCCCTGGCTATACCTGCCCTGCAGGCCGCTGTGCCTTTTGCTGACCTGACTGTGGTGGAGGATGGAAACTTCAGCAGCGTTGTGCTGACTGATGATGACCTGTACTTCAACAACCTTTCCGTACGCCACGCCCACGCCGACATCCCCAAACTGCTCCGGCAGCGGAACTGGCCTTTCCAAAGAGTCTACAGCCGACAGTATTGGGCAAATAAAGAAGCGCTGTTCAGAAAGTTAAAGGGGATAGGAGTTAGAGAGATGAAGGGTTGAGGAGTTTGAGAGTTTAGCAAGGTATAGAGTTGGGAATTGTAGCGACGCTATACCGTAACGTCGTTTCGCTAGCACGCAATTTCTGTCAGCGAAGTTAGCGACCCAGTGCCGTCAACTTAAGAATTAAAAGAGGCTGATCCGGCTATTGTTTATCCGAAGAGGGCCCCCAACCTCCAACTGCTGCGGGACTCCAATCCTGCGCACGCCGGCAGACAGGGATGCGGGCATCCCTGTGCAATGGGGGTTGGGGCCCTCGATAAAGCTTCCGGACAGGGACGTTCGAAAGGCCATTAAGATTTCAGAAAGAGATTAACACACGGGGATGTGGACATCCCCAACAGTTTGCTTTCGGACAGGGATGTCCGAAAGAGCATTAAATATCTGAAAGAGCATTAAGAGGTGGACATCCTCAGCAGAAAATTTCTGGACATGGATGTCTAGAAGAGCACTTAGAAAGCACTTGGAGAAATTTGAAACATGACCATTGCGGTAGAATAATCCAGATCTCTCATTATGTTCGAGATGACAGTTTAGCCCCTTATCACTTACGTTGCAGGCACTGGGTGACAACCTGCCCAATCGCGCACCGGCAACAATTAACTAGCAACAATTAACAATCCAACCATTCAACAATTCAACCCATAAATGCTCATCAAACTCTTCACCCTGTATGTATACCTACAAACGGCGTTGTGTGGCTGCGGGCCAGACAGGCGCAACAGCGACTTTGAGCGACTGAGGAAAGATTACAAGGTGAAGGTAGAACGCATCGGCCGCCTGGACACACGCATCAGGGAAAGCTCCGGCCTAGCGCATGCTACCGACAGCACGTTCTGGACGCACCCTGACAGTGGTCTGCCGGCTGAGCTATACCTGTTCAACCTGCAGGGCGAACTGTTGCAAACCGTACCACTGCCTATACCCAACCGTGACTGGGAAGAACTGGCACAGGATGACAAGGGTAATCTCTACATCGGAGACTTCGGCAACAACGCCAATGCCCGTCGCGACTTGCGGGTGTTTAAGGTGCAGGAAGGGATGACCGTGCAGGATACAATACTTTTCAATTTTGCCGACCAGCAGGATTTTCCACCACCGGCGCAGCAGCGCCACTTCGATCTGGAGGCTTTCTTTTACCGTGCTGACAGCCTGCACCTTTTCACCAAGAGCCGCGCCCGCAAAGGCATCACCCGCCGCTATACCTTGCCTGCCACAGCGGGTAACTATACCTTGCCGCCACAGGAAGAACTGCGGGTGAGCTCCGCCATCACAGCCGCCGACAGCAACCCGAACGGAAAAGACTTTGCTCTGTTGGGGTATGGGCGACTATACCTGTTCGAGCCCGAAAATGAGCAGGTGCAGTTTGCCGGCAAGCGCTATTGCCTGCCGCTGGCCCGCACGGGTCAGGCGGAGGCGGTGCTATACCTGTCGCCAACGGAACTGCTCATCAGCAACGAAAAAGGCCAGCTATACCTGGTTAGCCTTGAATTGAAACGGTAAACACGGCATCGCTTTAACCTATCGCCCGGCAGATCAGTTTATAGGTATGGCTGCAGAACGACACGGCAGCGGTGCCGTGCACGTATAGCTAACATACCTTAAAATGAAAAGACGATGCGACAAACGATATTGGTAACAGGCGCTACAGGTACGGTAGGCCATGAAATTGTAAAACAGCTTGCCATGCAGGACGTCACGGTGCGGGCAGGCGTGCACTCTGTCATCAAAGGAGAAAACCTGAAGCGATTGCCCGGTGTGGAGATCGTGGAGATCGACTTCACCGACCCTGCTTCGCTGCATGCCGCCTTCACGAACGCAGACCAGCTGGTACTCATTACACCACTCTCCGAAAGTCAACTGGAGATGGTCCGCAACCTGGTAGAAGAGGCGAAGAGAAGAGGTGTAAAATATATTGTCAGGCTGTCGGCGCTGGGAGCCGGAGCGGAGCCAGGTATACAGTTGGGCCGCTGGCACCGGGAGATGGAAAAGTATGTGGAGGAGAGCGGCATCCCTTACACCATTCTCCGGCCTGCGGGCTTTATGCAGAATCTTGTAAACTATAGTGCTGAATCTATTAAGCGGGAAGGCAAGTTCTACATGCCCGTAGGAGAGGGCAGGGTCAGCTACATCGATACCCGTGATATTGCGGCAGTGGCCGTGGAGGTGCTGCTGTCAGACGAGCATCATTGGAAGGTATACGAACTGACCGGTCCGGAAGCACTTTCGCATCAGGAAATGGCGGCGCACCTGGGGGAGGTAACCGGCAAGAAAATAGACTTTGTGGATGTGCCTGAGCAAGCAGTCCGGGAATCCATGCTGGCGCATCACACGCCAGCGCCAATAGCAGACGCTATCTTAGAATTGTATGCTGCTTACAGAGCTGGAAAATCTGCCATGGTAACGGATACAGTACAGGGGTTGACAGGCCGTGCTCCCCACAGTTTCCGGCAGTTTGCCAACGATTACCAGGAGTGCTTTTAATGCCCCCAGATAACTGTTAAGATGAAACAAAAAAGAGGGCCCTTCCTGTTTCAGGAAGGGCCCTCTTGCTTTAGATCAATTCAGATTAGTCAAGGTCGCGGTAACGGTCGCTTCTTCTTGTCTCGAAGTCGCTGCTGTCATCGTCGTAGCTGGAGCGTCCGCGCTGCGAAGAGCTCTGGCCGCCCATGCCACTGCGATAATTTTCGCGTGAAGACGAACCCTGGTTATCGCTGTAGTAAGAGGTGCCGCTGTCCATAGAGCCGTAACGGCTCTGGTCGCCGCCTCGTCCGCCCTGACCGTAGCCACCTTCGCGGTAACCACTCTGGCCATAGCCGCTCATGCCGCCGCTTCTTTCAGAGCCACCGTAGCCGCCACTGCTCATAGAGCCGTAGCCACCCTGGGAGCTGCCCATAGAGCCAGAGCCGCCCTGCGAAGAAGAACCGTAGCCTCCTTGCGAGCCACTGCGGCTGCCCATTGAACCGTAACCACCCTGTGAAGACGAGCCGTAGCCGCCTTGTGAGCCCTGGCGGGAAGAACCACCGTAGCTGCTCTGTGAACCGTAGTTGTCACCGTAAGAGCTTCCACCACGGCCGCCCTGAGACGAACGGTACTCATCGTTGTAAGAGCCACCGCGTGAGCCGTAGCCGCCCTGCGATCCATAGCCACCTTGCATAGAGCTCTGTGAGCTGTACCCTCTTTGTGATCCATAGTCATCTCGATCATACTCACTCATGCCTCTGGATGAACCGTAGCCCATGGAGCCGTAACGATCACGATCGCCGTAGCCACCCTGGGAGCTGCCCATAGAGCCAGAGCCGCCCTGCGAAGAAGAACCGTAGCCTCCTTGCGAGCCACTGCGGCCGCTCATAGAGCCAGATCCGCCTTGTGAGGATGAGCTGTAGCCGCTGCTGTCGCCGTAGCCACGCTGCATGCCACTGCCCTGCGACGAACTGTAACCACTCTGGGAACCACGCTGGCCATAATCGCCTTGTCCGTAGCCCTGCTGATAGCTACCTTGGCTACCATAGCCACCATGCATGTTTGATCTGGATGAACCAGAGCCACTCATGCTGGAACCGTAACCTTCCTGTCCACTGCCCTGCGAACCATAACCGCCTTGAGACGAGCCGCCATAATTGCCCTGGTTGCTGCTGCGGTAGCCGCCGCCTTGTTCGTATCCGCCACGGCCACTGTCGTAGCTGCCGTAGCCACCCTGGTTAGAGCTGCTGCCCTGCATGCCAAAAGAGCCTTGCGAACCACCGTAGCTCTGGCCACCGATGTTATCGCCTTCTCTGTCCTGCATGCCGCCCTGCATACCACCTCTCGAGGCACCGTAGTCCTGATCCTGGTAGCGGGTGCGGTTGCCTTCCATGCCTCCCTGGTTGCCATAGTTAAAGCCGCCCTGCGAGCCACCGTAGTTGCCTTGTGAGGACGAGCCGTGGCCACCTTGAGAAGATGAGCTGTAGCCGCTGCTGTCGCCGTAGCCACGCTGCATGCCACCGCCCTGCTGCGAAGAGCCATAGTCGCCCTGGTAACCATAACCACTCTGGCCACCGTAGCCGCCGCTGTTCTGCGAGCCATAACCGTAGCCGCCCTGCGAGCCATAGCCCTGCTGGCTGTCACCGTAGTTTTGGCCGCCCTGCTGCGAGCCGTAGCCGCCCATGCCGCCTTGCTGCTGGCTGCCATAGCCTTGCTGTGAGCCGCTCTGGCTGCCGTAGCTCTGGTCGCTGCTGCCCATGGAGCTGCTGCTATCAGAATCTTTGCTGCCTCTGGAAGAGGTAGAAGATTTTCCTGATTTTGAATCAGAAGTTTTGGAAGAGGTTTTAGTGCCTGACTTGGCTTTTGTACCTGTTGACTTGCTGTCTGAAGAAGTGGATTTGCTGCTGCTCTTCGATGATGGACTAGAGCTGGAAGATGACGATCCCATGCCGGAACTTCCCTGGCTCATGGAGCCCATACCAGAACCGCTTTGACTAGAACCACTTTGGCTGGAACTGCCTAAGCTGGAGCCACTTTGACTAGAGCCGCTTAGGTTAGATCCGCTTTGGTTAGAGCTACCCGATGACGAGCTGCCCGACATACTTCCAGACTGGCTGGATGACTGATTTTTTTCGTTTTCTTTCATAGTTCTGATCTCCTCAGTTTATAGTTATAGATTAAATGGAATAGTAAAGGCTTGAATGAATTTGACTTCGCCATTGCGCAGCACAAGGTGCCGGAACAGAAGCAAAGCCTTGTTCACGCTACATCAAAAAAATGGTGATTATACCTATTTAGTTAGTGTAACTGAACGTTTTAGCTATACGAACCTTACGGAGGAGGGTTATTAGGCGAACATCAGGAAATGGCGTGATTGTGGCTGGCGGAACTGCCCGCGGCACGATGCTTTGGGGTGATGCGGAACCAAGGCTATGTCTCTGATTTAGATGACCTTTTTCTGATTCAAAAGGTCACATTATATTTTTATGAATTTGGTTATTTATAAGAACTTATTTTTTACCTTTGCTTCTATTATTAACAATTATTTATCATGCAAACAGGTAAAGTAAAATTCTACAACGTATCTAAGGGCTTCGGCTTCATCGTAGCTGACGATACAAACCAAGACATCTTCGTTCACCAGACTGGTCTAGTTCACGAAATCCGTGAGAACGACCGTGTTTCTTTCGAAGTGAAAGATGGCAAAAAAGGATTGAATGCAATTAACGTAGAGCGTATCTAAGTTAAAGAACATATAGCCCTTTAGGCAGGGCATTCATCTATTTTGACCCGCTCAGTTTACTGAGCGGGTTTTTTATTTAATACCGTTTTTAGTTTCTTTTTCTCCGTTGCGTTCCTCTCCTTTTTCCAGCCCTTCCTCTATCAACTCATTAGCCTCCTCATGGTCTTCCGCATCGGCCTTGGGGGGCTGCTGTTCTTCCTGGTGCTTTGGTTCATAGTTCAGTGTGATCAGGATAGGGAAGTGATCGGATCCGAACTTCGGCAGTCGTTGCATGTGCACCAATCGGAATGAAGGATCATAAAAGACATGGTCCAGGGGGTAGCGGAAAAGTGGTACGTAGGCATTGTACGTATTGTAGAAGCCGCGGCCAACCCGCGGGTCCAGCATACCGCTTATCTGCTTGAAGAGTTTAGTAGTGCTCGACCAGGCCACATCGTTCAGGTCTCCGGCTACAATGGAGGGGTGCGGCGATTTTTTTACAGCCTTTGCCGCAATCAGGAGTTCCGCCTCGCGGGTTTCGGTGTTTTGCATCAGCCGGGGTGGCTGCGGGTGCACCGTATACAAGTCAAACAGCAGGCCGCTCGGCAGCTCGATGATGGTGAAGAAAGAGGGAATATCGTCTTCTACCATAAAGCGTATCTCACTATCCAGAAGCTTGAACTTACTGTAGAGGAGCATGCCGTAGGTATTCTCCAGTGGCTTTTTGATGGCATAGGGGAAGCGCTTGTCGAGTTCAGGCTGCAGGTGTTCGTGCCATGCCTGGTTGGGTTCGTTGATCAGCAAGATGTCAGGATCGGTGCGCAGGACGAGCTGCAAAAAGTTCTCGTACTTCTTGTTGGTCATGCGCACATTCGACACCATCAGGGTGATAGCGTTGGCTGGCCTTTCCACTTCCGTACGCAGGGCTTCGATGGGGGCGAGTGGTGTAAAGTAATACACGTAGCGCAACTCATTCACTATAGCCAGCACCCAAAGCACAAGCATAGCGATCTCGCCCGTGCTACCTGTCATACCAAAAAGCACCACGTATGCCACCAGTACGCCTGTAAGCAGTATGGCCACATGCAAGCGGGGGAAATCAAGCACCCTGATCCACCATAAGGGGGATTTAATGAGTGGGAGAAAAGAAAATAGCGTCAGAACGGATCCGGCTATCTGGAGGGTGAGCTTCATATGACTGCAAGCAAATAGGTATAGGACTTAAGATATACAGCATACTTTCAATGGTAATTTTTTGTTGTAATAGCTTGCTGTTTCTTGTTAGGGTATAAAGCGTTCGCTGCAAAGTATAGAGCGTAGGTATGCACAAAAGCAAAAGGGCCGAAGCTAGATTTTAGCTTCGGCCCTTTTGCTTCCTAATTACGTTCGGTACTAATCGGCGGCTTCTTCCACACGCACCCCCACTGCCAGAATGTTCGGAAGCGGATCGCGGCGCATGTACTGCGTGAGCTGGAGGCGGTAAGTACCCACTTGCGGGAACGTAACACCCTCGAGCGCAAGCGACTGCATGTCGTAAATGTCGCTCGATCCTTTGCCTTCAGGCTTCCCTGTTTTGGCATCCATCAGGTGCAGTTCGTGTAGCGACGACGACAACTGGCTGCTGTCCGGAGCCGTGAGGCGGTGCTGCAGGTATAGGTTATAGTAGTCGTAAGCCAAAGAGTAGCGCACATTGAAGTATACGTTGTACCGCTTGGTGGTATCCTCAATGGCAAACTCAAACACGGGCGCATTGTCTACTGTCCAGTTCTTATCAGGCAGTTCTACGTTCTGCTCATATACCCGCGAGGGGTCGCAAGCCGACAGTAGAAAGGTGCCTGCTACTGCCAGCATTAGCATTATTTTACGCATCTGGTGAAGGTGATTTAGGTTGGTCTGGTTTCGGCCCACGGTTCGGTCTGCGTGACCGCTGACGCCTGGGCTGCTGCGGTGCGCCATCGCCCTGCGGCGGCTGACCTTCCGGTCTGCCTTCACCACGAGGCTGTCTGGGCGCTCCGCCTTCCCGTGCCGGTCTCGGCTCACGCGGCTGCTTCTCGCCTTCCCTTGGCTGTCTATCCTCCCTGTTTTCACGTCCTTCACGATTGCCACGGTTGCGTGGCGGGCGCTGCTTTTTAGGGCGCTGGCCCTGTTCTGCCGGTGCTCCATCAACTCCTGCATCAGGCATTGCCGCTTTCGGCTGCTGCTGATCAGTAGGTTTTGCTTCGCGTGGGCCTCTGTCACGGCCACGGCCGTCCCGCTGGCCTCTGCTGTCGCGGGGTCCTCTGTCTTCACGTGGACCGCGGTCTTCCCGAGGAGCACGCGGCTCCCTGGGCTCACGGGTTTCGGTTTCCTGCACGCGATTTCCCGGTGCGCCTTCTACCTTATCGCCAACTGACTTTTTCTTCTTTTTCTTCTTCTTTTTGTTTTTGAACTTGTCGTCAAGGCGTTCGAGGCTGCCCTCTACCTGTGCTACAAATTCATTCTGCTTCGACTCTTGTACAGGCTCCTCCACCAGCGTTTCAGGTACAACGCCCTGGCTGTTCATTTTCAGGATTTCGTGCACGCGCTCCACCGGTACCGGGTACCAGTTATTGTCGCCCCGGTAGCCGAACCACATCATCTTTTTAAAGATGTCTGTTTTCTGCAGCATGGCGTCACCCTGCTTAGTCTGCAGCGGACGCGACACGGTAGGTATGTCCTTGAGCGCCTCCATGTAGGTTTCCAGTTCGTAGTTGAGGCAGCACTTCAGGCGTCCGCACTGGCCCGACAGTTTGCTCGGGTTAAGCGACAGGTTCTGGTAACGGGCAGCCGTAGTCGACACACTCTTGAAATCGGTGAGCCAGGTAGAGCAGCACAGTTCACGTCCGCAGGACCCTATACCTCCCAGGCGGCCGGCCTCGTGACGCAGACTGATCTGGCGCATCTCGATGCGTACCTTAAACTCCTCGGCCAGCTTTTTGATCAGGTCACGGAAGTCGACGCGGTCGTCGGCTGAGTAGTAGAAAGTTGCCTTGGAGCGGTCGGCCTGAAATTCCACATCCGAGAGTTTCATGCGAAGTCCCGTCTGCTGGATGATTTCGCGGGAACGGTACATGGTTGTGGCTTCCTGCTCCTGCACTTCGCGCAGCTTCTCCAGATCGCGCTCATTGGCGATGCGGTAGATGGTGCGTATCTCCTCGTTGTTGTCTACCTTCTTCTTGAGCATCTGCAGGCGCACGAGCTCGCCTTTCAGCGATACATTGCCTATGTGATGCCCATTGGGAACGTCTACGACCACCGGGTCGCCGGTGGTCAGGTCGAGTCTGTTTATGTTTCGGAAGAAATCTTTGCGTCCTCCCTTGAATCTTATTTCTACGATGTCAAACTCCTCAAACGCGGTTGGAATCTCCATATCGCTGAGCCAGTCGAACACATTTAAACGGTTGCAGCCTCCTGTGCTACAGCCGCCGTTGCTTTTGCAGCCGCCTGGTTTTTCGCCGGTGCTGCATCCGCCACTAGAACATGAACTACATCCCACTATTTATATCTCCTATATAGCCGTGAGGCTTCTTGTTTTCTTATTGTCTGAATTAACAAATATACTAATTTTTTGAGCTTATGCTCAACATGCCAACTTTTGTGCCTGCGGTTTCTAACAGACAGGAACATAAATTAGTGCTTTTACGGGAGATTAAGCAGCGTGGGACAAAGCGAATTCTGAAAATGCTCTCAGACAGGTATGGCTGTGAAGGGATTATCGCCTAATTTTAGAGGATGCTTCGAAAACTCCTGTCACACGCTGCGATCTATGGCTTGTCTGCACAGATACCCCGTTTGGCGGGTGTGCTGGCTCTGCCGCTGATCACCCAGCACCTGACCCCGATCGATTATGGGGTGGCGGGGGTCGTGACGGCTTATTACAGCGCGCTGATCATGCTGCAGTCGCTGGGCTTTACGGTGGTGATGGAAAACAGCTTCGCGCGGCACCCCACCCGTTTCCAATGGATCTGGCGCCAACTCTATGGTTTTCTGACCAGCTGGTCAGTGCTTTATGGGTTGCTTTCGATGGGCATACTCTATTGGGTGGTGCCTGCGGATGCGCATGATAACCGCTTGCTCATTGCGCTGCTTGTCGGGATCCCCATGGTCTTTTTTGTAGTCACCGATCTGTTTGGGGGGATGTATTGCCTGCATACGCAGCGGCCTTTGCCCATTGCGCTGCGATCTTTCCTGATGGGAGGCGTGAACGTCATCCTGACCATTTATTTTATCGCAGGACTTAAGATGGGGTATATGGGTTGGTTTTATGCCAGCACCATTTCGACGGCGGCAGGCTTTGTGGTAAGTCTCTACATTATCGCCAAACAGAAACTCTGGCCTATCTTTCATTTTAAATGGCACCGCATCCGGCATAGCCTTAAAGTCTCGTTACCAGCCGTGCCGCACGGGCTTTCCTTTTTTATGCTCGACACGTCTGACCGCCTGGTACTGGATGTGCTCGGCACCCCTGTCGGGCGGATTGGCCTTTACAACGTGGCATCGAATTTCGGGATTTATTTCGCATCGGCCAGCTTTGCGGTGGTGCAGGCGGCAACACCACTTTACATGAAACTTTATGCCCAGACAAAGAGCATAGAAGCCGCCCTGCAGGCCCGCTACATGACCTATACCTTGCAACTGCTCTTTTTCATCGGCACGTTTACCGCAAGCCTTTGGATGAAGGAAATATTCGGTTTTCTGATCCGCAACGAGGAGCTGCAACAAGCCTATCCGCTGGCTATCGTCATTCTGATGGGGTATAACTTCCGACCCATGTACATGGCTGTGATTAACCTGCTCACCTTCCATGAAAAAACAAACAAACTCTGGCGCATCTCCACGGTGGCAGGTATAGGCAACATCGTGCTCAACCTGATACTCGTGCCGCTCTTTGGTTTTCAGATGGCAGCCTGGACAACTTTTGCCGCGCTGATGTATATGGGCTATGCAGGTTTTTTCCTGCAGGTATACAAAGAGTTGGCCTTGGTGCGCTACCATGCCATTTGGTGGTTACTGGCAACGGTTGCCTTGCTGGTGTTGGCCTATCAAATGCGGGAAGTAGCGGTGTGGCAAAAAACGTTGGTCACACTCCTGAGTTTGAGTGCAGGTATAGCGGCATTTTGGAAGTATAGGAGCAAGGCGCAGTTCTAAGGAAACCGCGGCAATAGCTTATACCTGAAAATCTTTTTTAGAACAAAAAAACCGGCAGCAAGGTATAGGCCTGCTGCCGGTCTTCTAATTGAGTGGTCTCCAGTTTATGGTTTTAGTACCACCTTCAGGCAGTTGTCTTCTTTTTTGTTGAAGATGTCGTACATGCGCGACGCTTCTGCCAGGGGCACGGTGTGGGTAATGATGTCGTCGAGTTTTACTTTGCCTTCCTGAACCAGCGAGATGAGGTGATCGATGTAGCGGTGCACCCAGGCTTGGCCACCACGCAGGGTCAGCCCCTTGTCGAACCACTTGTACAGCGGGAAGTTGTTGTAGGGCGAGCCGTAAACACCCACCACCGTCACAGTACCCGCGCGTCGTACGGCGTCCATGCATTTCTCGAGTACCTTCATAGTGCCTTTTTCCATCTGCACAACGTTCATGGCTTTTTCCAGCACGGTGCGGTCGGCCTCCATACCTACGGCATCCACGCACACATCAGCCCCGTAGCCCCCGGTCATATCGCGTATCACCTGCACGGCATCCACTTCTGAAGCATTGATCACCTCCACATTGGCTGATTTGCGGGCTATCTCCAGACGGTAGTGCTCTATATCCACGCCAATCACCCGTTTGGCTCCTTGCAGCCAAGCCGATTTCATGGCCATGATGCCTACCGGTCCGCATCCCCACACCACCACTGTCTCACCTCCTTTCAGCTGCGCCCAGTCAATAGCGGCCCAACCGGTCGGGAAGATGTCTGTCAGGAAAAGCACCTGCTCGTCTGTCAGGTTATCTTGTACTTTGCGTGGACCGTAGTCAGCGTAAGGCACGCGCACGTACTCTGCCTGCCCGCCATTGTAGCCGCCGTAAATATCGGTATAGCCAAACAAAGCGGCGCCGACGCCCTTCATCATCGGGACTTCCCCTTCAGGTCCGTAGTTATCCGGGTTGGAATTTTCGCAGTGCGTGGGAAGTTGCATGTTGCAGTAATGGCAGGTGCCGCAGGAAATAGGGAAGGGCACTACCACACGGTCGCCTTTCTTAAGGTTTTTCACGCCTGTGCCCACTTCCTCGACAATGCCCATGAACTCGTGGCCCATCACCATGTCGCGGCCCTGGGGCACCATGCCGTTGTAGATGTGCAGGTCGGAGCCGCAAATGGCCGTGGAGGTTACCCGAAGTATACAGTCGCGCGCGTCCTCTATGCTGGGGTCATCGATGGTCTCCACCTGTATGTCTTTCATTTTGTGGAATACTGCTGCTTTCATAGTTTATTTTTTAGGTTTCCGTATTAGCTTCTATAAGCTTTTGTATTTTTCAGTACTTCAGTTTAACGTAAGCAGTGAAGGCGGGTTATTGCGGGAACCGTGTTATTGGCCCTGGTGCTGGCTGCGTTTAGTTCTTGTGTTTCAAATATTTACATCATGCAAACTCAGGCTTCTTATACTTTCTCCTTTTTGCGTGAACACGATGTTCCCGCGCTCTACGATACCTATGTGGCGGCTTTTGCCGACTACATCATCCCCATCAAAGTAAGCAGGGAGGAATTTTCCATGAAGTTCAAGCGGGAAGGAGTAGAACCTACCTTCTGTGTGGGCGCCTTCTACGGCGGGCAATTGGTGGGCTTCATAATGACTGGGCTGGGGGAGTGGCAGGGCGTACCCACCGCTTACAACGCGGGCACAGGTGTGATGCCTGAGCATCGGGGGCATCAGTTAACCCAACGGCTCTATACGTTCCTGCTACCCAAGCTGCGCGAAAGTGGCATTGAACAATGTTTGCTGGAGGTTATCGAGGGCAATGTGGCCGCCTTTAAGGTATACCGCTCCCTTGGCTTCGAGGTAAGCCGTTCGCTGGATTGCTACCGGAGCCCCGTTGGCGAATTGCTGCTTTCAGACGAAGAGTCTGAGCCTGTGGCGGAAATCAGGCAGGCTGGCAAGCCAGACTGGAAAACCTATGATAATTTTTGTGATATAAGGCCGAGCTGGCAAAACACCAAAGAGGCTTTTTGCAAAAACCCCGATCAGAAACTGGTGCTAGAGGCCTATGCAGAAGAACAACCGGTAGGCTACCTGGCTTTACTCCCGCGTACAGGCGTTATTGCCCAATTGGGGGTGCATCCGGCTAACCGTAACCAGGGTATAGCGAAGGCGCTGCTGAAAGAAGCGATAAAACAAACCCCGGCCTCGGCCCTGTTGCTGCTCAACATAGATCATACAAGCACCACCCTGGCTGCTTTTTTAGAGCGTATGCATCTCAACCGCTTTCTCACACAGCACGAAATGCTCCTGCGCCTGTAGCAGGTATGGCAATCCCCTTTAATCTGCCTAATTTGCAGCCTGAATTTTTATCACCGGGGCTTCAGTGCTCTTCAAAACTTAATTGTATGAACACTGCGTGGATTTACCTGCTATTGGCAGGTATATGCGAAATTGGATGGGCCTTTGGTCTGAAGTATAGCGAAGGCTTTTCGAAACCTTTGATCAGCATTGTGACGGTCATCGTAATGATTCTGAGCTTTATCCTGCTGGCGCAAGCCATGAAAACGCTGCCGCTCGGCACTGCTTATGCCATCTGGACAGGTATAGGCGCCGCGGGTACCGCCATCCTGGGGATGATTTTCCTCAACGAGCCCAAAGACCTGATGCGGATACTGTGCCTGCTGATGATCGTGGCTGGCGTGGTGGGACTGAAGTACTTTGCCGAAAGCAATTAGCGGCTCAGCTGGAACACGTCGGCCTGCTCTTTGGTGAACAGGTATAGCGTGTTGTTGCTGATCAGGGCGGAGAGGTAGTTCTTGTCGGCAGGCAGGGGCAAGGTGCGCTCCTGAAGCTTGTACAGATCGAAGAAGTGCAGCGCGTTGTCTTTCACAAAGTATAGCTCATTCCCCTTGAAAGATATGTAAGTCACCCCCGCAAAAGGCAGCTTCTTTTTGTAGTTACCCAGGTTGTCGAATACATAGATGCCGCTGTTATAATCGAGCAGGTAGACCATGTTCTGATACTCCCGGATAAAGCGCACATCAAAGCGGGCTTTGTCGAGGATAAGATTGAGCGGGGTTTCGATGATGGGTTTCTGGTAGCGCAGGTCCAGCTTGCTGAGCGTGAAGTCTGATTCGTTGAAGAGCCAGAAGCTGTCGTCGGAGGTGAGGGTGGCTGCCTGTACGTTGCCCATGTAGCCCAGGTCGGTCAGGCGGGTGTTGGCGATGGGGCGCATAAAACGGTCGAGTAGGGTGAGCTCCTGTCGGTCTTCGTAAAAGAGAAAGACTTTCATGGGGTTCCAGGCTTCCACGGCTGTGATGCGTCCCCGGCTGGGAGGCGAAAAAGTGTTGACCGGCTTGCCCAGTGTGTCGATCACAAACAGGTTCTGGCTCTGGTCCATGAGGTATACGCTGCCGTTTCGGGCTACTGACACCGTAGCCGGAGAGGAGATGGCAAAGCTGTGGCTGAAGGTGAGCGCAACCGATGAGTCCGGCTGCTGCGCGAATGCAGGTATAGCCAGCACGGCCAGGAGCAGGTATAGGACTGCGCTCAGGTATAGCCTACTGTTCAAAATACTCCAGTTTAAGGTCTTTGCCATCGTATACGCCGTAAGAGCAAAAATTGACCCATTCTCCGAGGTTCACATACCGGCTGCCGCCGTTAATGGGCATGTCGAGGGGCAGGTGGCGGTGACCGAATATGTAGAAGTCGTGGTGCTGCTCGCTTTCCACTTCTTTGCAGTACTGCACCAGCCATTCCTCCTCCCCAAAAAACTTCTCGTCTTCCTTGGTGTTGCTGATGCGGCTTCTGCGTGACCACCTGTTGGCAATGCCTATACCTGCGTTGGGGTGAAGCCAGCCAAACATCCACTGACAGGCTTTGTTATTGAACACCTTCTTGAGCACTTTGTAAGTGTGGTCGCCCGGACCCAGGCCATCGCCGTGCCCGATGTAGAATTTGTGTCCGCCAAAATTAGTCGAGATGGGCTCCCGGATGATGGGAATGTTGAGCTCTTCCGGGAAGTAGTCGAACATCCACATGTCGTGGTTTCCCGTGAAAAAGAGCACCGGTATACCTGCATCGGTCAGTTCGGCCAGTTTGCCCTGCAGCCGGATAAAGCCCTTCGGTATGGCGTGGCGGTACTCGAACCAAAAATCGAATATGTCGCCCAGCAGCAGGATGGCCGCCGCGTCGTGCTTCACGGAGTCGAGCCAGCGCACAATCTTTTTCTCGCGGGCGCGGCTCTGCTCGGCGTTGGGCACACCCAAGTGAAAGTCAGAGGCGAAATACACTTTCTGGCCGGGAGCCAGCTGGTCAATTCGGAAGGTCATCTATCAGGAAAAGTACGAGCTGTTTTGGGCCGTGAGCGCCCATTACCAATGTTTTTTCGATATCGGCCGTGCGGCTCGGGCCACTCACTAACGATACCATGGAGGGAAAGTTCTCCTTATACTTGTCGCGCACCCGCTGCAGACCATCTTTGATGTCGGGCACCAGTTGGCTTGCTTTGGCCACCACCATGTGCGTTTCCGGGTAGATGCTCAGGCGCCGGCCACCGGCATTGCCCGAACTTACCAGAATACTGCCGGTGCGTGTCACCAATGCTTCGCAAGTAGTGAGGCTGGCCTGTGCTTTTTGTATGAAATCCTCTTCCGTGGAGGTGAAATCTATACCTGCCTGGTAGAGGATGTTCTGCAGGTTGGGCTCCCAAACGTGCAGGAACTCGATCTGCTGCTCTCTTTTCAGATTGAAAAGCTGGTCAAAAAAATCCTCCTCGTCTTCGCAGTATACAAAAAGGCCACTGTTGGCGAGAAAAGTCTGTGCAAAGGCAATGGATTGATCTTCAGCTAGTGGCAAATGCAGAGGCGAGCTGAAGTCAGGGGTGGGAGGCAGAAAAGGCGCTGACTTAGCCAGCGCCTCTCTTACTCTTCTTAATACAATTTCTTTCGATTTTGCTTCGTACATGCTCGGGGTTTATCAAGCAGTTCTGCTGTTAATGGTATCGTTCGGGTTAGCAGGCGCATCGTTCTGAATAGGTGTGCCCGGCACGCTGCCTTGGCCATTCTGCTCCGGGTGCTCTGTCTGGCCAACCTCTACCGGATGCTGCTCGTGGATCACTTCGCTCTTTGTTTTGCTGCGATCCGTACCGGCTGTGTGTGCCTGGTAAGTCGTGAGCTCATCAAAAGGACGTTTGCCAACCAGTCGCTCCAGATCACTCTGGAACAGGATTTCTTTCTGCAGCAACTCCTGCGCCACTATTTCCAGTTCCCTTGCCTTATCCGTCAGCAATTGCTTGGTGCGGAGATAAGCGGTCTCGATGATGTTGCGTACCTCGTTATCGATGGTTTCGGCGGTGGCTTCAGAATATGGCTTGTTGAACGTCATGTCCGTCTGCTTCGAGTCGTAGAACGACACATTACCAATCTTCGCGTTCATACCATACATCGTCACGATGCTGTAAGCCATTTTGGTGATACGCTCCAGGTCACTCAAAGCGCCTGTCGAGATCTTTCCAAATACCAGCTCCTCGGCGGCACGTCCACCCAGGGCCATGCACATTTCGTCGATCAGCTGCTCGGTGGTATACAGGAACTGCTCTTTCGGTAAGTACTGCGCGTACCCCAGCGCGGCAACGCCACGTGGAACAATGCTCACTTTCACCAACGGATCGGCGTGCTCCAGGAACCAACCTGCAATGGCGTGACCCGCTTCGTGGTAAGCCACGATCTTCTTCTCTCCGGGAGAGATGATCTTGTTCTTCTTCTCCAGACCACCGATCACACGGTCGATGGCGTCGTTGAAGTCCTGCTGGTCAACTGCCTTCTTGTTACGGCGGGCAGCGATCAGCGCGGCCTCGTTACACACGTTGGCAATCTCGGCGCCGGCAAAGCCTGGCGTCTGGGCTGCCAATTTACGGGCATCCACATCAGCAGCCAAAGTGAGCGGCTTCAAATGCACATCAAATATCTCAGTACGGCCGTTGATGTCCGGCTTGTCGATGCTGATCTGACGGTCAAAACGACCCGGACGAAGCAGTGCGGAGTCCAGGGTGTCAGGGCGGTTGGTCGCTGCCAGGATGATGACACCCGAGTCAGTTGCAAAACCGTCCATTTCCACCAGCAGGGAGTTCAGTGTGTTCTCGCGCTCGTCGTTGCCACCTGGCGTAGCGCCACGGCTACGGTGACGGCCAATGGCGTCAATCTCGTCAATGAAGATGATACACGGCGCCTTGGCTTTCGCCTGCTTGAACAGGTCACGCACACGGGCCGCACCCACACCTACGAACATCTCCACAAAGTCAGAACCTGAAAGCGAGAAGAACGGCACGTCGGCTTCACCGGCCACTGCTTTGGCCAGCAAGGTCTTACCCGTGCCCGGAGGGCCTACCAGGAGCGCACCTTTCGGGATTTTACCACCCAGGATCGTGAATTTGCTTGGGTTCTTGAGGAACTCCACAATCTCCTGAATCTCTTCTTTCGCCTCTTCCAGGCCAGCCACGTCCTTAAACGTGATCTTTACCTTGTTCTCAGCGTCGAAAAGGGCTGCTTTAGACTTGCCGATGTTGAAGATCTGACCACCTGCGCCACCCGCTGTTACGCGGCGCATCAGGAACCAGAAACCAAACAGCAACAGGATCAGGAAGCCCCACTGGAAGAAGAAATCAGCGAAGCCGGTGCGGGTCTCAATGGTGTAAGGCACACGGTTCTCACGCGGGATGTTCTCCTGCAGTTTTTCATAGTCCTCTTTAAAAGACTCTGCTGTGATGATGGTGAAGTGGTAGTGCGGACCCTGGTCCATATTGCCCAGAGTGCCGCGGCTTGACAGCTCGCGGCTGTACTTTTCATTCTTCAGGGCATCATCCTTCAGGTATATCTCCACGATTTTGCCGTTCACGATGGTTAGTTTCTTCACATCGTTACTGAGCAGCATCTCTTCAAAGTTCTGCTGGGTGGTTTCTACAGAGGCGTTGCTCTTGTTAAGCCAGGTGAGTCCGAAAATAAGTAGGATGAGTACCGCCAGCATCCACAGCTGCATAGTAGGCCGTGGGGGCGTCTGGGGTATCATCGGCTTTTTCTTTTTGTTATTATTTCCTTTATTATTCTTTTCAGCCATGAATGTGTTGTTTCAGATACATGAAATACAGGAAGGAATCCCTCTTTGTTCAGGATTCCTTCTTTGGGTTAAGCATCTTCTATACGTTTGATGCCGGCATCACCCCATAGTTCCTCAAGCGCATAGAATTCGCGCTTGTCTTTCAGAAACACGTGCGCCACTACGTCTACGTAGTCCAGCAGCACCCACTCCTTGTTGGTGCGGCCTTCGCTCTGCCAGGGATTCTGGCGTACGGCTTTAAATATTTCCTCTTCTATGGAAGACGCAATAGCGTCAAGCTGCGAGTCTGATGATGCGGATGCGATCACAAAGTAATCAGACACGGCATTTTTGAGTGACTTCAGGTTAAGAACGACAATATTGCTGGCTTTCTTTTCCTGCATGCCTTTTACTACAAGCTCTGCCAATATGTCTGAATTGGCCTCAGCCTTGGTTTCTTTCATTTGTACTACTTAAATTTGATTTACAAAAGTACTAAATTCTGTTCAATGTATGGTGCCTAATACGCTGTTTATGGGCCAGCAGCTGTTTTTTCTGCCGGTTTGTACATCCACCAACTCCGAAGCCCAGCAGCTACTCCTCAAAAATGAAGCCACAGAGGGCTGTGTGGTGCTTACGGACGAGCAGACGCATGGTCGCGGCCAGCGGGGCAACACGTGGGAGGCAGCTCCCGGGAAGAACATCACACTTTCTGTAATTCTGTCACCTGTTTTTCTGGCTGTCAGGCACCAGTTTCACCTCAACATGGCTGTTTCGCTGGCAGTGCTTGACCTGTTGCGCGAACAGGGGCTGGAGCAGGCCCGTGTCAAGTGGCCCAACGACCTTTACTTCGAGGACAGGAAGCTTGGCGGGATTCTGATAGAAAACACAGTTACCGGTCAATCCATACAACACAGTATCGTGGGGATTGGTTTAAACGTAAATCAGCTTCATTTCGGAATCGGCACGGCCACTTCGCTGGCAGCCGAGGTAGGTACGCAACTCGACGTGAAAAGATTGGTGAACCGGTTACTCGAACTGCTCGAAAAACGCTACCTGGAGCTACGCAGCGGAAGAATCGATAAGTTAAAGTACGAATACCTGCAGGCGCTATACCGTTACCAGGAGTCGCATGGGTATCAGATTGGTTCGGAACAGGTGCAGGGCCGGATTATGGGAGTGGATGAAGTCGGCAGACTGGCGCTTGATGTGGAGGGCGAGCTGCGCTACTTCGCTTTCAAAGAAATCGCTTATATTATCTGAAGCTGAACTTTTTGATGGCCACAATCTGCTGCGGCTCTGGCTCAGTGGGGGTAAGCGGCATTTTGAGCGAAACGTGCATGGTGCTGGCGCCATAGCCTGAACTTAGCTTGGGTGCCTGGATGTGGTGATCGGCCAGTTTGACCGGAAAGTCAGTTATAAGTTGCCAGGAGTTTCCCTTCTGTACGATCGTACCCGTAATCGTTCTCTTTTTAGAAACGCCGTGAATGGTTAGTATACCTGCAGCGGTCACTTTCGCCTCCCCCTTCGCGGAAAACGGACTTTTTTCTGTGATCTTGCCTACAAAGGTCGCTTTTTGAAAGCGGCCGCTTTGCATGTACTTGTCGTTGAAGCGCTCCTGCATGAGCGAATTCAGGAACTGGAAAGAGGTAATGGGAACATCGAATCTGAATTTGCCAGTCTCCAGGTCAACCAGCCCGTTGGCGGACTCGGAGGTGCCCTTGATCAGGCTGAGCGGGGCGCCGGCCTCAAACACGATAGTGCCGATGCCCTTATAGGAGCCTGTCTGGGCCTGTGCCTGCGGGAGTAGCCAGCAAAGGCTGCATACAACTAGGAGTAGCTTTTTCATACATTCTTGTCTTCTCTTCTTGTTCAGCTTTCCTTCTTTTTATTTAACTAATCTGAGCTGAGATAGTTAAGCCCGTTTACTAAAAATAACCCGTCACTGAGGATGTTTTTGTTGTTTAGCCTCCCCTGTCGCTGCTTGCGCATCTGTTCTTTTCTTTCTTTCCGGCACGCCAAGTATAGGAGATCGACTTGACCCAGAGCCCAAACCTGGCTGCTTCAAACTATTTTTTCAAAATTATTGGTCTAAGCCATACGATGTGGCACAAATGAATTAGTGCAATGATTCGTTTGTTTTTGATGTAACGGGGCGTCTGCTGCTGAGTTGCACATTTTATATGTATAGCCCTATAGTTCAATCAGATTCTTTTTATCTTTATAAATGTACTTTAGGCCTCTTTAGGGTTTATGTTGCTTGATTCCGGAAATAAGATAACGGCTTAACGTTATGTGAGGGAGTTAGATTTGGATAGTATAATATTAATAATAGTGGCGGATTTAAAATGTATGAGCTGTGACAGGTGAGTCCAATTTGTATTATCATAACACAGGACCTGATGTAGATGATTTTGCTGAATGCGATGCAACCTCAGGTATAGGTATGGGGTCATGGTGGTGCAAAGGGTATTGAAAGGCATGGTTCTTGATAATGTCCCTGCGATGCCAAATCATGAAAAATCTCAGGTATAGCTATTTCTATAGTATCCTGTATTTTTAATTAGATTTTTTCTATTTACTATATTTTGGTATATCTTTGACAGCCTGCCAGCTCGTGGCCAGGACCTTTAGAAAAGCGAGGTGTGATATATGAGAACTTTTACAAAAATGATAATAACGGCTGTCTTTGCGGTTTCGCATCTGGCAGCATACAGTGTAACGGCCGATGGCCGCTTAAAGGAGGCCGGCGTACTCTCCGCTAACGAAGGGGGTAGCTCCGCCTGGAAAGCCGTTCCTGAAAAGAAAGCCGAAGCCAACGTGCGCGCTGAGAATGCCCGCACTGCTTCCTGGGTTAAGGATTACACTAAAAACAAGAGCAAAAGCCTGTACCTGACCGAGACGGCCTACGCCAGCTCTTCCAGGTTTGTGATCAACTCTTACATGGCCTTTATGCCGGCGCCAGAGCGCCAGACGCCTTCGATCAATGCCTACCCGAACCCTTCGCGTGGCATTACCCGCGTGCAGCTGTCGCAGGTAGGTATGAGTGAGAACTACAAGCTGAAGATCTCGAACACGATCGGTAAGGTGATGGAAACGCACGAGCTGCCGGTGACGCACTCCAACGTTTTCGTACTCGATATGACAGGATACCCTGCCGGGGTGTACTTTTACAGCCTGCTCGTGAACGATAAGACCGTGGAAACGAAGCGTTTGATCCTTCAGAAATAAAAGGGAGCTATACCCGTTCATTAGCGAAAGCCAGTTGAGAGACTGGCTTTTTTTTATTGCCAAATCGCCAAAGGTGCGCAGACACCGATTTATTTAGTATTTTCGACGCTGAATATTTGTAAGTTGCTATGACGGATTATCGCAAGATAAACAACCTCGTAGGCTGGCTCGTGTTTTTGATCGCGACCGCCGTGTATGTATTGACGCTGGAACCTACTGCCAGTTTTTGGGACGCGGGCGAATTCATCGCCTGTTCTTACAAGCTCTTAGTGCCGCACCCTCCGGGGGCACCGTTCTACTTGCTGGTAGGCCGTATGTTCTCCATGTTCGCCAGTGACCCGACCCAGGTGGCCTGGTGGGTGAACCTGCTCTCCGCCCTTTGTAGCTCATTTACCGTGCTGTTCCTGTTCTGGTCCATCACCATCCTGTCGCGCCGCCTGCTGGTGAAGGAGGAGGGAGTGGCGCCTGCTAAAGGACAGACTGTGCTAATCATGGGAGCCGGTGCCGTGGGTGCGCTTGCCTATACCTTTACAGACTCAGCCTGGTTCTCTGCTGTAGAGGCGGAGGTATACGCCATGTCGTCTTTCTTTACCGCCATTGTATTCTGGGCCATGTTGCGCTGGGAGTCCAAGGTAGGGGAGTCGCTCTCCGACAAGTGGTTGATTCTGATCGCCTACCTCATCGGCCTTTCGATCGGGGCGCACTTGCTGAACCTGGTGGCTATACCTGCACTGGCCTTCATCTACTATTTCCGTCTGTACAAACCAAGCTGGAAAGGCGGCCTGATCGCGTTTCTGATCAGTGCTGTGATCGTGGTTGCCATTCTGTGGGGCATTATTCCTGGCCTGCCGTCGCTGGCCGGCAATGTGGAGGTGTTCTTTGTCAACTCACTGAGCCTGCCTTTCGGTTCGGGCATCATATTCTTTGTGATTTTGCTGGTGGCGGCCATCATCTACGGTATCCGCTACTCTATCCAGCGCAATCTTCGTGTGCTGAACACTGCCATCCTGTGCTTCACCTTCATCCTGATCGGCTACTCGTCTTACATGATCATCCCGATCCGCTCATCTTATGACCCAACCATCGACGAAAACGACCCGGAGGACATTCTGAGCTTTGTGTCATACCTGAAGCGTGAGCAGTACGGTGACCGTCCGCTGCTTTACGGGCCGCAGTACAATGCGCAGCCTGTGGCGCAGGAAGAGGGAGCACCACGCTATGTAAAGGGCAAAGACAAATACGTGATGGCAGGACGTAAGCTCGAAACCATTTATGACAGCAAAGACAAAACCCTGTTGCCGCGCATTTACAGCGACAATCCGCAGCACCTGCAGGAGTATAAAAAATGGATAGACCTACAAGAGGGACAGGCGCCGACCTTTGGCCAGAACCTGAGCTTCCTGTTCCGCTACCAGTTAGGCCACATGTACTGGCGCTATTTCCTCTGGAACTTTGTGGGCCGCGAAAGTGACGTGCAGCAGGCGGGCGTGCTGTGGTTCGGCAAGCCAACCGACGGCGTGCCCGACCGGGTGGCCAACAGCAAGGCGCGCAACACCTTCTACCTGCTGCCGCTTATCTTCGGTATCGTCGGTTTGATCTACCAGATACGCAAGAACGAGCGCGATGCCTTTATTGTGGGCCTGCTCTTCTTCTTCACAGGTATAGCCATTGCCCTATACCTGAACCAGCCGCCCATAGAGCCGCGCGAGCGCGACTATACCTTCGCGGGTTCCTTCTACGCCTTCTCCATCTGGATCGGTCTGGGGGTGCTGGGTATAGCCGAGCTGCTCAACCGTGGCCTGCGCAATGTCACGACCAGCGGGGCCATCGCCACCGTTATTGGTCTGGCAGTGCCAGGTATACTGGCCGCCGAAGGCTGGAACGACCACGACCGCTCTGACCGCTACCATTCTGTTGACTCTGCTAAAAACCTGCTGGACTCAGTAGCGCCAAACGGCATCCTGTTCACCAACGGCGACAACGATACCTTCCCGCTGTGGTATGCGCAGGAGGTGGAAGGCTACCGTACCGATGTGCGTGTGGCCGTGCTCAGCTACCTGAACACCGACTGGTACATCAACCAGATGAAGCGCCAGGCCTACGAGTCCGATCCATGGCCGCTGACGCTGGAGAATGAAAACTACCGCCAGGGCACCAACGACTACCTGCCTTACGTAGAGCGGCAGCAGGTGGCAGCAGGTATAGATCTGAAGCAATTTATCAGTCTGGTGCGTCAGAACCATCCGGCGCTGCAGGTACAGGCAGGCAGCGGCACTTCGCTGCTGAGCTTCCCGACCAAGAACTTCTTCCTGGATGTGGACCAGGGCAAAGTAGCAAAGGCGGGCTTTGTCGCCAAAGATTTCCAGGACCAGATCGCGGGCCGTATGCAGTGGACCATCAACAAGTCGCTGCTTGAGAAGAAGCACCTGATCATACTCGACCTGTTGGCCACCAACGAGTGGGACCGTCCGGTGTACTTTTCCACGACCGTGAACAGTGCCGATTTTATGGGCTTGTCGGAATACTTCCAGCTCGAGGGCCTTGCCTACCGCGTAGTGCCGGTTAAGGTGAGCAGCGAGGAAGCGCCAGGTTTCCTCAACAAGGAGCTCATGTATAAGAACATGATGAACTTCAGCTTCCGCAACTTCAATGATCCGAGCATCTTCTACGATGAGAACTACTTCCGTTTCGCCGCCAATGCCCGCGACAAGTTTGGTAAGCTCGCCGCCGAGTACCTGATGAGCGGCGACAATGCCCGCGCCAAGGAGCTGGTGGACCACTGCTTTGAGCAGCTGCCGCCAAGCACTGTGCCTTACGACTACTATACGCCGCAGTTTATTTCCATTATGGCGGACTTAGGGGAAGAGGAGCGTGCGAAGAGCCTGTGGGAAGACATGGCCAAAAACTCACGTGAGTCAGTGGACTATTACCTCGAAAAAGGCGCCCTGTTCGATATGGAGATACAAACCAACCTGTTCATCATGCAGCAGCTAATAGGCGAGGCGCAGGCCATCGGCGAAGAGCAGAAAGCAAAAGAACTGCAGGATGTGTTTGTGCAATATCTGCAGCGCATGCGGCGTTAAACAAAATAGAGAGTTAAACAGTACAAAAGCCGAACCCGTTTGTGTGTTCGGCTTTTGCTATTTTCGGGTGCCTGCTTTATCTTCAAGCTAATGAAACAGATAAGTCTTCTTACCTGCCTGTCCGTGCTGCTACTGCTCTCCTCATGCGGCAGTTCGGACATTGCCTATGCGCCGATGTACCGCGACACTGCGCCCGTTGCCTCCAGATCAGAGCAGCCCGAGGTCGTCTTGCAGCACGGCTATTACAGCACAACCGACAGCCTGCACCTGATCCTCCGCTTTGAAGAGCTCCGGCAATTGCTCGACCTGACGCAGACCGCTGACCGTGTGGACTTCACGATCCGATCCGGCAGTACCGAACGGGACATGCTCCTGCTGCGCGACACGGTGCAGGTACTGCCTCAGTACAGGGTGGCGTCGAACGGGACCCTGGAAGTGCCGGTGACGGTGCCTGCCAAATATGTAGCGGCGGGCAACACCATGCAGGTAAGGCTCTGGATAAAACTGGCCGGCCAGGAGCGCCTCGGCGTGTCCCACCGACTGGCGCTAAACCCCAACATGCTGCGGAAAGACTTTATGCTCCTGCACGTGCGTACGAATGCGCCGGTACTGCGTGGCTTTGCCACCACTACAGATAGCCTATACCTGTGGCAGCCAAGCGATACCAGCGGTTCTGCCACTTTCAGGGTGCAGCAAGTGGATTATACCTTGCAGCCTGCCTTGCCCCCGATGTCAACGCGGCAGGAGAGTTTGCCTGAAGTGCCGCGAGCTGCCGGAGACACGCTTCCGCTGGCCGTTCTGGATACCTTTCGTTTAGAGCAGGAGGGGCTATACCTGTTGCGCACAACATCAGGCGCTACGCAGGGCCTAATGATGCAGGCCGGTACCTACCCACTCATCACCCGCGTGCAGGACATGATCACTCCGCTCATCTACCTGACCACCTCAGCTGAGCGGGAGGCGCTCTACAGTACCCAGGATAAGAAAGCGGCCGTGGATAGCTTCTGGCTGAAAATTGCCAAAGACAAGAAGCTGGCGCGTGAGTTGATCCGGGGCTACTACACCCGCGTCGAGACGGCGAACAAGCTCTATACCTCATTCAAGCCCGGCTGGGCGACCGATCGCGGCATGATCTACATCATCTATGGCAAGCCGCACAATGTGAGCGTCAGCCCCGATGCCGAGACCTGGATCTACCGCGAATCGGAGGCGACGCCCTACGTCAAGTTCGTATTTACGAAAAAAGAGAATACCTTTACCGAAAATCACTTTGAGCTGGTACGGAACCGTGAATACGAGGAGAACTGGTACAGCACTGTAGCAAGATGGAGAGCAGGAATAATAAATTTGTAGGTGGAAACCGCTATGGCGGCCCCAGAACTCCGAAGGAGGATAAAATGGAAATGATCTTTGGCCTCCGGCCGATCATAGAGGCAATGCTGGCCGGCAAGGTGCTGGAGAAGATCTTTGTACAGAAGGGCGCCCGGAATGCCAACACAGATGAGCTGCTTGACCTGGCCAAAAAGCACGATATACCGGTTGCCAGCGTACCGATCGAAAAGCTCAATAACCTGACCCGCAAAAATCACCAGGGAGCGGTTGCCTTGATCTCAGCGATCACGTACATGCCGCTGGATGAGATCGTCACGTCACTTTTTGAGAAAGGCAAAAGCCCGCTGCTGCTGATACTGGATCGCATCACGGACGTGCGAAACTTCGGTTCCATTGCCCGTAACGCTGAGTGCATGGGCGTGGACGCGATCGTGATACCGAGCAGGGGAGGCGCCCAGATCAATGCGGATGCGATTAAAACTTCGGCCGGTGCCCTGCACCTGGTGCCTGTCTGCCGCGAGCAGAACCTGAAACACACGATCGACTACCTGAAGGACTACGGCGTGCAGATCGTAGCCTGTACCGAAAAGACGGAGCATAACCTGACTGATAACACCGTGGACTTCGTCGGCCCAACTGCTATTATCATGGGCAGTGAGGAAGACGGCATATCACCGGAGTACCTCAAGCGTGCTGATGCCAAGCTGCGTATTCCGCTCATAGGCCAGATCGGGTCACTCAACGTGTCGGTTGCCACGGGCATCATCCTGTATGAAGCCATGAGCCACCGCCTGCGCGAGAGCGGTTACTCCAGCCAGAACACATTTGAGCCGAGATAAGCAGGTATAGCCTCACCGATTGAAGGTATAGCTATCGGGAATAGATAAAGAAAAGGGGAACGCTGCCAGCAGCGTTCCCCTTTTTCGTTCTGAACTATACCTCAGCAGGTATAGAAGTTCGGTATGCTAGATATATTCGGCGCCTTTTTTAGACTTGGCATCCGACATGAATTCTTTCACTTTCTGTTCTTCGCTCAGGCGGCAGATCATCAGCACATTGTCGTGCTCGGCCACAATATAGCCTTCCAGCCCCTCTACGACCACTAAGCGGCCTTTCGGAGTTTTGATGATGCAGTTTTTGGTATCGTAAAGCAGTACATCACCGCCTACCACGTTGCCCGCTTCGTCTTTCTCGTTGATGGTATAGAGCGAGTTCCAGGTGCCTAGGTCGGACCAACCAATGTCGGCCAGCACCACATACACATTGTCCACCTTCTCCATAATGCCATAGTCAATGGAAATGTTGCGGCAGTGGGAGTAAGCCTTCACTATGAAGTTGGCTTCTTTGGGCGTGTGCAGGTTCGCGGCGCCTTCTTCAAAAATCTCACTTATCTCAGGCAGGTACTGTCTGAAGGCCCTCATGATGCTCTGCACATTCCAGATGAAAATGCCGGAGTTCCACACAAAGTCGCCGCTGTTGAGGAACATCTGCGCCAGTTCCAGGTTCGGCTTCTCAGTGAAGGTCTTTACCTTCTTGATGGTCTGCGACTCGTCGTCGATGTACTGGATATACCCGTAGCCCGTGTCAGGTCGGCTTGGCGTGATGCCGAGCGTGATGAGCACGTCGTCGCTGTCGGCAGCCTCCACCGCTTTTTTGATGACCTGGGTAAAGGCGTCCTGCTTCAGTACCACGTGGTCCGAAGGTGTCACGATCAGGTTGGCGTTGGGGTTGACCTGCGCAATTTTGTACGAAGCGTAGGCAATGCAGGGAGCGGTGTTGCGTCCGATCGGCTCAAGCAGTATCTGGTTGTCGCTCAGTTCCGGCAGCTGCTCCTTCACCAGGTTTTCATAGTCGCGGTTGGTCACCACGTATATGTTTTCGGGTGGGCAGATATCCTTAAACCGGCTCATGGTCATCTGGAGCATGCTTTCGCCTACGCCCAGAACATCGTGAAACTGCTTTGGGAAATCGGTACGGCTAAAAGGCCAGAAGCGGCTTCCAATGCCGCCTGCCATGATAACCACATAAGTGTTTTCGTTCATGTCTATATGAGTCCTTCTTTCAGCAAATCGTGGAGGTGTACGAATCCCTCGAATTTACCTGCTTTAGTGACAATGAGTTGTGTGATATTTTTTTCCTGCATGATAGCAAGGGCTTCTGCGGCATAGGTCTCAGGCTCTATGGAAAGAGGGGAGGCTGTCATGATATCTGATGCGCGTATACCTTCTATCGAATCATATTTGTTGAGCATACGGCGTAAATCGCCATCAGTTATAATTCCCACCAATTCTGCCGTTCCGTCCTTTACAACGGCGGTGGCACCCAGTCTTTTAGAGGAGATTTCGATGATAATATCCTTCAGCGCGGCATTCTCTGAAACCTGTGGGGCCATGTTCTGGCGGAAGATATCGTCCACCTTCAGGTAGAGGCGCTTGCCCAGTGAGCCGCCCGGATGCAGGGTGGCAAAGTCGGCGCTGCTAAAGCCGCGGGCTTCCAGCAGGCTGACGGCCAGCGCATCGCCAAGCGCCAGCGCAGCCGTGGTGCTGGTGGTGGGGGCCAGGTTGTGCGGGCAGGCTTCACGCTCCACGGAGGCATTCAGCACAAAGTCTGCGCTCTGGGCCAGGTATGAGTCCGTGCTCGAAACCAGGGCCGCCAGCTGCGCGCCTTTGCGTTTGAGCAAAGGAACAAGTACCTTTATCTCAGGCGTGTTGCCACTCTTAGAGATGCAAATCACAAAATCATCGGGTTGGATCATACCGAGGTCGCCGTGAATGGCATCAGCCGCGTGCATAAAGAGCGCAGGCGTTCCCGTCGAGTTGAGGGTGGCGACAATTTTGGTGGCGATGTTGGCACTCTTGCCTATACCTGTCACCACAACGCGGCCTTTGATGTTCAAAATGGCTTTGACACAATCTTCGAAGCTTTCGTCGATAAAATCCGCCAGTCTGGCGATTGCCTCGGCTTCGTCGGTCAATACTTTTTTTGCTGTGAGGGCTATATTATTAAGAAGATTCAATTTAAATTTGTGTTAAAGGTATCCTACACGGGATACGTTGCTTTACAGTTAAATTTCTGATTTATTACATGTCTACCAAACAGGAGATCAATCTCAAGAACAAATTAAAGGAAGTTTTTGGGTATAATCAATTTAGGGGGAATCAGGAGTTGATAATAAACAACATTATCAACGGAAAGAACACCTTTGTGATTATGCCGACCGGAGCTGGCAAGTCGTTGTGCTACCAACTGCCTGCCCTATCGCTGCCGGGAACTGCCATCGTTATTTCGCCGCTTATCGCCCTGATGAAAAATCAGGTGGATCAACTGAACGCTTTCGGGGTGAACGCCCAATTCCTGAACTCCACGCTTTCTAAGTCGGAGATCAACAAAGTGAAGAAGGAAACCCTGGCCGGTGAGGTGAAGCTACTCTACGTGGCGCCGGAATCACTGACCAAAGAAGAAACGGTTGAGTTTCTGCGCGCGTCTAACATCTCCTTCGTAGCCATCGACGAGGCACACTGTATCTCGGAGTGGGGCCATGACTTCCGTCCGGAGTACCGTCGCATCCGCGGCATCATCGACCAGATCGGTAACCTGCCGATCATCGCCCTGACGGCCACGGCCACGCCTAAAGTACAGCTCGACATCCAGCGCAACCTGCAGATGGACGAGGCTTCGGTGTTCAAATCGTCCTTTAACCGTACGAACCTGTACTACGAGGTGCGCCCCAAGCACAACACCAAGAAGCAGGTGATCCAGTATGTAAAGAAGCACAAAGGCAAGAGCGGCGTTATCTACTGCCTGAGCCGCAAAAAAGTAGAAGAGATCGCGGAGCTGCTCCGCGTGAACGATATCAAAGCACTGCCCTACCATGCCGGTCTGGACTCCCACATCCGCATGGCCAACCAGGACGCTTTCCTGAACGAAGACGCCGACGTGATCGTGGCGACCATCGCCTTCGGTATGGGCATTGATAAACCGGACGTGCGTTTTGTGATCCACTACGACACGCCGAAGTCCATTGAGGGTTACTACCAGGAAACCGGCCGCGCTGGTCGCGATGGCATGGAAGGCAACTGCATCATGTTCTACAGCTACGACGACATCATCAAGCTGGAGAAATTCAACAAAGACAAGCCGGTAACAGAGCGCGACAACTCCAAACTGCTGTTGCAGGAAATGGCCGCCTACGCTGACTCGGCCGTTTGCCGCCGCAAGCAGCTGCTGCACTACTTCGGGGAGGCTTACGAGAAAGACTGCGGCTTCTGCGACAACTGCCTGCACCCGAAAGAGCGTTTCGAGGCGCAGAACGAAGCGTTGCTGGCCCTCAAAACAATTCAGCAGACAGGGGAGCGCTTCAGCATCGAGCACAACACAGCCGTGCTGACGGGCCTGCGCAACCAATACGTGACCAGCTACGACCACGATAAACTGGAAGTATTTGGGGCCGGCAAGGAGCAAGACGCCCAGTTCTGGAGCTCCGTGCTGCGCCAGGTGTTGCTGTCAGAGTACCTGGAGAAGGATATCGAGCAGTTTGGCATCGTGAAGCTCACCCAGAAAGGGCTTGACTTTATCGCCAACCCGCACCCGATCCAGCTGACCAAAGACCACGATTATGAGCAGGAGGTAAAAGAGGACGAGGAGAAAGAGGAAACGCAGGCCGCCGCCGGCCACGACGAGGTACTCTTCGATCTGCTCAAAAACCTGCGCAAAAAACTGGCCAAGGAGAAAAACCTGCCCCCTTATGTGCTGTTCCAGGATCCATCCCTGAAGGAGATGGCAACCGTGTACCCTACTTCCCGCGACGAGCTGGCGTATATAGCCGGTGTAGGAATGGGCAAGGTGCAGAAGTTCGGTAAGCCTTTCCTGGACCTGATCAGCAAGTATGTAGAGGAGAATGACATTGTGACGGCCGCTGATGTGGTGGTAAAGACCACTGTCAACAAGTCCAAGATCAAGATCTACATCATTCAGCAGATAGACAAGAAAGTAGATTTGGAGGAGATCGCCTCTTCTAAAGACCTGACCATGCAGGAGCTGATCGAGGAGATAGAGCACATCTGCTACTCAGGCACCAAGCTGAACCTGAACTACTACATCGACAATATTCTGGATGATGAGCGCCAGGATGAGATATCCGACTACTTCATGAGCGCCAGCACCGACAACATAGCGGTGGCCCTCAAGGAGCTTGGCACAGATGACTACAGCGAAGAGGATGTGCGCCTGATGCGGATCAAGTTCCTGTCGGAGTATGCGAACTAAATTGTTGCTTGCTGATTGATGATTGTTTGGTGACGATCAGCAGTGAGAAGAATAATAAGCAGGGAGAGGCCGTTGCAGTAGTGCAGCGGTCTCTTTTTGTTTGATGCTATACTTGGCGGGGAAAGTAAAAACCATGATTTTTGCTGTACTGCGGCTTATAAATTTATAACTTCGCGACGACGCTTTTGGTAAGGCTGAGAGCACCGAATAACAACTAGCAATTAGATTATGAACGTACTGATAATAGGTTCCGGAGCGAGAGAGCATGCGCTTGCCTGGAAACTGAGCCAGAGCCCATACGCCGAGCAGATATTTGTCGCACCCGGAAACGCAGGCACTGACGAGTTTCATACGAGCTGCGCCATCGACATCCACAACTTCGATGAGGTTGCCAAGTTCGTGACCGATTTCAATATCATGATGGTGGTGGTAGGTCCTGAGAACACCTTGGTGGAAGGTATACACGATTACTTCCAGGAGAAGGATTTTCTGCGTGATGTGCTGGTAGTAGGCCCTAAAAAGCTGGGTGCGATGCTGGAGGGCAGCAAAGATTTCTGTAAGGCCTTTCTGCAAAAGTACGACATCCCGACGGCACGCTACGAAACATTCACCGAAGCGAACTACCGCGAAGCCGTAGAGTACCTGCGCTCACACAGTTACCCCGTGGTGCTCAAAGCCGACGGCCTGGCTGCCGGCAAAGGCGTCATCATCGCGCAGAGCTTCGAGGAAGCCATTGACAGCCTGGAGGCCATGCTGCGCAACCATAAGTTTGGCAAGGCAGGTAGCAAGGTAGTGATCGAGGAGTACCTGCAAGGTATAGAGGTGTCGGTGTTTATTTTGACGGACGGCAAAGAGTATGTGCTGCTGCCCGAGGCAAAAGACTACAAGCGCATCGGAGAAGGCGATGCAGGCCTGAACACAGGAGGTATGGGCGCTGTTTCGCCTGTTCCGTTTGCCGACGACGCCTTTATGCAGAAGGTACGCGAGCGTGTCATCGAGCCAACCATCCACGGCATGCAGGCCGATAACCTGGACTACACCGGCTTTCTGTTCATTGGCCTGATGAACGTGAACGGCGACCCCTACGTGATCGAGTTCAATGTGCGTTTGGGCGACCCGGAAACAGAGGCTATCCTGCCGCGCATCAAGTCGGATCTGTTTGAGCTTTTCCTGGCCCTGCACGACCACAAACTTGGCGATTTCAAACTGGAGATAGACCCACGCACAGCTGCCACAGTATTCCTGGTGTCCGGCGGTTATCCCGAAGGCTTTGACAAAGGCAAGGAGATCTCAGGGTTGGGGCAGGTGAACCCTGATACGTTGGTGTTCCATGCCGGCACAAAGCGTATAAATGATAAGATCGTGAATAACGGGGGCCGTGTGATTGCGGTAACCGGACTAGGCGATACCATGGAAGAGGCACTGGCCAAAGCCAACCAGGCAGCCGAAGCAATTACCTGGACCGACCGCTACTACCGCCGTGACATCGGCTTCGACCTGCAGCAGCCAACCCGCTAGGCAGGCTATACCTTAATAAAAACAAAGGCCGGTGTTTTGCGAAACACCGGCCTTTTTGTTGAGATAAGCTCTTAGCTTAGCAGTAAGCTTCGAAAGCGCCCTGCAGGTTGTCTACAATACGGTTAAGCTCGTTGCCCTCAATGTGGTAACGCTCGATCATGTGCACCAGCTCACCATCTTTGAACAAAGCAATAGAAGGAGAGGATGGCGGGTAGGGCAGCATAAACTCACGCGCCTTGGCCACAGCGTCCTGTTCCATACCTGCAAAGACAGTGATCATTTTGGTTGGGCGCTTCTCAGAAGAGGCCACGGCCATCTTCAGAGCAGGGCGCGCCTTAGAAGCGGCGCAGCCGCAAACAGAGTTTACCGCTACCAGCACAGTGCCTTCTTTAGTCGAAAGTGCCTGCTCTACTTCTTCTGCGGTCATCAGTTGTTCGAAACCTGCAGAGGTCAGGTCTTCGCGGATCGGGGCGACCATATATTCAGGATACATTCCCATGATTATCAGCTTTAAATTAAAAGATAATTGACACTGCAAAATTAATCATAATTCTGCAAAAAGGCTAAAAATCAAATGCATAACACTGGCTAGGGAATTTAAAATATATCTTTTTGTATAGTTTTGAGAATATGCATTTTAGCTAAACACAAGGTAAAGAAACAGGGTATACACCCTTATCTCGTTATGCTGTGTTCAGGGCCTGCTCAGCGCACATGGCAATCGGGACTTTTACGCGATTCCTGGCTTAAGACCTGACTATGCAACCTCACTCTTACCCACATCCTTTTGGCATGAAAGGGCTCCATCAGGTGGCTTACTTTTACATGCCCGCTAATGATGGGCGGCCTGCCGAGCTTATCCAGATCCTGAATTGCGACTGCACCTACATTCATGTGCCCATGCGGGAAGAGGACGTCACGCTGGATGCCTTTTTTGTGCGTGATATGACAGAGGCTGAGATACAGAATTTTAGCGGCAATCAGACCTGGCAGATATTCGTGCATTGGGATGAACTCCACGAGGAACATATGCGCTACAAAGTGAGCGGGAAAGTGATCAAGCAAATGGAGCAGTTCAGACAGCGTTTTCCGTTATCTGAAAGTATAGCAGCCTAGGGGCGATTAACAGCAAAACCGAGTAATAGCAAAACTTGGGACAGGTATAGATAGCTACTTATAACGATTAAGGTAACACCATACGAAAAGCCTCTCAGAGAAATCTGGGAGGCTTTTCGTTATCACATCGCGGTATAACCACCATCCACAGCATAAACCGCACCTGTTACAAAGGAAGAATCATCGGAAGCCAACCAAAGATTGGCCTGGGCTACTTCTTCAGCTTTTGCAAAACGCCCGAGCATACTTAGCTGTTTAGCGTATTCCTCCGCATTTAACCCAAACTGTTCCAGCGCACCTCTTAGCATCGGCGTATCAATTGCTCCCGGCGCTACGGAATTGATCCGGATGCCATGGGGAGAATAGTCCATGGCTGCACTCTTTGTTAACCCGATGACAGCGTGCTTCGCAGCAATATAAGCGGGGGTTCCGGGCTGTGGACGAATACCACTTACAGAAGAAGTACAAATAATGGAACCGCCGTCACCCTGTGCCATCATCTGCTGCACTTCATATTTAAGACACAGCGCGACACCCTTTAGGTCGATTGACATTAACCGGTCCCAGTACGCTTCATCAAAATCGGCAATCGGTTTGTCATCAGGCGTGATAGCTGCGTTGTTCAGGGCAATGTCGAGTCTTCCATAAGTTTCAACCGTAAATTTTACCATTTTCTGAACGTCATCGGACTTTGAGACATCCGTTTTCACGAAGGCGCATTCGCCACCTGCAGCCTTTATCTTATCTGTCTGCTCCTGTCCTTTCTCTTCGTTGAAATCAGCGATAACCACTTTCGCCCCCTCTCTTGCAAAAAGTTCAGCCGTTACTGCGCCCATGCCCTGCGCTCCACCAGTGATGATGGCGACTTTGTTTTCCAGCTTTTTCATAGTGTTGATTTTAATCGGTTATGCTTATTTAAGTTCCTTATCAGTAATTGCCATACCTGCAGGATAACAGAGATCTCCTACCAGCTGAGGCAAGCTTAGTCGTGTACCTTTACATTCAGCCTCTTGGTCTGCGGATAATCTTCAGATACTGATCTGTTATACATAACACAATGAATACTTGGTTATGTCCTGTATGTAAATCAAACGAGGAAACAGTTCAGGGGTTGTTCAACCGTTTTTCTATGGCTGGCATTGGAAATGGTGATCAAATTTACGCGGTGGCTAAAACGACTCACAGCCGTGGCGCGGCAGCAGGCCGCTTTCCTTCGCCACAAACAGAGATTTTCTTAAATCAGCAATTTGGGCTAAACCTCCAGAAAGCAGTAACCCCACGCCGTGACCTGCGCATGGTTACTGCTTTTTCATTTGGCTGAATACTAGCCAAATGGAGAGTTGCTGACAAAGCAGTGCGCCCTCAGCCTGCCCGGAAAGTAATGGATCAGAAAATGCCCCGCTTTCTATACCTTGAAAAACCCTTCTGCACAATTCTGAGCCTGTTTTTATAAGCAGAGCCAAATTTTTGGGTGTTATATTAAAACATTCATATAAATAAATGCGTTTATTTGTCTACTCTTATATCATTCACGCATAAAGACTTAAAAGAAATCCGCTTATGAAAACACCTTTACTCACCCTCTTCCTATCGCTGGCGCTGCTCCTGAACGGGATGGCCCAAAACGCTCCCAAGCGGGAGTTCCGGGGCGCCTGGATCGCCACGTACGCCAATATAGACTGGCCAAACCGGAGCCAGACGCCGGCCCAGCAGCGTGCGGCTCTCATCTCGATCCTGGACCACCACAAGGCCACCGGCATCAACGCCATATTCCTGCAGGTGCGCAGCCAGTGCGATGCGCTATACCCTAGCCCTATTGAACCCTGGTCGGCCGACCTGACCGGTTTGCAGGGAAGAGCGCCCAGTACGCCTTGGGACCCGATGGCCTTCGCGATCGAGGAGTGCCGCAAGCGGGGTATGGAATTCCATGCCTGGATCAACCCTTACCGTGCCATCGCCAACTACAACAACATTGGCACCTTCGACCCGAACCACGTGGCCCGACGCAAGCCAGAGTGGCTGCTGGCGGCAGGTAACCAGCGCATCCTCAATCCAGCCCTGTCGGAGGTGCGCGACTATGTAACTTCGGTGATTGAAGACATTGTGACGCGCTATGATGTGGACGGCATCCACTTCGATGACTACTTTTACCCGAACGCGGCCTTCAACGACGACGCCAGCTACCTGGCTGACCCGAGAGGCTTCACAGACCGCGGCGACTGGAGAAGGGATAACGTGAACATGCTGGTACAGCAAGTGAGCGAGAACATCAAGGCGGCAAAGCCCTGGGTGAAGTTCGGCATTTCCCCTTCCGGCATTTACCGCAACAGCACTAACCCGGCCATTGGCACTGCCACCAGCGGGCTGCAGCACTATGTGACGCTCTATGCTGATTCCCGCAAATGGCTGCAGGAAGGCTGGATCGATTACCTGGCACCGCAGGTATACTGGTACATGGGTCAGCCCGGCGCCAACTACAGCGTGATAATCCCCTGGTGGAACAACAATTCCTACGGCCGACACATCTACATTGGGATGGCGGGCTACAAAGTGAACGACCCGGCTCAGGGTACGCATTGGGCCAACCCGTCGCAGATACCGAATCAGGTGCGAATGAACCGCGATGCTGCCCACAGCAACATCTACGGGCAGGCCGTCTACAATACCAGCAGCCTGCGCAGCGCCACCAAACTGGGCTTCCGCGACTCGCTGCGCTACGACTTCTACAGCAAGCCTGCCCTACTGCCCAACATGCCCTGGCGTGACAGTGTCGCACCTACAGCCCCGACAGACCTCATCGCACAGCGCCACGGCAGGGACTCTGTGGTCATCACCTGGACCAAACCTGCCGATAGCGGCAACGAACTTGACAGGGTGAGGCAGTTTGCCGTGTACCGCTCCCTCAGCCCGATGATGGATCCGGAGAACACCGACAACCTGCTGGCCATCACCAATACCGCCACCGGCGGGTATACCGACAAGACGCTGGCATCCGACGCGCCTTACTACTACTTTGTGACGGCGCTGGACCGCTTCCATAACGAGAGTGCGCCTTCTAATGTGAGTGACTACGCGGCGCCAATCATAGCTGGTGTGAGCACCCAGGAAATCTCATTGGATGCCGACAACTGCTCTGCTACCTTGCCTGACTATACCAAGCTGCTGACGGTAAGTGATGACGTCTCTTTCCCGGACCAGATCACGCTGACGCAGTCACCGGCCGCCGGTACCGTCATCAGTGGTGCCGGAACCATGCAGATCACGTTCACGGCGACCGATGCCTCGGGCAAGTCCAGCTCCGACAGTTTCACCCTCACCAAGAAAGACGTTACAGCACCGGTTATCCTGGTTCAGAACATCACGCGCACGCTCAGCAACGGTATCGTCAACATCACAGCAGCTGACCTTGACCAGGGTACCTGGGACAACTGCGGTCTGGATGTAAATTCACTTCAGATATCTCAGAGTAGCTTCGATTGCAGCAACATCGGCGAGAACACCGTGACCCTGACAGCCCGCGACCTGAGCGGCAACGAAGCTTCGGCTACAGCGGTGGTAACGATCAAGGGCGTGGTGCCACAGGCTGCCATCAGCGCCAGTAGAACGGATAACACCTATACCGGTCTGCCTGACAATACCATCGCACTGGGGTATGGTGCGCAAACGCTGACACTCACAGCAGCCGACGTAACTTCAGCCGATGCAGCCACCCGCTATACCTGGACGCCGTCAACCGGCCTGAGCAGCACGACGGGCGCAGTGACCGAGTTCTCTCCTCAGGCGGCAGGTACCTATACCTTCGCCGTGGAAGCGACTAACACGTACGGCTGCACCTCCACTGCCACGATTACGGTAGAGGTGATCGATGTGCGCTGCGGCGAGAACAATGACAAGGTGCTTGTATACCACAAGACAGGCAGCGCTACGAATCCGGGCAACGGCATCTGCATAGCGCCTGAGGCTGTGGCCGCGCACCTGAGCAAGGGTAGCGCACTGGGCGGCGATGCTCCGGCTGCAGTGGCCGGCAAAGGCCTTGCTCCTGTCCTGAGTGCTTATCCAAACCCATTCACCAGCGAAACGACGGTGCAGTTCACCCTGGGCCAGGCGGAGGAACAAGCAGTGCTGGAGGTATATGACCTAAACGGCAACAGAGTAGCGCGTCTGTTTGAAGGGCGTGCAGCTGCTCAAAAAGCTTATACCTTCACGCTGAATGGCAGCAGCCTGCGAAACAACGTGTACATCGTGCGCCTGGTAACTTCCGGTGAGGTGCAGACCTTCCGCCTGATGAAGAACAGGTAAGCCTACACTGGTTTTAATTTGGAAAAGCACCTGCCGGGAAACCGGCAGGTGCTTTTTTTTTGAGGCATTGCACTGCTTTTTGGTATAGAGCGGGCCAGGCTATATACCAGGTTCTGCAGTGCATCATTTTCTTGTGCCGTATTTCGGATAGGCAACCGGATGCAATTCTACCATTTCCTCAGCTGCCAGGACTTTACATTTCCTCCCGACGATTCAAAGGGTCGGTGCTTGTGCCTTTTCAAAGTCTGTCACACTACCGTGCCCAGGTAAAAAACGTATCTAAAACTAAAGCAGGCGGATTGAGAATCTAGATGGCAGTATCACACAGCGCCGGGAACCTTGTCATCTGAAGAATAAAATCAACGGAATCACAGGCTATACCTGTCTTTACACACATCACACTTAAAACCCTAACGAATGGCAAAACCGATAGAGCCGCATTACGACAACCTGATCATTGGTTTTGGGAAGGGAGGCAAAACACTGGCTGCCTGGTTGGCTAATAGGGGGGAACAAGTGGCCCTTGTCGAAAAGTCGGATAAGATGTATGGCGGGGCCTGTATCAATGTTGCCTGCATTCCCACAAAAGCGTTGATAAAAAAGGCCGAAGAAAAAATGCCTTATCAAAAAGCACACTCTCTGAAAAATGATCTGACTTCTTTTCTCAGAGAGCTCAATTACGATAAGATTGAAGAGTTGCCTGCAGCAACCGTTATAACAGGCGAGGCCACCTTTGTTTCACCCAACGAAGTGCTGGTAAGAACGGGCAAGGATAAGGAAGAAAAACGAATCACGGCCAACCGGATCTTCATTAACACGGGCTCGCAACCCTTTGTGCCGCCCATACCAGGTATAGAATCTACCAGGCATGTTTACACGAGTATTTCGTTGCTGGAACAATCCATGCTTCCTGAAAAGCTGGTCATCATCGGCGGGGGATTTATCGGGCTGGAGTTTGCCGACATGTATGCCAAATTCGGAGCGGAAGTAACGGTGCTGGACAGTGCGGAAGAATTTTTACCCAAGGAAGATGAGGATGTGGCAGATGAAGTATATAAAGTGCTAACAGGCAAGAAAATAAAAATCGTGACGGCGGCAACTGTTCAGAAAGTTGAGAATACGGAAGACGACAAAGTAAGAGTTGAGTATAAAAATAAAACCGGCGAAACGGTCTTTTTGCAGGCCTCAGCACTCCTGATCGCCACTGGCCGGAAACCCATGACGGAGGGCCTGAATCTGGAAACCGCGGGCATCCGGACAGACAAAAAGGGTTACATCGAGGTGGATGCGTCTTTGAAAACAAATGTACCTAACATCTGGGCCATAGGCGATATCAATGGCGGGCCCCAGTTCACCTATATTTCCCTGGATGATTTCCGGATCATACGGGATCAATTGTCGGGCGCTGAGTATACCTCTGTTAAACAGCGACAGCAGGTTGCTGCTTCGGTTTTTATTACGCCCCCTTTAGCGCACATCGGCTTGCGGGAGCGGGAGGCCGCTGAGAAAGGGTATGAGGTGAAGGTAGCCAAGCTACCGGCGACCAGTGTTGTAAGGGCAAGGATAGATGGCGACACCAATGGTTTCTTAAAAACGGTAGTGGACTCAAAGACTAATAAGATACTGGGTTGCACCCTGTTCTGTACCGGTGCGAATGAAATGATCAATACGATTCAGGTGGCCATCAATTGCGGATTGGATTACCGGGAGGTCAGGGACACCATTTACACTCACCCGTCCATGACAGAGGCTTTCAATGAGCTGTACGCTCAGATTTAAAGTCAGCTGTCAATTCATTTCAGGCGCCAGCGCACAGTAAACCAGGCTTGAGCGGGGCAGCCAGCAAACGAGTGGCGAAGGGTGGTAGCTACGCTGAAAGTTTCTGAAAGCTTTAGGATAGTTCGTTTTATGATAGTACGTATTAATACTTAATGCCTGAGGTAAATCTGTATTTAGGCGTACAAACCCTGTAATTCGCCTGCCAGAGCCTTCTCCCTTCAAAGCTCCCCGCCCGAATACCCGTATAAGACTAGGGTATTTGTTCCAGGGAAGGTGACATGCCACGCAGCACCGGAATGGGATATCCCTTTATAGACTGCATACAATCCAGCCTAAGGCAGCACATTCGTATACAGCATTAATAGTTGTCGTATAGCACTCACTCTGAACACCTTTATTTTCACCCGCATATAGCAAACCTATGGAAGAGCACAAGCCTGTTAAAGTTATTATAACAGAAGATCACATCATTTTGCGGCAGGGCCTGAAGGCACTGCTGTGCGAGGACAAGGAAATAGAGGTGGTGGGAGAGGCAAGCAACGGGGTGGAGCTATTGGAACTGCTTGCTCAAGTGCCTGCCGATGTGGTACTGATGGACATTAACATGCCTGAGATGGATGGGTTTGAGGCTACTGAGCGTGTTGTAGTGGAGTATCCTGAAACAAAGGTTATTACGCTTTCGATGCTCAACAGCTTGCCTTATGTACAGAAAATGATGAATTGCGGCGCTTCAGGATATATCTTAAAAACAACGGGCAAGGATGAACTGCGCTCGGCCATAAAGCTGGTAGCAGGCGGCACAAATTACATCTGTAGCGAACTCTCTATCAAGATGCTTTCCAATTCTATGTCGCCGGTGGCTACCAAGAACGAAAAAGTGGAGCAGGTAGGGCTTTCGAAGCGGGAAGTGGAGGTTTTGACTTTAATTGCCGAGGGATTCACCAATGCCGAGATAGCAGATAAGCTCTTTACCAGCAAGCGAACCATCGAAACGCACCGGCAGAACATACTGGAGAAAACGGGTGCCAAAAACACGGCCAACCTAATCAAGTTTGCCATCGGCCATAAGATCATTGACGTGGATATCCTGGAATAGCCACGCCGGCTCTTTTATTTATTTTTTGAATGGTCCGTTTTGTGGGCCATGCGCTCCAGGGTTGCATGTGCATTGAGTAGGCTTTTCAGCATCTTGTAATCAGGGGAGTTGGAGGTAATCCCATCAATATCAGAGAAGAAAATTTGCAGGGTATGGTACAGCTCAGTTGTAAGCTCTACTTCTTTTGTTTCGCCCGCCTCAGCAGGGTGTGGTTGTATAACTAACCCGTCGGGCACCACCTTCACTTCGAAGAACTCGAGCTTCCCTGTGGTCTGTTGATCCTCAAATTCCTGAAGCAAAGCATGCACCTTTTCAATCATCGTACCTTCAAATTTGCATGACGAAGTGCTGATAGCTACTCTCATGTAAACGTTTCTTAAAGGTAGGGTTATTAAAAAGCATTTACACCAGTAGAAGTACTCAGGAACGCCGTTATAAATGCTTAATTATTAAGCTTACTTTGTTTAAAATCAGAGTTTTAGATAATTCTATTACTGAAACGCAATATACAGCACGAAAAAAAGCATCGAAGGGAAACCGGATTCGACTTCCCTTCGATCTCCTTAAACACCCACCCAATATATCAATGGGGCTTCTTCATATGATCTTTGCTGAATGTAATTTCGATCAGACAGCCCTTGCCAGCCTCCGTAACTATTTCAAAATCGCCATCCAGCAGGTTTATCCTGTTTTTGATACTCTTCAGGCCTACCCCCTTCTTCGTTTGCATGTTTTTTTGGTCTATGCCTTTGCCATTATCACGCACACGCAGGTGAATCGTGCTGTCAGCTACAGTTAGCGCTACGTCCGCCTTTGTTGCGCCCGAGTGCTTGACCACATTATTCAGAAGCTCCTGTGCAATTCTGTATACAGGCAGTGAGACGGCGTAATCCAGGCTGTTGTCCGGTACGATGAGGGTAGATGTAATCCGCAATTGAGGACTCTTAAACCTGTTTATCATCTCCTGGATGGCTGTTTTAAGCCCAAATTCCTTCAGAATGGCGGGCGTTAGCTCAAAAGAAATATTACGGGTGATTTGAATGCCCTCTTTCAGAAACTGATCTACGCTTTCCTTCGTCTTTTTTTGCTGCGGAGTGCTTGTTGCCAGGTTATCCAGGCTGAGTTTGGCAGCATACAGAATTTGCCCGAGGCCATTATGCAGCGCTTCCGAAATACGACTGCGCTCTTCCTCCTGTGTCTGTAGCATCGTATTGATGGTTTCGAGCTGTTGCGATAACTTCAGTTTTATGGTAGCTTGTTCGGCGTCTTTCTGGTCCTGTATGTCCGTGGCGGTTCCGATCCAGAGCGTAATATCGCCGCGGTCATTTTTAACAGGCACATTCTTGATCAGGTGCCACCGGTACGTACGATCCGCTTTGCGGAGAATGCGGGCCTCGGTATTGTGTATTTCCCCTGTTTTCAGGCAGCGTTCGTACTCCGGGATGATGATTTTCAGATCGTCCGGGTGAAAGGCTTTCTTCCATCCCCAGCCTTCCGACTCCTCTTCTGTAAACCCTGTATACTCGTACCAGAACCTGTTGAAGGTATTGTTTTCACCGTTTGGTTTATTTGTCCAGGTAATGTGCGGCACGGCTTCCAGCAGGTTTTTAAACTTGTCGGCGTTTTGCCGTAGCTCTTCCTGTTGCCTCAGCACGGCCTGTTCATTCAGTTTCCGTTCCGTTATGTTCTGCAGCGTGAGCACCAGGCCGTCGTCAAACTTCACCGCCACCACGTGCAGCCAAACCTCTTTCCGGTTTATCTCCTGCATCAGTTCAGTATCAAGCGACTTGCCGGTTTCCACCACCTGCACCATCAGCTCAAACATACCCTGCTCCATTAATTTAGGATAAGTGTTCCAGAGCGTTCTGTCTATCAGTCTGCTTTCCGGCTTGTCGAACAGGTCCTGCGCCCTCTGGTTAACGGTGCTGATGCTGAAATCTGTGATCACGTTTGCGACAGATCTGACCGCTTTTAAGGCAAGTATGGCGTTTGGAGAGCTGTGGAGGATGCCTGCGTGCAGCAGGTGCATGATCTTCAGCTCGTTGATCTGGATAAAGATGATAATGGCCCCATCGATTTTCCTGTCTTGCGTGATGTAGGGCAGCAGGCGCATCTGGTACCACACGCCATTCCTGTCCTGCAGCTCCTTCTCCACGACTTGGTTGCTGTCTATAACATGCTTTATATCTTCGGTCAGCTTATCGTAGCGCAGGTTGTTGGAGATATGGTCTATCGAGCGGCCAATGTCACTTTCAATAAGGTTTATCAGACGCGTGGCCGAGGGCGTATACTTGCGGATGATCAGCTTGCGGTCCACAAAGATCTGCCCGATGTCGGTGCTTCTGAAGTAATTGTTCAGGTCATCGTCGAGCTCGATAAGGGCTTTTATTTTATACTGGTGCTCGGCATTGATGGTATGCAGCTCCTCGTTCAGCGACTGTAGCTCCTCATTGGTACTCTGCAGTTCTTCGTTCGATGACAGCAGCTCCTCATTGGTGCTTTGCAGCTCTTCGTTAGCGGTTTCCAGTTCTTCTACCACTGCCTGCAGGTCGTCTTTGGTATACTGCAGTTCCTGTTCCAGTTCATCCACCCGGCCCTTATACTGGCTTTCGCTCACGACCATTACCTGGTCCGGTTTAAGCGGAATAGGCGGCTGCTCTTCTGAGAAGAGAACGAGTATATAGTGCTGGAGCTGCTTTTTGTCGGGTGGGTATGGCTTAACAACCACATTGATATAGCGCAGATGGTCTCCTTCGTGTACCTGTACATTATGCGCCACCACTTTCTCGTTTTCTACAGTTGCCTTGCGTAGCATGGCACCCAGGCTAACGGCCAGGTCCTGCGGCACCAGTTTCAGGAGGTTAATGGTAAAGCTCTGCTCAGGCAGGTCCAGGAATTTCTTGAACTTACCAGCCCCATGCAGCACATCGTAGTTCTCATCCACATACACAGCCACAAAGCCATACTCTTCCAGCACGGTGCTACTCAGCAGCTCGTTAAAGCTGTGCTGCAGTACCTGTTTGGCTGTCAGGTCACGGGGCATAGTGGCGAGCGGGGTAATAACGGGGCGTTTACTCAGGTTTCCGGAGAACGTCTCCGTTATGCCGAGGGAACGGGCGGGTGTCGTGTTCCGGAATATCTTCCACTTTTTGTTTACCTCCTCGAAGCCCCTCTGGTCGCCTAAACTTTCGCTGGACCCCAGGAACAGGTACCCTTGCAACGCCAGTGCATAGTGAAATTTATCGATCACTTTTTTCTGCAGCATCGGGTTCAGGTATATGAGCATATTGCGGCAGCTCACCATGTCTATCCTGCTGAAAGGGGGATCGTTGGTCACGTTGTGCGGGGAGAAGATGACCATGCGGCGCACGCGCTGCGACACCCTTAATTTTCCTTCCTCTCGTACAAAAAAATCGTGCAGCTTGCTCTCCGATACTTCAGACAGACTGGCCTGGGTATACAGGCCCTTGCTCGCAAAGTCCAGGGCTCCGCGGTCTATATCAGATGCAAAGATTTTAACCTCGAGCTCCTTTTTTATTTTGTCCAGGTATTCCCGCACCAATATGGCAATAGAGTAGGCCTCTTCGCCGGTGGAGCAGCCTGCCACCCATATCCGGAGCTGCTCATGACTCTTCTTTCTGTCTATTATGTCAGGTATAACATTGCTTTCCAGGAACCTATAGGCCTCCTCATCGCGAAAGAATTTGGTGACCCCGATCAGGAACTCCTTACCCAGCATCTCTACCTCGTCTGCGTTCATGTTCAGGTGGTCGAGGTAGTCTGTAAAATTGCTGATGCCCTTAATGTTCATGCGCCTGCTGATGCGCCGGATAATGGTTGGTAGTTTATAGATGCTGAAATCGATGCCCGTCTGGCGGTTGATCATATCCAGGATCTGGAAGAAAGTAGCTTCCATCTCACCGTCAGCAAGCGCTAAGAGGTCCGCATTTACGGGGCCTAATTTGATGTAATCCAGTATTTCGGCAGACATCAGTTCAGGGGGGAGAACAAAGTCCGCACACCCTGAGTTGATGGCGCTGCGCGGCATGGCATCGAACCGGGCAGTAGTAGGGTCCTGCACCAGAACCAGCCCGCCTTCTTTTTTAATGGCTTCTATACCTTTGGTACCATCGGTGCCGGTGCCAGATAAGATAACCCCGATCGCACGCTGCTTTTTATCCTGGGCCAGGGAAGTAAAAAACGTATCGATGGTTTGCGAGCGGTTTAGATTCGTTTTGTTGCTAAGCCTGAACCGGTTGTTCTGGATGGTAAGCTCCTTCGTGCTGGGTATCACGTACACCCGGTTGGCCAGAACGGATGCGCCATCCTCTGCTTCCTGCACTTTAAGGGCCGAGTATTGTTCCAGTATCTCTGTTAGCAGGCTGCGGTATTCCGACGAAATGTGCTGCACAATAACGTAGGCCACGTTGTCCTGCGGTATGGTGCTGAACATAGCTTCCAGGGCCTGCAAGCCGCCGGCAGAGGCGCCGATTCCGATCACATACACATCCTGCTCCCTGTTTCTTGCCATTCTGGAGTCCAAACCACCGCTTTTGCCGTCCTTCGCTGCCTTTGCCATACCTGTTTCTTTAGCCTCTGTATCGGGCTGATTCTTTTTAACACGCCAATTTACCTAATAATACTATAACATATCGATCGCAAGCCAGGTGCTGCCGATTAGTAAATAGTAGGCCGCCACAGTATAATTCGTTTCACGGTATGCGCGTATAATTTAACGCATCGCTTAGGTGCCCGTACAAACTTATACCATGTCCCTGGACTATAGTTAGTTGCTCCGGATGAAAAATAACGCCACTTTATGACTGAGAACATACCTAAAATAATTGTTATCGGAACATCGGCAGGAGGGATGCAGGCACTAACGACGCTGCTGTCGCGGTTGCCCGAAAAGCTGCCTGCTTCCATTTTGATTGTGCAGCACCTGAGCCCCGATTCGTCCGCCACTTTTCTGGTAGACCGCCTGAACAAGCATACCAGGCTCGTGTGCAAAGTAGCGGAGCATGGGCTCGGGTTTGAGCCTGGTACCGTTTATTTTTCTCCTGCGGACATGCACCTGCTGGTGAGCGGCAATAAAATGCTGGTGGTAAAAGGACCACGCGAGAACCAGTTCAGGCCGTCCATTGACCCCTTGTTCCGGTCGGCAGCGGCTTACCATGGCGGCAATGCTGCGGGCATCATCCTGACCGGCTTTATGAGCGACGGCGTGATTGGAATGGAGTGCATTAAAAGAAGTGGCGGTATAACCATAGTACAACACCCGGACGATGCAGAGTTTCCTGCCCTGCCCGAGAACGTTTTAAGAAAGGTGGACCTGGATTATGTAGTGCCGTTAAGTGAAATGAGCACCTTATTGGAAGAGCTGATGCAACGGCCTGCTCAGCAATCGTTAACCATTCCGGCTGATATCCGGCAGGAAGCCTTAATTGCAGAACGTGTTATGAGCAACAGTACACAGACCAGCATCGAAGATTTGGAAAAGGCAGGCACCCGCACCGCCTATAGCTGCCCGGATTGCGGCGGCGGATTGTGGGAGCTGAGCCAGGAGGGGACTATAAAGCGATTTCGATGCCACTCCGGGCATGCCTTTTCGCAGGACTCGCTGTTACTGGGCATGTCCAACTCGCTGGAGGAAACGCTTTGGGTAGCACTGCGCACGCTCGAGGAGCGACGCAACATCTTACTGAACATGTTTCAGGACGAGACTATCAAGGGAAACCACAGGTGGGCCAACATGCAGGAAGAACGGGTAGAAGAAATGAAAGTGCACATTGAGCGGCTACGGGAGCTCCTGTCCAAATCTTCTGCAGCAGATGGCGAGCACATAGGAGAGCTGGGATAACAACAGATGGGGTTGGGTAGAGTTCACAGGTATACCTGCCATTACTCAAAATACGGTTGCTATCTGTGGTGCCGTAAAGATGCGTAGGGCACTGCGTGAAACCCTGATTGTGCTGCCTAAAGACGGTATTTATATTCAATTCCTTGTTCGTGCAGCATATCGGGGCGTATACCTGAATTGTACTTGTTTCTTTAGGAGCGTGTGCCTCTGAGCTTTGAATGGTGAAGCAGATTTTCTCCATCATCTGGCCTACCAAGGTGCTTCCTGAGCAACATTTGAACCGTATCCCGGCAACACGGCATATGGGAAAATAACTAAAGATGAATACTTCCCACGTCCGGCTTGTAGAGGAACTTCAGGCGCTTTCTCTCGGCTTGCCCACCAGCAGCACCCTTACACTCAAACACATAAACGGTTCTATGTTATGTCAGTTTCTGTCGCATGGTCTAGCGAATCATGTCGTTACGGTTACAAATCAACAGCTGGCCACAGCTCTCTGGCAGGTGAGCAGTTCGGGAATTATAGATGGCTCCGACTTTGTGGTCTTCAAAAACGTCTTCAGCAAATTCTCCTTACACGTAAAAACCAGGCTACTGTACGCCGAACTCGGGGTGCAGCAGCCTGATCTGGATATTGAACTGCAGAACCTGTTGGTAGCCTAGCTTATTTGGAGACTATGGTTGCCGCCCCTTGGGTGATTGTAGTTGGTGTGTAATTCACAATTCTGTGTGTAAATTGTAGGAACATAAAAAAAGCCACTTGACGATTTTACTCGTAAGTGGCTTTTTTCAAGTGGTCGCGAAGGGAGTCGAACCCCTAACCTTCTGATTCGTAGTCATGACAATAGACTTTATTGCTAGTTAGATATATTAGTAAAAGTTGCATTTTTAACCAAATTAAGCGGTTTTTGTTTATCCTTGTGTAGCGATATTACTTGACTTTTTGATGGTTTGTGTGCAAATTGTGTGTGCAGAAAATTATTTGCACACACATGATACCCGTACTTACTTCCGTCATGCTGGATACCAGAAGGGCCTTAAAAGCTGGCTCCTTTCCGGTAAGGCTAAGGCTTACCCACCAAAGGCAACGCAAATACTATAATACGGGCTACTCTTTGAGCGAGGCAGAATTTTCAAAAGTCCAAGCGGAAAAGCCGAAAGGGAAATTTAAGGAGCTTCAAATAGCTTTTCAGGCAATAGAGCAGAAGGCCATCAGTATTATCCGTGACCTAGAAGTCTTCACCTTTGAGCATTTCGAAAAGAAGTATCTGAACGCTGCCGTCAAGAACGACGTCTTTGCAGCCTTCGAGCAGCAAGTCAAAAGGCTGGTTGAGGAAGGCAGGGTAGGAACGGCCAGTAGCTATGAGAGCGCGAGCCTCTCGCTGGTGGCTTACTTGCAGAAGGAGCCTTTATCCAGAAATAAGGGCTTGTCTAGAGCTAAAGCAATCGAGAAAAAGGAAAACCTATTGAAGAAACGCAGGCCCCTAGCTTATGCCGCTATAACTGTTGATTTCCTGATGGGGTACGAGAAATGGATGCTTCAGAACGGCAGTTCTATCACCACCATCGGCATTTACCTGCGGGCGCTTCGCGCTATCTACAACAACGCAATCGCGGCAGGGGAGGTGAACGCTGACCTGTACCCGTTCGGGAAAAGAAAATACCAGATACCTTCAGGACGCAATGTGAAGAAAGCCCTGGCACTGGTAGACATTGAAAAGATATTCTCCTATAAGCCTGCCACCGAAAACGAAGGGCGTGCGCGAGACCTGTGGATCTTCTCTTATCTGTGCAACGGGATAAATGTGAAGGACATCGCCCGTCTGAAGTACAAGCAACTTGACCAGGAGAGGATAAGCTTTGTCAGGGCCAAGACGGAGCGAACCAGCCGCCAGAATATTAAGGCTATCACGGCCATGCGAACACCGGAGATTGATGAGATCATCGAGAGATGGGGCAACAAACCCGCTTACAGCGAGGCCTATGTGTTTCCTTTGCTTGAGCCAGGGTTATCAGCGGAAAGAGAACGGGCAAAGATTCAGCATGCCACCAAGACCATAAATAAACACATCAAGCGTGTTGCCTCCGCAGTTGGCATTGAGAAAAACGTAAGCACCTACACAGCCCGGCATTCCTTCTCTACGGTCCTGAAACGCGCTGGAGCACCGATAGAGCTTATATCTGAATCTCTGGGGCACTCTAACCTGAAGACAACCGAAAACTACTTGGACAGCTTTGAGGATAAAGTGAAGAAGCAGTACGCGGCACGACTGACAGCATTTAAAGTGGCTGACTAATGAGTCTCCTCTACTGGCTTATAGGAGAAGTAAGGTCACAATGGTACTACTTAGGGAGCTGTACAAATCACATTACTTTATGAATTGTAAAAAGTAGGCTGCCTCGCGTTCTATTCATGGTTTTTGAAAAAAACTATCAGCGGCTAATAGATGAGCACTAGCGGATTAATTCTAATGTGTCCTCATTGATAGAGATAAAATGAATGCGAAGTACTCTCTTCAGTTCAGGAGCCACTATTGGTCATACATAATACCTTAGAACTATTAATCATTAATTTTAGTATGGAACCTCTCGTTCGTAAACCTGATGGTGTCGGGTGCGGTGGGATCATTTCTGTTATCGAGTTGGTCAAATACCAACGTTACTTGAAACTCTCCTTTCACTTCTCTGGTTTTTTCGTTAAATGAGGTAATGGTCACGTAGTTGTCCACCGCTTTTCCATACACCTTAAAAATATCACCCAGCACATCCCCGTCGTCAACAAGGGTAGAGTAGCTAGAACCAGTCACGATTGTATCAACATCGACTTTGATGGTGTCTATAAGGTTTCTCTGCTCTTTGTATGGAATTTTAAACAAGGCAAGGGCCTCCCTCCGGAACTCCCTTTCGTTATAAACATGTATCATAATTGTAAATCCATAATCAAAAGGATTATTAGGCTGTGCATATATTTCCCCGCCCCAAGCTTCCCCATTTTTGGTAGCTGTTATCTTACCCCAGTAAACATCTGGAATTACGCTTTGCTCCTTCTTACAGGATTACAGGCTTATAAAAACAATCAAAAGAATTGAAATTCTGTATAGCATAGTTTTCTATTTAGATATTAACAGCCTTCTTGTCTCTGCGCTTTCCCCTTTTTGAATTTTCATGATGAAAACACCTGGGTGCAGCTCTGCAACATCAATATTTGCCGTATGAATACCTTGCTGCAGTGTACCAAGGTGTTTAGCGAGGACCACAGGCCTGTGATTTTAATTTCAAGACGTGTCTTACTTACAGCTTATAATTCACACCAAAAGCTAATGATTTGAAAAGGCGACGCCCCCATGGAGAATACGCTTCCCAGTCATAATCAAAGGAGTTATCGCCTGTCAGATTTCTTTTAAAGAGAAACAGCTCCGTATAACCGCTGAAGCGTTTGCTGATTTTGTAATTTGTTCCCAAGCCAGCCATCAGGAAAACATTCACTCCCTTATCCTTTGTGTAAGCTGTGCTGGGCACTTCGTGCAGTGTTTCTGTCATGCTGCTTTTGGTGCTCCCATAGGCTGTTATAGCTGATACTGTACCATATAAAGGAATGCGCCCGAAAGCTTTGAATAGGTCTACCTGTACTGTAGCAGGTATAGAGAACACATTAGTGCGGGAACCCGCTTTATACTTTACTGTATCTGTAGCCTGATGATTAGGCGACCACTCAGCTTTATCGCTGCTGCCTCCATAACCTATACCTGTCTGTGCTCGCACCCTGTCATTTATTTTATACCCGACAAGCAAGAAAACAGGAGTGAAATAGCCCGAAGTTAGGTGTCCCGCTGGTGAGGGATCTTTGTAATAGCTGTGGTAGGTGATGGTGGTTAACTCTATACCTAGATAAAATTTTCTATCTGATAATTTCAGTGTATCCTGCTGCTCAGCATTAACAGTAAAAGAGTAGAAAAAAAGAAGCACTAGAGCGACTTTTTTTTTCATGACTTTATTGGTTATTAAAACCAGCTTTTCGGAAAAGATCATGCTAGCTACCTTTTAAAACATAAATAAATATAATCCCCACCTGCACCTTCATTTAGATCTTGATGATATTTTATCCAGCCTGATGGAGGAGTTATGTTACTAGTATTCCCTGAAATTATACCTACCTCTTTAATTGGAGTTCTGCCATTAGATGTTTCACGGTATACGTGACCAAAAATATATTTACCCCCTACACCATCATTTAAGTCAACTGTTTGACTATAGGTTCCATTAAAAGTAAACATATGCACCCAGCCATTCCATGGATTTGCATTACAAAGATACCCATTGAATGTGTAGCAAACCTGTGAGTAGCTGACAGCCATTAGATCTGTAATAGGAGTGGTATAGTTGACTGGCGATATATAATTTTCATATGCATATTGTGGATCTCTTGTAAAAGTTAGATAAATATACTTACCACCAGCGCCTTTATTTAAATCAGTATTGATCTTTATGTGGCCTTCTGAAGGTTGAATGGAAGAGGAAGTACCAACAATCAAACGCAGAGCATATATATAACCGGAAGGATAAGAACTAACAGCACCTAGGCCCTCAGAAGTTAGAAAAACAGGGGGTAAAACACTCCCGCCTCCACCATCACAAGGATCACAAGGCACAACGTTTCTACTACCAATTTCGCCCGCTGTCACATCAAATTTTGGCCTTGTCGGGCGTACACTTCCATCATCATAGCCAATTACCTGCACGTCCTTGCTTACGTATTGGCCTGTCTTGTTGCGCTTGTAGTCGTCGTCTTTTCTGGCGTCTTGTGCTTGAGAAGTGTTTGGCTCAACTACGAAGGGTTGCGCTGTGTCCTTCGACTTCTCGCAACCAGTTAGGGCCAGCGTGAAGGAGAGGATAAATAAAAAGAGTGGCCTGCTTAGGGCGCTGCGCCACTGGGAGCGGGTAATTGGTTTTGTTTTCATAAGAATGTTTTATTGGAATTTAATATATTCTAAATATTATACAATTATTTACAATTCGCAAAGAAAGTTTGCCTTATGAAGTAACATGGATAACTGACTATACTTGAGCTATTTGAGGTGGAAAATCACTGGAATTTTAGTTCAGGAAGTATTATTATCAATAGAAAACGTCGAAAAAGTAACACGAACATGAGTCATTCCGGAGTTTAGGAATGGAATAAAAACGGAAAACCTCCTTTTTTTGGGATAAAGACAATTGTATCATCTGAAGACAGGAGGTTTTTATATGTTCTACCTCTAAAAATGCTGCTTCAGCATTGCAGGTTCTCTCCCGCCGGCAGGAGAATTATCTCTCCCCTTTTCTCACACAATTTGACGTGCTGCTGGACCGCCGCCTAATACTCACTTTCCGGAGCCTGTGCCAGGCGCTGTTGCGCCACCGCAGCCGCTCCTCCGGCTTACTGAAGACTTGCGGGTTCACTGTTCTTTTACAATCCCTCCATGATCCAGCGAGAGGGGATAAGGGATAGAAAATGTTAAGAGGAAAACGTCAGGTCAGGTAGTGGCCATAACATCTTCTTACTTCTGCTGCAATAGAGGAGCGATTGCCTCAGGCTCTCTGTTTTCAAGCCATGTTTTAGCATCTTCCGAGTTCTGATGAAAAGCCGAGTCAGCCCAATGTACTGCATCCGGATAAGCCTGCCGGACCATTCGGTACTTGATATCGCTCTCCTCTAGTCTGCTGTTCTCCCGGTACAGGCTGAAGCTCAGCCCGACGGAAATAGCCACCGTCAACAAACACACAATTCCCCCGATCACAAAGCCCCTGGACCTGTCCTCGAAATAGTGATGGTGCCGGACGGGCAGCACCTTGGGCAGCTTGGTGATCTTTTCCTGAAGTGAAGCGATCAGGGCGTAGATCTGCAGGGCCTGCACGCTCAGGTCATGCCGCTTGAGGAGCGCCTTCAGCTCCTCAAACTGGCTGTTGCAGTCAGGTGCCTGGGCAATCCGTGTGGGATTAGGCACAGTCCCTTCCTCAAGCTTTTCCAGCCGCTTGTCCTGCAGGGCCAGCACGCGCTCCACGTCCAGGATGCGCTCTTCCAGTTCTTCCGTTTTCATAAGCGAATTCTCTTTTTCTTGCTGCGTTTCTTTTTCCTGAAGGGATAGTCATTGGCGTCCGCTGCCTGCCCTGTGGCAGGAGCCAGCAAGCCCTCAATCAGGCCTGGCGTGAGGTTTCTGCCCGTGGTAATGCCAGAGAAGGGTGAGGCTGTTTGACTAAGTGGGCTGTGTTGCCTGGAGCCAGGTGACACCAGCTTCTCCTGCTTACTGTGCTGTTGGTCCAATTGCCTGCTGATGGCCCCGTAGCTCAGGCTCCTGTCCACGCTGGATCCCTTGAAGCTCAGCTCGCCCATGCGAAAGCTTATCCCCTGTACCTGCTGGGTTCCCCTCTTGTACTTGTAGTCGATGGAGATGCCCTTGCCCCGGAGCAGGCTCTCGAGCTCCTGCCAGGTCCCGGCCTTCGGCAGCGCCTGCCGGATCGCGTCGTGCAGTTCGTATTTGGCCTTGTCGGCCCCTTTCAGTCGCTCGAGCTTTACCTGCCCTTTGCCCGGGGCCAGGTAGTAGCCGTGCCTCTCGGTAAGCTCCCGGCACACCCGGACGTTGCGCCGGTGCTGGAACCTGTCTGGGATCGTCTTGCCTTCATAGTTGACCCGGTTGTAGACGATGTGCAGGTGCGGGTGCTCCCGGTCCCGGTGCAGGACAATCAGGTATTGTGTGCCGGTGATCTGCATCTTTTCCATGTACTCGCTTGCCCGCTCGACCATTACCCGGTCAGAGAGCTTCGCTTTGTCGTGCACGCTCCAGTTCAGGGCGATGTGTCCCACGGCCTTCTCTAGCCCGGGGTTGAGTTTGCGCTGCAGGTTAAAGTCTGCCACCATCGAGGCGACAGTGTCCGTGCGGACGCCGTCCCAGTCCAGCACCTCCGCTCCGAGTTTCTGGACCACGTAGCGCACGCAGCCTCCAAAGCTTTTACCTGTCATCACCTTTCCGATCATCTCTGCCTAGTTGCTGAAGTATGTGGTGGATGTCATAGAGGAGCTGGCGGCAGCTGCCCTGCAGGGAGAGCAGCCCCTGGCGGTGGGCCAGCCGGGTGAGCTGGTTGAGGTTGTTGGAGAGACCCGCGAGCATGCGCAGCGAGGCCGCCTCCTCGGGGCGGAGGCGCGCCACAACGACTGCCTTCTTGGCCGCCGCCCGAAACCAGGCCGAGACGCTCAGGCCCGCCTCCCGCGCCTTGCCTGCAATCAGGAGCCGCTCCGTGTCGGTCACCCGCACCACGAGGATGTGGCTCCGCTTCACCCGCTTGAGCGGCCGGCCGCCCTTCTTTCCCTCGTGGCACTGCTGCCGCTGTGCTGTCTCTTTTTCCATGCGCTCGTTGTTTACTTAGTAAGAAGAATCCCCTGCTGCGACCACCGGGAGCGGAGAGGCCGCCAGGAGTTTTTGTATGACAAAAACACAAACTTGCTCCCCACTTTCAGAGGCTCCTTCCCCTGGCTCCCTTCCGGTGTCCGAAGCGGGGCCGAAGCCGCTTTGCCTGCCCCCGCCTGGCCACCAACAGCTCGTTCACGTCCTTGTGGCCTTGGTAGAGGGAGGAGAGGTCCCGGCAGTTTAGCTCCGATCGGAGCAGACGCTCACTTTCCATTCTGCCCGCCTGATCATGGTCCAGAAAGAGGAGCACCCGCCGGTGCCGGCCGAGCATATCCAGGCTCTTGCCGACCAGTGCAAGGGAGTTGAGGACAAGAAAGCTGGAGCTGGTCCCGAGGCGGGGCCGGAGCTCCAGGAGGGAGAGGAAATCCATGAAGCCCTCCACCAGGCAGACGGTGCCTGCGCCGTTGCCCACGAAGGTGATGTCCTTGGGGGAGGAGGAGCCCTTGAACCAGGCGTTGCGCAGCTCGTAGCCGCCCGAGCGGTTTTGAAACCCGATGGCTTGATAATGCCTGGAGCCGATGGCGAAGCCGACCTCCCGGCAGTAAGGGCCTGCCGTATGAAGGCTGATGCCCCGCTGTAGCAGGTAGCCTGCCAGCGGGCTATCAGCCTCCAGCGGCTTTGCCGCCAGCACCCTGATACCGGTGGGAGGTGCTGGTGCAAGAGCTGGAACTTCTCCCTTGGCTTGTTTCCCGGTTGATTGAATACTCAGGTCAGATATTGCTGTTGAAGCAAAAGTCTGTCCGGAAAGGAGCTGGATGACTTCCCGGATCGAGGCGGTGCGGTGGAGCCGCATGGCCAGGTCGAAGACCTTGCCGCCCTCCCCGCTGCCGTGGTCGTACCAGCGGTTCAGGCGCGTGTTGACCTTAAAGGAAGGCGTGCGCTCGGCCATCCGCACCGGGGAGATGTACCACCAGTCGCAGCCCCTCTTGTAGGCAGGCTGGATGCCCTGGCTGGCCAGGTAATCCGTGATCACGATTTCGCTGTTGATCTGCTGGATGTTCATCGTTTTCTTCCTTCAGAGGCAAGAGGGAAAATAATTGGGGCGGGAAGCGCTTTCTCCCGAGGCAGGCGTGATTTTTGCTGGCAGGCACTACTTCTTTTTTTTGCCTGCAGCAAGCTGGACCGCCTCCTCTCGGATCTCGGAAACGGTCTTCTTGCGGCCCTGGCGGACCCACTCCTCCAGCTCGCCTCGGTGAAAGTAGAGGCGCTTGCCCCGCTTGCTGAAGGGCACCTCCCGGCAGCTAACCTTGGTGTAGAGCGTGGCCACGGAGAGGTGGAGGAGGGCGGCTGCCTCGTGGATGTTGAGGATGGCCGCTGCCTCCTGCTGGGGGCGTTGTTCGAGTAGCAGCCGCTCGATGCGGCCCATCTGCTCGTGCAGCAGGCTGACGGCGCGGGGGAGTTGGTCGAAGGTGAGGTTTTCCATGGCAGCGTTCTGTTTGGTTTGTGCTGCAATGGTAGGGCGTAAGTTTGTAAGGCTGCAAGAGGGCTGCCCTGCATCCTGCCTGTTTCCTACCGTTAGTTATATTTTTTCTGCGTGCGGAGCACCGGGAAGACGGCGTAAGCGCCGCTGGGCTGCCTGCGCACGTCCAGGATGGGGGACTGGCAGGGTTTGGCGTTGGAGGAGATGATGGCGGCAAGGTAGTTGGGCGGCAGGGTCCGCTGCTGCCTGCGGTAGACATAGGCAAAGTGGGCCGCTATCCACGACTCCAGCTCGCCTTTCAGGCAGCCCACGATCAGGTTGGCCTCGTAGAGCTGCTTGAAGGCGTCGGCCAGCTGGTTGCCGTTCCCGTGGAAGAGCAGGGGAGTAGCGGGGGGATGGTTTCCCTCGAGGAGGGCCAGCAGCTGCTGCTGGTCCTCCGGGGTAAAGTAGCCCTTTAGGACTTCGAAGAGCCTCTCCGGCACCCCGTCCACAAACCGGGGATGGCCTGTGACAGGCTTGGAAGGGGTGGTATTTCCCGTGGCTGTCTCCTGCGGGGCGGGAAGCAGCGCCTGCACGTGCCGGATGAGATTGTCCAGCAAAGATTCCCGCAGCTTGACCGACTCGCCCAGATCATCCACCAGCTCCTCCCTGACCTCGATGCCGAACTCGATGGGTTGCAGGTTGCGCAGGACAAACAGCTCAGGCAGGCTGAGCTGGTGGAGGTAGCCGGCCGGGTAGGCTCGCCCGTAGTCCGGGGCGTGGTTGTGGAAGCTGACCCAGAAGGTCCTGAAGCGGTCTTCTATCCCGGTGAGCTGCTCCAGGACGAGCTGCAGCTGCGGGTGGCGAAGGGGGAGCAGATCCAGTGCCGCCATCTGGGCAAGGAGCCGGAGCCCGCTCTCGAAGACGGCCGCCTCGTCGTAGGGCGTCTCGTGCCTCAGGTCGTAACTACTCACTTCCTTCTGGCCAAAAGGGCCCATAGCCTCTTTTCTTTGAATAAGCTTGAGTTCAAAGGTCTGCAGGCGAGCCAAAAACTCCTTCAAGTGCTTCATGCTTAAACTTTTTAGTTGGTTAGTTTCTGGCCACAACTCGGCCACAACTTGGCCACAACTTGGCCACAACTCGGCCACAACTCGGCCACAACTTGGCCACGGCAAAGGGGTAAATGTTAGTGTGTGCTCTTCACTAGCTCATAAAAACCAAAAGAGTCTGACTGTCGAATTACACCGGCTTTTATCAGGGCTGCGAAGTCCCTTCTAATTGTACGGGGACTAAATCCAGTTAAACTAGACATTTTACTAACAGATAGAGCTTGATTGTTCATGAAAATTGATAATTCCTTGAGCAGGCGCTCTCTGACTGGTTCCTGTATAGGCAGGCTATTAACAACCTTTCCTAATTCTTTAGCAAGTGGCCCATTTACATCAGGACCTGAAATACTCTTACCAAGACCAGGGACAGGGACAATTGCCCTAAAGACATCTTCTTCTATAAATTGGGCTGTTTGATTAGGAGCATAGAATCGGACTAGCCTGGTCACATTGCGGATGCCTGATCCCAGCTCTTCCACACGCCCTAGCTGTACAAAGAACTTAGCGAGAGTAGGGTTTTTAGGATACGGAGAAAATCTTTCTGGATCTATTGGGCCGAAGCCTTTTGGCTTATTAGCATTTTCTGTTTCTACTCTGTCAGAGTAGATTATGAACTTAGCCGGAGTGGCATTACTGTATTCCCTATGGACAATAAGGTTAGCAACGATTTCCCTAAAAATGATGTTCCGAAGATCTACGCGCTGACTTCCTTCAAGGAAAAATTTATCGGGGAGATGCTTATCTACAAAGGCCATAAGCAGATCATAAGCATCAATCAAATTAGTTCTAATATCAATCCTGTCATCATACCTGTCTGTATCTACCCTCCGTAAGATGGCATCGATTCGGTAGTGAGGAAGTATGCTCTGAATTACATCATCTTTCCCAAGTAGTAGAGCAGCTGCAAGCGTATATCCTTCTTCACCGGTCTGAAAATCTTTTCGGTAGAGGCCAGCACTTTGAAGAAGTTCGGTGTCTGTCAATGTAAGCCACAGATGGCTTGCAGAACGGCTACGTATAAGCTGGCGCACTCTTTCAATAATTCCTGGCCTGAAGTCTGTGATAGCTAAATGCGAATAAATACGGCTTTCTGAATAAAGGCCACTTTTACGGGTATAAATCTGTCTTATGTTGGCATCATCTGACACTTTGAAGTCTCCTTCGTGGCTACGGTCATATACTATATTATTGCATCGGTGCACTTGGGAGCTTTCAGGGACATAAGCATAAAGTACGATCTTTTCATCTAAAGCAACCTCTGTGAACTCTAACAGGAAGGGAGGGTTTAATTTATTTGCATTATTGGAGAGAGTTGTAAATTCTCGCTTCAAACGGTCTGCATGCTCTGGGGATACGCCAACTATAGTACCATTGTCCTTTACTCCTAAAAGTATATGTCCACCGGCTCTGTTAAGAAATGCACAGACAGTTTCGAAAAGATCAGAAGGCAAGTCATTTTTAGCCTTCTTGAATTCAATATCCAGACCTTCGCCTTGTTGAATTAGCCGTTCAATGTCTCTGGGAATCATAAATGCAAGTTATATACTTATTGCACAAGTGTTATTACTCCGCAATTACAAACGATGCGGTGTGTGCTTTCATGTGTGCTTTCAAATACACATGAAAGATATGACAATTGTGTAAGATATGCCCTTATGTAAGGGGTGTAAACAACATTTTATTATGTTTCGTCAGCAAGATGAATAACAAAATTAAGTCGCTCTGTAATACTGTAATAGTAAGGGATACCTATTTGACATCAATAACAAATGACTTATCCATAAAGGAAAGATAATATTAGTGTTAATAAACAATAGTATTGAGCACTTTATTGGGGAGCAGGTTCAAATCCGATGGTTCCGGGCTCACCTCCAATAGATGTGTTTTCTGAGTTCTCTATTACAGAAAATAAAAAAGCAGGGACTTTGTCCATATCAGGAAAAATTACGGGCGATAACTTCCCGTCAACTGAAGCATTTATATCTGACCCTAGCGGACAAAATGTATTTCTCGGTATTGGCTTCTATGAAGGAGATCCTTTTTCTAGTTTGGATGGCGAGAATAAACGAGATATTACCAGTTTTAATTTAACACTTACCACTGATAAATATGGTAATTTCACAGGAGTAAGAGTAGGAGACAGGACATATAAGGTTAATGAATGGAATAAATTGTTTGAGAAAGAGGATCCACATAAAAACAATAATAAAAAATGAAAAGAGCTCTGATTTACTTGTTTTTAGGTTTTTGTATTATGATTCTTTCTACCTATACAATGGGTATATTTGATGATGCACTTGAGAGGACCTATTATACCGGTGTATGGTATAAAGATATTATTGGGTCATTTAAATATTATATATTTTGGGTATTGCCTTATTGGTGGGTTATTATTGTTGGCGGGGCTATATTTTTGGCTTTAATTTTTTATGGCATTGTTACTGGAATAGAGAAAGCAAAGTCGTTGAATCAAGGTAGCTGACAGCTATGCATCTGGAGAACAATTGTTACTTATACTTGAAAGGCCATTACTTGGAGAAGCGGGGTTCGTGCGTGTCCTCGCTCACGCTCCCTTCGGCACACCATGGTCTACTCGCTACGCTGCGTTCCACCATGGCTTTGCCTTTCGGTCGGCTCGTTGTGGTACTCCTCACGGCTGTTGCTATTTTGTTTTTGAGTTTATAAATATGCCTCCGGCAGGGAGGTGAAAAAACAAAACCCACAGCCCACGTTATGCTCGCCTGCGGGTCAGCCGCCGCACAGCCAGCCGCCCTCGTGCCTCGGGCTCTTCCCGGCTGGCTTTTGCTTCCGCTCGCAGCGGCTTCGCGCTTGAAATCTTACCCCCAACCCCCGGCATCAACCGGGGGGGGGTATAGTTGCATAGTTACAGCTATACCTTGATGCCAGCGACTGGCCAGCCGCACAAAGGCCAAGGGGCTTTTCCGGCCTCTTCTACCCCAGGAGCCTTGCCTTGGAAAGTAAAGGCAGAGGAGGCAAACTGTAAATAAGATATCATTTCCAGGCGAGGAAAAGTGGCTGTATTACTTTATCTTGTAGGAGCAATTTCTGCTCAATAATTGGAAGCGAATTATCTACCTGACAATACTTTATAGAAAAACTATACCACTCTATGCGCTACCTGCTCTCCCCCCTCACGCGGCCTTACTTCCGTCTGCTACCTTTCGTGCTCTTGCTACTGCCTGTCATGGGGGCTGCCCAGCAAACCAAGCAGCACCTGCCGACCACAGCCCCGGAGGTGGGGCAGCTGTTGCGGGAGATGATTGTATGGCAGGACAGCCTGCAGGCTATCGACCAGGTGCTGCAGGACTCCTCACGACTTGAAGCTCAGATGGACAGTCTGCGGCAGCTGGGTTTGGAAGGGGAAGAGCTGGCCCGAAAAGCGGACAGCCTCTCGCAGGCAGTGCTGGGCCAGTCGGTAGTGCCCGAGGAGCTCAAGCAGGTACGGGCGCGGTTGGCGCGGCAGCTCGGGGAGGGGAAGGAGGCACTGGCCGCCCAGCTTTTACCCGAGGAGCTGCAGGCGGCCCTGCGCCAGCTCGAAGAGGCTGGACAGAAGAGTGTTGCCACCAGCTTGCAGCAACCCCCGGGCTTGGGGCAACTGCCCACCTCTGCCGACGAGCTAAAGGCAAAGGCCGGGCAGACGGCGCTGAAGGCGGCGGGTCAGCCCTTCACCGAGTCTTTCGACAAGCTGGGGCAGGCGAGAGCGGACATCGACAAATACAAGGGGCGGGTAAGCAAGGTGGAAAGCATGAAAGACATGCCCAAGGGCTTGCTGGGTCCCAACCCGCTCAAAGGAAAGCACTGGGCGGAAAGGCTGGTGCTGGGCAGCCTCTGGCAGGCAGGCATGCAGGAACGCTTTTTCCTGTACCTGGGACCAACAGTGGCCTGGCGCTTCACAGAAAGGCTCTCAGCGGGCTTGGGCGGACAGTACCGCCTGCACCTGAGCGTGAAGGAAAAGCCTTTTATGGGCGGAACAGATAAAGTAGGGGGTTATAGCCTTTTTACCGATTTTCAGATCAAAAGCGGTTTCTTTGGCCGTCTGCAGTACGAGGGCTTAAGTGCGCCGGTGACGCATACAGACCCTTTCGCGCAGGAGGAGACGAGCGGACGTGAATGGGTACCGGGCCTGTCGGCGGGACTGGGCAAGGACTACACGCTCTATAAAAAACTCAGGGGCTATGCGCTGCTGCAGTATAACCTGTGGCACGAGAAGAATAAAACGCCCTACCTGCACCCGCTGCAGGCCCGGGTCGGCTTCTTCCTCTTTGGCAGAGACATTGTTAAATGATTTTACGCTACAGCATGCACTTGTAATTTTGTGGGGATCTTATCCTGTGGAAGGCCACAAGCTTGCTTAGCGTTGATAAGCCAAATCACATTTTAAGTTAAAGAGGTTTGTGCGGAATAATTTCTAAGTATTTTAAGAAAAATTGGAAGAGATAAAAAAAGGGAATAATTAGCTTTAAAAGCGGGAGACTTGTGTGCAAATTGTGTGCACATAAAAAAAGCCACTTAACGATTTGACTCGTAAGTGGCTGATTTTCAAGTGGTCGCGAAGGGAGTCGAACCCCTAACCTTCTGATTCGTAGTCAGATGCTCTATCCAGTTGAGCTACGTGACCATTTTCCGTTATGGTGATGCAAAGTAAAGGCCTTTTTTCTTGCGATGCAAGCCCTAAAGCGAATTTTTCTCAACTTTTTGCTGTCGCTTTCCGAAGCGCCCGCTTCAGGGCGTGGTCAAAAATAAAGTATAGCCCGCCTATTGATATGATTACCAGTGCGATCATCAGCAGTTGACTTCCTTTGTTGCTGCCCGGGTCCTGTAGTAATTTTATGACGTCGCTGGCCTGCGTGCCCACCCAGAAAAAGAAAAGTGTGCGCGGCAGCATCCCCACAATGCTCGCCAGAAAGAACCGGGTTCTGTCCACCTGCAGCAGCGAGAGTACAAAATTCATAAGCGCAAACGGCAGCACCGGCGAAATACGGGTCAGAAAGATCAGGCTCCAGCTTTGGTCGCGCAATTCCTGCATCAGGTACTTTGTCTTCTCAAAGCGGTTCAGGAAAGACATCATTTTGCCATGGTCGATGAGGCGGGCCAAGGTATAGCCGATGAGCGAAGCAATGCCGTACGACACTACTACACCCGCAAAGCCAGGCCACCCCAAATAGAAACCACTCACCAATGCCACAAAGGTAGTCGGGGTGAGGGCCAGCGACATGGTGAAGGAAATCACGACAAAGTAAAGGAGCATCTGCGGCCAACTCAGGTCCTGTAGCAGGGTTTCGTTCTGATAGAGGTATACAGCAGCCGAGGAACTGACAACCAGCGGCACCACAACCAGCAGCAGCATGGAAATAAATGAGGGCGCGTTTTCCCGTATAAAAGTCCGCAGCATGGACAGTTTAGGCATAGAAGGCGTTTTAGTCAAAGATAGAGCCTTGCAGGCAAAGATTTGCTGAAGGTATACGTAGATTGCAGTACAGTCATTGAAATTTTGCGATTTGTGCGAAGCCCTTGCAGTCATTTTACTCCTGAAAGGCAAATTTATTAACTTGCATCAAGCCATTTATCCATAAAATAGATAATATGAAATTCGGAACAAAAGCTATACATGCCGGCGTGGAGCCGGACCCAACCACAGGCGCCATCATGACGCCGATTTACCAGACCTCCACCTACGTGCAGCGCTCACCAGGTGATCATAAAGGCTACGAGTATTCGCGTACGCACAATCCGACGCGCACAGCCCTGCAAAATGCATTGGCTGAGCTGGAGAACGGGAAGCATGGCCTTTGTTTCTCTTCAGGTATGGCCGCCATCGATGCCATCATCAAAATGCTGAAGCCGGGCGACGAGGTGATCTCAACCAATGACCTGTATGGTGGCAGCTACCGCATCTTCACGAAGATTTTCGCCAACTACGGCCTCAAGTTCAACTTCACCGACATGAGCGACCTGAGCAAGGTAGAGGCGTTGGTGAACGAGAACACCCGCATGATCTGGGTAGAGACGCCAACTAACCCGCTGCTCAACATCATCGATATCAAGGGCTGCGCCGCCATTGCCAAAAAGCACAACCTGCTGCTGGTAGCTGACAACACCTTCGCTACCCCTTTCCTGCAAACGCCGCTCGACATGGGAGCCGACATCGTGATGCACTCGCTCACCAAGTATATGGCCGGCCACTCGGACGTGGTGATGGGTGCTGTGATTGTGAAAGATGACGAACTGCACGAGAAACTGGCCTTTATCCAGAACGCCTGCGGTGGTACGCCTGGTCCGCAGGACTGTTTTCTGGTGCTGCGTGGCCTCAAAACGCTGCACATCCGCATGGAGCGCCACTGCGAGAACGGTCGTGCTGTAGCCCAATACCTCAAGAATCATGACAAGGTAGAGAAGGTATACTGGCCAGGCCTGGAAGATCATCCGGGCCATCGTGTAGCCAAAGAGCAGATGCGCTCGTACGGCGGTATGGTTTCGTTTGTGCTGAAAGGCGACAGGATGGAAGATGCCATCGCTACGCTGGAGCGCTTTAAGTACTTCGCTTTGGCTGAGTCACTAGGTGGTGTGGAATCGCTTTGCGGACATCCGGCCTCGATGACGCACGCCAGCATTCCGAGCGCCGAGCGCCTCAAGGCAGGCCTGAGCGATTCGCTGATCCGCCTGAGCGTAGGTATAGAAGACATTGAGGACCTGCTGGCTGACCTGGAGCAGGCCATTGGCTAATCATTACAAAACTGAAAGGTATAGCCGTTCCGCTCACAAGTGGGGCGGCTATTTTCGTAAGGTATAAGTATAGATGGAAGAGCAAAACATCTTGTTCAGGGAAAAGCAACGGTTCACGCAGTTCTGGCTGTGGGCGCTGCTGCTGGGTCTGGCGGCCATCATGCTGGCAGGTTTTGTGTACCAGGTCCTGCTGGGCGGTACCTTCGGCAACCGGCCCGTGTCGGATGTGCCGCTGAGCATTATGGTGGCCCTGATAGGCTTCGGGCTCCCGTTCTTTTTCTATTGGGTAACGCTGACCACAGAGGTAATGCCGGGCGTACTACAGGTGCGTCTGCGGCCTTTCCACCTGAAACCGGTGCGCATACCTTTGCATACCGTGCGTGATTTCGAGAGGGTGACTTACAACCCAATCGATGAATACGGCGGCTGGGGTATACGCTGGGGTGCAAAAGGAAAGGCGTACAGTACGTCGGGCAGGGAAGGAGTATTGCTGCGCTTTTACAACCAACAACCTCTCCTGATCGGCTCGCAGCGAGCCAAGGAGCTGTTTCTGGCAATAGAGCAAGCCAAAGCGCTGGGCAAAGGTATAGCGGACTAAATTGGCAGGTATAGAAAAGGCCGCTGTTCGATCTGAGCAGCGGCCTTTTCTATGGTATCAGGTATAGAGACTACTTTATCGACTGAATGCCCAGTATTTTGTAGATCTCCGTGAAGTCAGGGGTCAGGATGATTTCCGTACGACGGTTCTTGGCTTTGGCAGCAGGCGTACGGCCTGTGTCCACTGGCTGGAAGAAGGCGCGCCCGGCAGGTGTGATGCGGTCCGGCGACAGGCCGCGCTGTGCCATTAGGCGGGTGATCTCAGTGGCGCGCAATACGCTCAGGTCCCAGTTGTCGGCGATGTCCTTCGTGCCTGGTCGTACCTCCACGTCATCTGTGTGGCCTTCAACCAATACGCCAACGCTCTGGTTTTTCTTCAGCACGTCTACCAGTTGGTCGAGGGCCTGCTTGCCCGTGTTGTTCACTTTTGTACTGCCTGTGGCGAACAAAAGCTTGTCGGACATCGACACGTATACCTTGCCGTCTTTGATGTTCACGCTCAGATCGCCCTGGTTGAAACCAGACAGCGCACCGGTCACCTCGTTGCGAAGGTTATCCAGTATTTTCTTCTGGTCGTTCATGGCGCGCTCCAATTCAGTCAGTTTCTGCTCACGTGCCCGCAGCGTATTACTCAGTTCTTTTTCCTTTTCGCGGCTGGCGGCCTGTTCGCGCTCCAGGGCCTCTTTGCTGGCTTTCAGCTCGTCGTACTTTTTAGAGGAAACGCATGATGACATTAGGACGCCACATAGAAGCAGTGACAATGATGCTTTCGTGAAATTAGATCTCATGTGTAAGGGTGTTAATTGATCAGATTGTTTGTAATTGATTTTTACTGGCAACTATGGAACAAAACGCAAAACGAGGCCTGTAAGTATAAGCTAATTCAGTTTCGCTCCCTGATTGCCCCGGTTACCGAGCAAATATTGTGCTACAACTATATTTCAGGTATAGCCGAAGGTATAAATATTTCTGGTATCGTAACAGGTTATCCGTGGGAAAAGGCTGATCAGGAATCAATAACCGGAGAAGGCGGCGTGGTTTGACGGGCGGAAGGACTACTGCAGAATATAGCAGGTGCTGGAATACTGTGGTTGCGCTTGATCTTTTACTCGTCGTCTCTCCGAACCCATTCCAATGCTTTGTCGCGGTCGGTGGGTTCAAAGTACTTTACCTTGGCCGTGGTGAAGGGAGTTGCCATGACGGTAAACCAGTCCAGCCACTTTTGGTTGCCGACGAGCGCCACTTTTCTGAAGTCGCCTGCGTGCCGGAAGTCAAACCTCAGGTCTTCCCAAAGCGCCTGCAACGATATTTCTTCAGCCTCCTGCAACTCTGCATACACCCGTATCTTACCGTACTGTTTGATTTTCTCCTCCAGTATCGGTAACATCACCTCGTAGTCATGGCGGTCTACGCTGCCTGCCAGTCGAAAAGCAACCAGCTCTTCCCGCGACTCTTCAAGTAACTGTAGCATTGGGATCAGGTTTGTCGTCATAGATACGTAACGACGATGACCACGTTCAAGTATAGTATTCGGCTACAGCTATACTTATGCCTGTTATTGTACCATATTCTGACCTATTGGGCAGCCAACGTGCTCAGCTGGCGAAGTAGTATGTCGCGGGTGGTACTGGTGGTGCCGTCAGCGAACCGGATGCTGTAAGGCGTGCCAGACGAAGACTGCGTAGCCAGTTCTGTGACAAACCCTTCCGCCGTTTTAATTTTTGAGGCATGCTTGTTCCATTTTGAATACAGGTGCTCCGCAGCCTTTTCAGGTGCAAATTCGCTGTTGTCGCGTATAAAGGTGGCGCCCTGGAGGGTGCGTATGTATTCGATCAGCTGCTTCACTTTCTGATCTTCTGACATTGTTTCGGAAGAACCGCTGAGTTCGTAAGAGCCCTGTGCAGCAGCAAGTTGCGTTGCACTTTGGGCTAACAGGATGGCCACCGCCACGAATAGTACTCTGAACATGGTTTTTGTACTCGTTTATTTTAAAAAAATCTGTTCGGATCATTAATTTTGCAATCCGGTAAGGCACTTAATTTCAAGTCTTAACGTTAGGTTCAGAAGCAAAAGCTATACCTGAATCTGCCGTTGTAACGGCTATACGTATTTTATGAAGAAAATTTTCTCCCTTTTTGCGGTGGCCTTTTTGCTAGGCCAGCAGGCCTTTGCCCAACAAAACATCGAAACCAGATTGGGCTACAGTTACAACGATAAATTTGAATTTTCGGACGAGTGGCAATACCTCTCCACTGACATTTACCTCTTCAACGGTGGCCAGTTTAACCGTGTGCTCAACGAGTTGGAGTCAGGGGTAAAAAAGAAAAGCAAGAAGAATTACGCTTACGAACTGGAGTACCTGTTCATCACGGCGCAGCTCAAAAACCTGAAGCTCTTCGGCAACGACCAAATCGTATACCCGCTCTTCAACTTCCACATCAACACCGACAAGAAGGAATACCACACCCAGGTAAGTGACCACCTGGAAGTGGTGCGCATTATAGACAAAATGCCGCTGACTTCTGCCCAGAACAGCATCGATGCCGCCATCAACGCCAAGGCAGTTACCAACCAGGACGGTGATCAGGTGTTCAACCTGGTGGCCAGCCAATTGGTAAGCCTTTCGAACCTGACCAACCCATCGGTGGCGGTCATGTCGCTGGTAGGGGAGTTTGGCAACTTGCTCAATTCGCGCGCCAAGAAGAAAGAGTACAAATTCAGCTCCACCATCCGCCTTTACGAAGGCCAGGATTTTGACACACGGCTGCACTCAGTGAAGGTATACGTGTTCGTGCCTGGCAATGTGAAGACCGTTACTTTAAAGCCCGCCAAACTTGCCGATTACCTCAGCAAGAACTCCAGCAAACTCGATCGCAAGCAGATAGAAGATGCCATCGGGTACAAGGAGTATCCCTACATTGTGGTGGCCAACTATAAGTCGCTCTACAAAGTGGATGTGCTGACCGGCGACGAAGTGACCATGGACCTGATCGAGAAGCGCAAACAGAAGATCCAGACGGCCTACGACACGAAGCTGATGAACGACGAGACCTATCGCCAGGAAAAGCTGTATGTAGAGTTTCTGCGCATTTTCGCCGAGATGAAGCAAAACCTGAACGCTTACCGACTCAACTACCGCAACAACTCCCCGGAGATCAACGCCAAGAACCTGTTCGGCATCATGCAGGAGTACAAGCGTATGAAAACCGCCTTCGAGGCACGGGAGAAAGAGTTTGACAAGAACTCTACCTATAAGAACATCTTCCGGTCGGAGTACGAGTCTATACTGGCTAATGCCGACCTATACCTGGACGCCGACCATAACCTGAAAAACGCCAAGGTGCTGGTGAACACGCTGCAGGAGCTGGAGAACAACCCGAAAGCCTGGGATACGCCGGCCAAGCGCGAGGCCGCGCTGGCCAAGCTGTCGTCTGTGGAGTTGCCGCGCGCCGATTACCTGTCTGCCTCAGTAGAAGGGGAGGCCATCGTGCGCCTGACCAAAAGGTTGGAAGACATGCAGTACCGCGAGGTGTTTGAAAAGGAAGTGAAGCAGCTGGCGGAAGCGCAAGCCTCTGATGAGTCAGTGTCGATGCGCAATGCCCTGCAGGACAAAGCCAACACGAGCAACTGCCTGAGCTGCCGCGACAAGGTGCGTGATGCGGTGAACGAGTACAACAAACGCCACGAAAGCTCCCGACTGAAAGAAGAGACCAAAGAGATGGGCAAGCTGCAGAGCGCCGCCGAACAACAGGTGCTGCGCCACCTGCGCTGGCAGCTGTGCTTCGACAATAACCTGCAGGCGGTGGCCGTAGCCAGTTCCGACAATGGCATGGACCAGTACTACGCGAAGCTGGGTGAGAGAAGCAGTGCCTTTGCCGCCACGATCAAAGAACTCGACACGCTGGCCAAAAACATACCTGAGAACCCGCGTCTGCAACAAGTGCAGGCCTATAACAAACAGCTCACCAACCTGATGAAAGAAGTAGAGCAGCACTATACCTTGCTTTGCGAGTTAGACAAAAAGCTCTGCGAGTGTCAGTAAGGCGCCAATAACATTCCCGCGATTTTACCCGTTGGGACTGTATGGTTGATTTTCTGGATACGCTCTTAGGTATAGACTCCGATTCACTCACATGGTGGCAAATGTCCATCCGGGCGGTGGTGGTATTCATTGTCGCCCTAATTATCATGCGAATCGGCAACAAGCGCATCTTTGGCAAACAAACCGCCTTCGATATCGTGCTGGGAATCATCTATGGTTCAATTCTTAGCCGCGCAATTACCGGCAATTCTCCCTTCTGGCCTACACTGGCCGCCGCCCTCATACTGGTTCTCCTTCACCGCTTTCTGGCTTTTCTGGCCTATAATACCGAGGGCTTTATCGGGCCCTTTATCAAAGGAAATCCTGTTTGCCTGATCAGAGACGGGCAACTTCAGGAGGACAAACTTAAAAAGCACAACCTGACCGACAATGATTTGCAGGAAGCCCTGCGAAGTGGTGGCGTTTCCTCCATAAAGGAGGTAGAGTCGGCCTACCTGGAGCGGAGCGGGGATATCAGCATCGTGAAGAAAGCTACATAAACACGAAAGCCTTTCCAAAACTGGAAAGGCTTTCGTGTTTAAATTTTGTTAGACAGTGCTTAGGCCATCTGTGCGTCCAGCTTGCCAGCCAGTACGTTTTTAGGCACAGCGCCTACCTGCTTGTCCACAACCTGTCCGTTTTTGAAAACGAGCAGTGTTGGGATGCTGCGGATACCGAACTTGGCAGAAGTCTGCGGGTTTGCGTCTACGTCAACTTTACCGATCACGGCTTTACCTTCGTACTCGCCAGCCAGCTCCTCTACAATTGGGCCTACCATGCGGCACGGACCGCACCACTCTGCCCAAAAGTCTACCAATACGGGTTTATCTGAATTGATGATCTCATCAAAATTAGCGTCAGTGATTTCTAATGCTTTGTTAGCCATAACTTTAACGATTTGTTGGTTAAATTCTGTGTTTTAAATATAGTAACATTTTATAGCTTGTCAAATTTAAGCCCAAAGTGCTTCTGCCTGACAAGCTGTCCTGTTCCCGGGCAATTCCCGCTGCAAATTTAGAACTTATACATACGACTATTGCAAGCGGAGGGTATATTTATTTGTATAAACAAATGTTGCGGGATTAAGTTTCATTGGCGAGGGGGTGGTAGAGGAGTGTTAACTTAATCTGGATGCTTAGTTGGTAGTAAGCTAGGAAAGTTACGGTAGGCTCTTTCGGATTTATCAATCCGAAAGTTAACTGTAGCGGATTTCTTAATCCGCGTATACAAACTTCATTTATTAATGCACGCGGATCTGGAGATGCGCAACAGTTATTCTTCGGATTGATAAATCCGAAGCAGCATTAAGGGAAGCATTAATGTTTCAGGAAATTGCGATGGGACTCAAAAACAGGATAGCAACAGGGAATTTATACTTCTTAACCTTAACAGTGGTGGATTGGGTAGACCTTTTCATGAGATCGATTTACAAGCACATTATAGTCAATTCCCTTAAGTTCTGTCAGGAAAAGAAAGGACTCCAGTTGTATGCCTGGGTGTTGATGACAAACCATCTGCATATAATTGCGGCAGCAGATGAAGGCAAATAATTTATCTGACATCCTGCGCGATTTCAAGAAATTTACAAGTCGACAGCTGGTGGAAGCTATTCAGCAAGGAAATGAAAGTAGAAAAGAGTGGCTATTGTATCGCTTTCATTTAGCGGGCAAGTACGATCCAAAAATCACGCATTACAAACTTTGGCAAGACGGCAATGAAGCCAAAGAAATACACAGCAACACTTTTATGGAGCAGAAGCTGGAGTATATTCATCAGAACCCAGTTCGAGCGGAGTGGGTTGATGAACCCGAGCATTACAGGTATAGCTCAGCGGCTAATTATGCCGGGTTGGCTGGCTTGCTTCATGTGGAGTTTCTGGATTGATATTAGAATTTACTAGTTGCTACTTCAGAACCTGCTACTTCGGATTTATCAATCCGAAGTTTAACTGTTTCGGGTCTCCAGACCCGCGTGTACCACCTTTTGGAATACGGGGATTAGGAAATCCACTACAGTTAACTTTCGGATTGATAAATCCGAGAGAGCAGTTTGCGATTCGGGCAGTGGTGTCCGAATGAGCAACAAAAAAGGTATGCCACTTACGCAGCATACCTTTCCTATACCTGAAAAGTGGAGACTGTCACGCCAATCTCCAAAACTCCAAATCCTTTACAGCAGCTTACACTCTCCCAGTCCCAGGTCCTTGATCTGGCCCAGGAATACTTTCGGGTCAACGCGGTATTTGCGGGAGTAAGTGGGTAGCACCAGTTTTTCGTCTGGAACGTGGAGTGTGATTTCCAGTCGCTTCTGGCCCGGGCTGGTGGCGATGGCTTCTTCCAGGGCTTCAGCCAGGTTAGGGGTCAGGAGTTGCAGGTTTACGTTAACTTGCACGCCTTGTGCCATTTTGTCCATCACGTCGCCCAAAAGCTGGATATTGGTAGGCTTAAGCTCCCACTGGTCCTCCGTTTTATAGCGCAGCTGCACCTTACCCCGGATGAACAGGTATAGCCCTTGCCGCAGGTAGGGCTGGAACTTCATGTAGTCCTCTCCGAACAGCGCCATTTGCAGCGTGGTATCATAGTCTTCGATCGAGAACAGCGCAAACGGGTTGCCGTTCTTGGCAGTACGGATCACCACTTCTGACACCATACCCGCCACATTGATGTCCTTGTTTTTGTGGTTGGCAATATCGGCTAATGCGGAGGTACAGTATGAGTCGATCTCCATCTTGAACTGGTCGAGCGGGTGACCTGAGATGTAAAAGCCTACCACGTCTTTCTCACGGCGAAGCATTTCGGCCTGCGTCCATACCTGTACCTCGGGTATTTTTGGTAGCGGCGAGGCCACAGCGGCACTGCCCCCGAACAGCGACTGTTGCGCTGCCTGTTGCTCTGCCTGGTAGTTGTTGCCGTAGCGAACCGCTTTCTCCAGCAAACTGATGTTCTCGCCTTCTGGCACTTCCATTAACTGGGCGCGGTGATAGAGTCCCCAAGAGTCAAATGCTCCGGCCAAGGCCATGCTTTCAAAGGTCTTTTTGTTCACGGCACGCAGGTTGATGCGCTTCGAAAAGTCAAAGATATCCTGGTATGGACCGTTCTTTTCTCTTTCCGAAATGATGGCGTCTACCGCGGCTTCGCCGGTGCCTTTTATCGCGGCCAGTCCGAAACGGATCTGCCCCTGTTCGTTCACGTTGAACTTCAGCAAAGATTCGTTCACGTCCGGACCAAGCACGGCAACACCTTGTTTGCGGGCCTCCTCAATAAAGAACGTCACCTTCTTGATGTCGTTCATGTTGTTGGTGAGTACCGCCGCCATGTACTCGGCAGGATAGTGCGCCTTCAGGTAACCGGTCTGGTAGGCCACCACGGAGTAAGCAGCAGAGTGCGAGCGGTTGAAGCCGTACTGGGCGAACTTCTCCATCACGTCGAACACCTCCGAAGCTTTTTTCGCCGGGATCTTGTGCATTTCTGCGGCACCGGCGATGAACTTCTCACGCTCCTCGGCCATCTTCTTCATGTCTTTCTTACCCATGGCACGGCGAAGCAAGTCGGCGCCGCCCAGTGAGTAACCGGCCAGGATCTGGGCCGTCTGCATGATCTGCTCCTGGTACACCATGATCCCGTAAGAGTAGTTCAGGATCGGCTCGAGCAGCTCGTGCGGGTATTCCACTTCCTCTTTGCCGTGCTTGCGGTTAATGAAGTTCGGGATGAACTGCATCGGGCCCGGCCGGTAAAGGGCGTTCATGGCGATCAAATCTTCAATGTTGGTCGGCTGCAGGTCCTTGAGGTACATGCGCATACCTTCCGACTCGAACTGGAACGTACCGATCGTATCGCCACGCTGGTATAGTTCGTACGTCTTCTCGTCATCTATCGGAATGTTGTCAATGTCGATCTCTACGCCGTGGTTCTTTTTGATCAGCTCCATGGCATCTTTGATGACGGTCAGGGTTTTCAGGCCCAAAAAGTCCATCTTCAGCATACCGGCACTCTCGATCACTTTGCCATCGAACTGTGTCACGAGCAGGTCCGAGTCTTTGGAGGTCGAAACTGGTATGTAATTGGTGATGTCGTCCGGCGCGATGATCACACCGGCGGCGTGTATACCTGTGTTGCGGACCGAACCTTCCAGCTTTTCGGCCAGCTTGAGCACAGCAGCGCGCGCATCGTCTCCTTCGCGGATGGCGGCCAGCTCCAGGTTCTCCATGAAAGCCTTGGCCAGCGTAGTGCCCGGTGTGTCTGGTACCATTTTAGCCAGTTCGTTGGCCTCGGCCAATGGCAGTGAGGTAGAGCGAGCCACGTCTTTGATTGACGATTTAGCGGCCATGGTGCCGAAGGTGATGATCTGGGCTACCTGCGTTTTGCCGTATTTGTCCACCACGTAATCGATCACGCGCTGGCGGTTCACGTCGTCGAAGTCGATGTCAATATCGGGCATCGACACACGCTCCGGGTTGAGGAATCGTTCGAAGAGCAGGTTATACTTGATCGGGTCGATGTTGGTAATACCGACACAGTAAGCCACAGCCGAACCGGCAGCAGAACCACGACCCGGACCCACGAACACACCCATATCACGGCCCCGGTTGATGAAGTCCTGCACGATCAAAAAGTAGCCGGCAAAACCCATCGTCTTGATCACGTGCAGCTCAAAATCGAGGCGCTCGGTCACTTCCGGGGTAATTTCAGAGTAGCGCTTGGCAGCCCCCTCGTAAGTCAGGTGGCGCAGGAAATCGTCGGCATTGGCATGCTCCGGCGGAATTGGGAAGTTCGGCAACAGGATGTCGCGCTTCAGAACGGGCGGTGTGATTTTGTCAACGATCTCGTTGGTGTTGTCCACGGCCTCCGGCACGTCCTTGAACAGCTGGTTCATCTCGGCCTGCGTTTTGAAGTAGAACTGGTCGTTCGGGAAACCAAAACGGGTCTTCGGGCCGGCCTCGTCGATGCGCTGCAGCATCTGGCGCACGTTCATGTGGTTGCTATACTTGCTGCGCACGTTCTCAACGGTGTCATAGATTACCTTCTGGTCGTCGCTCAGGAAGCGGTAATACTTGGTGGCAAAGTCGCCCACCGGTGTGCTCTGGTCTTCGCCGGTGTTCACGCATAGCAGAATGTCGTGGGCGTTCCAGTCTTCCTGATCCACGTAGTGGGAGTCGTTGGTGCAGATCACCTTGCAGTTATACTTCTTCGCCCACTTCAGCAGCACCTGGTTAATGTCCTCCTGGCTCTTGCCGGTGCCGTCGATGTTCATCAGGCCGTGGCGCTGTATCTCAATGTAGTAATCTTCACCGAACACATCCAGCCACCACTTGAATATCTCCTCGGCCTCTTCTTCGCTTTTCCACAAAATGGCCTGTGGTACCTCGGCACCAATGCAGCAGCTAGTCGCGATCAGGCCCTTGCTATACTTGAGTAGCAGTTCCTTGTCGATGCGCGGCCACTTGCTGTATACCCCCTCAATGTAAGAAAGCGAGCAAAGCTTAGCCAAATTCTGGTAACCCTCCTGATCTTTAGCGAGCAGCAACTGGTGGTGGCGCACGTCTTTCTGTTCCTTGGTGAAGGTCTTCAGGTGGCGGTCTTTCACCAGATAGAACTCACAGCCCACGATCGGCTTCACGTTATATTTGTTGGCCTCGTTCACGAAGTTGAAGGCGGCGAACATGTTGCCGTGGTCGGTCATGGCAACGGCGGGCATGCCATCGGCCTGCGCCTTTTTCATGAGCGCGCTGATGCTGGCCTGACCGTCGAGCAGGGAGTACTGGGTATGGGTGTGTAAGTGCGAAAAAACTGGCAAGACTATAGAGAATTAATAATGACGAATGATGAATTAAGAATGACACGGAGGTATAGAACCAGCTATACCCCGAGCATTTTCCGGGATGTTAAAATTACGGAAAATCGGTCGGCTGCCCAAACCAAAAACAGCCCTGCAGCAAAACAAACGTATGGGCGTAATCATCCCCTGCACATCAGGGAATTTACCGATAGGTATTCCCAAATAAAGTGTATAATTATAACTCAAGCAGCATCACGCACCGTAAGATAAAGCCTGTGCCGAAACAGGTATAGCAACAGGGAACAGCATGGCAGAAACAATTGATTCAGGGAAGATAGGAGGTATGTTCCGGGCTTTGCGCTCGCGCAACTACCGGGTCTTTTTCATGGGGCAGGGAATTTCGCTCATCGGCACCTGGATGCAGCAGATCGCCATCAGCTGGCTCGTATACCGTCTCACCGACTCCGTGTTCCTGCTGGGCGCCGTTACGTTTGCCAACCAGATTCCTTCTTTTTTACTTGGGCCCTTTGCCGGAGTGCTGGCCGATAAGTTTAACCGCCACCATGTATTGCTGGTCACGCAGTTCCTGTCGATGCTGCAGGCGGGCACATTGGCAGCCCTGGTGCTAACGGGTACGGTGCAGGTATGGCATGTGATGACGCTTATGGTGGTGCTCGGTACGATCAACGCTTTTGATGTCGCCACCCGCCAGGCCTTTGTGGTGCAATTGGTCGACAAGCGCGAAGACATCAGCAACGCCATCGCGCTCAACTCCTCGATGTTCAACATGGCCCGACTGGTAGGGCCATCCATAGCAGGCGTGCTGATTGCCTGGGTAGGGGAGGGCGTCTGCATCCTGATCAACGCGGTGAGCTACATCGCGGTGCTTGCCTCGCTCCTGACGCTCCGGCTTAACCCCTTTGTGCGCGAAATTCGCCAGGAAAATGTATGGGCCTCTCTCAAGCAGGGCTTTTCCTATGCCTTTGGTTTTCCGCCCATCCGCACCCTTATCCTGATCGTGGGATTGATCAGCATGTTCGGCATGCCTTTCAGTGTGATGCTGCCGGTGTTCGCCCGCGACATTCTGCACGGTGGTGCCAACACGCTGGGCTACCTGATGGGAGCTTCCGGGCTGGGGGCTTTGTCGGGGGCCCTGTTCCTGGCGCAGCGTAAATCGGTAATAGGGCTTGGTAAGGTGATCATTTTCACGATGACGTTGTTCGGTACAGCGCTGATGGCTTTCTCTTTTTCCACTGTACTGTGGCTGTCGCTGGTGCTGATGCTCTTCACCGGTTTTGGGATGATCGTAACGATGGCCTCCTGCAACACGCTGTTGCAAACGCTGGTAGATGAGGACAAGCGGGGCCGTGTGATGAGCCTGTACGCCACTGCCTTTATGGGCATGGCACCGCTTGGCAGTATGCTGGCGAGCAGTATAGCCGAGCAGATCGGGGTGGCCTATACTTTGCTGGGTTGCGGCTTCCTTTGTGCTGTTAGCGTTATCCCTTTTGCCCTGCGCCTGAAACGCCTGCGTGTGATGGTGCAGCCTATCTACGAGCGCCTCGGCATTATACCGGAGATTGCCTCCGGCCTTCGTACCGCCACAAAGCTGACCGCTCCTCCAGGGAAAAGGTAATTTAAAACGTAGCACGAGACACGTAGCATGATGCCTTCAGTGATTGCTTGGTAGTAGACTACTCGAGAAAGAACAAACGATTTCCCCTTCGGTAGATATAAACAGAAAAGAGAAGCATAATTGCTTCTCTTTTCTGTTTTGCTTGATCTCCAAAAAGACTTTTGTCCTTTGTCAGGGAATCCTTCTGGTACTCTTTAAGAGAGTCGTGCTACGTGTGTTGTGATACTAAAAGTCTACTTCTTCCGGATCACCAGCTTATCGCCCGGTTTCACGTTGAAGTCAGATTTGTTGTTCCACTCCATGATGTCTTTGATGGTAACGCCATACTTACGGGATATCTGGTAGAGGCTCTCGCCGGATGCCACTGTATGCTGGGTGCTGGAGCCTGTAAATGTTTCTGCAGGCGCTTCCTCTAAATCCTCGTTTGTCACTTCCTGATCGGCTGGGGCAGTCACGCGCAGCTCCTGTCCAATGGAAAGGGCCGTGCTACGCAGGTTGTTCCAGGCTTTCAGCTCGTTCACCGTCACGTTATACCTGCGCGACAGCACGTACAGCGATTCGCCGGCAGCTACGGTATGGACCTCGGTTTTCTCTGTTGCAACGGGGGTTTCTGCATTTGCCTCCACGTTAGGGGCAGACTCTTCAGGTACCGTCTGCGGCTCTGCAATGATCAACTCCTGACCGATCTTGATCGGAGCGTCACCGAGGTTGTTCCAGGTCGTGATGTCGTTCACGGTCACGGCGTACAGCCTCGAGATGCCCCAAAGCGACTCGCCTTGTTTCACGATGTGGCGTGCTGGTTTGGCTTGCGGAGCAGCATCTTCTTTAGCAACTGTACTGGCCTGGGTAGTTTTAACTGGCTCCTGTCTGGCAGGTTTTGGCTTTGCCGGTGCAGCTTTAACAGGAGTTGTCTTAACTGTCACCTGCTCTGTGGCAGCAGTTTCCACTGTTTTTTCTGCTTCCAACACCTCAGCTGTTTCTTCCTCTTCATTTCCGGAGAAACCCACGAACACATCTTCGCTCAAGCCTACTGCCCATTCGGCATTTTCCTCTTCTGCCTCTTCAACAACTGTTTCCTGAGCTACCGTCTTTTGCTTCTCCGTTTCCTGGGTTTTCTTGCCAGGGTATAGGTTCGCATTTTTTGGCTTCTCCGTAGCTGCTGGCGTTGTCGCCTCTTGAGCTTTAACTGGTTCTGTAGCTTTTACTTCCTGCTCTGGTTGCTTCATCACAGGTATAGGCGCCGTTTCATTTTTAGGTGTAACAGCCACCTTTACCGGTTCCTCTTCCTGGACTATACCCTGTTCCGTTTCTTTAACAGGTGCAGCTGGAATAGCTGTTTCTTCTTCCTGCTTTGTGGTGGTAGCAGTTTGCGTTTCTTGTTGTTCAGGTGCTGTTGCCTGGCCTTTCAGTTTGCTCCAGCTCTTTTTGAAGCGGGTCAGGAAGTCGTCTTGCTGGGCAGCAGGCTCTGTAGCAGTTGTCTTAGCTGACGCTGTGGCCGTTTGAGGGGCTTTTTCCTGGGTAGTAACATGCTGCTTTTCAGCACCTGGGACAGGCTTCAATTCACGCACCTCGATGGCTACTTTGGTTGGACGGCGTTTCTGCAGCCAAAGCACGCGACCCGGTACCGGCACCTCCGCACGTTTCATGCGGTTCTTGAACTGCAGGTAGTCCATCCGGATACCGTATTGCTGGGCGATCTCCTGCATGGTTTCTCCGTGTTGCACCACATGGTACTCTTTGTCGGCATTGAGGCGTTTTGCCTCGATGTAATACGCTTCGCCTTCTTCGAACTTGTCGAAGTCGCGCATGTCGTTAAAGCGCAGGAGTTTGCGGGTGGTGATGCCGGCTTTGATGGCCAGTTTGTCCTTGGAGTCACCCTTGCCGGCTACGATGGCATTCAGGTTGTTGCGCTTGATGATACTGCCCGCCGCAGGTATAGCCGCCGTCTGGCGGACAGGTGCTGTGCGAACAGGCTCCGTAGAGGCCACTATACCTGGCTCCGTCGTATGGCGAACCGGTAGCATCACATAATAATCCTTGTCGGCAGGTATGGTGCTACCTAGTAGCCACTTGTTGTATTTTTCGAGTTCTGATGGATCGGTTTGATAAGCCAGTGCTATGTCAGCGAGGCTTTGGCCAGGGGTGGCACGCAGCTCACGCAGCGAAACCACCGGCGGGGCGCTCTTCCCGATAAAGCTGTCATAGGCCACCTTGTGCGCCAGGAAGGTCAGCAGGTAGGGGTCCGACTTCTCCGTAATATCCATTTGTTTGCTACCCTTGTCTGACTCTTTGACATAAGCCTTAGCGCCCGAGTAGCCGTGGTAATACGACAGCAGCGCATTAAACCAGTTGTTATAGTAGTTGTTGCTGCGCTTGAAATAGCGGGCAGCACCACGGCTGGCCTCTACAATATGCCGGCGCTCATCCACCAGGTGGTCCATGCGCAGGTTGAAGTCCAGCGCCGCCTCTTTTTTAAACTGCCAGTAGCCTACAGCATTGGAAGTAGACACGGCATCGCCGCGCAGGCCGCTTTCCTGCAGGGCCAGGTACTTGAAATCATCCGGAACACCTTCTTCCTGAAACGTGCGCTCAATCAGCGGAAAGTAGGCGTCGGCCAGTTCCACTTTCATTTGGAAGAACTTCGGACTACGGTGTAGGGCATCCACTTTTTTCTGGATCTCTTCCTGTGCCCTCGGCGAAATGCGCAGGTGGATGTCACCGAAATACAGGTTGTGAGGCACGGTGACAGTTTGTGCCATAGCAAGCATTGGCAGGAGCAGGAGCAGTAAGAAAGGTAATGGTCTCTTCATAAAGGTAAACGGGTAAAATAAGCCAAGCTATCCACAAAATGGCTACAGCATATGTTGAAACAGATGTGGATAACTCATTAAGGTATAGTATGTTCTCTATATAGAGATACGCTTGCAAAATTAACGCAATTTACCCCGCATTCTAAAGCTTAGAACGAAGTTATTTTAGAGAAACTTTTTGATGTGGATAAGTAAAGGGGAGGTTATTTCTTGCGGGCCACCATCAGGCCATCGCGCACGGGCAGCAGGATGTTTTCTACCCGCGGGTCGTCCTGCACTTTTTTGTTGAAATCCAGCAAGGCGGCCGTGTCTTCATCGAGCTTCTTTCGGTACTTAGCCAGCACCTTGCCACTCCAGAGTACATTGTCAGCAATGATGTAGCCACCTGAGCGTACGCGGTCGATCACCAGATCGTAGTAGTTGGCATAATTATACTTGTCGGCATCAATAAATACCAGGTCAAAAGTAGCGTCGATAGTAGGGATGATCTCCAGAGCATTGCCGATGTAGTATTTTACGCTCTCGCTCAGGCCCGCCTCTTTTATATAGCCACGCACCGTGTCTTCAAGTTCTTCGTTGATGTCGATGGTGTGCAGCGTGCCGTCTTCCTGCAGTCCTTCCGCCAGGCAAAGGGCCGAGTAACCGGTATAGGTGCCCACTTCCAGGATCTGCTTGGGGCGGATCATGTGGGAGAACATGGAAAGCAGACGGCCTTGCAGGTGACCTGACAGCATGCGCGGTCGCATCACGTTCAGGTGCGTCTGGCGGTTTATCTTGTGCAGCAACTCCGACTCCGGTGAGGTATGCTCCTCTGCGTATTGCTGCAGTTCTTCATCCAGAAATTCCATTTTTTGAATTGTTAAATGGTTGATGGTTAAATGGTTGTTGTGGGATGGATTAACAATTAAACAATTTAACCATCAACCATTTAACCATATAGCAATTTATCCTTTAACAGGTACGTAATTCAGGAAACTAAGCTTCTCTTCGCGCAGCACATCGTTGGCAATGTCGATCAGGTCCTGGGCGGTGGTGTTTTTGATCTGGTCGAAGATCTCGTTCAGGGTATCGATGTGGCCCTGGTCGAGGATGCTCTTGCCCATCATCATCATCAGGCCCATGTTGCTTTCCTCCGCCATGGCCAGCTGACCCATCAGCTGCTCTTTGGCCGTGTGCAGTTGCAGCGAGCCCAATTGTTTTTCGCGCAGCTTCTTGAGTTCCTTCAGTACCAGCGAGGTGGTGCGCTTGAGCTGCTTTTTCTCCGTGCCGAAGTAAATAGACAGCAAGCCCGTGTCAACGTAAGTGGCGTAGTTGGCGTCGATGGTATACACCAAGCCGTGCTTTTCGCGGACGGCCAGGTTCAGGCGCGAGTTCATGCCCGGACCGCCCAGCAAATTCACCAGCATGAAGAAAGGTATACGGCGGTCGTCGTTGAGGGCGTAAGCCGGACAGCCGATCACGCAGTGTGCCTGTGAGATCGGCTTTTCGAACGTAACCGCCTTTGGTGTGTAGTTCTCAAAAGCAACACGCTGTCGTGGCTTGCTGATAGCCGGGATGTCGGCCAGGTACTTTTCGGCCAGCTTTACCACCTTTTCGAAAGGCAGGTTGCTTACCGAGCAAAACACCAGGGCTTCCGTGCTCAAGTTGTCTTTTATAAAACGCTGAAAGTCTTCTTTCTTGAAACCGGAAACGCTTTCCTTGGTGCCCAGAATGTTGTTACCGAGCGGATGAGTGTCAAATACCACGTTATCAAACTCGTCCACGATCGCCTCTTCCGGGGTGTCCAGGTACATGGCCATTTCCTCGAGTATCACGCCGCGCTCTTTCTCGATTTCCTTTTCAGGGAAGATGGAGTGGAAGGTGATGTCGGTGAGGAGCTCAAAAGACTTCTCGAAGTGTTTGTCGAGCACGGAGCTGTAAAAGCAGAGCTTTTCTTTAGTAGTGTAGGCGTTCAGTTCGCCGCCCACCGACTCCAGTCTGTTGAGGATGTGGAAGGACTTGCGCTTGTCCGTGCCCTTAAAAGCCATGTGCTCCCAGAAATGGGCCAGCCCCAACTGGTCAGGCTGCTCATCGCGGCTGCCCAGGTCCAGAATAAAGCCGCTGTGGGCAATTTTGGTGTGTAGTACTTGTTTGTGAACGATTCGAATACCGTTCGGCAATGTATGAATATGATAATCAAGCATTCAGTTCGCAATTAGCCTGCAAAGATAGGCAAAAAGTACCAAAACAGGCCGCTTGTCCGCCAAATGTTAGCGGTCGAGGCTGCGTCCGCCCACGTTGATCACGAAGCCCAGCGAAAAAACAGAATAGCCCGCTGTGAGCGCCTTGCGGTTGCGAAGTCCGAAGTTGGTGCCGCTCGTGTACTGCAGCTGCACCGAAGGACTAAGTACCATACGGGTATAGAAGATCGGCTCCAGGAAAATGTTGTCCTCGTTTGGTTGTTCCACCCCGTTGAGCAGGTGTTTGTTCATGTTGACATAGCTCACCCGCAGGGCCGTGCCATAGTTAAGCGGAAACTCGTTGCCGAGCAGGCGCAGCGACTTTTTCTTTTTGGAGCTGAAGTTCACCTGCGTGAAATATTTGCTGAAACCAGCCTCGCGACGGGTATAGGTCATCACGCCTTCTTTTTCTTCCTTTTCGTTACGGTCGCTGCTGCCACCGCCAAAGCCGGCGTATACCTCCAGGACCCGGTTCTGGTTCGCGCCAAACGTGGTGAAATAGCCCGCGCCGGCCTCTATCAGGTTGTGGCGGAAGTCCCGCTTCTTGCGTTCCTGGTTCAGCATGGAGCCGTTCAGCATCACCCCGATGTTATCGGTTACGGCATAGGCCGTGTTAAACGTGATATTGCCTTTCGGTGTGATGTGCCCGCCGGCACTCAGCTCACCTTTCTCGGTGAACATGGGCACATTGGGCACATTGGGCATGTACGTTGACACACAACCAGTGGTCAGGAAAAGGAGGGCAGCTGTGAAGAGTTTAGTAGAATGTAATAGTGATTTCATACGGGCAAGCATGGCTAAAAGAACTGCTAAACTAACTTTCCTGTCGCTAAGAAGGAAAATATTTTTGCTCTTTTCCGTGAAAGGCGCTGCAGGCTTATACCTACAGCGCCTAAGCTTTCAAGTTTAGCCGCATTGGCGTAGCTTTGCGGCAGCTTATACCTGATGAAAAAGATCCTGATCATACAGACCGCCTTTCTGGGCGATGTGGTGCTGGCAACCGGACTGGTCGAGAAACTGCATGCCCATTATCCGGAGGCACAACTTGACTTTCTGCTCCGCAAAGGCAATGAGTCGCTGCTGAAAGGGCACCCACTGCTGCGCCAGGTCCTGATCTGGAACAAACAGGAGGGCAAGTATAAAAGCCTGCTCCAACTGCTCCAGCAGATCCGACACGAGCGCTACGATCTGGTCGTGAATCTGCAGCGCTTCGGTGCCACCGGTATTCTCACCGCACTTTCCGGTGCCCGGGAGACGGTCGGGTTCGACAAGAATCCTTTCTCCCGCTTCTTCACCCGCCGCTACACCCACAGCGTAGACTCGGGTACGCACGAGGTGGAGCGCAACCACCTGCTCATCGCCAGCCTCACCGACGGGCAAGCGGCCAAGCCCAGGCTATACCCTTCTCCAGAGGACTTTAATAAGGTGGAACCGTTCAAGCAGGAGCCTTTTATTTGTATGGCGCCTACCTCGGTTTGGTTTACCAAGCAGTACCCGCTGGAGCAGTGGGTGGATTTGCTCGACCAGTTAGGCGACAGGTATACCGTATATCTGCTCGGGGCGCCGGCCGACAAAGCCCACTGCGAGGAGATCATCAGCAAAACCAAAAGCAATCGGGTGAAAAACCTGTGCGGGCAGCTTAACCTGCTGCAGTCGGCGGCCCTGATGCGCGATGCCGTACTCAACTACGTGAACGACTCTGGCCCCATGCACCTGGCCTCTGCCCTGGATGCGCCCACCTGTGCCATCTTTTGCTCCACGGTGCCGCGCTTTGGCTTCGGGCCATTGGCAGATTTCTCGGCCGTTGTCGAGAGAAAAGAGCCGCTTTACTGCCGCCCCTGCGGCTTGCACGGGTATAAATCCTGTCCCGAGGGACATTTTAAATGTGCAAAAGACATAGCCACAGCACAGTTACTGGAGGTGCTCGCTACCCGCACAGCCTAAATAAGTTAGCGTGTCGGGGACGGTATGTCAGAAGAAGGAATAAGACAAGTCCGGAGCAGCTGGTATATTAGGTTTTTTCTATAAAGGCCTTTGCAGTTGATTTAAAAGTACTACCTTTGCGGTGCAAGTTCTGCTAGGCCTAAGAATCTGACGAACCGCTGCACCTAGCCACTATACCTACAAAACTATGAAATACCAGCCCATCGACAGGGAGCTGTTCTGCTATAACAGGCGCAATTTTGTGCGGCAGCTCAAGCCTTCCTCTCTTGCTGTTTTTCATTCTAATGATGTGATGCCGACCAATGCGGATGGCACCATGGCGTTCCGCCAGAACAGCGACCTCTTCTATCTTTCGGGAGTAGACCAGGAGGAGAGCATCCTATTGCTTTTTCCGGACGCACGCGACGAGCGCATGAAGGAAGTGCTGTTTGTACGCGAGTCGAACGAGCACATCATGGTATGGGAAGGGTATAAACTCACCAAAGAGCAGGCTCGCGAAACGTCAGGTATAGCCTCTGTGCTGTGGCTGAAAGATTTTAAGCAGGTTTTCAATAGTTTGATGGCCGAAGCCGAGCACGTATACCTGAACACCAACGAGCACCTGCGTGCCGTGGTGGAAGTGGAGACACGCGACGCCCGCTTCATCAAATGGTGCCGGGAGGTATACCCGCTGCACCGCTACGAGCGCAGCGCGCCCATCATGCACCACCTGCGTGCCATCAAATCCGAAAAAGAAATAGACCTGCTTCGCAAGGCGTGCGATATCACCGAACTGGGCTTCCGCAGACTGCTGCAGTTTATCAAGCCCGGGGTGATGGAGTACGAAGTGGAGGCAGAACTCTACCACGAATTTATACGCAACCGCTCACGCGGCCCGGCTTACAGCCCCATCATCGCTTCGGGCGAGAACGCCTGCATCCTGCACTACACCGACAATAGTCGCGAGTGCAAGGACGGCGACCTGCTGCTACTCGACGTGGGGGCGGAGTATGCCAATTACGCCGCTGATATGACGCGCACGGTGCCCGTGAACGGTAAGTTTACCAAGCGCCAGCGCGAAGTATACGAGGCAGTGCTGCGAGTGATGAAAGCCGCCACCCAGATGCTGGTGCCTGGCAACTCGCTGGACCAGTACCACAAGTTTGTGGGGACAGTGATGGAGAACGAACTGATCGGACTCGGCCTGCTTAACGCAAGCGATGTACGCAACCAGGATCCTTCCAATCCATTATACAGGAAATATTTCATGCACGGCACTTCGCACCATTTAGGGCTCGATGTGCATGATGTGGGCAGCAAGTACCGCTCTTTTGAAGAAGGAATGGTGTTTACCTGCGAGCCAGGCATCTATATAAGAGAAGAAGGTATAGGCGTGCGGTTGGAGAATGACATTCTGGTGACGCGGAGCGGACCGGTGGACCTGATGAAAAATATTCCGCTGGAGGCGGACGATATTGAGAGGCTGATGCAAAAGCGCTAAGCGCGTGCATGGCAGGGGTTTACAGATAACTACTTGCAGCCTTTTTTATTGTATTTACGTTAAAAAACAGATGCTTTGCATTAATTGATGTTGAGCATACAACCCGCTAGTTGTAAAAAGGGTTGAAGTACAGGGATGCGCGGCTGCTGAAAACAGGTAAAGCAGTGCAAACAGCGCATCGGAGTAGAATTAGATTTAAGCTGATAAGACCGTTTTTTTAGACATTAACAAAATGCTTTTGCTTATGGATAAAAATTACAACAATGCAACGACTACCCGCCTGACGTATCGAAATATACGTTCCGTCTGTTTTTTTATAGAAATATAAAAAAACTTACCTGAAAATATGTACGTATTGTCATATCAAAATATACTTTTTAAAATTATGCGAAAAACTCTAACGAAACTATTTACAACTGCTTTTGCGCTTGTATTCCTGCTGTCTGCCAACACAGCTGTGCTTGCGCAGAACGCCGACCAAAGGACGAACCTCCAGATCTACGGAAGTGCGCTCCAATATAAAGGTGATTTAGGCCATAACTGGTGGAAAGATAAAATGGGCTGGGGAGGCGGCGTTTCGCTGAACAGATACATGAGCCCGTCTTTCGACGCTGGTCTGCACCTGAGCTATGGTAACACTGAATTCAGCAGATTCGGATCCACCATGGATACCAAACTCGGCATGGCAATGCTCGGCCTGAGACTGAAAATGTATGGCACTATCCTGAAAGAGGACGCCTTTATCGGCCCATACCTGACAGTTGGTGGCGGTGGTCACTTTGTGAGACCAGAAGGTACTTCACCAACCGGTGCTTATGAAGATAACTTCGTTGCAGCTGCTGCTTTTGGTGGTGCTGGTATCCGTTTCAGATTCTCTGACAATGTGAGCCTGTTCATTGAGACAAAAGCTCACTTCACGAGCAACGACAAGTATGACAACATCGAGTCGAACATCAACGATCGCTTCCTACAGCACAACATCGGCCTTGGCTTCAACCTTGGTAAAGGCAAAGATACGGACGCTGACGGTGTGCCTGATAGAAGAGACAAGTGCCCAGATACTCCAACTGGCGTGCAAGTTGACAAAGACGGTTGCCCAATCGATACTGACGGCGACGGTGTTCCGGATTACCAGGACGAATGCCCAACTGAGGCTGGCGTAGCTAACCTGGGTGGTTGCCCTGACCGTGACGGTGACGGCGTAGCTGACAAAGATGATCAGTGCCCAGACGAAGCAGGTACTGCTGCCACACAAGGTTGCCCAGACAGCGACGGTGATGGTGTAGCTGACAAAGACGACAAGTGCCCTGACACGCCATCTGGTGTTCAAGTAGGTGCCGATGGTTGCCCAGTTGACTCTGACGGTGACGGTGTTCCGGATAACGAAGACCTTTGCCCTAACTCAGCAGGTACTGCCGAAACTAAAGGTTGCCCTGAGCTGGATGCCCGCACTAAGAAACTGATCGAAGAGAAAGTTAAATTCGAATTTGACCAGGCTCGCGTACAGGACGGTTACCGCCAGCTGCTTGACAGCATCGTGGTAGCTCTGGAGAAATACCCTGACCACGTACTGTTGATCAAAGGTCACGCTGACCACATCGGTTCAGAAGAGTACAACCAGGCACTGTCTGAGCAAAGAGCACAAGCTGTGAAGGACTACCTGATCCAGCGCGGTGTTCAAAACCCAGACCGTTTGGTAACAAGAGGTTACGGTGAAACTCAGCCACTTGTACAGGTTAACACAAGACTGTCTAAAGCCAGAACTGCTGCTGCCCGTGCTCAGAACCGACGTGTCGGTTTCGAGATGAACACGCCAGACATGCAACTGAATCTGGAGTAACATAACTAGCCGTTAAGGTTAAAACACAAAAAGGCCCCGCAGAGCAATCTGCGGGGCCTTTTTGTGTTTATGCGGGGTTGTGCAGAACAAGGTTAAGGAAAATTTTCAGGTGTGAGAAAGGCAGAGGTGAGCACAAAGACCTCGCAGCGTCTTTCAGACCTGCGAGTGTCTAAGGGCTGCGCAGGTATAGCTTGTCTGAATCAGGATTAACAGGATTTTAAAGAGGGCCCCTACCCCCAGGATTGACAGGATTTTCTCAGACGATTGACATCTCCCTGCCCCCAAGGTAGGGTCGTTGAGTTCTAAGGAATTCTCCCCTTGAGGGGAGCGCAGAGGGGTGTTTACATCTGCGAGGAAACTGGAAGTTGGCCATTTACTGGCTTTTCGACTCTGTATTTACACCCCTATGATCCCCTCAAGGGGATAGTTTATGGCAGAACGTCCCCAAGGGGGATTTCCCGTCTGTTGCCAATCTGCAGGTATAGGTGCTGTAGTTCCCGTTGCTGAACCGGGTCAAATCACCCCTGCCCCTCCTTGTCCTTTAAGAGGGCGCCTACCCTAGGAGGGGAGCTTGTAACTGCCAATTCACAGGTACAAGCCCCGTGGCACCTGTTTCACACCCCTGGCAGGTATAGCAAGACTAACTTGCCCCGGAAGCGATGAAACAAACAGCATCAGCCAGGTGCACTAAATGACGCTCCACTGTTCGAGCGTTCAGCGAGTGGGGGTAGGGGCCCTCGATTTGGAGCGTCTTGATTTTTTTGCCTTGGGCGTAGGGGCCCTTGCTTTTTTTATCAAGAAAAAAAGTAGGTGCCCGCCGCACAGGCGAAGCTATAAAACAGCACTGGTTGCTATACCAGCAACAGCAGTAGCGACACCAGCTTAAAACTTGCCATCATGCACTATCGGCCGGAGTCCGCCCGATACCTCACACTCGCCAGAGGCGAGCGAGAGCTCAGAAGCCGGGGCAACCACAATAGGGCCGGAGGCCCCATCATAGCAAGTCACGAGCGTGGACGCTCGCGCCATAGCACATAGCTCCGCAGGACAGGCAAAGAACCCGCCTTGCTATACCTATAGCACTTCCGAGAAAACCGAGTAAAGAGAAATTCTACTGCTTCGAAGCCAGCAGGTATAGCACCGCCATACGAATGGCCACGCCATTCTCTACCTGGTTGAGAATGATGGAGTGATGAGAATCAGCGGCATCGGAGCTAAGTTCTACACCGCGGTTGATCGGGCCGGGGTGCATGAGTACGATCTCCTTGTCGAGGCTGTCGAGCATCTTCTTGTCGATGCCATAGTAGAGTGTATACTCACGTAGGGATGGGAAATACTTCATTTGCTGGCGCTCCAGCTGTATGCGCAGCACGTTCGCTACATCGCACCAGGCAAGCGCTTTGCGCACATCAAACTCCACTTTTACGCCCAGCTCCTTAATGTACTTGGGTAACAGCGTAACTGGCCCGCAGACCATCACCTCGGCACCAAGTTTCTGTAGCGCGAAGATGTTGGACAGCGCCACACGAGAGTGCAGAATATCGCCGATGATCACCACTTTCTTGCCTGCAACTTCGCCCAATTTCTCACGAATGGAAAAAGAATCAAGTAGGGCCTGGGTGGGGTGCTCGTGGGTGCCGTCGCCGGCATTTACGATGTTGGCATCGATATGGCGCGACAAGAAATGGGGTGCTCCCGGGCTGGAGTGGCGCATCACGATCATGTCCACTTTCATGGCCAGGATGTTGTTCACCGTGTCGAGCAGGGTTTCGCCTTTCTTCACGGAGCTGCCGCTGGACGAGAAGTTGATCACATCAGCGGAAAGCCTTTTTTCGGCCAGCTCGAAGGAAAGGCGGGTGCGGGTAGAGTTCTCGAAAAAGACGTTGGCAATGGTGATGTCACGCAGCGAGGGCACTTTCTTGATGGGCCGGTTCAGAACATCTTTAAAGTTATCAGCGGTCTCGAAAATGAGTTGAATGTCTTCTGCTGTAATGTCTTTGATGCCGAGGAGATGCCGGACGCTGAGCTCTTGCATGGGTGCTTTATTCTTCGTTTTTGGTCACTAACCAGATATTGTCTTCTTGTGTTTCGGACCCTTGCCACTCCACCAGCACCCGCTGCGATTGCAGAGAGTTGACACGCCGGCCCACGTACGTTGGCTCGATGGGCAGATGGCGGCTGTAGAGCCGATCAATCAGCACCAGCAGCTCCACATTGGCCGGGCGCCCGAAGGAGATCATGGCATCCATGGCGGCCCTCACCGAGCGGCCGGTATAGAGCACGTCATCCGCCAGAATCACTTTCTTACCCTCGATGAGGAAGTCGATGTGCGTGGCGTTAGCGGCCAGTGGCGTATCCCTTCTTCTGAAGTCGTCGCGGTGGAATGTGGTGTCGAGGTAGCCTGTTGGAACCGTGGTGCCCAGGATGGCTTTCAGGGTGCTTTGGATGCGTTGTGCCACCTGGCGTCCGCGGGGCTGCAGACCGATGATCACAGAATCAGAAAAATCGCCGTGGTTCTCGATGAGCTGGTGGCAAAGGCGCATCACCATAATCTCGAGCAACTGGTGATTTACGATGAGTCTTTTCTGCATGGCCTGGGGTCTTGGTTGCAAATATAGGATGTTCGGTTGAATTGTTAAATTGCTGGGTAGCTAAAAGGGTAAATTGTTAAATTGTTGAATGGTTAAATTGTTGGATTGTTATTGATTAAGGCGGTAAGAAAGAAATTTTGAAGAAAGCATAGTGAATACCGTACGCTGTTAGAAATAGGTATAGCCGTAATTCTGTAAGTAAAATCAATAACCATCAACCATTCAACAATTTAACCATCCAGCCTTTAAAATGTAATCTTGTTGATGTAGAACACGGAGCGGTTGGGGCCGTTGGGGACGCGTATACGCTGGAAACCAAAGGCGGCGAAGTGGGGGCCATACCAGCGGATCAGGCCCGGCAGATCTGTGCTGATGACTTTTTCCTCTTTTTCGTAGGGCAGGAGCTCAATGGAAGTTTCCTTGTCCGTGAACTTGTTTTGCTCCATCTGGCGGTAGATGATTTTTTCCTGGTCAGGATAGGCCATCACCACCCGTCCGTCCGGCAGGCCAGCAACTTCTACTGCATGGGTCAGCTCAGGGGTTAGCACGTCGGGGAGGGGGAAAGCGTTGTCCCATAGCAGCACCCCATCCCGATCGAAGCCCAGGGCAATAGCATGCGTATGCTTGTAGGCCTGCGCTTCCCGTTCCAGTCCTCTGATGCGATTGTCGAAAAAATTGCTGTTGCTGCGGTACTGGGGGAAATATACCTCTGCAGCCAGTACGTACCCGTTGGGCGTTTCGATCAGATCGTGCAGGAGCATGCGGTAGCGCTGCAGGGGCTCTTTGCCATCGGCAATGCGGGCAAACTCACGCTTGCGGGTGCGTGCTTCCCGGCGCGGCTTCATGTATTTAAAGAAGTTCTGCAGATCCAGCAGCGAGTAAAACTCCCCTTCCGCGACTTTAAAAGCCACCGGCGATGTGAAAAAGCCCTGCACAAAGCGCAGGTCCCGGGCTCCGTAGGTGCCCACCAGCATGCGCGAAAGTGTGTCGCCGGGGGTGACCTCTGCGTTGAGCAGGCTCCTGTCCTGAGGCTGCAGGATAAAGTAGTTTTGCAGCAGCTTGCCGTTGTGGTCAAAGCTCTTTACCTGCAGGCGCGATATCCGGCGGTTAGTCTCGGACAGCACGACATCCACACGGCCGTGCTCGTGGTCGGTCAGCAGGTCAGAGAAGGAGGACTCTTCGCCATACAAGGCGGGAAGGACGGTGGGCTGTGGCTTCTCCGGATTCAGGTATAGCAGGCTCGGCTTTGTATCGTAGCTGTTGCCGGTGATCAGGAAATGGTTGCCGCGCAGCACATTGAATTCATAAATGTACTCTGACTTGTCAAGCTCGATCTCGCTCTGACTTACCGTGCCATCGCCCATGTCGAGCCGCACGAAGGTATAGAGCGTGGGCTTGGCTGCCTGAAAGATAAGGTAGGTATAGGGGGCTTCCGTGTAGAGGCGTACAAATTCATACTCGGGCTTCAGGTCCAGGTTACTTTTCCAGACAGGCTCCAGCTTGGCATTGTACTTCTCCAGAACAAAGTCAGGATTCCTGGCCCAGGTGTCGGCTTTGCGGCTGTAGACCAGCAAACTGCTATCGGGCAGTGCCAGTACCTCCACGTGGCTGGTTTCGTACTGATAGGGCAGCTCGAGGCGCACGGGCTGCTGAGGCTCCTGTGCCCAAAGCAGGACAGGTGCCAGCCCGGCAAAGCAGAACAGCAAAAGGCGCAGGTATGGCATGTTACAATCTTATGCTGCCGGTAGGCAGTGGGTATAAGGCAGTTAAATGCTTTTTACTCTTTTTTGTAAGGTAACGTTGTGCCTGCGTGCGGCCAGTCGCCCCGGATTAATTGCCCAGGGCGAGCAGCACGTCAAACTCCTCCACTTTGAGCGGCATCACCGACAGGCGTGACTGGCGCAGCAGGGCGACGTTCTCCAGGCGTGGGTCTTTCTTGATCTGGTCCAGTGTTACGGGATTTTTAAATGCACTTTCCGGCACCAGGTCTACCGCCATCCACTTCGGGTCGTCGGCGCTTGGGTCAGGGTAGGCGGCTTTGTCCACTTTGGCCATGCCCACAATCGCTTTCTCGGACACGCTGTGGTAAAAGAGCACCAGGTCGCCGGGCTGCATGAGCTGCAGGTTGTTGCGTGCCTGGTAATTACGAACGCCATCCCAGCAGACACGGCCTTCTTTTACAAATCTGGCCCAGGAATAGGCCTCAGGTTCTGATTTTACTAACCAGTATTGCATGTGTAAGGTATAGGTAAACGAATTTAAGATCAGTTGAAATAGTGCCGAAAAGGCATCCCGTTACTCGTCCTTCACTTCCGGCTTTATCCTCACCTTCAGTACGCTGTCTTTCAGCGACACCACTTCCATGGTATAGCGCTGTTCGGGGTAACCGTTGCCCTGGATGTGCACGAGTATGGTGTTCTTGTCTTTGTACTCCCAGATGCCGATGTGTTCCTCCAGCCCGTCAGCAGGCGCTATGACATATTGCTTGGCCACACCCTCGCGCTCCAATGCAAAGCCGGTCCGCCCTCTGGACGGCGGAAAGTCGTAGGTGTTGGGGCGGTACACGAGCACATCTTCCTCATCTTCTTCGTAAGAGTGTAACCAGGTTTGGCCCAATAGTTCGGCCTCTGCCTTTTTACGGCAGGTGTTGGCCAGCAGCACGAGGCACAGAACGCATAGCAGCGAAGCGTATTTCATATTTTTTGTTTTATGTGCTCCTATCAGAAACAGCTAAATAGATAGCCAAGATAGGGATTTCCTGCTTTATATAGAAGCTCCATAATATAAAAGGCGCTCGGACAGGGGTGGCAAAGGTATGGCGGCTTTTTCTATCTTTGTATTCATACAGACATTGCCTTGGAAAATAAGAAAATCATAAAGCTGTTTAAGCTGGCCGCCGAGCTTATGGAGCTGCACGACGAGAATCCGTTTAAGGTGCGCTCGTATGTGAATGGGGTTGCCGCGCTGGAATTGGTGGAGGAGCCGCTGGCACTCAAAAGCCAGGCCGAGCTGGAAGGTATAACCGGCGTGGGCAAAAGCATCGCTGCCCGCGTGATCGAAATAGCCGAAACTGGTTCTTTCACGGAGCTGGACCAGCTGCTTTCGGTAACGCCCCCGGGCGTGGTAGAGATGCTGCGCATCAAAGGCATCGGTCCGAAGAAAGTGCGCAACCTCTGGAAAGAGCTGGGTGCGGAAACTGTAGAGGAGTTGCTGGATGCCTGCGAGCAGGACAAGGTGAGCAAACTCAAAGGCTTTGGTGCCAAGACCCAGGAAAATATCAAACAGGCCCTGCTGTTTACGCAGCAGAACCGTGGCAAACTGCTGTTTGCAGAAGCCGAATCAGCTGCCCATGCTTTGCTGGAGCAGGTGCAGCAAGCCCTGCCGGATGCGGAAGTCGCGCTGGTGGGCGACGTGCGTCGCTGCCTCGAGATTGTGGAAAAGCTGGAGCTGGTGGTGGGCACCGATAACCCAACGGAAGCAGAAACGGCCCTGAACAAACTCGACGAGCTGCAGCAGGATGAATTAAACTCTGGCCCCATGGTATGGCGCGGCAAGCACAGCGTGAGTGGTTTGGCCACCGAGATCCGGTTTGCCAGCCCGGCCAATTTCCAGAACGAACGCTTCATACGCTCTGCTTCCCAAGAGCACCTGACCCAGGTATTTGCGGCCAACAAGAACATGCTGACCGTAGCCCGCGAGGGCAGCCATAGCTCTGAAGAAGATATTTACGCCTCGGCAGGTATGGCCTACATCGTACCGGAACTGCGGGAAGGTACAAACGAGCTGCAGCTGGCCATGGAAAACAGGCTGCCCAAGCTGCTTGAGCTTGGCGACCTGAAAGGCATTCTGCACAACCACAGCACCTACTCTGACGGCGCTCATACCCTGGAGCAGATGGCCACCTACTGCCGCGACATGGGCTACCAGTATTTAGGTATATCCGACCACAGCAAGACGGCCGCTTACGCCGGCGGTTTGCGCGAAGGAGATGTGTTGCGTCAGCAGAAAGAGATTGACGAGCTGAACCAGAAATTGGCGCCTTTCAAAATATTCAAAGGTATAGAGTCCGATATTCTGGGCGATGGCTCCCTGGACTACGAAGAGGACATTCTGAAAACCTTCGATTTCATTGTGGCCAGTATCCACAGCAATCTCAACATGGACGAGCAAAAGGCCTCATCTCGCCTGATTACAGCCATTGAGAATCCTTATACGACCATGCTGGGCCACCCGACCGGGCGTTTGCTGCTGCGCCGCGAAGGCTATCCGATCAATCACAAAATGGTGATCGATGCCTGCGCCGCCAACAACGTCATCATCGAGATCAACTCCAACCCCTGGCGCCTCGACATTGACTGGCGATGGGTGCACTATGCGCTGGAGAAAGGCGTGATGCTGAGCATTAACCCGGATGCGCACCACACCAGCGGTTACGACGACATGCGCTACGGCGTGCTGGTCGGTCGCAAAGGCGGACTCACAAAAGAGATGACCTTTAATGCGAAGTCTGCGGAAGAAGTGGAGGCGTATTTCAAGGCACGGAAGGAGAAGATAAAGTAGGGGATGCTTAAAAGAGAAGTCTGGATAGAAGTCTGCTCTCGGGTAACAAAGGTTTATTCTAAAGGAGAACTTATAGCAAATGAGCCTACTGCAGTCGCTATAGATGGCCTAAGCGGTAGGGTAGAAGCCTTCGGGGATGCTGCACTAGAATTCATGCAGCGTTTAGCAGCAAATCAGGTGCAGTATAATCTTGTTTGGCCTGTTAGTACTGGAATAACTGATTTTTATGCCTTTGAGTATTTTCTTAGAGGGTTATTGAATAAGAGCTTTGATGGCAATAAGCTTTTAGGGCTTCTGCAGCGTTCTTACCAGATGGTATTCATTGTACCATCAACCGTATCCAGTGTAGACTTAAGAGCTTGGCGCGATTCAGGTCAACATGCCGGAGCAGCGGAGGTATATTTTATACATAAGCCTTACCTCGTCATGAGAGGCCTCGGTATAGATTTTTACACCACAGCAGGAACAGCATTGGTAGAAATTGGGAGCAGCTCAACAGAAATTTTTGTGATAGCGAATGGCAAAATTTTAGCCAATGAGCAGCTGGCAGTGGGTAAAAACAGTTTTATAAGTTCTATACAAGTAGATTATAAGAGGACGCAGAATCAATCCATCTCGGTGACTGCTGCAGAGCGGCTGCTAGAGCAAGATGCAGCTGTACTGAAATGGGTTGAGAAGTACTACTTCATCATAGAAGAGACTTTATGGCGGGTGCTGGATACAATGCCTGCTGACACAGTACAGGCAATCGTAGCAAAAGGAATAACTCTTTACGGAGCGGGTGCTAACAGTGTCGGTTTAAAGGCTGCGCTAAGCTTTAATGGCAAACTGGCACTACAACATGTGAGTGATAGCGATCACGTTATTTCACGTGAAATTGGGAATCTAAATGGTAAAGGCTTTCCACGTGATCTATTTATAAGATAAAAAGGCCAGTACTCCGAATCACAAGCCTCAAGAATCAATTAAACTTTAGTACTGAATGCCGAAAATACTAATTCTCCGTTTTTCCTCTATCGGTGACATCGTGCTGACTACGCCGGTGGTGCGCTGCATCAAGCAGCAGGTGCCGGATGCGGAAGTGCACTATTGCACCAAGCAGGCCTTTAGAGGTATACTGGAGCCTAATCCTTACATCGACAAAGTGCACACATTAGGCGATAGTCTGGGTGAACTGGTGCAGCAACTAAAGGCCGAGAACTTCGACTTTGTGGTGGACCTGCACAACAACCTGCGCACCCGCGTCATCAAAACCCGCCTGGGTAAGCCCTCCAAAAGCTTCGATAAGCTCAATTTCGAGAAGTGGCTGATGGTAAACCTGAAAGTGAACCGCCTGCCCGATGTGCACATTGTAAACCGCTACCTGGCCGCTGCTGCGCCACTAGGTATACAGGACGACGGCAAGGGACTGGACTACTTTATACCTGCCGCCGACGAAATGGACATTCATACTTTGCCAGCCGGTTTCCAGAACGGATATGTAGCCTTTGCCATCGGGGCGCAGCATTATACCAAACGATTACCTACGGAGCGCATCATTGAACTTTGTGCAAAACTGCAGCAACCAATTGTTCTGCTCGGCGGGAAAGAAGACGCTGCCACCGGTGATGAAATTGCCAGCTACTTTCAACAATCAGCAAGTAACAATCAGCAATCAACCATCATCTTCAACGCCTGCGGCAGGTATAGCCTCGCAGGTTCAGCCTCGCTGGTGCGGCAGGCAACACAGGTGGTTAGCCACGATACCGGTCTGATGCACATTGCGGCGGCTTTCCAGAAGAACATCATCAGCGTGTGGGGCAACACCATACCCGAGTTTGGCATGTACCCTTTCCGGACCAGGTATAAAGTGCTCGAGGTAAACGGACTGCCTTGCCGGCCCTGCTCTAAGATAGGGTATAGCAAATGCCCCAAAGGTCACTTCAAGTGCATGCGGGATATTGATTTCTCTGCCATTGAGCAGCAGCCTTATAAAGTATAGACAGCTATAAAAACGACAACGCCCTCGCAGGTTTATACCTGCGAGGGCGTTGTCGTTTTTCAGGTATAGGTATACCTGATGAGTTGGTTTACTGCAGTGGTTTTACGGTATAGCCGGCTCTTTGCAATAGCTTTAGCAAACCGTTTTCGCCCGGAAGGTGCGCTGCTCCTACTGCTATAAAGGTAGATTGCTCTTTCATAATGGCAGGTAGCTTAGTCATCCAATCTTTGTTTCGGTCGTCCGTCATATAGGCCATGTCACCACCGCCGGTCAGCTCATTGTATTCCTGCGATAGCGCCCAGATGCCTTCCACGTCCTTATCGAAATACAGCTGCACGAGTTTGTTTGAAAGCTGCGTAGCCACATCTTTGTTTTTGATGTAAGCCACGAGTTGCTCCGCCTGTTTGTCCAACGGGTAATGGTTGTAAAGCAAATCAAACTGCTGCTCCATGGTCTCGAGCGTGCTTACTTTCTTGTTGCTTTTCTTGTTGTAGCTGGCAAAATACATGTCAAGCGGCTGGCCGGTGTAGTTTTTTAGCACTTCCATGTCCTGGTAGTCTTTCATGGAAAGCATCAGCATCAAGGTCATCGGTTTCATCTGGTCGGCCATGCTCAGCTCAAAGCCAAACTTTTCTTTCACCTCCTGGTTCACCAGCGCATAGTCCTCCTTGTTCAGCAGGTTCGAGAGCTTGTTGTCCGGCATCACCATTTTAGCGCCCAATAGCATCATCTTGGCCGAATCGATCTCTGTTTCCACCACCAGGCCGCGGCTTTCCATAAAGCGCTCCATTACCTCCGGTTGCGTGTTGAGGTAGCTGGAGTTGAGCAGGTGATAGGTGCCGTACAGGTATGAGGGTTGCTTCAGTCCATTGCCGCTGATCTCCCAAAGCAGCGATTTGGCCGATGCAACAGGTTGTGCCTTGGCAGTGGTCCTGGCTTTGGCTGATTTAGATTTTAACTTCTGGGCCTGGCTGAGGGAAGGGATAAAAAGGAAAGCCATCCAAAGGAGGCAAATCAGGGGGTATCTGTTCTTAGAATGCATGTATAAAAGGTTAATAAAAAGGTTGTTTCAGATTGAGCGGGATAGCTGTAGTTTTGCAAATGAAAATGCCATTGGCTGCTTTTTGCGCGAATGGCACCTATAAAGATTCAGAAAAGTAATTTATATGTCCAAATATAATCTGAGCTGGCAAGCCACCGACGAGCAACTACTCGATGCGCTTTTGCTGGCAACTGGCGGTGAAGGAGGGGCTACTCTGCAGGATGTGCTGCTGATGATCGATGCCCTGGACGGCGATGTGATGTCGTTGGAAGACCTGGAACAAGGGCTCGAAAAGCTGGTGTCGGCTGGTTTTGTGATGGTGCAGAAAAACAAGCTGGCCCTGTCTGAGCAATTCTTGGCCAAATATGAACAAGCGACGCTGACCTCTACAGAAGAAGCGCCTGAAAGTCCGCTGCAAAAACTGCTTTCTCAAACGCCCCTCACCGAAGCAGGTATACAGCAAGCCCGAACCGAATCGCTCAAGAAGTACAAGCTCAAAAACCACTACCAGCAGTACCAGGAGCAGTTTGGGTAGTTTTAGGATTTGGAAATTTGAAGATATGCAGATGCTGAAATAAGAAATTGCCGATTTCTATTTCTGAGGTATAAGTAGGGAATCTAACAACAAGCTAATAAATGCAGAAGCGCCGCTGAGTTAATTCAGCGGCGCTTCTTATTTCCAGGTATGGAGAAATTTTCAAATCTCCACAATCTTCAAATTTTAGCTGATCTTCTCAAAACCCAGGTATGGGTGCAGCACTTTCGGCATGTTGATACCGTCTGGCGTCTGGTTATTCTCCAGGATAGCAGCCACGATGCGCGGCAGGGCCAGGGCACTACCGTTCAAGGTATGCAGCAGCTGGGTTTTGCCTGACTCTGTTTTGGAACGCAGCTTCAGGCGGTTGGCCTGGTACGTCTCAAAGTTAGAGGCAGAGCTTACCTCCAGCCAGCGGTTCTGGGCGGTAGAGTATACCTCCATATCGTAGGTGAGGGCAGAGGTAAAGCCCATGTCACCGCCGCACAGGCGCAGCACGCGGTAAGGGAGCTCCAGTTTTTGCAGTAGGCCCTGGATGTAGCTGCTCATTTCCTCCAGCGTTTCGTATGACTTTTCTGGCAGCGTAACCTGTACAATCTCTACCTTGTCGAACTGGTGCAGGCGATTCAGACCGCGCACATCGGCACCCCACGATCCGGCCTCTCTTCTAAAGCAGGGCGTGTGGCCGGCGTTCTTGATCGGCAGTTGCTCCACCGGCACAATCACGTCGCGGTAAAGGTTCGTGATGGGTACCTCGGCAGTCGGGATCAGGTATAGGTTGTCTTCCGTGGCGTGGTACATCTGGCCGTCCTTGTCAGGTAGCTGGCCGGTGCCGTAGCCAGAGGCTTCGTTCACCAAAATTGGCGGCTGCACTTCCATGTAGCCCGCTTTCATGGCCTCGTCGAGGAAGAAGTTGATAAGGGCGCGCTGCAGGCGGGCACCTTGCTTCTTGTACACCGGGAAACCAGCGCCTGATATCTTGTTGCCCAGCTCAAAATCGATGATGTCGTATTGCTGGATCAGCTCCCAATGCGGTAGGGCACCTTCGTGCAATTTTGGAATTTCACCGTGTTGTAGAACTACTTCGTTGTCTTCTGCTGTTCTACCTTCAGGAACACTTGCATGCGGAAGGTTCGGCAGCTTGTATAGTGCTTGCTGTATTTGCTCTTCGATGGCAGCCAGCTGCTCACTCAGCGATTTGGTCTGCTGCTTTAACTCTGATGTTTCTGCTTTGGAGGCTTCCGCCTTTTCGCGGTCGCCGTTCTTCATCAGTATACCGATCTCTTTTGAGAGGGTATTGGCACGGGCCTGCAGCTCATCGTGCTGGCTTTGCACCTGCCGGCGCTGCTGGTCCAGGGCTACAATAGCCTCTACCTCTTGGGCGGCATTTTTGTAGTTTTTCTTGGTAAGTCCAGCTATCACAAGTGCTGTCTGCTCTCTTAAAACGTTTAGCTGTAGCATAGTTTGGGTCGTTATGTAGCTGCAAAAATATACTTTTTTAGGTTGTTAGCGGCATTTGCGAAATCTTTTAAGGAAAAACTGAAACATTTTCAACAAAATCCCCGCTAATATTTGTTAATTACTAAGCATTGCAATAACATTGCAGTGCAATTTATGGCAGGCCCTTTCCTGAGCCGCACAAAACTCTATCGCATTCATTCATTTTCCGAATTAAAAGTAAAGCTCTCGCTGCGTCCGCCCATGCGTGCCAAGCAGGTTAATTTAACTACCATACCACATTTATGTACAATATTGAAGAATTGAAAGATAGGCTTCTTTCAGAACTCAAGGAAATTGCAGAAGACCTGGGTGTTAAGAATTTCAAGAAACTCAGCAAACAGGATCTGGTCTACAAAATCCTTGATCAGCAAGCCATAACCCCTCCCGACAAATTGCCGAAAAAAGTAAAATCCTCCTCTAGCACAGCCGTCGCCAGCGAAACCGCAGCTACTGAAAACACAATTACCATTAGTGAAGAGCAAGAGGTGAATGAAGAGCAGGAAGCCCCTGCAGCCGAAGCGATAGCCCAGGCAAAACCTGCCCGCGAAGCAGCGCGCCGCGAACAAACCAGTCCGACTTTAGTACAACAGGCCGCACCCGCAAAGGACCACGGTCCGCAGCGTGAGCGTGTAACGACCCGCCGCGACAACCGCAGCGAAGGCGCCAATCCGCGTGAACCACGTCAGGAGCAGCGTGTGGAGCGTACAGAGGCCCGCCCGGAGCGTGCTGAGAGAGCGGAGCAGCGACCGGAACGCGTTGAGAGAACAGAGACTCCGCGTCCTGAGCGCAACGAGAGAAATGAAAGAAACGATAACCGCACAGAGCAGCGTGAGCAGCGTCCTGAGGTAGGAAACCGTGCAGAGCAGCAACGCGAGCCGCGCCCTGAAGTCGGAAACCGTAGCGACAGCCGCAATGACCAGAGCAACCGTAGCGGCGATAACTTCCCGCGCCGTCAGCAAAATGCAGCCGCAAGCAGCAATAACTTCCGCGAGTTTGACGGAATAATCCTAAATGAAGGTGTGTTGGAGCTGATGCAGGATGGCTACGGCTTCCTTCGCTCCACGCATTACAACTACCTGGCCTCGCCAGATGATATCTATGTGTCTCCTTCGCAGATCAAATTGTTCGGTCTGAAAACGGGCGACACAGTAAAAGGCCAGATCCGTCCGCCGAAAGAAGGGGAGAAGTACTTTGCCCTGCTTAAAGTGGATCTGGTGAACGGACGCACCACGGAGGAAATCCGCGACCGTATACCTTTCCAGCACCTGACGCCGCTTTTCCCGGAAGAGCGCCTGAAGCTCACCACCAAGCCAAACCTGCTCTCAACCCGTATCCTCGATCTGTTTGCCCCGATCGGTAAAGGCCAGCGCGGTATGATCGTGGCGCAGCCGAAAACAGGTAAGACCGTGTTGCTGAAAGAGATCGCCAACGCCATCTCCGAAAACCACCCGGAAGTATACCTGATGATCCTGCTCATAGACGAGCGTCCTGAAGAAGTGACCGATATGGCCCGCAGCGTGAAGGCGGAGGTAATTGCCTCTACGTTCGACGAAACGGCCGACCGCCACGTGAAGGTTGCGAGCATCGTACTGGACAAGGCCAAGCGCATGGTAGAGTGCGGCCACGATGTGGTTATCCTGCTCGACTCCATTACGCGACTGGCGCGCGCCTATAACACAGTGGTGCCTTCGTCAGGTAAGATCCTGTCGGGTGGTGTGGATGCCAACGCGTTGCACAAGCCGAAGCGTTTCTTCGGTGCGGCCCGTAACGTGGAGAACGGCGGCTCGCTCACCATCATCGCCACTGCGCTGATCGACACCGGTTCTAAAATGGACGAGGTGATCTTTGAAGAATTTAAAGGTACCGGTAACATGGAACTGCAGCTGGACCGCAAACTGGCCAACCGCAGAATTTACCCTGCTATCGACGTGCCGGCATCCGGTACACGCCGCGAAGACCTGCTCATGGACAGAGACGAACTGAACCGCATCTGGATCCTGCGCAAGTTTATGTCCGACATGAACTCCGTGGAAGCCATGGAATTCCTGAAAGATAGAATGCAGGGAACCAAGAGCAACGAAGAGTTCCTGATCTCGATGAACGGATAATGTATACTTTACCAAAAACAGACCGGCCCCCATTGCTTTGTAGCAGTGGGGGCCGGTCTGTTTTTGGAGGTTAAATTGTTAAACGGAAATTTTTATCATCCACAGCATTGAAACACTTAGGTTTTAACTCAATTGCTGAATGCAATTTGATAGTTGCGTATAACCATCAAAAATTTAACCATTCAACCATCAACAATTTAATACAAACTCCAAAACGGATAATCCGGCTTGGCTAGCAGGTAGACGGTATAGGTGAGTACCAGGCCAAAGACGATGTGTGCAAAAACGAGTGTGGACAGGTATGAGCGGAGTGCTATGATAGGTGGTCTGGGATGCACCATGAACAACAGATACCACAAGAACATTGCGATCAGGCCATGCGCTAGCCCGAAAAGGAATCCCCACGAGGCATTGATAAGCCCTACTTCAGAATGCCACAGCGCGATGTAAAAGAGTGCAAAAATAATCCCGACCATGTAGTGCGCCACGGTGCCGTATACCTTGGTGTTGGTCGCTTCTGAGAGCGACCCATCGGGTTGGGTACGGTTCATGAGCATGGTGCCCAGTATCCGGGTTACTTTCATAACACGGTGCGTCACATACGAGAGCAGGTATAGGAAGGCAGTCATGGCGGCGGTGGCGGCAAGGCCACCTATTACAGCGTAGAGAAGTTTCATGCGGAGACGGTTTTTGCTGTTATACGCAATCAGGCCAGGTAGTTGCAAAACGCCGTTCAGCGTGCATGTTAAGCGCCGGAAACGGTGCGCAGCAGGAGTATGAGGAAAAAAGCCAGGCTGATGCAGAGCGACGAGATCTTGTTCATGCGCATCGTGTTTTCAAAATTCACTTCCCCGGAATTCTGCCACGACCGCCGCATCCAGCTCAGGAAGTAAAAAGTAATGGGTGCAGTGCAAAGTAGAAATACCCCGATGCTGAGCAGTTGCCCGAACGCCAGGTATAGCCCGATCAGAAGTGCCGCTCCCAGGCTTAACGCTATACCTGCAAACACAAATGTACCCCGTATACCTAGCAGTAAACTCAGCGTATGGTCACCCCGCTCGCTGTCCTCCTGATGTTGGTAGATTTGCGTGAGGGGATAGGAGCCACAGAGAAAGAGCGTGCTCACCAAGGCAAACCAACTATTGGGGGTTTGCAGGGTTTGCTGCATGTCCAGACCAGCTCCTACCTGTACCATCCAAAAAGTAAAGGCCCCCTGAAACACCGTCACCACCAGCGTGCTGATGATGGGGTATTTCTTGAGCCGAACGTTCCGGTTGCTGTAAGCCTTGGAAACCAGCAGGTAGAGCGCCACTAGCAGGGCAAACAGCGGTGAAAGTAAGAAGCCAAACAGCAAGGCCAATACATCAAAAAGCAGCACCAGGTGGAATAATTCCTGCGTGACTTTGGGTGGGCGGCGGAGTCCGCCGATGCTGCCTTCATCGCGATCGTGGTAGGAGTTGTAGCCATTGCTGGCCGGGTATACGAGTACGTGCAGAATCAGGAACACAGCCACTGCACGCCACCAGGTATAGCCGTCGGCCACGCTAAGCGCAAACCAGTACACCGGCATCAGGTATACCGAAAACGGAATCCGCATCAGCGTCAGGGCGCTGCCGTATTTTCCGATAACAGGTATAGCGACTGGTTTCAAGGTGTTATTTGCTTAATGGCTAAATTGTTAAATGGTTGGTCTGTAATTTATCTCAACTCTCAAATTTTGTGAGATCTATAACAGGTCTTGGTCTGCTTCTTATCTAGTGCTGATTTTTACTCATACCTCAACAAACAATTATCAACCAACGATCAGCAACCATTAATCATCAATCCTCAGGATACCCCAGCAGATAAATGACCTGCTGGCCTGGTCCGCTTCCTACAATGCCCCTGCGCCAGGTATAGCCGGGCGGTGTATGGACGCGGGCCAACAACTCGTCGAGCATCCGGGGATTGTAAAGCCTGAACAGCGACACCAAGCCATCCCACATGATACCGAGCGGAATAATGGGTATCAGGTACGTAAACAGGAGCCGGCTCAGTTTGAAAGGCCGGATAAAAGGCGTTACCAGCAGGATTATGATCGGGAAGGTGAGCAGGAAAATAATCAGCTCCGTCCAGGTTTTGCCACCTCCTTCAAAGATGCCGATGGGCGCCCTCTGATCGGCGGCATTCTGCAGAATGGCCACCGCCTGTTCTGGCCGGAAGTGGTGAAAGGATGAGAAGATGGTACGCACGCCTTGTACCTGCGGTGGTACTTTGGTGGCATCGACGGGAGAGGCAATAAAGTCGATCAGTCCTCCGGACTCGGCTTGCAGGTACTCGTAGGCGCCCAGGTTGGGGTACCGGTCCGATAAGGTGACGCGCACAGGCTCGCCCATGCGTTGGCTCAGCGCTTGGCGTATACCTGCTATGCCGCCGCCGGCGCCCGAGCAAAGGTCGGTGAAGTGGGTTTGGCCGCTGCGATGGAGCAGCTCTTCCAGCAAAGGTATAGCCGGTCCGTAGGCGCCGAGCTTCGAGATCATGAAGCGCAGGAAATCGAGCATGCCTTGGCGGAAGATGTGCGGAAACCAGGGCTGGTCTTCTAACTCGAAGAGGTGCAGGCGGAAGTTCAAGGGCAGCAGCGATTGTTTTGTTCGCATACTGCCCTCTGCCTGTAAAGGTTGCTACGGTAGCGTTGTGCCGCGCTGGCTCATCCAGGGGTGCAGCTCCATGATCAGCTTACCGGCTTTTACGGCCGGGTCTGCCTCGGTCAGTGCCTTCGCCTCCTCCAGAGTAGCGACGTCAAAAATGAAGATACCACGCAACTCGCCATTGTCCAGAAACGGACCGGCCATCACCAGTTTGCCATCGGCAGCCATCTTCCGGATATGCGCCATGTGCCCACGCTGGATGCTGTTTACCTCGGCTGTGTCGGTGGGTTGGTAAGGGCCTTTTTTGAGCAGGGCTATGTAGTAGGTCTTCATCTGGCTCATGTCCATCTCACCAGACTTCTTAGGAGCTTCCTGCGCTGTAGCAGCCGGCGCTTTTTTAGCAGCAGGCTTCGCTTTGGACTGGGCCTGAGCGCCTACTGTGCAGCAAAGGCCGAGAGCCAGGGCTATACCTGTGGTTTGTAGCAGTTTTTTCATAAGCGTAAAGGTATAGAAACTCATTGACGTGCAACAACTCCCGTAGCACCAGCTCCGATGCTAAAGCTGTCGCCAGCGTTGCTGAACAGCTGCCAGTATTCCTCCTGCGGCTTACCCAAATCAGGCACTAAGATCAGGCGGTCACCGTTCACGAAAGTCAGGGCAATACCGTACGCATCTCTTACTTCGGCGCTCTCTACTGCCAGGGCCTGGCTGCTGATCACCAGCCCCTGCAGGTGCTGGTCGCGGAGGTTGGCACCGGGCACTTTCCAGTCGAATTTGGGGGAGGGGAGGCCGGGCTCGCGCTTGCGCATGAACACCTCGCTGTGCTTGATGGTGCTGCCGTCAGCCAGCTCGAAGGTCCAGGGGCAGTTCACGGCCAGGGTATAGAAGCCTACGTCCAATATCAGTCCCTGCGGCGTGGTATAGCTGGTTTTGCCGAAGTGGAAGTACTGCACCAGTTCGCTGCGGGTGGTTTTGGTCAGCGGCAGCCCCTTGATTTTATCGAACGCTGCCTGTAATTGCTCTTGCATGGGTGTATGGGTAATGCTATGTGGCAAAGATAGGCAGGGGCTGCCAAAGTTATCACAGCTTCTGCATACCGCTTGCTAAGTTTTATGCGTTTCTGAGAAAGTATTTGCACACAAAAGGTATATTTGCAGTAAATTAGAGAGAAGCGATCCGGAAAAATACAGGCAATTTGCCCTGATGAAATAACATGCTGCAAGAGCAAGAAAAAGAACAAGTAAAGCAACCAGTTAAAAAGAGGAGGTCGGTTTACGGCCGTATCATTGGCTATACCTGGAAGCTGTTTGTGTTGGGGCTGATGGTGGTGGTGGGCTACCTGGTGAGTGTGGAGTATAACTTCTTTTACCTCTTCGGCTCCTCCCCAAGCCTGGACAGGCTGGAAAACCCGCGTAGCGACCAGGCCTCCGAGTTATACACAGCCGACGGCCAGCTGATCGGAAAGTACTTCCGGGAAAACCGCAGCCCGGTGGGTTACAAGCAGATGTCGCCCACGCTTATCAATGCGCTGATCGCCACTGAGGACGTTCGTTTCTACGAGCATGCAGGTATAGACCCGACAGCCATTTTCGGAGCCGTGTACGACAACCTGCGCGGCGAAAGCCGGGGCGGTAGCACCATCACGCAACAGCTGGCCAAAAACCTCTACAAGACCCGCACCGACGACTCCAAAGGCGTGCTCGGCCATATACCTGGACTGAACATCGTCATCTCCAAAACGAAGGAATGGCTTACCGCCATCAAACTGGAGCAGCGCTATACCAAAGAAGAGATCTTGGCCATGTACCTCAACACCGTGGACTTCGGCAGTAATTCCTTCGGTATACAGGTAGCCTCCAAGACTTTCTTCAACACTTCCCCAGACAGCCTCAAGCCCGAGCAGGCCGCCGTACTGGTAGGTTTGCTCAAGGCACCGACTTATTACAGTCCGCGCTTTAACCCAGAGAACGCCACCCGCCGCCGCAACACGGTGCTGGGGCAGATGGCCAAGTACGACTACCTCACCCAGGCGCAAGCCGACTCGCTGAGCAAACTGCCGCTGGTGCTGGACTACAAAGTAGAAAACCATTACGACGGTCCGGCTACCTACTTCCGGGGGGCTGTGGCCGATTTTATGAAGGAATGGTGCAAGGAGAACGGCTATGACCTGTACCGCGACGGTCTGAAGGTATACACCACCATCGATTCGCGCATACAGGCCCACGCCGAGGCGGCCATGGAGCAGCAGATGCGCACCCTGCAGCGCCGCTTCGACAACCACTGGAAGGGGCAGAACCCCTGGGTGGACGAGAAGAACCGTGAGATCCCGGGCTTCATAGAAGAAACCATCAAGCGCACCGACTACTACAAGCGCCTCAAAAAGAAGCATGGCGACAACGTGGCCGCCATCAACAAAGAATTGAACACGCCGCGCGAGATGATGGTGTTCACCTGGGACAACCCGGAGCGGGAGAAAAAGATGACCATGTCGCCCCTGGACTCGCTGCGCTACTACAAGCGTTTCCTGCACGGCGGTATGATGACCATGGACCCCTTCTCCGGCGAGATCAAGGCCTGGGTGGGCGGTATCAACTACAAGTACTTTAAGTTCGACCACGTGAAGCAGGCGCGACGCCAGCCAGGCTCCACCTTTAAGCCGTTCGTATACGTGGCAGCCATCGACAACGGCTACTCGCCTTGCGACAAGATCGTGGACACGCGCATCACCATCAATTACGTGGAGAAAGGCGAGAAAAAAAGCTGGTCGCCCAACAATGCCGACTGGCAGTATACCGGAGCCCCGATGACGCTGCGCCGGGGTATGGGTAAATCGGTAAACTCTGTCACCGCACAGCTTACCGAACTGGTTGGCTGGGAAACTGTGGTGGACTACGCCAACAAGCTGGGCATCACCAGCCCGTTGGATAAGGTGCCCTCCATTGGCCTGGGCCCAAGTGATGTGTCTGTTTACGATATGGTGGGTGCCTACAGCACGTTCCCGAACCATGGTTTCCACACCGCACCGCGTTTCATCACCCGCATCGAAGACCGCGAAGGCAACCTGATCGAGCAGTTTGTGCCGGAGCAGAAGAAAGTGCTGAGCGAAGAAACCGCCTTCCTGATGATGCATATGCTCAAGGGAGGTATAGAGGAGCCGGGCGGTACCTCGCAGGCGCTGTGGGAATACGACCTCTGGAAGGGCAACGAGATTGGCGGCAAAACCGGCACCACCTCCAACCACTCCGACGGTTGGTTTATGGGCGTGACCAAAGACCTGGTAACCGGTGTGTGGGTGGGCGGCGAGGACCGCAGCATTCACTTCCGTACCTCCAGCCTGGGCGAAGGCTCCAAGACAGCACTGCCAGTATACGGCCTCTTCATGGAGCGCATTTACGAAGACAAGGAGCTGGGTTATACCATGGGCCGTTTTCCTAAACCAACTGTCAAGATCAACAAGAAGTACAACTGCACCACCGTGCTGCCCAAAGCTGAACCAGACTCTATTTTCTTCGACCTGAATTTTGAAATCCCTGAGTTGATCGATACCTTTTAAGCTATACCTTAACCATTGAAAACAGCAGCGCCGACTATACTGATAGCCGGCGCTGCTGTTTTAAGGTATATGCTGTAGGTGACTGCAAACAAGCAGGTATAGGGGAATCAGCTTTTGTCTTTGCTTCTGCTGTAGAAGGACTCCAGCGCCTCGTCCAGGTAATTGTACTCGAAGGTGAAGCCGGTCTGCAGCACTTTGTTGGCGCTCACACGCTGTCCGCTCAGCACGACATCGCTCATCTCGCCAAGCATCAGGTTAAGGGCAAAAGAAGGGACTTTAGGCAACACTAATGGCTTGTTCATAGCCTCGGCCAGCGCTTCTGTAAACTCCTGGTTGGTGACAGGGTGAGGAGCCACGGCGTTGTAAACGCCCACAAATTGGGTGTCTTCAATAGCCCGCGTATAGAGGCGGCACAGGTCGTCGATGTGGATCCAGGACATGTACTGTTTGCCACTGCCAAGTGGAGCACCCGCCATCAGCTTGATCGGCCGGGCTATTTGCGGCAGAGCACCTCCTTTTTCGCTCAGCGCTATACCTGTCCGCAGGATGACGGTACGTATACCCAGGTCTTTGACCTGCCAGACAGCCGCTTCCCAGGCTTTGCATACCTCGGCCATAAAGTCTTCGCCGTAACTGCTCTCCTCAGACATCAGCAGGTCACCTGAGTTGCCATAAATGCCGATGGCAGAGGACGAGATAAAGCCTTTGACGTGGTGCTCTTGTTTGCGGAGACTGTTGAGCAGCAGCTGCGTGCTGTCTACCCGGCTGCGCAGAATCTCGCGCTTGCGTTCTTTCGTCCATTTCTCATCAGCCAGTCCGGCACCCGCCAGGTGAATGATATAGTCGGCGTAGGTGATGGCATTCTCGTCGATATAAGATTTCTCTATATCCCAGCGGAAAGTCTTGTAGTGAGAGAACTTGTCGGGCGCTCTGGACAGGTGCGCTACCTCATAGCCCTGATCGATGAGCATCTCCGAAAGACGCGTTCCGATCAGCCCTGTACCACCTGAAATCAGTATTTTCCCAGCCATAAGCACTAATCGTTGTTATAAACTATATAGAAATATATCTATACGGGTAAGGACTCACTGAAAGTTGCTTTCAACGATTAAAACCGACTGGCAGCACAAAGGTTCGCTTAGGCAGCGGGCTTATTTCTTGCGGATGTGGTTCAGGAACTCGTTGCGGTACTGGTCCTGCTCAAACAGGCCGGAGTACTCCGCCGTGATGGTGCTGCTGCTGACGTCGTTCACGCCCCGGCTCATCACACAAAGGTGATCCGCCTCGATCAGCACGGCCACGTTCTCAGTTTGCAGCGCCTGCTTCAGTTCGTTGGCTATCTGCATGGTCATGCGCTCCTGCACCTGCGGACGGCGGGCATAGTACTGCACAATGCGGTTCAGTTTCGAGAGACCGATCACATGCTCGTTGGGCATGTAGGCGACGTGGGCTTTACCGATGATCGGCACGAAATGGTGCTCGCAGGAAGAGTACACGGTGATATCGCGCTCTACCAGCATCTGCTTGTACTTGTACTTGTTCTCAAATCGGCGGATAACCGGTTTGTTCTCGGGGTGCAGGCCACTGAAGATTTCCTGCACATACATTTTGGCAACACGCAGCGGTGTGCCTTTCAGGCTGTCGTCCGTGAGGTCGAGGCCCATGGTATGCATAATTTCGCGGAAGTGCCTTTCAATGATCACGATCTTCTCAGCGTCAGAAAGGTCAAATGCGTCAGGGCGCAGCGGCGTATCCAGAGAGCCCATCAGGTGGTCGTCTATCTCTTCCGCGTCGGTGGCCAGGTCCTGGTTATCCATTATATTCAACAAAGTTTCGTTCAGTTTCATAAAGCGTTACCGCCAATTCATATTCCCGGCTTATTTTTTCCCGCAGTCGCTCCCAGATCACCATGGCAATGTGCTCGGCGGTAGGGTTCAGTTTCCTGAACTCCTCGGTGTCGAGGTTGAGGTTCTTGTGGTCAAACCTGTCGATCACCTCTTCTTTCACCAGCGTGCTGAGCTTTTTCATGTCATACACATACCCGGTTTCCTCGTCCACGGCGCCGGTCAGCTTCACGATGAGCTCGTAGTTGTGCCCGTGGAAGTTGGGGTTGTTGCACAGCCCGAAAACCTCCGCGTTGCGCTCATCGCTCCAGGCCGGATTGTGCAGGCGGTGTGCGGCGTTAAAGTGCTCTTTTCTGCAGATCGTTATTTTCATTGCGGTTCCAACAGGCGGGCCTGTGTTATTGTTCGCGTACGTGAAAAATTCACATTAAGCTAGCCGGGCTGTAAACCTACAAAGTTAAGGTTCGTGGCCCCTAAACCCAAACAGAACGGTCGGTAAATTAATACTGCACCTTATATCTGAAATCTGCTATGGATTAGCTATTTTCGTAGGTATACGATTGTTCCTGTCAAATCATTATTTCTAAGTAGAGTATGCGAGTAAAAGGATTGTTGGTAGCGGCCATGTTGCTGGTATCAGGTATGGCGAGTGCGCAGGTCATGCGAGTAGAAGAAAGCGAGCAGGTAGTGAGCGGTATAAAGCGCAGCGGCCAGCAGCTGAGCGTGCAGCTGGACCCTAAGTTTGTGGAGAAGATCTGGAAAGACCACTTATCGCAGGAAGCGGGCAAGGTGAAACACGCCAAGGGCGTTTACACGGTAGAGGAGGCCAAGCTGAGAAGCATCAGCAAGGAACCTGTGCGCGTGATCTCCACGGTAGGCACGCACGCCAACGGCAGCTATGTGTGGTGGTCACTCGACATGGGCACCACCCACCTGGATAAAAACGCGACCCCAGAGGTATACGCCGCGGCTGAGCAGTTCATGGAGAGCTTCGGCAAAAAGCTGTACCAGGAAGACGTGCTGCTGCAGATCAACGAAGCCGAGGCGGTGCTGCGAAGCACCAAGAAAGAGCAGGACCGCGTGGTGAAGCAGGCCAACGACCTGCAACTAAGCATAGAGCGGAACAAGAAGCGCAAACAGGAGCTGGAAGCCGAACTGGTGCGCAACGCCGACGAACTGCGCCAGTTGGAGCAGAATGTGGAGCTGAACGTGAAGCAGCAGGAAGCCAGCCGCCAGCAGGTGCAGGCCATGGAGAAGGCGGTGGATGAGGTGAGAACCAAATTGCGCGACATCAAATAAGGTATAGCTATACCTGGGTTAGCCCTACGATAATTTATAAAAAGACAAGAAAAATAGCGTTTGTGACTGAAAAACCGAACATACTGGTAGTTTGTGGACGCAACAAGCGAAGAAGCAGAACAGCAGAGTACATCTTCAAAAATGACATGCGTTTTAACATCAGGTCAGTCGGACTTAGCCCAAAAAGTGAAAGGCAAATAAAAGAGAAGGATGCACTTTGGGCTGACATTATTTATGTAATGGAACAAGGGCAGGGCACAAGAATTGCAGGAACCTATAGGCATTTGGATTTACCTCCCATAGAAGTACTACAAATAGAAGATGAATACGAGTACCTTGAGCCTGAACTGATAGAAATCCTAAAAGACAGAATCAATTCGTCTCTCAAAGTGGTGTACAAAATTTAAAGAAAATCTGCGGCTAACCACATCCCTAAGCCAGCTGCGCCGCCTTATGACCAAGACCGATAAACAGAAAAGCCTCCTAATCCGGAGGCTTTTCTGTTTTATGGACAATGCGTTAGAGTTTCATCCAGCGCTGTATTTCCTGTTCGGCGAACTGCTCGTTGCGCCAGCCCACGAACTTACTTTTGGCGGTTGGGTTATGGTGCACAAACCATTGCTGCAGGATGGCTTTAGCGGCAGGGTAGTCCGCTGTGAAGCTGTTGTAGTCGGAGGCGTTGATGGAGCGCTCGCTCGGCCTTGCCGGTACCGCTATGATCTTGTGGTCCAGCTCGCCGTCTGTCTCCAGTTGCAGTACGCCCACCGGTATTACTTCCATCACCGTGCCTGAGGCTGCACTTCCGGCAAGCACGACTACTTCCAGCGGTTTCTTCTGAGCGTTAGTTTCTGTAGAAGGTATAAAGCCGAAATTGGCAGGGTAGGGCAGGAAAGGAATGATGCGATCCTGGCCGGCCTGTTGCTCTGCCTCAAAGTCTTTCGTCTGTCGGTTGTAGTGCAGCTTAGTTGAGCTCCCGGCGGGCACCTCAATCACGGCCTGCAGCTGTTTCTTGCCATTGTAGGTGGGCAAAGCGGTGTAGTCTGCTTGGCAGGAAGCCAGCAGGACCAGGGATAGCAGCAGGAAGGTATAACGCTGTAGTGCTTTCATGGGCGTAAGAGGGGACAAATGTATAGCCGCAAATATAACAAGCCTGGCCAAAGGAGGTATAGCCTGACGAGTATAACAGGTATAAAAAAGGGAGCCGTTTGCTATGAAACGGCTCCCTTCTACTAAAACTATGGAAAACTTATGAAAACAGGTTCTTCAATTATCTTCTTTCCTTGATACGTGCAGCTTTACCCTGCAGGCCTCTCAGGTAGTACAGTCTAGCTCTTCTAACACGGCCTTTTCTTACAAGCTCGATCTTCTCGATAGATGGAGAAAGCAGTGGGAAAATACGCTCCAGACCGATCTGGTTAGACACTTTTCTTACAGTGAAAGTCTCACCGTTTGTGTTCACATTCTTGCGCTGAATAACAACGCCCTGGAACTGCTGGATACGCTCTTTGTTACCTTCACGGATTTTCACGTGGATGTTGATGGTATCACCAGACTGGAAAGTCGGGAAAGAGGCGCGCTTGTCTGTAGATTCCTGCTCGATAAATTTAAGTAATTCGCTCATGGCTATGTTGTTAAAGCTAAATATCTTCTTCAAAATTCGGACTGCAAAGATATGTAATTATTTATTACATAAGAATTTTTGCAGCAAAAAAATGTAACTTTTTGAAACTAATACCTGAAAAGCGCAAAAGTGAAGCCCTTTGCACCCTTTCAGCCCGTTTTCTGCTACTCGTTCAGTAGGTCTGGCCGGCGTTGTCTGGTACGTTCCACCGCCTGCTCAAAACGCCACTGCTCTATTTTAGGACCATCGCCCGAAAGCAGAATGTCCGGTACTGTCATCCCTTTGTAGTCTGCCGGACGGGTATAGACCGGCGGTGCCAGCAACCCATCCTGAAACGAATCGGTCAGGGCAGAAGACTCGTCGTTGAGAACGCCCGGTATGATGCGGATAATGGCATCGGCCAGTACAGCCGCTCCCAACTCACCACCCGAAAGCACATAGTCCCCTATGCTGATCTCGTGGGTCACGTAATGCTGTCGCACCCGCTCATCCACGCCTTTGTAGTGGCCGCACAAAATGATGACGTTGCGCATCAGCGAAAACTGATTTACCACTTGCTGGTTGAGCGTTTGTCCGTCGGGCGTCATGTAGATGACCGCATCATACTCCCGCTCCGCCTTCAGTTCCGTCAGCAGCTTGTCAATCGGTTCGATCATCATCACCATACCTGCCCCGCCGCCAAAAGCATAGTCGTCTATCTGGCCATGTTTGTTGATGGCGTACTTACGGAGGTCGTGTATGTGGATGTCTACCAGGCCTTTTTGCTGAGCCCGCTTCACGATGGAATGGCTAAAAGGACTGTCCAGCAGGTCGGGCTGGCAACTGATAATGTCAAATCGCATGATAACAGGGGGCTACTCGTCGCGGTCGTCGGCGTCGTCAGGGGTACCGGGCTGGGTGTATACCTCCAGCAGGCCTTCCGGCAGGTTTACGTGCAGCACCTTAGCTTCGTGGTCGGCGCGTACAAACACCTCATCCAGCACAGGCACCAGCATCTCCTGTCCACTGTACTCCATGGCCATCAGCTGTTGCTGCGGCATGTCGTAAAAGTCTTTCACAGTGCCAAGCGGACCGTGGTTCTGGTCCACCACCTGGTAGCCGATCACCTCATGGAAATAGAACTGTCCTTCTTCTAGCTCCGGGAGCTCGTCGAGTGGCAGGTATAGGCTGACATTACGAAGCTTCTCGGCCTGCTCGATCGTTTTGATATCCTCAAAGGTGATAATAAAACGGCCTTTCTGCACGGGCTCCATCTTGTCAATAAAAAAAGGAATCAGCCTTCCTTGTTGTTCAAGAAAGACTGATTCCAGATCATCATAATCTTCGGGGTAGTCCACGTCGAAAAACGCAACCACTTGTCCCTTGATGCCATGGGTCTTGACGATGTGTCCTAACAGAAAGCAGTCATCAATGTGCATGGCCGATGTAATTTATGCTTGCTCTTCAGTAGACTCGCCTTCAGCAGCTGGTGCCTCAGGAGCTTCTTCAGCTTCAGCAGCAGGAGCATCAGCAGCCAGCTTGGCAGCCTCACGCTGACGGATAGCCTCTGCACGAGCTTCTTTTACTTTCGTTTCAGCATCAAAAGCAGCCTTGCGCTTCGCCTCTTTCTCAGAGCCAAGTGTAGTACGCTTGCTTTCAATTTTCGCTTCTTTCTCTTTCTTCCACTCTTCGAAACGAGCGTCAGCTGTTTCCTGAGAGATAGCGCCTTTTACAACACCGATCTGCAGGTGCTTCTTGTACAGAATACCTCTGTAAGAAAGCATTGCCTTCACTGTGTCAGTTGGCTGAGCACCATTCATTAACCACTGGAACGCCTTCTCCTCGCTGAAATCGATAGAAGCAGGGTTAGTGTTTGGGTTGTAAGTACCCAGTTTCTCGATAAACTTACCATCACGTGGTGAACGAGCGTCAGCTACTACGATGTCGTAGATAGCGGATTTTTTGCGGCCTCTGCGGGCCAGTCTGATTTTAACAGCCATTTTTTATATAAAATTTAAAGTCGGCGAAACCCGTCCGCCAGTTTTTAGAACCGCAAAGGTAGTGATTTTGTGCCGATTAATGCAAGATTTTTAAGAATTGATTTCAGGAGTTCTGATTGCAAGGTATAGGTATGATAGCCTATTACCACCACACATCTGCCAAGTATAGGCACAGCCAAACAAAAAGCCCTCCGTTGCGGGAAGGGCCTTTGAGGTGCCTTATCAAATTCTGTTCTTAATAGTTCTCTAACACTATACGGTGATAGAATATATAACCCTTGTCAATTACATTAGTTGTGGATGCCAGCTTCTTGCCGTTCTGGGAGAAGCCATCTTTGAGCGAATACGTGAACGTATGATTTACTCCATTCAATGAGAAGATTTTCTCTCGAGGTCCATAGTATCCTAAGTCGCCTTGCGATGCCTCTAAAAGCAAATTATCATTGCTTAGCATCTCGTTGAGGATAGCAGCATGTTCATAGTTATAGGGGAGAGTATCAGAGATTGATTTAGCGTCGCGCTTCTTCTCTGCCAACATTTCGTCCCAGGTGTATATGAAATCGCCAGAAATTAGCCTGAACTCAGTAGTTGATATCTCGCCCCTTTCTAACAGGTTTTTGCCAGAGGCGTCTACAAATTCTATAAAGTGATATTGCATAAGCGGTTCTTCAATTGACTCTTTCTTACAAGAAAAACACAGCGGAAGAATAAGTAACATCGAAAGAAAGCTCAGTATATGAGTCTTTGGTGAAGTTGAAGTCATAGATGGTATTCTTAATAGTGTGGAGTATTTTCTTTAAGAATGTACTGAGAATCTATTTAATATGATATAGTAATTGGTAAATCTTTTGAAAACAAAAAGCCCTTCGTTTCCGAAGGGCTTTTCAATCTAATTAAGCGTTGGCTTTTGCTCTGGGAGGTCTGGCTGCTTTTACTTTCACAGGCTTCAGCTTGATGATGCTCAGCTTGTCCAGCGTCCAGATAACAGGCCAGGTAGGGTCCACTTCCCACCACTTCACACCGAAGTTCACGCGGTTAGGCAGTTTGTGGTGATTGTTCTGGAATAGCTCGCCGCCTGTCAGGAAGTCGAAGAAAAGCGAGTTGCGTGACTTGTCGTTGTTGTCGAAATTCTGGTAGCCATACTTGTGACCGCTCCAGTTTACGATGGCCCCGTGCACCGGACCCATCAGGAAGTGAAGCGGCAGCAGCAGGAACATCCACCACTGCGTGGCGAAGGCGATGTAGAACAGCACATAAGCCACACCCCAGCCGATACGAGAAACCTTCGAATCCCCAATCTTCTCGAGTGCTGGCCAAAGCGGGTAGTCGCCATCAAAACGGCGCTCTGGTTCCACGCGGTGGTTGAGCACGTCGTTGTAAATGTTTTTGGTCTTCCACATCATCGCAAATGCGTTGTTGGAGTAGTGCGGAGAATGCGGGTCACGCTCTGTGTCAGAGAAAGCGTGGTGCATGCGGTGCAAAATAGCATAGGCACGCGGCGACAGGAAAGAAGAGCCCTGCGCGATGTAGGTCAGCAGGTAAAATGCCTTCTCCCAGAATGGGGTCATGGTGAACATCTTGTGCGCAGCATAGCGGTGCAGGAAGAACGTTTGCACAAACAAGGAGAGGTACCAGTGCAATACGAAGAAAATAAGTATGGCCATTAAGCAATTAGTATGTTGAAGTGATTTATTCTGATTCAGGTATAGCGGCGCTTAAAGCAGTCACCAAGCCTTCGCAAAATTACGATCTGATTCTATAGAAAGAATAAAAACCGGTATAAAAGTTCAGAAAGATGATGAATGTCAGTTTCGGGGAATGAATAATTGTTATTGAAGGATAAATAATAAGACAGCAGGAGTATTACCTGGATATAAGTTGATAATCTATTGATGGCTGCGCTGCTTGCGTAAGTCGGCTAAGGGTGAGTTCGCCGACCGGATCACCCTTAGCTGGTCATCCTTCAATCTATACTGGGTTATTCTTTCGGCCTGAACGGCGCCCAGACAGGAACTGCGGGGAGTGGCGCAGTAACGCTAATCATGGTTTTAAGGGTAGGATGTTCGAATTGAAGGCTACGGGCGTGCAGGGCGATGCGCTTGTCCGGGAGCGGTTTGCTGGCGCCATACCGGAGGTCACCGACAATGGGACAGTTCATGGAGGCCAATTGCACCCGGATCTGGTGCGGCCGACCCGTGACAGGATTCACCTCCAGCAGGTAGTTGTTGTCGTGCTGCCCAACCAGCCGATAGCTCAGCTCGGAGCGGAGGCCGCTTTTGTTTTCGCGGGCGTAGGCTTTGGTCACGTTGCGGCTGCTGTCCTTGATGAGCCAGTGCACGAGCGTCTGTTCAGGTATAGCAGGCCGGTTCAGTACCACCGCCCAGTAGGTTTTCACGGTCTTCTTGCTGCGGAAGAGCTCGTTGAGGCGGGTAAGGGCTTTGGAGGTTTTGGCCAGCAGCACCACACCGCTAACCGGCCGGTCCAGCCGGTGCACCACCCCGATGTACACGTTACCCGGTTTGTTATACTTCTCTTTGATGTAGGCTTTGGCCAGGTCGGCAAGACACTCATCGCCGGTCTCGTCGCCGTGCACGAGCAACCCTGCCGGCTTGTTGACCACCAGCACATGGTTATCCTCAAAAAGAACATCGAGCAAAGCCATGGGCTTTTAATAATTAATAATGACTAATGATTAATAAATAGGAGATGTGAGAATGGTTAATGAAACAACTTTCAATCAAGCAACCATCATTTAGTCAATAACCATTATTCATTCATCATTAATAATTAGTCATTCCACCTAGTACGCTTCTTTCTCGTTCGGGAAATCTTTGCTCTTCACGTCCTTCACGTAGTTCTGCACGGCATCGGTCATGATGGTGTGCAGGTCGGCGTAGCGACGCAGGAAGCGGGGTTTGAACTCCTTGTTGATGCCCAGCATGTCGTGTACCACCAGCACCTGCCCGTCTACGTGCGGACCTGCGCCTATACCTATGATCGGAATCTCCAGCTTCTCGGCAACGCGCTTGGCCAGCTCCGAAGGAATTTTTTCCAGCACGATCGAGAAGCAGCCCAGTTCCTGCAGCAGGAGGGCATCGTCGATCAGCTTCTGCGCTTCGGCTTCTTCTTTGGCTCGCACAGTATAGGTACCGAACTTATAGATGGACTGTGGGGTCAGGCCCAGGTGGCCCATTACTGGCACACCGGCGCTCAGGATGCGCACAATCGATTCCTTTATCTCAGCGCCGCCTTCCAGCTTAATGCCGTGCGCGCCCGACTCCTTCATGATGCGGATAGTGGAGCGCAGCGCTTCAGAAGAATTGCCCTGATAAGAACCGAACGGCAGGTCCACCACCACAAAAGCGCGGTTTACACCACGTATCACCGAAGAGGCGTGGTAGATCATCTGGTCCAGTGTGATGGGTAGTGTCGTCTCGTGGCCGGCCATGACATTGGAGGCGGAGTCACCGACAAGCAGTACATCTACGCCGGCTGCGTCCAGAATAGTGGCCATGGAAAAGTCGTAAGCCGTGAGCATGGAGATCTTCTCGCCGCGCTCTTTCATATTCTGCAGCTGGTGCGTGGTAACTTTTTTTACGTCGCTTTTATGAACAGACATAGGATGCTGGTTTGGATTTGATTCAAAATTATAAAAATCAAAACATAAACAGCCACCTAAATTTCCTGGCGTGGCTGTTCGGGGGTTATCGGTTGAAGCCAGACCTGTTCCGGGAGAGCTTTAGGTCGCGAAGCAGGGCAGAGCGGGCGTTGATGGTCACGTTATAGCCGCGCATCAAACCAAAAGGTCTCCAGCCGATGCTCATTTCCCAGCAGTGCAGGTCGCGGTAAATATCGAGGCTGGCGTTGGAAATGTTCTGGTTTTCAAAGTCATACCCGGCCATGTAGCCAAACTTCCACTTTTCAGTCAGGTTCAGGGTGCCCTGCATGCCAATGTTCTGCGTGATCGTGCCCTTGTTTTGTGGTGTGCCACCGGTATAGAAGATCGTATAATCCAGGTTCAGCGTCCAGGGAATGTTGAAGTCCACATAGTCCGGCAGGAACTGGTCATTCGGGTTCAGCATACCGGGCAGGTTGGTCGGTGGCGGTGTGTTGGTGGACCGTGCCGCGGGGTTAAAGTTGGCCCGCACGCTCAGGTTGGCATTGGTCAGCCTGGCGAGTTTAAATCCTGGTCCCTCCAGCATGAAGCGGTCTATAGAACGGTTACCGTCCGGACTAGCTTGGTATGGGTTGAGAGTAGACGTAAAGTTTACATCAAACACTTTGAACAGGCGTGTGTTCATGCTGATGTTAATGGGTGAGAGTCGTAGTGAGTCAGCAGCCAGGTTGTAAGTAGTGCCTATGTTCAGGTTGTCGATTAGGCTCACTTTCTCCGATTTGGCATCTGTGGAGTCACTGCGGGAACGCACTTTCATCTCGACGCGGTTATTGATCTGGATGCCCAGACTGCTGCGCAGCCCGCCCGAAGGAACGTTGCCGTTAAAGCGCGGCAGTGTCTGGAAAATCGGCTGGTTCGTCAGCGAGTCTATCGCCACCTGGGTGGTTTGGGAGAAACCGAAGCGGCCCTCATCACCGAAGTTAGGGCGGTAGCCGTAGCTAATGCTTGGTATCATGGTATGGCGAATGGCCTCTACCCGCTTGCTCTTCGGGAACTGCACGGTGCCGTACACGGTCGTGTTGAGCGAGGCGCCCGCACCATATTCGTACACCCTGCCAAAACCCGCCGTATCGATGCGCACGGCCTGCTGCTCCTCGTCGTAGGTATAGGTCAGCTTGTTATCGAACCACGACTCGCGGTAATCGACAGTAGGCGTCAGGTTGAAAAAGCGGAACACTTTGTAGTTGCCCAGCCCGATGTTGAAGTTGTGATCAGCGCTCTTTCGGCCGTTTCGCCAGAGTTCACCCAGGTTATCAAAGTTAAGCGCAAAAGAGGTGTCCCTTTCTGTACCACCTACCACAGGTATAGTGCCAAGTCTGCGGGCAGCCACCTGGTTCGATACCTCGTTGCGGACCCGCACGTTGTAGCCGACGGTAAAGTTTTCGTACCACCTGCCGGTCGGCACATTCTTGGAGAAAAGCTCATAAAGGCTCGTCTGCGTCATCGCAAAGTTGAGGTCAGGCAGCGTGAAGCGCATGATCGTCGGTTGCGGCCTCCGGTTTTCGCCTTCTCCCACGAACCCTCCGTTGTTCTGGCCCTGGGTCAGTGTGGCGGTATAGCTGAAAGGGGAGTTCTGTATGTTCTTCTGGTAAGTGATCGTCGAGTTGAAGGTCGGGGCCAGGTACTCATTCGCGCTGTTGTAATTCACGCGGTTGTGCTGGCTGCTACCAGCCCGCACGTTGGCAGAAAAGCGACCGCGACCTGGCTTTTGCACCGGACTATGCGACCATGTAATGAAAGCCGTGCGTTGAGTAGGTGGCAGGCCTTCCAGATTGTTTGTGGAACGGTTTGGGTCAGCTACATCCGCTTCGTCATTCTTAAAGTAATCGTAGCTGATGTTGAAGTTGCCACGGTATGAGTAGCGCTTGATGTACGTGTTGTCTACCGTCACTTTATACCCGCCCAGGGAATAGATGTCGCCAGTGATGCGGGTGCCGATGTAGTCGTTCAGGGCCAGGTAGTAGCCCCCGTTGCTCAGGTAAAAGCCACGGGCCCGCGACTCGCCAAAGGTCGGCATGATCACACCCGAGGAGCGTTTGTTCTTTGGGGTCGGGAAAAGACCAAACAAAAAGCCAAGCGGGGTAGGTATATCGGCGATCACGAGGTTAAACGGCCCCGACATGATCTTGTCGTTGGGAATGGCCTTGATCTTGCCGGCACTGATATAGAAGTGCGGATGCTCCAGGTTACAGGTCGTGTATTTGTTGTGCAGTCCGAAAATTTCGTTGTGCTCATTTTTTTTCACCACCTCGGAATGTATATACCCTTCGCCTTGTTGCGTTACTACTTCAGCGATCTGGCCACGTTTGGTCTTGTAATTATAGGCAATGCGCTTGGCAGCGTAGCTTTCTGCGCCGTCCTTAAATACCGGAGTGCCAGTCTCCTGGCCCGTTGAGTCGGCAAGGGTAGTAGCGGTCAGGGTATTCAGGTCGTAGTCGATCTTGATGTAAGCTGCCGAAAGCTCCATGGTGCCGTAATCAATTTTGGCATCTCCATACAGATGTACTACTTTGCGGTCTACCTCAAACAAAATGGAATCTCTGGCAGAGTAATTGATTGTGGTCTCGATGTCGCCCTGGGGTGCCGTAGTCACGAGCGAATCCTGCGGTGGAGAGATGTTGACAGTGTCTTTTGGCGAGGCTGTAGTGGTAGGACGGCGGACCCGCTGACCCAGCACAGGCTGGACAGAAAGCACGGCGAGCTGCACCAGCAGCAAAAAGATTAAAATGTAGCGCAACTTCTTCAGACTTCCCTAAAGTTTTATTTATTTTGTACAAAGTTATTGTTTTAGCTTTTAACTAACGAGCGTTGTGAGAAATATTGTTACTATTTCAATTCTGGCCCTAAGTTTACTTCTACTGTCCTCCAGCAAGCTCGAATACCGTAAGGCGTACAAGCTGCGCACGGTAGTAATCGATGCAGGTCATGGCGGTAAAGACATAGGCTGTAACGGCAAAGTTTCGCATGAGGCTGACGTGGCCTTGAAGTTGGCCCTGCAGGTCGGTGCGTTAATTGAGAAGAACGTGCCCGACGTGAAAGTTGTTTACACCCGCAAAGACGATACGTTTGTGGAGTTGATCGACCGCGCAGGTATAGCCAACAAGAACAACGCAGACCTGTTCATCTCCATTCACCTGAATGCGGGCCCGCCTGCTGCTTTTGGCACCGAGACCTATACCATGGGGCTCCACACTTCCAACAACAACCTGGCCGTAGCCAAGCGCGAAAACGCCGTTATCCTGCAGGAAGATGACTACAAAGAAAAATACGGCGGCTTCGATCCGAACTCCCCGCAGAGCCATATTATGTTCGCGCTGCACCAAAGCGCCTACATCGACAACAGCCTCCGTTTTGCCCAGAAAGTAGAAAATGAGTTTAAAAACAGGGTGGGGCGCACCAGCCGCGGCGTGAAGCAGGCCGGCTTTCTGGTGCTCTGGAAATCCTACATGCCGAGCGTGCTGATCGAGGCCGGCTTCCTGACCAATCCGTCCGAGGAAAAATTCCTTAACGATAAAGCGGGTCAGACGTATATGGCATCAGGTATATATCGTGCCTTCAAGGAATACAAGCAAGAGCTTGAAGCCATGAACTAATGCATAACGCAAACTCACCTACGTGAAAATATCAAAGGAAATTAAGGTCGCCCTGTTAGGTATAGCGACTATAGTGATATTGTACTTCGGGTATGAATTCCTGAAAGGCTCCTCGCTCTTCTCTAAATCCAACACCTATTATGTGGTATACGACAGCGTGGATGGCCTTACCATCTCTAACCCTGTTTTTCTGAACGGCATACAGGTTGGCCATGTGAAAGATCTGCAACTGCTCACGGACCGTGCAAACATGGTGCGTGTGGACCTTGAGATACGGAAAGATCTGCAGATAGGAGACTCCACCATTGCCAGCCTTGGCAACTCGGACCTTTTAGGGAGCAAGGCCATTACGCTATACCTGAAAAACAACAACAAGCAGTACAAGGGCGGAGAAGAGCTGATCGCTTTCAAAGAAACCAGCATCACCGACATGCTCTCTTCCAAGTCGGTGCCGGTCATCGACAAAGTAGACACCACGCTGGCCCGCGTAAACCGCCTGCTCGACAGTGAGGCTAAAGGCAACCTGCAGCAGATACTGTCGAACTCGAACAAGACGACTGAGGCGATAAACGAGATATTGCGTGAAAACCAGCGCAACATCAACCAGATCACCAGCAATCTAAGAGAACTCACCTCGGACCTCAGCCAGACCCAGCGCAACTTTGACCGCCTGACGCTGAATATGGTCGAGCTTACGGATACGCTAAAGCAAGTAGAGGTGAAGAAACTGGTAGCCGATGCTAACTCGGCTGTGAACGAGCTGGAAAAGACTGTTGCCAAACTCAACTCGAATGAAGGCTCGCTAGGCCTCCTGATGAATGACCAGGAACTGTACCAGAACATGAACCGCTCCACCGAAGCGCTCAACATGCTGCTGCGCGACATACAGGCTTACCCGAAGCGCTACGTGCAGTTCTCGCTCATTGGCCGCAAAGACAGGTATAAGGTGGATGCCACGGGTCGTGTAATCACGCTGGAGGAGGTAAAGGAGCTGCAGAACGAGAACCCGGATGAGTTCCGCCGCCCGGCCCCCGACTCGGTGAAAGTAGTGCCTGGTGACACCACAAAAAGGCAATAGTGCATCTTATAAAAATTGTATATTTGTGAAATCCGCCCTTAAAGCGGATTTTTCATTGTAAGTAGTCCCCTTATTTATAATAACTCCTTCATGGATATCGAATTCAATAAGAACGAAGACTCCCTCAAACAGCTGAGTTTCCAGCTGAAAAGCAAACTAAAGAAAGTACACCTGGGCGGCGGCGAGAAGCGCATCGCAAAAGAGCACGCCAAGGGTAAAATGACTGCCCGCGAACGCATTGACTACCTGCTCGACGAAGGAACCGAGTTTCTGGAAGTAGGCGCCTTTGCCGGCGAAGGTATGTACCAGGAGGTAGGCGGTTGCCCGAGCGGCGGTGTGGTGACAGGTATAGGCTACATCAAAGGCCGCCAATGCGTGGTGGTCGCCAACGACGCCACCGTAAAGGCCGGTGCCTGGTTTCCGATCACGGCCAAGAAGAATCTGCGCGCCCAGGAGATCTCCATCGAGAACAAACTCCCGATCGTATACCTGGTCGACAGCGCCGGTGTGTTTCTGCCGATGCAGGACGAGATCTTCCCGGACAAAGAGCACTTCGGCCGTATGTTTCGCAATAACGCCGTGATGAGCTCGATGGGTATTGTGCAGATCGCTGCGATCATGGGTAGCTGTGTGGCCGGTGGTGCCTACCTGCCGATCATGAGCGACGAAGCCCTGATCGTGGAAGGTACAGGCTCCGTATTTTTGGGCGGCTCATACCTAGTAAAGTCTGCTATTGGCGAGAGCATCGACAATGAAACGCTTGGTGGTGCCTCTACGCATTGCGAGATATCCGGTGTAACCGACTACAAGTGCAAAGACGACAAGGAGGCGCTGGACCACATCCGTACCATTTTCGATAAACTGGGCGAAAACCCGAAGGCTGGTTTCAGCCGCGTGGAACCTGCCGCTCCGAAGCTGGACGAGAAAGAGATTTACGGCACGTTGCCAGCCGACCGCACCAAACCCTACGACATGATGGACATCATCCATCGCCTGGTCGACAACTCCGAATTTGAGCCTTACAAAGAACTGTACGGCCAGACGCTGATCTGCGGACTGGGCCGTATCGATGGCTGGGCGGTAGGCATTGTGGCCAACCAACGCAAAATCGTGAAGAGCAAGAAGGGCGAAATGCAGATGGGTGGCGTGATCTACTCCGACTCCGCTGACAAGGCGGCCCGCTTCATCATGAACTGCAACCAAAAGAAAATTCCGCTGGTGTTCCTGCACGACGTTTCGGGCTTTATGGTGGGCAGCAAGGCCGAGCACGGCGGTATCATTAAAGACGGTGCCAAAATGGTGAACTCCATGGCTAACTCAGTGGTGCCGAAGTTCACGGTCATCCTGGGCAACAGCTACGGAGCCGGCAACTACGCCATGTGCGGCAAGGCCTACGACCCACGCCTGATCTACGCCTGGCCATCGGCGCAGCTGGCTGTGATGAGCGGCGCGGCAGCGGCCAACACCCTGCTGCAGATCCAGGTATCAGCTCTCAAAGCGAAAGGGGAGGAGATCACTCCGGAAGCGGAGAAGGAGTTGCTCGAACGCATTACCGCCAAGTATAACGAAGAGCTGTCGCCTTACTACGCCGCAGCCCGCCTGTGGATAGACGGCATCATCGATCCCCTGGAGACCCGCAAAGTGATCTCAATGGGGATAGAAGCCGCCAACCATGCGCCAATTGAAAAGCCGTATAATGTGGGAGTGATTCAGACGTGATTGAGCAGGTATAGCAATGGCGGTATAATTCATATCCTCTTCAGTGCTATACCTGTTATTACTTCACCGTTTCATTCGGATTCAGGTTAAACTATATTCCTGTTGTAGTCTCCGGTAACTTCCTGCTAAAAAGCGATAGAATAAGGAGGTTTTCGGCGGTGTGCGGCAGGCTTACGTAGATATAAGTTAAATTTTATTTTCCATTCTGAAATCTTCGGGAGGAATAAGTGGTTAGTTTTAAGAACAGTGTTATACCTATTGTGGCGTTTGCACTGTCCGGTTAATCATCATTACGCTTTAACTATTACGCATTATTTTGACAAAGAAGGAGATAAAGGCGATGATCTCGCTGCTGGATGATATAGATTACGAGGTCGCATCGCACGTAGAGCAGAGGATTGTATCGCTGGGTGAGAGCATTATTCCGTTTCTGGAAGAGGAATGGGAAGAAACCCTGAACTCAGACCTGCAGAAGCGCATAGAGGACCTGATCCATAGCCTGCAGTTTGACGGCCTGTTGCAGCGCCTTAAAAACTGGAAAGAAGGTGGAGGGCAGGACCTGGTAGAAGGGATGTGGCTGGTGAATACCTACCTGTACCCGGACGTGGAACTGGCTACTTTATCCAGGGGGCTGGATCAGCTGTACTATGACGCCTGGACGAGCTTGAAGGACAACATGCACCCTTATGACCAGGTGAAGTCGCTGAACAACTCGCTTTTCCGTGACAAGAAGTTCTCGGCCAATACCAAGAATTTTCACTCCCCGTCGAACTCCATGATGCATCTGGCGTTGGAGACGAGACGCGGAAACCCGCTGACGCTTTGTGTGATCTACATGACCGTTGCGCAGCGATTGGGGATGCCGGTGTACGGCGTGAACCTGCCAAACCTCTTCATCCTGACCTATAAACTGGGCGATGTGCAGTTCTACATTAATGTGTACAACAAAGGACTGATGCTCTCCAAAGCAGACATCGACAACTACATCGTGCAGCTTAACCTGAATCCGGTAGACATTTTCTACGAGCCCTGCTCCAACATCGAAATTGTGAAAAGAGCCTTGCGCAACCTGGCTTTCTCGTTCGAGAAGACCAACGACCTGGAAAAGTCAACCGAAGTGACCAAACTGCTGACGGCTATCACGGACGAGGATCCGACGGTATAAACGCCGCAGTTTTCAGGTATAAAAAGGCAAAGGCCGGTACTCAGAAGAGCCGGCCTTTGCCTTTATTGTTTATTACAAGTATAGCGCTATCCTATTATTGCAGTGTAAAGGCAGGTATAGGTATAGCCACCCGCTTGGTTAGTAACGCTTAATCATACAGCCCGTGGCGCGCTTGTCGGCTGGGCTTACATTTTTGTTGGCCAATACGTCATCAATCACGGTTTTAAGGTAATTGTTGCGCACGCCGCTTTCTACCTGCGGACTGTCATCTATCGCGCCCTTATACTTCAGTACAAATTCGCCACCTATGTTGTGCAGCACAAACACCTCGGGCGTTTTAGTAGCCCCAAATTTTTGACTGATGCGCTGCCCTTCGTCTGCCAGGTATGGAAAGCCGTAATCTTTGGACACCAGGTCTTCCATGGTATCGCTGCCTTCACCCACGCCTACGCCCGGGTTAATGAAGATAAACTGCACGCCACGAGCCGCATAAGTGCTCGATAGCGTCACAAGGCGGTTTTCGTAGAGTTTTGCGTAGGGACATTTGTTATCCGTAAAAACAACAACCACTGTTTTGCTGTCAGCGAAATTGCTAAGCGACACGGCGTTACCCTGGCCATCTTTGAGCGAGAAGTCAGCCACTTTGCTACCCAGTTGATAGCTGCCTTGTGCAAATACACTGGCCGTGACCAGGAATGCTACGACAAAAGAAGCCAGATATTTCATGTTTGTTTGTTTAGGTGCGTGTATGGAGTATCAACGATCAACACTATAAGTGAGTACGTGGTTGTGAAGCACTTCGTGATGGATCTGATACAATTTAGAAAAATTATCCGTAATAACGTGACCCTGCAATAAGTTGTTTTCAGGGCTCTGTGAAGGCTCCACCAATAAGTTTTCCTTAAAAATAAGTCGTTTTTGACTGTACATTTTGTACAAAGTTTCTTTGGCGCTCCAGTACAGGCAAGTCCGCTGTTCATCGTCAGCTGTAAAGACCTTTTCCTGGTCAGTCAGGAACTTGTCGGCTACCCGCAGCGCCTTCGCAGTTACCAGTTCAATATCTATGCCAACATCATACTTTTCGGAAAGTATAACAGCTGCCAAACAGGGAGAGTGGGTGATGGAAAGCTGGAACGGAGTGCCTGCAAAAACGGGCTTGCCTGTGGCGTCGCGCAGCAGGGCTAGGGGCTGGTCTGTAAAGCGCTGCAACAGTTGGTAAGTCAGTGCGCGGCTGGCCAGCCATTCGCGCTGCCGTCTGGGGTGTGCCAGTTGCAGGCTCTCGTCAGGGTTCAGGTGCGCCGGCAGCAAGGTACGCAGTGCATCCGGCGTTTCGTCAAGAAGCCACACACCCAGCAAGGTATGGGCGTCAAGTTCGCGGATCTGGAGCAGTGGCATGGCTGTAATTTTGGATTGGCGGCGAGGGGTTCGCGGCATTTGTTGTAAATTTAGCTAATTTTAAGTAGATCAGACTAAAGTAGAGATGGCTAGCAAGATACAAGTACAGAAAGTCGCCACCCTGACAGGTCACCGCGATTGTGTGTATACCCTGGAGAACGGCGCCTCACCTGCCACTATTTATTCGGCAGGCAGCGACGGCATGGTAGCTTCCTGGGACCTGAACCAGCCGGACAACGGCGAACTGGTGGCGAAGGTCACCACGTCGGTATACGCTCTGCGGTTTCTGCCGGAGCGCAACCAGCTCCTGATCGGGCAGAACCAGGAAGGTTTGCAGGTGATCGACCTCAGCAGCAAGGCGATACACAAATCGGTGGCCCTGCCCAAAGTGGCCATCTTCGATATCGCCTACGTGCCGGAAACAGGGCAGGTATACGTGGGGCTGGGCAACGGAGGTATAGCGGTGATCGGGGCCGAGGACTTTGAGCTGCGCAACATGGTGCGCAAATCGGACAAGAGTGTGCGCTGCCTGGCCTACAACAAAACCACCAACGAACTGGCCGCCGGGTACAGCGACCACACCGTGCGTATTTTCGATGCCACCAGCATGGAACTGAAGTATGAACTGACCGCGCATACCAACTCCGTGTTCACGGTCGTTTACTCACCGGATGGCTCGCTGTTGCTCTCAGCGGGGCGCGACGCCCACCTGCGGGTTTGGGAGGTACAGGAAAAATACAAGGAGCGCGGCTATGTGATCGCCCACATGTATACCGTCAATCACATAACCTACAGCCCTGACGGACGCTATTTTGCGACCTGCAGCATGGATAAGTCCATTAAAGTTTGGGACGCGCATACCTTCAAACTGCTCAAGGTTATCGATAAAGTCCGAAACGCGAGCCACGGCACCTCGGTCAATAAATTATTTTGGTCGGCTCACCAGAATCAGTTAGTTTCGTGTAGTGATGACCGCACCATTTCGGTGTGGGATATAAAATTCAGTTTGGATCATGAAGATTACACCCTTAGAAATCAGACAAAAGACATTTGAGAAGGCGTTTAGAGGGCTTGACAAGGACGAAGTAAATGCTTTTTTGATGACCTTGTCGCAGCAGTGGGAAAAGTTACTCGATGAGAACAAAGACCTGCGCAACAAGCTGGAGGCGGCTCACCGCGAGACGCAGAAGCTGCGCGAAGTGGAATCTTCATTATACAAAACACTGAAAACCGCCGAAGACACCGGCAACTCTATCCTGGAGCAGGCCAACAAATCGTCGGAGCTTAAGATCCGCGAGGCACAGCTGCAGGCCGACCAGTTGCTGAACACCGCCCGCAACCAGGCCCGCGTGGTGCTGGAGGACAGCCAGAAGCAGGCAGAGCGCATGGTGAGTGAAATGCAGCAGGAGGTAAAGGCCCTGGAGCAGGATTACCAGCGCATGGAATCGTACCTGGAGAGCATGGTGCGTGATTTGCGCAACCTGGCGAACGAGGCGCTGGAGAAAGCCGAGAAGACAAAGTCAAAACCTAAAACCAGTACAGCCAGTATTCTTTCAAGAGCGGCCGAACTTCGGGTAGAACAGCCCGAGCTGCTGCGTAACATGAAAGATATGGAAACGACAACCAATAGAACGATACAACTGCCAGAGGCTACGGCTACGGCAGCAACAGCTATACCTGCTCTTGCCATTAGCAATAGCTACGAACCACTTGGCGATCCGGCCCCGGACGTGACGCAGCCGCACCCGGAAATTCCGAACCCGGTAACGCCTGTTCCAAACGTGCCATCGCCGGAGATCGAGCAGCCAAAGCCAGACTACCCGGGTACTATACCTGCCCCTGAAATTGAGCAGCCTATACCTGAGATTCAGCCGATCACGCCCGATAAGCCTGAAGTGCAGCCTCCGATGACAGAACCATCTCGCAATAGCCTGTCTGACTGGGCACAGAGTCGCGAGCCGAAACCAGCGGGCTCTTTCTTTGACGAAATAGGCTAATTTAAAGCGGATGGGACAGATTGCACTGGAAGGGATGGAGTTCTTCGCCTTCCACGGTTTTTACGACGAGGAGCAGAAGATCGGCAACAAGTACGGCATCGACCTGTTCATAGAAACTGATCTGAGACGCGCCGCCGAGAGCGACGATCTGGGTGAAACCGTGAACTACGAAGTGCTGTATGCGCTTGCGCTGGAAGAGATGAAAGTCCCGGCCCGCCTGCTGGAGCACCTGGGCCACCGGATCATCGACAAGATCTACGACCGGTTTCCGTTTGTGCAGTCCGTCAAAATAAATGTATACAAGTTTAACCCTCCGCTGGGGGGTATTTGCAAGTGGGCCAAAGTGACGTTAGCAGAGGCCCGATAAGTTTACTTATTGATGAAGAGCAGCCGGTGCAGCGATGTGCCGGCTGTTTTTTTTGAGGTCTATACCAATCTCAGCAGCTCCGACGCCGCAGCAAAGGCCGACTTCCTGCCTTCCTTTACCTCATCGGCTATACCTGGCAATTGGTCTTTCACTTGCTGGTGCGCAAAGAAATTATCCTCCAGCCCCTGGCGTATAGCTTCGTACATCCACTGCAGATTCTGGCTGTGGCGCTTCTTCTCGAAAAATCCGTTTTGTTGCGTCAGCTCCAGGTAGGCCGCTATGGTTTGCCAGATGGTGTCAAGGCCGGTTTGCTCCATGGCTGAGCACACAGAAACCTTCGGGAGCCAACCGGAGGCACCCATTGGGTGTAGGTGTAGGGCGTTCTGGTATTCGGCACGCGCGGCTTTGGCTTTCATGGCGTTCTCGCCGTCGGCTTTGGTAATGGCAATGGCATCGGCCATCTCCATGATGCCGCGCTTTATACCTTGCAATTCGTCGCCGGCACCCGCCAGCATCAGCAGCAGGAAAAAGTCCACCATAGCATGCACTGCCGTTTCAGATTGGCCCACGCCCACTGTTTCCACAATAATGGCGTCGAAACCGGCTGCTTCGCACAAGATGATCGACTCGCGGGTGCTGCGCGTTACGCCGCCCAGCGATTTACCTGCCGGGGAGGGGCGAATAAAAGCCTGCGGATTAACAGAAAGCGACTCCATGCGGGTCTTGTCGCCGAGTATGCTGCCACCGGTGCGCTGTGAGGTCGGGTCGATGGCCAGCACGGCCAGTTTCTTGCCCTGCGCCTGAATCAGGTAGTTGCCGAAAGACTCAATAAAGGTGCTCTTGCCCACACCCGGCACGCCGGTTATACCTATCCGCACCGACTTGCCGGCATGCGGCAGCACCTGGTTGATCACGTCCTGCGCCAGCTCCAGATCGGAGACCAGCCGACTTTCCACCAGCGTAATGGCACGGCTCAGCATGACACGGTCACCGGCCAGGATGCCCTCTACATACTTATCAGCGCTGAAACGTTTTGCCAAGGCGGTATTGCGTTAGGTATAGAATCGATTGCCTTACAAATTTAGAAGTTATGCGTTACCGAGCCAGCATTCTTTTACCTTTCACACTTTTTGCGTATCACGACACACGTATTGCGTAGCAAGACTTTGGGAGTGGAAAAAGACAATTTGACAAAATACAAAGGACTCTTTATGATTTGAGCAAAACAAAGAAGAGAAGCGTTAGCGCTTCTCTTCTTTACTTACACCTACTAGGAGGAAAATCTTTTGTCTTTTGTCAAGCAGTCCACTGTCATGTCCTCTCTGAAGGCATCGTGCTATGAAATACGTAATACCTATACCTTACTTTACGTTTGCGGACCTTCCGGCTCCTGATTGTATACCTTGCGGGAAGTTGGGCAGGCCCAGGTCGCTTTTGCGGCCACCCAGGTGAAAGCCTGCGTCAACATAGCCGCTTTCTTTGCCCAAGGTATTTGGGTTGTTGATGACTCCCAGGTGAATGTTATCCTGACGGGCTACATACATTTTGCCATCTGGGCCGAGTTGGATGGCGCCGATGCGCGGACTGCCGGAAGTGCCCACTATCACAGCTGATTTGGCAATGGCCGCTTCGTCGCCAGCCTGCAGGTCAAATTGAATGATCTGCGCCTTGCCGCCACCTTTACCATTTGCAGTGCCGTAGAGCTTGGTGCCATCCGGAGAAAAGCACACGCCATACGCTTCTTCGTAGCCTTTCAGCAGAATAGGATCTGATACCTCGCCGGTGCTGCGATCGAAACGTAGGACCTCGAAATTGCTGTCGCTATCCCAGAGGGCAGCGGCCAGGCGGGAACCGTCAGGAGAAGGAACGAGGTAGCCTATGGCCTTACGGTGCGCGCCGCCATGCACGGTGCTGACGTTGCTCATCACAGGCTCCACGTTCACGCCCTCGGCTGTCACCAGGTAGGCCATGTAAGCATTGCTGTTCCAGCGGTGCGCGATCACCCACCAGTCGCGGTTGTTGCTGTGGCGTATGGCCGTCAGCTTTTCAGTGGCCGGAGCGATCATGAAAACATTGCGAGCCGTGATGGCACCGTTACCATCGTCTTTGTTTATGTTCACCACACTGTAGCGCAAACCGTTAGACTGTGCCTGAATATCGGTTGTGAAAATGTAAAAGACGCTGTCAGCAGCTGGTTTAGGTATGATCAAGGCAGATTGCGTGGAGGACTTCATGCCCATCAGGCCGTTCCCGTTCGGCATCACGCGGTGGTGCTTGTTCCAGACGGTGATGCCGTTGGTATAGAACAACAGGTTGCCCGCCTTGTCGGAGATGGTGGCGCTGCCTTCTTCGGTCTGCAGCCTGCTGTTAACTGTTGCTGTCACTGTGTCGCCTCTGAAGACCAGACCGGCTCCTTTTCCGAAGTACCAGTTAGAGGTTTCGCCCTGGGCAAAAGTAGTGAATGAGCCCAGGAGCAAGGCAAGTGCCGCTATCGTATGTTTAAACTGAATCATAGCCTGTTTTTCTGTATAACGCTCCTGTTACAAACTGAGTGCCAGTTTCTGAATCAATCTCTGGAGCAGGTATAGCACGCATCTGTATACCTTGAACTGATAACGAAATTCCTGCCGTATGCTTGTTACGCAGGTATAGCTTTAGTGGTCTTGCATCAGGGCAGGCGCCTTCTCTGTTATCGACCGAAGTTCAGGGTATAGCGCGATCAGTTTAAGGAACACGCCGTTGGTCCATCCGAAGCCATCCTGGTTGGGGTACTCCCCGCCGCCTGCTTCCAGCTCCAGGTTCTCCACGTCATACTTCTCCACCATCTTGCCGGTATTTTGATGCACTTCGGTGCCGAGGGTGATCCAGCGGGTGGCAATGGTGCGGGCCAGCTCTTCGTGGCCGTAATTGCGCAGCGCCTGTATACCCATCCACTGCAGCGGTGCCCAGCCGTTCGGGGCATCCCATTGCTGGTCGGTATGTACCAGGGTAGTCGCCAGTCCCCCCGCCTTCAGGAAATCATTTTGCAGACGTTCGGCTACGGCATTGGCCTGGCTGCGCTTGGCCATGCAGAAGTAAAGCGGATATACCGCAGCCAGTGTCGGGATGTTGGTGGTTGTTCCTTTCACGAAATCATAATCATAAAAAAAGCCATCACCATCGTGCCACATATGCTGGAGCACCGCTTTGCGACGGGCCTTGGCTTTCTGGCGGAATAGCCGGGCCTCGGTAGAGTTGCGCTCCAGTTCAGCCATCTCAGCCAACGTCAGTTCCATGTGGAAAAGGAGCGAGTTGAGGTCTACCGGCAGCATGTCGGTGGTATGGATCGTGCGCAGGTTTTGCTTGTCGGCGAACCAGCGGCTGCTAAAGTCCCACCCAGATTCGGCCGCCGCCCGGATGTGACGGTATACCTCCTCCGGGTTTCGGCCAGACGCCTGCGCGATGTGCATGTCTTCTTTGTAAGATTCGGGGCGTGGAGCTGGTTGGTCGTCCCAGTAACGGTTGAGGATACTGCCATCCGGTAACAGTACCACCCGCCGGTGCGCCGGGTTGGCAGGACTAAGCTGCTCGGCCCCATCCATCCAGAAGGCGTACTCCTTGCGGAGCGCAGGGGCATATTTGACTAATACATCGCGGCCCAGCTCTTGTGTGAGCAGGTGCAGCATGAGCGCATAAAAGGGCGGTTGCGAGCGGCTGAGGTAATAGCTGCGGTTGCCGTTCGGTATATGGCCGGTGGTGTGGATCAGGTGCGTGAAGTTGTCGACCATGTGCTGCATCAGCGCTTTCTCACCGCTTACCTGCAGCCCCAGCATGGTGAAAAAGCTGTCCCAATAGTAGATTTCCTGAAAGCGACCGCCCGGCACCACGTAAGCGTGGGGGAGAGGCAGCAGTGATCCGCCGCTTTCGTCTGGCATGCGGGTGAGCACTGGCCAGAGCTGTTGTATATGCGCTGTTACAGATAGACTGGTGTCGGTTGTGAAGTTGGAGGACGGCTGTGTGGGCAGCAGAAAATGCTCCAGCACAAATGCCTTTAGAGCAAAGCCAGGCTGTTGGCGCTGCTCCCGGTAGGCCTGCAGAATATGCGCCGGCTCCTGCAGGGGCACGCAGTCTGCAAAGGTTTTGGAATCCGGGAAAACAGGCAACAGCTGCACATCGTGGAAGAGCTCCTGCAAATCGGTCTCTGGCCGGTACTGCGCCTGTACCGTGGGGGCAAAGAAATAAGATAAAAGCAAAAGAATCAGGTTAAGTAGGAAGTATGATTTTTTTGATTTGCCTTGCTTCATAGTCAGCGCTTATTATATGAATGTGTATTCATACGAATTAAGGAAGCAAGGGGCCAAGTATACTATTATACAACCTGGTACACAAGCACTCGACCCACATGATTAGCTGTTTCCTGAATACATTTAGGAAATTCTTGAAATAATCAGGATTCACTGAAATTTGTGAAGGTGTTACTATTGCAATATAAACAAAGGAGGGAGCCTGGTTTTACAAGCTCCCTCCTTTGCTAAACTTACGTGTCTGGTTAACACGTGGTCCTCACGTTATTTCATAGCTGCCTTCCAGGTCTGGCGGATTAGTTACCAGTAGTTGTACCTGTAGTAGAGCCCGTAGTGGTGCCACCTGTGGTAGTCGTGCCTGTCGTAGTGCCAGTGCCTGTTGTTGTACCCGTCGTGGTGCCGGTAGTTGTTCCTGTTGTGGTTCCGGTCGTCGTGCCAGTAGTAGTCCCTGTGGTTGTTCCAGTCGTAGTGCCAGTCGTTGTCCCGGTTGTAGTACCCGTAGTTGTACCTGTCGTCGTTCCGGTAGTAGAGCCAGTGGTTGTGCCGCCGGTTGTTGTTGTACCCGTTGTGGTACCCGTACCGGTTGTTGTGCCCGTAGTGGTGCCGGTCGTTGTTGTACCGGTGGTGCCACCTGTGGTAGTACCCTGCATGCCGGCGGTATCTTCCATCATGTCAGTGTCATTCATGTTGGTGTCGTTCATGTCAGTCGTATTGTCTTCCATGGTTTCAGAAGATGTATCTGTGTTAGTGCCCTGGTCTCCCCCACAAGAAGACAGTAATAGCGCTGAACTTATAAAAAGAGAAGCCGCTGCTGTTTTCCAAATCATTTTCATAGCCTTTAAGTTTTTAGGTTTCACATCCTCTCTTTTACGATTAATTTGAGGGTGAGCCTAATAGCCAGGCTGTTATTATTGAGTAATAACTACTTAATTATCAGTAAGTAGTAGTGGCAAGATGCATTGCGTAAGCCTATTTTAGCGGCTAAAAGGATGCCGCACAAAGGATATTTGGCCCATGGCGTCTTTTTCGTAGCGGGCTAAGGTATAGGGTTCAAACTGAGAGGGGAAGTTCGGCTGCCCGGGCTGCACCTGATCCGGAGCTGGCTGGTTGTTCAGAAAAAAGTATACCCTGGTGGTGCCATACTTGGTGTGCGGCATGTAATTGCCGTACTGCTCCATCTCCTGCCACAAGGTATCGGCCACCGTCACTGCATAGATGCGCACGATTGGTCCGGTGTTGTTCTCGTTTCGGTAAAAGGCTACCTCTTTGAAATCGCCCTTCAGGTCATCGACGCTGGGCAGGGAAAAGGAATCGTAGATGAAGTAGAGGATGAGGCCAGCTGTGAGGCTTAACAGAATGTATTTTGTTGGTTTTGATAACATAAGGCAATAATATAATTGCCACAAAGGTACGGCTTTAAAAGGGGGATGGCAAAGGACTGGCAAGCCGTATACCTGCCAGAAGAGGGCGTGTGACCTGAAAAGGGTGTTTTCAAAAACGGAAAAGCTGCAGCTAACCAACGTCAACTGCAGCTTTTAGCTTTAACTCTTCAATTTGACGAACTATTCCTCCACGCTCCTGATCAGCTTCTCCAGTATGTTCTGGGCGGCTACGGAGATGATGGTACCCGGGCCAAACACGCCCTCGGCACCGGCCTTGAACAGGAAGTCATAGTCCTGGGCAGGTATAACACCCCCTACAATCACCATAATGTCATCGCGGTCCAGCTTGCGGAGCTCCTCGATCAGCTGTGGCACCAGCATTTTGTGGCCGGCTGCCAGCGAGGACACACCCACCACGTGTACGTCATTCTCGGCGGCTTGCATGGCGACTTCGGCAGGTGTCTGGAAAAGCGGCCCGATGTCTACGTCGAAGCCGAGGTCGGCAAAGGAGGTGGCGATGACTTTGGAGCCGCGGTCGTGACCGTCCTGGCCCATTTTGGCGACCATGATGCGTGGCCGGCGGCCTTCCAGTTCCTCGAACTGGTCTGCCAGCACTTTGGCCCGCTCGAAGTTCTCATCGTCGGAGAGCTCGGCGGAGTAGATGCCTGATATGGATCGTATCACAGCTTTGTGTCTTCCGTAAATTTTTTCAAGTGCGTCAGATATCTCGCCCAAGGTAGCACGGTGTCGGGCCGCATTCACGGCCAGTTGCAGCAAATTGCCTTCACCGGATTCAGCGGCTACCGTCAGGGCTTGCAGGGCTTCATTCACAGCTTCGTTGTCGCGGCTTTCCTTTACCTGCGCCAGCCGGCGCAGCTGTGATTCGCGTACGGCCGTGTTGTCGATGTCGAGGATGTCGATTTCCTGGATCTGGTCCGGGCGGTACTTGTTCACCCCCACGATCACATCTTTGCCTGAGTCGATGCGGGCCTGTTTACGGGCGGCGGCTTCCTCGATGCGCATTTTCGGCAGACCAGTCTCAATGGCCTTGGCCATACCGCCCAATTCTTCCACTTCCTGAATCAAAGCCCAGGCTTTGTGCGCGATCTCGTGTGTGAGGGCCTCTACATAATAAGAGCCTCCCCACGGGTCTACTACCTTCGTGATATTGGTTTCCTGCTGCAGATAGATTTGGGTGTTGCGGGCAATGCGGGCCGAGAAATCGGTGGGCAGTGCGATGGCTTCGTCGAGTGCGTTGGTGTGCAGGCTTTGGGTGCCTCCCAAGGCAGCGGCCAGGGCCTCCACGCAGGTACGGGCCACGTTGTTGAAGGGGTCCTGTTCGGTGAGGCTCCAGCCGGAAGTCTGACAGTGCGTGCGCAAGGCCAGCGATTTCGGGTTTTTGGGGTTGAACTGCTGAATCAGCTTGGCCCACAGCATGCGGGCGGCGCGCATCTTGGCGATCTCCATGAAGTGGTTCATGCCGATGGCCCAGAAGAAGGAGAGGCGCGGAGCAAATACGTCGATGTCCATACCTGCTTTCAGACCGGTGCGCACATACTCCAGGCCGTCGGCCAGGGTATAGGCCAGCTCAATGTCGGCGGTGGCGCCGGCTTCCTGCATGTGGTAGCCCGAAATGGAAATCGAGTTGAAGCGCGGCATGTGCTGCGAGCTATACTCAAAGATATCCGCGATGATCTTCATGCTCGGCTCCGGCGGGTAGATGTAGGTGTTGCGCACCATGAACTCCTTCAGGATGTCGTTCTGGATCGTGCCGCTCAGCTGCTCCGGCGTCACACCCTGCTCTTCGGCAGCCACAATATAAAAGGCCATGATCGGCAGCACAGCACCGTTCATCGTCATAGACACCGACATCTCATTCAGCGGAATCTGGTCGAAGAGGATTTTCATGTCCTCCACCGAGTCGATGGCTACGCCAGCTTTACCCACGTCGCCCTCTACTCTGGGGTGGTCGGAGTCGTAGCCGCGGTGCGTGGCCAGGTCAAAGGCGACAGAGAGGCCTTTTTGCCCACCAGCCAGGTTGCGACGGTAGAAAGCATTGGATTCCTCGGCGGTGGAGAAACCGGCATACTGGCGGATGGTCCAGGGCTTCTGCACATACATGGTGCTGTAGGGTCCGCGCAGGTAAGGCGGCAGACCGGCAGCAAAATCCAGGTGCTCGAAGTGCTTTACATCCTCGGAGGTATAGTAGCTTTTGAGCGGGATCTGTTCAGCCGTTTTCCAGTTCTTCGGTGGCAGTGGGTCTATGGGGCCGTGCTCCGCCGAAGCGATCTTGTTGATATCTATGTTCGAAAAGTCAGGTTTCATCTAACTTTGGGTTAAATTGCTTAATTGTTAAATTGTTGAGAGTTGAATGTATGGTCTGATGAATAAAAATTTAACCATCAAACCATTTTGCCATTCAACTCTAATGCCAGCTCATCAAATCAGATCAAACCGTTGCTCTGTCAATGCCTTGCCAAAGGCAGTGGAAGGTTTCTCTTCCGTCAGCTTAAAGCCATAGCGTTTATACAAAGCGATGGCGCCTTCCTGTTCATGGGTCGTCCAGAGGAAGGCGGAGGTATAGCCTTTCTCCCTGTAGAAGTCCATGGCCAGGTTCATGAGCTTTTTGCCCAGCCCGATACCTCTGAATTCCGGCTCTATCAGAAAGTATCTCACCTGGGCCACATTTCCGGGGCGGTGCATTAGGAAGATCGTTCCAACTATCCTGCCTTCATACTCAGCCAGCCAGGCCCGGTCTTTGTTTGGGTCGTACTGGCTGAAGAATTCGTGTAGCCCCTGGGCAATGTAACTCTCAAACTCAATTCCATAATGGTACTCGTTACTGTAAAGGGTACCGTGGCGATACGTAATATAGCCAATGTCTCCGGGTTTTAACGCCGTTCTAATGGTAAGGTCACTCAGTTGCATGTTTTATTTTTTAATGAGTGATGGAGTGAATGAGTGATTTTTCTATCAATACATTTACTCTTCAAAACTCAATAATTACTTATATTCCTGCATGAGGTTAGACTAAGGATTTTCAAAGGGATGCATTCGTTCCATCACTAAATCACTCATTCACTCAATTAACTTGCGTGCTCAGAAGTGATGACCCAGCGGCCATTCACTTTCTTCCAGAGCTGCGACGAGATGCCGCCCATCAGCTTTTTGCCCTGCAGGTCGATCTTCCAGCGGTACACGTAGTACACGGCTCCCGGACCTACCTGCTCGATGTGCAGCGGCTCGTAGGTATAGTCGCCCATCTTGCTGCGGTCCGTGAAGTCGGTCCTGAACATGTCCAGCACTTGCTGCCAGCCCTGCTCGGTGCCGTTGCGGCTGATCCAGAGCATGTCCGGCGACTCCCAGTAAAAGTCCATCGCCTTCTCCAGTTCGCCGTTGTTCCAGGCAGCAACTTGCCCGTCAAGGGCCTGTTTTACTTCGGTGATCGCGTCGTTCATGATCGCTGGTTTGTGATTTTTTATTGTAAAAGATGTCGCCATAAACAGCAGTATACCTGATGCCAGGTATAGCACAAGGCTCCTAATGCTTATCGCCGTTGTTCTCTTCGCGCTCAAGGCGCTTCTGCACCAACTCCAGTATGGTCGACATGTCGCAGTCCTCGAAAATGAACTCGTCGTAGCCGTGGGTGACCAGTTCTTCTTTCATGTGCTGCGGATCGTCGGCCATGATGATGGTGGGCTTGGATTCGTGCTGACTGATCCTGGGGCCAAACTCGCGGGCATACGTCGCTTCTGAAGTAGAAACAACCACTACCTCAGCGGCTGCGTGCAATAGGCGGGCGGCGGCGGTTTCCACGTCGTCGTATTGCTGCAAATCGGTGTCGAAGCCGGCACAGCTGAAAAATTCCTTTGCGAACGAGGCATTGATGTGGCGCTTGGCGGCCTGACCGATCACGGCGATAACTGCCCGCGGACGACGCTTGCGTTTGCGCAAATGCAGTTCAGTGGCCATGCGCATCACCTCCGTAGGGTAGGCGGCACGGGTCGTATCGAACTCGGCGCGTTGGATCAGCTCCTCCGGATCGAACTCGATCTTCTCTTTCGGGTTCGGGTATTTGTTGGTACCCACCAGCACCATGCGACCCGTCGCGATATCGCGGAACTTCTGGCGGCTCACTTCGGTGATCGAGCTCAGGATGAAACCACTTTCGTAAGCGGCCTCAAAACCTCCCTGCACCTCTATTTGCTTGAACAGCTCCCAAGCTCTGGAGGCAAGTTCGTTTGTAAGCGACTCCAGGTAATAGGAGCCGGCGGCAGGGTCCACGGCTTTGTCCAGGTAAGACTCCTCTTTCAGGATGATAGACACGTTGCGGGCGATGCGCTCCGAGAACTCATTCGAATCCTGAAAGGTACTGTCAAATGGCAGTACGGTGAGCGAATCGGCGCCGGAGAGAACGGCCGACATGGCCTCGGTGGTCACGCGCAGCATGTTCACGTAGGGGTCGAGCGTGGTCTGGTACCAGCTGGAGGTGGTGCTGTGGATGCGGAGCTTGGCGGCCAGTGCCGGCTCGGCCTGGTAGGCCTCCACGACAGCGGACCACAACAGGCGCAGAGCACGCAACTTAGCTATCTCGAAAAAGTAATTGGTGCCGGCTCCCATGCAGAACAGCATGTTGCGCAACACCGACTCCAGCGGCTCACCGGCTGTGGTGAGGCGATCGGTATAGGCCACGGCGGCACTCAGGGTATAGGCTACTTCCTGCGTGAGCGAAGCCCCGATGCTGCTGAAGTTGGTGCCGCAAACCGTCACACCGTAGAAGTCGGGGCTGTCTTTGGTCAGGTCAAGCACCTGGGTGATGGTTTTGATTTCGGCCTCGCTAAGTTGGCCGTTTCCTGACATCGGGTCATAATTCATAAAGCCCTTCAGGTTGCGGGGAGAGATGTTCTGCTCCGATAGCGAGGTGTAGAGTCCTTTTAGGAAATCTGCCGGGTTGCCGCTCAGGGTATAGCTGACTGACTGTGTGGTCAGGTCAAGTTGTTCGGTCAGGTAAGCGAAGTCGAATTCCTGCGGATCTTCCACAATAAAGAGCACACCGTCAGCGCCTCTGCCCAGGGCGTCAGCCGCTTTGTCGATAGCCGGTTTTCCGTTGCCCAAGGCCTTTATTTTCTGGATGTTCTGCCAGCCGTTGTCACTGCCTGCGTTGCCGCGCAGGAAGGGAAAGTCGCCGGGTTCCTGCTGCGCAAATGGCAGGTGCTGAATGTCTTCGCGGGTATAGTAGGGCTTGATCGTAATGCCTTCGTAGGTATGCCAGTTCAGGCTTTCGAGTGGGGTATCGCGCAGGTCCTTCTGCGTGCGCGCTGCCCAGTCGGCTGCCGTGCCTGGCTTGAATTCTGAGAATAGCTTCTGCTCGTCAGTCATCGTGTAGGGGTGTTATTTCCTGTAAATATATACTTTCTCTTGCAGCTTATGAAAAGCGGGAAGAAGGTCTGGAGGTTTTATCACTGTGAATTTAGTCTACGTGAACCACAAAGCGCAGGTATAGCCAAAGACCCAATAAGAGCCAGGCCAGGACGATGACAGCCGCCATGATGTAGTTGGGCTTTCGTTCCAGGAGCTGTTGCCTGGCCTTTGCGCGGTACTCCTGCACCACCTCCGCGGGCAGCAGCTTAAGGGAGAGCCAGATGCCGAGCGGGAGCAGGATCAGATCGTCGAGGTAGCCGAGCACAGGTATAAAATCAGGTATCAGGTCGATCGGGCTGAAGGCGTAAGCGACGGTAAGGATCAGTACCACCTTGGCAAAAAATGGCACGCGCGGGTCGCGGTAGGCCAGGTATAAGGTATAGATGTCCTCTTTGAGTTTCCGGACGGTGGCTTTCCATTGCTGCAGCATGGATTCTTGTACGGCAATTCCAAAAATTATGTAGCTTTAGAGGAAGCAAACAATCAATCTGAACATGATACAGCCTTATACCTTCCTTCAGAAAGCATTGCCCCTCTGCCTGGGGCTGCTTGTGACCGTACCTGCCCTTGCGCAGGACTCTAAATTGCTGGCCAGGGCCAATACCATGGCCGACAAACTGGAGCCGAAGGTGATCGAGTGGCGGCGTGACTTTCACCAATACCCGGAACTGGGCAACCGCGAAACCAAGACAGCCGAAAAGATTGCAGACCACCTCCGCAAGTTAGGTATAGAGGTGCAAACGGGCATAGCCCATACCGGTGTGGTCGGCATCCTGAAAGGTGGAAAACCCGGCCCGGTCGTGGCCCTGCGTGCCGATATTGACGGTTTGCCTGTAACAGAGCGGACGGATGTGCCTTTTGCCTCCAAAGAGCGCAGCACTTACAACGGACAGGAAGTGGGCGTGATGCACGCCTGCGGCCACGACACGCACATCGCCATGCTGATGGGGACGGCTGAGGTGCTGGCAGGTATGAAAAAAGACCTGAAAGGAACCGTGAAGTTTATCTTCCAGCCAGCGGAGGAGGGATCGCCGATCGGTGAAGAGGGCGGTGCCGCCCTAATGGTGAAGGAAGGCGTGCTCGACAAGGGACCGAAACCGGAAGTGATCTTTGGCCTGCACATCAACTCCCAGACCGAGGTGGGTACCATCAAGTATACGCCGGGCGGAACCATGGCGAGCGCCGACATTTTCCGCATCAAAGTAAAAGGCAAGCAGGTGCACGGCGCCTATCCCTGGTCAGGTATAGACCCGATCGTGGTGTCCGCTCAGATCATCAACGGCCTGCAGACCATTATCAGCCGCCAGACGCAGTTACCGGAAGGCGCTGCCGTGATCACAGTAGGTAGCATACACGGGGGAGTGCGCAACAACATCATACCGGAGGAGGTGCTGATGGAAGGCACCATCCGGGCGCTGGACGTGGAGATGCAGAAGAAACTGCATGAGAAGCTGAAGCTCACTGCCACCAAAATTGCAGAAGCCAGCGGCGCTGTTGCTGAAGTAGAGATCATCCCACAAACCCCCGTTACCTACAACGACCTGGCCTTAACTGAGCGCATGCTACCCACGCTACGCACCGTGGCAGGCCGCGACAAGGTGGTGCTGGCTAAAGCGGTGACCGGCGCCGAGGATTTTGCATTCTACCAGGAGAAGATACCGGGTCTGTTCCTGTTTGTAGGAGGTATGTCAAAAGGCAAGAAGCCGGAGGAAGTGGCCCCGCACCACACACCGGATTTCTTTATAGATGAAAGCGGCCTGAAGCTTGGCGTAAAAACGCTGACCAGCCTGACCTTGAACTACATGGAAGGAAAAGGCGAGAAGTAAACAGGTATAGAAAAGCCTCCCTCAATACCAACTGAGGGAGGCTTTTTGTTGTAAAGATTACTGCAGCACCAACTTGCCCGTTTCGATGGGGGAGAGCTGGCTGGTTAAGGTATAGGTATAGAGTCCCGAGGCCAGCTTGGCCGGGCGGGCAAAGTCGTTTCTGCCCGGCCTCAAGGTATAGCTCGCCACCACCTTGCCTGTCACATCGCGCACCAGCAGGTGCAGGCCCGGCAGGTCGGGGGCCTCAAAGGTAAACTCGCCCCGTGCCGGGTTCGGGTATAGTTTCGGGCTTTCAGTTGGGAAATCGTCACCGGAAGATAGCGGACGGCGCTGCTCGCCCACGTAAATGTAAGCGAATGCCCAGGCGAATTCCACGTTCCGTCCATACTGGTGGGCAGGCTCTTTATTGTCCGCCCAGCTTCTCAAGCCTATCAGGTATGGCTCGGTCCGCTCTAGTGCAGGCGTCGGGGTGAAGGTATAGCGAATGGCATAGCCGTTCGTAGTGTCTCTGAATTGCAAGGCTGTATCTACCAGCTGCAGGGTGTCAATTTCTCCGAATTGGCGTGCTATCAGTGGTAAAACTACATGGCCAGGAAGGTTTCGCAGATAGAATTCTAACTTAACCGGCTGCCCAGGCCACGTCTGTATAGAACCGTCTTCATTCACTGTCAGGCGATCTTTGTTGATGAGGCTGATTTCGGGCTGCTCCAGCCGCTCCCTTACAAGCAGCGTCATCTCCACGACCGTAGAGCCCAATAGTTTGCCATCCCGGACCTCTGTTATGCGAACATTAAGAACGTACTGGCCATTTACTTCAGGATTTGGCCAGTGTAGTTCGCCAAACTCGTTTATCCTTAGCCCTTCTGGCTGCTGGTAACCGGGTGCATTGGCTATCTCGTTTGCAGATTTTCTATATTTAGGGATTACCAGATCGTACATCAGGTAGTCGCCATCGGCATCGTAGGCCAGGAGATTGTGTGTCCAGGGCTCATGGGGGAACACCTGTACTACTCCCGTGCCGGCCAGTTTTACGCTGTTCAGGTTTTTCAGTGAACTGCCTACTTTCACGTTGGTTTGGATATAAAAAGCAAGTTGATCAGTTGGAGGTGCTAGATTCAAAATGCCACCATTCCTGTTCTCTGCTATCCAACTTACAATGTAGTCACCTGCCGAGGAATAGGTGTGCGACCACCTGAAAACAGAGGTGTAAAAACTTTTACTGTACGTTGGTAAGGCAGCTCTTTCAACCATCACATTATTGCCATCTCCCATATTTATATAAACAGCTGGGTCAGAAGCTGTTGATGCCGTGTAATTGTAAGTCGTCATCTCAAAATTGAGCTTTAGCGGGTTCTGCGGGTCGGTTGTATAACTGATGTAGCCGCTGTAAATGTGTGTGGCCTGTACTAGTACGGGTGCCAGCAACAGAGCGAGTATACAAAGTAAAGGTTTGATATTCATAGGTATAGGCTTTAAGAATATAAATGTAACAATAGATTCTTAATACGCTAATATTGTAATAATATTGTGATTTTTTTGCCTAATATGCATTGCCCTAAATTTCAGCTATACCTGTTTGGCAGCTTTACTGCATCACCAGCTTACCGCTCCGAATGGGTTGTGCCCGGCTTGACAGGGTATAGAAGTAGAGCCCCGGGCTAAGTGCTGTGGGTCTGCTGAGGAGATTGTGACCAGGCTGCAAGGTATAACCGGCCACCTTTTTGCCAGTCACATCCTGCAACTGCAGGTATAGGTCCGGCAGTTCGGGCGCCTCAACCATAAACCTTTCGGTGGCAGGATTGGGATATGGTAGTTTTTTGCCAGATGCCAAGTCATGCTCAGACGACAGGGGAAGAGGTTCGGAGACAAGCACCTGCAAAACAAGTTCCTGGGTAGTGGAAGAAGAGCTGTTGCTGGTGCGCAACTGCATGGAAGTGCTGCTGATTGTGATGGTATAGGGTTTGCTGCTGACTTGCGCCTGCGACGGGTTGAAAACAAGTTCTCCTACCACACTGTCAGCCGAGTCGCGGGTAACGAAGCTGAAGCGCCCGGCCCCGGCTTTCAGGTTGCTGTCGATGTTTAAATCCACTGTGTTTCCCAAGCCATTGTAAGCAAACAGCATCACTTTTATGTCCTGCCCAGGTATGCTGCTAATATGGCCTTCGGGGGTGTATTTCAGGTTGCCTGTCGCCAGCATACCCAGTTTTACCTCTTCGGGCTGCCAGATCAAAAGGGAGACCGGCAGCGTCGCGACGTAAATTTGGGGTAAGTATGGTGTGCCAGGGTTTCTGAATGCAAAGTTGAAATTGATCCCATAGGGTTGTCTACGGCTTAGTGTCTCAGGGGCTGTAAAGCTGAACTCGCTCACGAGGCTGCTGATGCTGCGGAACGAAACATCCTTTAATCCAAGTCCCTGCAACTCGCTGAGCCAGGTTTTGTCGGCCTGATAAGGGAAGTGTAGGCGTAGGCTGACTTTTTCTCCGGGCTTGACCAGCAGCCTGCTGTCTTTCAGGAAGGTGAGTTCTTCTCTGTTTTCTATTTTAATTTCCGGAAACTCCAGCTTGTCGTCGAGTACCAGAAACTGCATGTCGAATATGGTACGGCCAACTTTTCTGCCTTTGCGATACTGCGTAATCGCTACTGCAAAGGCATACTCCCCCACTTTGTCAGGATTCTCCCAGTGAACCTCTCCGAAACGGTTAATAGTGAATCCTTCCGGAATGGTAAACCCGGGAGAGGAATAGAGCAATTTCTGAGCATCAGTGTGCAAAGGGGCGATCAGTTCGTAGCCCAGGCTATCGCCATCCGGGTCATAGGCAAGCAGGTTAAATCGCAAGGGGTTTCCCCGGTACGCGGTAAAATGTGGTTCCGTTTTAATTTGAACACTATTCCGGTTTAGATCCAGCGGGTGGTAATTCGTCTCTGTTGCGATGCCCATGGATAACTGATCGGTTGGCGGGGCCAGGTTTAGGATGCCGCCATTCCTGTTTTCACCGATCCAGGTGGCAGTAAAAGTGCCCGCCGCCGCAAAGGTGTACTCCCATGTGTAAGTGGACAGTAACACATCCGGCTTTATGGTCTTAAAATTAGCACGCTTAACAGTCAATGGCACACCATCCCCCATCTGTATCATGACAGAAGGATCATCTGCCGGTGAGCTTTCTTTGGTATAGAGCTTCAGGGTATAATAAGCTTTCCGAGGGTTTTCCGCATCCAGCGTGTAATGGATGTAACCTCCACGCAGATGCGTCGCTTCGGCCGGCAGACTGGTAAATAGCAGCGGCAGCAAGAGGAGGAGAGGGTAGAGGAATGTTTTCATAGGCCAAGGCGGTATCACGATTGATGTATGATGCAATATAAGGTATTTTGGATGTAATTGGGAGACAGCGTAGAGCGGGATGCTGCCCGGTGAAGTAAAATTATAATTGTGTAGCAAGCTTGGCTGTGCCCTGCAATGTTGATAACTTTGGGGATAATTACAGCAGCACCCATGAAGCGCCCATTCACAAAATACATTTCCGGACTGGCCCTGGCCCTGAGTCTGGTCGCCTGCCAGCGGCCTTTGCAACCTTCAGCCAACCTGAGCGAGACGGACGTAGCCGTGGACCACACCATCACCGCCGATCCCGCTGTGGAGGCGCTGGTGGCCCCCTACCGCGAGGAGGTGACCGTGAAGATGTCGGAAGTGGTGGGAACGGCGCCGGTGGCCCTGGGCAAAGGCGACTACGAGTCACCGCTCGGTAACTTTGTGGTGGACCTGCAACTAACCCAGAGCGAGCCCATCTACGGCAAGCCCATCGACTTGTCCATTACCACGCAAGGCGGACTGCGTGTGCCGCTGCCGGCAGGCAACATCACCACGGGGCATATTTTTGAGCTGATGCCGTTCGAGAACGAAATGGTGGTGCTGACCCTGAGCGGCGAATCCGTGCAAAAGCTCTTCAACGATGCCGCGGCCCGCAAGATCACCTACATCGGCAACGCGACTTATACCGTCGCCAACGGCAAAGCACGGGATATCAAGATCAAAGGCCGGCCCCTGGACCTGAATAAAACCTATACCTTGCTCACCTCAGACTACCTGGCTGGCGGAGGCGATAAACTCGACATGCTGAAGAATCCGATCAAGTACGAAAAGCTGGGCCTGTTGCTCCGGGACGCCATCTACCAGCACATAAAACAGCTCACCGCAGCCGGCAAGCAGGTGACTGCCCCAGCCGAAAAACGCGTGACCATCCTTCCATAAGCTATACCTGACCATGAAGAGAAGAGACTTTTTGAAGCACACCGCCCTCGGCGCGGCAGGTATCAGCATGCTGGGCCTGCCCTTGTCGGCCGAGGCCGCCCGCGACGGCATCCGGCTGACCATTCTGCACACCAACGACCAGCACTCGCGCATCGACCCTTTCCCGGACGATGGGCGCAAGTATGGCGGTATGGGCGGCATGGGCCGCCGCGCCTCGCTCATCAAAAGCATTCGCCAGCAGGAGCCCAACGTGCTGCTGCTCGACTCCGGCGACATCTGGCAGGGCACGCCCTACTTCAATTTCTTTGAGGGCGAGCTCGAGTACAAGCTCATGACCCAGATGGGTTACGATGCCGCCACGCTTGGCAACCATGACTTCGATATCGGGCTGGAAGGATTGCAGAAGCAACTGCCACTGGCCGGCTTCCCGTTCCTCACCGCCAATTACGACTTCTCCAACACGATCCTGAAAGACCGTTTTCAACCATACAAAGTGTTCGAAAAGCAGGGTGTACGGGTTGGTATATTCGGCTTGGGTATAGAGCTCGACGGGCTGGTGAGCAAGAACATGTACGGCGAGACCGTATACCTGGACCCGGTGGAGGAATCCCGCAAAATGGTGCAGGCGCTGCGCGAAAAGGAAAAGTGCCACTACGTGATCTGCCTCTCGCACCTGGGGTATAGCTACGACACCGAAAAAATAGACGACCGCAAACTGGCCACGCAGGTCAGCGGCATCGATTTGATTTTGGGCGGCCATACCCATACCTTCATGGAAAAACCGGAAGTGCTGCGCCACGAAAACGGGCACGAGACCATGATTAACCAGGTAGGCTGGTCGGGCTTGTTTTTGGGCAGAATAGATGTTACATTCAGCAGAAAATCAAAGCGTAGGACAGACACAAGGACCGCTGTGTTGGCTGTGGATAACCCTGTATTAACTTCGTGAATAAATAATTTTTTGTTTAGAATAAATTGGTCAAATTTGTAACCCCCCCACCGTCAAGGAGAGGTTTGTTACACCCAACGGATCTTTTGTGTTTTGGAAAATTGGATGATAAAAGACTGTTCAACAGTATGGAGTAACTGTCTACAGGTAATTAAGGAAAATATTGGCGAGCAGAGCTTTAAAACTTGGTTCGAACCGATCAAGCCTTTGTCCCTGCGCGACAATGTGCTGACTATACAAGTGCCTAGCCAGTTCTTTTACGAATGGCTGGAAGAGCACTATGTAAGCTTGCTGAAGAAGGTGATTTATCAGGAACTGGGCAGTGAGGGGCGCCTGGAGTACTCTATTATCGTGGACCGTGGCAACGAGTCCAACAAGCCGCAGACGGTCAACATCCCGACGAAGAAGATTCCGACCGCCGTGGTGAACTCTTACCGGCCGGAGCAGAACTTCATCAAGAGCCCGTTCGAGTCCAAGACCATCGACCGAAACTTCCTGAACTCGCAGCTGAACGGGGCCTATACCTTTGAGAATTACATTGAGGGTGACTGTAACCGCCTGGCACGTTCTGCCGGGTATGCCGTGGCCAACAAGCCAGGCACGACCTCCTTTAATCCCCTGATGGTGTACGGCGGCGTGGGCCTTGGCAAAACGCACCTGGTGCAGGCCATCGGTAACCACATCAAAAACAGCAACCCGGATAAGTTCGTGCTCTACGTGTCTTCTGAGAAATTCGTGAACCAGTTCATCGAGTCGCTCAAGACCAACAACGTGCAGGACTTCGCCAACTTCTACCTGCTGGTGGACATCCTGATCATCGACGACGTGCAGTTTTTGAGCGGTAAGGAGAAGACACAGGAAATGTTCTTCCACATCTTCAACCACCTGCACCAGTCCGGCAAGCAGATCGTGATGACCTCTGACTGTCCGCCGCGCGACCTCAAAGGCCTGGAAGAGCGTTTGCTGTCCCGCTTCAAGTGGGGCCTCACCGCCGACCTGCAGAGCCCGGATTTCGAAACCCGCATGGCCATCATCCAGAAAAAGATGCAGGGCGACGGGATTGACATTCCGGATAACGTAGTGGAGTACCTGGCCTACAGCGTAGACACCAACGTGCGTGAATTGGAAGGCGTGCTGATCTCGCTGATCGCGCAGTCGTCGCTGAACAGAAAAGAGATTGACCTGGAGCTTGCCAAGCAGGCCCTGAAGCATATCATTGAAGACGTGGAGACCGAGGTGAACCTCGACTTCATCCAGAAAACCGTGGCCGAGTACTTCCAGGTGAGCCTGGACTCGCTCAAAGCCAAAACCCGTAAGAAAGAGATCGTGACGGCGCGTCAGGTGGCCATGTACTTCGCTAAGGAGTTTACCAGCCATTCGCTTAAATCCATCGGTTACCACTTCGGCGGCCGTGACCACAGTACCGTGATTCACTCGGTACAGACGGTTTCGGATCTGATCGACACGGACAAGAAATTCAAAGTAAGCATACAGGAACTTCAGAAGAAATTCAAGTCCAAGGCGGGTTAAGCTATACCTGCCCGAGTGCTATACCTATAAAAGCAAAACCGCCGCTACTTTACCTGAGTAGCGGCGGTTTTGCTTTTGGTTATACCTGGTAAGTGTGTCAAAAGAGAGAGGGCTATACCTGCGCAGGTATAGCCCTCTCTCTTGGTGCTTATTGCAACACTGCCTTACCGTCTCTTGGACTTTTGCAGAATGCGTATATCTGACATCATCACAGGTATAGCTCCAACGAGCAGCACAAAATAGGTCTGCGGGCTGGCGTGCATACTGAATTTCAGGTATAGGGCAGCTGTCATTTTCACGCCACCTATACCTTAAGCCAGGTTGGCTTCCGTCACGTCGAAGTTGTGCTGGCGGCTGAGTTCACGAATTCTGCTTTTCACCTTTTCAATGTCACGCTTCTTGCGGATCTGTTTCAGGTCGAGGTATACCTTGTTGCCGTCGCGCTGGGTGATGCGCAGGGCCATAGGCGATACATGTACCGATTCGATATTGGGTATAGATGTGATCATCTTGGTCCGGAACACGCCATTCTTTTGCACAATGTACTCCTGCGTCACTTCAATGTAAGACTGCACGCCAAACACAGAAGTGTTTTGCAGGATCACGTAGCCCAGAAAAACGACAGCCAAACCGAAAAAGATGTAGTACAGGTAATTCTGGTCATCAGTCGGGTTTTCGCTTACAAGTAGCATGGTGGCCCAGGCCAGCCAGAAAAGGGTGAGCACCAGTTGCACCGTGAAAGAAAGCTTAGCATTGCGCGAAGGGCTTAACTGTACTAAAAGCGACGATCTTGCATTACCGGCTGTTGGCATATAAGGATGTTAAAGTGAAACGAACGAGCACAGTTTATGTGCAAGCTGCAATATAGCAATTTTATTTTTTGAGAGAAGCGGTTAATGTGATCTCAGGCACGGCACCCAGCGCCTTCGAAATAGGACATTTGGCTTTCGCCTCTTCGGCCAGCTTCTGAAATTCATCGTCGCTTATACCTGCCGCGCTGGCCTCGGTGTTCAGCTCGATCTTCATCACGTGCGGCCCGCCGTCTTTCTCGCCCAGGTGCACGGTGGCGGTAGACTGCACTGACTGCGGCTCGTATTTGGCCTTCTCGAGCAGGGAGCTCAGAAACATGGAGTAACAGCCGGCAAGGGCTGCACCGATCAGCTCCTCGGGGTTGGTGGCCGAGGTGTCGTTTTCGAAGCGGGAGGCGAAGGTATAGCCTGCTTTAAAGTTGCCGGTACCGGATTGTACCTCGCCGTTACCGTTTTTTAGGCCTTTGTTCCATTGGGCCTTTGCTGTGCTCTTTTTCATAAGTCTTACTGTTAGTGTGGTTTTCAGATAAATCCAATACCTATAAACTACGGCGGGGCGTTTTTTGTTGACTTTAAAAATAGGATGCTGGTAAAACATGGTGAACGACTATGGCAAAGCCCGTTTATCTGGCTATATTTACCCCTCTAAAAAAAGAAAAACCATATGGGTGTGAAAGCATGGCTCAGTAAGCCGCTCGCTGCTTACGTGCACAAAAAACACCAGTCCTGGATACAAAACCCGGTAGAAGCGCAACAGGCTGTTTTTGAGAGTATCATCAAAAAAGCACAGCAGACCGCCTTTGGCCGTGACCATCATTTTTCTGATATAAAGACCCACGCCGACTTTGTAGAGGCCGTTCCGGTGCGCGATTACGAGGGCCTTGCCTCATACTTTAACCGGGTGAAAGAAGGGGAGCAAAACATCCTGTGGCCCGGCAAGCCGCTCTACCTGGCCAAGACCTCCGGCACCACTTCCGGCACCAAGTACATCCCGATCACCAAAGACTCTATACCTAACCACATCAACGGAGCGAAAGACGCGCTGCTTTCCTACATCCACGAAACCGGTAACTCCAGCTTTCTGGACGGGAAGCTGATCTTCCTGTCGGGGAGTCCGGTGCTGGAGCAGGTGGGGGGCATTCATACCGGACGCTTGTCGGGCATAGCCAACCACCATGTGCCGGGCTACCTGCGCACCAACCAGCTGCCGAGCTACGAGACCAACTGCATCGAAGACTGGGAAACCAAGCTCGACCAGATCATCGAAGAAACGATAGATGAGAACATGACGCTCATATCAGGCATACCGCCCTGGGTGCAGATGTATTTCGACAAACTGATGCGGCAGACGGGCAAGCAGATCAAAGATATTTTCCCGAATTTCTCGCTGTTCGTGTATGGTGGCGTGAATTTTGAGCCTTACCGCAAAAAGCTGTTCGAGTCGATCGGGCGCGAAGTCGATTCCGTCGAAACATTTCCGGCCTCCGAGGGGTTTTTCGCCTACCAGAACGAGCAGCACGACAAAGGCCTGTTGCTGTTACTGAACTCGGGCATCTTCTTTGAGTTTATACCTACGGATGAGTACTTCAACGAGAAGCCAACCCGCCTGACTATCGGCGAAGTGGAAACGGGCGTGAACTATGCGCTGGTGGTCAGCAGCAATGCCGGCCTTTGGGCATACTCTATTGGCGATACCGTGAAATTTACCTCCGTGAAGCCCTACAAGCTGATCGTGAGTGGGCGCATCAAGCATTACATCTCCGCCTTTGGCGAGCACGTGATAGGCGAGGAGGTAGAAAAGGCGATGCAGCGCACCATGCAAAGCTACCCGATGGTGGAACTGGTGGAGTTTACGGTGGCACCATACGTGAGCCAGGACAAAGGACAGTCTTTCCACGAGTGGCTGGTGGAGTTTTCCATAGCGCCTGCCAACGAAGAGGCATTCGCGAAAGAACTGAACGCGCAACTGCAAAAGTTAAATACTTATTACGACGACCTGATTGCAGGCCGGATTCTGGCTGACCTGAAGATCAGGTCGCTGCCACAGGGGACGTTCCGCCACTACATGAAGTCGCAGGGCAAACTGGGAGGACAGAACAAAGTGCCGCGCCTGAGTAACGACCGCAAACTGGCCGATGGCCTGATCGAGTCGGCAGGCGTTCTTAACACTAACAAAAGCGAATGAAACGAATTGCTATACTTGGCTCCACAGGTTCCATCGGCACGCAGGCCCTGGAGGTGATCGGGGCCAATCCTGATAGTTTTGAGTTGGAGGTGATCACCGCCCATAACAATGCTGACCTGCTGATTGCGCAGGCGCTGGCTTTTAAACCGAATGTGGTCGTGATTGCCAACGAAGCCCTGTATGAACAGGTGCGTGACGCCCTGCAGCATGAGGCCATCAAGGTATACGCCGGCACCAATGCGCTTAACTCGGTGGTGGAGATGGGCACTGTGGACATGGTGCTGACTGCCATGGTCGGCTATGCCGGTCTGCAGCCAACTATCCGCGCCATCAAGGCCGGTAAAGAGATCGCCCTCGCCAACAAAGAAACCCTGGTAGTAGCCGGACAGCTGGTCACCGAACTGGCCCGACAGCAGGGTGTGAACATTTACCCGGTAGACTCTGAGCACAGCGCTATTTTCCAGTGCCTGGCCGGCGAATTTCACAACCCGATCGAGAAGATCATCCTGACTGCTTCGGGTGGGCCCTTCCGTGGTCGCAAAGCTGACGAACTGCGCCAGGTAACCCGGGCGCAGGCCCTTAAGCACCCGAACTGGGAAATGGGCGCCAAGATCACCATCGACTCCGCTTCGCTCATGAACAAAGGGCTGGAGGTGATCGAGGCCAAGTGGCTATTTGGGCTGAAGAACGAGCAGATCGAAGTGGTGGTGCACCCGCAGTCCATCGTCCATTCGCTGGTGCAGTTCGAGGATGGCTCCATCAAGGCGCAGCTCGGTTTGCCGGACATGAAACTGCCGATCCAGTATGCGCTGGCCTACCCGGACCGGCTCAAGACCGATTACCCACGCTTTAATTTTATGGACTATCCGCAACTCACTTTCGAGCAGCCGGACCTGGAAACGTTCCGCAATTTGCAGCTGGCGTTTGACGCGATGGAGCGTGGCGGCAATATGCCCTGCATCCTTAATGCGGCCAATGAAATAGCGGTGGCGGCCTTCCTGCGCGAGGAGGTCGGCTTTCTGGAGATGCCCGATATCATCGAAAGTAGTATGGCAAAAGTTGCGTATATTGCGAATCCTTCTTACGAAGACTATGTTACAACAGACAGAGAGACACGTACTTATGCGGCAGAAGCAGCTGGTAAACTGAGCCTCTAAGTTTCGCTATCAGGGGTTAATTTTTCTGTCAAGATCATCGATTCTAAAATTATTTCGATTAAATGGATATTTTAATAATGGTGGGCCAGCTCATATTGGGCCTGACAATACTGGTTGGATTGCACGAGCTGGGACACATGTTGACTGCCAAATGGTTTGGCATGCGGGTAGAGAAGTATGCGATTGGATTTCCCCCCAAAATATTTAGCAAGAAGATAGGCGAAACAGAGTACATGCTGGGTCTGATCCCGCTGGGTGGTTTCGTGAAGATATCAGGCATGGTGGATGAGTCCCTCGACACAGAGGCGCTTCAGAAAGAGCCGGAGCCTTATGAATTTCGGGCCAAGCCAGCCTGGCAGCGCCTGATCGTGATGATGGGCGGCATTATCGTGAACGTGATCACGGGTATTGTCATTTTCATCGCCCTGAACTATTACTATGGCGAGACATACCTGCCGGCCAGTGAAGTGAAGTATGGCGTGCAGCCAAACGAAATGGGCCAGGACCTGGGCTTTCAGGCTGGCGACAAAATTGTGGCCCTGAATGGGAAACCGCTTGAGAAGTTTGAGGACGTGTACTCCATGGATATGCTCCTGGGCCGCGACTCATACTACACGGTAGAACGCAAGGGTGAGCAGGTGAAAATACCTATTCCGGTAGACTTTATGGACCGCATGGCCGACAACAAAGAGCGCATGCTGTTTGTGCAGCCGCGGGTGCCTTTTGTAGTAGGTGAGGTAGCGCCTAATAGTCCTGCTTCAAAAGCTGGTTTGCAAGCCGGCGACTACATCAGAACGGTTAACGGCGAAAGCATACAGTTCTTCAACGATATTCAGGCTGTTTTGCAGAAGTATGCCGGCAAGCCTGTAACCATAGGGGTGGAGCGCGATAAAGAACTGGTAACCTTGAACGCTACCGTAAATGAAGACGCAACGCTTGGCTTCTACCAGAAGCCGCTCTTAGAGTATGCCACCCGCGACTACAGCCTGGGTGAATCCATTCCGTTGGGCACCAACCAGGCTTTTGGTGTGATTACGGCTAACCTTAAAGGATTCGGGAAGATATTCAGAGGAGAGGTGTCGGCTTCCAAGTCGTTGAGCGGACCGATCGGTATCGCCCAGATCTTCGGTGACACCTTCAATTGGTACAAATTCTGGTCGATCACCGGTATGCTGTCGATGGTGTTGGCCTTTATGAACTTCCTGCCAATTCCGGCGCTGGACGGCGGTCACGTTGTATTTTTAACATACGAGATGATCAGCGGTCGCAAGCCCTCTGATAATTTTTTAGAGAACGCTCAAAAAGTGGGCATGGTTTTATTGTTAGGCTTAATGGCTTTTGCTATATTTAACGATGTATTCAAGATAATCTTCTAACCAAAGATTCGTTTATGAGAGCCGTCGTGAAGAGCGCCTTAACTGTAGCCATTCTATTTGTTTTATTTGCATTTAATCAAGCCGGTGCTACACCAGTAGCATCGGCTTTTTCTATACCTACGCAGTCCGCTGCAGCTGATACCGTATACCTGGTGCAGCAGGGTGATACCTATTACAGCCTGTCACGCCGGTTCAGTATCCCGCTCGACTCGCTGCAGAAGTGGAACGGCACGCAGCTGCAGATGGGCCAGACCCTATACCTGACTAACCGTAAGGCAAAGGTGAAAACGACTGCTGCCAAGTCAGCTACTCCTGCAACACAGGCCAAACCGCAACCGTCAACCGCTAGCCAGCAGCCTAAAACTACCGCACAGCCGAATCCGCCAGCTGCAAAGCCTGCCACAGCGGTACAGGCCACGCCACAGGCTCAGGCTGCCAAGCCAGCCGCTACCCCACCTGCCCAACCAGCAAAAGCGGCCAGCAAGACGAATAACCTAACAGGCCCGGCCCGCACGCAGGCCAGTACATCAGCCGCAGCCTCTACACTGCCTACGCTGGAGAGTAAGGTGAAGCAGCGCATCCTAGTAGTGCCTTTCGACCCGTACCTGTATTTCTCTGACGCCGACGACGAGATCGCCCGCCATTCTAAGATACCGCGCCAGAACGTGCGCCACGTGTTCCGCGGCCGACTAAACGCCCTGCTGGCACCGGAAGGCTACGAGACCATTAACCTGCTGGGCGGCGTGTACCGCGACAGCGTGAGCGAACTGAGCACCCTGTACAAATCGCTGAGCTACGGCTACCAGGATAACAAGCAGTCGCGCTACAACCACCAGCCCACCGTAAAAGAGCGTGAAAACGCACTGGATTGGGTAAAACGCAAAAAGAACGACCTGAACATCAGAGGTGGGCAACCGGCTACTGTACCCGTAGCGCAGGACGAGAACAAGCACTTTGGTGTGAAGGTGAAGGACCCGAAATTCTTCTCGCACTTCAACGGCCAGTATGGCATCGACTACTACGTGTTCATCAACCAGTTTGAGGTGAAGACTAACTACGAAAACTGCCTGGACCGCGCCACCTGGAACTACGAACGTGACTTCCTGGTGCATTACTCCATCTACAACAGCCAAGGCGAACTTGTGTCGGGCAATAAGGTGAAAGTGCCTTACCAATCTAACCTGAACGACGTGCAGCGCATTGTGAGCGACAACATGCCGAACATGGCCAAGCGTGTGCTGGCTGACCTGCCGCAAGCTCAGAAATAAGTAATAATCCCTAAGTCCGTTTCCTGAGCCAGCTCAGCTTTAAAGCTGCGCTCACAGCGATGGTTCCCATCATGGCGCCAGTCAGGAACGAGACCACTATCCCCATTGGGGAGCGCATAAAGGTGCTGGCGTATAGGGCGTAGCCAATGAAGGCTATACCTGCTATACCTATACCTACCCAAAACAAACACTTTTGCTGTAGACTCACCTGATCAGGTATAGCCGCGCCTGGCTGGCGCCAGGTATAGAGCAGGATGAGCAGCGCACCCACCACGGTACTGCCATGCTGCACGATGCGGCAAAGCATGATCTCATAACCCATCACATCCACCAAACTTGTCAGCACAGGCCACTTGCCTGCAAAGTAGCCTGTCTCGTGGGTAAAGGAATCCCAGAAAATGTGCGTAGCTGCGCCTAAGATCACTGAAAAGGCAAAGACAAACCACCGATCCTTCAGATAAGAGAACCAGTTTAATTCCGGTACGGCCAGCGCCCTGCCTTTAAGCCAATCGGGGAGGTGATTTACAGCAGGCCGGCGCACGACCATATGAAAGACAGTTGCTAACACGAGTGCAACAGGCAGGTTGAAATACAGCAAACCCTCCAGGGTATGGCTGCTGTGCTTAAAAAGGGGGAGCAGCAGAAAGTACTGAAAATCCGGTGCGATGCTGCCCGTGATCAAGCCGGTGGCGTAGAACCAGCGGCTGTGCTTCAGCAAAGGCAATACGGCAGCAGGATGCGCAGCAGTGAATGGCATAGGGTATAGGAAGCAATTAGACTACTTTGCTATACCTCGCCCTTGCAGTACTGGTTTTATCAATCGGAATTCTACGCGGCGGTTAATGCGGCGGTCTTCTTCAGTCTTCTCATCGCGCAGGGGTTTGCTGCTTCCATAGCCATAGGCATCGATTCGCCCATCCTCAAGGCGCACCTTGTGCTGGATGTACTGCAGGATGGCATCGGCACGGTCTTTCGACAGGATCTGGTTAAACTCAGGATCGCCGGCGCTGTCAGTGTGGCCCGCAATCTCCAGCCGGAACCCAGGGTTTTCCACCAGGAAGTAAGCCACTTCATCCAGAATGGCGTGCATCTCGGCGGTGATATTCGATTCGTTCGGCTCGAACTCAATGTTACTGAACACGATCGGAATGTTGTGGTCAATCACCCGAGTCATGATTTGCAGTGAAGTGTCCTGCTGCAATGCCAGTTCCCGCTCAATCGTGAAGAAATCCGGACTCTGGATGATCATCATGTAGCGGGCGTTATCGATCAGGTTGAAGGCAAACGAACCGTCCGGCCGGATGTACTTCGAGGAAATCTCGATGCCGTTGTCGAGGTCGATGATGGAGATGACACCCGAAAGCGGTTTGTTGGAAACAGAATCGCGCAAGACGCCTTCCACTTTGGTCACAGCCAGCGGGTGGGCTTCCATGGGCAGCGGGAAAGAGTAGAGGTCCAGATTTTTGAGGTCGCTTTCTTCGGAGCGGGCATAGTACAGGTTCTGCGACTGCGAGTCGATGGTGAAGTAGTATTCGCTGCCACGCCCGTTCACGAGCGGCCCGATGTTACGCGGCTCCTGCCATTTGTTGCCCACCAGGTAGGTCTTGTAGATGTCGAAATCACCGAAATTGAATAGCTGCCCGCGCGAACTGAAGTAGAGCACCTTGTACTTGGGATGGTAGAAAGGGCTCACCTCGCTCTGGCGCGTGTTGATGATCGGGCCCATGTTCTGCGCAGGCGCCCAAGCCCCGCTCTTCAGCTTGTGCGTGAAGTAGATGTCAGACAGACCGAAGCCACCCAGGCGGTCGGAAGCAAAGTAGAGCGTGTCCTCGTTGGGCGACAGGGTAGGCTGCGAGTCCCAGGACGGGCTGTTCACGCTTGGCCCCAGGTTCTCGATCTCGTGCCAGCTGCCGTCGGGCTGCAGGCTTGCCTTGTACAGGTCACAGTTGCCGAAGCCGTCCGGCGATTCGCAGCGGGCAAAGTAGAGTGTCTTTCCGTCGCGGGTGAGCGTGGCGGAGCCTTCGTTGTAAATACTGTTGATGGGCTTGCCAAAGGACTGCGCCTCGGTCCAGTAACCGTTGCTGTTATGAGAGTAGTACAGGTCCTCGTTTGGCTTGCTCTCTATACCTTGAAAAGTGCGCTTCGAGGTGAAGATAAGCGTACTGTTGTCGGCGTTGAGGGTAGGGCCGTAGTCTTCGTAAATCGAGTTGATGGTGTTGCCCATGTTCAGGTATACCCCACGCGGCGGCTGGTAGGTCGAAATGGACTTGCGGTACTCCACCAGCTCGTAGTAATAGCTCAGCGGCACATAATAGTCCTTGGTGTTCTGTTCCAGCGAGTCGTAGTAGGATTGTACCTGGCGGATGTCGGAGCGGTGGTGCTTGAGCACGAGGCGGTATACCTCCATGGCCTGGGCCATCATATCCTGGCGCTCATAAAGCTGACCCAGCCTCCAAAGCAGGTTGGTGTCTTTGTAGAAGTTCTGCACGCCGAAATTGCGCACGTAGCCCTCCAGCAGCCTAAGGGCCTGTCCGTACTGCTTGCGCCGCTCCAGGCGTTGTATCTCTGAAAATTTTTTGGAATCCTTGTAGTAGGCGATCCGGTTCAGGTTCGGGAAATCCAGGTGCATTTCCTGGTTCGGGACCTTTTTCTTCACCTTCACGTCAGGCCCGTCTTGCAATGGCGTATGCTTCAACTGACCCAGGCACAGAAGTGGGGCCAGCAACAGCAGCAGGAAGAAAGCAGGGGCATTAAGTCGTTTCATCGGCACAGGGCGTGATACCTGAACCAAAGATATTATTTTTTAGCCTATGTTCTGAAACGTTTTATTAATAATCCCTTATATTTTGGGAATACGTGCCAACGCCGCTGCCAGCGCGACAATTTAGACAGGTGGGAGTACTTGGCACAGGTCTTGACAATAATACACTCCACAGGCATAAAGCAGATTTTACCTTACCTTTATGTCAATTTGGCACTGATACAATCTATGAACTATACACTGGAGAATTTTCTCAACCAACTTTTAATCGGAAACATGTCGGTAGATGATAGCGATGATCTGATTCCGGTAATCACCACAGACCCTGACGAAGAAATGCTGCCGGAAGACATGCCGGACGAACTGCCTTTACTGGCGGTGCGCAACACAGTATTGTTTCCGGGTGTGGTATTGCCTATTACCGTTAGCCGCAAAAAATCAGTGCGCCTCGTGCGCAAAGCCCATAAAGGCGACAAGATCGTCGGGGTGGTGGCGCAGCGCAACACCAACAGCGACGATCCGTCAGCCGAAGACCTGTACGAGATCGGTACCATGGCCAAGATCCTGAAAATGCTGGTACTGCCCGATGGCAACACGACCATCATTATCCAGGGCCAAAGCCGTTTCAAAATAGAGGAGGTGACGCAGGAAGACCCTTACCTGTCGGCCAAGGTGAGCTACTGCAAGGATACCTTCCCCAACAAAAAGAGCAAGGAGGTAAAAGCCCTGGTGCACTCGCTGAAAGACGCGGCTGCCAAGATGCTCAAACTCAACCCCGAGATTCCGCAGGAGGCGCAGGTCGCCCTTGATAATATTGATAGCCCGAGTTTCCTGACCCACTTCCTGTCGAGCAACCTGAACGTGGATGTGGCGCAGAAACAGAAGCTGCTGGAAGTGAACGACGGCGTGGAGCGCGGTACGCAGCTGCTGGAGATCATGCTGCGCGAGATCCAGTTGCTGGAACTCAAGCAGGAGATTCATACGAAAGTACACACCGACATCGATCAGCAGCAGCGCGACTACTTCTTGCGCCAGCAGATCAAGGTGTTGCAGGACGAGCTGGGGCAGGAGGGACCTGATCAGGAGATCGAGCGTTTCCGCGAGCGTTCCATGAAAAAGAAGTGGCCGGAAGCTGTGGCCAAGCATTTCAACAAAGAGATCGAGCGATTGGCCCGCCTCAACCCGCAGGCAGCCGAGTACCCGGTGGCGGTCAACTACCTGGAGTTTCTGCTCGATCTGCCCTGGAACGAAACCACCAAAGACAACTTCAACCTGAAGCGCACCAAAAAGATACTCGACGCCGATCACTACGGTCTGGAGAAAGTGAAGGAGCGCATCATTGAGTACCTAGCCGTGCTCAAGCTGAAAAAGGATATGAAAGCGCCGATTCTGTGCCTCTACGGACCTCCGGGTGTGGGTAAAACCTCGCTGGGCCGTTCGATTGCCACCGCTTTGGGTCGCAAATATGTCAGAATGTCACTGGGCGGCGTGCGCGACGAGGCGGAGATCCGCGGCCATCGCCGCACCTATGTGGGCGCCATGCCGGGTAAGATCATCAGCCAGATCAAAAAAGTAGGCTCTTCCAACCCGGTCATCATCCTTGACGAGATCGACAAACTGGCCTCCGATTTCCGCGGCGACCCGTCTTCGGCCTTGCTGGAAGTGCTGGACCCGGAGCAGAACCATACCTTCATGGACAACTACCTGGACGTGGAGTACGACCTCTCGAAGGTGCTGTTCATTGCCACGGCCAACTCACTCGACACCATTCAGCCTGCCCTGCGCGACCGAATGGAGATCATCGAGCTGACCGGCTATACCTTAGAGGAGAAAACGGAGATAGCCAAGCGCCACCTGGTGCCGAAGCAGGTAAGTGAGCATGGCCTGGAGGAGGAAGACGTAAAAATGTCGAAGGCCACGCTACAGAAGGTGATCGACGACTACACCCGCGAGTCGGGTGTGCGTAGCCTGGAGCGTAAAATCGGGCAACTGGTGCGCAACACGGCCAAGCAGAAGGCGATGGAGGAAAAGTACACCCCATCCATTAAGCCAGAAGACGTCGTAAAAATTCTCGGACCGGAGACATTCGACAAAGAAATCTACCAGGACATCGATACAGCCGGTGTGGTAACGGGCCTGGCCTGGACCTCGGTGGGTGGTGATATCCTCTTCATTGAGTCTATCCTGAGTAAAGGCAAAGGCAAGCTGACGCTTTCCGGGCAGCTGGGTGATGTGATGAAAGAGTCTGCCATGACGGCCATCTCATACCTGAAGGCCCACGCTGAGCTGTTAAACATTGACTACCGCCTGTTCGATCAGTATGACCTGCACATCCACTTCCCGGAGGGCGCCGTGCCAAAAGACGGTCCGTCGGCAGGTATAGCTATCTTCACGTCCATCGCGTCTGTGTTCACGCAACGCAAAGTGAAGTCGCGCCTGGCGATGACGGGTGAGATTACGTTGCGTGGCAAGGTGCTGCCGGTGGGCGGTATCAAAGAGAAGATTCTGGCTGCGAAAAGGGCAGGTATAACGGATGTGATCCTCTGCCAGAAAAACCGCAAAGACATCACCGAGATACCGGACCAATACATCAAAGGTCTGCAAATTCACTACGTGGACCGCGTGGATGATGTGGTGCAGATTGCTTTGCTCAAGCAGAAAGTGAAGCATCCGCTCAATCTGACCATATCGGAGGATGTGAAAGGAATGAATATCTAAAGGTGAGTCGGGTCGCCCCAATTGCGTGCCCTATCCGTGAGTCTTCTGCTAAGGCAGAGACATAGCTTTAAACGGCATGGGTTGCCAGGTGCGCACCTTTGCGGGGCCGACCGGCAGCCCATGCCGTTTGATGTTCATTTGGGCGAGCAACAAACCAGCGTATATACCGGTTTGTATGTTGCGCAAGGCACACCACCTGTACAATTTTGACGTTGTATACCTGGATGCCTGCGGCAACTAAGCCAGAAGAGAAGGAGCTGGGGAATCAGGTCGCTCGCGGAACACATCTTCACCCTTCGCACGGACACGTTCCTGAAACGTAGAAGGAAAGAATAAGGCAGCTTATACCTTTAAGTGTGGCTGTCGGGTTTGTAAATTTTAAAAATCGAAAATGTTAGATTCAATTGAGCATTTGACACCAGCCCAGATTGTGGAGGAGCTGGATAAATATATCATCGGGCAGAAAGACGCCAAACGTAACGTAGCCATTGCGCTGCGCAACCGCTGGCGCCGCATGAATGCCGACGAAAGCATTCGCCGAGAAATCGTGCCCAACAACATCCTGATGATCGGTGCAACGGGTGTGGGTAAAACCGAAATCGCCCGCCGTCTGGCCAAGATCGCGGACGCACCCTTTACCAAAGTAGAGGCTTCCAAGTTTACGGAAGTAGGCTACGTGGGCCGCGACGTGGAAAGCATGGTGCGCGACCTCGTGGAGCAATCCGTGAACATGGTGAAGACCAGAAAGAAAGAAGAAGTGAAGCAGAAAGCCGCCGAGGTAGTGGAAGACATCATCCTCGATGCGCTGATTCCGCCTATCCAGGGTGGCCGCGCAACGCCGAGTTTTTCGAGTACTTCCGAGCCAAACGGCATGCCCGATAACGATTACGAACTGAACGAACGCACCCGCGAGAAATTCAGAGAAAAAATCCGCAACGGTGAGCTCGAGGACCGCAAAATAGAGATCCGGGTGCAGCAGAGCGCTATGCCAGGCATGGGCGTGATGGGGCCAGGTATGGACGAGGCTTCCATGATGAACATCCAGGAGATGATCAGCGGCATGATGCCCAAAAAGACCAAGAAACGCAAGGTGAGCATCGCCGAAGCCCGCAAGATTTTGCTGGAAGAGGAAGCCGCCAAGCTGATTGATATGGACGAGGTGAAGGAAGAGGCTATCTTCAAGGCAGAGAACTCCGGCGTGATCTTCATCGACGAAATTGACAAAGTAGCCAGCGCGAGCGGCAAAGGCGGCAGCGGTCCCGATGTGAGCCGCGAAGGTGTGCAGCGCGACCTTCTGCCAATCGTGGAAGGCTCAACTGTTAACACCAAGTATGGCGTCATCAACACCGACCACATCCTGTTCATTGCCGCCGGCGCGTTCCACGTGGCCAAACCGTCGGACCTTATACCTGAGTTGCAGGGCCGTTTCCCGATCCGCGTGGAGTTGCAGAGCCTGACCAAGGAGGACTTCTACCAGATCCTGAAGTTCCCGAAAAATGCCCTGACTAAGCAGTATGAGGCGCTACTGAGAGCGGAAAATGTAGAGTTGAGCTTTGCCGACGAAGCTCTGGACGAGATCGCGAACATCGCCTTTGAAGTGAACTCGGAAGTGGAAAACATCGGTGCCCGCCGTCTGCACACGGTCATGAGTCGTTTGCTCAACGACATCCTCTTCGACGTACCCGACAAGATCGGCCCCAACGCTCGCATCGTCGTCAACCGCGAGATGGTGCTCGAAAGGCTGTCTGATATGGTGAAGAACCGGGACCTGAGCCAGTATATCTTGTAAGTTAGAAAAGTAAAAAGTTAGCAGGGATGGTTTGTAGAGGTAGGTCGTGACCTGCCCGAATCGTGCACAGGTTTTCAAGGAAGCCAGCATGGTCACTATACTTGTCAATTGCGATAAAGAAAAGCTGGTGTTTCTGTGAAGGCGGGGGCACCAGCTTTTTTGTTTGGAGCAAATGCCTTATTTTCAACTAAAGTATTCCCCGGTGATTAGAAGGCACTTTGTTCAGATAATAGCCGTATTGACACTGTTTCTAGTCTTAGGAGCTGTTTTGTCTTATTTTCTCCTGCTAGATATGTCCACACCGAAACACATCAAGGAGTTAAGGAAATTCGACAGCATTGTGAGTAGCTGTGAGACAGCCAGTGCAAAGGCAGATGCGGACTATGTAAAAGGTATTGTCAAAATGTATTTTGGTATGGGGATTGATTCGGATGAGAAAAGGATGCCCTACACTTTTTATAAGCGTTTGGAAAAGGAATATGGGATCGAGATTATCTATGCGGGTGATTTGATACATCCTTACATAGGTTGTTATAATCTCAAAATGGATAGTCTGTTATCCGAAAAGATCGGCCGTAATACATTAGACAACCTTTACAAGAAAATGCATCGGGAACAGTATCCTATTTAAGGTATCCCCATTTGGTCCCCACTCGTAATTTTAAGAAACACTCTTAATTCTCAAACTCCAAAACCTCCATGAACTACTACTTCATCACCGGAACGAGCAAAGGTATAGGTAAGGCCATTGCCGAGGAACTGCTTCAGGACAAGAACAATTTTGTGATAGGCGTTTGCCGCAACAGCACCATACAGCACAAGAACTACCGCCACCAGCCGCTTGACTTCTCGGATATACCTGCCGTAGAGCACAACCTGCACAAGGTGTTCGTCCCTTACAATGACGCCGAAAAGCTTGTGCTGATCAACAATGCGGGCGTGTTGGGCGATATCGGGTATGTAGGCGAAGGTATGCCGAATGAGCGCTTTGAGTTTGTGTTCGACGTGAACGTGATTGTGCCGGCCATGCTGATGAACAGTTTTCTGCAGGTATACAAGCCGCTGCAGGTGCCGAAAGTGATTGTGAACGTGAGTTCGGGCGCAGGCAGATACCCGATCGATGGCTGGGCCAGCTACTGCGCTTCCAAAGCGGCAATTGACATGCTCTCGCAAACAATACAGCAGGAACAGAATGTGCGTGCCTCTGGTGTTCGGGTCTTCTCCTTGTCGCCGGGCGTGGTTGATACAGCCATGCAGGAGCACATCCGGGAGAGCGATGAAGAGAAGTTCAGCAACGTGCAACGCTTCCGAGACTATAAAGAACAAGGCGAACTGGCCTCACCGGAAGAAGTAGGCCGCAAGATCGTTTGGTTCCTGAACAACACCGACGACTTTAACGAAGTACTGGTGTCAGTAAGAGATATAGTGGAATGAGTTGCTTTTGCGGCACAAACTCCAAAGAGGTTTATTTAACCCATCAGAGAGCCCTTCCTGGCGAGAGGGGCTTTTTTTATTCCCCAAACGCAGGTAGACCTATCCTCGGGGTGACTGCCATAAGGTATAGAGAAATGATCGGTGCACTTAGTCCTAACCGTCTGATACTTAAAAATATATACTTTATGCTGAAGTTTGCTAAATTAATATAGTTATGCTAATTTGGTATAGCTGTCTTTAAAAGCTCCTATACTTTAGTATGTTATGAAGAATCCCCTTTGTCCGCGTTGCAGTGCTTTGGAAGTAGTGAAAAGCGGCGTCATCAACGACAGGCAGCGTTATCGCTGTAAAAAGTGCAGTTATTATTTCACAGTAAATAAACTCGGGAAGGGGATTGATAGCTATTATGTAACCAAAGCGCTGCAACTTTACATCGAAGGTATCAGCTACCGGGAAATCGAGCGGATTCTAGGTATAAGCCATGTTTCCATCATGAACTGGGTACGCAAATACAAGATCAAGGCCCCGGAGCAAACCGAGTACCACCCGACCTATAAAATCCTGAACCACATTGAGCTGGTGGAGCATATGAAAAACAACGCCAACCTGAAAGGCGCCGGCATGATGATCACCGAGCTTGGTGACAAGTACATGATGATCAAATGGAAGCGGTTCAAGGATTAGGTGAATTGGTAAATTGTTGAGTGTGGCGTTTGTTATTACTTGTAATTTCGCTCGCGTCCCACTAGTGTGAAGTATTTGATAGCGCCCCGCCGCTCGTGCAAAAGCGGCATTCGCCTGCCTGCTTCTGAGGACACACTGCTTTCGTCGATTTACAGGTATAGCATTGTAGTTAAATCAGATTAGTCCTCTCACAGACTATACCCGCCTTGCTCCACCCGAGAGGGGACTTTCTGCCACTAACACCCAATCCCGTCAACTTAGGCTTTTTATGTCATTTCGATCGGGGGTGGGGGCCCTCGTTTTGGGAGAAATCTGAAGTAGAGCGAAAATTTTGAAAGTATCCAGATCTCTCCTTTCGTCGAGATGACAGCTGGAGTTAATCATGGCTTAAGTTGACAGTCGCCCCTGCCCCCTTCAAAGGGGGACTTGAGCCAATACCATAGTCAGGTATGAGCGCTGTAGGATTTTACACATACTACACGGACCCCAGGCAGGTATAGCAAGGCTAACTTGCACGTGAGCAATGAAACAGAAAGCATCAGCCAGGTGCACTTTACGACGCTCCACTGTTTGAGCGGTCAGCGAGTTTGGAGCGTCTTGACTTTTTTGCTTACTTTTTGTGTCAAGACAAAAAGTGAGTGCCCGCCGCACAGGCGAAGCTATAAAACAGTAAAGTTTACTATACCTAGAAGCGCCGCTAAGCAAGCTGCAAACTGGCCTAAAGTAAACCAAATTTACACTGACACCAAGTTGGTGGTACTTTATGGTTGTATCCTCAATAGAACAGGTATAGCCTTACCCCGGAATTCCCTGGAAAACCCCATTCCTATACCCATGTATACCAAATTACCAAAAATATACGCCCCATTATCCTTTTTCCTGAATCTTTCTTAAAATAGATTAAATAATTCGGGGAAACAGCTGACCTCTCTTCACCTTAACATTTAGTAGTATCAAATGAAAAAACTGTTACTATATGTAGCGGCAGGGCTGGTGCTTTGCTGCGCAGGAAGGAGTGCGTCTGCACAAGGCTCCACGGAGTACGGGGCAGGTATAAAGCTGCCTATTAACGAAGACGGCTCCAAGTATATCCGCTTTATTACTTGGCATCAGGTATGGATCAGGTATGGATCAGGTATAACGAGCACAACTCGGGCACCATTCGCAACGGCGAGCCAGTCGACAACACACTTGACTTTGGTTTGCGCCGCTCCCGTTTCCTGACTTACTCCCAAATCTCCCCCCGCTTCCTGGTGCTCCTCCACTTTGGTATTAATAACCAGAACGCCGTTAGTGGCGGTGCCAACCCGGCACTGGATGGCAAGAAGCCGCAGATCTTCATCCACGACGCCTGGACGGAATACAAAGTGTTTAACAACGCATTGTCGATTGGGGTTGGTCTGCACTACTGGAATGGCATATCGCGTATGTCGAATGCCAGTACGCTCAACTTCATGACCATCGATGCGCCGATCTTCAACTGGGCTACCATCGATGCCGCCGACCAGTTCGGTCGTATGCTGGGCGTGTATGCCAAAGGCAAGCTCGGCAAACTCGACTACCGCGTGGCTGTAAACGACCCTTTCCTGACCAACACGGCAGAGGCGATCGGACCGAATGCCAACTACAATCCACGGAACAACAACAAGGTATACCAGGGTTATTTCAACTGGCAGTTCCTGGAGCAGGAGTCGAACCTGCTGCCGTACATGGTGGGCACTTACCTGGGCTCCAAGCGGGTGTTTAACATCGGCGCGGGCTTCATGCACAACAAAGACGGCATGTGGCGCGAGCAGAATACCATCAATGGTTTCATAACGGAGAAAGAAGACATCAACCTGTTTGGTATGGATGCTTTTTTGGATCTGCCGCTCAACACCGAAACCAACACAGCCCTGACGGCCTACGGCGTGTACTATAACTATGACTTCGGGAGAAACAACGTGCGCAACATCGGCATCATGAACCCAGCACAAGGTGGCCGCGCGCTCCGTGGCAACGCCTTCCCGACCATCGGCACGGGTGATATCCTGTACGGCCAGGCACGCTACCTGCTTCCCAAAGATTTGATCACCGAGAAGGCCCGTCTCCAACCCTATGCCGCCTTCAGCTATGGCAGTTTAGACGGTGTGCAAAACAGCCGCGGCGAAAAAGTGCCGGTGAAAGTGCTCGACCTGGGAACCAACCTCCTGCTCGAGGGCCATCATTCCAAAATCACGCTCAACTACCGCAACCGCCCTGATTTCACCAACCCGGATAACCTGAAGTACCGACCAGAGATCACGCTGCAGGCCATGATTTACTTGTAAGAACCTTAAAAAAACTAAACTATATACCCATGGAAAATAACAAGAACAGAATGCAGGAGTACTGGCAGCGCAATGTGCGCATCCTCCTGACGCTTTTGGCCCTTTGGTTCACCGTGTCCTATGTCTTCGGCATTTTGCTGGTCGACGAGCTCAACCAGTTCCGTCTGGGCGGCTTTAAACTGGGCTTCTGGTTTGCGCAGCAGGGCTCCATCTATGTGTTTGTGCTGATCATCTTCATCTATGTGTGGCTGATGAACAAGCTCGACCGCGAATTTGACGTGCACGAAGATTAATCTCCCACTTTAAAACACCTTAAGACAATGGATATCTTAACCTGGACATACATCATCGTGGGCCTGACCTTCGCCCTCTACATCGGCATTGCCATCTGGTCGCGGGCGGGTTCTACAAAAGAATTTTACGTGGCAGGCGGTGGCGTGAGCCCGCTGGCCAACGGCATGGCAACGGCCGCTGACTGGATGTCGGCTGCCTCGTTCATCTCCATGGCGGGCCTCATCTCGTTCATGGGCTACGACGGATCGGTGTACCTGATGGGCTGGACGGGCGGCTATGTGTTGCTCGCACTCCTGCTGGCGCCCTACCTGCGCAAGTTCGGCAAGTTCACTGTGCCCGATTTCGTGGGAGACCGCTACTACTCCAAGACAGCGCGCCTGGTGGCGGTGGTCTGCGCCATTTTCATCTCCTTCACCTACGTAGCCGGCCAGATGCGTGGCGTAGGCATCGTGTTCTCCCGCTTCCTGGAAGTACAGATAGAGACTGGGGTTATCATCGGGATGATCATCGTGTTGTTCTACGCTGTGTTGGGCGGCATGAAAGGCATTACCTATACCCAGGTGGCGCAGTACTGCGTGCTGATCTTCGCTTACATGGTGCCCGCTATCTTTATTTCGATGATGCTGACCGGCAACCCGATTCCACAACTTGGTTTGGGTGGCACACTGTCTGACGGCACCTACCTATTGGATAAACTCGATGGATTGCTTCCGGAGCTTGGCTTCACGGCCTACACCGACGGCAGCAAGGCAACGATTGACGTGTTCTTCATCACAGCTGCTTTGATGGTGGGCACGGCCGGTCTGCCCCACGTGATCGTGCGCTTCTTCACGGTGCCGAAAGTAAAAGATGCCCGTAAATCGGCTGGATATGCATTGGTGTTTATTGCGATACTCTACACAGCTGCTCCTGCAGTAGGTGCGTTTGGTATGTACAACATGCTGCAAACCACCAGTAACCAGCCTATCGCAAACATGCCGCAGTGGGTGAACAACTGGGAGAAAACCGGTTTGATTGGCGTGGATGACAAAAACGGGGATGGTCACATTCAATATGTGAAAGACCCTGTGGTAAACGAGCTCAACATCGACAAAGACATCATGGTGCTGGCCAATCCCGAGATTGCGCAGCTTCCGAACTGGGTGATTGCCCTGGTAGCGGCCGGTGGTCTGGCGGCGGCCCTCTCCACAGCGGCTGGTTTGTTGCTGGTTATCTCTACCTCCATTTCGCATGACTTGCTGAAGAAATCCGTGATGCCGGGTATATCCGAGAAACAGGAACTGATTGCGGCCCGTTTGGCGGCTGCGGCAGCAGTGATTGTAGCAGGGTACTTCGGCATCAGACCGCCGGGCTTTGTGGCGGAGGTGGTGGCCTTTGCCTTCGGTCTGGCCGCGGCTTCGTTCTTCCCCATCATCATCATGGGCATCTTCTCCAAGCGCATGAACAAACAAGGAGCCATTTGGGGGATGATCTCAGGCCTGCTGTTCACGATCAGCTACATTTCCTACTTCAAGTTCATCAACCCGGCCGCGAACGTGCCTGAGAACTGGTTCATGGAGATCTCTCCGGAAGGCATCGGCACGGTAGGTATGGTGATCAACTTTGTAGTGTCCTTTATCGTGTCCCGCTTCACGCCGGCCCCGCCCGCCCATATCCAGGAGCTGATCGAGGATATCCGCATCCCGAGAGGCGCAGGCGAAGCAGTGGCGCATTAAGATTGATTGTTGGTGGCTAATTGATTGTTGATGGCTAAATGGTTAAATTGTTGGATGGTTGACTCGGTGGCACTGCTACCGGTCAGCCATTCAGCATTACTTCGACCCTCGCTCGCCTCTGGCGAGTGTGCGCTACTGGGCGGACTCTGGCCGCTAGTGCCTGTGCCTCTAGGCACAAGTGGCGGGACGCCACCAAATGACTCACACTCGCGGGACGCGAGCGAGGGCATAAGAATAAAAAATCAACAATTTAACCACCCAACCATCACTCAATCTCAACATGCGTGACTACTCCAAAGGCAGACGACTCTTCTTCATCAGTGCCCTGTTCATGGTGCTGTTGAATTTTCCGTTGCTTTCGATTTTCAATTCGGGGGCGACGGTGGGAGGAGTACCGGTGCTATACCTGTACCTGATGGTGGTGTGGGGGCTTTGCATTGCGGCGATTGCGTTTTTCATTAACCGGCAGGATTCCAGAAAACAGAAGAAATAATCCATGAACTACTGGCTCGTTATCGGTGTGTCGTTTTTCTACCTGGCTTTGCTTTTTGGGCTGGCCTGGTGGGCGGAAAGGCGTTCGGCAGCGGGCAGGAGTTTCGTGGGCAATCCCTACATCTATGCGCTCTCTATGGCCGTGTACTGCACCGCCTGGACCTATTACGGGTCGGTAGGAAGGGCCGCTACCACAGGTTTGGGTTATCTGGCCATTTACATCGGTCCAACGCTGATGGCCCCGCTCTGGTGGGTAGTGCTGCGCAAGATCATCCGCATTTGCAAGGTGCAGCGCATCACCACTATCGCCGACTTCATCTCGTCGCGCTACGGCAAAAATATTACGCTGGGCAGTATTGTCACCATCATCTGTGTGCTCGGCATTATACCTTACATCTCCATCCAGCTCAAGGCCATCGCCAGTAGTTTGGATATGCTCACAGGTATGGACGAAGTAGGTCGAAGTCCGATGTTCGGCGATACGTCTTTCTACATCGCGCTGGGCTTAGGTTTGTTTACCATCGTGTATGGTACGCGGCACGTGGAGGCCACCGAGCGACATGAAGGCATGGTGACGGCTATTGCCTTTGAATCACTCTTCAAACTGGTCATCTTTATCGTGGCGGGTGTTTTTGTGACCTATGGCGTGTTCAACGGCTTCGGCGACATCATGCAACAGGCTATGCGGCTGCCCGACTTCGAGCGGCTGATGACCTTTGACTCTGACAACGGCTTTTCGCAGTGGTTCTGGATGGTGGTGCTGTCCATGCTGGCGATTTTGTTCCTGCCGCGCCAGTTTCAGGTGGCCGTGGTCGAGAACGTGAACGAACAGCACCTCAACAAGGCCATGTGGCTCTTCCCGCTCTACCTGTTCGCCATCAACATCTTCGTGCTGCCCATCGCCTTTGGCGGCGACATCCTGTTCGGCAACGCAGGTATAGACGCCGACATGTTTGTGCTGGCGATCCCTTTGCGTGAAGGCCAATCGATCCTCGCCTTGCTGGTATACCTGGGCGGATATTCTGCCGCGACAGGTATGGTGATTGTGGCGACCATCGCCCTGAGCGTGATGGTGAGCAACAACCTGGTGATGCCGCTCCTGGTAGGTATACCTGCCATCAAAAACCGCTACCAGAATCAGCTCACCAAGCTCTTGCTTTTCAGCCGCCGACTTGGCATTCTGGTGATTCTGTTGCTGGCCTACCTATACTACAAGGGTGTGGCGGAGTACTACTCGCTGGTGGAAGTCGGACTGGTGTCGTTTGCGGCAGTGGCGCAGTTCGCCCCGGCTATCATTGGCGGCATTTTCTGGAAAGAAGGTACCAGGAACGGAGCGCTGGCAGGTATAGTTGTCGGCGCAGCGGTCTGGTTCTATACCTTGGTGGTACCGTCGATGGTGGGGGTGGGCATGTTGCCGAATGCTATTCTGGAGCACGGTCCGCTAGGTATTTCGTGGCTCAAGCCTTTCGAGTTGTTCGGGCTGCAGGGCATGGACTACATCTCGCACGCCATGTTCTGGAGCATGTTTCTGAACGTGGGGCTCTACATCGGCGTGTCGCTGCTGAGCAGGCAAACGTCGCAGGAGCGTAACCAAGCCGAAGTGTTTGTGGACATCTTCAAGTACTCCACCATATTCGAAAGCTCCATCGTCTGGAAAGGCACGGCGTACATCCCGGACATTAAGTCACTGCTGGTGAACTTCCTGGGGGAGAAAAAAGCGGAGATGGCGATGAAAGCCTACAAGCGCAAATACCCCGAGCCGGAAGATGAAACCGGCAAGGCCGACCCGAAACTGGTGACCTACGCAGAGAAGATCCTGTCTGGTGTCATCGGGTCCTCGTCGGCCCGCATCATGGTGGCGTCGGTGGTGAAGGAGGAGGAAATCAGCATTGACGAAGTGCTCAACATCCTGAAAGAATCGCAGCAACTGATCTCGATCAATAACGAGTTGCGCCGCAAATCGATGGAACTGCGCCGCGCCACCGAGCAGCTCCGCAGCGCCAATGAGCGACTGAAGCAACTCGACGAACTCAAGGACGAATTCCTGTCCACGGTCACGCACGAGCTGCGCACGCCGCTGACGTCCATTCGGGCACTTTCCGAAATTCTGTACGACAACCCCGAGATGGAGCGCGAGGATCAGGAGCATTTCCTCCATACCATCGTGAAGGAATCGGAGCGGCTGACGCGCCTGATCACGCATGTGCTGGATCTGGAGCGCTTCGAGTCGGGCAGGCAAAAGCTCAACCTCGGGCCGGTGCAGATCGAGGAGGTGGTGCGTGAATCGGTGCAGGCGCTGGAACAACTGGTGCAGGAGAAAAATATCGACCTGGTGGTGGATGTGCAACACAACCTGCCCGCTATCAACGGCGACAAAGACCGCCTGATGCAGGTGCTGGTGAACCTGGTGTCCAACGCCATCAAATTTTGCCACCCGGAGCAGGGCCGTATCATTGTGTCGGGCTACTACATCGATGGCGACATCAAAGTGAATGTGGTAGACAACGGCAAGGGCATTGACCCGGAGTTCCACAAACAGATATTCGACAAGTTTTACCAGGCGCAGAACCAGAACATCCGCAAGCCGGAGGGCAGTGGGCTGGGGCTGGCCATCAGCAAAAAAATAATTGAATCACACCAGGGGCGCATCTGGGTGGAGAGCGAAGCGGGCAAAGGGTCCCGGTTTTCGTTCGTGCTGCCGGTGAGAGTAAATGTGCCCGCAAACGTATAAAACTATGAGTGCCAAAGAGAAATTGAAGGTGTTGGTCGTGGATGATGAACCAAGTATCCTGATGCCGCTGGAATTTTTGATGCGCAAGAACGGCTACCAGGTTTACATTGCCCGCAACGGTACCGAGGCCATGGAGAGTGTGGACAAGGAGCGCCCCGATGTGGTGTTGCTCGACATTATGATGCCCGACGTGGATGGCTATGAAGTATGCCGGCACATACGGGGGCAAGAGATTATGAACGGGGCCAAAGTAATCTTCATGAGTGCCAAGACCAAGGACGCCGACATCAAAAAAGGCTACGACGTGGGGGCGGACCTGTACATCCCGAAGCCCTTTTCAACGCGCTTCCTGATGGAGAAGATAAAAGAGCTGACACAGCGTTGAGTGGCATGCAAAAGCTAAAACCAAGTCAATTTGAAGCGGTGTTTTTAGACTCCTTTGATACTTTCAAGGTGTTTGATCATCTGACGGCACAAGAAATAGGACGAAACCTGCCCATGGCTCCAAAAACGATTTGGCAGATCTTAAATCACCTGATCGCTTGGTAGGATCATCACCTGCTGCAGCTACAGAACACTGAAAACGAGGTTGGAATAAATGAAAAAATGACCTGGATAGAAGAGGAGCAATGTGGTAGCCAGGAAAGATTAGATGAAGCTGTGGCAAAGTTTGAGAACCAACTTGAACGGATAAAAGAGGAAATCTCAATGCTCGGTTTGAAAGACACGGAATCGCAGAAAAAACTGAAGGTTGTACAGGATTTGTCTGTCTACCTATCATTTCATATTGGCGAAATAATTTTAATGAGGCGAATGAGGGGCAATTATCCATTGCCGCATCAGATGAAGGAATTTTTAGGTTAGACGTGAAATGAAATTCCGCTGACCCAGTACGTGGGCAAAACTTTGGCTATACCCTGTTAAGCTCAATTGGTAACACCGAAAAAGAACGTGGAGATATGGAAACAGTAACTCAAACCAACAGCTCGTATGCCGGGGCCTACGAACGAAGTATAAGCGATCCGGAAGGCTTCTGGGGCGAACAGGCGCGGCAGATTGCCTGGTTCGAAGAACCCAGGCAAATCCTGACCACCGACGAGAATGGCTTCTACCGCTGGTTTGCCGGTGGCAAGCTCAACACAGCCTATCTGGCGCTGGACTACCACGTGGAGAACGGCCGCGCCGACCAGACCGCCCTGATTTATGATTCGCCTGTAACCAACACCATCCGCAAGTACAGCTACCGCGAGTTCCGCGACATGATAGCCCAATTTGCCGGTTATACCTGAGGCGGTGGTGGCCATGCTGGCCTGCGCCCGACTGGGTGCCATTCACTCGGTGGTGTTCGGTGGCTTTGCGCCGCACGAGCTCACGGTGCGTATTGACGACGCGCGTCCGAAGGTGGTTATCTCCGCTTCCTGCGGCATTGAGTTCGACAAGTACATACCGTACAAACCCTTGCTCGACAAAGCCCTGAACGACAGCAAGCACAAGCCGAAACATACCATCATTTTGCAGCGCCCTTACGTGGAGGCCGACATGCAGCCTGGCCGCGACCTGGACTACGTGGATGTATTGCAGAAAGCACAACCTGTGGATCCGGTGCCGGTAGATGCGCACGACCCGCTCTACGTGCTTTATACCTCGGGCACCACCGGCAAACCCAAAGGCATTGTGCGCGACAACGGCGGCCATGCCGTGGCGCTCAAATACAGCATGAAAGCCGTGTACGGCGTTGATCCTGGGGATGTATTCTGGGCGGCCTCGGATGTGGGTTGGGCTGTGGGACACTCATACCTGGTATACGCTCCGCTCATCCATGGCTGCACCACGGTGCTCTTCGAAGGCAAACCGGTGCGCACCCCGGATGCCGGCACGTTCTGGCGCATCATCATGCAGCACGACGTGAAGGTGCTTTTCACTGCTCCAACCGCCATCCGCGCCATCAAGAAAGAAGACCCGAATGGCATAGAGAAGATTAAGTACGACCTGCCCTCGCTCAAGTACCTGTTTCTGGCCGGAGAGCGCTGGGACCCTGCCACCTATTACTGGGCCAAGGATTTGCTGCGCATACCGGTGGTCGACCATTGGTGGCAAACCGAATCGGGTTGGCCGATGGTGGCCAACATGGTGGGCTACGGTCTGAAACCAGCCAAACCGGGCTCTGCAGGCTTGCCGGTCTGCGGGTATAAAGTGGAGATTCTGGGCGAGGAAGGGCAGGGGCTTATACCTGCGCAGGAGGGATATGTGGCCGTGAAGCTGCCGTTGCCTCCGGGCTGCCTGCCCACCTTGTGGGAAGACAACGATCGCTTCTACAAATCCTATCTCGACCGCTTTCCGGGCTATTACATGACCGGCGATGGCGGATATATGGACGAAGAAGGCTATATTTATATCATGGGACGCATTGACGATGTCATCAACGTGTCCGGTCACCGCCTCTCAACCGGAGAGATGGAAGAGATGGTTGCCTCGCATCCCGCCGTAGCCGAGTGCGCCGTGGTAGGTATAGCCGACGACCTGCGTGGCCAGCGCCCCATCGGTTTGGTCGTGCTCAAAGACGGGCAAACCATCGGTGAACAGCGGATTGAGCAGGAGCTGATTTCCTTGATTCGGGAGAAGATCGGCGCCGTTGCTTACTTCCGCAACGCCATTATTGTGAAGCGATTGCCCAAAACACGCTCTGGCAAGATTCTCCGCAAGATACTGCGCAACATTGCCGACGGGGTGCACTACGCTATACCTTCCACCATCGACGATCCGGCAATACTGACCGAGATTCACAATGACCTGAGGGATCGGAAGATCGGGAATGCGTTTTTGGAGTGAGTTACCCTGAAAACTCGGCAAGGAGCATGCTACAAGCGCCCTCGCGGCAGGGACAAAAAGCGGCCAGAGTCCGCCCGATAGCGCACACTCGCGGGACGCGAGCGAGATTAATATAATTAACACTTGTAGGGACAGGTCGCGGCCTGTCTGAATCGTGCATCCATCACAGTAGAAATCGTGCACCAGTTACTATAGAACTAAACCTTAATCACCAATAACAAACCGATACAATGCCTAACAATCAAATCAAAACTTATCAGGAATACGAAGAGGCCTATAAGCGCAGTGTGGAGGACCCGGAAGGATTCTGGTCCGATATAGCGAGCACCTTTACATGGCGAAAAAAATGGAACACCACGCTGGAGTGGAACTTCGAGGAGCCGGACATCAAATGGTTTAAGGGCGGCAGGCTGAACATCACCGAAAACTGCCTGGACCGCCACCTGAAGACCCGCGGCAACAAACTGGCCCTGATCTGGGAGCCAAACGACCCGAAGGAGAGATTTGTGCGCTATACCTACCGCGAACTGCACGAGAAGGTATGCCAGTTCGCCAACGTGCTCAAAAAGAACGGTGCCAAGAAAGGCGACCGCATCTGTATCTACATGCCGATGATCCCGGAATTGGCCTTCGCTGTGTTGGCCTGTGCCCGCATCGGTGCCATCCACTCGGTAGTATTTGCCGGATTCTCTGCCGTGGCGATGGCCGACCGCATCAACGACGCGCAGTGCAGCATGGTATTGACTTCAGACGGTCTTAACCGCGGCGCGAAACAGATTCCGGTGAAGCGTGTAGTAGACGAAGCTTTGGAGCGTTGCTATTCTGTTAAGAAAGTGATTGTGGTGGAGCGTCTGGGTTGGGCCGTGAACATGGTCGAAGGCCGCGATGTGTGGTACCACGACGAAGTGCAGGGCGTGAGCAAAGACTGTCCGGCCGAGGAAATGGACTCTGAAGACATGCTCTTCATCCTGTATACCTCCGGCTCCACGGGCAAGCCCAAAGGCGTGGTGCATACCTGCGGGGGCTATATGGTCTACGCCCAGTACAGCTTCAGCAATGTGTTCCAGGTACAGGAAAACGATATTTACTGGTGCACCGCCGACATCGGCTGGATCACCGGCCATACCTATCTGCTCTACGGTCCGCTCTTGGCAGGCTCTACTTCGCTGATGTTCGAAGGCGTGCCTAGTTACCCGGACATGGGCCGTTTCTGGCAGGTGGTCGATAAGTTTGGCGTGAACATATTCTACACCGCCCCAACTGCGATCCGATCCCTGATGGGCGGTGATATTGACGATGTGTTGTCCTACAGCCTTGACTCGCTTAAAGTACTGGGCTCGGTGGGAGAACCAATCAACGAAGAGGCCTGGCACTGGTACCACACCCACGTGGGCAAGGAACGTTGTCCGCTGGTGGATACCTGGTGGCAGACCGAAACCGGTGGCATCATGATATCCTCAATAGCCAATGTAACGCCCATCAAGCCTGCCCACGCGGCTTACCCGCTGCCTGGCATACAGCCAATACTGGTGGATGCCGAGGGCAAGGAAATAACCGAGAACGAAGTGGAAGGCTACCTCTGCATGAAGTTTCCGTGGCCAGGCATCATCCGTACCACCTACGGCGACCACGAACGCGCCCGCCTGAGCTACTTCTCCACCTACAAAGGCCTGTACTTCACCGGCGACGGTGCCAAGCGTGACAAAGATGGTTTATACCGCATCATTGGCCGCGTGGACGATGTGATCAACGTGTCCGGCCACCGTTTTGGTACGGCTGAGATCGAAGATGCCATCAACCACAACGAACACGTGGTAGAGTCCGCAGTGGTGGGCTATCCGCATGACGTGAAAGGACAGGGCATCTACGCCTTTGTGATATGTAAAGAGGTGCCGGAGCGCGAGGATTACCTGCGTGCCGAGATCATCGAAACGGTAGTGGAGAAGATCGGAAAGATTGCCAAGCCGGACAAGATTCAGATCGTGAGTGGCCTGCCCAAGACCCGCTCCGGTAAGATCATGCGCCGCATCCTGCGCAAAGTGGCCGAGGGCGATACCTCCAATCTGGGCGATACCTCTACCTTGCTCGATCCGGATGTAGTGGACGAAATCAAAGCGGGTGCTTTGTAAGTTTTTTTAATTGATAAGTTTAGTTGAATGCGTAAAGTCCTGCGGCGTTTGTTGCAGGACTTTTGCGTTTAGCAGTAGTGCGTTTACCAGCAGATTGTAATTACCGCAAGGGTAGCATCAGCGCAACTGGTTATGGTGCATCAACCCAGTTTGTAACTGTCTTGGGTAGAGTTTTTAGGTATAGGTGACCCGGTATCTGCGAAAATCCTGTTAATCTTGGGGGTAGGAGCCCTCTTTAAAATCCTGAAAATCCTGATTCAGACAATTGCAATCCTGTCTTCATAACCGTAACTTCAACAGGTATAAGCCCCTGCTATGAAGCCCTCCAACGTCATACAAGAACGCGTTTATGAGTTTCTGAATACCTACCCGCCCTTCAACTTGGTAGACCCGGAAAAGCTGCGGGCTTTGGCCCGGCAGGTGCGGGTGCTATACCTGGAGCCGGAGCAGGTGCTCTTCTCTCAGGGCGATGCGGCGCACGAGCACTTCTACGTCGTGCGGCAGGGCTCTGTCAGGTTGGAGCAGCAGACAGAAAGCGGCAACCCGAAGTTGCTCGATGTGTGCGACGAAGGAGATGTGTTTGGGGTGCGGGCGCTGATCGCCAAAAAGAATTACTCTTCCACAGCTACCGCTGCCGAGGAGTCGCTGGTATACGCTATACCTATCGTGGCTTTCGAACCCATCCTGACGGAGAATCCGCAGGTGGCCCTATACTTCGCGGCAGGGCAGCCGGTGCAGAACCCCACCTTGCGCGATGCGCAAAAAGCACGGATTGGACTGAGCACCATTGCGCCTTCTTCCATACCCCTGCACCTCGAAGACGCCCTGAAGATCGATACGGCTAAAAGCATTGTAGCTTGTCCGCCCGATACGTCCATCCGCCTGGCCGCCCAAATGATGAGCGATAAGGATTCGAGCTTTATGATGGTGGTGGACGCCGAAGGACGACCTTTGGGTATTCTGACCGACACCGACCTGCGGCGTCAGGTAGTGGCGGGGTACGTGGCAATTGATGATCCGGTGAAGGTGATTATGTCGTCTCCGGTGATTACGACGGTGCCCAATCCGCCCATGGCCGATGCGCTCATCCACATGATCCGGAACAAGGTGAAGCACCTGTGCGTGACCACGGACGGCACTGTGAACTCCAAAGCATTGGGTGTGCTGACCGAGCATGACTTGTTGTTGGCGCAGGGCAACAACCCGGCCGTGCTGATCTCTGAGATCCGACAGACCCGCGACATTGCCTCGCTGCCAGGTATACGCGACCGCGCCGAGGAGCTTTTGCTGAAGTACCTCGAACAGGAAGTGAGCATTTCGTTCATCGCCAACATCATTACCGAAATTAATGACGCTATTATTGTACGGGCGCTGCAGCATGCTGAGAAGGAGCTGGGTGAGCCGCCGGTGCACTATTGCTGGCTCTCACTGGGAAGCGAAGGACGTGAAGAGCAGCTCCTGCGTACCGACCAGGACAATGCCCTCGTGTTCGAAGACAAGAACATCGCGCTGGAGAAGGAATATCAGGACTACTTTGTGAAATTAGCTGCTATTGTACGCGACATCATGGTGCAATGCGGCTTCGAGAAGTGTCCCGCCGATATGATGGCCAGCAACCCGAAGTGGTGCCAGCCGCTGCATACCTGGAAACAGTACTTCTACAACTGGATACACGAGCCGACCGAGGAGGCGCTCATGCATACCTCCATTTTCTACGACTACCGCCCCGTGTACGGCGACTTCAGTTTGAGTCGGCAGCTCACAGACTACATCTACGCCAACATCCAGCAGGAGCGCATTTTCCTCCCTTTTCTGGCCAAGCACGCCTTGCAGAGTCCGCCGCCGCTCAGCTTTTTCCGCAACTTTATTGTGGAGCGGGGAGGGGAGCACAAAGACCAGTTCGACATCAAATTGCGCGCTATGACACCATTGGTGGATGCTGCCCGGGTGCTGACGCTCGATAACCGCATCGCCGGGCAGAACAATACCTTTAAACGCTTCGAGAAGCTGGCCGAACTGGAGCCGCAAAATGCCGAGCTCTACCGTGAAGCGGCCATGGCCTACGAGATCATGATGCGCTTCCGGGCATTAAACGGCTTGCGCAACAAAAACTCGGGCCGTTACCTTAATCCTGACCAGCTCAACAAACTGGAGCGGCAAATGCTGCGCAGCACCTTCAAACCCATCAGCGACATACAGGAACTTCTGCAGGTGCGCTTCCAGCTTAACTACCTCGGCTAATGGAGTGGCTGAAAGAGCTCATACATCAGCTGCATCCAGTCGATAAGAATGCCCCGGCTTTCTGGCGCAGGTATAGTGCCTCCTTAAAAGAGCAAGCACCGGGAAACACCCCGCTTGCCGAAGCCGAATTTGTGGTGTTCGATACAGAAACCACTGGCCTGGACCCACGCACCGACAAGGTGCTCTCCATCGGGGCAATCAAAGTGCGTGGTTTGCAGGTGCTCGTGCCGGAAACTTTCGAATGCCTGGTGCAGCAGGAAGGGGCTCCGTCTACCAAAAGCGCTGAGGTGCACGGTTTGCTTTCTAAAGAGCTTGAGTCAGGTATAGCGGAGCAGGAAGCTGTGGAGGAATTTGTCGGTTTTGTCGGAAACGCTGTTCTTGTCGGGCAGCATGTGGCTTTCGACATTGCCATGGTCAACCAGATGCTGAAGCGACAGGGTATAAAAGGCAAACTCCACAACCGCTCCGTCGACACCGCACACCTGGCCATCCGGCTGGAGCGCCGCCACGCCGACAGCCATACCTTGAAAACCAGTGAGTATAGTTTAGACGCCCTTTGCGAAAGGTATAACCTGCCCACCGACGACCGCCACACCGCCTCCGGCGACGCCTTTGCCACCGCCTTGCTATTGCTCAAGCTGCTCTCGCTGGCGAAGAAGCGGGGGATAATGACTGTGGGGGAGTTGGTCAGGTAAAGAATCAATAGAAGCATTAAAGCCGACTCAGTATGGAGAACGATTACAAATATTACTTGGACGTATTCTTTAATCGTATATTGGATTTGAGGCATTCAGCGTCGAGAATCAACACAGTTCTCAAAAGGGATGTTGAACTAGTTACTAGTAAAGATATAAAGTTTATTTCAGGCTCTGCTCTCATAATTAGTGACTGGACAGAGCCTACAGAAAGTGGTTGGGAGATCAATTTTCATACTGGAGTTGCAAAAACAACCATAAAGGAAGACTATGGTGTCGAGGTAAATAGAATCATTTCAAGTGAGTGTTGTTTAGCTTATGCTCAGGCTTTCGAAGCACTAGAAAAGTATTTGAAGGACTGCGTCTACCGCAAAATGAAGGATGATACTTTGCTGGTGGAAATGATTAAGTGTGAAGAAAATATTACAAGAGAAAGGATTCCAGGAGGAGATCAGCTTTTCAAATGGCTTACAAAAGCCTGTGGTGCCAAATTCAAAGAATCTTCACTAAAGAATAATAAGAATATTAAGTTTAAGCAATTCTGGTCTGTGATTTCAGAGGTTCGTCATGCTATAACCCACTCTAGTTCTAAAGTAAGGATAACGAAGATAAAGAAGAGTGATTATCACCTTGCGGTTTTTAAGCATCTTTTCAATTATACCGTTGTAGATGATAAGTTTTATCATGTTGAATTAGATTATAAAAGATTAGACAGGGTAATAAAGTACATAGCAGAGTTTGGATATCAAATTCACAAGTGTTTTAGTTTAAATGAGCCGACAGAGTCTGATAACCTCTCCGTTCAAGAAAACACTCTAAAATCAACCTAATCACTATGAAAACACTCCTACTAAGCCTGTTTCTAAGTCTCGCTCTTGTTTCCGGAGCCAACGCCCAGGAAACGATTCCGCTGAAAGACTACTTCCGGGAACTGAAACAGGTAGATGTGACCGTACAGGGGCAAACGTATAATTTTCTGTTCGACACCGGCGGAGGCCAGACCTTTATTTCGCCCGAGGTGGCCAGGAAACTGGGTCGGACGGTGTATGGCCGTGGCACCGGCTACCGGATGAGAGGAGAGCAATTCAGCTATCAGAAAATGGACTCAGTTGCATTACAGGTAGCCGATGTCTCTTTTCCTGTTGCCACGGTGGGCGTCTGGGACGTTATGAGCGTACTGCCTAAGGAGCTTCCCAAAGTGGATGGGGTGCTCTCCCTCAAAACCTTTCGGGACAAAGTGCTCACCATTGACGTAGCCGCCAATCGGCTGACGCTGGAGACTACAGCCTCACTCAGAAGGCAGCGTAGCAGGCTTACTCCCATAAAAAGCCGGTTTGCGAGCGGACTGGACGGGAGCGAGCTGACTATTCTTCTGGAAGTTCCACGCAAGGGGCACTCCTACTGGTTTCTTTTCGACACAGGCAATATCAGGGAACTGCTCCTGTCGCACCACACGGCCGCAGAGTGGGGGCTGCAGGATGACACCACCTCGCAGCGCATCGCCCTTAACCCCATCGCGATACAGCTAGGCAACCGGAAGTTGGTGAGCCCGGCGGCAGCCGAAAGCATCCTGTACGACGGCGTGCTTAATTATGGGATGATCAGGCAGGGCAGGTTCACGATTGACTTTAAGACCAAAGAGGTATGGATGCACTAATACTGCTGCTTTCTGTGCCTATTGTGTATATTGCCTAATCCCAGCATCGTCTACACCAGTTTAACTAACGATTAAATAACCCTGAACTTATGAAAAAATACCTTCTAGTCTTCGCCCTTGGCGCTTTCCTGATGGCTGGCTGTAACAGCACGCCCGACACCGAGGAAACAACCATCACCAAACCCGAACCTGATACGGCACCCGCCGATACAGCCGGAGCGGAAATAGACAATACCAGAGTAGAAATAGAAGAGGCTGCTGCCGAAGTAGACTCCTTGTTGAACGAAATTTAAGGGATAGCACAGCATGAAAAAGCATATCATCAGAACCATCGGACTGAGCGTTGCGCTTGGCCTGACAATAGCCGTTACAGAATCGGCAGTGGCCCAGCAAGGCAACGGCAACACCAACAAGCAAGCTACTGAATCCAGCGAAGAGCAGGAGGCACGTGAGAAAAACCAGAACGCCAAAGGCAATAAGGATCACCAGAAAAACAACAAGCTTGAGGAAAAGCAGGAGCGAGCCCAGCGCGATCGTGCCCAAGCCCAGGGAAAGCAAGACAAGCAGCCAGCCGATGACGCAGGCAAAGGCAACGCTTACGGCCAGGACAAAGGCGAGATGAGCGGCCGTGAGTTTGGGCAGAACCGAGCGGCAGAAGCCCGTATGACGGGTGAGGAAAGAAAGGCCCGTCTGGTGACGACAGTTGATGAAGGAGACAGCAAGGTCAAAGAAGCAAGAGACCGTATTGCGAAGGCAAAGGACGAACTGGAAAAAAACAGAAAATCCGGAAAGATGTCGGATGCTGAACTAAATGAAAGAAGAGCTGCCATTGAGCGGGCCGAAAACGCAGTACGTGTGCTCGAGGAGCGGGTGAATGCCGGCAGAGCCAGATTACAGCGATAAGATAAACACGCCTATACCTGTTTGGCCTGCAACAGCTGCGCGTTATAAACCCGGCTGTTGCAGGCTTTTTTGTAAAGGAGGCTGATTGTTTTCAAAATGAATTTACCTATACCTTATCTTTGCCCGGAACTAGATTTCAAACAAACTTAACATATGTCCAGAAAAGCTTTTAATGCCGAGGGAGCGGTAGCCGTAGGCCCTTATTCCCATGCAGTAGAATCAGGAGAGCTGGTTTTCCTGTCCGGCCAGACCCCGATTGACTCCAGCACAGGCAAGCTGGTGCAGGGCGATATTGCCGCGCAGACAGAGCAGTGCTTCCAAAACCTGTTTCAGGTGCTCAGCGCCGCTGGCCTAAGCCCTGATGATGTGGTGAAGGTAAACGTCTTCCTGACCGATATGGCCAATTTTGAAGCGATGAACAAGGTATACGCCAGCGAGTTTGCTACGCCATACCCTGCCCGTACAACCATCGGGGTGGCGTCGCTTCCGTTGGGCGCGCAGGTGGAGATAGAGATGATCGCCAAAAGGAAATAGTATGATGGTGGACGAAAAACACAACCCCTGGACCACCCTGTCCAGCAAGGAGATTTACCAGAACCCCTGGATTAAAGTGCGCGAAGACCAGGTGCTCAACCCCAATGGCGGCGAGGGCATCTATGGTGTGGTGAGCATGAAGAACAAGGCCATCGGCATCATCCCTATCGATGACGAGGGTTATACCTACCTGGTGGGGCAGTACCGCTACCCGCTCAACGAGTACAGCTGGGAGATACCCATGGGCGGCGGCCTGATCGAGAACGACATCCTGGCTTCGGCGAAGCGCGAGCTGCAGGAGGAAACCGGTTTTACAGCCGAAAAATGGACCAACATTGCCCGTCTGCATACCTCCAATTCCGTGACAGACGAGGAGGGTTTTGTTTTCCTGGCACAGGAACTAAAGGCCGGCGAAACCGCTTTTGAAGAAACGGAGGTGCTTCATATCCGGCGCGTGGCCTTTGAGGAGGCCGTGCGCATGGTCATGGACAACGAAATTACCGACGCCATCAGCGTGGCAGGTATACTCAAAGCGGCCATTTTGCTGCAGCAGGACAAGTAAGCGGGCAAAGCCCGTTGGCCGGATCGCCCCTGATTGATAACTGGTGGATTATTCTTACATTTGAAGGCATGAAAGCGCTTAAATACCTGTCCCATCGCATTTATACCACCTGGTGTGTCACCTGGTTTATGATGCCTTTTGTGGTCACGTATCCGTTTCAGGCAGTGCTTATACGCAAACAGCGCTGGTACCCGCACGTGCATGGCATCAACCGCTTCTGGTCCTCGTCGGCCTTGCGCATGTTCCTGGCACCGCTGCAGGTGGAGTGGCGCATGCGCTTCGACCGCAGAAAGCAGTATATTTTCACGCCGAACCACAGCTCATACCTCGATATTCCGCTGGTACTGCATGCCATCCCGGGTTTTATTAACTTTGTCGGGAAGAGCTCGCTCACCAAAGTACCGCTCTGGGGCAAGGTATACGAAAAGCTATACATTGCCGTGGACCGCAAAAGCGCCATCAGCAGTGCCAAGAGTTACATTCAGTCGGTGCGTACGCTGGAGCAGGGCCGCAACCTGGTGATCTTTCCGGAAGGCACGATACCGCCCACGGCCGGAGAGGAACTGCTGGCCTTTAAAGACGGTCCTTTCCGTCTGGCGATCGAGAAACAGTTGCCGGTGGTGCCGGTGACCATGCCCTATAACCACAAGTTTCTGCCCGACCTGGACGGCAAGCTGAAAGTGCGCTGGCATCCGCTCAAGATCATCATGCACGAGCCGATCGAAACCAAAGGCATGACGCTGCAGGACCTGCCAGCCCTGAAAGAGCAAGTATTTAATATCATTCAAGAAGAACTTAAGAAACATAACACAATCGATGTCAACCGATATACAAACCATTAGAAAGATTGCGCACCTGGCTAGGCTGGAGTTTAACGAGGAGAAAGAGCAGGAGATGCTGCAGGACCTGAACAAGATCCTGAATTGGGTGGACCAGCTCCGTGAACTCGACACCGAAAGCGTGGAGCCCCTCATTCACATGTCAGAAGAAGTCAACGTGATGCGCGAAGACCTGGCACAGAACACCGTATCGCACGACGAAGCGCTGAAAAACGCACCAAAGAAAGACTCCGATTATTTCAGAGTGCCGAAAGTGCTCGAATAGTCTGTCGGCTTGTCTATGAACAAAATCAAGTTTTGGAACAGTTGGGATGCGGACACCAGGTATCCCTTTCTGTTTTTGCTGATCGTGGCTGCGCTGGCGCTCATGCTGGGGGTATACCATTACTTCACCGGCGAGAGCAGTTTCCTGGCCTGGGATAAGCTGCCTGAGTTGCAGGTGGTGCAGGTGCCGGTACACGAGTTTTCGCGGCTGCTGGAGTCCTTTACCCTGTATGCCGACGGCTACCTGCTCACGGAACAGTATGATGTGGCGATGCCCGTCCTGAATAAAATCGCTGCAGTGGGTCTGATGCTGTTACTGGCTCTCTGCCTGGCTTTCTATACCGCGGCGATCACCACCATGAAGCGCATCCCTTACTTTGCAGGTATGCTGCTGCTCATGATGCTGCTGGCCTCTTTTAACCTGGATCTGCTTGGCGTGATCGGCAACAGTACCGGACAGGCCACATTGCTGGTGTCGATCGTGCTTTTTGCCTTAGCCAGCTATGCTTTTCAAGCGTTTTACCAGCAGGTTTCCTTTACTGTGCGGGTCATGGTGATGATTGCGCTGGTCAGTTTGCTGGGGGCCTTTATTTACACGGAGTCCGACTTCACGCCGTTACTGACCACCTTGCACCTGGCCAATTACAGCTCGTTGGCGCTCATCGTGGCTTCCCTGCTTTTTATGATCTGGGTGGGCTACGAAAACATCAATGCCCTTCTTTGGATCAACACACAGGCCGCTAAGCCAGAGCGTCGTTTCAGCGTATGGCAGTTTGTGCTGGTCAGTGTGCTATACCTGGTGAACCTGGTGCTGCTATACCTGCGCCACGTCGGCTACTTAAAAGGAGACTTTTTTTACATCAATGCCTTCGTTATCCTGCTGTTCTCGGCGATAGCCGGGTTTTGGGGCATGCGCCAGCGCGAAGCCCTGTACGGCAGACTTTTCCCCTTTAAGCCTACCGGCGCCATCATCTACCTGGTGTTTGCCACCATCACTTTCCTGAGCATCGGCTACGCCTATGCCACCGCCAACGATTCCGCTATTTCCGTCTTCCACAACCTGATCGTCTACACGCACCTGGCCTTCGGGACCTTCTTTTTTGTGTATGTGATGGTGAATTTTGGGGGGCTGATCCAACAGCGGCTGGCCGTTTACAAAGTCGTATACCAACCCAAGCGGCTGCCCGTGTATACTATTTACACGATGGGAGCCATTCTGTTGGCCATCCTGGTGATGCGCACTCAGTTCAGGGTCTATTTCAATGCCTATGCCGGCTACTACAGCTACCTCGGCGACCTGTACCAGGGGTCTGAAAATGATATACTGGCAGAGCGTTTCTACCAAGAGAGCGATCTCTTTGACTCGCATAACACGAAGGCCAGCTTCAGCTTGTCGGCTATGTACCGTGCCCAGAACGAGCGTAACAAGGAGATTTTAACGCTGCAGGAAGCACTGGAGCGGAGCCCGAACCCGAAGCTCTATATCCGATTGGCCAACCTGTATGATCGCAAGCAGTACTTTTTCGAAAAGCTGTATGTGCTGCAGCAGGGGGCAGAGGCCTTTCCGAAAAATGGAGAGATCTACAACAACCTGGCGCTACTATACGCACAGACCAGCGTGCACGACAGCGTAGCCTACTACTTTGATCTTGCCCAGCAGTACGCGGAAAACCAGGATGTGGTGCGCAGCAACCGCATGGCCTATTACACCCGCCAGGCCATGCCGGAAGAGGCCAAGGAGCTGCTAACTGAAATCCGCTCTGCCAAATACAAGCCGCTGCGCAGCAACATGGCGGCCCTTAACCAGTTGCTGGGTCGTGCTTCCGATATCAAAGAGGACGATTTTGTGCCGGACTCGCTGGAGCAGGTGGAGGACCTGACCCTATTCTACAACAAAACCATTTCCAGTGTAAACAAAGGCGATACATCGCTGTTGAAACCCATTAACCGCTACCTGGCCTCACAGGAAAACAGGCTCTTTATGGAGGACCTGCTATACCTGAAAGGGCTGGTGCACCACTACGACGGCAGGCCGAAGGAGGCGCGCAGCGTGGTGGAGAACCTGGCACTGGCTGCGGGAGAGCGCAGTGGCTACTACTACAATGCCCTGGGGCACTGGATGATGGAAGAGGAAAACTACGGCATCGCCGCCCATTATTTCAAAGAGGCCAAAGACAGGGGCTTTACGCAGGCTTTCCTGTCGCATGCCTACGCACTGGCCCTCAACCACCAGTCTGATGAGGCGGTGGTGGCGCTGGGCGATGTAGCCTTTACAGAGTTGGAGTCGGCGGTTACGGTGGCGCAGTCGCTGGAGGAGGTGCTGGAGCAGGCCCCGTCCACCATTATTACAAAAGCCCCGGACCGTGACAAGGTACAGTACCTGATCGCCTACCTGCCTGACCTGCTGCCTGCAGATGTGGAACGCATTGTGAAGAGTGTGCAGGAAAAGGACCTTCGTCGGGAGGCGCTGGTGGCCAAGGTAGACTACTACATGGGAAAACGGCAGTGGAAGCTGGCCAACGAAGCCATAAAAGAGGCAGCTACTGAACTGCAGCCGGAAGGTGAACTTCGCTCTAAGCTCAACCTGCAGCAAATGCGCCTGTGGCTCAACACCAAGAACCAGGAGGTGCTGGTGAAGCGGATGGACAACCTATACCTGACGCCGAAGGACAAGCGGCACAAACTGTACTTCCGGGCGAGAATAGCTGAAATCAAAGGCCGTGACCGCGAAGCCGCCGAACGCTACAGCCAGGCACTGAAGATGCTGCTGTTCGATGAAAATGTGGTAGCGGATGCCGCCGCTTTCTATGCCCGGTATAGCCCGGGCGAGATGCAGGCTTATGACATCCTGCTGGACGGGATCACCTATAATCCATACTCTATTAAACTGTACAAAGCCTATGCGCTTGAGAGCCTAAACAGGGGACTTGTCAATTACGCAGACGAGGCGCTTGTTTCGCTGCAGAGCTTGCTTCCTGCTTCGGAATATAGTACTTTTAAAGAGAAATTTGATAAACAGCGCCGTGCTAAAGAGGCAGAGGCGGACCAATGGCAACTCTAAAACAGGTTCTATGAGCACCATCATCGAGACACACGATATTTCGAAGGTATACCGCATGGGTAGCGAAACGATTCATGCACTTAAGTCTGTGTCTATCCGGATCGAGCGGGGAGAGTATGTGGCGTTTATGGGGCCATCCGGTTCCGGAAAGTCAACGCTCATGAACATCATCGGATGCCTGGACACACCCTCCGGAGGACAGTACGTGCTCAACGGGAACGATGTGAGCAACATGACCGACAACGAGCTGGCGGAGGTGCGCAACAAGGAGATCGGTTTTGTGTTCCAGACCTTTAACCTGCTGCCGCGCCAGAGTTCACTCGAAAACGTAGCCCTGCCCCTGATCTATGCCGGGTATAACAAATCGACGCGTGAGGAAAAGGCGCAGAAAGCGCTGGAGAGTGTAGGCCTGGGTAACCGTGGCAAGCATAAACCAAACGAACTGTCGGGTGGTCAGCGCCAGCGTGTGGCCATTGCCCGCGCGCTGATCAACAACCCCAGCATCATCCTGGCCGACGAACCCACCGGTAACCTCGATACCAAAACCTCTTACGAGATCATGGAGCTGTTCGAGAACCTGCACGCCAAAGGCAACACCATCATCATGGTGACGCACGAAGAGGACATCGCCAAGTACGCTCACCGCATTGTGCGCCTCCGCGACGGATTAGTGGAAACAGACGAGATGAACCAGGATGTTACTTCGCATGCGAACATGAACGCAGCGCACTAGCTCATGAAAATATACACCAAGACAGGCGACAAAGGCACAACTTCCCTGATAGGCGGTACCCGTGTTGCCAAATCCCACCTACGCATAGAAGCCTACGGCACCGTAGACGAACTAAACTCCTACATCGGGCTGGTACGAGACCAGGAAGTGAACAAGAGCCGGGCTGAGATCCTGAAAGAGATACAGGACCGCCTCTTCACCATCGGCTCCACGCTGGCCACCGACCCCGACAAGAACACCAAAATGGTGACTCCGGATCTCCATCCCGAGGATGTTACCCTGCTGGAGCAGGAAATTGACAAGATGACAGCTGAAGTGCCTCCATTGCGCTCATTTGTGCTTCCGGGCGGTCATCAGTCGGTTTCATTCGGGCATTTGGCCCGCTGCGTTTGCCGCCGCGCCGAGCGTCTGGCCATCCGCCTCCAGGAAGAATCACCGGTAGACGATCTGGTGATCGTGTACCTCAACCGCCTGTCCGATTATCTGTTCGCTCTTTGCCGGAAAATGACGTATGAGTTACAGGCTGAGGAAATCGCCTGGAAGCCGCGTGTCTGATTGCATTGTTCAACTAATAATTCCCTTTATTTATGTCAGTTGATACCCTAACTATACCTGCTGAGACGGTTACGCAGAGCCGCATCGCTGAGGTAGACTTTAATAATATTGAGTTCGGGAAAATATTTGCCGACCACATGCTGGTAGCCGATTACAAGGATGGCGCCTGGCAGAATCCTGAAATCGTGCCTTACGGCAACATGTCGCTTAGCCCGGCCACCTCGGCCATCCACTACGGTCAGGCCATCTTCGAGGGTATGAAAGCCTACAGAAACGCTGAAGGTGACATCCAGCTGTTCAGGCCGTTGGCTAACTTCAAGCGACTGAACATCTCGGGCGAGCGCATGTGCATACCTGAGCTGCCAGAGGAGATCTTCATGCAGGGCTTGGAGCAGCTGCTCCGGCTGGATGCTGCCTGGGTACCGCCAACACCGGGTTGCGCCCTCTACATTCGGCCCTTCATCTTCGCGACCGACGATTTTATCGGGGTGCGTCCATCTTCAACTTACCGCTTCGTCGTGTTCAGCTGCCCGGTGGGCGCCTATTATGGCCAGCCGCTGCGTGTTGCCATTGAGCCGAACTATGTGCGCTCTGCCGAAGGCGGAGCCGGTTTTGCCAAGGCAGCCGGCAACTACGGCGCGGCGCTATTCCCTGCCCGCAAAATGCAGGAGCGTGGCTACCACCAATTGATCTGGACTGACGCGCGCGAACACAAGTATATCGAAGAGTCGGGCACCATGAACGTGATGTTCGTGATCGATGGCAAACTGGTAACGCCTGCCGTAAGCACCACCATCCTGGCGGGCATTACCCGCGACAGCGTGCTGCAGATCGCCCGCGACAAAGGTATACCGGTAGAGGAACGAAAAGTGGCCGTAAGCGAGATTGTGGAAGCACACAAGGCCGGCAAACTGCAGGAAGCATTCGGTACAGGTACAGCCGCTACCATCGCTCAGATCGCCACCATCCATTACAATGGCGAAGACATGGATTTGCCGGCACCGGAAGGTCGTGAGATTTCCAACAGCATCGCGGCGGAACTGGATCGTATCAAGACCGGTCAGGCACCCGATGCGCATAACTGGATCTATAAGATCAGCTTATAAAGATAAAGTATGAGTGAATGCTGGATTGGAAGCGTATAGGGCTTGCGATCCAGCATTTTAGCGTTTAATAAATAACAGAAAGCATGACTTCAGAACAAATGAAGGAATTAAAGGCTCGCGTTGCAGCCTTGAGGAGGTATCTTTGACTACGATGCCAAGAAAGAACAGATAGCGGAAACCGAGAAACAGACCCTGGCGCCTGACTTTTGGGATGAACCAAAGGAAGCCGAGAAAGTACTCAAAGAGGTTAAATTGCTGAAGGTATGGACAGACCACTACGAAGAGGTAGAAAAGTCCTTGTCTGACCTGGAAGTGCTCTTTGATTTCCACAAGGAAGGTGATGTGTCGGAAGAAGACATAAAAGCGGAGGCGAAAAAGACAGAGCAGGCCATCGAGGGATTGGAGTTCAAGCGCATGCTCAGTGGTGAAGAAGACCAGTTGAGTGCCATCCTGGAGATCAATCCGGGAGCGGGGGGCACTGAAAGCCAGGACTGGGCCGAAATGCTGATGCGCATGTACATCATGTGGGCCGAGTCGCACAAATTTGGCGTGAGGCAGGTCAACTACAACCCCGGCGACGGTGCAGGTATAAAATCAGCCACCCTGGAGATCACCGGCGACTTTGCCTACGGCTACCTTAAATCGGAGATCGGGGTTCACCGTCTTGTGCGTATCTCTCCCTTTGACTCTGGCGGCCGCCGTCATACCTCATTTGCCTCTGTGTTTGCCTACCCGGTGGTGGACGACACCATTCACATCGAGGTAAACCCAAGCGACATTGAGTGGGACACTTTCCGGTCGGGTGGAGCCGGGGGGCAGAACGTGAACAAAGTGGAGACGGCCGTGCGCCTGAAACACAAACCAACCGGTATCGTGATCGAATGCCAGATTGAGCGCTCCCAGCTGATGAACAAGGAACACGCCCTGCGCATGCTCAGGTCCCGTCTCTACCAGATCGAGATGGAGAAGCGCAACGAAGAGCGCGACCGTATTGAGAGCACCAAGAAACGTATTGACTTCGGCTCACAGATCCGCAATTACGTGCTGCACCCTTACAAACTCGTGAAAGACATCCGGACGGGCGTAGAGCGGTCGGATGTGCAGAATGTGCTCGACGGCGACCTGGATGAATATATCAAAGCTTTCCTGATGCAGGCTTAGAGCTAAGGTATAGACAGTAAAAAAGGCTTCCTGAAGAGGGAGCCTTTTTTGTGCTATGAGAGATCGGTCAGCCTAACCGGTTACGATTACCCGTACCTCCATGGCGCGATGCTCGGTGCCATCCGACAGAGTAACCCTGAAGAAAAAGCGGATCACATCATTTACCTGGAGATCTGTCAGTTCAGCGTCCATCAGCGGGGCGGGAAGCGGGTTGGCAGGTATAGTAAATGTCACCACGTTACCCGGCCCGAGGGCTTGGCTTGGCAGGTTAGGGGCCGTATTTCTGGTAATCACTGCATCCGGAGCCCGGGCAGCAAGACCAGCCGGCGTAGTGGCCGTGGGCAATGTAGGGCTAAGGTTAGGAGCGGTAGCAGCACCGTTACGGAATCTTTGCGCCGCGGCCACTACAGAAGTGATCTGCTTGCCCTCGGGTACCCTGATCTCTATCGATATATTGCCATTCGCTATCGCATTCTGATAAATCAGGAAGGCGTTCTCATCGAGCAGTGGCTGATTGTTGGGACCTACAGACTGGGGGAAGGTAATGGCAGCCTCAGGCACCGGGTCTGTATTAGTAAGGCCATCAAACTCATCTTTTTCACAACTGATCAGTGTCAAGCACAGCGTAACTAGGGCCGTGTACTTAACTGTTAAATTCTGGATCTTCATTTTTAAATCGCTTTAAAGTCAAATACACTATTCACCCATCCACCAAACCGGTACCAGTAAGCCCTCAGGATAATCCTGCAGCGGTACGTTCTCTGCGTTACCCTGTATTTCGCCCAGTGCATAAGGCCAGCGGACAGGGATTCTGGTGACGCCTACCTGTGGGTTCTGGGCAAGTTCGAGTTGTGGGTATCCGGTGCGCCGGTAATCATTATAGGCCTCGTAGGCATTTCCGACCGAAGAGGCCCATTTATCCCTGATGAGAATGTTCAGCTTGGCCCCCGTGGAGCCGGCTGCCTCAAAGGCCGCCACCCGCCTGTCGATGTAGGCAGCAGCATCCGCTTCGAAATTGGCCGGTAAACTGGCAGCAGTCACAAAACTCCTGATATCGTCGAACTGTGCCTGGAGCGCCTGTCTGAAATACTGGGCCGGCTCGCCGGGAGTGCCCAGCGTAAGGGCAGCCTCGGCAAGCCAGAAGTTCACCATCGTCAAGGTAATAAGGCGTATAGGGGCAGCGCCGCCATTCGAAATGGTGCCGTCGGCATTCTGTGTGCCGTTACCCACCACATACACTCCCCAGCGGGACCTGTTTGGGCTTGTGAAGGGTACAGATGTAAAAGCACCGTTGTCATAAGTGACGTAATTTCCATTGGTTCGGGTGAAGAACACAGGCAGCCTTGGGTCGTTGAGAGCCGTAAGCGAGTCGTAGAAGCGCTGGCTCAGGATCATGTCGTTGATGCGCGTCTGGTGCTGGTACATGTAGATCGGATTGAAAGAGCCTGATGAGGCAAAGAAGTTGATATTGAAGTTCTCTGCGTTGGAAGAGATCAGGTTCCCTTCGTTTACCAGCTGCGTAATGGCGCTTGCCGAGTTCGGGTTCGTCTTGCGGCTTTGCAGGTATAGCTTCAGCTTGATCGAGTTGGCGGCCTTGCGCCATCTGTCAAGGTTGCCACCGTATACCTGATCCCCGAGCGAGGCGGCTGTCACCGTCGTCTCGTCCAGGTCGGCGAGCCCCTCATCCAGCAACTGCGCGACCCCGGCGTATACCTGTTCCTGCGGATCGTAGACCGGTTTGGGGAATTCCTCGATGTTCAATGCCTGCGAGAAAGGTATATCACCCCACAGGTCTGTCGCCATCAGGTATACATAGGCCTGTTGGATACGGGCTATACCTGCGTAATGGAAGTTTCCCTCTTCACGCCCCTGTTGCACGATCTGCTCCAGATCATCCAGCAGCGTGGCATAGATCGTGTTCCATTCGTTGTTCTCCGGCGAAACGTTGTACCGGTCGTAGGGGTCCGTCTGCGTGCCTGTGCCGGCCATTTGCTGCATCCAGAGCGAAGTGATGATCTGGGCGGTGTTTCCCGCAAAGAATCCCGTACCTATCTGCGCTCCCGGGAGCAGGCTCTGCACCGAGGCGTTCGGCAGGTTGTTCGGGCTCACGTTCACATCCAGGTAATCGTCGCAGGAGCTGGCGATTGCCAACATAAATGCCAACACCACACCTTTTGTTATAGTTATCTTTTTCATATGCTTTGGTGTCTAGATTTAGAATGTGAAACGGAGGTTTACACCGTAGTTTCTAACAGATGGAGGAGAGTTAAACTCAAAGCCCCTGGTGTTGCCGCCGAGTTGGTTCGACTCCGGGTCGGCATGTGGCAGGTTGGGCGCATAGAAGAAGAGATTACGGCCGGAGACGGAAATGCTGGCGGCCCCAAACGGGGTGCGCTCCAGTATCTCGGCAGGCAGTTCGTATCCCAGGCTTACTTCCCGCACCCTGAACACCGATGCGTCAAACACTGCAAATTCGTTCGCGGCGTTCAAAGCCACCCAGTACTCCTGAGCTGAGATCTGGGTTGTATTTGGCCGGCTGGTGCCATCTGCGTTCAGGACCACACCCTCAAACAGATAGGGTCGCTCTCTGTCCACCTGCTCTTCTAGCGTACCGCGCAAACGAGAAATCTGCGTCTGGCGGGAGTAGAAGTCGCCACCGTGCACATATTGCAGGAGCACGTTCAGGTTAAATCCTTTAAAGCTGAAGGTATTGCCCAGGCTACCCCACCAGTCGGCGTTTGGGTCCGCAATGATGCGTGGGTTTTGGTCCACCACGGGCACGCCCGTATTGGGGTTAATGATGAAGCGGCCCTGCTCGTCGCGCAGGAAAGCGGAGGACTGGATCACGCCGAAAGGCTGGCCAGGGATCAGCACCGGGCTAAGACCTGTGAAGGCACCGGTTCCGGCACCAGTCAGCAACGTGAACTGGTTGAGTCCGGGTGCCAGCGATACAACTTTAGACTGTATGTCTGTGAAGTTTACGTTAACATCCCAGCGGAAGCCGCCCTCAAAGGTAAACGGGGTACCGGTGGCCGTTATCTCCCAGCCTTTATTCTGGATCTCACCGGCGTTTTGGGTAAAGGTGGTGAAGCCTGTTGAACCCGGCACGTCCACGTTAAAGATCTGGTCGGTGGTTTTGTTGAAGAAGTAGTTTATATCGAACGAGGCTCTTCCATCAAACAGGCCCAACTCAACCCCGGCTTCGTAGGAGGTGGTGAACTCAGGGTTCAGTTCCAGGTTGCCCCGTCTGTTGCTTCGCGTTACCGCAGCCACCGTGCCATTGAACGGGAAGGAAAGGCCTGCCACGTTATTACCGAAGGCCTGGTTGATAAACACCGTGTTGGTCAGGTATATGCCTGCGTCGTTACCAACACGGGCGTAGCTGGCCCGCAGTTTACCATAGCTGAGAATGGGGTTGGCGATGTCGAAAGCATCCGTGAACACGAAACCCACGCTGGCGGCGGGATAGAAGTAGCTGTTGTTGTCGAGCGCGAGGGTTGATGACCAGTCATTACGACCCTGTAACTCCAGGAACAGCCAGTTCCTGTACGACAGGCCGAGCTGTGAATAAACGCCCACTAACCGACGCTGTGTCTCGGTGTTCGTCGGGAAGATGTTGGTATTGGTGTGGTTGATCAGGTTGTAGAATTCCGGAGTGATCAGGTCTTCCGCTCTGATGTTCCTGTTGTCGGTGTTAATGGTGTTGATCTGGTTACCCACCAGGAATCGCAGATTGATATCCTCGTTGAGGTCTTTGGTGTAGACCCCGAATATATCCTGGTTAAACTGACGGTAGAAGATGTCGTCGTAGATCTGGGAGCCCCGTCGGTTGAGGGCCGTATTTCCGTTCGAGTTGATCGAACCAAAGGCAATTGCCTCGCGGCGTCGGTCCGAGTACTGGTCCAGACCAATGCGGTAGGTAAAGGTCAGGTCCTGAAAGAACTGAGGCTTCCAGTTAACGGTGGCACTGGTGATGGTTCTGTTCACCTCGCTTTCATAGAAGTTCTCGTTCACGCTCCAGCGCGGGTTATCGCGGGCGAGCTGTGTGAACAGAGTGGGGGCTTGCTGGCCGGGGCCTATTTTATATGGCACATTGTTGATGTCGAAGCTTCTGGGTGTAAAAGGAAGCGTGAACCAGGGGCTGGTGCCAGAGTTTCCCTGCAAAGAACCTTCCTGCTCCGTATTCGCATAGATAATGGAGGCGTCGAGCGAGATACCGTATGAAAGCTCCGCTGTACCGGCAGCGCGCAGCGAGAAGCGGTCGAGGCCACTGTTGGGGATGATACCGGACTGGTTGGTGCTGTTGGCGCTGAAGATATACCTGGTGTTAGCACCAGCACCAGCCAGCTGCAAACCATTGTCAAAGATGGTGCCTGTCTCAAAAAAGTCTTTCACGTTATCCGGGAATGCTTTGTACTCCAGTGTCTCCTGCGGGTTGCCGGGAACGTTGGGTACGGTGGTTATACCTGGCGTGCCAAACCTTGGCCCCCAGCTATCAGTCACGTTCGGGCTATAGCGGAAGTTAGTACCCTGCCCGTAGTCATTCTGGTACTCGGGCAAGCCATACACGTTCTGCAAATTGAACGAGGAGGTTACCGTCACCTCAAATTTCTTGTTGGCATCACCGGCCATCCCTTTCTTGGTGGTGATGATGATGGCACCGTTCGCCGCTCTGGACCCGTAGAGTGCCGCAGCAGCAGGGCCCTTTAGCACAGTCATCGATTCGATATCATTCGGGTTGATGTCAAGGCCACGGTTAGAGTAGGCGGCACCACCCACGGTGGGGGCGGAGGTGAAGTTGGTAGAGTTATCGATCGGGATACCGTCGACCACAAACAGCGGCTGATTGTTGCCGGTCGCGGAAGAAATACCCCTGATAAACACCTGCGTGCCGGCACCCGGCAGACCGCTCGAGGAGATGATCTCCACACCTGCGACCTTGCCCTGCAGGGCGTTTACGACGTTTGGCTCGGAGCGCTGCGACAACTGATCACCCTCTACGTTCTGCACGGCGTAACCCAATGATCGCTCGGTGCGCTCTATACCTACAGCCGTCACCACCACTTCCTGCAACTGGCGGGTGTCTACGCTCAAGGCTACGTTGATGGTTGATTCGCTGCCAATTTCACGTGTGACGGTGGTGTAGCCAATAAAACGGAAAGCAAGCGTGTTAGAGCCTGCCGGCACATTGATGGAATATTCGCCGTTGGCTCCTGTAGCGGTGCCAACGCTGGTGCCCTGCACCAGTACGGCAACACCGGGCAGACCTTGCCCCGTTTCCTGATCTGTTACGGTACCCGTAACCGTTCTAGTCTGGGCCATCCCCTGCTGAAAAAGGGCAAACACCAAAATAAAACTCAGTAGTAGTAGTTTGTTCATGTTCCCAAAAATTTTGGTTTCACAAAGTGTATAGAATCAGTTCGGAAAAGTGCCGCGAGGTGGGGCACCTGCTGGTGAGGTAACAAGCGCTTTTTAGAAGTTGACCCTATGGAATCAAATCAAAAGGCTAGGTATTAAGCATTTTCGGTATCTATAGTTTAATGCCAAAGTTCTATTTAGTAATCATAACATTATACGTGTCAAATTTCAATTAGAACTTGATTAATAGTATTTTAACTAAAAAAATATATTATTATATCAAGTTGCGATTATTTATATATTTATATTTTAAGTATGTGAGTGAAGGTTCGATCTGTTGCGGTAGGAGAGAAAAGTTAAAGACAATGAGTGGTAATGCTGATAGCAGTAGAGTAGGAGATTGACTGTGATTTTTATTTACGACTGACATGCAGTACCCAAGTGATCTGGGAAATAAATCGCTGGTCGGCGTGACTCAGTTTGAGGGGCAGCATAGGCTAATCCGAGGATCAAATGGATACCATTAAGCCATACTTAGAGTGGTATATCCTACCCTACTTATTTAGGTGATGGTTTCCCTCGCCGACAGGCTTTTCCATCATCACAACCGGTGTGTGTTATAACATTGTAAAAGAGTCACTTATGGAAAATGGTATTTAAGCTATTTTGGTGGGACTAGTATTATTTTGATAAGAACTTAAGAGAGTATATCTAAAATAGTTGTGACAGTCAATTAGTTGCAGATTATCTTGGTTGTCTTAAGGTTGGGTTGATTTGTAATAACATAAGACGAAGGTGTAAACTACTGAAAAATACGCAGATAGGGGATCAGAATTTTAATTTGCAGTTTTGTATATATTAAAAAATTATGCTTAGTTTGGAGCAATCAAATAGTGTAAAAAGTTTATTTAAATGCTAAATAGGCTTATTTTATTCCTATTCACTTGCTGGCAAACATACTTTGATTCGGTCTTGAAAAAGCCGTAGAGAAGGCCCCTATGTACTTGCCAGTATTGCGACTAAGCTTATTGTAAATCTTACTTATTAAACCTTAATCTTAACTACTATTTATCTTTCAACTCAATTAACAAACCAATGAAAAAACTACTACTATTGAGTTTTGCGCTGGTGTTCGCTCTGCTGCAGCAGGCAGTGGCGCAGGGCAAAACTGTTACGGGTACTGTGACAGACCAGTCGACTGGCCAAGGCCTTCCTGGTGTGGCAGTGCTTGTAAAGGGCACTAGCTCCGGTACAGCGACCGGCGCAGATGGTACTTACTCTATTAGTGTGCCGGCAGACGGAAACACGCTTGTGTTCCGCTTCCTCGGTTACAAAACTACTGAGCGTCCGATTGGAACTTCTGCTTCTATCAATGTGACTTTAGAGATCGACCAGAGACAACTTGATGAAGTTGTGGTGGTTGGTTATGGTACACAGCAGAAAAAAGACGTAACCAGCTCTATCGCGCAGGTAAAAGGTGAGACAATTGCCAACATGGCAACACCATCTTTTGACCAGCAGCTGGCAGGTCGTGCTTCTGGTGTGCAGATCACGCAGCCATCCGGTATCCTGGGTGCTCCTCCAAAGATCAACATCCGCGGTGTAAACTCTATCTCTTCCAACACGCAGCCACTTATCGTAATTGACGGTGTGCCTGCTACGTCTGGTAACCTGGGTGGTTTCACGCCCTCAAACGCACTTGCTGACATTAACCCGAACGATATCGAGTCATTCGAGATCTTGAAGGACGGTGCTGCTACAGCGGTTTACGGTTCACGTGCTTCTAACGGTGTGATCCTGATCACAACGAAACGTGGTAAATCAGGCCAGGCTAAGTTCTCTTACGATGGCTGGGCAGGTTCTGCCAAAGCTATTGAACTACACGACCTGCTAAACGCACGTGAGTTCGTTGAAATCACGAACGAGAAATATGCTAACCTTGGTCAGTCTTCTCCTGCTGTATTGGGTGATGCTGATACTGACTGGAACAAGGAAGTATTCCGTACTGCGTTCCAGCAGAGCCATGCATTCTCTGCAAGCGGCGGTACTGATAAAACAACCTACTACTTCTCTCTTGGTTACTCAAACCAGGAAGGTATTGGCCGTGCTAACAGCCTGGAGCGTTACTCAGTTCGTACAAACCTGCAGACTAAAGTAACCAGCTTCCTTGATTTCGGTTTACAGGCTGGTTTGACCAACCAGATCAACTCTGGTCCGCTTACTGGCTCTAACAACCTTTCCGGTAACATCTTCGGTGTGATCCGTATGCACCCTAACGTGCCGGCACTTGATCCGAATGACCCAACTGGGTATAACATTGATGATCAGAACAACAGATCACTCGGTCGTGGTCCGAACCTGGGTACGATTGCAAACGGTATTCCAAACATCCGTTTCGTGTTGGATAACAACGTACGTAAAGCAACTACTTACCGTGGTCTGGGTAACGTGTTCCTGGATTTTAAACTGGTTGATAACCTGCGTTTCAGAACACAGCTGGGTGCTGACTTAACACTGGTAGACGACTTCCTGTTCAACGACCCACGTCATGGTGACGGTCAGGGTTCTGGCGGTATCGTTTCACAGGCCTACTCTCCAATCAAAGCATGGAACTGGCAGAACATCCTGAGCTACAACAAGTCGTTCAATGAGGTGCACAACCTGGACGTGACTGCTGTACAGGAATACAACAAAACCAGATCCACTTTCTTCCAGGCGCAAGGTACAGGTCTTTCTGACCGTTTCTTCAACGAAAACCTGGTATCTGGCGCTTTTGCTAACCAGTTTGCTTTCGGTGGTATTGGTGAGAATGGTCTTGCTTCTTACCTGGGCCGTTTCAACTACAACTATGCCAGCAAGTACTACATTGGTGCCTCCATGCGTGCTGACGGTCTTTCTAAGCTTTCTCCTGAGAACCGTTGGGGTTATTTCCCTGGTGTGTCTGCAGCCTGGAGAATCTCTGAAGAAGCATTCTTCAAAAACTCATCTGCTCTTAGCGTTATTTCTGACCTGAGACTGCGTGGTAGCTGGGCAGAGGTGGGTAACAACGGCATCTCTGGTAACTATCCATACCTGGGTTCGTTCGGTGCTGCTCAGTACGGTACTTTCAACGGTATCGCATTCAGTAACACAGGTAACCCTGACCTGCGTTGGGAAGCTCAGAAGATCACTGACTTTGGCATCGACCTGGGCTTGTTCGACGGTCGTCTGAACTTGGAATTGGCTTACTGGAAGAAGAATAACTCCGATATCGTTCTTCAGGCGCCAACTCCTCCATCACTGGGTGTGCCTAACAACTTTATCACCCGTAACATCGGTCGCGTTGACAACGACGGTATCGAATTCTCGATCTCTGGTACAGTAATCGACAAGTCTAACTTCAGCTGGAACTCTAACTTCAACTTCTCTACTCAGAATAACGAAGTGAAAGCGCTGGTTGACGGTCAGGACATCGTGTATGAATACACCATCCACCGCGAAGGAGAGTCTATCAACTCGATCTACGGCTACCAGTTCGAAGGCGTGAACAAAGCAAACGGTAACCCAATCTACCGCAAAGGCGATGGCTCGCTGGTACAGGGTAACATCTCTGGCAACGGTGGTTCTGCTAACGTATACTACGGTTACGACCCAGCTAATCCAAACGCGCTTGGAGCACAGTCCTCACTGTCATCTGCTGACAAAGTGATCCTGGGTACTACACTGCCTAAGTGGTTCGGTGGTTTCGACAACAACTTCAAACTGGGTAACTTCGATGCTAACGTGTTCGTGCGTTTCTCAGGCGGTAACAAGATCATGAACCGTACGCGTCAGGACCTTTTGACGATGGCGTTTGAGAACAACGGTCGTGAGGTTCTTGGCAGATGGCAGTCTGCGGAAAACCCAGGTGATGGACAGACTCCTAAACTGGCCGCTGGTGCTAACTACGGTAACTTCATGAACACAAACGGTGAGGCTTCTTCTCGCTTCGTTGAGAGTGGCGACTTCCTGAAAGTGAGCAACCTGTCGCTTGGCTACACACTGCCTAAGACACTATCAGAGCGTATTAGTGTGGATCGTCTGAGAATTTACGCTCAGGTGCAGAACGCTTTCGTGATAACTGACTACACTGGTCTTGACCCAGAAACTTATACTAACCTGAACAACAACAACTTGGGTGTTGATTTTAACGGCCAGCCGCAGCAGCGTGTGTTCACAGTTGGTTTAAACCTTGGCTTCTAATTTCTTAATTCCCTTAAAATGAAAAATAGATCATTCATCAAAAATAAACTGAAGTTAGCGTTGCTCGCCCCTGCGGTGTGCTTTTCCCTGATGCTGACTTCGTGCGAAAAGGAGGTTGTAGAACTTGATCCTTTCGACAGACTTACAGAAGCGAGTGCCTTTACGACTCCTGAGCGTGTAGAACTGGCGGTAGCTGGTGTATATGACGCAGCTCAATCCGGTTTCTATGCCGGTGGTGCCGTACGTGGTTATCCGTTTGGTGCGGCGCATGTGGAGCAGGGAGACAACCGCGGTGAGGACATGCTGAACCTGGAGGCGTTTTACGCCATCACGTACGGTTCAACCTACAATGCGGCCTCTGCTAACAACGTGTACCACTTCGAAACGCTTTATTCGGTTATCAACAAAGCCAATATCGTAATCGAGGGTGTAGAGAAAGCTGTAGCGGATGGTCTGATCACTCCTGAAGTAGGCAATGCTTACCTGGGTGAGGTTCGTATGTTGCGTGCCCTCTCTAACCACGAGTTGCTGGTGCACTTCGCGCGTCCTTACAACCACACAGCCGATGCATCACACCCGGGCGTTCCGATCAGAACGATTCCGGTGAACACGCCGGCCCGTGTAGAAGAGGCAAGACAGCAGGGTAGAAACACAGTAAAAGAAGGTTACGCTGCGGTCCTGGCAGACCTGGACTATGCCGAAGCTAACCTGCCTGATACACGTGCGGCCGGCGCTAAAATTTCAAGAGCAACCAAAGGTGCAGCTATCGCACTTAAGTCTCGCGTGAAACTGCATATGCAAGACTGGCAAGGTGTAGTTACGGAAGGAAACAAGTTAATCACTGGTACTACGACTTTCACAAGTCCAATTGGTGGTTACGCTCTAACCGCTTCACCTGACGCCCCATGGGCAAGCAACTCAAGCAATACTGAGTCAATCTTCTCGTTCATGAACACAGCGAATGATAACGCCAGTGTAAACGGGTCTTTGGGTCAGATGTATTTTGCTGGTTCAGGTGGCCGTGGTCTGGTAGCTATCAGCCCACTTATCTGGAACGCCACTTTCTGGCCGGCAAACGATGCTCGCCGCCAAATCATCACAACTACTTCCCGTGCGATCTTCACAAGAAAGTACAGAGATGCACAGACGCAGACCGACTGGTCACCAATCATTCGATATGCTGAAGTGTTGCTGAACGTGGCTGAAGCTGAGTCAAGACTGGGTAACAATGACAGAGCGCTGGCGCTGCTGAATGCAGTTCGTGGCCGCTCTACCAGCGAAACATACACAGGTCTGACTGGCGATGCCCTGACACAAGCAATTGTGAATGAGCGCCGTATCGAGTTCGTAGGTGAAGGCTTGCGCTGGAAAGACATCCACCGTCTGGCAAAAGAAGGTAAGTTTGGTCCGGCTGGTATACCTGCCAAGGTAGCCTCTACTTCTAACCATATCCCGCAGTACAGTGCGGCTAGCGGTGCGTTCCCGGCTACTACTATACCTTTCATTCCTTATGAAGACTTCCGTTTCATCTGGCCAATTCCAATCTCTGAGATCTCTTCTAACCCTGTGTTAGCTGCTCAGCAAAACCCTGGATACTAAGCCTACCGGATAGTATAAATTTAAAAAGCCCTGTCAGCGTAAGTTGACAGGGCTTTTTGTTTTATTTTTGCTACACGAACTTCTCTATACACCATGGCACTTCTACCAAATTACAGTGGCTATACCTTAGAAGCAGGTATTGACGAGGCTGGCCGCGGCTGCCTGGCGGGCCCTGTGGTGGCCGCTGCCGTCATACTGCCACCAGACTATAGCCACACGCTGCTGAACGATTCGAAGCAACTGAGCCATAAGCAACGGCTGCAACTGCGGGTTGATATTGTACGGGATGCGGTGGTCTGGGCTATAGGAGAGGCAAGCCCCGTTGAGATCGACCGCATCAACATCCTGCAGGCAACCTACCTGGCGATGCACCGGGCCATACAGGGGCTAAGCCTGGAGCCGGAGTACCTGGTGGTGGACGGGAACAGGTTTAAGGTATACGAAGGGCTGCGCCATACCTGTATTGTAAAGGGGGACGGAAAATACCTGTCTATTGCGGCGGCCTCTGTGCTGGCCAAAACGCACCGCGACGAGCTGATGTGTACACTTGCAAAAGAGCACAGCGCGTATGGTTGGGAGCGAAATGCAGGATATCCCACCAAAGAGCATCGCAATAGCATTGCGCAGTTTGGAACTACGCAACACCACCGCCAATCTTTCAGGCTGCTGTCAGAAGAGCAGTTGCTGCTGTTCCCCGATAAAGAGCGTTAAGGCTTATTTAAGCTTTATAAGGTCCAGGAACAGTGTGAAATTGTCGAGAGAGGACTGGCTGTTCTCGAAGTTCTCGAAGCTCATCGGCTTTACGATATAGCCTGCCACATTCAGCTTTTGGGCTGCCATACGGTCCGTCTCTTCGTTTGAGGTGGTCATGATGAAAACCGGGATGTGACTGAACTCCGGCTCATGGCGCAGTTCGGCCAGGAACTCCAGCCCGTTCATGCGCGGCATGTTGATATCGAGCAAAATGACGCTAGGGGCAGGAGATATTTTGGGCACACCGGTCCCGCGCAGCATATCGAGCGCCTCACGGCCATTGCGGGCTACATGGGTTGGGTGTGTAATGCCTATTTTCTTAAGTTCACGTTCTACATTCATAATATCCAGGTAGTCATCTTCTACTAAAAGGATATTAACGTCTTTATTTATCATAGCACTTTTGGAAATTCAATGATCAAAGCTAATATAATTATTTCAATTATACCTGATTTTTCGGCCAGGTAAAACTGAATGTTGCCCCTTGGCCGGGGCTGGAGGCCACCCAAATATTGCCTCCATGGTGCTCTACAATCTTTTTCACGATGGCCAGACCTACCCCCGTACTTTCTACCGCGTCACGCTCCTGCAGGGTCTGGAAAATCACGAAGATACGCTCGTGGTACTGCGGTTCTATACCTGGCCCGTCGTCCGACACCGAGAAGGTATAGAAGTTCTCCGACTCCTGGCAGGTGATGTCAATGCGGCCTTCCTGGCGATGGTGGTATTTGATGGCATTTGAGATCAGGTTGAGGAAAACCTGGTGTAAATGCACCCGCTCTGTATAAACGTGCGGCATGTCAGGCCCGATCTCAATGGTAAAATCCCGCGGTGGCGATGCCATATCTGTTACTTCGGTCAGTAGCTGCTGCACATCCACCATCTCCTGCGCATAACTGTTGCGGTCCACGCGGGCAAGGGCCAGTATACCGTTGATCAGGTTTTCCATGCGGTGTACACGCACACGCATCATCATTAGGTACTCCTTGATGTTGTCAGGCAGGGTCTGGCCCATGTCTTCCTCCACCCACCGCGAGGCCACTTCTATACCTCTCAATGGCGCCTTGAGGTCATGCGATACCACATAGGCGAACTGATCCAGTTCCTTGTTCTTGCGATCCAGCTCCGAGAACGTCTCGTCAATCGTGGCCGACATCCTGTTCAGGGAGTACGAGAGCTGGCTGAGTTCGTCATTGGACGTGTCCACGATCTGGGTCTGGTATTCTCCCTTCGAAATCTTTTTGGCCAGCATCACCATCTTCATGATGCGGTTAGAGATGATGCGGGTAATGTAAAGCGCCCAGCCCAGGCCCAGTAGTACCGACAGTACGGTAAGAACGATGGACACTTGCCTTGTAGTATTGATACTGGTGTTCAGGCGGTCATTTCTTTCTCCCCGCAAGGTATACTCATGAGAGTTGAACACACGGAAGTCGCTTCGGATGGTGTCCATCAGTACTTTCTCGCCCAACACCAGCGTATCGAGCTTCCTGTCGAAGGCCCGGGACGAGTACTCAAGCGTGTCGCCTCTTTTCATCTGGATGAGCGGCTCGGCATATTGCACTATCCAGTTGTCATGCGTGGTAATGATTTTATCGAGTCTGAGTTGCTGATTCTCGGAAGCGGTATAGCTTCTGACGTCTTCGCGCAGCCTGGGGAGGATGCGTTTGGCCTCGTGGTAAGGCTCCAGGAATACTTCGTTTCCGTTGAGCAGGTAGCCCCGCAAACCCGCCTCCATGTCGATAATGTTACGCTGCAGGGAGGCAGAGTTGCGGACCACGATCTGAGAGCGCGATACCCAGCGCATGTTTTCGATCACATCCTCCGACAACCTGAAGTTCACGATGGCAACGGTGGTGAAAAGCAGTGACATCAGGACGAACCCGATAAACAGCTTGGTGGATAGCTTCATGGAATATTATCTGATGAACGCCAGACTGAGCTTTTGATAAGACAGACGATATGCTGCTAAGTTAGTAAAAAGGACGCTAAGCAACCTAAAAGGCAGGGCAAAACGCGTAGCAGCTGGCTGTCTGGGCAAAAATGAGGCGGGCACACATATCCTGTGTGCTAAGTGGTGGTGAGAAGTAAATGGCATTCCTTTTGGCTAAAAAAGTGTCGGGTGGATGTACGCACCGGCCTTTGCAAGGTTATGCACAAAGGGGTGTGGATAAAGGCCTTCGGGAGGACAGGGGTAGGAAATTCCCCCGAGAAATAGCGTTTAAGCTATACAAATCTTGTTCCTGCATAAAATTTCGGAAGCGGTTTTATTTTACTTAATTTTGGGCATCTACTTTATAGCAATCAAATCTGATATGGAACTCAAGAAAATAGCTTTGAATGATGTGCACGAGTCGCTGGGAGCGAAGATGGTGCCTTTTGCTGGATACAACATGCCGGTGCGCTACTCGTCCGATCTGGATGAGCACAACACGGTGCGCAATGCGGTCGGTATATTCGACGTGTCGCACATGGGCGAGTTTATGGTGAAAGGACCGCACGCACTCGACCTAATCCAGCGCATCACCACAAACGATGCCTCTAAACTGACGCCCGGCAAGATCCAGTACTCCTGCTTCCCGAACGAGGAGGGCGGCATCGTAGACGACCTGTTGGTGTACTGCATGGCCGAAAACGAGTACATGCTGGTGGTAAACGCCTCCAACATCGACAAAGACTGGGCCTGGGTGAACAAGTACAACACCAAAGGGGCGGAGCTGGAGAATATTTCGGATGAGATGTCGCTGTTTGCCGTGCAGGGACCGAAGACGGTAGAGGCGCTTACTTCGCTTACTTCAGTGGACCTGGGCAGCATGGCTTACTATAGCTTCGAGAAGGGAGAATTTGCCGGTGTGCCTGATGTTATACTCTCTGCCACAGGCTACACCGGTTCCGGCGGATTTGAGATCTATGTGAAGAACGAGGACGCCAAAAAGGTATTCGACGCGATCATGGAAGCGGGCAAAGAACATGGCATCAAGCCGATCGGACTGGGGGCCCGCGACACGCTGCGCCTTGAAATGGGCTTCTGCCTCTACGGCAACGACATCAGCGACACGACTTCTCCTCTGGAGGCTGGTCTGGGCTGGATCACCAAGTTCGATAAGGAATTTGTGAATGCTGAGAACCTGAAAGAGCAAAAGGCAGCCGGTGTGCAGCGCAAGCTGGTTGGTTTCGAGATGCTGGAGAAGGCTATACCTAGAGCGCATTACGAGATCGTGAACGCCGCAGGCGAGCAGATCGGTGAAGTAACGTCCGGCACCATGTCACCGTCGCTGGGCAAAGGCATCGGGATGGGATACGTGCAGACCGAATACAGCAAGCCGGGCACCGAAGTATTTGTACGCGTGCGCAACAAAGACATGAAAGGCCAGATCGTGAAACCGCCGTTTGTGAAGAAGTAGATTAATTGTTGATGGTTAAATTGTTAATTGGTTGTTCGCAGTGCCGAGCTTTTTAACAATTTAACCATTAAACCATTTAGCAATTTAAATAAATGCCAAGTATAGATGTGTGTTACAGCCCGGAGCTGTTGCACTTGTATGAACTAGAGGGGAAGGCAGTGGTGGCGGTGGATGTTCTGCGTGCTACCTCTACGATGGTGACAGCCTTTGCGCATGGCGCCACCGATATTATACCTGTGATGGAGCTGGAGGAGTGCCGTTCCTACGCAGAGCAGGGCTGCCTGACCGCGGCTGAGCGTAACGGTATCAAGGCTGAGGGTTTCGATCTGGGCAATTCTCCTTTCGCTTACATGAACGGACAGGTGCAAGGCCGCACCGTGGCCATCACGACCACCAACGGCACTCGTGCCATCCGTTTGTCGGAGACTGCCGAGGAGATTGTGGTGGGCGCGTTTCTAAACCTGGAAGCTGTAGCGGAGCACCTGCGCGGTTTGCAGTTGGATGTGCTGGTAGTATGCGCCGGCTGGAAAGGTAAGTTCAATCTCGAAGACACGCTGTTTGCCGGTGCGCTGGCCGAGCGGCTGCAGGGCGAATTTGAATTTGAGAACGACGCCACCCTGGCCTCGCTATACCTGTACCACGCTGCCAAAGACGATATGGTCGCTTTCCTGCGTCAATCCTCCCACGTGCGCCGCCTCGAAAACCTCGAAATCCACAAAGACATTGAGTTCTGCCTCCAGCACGACACCTACAACGTGCTACCCGTCTGGAAAGGGGACAGGCTGGTAGACCTTAAGAGTATGGAAGTAAAAAAGTAAGAAAGGTAGAAAATTTGGGAATTCGGGTGATGAAGGACGTGTAGGGACAGGTTGCGACCTGTCCGAATCGTGCACGAATTTGTAAAAACAGCGCTGTGTTTTTCTAAGGCCTACGCGAGATGTTGATCGCGCATTAAAAAAGCTGGTGCTTCTGCAAAAGCAGAGGCACCAGCTTTTTTGTTCTTGGACAGGTATAGGCAGGAGTATTTTACCATAAGCCTCTGTGATTTAAGAGTAAACTTACACGTCATAACTCTCAAACTCCTTAACTCACTAACTCCCAAACTTACTTCAGTTTCTCGTTCTGCTTATGTCGTTCGCTGTCGCGGTTGGTTTTCTTTTCCAGGTTTTTGCGGAGGGCTTCGGTCAGGTCTATACCTGTCTGGTTGGCGATGCAGATGAGCACGAAGAGTACATCGGCCAGCTCGTCGGATAGTTGCTTGCCCTCATCGCTTTTCTTGAACGACTGCTCGCCGTACTGCCGGGACATGATGCGGGCCACTTCGCCCACTTCCTCTGTCAGGATGGCCATGTTGGTGAGTTCGTTGAAATAGCGAACTCCGTTCTCTTTGATCCAGTTGTCAACGATGGTTTGGGCTTCGGCGATGGTCATAGGTATAGGGCCTTTGGTTATTTGCCAAATTTAATGACAAAATCCACATAAGGCACCCCAATAGGTATAGCTTCGGCAATATCACGGTTGTTAATAAAAGCCAGGTCAACCGTCAGGCGCTCTCCCATAAACCGGATGCCATATGAGAACACGCCATAGTAGCTATCCCAAGGTACCAGCCAGTTCTCGGAAACAACCCCAATCCGACTACTCAATCGCTTCATACCGCTCAGGGTGATAACAGGCTTGCTAGAAAGTTCGCCATCTACAAAGCCATAGCCCATACCTAATGTGGCGTTGTCGTCGGAGTTGCCATAGGTCACAATACCATAGCCTATTCCTAAGCCCGAGAAGTCTTCTCCAACCCCGATCACATTCATGTAAAGCAGGCCGCCACCGGCCCGCCATTTGTTGTTGATCTCAAACGTGGCCTTTGGCGTGAGGTAAAAAGCGGGTGTACCGGAGAAAGTAGAAATCAGCTCGAAACCACCACCCATGGTGATGTTGTCAGTGATGCCGATGTTAAATGAGTTGAGTACGAGGTAAGTGTTCTGGTAGTAGGCTTCCCCTTTTTTGAGGCTGAAGGCAGACGGAGAGAAGAGGTAGCGGGTTGCGTTGGGGTTTTCGAACCAATACGCACCGTCGTGCATGCGGCTGTCGTCAATGATCTGGGTGCTTTTGATCTGGGTATGCGGAATCAGGATTTCGCCGGCGCTATCGGTTTGCAGGCGGATGCCGCCATCCGTTTGCCCCAAAAAGATACCCTGAATGACAGAGCCGTCGCGGGTTTCCACGATCCAGCGCTTGCCCACCACGCTTTTGGTGAGTGTGGTGTCGGTCTGGGCTTGAGCTGCGGTTGCTATACCTGTCAGCAAGAAGGCGCAAAGCAGCAGCCAGCCAAGGAGTTGCGGCAGCCACGCTGCCAGGTAAGGTATAGCTTTCATATAAACCGTCCGATGAGGTATAGCTGATTCAGGTAGAAATATAGCTGTTATATCTTTTGCTTTTCCAGACTGCCTCAGAAATATTCGGGGCGGTTTATTCCCGGTTTTTGGAGTCGATGGTAATCGTAACCGGCCCGTCGTTGAGCAGGGCTACTTTCATATCGGCACCGAACTCGCCGGTCTGCACTTTCTTGCCCAGGGCCTCTTCCAGCAGCGCCACAAAACGCTCATACAAAGGGATCGCCACCGCAGGAGGAGCCGCCTGGATGTAAGAAGGGCGGTTGCCTTTTTTGGTGAGGGCGTAAAGCGTGAACTGGCTGATCACCAAGACATCGCCCTGCACGTCCTGCACACTCAGGTTCATTTTATCGTCGGCATCACTAAAAATGCGGAGCTGCACCACCTTGTTGGCGATCCACTTCAGGTCCTCTTCGGTATCGTCGTTGGTAAAGCCGGCAAGCAGCAGCAGGCCCAGGCCGATATCGCCCTTTATTTGATTATCGATGGTAACAGATGCCTGGGTAACGCGTTGGACAACGATGCGCATAAGGTATACCTTTGGTTCAGCAGCAAAGGTAGGGTTTCTGAGTTATTTATACCTTGGCCAGCGGCTGCCTAATCCACATAGCCCTCATACCTGATCCGGTTCACTTTACCGTTTTTCAGGAAGAAGCGCAGCGAAATAGGAGCGCCTTCTACCGAAGTGGCCACGATCTCGGAGTTGGTTTGCAGGATGCGCACGTCAAAGTTCTTGAGTTTGGTCATCAGCTCGGGCTGGCCCATGCCCACCTTCATGTTGTTGCGCAGGGCTATACCTGCATTGCGGATATCAGCCACCTGCAGCAACAGGTCACCGGTCTGGCTAGGGGCATAGAGCTCGATCACCGATTCCCCAAAGCGGATAGTATAGATCGTGTCCGTGATAGCAGGGCGGTGCATGTTCTCTACCGGGTCGGCATCAAGGGTGAAGTCGGCGTTGATGCGGGCAAAGTAGGCGTCCAGCTTTTTGCTTTGGCGGTAGTCGGACAGAAACGGGTTACCCAGAAAATCGATGGTGGAAGGCGGGCCGCTTGGCTGGCGACGGGCCAGCAGCGTGTCGGGCTCCATTTGTTTCCGGCTGCGCTCCCGGGGTTCTTCTGTTTGCTCTTCATGCGTGCCCTCCGAGCTGCAGGCGCCCGCGGTGGTGCTGATCAGCAACAGCAGGACCAGCAGGCGTACAGAGAGGCTGTACCTGTATCGTGGGCTGAGGCTGAAAAGATGTAACATGGTGGCAGTTAAAAAGCGGGGAAGCAGATTATACTTTTCATACGAGAACAGACGTTCTTAAAGTTTTGTTTAAATGGAAATTTATTCTGTAGATTCTGCGGATGAGAAAGCATAATTTTGCGGCAAATATCCGCATTTATGTCATTACAACAAATAGCTTTGGTCACTTGCCAGAGCCTGGGCGATTATACAACCAACGCCGACAGCGAAGATGAGCGCCTATACCGTTTTTTGGCCGAAAAAGGCCACAAAATTTCTTTTCAGGTATGGGACGATGCCCAGGTCGACTGGACCGCCTTTGACACCCTCATCATCAAATCGCCCTGGGATTACTTCGATAAAATAAACACCTTCTATACCTGGCTCAACAAGCTGGAGGCACTGGGCTGCAGGGTGCTCAACCCGGTGAAAACGCTGCGCTGGAATGCTGATAAGCAGTACTTTAAAGACATGCAGACGCAAGGTGTTACGATTGTGCCCACCGTGTGGCTGGAGCAGAGCAGCACCTTCGATCCTGACAGCGTGTTCGAGGCGATCGGGCAGGAGAAGATCATCGTGAAACCACGCGTGAGCGGGGCAGCCAAGAACACCCTGGCCATCAGCAGAGCCGAGGCCGGCAACTACACAGCCCGCATCAACGCCTTGCTGCAGGAAGAGCCTTTTCTGGCGCAGCCTTTCCTTGAGGAGATCAAAACGCAGGGTGAGTGGTCCTTCATTTTCTTCAACGGCAGGTATAGCCACGCGGTACTCAAAAAAGCCAGGCCGGGCGACTTCCGGGTGCAGCACTTTTTTGGAGGGAGCGTGCATACGCCAACGCCTCCAGCCGGCATGCTGCAGACGGCCACTACTATTGCTGAGCAGTTTGCGCAAGACTGCCTGTATGCCCGTGTGGATGGGGTGGAACTGAACGGCGAACTGGTGCTGATGGAACTTGAACTGATCGAGCCCTTCCTGTTCCTGAGCACAAGCGAGGGAGCCCTGGAGCGCTACTACCAGGCTTTCCTGGAATTGACAGAGCAGCCTGCCGCCAGGTCATAGCCTATACCTTGCCCTGAAACACGAGCACGGGCAGCGGTGCGTGCAGCACCATTTTCTTGGCCAGGCTGGGGTTGAAGAGCGATTCAAGCGTGCCACGCTCCTGGGTAGCCAGGGCCAGCAGGTCGATGTTTTCGCTGCGGGCAAAGTCCTGCAGGGATTGGGCTACATCCTCCCCTTCGAGCAGGGCATAGCGGATGTCGTTTTCGGGAGCGCTCTGCTGTAGGTTCTGTTGCAGCGCCAGCAGTTTTTCCCGGTCTTCCTCCGGATCGTCCGAAATGTGCACACAGTAGATCATGGGTTGCAGATGGCCGAACAACTGCCGGATGCGGTCTATGTCGGCCACGTCCGTCTTGCCGATGTCAGTGGCGTAGAGGATGCGGCCAGGTATAGCGCCATCGTGTTGATTCGGTATTGTCAGGACAGGCACGCTCGCTTCGTCGATCACCTTGGTTGATACGGTCCCAAACACTGCCCGTCCGAAGCTCGACTCGCCTTTGGTGTTCATGATGACCAGGGCGGGGCGGAAGCGCTCCGCCTGCTCGGGTATTTCCTCTTCTGGCAGGCCGTGGGTAAAGGTCCGCTCGATGTGCAAACTGCTGCCCATGCTGCGGGCCTTCTGCTTTAACTCTTCATAGAGCACTTCGAGTTGCTCCAGTGCCTCGGTTTCGTTGCGGTGCAGCACACCCTCCGCCAGCCGCTCCGAGGGGTTCAGGTTGGCAGCGCTGGCAGGCACCGCATCAGCCAGGTAATCCTGAAAGCAGTGGAGCACCAACAACCTGGCCCCGGGAACGCCGGCCGCAAGCTGCAGCGCATAGTGGCAGGCCTTGTTAGAGCCTTCTGAAAAATCGACAGGTGTGAGAATCCGAAACATGTTAGCAGGTTTGAGTAGGCCCCTTTATACGCAGCCAGACACGTGCAGGTACAGGCCCTGGCCGCTAAACAGGTATAGAATCAGGATATTTGCGATATGAATTGGGGCTGTAACCGCTATACGCGGTGGATTTCTAATTTTTTCGGTTAATTTGTGGCTTCATACACCCCACTATGCCGAAACGCATTGTCTTTTTCTTCATCGCATTTGTAGCACTTGCCTCCCTGGTCTATTATGGCTTTAGCAGGTGGCAGGACGCACAGCAGAAGGTGGACCTCTGGACGCTGGTGCCCGAGACGGCGGCTTTTGTGGTGGAGACCAACAACCACAGCGACCTCAAAAAGCACCTGGAGGAGACCGACTTATGGGAAAGTTTCTCGGTGCTTCCGGTGGTGCAGCGTTTTCAGGAGAACATGGCCATGCTCGACAGCGTGGCGCCCGGCAACCAGCGCCTCGAACGGTTCCTCGACAAGAAACATATCCTCACCTCCGTGCACGTGCTTGGCAAGACCGATGTGGAGTTTGTGTACTACATCCCCGTGGTATCGGTGGGCGAGCACCGTTTTCTGCGCACGCTCAGCGAGAATATCATCAAAAACCCGCTCTTTAAAGAAGAGATTCGCGAATACCAGGGCGTGTTGCTCACCGATGTGACCAATACGCAGCTGGGGAATGGCTTTACCTACTTTTCTTTCCATAACAACATCATCCTGAGTGCCTCGCCCGTTTTGGTGGAGGAGATCGTGCGCCGCATCAACCGTGGCAAGCTCAACTCCATTGCCGCTGACTACAAAAAGGTGAACTACCTGAGCCAGGCCGATGTGTACGCCAACGTGTTTGTGAACTACCGCGCCCTGCCCGACCTGTTTGGCCTTTTTCTGCAGGAGGAGCTGATGCCGCAGGTACGCTACCTGAGCAGCTTTTGCCGCAACGCCATGCTGGAGCTCAAACTCGATCAGAACAAGGTTTTCCTGAACGGCTTTTCGAACCCGGAAACGCTGAAAGGCTCTTTTCAGGCGCAACTGAAACCTTCCAGGCCGCGCCCACTCGATATCAAACTGCTGCTGCCCACACGCACAGCCATCCTGATGCACTTTGGGGTGGGGGAGGTGGCGCGCCTGCGCGACGGCAAGGCGCCCAACGACGCCTACAGCCCTGCTATCGACAGCCTGGCCCGGTCTTTTAGTCAGGAGGTGGCGCTCGCCTACATGGAGTCCTACAACATGAACACGAGCCCCGACAAAATGGTGATTGCCCGCATGGAAAGCAGTGGCAAAACAGGGGGCCGCTTTCAGGCCTTGGCACAACAGGTGAGCAAAGCGCGGAACGAAAAGATCTATACCGAAAAGTACGGCAACTATACCTTGCAGCTGCTGGACCTGGAAGAACTGCCTGCCCGTTTGTTTGGCAGTCTGTTCGCTGGGTTTGAGCAGAGCTACGTGCTGCAGCTCGACAACTACATGATTTTCTCACCGGACATAGCCAGCCTGCGTGCCCTCATCGACGATATCAATGCAGGCGAGGTATGGGGGCGTTCCGTGGCACAGAAGGCCTTTCTGGAGGAAACCCTGCAAGAGGGTAACTTTAGTCTATACCTGAACACCGTGAACGCCTGGTATATCCTGAACCGCTATGTGCAGGAAGAGAACCGCGAGGACCTGTTGCAGAACTCCAGCTTGATCCGGAAATTTAACCAGGTGAGCGTGCAGTTCGCCCGCGCTGAAAACCAATATTATACCAGTATGCTGTTCAGGAGGCAGGAGCGCCACACCGATGGCGTGCAGGGAGGGTTTGAAGAAGAGCTGGCCATCCCTTTTGCAAGTCGCCTGATATCACCGCCCTATCCGATCCAGAATGCCATAGACCGCAGTCGTGAAGTAGTGGTGCAGGACTCGATGCTGGTGCTGCACAACATCACCTCTACCGGCAGCCGTGGCTGGACAGATTCGGTTCAGGCCCAGGTAATCGGTAGCCTGCAGCAGGTGGAGTTGGGCAGCGAAAAGCGGTTGCGCTATGTGTTTGCCACGGCCACCCGCATACATGCCATCGACCACCTGGGGCGCGATCTGGAGAACTTTCCGTTTAACGTGGGCGATACCCTGCGCCTGCAGCGCCTGGCCGTGTTCGATTTCCAGAAAAACCGTGACTACCGCTTTTTGGTAGATGACGCCCTGGGCAACCTGTACATGTTCGACACACGCGGCAACGCTATACCTGGCTGGCAGCCCCGCCGCATGGACTACCGCCTGGCAGCCACCCCGCAGCACGTGCGGGTAGGCGGTCGTGATGTTATCCTGGTGCTGCTTGAAAACGGCTATGTGTATGCCCTCAACTCCAAAGGCGAAACATATCCGGGCTTTCCGTTCAGTTTGCGGGTACCGATCACTTCCGAAGCTGTTATCCGGGCGGGCACCGACCTGCGCCGCTCCGTGGTAACGGTGGTGTCGCGCTATGGCGAGGTGGTGCAGTTTAACCTGCAGGGCCAGGTAATGGACCGGGAGCAACTGCCACGACCAAGCAAAAGCGCCATGTTCGATCTCGTGCCTGATGCCGGCGGCCGCTCCTACATGATTGTGCGGCAGGACCAGGGCAAAGTTGCCGCTTTTGATCAGGACCTGAAAGAGCTGTTTGAGAAGCGCTTCGTCACATCAGCGCCCAAAATTGTGCAGTACTTTAACTTCGGGGGCGGCAACCAGGTATACGCCATCACCGAAACCGGCCCGCAGAAAACCTACCTCTACGGCCCGGATGCCCGCCTGATAGGAGGCAGATCGCTGGAAAGCAACCAGGCCGTCAGCATCCACTACAACGAGGTGGGCAACAACTACTCGGTGTTCAAAGTGTTCCGCAACGAACTGCAGAAGCTGAATTTCAAGCTGCCAAATTAGGACAGTTCAGTACTCCTCACAGTATTTTATTAAATAGAGTCAATCTACTTTATTTGTCATCCTGGAAGGATCTTGGTTGCTATGATTAGTAACTGTTATTCAGGGCTCGGATTTCAAAAATCGCAGGTATGGGTTCTCACTTTTAATCAACTCCATTTTCTTTTCACGACTCCAGCTTTTCAGCTCCTTTTCTCTATCAATGGCATGCTGTACATAAGTATAGCGTTCATAGTAGAGAAGCTTGTAGCAGAAGTAGCGTCCTGCAAAAGTTTCGGGCTTTCCTCGGTTTTCCCTGTGCTGTTCAAGCCGATACATTAGATCATTTGTCACTCCTACATAAAGCACCGTTCTGCTCGGGTTAGTAGTTATGTAGACAAAGTAATTTTGACTTTTCATAGCTTCGGCTTAACCTCCCTTCTACCAAGTTTCTTTCAGAATGACATAATATTTGGGTTCCGTTTTAAAAATTGTCGCTTCTGCCTAAGGTATAAGTAGTAAAGAAATTAATCAGTTTAGGAATAGGAAGAAGTAATAAAATTCTAAAAGCTCTTAAACCAGCCCTTCTTATAGAACAGGTATAGCTGCACCATGACCAGGGCGGTCATCAGGATGATCAGGGTCGGGTAGCTGTAGGGCAGGTATAGCTCAGGCATACTCAGCCGGAATACCTCGCCTGTGTCGGGGTCCTGGCGCGCGAAGTTCATGCCATACAACCCGGCAATAAAACTCAGTGGGATGAAAATACTCGAAATGATGGTGAGTACTTTCATGATCTCGTTCATGCGGTTGTTCACTGTGGACATGTACAACTCCACCAGGCTCGTCGACATTTCCTTATGGCTGTCGATCAGGTCGATCAGCTGGACGGAGTGGTCGTAGGCGTCGCGGAAGTATACTTTCAGTTTGTCAGGTATAATATCCTCGTCCATGCGCAGCAGTTCGTTCATTTTGTCGCGCTCGGGCCAGGCAATGCGCCGCAGCTTGGTCAGCTCGTTTTTGAGGTCCAGTGTTTCCCGCAACGCCTGCTTCGACGGGTTGTCCAGAATCTTCTGCTCCAGTACCTCAATGTAAGTCCCGATAGCCGCCATCACCGGGAAATAGTAATCCAATACTACGTCCAGAATAGCATACACCAGGTACATGGGCGGTCGCTGCCGGATGATGCCTTTGCCAACCCGGATGCGCTCGCGGAGCGGGTCCAGGCAGTCTTCGTAGTCGCTTTGCAAAGTGAGCACGTAGTTGGGCCCCGAGAAAACCGAGAGTTGGACGTCGTCCAGGCTATGATGCTCTTCCTTCCAGCGAAGCATGCGGGTGATGATGAAGAGGCGGTTGTCGAGCTCGTCTACTTTCGGACGCTGGTAATCGTTGATCACGTCCTCCATTTGCAGGGAGTGTATGTCGAAGTCCTGCTTGAGCAACTCCAGCATGGTGAGGTCAGCGTATCCCCGGATGTCGATCCAGTGTGTAGCCTCTGGCTGCGACTTTACCTGCTGCACCAGTTCGGCGTAAGAAACCAGCTCCTGCTCTTTGAACATTTGCTCGTTGAAGGACATCAGGAAGTAGCGTGGGGCATGCGCCTCAAAAGGTATAAAGAGGGAGCCCGGACTGATGCCGATCTTACGGTCCAGGATTTTGTGTCGGGAGCGGTGTCGTTTCTTTTTAGCCATGGTGTTGCCGAGGGTATAATGCAGCTGTACAAGGTAGTGAAAATTAGGTTTCACTTTATGGTTGTGGTAGTGCTGGGGTGATGCAGTTGAAAGCTTTTAGCTGTAGCATGGCTTAATGGTGCGATCGTTCACGCTCGTGACGGCTATGGAGGGGCCTGGACCAGGTATAGCTATAATTGCCGAGGCTATACCTATACCTATACCTGGTGTAGCTTCAGCCTGTCTATACCTTAAGGTAATTGGTTTCATTGCTTCGCCTGTGCGGCGGGCCCTCACTTTTTTCCTTGATGGGGGTAGGGGGCCTCGATAAAGAAAAAAGTAAGCAAAAAAATCAAGACGATTTTAAACTCGCTGACCGCTCAGACACAAAATCGTCGTTTGTGCACCTGGCAACGCTGCTTGCTTCGTAGTTAGCGTGCAAGTAAGTCTTTTAATGCGTGCCAGTGGAGTGTGACAGGTGCCATGAAGCTTATACCTATGAAGTAGTAGCGGCAGATTCCCCGCCTTGGATAAGGAGGGGTTAGGGGCAATGTCGTCAACTTAAGCAACCATTAACCCAAGCTGTCATCTCGCCGAAAGGAGAGATCTGGATCCTTTCAAAATTTGAGAACTACTTCAGATTTCTCCCAAGGGTCGAAATGACATAAAAAGCCTCAAGATGACGGCATTGGGAAGTAGGGGAGGTTAGACCCGGTATAGCAAAACAAAAACTACAGCGCTTCAACCTTTAGAAGGACAAAGACTAACTCACCTCTTGAGAGGAGCAGGGTATGTAGTTGCAACAGCTTAACCTCTCTTCAACCAAGATCCTTTCAGGATGACAGCACAGAAAGCAGAAGCCAAAAAGTCCCACTTGGGGCAGGGGGATGACAATTGTGCACAGGAATCCTGCAAATCCGTGGGGTAGGCGCCCTCTTAAATCTTGAAAATCCTGATTTAGACAAAGACGTGAGCGTCAGTCGGGCATATTATTTAACCTTCCATTACTCCACAACTTCTACAGCAACTCCCTCAATCCCCTCCAGCTTGCCTCTTACTTCTTCCTCCAACTTTCTCCGTACCTCCAGCGTCATGCGGCAATCGAGTTCGAATTGCTGGTCTTTCACGCCGAGCTCATACTCTTTCACCAGGCTCATCACATCATTCATTTGCGGGTAGGCGAAGTGAACTTGCAGCAGGGAGGTTTCGTGCTTCTCGACGATGGTGGCACTGCTAAGAGCTTCGGCAGTGGAAGTTTTGTAAGCGTTGATCAGGCCGCTGACGCCGAGTTTGGTGCCGCCGAAGTAGCGGACTACCACCACCAGCACATTGCTCAGGTCGAAGGAGCGGATCTGACCCAGGATGGGATCGCCGGCGGAGTGGTTAGGCTCGCCGTCGTCGTTGGCGCGGTAGCGGTTTTTGTCAGCACCCAGGATGTAAGCGTAGCAGTGGTGGCGGGCGTCATAATACTGCTTGCGCAGGTCGGTGAGGATCTCTTTCACTTCCTCTTCCGTGTAAACCGGGTAAGCCAAGGCGATGAACTTACTGCCTTTCTCTTTGTAAAGGCCCTCAGAAGGCGATTCGATGGTGCGGTAGGTATCTTCCATAAAATAAAACACAATGGCGGCTATCTCCTGATACGAGGGCAGCACCTGAGGCTGCGGCGCATCAGCCCCACCCGTGAAGGTTAGCTCCGCTGCCATGCAGGTAACTTGTAGAACAACACTGGCCCGAAGTGAATGTGCATTGATCCGCTAGCTTCGATTTAAACCCGGGCAAAACGCCCGACAGAACACGCAGTTTCGGGTATAGCACAGGTATAAAGGCTGAGTCAGGCAAAACGCTCCGCTTTGCAAATGTAACAGAAGCGTCCGCAAGGGCAAAGCCGGGGCCGGATGTATAGGCACATTAACCGAAATTGTTTTAATTTGTGGCAGTACTAAATTTTTCCTTTTGTCTGCCACACCCTACCTGATCCACTTTGCCGAAACCGGCAGCCAGGAAATAGGCTTCATCGCCTCAACGCAACTAGCCCGGAACATCCCCTTTGTGATCAGGCGGGTGTTCTGGACCTATGGCACCCCGGCGGGCGTACTGCGCGGGCAGCACGCCAACAAAGCGACCGAAGAGGTGCTGGTGGCGGCCGCCGGAAGCATTACAGTGGAAACAGACAATGGCAAGTACAAGGAGACCTTCGTGCTGGACAATCCAGGTGTCGGGCTATACCTGCCGGCCATGTGCTGGACCGATCTTTACTTTGCGCCTGGCACGATAGCCGTCTGCCTGACCTCCACCGATTTCGAGGAGTCCGACTACATCCGCGATTACGCTACTTTTAAACGCTTGGTAGCGCATCTGGCCCTGTAAATGCCGTCTATACCTATGCCAACAATCCAGGCCCCATACTTTGCTTTCCGTGACTTCCCTGCAGGTATAAACCAGGCGATAGAAGAAGCATTGCTGCGTGCCCTGCGCGGTCAGCAGTATATATTGGGCGAGGAGGTAAGTGCTTTCGAGATTGAATTTGCCGCTTATGTGCAGTCAGGCAGGGCAGTTGGGGTAGGCAATGGCTACGATGCGTTGGTGGTGGCCCTGAAAGCCGCAGGTATAGGAACAGGTGATGAAGTGATCGTGCCGGCTAATACCTTCATCGCAACTGTGAATGCCGTGGTGCAGGTGGGCGCTATACCTGTGCTGGCCGAGCCTGACTGCTATAACTATAATCTGACTGCCGCTGAGGCCGCTGCGCACGTCACACCGCGTACCAAAGCGATCATACCTGTGCACCTTTATGGCCAGGCTTGCGAGATGTCGGGCTTTCTGGAGCTGGCTTCACAGCACAACTTGACTATCATCGAAGACTTTGCACAGGCACAAGGCGCCAGCCATAAAGGCCGTCCGGTTGGTAGTTTCGGCCGCATCAGTGCCACCAGTTTTTACCCGACCAAAAACCTAGGTGCGCTGGGCGATGGCGGTGCAGTGGTTACTTCAGACCGAGCCATGGCTGATTTTGCCCGCATGTACCGCCACTATGGTCAGCAACAGAAATACCATAACGAGATCATAGGCATCAATTCCCGCCTCGACACACTGCAGGCTGCCGCGTTACGCGTTAAGCTGCCGCACCTCGATGCTTTAAATAACGAGCGTCAACGGTTGGCGCAGGTATACCAGACCAGGCTGCAAGGTATAGGCGACCTGATGCTACCTGTCACGGCGCCGGAATGCACTCACGTATACCACATCTTCAACATCCGCACAAAGCAGCGCGACGCGCTGCAGCTGTACCTAATTGAACAAGGTATACAGACGGCCATCCACTACCCGGTGCCGGTGCATCTACAGGAAGCTTACGCATACCTAGGGTATAGAAAAGGGAGCTTTCCGGTAGCGGAAGAGCTGGCCGAAACAAGCCTGAGTCTGCCGCTTTTTCCGGGGATGACAGCGGCTGAGCAGGAAGCGGTTATCTACTGTGTACACACTTTTTTTGAGCGCCATGGCTGATCCTGCTTCCCTTCCGCTGGTGTCGGTCATCTGCCTTTGCTACAACCATGAGCGCTTTATCTCCGAGGCGCTGGACTCGGTGCTGGCCCAGACTTACCCCAATCTGGAGATCATCATCATGGACGATTGCAGCACCGATAATAGTGTGCGCATCATCCGGGAATACGTCCGGAAATATCCGCAGCTCACTTTCCTGAGCACAGGCACGAACCAAGGAAACACCAGAGCGTTTAACCTGGCCTGGCGGGCTTCCAAGGGCGCGTACATCATCGATTTTGCCACGGACGATGTGCTCTTGCCCGAGCGCGTGGCGCAGCAGGTGGCGGCCTTCGCAAAGCTGGATGCTACTTACGGCGTGGTCTATTCGGATGCGGAGTATATTGATGATGAAGGCCGGCATATGCGCTACCATTACAAGCGCAATAAAGCAGGTGAGGTCATTTCCTTTGCACCTTCCGGCGACATCTTTCACCATTTGCTGGGGCGGTACTTTATCTGTCCGCCTACCATGATGATGAGGCGGCAGGTGTTCGAGGATTTGCAGGGCTATGACAAAACGCTGGCCTATGAAGACTTTGACTTTTGGGTGCGCTCCTCCCGCCGATATAAGTATTTCTTTCTCGATGCCATCACGACCAAACGCCGCCTGCATGCCCATTCGCTTTCGCAGCAACTCTACAAGCCGGGCGATAAGCAGCTAAATTCAACGGTGTTGGTCTGCGAAAAAGCGGCGAAACTGGTGGAAAGCCCCGAGGAGTGTCAAGCGATGACCCACCGACTGCAATATGAAGCACGACACGCCTTCCTGACAGGCCACTACCAGCAGGCCGAGCAGCTCCTAAACCTGCTCCGGCAACACGCCGGTCTTGGACCCGTATACCGCACCCTCCACTTTCTCAACAAGCTCAAAGTAGACCTGCGCTTCCTTAGAGTGCTGTATCAGAAGATTTTAAATCGCTGAAATTGCACTCTGTCAGGGACTTACTACACAATGGAGGTAAACGTGTAAACTGTTTTGTATTTCTGCGTAGGTATAAGATAATCCCGGGTATGTCTTATGGTTTGCGCATTTGAGAATGGACAGGTTGAGGTGAAACACCACGCCAAACCCGAACTGCTTTTTTAACAGATAGTTAACTTAATGTGACGTTACCGACAACTATTTTAGTATAAATACCTATATTTGAATTTCAATCGCCTAAAACAACACCATGATTACAGCCATTGCATCCCGTGTAGAAGTCATGAAGTGGATGGAAGACTTTGTCCACGAGAAAATGACAGAGTTTCTAAAATCTGTAGAAGACAGTTGGCAACCAGCTGATCTACTGCCTGACGCCCGCATGGAAAACTTTTTTGAAGAAGTTAAAAATCTGCAGGAGCGTGCCCGTGACCTAAGCTACGACCTGCTTGCCGTGCTGGTAGGCGATACCATTACTGAAGAAGCACTGCCAACTTACGAAAGCTGGCTGATGTCTATAAAAGACTTACCCACCAACGAAGAGAGTCCTTGGATGAGGTGGAACCGCGCCTGGACAGCCGAAGAGAACCGCCATGGTGACCTGCTGAACAAGTACCTCTACCTGACCGGCCGCATCAACATGCGCGAAATGGAGGCCTCTACGCAGTACCTGATTGCCGACGGCTTCGACCTGCAGACCGACAATGATCCGTATCGCGCCTTCGTATATACCTCTTTCCAGGAAACAGCCACTAACCTGTCGCACCGTCGCGTGGCCCAGATTGCCAAAAAGCAGGGCGATGGCATGCTGGCCAAGCTTTGTGGCTATGTTGCTTCCGACGAGGCCCGCCACGCCAAAGCGTACAAGGCGTTTGTTGGCAAAATATTTGAGGCCGATCCGAACGAAATGATGCTGGCTTTTGAAGACATGATGCGCAAGAAGATCGTGATGCCAGCCCACTACATGCGTGAGCTTGGGGTGGACATGGGCAAAACTTTCGGCCACTTTACCGATGCCGCACAGCGCATTAACGTTTATACTGCCTTGGACTACACCGACATCCTGAGCGACCTCGTGAAAGAGTGGAAGCTTGAAACTGTTTCTGGGTTGAACGATGCCGGCGAGCGTGCCCGCGATTATATAACCGCGCTGCCAGATCGCCTCAAAAGAGTAGCGGAGCGTATGAAATCGCCACAACTGGAATATAAGTTCCGTTGGATTGACTAAGTAGCGGAAGCTATAACTATAAAATGATGAGGGCAGGTTGCTAAAGCAGCCTGCCCTCATCATTTTATAGGCCTATTTGGTAAGTGCAGTTGTAGCGATAATGGCGCGAGCGTCCACGCTCGTGTCTACTATCGCGGGGCCTGCTGGCCCAGGTATAGGTAAGGCTGATTCTATTAATTAATTATTATACCACAAGTTTAGCGAAGCACAGCTTGTGGTTTACTTGAGGCCAGTTTGCAACTGGCGTAGTGGAGCTTAAAGGTACAGCAAACTGCATTGCTTTGTAGCTTGCCCTGGCCGGGCAGGCCCTACTTTTTTCCTTGATGAAAAAAGTAGGCAAAAAAATCAAGACGATTTTAAACTCGCTGACCGCTCAAACACAAAATCGTCGTTGGTGCACCTGGTACCGCAGTTCGTTTCATCGTCGGCGTGCAAGTTACTCTTCCTATACCTGCCAGTAGTGATTTGCTACAGTGCATATACCTGTCAAATGGCAGTTCCAGATTCCCCGCCTTGGACTACTGAGAACGAGAGTTCGAAAGTAGCGAGCGTAGCTCTGAGGGGTAAGGGGTGGTTGGACCCGGTATAGCAAGTGAACAGCTGAAGCTATTATATCGATACTTAACAATTAAGCAGCAGCAGAAAATCCCCTCTCGGGAGGGGCAGGGGTGGGTTGAGTAATGGAATAACCTAAACTGTAGGAACCAGAATGCTATACCTGCTAATTGGTAGCGACTAAAAAGTCTCCCTTAGGGGTAAGGATTCTCGATAAAGAAGGGGGCAGGAAGATGTCGATCCTGCAAACTTCCTCTCAAAGACAGTATCAACCCCATCAGGTCAAGGCAGGTTAGGGCATTTCACGTATAAGAACCGGTATGCAAGAACATTCGGCTGTGTAGCGTTGTTAGAGTATAAATCAGGAGAGAGGATATGAGTATAGGATATAGATTTGGAGAATACATACCGCCGCAGGATGATAAACAGGGCTTCGAGTCGCTGCTGAAGATTTTTCTGCAACTGGTCATGATCACTTCCGGCGATGTGGCCGAGGCCCTGGCGTGGCTTAGTTCGCTGGACAAGCAGTATGGCCTGACTAGTGATGATTACGGTATAGGTGATTTTATCGAGGACCTCAAAAAGAATGGGTATATCGACGAGAACCCGCAGGAGGAGGGCGTGCTGAAACTAACCGCTAAGAGTGAGCAGAACATCCGGAAGAGTGCGTTGGAGGAGATTTTCGGCAAGCTGAAGAAGGGCGGAAAAGGAAGCCACGCCACACCGCAGACAGGTATAGGCGACGAGGCCAGCACTGATCGCCGGGAGTACCGCTTCGGGGACGCTATCGAACAGATCTCCATGACCGACTCCATTCGCAACGCCCAGATCAACCACGGCCTTTCCGACTTCCGGTTGACGGAGCAGGACCTCGAAATTATGGAGACAGAGCACAAAACGCAGTCGTCCACTGTGCTGATGATCGATATTTCGCACTCCATGATTCTGTACGGGGAAGACCGCATCACGCCGGCCAAAAAAGTGGCGATGGCGCTGGCCGAACTGGTAAAGCAAAAGTATCCGAAAGACACGCTGGATGTGATCGTGTTTGGAAACGACGCCTGGCAGATCGAGATTAAGGACCTACCATACCTGGAAGTGGGCCCATACCACACCAACACGGTGGCCGGATTGGAGCTGGCGATGGATATTCTGCGGAAGCGAAAGACACCTAACAAGCAGATATTTATGATCACGGACGGTAAACCAACCTGCCTGAAAGAAGGGCTGCACTACTATAAAAACAGCTTTGGCCTGGACCGCAAGGTGGTGAACAAAACCCTGAACCTGGCTGCAGCTTGCCGTCGCATCAAAATACCGATCACCACCTTTATGATCGCATCGGACCCATACCTGCAGCAATTCGTAGACGAGTTTACCAAAGTGAACAACGGCCAGGCGTATTATAGCTCACTGAAAGGCTTAGGTCACTTGGTGTTCCGCGACTACGGCCGCAACCGGAAGAAAAGCTTTTAGAGTTTGGGAATTGAGGAGTTGGAGAGTTTAGGGGTTGGGCAGGTATAGCTGTAAGGACAGGTTGTGACCTGTCCGTGTCGTACACTATAACTTTCTTCCTGGATAGTGGCTCTCCACGATTAGAAAGATGGTTTGCGCATAAAAGGCAAACCCGTAAACATTTACGATTGCTTTTTCTTAAGTGAACTGGCATACAAAAACAAAAGGAGTAAAGCGCCTAATGCAGTGTAGTACACAGAAGTGCTTAGCTCAAAATACAGTCTGGAAATGAACGCGACTATAAACAGCAATAGCCCCACCAATTCCAGCATTTTATAAAGCGGGATCTTTTTCATAAAATAAGATACTATTAATCTGAAAAGATCCCTAAAAGTTAAACCATTTAACAGTCATTCAACCAAAAGAGAATGCAATACGAAGACATACCAGCAGAGAACTTACTGAAGATAAAGACCCTTGGCCAGCTGCGCGCCGCCGGGTACGAACCGCAAACCGTGAAGCAGGAGCTGCGCCGTAACCTGATCAGCAAACTGCAGCGCAAAGAAGAGGTGTTTCCGGGCATTTGGGGCTACGAAGAAACCGTGGTGCCGGACCTGCAGCGGGCAATCCTTTCCATGCATCACATTAACCTGCTGGGTTTGCGCGGGCAGGCCAAGACGCGCATCGCCCGCCTGATGGTGGACCTGCTCGACGAGTACATACCGGTTGTGCAGGGCTCTGAGCTGAATGACGACCCCTTGCAACCGCTTTCGCGCTACGCCAAGGACCAGGTACACGAGCATGGCGATGATACGCCCATCGGCTGGATGCACCGCTCCGACAGGTATACTGAAAAGCTGGCCACACCCGACGTATCAGTGGCTGACCTGATTGGTGATGCGGACCCGATCAAAGCGGCCACACTCAAGCTGCCTTATTCTGATGAACGGGTAATCCATTTTGGCCTGATTCCGCGTTCGCACCGGGGCATTTTCGTGATCAACGAACTGCCCGATCTGCAGGCCCGCATCCAGGTGTCCCTGTTCAACATTCTGCAGGAAGGCGACATCCAGATCCGGGGATTTAAAGTCCGTCTGCCGCTCGACATCCAGTTTGTGTTCACAGCCAACCCGGAGGACTATACCAACCGTGGCTCCATCGTGACGCCGCTCAAAGACCGCATCGACTCGCAGATTATCACGCACTATCCGAAATCCATCGAGATCGGCAAGAAGATCACGCAGCAGGAAGCGCATATTAAAGAAGAGCAGGAGCAACTGGTCACCACCAACGACATCATCAGTGACCTGATAGAGCAAGTGGCCTTTGAGGCCCGCGAGAGCGAGTATGTCGATGCCAAGAGTGGTGTGTCGGCACGTCTGACCATTTCGGCTTTTGAGAGTCTGCTGAGTGCGGCCGAGCGACGTGCTTTGCTGAACGGTGAAAGCAAAACCTATGTGCGTTTGTCTGATTTCCTGAACACGATACCTGCCGTAACAGGAAAAGTGGAACTGGTGTATGAAGGCGAGCAGGAGGGTGCTGGGCATGTAGCGCAGGTGCTCATGGGCAAGGCCATACGTACGCAGTTCCTCCACTACTTCCCTGATCCGGATAAAGCCAAAAAGACAAAGGAGGGCAACCCGTACAAGAAAGTAACCGATTGGTTTGGTGATGGGAATAAAGTGGATATTCTGAATGACGCCACCGCCTCGGAGTATAAGAAAGCCCTGCAAGCTATACCTGGCCTGAGCGAACTGGTGGAGAAATTCCGGTCCGATGCAAAAGGTGAGGAGAAACTGTTTATGATGGAGTTTGCCCTGCACGGCCTCGCCGAGCACAGTCAGCTCAGCAAAAACCGACTCAGCACCGGCCTGCAGTTCAAGGACCTGCTCAGCGGTATGTTCACCATGCCAAGCTTCGGGGAGGAAGAAGATGAGGACGACTTTTAGGAGTTAGAAAGTTGAGTAGGGAAAAAAGTAAAAGCCAGAAGCGGTACGACACCGTTTCTGGCTTTTTTGTTTACCCAAACAAAGCCGGCAGCTGCTTCACCAAGGTATAGCCGCCCATCCAGGCCATTACCAACACCACCAGCACCCCAAAAACCGTCAGCCACAGCGGGTGCTTATACCTGCCGATGATCTCTGTTTTGTGCGCGGCGATCAAAATGGTGCCGAGTGTGATCGGGAGGATGAGTCCGTTTAAAGCACCTGCCAGTATGAGCAGATGCACCGGCTTGCCAATGGTGACAAAAATTGCGGTCGAAATCACGATAAACCCGATGATGAACCAGTTTTCGTAGCGTTCGATACTCCTGTGGAAAGACTTGATGAAGGAAACCGAGGTATAAGCCGAGCCGATGACCGAGGTAATAGCGGCCGACACCATCACGATGCCAAACAGCTTATAACCTAGGTTGCCAGCCGCCAATTGAAAGACCGAGGCCGGCGGATTGCTCTCGTCAAGCACCAGTCCTTTGCTCACTACGCCCAACGCAGCCAGAAACAGGAAAATGCGGATAATGGAGGCTACCGTTATACCTGACACAGCAGCAGTGTTTACCTCAGGCAAGGCGGCTTCGCCTTGCACGCCGGCATCGAGCAGACGGTGACCGCCCGCAAAGGTGATGTAACCGCCTACTGTGCCGCCTACCAGTGTGATGATAGCGATCAGGTCGATCTGGTCTGGCAGGAAGGTTTTGACGGCCGCCTCGGCAAGGGGAGGAGAGGAGGTGATGGCCACATACACGATCAGCAAAATCATGAGCAGCCCCATGAGCTGGGCGAAGAGGTCCATCGCCTTTTTGGCTTCCCGCACCAGAAAAATGCCGATGGCTACAGCGGCGGTAATGATGGCCCCCAGCTCCGGAGAAATCCCGAAGAGCACATTAAATCCCAGGCCGGCGCCACCCACATTGCCAATGTTAAAAGCAAAGCCGCCGAGCACAATCAGCACCGCCACAAACAAGCCAAGACCCGGCAATAGCATGTTGGCAATATCCTGTGCCCGCTTTTCTGACACCGCGATCACCCGCCATACGTTCAGCTGCACGCCAATATCGAGAATGATGGAAGCGAGTATTACAAAGCCAAAGCTGGCGCCGAGCGATTGCGTAAAAACAGTGGTTTGGGTGAGGAAGCCGGGGCCGACGGCAGAAGTTGCCATCAGGAAGGCGGCACCGAGCAATACGCTCCAGTTGCGTTTCTGCTTCATGGGCGCTGCACGGTTGGTCTGGCAAGCGCTATACCTTCGCGCTGCAATTTTTCATGCAGATGGCGGGCAAATACCAGCGCATGGGGTCCGTCGCCGTGGATGCAAACCGTGTCGGCCTGTATACCTAACTCCACTCCCTGCTGTGATTGCACCTTGCCTTCCTGCACCATGCGCAGCACCTGGCTCGCGGCTTTGTCCGGGTCGGTGATGAGCGCATCGGGCTGGCGACGGGAAGTGAGTGTACCGTCCTGTTGGTAGGTTCGATCGGCAAAAACTTCGTTGGCTGCGCCCAGGTGCAGGCGGTTGGCAGCTTTGATCAGCTCGCTTCCGGCCAGGCCGTACAACAGCGCTTCGGGGTTTACTTTGTACACAGCTTCGGCGATGGCCTCGGCCAGTTTGGTGTCGGTGGCGGCCATGTTGTAGAGGGCACCGTGCGGTTTCACGTGGTGCAGCGTGCTGCCCTCGGCCTGCACAAAGGCCTGCAGCGCGCCTATCTGGTATACCACCATGTCGTATACCTCCTCCGCTGATACGGCCATGTTGCGCCGGCCAAAGCCTACCAGATCAGGCAGACCGGGGTGAGCGCCGATGGCCACATTATGCTGCAGGCAAAGCTGTACGGTTTTGCGCATCACGCCCGGGTCGCCGGCATGGAAGCCGCAGGCGATGTTGGCCGAGGTGACAAAGGGTAGAATCTGTTCGTCATTACCCATGCGGTAGGCGCCAAAACTCTCGCCCAAGTCGCAGTTCAGGTCAACGGAAAGGGGTTTGCTCATATGTTGTGCTTTAATTGAATGGCAAGTGCCAGTTGTGTAAGGTTCTGCTCCTGCCGGATGTAAAGCTGCTGGGCTTCCTCCAGCGACACTTCCTCGAACGCAATGGTTTGGCCCGGCACGACCTGTGCCAAGATAGGCAAATCGACGCTAACTACTTGCAGGATGCGCGGGTAGCCGCCCGTGGTCTGATGGTCCGCCATCAGCACGATCGGTGTACCCTCAGGCGGCACCTGCACGGTGCCGAAAGTAACGGCAGTAGAGATAAGATCTGCTTCTTCGCTCAGGTGTAGCGAGACGCCCTGTAGCCGGTAACCCATCCGGTCTGACTGCGCCGATACCTGGAAGCGCTCCGACCAGATCTGCTCCTGGCTGGAGTCTGAAAAGCGTTCAAATTCGGGTCCTTTGATGGCCCGAAGGGTCGGGTTTGAGGTATAAGCAGGGTAGAATTGCGGATCTGGTGTCCATAGGGCAGCTGTGTAATCGGGCATGTCGGTGGCGCCTGTTGCCTGCGGGAACAGGCTTATACCTGCGGGCGTAGGGCCGTGGCAAGGTATACGGTCGCCGACCTGCAGCGCCCTGCCCTGAAAGCCGCCTATACCTGCCTGCAGGTACGTTGCATAGCTGCCCATCAGCTTCGGTAGATCAAAGCCCCCTGACACGGCCAGGTACGATCTGCAACCCGACAAGGGAGCTCCAAAAGACAATATACTGCCCTTTCTCACGAAGAATGGCCGCCACATAGCCACCCGCTCCCCGTTTAGATCAGGAGACAAGTCAGCACCGGTCAGGGCGATCAGTTGGTCTTCTGTGAAGCGGATAGTGGGGCCGGTGAGTGTGATCTCCAGCACGGCTTCGTCGGCTGCGTTGCCGGTCAGCATGTTGGCTACCCTGCAGGCAAAGGTATCCATGGCGCCACTTGTGATGATGCCCTCTTTCTGATGTCCATACCTGCCCCTGTCCTGCAAGGTGGTAAGCATGCCTGGTTTCAGGATCTCAAGCCCCATGCGCCTGCTCCTTTCGCTCCCAGAACTCGTCTTCAGAGATAGCCACGAACTTTACCTGGTCGCCGGCCTGCAGCAGACTGGGCTGCTCCCGGTTCGGGTCAAACAACCGGAGCGGTGTCTGGCCGATCAACTGCCAGCCACCCGGCGTCTCGATGGGGTAAATGCCCGTCTGATTGCCCGCTATACCTACCGATCCGGCAGGGATACGTGGCCTGGGATTCTTTTTGCGGGGCGTAGCTAGTTTTTTGGCCATGCCGCCCAGATATGGAAAGCCCGGCGCAAAGCCGATCATGTAGACCTGGTACTTGCCACGTGTGTGGCTGGCTATTACTTCCTGCGGGGTGAGTTTGGTATACCGGGCCACATACTCCAGATCAGGTCCGAAAGAGCCGTTGTAGCACACCGGAATCTCCACTACGCGGGGCGCTGCGGCCTTATCGTTCTCACGGGCCACTTTGAGCATGTGTTGCAGTTGCTCCATTACGCGGGTATAAGGATTGTAAAAACCCCGCTCACTCGCTTCCCAAGGGTTGTAGTACACGGTAACGGATGTATAGGCAGGCACCTGTTCTACAAAGCCGGTAAACGGGTGGCGGTCCAGGTAGGTGCTGAAGGCGCGCACTTTGGCGTGGGTCGCTTTATCGATGCTTTCGCCGAACTGCACCGTAATGGCGCTGTCGCCCAGCGGGTATAGCCGGAACAGCTGCATGTCTTTTTGCTTCATACCTGCGCTAAGTTGTGTGCCCCTGTATACCCGTTGCGGGGAGGGATAGTTAACCAAGGTACATAAAAAAACACAAGACCGCAGGGGCAGCCTTGTGTTTGTGTTAAATGGTCAGAATAACTTAGTTGCGCAGGCCGATGTCCTCCAGAACGGGGGGATGCAGCTGCCCTTCGGAGTGCGCCACGATCATGGCCACGGCGGCATCACCGGTCACATTCACAGTCGTTCGCAGCATGTCGAGCAGGCGGTCAGGGGCCAGGATGAGGGCGATACCTTCGATCGGTATACCTGCCTGCTGCAACACGATTACGAGCATTACCACGCCGGCACCGGGCACAGCCGCCGCCCCGATGGAGGCTAGCGTGGCGGTAAGCACAATACCCGCCTGCGCCGCCAGCGACAAATCCATGCCGTAAGCCTGCGCGATAAAGACCGCCGCCACCGATTGGTAAAGACTCGTGCCGTCCATGTTGATGGTAGCACCCAGCGGCAGCACAAAACTGGTGATCTCGCGGTTAATGCCCAGCCGTTCTTCGCAGCGCTCCATGGTAACCGGTAGCGTCGCCGCGCTCGAGGAGGTAGACAAAGCCAGCATCTGGGCCGGGAAAATGCCTTTGAAAAAGTCGAGGTAACTGCTCTTGCCCAAAAATTTGATGAGGAGCGGGTAGACCACAAACATCATAATAGCCAGACCAACAGTTACGACAATGCAGTAATAGCCCAGCACGAGCAGCAACTCGGCCGCGGCCGAGGGGTCGTCGCCGGCAAATTCCACCACCAGGCCTGCCAGCAGAGCGAACACACCGTAAGGAGCAGCCATCATGATGATGTCCACCATTTTGAGGATGATGAGGTTGACGCCGTCGAAGAAAGCGTTCACGGGACTTGCCTTGTCCTGGGGTATAAGGATGAGGGAAATGCCGAAGAGCAGGGCAAAGAAGATCACCTGGAGCATGTCCGTGTTATCGGTCATGGCCCCGAATATATTGTCGGGTACGATGTCGACGAGTGCCTGCAGGGGCCCCTGCTCCTCTACGGCAGCGGCATCCGAAGACTTGTCCATGGCGGTGGAGGCGTATTGGGCTTTAAACTCCTCTCGTTTTTCAGGAGAAAATGCTTTACCAGGCTCCGCTATATTCACGATGACCAGCCCCAGCACTACGGCAAAGACAGTTGTCATGAGGTACAGGCCGATCGTTTTGGTGCCGATGCGGGAGAGTTTGCTGATGTCACTCAGGCTGGCCACGCCCGTTATCAGGGACACAAGCACAAGCGGAACAGCGATCAGTTTGAGCAGGTTGATAAAGATGGTGCCGAAAGGCTTGATCCAGTCGGCAGTGAACTCGTTGAGGCCAAAGGAGCTGGCGGAGATGCCCCAGGCTACTCCTAGCGTCATGCCGATCAGAATCTGCCAGTGTAAAGCTAATTTCTTCATAAACAGGGTAGTGGCAGGGCGGTAGTGGGTGCCTGCCGGTTACAGGTATAGGTTTCAGGAAATCACAGGAAAGGGCAAACACCGTATAAGTAGCTGCATTTTCTGCCTGGAACTAAGTGTCCCTTTCAGGTAAAATTAAGAATTAATCCTTAAGAATAAGGGTTAATATATAGAAATGGATGATATTAATCCGCTGAAATGAACGGCCTGTAAACAGGAAAGGCCGCGTCTGGGCGGCCTTTCCTGTTGTCTATACCTTGGCAGGCTGACTATTCCTCGTTCACCACGATCTTCTCGATCCTGTCGTTGGCGCGGATCTGGTCGATCACGTCCACGCCCTCTACCACTTTACCGAAGCAGGTATGGTTGCGGTCGAGGTGGGCGGTATTTTTACGGCTGTGCACGATGAAGAACTGTGAGCCGCCTGTGTTGCGGCCGGCATGGGCCATGCTCAGCACGCCGCGGTCATGGTACTGGTTCTCACCGGTCAGTTCGCAGTCGATCTTGTAGCCAGGGCCACCTGTGCCCGGCACGCCCTTGGCGCCTTCGCGTGAGTTAGGGCAGCCGCCCTGAATCACGAAGTCAGGAATAACGCGGTGGAAGGTCAGGCCATCGTAAAAGCCATCTTTGGCAAGCTTTATAAAGTTGTCTACGGTCTTTGGGGCGTCTTTTTCATAAAATTCTACTTTCATGACGCCTTTACCGGTATGAATTTCTGCGGTTCTCATAATTTTAACTTTTTGGAATAATGTAATACGAACAAGTACAAAAGTACGCAAAATATTAATTGCCAGCCAGACACCGGGCGTGCGATTTGGCCAAACAACGGACTGGCCCGGTATTTGTCAAAACTTGTGGCGCCTGAAAACAGTAATTGTACTATAGCGCGACACCTGAATCTGACTAAAACCTGAGCCTATTATGAAAGCATTTCCCTACCTATTCACCTTGTTTGGACTGGCCATGCTGCTGATCACTGGCTGCGACCAGTCCAACGATAGCCAAACTGGAAATGAAGCCGCCCTGCAGGAAGAGGCCAATGCCCTGCAGTCGAACGGCCCTGTTGATTCACAAGCCGGCAACGCGCTCCAGAGTTCGGGAAGCACCAAGTCCTCCCGCGTATCTTCCCGCAGTTTATTGGACAATATAAACGCCAACAACGATTTGAGCACCTTCAACTCGCTGTTGCGCAAGGCAGGCGTAGCTAAAAGCTTGAGTGGCACGGGGCCTTATACGGTTCTTGCGCCCACTGAAGCCGCCTTTCTGGAGCTACCCGACATCCTGCGCGATAACCTGGAAAGTCCGGAGCACCGTGAACTGGTGCAGCAACTGCTGAATAACCACATCATTGCAGGAAAACTGACTACGAGCGACCTGCAGGACGGTGCCATTCTGAAGACAGCGGCCGGGCACCAACTGAAAGTGGCTAAGCACAACGACGAAGTTCAGATCGGCCCTGCCGCGATGGAAAAGCCCGACGGTATGAGCAGCAACGGCGTGCTGCACACGATCAACAGGGTATTGGTGCCTGTAGAGGAAACGATGCTGTAAAACTAGAACGGATTTGTGGCCCACACTGCCAACTCAGGTATAAAGCCCCGGTCGTCAAGCTCCAGTGCCCCTTTAATAGCCCGTGCAATCTCACGGCCGCGCAATTTGTTTGGCTGGCTTTCGCGCTCCTCCCTGTCTTGTGGGCCAAAAGCTGTGGTCACTTCGCTGGGGTTGAGTAACATAACCCGCACATTATACCTGCGCAGTTCTGCCTGCCAGCACTGGGTCATACCGCGCAGGGCGAACTTAGACGAGGCGTATACAGAGCCCCCCTCGTAGCCTTTGGTCGCTGCTGTGGAGCCGATGTTGATGATGTTGCCGTAGTTCTGCTTTTTGAAGATCTCCGCCGCCCGCTTCCCCATCATGGCTGCACCAAACACATTCACGCTGTATACCTGCTGAAAGTCCTCCACCGTGACATTTTCCAGCTTTTTGGACAGGCCTATCCCTGCGTTGTTGATCAGTGCATCGAGGCGGCCATACTCCGTCAGGAAAGTCTCAAACGTCCGCTTCACGTCATCCGGATTGGCCACATCGGCCGTGATGGGCATTGCCCCCAGTTCCCGGGCCGCCTTGTGGGTCCGCCTCTCGTCCCGGCCCGTTATGGCTACGTTGGCGCCGTGCTCGATGAGTAATTTGGCGGTAGCGTACCCGATGCCGAGTGTGCCACCTGTGATCAGGATATTCGCGTTTTCGATTTTCATAGTATTGAAAGTGAGTGGTCTGTGTTTTGTAACGTGGGAGGGGAGGTTGTAGTTAAGGTTATGCTTGCAGCTGGGTTTCGCCTGTGCGGCGGGCAAGTGGTATTGCTACTGCCTTATAATACCGCAAGTTTAGCGAAGCGCAACCTGTGGCTAGATTGTAACTGGCGTAGCGGCGGCTTTTGTAGGTATGGCAAATAGTGTTGTTCTATAGCTTGCCCTGGCCGGGCGGGCCCTACTTTTTTCCTTGATGAAAAAAGTAGGCAAAAAAATCAAGACGCTTTTAAACTCGCTGACCGCTCAAACACAAAATCGTCATTGGTGCACCGGGCTAGTGCTATTTGCTTCGTAGCCTCCGGGGCAAGTTAGTCTTGCTATACTTGCCAGTGGTTTGTTGCAGTAACTACAAACCTATACCCGTGGATTGGTAGGTACAGGTTCCCCCCCTTGGGGGTAGGGGCCCTCGACAAAGAAGGGGGCAGGGGGGTAATCGTTCATGGGAATCCTGGGAATCTTTTAATCCTGAAAATCCTGATTCAGACAAATTAAACATACACACTAGTTAAGCAGGTGACTACCTGTCCCTACAGGTATACCCATCACTCTTTTTAACTTTCTACCTTTTTAACTTTCCAACTCCCCAACTCAAATCACTTCCGATTATCCTCCCCGTGCATCATGCTCAGGTAACTCTCATACCTTGTCAGGGCGATTTCGTTGTGGCGCACGGCCTCTACTACTGCGCAGCCGGGCTCGTTGAAGTGGGTGCAGTTGTTGAAGCGGCACTGGTTGAGGCGCTCACGCATTTCGGGGAAGAAGTGGCCGAGCTCTTGTTTGGGGATATCGACGATACCGAGCTCTTTGATGCCGGGTGTATCGATGATGAAGGTTTCCGGATCGATCTCGAACATCTCGGCGAACGTGGTGGTGTGCACGCCCTTGTCGGAGAAGCCGGAGATCTCGGAGGTTTTCAGGTCGAGGTCGGGTACGATGAGGTTGATAAGCGTGGATTTGCCTACGCCGGAGTGGCCGGAGAAAAGAGAGGTCTTGCCGTGCAGGAGCTCCTTGAGTTCAGCTATACCTTCGTTGGTATGCGCCGATACGGCCATCACCTTGTAACCAATCCGTTCATACAGGTAAGAGATCTGCCGCTGGTATTCCTGCATGTCCTCGTCGTAGAGGTCGGTTTTATTGTACACGATCACGGTAGGTATACCGTAAGCCTCGGCCGTAACCAGGAAGCGGTCGATGAAGCCGAAGGAGGTGCGCGGCGATACCAGTGTAGCAATCAGCAGCGCCTGATCGAGGTTGGCGGCAATGATGTGCGCATGCTCTGCCTTGTGCGTGGATTTCCGGATGATGTAATTTTCGCGGTCTTCAATCTTATGAATCACGGCCGTGTCCTCGCCGGTGGTTTCCACGTCGAACTCCACCCGGTCGCCTACAGCCAGCGGGTTGCTTACTTTCATGCCCTTGAGCTTGAACTTGCCGCGCAAACGGGCGCGGTGCAGCTTGCCCTCCGCATCACGTACCAGATACCACGACCCCGTCGATTTTACTACAACTCCTTTCATGCGTTTTATTTCAACAGTTGGCGCACATCCGCCATAATTTTAGCCGTGGCGCCAGCCTGTTCGTGTACGTAAGTTTTTTCTTTGTCGGTTATACTCTGGCGCAGTCCGGGCGTAGTATGCACCCGCTCAAAAGCCTTAAGCAATTCTTCGGCATTGTTTACCGGGAAGGCGCAGCCCAGCGCCACCAGGTCCTTCGCCTCCTGAAACTTGTCGAACTTCGTCCCGAAGAACAGCGGCAGCCCAAACACGGCCGCCTCCAGCGTGTTGTGCAGCCCCTTGCCGAAAGCCCCGCCGATGTAGGCGTAGGTGCCGTAGCTGTAAAGCGAGGAGAGCATCCCGATGTTATCGATTACCAGTACGTTGTACCTGCTGGCTTCTGCCTCCGTAACTTGCGAAAAGCGCACCGCACCCTCACCGAGCAGTTGCATGAGTTGACTGATGCCGCTCTCGTGAATCTCGTGTGGGGCGATGATGAACTTTATACCTTGTCTATACTTCTGAATCAGCGGCAGGAGCACCTCCATATCGGCTGGCCAGCTACTACCCACCATAAACACCTCCTTGGCCTGTGCAAAAGCCTCCACTACAGGTATAGCTTTCACGCTGGCAGCGGTCTGCAGCACACGGTCGAAGCGGGTGTCGCCGGCAACGCTGGCTTTTGATATACCGATGCCTTGTAGGAGCTTCAGGGAAGTCTCGTTTTGGGTATAGATGTGCGTGAAGCGCTGCAGCATGCTGCGGTTGAAGCTGCCATAGGGCTTGAAGAACACCTGATCTGGCCGGAAAATAGCTGAAATGGACAACACAGGTATAGCCCGCTCCTGCAAATCCTGCAGGTAGTAGTGCCAGAACTCGTACTTCACAAACATCGCCAGCTTCGGCTTCACGATATCCAGAAAGTGCTTGGCGTTGCTATGGCTGTCGAGCGGCAGGTAGAAGATGTAGTCGGCCCCCGCGTAGTTTTTGCGCACCTCGTAGCCCGAAGGCGAGAAGAAGGTAAGCACCACTTTATACCCTTGAAACTCCTCCCGAAATGCCTCGATCACGGGCCGTCCTTGTTCAAACTCCCCCAGCGACGCGCAATGAAACCACACCACAGGAGCCTTGTTGTCCTGTAGCTGTTGCGTCATACGCTCAAACTGCCCCGCACGCCCTGTCTGCATCAGCTTCGCCTTCTGGTGGAAAGGTGAAGCTAGGGCAATAGCCGCCTGGTAAGCTTTCAGTCCGATGTCGTAGAGTAGTTTCAAGTATAGTTTTGGGCTATCGACTCACAGCGTCTTGTAGACCTGTGTGCCTTTTGGTGTCTTCAAGCTGCAAATATAGGGTATTCTGAAGGGATAGTGGTAAAAGGGAACCTTGCTTTGTGGGAAAGGAAGGCTTTGGTACTTGGTGAGTTACTGTTATCTGCTATATTTGGTAGGATAAACGTCACAGTTACGTTTAGCAAGTAGTTAGCTTGCAGTTCAATTATAAATTTATGAAAGGGTTTGAAGAAGAATTTGAAGTGAGTTTGCAATTGTCGGAACAGGAGCTTTCTGCCTATTTACTTTCAATAATTGACTCTAACCTTGATGAACTGTCAGCAGCTTTGGCAAACTCTAAAAAGCCCTATCGTGGTCACATTAAATTTAACCGATTCAAACTAATTCCTATACAGGGCTTCTTTAAGAAAACTTATGGACAGATTGAAGGGGAGTTCGGGTCCAAAAATGGCGAATTACATATCATGGGGAGCGTCATTAGTAATAAGTTCTTGTTGGTTTTTGTAATTGGCTACACTCTAATAAGTTTTGTAATGCTAGCCAATCTTCTTATCAGCAATTCAAATGAAAAATCAGCTGTATCATTAGTTGGAATATTTTTTCTGATTGGAATAGGTAACTTGATCGGAATAAGAAGAAGCATAAAAAGCCAAAAATCTGATTTTCTGGATAGACTAGGGCTTTTAGAAAAAGAAAAAACACCGAAAAGCTAACAAGGCCTAAAGCACACCTAGGCGTGCCTTAGCCAAGACGTTAACAAAGCCTTCAATGAAAAACCTCACCCAGGTGGCACTTCTTTGTGTCTTTTTGCTATCAGGTTGTAGCTCAAAAGAAGGTGCTATGGATCTATTCAGGCCAAACTGGACTGGAATAGATACGACTGAATTAAAGTTTCAATTCGGGCAGGTAGTGAATTTTGATGTTGATAGCCAACAGATAAGTGCAGTAGTGCTGGATTTTGATAAAGATGAAGGGGGGATATGGTATGGCTTGTGCTTCTTAGACGAGGGTAAACTATTTGGCACCCAAATACCAAGTGGGTTAGTCAATACTACCTGTATAGACTTGTTAGATCTGACCTACTTGAATGACAGCGCAGTGCATGAATTCGAAATACTAGATAATTTGCAAGTCGATAGATTGAAAGTCGGGGTAGGTAGGATTAGTCCTGTTACCAACTATGCAGATTTAGCTTACGATTTCAACCGAGGTATTGAAGCAAGAAAGAAGAATCCTATACCATGCGATGAGGGGATGTTAGATTCAAATGCCCATAGACAACGCTATTTTGAGGTAGAAAAAATTTTAAAGGACTAGTGCTAACGAAGGGTCAGGCAAGTTTCTCCAGTTCATTCAGTCATTGAAAATGCAAGTGCTTGACTTGTGGTAGTGTAGCGAAAGCCCGTGAAAGGTATTATACCTAATTCGACAGCCGATTGTAAATCATCCATACTAACGTGAGATTAGCCATAGCATTACTTCTCATCTTCATCAGCTTATCTGCATACGGGCAAGTTGATTTGAACACTCCTTTTCAGGACTGCAATATCAAGGGGAGTATCACGCTGTACGACTACCAGGCAAAGAAATGGACGTACAGTAATGTCAATGACAGCCACCTGGCAACATTGCCAGCTTCTACCTTTAAAATAATCAATACTCTGATTGCCCTGGAAACAGGTGCGGTTGCCGATGAGAACGAAGTCATTAAGTGGCCTGGAGAAACAGATACTGTTAAGTATGGCTACCGCCCTGACATCTACCATGACATGAATCTAAGGGAGGCCTTTCAAAAATCGGCGGGTTGGGTGTATGTAGAGTTGGCGAAAAAGATCGGAAAGGCTAAGTACAAGGACCTTCTGACAAAGTCAAACTATGGCAATGCGGACGTATCTATCCAAGATCCAGACTTCTGGAATTTTGGAAATTTTGCCATATCGCCCGCTAGCCAAATTGAGGTGCTGATTGGCGTTTATGAGGAAACCCTTCCTTTCTCCAAAAGAAGCTTCAAAATCCTGAAGGATATCATGATAGAAGAGCAAACCGACAGCCATACCTTAAGAGCGAAAACCGGGTGGACCAGAGACGGCGGAAAAGACACAGGCTGGTGGGTTGGCTATGTGGAAAAAGAAGACAATGTGTACTTCTTCGCCACCAGACTGATAAAGGATCGAAACACACCAAATCCTGATTTTGGATCCTGTAGAAAAGAAATAACTAGATCAGTATTCAGGCAGCTAGATGTTCTCTAATGAGGACGCACGCGCCATAGACCTAAAGTGTATTCAATATCCTATGCCCCTCACCATCCGCCCTATCCAACCGGCCGACAACGAGCCACTGGCAACCTTAATCCGACAGGTGTTCCGCGAGTTTAAGATCGACAGGCCCGGCACGGTGTATACCGATCCGACCACCGATGCTTTGTACGAGCTGTTTCAGCAGCCGGGCAGCGCCTACTTTGTGGCCGAAGAAAACGGCACCATCCTGGGCGGCTGCGGCGTATACCCAACCGAAGGCCTGCCCACTGGCTGTGCGGAGCTGGTGAAATTCTACCTTTCTGCCGATGCCAGAGGCAAGGGGATTGGCAACCAACTGATGCAGCAAAGTATAGCAGCAGCCCGGGAGCTCGGCTACAAGCAGCTATACCTGGAGTCGTTCCCCGAACTGGCCAAAGCCGTATCGATGTATGAGAAAGCAGGCTTCAAACCCATACCACATGCAATGGGCAACTCGGGCCACTACGCCTGCAACATCTGGATGCTGAAAGACCTATGACCGTAGAAGAAGCTTATAACAGTTGGGCCGCGCAGTACGACACCAACAAGAACCGAACCCGCGACCTGGAAGCCGTGGCCTTGCGTGCGACACTGGCCGCTATACCTTTCGAGACGTGCCTGGAAATAGGCTGCGGCACTGGGAAAAACACAGAGTGGCTGGTGCGCAGGGCCATGCACGTAACCGCCGTGGATTTGTCAGGGGAGATGCTGGAGCGTGCCCGAAAGAAAGTGAGCTCGAACAAAGCAGTCTTTCTGCAAGCCGATATTACCCAGCCCTGGCAATTCGCTACACAGGTATACGACCTCGTTACCTTCAGCCTGGTACTGGAGCACATTCAGGAGCTTGATTTTGTTTTCGAGCAGGCGGCAGCGGTTATCAAAGCTGGAGGATACGTTTACATCGGCGAACTACATCCTTTTAAGCAGTACACCGGCACCAAAGCCCGTTTCGATACGGAAGAAGGGCGGCAGGAGGTGGAGTGCTATACCCACCATGTGTCGGATTTCGTGCAGACTGCCAGCCAACATGGCCTGAAACTGGTCGAGCTGAACGAGTTTTTCGATGATAACGACAGGGCAGGTATACCCCGGATTCTGACTTTGCTCTTGCAAAAGGTATAGCCTTATCCCGTATAGTTTCATTCTGAAAAAGCGGAGGCTACAGATCTTACACCGCAACTGGTGGAGGAACTGTCCCATTGAGGGGACCACAGTGGTATTTGCACTTGCTGCATAATCCGGTAGCGGTCCACTTCTGGTTTTCATCAGCCCAACCTGCCTGTTTCCCGTAAACTCCATACCTGCCCCGGCAGGTATAAACGCACCTTGGTATGACGGAAAACAAGCAAGACGAAATAAAAGTCGTGGTGTTCGACCTGAACGGCACTTTCTACAACAAGAGCTCCAAAGAAGAATTCTTTAAGTTCATTGGCAAAAAGAAACCCCACAAACTGGCCTATTATTTCCAGATGGTGTACTACAAGGCGCTCCTCAAAATGAACCAGATCCGGATGACGGAGTTTAAGGAAAACTTCTTCAACTACCTCGACAACATTTCGCCTGAGCAGGTGGAAAAATATGCCCGTGAGTTCTGGAAAGAAGAGTATCCCAAAGAGTTTAACAAGGAGATTAAGGCCAGGCTAGACAGGTATAGGCAGGAAGGTGTGCAGGTGATCTGCGCGACCGGCGCACTGGAGGTATACGTCAAGCCGCTGTTCGAGCTATACCCAATCGATGCGGTTTTCGGGACACAGACCAGGTATAACGGAGAGACCTACATTGTGGAAGGCAAAGCCTGCAAAGATGAAGAAAAGATAAAACGCCTCGACAAGCACTTCAAAGGCAAACCCTTCAGAATTGTGGAAGCCTACTCCGACAGCAAAGAAAACATACTGGACGAAGCAGACAGGGCCTGGCTGGTTAAAGATGACGGGATGCTGGTGCCTTATACCAAATCCTGATGGAATTCATGGTTTTCGGTAGGTATAGATACAGATTTTTCTATATTTGAGGTATTAGAATCCAGAATCAATAACTAACCCTATAAACGCTACCATGGCATCCATCAGCCCTTACCTAACCTTTGCAGGCAACTGCGAAGAAGCTTTCAGTTTTTACCAATCTGTATTCGGCGGCGACTTCCCGTATGTGGGCCGTTTTAAAGACATGCCCTCTGAGAACCCGCTCCCGGAATCGGAAGGAAACAAGATCATACACATTTCGCTCCCGATTAGCAAAGAAACGACTTTGATGGGCAGCGACTCTTCGGAGGCCTTCGGTCACGCGACCATAATGGGCAACAACTTTTCGATTTCCATTAACGCGGAAGACGAAGACGAAGCCAAGCGTCTGTTCGACAGCTTATCAGCAGGTGGCAAGGTAACCATGCCGCTCAACAAATCTTTCTGGGGCGCACTGTTTGGCATGTTCACCGATAAATTCGGTATCCAGTGGATGGTGAACTACGATTACGAGCAGGAGTAGCCAGCTGAGCCGAATTTTAAGATGAAAATATTGCTGGTAATTGGGGCAGGTAGTTTTATTGGCGGCGTGGCACGCTACCTGCTCACGATTTTTATCCAGACACGGGCCGCTGTTGTATTTCCATTTGGTACCCTGGCTGTGAACGTGCTTGGTTGTTTTCTGATGGGGCTTGTATTTGCGCTGATTGCAAAAGACGGTATGTCTGCCACCTGGCGGCCTTTCCTGGCAACAGGTATACTGGGCGGGTTTACAACTTTTTCCGCTTTCTCGCTCGAGTCTGTTTACATGCTGCAAACAAACCAGTATATGCAGGCCATGCTGTATATTGGTGCCAGCGTAGTGTTGGGGTTGCTGGCTACTTTTGCCGGGATGTGGCTGGTAAAGCTGGTCTAGTTTAAACGTTAGATCTGGAGACAAAAAGAAAAGCCCCGGTAGTGACCGGGGCTTCTTCGTTATGCTTTAACCCAGCAGTCCTTCCATACTCCTGAACACCGACACCATTGCCTGGCCTTTCTCCGACAGGGTATACTCTATATGCAGGGGTTTTTCCTGCACTACGGTCTTCACCAGAATATCTGCTTCCTCCAATTCCTTGAGCGCCGTTGCCACCGATTGCTTGTTGGAGCCCGGCAGCTGACGCAGCAAGCTGTTAAACCGCACCGGTCCGTCTAGGGCCAGCCTGAATATCTGCGGCTTCCATTTCCCGGATAATTGTTTTAGGATGTTCTCGGCGGGGCAACTCGCTTCCTCTTGTGGTAAATTGTTGGTAGTCATGTTTTTTTGACTAATTGACTCTCCGAAGGTTTAGTCCGATCTTTGTAAAAGTAATTCAGCAAGGCCTGCTGGCTACCGGCTAACAGGCTGATTTTTATAAAGTTTAACGCAAGATAAGAAGACCATGGAGACAAAGCCAGTAATGAACTGCGATATAGAGACCGGGATGTGTGAAATTCCGGGAACACAGGCAACAACAGAAGAAACCAACATCGCCGCAGCCCAGAAACCGATAAAGCTGCTGTACTTTACCGACCCGATCTGCTCCTCGTGCTGGGGCATCGATCCGCAACTGAAGAAACTGGCGCTGGAGTACGGCCCTTACTTTGAGGTAGAATACCGCATGGGCGGTCTGCTGCCAAGCTGGGAAGCCTACGGCGGCCGCGACGTGAACGGACCTGCCAGCGTGGCCCAGCACTGGGAAGAGGCCGGTGCCCATTACGAGATGCCCATAGACGGCGACCTGTGGCTGGAAGACCCGCTGCCATCTTCTTATCCGCCATCCATTGCCTTTAAGGCGGCCCAGTTGCAGGGCGAAGAGAAAGCCGGGAAGTTCCTGAGAAGAATAAAGGAGATGATCTTCCTGGAGAAGAAAAACATTGCACGCTGGGATAACCTGGCGCTGGCCGCTGAACAAACAGGCCTGGATGTGGCGCAACTCAAAACCGATTTCGAGGGCAAAGCCGTTGAGTTGTTCCAGCAGGATCTGACGCTGGCGCGTCAGCTGGGCGTGCGTGGCTTCCCGACCATCTTTGTGACCGACGGGAACGATAACCGCATCCTGGTATACGGATCCCGTCCCTATGCGCAGTATGAGCAGGCGCTTCTTCAACTCCATCCGGAGGCTGCCAAGCAACAGTATGACACCAGCTATACCTCGCTTTTCGGCAAGTATAGCACGCTTACTACCAAAGAGTACGCGGTGCTTTCAGGTATGAAAACCGAAGAGGCGGAAGCCCACCTGCAGGAGCTGCAAGCGCAGGGCAAGATCGGAAAGTATGCATCCAAGAACGGTTCGCTTTGGAAAAGATTCTAAGCTGATATTCCATAAAACAGAAAAGCCCCGGCAATTTGCCGGGGCTTTTCTGTTTTATGCCGTCCCTTGGTCAGCTTAAGAAAGCACCCGCAAGATCGCAGGTAATTTCTTTATGAAAAAATAGTTAGGCATCTCGGTATCAGGGATTTGTTTTACATATAAATTTCGCTATTCTATATACTTCCCTTTACTTCGTATGACCAAATCCTTTCTTCTAACCTGTTTAGGCATGGGTTGCCTATATCAGGTTCATGCACAGGACCTGCCGCAAGGGGCAGCTGTACCTGTAGCCACTCCCTCGGAATCTGCTTATAAACCGGTGCGCCTGCTGCTGGGCGGTGCACTGGAGCTAGGTGGAGATAATGTAGCCAAAGTGTATTTTACCAATGGACAGGAGCAGTCCGTAAAAGCGGGGCAGGGTGGCACTGTGTCGGTTGGCGCTCAGTTTCAGTTCAAAGGAATGGAGCGCCTGTTGCTGCGTACTTCGGTTGGGTATAAGTATTTAACAACCCAGGCTGACAACGTGCACATCCGCCTGACCCGTGTGCCCATTCACCTGACAGCCAATTGGATGGCGCACAAAGACATCCGGCTGGGAGCAGGCCTGGTTACGCACCAGGCTATCAAATTTCATGCTGATGGTGTAGGGGACAACATGGCGTTTGATGCCGCGGCGGGGCCAGTGTTTGAAGTGGCCTACCGAGGTATAGGCCTCTCGTACACCGTTATGACATACAAAGACCAGGCAAACTATACCTACGCAGCCAATGCCGTCGGCCTGACGGTAAGCGGAGTGCTGCCAAAACGGTAAAACGCCAATGCGCAGGTATAGACTGTCTGATTTCGCATAAAACAAAAGCCCCGGCAAGTGCCGGGGCTTTTGTTTTATCAATAAGTTACTTAAAGCTTAGTGCTTTGCAAGGTAGTTAGATACGCCTTCTTTCGTTGCGCTCATCGCTTCTTTGCCTTCAGACCAGTTTGCTGGGCAAACTTCGCCTTTTTGCTCGAAATACTGCAGGGCGTCCACCATACGCAGGGCCTCGTCGATAGAGCGGCCAAGCGGAAGGTCGTTTACAACCTGGTGACGAACTACTCCTTCTTTGTCGATCAGGAACAGACCGCGGTAAGCAACCGGCTCACCTACAAAGATTGCCTCGCCTTCTTCGTTGTAGTCGTAGTGACCAGCAAGCACGTCGAAGTTCTGAGCAATTGTCTTAGAAGCGTCAGCTACCAGCGGGTACTCAACGCCTTCGATACCGCCCTGATTGCGTGGCGTGTTCAACCATGCGAAGTGAGAAAAATGCGTGTCGGTAGAGCAACCAACTACGGCAACATTCTTACGCTCGAACTCTTCCATTCTGTCCTGGAACGCGATGATCTCGGTAGGGCAAACGAAAGTAAAGTCCATTGGGTAAAAATAGAATACAACGTGCTTCTTGCCGATGTACTGGTCAAGAGAGAAGTTTTCTTCGAATTCGCCGTTCACTACTGCTGTAGCTTTGAAAGAAGGAGCTTTTTTACCTACTAATACTGCCATTTTGTTTTGTTTTTATTGGGTTATAAAATAATCTATTTAGAAACTCTTGTAATGCTTATCTTTTTGTCGGGCTCCACCTTGCAGCCTGTCAGCTGAATCGAGAAGCCCTTGATCTCGAAGTTCTCCACCTGGCGCTCACTGAAAAATTTGATCAGCAGCTGCTCCAGTTCTTTATCCTCAAAATCAACTATCTCTTTGGTCTTGCTGCAATAGATGTGGCTGTGCGTCATCGTATTCGAGTCGTAACGCTTGCTACCGCCTTCCGACACGACCCGGCGCAGCATACCTGTTTCGGTAAAAGTATCCAGCGTTTTGTAAACCGTTCCCAGCGAAATCGTGGGGTTAGCCGGTCGTAGCCGCTGGAAAACATCCTCTGCCGTAGGGTGAGACCCATGCAGTTCCGCCACCGCCTCGAGCACCACGATGCGCTGGTGCGTCGCCTTCAGGCCACACGCAGTCAGGCTTTGTCGTATCTCGTCTCGGGTTAGGTGTTGCATACAGTAAATAAGAATGTTTCTTAACTAGGAATAGTTCCGCAAAGGTATAGCTTCTCTTTAAGAATAAAAAGCGAAGCGCGAAAAGTTGTTCGTGAATGAGGGAACTTGGAGGATTAAGGAATTCTAGGAGTTGGAATCAACACAGGTATAATAACAAAATGTCATTTCGAACGGAGTGAGAAATCTGGGGTTTGTGCACCGGTTCAGATTTCTCACTCCGTTCGAAATGACAATGATAGTGACCTCTTTTACGCGAGCCTAACGTCCTTTAAACTCTGGCTTGCGCTTTTCCACAAACGCATTCATACCTTCAGTTTGGTCTTCAGAAGCGAAGCAGAGGTAGAAGTTCTTGCGCTCGAAGTGGAGACCTTCGTCGAGGTTGGTTTCGAAAGAGCGGTTCACGGATTCTTTGGCCAGCTTGGCCGCCACCGGCGACATCTGGGCTACCTCGCCTGCCAGTTTAAAGGCCTCTTCCAGGTATAGCTCTACGGGCACCACACGGTTGATCAGGCCATGCTTTTCGGCTTCGTCGGCGCTTATGAACTTACCGGTTAGCACCATTTCCATAGCCTTGGCTTTCCCGATGGCTTTGGTCAGGCGCTGCGTGCCGCCCGCACCCGGCATTACGCCGATCTTGATCTCCGGCTGGCCGAACTGCGCCGTTTCCGAAGCTACGATCATGTCGCAAGTCATAGCCAGTTCGCAGCCGCCACCGAGTGCAAAACCTGACACGGCCGCAATGATCGGCTTCTTGGTCTTGCGGATCTGATCCCAGGTAGAAAACTGATCGATGTTGAGCATGTCAATCGCTGTTTTACCAGCCATCTGCTTGATGTCGGCACCAGCGGCGAATGCGCGCTCATTGCCCGTGATGATGATGGCTCGTACCTCTTCGTTGTCGTCGAGTTCTTTGAGGGCATCGCGCATTTCGCCCATCAGTTGTAGGTTCAGCGCATTAAGTTCTTTTGGTCGGTTGAGCTGAATGAGGGCCACGTGCGGACGGGCCTGTGGGGTTACCAGTATAAATTCCATAGTTTAGTCGTATTTGTTCCGGACTAAGTTACGGCTTTTAGAGGAATAGGGGAAAGGCGCGTAGACGATATCTGTTACAGATAGGTATAGCTCTTTGATTCATAGCTTGGGCTGCTGCATATATAGCAACTTGAGTTGTTCTATAGCCTGCCCTGGCCGGGCGGGCCTCACTTTTTTCCTTGATGAAAAAAGTAAGCAAAAAAATCAAGACGCTCCAAACTCGCTGACCGCTCGAACAGTGGAGCGCCATTTTGTGCACCTGGCTGAAGCTATACCTTCGTAGCCTCTGGGGCAAATTAGTCTTGCTATACCTGTCAGTGGTCTGTTTGCTACAGGAGCTATACCTGTAAAGTAGTAATTACAGGCTCCCCGCCTTGGATAAGGAGGGGTTAGGGGTGGTTGGACCCGGTATGGTATAAAAAGTTGCCACGAAGCTTATACCTGTGAAGTAGTATCTGCAGAGATTCCCCTCTCGGGAGGGGTGGGGGTGGGTATAATCCGTGGGAGTAATAAAGGCGGTCGCTGAGAAACTATACCTGGAAATCAGCAGCAGCAGAAAAGTCCCCCCTGGGGGTAGGGGCCCTCGACAAGGAAGGGTACAGGGGGATGACAACCGTACACGAAAATCCCGTAAATCCTTGGGCTAGGCCCCTATATACTGATTCAACCAAAAAGCTACCCCCGGCATACTACCTGGAAGGTCGTTCTGGTCCGCTGTTCGAGCAATATTTCCTTGCCTTTGGTGATTTCCTGTACGCTTTCGTTGTCGTAATTCTTGATCGTGAAAAGCTGCAGAGTAGTGTTGTAGTGGATCGTGAACTGGTCTTTCAGCGTGTCAAGCAGCTTCTGGAGACGCTCCTCATGGTAATCAGTACAGATCGAAAACGAGATGGCCGAGTTCTGCATCAGGTTGATCTTCAGGCGCAGCTCTGACAAGGCATTGAAAATAGTGCCCAGGTTCTTTTCGCTGATAAAGGTGAAGTCCTTAACGCTGAACGACACAAGGCACTGGTTGTCTTTTACAATATAGGCCGGACTCAGTTTCTCGAAGCGGCAGTCGCAGATCTTGGTCCCTTCTGCCGTCGGGTCCAGGAAGGACTTCACATAGAGCGGAATCGACTTGTTGGCCAGCGGTTTGATGGTCTTGGGGTGGATGACCGATGCGCCGTAGTAGGCCATTTCTACCGTCTCCTGGTAATCGAGCATGTGGTAACGCACAGTATGCGCGAAGCGCTTCGGGTCGGCGTTAAGCAGGCCGGCCACGTCCTTCCAGATGTAGAGCCCCTTAGCATCGAGGCAATAGGCGAAGATGGCGCCGCTGAAGTCGGAGCCCTCACGGCCAAGCGTGGTGGTGAGGCCGTTGTTGGTGCCACCCAGGAAGCCCTGCGTCACGATAAGCTGCTGCGTCAGTATAGCAGGCAGGTCGCGTTTGATCACCCGTTCCGTCCAGGCCCAGTCCACACGGGCTTCGCGCCAGGTGTTGTCCGTCTGAATGTATTTGCGGCTATCGACCCAGGCGTTGGCTATACCTTGTTCCTGCAAAAAATAATGCACGATAACAGAAGATAGCAGTTCCCCGAAGCTCACGACCTGGTCATAGCCTCTGTCATAATCAGTAACTATTTGGCTTTTAAACCCTTGTAATACTTGCTGCAATTGTGCGAACAGATGTTCGAGGCGCTCGTATACAGGGTGTTCTCTATCCGGGAAAAGCTCATGAACAATTGCTAGGTGGTACTGACGGCTCTGACGCAGAGCGTCACTGAAATCATGACCCGCAGCGGCCAGGTCGTATACCTGTTCCAGGGCATTGGTCGTTTTGCCCATGGCAGACACGACCAGGAGCAGTTCCTTTTCGCCGCCCTGTGCGGACACGATCTGAGCCAGATTTTGCAATGCACCGGCGTCTTTTACCGAGGCGCCGCCAAACTTAAATACTTTCATCAATTGGGACTAATACTGCGTAAATGTAAGTATCCTTCGGTTATGTTTCAAAATATCATATTTTTGTAGCTATATATTTAAATTTCACCATAATGAATGACAAACTAGCGCTTCCTGTCGGTACCACACTTGACAGGTTTATCATGAGAAAGCAGGAGGACTTCCCTTTTGCGACCGGAGAACTATCGCAGTTGCTGCGCGACATTGCCCTGGCAGCCAAGATCGTGAACCGCGAAATTAACCGTGCAGGACTGATTGACGTGACCGGAGCCTACGGTCAGCAGAACGTGCAGGGAGAAGAACAACAGAAACTCGACGTGATCGCCAACATCCGCTTCATACGCGCCCTTCGTAACGGAGGCGAGGTGTGTGCCATCATCTCAGAGGAAGAAGACGAAATCATTCAGACAGGTAACCTCAAAGGCAAGTACATCGTGGCCATCGACCCGCTGGACGGCTCTTCTAACATCGATGTGAACGTGTCGATCGGTACCATTTTCTCGATCTACCGCCGTGTATCGGAGGCAGGCACAGAGGGTACCCTGGAAGACTGTATCCAGAACGGCACGCACCAGATCGCGGCCGGCTACGTGGTATATGGCTCTTCTACGATGCTGGTATACACCACAGGACATAGCGTAAACGGTTTTACGTATGAGCCCTCGCTGGGCGAGTTTTTCCTTTCTCACCCCAACATGCGCATACCTGAAACGGGTACCATCTACTCCTGCAACGAAGGCGGCTACAACAGCTTCCCAGAGGGTATCAAGAACTACCTGAGCTACTGCAAAGAGAACGGTTACTCGGGTCGTTACATCGGCTCACTGGTGTCTGACTTCCACCGCAATCTGATCAAGGGTGGCGTGTACATCTACCCGGCCACGGCCAAGGCGCCTAACGGCAAGCTGCGTTTGTTGTACGAGTGCAATGCCCTGGCCTTTATTGTCGAGCAGGCGGGAGGTAAGGCTTCTACCGGCAAAGGCCGCATCATGGAAGTGGAGCCAACCGAACTGCACCAGCGCTCTCCGCTCATCATCGGATCTTTGGAGATGGTGAACAAGGTGGAGGAGTTTATGAAAGCCGAAGTGAAAAAACCTGAGGCGGTTACAGCAAACTAATTCTGACTATAACGGAAGCGGATCTGCGCTTTGAGCAGCTCACGCTCTACAATTAAACGGGCTATGTTTTCGGCTACCTCTTCTTCGGAGGCCGCGAGCATAGCCTGTTTTAATTTGCGCTCCTCCACATCAATGCGGTACAGAATGTTGAGCAGCTGGTTCAGGTTAAAGCGGAGCAGGTATAGCACCATACGGGCCACTTCCCGTGTCAGATCACTTTCCTGGGAAGGCAGCTGGTGCTCTGATTCGAAAACCCGCTGCAGCTGACGCGCGGCACTCTCAAATAGGACAGGGGAGTAGGTCATGGTTGTGAGCGTAAGGTATAGCGATAAAAAAAAGCCCTCCTGTCCGGAGGGCTTTTCTATGGGGCAGGTTCTTATTTTTTGGCTTTCTTTGCCTTTGACTCAGCCTTTTCTTCTTTGCCTTCCGCAGCTTTCTCGTCTTCTGAGGTAGTTTCGGCGGCTTCTTCTTCAGCTGCTGTAAAGCCAACGTGCTTGTTCACGATGCCGTACCAGGTGGCCAGTTTTCGCATATCAGAAATATACACGCGGTCTTCGTCATAGTCAGGCAGTACGTCCGACATGAAGTTTTTCAGCTCATCGTCAGAAGGCTTCTCACCGAAAGGCAGCTCACCGTTGTATTTCTGGTGGATGCGGTCCATCACATCGGCCAGTGGCACGGTTGCCTCCTCGTCGTTGGTATAGATCGAAATCTCGTCCAGCAGCGACATGCGGTGGCGCGCCTGGGCCACCATGCGGGTAGGGTTGTCAGAAAGGCTCTCCACAATTACGCCATTGCGTGTAGGCTTTACGATGCGGTAAAGTCCGCTCATGCCGGCAATGGCTGAAACTTGTCTTAAATCAATAGGCATAATCAGGTATAAAATCTGTTGGTTATAGTTTGAACATTATGGGCACGCTGGCCACCATGCCGAAGCCAGGCCCGGGTGCTTTGAATTTCAGCAATTTAGCAATCCGCATAGCCTCCTCTCCGGTGCCAGCGCCCGCGTTTTTCAGCACTTTGAAGCCCGAAGTAGAGCCATCTTCATTCAGCGTGAAGCTGATGATACACTCGCCCTGCACACGGTTTTTGCGTGCCAGCGCCGGATACTTTATCTGCTTGTCGATAAACTGGTACATGGCCTCCTGGCCGCCTTTGTAGTACTCCGCTACCGCAATAGACTTCGACGGTATCCATACCTCTTTCTCCTTAGCCGTATCAGCTGACTGTGCAGAGGCGGCAAAGCTCACAAAGGCAAATAAAAGAAACAAAATTGAGATTTTACTTTTCATAAGGGTAAACAATTTAAGTTTAAGTTGGTGCACACCGGGTATACCTTCTCCCTAAACCGCAAACCCTGTGCCGTTTAGGACTGCACCTGCGCGTTTACCTCGTCTATAAAGTTGAGGATCTCGTCGCGCCCGGCTTTGTCTACAGCTGAGGTTTTGAACATGCGGGGAAGTTCGTCCCAGGTTTCCTGCATCTTACGGGCATAGGTGGCTATGGTTGAGTCGGTCTTGGTAGCCGACTGCTTGTCGGTTTTGGTGAACACGATCACAAAAGGAACGCCCAGGTTGCCCAGATAGTGTATAAAGTCGAGGTCGACCTTCATCGGCTCGTGCCTGGAATCGATGAGGACAAACACGCAGGACAGGTTTTCACGCTTCTGCAGGTAGTAGTTGATCATCTTGCGCCACTGCTCCCGCGATTCCCGGCTCACCTTGGCGTATCCGTATCCCGGTAAGTCGACGAGGTACCACTTGTCGTTGATCAGGAAATGGTTGATGAGCTGGGTTTTGCCCGGAGACTGGGAGGTTTTTGCCAGTCCTTTCTGCTCCGTGATCATGTTGATGAGCGAGGACTTGCCTACATTGGAGCGGCCGATAAAGGCGTACTCCGGTTTGTTGGGTTCGGGGCATAAGTCGACCCGTGTATTACTTATTAAGAATTTTGCTTCTTTGATAACCATGCTGTTGCTAGCTTAAGCCACCGGGCCAGTAGTTGACCTGCTGCTGTGGCAATTAAAATTTACGACGCGCACCTTGCCTGAGATGGAAGGCACGTGGCAGATTCTTCAAAATTACTATTATTTTAGTTAATATGTTCTGATTAGGCAAGAGGCCGGGTGAGGCAGGGTTGCCGGGGTCAGATTGGTAAAAGCCGGAATACGTTTTGCTAAATAATCCTGAAACCTATATAGTTTATATGTATATTTTAATATATTTGCTCTCTGATCTTGATTTGGGTTACTGCGTTAGTATATAAAAATAGATATTCGTGAATCTATTATGGCGCTGGTAGCGTAAGGGGGATGTTGTTGGATGTGGGGAAGGAATGAAATAACACAGTAGGAAAGCCGCCGGAATACCGGATCAAATAGGTAGGTAGGCCTTTGTCGCGTTCTTCAAGAGATTAACACATATTTCCATACAAACAATAAGTATAAAAAAACCCTTTACAGCATGAATAATTTAGCCAAATTATTTTCACGGCTTTCCTTAGCACTGGCGGTTACCTGTATAAGTGCCTACACGGTAGATGCACAGAGTAACAGAAAGCTGGTACGGACTGGAAACAAATTTTTTGACCGTGAAAACTACCGCGCTGCCTTGCCTTATTATGAGCAAGTGCTGGCCAACGACCCAAACAATGCTGAAGCCCTTTACTTTGCGGGTATCAGCTACATGACTTTCGATAAGGAGAAAGCTGCAGAGTACATCAACAAGGCACAGTCTGTTAAGCCTAATGTAGATCGTGATATTGAGTACTGGCTGGGCCGCATCAATCACATCAACTACCGTTTCGACGATGCCATTAAGCACTACCAGGCTTACATTCCGAATGTTCGCAAGCGTGACGACTGGAGACGCGAAGAGGTAGCCATGCTGATCCAGCACAGCCGCAACGCGCAGAAGGAAGTGGCCAACCCGAAGGACATTTTCGTGAAAAACCTGGGTGATGTGGTGAACACAGAGTACTCCGAGCACAGCCCGGTGATTTCTTCAGACGACAACTACCTGCTGTTCACTTCGCGTAGCGCCGGTAACAACCAGAACAGTGCCAAAGCCGCTGACGGTGAATATTACGAGGATATCTACGAAACACGCCGTATCCAAGGCGACGAGTGGGAGCAGCCGCGCTCTATTGCCGGTAACCTGAAAAGCTCAGGCCACGACGCGTCTATCCAACTGTTTGACAACGATACCAAAATGCTGCTGTACCGCTCTGTAAACAACGGTGACATCATGTACGCCGAGCGTCAGGCTGACGGTTCGTGGGGTGATGCCAAGAGCATCGGTACCAACATCAACACCGCTGATTTCGAGTCTGATGCCTTTATCACGCCGGACAACCAGCGCCTTTATTTCTCAACCAGCCACTACTCTGAAGACGGTGACCTGGATATTTACGTATCGCAGCGTCAGCGCAACGGTGAGTGGGGCAAACCACGCAACGTAGGTGCCGCCATCAACACCAAGTTCGACGACGATAGCCCATACATGGCTTCTGACGGTTCGATCTTCTTTGCCTCACGCGGACACAACACCATGGGTGGCTATGACATCTTCGTAGCCAAATACGACTCAGTGGCCAAGCGATTCGCCCGTCCTGAGAACCTGGGCTATCCGGTTAACACGCCAGACGACGACACCTACTATCGCCTGAGCCCGGACGGAAGCTATGCTTACCTGTCTTCTTACCGCATCGGTGGTTACGGCGAGAAAGACATCTACACCATCAACTACATCCGTGCCGCCCGCGTGACTGGCCGTGTGTTTGCGACGAACGACAGCCTGGCTATACCTGGCCTGGAGCTTGTGTTCAACGGACAGCAGGCTGACAAGCGTCCGATCTCTTACCGTGATGTGACAAAGCAGGAAGACGGTTCATACGACCTGCGTATCCTCTCTGGCCGTACCTACCAGGTGGAGATCACGAAAGATGGTCAGGTGCTGACAACGGAATCTTTCGAGATGCCAATGGTGCTGAACGACACGGCTAGCATCGAGCAGAACTTCTACATCGACTTCGGTGACTCTACACGTGTAAGCCCAGGTGCTCCTGCTCTGGCCGGTAAAGACGCCATCGCTTCTATGGAGTTCAAAAACATCTACTACGATACCGACAAGTACGAACTGCGTGCTGAGTCAATTCGTGAGCTGGATGCTGTTGCAGCCTTCATGAAAGACAACCCTAACGTGAACGTAAGCATCGAAGGTCATACGGACGCACGCGCCACCGAGCAATACAACATGACACTTGGTGAGAACCGTGCTAACGCTGCCTACGATTACCTGGTGCAGCAGGGCATCTCTGCACGCAGACTCGTGACGGTAAGCTATGGCGAACGTCGTCCGGTTGCTGCTAATAATTCTGCCGCTAATATGCAGCTGAACAGAAGAACAGAGTTCAAAATCATTCAGCGTCAGGACACGCAGCAGGAAGTGCCTGTAAACTAAGTTGCCTGATCACATTGAATCAATAAAAACAGGCTGGGCATTCGCTCAGCCTGTTTTTTTATAATATTGGAACACATACTGTGCATAATAGCTACAGTTAGAGTATTTTTGTTCTTTTATTACATAAGCATAACCCATGGCGGTAGTACCCTACAAAGACCAGAATAACGACAAGAAATCGCAGGTTGCGCAGATGTTCGACAACATTGCGGGCAAATACGATTTTCTGAACCACTTCCTGAGTGCCGGCATCGACATCATTTGGCGCAAGAAGGCAGTGAGCCTGCTCAAGGCCGAAAAACCGAAGCAAATGCTGGATATTGCCACCGGCACAGCTGACTTTGCGATCGAGGCGCTCAGCCTCAACCCTGACAAAATCACAGGCGTTGACATTTCGGAAGGTATGCTGGCCGTGGGGCGTGAAAAGCTGAAGCGCAAAGGGCTGACCCATAAGATTGAGCTGAAGTACGGTGATTCCGAGAACCTGCCTTTTGAGGACAATAGCTTTGATGCGATCACAGTGGCCTTTGGGGTGCGTAACTTCGAAAACCTGAAGCAGGGCTTGTCTGAGATGCGACGAGTGCTCAAGCCGGGCGGTACGGTTGTGGTGCTGGAGTTCTCCAAGCCGCAAAGCTTCCCAATGAAGCAGATGTATCAATTTTATTTTAAGAATATACTACCGATGGTAGGTAAATTCGTTTCTAAGGACCGTGCCGCCTATACCTACCTGCCCGAGTCGGTGCAGGCCTTCCCGGACGGCAAGGAATTCCTGAACATCTTTGAAGAAGTTGGCTTTAAACAAACAAAATGGCATTCACTCACATTTGGCATCAGCTCCATCTACACCGGCAAAAAATAAGCTTTGCGGTACTTTTCCTGATTTTACTGGCTAGTGCTACCCAAGTGCAGGCCCAGACACAGAAAGTGAGAGGCGAGAATAAGCCCGGCTATGATGAAAAGCGCATTCACTACGGCTTTTACCTGGGCATGTCTTACTCGAAGTATTACATTGAGCACTCACAGGCTTATGCGGATCAGGCAGCCACTGGCACGCAGGTAAACACCATGAACAGCCTGGGCTTCTATCCCGGACTGGTATTGAACGTGCGATTATTCGATTATTTGGATGCTCGTTTTGTTCCCGGTGTAGGCTTTTATGGACGTAGCATCGATTTTGAAAGAGGGGGTGTGCCTGACGAGGAAGGCGGTAGCTTCGATAACACGACCTTTGCCTCACCAGTGATTGAATTGCCCGTGCTACTCAAGTATAGAGCGAAGCGCCGCGGCAACTTCAGAATGTACATGGTGGGCGGTGTGAAGGCAAGCCGGGTGCTGGGCAATACCAAGCATACACAGAACCGCGACCTGTTGCATATAAATCGCAATGACCTGTCAATAGAGTACGGCGTGGGGCTGGATATTTTCTACCCGTACTTTAAGTTTGCACCGGAGTTGCGCTTCTCCCACGGGCTTATGAATCAGAAAAGCGATGCAGGAGGAGAGTACAATCATTTGATCGATAAAATGACCACTCGTAACCTATCGTTAATCTTCCACTTCGAATAAAATGGCACGCATCGCACTTGTAACAGGAGCTACGTCAGGTATAGGCCGCGCCACGGCGTTTGCCTTGGCCAAAGCGGGCTATCATATCATAGCCGCTGGTCGCAGAGCTGAGCGTCTGCAGGAGCTGCAACAGCAGATCACGGAGGTACCTGTACACACCCTTCAATTTGATGTGCGCGACCGCGAGGCCGTGCAGCAGGCCATTAGCAGCTTGCCGGATGACTGGAAAGGCATAGACGTGCTGGTGAACAATGCCGGCAATGCCCATGGCCTGGCGCCGGTGCAAAGCGGTAGCCTCAGCGACTGGGATGCCATGCTTGATATCAATGTAAAGGGACTGCTCTACGTGACACATGCGGTGCTTACGCTGATGCTTGCCCGCAAGCAGGGTCACATCATCAACATCGGCTCCATTGCTGGGAAAGAGGTTTACGCCAATGGCAACGTGTACTGCGCCTCGAAGTTTGCGGTAGATGCCCTCTCCAAAGGTATGCGCATTGACCTGGTGCAGGAAGGTATAAAAGTATCGGAAGTGAACCCTGGCCTGGTGGAGACAGAGTTCTCGGAGGTTCGCTTTAAGGGCGACAAGGAACGAGCCGCTGGCGTATACCAGGGCTACGAACCGTTACGCGCAGAGGACATTGCCGATCTGATCTCCTTTATGGTTACACGTCCTGCCCACGTCAACATCGCGGAAGTGATGATTCTGCCAGCTGCGCAGGCATCCGCCACCGTGCTGAACAAACAGCCCTAGCCTTTTCCCCCGACAACCCACCCTTGCGGCCGACCGTACCTACAAGGGAAATGTCCGTAAGAGTTGCGGACTTGAGTTGAAGAAAACAGAAGAGATATGGCTACGAACAAGAATAATTCAGAGGAGAATAAGAACAGACAAAAACCAGAAAAAGGCGCAAGCTCACAGCCGATGCCTAAAAATCATTCGAACGAGGCGAACCACAAAGGCGCTACGGATCTAGGTAAGGACGGCACAAAAGCCTCTGCCAGCCAACAGCAGGGACAGGGCTCGTGGAACGCAAAAGACTCGAATGACCAAGGCAAGAAGAAGTAGTCTGTCAATCAGATAAAAAAAGAGGGAGCCGGCTTCAATAGTCGGCTCCCTCTTTTTTGTGCTGGTTATTTTTTCTAATCCAGGTAGTAGCGCAGCAGCCAGCCTTCTGCGTCGAACTGGTTGGCCTGTGGGTTTTGTTCTATCTTTTGGCGGGTGCCCGGACTCAGCTCGTAGGAGTTACGGTATTCCGTGTCTTCTATCCAGATGCTCCGGGCCATAGACTTGGGGCCCTTCACAGTATAGCTGTCCTCACCAGCGCCTCCCCATACCTTGATTTTGATCTTTGGCCGGCTTTCCCCCTTTATTATAAATTCATCATCTCCGTTGAGGCCATACAGGTGTATCTCCTTTGTGTCAGTGGCCTGGAACACCCGGTCAAAGAGTTGTCTTTTTTCTTCACCCTCTTTGTTGATCTTGTATACCTGTACCCGCACCTCGTTGGCGGACAGCACTTCCACTTCAAATCTTTCATGCTTATCAGACCCTACCACAAGCGCCTCCCGCATTAAATCCTTGTAATACTTACGGATGGACTTGCCCAGCCTGTCGCGGCGGGACTGCAGCTGGGTCATGATGGGAGAAGCCGTGAGTTGGTAAATGTTGCCGGGCATTTGCCGGAACGACTGCTCAATCACCTCGTCTGTAAGGGCGGTGCTTACGCTGTCTGCCACCTCCATCCAGTCCTGGTAAGAGAGGCTGGCGAGAATGGTCTCGTCCAGGTTGCGGCCGCTTCTGTTCAGGTCATCGAGGTTCGATAGGTTATCGCTATAAGTCTGAAAGTGCTTTTTCAGGCCCGTGCGCATAAAGAGCCAGGGAATGATCGCATCATTGAGCTTGTAAAATACATTGTCACGGTCGCGGGGCACGGCCTGGTATACCTTTACGCCGTCGTGTTTATACTGCGCCCAGCGCCAGTTGTCTTCATGCCGGCTCCAGTCACCGATCAGCATGTCGAATAGGCGTGCCCGCAGGTAGTATCGGGCATCCACGCGGCTGTTGTTCTCAAAGAAGCGATCCTTGAGCATAGCCCGGGTGCTTTTGATGTTCTCAGAATTCCCCATCCCCGGTTCGTCGGACAGGTTATCGTTTGGCCTGATCTCCATCAGCGCGACCATGCCGCCGAAATCTTCCAGGTACTCGCCCAGGCGCGGGTCGTGCGGTATATAGACGAGCTCCGGCTTGGTGTGGTGTATCCCGACGGCTTCGGCCATGGGAGGCAATACCAGCGCTGCATAAGGGTGCGTGGCTGAAGTCGCATCGCGGATGATGTTAGCAGCATAGCTTTTCTGCCACTTTTCAGGAAGTGCGGTGGCAGGATCTTTATCGACCGAGCGCAGCACGTACTCTTTACCGTCAGCGTCTTCCAGGCGCAGGTTCCGGGTTTGCCTGCTGCCGCCTTGCTGTGTGGGCTTCAGGCCACCTTTATCAGTGCCGAGGTCCAGTACCCTGAATTCGACTGGCGTAGTCCAGGCGGGGCGGTAGTGCTTGCCGTAGAAGAACGTGTGCAGCCCGCCGCGGCCGTAGTGCTTCCCGACAGCCACCGTGATGGTGCTGTCGGCGTAAGCAGGCAGAACGGCGGCAGACTCGGCAGGAGGGGGCACCTGCTGTAGGCTGTGCGTGTATTTGTTGCCGATGCAGCCTGCCGAAAACAGACCCAGCAAACAGGAAAGGGCGGTAGAAAGGTGATAGCGTTTAGGGTGCATGGTACGGGGTGTCGGTTGGTGCTTTGTGGTGGGGCTGGTTAGTGGCCCTCCCTGTCAAAGGCGTGTACTCTAACGTCGCTGGTGGTTTTATCGACGGTTTCGGGCCCAAATTCAATTTCGGTGCCCCGCTTTGTGTCATACACAATGGTTTTGCGTCGCCAGCTTTTCACGTTCGATTTGTCCTTGATCTCGTCTTCTCCGCGGCCACCCACAATCACGACGCGTATACCTTTGTTTACATCACCCTTCACTTCAAATTCATCGTCCTCAGCCAGGCCGTGCAGGGTGATCTGCTTGGTTTCGCTGCGTTTGAACACCCGGTGGTATACCTGTTTGTCGTCAGACAGTCGGATTACTTTCACCGCTGTTTCCTCGTCGTTCAGGCGCTCAACTTCAAACCGCTCTTCCTGATCAGTCCCGATCACCAGTGGGTTTTTGGCCAGGTGCAGGTAAAACTCCTGAGCAGCCTGTGGTAGCAAGTCGCGACGGCTTTTCAGGTTACGTATGGTTTGCTCACCTAACCGGTCGTATACCTTGGGCGGAAACTGTCGGATGGCCCGTTCAATGACATCGTCTGTCAGGGATGCCTGCAGTTCGGTTGCAAGCTGCTGGTAATCCTCAGCGGTTAGCTCAGTCAGGGCGCGGTTGTCAATAAAGCTGGCGTTCATCATCAGGGCATACACATCCTTATACCTGGGGCCGAAGGTTTCGAACTTCCGGATGGCCCACTTGCGGCTGAAGAGCCAGGGAATAATGCCATCGTCAAACTTATAGAAGGCGTTGTCACGGTCTTTAGGTATAGCGCGGTAAGTTTTATTGTTGCCATCGTCGTACACGGCCCATTCCCACTGGCCTTCGTGACGGTCCCAGTCGTTGATGAGCAGATCAAAGAGGCGGGCACGGGCAAACTCGCGCTGGTCGATAAAGTGGTCATCGTCGCCAAACCGTTTCTTGAGCATCTTCTTGGAACTGGCAATATCCACGGCGTTGCCGAGCATGGGCGTGAGGGTGCGGTCGTCGTTGTACTTCTCCTCGATCATGAACACGCGGTCCTGAAACTTGTCGCTGTACTCACCGAAGGTGGTGTCGGAAGGAAGCACATAGACTAACTCTGGTTTTGAGTGGGGTATACCTGCCGCTTCAGCCATAGTAGGCAGCACAAAGGCGGCATACGGATTGATGGCCGAGGTCTGGTCGCGGAGTACATTCGCCACAAAGGTGTTGCGCCAGAACTTGGGCAATATACCGGCCGGGTCTTTGTCCAGGGAGCGGAGTGCGTAGGTAAAGCCATTATCATCGATCAAAGTGAGACTAGTGGTTTGCATACCTCCTCCAAGCTTCTCAACCGACAAGCCACCCTTGGCCTGCTTCATGTCGAATACACCCACGGTGACTGGCGTGGCCCATACGTCGCGGTAGTGTTCGCCCCAGAAGAAATTATGGAATCCGTTTCGTTCATAATGCTTGCCAGCCATGACAGTTACACTGTCCACATCAGCAGGCGAGGCATCTTTAAGCTGTTGATAGCGCTCCTGGTCAACGACAGGGGTTTTGGCGAAGAAATTCTTGCGGGCGCAACCCGAAGAAAAAAGGATGATGCACGCGAGTGAGAGGGCGTGCAGGTGGTAGCTTTTCATGCAGAGTGTGTTATATTTTTATCTGCCTATCTAACGTAAATCAGCGCTAATGTTTACAGACGAGCTGTTGTATAGACGTTATTTTGGTTGCAGGGCGCCTGGAGCAGCGCAAAGCAGAGGCAAATTAAAATAAAGCATGAGCTAAGCGTGTAGGGTGGCGCTATACCTGGTGTAGGAAATAAATGCTCTCAAACGCACTATTGTAAAAATACCAGGGGGCAGCCGAATGCTGCGGCTGCCCCCTGGTAAAAGCGCTTATACCTGTTGTTCTATTTTTTCACGAACTCCACCCGCCTGTTGTTCGACTTGGCTTCGGCCGTAGCGTTCTTGTCAATGGGCTTGGATTCGCCCCATCCTTTGGCCTCTAACCGCTCAGCTGCGATGCCCTGCCCGATCAGGTATGCTTTGACAGACTCTGCCCGCTGCTGACTGAGTTTCATGTTGGCGTTGTCATCCCCGTCGCTGTCGGTATGGCCTTCCACGCTGAACTTAAGGGCAGGCTGTTCCTCCATGAGTTTGGCGATGCTGCTGAGCGTGCCCGCCGACTCCGGACGTATATCTGCTTTGTTGACATCGAACTTAATGCCATAGGTCACTATTTTGCCGTCGGCTGCCATCTGGTCGTAGAGCTTTTTGCCGCCTTCCGCAATCAGCACATTCTTCACCATCGTGTTGGCATCAATGCGTTTGTCTACCTCTATACGCAGGCCGGTTGGCGTACCCGTAACATTGGGGATGTTGATCAGGCGCTCTTCGTCCAGGTATACCTTCATGCTGCGCTTGTTGAAAGCGATGGACAGGTGGCGCCACTGGTTGTTTACGCCTTTCGCCTGGAGCTCCTCCGACTCAGAGCCATAAGTTTTGAACCGGACGCTGTTGGCCCGCACATCGATCGGATCCCAGAAGTGTCCGTGGGTGGCCTCCTGGTAATTGTTCAGGTCATCTACCAGGAAAATGTCATAGGCCACGTTGGGGTTGTCGCTGTCAAAGTAGAGGTCCATCTCGATGGTAAACGTTTCGGGGAGCCAGTTTTCACGCTTCATGAGCGGTTTGATGGTCGTGCCCGTAGCGACCAGGTTGATGACAGGTTCGCCGCCAAAATCGGCCACTTCGGCATTGCCCTTGTTCAGGTCCCAGCGTGAGGGGAACTCGCCATTTTCTTCGCCGGCTAGGTTATCAGCAAACAGCACCTTGTCGCCTGGCACGAAGTCGTACTTGCTCCAGGCCTTCATTTTCACTTCCTCTGGGCCTGACCCGCTCGCCTTGGCAGCGCTGTGCTTGCCATCGCTTTTTTCTGCCGGAGCTTCCTTTTTACCTTCCAGCGTTTCGTCTATGGACTTGTCAACCTGCTGTTCCACTTTCTGGTTAATCTTAGAGTTGATCTTATTTTTGAGGTTTTTCCCCACATTGAATTGGGCTGCGGCTGGTGTAAAACATAGGAAAACCAGTGCAAGAAGTCCGGTCAAAAAAGCATGTGTTCTCATAATACAATCAGTTTGGTACTATGAGAAAGGTATAGCTAATAATTATACTTTAAATGTGTATAGTTCTATAAATGGTATGTGTTTATATTTTTAGAGTGAACATACGCTACCGATGGACGAAAAGCAGGCATCCTGAGACAGCCGAGGCTTTAGTTTGCTTCTTGAAGATCCTGCATGTCCGTGGCAGTGCAGCCTTTCCGTTACCTTTGAAATACTTATATATCGTGTTTATACCTAGGTCCGGTACAATTCCTGGCTGCTAGGTTTGGGTTTGGGCAGTAACTGCCTATACCTGAAATTATACCGCGTCAGTTATACATGGAAACAGGTTAGCTCGACGAGCAAAGGTTGGGAGTGTGTTTCGACAGAATAGTTTTCAAGCACAGCAAGCGACGCTATTTTCCCTTTCGCTTCTGATAGGCATTCAGGCCGATCAACAACAGGAGTCCAAGGAGTACAAATGGCCAGATGTTGGTCAGAAACACGAAGAACCAGATCAGGTTGTCCCAGCCCTTCCGGAAGCCGTCCTTGAACTCCTTCGAAAACTCGGTATGGACCGGGGTGCTCTCATAAAATGTCATGGTCAGGGTGGAGAGAGACACCTGGTTTTCCAGGTATTTCAGCCTTCCTTCAATCGATTCGATATCGGAGCGCAGGGCGGCGATTTGCTTTTCGATCTCCAGTACCTCCGTTACCGTATTCGCTTTCTTTAGCAACTCCAGAAATCTGGCTTCGAGTTCTTTCTTGGTTTTAAGGCGGGCTTGTATGTCGAGGAATTCTTCTGTGACGTCCTTCACATTTATTTCCCGGGCATCAAACCTCTTCACGCCCGTAGTAGCTTCCCGCAGCAGGTTGTCAAAACTGTCGGCAGGCACTCTGATGACCAGGGTGTTGCTGGTCCTTCCCGAAGCTTTATACTCCTGGTCAGAAGAAACATACCCTTTATATTTTTCCACCGCGGCGAATACTTTCTGGCGTGTTGCATCGATCTGGTCAGTCTCGTATTCTACCTGTCCCTCTTTTATCAGCTTGCGCTGCAGCTCCATGGGAGGTGCTTCGGGTGGCGGAGGTGCCATCATTGACTCAGCGACTTCGTACGCAGGTCGCTCGTCTTGTGACTGGCATCCGGTGATGGCAAGTAGTAGCAAGATTGCCGTCATCCCGGCAATGGCTGGCAAGGCGGGTTTCATGCGGCTGGTTGCCAGTTTGGAAAGGTGCCGGAAGGCAAGATGCAAACCGGTTTCAAAGAAGGGCTGTCGGGACATAACGTGTTTTTAGGGTGTGAACATATGACAGCTTAAAGATGCAGGTGGCCCTGAAATTCCACACGAACTGCTGAGGAATTGTTTCAGGTCGCGTTTTCTAAGTCTCAGATAGGTATAAGGGCGTGCGTTCACAAATTCTCCAAAACAAAAAGCCCCGACCAGGTATACAGGTCGGGGCTTTCTTATTTAGAGGAGGCTATACCTACGCTACTTCTTCTTTTTTGCTCATGCGGTTACGCTCGTTCTCGTCGAGGTAGATCTTACGCATGCGCAGGCTTTTTGGCGTCACTTCCAGGTACTCATCCTTCTGGATGTATTCCATGGCTTCTTCCAGCGAGAAGTTCTTGGCCGGAGCGATCTTGGTGTTGTCGTCAGAGCCGGAAGCACGCATGTTGGTCAGCTTCTTACCCTTCTGGATGTTTACCGTGATGTCGTTCTGGCGGTTGTGCTCGCCAATTACCTGACCCATGTATACGTCTACACCCGGATCAACGAAGAACGTGCCTCTGTCCTGCAGCTTGTCAATCGAGTAAGCTGTGCCCGGGCCTGTTTCCATCGAAATGATAGAACCGTTGTTACGGCCAGGTATAGGGCCTTTGTGCGGCTCGTACGCCTGGAAGCGGTGGTTCATGATGGCCTCACCTGCAGTGGCTGTCAGTACGTTATTACGCAGACCGATCAGACCACGCGCTGGAATTGTAAACTCCAGGTGCTGCAGGTCGCCCTTTGGCTCCATAATGGTCAGTTCACCTTTACGCATCGACACCAGTTCGATTACCTTACCGGCAGTTTCTTCCGGAACGTCTACTACCAGGTGCTCGATTGGCTCGTGGCGTACGCCGTCAATTTCTTTATAGATTACCTGTGGCTGACCTACCTGCAGTTCGTAACCTTCGCGACGCATCGTCTCGATCAGAACTGACAAGTGCAGAATACCGCGACCAAATACCAGGAAAGAGTCCTCACGGTCGGTTTCCTGTACGCGCAAGGCCAGGTTTTTCTCAGTTTCTTTGAACAGGCGGTCACGCAGGTGGCGCGATGTCACGAACTTGCCCTCTTTGCCGAAGAAAGGAGAGTTGTTGATCGTGAAGAGCATGTTCATGGTTGGTTCGTCAATCGAGATACGTGGCAGTGCCTCCGGGTTCTCCGCATCAGCAATGGTGTCGCCAATGTCGAAGCCTTCTATACCTGTCACAGCGCAGATTTCGCCGGCAGATACTTCCTGCACTGATTTTCTGCCCAGGCCTTCAAATACCTGAAGCTCCTTGATACGGCCTTTCTTGATAGAGCCATCCGCTTTCATCAAGCTGATCGGCATACCTTCCTTCAGGGTACCACGGTGCACACGACCGATAGCGATACGACCTACGAAAGAAGAGTAGTCAAGCGAGGTGATCTGCATTTGCGGCGAACCTTCACGGTAAGGCGCAGCAGGAATCACATCAATGATAGCATCCAGAAGCGGCGTGATGTCGGTTGTTGGCTGTGTCCAGTCGGTGCTCATCCAGCCCTGCTTCGAAGAACCGTACAGCGTGGTGAAGTCCAGCTGGTCTTCAGATGCCTCGAGGTTGAACATCAGGTCGAACACCTGCTCGTGCACTTCATCAGGACGGCAGTTCTCTTTGTCTACTTTGTTCACTACTACGATCGGCTTCAGGCCCAGCTGAATGGCTTTGCCCAATACGAAACGTGTCTGTGGCATGGCACCTTCAAAGGCATCTACCAACAGAAGTACACCGTCGGCCATTTTCAGAACGCGCTCTACCTCGCCACCGAAGTCGGCGTGACCAGGTGTGTCGATTACGTTGATCTTAAAGCCTTTGTAACGAACTGATACGTTCTTGGAAACGATCGTGATACCGCGCTCGCGCTCCAGGTCATTGTTGTCCAGAATAAGGTCGTCAAAGTGCTGGTGGTCAGCGAATAGCTTTGAAGCGTGGATGATCTTGTCCACGAGCGTCGTCTTGCCGTGGTCTACGTGTGCGATAATCGCGATATTTCGAATATTTTGCATTGAATAGATTTTTCGAGGTGCAAAGGTATGTAAAACCCTTCGTATTTTTAGTAGTCCGCTCGAAATAAACAGGTTAGGTTATTATTAAATCTTATCTCTCAGCACGATGGCCAAGGTTAAGGAGCAAACATTCTACAGGCTTTCTTTGTTCAATGAGGTATAAAATAATCAATTGGGCCTGTTATTTGCTCTGGAATTTCGTAAACAACTGTATGAAAATGTTTTATGCCTATACTTTGCTGGTGCTCCTGAGCCTGCCCGCCTGCGGCCAGCAGGATCAGCCCATTACCGATTCCGAGGGCATTTCCCTCACTTCAACTGAAAATGACGCCACCCAAAACGGCAGCACCCAAAAATCGAAGCCAACTTACGAAATCAATAAAACCGAGGCCGAGTGGAAAAGGGTGCTCACGCCGGAGCAGTATTTTGTGCTCCGCGAGAAGGGAACGGAGCCTGCTTTCAGCGGCAAGTACAATGACCATCATGAAAAGGGCGTCTATACCTGCGCTGCCTGCGGCAACGAGCTTTTTACCTCCGACACCAAATTCGATTCCGGCACCGGCTGGCCCAGTTACTTCAAGCCGATCTCAAGTAAGAACGTGAAAGAACTGACTGACCGCAGCATGGGCATGGAGCGCACCGAAGTGGTATGCGGCAAATGTGGCGGGCACCTGGGGCACGTGTTCGACGACGGCCCGAAGCCCACCGGCCTGCGCTATTGCCTGAACTCAGTGGCGCTTAACTTCAAGAAAGGTCAGTAAATTGTTAAATTGTTGATGGTTGAATTGTTGGGTGCACGATTAACCCTCCAAAGAGGGGAATTTGGTGCACGATTTGGTGAGGTGTGCTGTGCGGGACTTGGTCAGGTATACAGGTGCATGATTGCGGTGCACGATTCGGACGGGGCACGACCTGTCCCTACGAAGCCTTTTTAACCATTTAACCATTCAACAATTTAGCAATCCAACCATTCAACAATCACCAAACTCTCAAACTCTTACTTCCCTTGCCCGTATTTTCTATCCAACACTAACGAGAAAACAGACATGACTGAATTACACTCTGAAGCGGAGAACATAGAAAATCTGGCGCAGGCTATTATGGCAGCCTTTAAAGTGAGAAATATACAGGCAGGCGAGGTGCTACCGTATCAGGAACTGTACCCATACCTGCAGGAACGTTATCCAAAGTACAAAGACGTGCAGAAGGAGGCAGAACATCACCTGGCAAAATTAGCCTGGGTAACACCCGCCCCGGAAGGACTTATGCTCACACAGGTGGGGCAGAGCAGCCTGGCCGAGACAAATGAGTAAATAGCTCCCTTTTATACTTTTTCATCCGTATAGATAGTATAAGGTGCTTTAATTAAGGCCTTTATTTTACTATTTTAAGATGAGACGAGATGAAAAGGTACATAAACTGGATAGGGGGAATCATGCTGCTGGGAGCCATGGGCTGTACGTCGCTCTCGCAAGGCGGTGCAGGCACTTTGCCACCAGATCCTAACCACGCACAGCGTGTCAGGTATAGCGAAGGCGATCCGGTGCGCACCCAGATATATGAGCAGGCGAGCGACATTAACCGCAAGCGCGGTATGGAAGTGTACGATCGCAACGCGCCCGTTAACCTGCCTCCTGAAATGCGACCTCAGCAACTGCCCAACGCCCCGGTAGACTCTACGCGACACCGCGTTCTGCGTATACTTCCTACCAAACCACCAGTTGGAAACAACTAGGTATAAACAAGAAGCGCTGCCCCTACAGGCAGCGCTTCTTGTTTATTTTTTCTTTTTGTTTTTATCCTTGCCGCTGTCCTTGTCGCGTAGTTCGCTCACGTCCTCGATCTCATCATCGCCGATGTGCAACTCATCCGGTTCCAGGTTCACGTATACTTCATGGTCTCGAGGGGTGTTCTCCGATTCGCGGTCGGCACTTTTGGGAGCAGGCTTGCTACTGATTTCCTTCTTGTCGCTGTCTTTCCCCAAGTGTCCGCTGTCGCGCTTCTTCTCGTGAAAATTATCTTGGTTCTTCATATACTTTGGGTGATTGGATTCCTGATAGTTTGGTTTACCGTTTACGAAAAAGTAACGCACTGGTCAGTTTATAATTGTCATTTTTTTGGATTAGGTAGCATGTCGCCTATCAATCCGGCCGGTATTTGTATATTTGCGTTTTTACGAGAACTATGGCTGAAAACTATAAACGATATACCGTAACGGCGGCCTTGCCTTATGCCAACGGCCCGGTGCACATTGGCCACCTGGCGGGCGTATACCTGCCTGCCGATATTTATGTGCGTTACCTGCGCTCGCAGGGCAGAGACGTGAAATTCATCGGCGGCTCCGACGAGCACGGGGTGCCGATCACGATCCGTGCCAAGAAAGAAGGCATCACACCGCAGCAGGCCGTGGACAAATACCACGAGCTGATCAAGAAGTCCTTCGAAGACTTTAACGTATCCTTTGACATCTATTCCCGCACCTCTTCCCAAACGCACCACGAAACAGCCTCCGACTTTTTCCTGAAGCTGTACAACGACGGCAAGTTTGTGGAGCAGACCACGCAGCAGTATTACGACGAGAAGGCCCAGCAATTCCTGGCGGACCGCTACATCGTGGGAACCTGCCCGAAGTGCGGCAACGAGAACGCCTACGGTGACCAGTGCGAGAGCTGCGGTACTTCGCTGAACGCCACGGACCTGATCAACCCGAAAAGCACGCTGAGCGGCGCTGTGCCCGTTATGCGTGAGACCAAGCACTGGTACCTGCCGCTCAACGAGTACGAGGCCTGGCTGCGCGAGTGGATCGTGGAAGGTCACAAGGGCGATTGGAAGCCGAACGTATACGGGCAGTGCAAAAGCTGGATCGACCAGGGCCTGCAGCCTCGCGCCGTAACCCGCGACCTGGATTGGGGTGTGCCTGTTCCGGTAGCAGGAGCCGAAGGCAAAGTGCTCTACGTGTGGTTCGATGCGCCGATCGGCTATATCTCGGCTACGAAAGAACTGACCCCGGACTGGGAGAAATACTGGAAAGACCCGGAGTCGAAGCTGGTGCACTTCATCGGCAAAGACAACATCGTGTTCCACTGCATCATTTTCCCGAGCATGCTCAAGGCGCACGGCGACTATGTGCTTCCGGACAACGTGCCTGCCAATGAGTTCCTGAACCTGGAAGGCGACAAGATCTCCACGTCCCGCAACTGGGCCGTGTGGCTGCACGAGTACCTGGAGGAGTTTCCGGGCAAAGGCGACGTGCTGCGTTATGCGCTGGCCGCTAACATGCCGGAGACAAAGGACAATGATTTCACGTGGAAGGATTACCAGGCCCGCAACAACAACGAATTACTAGCCATTCTGGGCAACTTTATTAACCGCGCCGTGGTGCTTACCCAAAAGTACTACAACGGCGAGGTGCCGGCCCGTGGTGAGCTGCAGGACTATGATAAGGAGGTGCTGGGTGTTCTGGAAGGTATGCCGATGGTGATTGCGACTTATCTCGATCGCTACCGCTTCCGCGATGCGCTGAGCGAACTAATGAACCTGGCCCGTTTGGGTAACAAATACCTGGCCGACACGGAGCCCTGGAAGCTGATCAAGACGGACGAAGAGCGCGTGAAGACCATCATGAACATTGCGCTTCAGATCTCAGCTAGCCTCAGCATCCTGATGGAGCCGTTCCTGCCGACATCTGCTCAGAAACTGGCGAGCATGCTCAACAAGCCGCTGGGTACATGGGGTGACGCCGGATCTGCCGATCTGCTGGCAACAGGCCACGTGATCGGAACACCAGAGCTGATGTTTGAAAAGGTGGAAGACGCCGCTGTGGAAGCACAGGTGCAGAAGCTGCTGGACACGAAGAAGGCCAACGAAGCGGCGAATGCTGTAGTAGAGCCTGCCAAGGAGAACATCTCCTTTGAGGACTTCAACAAATTGGACATTCGCATCGGTAGCATCATCGAAGCAGAGAAAGTGGCCAAGACTAAAAAGCTCCTGAAACTTACCATCGACACAGGTATAGATCAGCGCACGGTCGTGAGCGGCATTGCCGAGTTCTTCAACCCGGAGGAGATCATCGGGCAGCAGGTGAGCATCCTGGTGAATCTGGCGCCGCGCGAGATCAAAGGCATTACCAGCCAGGGCATGATCCTGATGGCTGAGAATGCGGACGGTTCGCTGGCCTTTGTGCAGCCAAGCAAAGAAGTGAAGAATGGGGGAACAGTGAGTTAACTATCCGTTCTGCTAAGGTATAAAACCTCACTTACCTGAAGATGGTAAGTGAGGTTTTTCTTTTTAGGGTATACGGACGTTCATGCGTCGGCACGCGTTTAGCCGGCTATGCCAAAAACAGCCATGCAACGAGGTAACTGAGCAAAACGGCCCCCAGCCCAAGCGCGAACACGGTATACGCCAGCTTTAGCAGGCGGTACTTTCTGGAGAGCACTTTCCCCTGTAAGTAAATATTATCCGCCATGCTGTTATAAAGCAGGTTATGATCCCTCATTATATTCCGGATACCTTCTCTGTAGGTATGGGAATCGAGTTGGATGAAGTTTCCAAAGAATAAGAAGTCTATCTTATTCTCAGGCATGGCTGTGTTTTTGGTATTAGGCCGTGTGGAGCGTATGGCCAGGATAATAGTAACCAAACAAACCACTGTCAGGAGGATGGAAGGAAGAAGCAGATGCGGCACGTCCTGAAATTTGTTGAAGAAGGACGAAATCATAATGGAGGCGATGATGGCGTTAACAGAGATCAGCATGTTCGCTTTATTGTCAGCTATCACGCTCAGCTGAAGGTGACTGGCCATGGTAGTTCTGAACATCGTTTCAATCCCTTTGCTGGCCTTTTGCTCTTTCTCCTTTCTAAGGTCCTTTTTCAGCGATTTGTTTTCTTCCCACAGGGCCTCCAGCTCCTCATTTTCCTTGCTGAGCTCTTTTCGCTTTTTCTTCAGTAGTTTGATGTTTTGCTCCTTGCCCCCAGAGAAGGCCCTTTTGGCGTATTTTGTATAATAATAGTGCTTCTTGAGCAATGCCAAATGTGTGTCTATCCAATCGTACTGGCCTACTTTGGTAGCTGGGTCAGCCGCCTTCCTTTCAGCTTTTGCCACGTAATCTTCTGCAGCCAGAAAGCTGGCAACTGCATCGCAGAGTGCCTCCTCTAATAGATCGCGGGGGCGTTGCGGGTAATGGGTAGCGGCAATGCACTGCGATATTTTCAGGATTTCTGCCTGGCTCAGGTTACAGCTTACCAGAAACTCCGTAACAGGTGCGATCTTTTGCTCATCAAGAAACTCGCCCGAATCGCTGTAGTATAGGTCATGTAGCCAGGCAGCTAGCAGAAGCAAACGCGTTTCTTCATCGCTGAAATCACAGAATTTACTGATCGCCTCGGCCACGGCAACAAGCGTTTTTGTGTGTTGCAGGTCAAAACCAACCGCTTCGTTCGTCCCATTCAAGGGGAGGCTTAGCCCTACAAAGGCGTTTGCTCTATCCAAAATATCATCTTCCATCATCGTTTTAATCTTTAGAATTTCTGCTGCTTTCCATCTTCATCATTTCCCTTGGTAAGGCCAGGTATACTCAATACTGTTTTACTGATGAAGTTAAAGTTTAAGGCAATATAATCCTAATAAAAATTTATTTATCGTGCTGATAATTAGGCTATTATAATTGTGTGGCTATATATCAGTATGAAGATTTTTAGAATTTATGACTCTCAGGAGGAGCATGTTTCAGAGCGTGTCCTGCAAAGAGGCGATAGGTATAAGTTGCTGTTTCCGTGTAAGTTGCAACTCATTTGTAGTATTATGAAAAGTTGCTAACGATGTGCTAGAGCTACTAATTTCAGTCACTTTATGCAGCGTGATGCTATTCATTTTGATAGGATTGTCGTAAATATAAAGTATGTGTTATAAATATGGATTATATTTATTGTGATGCTTAACTATATCACGCCATGAGCCAACATCGTCAGCTTGCTGCTATTCTCTTCACAGATGTAGAGGGATATTCTGCCATGATGCAGCAGAACGAGAAGCACGCCTTGACAATTAAAAACCGTCACCGTGAAGTACTGCGACGGGAGCATCAGCAATACCATGGTCGAGTGGTTCAGTACTATGGGGACGGTACTCTGAGTGTTTTCCAGAGCGCCGTGGAGGCAGTGGAGTGCGCGCTGGCCATGCAGCTGGCTTTTTTGCAGGAGCCGCGCGTTCCCGTTCGTATGGGACTGCACATGGGAGATGTGATTTTCGATGAAGAGCAGCTGTTCGGGGATGGGGTGAATCTTGCATCCCGCGTTGAGTCACTGGGTGTGGCAGGCAGTGTGCTGATCTCCGATAAGGTGAAGGATGAGATTGCGAATCACCCTGATATACAAACTTATTCCGTGGGAATTTACCGACTGAAGAACATAGCGCGGCCAGTCGAAGTATTTGCCCTGGACCACGAAGGTTTGGTAAAGCCGTCTCCGAATTCCCTGAACGGCAAGACGGAAGAGAAGAAAGCCCCACCGTTGCGCACATCCAAAAGAGCTCCTGCCAAGAGCATCGCAGTGCTACCGCTCGTAAACCTGAGCAACGATCCGGAGCAACAGTATTTCAGCGAGGGAGTTGCAGAAGAGATCATCAATGCACTGTCCAGCCTCAAAAACCTGAAAGTGGCGGGTCGTACTTCTTCTTTTAAATTCAGCAGGGAAAACGCTGACCTGCGGGAGGTGGGAGAGAAGCTGGGCGTAAGCACGGTATTAGAAGGCAGTGTGCGCAAACAAGGCAATCAGTTGAGAATTACTGTGCAACTCACAAAAGTGGAAGATGGTTTTCACCTGTGGTCTGAGCGGTATGACGGCAGCATGGACGATATCTTTGCGATCCAGGACAAGATCGCGTCGGCTATTACGGAGAAAATGAAGGTGACGCTGTTGGAGAAGGGGCGGGGCGGGCTCAGAAAAACGCCTACCCGCAACACCGAAGCCTATGAGCTATACCTGAAAGGGAAATTTTACCTGAACAGGCGCGGTACCTACATCGTGACCGGCATCAAGTACCTTCAGAGAGCCGTGGAGCTGGACCCTGACTTTGCCTTGGCGTATGCAGACTATGCAGACGCAAATGTGCTGGTAGGGCTTTATGGTATACTGCCACCCAAGCAGGTCATGTTCAAAGGGAAGCAGGCAGCAGAGAAAGCGCTGCAGCTTAATCCGTCTTTGTGTGAGGCTTATACCTCGCTGGGCTCATACTACTGCTACATCTGGGACTTGCCAAAAGCTGAGAAACATTTCCTAAAAGCGCTCGAGCTGAATCCAAGCCATGCGCAAACACACCTCCGGTATGGCCTCAACTACCTCGCCTGGATGAAGGGGGATTTTGCAAAGGCAGAGGAACACGGCAGAAAGGCGATCAAACTCGACCCTCTGAGTGCGCTTTGCTTCGGCATATATGCCCAGATCCTGCATGCAGGTGGAAAGTTTAAGGAAGCACTTGCCGCCTGTAAAACCGGGCTGGATCTGGATTCCTATTCCTTTATATGCAATCTGTATGAGGGCTACTCCTACCTGTTTTTGCATCAGCACGAAGAGGCGCTTGCTGTGTTTGAACGCCTGATGGTACTCTCCAGCAGGCATAGCTTTGCCCATGGTGCCTTAATTATGACGCTCTGCAAAATGGGAAACATCGACAGGGCAAGGGCGGAATTGAAAGAACTGAAAGAGCGGGCAAGCAGGGAGTATGTTGTCTGCACTGCAATAGGTATAGCAGCAGGGTGGTTGAACGATGATCTGGATGAGGCCTTCCACTTTTTTGAGAAGGGTCTTAAAGACCACGATCCTTTGCTTATCTCGCTGAAATATGAACGTTGGACTCCGGAGACAGTCAGGCAGGACCCCCGCTATCAGAAGCTGCTGGATCAGATGAATTCCCCGGACAGATCATTTTCTGATAGTCTTTACAAGTATGGCTTTGGGATCTGATCGCCTTAGCTATCCATTCTTTTTTGCAAAAACTATTTTGCGGCCATATCTGCCTCAGGAGAAGAAACAGGCTGTTTGCTCAGGCGCTCCCGCTCGATGTACTGCACCACAAAGTACAGCCCAACACTTACCACAATAGAAAAGGCGCCGAGCATCCACCACAGGGTATCAAAACCGTAGCGGGCGGCAATGGTGGTGCCCATGTAGGGGGCTACCACATGCGCCGCGGCATACGAGATCGTGTACAGGCCCATGTAAGAGCCGCGGTTGCTGTTGTTGGAGCGCTCCACCGAAATGGTCGCCATAAAAGGCATCACCAGAATCTCCGAAAGGCTAAGCAGGGTCATGGCGATGTAGAGCAGGAAAAGGTGCTGCCCCAGGTTCAGGGTCACAAAGGAAAAGCCCAGTACCAGTACACCGATCGGTATCAGCCAGTGTTTCTTGACTTTATCCCCGATCAGGTATACAAAGATCATCTCCACCATGAACACGATGAAGCCGTTAAGGGCGAGCAGCCCGCCGATCCACTGCTCCGGCAGCGCGTATACCTGGCGGTAATAGAGCGGTAAGGTAGAAAGAAGCTGAAAGAAAAGTATGGCAAAGCCCGCGTTCAGCACCACAAAAACCAGGTATAGTCTATCTCTGTAAGGAGAGCGGACTTTCTCTGTTGTGCCGGAAGTTGCCTCGTGGGCAACGGCCTCGGTTTTAACTTTTTGCTTTGGCCTGTGGCCCTGCTTTTTCCGGAAGTATATGTAAAAGAAGAGGCCGGCCATCATACAGCCTGCCGCATCGCCTATAAAGAGGAACTTGTACGAGATAGCCGCTATCATACCGCCCAGGGCAGGCCCAATGGAGAAACCCAGGTTCAGGGCCATCCGGTTAAGTGAGAAGGCCCTGGTCACGTTCTCGGGCTGGGCATAATGCGCTATGGAAGCTGAGTTGGCGGGCCGCAGCATGTCGTTTACCAGGCTTAGGATAAAGACACCTGCCGCCATGTGCTCAAACTTCTCCAGGAACAGGAACATCAGGTATAGGCTGCCACCGACCGTTAGGCTAAAGGACTGCACTTTAAAGTGCCCGATCTTATCGGTTAGCCAACCGCCCAGAAAGCCGCCACATACCGCACCTAGCCCATAGATACTGAGTATCATACCTGCTTCCTTCATCGTAAACCCAAGCGACTCTGTCAGGTATACGCCCAGGAAAGGTATCACCATAGCACCGCTCCGGTTAATGAACATCACCAGCGAAAGCATCCACGCCGGGCGGGAGAGGCCACCGAATGCATTGCGGTATAAAAGGAACAGGCGTTTCATGGGTTTGGTCGCTGAAGGCGTATGCTATCTTAATGGGGCAGGTATAGGTGGTTTCGGTAAGGTGCCCGCTCTTTACTTCGTGTTATACTGGTTCATGGTGCGCTCCAGCCCGATGCTGCCAAAAGCGATGGCAGATTCCGCGGCTTTCTCAATGATGCCCGGCAGGTCGATCTTCTCGTCGTCGCTGAAATTGCTGAGCACGTAGTCTACCTGCTTGCCTTTGTGGAAAGCGTCGCCCACCCCAAAGCGCAGTCGCGGGTAGTTGTTGTGGCCGAGCGTTTGCTCGATGTGCTTCAGGCCATTGTGCCCGCCGGCACTGCCTTTGGCACGTATGCGGATTTTGCCAAATGGCAGGGCGATGTCGTCGGTGATCACCATCATCTGGTCTGGGGTCAGTTTCAGGTTGCTCAGCCAGTGGCCGACAGCTTTGCCACTCAGGTTCATGTAAGTGGTGGGCTTTACGAGTACATAGGTGCGACCTTTGCTTTTGATCTCGGTCACAAAGGAGTGGCGACCGGTGTCAAACTTCGCGTCAAATTTCTGCGCCAGGTAGTCCAGCACCATAAAACCAATATTATGTCGCGTCTCCGCGTACTCCGGGCCAATATTGCCAAGGCCCACGATCAGGTATTTCATACTTGTGTCTTCCGTATCGGTGGCTGCCTTTTTGGTCAGGCCAAGCCACTGCTTTAGTGCGCTAATTGTTGAATTGCTCAATGACTAAATTGTTGGATGGTTAAATTGTTAAATTTTTGAGAGGGCACTTTACCTTGATCCAGGCATGATAACCTCCAGCAATTTAACCATTAAACAATTTAACTTTCAATTGGAAACAAAAAATCCTGCCCTGCTCGGAGCAGGACAGGATCTTGTTGCTATTGAAGCAGCAATACTTATTTCTTGCCGCCGCGAGCTTCTTCTGTCTGTGCACTCTTAAGAGCACGTGGAATCGTAACGGTTGCTACCGGAGCAAGTGAGTTAGTCAGGATCTCGTAGTCACCCTTCGCAATTTTGCTTACTTTGATAGACTTGCCAAGCTCCAGTTCAGAGATGTTCACCTCGATATAGTCTGGCAGGTTAGCAGGAAGCGCTTTGATTTTCAGCTTACGCAGTTTCGTCACAAGCTTACCACCGGCCATTACGCCCGGAGAGTTGCCAACAAACTTAACAGGAACATCGATCTTCACTTCTTTGCTTTCGTCCAGCTGCAGGAAATCAACGTGCAGCAGCATTTCGTTCACTGGGTGGAACTGTACGTCCTGAAGGATCGCTCTGTGGTGCGTGCCTTCGATATTCAGATCTACTTCGTATACTTCTGGAGAATAAACCAAGTCTCTGAACAGGATAGCTGGGGCGTAGAAGTGAACTTGCTCTGTGCCGCCATACAATACACCTGGTACATAAGACTCATTGCGCAGCTCTTTCGTCTGTGCTTTACCGAGATTTGCTCTTTTAAACCCTATAATCTCTAAAGTTTTCATAAAATGAATTTTGTTAAAATTTTCAGGCCACAAAGGTATGGATTTAATTGTTGATTGTTAAATTGTTAATTGTTTTTTTCTTGTATAGTACAATTAATTCAGCAATCAGCCTTCCAGGTACCCTTCCAACCTATTTGAATAATATATGAAATTGCTGATTGTTAATCATTGGGAACAACAATTAACAACCAGCAATTAACAATTTACCTTATATAAACAGCGAGCTGATAGACTCGTGCGTTACCACGTTGTTGATGGCGCGGGCGAACAGTTCGGAGAACGAAAGCACCTTGATCTTGGAGCAGTCCTGACGCAATGGAATGGTGTCAGAAACCACTAGCTCCTCCAACACGGAGTTTTCGATGCGCTCGTAAGCAGGGCCCGACAACACAGGGTGCGTTGCAATGGCACGAACGGTTTTGGCACCTTTGTCTTTCAGGAGTTTGGCGGCTTGCGTAATCGTTCCGGCTGTGTCCACCATGTCGTCCACGAGCACCACGTCCATACCTTCCACGTCGCCGATCACCTGCATAGAGGCGATCTCGTTAGCCCGTTTGCGGTGTTTGTCGCAGACAACCATTTCAGCACCGAAGTTCTTGGCGAAGGCTCTTGTTCTTACCACACCCCCTACGTCAGGAGAGGCGAAGATCAGGTCGTTGCCCAGGTTGAGGCTGCGCAGGTAAGGCACGAAGATGGCCGAACCATCGAGGTGATCTACCGGAATGTCGAAGAAGCCCTGGATCTGGCCGGCGTGCAGGTCGCAGGTCATCAGGCGGTCAGCGCCTACTGACTGGATGGCGTTGGCCAGCACTTTGGAGCCGATGGAAACACGTGGCTTGTCTTTGCGGTCCTGGCGGGCGTAACCGTAGTATGGCATCACCACGATCACTTTGTGGGCTGAGGCGCGCTTGGCGGCGTCTACCATCAGCATAAGCTCCATCAGGTTGTCGGCTGGCGGGAACGTGGACTGTACCAGAAATACCTCTGCACCGCGAACAGATTCGTTGAAGTGTGGTGCCATCTCCCCGTCGCTAAAACGTAGAAGCTCAAGGTCACCGAGCTGCGTGCCGTAAGCCGTCGCAATCTTTTCGGCTAAGTACTTGGAGGCGGAGCCAGCAAAAATTTTTACCTGTGGCATAATAATGCTAAATGTTATTAGGGTTTGGTTTAGGTTATTATGCCTGCAAAGCTACGAAATTCCGCAAATATGCTGCCTGATATTTCTGATTTTTAATTAGTTAGCAGGAGGGGTATAAAGCAAAAAAGGCAACCCGCACTGCTGTGGGTTGCCTTTTAAGTTGTCCGACCAGGTTTCGAACCTGGACTCTTCTGAACCAAAATCAGACGTGTTGCCAGTTACACCATCGGACAAGTTACCTACTAGATTTCAGGGTGGAAGCCCCTTCGTCGTTCAGTGATGCAAAGATAGGCAGGCTATTTTAAACTGCAAACATTTGCCTCAAAATTTTTTGAAAATCTCAGTCAATAATCTGCTTTAGCGCCGTGTCCTCGTACTTTTTTGGGGTATGGCTGCACTTCAAAATGGTGCTGCAAAGGTGGTTGCTGGAGGCCGTTGATACGCCTAATGGAGTGAAATTCACGGCCTTATTCTGTCTGGTTTTTTCAAAATCGGACTGCTCTTCCGGCTCAGTAAAAACTACAAATGGACCTTAGCGCTAAATTTAAAAAAGTGCCTGACCTTAGAATTTTTAGCAATCAAGGTATAGGGACTTACCTGTACTGGCATGACAGACTCCCGCAAATTATTTAAAAGCGGCAGATCGTGTAGGGCGTACGCTTCCTTGCTCATTGGGACCTCAATCGCCTTTTTAGTTAAGATATAAGGTATAGCCCAGGCGCCTGAGGAGATGATGTGGATAAGTTTAACTGATTTTACGGCCGTTGTACGTCACCATCTGGTAAGTACTGCGTAAAGAACTTTGCTAAATCTTCCAATTATGTATTCAACTACCATGACGGTCAATTCTGACATCATTACCACGACCTGCGGTCGTGAGCTCGATCTAAGCCGTACGGAACTGATTATTGAGCGCTCCAACAGCCTGTTTAGTTACAACATTCACAAAATGGACACAGGAGAATATGTGATAGCCGAGAAGTTCTATGCCAACCCTTTTAACAACCGTTACATCCTGCTCAACGACGAACAGATCGAAATGCTGAAACATTTATAGCATTAGTCTCGAATACAGGTTTTCCTTAAAGAACATTTTTAATAAGATTACGCTTACAATTATGTTTAAATTTTTAGCCTTCCGCTTATTCCGGGCCATCTGGGCTCAGATACTTTAATCTTAACAACCACTTCTAAAATAACAGGCCATCTCCGCCATGCACCGTTTGTCCGCAAGCTGCGCATGGCGGAGATGGCTTTTTAGGAAAGTTTGCATCAGGTATAGCTTTGTGCCTGGCGCAGGTATAGCCATGTAAAAGAACAGCCGCAGTGAGGGTCATCTCGCTGCGGCTGTTGTGCATTAATACGCTGGCTTTATACCTTACTCCTCATCAGGAGCGGTTACAGCACCAGCCCGTCGCTTGTTGCCTACGTTCTCCACCTCGCGGTTTATCTCCTTGATGTCAACTGGCTGGGAAAAGTCGCCGAGCAGGTGCTTGGTGAAGTAATCGCCCATCATCCAGAAGAAGTACTCGGTCATGTCACCAAAGGCGTGGCGCTGGCCAGGCAGCATCACAAAATCGAAACGCTTGTTGGCTTTTATCAAGGCCTGCGCCATGCGGATGGTGCCCGCCGGGTGCACGTTGTTGTCCACGTCACCGGTTGCCAGCATCAGGTGCCCTTTCAGGTTGCGTGCCAGATCCGGGTTTTTCTCGATGGCGTACACAAAGGTCGTGTCTCCCTTAGGGGTTACCACTTCTTTCACACCGTGGTGCTTTTCGCTCCACCAGCGATTGTAGATGTTGTTTTCGTGGTTGCCGGCACCCGATACAGCTACTTTGAAGAAGTCAGGGTATACGAGCATGGCTGCCGTCGACATAAAGCCACCACCCGAGTGACCGGTTATACCTACACGGTTGATGTCGATGAAGCGGTGGCGGTCAGCCAGTTGCTCAATGGCAGCTTTCTTGTCAGCCAGGCCGTAATCGCGCAGGTTGCCGTAGCCATAGGTATGGTACCATTTGGAACGGGCCGGGTGGCCACCGCGGTTACCAACTGTCACTACCACAAAACCCAGCTGCGCCAGGCGGTCGATACGGTCCATGCTGCGACCGAAGGCCTTGTTCACCGCCTCGGTTTGCGGGCCAGGGTATACGTAAGTGATGATCGGGTAAGTCTTGGTAGAGTCGAAATCGAACGGCTTGTACATCACGCCATAGAGGTCGGTGATGCCGTCGTCTGCCTTCACGGTGAACGGCTCCGGGAATTTATACCCTGTCGTCATCAGGCGGCTCAGGTCAGCTTTCTCCAGGTCCATCACTTTACGGCCTTTGCTGTCATACAGCACCGAAACGGGTACGGTGTTCACGCGGGAAGCCGTATTCACAAAGTAGGTGTTGTTGTCGTTCAGGCTGATGTTGTTGTCGAAGTTGCCTTTGTTGAGGAGCGTCATGCCGCTGCCGTCGAAGTTGATGCGGTAGAGGTGCATCAGGTACGGGTCTTCTCCATTTTCGCGGCCGTTGGCGGTGAAGTAAAGCGCGCGGTTTTTCTCGTCTATACCTACCAGGTCTTCGGCATGGAAAGAACCGCTGGTGATGCGGTTTTTCAGGTTGCCCTTGCCGTCATACAGGTAGAAGTGGCCCCAGCCATCGCGCTCAGACCAGTGGATGATCTCATTGCCACCTTTCACCAGGCCGATGCGGTTGATGTCGATGTAGGTGTTGAAACGCTCCTCAATAACAGGGGTTACCTTGCCTGAAGCGATATCCAGTTCGCACACGTCGATCTTTTTCAGGTCGCGGCTCGTGCGGGTGAAGTAGAGCTTGTCTTTGGTGCCGTGCCATAGGTTCGGACGGTGCTCATCGTCACGCTGCTTTTGCAAGGCAGGCGCCGACCATAAGGAAACCTCCTGGTCCTTAAAGGCAGCCGTATTGATTCTGCGTTGCGTTTTGTTGGCGAAGTCGAAGATCAGCAGCTCTCTTTTAGGGGCTTCTTTCTCGCCTGGCATCTGGTACTTATAAGTTTCCAGTGCAGGGCGGCCCTGGGCCGTGTGATGCAGTACCCACAGGTCTTTCACTTTGCGCTCGTCCGTGCGCACCATGGCAAATTGCTTCGAGTCTGGTGACCAAAGGACAAAGGCCGGCTTGCGGTTCTTCTTGTTCTTTTCGCGCTCCACGTTCGTTTCACCACGAGAGTCGCCATAGGTATAGAATTCCACGCCGTCTTTGGTGAGTTGGTGCTCTACGATGGTGGTGTCTTTTTCATTCTTCAAAGCCTTTTCGTAGTTGGCCTTGTCCATCCAATAGAGGTTATGCTCCTTGGCGAATATCACCACCTGCTGGTCTGGGGAGATGGAGGCCCAACGTGCTTTGGACTTAGGCTTTTCGAAATCCTTTAATTCCACGACCTGGCCGGTAGACAAGTTGTAGCGGAAGTAGAAGGTCTTTTTCTCAAGCGAGTCAGCGGCTTTTTTGTCCAGGCGGTCTTTCTTCACCTGGTCGATTGAGCTCTTTATCTCAAACTGCACGCTCTTTTCGTCTTCCGTGAACTTCAGGTTCTGGATAGGCAGGTTCTGCGCATCAAATGGGTCCTGCACGACCATGGTCACGGCAGAGGCTACCTTGGCGTTGTCGAAGATCTGCTTCTTGGATTTGGTGGCCGGGTCTACGATGTACCAGTTCTTGCCGTTGCTGGTTTCGTACTCGTACCAGAAGCGGTCGGAGTTCTTGAGCCAGTGCGGATCGAGGTTGGTGGTGAAAATAAGTTTCTCCAGCTTTTTGGGCGAGAAGCGGGAAGCCAGCTGGTAGTTGCCCTTGGTCGGCGTGCCAGACTGCTGTGCCTGTACACTGATGCCCGCTATCAGCAGCATAGCGAGAAGGTAAATTTTCTTCATGAAAAGGTTGGTTTGGGTGATTAGATCAGGTGAACATGCTCTAGGCCGCTCGATAGGTATAGACTGACGAAAATTGGAATAGTTTAAATAGTGTTATTATAAAATATAGCTTCTTTCAGCAATCCTGCCAGAGGTATAAGTGGAGCCGGTATTTCGGAACAGGAATATGATCTGGAGTGGATGCAACGCGCTGCTGCAATTTAGGGTCAATAAATTAAAACATAGCGCCCTAACATGAAAAATGTATTGATTTTCGCCTTCGTTTGCCTGCTTCTTTCCTGCTCAAAAGAAAACCTGGGCACTGTCAACGCATACCTGGGGCAGGAGATCAAGCTTCAGGAAGGGCAGTCGGCTCTGTACCAAAACACTGGGTATGATGTGGCTGCCGTTGTAAAGTTGAAAGTGGAAGATGTGAGCGACAGCAGGTGCCCGAGTGATGTGGTTTGTTTCACCTATGGCAGGGTAGAGGTGACCCTGGCAGTAGGTTCAGGGAATGGAAAAGGGGAAACCATTACCATGTGCCTGGGCGATTGCGATGGTGGCAGCCGGTTTGAAGATACAGCGAAGGTGGTAGTAGGCGCCTTGCCTTACGAAATAAGGTTGCAGAGTGTAACGCCACTGCCGACTATTAAGGACAAATTCAGCCAAACCAAGGAAGTGCAGCTGGTGTTAGAGCGTTTGTAGGCTATCCGTTGTTTGAGTCTTTTTTCTATTATTGACTTCTATTGTGCAGCGGGTATGCTAAAGTAAATTGTCCTGTAGCTGTCATAGCATTAGGGCTTTTCGTGCAGGTAGAGGCTTTGCTACCGTAGGGTCTTGCGCAGCAGGGCTATGGTTTGATATTGAGTAAGTTAAAACTTTTTGGGGTGTTGTGTGGAATTGTCCTCAATATACCTTAGTTTTGCGCCTTGAAATAACTCCGTTATACAGTTAATCAATATAAAAAGTCAAATGGCGAATATTGGCAGAATTACCCAGGTTATCGGTCCGGTTGTGGACGTTAGCTTTGCGGGTGAAAACGCAAAATTACCAAACATCCTCGATGCGCTTGAGGTAATTAAAGAAAACGGCCAACGCATTGTGCTGGAAGTGCAGCAGCACCTCGGCGAAGATCGTGTACGTACCATTGCGATGGACTCCAGCGAAGGCCTTACCCGTGGTGCACAGGTAACTGACCTGGGTGGCCCGATCACGATGCCTACCGGCAACGCGATCAACGGTCGTCTGTTCAACGTAATTGGCGAAGCGATCGACGGTATTCCTCAGCCTGTTACGAACACGCGCCTGCCAATTCACCGCGCTGCACCGCGTTTCGAAGACCTGGCAACTTCATCTGAAATCCTTTATACTGGTATCAAAGTAATCGACCTGCTGGCCCCTTATGTAAAAGGTGGTAAAATTGGTCTGTTTGGTGGTGCCGGTGTGGGTAAAACGGTATTGATCATGGAGCTGGTAAACAACATTGCCAAGGCCTATTCTGGTCTGTCTGTGTTTGCCGGTGTAGGTGAGCGTACCCGCGAAGGAAATGACTTGCTTCGTGAATTCTTGGAATCTGACATCATCCGTTACGGTGCAGAGTTTAAGCACTCGATGGAAGCTGGCGGATGGGACCTGTCGAAAGTAGACATGGCTGAGCTGGAGAAATCGCAGGCGACGCTGGTGTTCGGTCAGATGAACGAGCCTCCTGGGGCGCGTGCACGTGTGGCCCTCTCTGGTCTTACAATCGCGGAGAACTTCCGTGACGGTGACGGTACTGGTGCTGGTCGTGACATCCTGTTCTTTATTGACAACATCTTCCGCTTTACACAGGCGGGTTCTGAGGTGTCGGCCCTTTTGGGTCGTATGCCATCGGCGGTAGGTTACCAGCCAACGCTGGCAACTGAGATGGGTGCCATGCAAGAGCGTATCACGTCAACGAAGCGTGGTTCCATTACATCTGTACAGGCCGTTTACGTACCTGCGGATGACTTGACTGACCCGGCTCCAGCGACAACGTTCGCTCACTTGGACGCTACAACAGTACTTTCCCGTAAGATTGCCGAGTTGGGTATCTACCCTGCGGTGGATCCACTGGACTCTACTTCACGCATCCTTTCTGCCGACGTTCTGGGCGAAGACCATTATGGTACAGCACAGCGCGTAAAAGAGATTCTGCAGCGTTACAAAGAACTTCAGGATATTATCGCCATCCTTGGTATGGACGAACTTTCTGAAGAAGATAAGCAGGTGGTACACAGAGCGCGCCGTGTGCAGCGTTTCCTGTCTCAGCCTTTCCACGTAGCAGAGCAGTTCACTGGTCTTAGAGGTGTTCTTGTTGACATCAAAGATACCATCCGTGGCTTCAACGAGATCATGGACGGTAAGTACGATCACCTGCCTGAGGCAGCCTTCAACCTGGTTGGTACCATTGAAGACGCTGTAGCGAAAGGTGAGAAGTTGATGGCCGAAGCAGCAAAATAGGTTTTATAGTTAAAAGTTAAGAGTTAAGAGTTAAAAGCTGGTTTTGCCACTGTAACTCATAACTCTTAACTCTAAACTCTTAACTAATAAGAATGTATTTAGAGATAATCACACCTGATAAGAAGGTTTTTGCCGGTGAGGTAGAGTCAGCTCAGTTCCCGGGCTCAAACGGTTCGTTTGAAGTCCTGAACTTGCACGCTCCCCTTATCAGCACCATGGAAAGTGGCAGAATCCGTATCACTACCAGGCAAGGACAGGAGTTCTTTACCGTGGATGGTGGTGTGGTAGAAGTGCTGAACAATAAGATCATCGTACTGGCTGAGTCCGTTACGGAATAGTACAGCATTAGCTAAAGCATAAAATAAATCCCCTTCTGCTTGATAAGAGCGGAAGGGGATTTTTCATTTGGGCTGCCACTTTCTCAATATTTGTTCGAGTTCCACTTGGGTGATAAGTGAGGCAATTCCTTCAGGGTGCGGTTGGGCCTCAGAGGAATTAATGAGGCATTAGATTGGGCGTGATCACAATTCATGGAGTTGGTTCGGGAGCCGCATCATGAATCCCAACCCTAGGCTTATTCATTAAACTTGACTTCCAGCCGCTATAACCAGGATGATAACGGCCATTTTTCGTGCTCTTCGCCAGCGTGTCATTTGCCGAATAAAGAGTCCGCTACTGATTAGTAACCTTTCCGCTTCAATTGGCAGTGATTTCTCTATCCTTATCGATCCTTTTCCCATCCCACTCATGATCGCTTGCCGGTACCTGATGATTGTGTTGCCCTGTTCAGTCTTCCAATAAGCTTCTTGTTCCCAAAAGCTGGTAGAAATGGTGAATTTTTCTCCTGACAAGAGGGCGAGTGTCTTTTGCCCAAATAATCCGCTATGGATCTCACCAATTGCCACCCCGTCCTTAGTTATTAAAACATCCCTGTCCCAAAAGCTCCTCTGGGCAAAACTTAGCTTTGTTTCCTCGTCGGTGTACAATGCTTTAAAATTCCAGGAACTATCAATAGTCAAATACCCGATAATCTGCTGTTCCATAGCGAATATGAAATCCTTTGCAATCCAGCCAGTATGCCGCCAGTTCAATGTCTTCATTTTTGATCCAGTTTCATTCATTTTTCAATCTTGGCTACGGAGCTAATCCAATTTGCTGTAACGGTGCAGGTATAGCAGCAGGTAGAGGTTTTTGCATAAATGGCCGATGGATACACAACGGTTTGTTTAGGCACTTGAGCCTGGTAGAAACACGTTAGTGCTCACGGCGGCTATACCTTGTTAGCGGTTCGTTCTTATTCTCTTAAAGCTTTTTACTTGAGTGCCTTAAAAGCATTTGAAACTGCCTGGTGCATGATGGTAGCATGGTCTTCTTGTGGCAAGTAGTCGAATACTACACGTACAGTTTTGCTTTTTGTGGCGTTGATTTTGTCTGCCAACAAGTTGGCATCTACTTCCATAACTCGTGGGATAGCAGTTGGTGTAAGTCCTTCTTTGCCAACACCTATGTAAATATCTGTCTGTTGTTGAAAAGCGGCGTTCAGTATTTCTGAACCTTTATTCAACAAAGAGCCATTGTCCCACCATAAGCTTGGACTTACGATGATGTACTTATTGAAAAGAGTTGGGCTTTTTAATAAAATTTCTGTTGCTAATAAACCGCCTAAAGACTGTCCTATAATGGTTTTAGAGCGTGTCGTCTTAAACTTTTTGTCAATGAAGGGTTGTAGTTCTGTTGCTAAAAAGGCGGTAAATTTATCTGAATGTCCTGTTGTAGGATACCGTTTCTGGTCTGATTCAATAGTGGTAGGAAAAGTAAAGTCTCTTCTTCTGTCCACTGTAGCAATGCCAACTACAATTGATTTAGGTAATTGATTTACCCATTCGAAACTGTAGTATTGCACAAGCCCAACGATATGAATAAAATCTTCGTCAGCCGACCCGTCAAGCAAATAAATAACCGGATATTTTACGCTATCGTTTGGGGTGTAACCGTCTGGGAGGTAAATATTCAGAGTCCTTTTTTCGCCTAATACTTTTGACTGAAGTTCATGAATTTCTCCAAGTACAAAGGGTCTGCTGCTTTCTTTCTGTTTAGCTTTCTGGCCGTAGGATGATAAGGCGTAAAATGTAAAAATTATTATTGTCAGTAGCTTTCTCACTTTACTTGTCTGTTTGATGTTGTTTTTACAATAACTGCTAATGGTTAGTGTAAACGGTGGGCTTATTACCGTTTGTATATCGTTGTGTGCTCGCTGTTTTTTGCTTTAAGTATTATCCAGATCAGGATGGAGGACGCAAGGGTAAGTCCTGCAAATAATTTTTCAAAATTTGTATTTGCGAACAGGTTTCCAATTGTATTTAATCCAAAAAGAAAGAGAAATACCCAGAGAATTGTATTCACGATTCTTAATGAAAATATCTGTTTTAAGTAGTTTCCTTTAATTAGCAGAGTTACGATTAAGATGCTATTAATTAGTATAGACAATGATTCGAAAACATACATTTCAGTATCATTCTTTAGTCGCCCTCCCCAAGTGATTTCATAAGGAATAATCTTTAAAATAATACAGAAATGAAAGATCGTTACAGCGGTAAATAGCCCTAACATTATCTTGATGGCAATTGATGAATTCATATCCCTCTATTTTTCATTTCAATGATACACAACGTTTAGTGCATAAAGTGAGTGAGGTGTAACCAAAGCTTGATTTATGTGCCGTGTTGGGTAAAGGCATTTTTAGTTTTCGTGCTCACCCCAAGGCTCAAGAAATACCAACTTCTTATTATTTCCCAACACATAAGGGTAGTAATAAGTCAGCTTCCCTTCAACATCTTCATGTTTGATTGATACAAGTATAGCGTTCGTTGCAGAGTTATATTTTTCATTTTTGACTCGCACATCATAGGCTATACAGTATGCTCTAACTTCCTTCTTACTAAGAGCTTCTTCAAAGACAGAAGTAAGACCATTTATTATCTTTTGACTATCAGGGTATTCTTCTTCATCAAAAAAGCTCACTGGAGTCAATTCTCCTGATGTGACAATTTTAGAACTGAATGGGTAATATTCACCAGAGTCTAGCAGCAAAGTTTCTGCAAATTCAACAGAGTAGCTTATTAACTTTTCAATATCACTTTTGACTTCTGGACTCATCTTTTCTATACTTTTGATTTGCCCAACTTACAGAAAAGCGTGAACATGCGCCTATTGATACTATAGCTAGATTTGCGCCTCCTACTTCTTCCCACTGCCTGCAGGTATAGCAGAGCTTTGAGGTACAGTCTGCACTTTGGTGAAATCCAGGTCGTGGAAGTCGTAGCTGAAGTCGGTGAGCGGGGAGACAGCCTTCATGCTTATACCTGAGAGATTGCCCTGCTGATTCGGCACGTACTCTACAAAGGCATCGGCCTCAAAACTGCGGTCGCTCCACTTCACCACGAAGGTGTTGTCTTTGTAATAGAGCATTTCGCCCTGCAGCCTGGGCGATCGCAGCGACTTGAAGTAGAGTTTGTTCTTTTGCCTGTAAATCTCAACAAGACCAAACCACTTGTCTTCGAAAGTACCTTCATACTTGTCAAAAGCTACTTTCGATTTTTTTTCTTTCAGCACCTTGTTCACATCGCCCCAGATCTTGTCGGTATAAGCGGTGGCCTCTGCCACATATTCATCCTCTTCCTGTTTTAGCTCCGCGACCCAGTCATGCGCTTCCATACCCAAGTAGGCCTGCTTGATGGTGTTGGTGATGGAGCGGAAAGCCTGACCGTTCTGCTGGTTGGTAAGCACGATGATGCCCAGGTTGAGCTCTGGCAGCATGGTTACCTGACTGACCATGCCTGGAAGCCCGCCTGTGTGGCTCACTTCTTTGTGGCCTTTCACATCGCTCAGGAACCAGCCAAGCCCGTAGGACCGGAAATGTGTGTTGAAGGGGCTTTTGCCGTTGTAAGGTATAATGGTTTGGGGCGTCCACTGCTCGCGGATGACTTTTTGGGTGAGCAGGCGCTGCTTCAGATCATCGCCATACCTGCCCTCGTGCATCAGCATGATTAGCCACTTGCTTAGGTCGTGCACGCTGGTGTAAATCCCTCCGGCGGCGGCACCGAATGGCAGGTTGTAGCGGTCAATCACTTTTAATTTGCCCTCGACCACGGCATGGGCCTCAATGGTGTTGGTTAAGTCCCGGAGTCTTTCATAACTGGCGGCGCTGCGCGTCATGCCCAGTGGTTGCAAAATGCGTTTTTCTGTAAAATCTGACCAGCTGGTGCCTGTCACGCGGGCCACTACCTCACCGGCCACAATGTACAGCAGGTTATCGTAATCGTACTTCGACCTGAAAGCGGACACCGGCTTCAGGTATTGTATGTTACGAATCAGGTCGTTTACAGTAAAGTCGTTGCCGTCAGGAAACATCATGAGGTCACCGGCTCCCAAGCCCAGTCCACTGCGGTGGGTCAGCAGGTCCCGAATCGTGAATTCCTGCGTTACGTAGTCGTTGTAGAGGCGGAACTCCGGTATGTACTTCACAACCTTATCGTCCCACTTGAGTTTGCCTTCCTCCACCAGCAAACCCAACGAGGCCGCCGTGAAGGCCTTGGTGTTGGAGGCCACGCCGAACAAAGTATGCTCCGTGGTTTTCTCCCCCGTTTTGATCGAGTTGACGCCATAGCCTTTCATGTGCACCACTTTTCCGTCTTTCACCACTGCAACGGCTATACCTGGCACCTGAAAGGCCGTCATGGCCCGTTCCACCACCTGGTCGATTTCCTGCGGGCTGATGGACTGCGCGTGAAGCGGAAGAATGGAGCTCAGCCAAAGCAGTGTGAGTGCGAGCAGCAGGGGAGTAGACTTTTTCATAAATATCAGGTATAGGCTAAGGTTTTATAACCGGCATAGGAAACGCCATTGTGGTGTCAGGTTTCAGGGCCAGGATGGAGAACTGAATGGTCGAGTCAGGCTTTAGGACAGGCATGGTGGACCGTGGCTCGCTAGCTTCTGCTGGAGCATCGCTTTTTGTTGAAGACTTCGGGAAGAGGCTATACCTGCTGCCAGGTTTTCCAAGTGGGTTTAACTTGCTGTTGGAGGAGTCTTGCTCCAGATAGCGCAACTCTAATTTCTTATGAAGCGGTTTTAACCGTAGCTGCGGATGATCCACATCTTGTGCTTGTGCCGATAGGGATATAAGCACTAATCCAGCGATGGTGGATATTGTTTTCATTGCGTTGTGCGGTTAAGTGGGATTGTTCTCAAAAATAGCTTATCGCTCCTCCTGGGTCTGGGCTGTTATTACCTCAAAATTGTTGCAACCCTGGAGCTTAATGTATAGCCTTAACAAGCTAAGCCTCACTAAATATAGCAAAATCTACATTCAGTTTATAAAACAAACCACACTTTTTAGGAGATATTGCAGGAGGCAGGAAAGTGTAGCTACAGAATTTCCATCTCCACATCTCCACCCACCGGAAACCCAACGCAAGTTAATGTCATGCCGTTTTCGATATCCCGCTCGGTGAGCACCTCGTTATAGGACATCCATACCTTGCCCTTTAGTACCCGGGCCAGGCAACTGCCGCACTTACCGGTTTCGCAGCTGTAGGGCATGGCGATGCCAGCCTGCCTGGCACTCTGGAGGATGTTGTTGGGATATCGCGAAACGATCTGGTGCGTGCTTCCGCCAATATGCAATGTCACGTTGTGGGCTGCCGTGTCGGGTGGTATGACTTTGGCCGGCTTGCGGATGTCGGTGTTGAAGATCTCCTTGCGGATGTTACTCTCCGGTATACCGAACTGCCGCAGCGCAAACGACATCAGGCGCATGTAGTTATCAGGACCGCAGATGTAAAAAAGCAGCTCGTCGTGCGGCACTTTAGCAAGGGAACTGATAAAGCGCTGCAGCAGGTCTTTGTGAAGTCGCGCCCGGCTCAGGTCCGGGGAGTTGCTGTACAGAAACTCGGTGTGCAGCCTCTCAGGGAATTGAGTTGAAAGCTGCTGGAGGGGTTTCAGGAACATGGCCCTCTCTGGGTAACTGTTGCTGTAGAAGAGCACTGCCGATAAGTCCGGACGGGCGTGGAGCAGCGTTTTGAGCAGCGAGTAAATGGGCGTAATGCCACTGCCGGCTGCCAGAAAGAAGATTTGCTTATAGTCCTTACCTTTTTCGGGCAAAGTAAACAAACCAGCCGCTCCGGTCGTCATCAGTTTGTCGCCGACGCGGGCATTGTCGATCAGCATGCGGGAGAAGAGGCCGTTTTCAATGCGCTTCACACCAATCGTGAGCGGCTCCTGCAAGGCGGGGGAGGAAGTGATGGAGTAGGAGCGGCGGACTTCCCCCTGCGCGCTGTGGTGCACTAAAGTCAGGTATTGGCCGGCTTTGTACGGAAGTGGCTGGCCGTCCTCAGGCTCCAGCGCAAAGGTCTTCACGCCGGGAATTTCCTCCTGAATGTGGCGAATGATCAGGCTGCGGTAGTATCTGTTGTCGTCAGGTATAGGATGTGTCATGTTCTGTGTTACGTGTAAAGGTTGCGCCTGCTAAGGGCAGTTTGCCAGTATGAGCCCCCATTTTCCAGCAACGGCTATTTTGTCCCCCTGCTTAATTTCCTTTGCGCTCAGTAGGTCTTTGAAACATCTTCCCGTTAATTCCGGCAAAGTAACTTCTGCTTCCTGAGGGCTGTTGTTGATCACCACGATGATATTTTCGCCTTTATAACTCCTCTCAAATACCAGCAGACTCCTCTCATCGTCGGCAAGCAATGTTTTGTAGGTGCCTGACTGCAGCGCGGGGTGCTCCTTCCTTATATGGATAAGCTTTTTATAATGTTCAAATAAAGGCTGGTTGATCTCCACTTTGTCAGGGGCATGGGTAGAGCCATCTGCATTGAAAACCTCATCATCGTATTGAATATCCGACCAGACCATGGGCTTTCTGGAGTCCGGATCATTACCGCCCCACATACCCACCTCATCTCCATAGTAGACCATAGGGGCGCCTACATAGGTCATCTGCATGATCACAAAAAGTTTTTGAAGTTGGATGTCTTCTAGCTGCGGCTTGCGTGTAGAGTAATTGGGGTTGTTTAGCGCAACGGACGTGTTGAAATACTTGCCCCAGTCTCTGAAGTTCCCGATACCCCGATTGACAATGTGCGAGCCTATTCTGTTAGAATCGTGGCTTCCGAACAGGTTCTGTGACACATAGGCTACCCCAAGTGGGTACAGTTCCCGCAGCGCCTTCAACTTGCTGTCAAATTCGGTGGACGAAATGCGCATGGTGTCGGGATTGAAAAAGAATTCAGCCGAGGCAAAGGCGAAGTTGTAGTTCATCTCCCCATCGAATTCATCTCCCTGCATGTAGGGTTTCACCTTATCCGGCGTGTCAACGATTTCGGCAGTCATATATGCTTCAGGATTGATAGAGCGGACATGCTTGCGCCATTTCTTCCAGAAAGGATGTCCAACGCAAAAGGCCACATCGAGCCTCCAGCCGTCGATGCCGTTTTCTATACCTTCGCCTTTGGGGTTCATCCAGCGTTCCGTGGCGTTAAAGATGTACTCCCGGGGCCCTTCCACAATACCGGTGCTGTCTTCCTGCAGCTCAGGAAGTGATTTCACCCCAAACCAGCCTTCGTAGTCGAAGGTGGTTCCTTTTTGAGGATCGTTCCAGGATTTGATGATAAACCAATCCTTATAGGGTGAAGCCCGCTGGTTTTTTAAGACATCCTGAAAAGCAAAGCTGTTATAGCCCAGGTGGTTGAACACTCCGTCAAATATGATACGCATGTCTCGCTTATGAGCCTCTTTGATCAGTTTTAGAGCCAATTCATCAGCGCTCGTCCATACCCAGGTAGTCGGATCCAGCGGATTTTCGGTTGCGATCAGCTTTCTGTCCCCTTCAGGGTCCGGACCGAAATTCGGGTCAATGTGATGGTAGCTTTCACCGTCGTATTTGTGCAGGGAGGGCGCTTGAAAAACCGGGTTTAAGTAGATGGCCGTGATGCCCAGGTCATGGAGGTAGTCCAGCTTATCGATTATACCCTGCAGGTCACCGCCGTAGCGCCGCCGTAGCAGGTGCTTCCACATTTCGTGCTCGCCATTCTGCTTCTCATATGCCTGCAACTGGTACCAATCGCTTCCCCAGGGGTGCACGTGCCACGCTTTTGGCGGTTCCTGCGGGTCTGCTCCCAGGATATCGGCAACGGTCGGGTTGTTGCTCTTGTCCCCATCCCGGAAGCGCTCCGGGAAAATTTGATACCAGACTACTGTTTTCGCCCACTGCGGTACAAATTCAGCTTTTTCTTCTGTTGCCGGAACAACAGGCGTCTGCGCAGATTTTTGGGCTGCTTGCCTGCAAGCCGGGCTTACGATTAAAAGAAGGAGGGCCAGTAGTAGGAGTTTGATTTCCCCTGAAAATTGTGATTTCATGAAGATGAAGTTTGGAATAGGCTCCCCTCGTTGAAAAGAAGCTTATACCTGTTGTAAACTGTTTGGTGACGGCACTGCATGTATTTGGCCTTTCTGACAGAGGCTCGTGCTATACCTTCACAATATATAGAAATTTACTTCTTAACTTAAAGGCCGGTTTTATTTATACCTGACCATGGCACAGATCCATCCGAAAACCACTCCCATATACCAGACCTCGGTGTTCACCTTTGAAGACCTGAACGACCTGGAGCTCTACTTTGAGCAACCGGACCAAAAGTACATGTACACCCGCTATGGCAATCCCAACTCTGATGAGTTGGCCGAAGAGGTGAACAAACTGGAGGGCGGTGCCGGTGCAGTGGCCACTTCGTCGGGGATGTCGGCTATTTTGACGGCGGTGCTCACGTATTGCCAGTCCGGCGACCACGTGCTTTGCGCTGAGGAAATCTACGGTGGCTCAGCTGCCTTGCTCTCGCAGGAACTGACCCGCATGGGGATAGCGGTGAGCTACGTGCCAAGCGACAATCTCTATACCCTGGAGGAGTTTGTGCAGCCTAACACCAAACTGCTGCTGGCCGAGACCATGAGCAATCCGCTGCTGCAGGTGGTGGACCTGAAGCGCCTGGCAGAAGAGACGAAGCGCACGGGTATAAAGCTTGTGGTGGACAACACCTTCGCCTCGCCGGTCATTACCAAGCCACTGGCATTAGGCGCTGACCTGGTCATCCACAGCGTGACCAAATACCTGTCGGGGCATAGCGATGTGACGGCGGGTGTAGTAGTGGCTGGAACCCCGGAAGACAGCAGCCGGAGCAAGCAGATCATGCGTACCTACGGCCTCAACCTAAGCCCCTTTGAGAGTTGGCTGGCGGCCCGCGGACTTAAAACCCTGAAGCTGCGGATGCGCCAGCACTGCACCAACGCGCAGGCGATAGCTGAAATGTTGGAACAGCACCCGCACGTAAAGCAGGTATGGTATCCGGGTTTAGCCCAGCATCCGCAGCACCAGTTGGCCAAAGAGCAGGGGCAAGGCATGTTTGGCGGTATGCTGTCTTTCAAACTGAAAGACGATGCGCCGGAAACGGTAAACACCTTTATGCAAGCCCTGCAGCAAATCCCCTTTGCCCCTTCGCTGGCGGGCGTGAGCACTTCCATTTCACACCCGCTCCGCACCTCGCACCGCAGCCTTAGCCCAGCGCAGCAACAGAAACTCGGCATCACACTGGGGCTGATCCGTTTGTCGGTAGGTATAGAGGAAACCGAAGAACTACTGGCTGATCTGAAGCAGGCGCTGGATAGGATTTAGTGATTGAGTGATTTAGTGAATGAGTGAGTTAGAAAGATTTTGAGGAGGTATACCTGAACCTGGAGTTACAGGTATAGACACAGTGTAAAACCACCTCACATTATAAACACCATACCTATGCTGGATTTTCCGAATGCAAAGATAAACCTGGGATTGCTGGTGACGGAGAAGCGTCCGGACGGATTTCATAACTTGGAGTCTTGCTTTTACCCGGTGCGTTGGTGCGATGCCCTGGAGATCGTAACAGCTGATACGGAAGCCTTTACCATGAGCGGGCTGCCCGTTCCCGGCAACGCGGATTCGAACCTGTGTCTGAAGGCTTATCGCTTGCTGCAGCAGGACTTTCAGTTGCCTCCGCTGCACATGCACCTGCACAAGGCCATCCCGATGGGAGCGGGTCTGGGAGGCGGCTCGGCGGACGCAGCTTTTGCCCTGAAGCAACTCAACAGCCTGTTCGAGCTCAACCAGAGCGAAGACCAGCTCGAGGCTTATGCCCGTCAACTCGGCAGCGACTGCGCTTTCTTTATCCGGAACAAACCGGTGATCGCAGTGGAAAAGGGTGATGTGTTCAAGCCGGTGGAATTGGACCTAAGCGGCTATACCTGTGTGATCGTATATCCGGGCATCCATATCACCACGGCCGAGGCCTATGGCAACATCGTGCCTAAAAAGCCCAGCTGCGGCATTGAGATGTACCTGAAGCAGGATGTGCAGGTATGGAAAGAGGTACTTCACAATGACTTTGAGGAGGCGCTATTCCCGCGCTATCCGGAGCTGGTAGGTATAAAAGAGCAGCTCTACAGTGCAGGTGCCGACTACGCCTCCATGACCGGTTCAGGGTCGGCCATGTACGGTCTTTTCAAAACAGAACCTGAAAACTTAGTCTTTCCCGGCCACTACCTGCTCTGGAAGGGGCTGCTTTAACTTTTTGCGACGCTCGCTGTAAGTGTCCAGCACCGGGTGGATGAACACACTGACCAGGATGATGGTGGCCCCGATGTAGAAGTTGGAGGTCATCTGCTCATTCTCGTTGAAGATGAGCCAGGCCAGCAGGATGCCGTAGATCGGCTCCATGTTCACAGTCAGGTTCATGGTATAGGCCGATATTTTCTGCATCAGCCTGACAGAAGCGGTATAGGCGTACACCGTACACACCAGTGCCAACACCAGCAGGTATACCCAGTCCATGCCGTTCATGGCAAAGCTCAGCGTACCCGTCTCCGTAAACAGTTCGGCATAGATTGGGAAGAACAACGCCGTGCCGATGCAGGCGCCTGCCATTTCGTAAGCGGTGATGGTAGTGGAAGGATGCTTCTTGGCCAGACGGGCGTTGATGATGGTAAAGATCGCGCCCAGCAGCGCAGCACCCACTGCCATACCGATGCCCAGCATGTTGTCAAATTCCGTCTCAGCCTGGAAAATAATGTAGAGGCCTACCAGTATGATGACACCCAGCAGGATTTCGTGGAATTTTAGTTTTTTGCTGGTGAAGGCGGGTTCCAGCAGGGCCGTCCACAAACTGCAGGTGGCCATACCTACCAGGCACAGCGAAACCGACGAGATGCGGGCCGAGGCAAAAAACAGGATCCAGTGCGCCGAGATCATCAACCCTACACCCATGATGATGGACGTATTGGTGCGCCCCAGCCAGAACTTCGTCTTACGCCGGTAAATGATAACACCCAGCGCCAGTGCCGCAATGAGCGTGCGAAGGAATACCAGCTCTACTGCCGGAATCGTGATCAATTTGCCCAATATGGCGGTGAAGCCCCATAACAATATAATGAAATGGAGTTCGATAAAATCCTTGAGACGCGGCATTAGCGGGGAATATAACGGTAAAGCAGGAATCCTATACCTGTGAAAATAATACTCGGCACCCAGGCCGCATACATCGGGTCGAGGTCACCGACCTGCGCCAGGCTGCGACTCGTGATCACGAAGATAATGAAGACAAAGGCCAGGAAGAAGCCCAGCGCAATCTGCATACCTACGCCGCCTCGTGCCTTGCGGGCACTCACGATCACCCCAATCACGGTAAGGATGATGATGGCAAAGGGGTAGCTGTAGCGTTCGTATTTCTCGATCAGGTAGGTTTCGATATCGTCGGCACCACGGCTTATTTTCTCGTCGATAAAGCGGTTGAGCTCCGGCAGCGTCATGGTCTGCTCCAGTTTGTAAGTACTCTCGAAGTCTTTGGGCAGCATGTTGAGTGTTGTGTCCAGTGCTCCGCCGTGGTAGATGCTCTCATTCTCACCGTCGAAGGTGCGCAGGGTATAGCGGTCTACACTCCATTTTTGCCTCTCCGGATTCCACTGCACACTGCTGGCCGATAGTCTCTTGCTCAGATTAGTGCCCTTTATCTCCTCAATGGCGAAGTTGTAGCCTACGTGCGCCGTGTTGTTGTAGCTCTCCATGTACACGTAAGTGTCAGGCGCTATTTTGAGGTGGATGTTGCGACTGTCGTAGGTAAACGGGCTTTTTACATACTTCACCTGAAAGGCCACACTCTCTTTGTTTGAGTTCGGAATCACCCAGCCGATCAAAGCAAAAATCAGGGCTCCGATAATGGTAGCCCCGATCAGGTAAGGCACCAGGAAACGCCTGAAGCTCACGCCGCCACTCAAAATGGCCACAATCTCGGTGTGTGAGGCCATTTTGGAGGTTACAAACACCGTCGCGATGAACACCGTGATCGGGCTCAGCATATTCGCATAGAACGGGATCAGGTGGATGTAGTAATCGAAGATGATCTCAGAAATGGGCACACTGTGCTTGATGAAGTCGTCGTTCTTCTCCGTGAAGTCAATCACCAGAATCACCGAGACCATGATCAGCACCGTGAACACATACGTGGTCAGGAACTTCTTCAGGATGTATTTGTCAATTAGCTTCAAGCTGCGCTATTTAAGTTTAGGAATTTAGGAGTTTGGGGGTTTAGGAATAAGAAAGATAGTTGTGTTTTATGTAATGTAAAACTTACAACTCTCTAAATCTTAAACTCCTCAACTCTCAAATTACAATCGTGTCATCAGTTTCTTCACCATCACGTCCTTCCAATCGCGGAAAGTGCCGGCTATGATGTGCTGGCGGGCCTGCTTGACCAGCCAGAGGTAGAAGGTCAGGTTGTGCACGCTGGCGATCTGCCCGGCCAGGTACTCGCCGCTGTGTACCAGGTGGCGAAGATAAGCCTTGCTGTAGAACGTGCTCACATAGCCACCTAGTTCCGCATCGATCGGACTGTGGTCGGTGGCCCACTTCAGGTTGCGGATGTTGATGATGCCCTGTGTCGTAAACAGCATGCCGTTGCGGGCGTTGCGGGTCGGCAGCACGCAGTCAAACATATCCACTCCGAGGGCGATGTTCTCCAAAATATTGGCCGGCGTACCCACGCCCATCAGGTAGCGCGGCTTGTCGGCTGGCAGGATGTCGCATACCACTTCGGTCATCTCATACATCATCTCGGCCGGTTCGCCCACTGACAGTCCACCGATGGCGTTGCCCTCGCGCCCAAAGCTGGCAATGGTCTCGGCCGACTGCACGCGCAGGTCTTTGTAAGTACTGCCCTGCACGATCGGGAAGAGCGTCTGGTCGTAGCCGTACTTCGGTTCTGTAGAGTCGAAACGGTCGACGCAGCGCTGCAGCCAGCGGTGGGTGCGCTCCATCGAGTTCTTGGCGTAGGTATAGTCGCAGGGGTAGGGGGTGCACTCGTCAAAGGCCATGATGATGTCGGCCCCGATGGTGCGCTGAGTGTCCATCACGTTCTCCGGCGTGAAATCGAGCGCAGAGCCGTCGATGTGGGACTTGAACTTCACGCCTTCTTCCTTGATCTTGCGCGTTCCGGCCAGCGAGAACACCTGGTAGCCGCCGCTGTCAGTCAGGATCGGGCGGTCCCATCCGTTGAATTTGTGCAAGCCACCGGCCTGCTCGAGTATATTCAGGCCCGGGCGCAGGTATAGGTGGTAGGTGTTGCCCAATATGATCTCGGCCTTGATGTCGTCTTTGAGCTCGCGCTGGTGCACGGCCTTCACGGTTCCTGCCGTACCTACGGGCATGAAGATCGGGGTTTCGATGGCGCCGTGCGCCGTCTCTACCACCCCGGCACGGGCCTTCGACTGTGTATCTTTTGCTACTAATGAAAACTGCATGGTCTGTGATTGTCAGCGCACTATGCTACAAGAAGCAAGCCAACTGCTTGAGCAGCCCGAGGGCCACCGGTTTTTGCTAAATGGTTATCGAAATAATCCGCAAAGATACATCGCGCGGACCCACAAAACATAAACAATTATTAAATCATGAAGATGTTCGTAAATGGCTTAATTATACCTATTTTTGGTAGTTACTTGTGCCGTGCCGGATTAGGAATTCAGAATCGGGGATGATGCTGAGGCCAGCAATTTCCTTTGCCAGGCAGATGGGCCTTTTCTGCCAGTTAATTCGGAGGAATTGTTTATGTGCTGCGGCTCCGTGCTATTTTGAAAACTCCGGTGAGCGACAAGATAACTATCCAACTATCAACAGTTAGCAAGATTTGATTCCACTTATACTCCTGGCGGTGCTGGCTATTTGCGTGCTGGTGCAGCTATACTATGCTTTGCTTTACTTCCTGCCGCTGAGCAGGTATACCGATCCGGAGCCGGACACCCATCGGCCTGTGTCGGTGATCGTGGCGGCTCACAATGAGCAGGACAATCTATTTGAGTTGCTCCCAATGCTGCTTGACCAGGAGTACCCCGAGTTTGAGATCATACTGGTGAATGACCGCTCGGACGATGACACCGAGTTTTACGTGTATGAGCTCGAGCGCCAGTTCCCGAACTTCCGGGTGGTGACGATCAAAAAGACACCGGAGTACCTCAATCCGAAGAAATATGCACTGGCCTTAGGTATACGTGCAGCCCGTTACGAACACATGCTGTTCACAGACGCTGACTGCCGCCCATGCAGCGAACGCTGGATCGAAAAAATGCAAAGTGGCTATCATGCTGGTGCTGATTTGGTTATCGGTTACTCCCCTTATAAAAAACTGGGTGGTTTTTTAAATCATCTGATCCGGTATGAAACCTTACTGACCGCAATTCAGTATCTGTCTCATGCAAACAAAGGACACGCTTACATGGGCGTCGGCCGAAACTTATCGTATACTAAGTCATGTTTCTTTAGAAACAAGGGGTTTGCATCTCATATCAAGACTACTGGCGGCGACGATGACCTATTTGTCAGAGATGCCGTCAACAATAGTAAAGCAAGCATTGTTATCAGCAAGGAAGGGCAAACAGTCAGCATTCCCAAAAAGACGTTTCGGGAATGGCTGATACAAAAAAGAAGGCACATGGCCGCCGGCAGGCAGTACAATGCGGCAGACAGAGGGAGGATAGGGACTTTTATTTCATCCAATATTCTTTTTTACACGCTAGTAATTATTCTTCTTGTTCTAAATAGCCATTTGACTATATTGGCCGCGCTCGTCGGAATTCGCTACCTGGTGGTGTTTCCGATTTATTTAAGTGTGGCGCGCAGATTAGACGAAGGTATTTCTTTGCCGTTGTTGCCGCTGCTCGATATTGCCTATTTTTTTAGTTACCTGCTCCTTGGGGTATCCGTAGTATTGAACAAACGAATCAGATGGAAGTAAACAAACAATTCTCCGCAAAAGCGAAGCACGATTTCAAGCTGATACAGGCGGCCGTTGAGGAAAACGACGAGAAAGCTTATGCTGAGTTGATGAGCATTTATAAGAAGCCGGTATACCATGTGGTACTCAAAATGGTGCGCAACGCCGACGACGCGGAGGACCTGACCATAGAGGCTTTTGCCAAGGCTTTCCGCAACCTGCATAAGTTCAACCCCGAGTACGCTTTCAGTACCTGGCTGTTCCGTATCGCCACCAACAACTGCATCGACTTTATCCGTAAGAACCGCATCAAGACGATGAGCATCGACTCAGCCATTAAGATAGACAACGGCGACGAGATCACGATCGACTTCAAAGACAAGAACCTGAACCCGCAGGAAGAGGCCATAAAGAACCAGAAAATCGAGATCATGCAGTACGTGGTAGCCAAGCTGCCAGAGAAGTACCAGCGCCTCGTAACACTGCGCTACTTCAACGAACTGTCCTACGAAGAGATTGCCACTGAGCTAAACGCACCGCTTGGCACCGTGAAAGCCCAGCTGCACCGCGCCCGTGAGCTGCTCTATGACATGGTGAAGAACAAGAAGCACTTGATTTAATTGTTAAATTGTTGATGGTTAAATAGTTGTTCACAGATATGAATCGTTCTGCGAAGCAGCCATTTAACAATTCAACCATTTAACCAACTAAAAATATTGATTACGTTTTTAGAGCCCCTGTTGCCTTGTGCGGCGGGGGCTCTATTTTTAGGCTGTTTTCCGGACTTATTTCATACTTTTGCATTGCCTGAAGCTACAGCAGGGCACTAAAAGTAGAACCGCTATACCTTGCCATAACAGACGATGCGAAACCTGAGCGAAGCCATTTTGGTACGAATGGGCAAGCTGCATTTATACCTGCGCCACAAAGGGACTGAAGAAGCCCAACAGGAGCTGCACCGCAAGTACGAGGGCCAGTACCGTAACGCCGGGCTGGTGCTCCTGTTCGACCTCTTTATGGCCCTTGCCGTAGTGGTGGTGGTAGCTGTGCTGGCAGGTATACTATACCTTGTTTTGAGTTAGGAAGGTAAAAAGGTAGAAAAGTTAAAGTGGCTGTAATTAGTTTCTTCAACTCTCTAACCCTTCAACTCTCTAACTTCTAAACTTTCTAAATTTCTAACTTCCATACTTTCTAACTTAGACCATGTCCATCTCTATCCGCATACTTTTGTCAGGTTATTTTCCGGAGCTCACCGAGGACCAGCTCGATAAATATGAGCGCATGGCCGAGCTGTACCGGGAGTGGAATGAGAAGATCAATGTGATCTCGCGCAAGGACATGGAGCATATTGGGGAGCACCACATCCTGCACTCGCTAGGTATAGCCAAAGTGATCCGGTTCCCGGCGCAGGCCCATGTGCTGGACGTAGGTACGGGTGGCGGATTGCCTGGCCTGCCGCTGGCTGTTATGTTTCCGGAGGTGAAGTTCCACCTGGTGGACTCGATCGGGAAGAAGATACACGTAGTGCAGGAAATTGCCCGCGAACTGCACTTACAGAACGTAACCGCCACTCATGCCCGCGCTGAGCAGGTACGCGAAAAGTTTGACTTTGTGGTGAGCCGCGCCGTAACCCGTCTGGCTAATTTCTACCCTTGGGTGATGAATAGTTTTAAGAGAGAAGCTATACCTGACAAAGGCATCTACTACCTCAAAGGCGGCGACCTCGAAGAAGAAATAGCCGAATCAGGCCTGATCACAAAGGTATACGACCTGAAGGACTACTTCACAGAGGAGTTTTTTGAGACGAAGAAGGTGGTGGTCGTGCCGATGCCGTAACTAAAAAATTGAGAGAGGTAAAGGACTTTAGCAGACTGGATTACCTGCAAAACGGCAATGAGCGCCAGCAGGAGGCATACCGTGTGCTAACCGGGCATAAGATATTGGAAAAACTGGTGCTGTATCACCCGCTACTCGCTGGCACCATCCCGCTTGAAATAGACATAGCACAGAGCGATCTCGATATTGTTTGCTGCTGGACAGTTAAAGACTCCTTCATAGAGTCTGTCTCGCAGCACTTTTCCACCTATCCCTTCTTTACCCTTAAAGAGAAAATTGTAGGTAATCATACTACTGTGATCGCTGGATTTACTGTAGAGGGCTTTGCTGTAGAACTCTTCGGGCAGGCAGTTCCTTCCCACAGGCAGGCGGCTTACAGGCACATGCTTATAGAGCACAAGCTCTTGTTGAAGCATGGGGAGATATTTAAAGAACAGGTGGTGCAGCTTAAGCTACAAGGGTATAAAACCGAACCTGCCTTTGCCCAATTGCTCGGACTGAAAGGAGACCCATACGAGGCGCTGCTGCTCCTGGAACAAGATCTGTTTGGTTCTTAAAAGCTGAATCAACTACTCTCCCTCCAACAAGAACTGCACGGCCCTCGCCTCTGAGTAGTACACGTTGTTTCGGAAGTCTTCAGCAAAGCCAACGTGGCCGCCTCCTTCGGGTGTCTCCAGGTATAGGTATGGGTTCTCGTCCGCCTCCTCAAATGGGAAGCAGGATGCGGTTAAGAACGGATCGTTTTGGGCGTTGACTAATAGCGTTGGCACCTGTATGCGCTTCAGAAATTGCTTGCTGCTGGAGCGTTTGTAGTAATCTTCCGCATTTTCGAAGCCGTGCAAAGGGGCTGTATACTTGTCGTCAAACTCCGGGAAGGACCAGAACAGACTGTAGTTGCTCAGGTCCAGGGCATCCGGGTACATCTCTTTTTTCTGCTCCAGTTTCTGACCGAGCGTTCTTAAGAAACGCTGGGTGTAAACCCTGGAGATGCGCTTCGCCGAACTCTTCAAATCGATGGGCACTGAAAAAACGGAGGCACGTTTCACTTCAGCTGGTACCTGTTCCGGATTCTCCCCCAAGTATTTCAAACTGATGTTACCGCCGGCACTAAACCCGATCAGGTATACGGTTTCATAGTTCCCGCTGTCCAGGGCATGACGCACCACAAAGTCGAGGTCGTCGGAAGCGCCCAGGTGGTAGGAGCGGAGGAGTTTGTTTGGCTCGCCGCTGCAGCTGCGGTAGTTCCAGGCCAGCGCGTCTGTGCCATTTTCGTTCAATGCCTTCACCATCCCCATGATATAGGGCCGGTGCGAGTCGCCCTCCAGACCGTGCGAAAGTACAGCCAGCGATCGGGATTTAACACGCGACCAGTCGGCATCTATAAAATCATCGTCGGGGGTGGTCAGCCGTTCGCGGTGGTAGCTCACGCCCTCTACCTGCCTGAATAAACTAGGTACAATCGTTTGGATATGCCCGTTGAAGAGGTAAAAAGGTGGCTTGTGCTGAGACGTTAAGATCGGCATCAGGTATAGGGGTATTTTGTAATTAATACGAAAAAGTCAAAATTACAGCCTTTCTATATTTGGTGCTACATCAGTGGCCCGCTTTTGACGTACGCTCTTATATATAACCAACAAAATAGAAGACAATGAAGTTTATTGAACATATCAAAACATGTATTCTGGTCTGCCTGCTAGCAGTTTCTATAACGGCCTGTAGCTCCGAAACACGGCATAGTGCCAATAACGAGGTAGCCGAATTTTCGACCTGGGTAGAAGAGAACAGCATGCGCGCCGAAACAGCCACTGAGGAAGAATGGAATGAGATGGAGGCAGAATACAACCGGAAAGCCACCGAAGTAGAGAAGCGCAGCGCCGACTGGGACGAACAGACCAAAGCGGAGTGGGAAAAAGTGCAGGCCCAGTGGCAGGAAACAGTTGGCCGGACCGGAGCCCGGTTCAGGGCCGCTGAAGGAGAACCGGAGTTCGATACAGGACAGGAAAACAGCGAGCAATAAGCCTTAGGACAACCCTATATAGAAAAACGCTATACATTTATATGCTTTACTTTGAATATTGCTATTCTTAGTGCTAATAGAATGCGTATAAGGCAGTATAACCAACGATAATTATAAGATGAATATAAAATCAAATATCAAAATGCTAGGTATGGCCCTCACAGTGAGTGCCTTTACCTTTGCCTGTAACTCTGAAACCCGCACTGAAACAAACAGTGAGATTGATGAAGCACAAGTAGAAGCGACCGAAACGAGCGTAGAAACCGAGCGTGAGTATGATGAATTCTCGGTATGGGTGAATGATCAGTCTTCCCGCGCTGAAACTGCTAGTGAAGAAGAGTGGCGCGAGATGAAAGCAGAATACAACAAGCGCGAAGCTGAACTTGACGCCAAAAGCGACACCTGGGACGATGAAGCCAAGCGTGAGTGGCAGGAAGTGAAAGACAGCTGGAAACGTACAGAAGACAAGGTACAGAAGCGTATCGGTGATGTAGACGTTGATGTGGATGTAGACCGAAAAGACAACTAAGCTAATTTTTAGTTGAAGATCAAGCCTGGGGCTGCGGCGAACGCTGTGGACTCAGGCTTTTCTCATTTAGTGACATAGTGAAATTCCGGGGCAGGGTGGCAGGTATAGCCAGTTCGTAGGACTTTGATTTTAAAGGCGCAGCCATGGCCTAGGCGCTTCTTTATCGCTGTAGTAGGCGAAAAAGAGTGGTATAAAGGCAGTCTGCAGAAAGAAACGCAGGGATGCCATGGTTTTCAGGCTAATTAAGTGTAATTTTGGGCCAGTGTAAGTCAGGTATTGGAGCGGGATCAATCCCGGGACAGCAATAAATACCTGATCAAGCTTTTTTATAGCAGGGAGGTTTTGGAATTTAATTTCAAAGAATATATCTTTGCAAACTCATTTAGGATACGCAACGAAATTTTAATTAGTATAAAATAACATGGCTAATCACAAGTCGGCATTAAAGAGAATCAGATCTAACGACGCGAAACGTCTTCGTAACAGATATCAGGCGAAAACTACTCGTACTTTCATCAAAAAGCTGAAAGGCACTACTGACCAAACCGAGGCGCAAGAACTGTACAAGACAGTTTCTTCTATGCTTGACCGTTTGGCAAAGAAAAACATCATCCACAAAAACAAAGCTGCTAACAACAAGTCTAAACTGGCTAAGTTCGTTAACGGCCTAGCTGCAGCCTAGTTTTTTGCTGGAATACCATTCCGAAGCCTTACACAGTTGTGTAAGGCTTTTTGTGTTTTCTGTTAGAGCTGTTTGAAGGCGCCTTGTTTGCCTTTCAACAGCTTTTTTCTTTTTCCGATGCTCCTCCTGGTATGTCGCTGAAAGGCTGGGAGAGGAGCATCTGGTCAGCTTCTTCCGTGATTAATGGAATATGCGCTGGGAGGCGAGAGTATTCTAGGCTTTGCATTTGTCATCCTGAAAGGGTTTTTGTTGAAGACAGCAGACTGTATCTATAGGGATGATTAGGCCTTTGCTGGAAGAGAAGGTCTGTGCATGCTTAACATTACTTGCACTTTCTTTGTCTAGGAGGCCTTCCCTCAAAGGAGCTTTTCTGCCACGGTCAGTTCACAGGTATAGCTTTATAGTCGATGCACTTTGGTGCACGTTTACCTTCCCAGCCCCTCCTTAAAAAAGTGCCCCTACCTCTAAAACAGGATGTTCGTGCACGATTGTCATCCCCCTGCCCCCGTCGAAGGGGGACTTTACTGCCTGTTTTTAGGTATAAGCTTTGTGGCTTCTGCAGATAAATATGATAACTTATTTAACCCACCCCTTCCCCTCCCAAGAGGGGATTTTCTGCTACTGCTTAATTGTTAAGTATAGCTGTAATAGCTTCAGCAGTTTTGTGCAGTACCGGGTCCAACCACCCCTAACCCCTCCTTATCCAAGGCGGGGAACCTAGAACTGCCAATTCACAGGTATAGGCCTTGTAGCAATAACCACTGACAAGTATAGCAAGACTAACTTGCACAATGGCTACAAAGCAAATAGCCTTAGCAAGGTGCACTTTACGACACTCCACTGTTCGAGCGGTCAGCGAGTTTGGAGGGTCTTGACTTTTTTGCTTACTTTTTGTGTCAAGACAAAAAGTAAGTGCCCGCCGCACAGGCGATGCTATAAAACAAATCAGTTAGGTATAGGAAGACAGTAGCTACGCCAGTTGCAAACTGGCCCTATGTGTCACCACATTTGCGCTGACGCTAAACTTACGGTATGCTAGAATGCTATACCTATACCTGGGTTAGACGCCCTACCACAGCTGTCAAGAGCAAGGACACCTGCACCATGATGCATACACCCGCCGGCTTGGCAAAGAACCCTTTACCTACAATCACACGAGTAACCTCAGGTATAGCCCCGTATAAAAACAAAGAATCCTGAGGCTGTTACACAACCCCAGGATTCTTATAAATCAGACATTCCTTACTTTAAGCAATACTCAGCTTGATCATATTTGTGCGCTTCTGCTCGTATATCGGCATACTCGCCGTGTTGATGAACACATCGCCTTTGTTCAGGTAACCGGATTTGAGGAGCATCTGCTTGATGTCTTCAATCGTAGCATCGGTCGACTCGAACTTGTCGTAGTAGAAGCCGCGGATGCCCCATACCAGGTTAAGGGTAGTGAGCAGGCGCTCGTTTTCTGTAAAGACGAATATGTCGGCTCTGGTACGGTACTTCGCCAGTTGGAAGGCCGTATACCCTGACTTGGTCATACCGATCACGGCACGGGCGTTGGTGTCGCGGGCAAGGTTACAGGCGTTGGCTACCAGGCTGTCGTTGTAGAAAGTGTCAGAGTGTGGGTTCAGGATGTAGGTCTTGTTAAAGATATCGGCCTGGCGCTCCACCTCGCTGATGGTTAAGTTCATCGAGCGGATCGTCTCAACCGGATAAGCACCAACCGCTGTCTCAGCACTCAGCATCAGGGTGTCGGCACCGTCAATCACAGCGTTGGCTACATCATTGGTTTCGGCACGCGTCGGCTTCGGGTTCACGATCATGCTCTCCATCATCTGGGTAGCGATGATCACCGGTTTGGCGGACTTGTTACACTTCTCCACAATCATTTTCTGCAGCATCGGCACCCGTTCCATACCTGTTTCAACACCCAGGTCACCGCGCGCCACCATTAGGGCGTCAGACTCTGCAATGATAGCATCGATGTTGCGGATAGCCTCCGGCTTCTCGATCTTGGCGATCACGCGGGTGTCTTTGCCGCGCTCTTTTATGATGCGCTTGATCTCACGAATGTCCTCTACGCGGCGCACAAACGAGAGGGCTACCCACTCCACGTCGTGGTCCAGACCGAAATGCAGGTCACGCAGGTCTTTTTCGGTAAGGGACGGAGCCGAGACAATAGAGTCCGGCAGGTTGATGCCCTTGCGGGGTTTCACCACACCGCCGTATTTTACTTCGGCTTCTACTACTTTGTCTTTATCGGTAGAAATTACCTTCAGCTCCAGTTTACCGTCGTCCAGCAGAATGGTGTCGCCTGGATTTACGTCGCGGGCAAGCTCGGTATAGTTGGTGGCCAGGTGCTCGTGGTTGCTCACGGAGCCGTCGCAGCGCATAATCACGCGCTGGCCCTCTTTTATTTCTACGCCACCGTTTTCAACCTCGCCGATGCGGATCTTAGGACCCTGCAAGTCCTGCACGATGCAGATGTTGGTGTTGAAGCGGCGGTTCAATTCGCGGATATGCTCTATCACCTGCAAATGTTCTTCATGCTCACCGTGCGAAAAGTTCAGGCGGAAAGCGTCTACGCCTTCCTGCGTCAATGCTAGCAGACGGTCAAAGGTATTGCTGGCAGGGCCAACAGTGGCCAATACTTTAGTCTTGTTGAAGATTATCTTCATAATTCAGAATAGTAAGTGTTCCTTGTACTTAAGGGTAAGTGGATCAAATTGTTTCGTGTATTGGATCAGGGGCAGGCTTTGGAGTCTGCTCAGCAGTTCCTGCGGATGGAGGTACTGCTGCAGCGCCCCCGTTACTTGCAATATGTAATCATACTCCTTCACATCGGGCAGCATGAAAGGCATTCTGACGGTAAAGGTTCCCAATGCTTTGTTTCGGAACAGGCGCACCGTACTGTGAATATCGTTGTGCTCAAAATGGGAGATGTACATCTTCTGCCGGTCTGTCATTTCGTAGCACAGGTCCCGCTGCCGGGTAAGGTTAAGACCCAGAAGACGGTTAAGCGACCAGGCCATTTTGTAGTCACGGCATGAAGCAACCACGCCGAAAAGGGCGAAGTTGAAATCATACTCAATGTCCAGGTGCAGTGTTTTCATGGGCTACCAAATGGCGTAATTGCAAATTTATAAACATGGCATCGGAAAACGACCTTTAAGGCAAAAACTTTTATCACTTACCGAATACAGCAATTTTTTTTGACATTGTCTGCCTAATTACATTTCTTTGCACAGTGTTTTAATAAACTATAAGAAAAAATGTCAGAAATCGCAGAAAAAGTAAAGGCTATCATCATCGATAAGCTTGGTGTTGAAGAGTCAGAAGTTACTCCAGAGGCTAGCTTCACAAATGACCTTGGCGCTGATTCACTGGATACAGTAGAGCTTATCATGGAATTCGAAAAAGAATTCAACGTATCTATTCCAGATGACCAGGCTGAAAACATTGCCACTGTAGGTCAGGCGATCAGCTACCTGGAAGAGCACGCAAAGTAATATAACCCCATTACCTTATTGTATTAAGTAATTTTTACCTATCTATCCTCTACTAGCAGCTTATGGAGCTTAAGAGAGTTGTAGTTACAGGGCTTGGCGCACTCACCCCACTTGGAAACAACGTTGCAGAATACTGGAACGGGCTGGCCAATGGTGTGAGTGGAGCTGCGCCTATTACACGCTTTGATGCGAGTAAGTTTAAGACCCAGTTTGCCTGTGAAGTAAAGGGATACGATCCTGAAAAATACTTCGACCGTAAGGAAGCGCGTAAGATGGACCTGTTCTCTCAGTTCGCCATGGTGGTGGCTGAAGAGGCGGTTCAGGACGCGAAACTGATTGACAGTAATGTTGACCCGGACCGGGTAGGCGTGATCTGGGGATCAGGTATTGGCGGTCTGCGCACGTTCCAGGAGGAGTGCGTAAACTTTGCCAATGGTGACGGTACCCCGCGATTCAACCCGTTCTTCATCCCGAAGATGATCGCGGACATCAGTGCCGGCCACATTTCTATTAAGTACGGCTTCCGTGGACCTAACTTCGTAACGGTTTCTGCCTGTGCATCTGCTACCAACGCCATCATCGACTCATTCAACTATATCCGTCTGGGTATGGCCGATGTGGTGGTGACCGGCGGTTCAGAGGCGGCTGTGACCGAGGCAGGCATAGGAGGCTTTAACGCCCTGAAAGCCCTTTCAGAGCGCAATGACTCTCCGGAATCTGCCTCCCGTCCATTCGACAAAGACCGCGATGGTTTTGTGTTGGGTGAAGGTGCAGGTGCCCTGATTCTGGAGGAGTACGAGCATGCCAAAGCCCGTGGTGCCAAGATCTACGCCGAGGTGATCGGTGGCGGTATGTCGGCAGACGCGTATCACATCACAGCTCCGCACCCGGAAGGGTTGGGCGCACTCAATGTGATGAAGAACGTACTGCGTGACGCCAACATCAAGCCCGAGGAGGTTGATTACATCAACGTGCACGGTACTTCCACGCCACTCGGAGACATCAGCGAGGTGAAAGCCATCCAAACCGTGTTTGGTGACCACGCCTACAAGCTCAACATCAGCTCTACCAAGTCCATGACGGGTCACCTGTTGGGTGCAGCCGGTGCGATAGAGGCCATTGCTGCTATCATGGCGATCAAGAACAGTCTGGTGCCGCCAACCATCAATCACTTCACAGATGATGAAAGCTTTGACGCTGGTCTTAACTTTACTTTCAACAAAGCGCAGGAGCGCGAAGTGAAAGTAGCGTTGAGCAACACGTTTGGCTTCGGTGGACACAATACTTCCGTTTTATTCCGTCAATTTATCGACTAGGTGTTTGGTCCAATAAAACCAGTACGGCGCTTCTATCACAGCCTATTTACCAAGGATAGAGAGATAGTGCGCGCCATTGCCGGAATTATTGGCAGCACTCCTGATAACATACGCCTGTACAAACTGGCGCTCACCCACACGTCCTTTGCGCGGCAGAACCTGGCCAGCAAGCACGACACCAATGAGCGTCTGGAGTTTCTGGGCGATGCGGTACTGGGAACGGTGGTGGCTGAATTGCTTTTCAAGAAATTTCCCTACGAGGACGAGGGCTTTATGACAGAGATGCGCTCACGGATCGTAAACCGTGAGTCACTCAACCATATTGCCATTAAGATCGGCCTGAACCTGCTGGTCAAGGTCGATACCTCAGGCGGACAAAGCGCCCGGCATAAATCAGTGCATGGGAATGCCCTGGAGGCGCTGGTGGGTGCCATATACCTGGACAAAGGGTATACCACAACACGCCAGTTCATACTGGGCAAGCTGATCAAACCGCACGTAGACCTGCACAAACTGGTTAACACCACCTCGAACTTCAAAAGCAAGCTCATTGAGTGGGCGCAAAGCCAGAATGCCGACATCCGCTTCGAGATCGTAAACCGCAAGAACCAAGGCAACACAACAGAGTTTACCTGCGAGATTTACCTGAATGACAAGCCTGTAGCCGTTGGCGTGGGCCTCTCTAAGAAGAAAGCCGACCAGGCTGCCGCCGAAAAGGCATTGGACGTGCTCAACATCAGCTAGGGCTCTTTGCTATTAATGAAGCAGATCGGCGCATCCAACTAATGCGACCCTTTCAGCTATTCCTTCCCTAACTTGGCTTTGATATCAATTCTGTTGCTCAAACGGCAACTGCTTACCTTCACCCCATTTTCAATTCTTAACTTCTGATTGCTGGCTCGGCACTGTGCACGGTCTATACCTGGACTGGCTTTACAGTCCTCAGACTATAACTGTTCAGGGTATAACGGTTCTTTATTTGGCTGCCAAAGCTTAACTTGCTTCCGTATTGTTGCGTTAGAGAACACACTATGGAAGAAACTAGACTGATACTGGCCGGGGCCGCCCTTAATCAGACCCCGCTCGACTGGGAAGCCAACCTGCTCAATATCCGATCTGCTATCATCGAGGCAAGTACCCGCAATGTGGACATCCTGTTGCTGCCCGAGCTTTGTATTACAGGATACGGCTGCGAGGACATGTTCCTACACCCCTGGTTTGCCGAAGAGGCATTCGAAAAGCTACTCCAGGTAAAAGAGTGGTGCGATAACATGACCGTGTGCCTGGGTGTGCATGTGATCATCGGGAAAGAGGTTTTCAATACGGCCTGCGTGATCAAAAACAAAGAGATCGTCGGCTTTACCGCCAAGCAATTCCTGGCCCGCGACGGCATCCACTACGAACCGCGCTGGTTCACGCCATGGCCCGCCAATGTGGTGGAGGAGTTTGAAATGAAGGGGAAGCGCTACCCGATCGGCGATATTGTGTACGAAGAGAAAGCCGTGAAATTCGCTTTTGAAATATGCGAGGATGCCTGGCGAACCAATCGTCCGGCTGAACGCCACATGCAGAAGGGCGTGCAGCTGATCCTGAACCCAAGTGCCAGCCACTTTGCCCTGAGCAAGACGGACCTGCGCCACCGCCTCGTAGTAGAGGCCTCCAAAAAATATCAATGCGCCTACCTGTACGCGAACCTGCTCGGCAATGAGTCAGGCCGCGTGATCTTCGACGGGGAGGTGCTGATTGCCCAGAACGGGAAGCTGATTCGCCGTAATGAGCTGCTAAGTTTTAAGGATGTGGACCTGGAGTGCGCAGAAGTCTTTTTCGGACCTAACCCGGAGATAGCCGAAACAATCGAGTACCTGCCGCCCATCGACGAGAATGCCGAACTGATTGCCGCGCTATGCCTGGCACTGTTTGACTACATGCGCAAGAGCCGCAGCCGTGGTTTTGTGCTGTCGCTGAGCGGTGGCGCCGACTCGTCGTGCTGTGCCGTGGCCGTGGCCGAAATGGTGCGCCGTGGCGTCGACAGCCTGGGCGTGACCGGTTTTGTGACCAAGGCCCGCATGTTCTCGCTTAAAGATGCCGAGTATTTCGAGGCTCTCCCGCAGGATCAGGTGGTCAGGCAACTGGTAGGGCGCATATTAACCTGTGCTTATCAGGGGACCGTCAATTCCTCCGACGCCACCTATACCTCTGCCAAAGAACTGGCGGAGTCTATCGGGGCCGTGTTCCATGACTGGACCATCGACGAGGAAGTGAACGGCTATACCTCAAAAATAGAAGGCGCACTGGAGCGGGAGCTGACATGGGAGCACGACGACCTGGCCTTGCAGAACATACAGGCTCGTGTGCGCGCCCCCGCCATCTGGATGCTGGCTAACATCAAAAACGCCTTATTGCTGGCGACTTCTAACCGAAGCGAGGCCGCGGTTGGCTATGCCACCATGGATGGTGACACGGCTGGCAGTATTTCGCCCATCTCAGGGATAGACAAAGCCTTTGTCCGCCAGTTCCTGATCTGGATGCAGGAGGAACTAGGCTACCTGGGACTGGACTATGTGAACAACCTGCAGCCAACGGCCGAGCTGCGCCCTTCCTCTGAAAACCAGACGGACGAAAAAGACCTGATGCCGTACGAGATCCTGAACATGATCGAGCGACTGGCCTGGTACGACCGCCTATCGCCGCAGCAGGTAATAGACCAACTGGAAAAGGAGAACGTAGCGCCTGTAGAATCGCTGAAGGAGTATGTGCACAAGTTCTATACCTTGTGGTCGCGCAACCAGTGGAAACGCGAGCGTTATGCCCCGGGCTTCCACCTCGACGACTACAACCTGGACCCGCGCAGCTGGTTGCGCTATCCGATCCTGAGCGGTGGATTCCGGGAGGAGCTGAGCAAGTTGAAATAGAGTAAGAAATTCTAGCTACAAAAGGCATCATCCTATACCTGTCAGAGCAGGTCGGGGTGGTGCCTTTTGCCTTTGTGGCTATACCTGTGGATAAATATACCTATACCTGTCCGGCGCTGGTTTTTTCGCTTTGCTAAATATTGTAACTTTGGCAGAACCATACCGCTGTATATGAGCATTCTGAACTATATAACCTGGGATGTAAGTCCCTCCATCTTTTCTATTGGCTCTTTCGAAGTGCGCTGGTACGGGCTGCTGTTTGCGCTGGCTTTTGTGTTCGGGCAACGCATCCTGACCAAGATCTACGTGGCAGAGGGCCGCACAGAAGGCGATGTGGACATCATCACCCTGTACATGATCGTGGGTACGGTGGTAGGTGCACGTCTGGGCCATACCTTGTTTTACCAGCCCGAGTATTACCTGAGCAACCCGATCGAGATCCTTAAGATCTGGGAAGGCGGATTGGCCAGTCATGGCGCTACCATTGGTATCCTGCTGGCTCTGTGGCTGTTCAGCCGTAAGCATCATTTTGACTACATGTGGGTGCTGGACCGGATCGTGATCGTGGTGGCGCTGGGTGGTGCCCTCATCCGACTGGGTAACCTGATGAATTCTGAGATTTTCGGCAGGCCTACTGATCTGCCGTGGGGCTTCATTTTCGTACGGCAGAGCGAATACTCCCACGTGCCGCGCCACCCGACGCAGCTCTACGAATCGTTTAGTGTGTTCCTGCTGTTTGTACTGCTTTACTGGCTCTGGAAGAAATACAAAGAGGCGCTGCCAAAGGGTTTGCTGTTCGGCATTTTCGTAACGGCCCTTTTCACGTTCCGTTTCCTGGTTGAGTTCCTGAAAGAAGTACAGGTAGAGAAAGAGGAAACAATGGCGCTGAACATCGGTCAGCAGTTAAGTATCCCCCTAATCATCATCGGCTTGATCATACTCTTCCGGGTATGGCGCAATCCTAAGCCGGCCCTCCCCGGCGGGAAACCGGCCCGGGAAGCAGCCCGAAAGTAAACATCAGTCAAGAAATAAAACGGCCAGCAATCATTGCTGGCCGTTTTGCTTTTAAAAGGTTCAAGCGATTAGTTGAGGCTATACCTGAACAAGCCACCGTCTTCGCTGGTGATCACCAGGGTGTTTTCGTTTTCAAACGCCACCGCCTCGGTTTGCCCGGCCTCTTTGATATTTACCTTCTGGTAGTCGCCTTTGTAAAAAGCTGCCGGATCGCTTACGTTGCGGAAAATGTGCAGGCCGCCCTCACTTACGAGCGCCACCGTACGGCCATCAGCGCTGCTGCCCGCGCCAGTCACCGGCACACCCAGTTTGTAACTACCCAGCAGCTTGGCTTTGTACTGGCCGCCACGGTCAGGAAGTTCGTATACCTTGGCCGTCTCTTTTTGGCCTCTATCCTTCGACACCAGGTATAGCTTGCCGCCCTGCCAGAAAATGGCTTCCACATCGTAGTTCATGTCCTTTTTGGAAGGCGGAAAAGCTTTCTGGTCTTCGTAGGTGAACCGGATGGCCTCGATTTTGTCAGGTTTGTCGAGCTGGAGTTTGTAGATGGCCAGTTCCTTGCGCTTGTTGTTATTGTTGCCCGTGTCAGCGATGTAGATGTTGCCCTCGCTGTCGCGGGCCAGGTCTTCCCAGTCCACGTTGGGCAGCTGTAATTCAATGGTTTCGATCAGTTTCCCTTTTTGATCGATGAGGTAGAGGTGCGGTTTGTTGCCCGCATCGTTGTGCGTGACATAGGCATCCCGCTCAGGTATAAACTCTACGCCGGAGCTTTCGTTGATCGGGGAAGGCAGTTTAGCTAATTTGACCAGTTTGCCGGTGGTGGCTTCGGAATTAGTCACGGTGTCGGCAGGCCGCCCCAGAAAGTAAAAGAGGACCACCAACACAGGTATAAAAAAGGCAAGGATTTTCAGCATGAGCTTCATAGCGTTATTTAAAACAGTGGGCGCGTTATGGTATAACGGAAAGCAAAAGCCCTGTGGTTGCGTACAAACTGGAAATACCCGTTTTTTTACCGGATTAACGTTTTTAAAACGAAGCGATGGAGATAAAGAAGATAAAGGAAACCTGCCTGTATATAACCGATCTGGAGCGCAGCCGCCAGTTTTACAATGGAAAGCTGGGACTGCTTGTGATCGGGGAGGTGAAGGACCGGCACATTTTTTTCAGGGCCGGGGAGTCGGTGTTGCTCTGCTTTCTGCCGGAGGCCTCCAGAAAAGGGGGCACGCTGCCACCCCACTTTGGCACCGGCCAACTGCACCTCGCTTTCGAGGTAAGCCGGGAAGAGTATAGCAGCTGGAAAAGCAAAATAGAAAAGGCAGGTATACCTGTGGAGCAGGAGTACGATTGGGGACGCGGCTTCCTGTCGCTCTACTTCCGCGACCCTGACCAGCACTTGCTGGAAGTGGTGATGGAAGGTATGTGGGAGAAAGACTGACTTGTGACGCGTAGGTATAGCCCGTAAATAAACGAAGCCCCGGCGGGTTGGCCAGGGCTTCGTTATGTCTCAGGTATAAAACTTACTGCAGGCGCGCCTGGATCTCCTCGATAAGACCGTCGTAGCGCTTGAGCAGGCGGCCCCAGTCTTTGAAGTCTTCGTCGTCTTTTACACTGATGTTGCGTGCCGTGTTGTTCTCGCGCTCGTGACGCTGGCTTACGATCTTCACTACATACGTGAGGTCGTTGGAGTTACCGCCGCTGCTCACGATCACACGGGTGCGGATCATGTTGGCACCGTTGAAGTTCTGCACCTGCCAGGCGCTGGTCAGGTAGCCCGTGTTGTAGTCAACGGTCTCCAGCACATCAAAGCGCTTGGTGATGATCGAGCTCAAAATTCTCCAGGCATCAGCCGGGTCAACGGTTTTGTTTATAGGAATGGTGATGCGCACATTGGCCATATCCGACGATATAGAAGAGGTATAGGCCTCATCCACGGCCAGCTCTACAAACTCAGTAGGCTCGGGAGCCTGCATATTCTCCTGGTTGCAGTAGTTTTTGGTGTAGCGCAGGAAACCGTCTTTCGTCACACGCACCTCCACGCAGCCGTTCTTAGGTACTTTCAAATCGTATTTGCCCACACCTACCACTTTACCGGCTACTTCGAGGTTGGCATCAGCAGGGGAGGAGGTGATCTTCACCAGTCGGTCTTCCAGCAACGCACGGCTGCGAATCGGGGGAAGCGGGTCTGTGGCGGGTTTGTTGCAGTATACCTGCACCACTTCGGCAAATCCTTCTTTTGTGACAGTCACCGTTACACACGTGCCGAACGGTACGCTCACGTCTGTGTTGCCGCGGCCGCTTACCACCCCGTTCAGCGCCACAGAGGCGTCAGCCGGAATCACTTCCAGACGCACCTGGCGGTCTTTCAGCTCAAAAAAGTCTTTAACTGGAGGCGCTTCCCGGTCCTTCTGGTTGTAGTATACCTTGGTTTGCGGTGCAAAGCCCGGCTTCTTCACCTCCACGTTCAGGAATTTGTCTTTCTCTACGATCAGGTTGATGCGCTTCGAGCCAGCCAGACGACCGTCTATGTAAATCTCTGCGTCGTAAGGCTCCACACTGATGTCGATCAGGCGGTTAGCCAACTCCACCTTTTGCTCTTTGTCCCACTTCATGGTGCGGGGAAACTCACGAATCACAGGCTCATAGCCTTCTTTTACAATGGCAATGCGATTACGGGAGTCTTTGTTCAGCTTCAGCTCAATACTTCCGACGCCGAGCTCAGTTACAGTGGTATTGTCAGCATCGTTCAGCAAAAAGAATTTGGCATCGGGAAAGTTAGAAGCGACGTTAATTTTGCTCTGAGCGAAAGCAGAAAATGCCAGGAAACAAGAAATAAAGGATAAGTAGAGAATTCTCCTCATAAGGATCAAATGAAGTAGTGGAAATACAAAGAGGGTTGGTTGTAATTTTACCTACTCAAATTTAATTACTTATTATTTAAATTTATATATATTGATTTGTACAATATTAAAAATACCCAGAAGTAGGTACTCGACAGGTACTGTGGAGGGCTGAATAGCCGGTGTTAGGAAGTGAAGGAGAAGTGCGGGTAGGATCCGCTGTACGGACGTGTGGGCGTTTTGAATTTTTGGCTTATGATTTCAGCCTGGGCAGCAGCTCAGGGGCAATGGTATGGCCGCCCTCGTAGGTATGGACCCGGGGCGAAATACCGAGGCTTTGCATGAGGTTCTGTTGGTGCTGCAGCTTTTCGGGTGTGATAAACTCGTCCTGCGTGCCGTACACCACATCCACCGCTATACCTTCGAACGCCGTTTTGCCTGATTCAAAACTAATGTCCTCGGGGAAAGAAGCCGCCCAGAGCACCAGGTGCTGGCAAGGTACTTTATTGGTTGCAAGCCAGCGGCAAACCGTAGCACCCCCTTGCGAAAAGCCAAGCACATGCACCCGCACGTTAACGGGTACTCGCAGCAAGAATTCCTGCAGCAACAGGTTCAGGTATACCGACTGGTCCTCTATTTCAGAGAGCCGATCTTCTTTCGTCATCCAGGTAGCGCCTACCCGTCCCGAGAAACCATCCAGGTAAAAGCGGGACAGTCCCTCCGGTGCCACGACCACGGTGGCGCCATCATCCAGCACTGCGAAGTGCCTCAAAAAATAGCGAGCCAGCTGCCCATAGCCATGGCATACCACCCACAGGTCACGCGTCTGCTCTGAGGGCGTTCCTAAGGTATAGTAGCGGGCCGTACGCGGCACTGTCAGCTTATGCTCGTGCATTTTCTATTGAGTGAATGAGTGATTGTTAAATTGTAGATTGGTTAAATTGTTATTCTATTAATTGAGTCGATTTTGTACGCTCCGAAAGCTTTTAGTTAACTACGCTTGTTAGCCATCAAATTATACAACCCAAATTAACAAATCACTCATTCACTCATCCACAAACTCACTCACTTATTAAAGATGTTCTCTGTTGAACTGAAAAGGTAGCAGGTCGCTTACGCTGCGGAGACGGTAGAATTTACCTTCCGGGCCCTGCAGCAGCACAGGTATAGGCTCTTCCTGTTTGTGCTCGTACTCGGCCATCACCTGCCGGCAGGCGCCGCATGGCATGGCTGGCAGGAAATGCTGCTCGCTTCTGCGGCGGGCTGTCACGGCGATCAGCTTTATCTTTTTATTTGGGTAATAGGCGCTCATGGCAAACAGGGCAGTACGTTCGGCGCAAAGGCCGGAAGGGTAGGCCGCGTTTTCCTGATTGCTGCCTTTAAACATGGTGTCGTCTTCCAGCACCAGGGCGGCGCCCACCAAAAAGTTGGAATAAGGGGCGTAGGCATCGTTTGCCGTTTCCTGAGCAAGCAACATCGCGTCGCGCTCCTGTTGGTTCAATTCTTCTGCCGAGTCCAGTACGTCGATGCAGATTTGTATATTCAGCTCACTTGCCATTTAAGACCTTGTAGGTATAAAAATTAGAAAAGGGCTATAAATTTAACCCATTATTCTGATAAAACAATGCAAAAGGTTGGCCTTGCAGGGGGTAATTGCTAAATTCAAACGCAATGATTAGAACGCTATGAAAAAAATACTCCTGCTCGGGGCCGGCCGCTCCGCTTCTTCGCTTATCCAGTACCTTTTACAAAATGCGCCATCCGAAAACTGGCACCTCACCATCGGCGATATCAACGTGGACCATCTTCGCGACAAAATCGCGCAGCTGGACTTTGCCGAAGCTATTGTTTTTAACGTGCACGACGAGGCGCAACGGGCTGCTGAGGTGAGCAAAGCCGATCTTGTGATCTCCCTTTTGCCGGCCATTTTCCACATTGAAGTAGCCCGAGAGTGCATGAAGCAGGAAAAGCATCTGATCACTGCATCCTACGTTTCGCCCGAGTTTAGGGAGCTGCACGAAGAGGCGGATAGTAAGAACCTCACCATCTTGATGGAATCCGGCCTCGATCCAGGTATAGACCACATGTCGGCCATGGCGGTGATTCAGCGGGTGCAGGGTATGGGCGGTAAGATAACTTCCTTCAAATCGTATACGGGCGGACTGGTGGCACCGGAGTCGGACAACAACCCCTGGAACTACAAGTTTAGCTGGAATCCGCGCAACGTAGTGCTGGCAGGGCAGGGGACGGCCAAGTATATCAAGAACGGCGAATACAAGTACATCCCATATCACCAGCTTTTCAAACGAACCGATGAACTGTACGTGGAGGGCTACGGCCACTTCGATGGCTACGCCAACCGCGACTCGCTCAGCTACCGGGAGCATTACGGTCTGAAGGATATCCCGACGATGCTGCGGGGCACGCTGCGCCGCATTGGTTACTGCGCCGCTTGGGACGTGTTCGTGCAACTGGGCCTCACCGACGACAGCTACGACCTGGAAGGAGTGGACAGCATGACGCACCGCAGCTATCTGGAAGCCTTTCTTCCGCCGGCTGCCTTTGCCGAAGAAACACCGCAGCAGCGCCTGTGCCGCTACCTGGGTATAGCCCCCGAAGGCGAGATCATGGAGAAATTGGAGTGGCTCGGTTTGTTTGAAGGAACACCATTGGAGCTGCAAGCCGCCACCCCCGCGCAGGTACTCGAGAAAATACTGGTTGCCAAATGGAAACTGGAGCCCGGTGACAAAGACATGATCGTGATGCAGCACCTGTTTGAATACGAACTGGATGGGGAGCAGCACGAACTTACTTCTTCGCTGGTCGTGTTGGGCGACGATGAGGTGCAAACAGCCATGGCCAAAACCGTGGGTCTGCCGGTAGGTATACTGGCAAAGCTCCTGCTACAGGGCAAAATCGACCGCCGCGGGGTAGTTATCCCCATCTACCCGGATCTGTACGAACCTGTGCTGGAAGAGCTCAAAAGGTATGGCGTTGACTTTGTGGAGGAAGAAAAGGTAAAGGCAACCCATTAGCAGGGATAGCCTTTGGCAGTTTTCAGAAGTTCAGGTAGTAGTCCCGCAGCAGTGCTGTAAAGTCAGCGGTATAAGTTGTGCCATCTTCTTCGCGGATATTGAGCTTTTTAGAATTAACCTCTTTTGTCGGCGAGAAGGTATAGGTCTGGATGTGGCGGATGCACTTGCCTGCAGTGCGGGTGTATACCTCCAGCGTTTCGGCCAGGTATAGCGCGTGCGCTTTGGCAAGCTCAGCAAAGTGATTCCCCTCAGCTGGCGGCAAAAGCAGGTATAGCTTGCCTTCCGGTGTCAGGTGTTTCTGCGCAAAGGTCAGGATGTCTTCGAAGAGTAGGTCGCCCGTATGTTTGGCCGTGTTCTTGGCGGCATTATCAGACCTGAGCGAAGCCAGAAAAAAAGGCGGGTTTGATAGAATGACGTCGTATTGCTGCGTGCAGGCTTTAGCAAACTCCTGCAAGGGCATGGGATGCAGTTGCAGACGTTCTGCCCGGGGGCTTTCGGTAAAGTTCTGTGCTGCCTGCACTTGCGCCTCCGGATTTATCTCCACCGCTTCCACCACCGCCTCCGACCGCTGCGCCACCATGAGCGCCAACAAACCCGTCCCCGTCCCAATATCCAGTATCCGCTTCGCCTGACGCACCTCCACATAAGCCCCAAACACACAAGAATCCGTGCAGACCTTCATCGCGCATAGGTCCTGGTTGATGCGAAATTGCTTGAACTGGAAGTAGTTGTTAGGCACGGGGGTAATAAATGAATAATGGGTAATGATTAATTGTGATGGCAAAGGTATGGAGTTTTTGCTTTTTTGTCAGAAACAGGATTGACAGGATTTTAGTGCACGATTAACCCACCCCTGCCCCTCCCGAGAGGGGATTTACAGCTGCTGCTTAATTGTTAAGTATAGATATAATAGCTTCAGCAGTTCATTTGCTATACCGAATCCAACCACTCCTTCCCCCTCCTTATCTAAGGCGGGGAATCTGTAACTGCCATACAACCGATATAAGCGTTTTAGCACACACCACTGGCAGGTACAGCAAGACTAACTTGCACGCCAGCTACAAAGCAAATAGTCTGAGCCCGGTGCACTAGCGACGATTTTGTGTTTGAGCGGTCAGCGAGTTTAAAATCGTCTTGATTTTTTTGCTTACTTTTTTCATCAAGGAAAAAAGTGAGGCCCGCCCGGCCAGGGCAAGCTACAAAGCAATTCTGATTGCTATACTTGCAGCCTCTGCCACGTAAGTTACAAAACCACCGAAAGCAAACAACTACTTCGAGTTAAACTGCCCCGACTCAAATCCCTCATCAATCAACAAATTCGGTGACAGTGCACTGGCAACCGCCAGTTCGTCGCAGCGCTCGTTCTCCGGGTGGCCGGCATGCCCTCTGATCCAAACGAAACGCACATTATGCTTGGCGTATACCCGCAGGAAACGGGCCCAGAGGTCGCCGTTGGCTTTGCCGGAGAAGCCCTTCTTCTGCCAGCCAAACACCCAGCGCTTTTCCACGGCATCCACCACATATTTGGAGTCAGAGTAGACTGTGACAGGTATGCCGGGCTTGGTAATCGCCTCGAGCCCCACAATCACGGCGAGCAGTTCCATGCGGTTGTTCGTGGTTTTGCGGAAGCCGGCAGTCAACTCTTTCTCGTGGTTTTTCCAGCGCAGTATCGTCCCATAGCCGCCCGGACCCGGATTCCCTCGTGAAGCACCGTCTGTGAAAAGCTCGATCATGTTTTAATTGAGTGAATGAGTGATGTAGTGGATGAGTGAGATTTTTGATTTAGCGAAGGAGTGAATGAGTGAGTTAGTGATTGTGAAAAAAATTATAAATCACCCAATCACTCATTCACTAACTCACTCAATTAAATCGGTAGGTTCGTTTTGAACAGCTTGATGGCGATGGCCAGCAGGATAACGCCAAACACCTTGCGGAGCACGTTTGCACCTGCCTTGCCGAGTTTACGCTCCAGCCAGGGCGAAGCCTTTAGAACGATGTAGACGAACATGAGGTTCAGGATAATGCCTACCAGCACATTGGGAAGTGAGTAGGCGGCGCGCAAGGAGAGCAGGGTGGTCATGGTGCCGGCTCCTACAATAAGCGGGAAAGCCAGCGGCACGATCGAGCCGCTCTTCACTTCCGGGTCGGAGTGAAAGAGGTCTTTCCCCAGAATCATTTCCAAGCCGATTAGGAAGATGATAATCGCACCAGCCATTGCGAAAGACTCGAAATCAATGCCGAACAGCTTCAGGATGCCATCGCCCACAAAAAGAAAGGCAATCATCAGGACGCCTGAAATGATGGTGGCTTTCTCGGACTCGATCCTGCCTTCGCGTTTGCGGAGGTCGATGATGATGGGGATAGAGCCGAGGATGTCGATTACGGCAAACAGGATGAGCGTAACAGACGCGATTTCCTTGAAACTGAACAGGTCCTGAATCATTGCTTTGTTGGTTGTTAAACTGTCTGATTGTCAAACAATTAGGTATAGGTTTGCACTGAAATGCCAACAGCAATTCAGCTAACAAGCCGCAAAGGTAGGATTCTTAGGCGTAATAATGGAGGAAAAAGCGCTTTAGCTCTTCGTACTCTTCGTTGCCGATGGCCGGGAAGTTGGCTATCCGGAAAGTGTTGCGCTGCCATGGTCCGTAGCCGTTGCCCAGCCTGATATTGTGGTGTAAAGCCCGTTTCTTGATGTCCTCCACCACACGTTCGTTCGCCTCCAGCACCACCACCGTTTTAGAGCGCACCTCTTCGTTCTCTATCAGCAGTTTAAACTCCGTGAACTGCCCGAAGAACTCATAGAGCTCGTTGGCACGGTCGACCAGGTCAATATCGAGTTGCTTGATAAACGGCCTGTCTTCGAGCATGCGCTTGAGCAGGTAGATGTTGAGCGTGTTCGGCGTGTGCACGGTCTGGTAGTTCAGCATCTTTTCGTAAAGCGACACCAGGCTGTTGTAGTGGTTGCGCTCGTTCATTTGTTTGGCCCGGAAGATGGCGCGCGGCGAGCAGATGAGTAAACCCAGTCCCGGCGGCAGGCCAAAGCACTTCTGCACAGAGGCAAACCAGATGTCGGCTTTGATGTACTTCAGATTCAGGCCAGCCATGGAAGAGGTGGCATCCACGGCCGTGAGCGTGTCGCGGAAGCGGTTGTGCAGGTTGAGGATGGTTGTAGCCGTTACCTGCGTGCCGTTGGAGGTTTCGTTCTGGGTAAGGCAGATCAGTTCGGTGTCGGAACTAATGGTAAGGTCTTCTACCTGGATGGCTTCGTTTATGTCGAAACGCACCCCTGATGCCTCCGGGCGCATTTTTTTGGCATACTCGTACCATTTCTCTCCAAATGAGCCATTGTAAATATGGAAGCTCTTCTTTTTGGTAAGGCTCTGGATCAGGATCTCCCAGCACTCGGTGGCCGAAGAGGTAAAGAAAATGGAGTAGTCCTGGGGTATGTTGAGGCGGCGCTTGAGCGAGCCCACCACGGCGCGGGAGAGCTGCACAAACTGTTCTCCGCGGTGCGGGGCATCCATAATCCCCTCGTCGTACGCATCTGTCAGGTAGCTGCGTACTTCCGGGTATATCTTCGACGGTCCTGGAAAGAAATTCAACATGGAGGGTAATATAAAGAATTATAGTATCGCTACTATAGTAAAAGCTAAATATTTAGTGAACGGAATTCCTGTGTTGCGACGCTATTTTTTAGAGCCGAAACCGATCTGCTTCGGTTTCATGCGCTCGAAATACTGCAAGGCCAGGCGGTAGCTCTCCAACCCGAACCCCGTGATCACCCCTTTGCAGAAAGGTGCCAGCATGCTTTTGTGGCGGAAGGCGTCGCGGGCGTATACGTTGGAGATGTGCACCTCGATCACCGGCGCTTCGATCGCTTTGATGGCGTCTGAGAGCGCTACCGAGGTATGGGTGTAGGCGCCACCGTTGAACACGATGCCCTTGTAGCTGAAACCCACTTCGTGTAGCTTGTCGATGAGCACGCCCTCTGTGTTGGATTGGAAATAGGATAACTCCATGGCTGGAAAGGCCTCTTTAAGCTCTTCAAAGTAAGATTCAAAAGACTCGGAGCCATAAACAGATTTCTCACGGACGCCTAAAAGATTCAGGTTGGGGCCGTTCAGGATCAGGATTTTCATAGTATTAGGGTGTAGTGGTGATTTCAGCTTAATTAAGCGTTTGCAATTTAAGGATTAACTATCTTTGCTTTATTTTTTTGACAAAAGAAAGTTTTGAGGAGGCACGATTGTCATCCCCCTGCCCCCTTCAAAGGGGGACTTTCTGCCTTGCCCTCGCTCGCCTCCCACGAGTGTGTGCTATCAGGCGGACTCTGGCCGCTGGTAAACAGTACCGCTAGTAGCTGACTACAAATTGCCTTGTATTTTTATACCTGTCGGCACAGGTAGCGGGGGCCACCAAATACCCCACACACGCCAGAGGCGAGCGAGGGCAGTACTTTTACTCAACCGTTTTTTGTCCTTTGTCAAAAAATATTTTATCCAAATCTATACCTGTTATACCTATGAAGTGGTCCATTTGCATTACCCAGTTCGAGCAGTACCTGCGTCTCGAAAAGTCGCTTTCCGGTAACTCGGTAGAGGCTTATCTGCGCGACGTCCGAAAGCTGACGGACTTTATGGCTATAAAAGGTATAACGGTACAACCCGAGCAAATGACTCCGGCGATACTTCGGGAGTTTCTGGAATGGGTTGCTGAACTGGGTATGACGCCGCATTCGCAGGCACGCACGCTGTCAGGTATACGGGCTTTTTACAAGTTCCTGATCATGGAAGACATGCTCACCGCTGATCCCACCGAAACGATTGAAGCCCCCAAGCTGAGCCGCAAACTGCCCGACACACTTCACTTTCACGAGATAGAGCAACTGTTAGCTGCCATCGACCTCTCCACGCCAGAAGGCACCCGCAACCGGGCCATGCTCGAAACGCTCTACAGTTCCGGTCTGCGTGTATCGGAGTTACTGGACCTGAAGCTGAGCAACCTCTACGAAGACATGGGCTTCCTGAAAGTGGCGGGTAAAGGTGACAAAGAGCGCCTCGTTCCGATTGGGCGCGATGCACTCAAGCACATCCAACTCTACCGCGAGGGCGTACGCTGTCACCTCACCATCAAGAAAGGCCATGAAGACTATGTGTTTCTGAACCGCCGAGGCGCCAAGTTGACGCGGGTAATGGTTTTCACAATCATCAAAGACCTGGCCGCCAAAGCAGGTATACAGAAAACCGTGAGCCCCCATACCTTCCGCCATTCTTTCGCCACGCACCTGATCGAGGGCGGCGCCGACCTCCGTGCCGTGCAGGAAATGCTGGGCCACGAGTCCATCACCACCACCGAAATCTATACCCACCTCGACCGCGATTACCTGAAGCAGGTGATCAAGGATTACCATCCGAGAAGCTAGTCTGAGTTAGAAAGGTATAGTGTCAGGAAGGTAGAAAGTTAAACAGGAGTTCAGTGGATATACCTAGTAGGGGCAGGTCGCGACCTGCCCAAATCGTGCATCGGCCATCGTGAAGGGAAATACAGGTATAGCACGAGCGAGGACGCTCGTGATTTACTAATTGTGGGGCTTCTTGCCCAATTTAAACTTAAACTATGGCTGCACTTAATGGGCCAGAGACCCCACTATAATCAGCCTGATCGAGGACGCTCGCGCTATACCTGCGGGCTTCCAACTTAATTCAAACTAGCTTCAATTCGTCCCCTCGAGGCGACTAATCCATTACAAACTCATTAAACCAAGCGTTTCGACACTAGTCCATAGGCAACACCGTTTCAAAAACCCACATGCGACCTACCCTTTTCCGAATACTCACAGCAACACTACTTTCCCTGGCCATACCTTTTCTTGGCGCTGCTCAATCCGTCGATGACATCACCCCACGACCTGTTGAGGTAATAAAAGAGGCGAGAGGACATGTGACCATAGACGGGAAAACGCAAATTGTATTTGACAAGCAGTTCGGGGCGCAAGCCGAATTTTTGCACGAAATGCTGTCAGCGCAAACCGGCTTAAATTTGAAGGTATACCCAAACACGGCAGCCAAGCCCAAAGCCAGTCACCACATCCGGTTGGTGTACGATAGCAAGTCCATCGACAAAGCCGAGATGTATACCCTGACCGTTTCCGGTAAAGATGTGACCATACGTGCCAAAGACACGGGCGGGATGGTGTACGGCATCCAGACTTTGCTACAGCTCTTTCCAATCAAGCAGGTGCGTGAAGTGAAGATCCCGGATGTGCGGATCAAGGATTATCCGCGTTTCGCCTACCGCGGTATGCACCTGGATGTAGTGCGCCACATGTTCCCTGTCGAGTTCATCAAAAAGTACATCGACTACCTGGCCTTTCACAAGTTCAACACTTTCCACTGGCACCTCACCGACGACCAGGGATGGCGCATCGAAATCGAGTCTTACCCGAAGCTGAACACTGTCGGCTCATGGCGTAAAGAAACCCTGATCGGACACTTCAAAGACCAGCCGGCCCGGTACGACGGCACCCGCTACGGGGGTTACTATACCAAAGACGAAATTTTGGAGGTGATTAATTACGCCTCCGTGCGGGGTATCAACATTATTCCGGAGATCGACATACCTGGCCACAGCCGCGCCACCATTGCCGCTTACCCGGAACTAAGTACGCGCCCTGATACCACCTGGAACGTAGCGACTACCTGGGGCATGTACAACCGCCAGAACAACGTACTGCAGCCCAACCCGGCCACGTTCCAGTTCCTGGAGACCGTGTTTCAGGAAGTGGCAGACCTGTTCCCGTATGAATATTTCCACCTGGGTGGTGACGAGACCAGCAAGAAGTGGTGGAAAGAAGACTCGGTTTCGCAAGCTTTCATCAAAGACCATAACCTGAAAGACGAGAAAGGCCTGCAGACTTATTTTGTGGAGCAGGTGGCGGGCTACCTGGCAGCCAAAGGCAAGAAAGTGATTGGCTGGCACGAGATTCTGGAAGGCGATTTAAGCACCTCCACCCTGATCATGAACTGGGGCGGGGAGAAGGAAGGTATAGCGGCCGCCAAACGTGGCCATCAGGTAATCATGGCACCGGGCCACCCGTTGTATTTCGACCACTACCAGTCCAAAGACCCGAATGACAGCTTGGCCATACACGGTTACAACCCGTTGGATGCCGTGTATAACTTTGAACCCGTGCCTGCTGCGCTGCGTGAGCAAAACCTGGGGCACTACATCATTGGAGCGCAGGCCAACTTATGGGCAGAGTATATCGGCAGCACGGCCAAGGTGGAGTACATGGTCTTCCCGCGCATGACGGCCCTGAGCGAGGTGCTCTGGTCGCCGCAGGAGAAAAAAGACTTTACGGATTTCAAGCGAAGAGTCAATACCGCCATAATACCGCGCTATACCTTCTGGGGAGCCAAGTACTTCCCGCACTTCGAAAAGTGGACGATGGAAAAAAAGTAAGTGAATTTTGGTAGAAAATTACAGAGTGTATGGTAAGTAACTGATATTTACTATATTTAAAAGCTGTAATAACACAGGCTGTGTTTCATACATGGCCTGTGTTATTGTTTTCAACCATTTTTCAACTTATTTCCAAGCTTTTTATGACAACAACTTTACTCGAAAAAGAAAAACAGATTACCCATTTCTCTTTCACCGGCAGGGGCTCCGAATACTTTGTCATCGAAATTGTAAACCTCCTGCTCACAGTCCTGACACTAGGGCTCTACTATCCCTGGGCCAAGGCCAAATCGCTGCAGTACCTGTATCGCAAGACTGAGTTGGCGGGTACGCCATTCGTTTTCCATGGCACCGGCAAAGAGATGTTTATCGGCTTCATCAAAGGTTTGGGAGTCTTCATTGCACTTTACGCCATTCTGATGTATGGTGTGCTTTCTGAGGACGTCACTACACTGCTGATCACGTACGGTGTGTTTATTCTGGGCTTTGTGGCGTTAGTGCCTATGGCGCTGCACGGCATGATGCGCTACCGCACTTCCCGCACGAGCTGGCGCGGCATCCACCTGGGCTACCGGGGCGAACTCTCCGACATGTATTCGACCTACCTGATCGGCTTCTTCCTCACCATCCTTACATTTGGCATCTACGGGTCGTGGTTTGTGGTGAAGCTGCGCAAGCAGATGATCGACAACGTGCGCTTTGGCAATGTGAGCCTGCGCTACGTAGGCGATGGAGGTGACCTGTTCCTGATTCACGTGAAAGGCTACTTATTTTCAATCTTCACTCTGGGTATTTACCTTTTCTGGTACACTAAAAATCTACTTCATTTTTATGTGAACAACATTGTGGTGCTGCAGGCAGACGGTACCTACAGCCGTCTACAGTGCCAGGTTAGCGGCTGGGAAGTGCTGAAACTGACAGTCGGCAACATCCTGATCGTTGTGTTCACGTTAGGCCTGGGTATACCACTTACCACTACCCGCACCATGTCGCTTATTATGAACAATACTGTGATGAGCGGCCACTTCGATGCCGACGCACTGGTGCAAACCGAAGAAGCCTACGATTCGGCGACTTATGAAAGCATGACGGATATGATGGATATTGGTGTGATCTAACATGACGTTTGAAGGGAAATACTATAACGGGCAGAGCTCCAAAGGGATGCCGGCGCAGATCGCATTGCTGGCAGACGGACTGCGCATCGACTACTGCGCCGACGAGGTAACGGGTTCCGTGCACTGGGAATTGGCAGGTATACACCGGTCGGAGTTCAATGATGCGACCACGCTGCTTCGTTATGGAAAATTCCCGCAACAAAGTATTTCAGTAGTAGACAAAAGATTTAAGGAAGCGCTGCAGCAACAGTATCGCGGGGCAGCCTTCCTTAAATCCGGCTACAACAATGTGCTCAGTTTGGGCTTGTCAGGTATAGCCTTCATAGCCTTGAGCCTTTTGGGCCTGCTGGTGTCCTTTCTCATCTGGGGCGTGCCAGCCCTTGCCGACCGGGTGGCGATGCATTTCCCGCAAAGCTACGAGCGCACGTTGGGTAAGCAACTCTACACAAAAATGCTGCAGGGCTACCAGGTAGACGAAGAAAAAACAGCTGCGCTAAATGCATACCTGAGCGAACTCGAGACTGACCTGGATTACCCAATCACGGCTGCAGTGGTGAAGAGCGATGAAGTAAATGCCTTTGCCATACCGGGTGGATATGTGGTGGTGTACGAAGGCATCCTCGACAATATGGAACAGCACGAGGAACTGGCCGCTTTGATGGGGCACGAACTGGCGCATATCCAGAACCGCCATTCGCTACGTGCCATGACGCGGAGCCTATCCTACTACATGCTGGCATCGGTGCTATTCGGTGATGTGAGCGGGGTGGCCGCCGTGCTGGTAGACAATGCCTCGGCGTTGCGCAACCTGGAGTATAGCCGAAGCCTGGAGCTGGAAGCCGACCGGGAAGGAATGGAACTGCTGCGCCGGAACGAGTTGAACCCGCAGGGCGTCATCCTGCTAATGGAACGCCTGCAAATGGGAAGTGAATCTGAAATGCTGGCATTTCTGAGCACGCACCCCAATACAGGAGAGCGTATGAAGGTATTGAATGAACTAATAGGGGAGGAGAAGCAGCCTTACAAGAAGAATCAGGAACTGGAGCGGCACTGGGAGCGGCTGAGAGAAGATTAATCCTACAGGTAGCTTCTAATTTTCTTTGAGCTTGAATTGGAATGTTTTTTCGAAAATGTTGTTTGTTGATTACTCTCAAGAAGAGTAATTTCTATCAGCATGTTACGACTCCTATCCATTATGAAGCAACTTATACTCATTAGTTCATTTGCGCTATTATTTATAAGCTGCAGTAAAGAGAAAGACACACCAGTTCCCCCTGTGCTAATCGATGCTTACGCGAATCGATTTATGGTAGACCAGCATCTTGGGTCTTTTTATACTAGTTTCAGATTCACCACTCTTGCATACAAAAACGGCAAGGTGACCAGTAGAGTGCATGGTATGGAGTGTATGCAGGAGAATACCTGCGATCCGCAATACACTATAGTAGATGACGTAACTTATGGCAATAACACCATCAGGATTTCCAATAGGAGCGGTAGCAGTGAACGGGATATTCGGCAGCAAGAGTGGGTCTTTAAGCTAAAGAATTCCAATCAGTTAGAGTGCCTCCTCAGAAGGTTAGAGGATAGCAAGATGCATGATTCCCTGTTGTACGTGTATAGTGGGAACAGTAAAATAAAGCAGATTGTCAACTACTCGGTCAATGAGTACCAATCAGAAAAGTTTGCATATAAACGTTCGGTAAAAGATTTCTTTTTTGATGCTTTGGGAAACCTCGAAAAAGTTGAGACGCGACAGCTGCTCGATGATGGATTCGTGATAAAGATGATAACAGAGACATTTGGGAATTACGACACGGCCCAAAATCCATTCCAGGGGCTATTCATGTTCAGCGATACCTTTTACAGGTCTTTATCCGAGAATAATTTCAGGAAGTACACCAGACAAGAGAAAGATATGCCAAATGGTATATTGTACGATACACAGTGGAATAATTGGGTATTAGAGTATAGTGCTGCCAATGTGCCTCTGTTTGATAAACTATAGCAGCCTGTTCATAGAGCTGCACTACATAACAAATTAGCCTGCTCAGCCTTACATCCTGAAGTTCTCTTTCTATCTTTGTCAGCAGCAAACCAAACCCCCGCTGCCGTGTATAAGAGCCTCCTTCGTCCGCTGCTTTTCAAATTAGACCCCGAGAAAGTTCACTACCTCACCACAGATGCCCTGCGCACGGCTTTCAGTCTGCCTTTCACAAAAAGCATCAGCCGAAGTATGTTCCGGGTCGAGGACAAGCTATTGGAGCGGGAGTTGTTCGGCTTGAAATTCCCTAATCCGGTAGGCCTTGCAGCTGGTTTCGATAAAGATGCCAAACTGGTGGACGAACTCGCGGAACTAGGTTTTGGCTTCATCGAGATCGGGACGCTTACCCCTAAACCGCAGGAGGGCAACCCGAAACCCCGTCTTTTCCGCCTCCCTGAAGACCGGGCCATCATCAACCGCATGGGCTTTAACAACGAAGGCGTGGAGGCGGCTGTGAAGCGGTTGCGGGAGCGAAAGAGCAACATCATTGTAGGTGGCAACATCGGTAAGAACAAGGTAACACCAAACGAAGAGGCACTCAACGACTACCTCTATTGCTTCAAGGCGCTGTATGAGGTGGTGGATTACTTTGTGGTAAACGTAAGCTCACCCAACACCCCCGACCTGCGTGCCCTGCAGGAAAAAGAGCCGCTGCAACAATTGCTCATGGCGTTGCAGGACCTGAACAGCTCGATGCCAAAAGCCAAACCGCTTCTTTTGAAAATCGCCCCGGATCTGAACAAAGCTCAGTTAAATGATATTATCGAGATTGCCATAGCGGCGAAGTTAAGTGGTATTATTGCCACCAACACGACCATCAGCCGCGAAGGACTGCACACCCCTTCTACCCGTGTTTCAGAAATTGGAGCCGGCGGCCTGAGCGGCAAACCCCTCACCAAACATGCCACTGAGATCATCCGTTATCTACGTCAGCACCTGCCACAGCAGATCAAAATTATTGGTGTGGGTGGTATTATGACGGCGGAGGATGCCCAGGAGAAGCTGGATGCCGGCGCCGATCTGGTGCAGCTGTACACTGGTTTTATTTACGAAGGTCCGGCTCTAGTTGCGAGCATAAATAAGCGGTTGTTAAAAGGGATATAGTCCTATGGCGCGAGCGTCCACGCTCGTGTCTGCTATTGTGGGGCCTCTGGCCTAGGTATACCTTACCTATACCTAGCGTAGTTTCAGCCTTTCTATACCTTAAGATAATCTGTTTTATAGCTTGGCCTGTCCGGCCGGGACCTACTTTTTGTCTTGACACAAAAAGTAGGCAAAAAAGTCAAGATTCCCCAAACTCGCTGAACGCTCAGACAGTGGGTAATCATTTGGTGCACCTGGCACTGCTACTTGCTTCATCGTGAGCGTGCCAGTGGTCTGTGACGGGAAACAACAGGGCCCTATACCTGACACGGGTATAGGCAGAAACTCTCCCCTTGAGGACAAGTGAGACGAGAGTCGAAGCTTGCGAGAGAAGCTTTCAGAGGGGTGTAAACCGTGCGCAGACATGGAGAACCTAAAGCGCTTATGCCTCTAAATTGGCAACTCCAGGTTCCCCGCCTTGGACAAGGAGGGGTTAGGGGTGGTTGGATACGGTAAAGCTATACCTCTGCAACAACGCTTATACCTACAAGATAGTAGCAACGGGATTCCCCTCTTGAGAGGGGCAGGGGTGTGTCAATCGTGCACGAGAATCCTGAAAATCCCCTAATCCTGAAAATCCTGATTCAGACAAGCTTTACCCGCCTTCCAAACAATCAAAAACCTATTATAATTTGCCCTTAGGGCCCTCTTTTGTTTCTATAAGCGAGCGCGGGAGGCTTTTTAGCACATTTCCTGAAAAGCCTTCGGATTTGCTGAGCGGCGTGTGCCGAAAAAATGTAAATTTGAAATCTTAATTAGTCGAAGGGTATGGCAAAGAACACTTACAGAAACGATGCGGTGAGCACGGGAAGGGCGAGGAATGAGGTGCGTGGACGTAATGAACCACGTGGGACTGCCCCTGCCAGCGAGAAAACCAAGCAGAAGAAACCAAAGAAGCCTTTTTTTAAGCTGCCGTCTTTCCGGTTCAACCTGAAAGCGCCCGCTTTTTTGACCGATCGGCGCTTTAAGCTGTTCATCGGCTTCTCATTTCTACTAATCGCCTTCTTCATGACCATCGCGTTCGTGTCTTACCTGTTCACAGGGCAGGCCGACCAAAGTGTGGTGGAGTCGGTGCAGGGTACGGGCCTGAAGGAATCAGGGCAGGAGGCCGAGAACTGGCTGGGACTGTTCGGCGCCTGGGTTTCACATTATTTTATCTATGATTTACTAGGTATAGGGGCTTTCTTCCTGATCCCGATCGCATTCTTTGCCGGCAGTCGCATTGTGTTCCGCTGGAAGACTATCTCTATGTCCTATGTATGGGGGCTCTGCACTTTCTCGATGCTGTGGCTGAGCCTGACGCTGGGGTATATCGTGCTGACTACGAACACAGTAGGTGAACTAGGCTTTTTGGGCGGAGGTATAGGTATAGAGACGGCCACCTGGCTGAGCAGCCTGATCGGCTGGGGCAGTGGTCTGCTGCTGGGCTTCCTGCTGCTAGTCTTCCTGGTGTTCTTCTTCAACATTACGAGCATCAACTGGAGCAAACCTGCTGAGGAAGCCGATGATGTGGAAATCGAGCGGGGGAGTGCTTCATCGCTGCGCGACGTAGTGCATGGATCTGCCCGCAACATCAACCATAATGCCGACCCAACCGCTTCACTGGATGCTGAGGAGGAAGAAGAAGATTTATACCTGGCAGAAGAAGAGGAAGAGGCCATTAACCGTGCCCTGGAGATGGAGCTGAGTGCGCTTAAGCCGGAGCCACCAAAACCAGTTATACCAACACCTACCCTGGAGCTCGATATTGAAACCGAGCTGGAAGAGGAGTTGGCCGAAGCTGAATTCGATACAGCCGACGGTGAGGACGACGAGCTGGACCTACAGATCGAAAAAACACCGGAAGAGGAAGCCGCCGACGTGCTGGCCACTGAAAACTACGACCCGACGCTGGACCTGGCCCGTTACCAGTACCCAACCATCGACCTGCTCAACGACTACGGCGCCACCAAAGTGTCGGTGACCAAAGAGGAGCTTGAGGCGAACAAAGACAAGATCGTAGCCACGCTTGGTCATTACAACATAGGTATAGCAAGCATCAAAGCGACCATCGGACCGACGGTGACGCTCTACGAAATTGTGCCGGATGCCGGGGTACGTATTTCCAAGATCAAGAATCTGGAAGACGATATTGCCCTGAGCTTAGCGGCCCTGGGTATACGCATCATCGCGCCTATACCAGGCAAAGGAACGATCGGTATAGAAGTGCCGAACACGAAGAAGGAGATGGTGTCGATCAAGTCGATCCTGTCGACGGAGAAGTTCATGAAGAGCGAGATGGACCTGCCAATCGCTTTCGGAAAGACCATTACCAACGAAGTGTTCATTACCGACCTGGCTAAAATGCCGCACTTGCTGATGGCAGGTGCCACCGGCCAGGGTAAGTCGGTTGGTCTGAACGCCATTCTGACCTCGCTGCTTTACAAGCGCCACCCTTCGCAGCTCAAGTTCGTGCTCGTGGACCCGAAGAAAGTGGAATTATCGCTGTTCAACAAGATCGAGCGTCACTTCCTGGCCAAACTGCCGGATACCGACGAGGCCATCATCACCGATACCAAGAAGGTAGTGAACACGCTCAACTCGCTCTGTATGGAGATGGATATGCGCTACGATCTGCTCAAGGACGCAGGCTGCCGTAACCTGAAAGAGTACAATAAGAAGTTTGTAGAGCGTAAGCTGAACCCGAAAAAGGGGCACAAGTTTATGCCGTACATTGTGCTGGTGATTGACGAGTTGGCCGACCTGATGATGACGGCCGGTAAAGAGGTGGAAACACCAATTGCCCGTCTGGCACAGCTGGCCCGCGCCATTGGTATACACCTGGTGGTGGCTACGCAGCGTCCTTCAGTGAACGTGATCACAGGTATCATCAAGGCCAACTTCCCGGCACGTATCTCCTTTAAAGTAACTTCTAAGATCGACTCGCGCACCATTCTGGATGCCGGCGGTGCCGACCAGCTGATCGGTCAGGGCGACATGCTCTTCTCCATCGGCTCCGATATGATCCGTATCCAGTGCGCCTTCGTGGACACGCCGGAAGTAGACCGCATTTGCGACTTTATTGGCGGGCAGCAAGGGTATAGCGATGCCTACCTGTTGCCGGAGTTTGTGGGTGATGAGAGTGGCAATGAAAAAGCTGATTTCGACTCGAGCTCCAAAGACCCGATGTTTGAGGAAGCTGCCCGCATCATTGTGCAGCACCAGCAGGGCAGTACCTCGCTCCTGCAGCGCCGTCTCAAGCTGGGCTATAACCGCGCCGGCCGCCTGATCGACCAGCTGGAGTCCGCAGGTATAGTGGGGCCGTTTGAGGGGAGCAAGGCCCGGGAAGTTTTAATTCCGGACGAGTACAGTTTGGAACAGTTATTGAATACGCTCTAGGAAAGTAAACCAAGACACTTAATTACTAACATGAAACGAGTATTATCCCTTTTGCTGGCCGTAATGCTGTTTGCTAACCTGGCGCATGCGCAGCAGGACCCCAAAGCAGGCAAGATACTGGACCAGATGAGCCAGAAGTACAGAAGTATGAAAGCTTTTAAAGCGACTTTTGCACAGACACTGGAGAATCCTTCTTCCAAGGTAAAAGAAACGATGGAGGGCGACATCCTGGTGAGCGGCCCGAAATACAGGTTGGCTGTAAGCGGGCAGGAGATCATCAGCGACGGCAAACTGATGTGGACGTACCTGAAAGAAGTGAACGAAGTGACCATCACCGAAACCGATGCAGAAGCTGAGGCGATGGCGCCGAGCAAGATTTTCGATATGTATAAGAAAGGCTACAAGTACGCGTACGCTGGTACCGAGAAGCAGGGCGCCGATACCTTCGATGTGATCGAACTGGCACCTGAAGACCGCAGCAACCCGATTTTCAAGGTGCGCCTGTTCATCAACCAAAAGGACAAATCGCTGAAAAGCTGGCAGATGTTCCGAAACAACGGCAACCGCTATACCTATACCATCAAAAACTTCCAGGCCAACCCTACGCTGGCTTCCGATGCCTTCAGCTTTAACAAAGCCAAGTACAAAGGCGTGCAGGTGGTAGACTTACGATAATCCAACCAAATTTATGATAAAAAGAAAGAGCTGCTCTGTTAGGGCAGCTCTTTTTTGTTGTTGGTCTATTAAGATGCTCAAGAGGCTTCGACTTCTATGACTGCAGTAATAAACCCCACTTGCGGTGTGGAGCGGAATTTTAAGGTATAAGTCCCTGCCTCGGTCGGGCGAAAGGTATAGGTGGCCTTGCGGATGGGCAGATCATCGGTGCACATGTTCCCTTTATACTTGGCCACCACCCGTATGACCGTTTCCTTGCCGGATGTGCTTACATCAAAAGAGCCAAACTCCCCACAGCCTCCGTTAACCTGAAAGTAGACATCAACCGTTACGGTCTCGCCTGCCTGTGCCGTGGTGGGTGCCTCGACGCGTACAGTGGGCGCAGGTCGTTCCTGTGCAGGAAGTTCGGAATCTTCTTTAGAGCAGCTCATGGCGGATAAGACAATGAGGGCGAGAAGGCAGAGGAGTCGTATCATGTTCGTTTGTTTTTAGGTGCTGGATATTAAGGCGATCCCGATTGTGCGGAAAGGGTTGCAAGGTCTGGCAGATTTGGGCCCGCGCCCTAATTAATGGCAGGTGCAGGTATAAAAAATTTGTAGCTGCCTCTAAAAAAACTAGCTTTGCTATACCTGAACCATAGCTCCTATACCTATCATGACCAGAGAAAAGCTGTTTGAGCAGATCCTCCAGAAAAAATCATACCTGTGCATTGGCCTCGACACCGACCCCAAACGCCTGCCTGAGCACCTGCTCGACCACGAGGACCCGGTGTTTGAGTTTAACCGCCAAATTGTGGAAGCCACTGCTGACCTGTGTGTGGCCTACAAGCCGAACATCGCTTTTTATGAGGCGCAGGGGCCGAAGGGTTGGGTGAGTCTGGAGAAAACACTGGAAGTGATACCGGAGGAGATCTTCACGATAGCCGACGCCAAGCGCGGCGACATCGGCAACACGTCGGAGCTGTATGCCCGCGCCTTTTTCGAGACCATGAACTTCGACTCCATCACAGTGGCCCCTTATATGGGTGCTGATTCGGTGAAGCCGTTCCTGGTGCAGCCGGGCCGTTGGGTGATTCTGCTGGCGCTCACTTCCAACCCCGGCAGCAAGGACTTCCAGATGTTGAAGTTATCGGATGGCAACGAGGAGTATTTGTTTGAGCAGGTGCTGCGCGAGAGCGCTAACTGGGCCAGCGTAGGGCAGATGATGTATGTAGTAGGCGCCACGCAGGGCGAGTACATTGAGCGCGTGCGGGCCATTGTGCCTAACCACTTCCTGCTAGTGCCGGGTGTTGGCGCACAGGGTGGCAGTCTCGAAGAGATTTCCCGCCTGGGTATGAACCAGCAATGCGGCCTTTTGGTCAACTCTTCCCGCGCCATCATCTACGCCTCCTCCGGTCGCGACTTCGCCGATAAAGCCAGAGCAGCTGCCCTGGAAGTGCAGAAGGAAATGGAGCAGTACCTGGAGCAATATGTGACGCATTTGTAAGACACTACAGCCGCTTGAGGTTGCTTTGATAGGGAGCCGCTATACCTGAGCCGTGAATCCAGGTATGGCGGTTTTTTTGTTTAGTGTCGGTACTGGATCAGCCAGCCTCTATTTCTTCTTAGCTGCTTAAGAGCCTCGGATATAATTAAAAAATTGTATATATTGAATTAGGAAGTTAAATCTAACAGATAAGGCCCTAGAGCCTGCAAGCTGAAATTGCCGTCCAGTAAAACTTCCACACATAGTGCAGCTAGTAGGAGTAAGTATTCCTGCTAGCAGGTAGTTAGCTGCAATATTAAGCATAGATGAAAAAAGAATCTCGAATTCTAGTATTCCCTTTATTATTACTGATCTCCTTCGCAGCATTTTTACTAAAGTATGGCTGGGAAGGAAATTATATAACTGTACTTGGTTTCATCTTTTCAATCTTCATGACAGCTAATGCCATTCGTGGAATTCTCAACCAATTTAATTCAGAAGAATATAGAGTGACCGATTCAGTTCTTTCTGTAAAAGAATTTAAAAAAATAGCACCAAATAGGTCCCTAATCAAAAGTGAATTTCTTTTTGAGGACAGGAGTTGGAGTATGCTATCAGTAGGACTTGAATATCATGTAGCTGTTGCGGATAACAAAATACTCCTTCGGAAGCAGATTGACCCAGAAACAAGAGATCTAGGTTATCTGCCACTGTTTCTGGGTGTGAGTACCAATCTAGAAAAGCAGATAAGAGAAACTATTAAAAAATACAGCAGCTAACACGGTTTACACCCTATGCTTCGGCTGACTGCCTAGCACACGGTATACACGAACACGTTAGAATACACTACATAAATTTGAAAAAATCTCAGACCAGCAACAGGCAAATCTTTTTAGAATCGTTCTTTGACGCTTTAGGCGCGCATGAGGTCCTGTGGCTTTTTGAGGATGCGCGTTGCGTTGCGAGTACAGTGGTGTATGACCCCACTGACCCTGATGAGCAGCAGGACTTTATTTGGCACGCGGAAGAGGCTAAAGCCCCAGGCGAGGATGTAAGAACTGTGTTGGCCCACCTGAAAGAGTATCAGTTGTTGCACATGGATAAACTGAAGCTCCCAGTAACGCATCTGGTCATTCCGGGGATGGATGCCCAATCGAAATTGAAAGCCTTTGACGAACTATTTAATGTTCAGGTTAGCACGGTAGACGATGGAGAAGAATCTGGCTATTACCGAATACACGAATAGGGAATCATTGCAAACAAAGAGGGCTGTACCTGCAGGTATAGCTCTCTTTGTTTTTACTTAGCGGTGTGTCCAATCTTCCGCAGGTTTTCCATTTTCTTGTTTTTGAGGAAGTCGTTGATGTCTTCGAAGTGCTCACGCACCCGTTTGCTACTAAAAGAAAACCGAGTTTCTAAATTGCAGTACTTCTGATAAAAGCTTTGAGAATTGCGCTGTGCAGGCAGGTCACGGGGCTATTATAAATGAAGCGTATACCTATATGATGCTGGAAGATGACTCGGAAGGCCGGATAAGAATATTCAACTTCAACAGATCAAAGAAAAAAGTATCTGGGGATTTCAGTTTCAGAGCCTTAAAAATGCATAAAAATGGCTTAGGCGATACAGTAGAGGTTTCCGGAAGTTTTACAGATGTATGCTTCATACCCTACCAATGAGCAGGTTTCTGCCGGCAACCCTTTCACTAGCCCTACCTTTCCTTCCTTAAAATCGCCACCCGCGTTTTCCGAAGTTGCCGTACCGCGTTGTGTCGTAGCTTCTGGTGATATAAGAACACCCCACCCACTGCCCCGATCAGGCTGCCCAGCACGATGTCCACGAAGCGGGTGTAGATGAGCGCATTGGGGTCGGCGGTCATGGCACTGCCAGCCTCTGCTAGAAAGAGGGTCATGGGCGTAATGAAGATCACGGCCAATCCGTAGTGCCGCACCACGAGCATCTCGATAACAAACTGCAGGGCGATGATACCAAGGCAAAGTGCCAGCGGCGTGGTTGTATAGGGCAGCAACAGCCAGGCAAGTCCCATCCCCAGGAAAGTGCCTGCTATACGCTGAAAGCTGCGCTGCCACACGTGACGCAAACTTACTCCCTGCATCACGGCCAGGCAGGAGATCGGCACCCAGTAAGGGTTTTCCAGTTGCAGCAAGTGGCCCGTAAGCAGCGAAGCCCCCATGAAAACACCCACTACCACAGACTCGACCAGATTGGAGTAAACGCTCTTCCGCACGACCAGCAGCTCAGTCACCGGTTTTTGCTTCCGGAGCATGAGCAGGCTGTAGAAAAAAGCCAGCAAACAGGCCAGCATCGTGCCAATGCCAATTAAACCGATCCGGGTAGGAATGCTTTCCAGCTCGAAAGGAGAGGCGCTGGCAATGGACGCGATCATGATAAAGAAAAAGCTGCCGGGCGGCTTCATGGCAAAATAATTCGCTATCCAGTGCACTCCCAGTGCAAACAAGCCGATGGCAAGCGACGAGGCATAAAGATTAAAACTAAAGCTGATGCCGGTGGCGAAGGATACCATAAAGCCAAAAGAACAAGCGATCAGCGTGATCATGCGGTGAGCCAGTGTGGTATTGGTCGGCAGGTATAGGATCACGAGTCCGCCAATACAGCCCAGTATGCCGAACTCGAGTCGGCCTATGGCATAGCCTGCCAGCAGCGGCAGGCCGGTGCACAAAGAGGCTAGCAAAGGGATGTGCCAGAGTCGCTCGGTTTTCTTGAGTTCGAACAGCGCCCTCGCCTCTGCGCGTATAATTTGTCTGATTTGCTGCATCATCTGAATTGAATACTGCTGAGACTTTTAAGAGTTGCCGCAAGGTATAGCGGCCCACAAAAAAGCCCCGGCTTCTGACCGGGGCTTCATCTTGTTATTTGGCTGTGCTGCGTTCAATCTCCCGCAGGTTTTCCATTTTCTTGTTTTTGAGGAAGCCGTTGATGTCCTCGAAGTGCTCGCGCACGCGCTTGTTGCCGAACTCAAACACCTTATCAGCCAACCCGTCGAGGAAGTCGCGGTCGTGCGATACGAGGATGATCGTGCCGTCAAAAGCCTTGAGCGCGTCTTTCAGGATGTCCTTGGTTTTGATGTCAAGGTGGTTGGTCGGTTCATCCAGAATGAGCAGGTTCACGGGCTGCAAGAGCAGCTTGATCATAGCCAGTCGGGTCTTCTCGCCACCTGACAGCACTTTCACCTTCTTTTCGATGGTGTCGCCGCTGAACATGAAGGCGCCCAGCAGATCTTTTACACGGGTGCGGGCATCACCTACGGCAATCTCGTCGATGGTCTGGAAAACGGTCAGTTCGCCATCAAGCAGGGCAGCCTGGTTCTGGGCAAAGTACCCGATCAGGCAGTTGTGGCCCAGTTGCAGTTTGCCCTCAAAATCGATCTCGCCCATAATGGCTTTTACCAGCGTAGATTTACCCTCGCCGTTCTTGCCCACAAAAGCCACTTTCTCGCCCCGGTTGATGGTCAGAGAAGCGTCTTTGAACACCGTGTAGTCACCATACTTTTTGGTGAGCTCCTCCACAATAACCGGATAGTTGCCGGAACGCGGCGCAGGAGGGAATTTAACATTCAAAGCAGAGGTATCCACTTCGTCCACCTCCACAATCTCCATCTTCTCGAGCATCTTCACGCGCGACTGTACCTGCAGGGTCTTCGAGTAGGTACCCTTGAAGCGGTCAATGAAGGTCTGAATATCAGCGATCTCTTTTTGCTGGTCGTCGAATTGCTTCTGCTGCTGCTCGCGACGCTCTTTACGCAGCTGCAGGTATTGGCTGTAGGTTACTTTATAATCGTAAATGCGACCCATCGTCACTTCAATGGTGCGGTTGGTGATATTGTCCACAAAGGTCTTGTCGTGCGAGATCACGATCACGGCCTTGGCGTTGTTCACCAGGAAGTCTTCCAGCCACTGAATGGATTCAATGTCGAGGTGGTTGGTCGGTTCGTCTAGCAGGATCAGGTCCGGCTTCTGGAGCAGGATCTTGGCCAGTTCGATGCGCATGCGCCAGCCACCGCTGAACTCAGTGGTAGAACGCGTAAAGTCTTCGCGGGTAAAGCCAAGCCCTTTGAGCGTAACCTCTACCTCTGCGTCAAAGTTGATCTCTTCGATGGAGTAGTATTTCTCGCCCAGCTCCGATACCTGCTCGATGATCTTGTAGTAGTCATCGGAGTCGTAGTCGGTGCGGGTTTCCAATTCTGCATTGAGGGCATCCATTTGCTTTTTCATGTCGAGCACTTTGGCAAAGGCCTTGGAAGCCTCCTCGAACACGGTGCAGTTGTCTTCGGTGAGCAGGTGCTGTGGCAGGTAGGCGATCACGGCATCCTTTGGCGCCGATACCTTGCCACGAGTAGGCTTGCTGGCGCCCGCTATAATTTTGAGCAGGGTAGACTTGCCTGCTCCGTTTTTTCCCATCAGGGCAATGCGGTCGTTTTCGTTGATGTTAAAAGAAACATTGCTGAAAAGGGCCGCCCCATTGAACTCCACGCTCACCGCGTCAACTGAAATCATAATCGTTTAATTTTAAGGGGGCAAAGATACAAAAGTTTGGGAGTTTAGGGGTTTGAGAGTTTTGGAGTTGATGCGCTTATAGGATGATTTTCTTATAGTCACTAAAATAGCGGTTAGTTCATTCGCCTCCTGCTTCAGAGAGGCAAGACGGCTCGCTGCTACCATTTCTGATTCTTCCAACAGTTTTATCCAGAAAAGCGATTCGTCAGCTTCCTCAAGTGCTATACCTATCTTAGCTGCAAACTCGGCATTGGAGCGCGCACGGCAGGCAGCGCGGTAGTCTCAAATCTTCATTCATAACTCTCAAACTCCTAAACTTATAATCTCGTAAAACTTCCGCAACCACAACCAAGGCGCATGAAAGAAGAGTTCCTGCACTACATCTGGCAGCACCAGTATTTCGACAAAACCGATTTGTACACAGTAGAAGGGGAGGAAGTACAGGTGTTGCGGGTGGGGATGTACAACACCGATGCCGGGCCTGATTTCAAAGAAGCGATCATCCGTGTAGGAGAAGTAGAGTGGTCGGGAAGCGTAGAACTACACCTGCGCGGCTCGGACTGGCGGCGGCACCAGCATCAGCTTGACTTCAAGTATAACCAAGTAGTACTGCATGTGGTGTGGGAAGCCGACGAGGCCGTGCGCCGAACCGATGGCACACTTATACCTACACTGGAGCTGAAAGACAGGGTAAATCTGGCTATGCTACAAACCTATGAGCAGCTGCGCCGGGCTCCCTTCGCTATACCTTGTGCCGGCTTCTGGCAACAGGTGCCCGATATCACCAAGACCATGATGCTGGGCCGTGCCCTCACCGAACGACTCGAGCTAAAAGGAGAGGAAGTGCTGCAGGTATACCGCCAGCTTAGCAACGACTGGGAGGCCACAGCTTTTCAGGTACTTTGCAAGGCCCTTGGGTTTAAGATCAACCAGGAGCCTTTTGAGCGACTGGCCCGGGCGCTGCCGATGCAGGTAGTGCGCAAACATCAACACGACTTGTTTCAGTTGGAGGCGCTGCTGTTTGGGCAGGCGGGTTTTCTAGCTGAGCCTGCGGACGATTACTGCACGGGTCTGGCCAAAGAACATGCGTATCTCAGCCATAAGTATAACCTGCGGGAACTGGCGATGCAGCGGCACCACTGGAACTTTCTGCGCATGCGGCCTGCGAACTTTCCTACTGTAAGGTTGGCACAATTGGCAGCGCTGCTGCACAAGCACAAAAGCCTGTTTTCCACCATCATCCACACAGAGGATGTGAAGAGCTATAATATGCTGTGGCAGGCGCCCGTATCAGCTTATTGGCAAAAACATTATACCTTTGGGGCTGAGTCGAAGGCGGGGCAGGCGCAACTGGGTAAGTCGAGTGCGCAGAACCTGACCATCAATGTGGCAGCGCCGTTGCTGGCGGCCTATGCCGTGCATACCGATCAACCGGAGCATCTGGACAAAGCGGTAGACCTGCTCGAAAAAGTGAAAGAGGCCAGCAACCGCATCACGCGGCAGTATGAGGAACTGGGCTGGAAAGCCGCCTCCGCTGCCGACAACCAGGCAGCCCTCGGACTATACAAACGCTACTGCCAGCCGGTCAACTGCCTGCGCTGCGCCATTGGCAACAAGATTATGAAGCAAAATCTACCAACTACGTGAGTATACTGATCTACGGCCTGAACCTGCTGGTGCTGGCTGGGCTAATCTGGTGGCTCTGGAAACAGGACTGGAACGCCAAATTGCGGCCTTACTTTTTCCCGACGCTGCTGCTCAAATTTGCCTGCGGGCTCCTGATCGGCGTGCTGAGCTTTTATGTGTTCGACAAGGGCGACACGCAACTCTATTACAAGCGCGCCCTCCTGATGACCGACATGGCCCACGAGCAAGGTATAGGCGCTTACCTGCAGTATCTTTTTTTCAACGACCCAACAGGCACACCGCTGCAGGGTTTGCAGAAGCCATTTTACGAAAGCGCCTGGAACATGCCGCGCCTGCTGAGCGTGCCCCTGCTGCTGACGGACGGCAACTACTACCTCAGTTCGCTCTACCTGTCGCTGTTCAGCTTTGTCGGGCTGTGGTTCTTTGTGAATGCCCTGGCCCGCTATTTTCCAACCACCGCTATACCTGCTGTTTTGGCTTTTCTGGTATTCCCTTCGGTGGTGTACTGGTCGTCGGGTGTGTTGAAAGAGAGTGTGCTGATGGGAGGATTGGGGCTACTCTTGGGCAGTAACCTATACCTGCTGTTCGGCAAACTGAAACGTAAGCCGTTGCTATACCTGCTGCTGGCGTTGGTAGGCCTATACCTGATCTGGCTCGTGAAATACTTTGTGGCCGTTGCCATTGCCCTGACACTGGCTTTGGCCTTGCTCCTGAAGCTGATCTTCTACAACCCGAAGCTGGCACACATCCACTGGCTTTTGAAGGGGCTCGCCCTGCTGGTGCTATTTTCAGGTATAGCCTGGCTCGGTACGCAACTCAATCCAAACCTGAACCTGGAAGCCCTGCCGGATGTGGTATACAAAAACTACCAGGTCAGCCTGCTGGCCTCACAGGGCAAACCGCGCATCGACTTTCCTTTCCTGGAGCCGACTTACCTGAGCTTCGTGCTCCACTCGCAGCTGGCCTTCATCGGGATGCTTTTTCGCCCCTTCATCTGGGAGGCATACAACATACGCACTTTTGCAGCAGCATTCGAAAACACCTTGCTGTTAGTGCTGGCATTCGGTTTTTTGCGCGACCTCTTTGAAGCTGGCCGGGTTAAGTGGCGCTATGGCTACCTGCTGGCGGCTCTGCTTGTTTTTGTATTTGTGATGGGTGTTTTACTGGCTTACAGCATGCCGAATCTGGGTACACTCAATAGGTACAGGGTGGTGGTATTGCCCTTTGTGGTATACCTGCTGCTGCTCTGCAAAACCAATGCTGAGCTGCTCCGCTACCTGATACCTGCCCGTCAGCAGCAGCCCGAGGAAGACGAACCCGCACAAATCGCTGCAGATTAGCGCTAAACTTCGTACCTTTGCACCTTATTTGACATAGGCTATGCAAAATCCAGTGATCATCCTTGGTGCCCAGAAACTGGGTACGGCAGCTCTCGATATTTTCAACAGCAACAACGTGGTGGTGTACTGCTTCCTCGACGACAGCAAGGACCTGCAGCAGCAGGAACTCAACAACGTGTCGGTGATGAGCGGCACTGAAGACGGCGAATTCCTGAAACTGATCGGCAAAAAATGCGACGTGTTTGTAGCCGTAGAGGACTCAGCCGCCCGCAAAGGCTTGGTTAAGATGCTCAAAGACGAGTATAAAGTGGTACCTGTCAATGCCATTCATAAATTCAGCGCCGTGTCAGAATTTGCCTGGTTGGGCCACGGCAACATGATTGCCGCAGGTGCCATCGTGAACAACAATGCGAAGATCGGTAACTACAACGTGATCGAGTCCCGCGCGCTGGTGGACACCAAAGCCGAGATCGGTGACAACGTGCAGATAGGAGCAGGCGCTATCATCAACTCGGAAGTGGTGGTGGAAGACGGTGCCTTCATCGGCACAGGCGCTGTGATCGTGTCAGGGGTAAAGATCGGCAAGAACGCCCGCGTAGGAGCAGGTTCTGTGGTAGTAGCCAACGTGCCTGCCAAAGCCACTGTGTTCGGCAACCCTGCCGCGCCGGTGAAGTAATTTTATACCTGTCCTGTTTTCGAAAACCGAACTGACCAAAGTCATTTTTGGTTAAAGAGAAAAGCAGGAAATTTGCCAGAAGTTAAAAAGTTAGAAAATTGGATTGTAGCGACGTTATACTGTAACGTCCTGGTACGGAGGTATAAGGGTGTAATATGTAGGGACAGGTCGTGACCTGTCCAATCGTGCAACAACAGCAATTTAACCATCAACAATTTAACAATAGCCCCAATGGGGCAAACAATTCAAATCAAACACTTAGCTGAAACTAAGCAGTTATGAACAAACCCTACAGCATACTACTGTACTACTGCTACACACCGATAGCAGACCCTGAGGCGTTCCGGGAGGAGCACCATTTACTTTGCCTGAAACTGAATCTGCTCGGCCGTATCATCATTTCCAAAGAAGGCCTCAACGGCACTGTTTCCGGACTAAAGGCCGACTGCGAGAAGTACATGGAGATCGTAAAAGCCGATCCGCGCTTCGCCAAAGTCGACTTTAAGGTAGACGAATCCGATAAACACGCCTTTGCGAAGCTGCACGTGCGCACCAAAGTCGAGATCGTACACTCCGGCCTGTTGCACATCGACCCGAACGTACGTACCGGAATACACCTGGAACCGAAGGAGTTCAAGGAAATGAAAGACCGCGAGGATGTGGTGGTGATGGACATGCGCTCGGATTACGAGTACAGCGTAGGCCGCTTCAAAAATGCCGTGACCTTGGATATCGAAAACTTCCGCGAGTTTCCGGAGAAGATCGATGCGCTGAAAGAAGAGCTGAAGGGCAAGAAGATCCTGACCTACTGCACGGGCGGTATCAAGTGCGAAAAAGCCAGTGCCTTCCTGTTGGAGCAAGGCTTTGAAGACGTGTACCAGCTGCATGGCGGCATCATTAAGTATGGCAAAGAGGCCGGAGGCGAAGACTTTGAGGGCAAATGCTATGTGTTCGACAACCGCGTAGCCGTGGAGGTGAACTCGGTAAATCCGAAGGTAATCTCTACATGCCATGTATGCGGCACTGTGGAAGACCGCATGGTAAACTGCGCGAACCCGGTATGTAACCTGCACGTGCCCATCTGCGAGAAGTGCGGCTGGGAACTGGAAGGTGCCTGCTCTACTGAGTGCAAAGACCACCCGGAAAAGCGTGCTTACGACGGCACCGGTTATTACCAGAAGAACCTGAACGGCTACAATCCGCTCAAAGGATTCAACCGTCGCAAGACTTCTAACGTATCTAATTAAGTATTCTCTAAAGCAAGGAAAAGCGTGCGCTCATCAGCCACGCTTTTCTTTTTTTTAACTTTCACGTATCACGACACACGAGTCAAGTAGCACGATGTCTTCAGAGAGAACTTGACAAATGACGGTTTGACAATGGACAAAAGATTTTTCGGAAAGTAGTACTACCTGATTGCTACTCCGGATTTGCAATCCGCGTGCCTGCCGAGAGCAACTGCCTCTGCAAGGCGGATTACAAATCCGCAGCTAGTATACTTTCGGATTGCAAATCCGAAAGAGCGTTCAAAGGATTTTTTGTCTTTTGTCAGGTCATTCCCCTGAGACAAATCGTGCTACGTGATACTTGATACAAAAAAAAACAACCACATGGCAATTCCAGCATCAGAACTGATCATCAATCAGAACGGCACCATTTACCACCTCAACCTGCAGCCGGAGCATATTTCGGACACCATCATCACGGTAGGCGATCCCGACCGTGTGCCCATGGTAAGCAAGTATTTCGACGAGATAGAGGTGCAGATCACCAAGCGGGAGTTTGTAACCCATACCGGCTACTACAAAGGCAAGCGCATTACGGTCATCTCGACAGGTATGGGCACCGACAACATCGACATTCTGATGAACGAGTTGGACGCGCTGGTGAACATTGATTTCCAGTCGCGGGAGCCGAATGAAGAGAAGATCGCCTTGAAGATCGTGCGGATTGGTACTTCCGGATCATTGCAGTCAGATATTCCACTGGGCAGCCACCTGGCCTCCCACTATGGTGTGGGGCTGGATTCGCTGATGGAGTTTTATCCGTTGGAGCAAGACGAGAACGAGCAGAGCATTTCCAAAGCCCTGCAGGAGCAATTGGGTGTTGGCTTCCGCCCCTACGTGGTAAATGGCTCAAAGAGTCTGATAGAGAAGATCGCTTTTGACATGATTCCGGGAAACACGCTCACTTGCCCGGGCTTCTACGCTCCACAGGGCCGTGTGCTGCGTGGCGGCCTCCGAAATCCGGATCTGCTCCAGGTATACCAGGATTTCCGCGTATGCGATTTCCGTCTCACCAACTTCGAAATGGAGACAGCCGGCTACTACGCCATGGGCCGTTTGCTGGGCCACGAAATGCTCTCCCTCAACGCCATCGTCGCCAACCGCATTTCGCAGGAATTCGCGACCAATGCCGAGGAAGTGATTAACAACCTGATTGTGAAGGTGCTGGATAGGATATAAAGAATAGATTTAAGCCAGAACAGCCCGCCGGAGAGAGGTTTTCTTTTCTCCGGCGGGCTGTTCTGGCTTATTAAGGAAGCAGTAAGATTTACAATCCCTGCAAAAACGCCATCGTGTCCACGCCATCGGCATAATCCCACGGCATGGGGCATTGGGCGTCGCCGAAAGGTATAGAGCCTTCAAGCCAGCCATGGGCGGAAACCACGCACTGGGTCTTGTCCTTTACCGCAGCTAGCTTCTGGCGCAGGTCGGGCAGGGAAGTGAAGGTTTCGTAGAACAGCACCGAGATAGGGGAGACCAGTTGCTCGCTCTCCTGCACCAGCAAAAAGCCGTTGTCGAAGTGGGGCACGCGGTTGACCAGCAGGATGGACTTGTTGTAGTCGTAGTTGTTCTGGTATTTGTGGTGGTTGAGAATCGTTTTATGGTGCTCGTTGGCTTCGTACAGCTTGTCGAAGGTATAGCCCTCGGGCACGTATACCTTGGAAACATTGCGGCAGCCTAAGCCATAATACTGGAAAATGTCGTTGCCCAAAGCATGCAGGTCTTCGGCTTCCTCGTGGCCCGTCAGAATGCCGATGCTCGTGCGGTTCTTCCGGATGATGTGCGGGCGCTTGGCAAAGTAGTACTCGAAGTAGCGGGCCGTATTATCGGAGCCGGTCGCGATGATGGCGTCGGCTTCTTTGAGCATGTCCACGAACTCAAACTGATTGGCAAATGCCGGCTCTATACCTACCAGCATACTGGCAAGGCGGCGCATCAGCACATCGTCATCCGAGCTCAGCTTGGCCAGCAGGAAGTGCCCGCTCAGCAAAACCGACATAAAATCATGGAAACCGACCAGCGGAATGTTGCCCGCCATCACCACACCAACCTTTTTAGGTGTAACCTGTTTGAGGTGGTACGGGTAAAGCCATTCACGGAGATACTGTTCATCGAGTAGGGTCGTAACGCCCTGCAGGGCAGCAGAAACATTGTCCTCGTCAAACCACGGGTTTTTAGCCTGGGCAATTAAAGACAGCGCTTTGCGCTCTTCCGGCGTCAAATCCTGCAGTTGCTTTCCCAGTTTCACGAAAGCTTCGATTCTGTTCTCTAATGTCATGGCAAACCGCTGTGTTAAAAATTATTTGATAAGGATACTTAATGTTCCTAATTTTGTTCAGTAAATAAAGCGATACAAAAGTACTAAAAATATACAGGAGATACGATTATGGCGATAATGATCACGGATGAATGTATAAACTGTGGCGCCTGCGAACCGGAGTGTCCGAATACTGCTATCTACGAAGGCGGTGCGGAATGGACCTGGGGCGGTGGCACGGCTCTGAAGGAAGTTGAGATTGACGGTGGCGAAATCATAGCTGGTGATGCCGCGCAGCCTCCAATTTCGGACGAGTTCTATTATATTGTATCCGATAAGTGTACTGAGTGCATGGGCTTCCATGAGGAGCCTCAATGTGCCGCTGTCTGCCCGGTGGATTGCTGCGTCGACGACCCAGACTACCGCGAGACAGAAGAAGAGCTATTGGCGAAGAAAGACTGGCTGCACCAGGCCAGCTAAGGTATAGCCTACACCAAAAGCGCAAAAAACCTGTCTCTTACGACAGGTTTTTTTATTTTCGTACCCCGCATTTAAAGCATACCCATGGAAGAGCAACTGCACCAGGACAAAACATTCGAGAAGATCATCTACTCAGGTAAGGCCATCAAAGGCAGGGAGTTTGAGGACTGCATGTTCAAAAACTGCGATTTCTCCAACGGAGATTTCTCCAGCAACCGCTTTACCGATTGCGAGTTCGTCGGCTGCAACCTGGCCATGCTGAAGCTGCGCGGGGCAACCCTGAACAACGTGACGTTCAAAGAGTGCAAGCTCACAGGTATAAATTTCGGCGAGTGCGAGGAGTTTCTGTTTACCGTCGGTTTCGAGAGTTGCCTGATGGACTATACCTCATTTCTAAGCCGTAAGCTGTCGAAAACAAACTTCGTTGATTGTTCCCTCAAAAATGCCGTGTTTGAGCAGGCCACCCTCACAAAGGCGAATTTTGACAACACCGACCTGGCTGGAGCGGTATTTGAGCGAACGAACCTGAGCGAAGCTGATCTGGTCACGGCTTACAATTACATCATCGACCCGGAGCTGAACATCATCAAAAAAGCGAAGTTTTCACAAAGCGGTTTGGCGGGTTTGCTGGTCAGGTATGATATCTGGGTTGAATAAGGTATAGCAAGGTATAGAAATAGCTAAAGCTGTTAAGTAAAGTCAAAGCAGCTTACTGTCATTTCGAACGCCAGTGAGAAATCTGGATTATTGAGAAAGGAATTGATTCAGATTTCTCACTGGCGTTCGAAATGATAAAGAATACCCGAATCAGGCGAACTCAGGTATAGCCCACAACAATCCACAATTAGCAATCAACAATTAGCGCAAAATCGCTAATTTTGCCTTTTAGCGCGAAAAGCAGAAAAAACAGTATAAGATGTCGATTTCAACGAAATATAACCCCAGAGAAGTAGAAGAGAAGTGGTACAACAGCTGGATGCAGCGCGGCTTCTTCCGTTCTACGCCTAACCCGAAAAAAGAGCCTTACACCATCGTGATCCCGCCACCCAACGTAACGGGCGTGCTGCACATGGGCCACATGCTCAACAACACGATTCAGGATGTGCTGATTCGTCGTGCGCGCATGAAGGGCAAGGAGGCCTGCTGGGTACCGGGTACTGACCACGCTTCCATCGCCACGGAGGCGAAAGTAGTGGCCATGCTAAAGGAAAGAGGCATTGAGAAGAAAGATATTTCCCGTGAGGAGTTCCTGGAGTATGCCTGGGAGTGGAAAGAGAAGTACGGCGGCATCATCCTGGAGCAGCTCAAGAAACTGGGCGCCTCCTGCGACTGGGACCGTACCCGTTTCACGATGGAAGACGACCTGAGCGCAGCCGTGATCGAGGTGTTTGTGGACCTGTACCGCAAAGGCCAGATCTACCGCGGCGTGCGCATGGTAAACTGGGATCCGCTGGGCCGTACCGCCCTTTCGGATGAAGAAGTGGTGCCAAAAGATACCATGGCCAAAATGTACCACCTCAACTACGAAGTAGTAGGTGGCACAGAGCCCACTTACATCACCGTGGCAACCTCACGTCCGGAGACCATCATGGCTGACGTGGCCGTAGCCGTAAACCCGAACGATGCCCGCTATACCCACCTGCACGGCAAGTCGGTACGCATCCCTTTGCTGAGCAAAGAAATTCCGGTGATTCTGGATGAGTACGTATCGATTGAGTTCGGTACGGGTGCCCTGAAAGTGACGCCTGCGCACGACCTGAATGACTACGAACTGGGCCAGAAGCATAACCTGCCAACCATCGACATCCTGAACGACGACGGTACGCTGAATGAAAAAGCGCAGCTGTACGTGGGGCAGGACCGTTTCGCAGCCCGTCGCAACATCGTAAAAGATTTGCAGGAAGCTGGTTTGCTGGTGAAGATAGATGAATACGCAAGCGTGCTGCAGACTTCCGAGCGTACGGGTGCTGTAATTGAGCCGCGCTTGTCCATGCAGTGGTGGTGCAAAATGGAGGAGATGGCCAAGCCAGCTCTCGACGCCGTGATGAATGACGAGATCCGCCTGCACCCGCCCAAGTTCAAGAACATGTACCGCTCCTGGATGGAGGGCATCCGCGACTGGTGTATCTCGCGCCAGCTATGGTGGGGACAGCGTATACCTGCCTACTACCTGCCGGACGGCTCGTTTGTAGTGGCTACCAATGCTGAGGATGCGTTGGAACTGGCCCGCAAGCAAAGCGGCAACGCGAACCTGCAGGCAAGTGACCTGCGCCAGGACGACGACGTACTGGATACCTGGTTCTCCTCGTGGCTGTGGCCGATCTCAGTATTCGATGGTTTCAAAGACCCGGATAACAAAGATATCCTGTACTACTACCCGACCAACGACCTGGTAACGGCTCCGGAGATCCTCTTCTTCTGGGTAGCGCGTATGATCATGGCCGGTTACGAGTTTCGCAAAGAGGCGCCGTTCCGCAACGTATACCTGACCGGTATTGTGCGCGATGCGCAGGGCCGTAAGATGTCCAAATCGCTGGGCAACTCACCCGACCCGCTCGACCTGATCGATCAGTACGGTGCCGACGGCGTGCGCGCCGGTATGCTCTTCAGTTCGCCAGCCGGCAACGACCTGTTGTTCGACGAGAAACTGGTGGAGCAGGGCCGTAACTTCAGCAACAAGATATGGAATGCCTACCGCCTGATAAAAGGATGGGAAGTGGACGAGAGCCTGCCGTGCCCGAACGAAACGGCCATGCAGTGGTTCGAATCCCGCTTCAACGAGGCCTTTGTGCAACTGGAAGATCACTTCAGCAAGTTCCGGATTTCGGATACCCTGCTGACGGTGTATAAACTGGTATGGGACGATTTCTGCTCGAGCTACCTCGAAATGATCAAGCCTGCCTACCAGCAGCCAATTGACAAGCAGACGCTCGATACAACCATCGTATACCTGGAGAAGATCCTGAAAGTACTTCACCCGTTCATGCCGTTCATCACCGAGGAGATCTGGCAGGACCTGAAAGAGCGCAAGGACAAAGAGTATCTGATCATAGCACCGTGGCCAAAACAGGACAAGTTCGACAAGGAGTTGACAGAGAAAATGGAGAGCGTGCTGAAAGTTGTAGCTGCCATCCGCAACATCCGCAACTCCAAGAACATCTCGCCGAACAAGTCGCTTGACCTGGCCATCAAGGTGATGAACCAGGATGGGTATGACAACTTCATCAGCATCATCCGCAAACTGGCGAACATCAACGAGATATCGCTTGTACAGGAGAATGTTGAAGGTGCCATCAGCTTCGTAGAAGCCGGCGACGAGTTCTTCATCCCGATGGAGGGCAATATTGATGTGGAGGCCGAGCGCGAGCGTTTGCAGAAGGAACTGGAGTATACCAGAGGCTTCCTGAACTCTGTGGTGAAGAAGCTCAGCAACGAGCGCTTTGTGAGCGGTGCCCCGGAAACGGTAATCGCCAACGAGCGCAAGAAGCAAGCGGATGCCGAAGCAAAGATTCACGCCATTGAGCAGAGCCTGGCCTCGCTTTAAGGTATAGCATTTACTAATGGCAGCGGCCGTTCTCGTGAGGGAACGGCCGCTGTTGTTTTTACTCCTTGCTCAGCTCCACCACTAACTGGTCCAGCTCGTCTTTCACTTTCGGCATGATATCACTCAAGCCTTGTTTCTTCTTCGAATACACAAGTTCCACGTGGCGGTCGTCTATTTTATACTCGAGCAGGCCCTGCTCGTCTTCGGTGAGGTAGTAGAGTTTGATCAGCGCATCTGTAGTAGAGACAGCATAAGTGCGAAACTTGAAGTGGTTCTGAATGCGCTGTTGCGTGGGGGCTCTGTTTTCGAGGTAGCGCTGGGTGACAACAGTGTCGAGTGCTATGGTTGTCTCTATCTGGCGAATGGCTTTGATATTGCCCTCGCTGAAGCGCCAGGTCTGTATATGGTGCCTGCCTTGCTGCCTGGCGCTATACTTACTTTGCGATACGTTGATGCTGGCCATCACATAGAACAGCTCCAGATCGCTTTCTACAGTCCGCATCGAAGGACTCAGTGTCGCATTGTCGCTGATGAAGACAGAGGTGTTGGCAAGTATCTTAGAATCTTTGCTGAGGTCTTGACCCAACTGCAGATTACTGTCCTGATTCAGGATGAAAGCGAAGAGCACTGGAAACAGAAGCGATAGTGGTGTCATAGCCATTGGGTTTATACCTGTTTTCCTATACTCAAATACCGTGCAGAAAGCTACAAAGCAGAGCTATCCACCACCCGCCAGGTAATATTACCGTTATTCACCTCGTACTTTAGGATCATGTAGCCGCCGATGTGGCCATCCTCGTAATAGGCCATCGCATAACGGTCGTTCAGGATGCGGCTGTCGCGGATGGTCATGGTGCCGCCCACTACGCCCTCTCTGGGTATAAGCTGCCCTTGCTTGCGGCTCAGGTCGTTCATCAGGTCCACTTCGGGATTGCGCAGGCCTTTTTTGCGGAGTTTCTGTATGTCGCTTTCGCTCAGGCTACCCATTTCGTCCACGAACTCCACACCGCCCGGGGGCACGACGGCCATGGTATCAGGTGGCAGCACCATGTCTTCAAGTGAGTCGATTTCGGCTTCTTCCTGATCTAGCTGCTGGTTGGTTTCGGCCAGTTTGTTGTCGGCTATACGCAGTCGGCTTTCGGCGTCATTCTTTTTCCAGTAAAAGTATAAAGCTGCAAATAGAAACACAGCGGCTAGTATCCAGGCAACGGCAACTTTCATAGTTTTGATGATGGTTATACTTCCACATAAACGGAAGCGGGTTAAAACAGATGTATCAATATTAGCAAAAAGGTATATGCAATGCTATACCTACAAAAAAGCCTGCCCCATTTTCTGAGGCAGGCCTTCTGTTTATACCTGAGTCTTTTGTCCTTAGTCAAAAAACTCCCGTGTCGTGATACTTATTAGATCGACTGGTTCACATCGAAGTTCTCGAGGTAATCCGCTACACGGCGCACGAACATGCCACCCAGCGAGCCGTCCACTACACGGTGGTCGTAGGAGTGCGACAGGAACATGAAGTGACGGATACCGATCAGGTCACCCTCTGGTGTTTCGATCACAGCAGGCTTCTTCTTGATAGCGCCCACGGCCATGATGGCTACCTGCGGCTGCATGATGATCGGCGTGCCCATCACGTTGCCAAATGAACCTACGTTCGATACGGTATAAGTACCGCCTGCCAGGTCGTCCGGCGTCAGCTTGTTGATACGGCCACGGTTCGCCAGGTCATTCACTTTCTTGGTCAGGCCGTTCAGGTTGAGCTGGTCCGCGTTCTTGATGTTCGGCACGATCAGGTTGCCGCTTGGCAGGGCCACGGCCATACCGATGTTAATGTCTTTGTGACGGATGATGTTACCACCGTCCACGGACACGTTGATCATCGGGAAGTCTTTGATCGCCTTGGCAATCGCGTCGATGAAGATCGGGGTGAAGGTCAGGTTCTCGCCTTCGCGTCTCTTGTAGTCGTTCTTCCACTTGTTGCGCCAGTTCACGATGTTGGTCACGTCGGCTTCTACGAAAGAGGTTACGTGCGGAGAAATGCGCTTGCTGTCCACCATGCGGTCGGCAATCATTTTGCGCATGCGGTCCATCTCGATGATCTCCACGTTTCCGCTGTAAGAAGAGGCTGGCTTGGAAGCAACAGGGGCAGCCTGCGTTTGTGGCTGAGCAGCTGGCGCCGGAGCGGCCTGTGGTTGCGGTGCTGCAGCAGGAGCCTGTGCCTGTGGCTGGGCTTGCGGAGCGGCAGCTTGCTGCGGTGCGTTTTTGCGGCCCTCTACATAGGTCAGGATGTCTTTTTTAGACACACGGCCTTCTTTTCCGGTGCCCGGTACGTACTCCAGTTCCTGCATGGATATACCTTCTTCGCGGGCAATGTTGAGTACAAGCGGCGAGTAGAAACGGCCTGAAGCGGGCTGATCGAGTTTGGCTACAGCGGCGTCAGAAGAAGCGGCGGCGGGCTGCGCAGCTGCCTGTGGTGCAGGTGAAGCGGCAGGAGCCTCTGTAGCGGCCGGGGCAGCAGTAGCAGTGGTGTCCTCGCCATTGGTAGAGATGATGGCAATTGGGGCGCCTACGGCTACCACGTCGCCTTCCTGTACCAGTATCTCCTTCAGCACACCACCCTGAATGGCAGGTACTTCCGTGTCCACTTTATCTGTAGCTACTTCCAGCACCGATTCGTCCTGCTCAATCGTGTCGCCCACGCTCTTAAGCCATTTCAGAACGGTACCTTCCATGATACTCTCACCCATTTTGGGCATAATCATTTCTACAAGTGCCATATTTTATTTATTCGTTGTTCTTTTAAGGGACAGTATTTAGAGCCGCAAGCCATAGAGTAGCAACGCCACCCTATACCTGTTGACCCGAATTTGCAAACAAAGTTAAGGATTTTAGCCTATTCGTCAACGGCTATATTCAAACTTTGGCGTACGAGGTTGAGCACAGCCAAGGCAGTATACTCAATATTGAGCTGTCGGTTTTTGTTGTACTGCAAAAGTTTGGCCCTGGCACCATGCTGGTCGGCATAGGCGATCCAGATCATACCGACCGGCTTCTCGGGGGTACCCCCATTGGGCCCGGCAATGCCGCTGGTGGCCACCCCGATGTCGGTGTTCAGCCTTTGGCGTACGTTCTGGGCCATTTCCAGTACGGTAGCCTCACTCACGGCACCATGCTGTTGCAGCGTCTCGGGTTTCACGCCAAGCACTTGCACTTTCACACTGTTGTCGTAGGCCACCACGCCGCCCATAAAATAAGCCGAGCTGCCCGGCACGCTGGTCAGGCGGTGCGCCAGGTAGCCACCCGTGCAGCTTTCGGCAACGGAGATGGTCAGACCGCGCTCTTTCAGGAGTTGTCCCAGCGCTTCTTCCAGCACGACTTCGCCGTGCGCAAAAATGTATTTCGGTATCAGCGCGTCCAGCTTTGCTACTTCTGTATCAAGTTCTCTCTCTAACTCTTCAGCTTGTTCGGCTATACCTGTCAGGCGCAGGCGCACGCCGCCGAGGTGGGGTAGGTAGGCAAGTTTAAGATGAGGCGGCAAGCTGGTTTCCCATTCGTCCAGTTTCTCTGCCAGCATCGACTCCGGTATACCTACCGTCTGGATCACTTTGTGGATAATGTGCGGAGGTTTGAAATAGGCCTTGAGTTGCGGCAGCACAAGGTCGGTCATCATGCGCTTCATCTCAAACGGCACCCCCGGCATCGACACGTATACCTTGCCCGCCTCCTCGAACCACATGCCCGGGGCCGTGCCCAGCACGTTGCGCACGGCCTTGCACGAGGCTGGCAAGAAGGCCTGCTGGCGGTTCAGCTCCGTCAGTGCGTAACCCCGGCTTTTGAAAAGCTCCGTTACGTCGGCCAGCGATTGCTCGTCTAGTCTGAGTTCCGTGCGGAAGTAATCGGCCAGCACGTTTTTGGTGAGGTCGTCTTTGGTGGGGCCAAGGCCGCCGGTTATCAGGATAATGTCAGCACGGGTTTTGGCGTAGTCGAGTGCCTCCACAATGTGGCTCACCTCGTCTGACACTGACGTGATTTGCTTCACCCGTATACCTATTTTGGCAAGCTCCGTCCCCATCCAGGCAGAGTTAGTGTCTACTATCTGCCCGTAGAGTATTTCGTCGCCTATCGTTATGATTTCTGCGTGTACCGCTTTCATGTTAAATTTTTTTGGTCTGATTTGTGTGATGCAAAGGAAAACCCATTCAAGTTAAAGATGTTCGGCTGAATTGGCGCATCGCTGCGGTTATTTTATGTATTTTCGGCCCGGCTTTCAGGTATACGCCTGCATCTTTCTGAATTTAACTCTCAACCCATGAAAAAATTACTTTACACCTCCCTTGTAGCCCTTACCCTTGGCGCTTCATCCTGTACGGTGGCCGACATTCAGCGGACTGTAGATGGTGTGATGGCCGGAACCGGAACAGGCGTCGCTGTGACCCAAAACGAAGTCGCTTCCGGCCTGAAGCAGGCGCTGGAGGTAGGCATCACCAAAGGCTCTAACCAGGCATCCCAGACCGATGGTTTCTATAAGAACTCACTGATCCGTATCCCTTTCCCGCCGGATGTGCAGAAGGTGGAGAACACGCTGCGTCAGGTAGGTTTGGGCAAAGAGGTGGATCGCTTCGTGATGACGCTGAACCGTGGGGCCGAGGACGCCGCCAAGAGTGCCGTGCCTATTTTCGTGAACGCCATCAAACAAATGACGATACAGGATGCCTGGGGAATTCTGAAAGGCGACAAAGATGCCGCCACACAATACCTCAAGCGCACCACCTCCTCGCAATTGCAGGCGGCCTTCATGCCGGTGATCCGGCAATCGCTGGAGAAAACCAATGCCACCCGCTACTATACCGACCTGGTGACCCGCTACAACCAGATTCCGATGGTGCAGAAGGTGAATCCGAACCTGGACGAGTACGCCACGCAAAAAGCCATGGACGGCCTGTTTCAGCTGGTTGCCCAGGAAGAGGCGAACATACGCGAGAACCCGATTGCCCGTACCACAGAGTTGCTGCGCCGGGTGTTTGCGAACCAAAACCAGTCCTAAGCTATACCTGTTATACCGCTTCAGAAAGCCCGCTGTATCGTTTGGTACGGCGGGCTTTCTTTTTTGTAAAACATTAAATCCGGATTGAAAGTACAATACACAAAATTTTAATAGTGAGTTAGATACGCTTATTTCGCCCCTTGCCACCTATGGAAAACAAACACTTCAAATATAGTCCGATTACCAAAGAGAAAGACCTGGACGAGCTGATTGATGAAATTGGTGAGGCCCGGGTCGTGATGCTGGGAGAGGCTTCGCACGGTACATCGGAATATTATACCTGGCGTACGGCTATTTCGAAGCGCTTAATTGAAGACAAAGGCTTTAGCTTTATAGCCGTGGAAGGCGACTGGCCGGAGTGTTACGCTGTGAACCGCTTTGTAAAGGGCTACCAGAATTCAGGCCGTAGGATTGCCGAGGTGCTAGAGGTATACCGCCGCTGGCCTACCTGGATGTGGGCCAACTGGGAGGTGGCCGCTCTGGTGGAGTGGATCCGCGACTTCAACCACCTGCGGCAGGTGCAGCAAAAGATAGGCTTTTATGGGTTGGATGTGTACAGCCTGTGGGAGTCGCTGGAGCAGGTGCTCAAGTACATGGAGCAGCGCAACGGCAAAGCTGCCGAGGCCGCCCGTGCCGCCGTCCGCTGTTTCGAGCCCTTCCACCGCGACCCGCAAACCTATGCCCAGGCCACCGCCTTTGTGCCCACCGACTGCCAGGATGAAGTAGTACAGATGCTCGAGCAGGTTTCGCGCCGCGCCGTATACCCCGACGACCCGGAGCACGAGTTCAGCACGACCCAGAACGCGCTGGTGGCCGTGAATGCTGAAAAGTATTACCGTGCCATGATCAGGGGAGGAGTGGGCTCATGGAATGTGCGTGACACGCATATGATGGACACCCTGGACCGCCTGCTCGAATTTCACGGACCGAACGCCAAAGCCATTGTATGGGAGCACAACACCCACATTGGCGACGCCCGGTATACCGACATGGCAGACGATGGCATGTTTAACATCGGGCAGCTGGCCCGCGAGCGGTACGGCCGTGACCAGGTGAAGTTAGTTGGCTTCGGCACCTACCAGGGCAACGTGATCGCGAGCCGCTCCTGGGGTGCGCCCATGCAGAAAATGGACGTGCCGCCTGCCCGCGAGGGTAGTTGGGAACACATGCTACACGAGATAAGCACCGATGATAAGATCATCCTTTCCAAAGAACTGAAAGCTATACCTGAGCTACAGCAGCCCATTCCGCACCGCGCCATCGGTGTGGTGTACGACCCCAAAATGGAACATTTCGGCAATTACGTGCCCACCGTTATTCCTGAGCGCTACGACGCTTTCCTGTACTTCGACGAAACAGAGGGCGTGCACCCCCTGCACATGAAGGTGCGTGGCGGCAGAGAACCAGAGCTATACCCGTGGAATTATTGAGTACAAAAAAAGGCTGCCTGTAACTAAACAGACAGCCTTCCGCTATACCTTAAAGGAATGAGATGGGCTATGCCATGTTGTGGTAAACCGCCTGCACGTCGTCGTCTTCTTCAATCTTCTCAACCAGGTTCTCGATCTCTTCGGCCTGCTCATCGGTAAGCTCCGTACGGGTGTTTGGCACCCGTTGCAGCTCAGCACTGATGACGTTCAAACCTTTCTCCTCCAGTGCCTTCTGCATGGCTCCGAAATCGGTAAAGGCCGTCTCCACGATGATCTCGCCTTCGTGCTCGTAGATATCCTCCGCACCGGCATCTATCAGTTCCAATTCCAGTTCCTCAATGTCAAGACCCTCGGCGGCTATTTTGAAAATGCCCTTGCGGGTGAAGATGAAATCCAGGGAACCTGTTTTGCCGACCGCGCCGCCTGCACGCGAAAAGTACACGCGCATGTTGGCAATGGTGCGGTTGAGGTTGTCTGTCGCGGTCTCTACCAGGATGGCGATGCCGTGTGGACCGTAGCCCTCGTATACTACTTCTTCGTAATCTTTTTCTTCTTTGGAAGAGGCACGCTTGATAGCCGCTTCTACACGGTCTTTCGGCATGTTCACGCCTTTGGCGTTATTGATGGCCGTACGCAGTCGGGAGTTGGTTTCCGGGTTAGGACCAGCTTCCTTCACTGCCATCACAATCTCTTTGCCGAGGCGCGTAAAGGCCTTCGACATCTTGTCCCAACGCTTAAACTTACGGGCTTTTCTAAATTCAAATGCTCTTCCCATGGTATCTGGTTAAGTATTATGTCTTACAAACTTAGGCAGCTTAACTGTAAATTGGTAGAGCTACCCAAAAAACATTGCACGATTTGACACCACCCCCATACGGGTATAACCGCCTAGCTACTGCCCCGCTGATTTAGGCTGCCTGGCCTGCGTGTGGTAGTCTGTAATGTAGAGGTGCTGGTCGCAGAAACTGTACTCGTGCACAATGTTGGACCCTACGATGATCAGCCTGCCGTCCTTATTATCCGCTACGTGCTCCTGGTACCAGCTCACGCCTTCCTGATCGAGGTTGGTGGTCGGCTCGTCTAGCACCAATAGCTTGGTGTCAGAATAGATCGCCAGTCCCAGCTTCAGGCGCTGCTTCATACCCGACGAAAAGTCCTTCACATACTTGTTGCGCGACTTCTGCAGGCCCATCCGCTCTACCAGTTCGTTGTGCGAAAGGTTGTGGCGCAACGGCTTAAAACGGGTATGAAAGGCAATCATCTCCAGAAGCGTCAACTCCTCCACCAGCTCAAGGTAGGGCGCCGTGAGCGAGAGTTGGCGGTAAGCTGTATCCGGTGCGACCGCTTTACCATCGACCAGATACGTGATCTCGCCTTCGGAGTGCAGGTTGTGGCCGGCTATAACAGTAAGAAGAGTGGATTTGCCGGACCCGTTACGCCCCAGTATGGCATACGAGGTGCCTGACTCCAGGGTATAGGTCAGGTTCCGGAAAATCCACTCGTAATTGTAGCGTTTACCTAAATTGCTTAGGTTAATTTGCATCTTTCGAGAAGTAGCTCTTTATGATACCGCGACCGGAGTCACGCACAAAATTGATGATCTCGTCACGCTCCCGGCTAGGGGCCATTTCCAGTTCAATTTTGTCCAGGGCTTCCGTGGTGTTGATGCCGCTCATGAACAGAATGCGGTAGATCTGCTGTACCTCGTTGATCTGCTCGCTGTTGAAACCTCTGCGGCGCAGGCCGATGGAGTTGATGCCAGCATATGTAAGCGGCTCACGCGCTGCCTTCACAAAAGGAGGCACGTCTTTGCGTATCAGCGAACCACCCGAGATCATGGCATGAGCACCGATCTTAACAAACTGGTGCACAGCGCTTGATCCGCCGATGATGGCGTAGTCGCCCATCTCTACGTGACCGGCCATCTGCACGGCGTTCACCACAATGCAGTTGTTGCCCACGATGCAGTCGTGCGCAATGTGCGCGTAGGACATGATCAGGCAATTGTTGCCCACCACGGTCTTCATCTTGTCGATGGTGCCGCGACTGATGGTCACGCACTCTCTGATTACAGTATTGTCACCGATGATGGCGGTTGTCTCCTCACCGGCGAACTTGAGGTCCTGCGGTACAGAAGAGATAACGGCTCCCGGGTATATTTTGCAGTTCTTGCCAATGCGGGCGCCTTCCATGATGGTCACGTTGGGACCAATCCAGGTGCCTTCTCCGATCTCTACATTCTTGTAAATAGTGGAAAAAGGCTCTACGACCACATTCTGGGCAATTTTAGCCTCTGGGTGGATGTATGCTAACGGCTGATTCATGCGTCTTTCTTTACTATACTTGCCGACATCTCTGCCTCCATTACCAGTTGGCCGCCCACGAAGGCCTGACCAGACATTTTGGCAATACCCCGCTTCACAGGGGCAAGCAATTCACATTTAAAAATGATGGTATCGCCGGGAATTACCTTGCGCTTGAAGCGGCAGCGGTCTATGCCCAGAAAATAAGTCCAGTAGTCTTCCGGGTTCTCCACCGTGTTCAGCACCAGGATACCGCCCGTCTGGGCCATTGCCTCGATCTGAATCACGCCTGGCAGTACGGGGTTGCCGGGGAAGTGGCCCTGGAAGAAAGGTTCGTTCATGGTCACGTTCTTAACGCCCGTTACCGTGGTTTCGTCTAAGTGGATGATCTTGTCTATCAGCAGGAAAGGGTAACGGTGCGGCAAGGTGGCCGCGATCTGGTTGATGTCCATTACCGGCGGCTTCTTCGGGTCGTAGGTTGGTACGGTCTTGATCGAAGCTTCCTGTATCAGTTTTTTAACACGGCGTGCAAAAGCGATGTTGGCGGCGTGACCTGGTCTTGCGGCCAGGATCTGTCCCTTTATCGGGCGGCCAATCAGGGCAAGGTCGCCCATCAGGTCGAGCAGCTTGTGGCGGGCCATTTCGTTTTTGAAGCGGAGCTCTGTGTTGTTCAGAATGCCCTCTTCCTCCACTTTCACTTTTTTCTTGCCCAGCAGGTCTGCCAGGTATTCCAGTTCTCCTTCCTCTACTACACGGTCCACGATCACGATGGCATTGTCCAGGTCGCCGCCTTTGATCAGGTTTTGCTTGTAGAGTGCCTCCAACTCGTGCAGAAAACAGAAGGTGCGGCAAGGTGCCACCTGCTCCTCAAACTGGCTCATGTCCGTGATGGAAGCGTGCTGGCTGCCCAGTACAGGCGAGTTATAGTCCACCATCACGGTCAGGCGGTAGTCGTCGAGCGGAAGGGCAGCGATTTCAACGCCACGATTCTCGTCTTTGTAGCTCACGCCTTCAGTTATCTCGAAGTAGTTGCGCAGGGCGTTTTGCTCTTGCAATCCCACTTCCAGCAGGGCCTTTACAAACTCGATGGAAGAGCCGTCCATGATCGGAGGTTCCGGGCCGTCAAGCTCAATCAGCACATTGTCGATCTGCAGGCCTACCAGCGCCGCTAGCGTATGCTCCACAGTGTTCACGCGCGCGCCGTTCTGTTCGATGGTCGTGCCACGCGAAAGGTCCACCACATTGTCCACGTCTACATTTACAGTCGGCTGCCCCTCGAGGTCAATGCGCTGAAATTTGTAGCCATGGTTTGCAGCGGCAGGCTTAAAGGTCATGTTCGACACAACGCCCGTATGCAACCCAATGCCCGATACAGTTACCGGACCCTTGATAGTGTGCTGTTTATAATTCATTTAATGTTTCGTTGTTAACTTGTGGCGATACTTTCGCTGCTGTAGCGCACAGAGTATGAGCGGACTTACAGCGGAGGGAGCTTTGCGAGTGCAAACTTAAGATTTTATACACTGCCTGCCAATTTTAATTATCGGCATAGGGCAACAGTGACCTGAAGTCTTAATTCTTCTCTTTCAGCTCGTCTAATACACGCTGTAATTCCGGCAACTTGCGGAACACGGTGATGGCTTTGAGGTTTTGTTTGTAGTCGAAGGCAGGGGAGCCTTGGATGACGGTGCCCGACTCTTTCACAGACTTGGACACGCCTGACTGCGCGCCAATGGTAGTTTTGTCGGCGATGCTGATGTGGCCTACGATGCCTACCTGTCCGGCGATCACACAGTTATTACCGATCTTGGTGGAGCCGGAAATGCCTGTCTGTGAGGCGATAACGGTGTGTTGGCCTACTTCCACGTTATGGGCCACCTGCACGAGGTTGTCGATCTTGGTGCCTTTGCGGATGATGGTAGAGCCCATGGTGGCGCAGTCGATGGTGGTGTTGGCGCCGATGTTCACATCGTCTTCCAGCACCACGTTGCCGATCTGCGGCACATTTTTGTAAGTGCCATCAGCCTGAGGAGCGAAGCCGAAGCCGTCGCTGCCCAACACCACGCCGGCGTGCAGCGTACAGTTGGCGCCCACCACCGTATTGGCGTACAGCTTCACACCCGCGAAAATAGTGGTGTTGTCACCGATGGTCACGTTATCGCCGATGTATACCTGTGGGTAAATGCGCACATGCTGACCAATTTTGCAGTTATTGCCGATGTAAGAAAAAGCGCCACGGTAATGGCCTTCGCCTATTTCGCTTCCGGAACCGATGAAGCAGGGCTCTTCTACGCCAACTTTGGCGGCGAGCACGGCCTGTTGGTAATATGCCAACAGCGTTGAAAAACTGGAATAAGGATCAGAAACACGGATGAGAGAGGCGGAAACAGGCTTTTTCAGCTCCAGCTTATCCGACACGATCACAGCGCTTGCTCCGGTAGTATAAAGATATGGTTCATATTTTAAGTTAGACAAAAACGCGAGCGCCCCAGCCTGGGCCTCTTCAATTTTGGCTAATGTGCTGACCTTTACTGTATTGTCTCCTTCAACTTCTCCCTTCAAAAGGTCTGCAATCTGTTGAATAGTGAATTCCATCTTGTAAAATTAGAGCAAAAAATAAAATGTGCTACCCGTTGGGGGCGCAAACTTAACAAAAAGTTTACGCTGCGCCGCCATAATCTGCCGCAGATTACGGGGAGGACAAGCAAATCCCGTGCAAATCCTATAGCCGGTTTCTATAAAGCCGCTACTTCTTTCGGGTAACAGACAAAGTATTTCTCCACTTTGTTGCTCAGCGCCTGTATGTTGGGCAGGTCCGAGGCATCGGCCACGTTCACCACATAACCCGTTTTGGTTAGCACATCAATCGACTGCCCCTCGGACATATAAGCACTGTTGCTGATACGGCCCGAAATCATCAAATATTTCACTTCCTCCGGCTGCACCTGGAAACGGTCCATGACCAGCTCGCTTATACCCAGCATCATTTCCTCGTCGATCGGCTTGCTCGAGATGTATACCTTGAACAGCTTGCGGTTGAGGATGCTTTTGGAAAGATAGGAAATAACCGGGTCGGGGTGGGCGGCCCACTCTTTTATACCGCTCCATACGTCGTGGTCATCCAGCGAAACAAAGCGCTCCAGGATGCTGCCGTCTCTCTGGAAGTCTTCCAGGGTGAGGTTGGAGGACAAAAAGAACTTGAGGCAGGGGCTGGCGGGTACGTCTGTACCTTGCTGCAGGAGCTCGCGGGCACGCTGCACAGTGCGTAACACCATGTGCTCGGCGCTGATCACGGTCTTGTGCAGGTATACCTGCCAGTACATCAGGCGACGGCTCACCAGAAAATTCTCGATACTGTAAATGGCCTTTTCTTCCACCACCAGCTTGTCGTTGGCCACGTCCAGCATTTTGATCAGACGGTCGGCACCGATCTTTCCTTCGTATACACCAGTATAGAAGCTGTCGCGGTTCAGGTAGTCGAGGCGGTCCACGTCGAGCTGGCTCGAAACCAGCTGATGAAAGAAGCGACGCTCGTAGGTATCGGTGAAAATTTTGATGGCGAGGCTCAATCTGCCGCCAAACTCTTCGTTAAGCAAGTGCATGATGTGCAGCGAGAGGTGCTCGTGGTGCACTTCCTGAAAAATAGCCGTCTCCAACGCATGCGAAAAAGGCCCGTGGCCGACATCGTGCAGGAGAATGGCGATCAGCGAGGCCTCAAACTCGGCGTCGGATATCTCGTTGTTCTTGCCGCGCAGCGTGTTCAGGGCCAGGTTCATGAGGTGCATGGCCCCCAAAGCGTGGTGAAAACGGGTATGCAGGGCGCCCGGGTATACCATCTCGGTCAGCCCCAATTGCTTGATCCGGCGCAGGCGCTGAAAGTAGGGATGGTCGATGATGTCGAAGAGTAATTCAGACGGCACCGTGATGAAACCGTATACAGGGTCGTTTAATATTTTTTTCTTATTCACAAAAACCGAGGTTTTTAATTGTTAAATTGCTAATCGTTAATCGGTTGCCCGGGCAGGAGCCAGACCAACCCCAAGCATCAACCGCCATCCGTACGCTTATGTTTGCGTGCAGGGAATCGGTAACTTTCGGGTGCAGGTATAGTAAACAAATTATACCCTCTGTGGTCTTACTGTTTTGTAACCGATTAAAACCAAGCTATTTAGTAACAGCGCGCAACAAATAAAACTATGCAAAGATATACGATTTTATGGGCCGATGACGAAATCGACCTACTCAAGCCACACATTCTTTTCCTGGAAGAAAGAGGCTACGACATTACACCCGTGAACAGTGGAACAGACGCCATCGAGAAAGTGCAGGAGCAAGCGTACGATGTGGTATTCCTCGACGAAAACATGCCCGGCATCAGCGGTTTGGAGACGCTCAACGAGATCAAGACGATTCGCCCGGCCATGCCCGTGATCATGATCACGAAGAGCGAAGAGGAGCACATTATGGAGGAGGCCATCGGCTCTAAAATATCCGATTACCTGATCAAACCGCTCAACCCCAACCAGATATTGCTTTCTGTGAAAAAGACACTGGAGAACAAGCGTCTGGTGTCCGAGAAAACCAATATGAGCTACCAGCGCGACTTCCGCCAGCTGGGTATGGCCTTCGGGGAGCGCCTGAGCCCGGGGGAATGGGCTGACATCTATAAGAAACTGGTGTACTGGGAGCTGGAGATCGACGAGACGGAGAACAAAAGCATGGCCGACGTGATCAACATGCAGAAGGACGAGGCCAACTCCAACTTCGCCAAGTTCATCATGGACAACTACGAGGACTGGATCAACAAAGAGTCGGACGACGCGCCGATGATGTCGCACCAGTTGTTCCGGGAGCGGGTTTTCCCGATGATGAAGGAGTCGGACAAGCCGGTATACTTCGTGCTGATCGACAACCTGCGCTACGACCAGTGGAAGGTGCTGGAGCCGCTCATCTCGGAATATTTCACGGTGGACACGGAGGAGATGTTCTACTCCATTCTGCCTACCACCACGGCTTATGCCCGTAATGCGATCTTTTCAGGTATGATGCCGACCGAGATCATGAAAAAGTACCCCAACCTGTGGGTGAGCGACGACGAGGAGGAAGGCAAGAACCTGAACGAGCCGGATTTTCTGGAAATTCAGCTGCAGCAAAACCGCATCACTGACAAGCACAGCTACCATAAAATTACGAACCCGGCTGCGGGCAAGGACCTGAACAGCAAGTTCAACAACCTCGACAACAACAAGCTGAACGTGATCGTGTACAACTTCGTGGATATGCTTTCGCATGCCCGCACGGACAGCAACATGGTGCGCGAACTGGCGCCGGACGAATCGGCTTACCGGTCCATTACGCGTTCGTGGTTCATTCACTCGCCTTTGTTCGAGATGCTGAAGCTCATCGCCGACCGAAAAGCCCGTTTGATCATCACGACCGACCACGGCACTATCCGGGTGAAGCGGCCGTTCAAGATCATCGGTGACCGCCAGACTAACACCAACTTAAGGTATAAGCACGGTAAGAACCTCGGTTACACGGATAAAGATGTGTTCACGGTGCGCAAGCCGGAGCGATTTTTCTTGCCAAAGGCCAACGTTTCCACTACGTTTGTATTTGCGATCGAGGATTACTTCTTCGCATACCCGAACAACTATAACTATTACGTGAACTACTACAAAGACACCTTCCAGCACGGAGGGGTGTCGCTGGAGGAGTGCATCATACCCTTTATTACGCTGACGCCTAAGAATGCATAACATAGGAGTGGAGAAGGCAAGTATCAAGATGTCGTCGTTGGCTGACCTGCCGGCGGCGGCTTCTGTGCTTTTGGAGGAGGCCCGCGAGGAGCCCATTATTTTGTTTGAAGGCCCGATGGGGGCCGGAAAGACAACGCTGATAAAAGAACTTTGCCGCCAGATGGGGGTGCAGGAGAACGTAAGTAGCCCAACCTTCGCCCTGGTAAACGAGTACGAAACGGCCAAAGGGAACCTAATTTACCATTTTGACTTTTATAGGATTAACGAGGAGCGTGAGGCGCTCGGCATCGGGGCGCTGGAGTACTTTGACTCCGGCCGTACCTGCCTGATCGAGTGGCCGTCTATGATCCCAAACCTGTTGCCGGAGCATTACCTGTTGGTAACGCTGCAGCCCGCCGCTGAAGGCGAGGAGCGCACTATGACTATAAACCGTGTATGAGCATGACGGAGAGATTCGCCGTTGAATTAGGAAAGCTGGCTGCCAGTCAGGCCCTTTACCCCAAAGAGTCGATGCTGGCTGTGGAGGAGCGATACAAGAGCTTGTTTATCGGGCTCCCGAAAGAATCGTCTTTTCAGGAAAACCGCATTGGCCTCACCCCGAACGCCGTAAAGCAGTTAACCGACCAAGGGCACGAGATTTGGGTAGAAACCGGAGCCGGCGGCCCGTCCAAGTACTCCGATAACGACTACTCCGAAGCCGGTGCCCGTATTGTCTACTCATGTAAAGAGGTATACGAAGCCGGCATCATCCTTAAAATCGCACCGCCTACTTACGACGAGATCGAGTACCTGCGCCCCGGCCAGACGCTGATCTCCGCACTGCATTTCGGCAACCTGACCTCTGAATACATCAATGCGCTTCTCCGCAAAAAGATAAACGCCATTTCCTTCGAGCTGATTCGTGACAAGTCGGAGTCGAAGCCGGTGGTGCGTGCCATGAGCGAGATTGCTGGCAGTTCGTCGATGCTGATTGCGGCGGAGTATTTGAGTAGCAGCAACGATGGCAAGGGTATTATTCTGGGAGGTATAACCGGTGTGGCTCCGTCCAAAGTGGTGATTATGGGAGCTGGTACCGTGGCCGAATATGCCGCCCGCGCTGCTTTGGGGCTAGGTGCCGAGGTGAAGGTGTTTGATAACCACATCTACAAGTTGCGCCGCCTGAAGCATAACATCGGCCAGCCGATCTTTACCTCCACACTCGACAAAACCATCCTGCACAACGAGCTCAAAAACGCGGATGTCGTGATTGGCGCGCTGGTAGCGGAAGAAGGACGTATGGCCTGTATGGTTGAGGAGGAGGTAGTGGCCCAAATGAATCCGGGTTCTATCATCATCGACGTCTGCATCGATCAGGGGGGCTGTTTCGAAACTTCCGAGCTGACCTCACACAGCCGCCCGATCTTCCGCAAATACGACATCATCCACTATTGCGTACCGAACATCGCCTCACGCGTACCCCGCACTGCCTCTACGGCGCTCAGCAATATCTTTACACCGATCTTTACCGAGATCTCCAAATTCGGCGGCATCAACGAGGTGCTGTTCATGAACGAGCACTACCGCAGCGGCGTGTATATCTACAAAGGCAGCCTAACGAATTCGCAGATCGCGAAGAAGTTTGGGATGCGGTATAAAGAACTGGGCTTGATGATTGCTGTGAGGAATTAAGGTATAACTTAGGTATAAGAGAAGCCTCGTCTGGATAGACGGGGCTTTTTTTGTCTGAATCAGGATTTTCAGGATTCTAGAATTAACAGGATTCCGGTGTACGATTGACATACCCCTGCCCCTTTGGAGAGGGATTTCGATCGCTGGAAATTCACAGGTATAAGCTTCGTAGCTTCTCTTTTGCTATACCGGGTCCAACCACCCCTAACCCCTCAGAGCTACGCTCGCTACTTTCGAACTCTCGTTCTCAGCAGTCCAAGGCGGGGAAACTTGGAGTCTACCAATTCGCAGGTATAAGCGCTGTGGTTTCTGTATAACTGTGCACGATTTACACCCCTCAAGGGGAGAATTTCTGCCTATACCAATTTACAGGTATAGCTTCGTAGCATCCACACAGACCACTGGCAGGTATAGCAAGACATACTTGCACTTGAGCTACGAAGCAGACAGCAGTGCCCAGTGCACCTTAGACGATTTTTTGTTTGAGCGGTCAGCGAGTTCAAAATCGTCTTGATTTTTTTGCCTACTTTTTTCATCAAGGAAAAAAGTAGGTGCCCGCCGCACAGGCGAAGCTATGGAACAAATTAGCTTAAGGTATAGAAAGGCTGAAGCTACGCTATGTTTAGATATCCTGGGCCAAAGGCCCCACAATAGCAGACACGAGCGTGGATGCTCGCGCCATCGATATGACTCCATTAGCCAAGCCAAAAACAAAGCGAGTAGCTTTAGTATCAACCAAAGCTACTCGCTCACAAGAATTCATTAAAGAGTAATCCTTACTTCACCAACGCCTTATCAACCCGCATCGGCGTATCCGCACCAGACACAACCCCCTGTGCGGCCAGTGCAATTGCGCGGATCATGCTGGTAAAGTGTGGCATGTCCAACAGCTCGAATTCGTCTTTTACAGTGTGGTATGTTTTGTCCTGGTCGATTTGCACGGATGAAATGGTATGCGCTGGTACACCCAGACGGGCCAAGGTGGCATTGTCAGAGCGGTAGAACAGGTTTTGCTCTGGGTATGGGTCGGGGTGGATGCTGTAGGTGGTGCCTTCGAGGCGCTTCTGCATCATTTTGCCTAAATCAGACTTTTCGTAACCGGTAAGGTAGGCGCTGTTTGGGCCAAACTTAGACGGTTTTCCCACCATTTCGATGTTGAACATGGCCACGATCTGGTCGGGGTTGAGCTGCTCGGAGAAGTAGCGGGAGCCGTGGCCACCGATCTCTTCGGCGGTGAAGGCGGCAAAGATCAGGGTGCGCTCGGGTTGCGGCTGCTCTTTGTAGTAGCGGGCCAGCATCATCATGGCCGTAGTGCCGGAGGCGTCGTCGTCAGCGCCATTGGCAATGCTGTCACCGTCGATTGTCTTATGGAAACCGATGTGGTCGTAGTGGCCGGAGAACACCACAAACTCGTTTTTGCGCTTGCCCTCGATCATGCCCACCACGTTGGAGAGCGGCAGTTTTTCGACTTTGTTTGCAAACTTCACTTCGTACTTCTTCGGAGCTGCCTGGTCGGTGAGCACGAATACCTTGCTGGTACCGGTGCCCACTTCTTTCCTAACGCCACCTCTCGCAAAATAGCCACGGTAGTTGTCAAAAGCTTCGGCATGGCTTGGGTGTACAAGCACGATGGCGTCCTGCTCTGCTGCGTTTGCCTTTCCGAAGGCGGCTCTGAAATTCTCTCCTTCCGGTATGGTAATGAACTTGATCTTGTTCTTCTGTTTCCAGTTGATTGCTTCGTGCGCTGTGTTAACGAACAAATGCTCCGGTGTAATTTTCTTCTTGCCCAGTGTTACTTCTGTCTGGCTGGGCGTGAGGCGGTGCACATGGAAGGTTTGACGATAAGAAGGGGCTTGGCTGGAACTGTTGCCGTTGAGCGGCACAAGTCCTGCCGCATGGAATTCCTCCTCAATAAAATCAGCGGCTTTTTCTATACCTGGTGTGAAGGTGGCGCGGCCCTGCATGTTGTCGTGGCTGAGAGTTTGAAGCATGCGGGTGGCCTCTTGTTGGTTGATGACAGAGAGATCCTGCGCTGAGAGAGAAGCGCTAAGTAAAACGGAAAAGGCAGTAGCAAATAGCTTTTGGCGTGTCATGGGTATAGCGGTGTATACGATTAGGATATTGATGTTTTTTTGGGAATATTGTTGGGGTGATCGCTGCCGCTGCGTGCACTTGTACGGAAACAGCAACCCAATATAGCGAAATATGGAAAAGAGCTCCAAAGTAAACTGGCTAAAGTTGCTGCAGTACGTTTTGCTGATAGCGGCCTTGCTATACTTTGGGCGCACACTTTTTGTTCCGCTGAGCTTTTCCCTCCTGATCAGTTTTATACTCTACCCCATCGTAAAATGGATGGAAGACCATGGCTGGAGCCGCTGGGGCGCTATTTTAGTTTGCCTGTTGTCGATGCTTGTAGTAGCTGCTGCGCTGAGTTGGCTGTTGATACGGCAAATGGTCAGCTTTGGGCAGGAGTGGCCCATGTTGCAGGAAAAACTGCTGCAGGCCTGGCAGCAATTCGGGCTATACCTGGAGCGGCAGTTTGGCGTGGACGATGTGCAGCGCAGCAATTGGGTGGAAGGGCTGGTAAGGGACGCCGCCTCTACTGTGCTGAACGTGGTACGAGGGGTGCTGTATGCCTCTGTCACCACGGTGGTGCTTTTCCTGCTGATCCCACTCTATGCGGCACTTATTCTGTACAACCGCGAGCAGCTGGCGGCGGCGCTTTACTCCATGTTCCCGCAAACAGAGCACCGCAAGATCCGCAGCATTTTGCAGGAAACCATCACCACCTACTACAATTTCATCAAGGGCATGATCATCGTGTATGCGGTGGTAGGCTTGCTGAACAGCGCTGGGCTCTTGCTGCTAGGTATTCCGCATGCCGTGTTCTTTGGTGTAGTGGCCTCCATCCTCACCTTCATACCTTACGTGGGCATTTCCATCGGGGCAATTCTGCCGATGGCGGTCGCCTGGATCACCTATGACTCGGTCTGGTATCCAATTGGGGTGATCATCGTGTTTTCGGTGGTGCAATACCTGGAGGCGAACCTGATTTTTCCGCTGGCCGTGAGCTTTCGCCTGCAGGTGAATATGCTCTTTACTTTGCTGGCCATTGTGGCGGGCGGTATTCTTTGGGGAGCATCCGGCATGATCCTGTTCGTGCCCTTTGTCGCGATTCTAAAACTGATTGCCGACAAGCACGAGGAGCTGCGGCCGGTCTCGCTGCTGTTGGGCACGGGTATGCGGCCTTCCAAGCCTAAGCCGAAACCTGCTATCAAGCTTGGCCGTTTTCGCCGGGGGCAGCACTAGCTTCATTCTCCAGCCATTCCCGTTTCAGCAAACTGTATACCTCCAGGTCGATAAACCTACCCTGCAGCCATTCTCCATCCCGCTCTATACCTTCCAGTTTAAAGCCCAACTGTTGCGGAATACGGCTACTTTTGCTATTGCCCACACCCACTTTTATCTGAATGCGGTTCATGCTCATCTGCTCAAAAGCCTGTGCAATTAAAGCGGCGCAACTCCGGATCATAATGCCCTTCTTCTGAAACCCCTCGCCCAGCCAATAGCCGATCTCCAGCTTGCTGTTCACGCGGTCGATGGTTTTGTAGCCGATGATGCCCGCCACCTTGCCCTGGAACCGGATGGTGTATACCTGATCCTGCAGGTTGCCGGGTGTGGTGACGCTGCGCAGGTATAGCTTGGTGTCGGCGGCCGATTGGCTGAAGTCGATGAAGGGCAGCCATTCCCGCAGGTATAGCCGGCCGCTATCTATGAGTTGGAAGAGAGCAGCGGCATCGCTTACCTGGGCTTCTTGCAGCGTTATATCCGGTGTCACGGTCAGGGGTTGTGGGATTGATGCAGATCTCATGGTATGGCGGCTCGCTACAGTAAAATTCTAAATAAACGTTTGCTAAACATACGGGTCATAAAATGAGTTAAATAGCTTAGAGTCAGGCGATGCCGCTCTTTTACTGAACGCATATACTTTATACAGGACTATGAAAAACACGCTACTACTTCTGCTTTTTTTAAGCCTCGCCGTTACGGCCGCTGCACAAGACTCCAACATTGAGCTGGGGGCTAAGATAGGTTTTAATATCTCCAACATCAGCAACGATCCTTCTTTGGTGGAGGAATCAGCTGGGGTGGGAACGGAATTTGGGGCCTTCGCCCGTATCGGAGACCGCTTTTATGTGCAGCCGGGCATCGATTTTGTGAACAACAACTTAACCATTCAGCGCACCGTGCAACCTCGCCCGGGCGAGCGCGATGAAGTACGTTTCCGCTATTTCCGGGCCCCGGTGCTGTTAGGCTGGGAAAGTGACTATCAAAAACGTAACGGTGGCTCCATTCCCTTCCGGATGATGGTGGGACCTTCCTTTGCCTACAACATTGGAGTGAGCGACAATAACCTGGACGTGCGCCGGCGCGATGTGCGCAATGCCCAGTTTGCGCTGCACGGCGGTGTGGGGATCAAACTGCTCCGCCTGATCGAACTGGACCTGATGTATAATCACGGACTCACCAGCGTGTTCAACGGTGACGCTGCCGATGGAAAGTTCCGGAATTTCTCGCTGACGGTGGGTTTTAGTATCTAGGAACTTGCGTACACGATTCTCAAAAACCAAAAAGCCTGAAGGAGCTATTATCTCTTTCAGGCTTTTTGGTTTTTGAGGTATAGCCAATTGCTTAGCTACGCTCGGTTCGCTCTTCTCTGGCGGGCACGGCCTCTTTTGCTTTGACGGGTTTGCGCCTTTTTTCCGGGCTGCGTCGCTTTACGTATACAGCCGACGAGCCTTTGTCGTCTTCCTTACGGATTGTGAACAGCTCTTTGTGCGCTTTGATCAGCTGAATCAGCTGACTATACCCGAACGTGCGCGGGTCAAAGGCCGGGTCCAGGGTACGCAGGCTCGTGCCTATACCTCCCAAATGCGCCCAGCCGTCTTCGCCCACAGCCATCTCGAATGCCTCTTTCAGCATCGGTACCGGGTTTGGCCTTGGGTTTTCCTTGCCGTTGGGCGTGGATTTGTCTGCCGCCGCTATTTGTTTCTCGCCAATGTCGTCGGTCAGGTTTTCGGTGTAGATGAAGATGTTGCAGGCGTTAACAAAAGGCTTCGGCGTTTTGCGCTGGCCAATGCCCATCACAAAAATGCCAGCCTCCCGGATGCGGGTCGCCAGTCGAGTGTAGTCGCTGTCCGACGACACAATGCAGAAGCCGTCCACCAGGTGACTGTGCAGCAGGTCCATCGCATCGATGATCATGGCGCTGTCGGTGGCGTTTTTGCCGACGGTATAGCGAAACTGCTGGATGGGCTGTATGGCGTGGTTGTTCAGGCACTCTTTCCAGCCGTTCATCTGTGGGGTGGTCCAGTCGCCATAAATGCGGCGGATGGTGGTTTGTCCGTATTTGCCTGCTTCGGCCAGTATTTTGACGATAAGGGTCGGTTGCGCGTTGTCGCCATCAATTAGCATGGCCATGCGCTGTTGTTTTTTGTCGTGGAAGGGTTTGCTCATAAAAGGATTTGCGCCAGGTCTTGTTGCCCAATAAGCGCTGAATTTGTTCTGTTATACTTCTGAAATGAAGATGGGTTGTTAGAAGGTAGGGAATTCCCTATATAAGAGGAGATTGAGTATATTGTGATGTAATGTAGGGATTTTAAACAAGGAAATACAGACTGGGAAAGGAAATCTGCTTTAGGGTACGGATATCCGGTGAAAGCTTTTCCTGATTAAAGCCCCATTAATGCGTACTAGTGCCTACATACAAGACCAGAGCTACATAACATGCAGATTTTTTTAGAAACAGAACGGCTTATATTAAGGGAGATTTTGCCTTCTGATGATAAGGGCATGTTCGAACTTGACTCTGCTCCTGAGGTGCAGAGGTTTTTAGGGAATAAGCCTATCAAAAGCATTCAGGAAGCCAGGCAGATGATAGCCTTTATCAGAAGCCAGTATCAGGAGAATGGAATTGGGAGATGGGCAGTTGTGGAAAAAGAAAGCAACAGCTTTGTTGGGTGGGCAGGACTAAAGCTTGTTAAAGAGAAGATAAATGATCACATCAACTTCTATGATCTAGGGTATAGATTAATTAAAAGATACTGGGGCAAGGGATATGCAACAGAAGCGGCAAATGTTTCCTTGAAGTATGGTTTCGAACAAATAGGACTGGAGCAGGTATACGGCATGTGCGATGCGGAGAATGTGGCATCCAGGAACGTGCTGGAAAAGGTGGGGCTAAAACGCATCGAAACTTTTGATCTGAATGGAGTGGCCCATAATTGGTTCGAGCTATCAAAACCATCAATCCAATGTATAGACTGACTTTGCTTTTACTGGCTTTCGCAGCATTCTCCTGCACCCCCAAATTAAGTAAGCCGGAGAAAGTAGTATTAGATAGGATTGCGTATGTATATCAGCTCAAACCAGCCATCGCGCAAGGAATTTGGCCGGGCTTTGATGAAAAACGATACGATGTTCCGTTAGTCTACTATACCGACTCTTCCTCCTTTATAGCGAATCCCACCGACAGGTTCTTGAAAATGCATGACCCGGTACGCGTTTTCCAAATCCCTGAGTTAATGGTATACAAGACTACCACTCGCCTCGACAGCACTCCCTTTCATATGGCCGTGAACTTTACGTTTGGTGATACTGGTGCCTACGACAACTATGAGCCCTTTATGCATTGCAGCAGTCTGGAGGAAACACGTAAAGTTGTGAAGGATGTGGGCTCAACAGAGGTATGGGTTACCATGGTGGTGCATGAATACTTTCATGGGTTTCAGTTTCAGCACAAAAACTATCTCCAGTATTTCGCTGATAGCATTGCTACATTTCAAAAAGGCAAACTAAAGTCACTTTACAGTGAAAACACATGGTTTAAGGAAAAAGTAGACAGAGAAAACGAGCTCCTGCTGCAGGCTTTGGCAACTGATGACCAGGATGAAGTCAGGAAGCTGATTTCTACCTTCTTCGAAGAGCGGAAAAAACGTAGAGCTGAAACGTTCCGGAAGTTTGATCTTGACATTGAAGCGTACGAAAAGACGTATGAAACTCTGGAGGGAACGGCAAGGTATGTAGAACAGAAACTCTACGAAAAGTTTTCGCAGAAGCGTCCTGATACAAAATTGCAAAAATCAGATTCATCCTACCATGCTTACGACTTTTTCAAAGAACATGAATTGGAGAAGGAAGAATGGCTATACCTGACAGCGAAATCGGGCGTATATTTCTACGCTACCGGCTTTAACATGACAAGAGTCCTCGATAAGCTGGGCGTGCCCTATAAAGAGCGACTTTTTAAACAACGTGATCTGTCCTTGGAAGACGTGCTGAGGACGATTTAGAGGTAACAATAGCTTCAGCTAAAACTCAATCCTTCAAAACCAGTTACTTTCCATGAAAAAACTATTCTCCATTCTAACCCTCCTTCTCACCGTGACACATTTCTCAGCACAGGCGCAGGTGTTTAAAAGTGAAGAGCCCCTGGCCCATACCTATTCGATTGTAGCCCGCGACGCGAAAACCGGCGAGATGGCCGTTGGCGTGCAAAGCCACTGGTTTTCGGTGGGTACCGCTGTGCCTTGGGTAGAAGCTGGCGTGGGCGTGGTGGCGACGCAGTCTTTCACCAACAAGTCGTTTGGCTTGCGCGGGCTTGCTTTGCTAAAAGAAGGGAAGTCGCCGCAGGAGGCGCTGGATATTTTGCTGGCTGATGACGAAGGACGCGAAGTGCGACAGGTGTCTATACTGGATGCGCAGGGCCGGGTGGCGACACATACCGGCAAACAGTGCATTCGCTATGCAGGGCACACCATCGGCACAAACTTCTCAGTACAGGCCAACATGATGCTCACCAACAAGGTATGGCCAGCCATGGCGAAGGCTTTTGAGACGAGTGCCGGCAAGCCGCTGGCCGAGCGGGTGTTACTGGCCATGCAGGCAGCCGAGCGGGAGGGAGGCGACATCCGGGGCAGGCAATCGGCAGTGCTGGTGGTGGTGCGCGGCAAGGCCACAAAGCAGCCCTGGGACGATAAGATCATCGATTTGCGGGTGGATGACCACGAGAAACCGCTCGACGAACTGGCACGCCTCCTGAAGGTATACCGCGCCTATGAGCACATGAATAACGGCGACCTGGCGGTAGAAAAAGGGCAAATGGAGAAAGCCATGCAGGAATATGGCAAAGCCGAAGCCATGTTCCCCGACAACCTCGAGATGAAGTACTGGCATGCCATTGGGTTGGCAAACAATGGCGACATCAACGGGGCTATTAAGATCCTGCAAGAGGTATACAAGAAAGACAAAAACTGGAAGGAACTGACCGAACGCCTACCCGAAGTAGGCTTGCTGATGCTCAAGCCGCAGGATTTGCAGAAGGTGTTGCAGGTGAAGTAGGTATAGCCGGATTTATACCGGATGTTGTTTGTACTTCGAAATGATTTCCTAACTTAAAGCCGCAAACAAATCTACGCTAACCTTACACGCATTATTCACCTGATGATGTTACTTAAACACAAACTACGCGCCTTTGTGGCAGGGGCTGCCCTGCTGGCTGCTATACCTGCCATGGCGCAGCAAAACACCTACAAGTCCGACTCCACCGTCATCCGCAAGTTTTACGACGACGCCCTCACCAGCTACGAGAGCTATGAAAACCTGCGTTACCTCACCAAGAACATCGGTGCCCGCCTGAGCGGTTCGCCGCAGGCCGCCGCCGCCGTGGAGTGGAGTCGCCAGGTGATGGAGAAGATGGGCCTCGACCGCGTGTACCTGCAGGAAGTGATGGTACCGCATTGGGTGCGTGGCGACAAGGAAGTGGGCCGTATCCTGAGCGGACGTAACGGCAGCCAGGAGGTAAACATCCTGGCGCTGGGCAGTTCAGTAGGTACTGGCACGCAAGGCCTGAGTGCGCAGGTAATTGAAGTGCAAAACTTCGAAGAACTCGAGAAACTGGGCAAGAAGAAAGTGAAAGGAAAGATCGTGTTCTTCAACCGCCCGTTTGACAACAAGCACGTGCATACCATGGCAGCCTACAGCGGCGCGGTAGACCAGCGTGGCGGAGGCCCGGTGGCAGCTGCTAAGCTCGGTGCTGTGGCGGTACTGGTACGCTCAATGGCCAACGACATTCAGGACGTGGCCCATACCGGCAACACCCGCTATGCCGACGATGTGGAAAAAATACCGGCTGCTTCCATCAGCACCAGAGGCGCCGACGAATTAAGCGCGATGCTGAAAAACGATCCGGAGCTGAAATTCTACATGCGCATGACCTGCGAAACCCGTCCGGACGTGCTTTCCTACAATGTGATCGGTGAAATCAAAGGATCCGAAAAGCCGGAAGAGATTGTGGTAGTAGGTGGCCACCTCGACTCCTGGGATGTTGGCGAAGGCGCCCATGACGACGGTACCGGCTGCGTGCAGTCCATTGAAGTGCTGCGTTTGCTCAAAGCACAAGGTATACGCCCGAAGCGCACCATCCGGGCTGTGATGTTCATGAACGAAGAGAACGGTTTGCGTGGCGGACGTAAGTACGCTGGGGAGGCCAAAGCGAAAGGCGAGAAGCACGTAGCGGCCATCGAGTCTGATGCGGGCGGCTTTACGCCTCGCGGTTTTGGTTTCGATGCCAATGACGAGCAGTATGCTAAAATAATGGGTTGGGAAGAGTTGCTAGCCCATTACGGGTTGCACGAGTTGAGCCGTGGCGGCGGCGGCGCTGACATTGGTCCGCTGAAAGGCCAGAACAACGTCGTACTCATCGGTTTGCGCCCCGACTCACAACGCTACTTCGACTACCACCATACTCAAATCGACACTTTTGAAACCGTAAGCCGCCGCGAAATGCAGCTGGGCTCCGCCGGTATGGCCGCACTGGTATACCTGATTTCGGAGCATGGACTGAATGGCGGAAGTGCCAAAGTAGGCAAGTAAACAGTTTAAACTCATAAAAAAAGCCAGCTCTATTTAGGTATAGAGCTGGCTTTTTTATGCAAGTGCAAGGGCAGTGCTCAAAAGACCTCGCGGTGTCCGAAGGTCCCGCGAGCGTCTGTAGTGGTAACGGTGCTATGCCTTGCTGTATCCTGAGCGATATCTTTTATCTGAATCGTAATTGTTGATCGCGATTCACTTCCTATACCTATACCTATACCTTGCTGCGTTGCTATCAAGCCACTAGCGGGTCTGAAAGACACTGCGAGGTCATGGCGAGCTTACGGCAGCAGGAGCGAGCTGTCACCATAGCTCAGGAAGCGGTAATTATTATCCAATGCGTGGCGGTATACCTGTTTCCAGTCTTCGCCAATAAAGGCAGCAACCAGCAGCAAGAGTGTGCTTTCGGGTTGGTGGAAGTTGGTGACAAGTCCGCTGCACATCCTAAAGGTATAACCCGGCGCGATGATGATCTGCGTGCTGGCGTGCAGGTACTGCGTTTGGTGCCGCTCCATGTAGTCGATCAGGGCACGAAAGGCTTCTGCAGCGGTGGGAGGCGTGCTGGTTTCATAGGGCAGCCATTGCGTGACATGCAGTTCCTCAGGTTTTAAGTTTGGCTGCTGCAACAGCAAAGTACCCAGCCAATACAGGCTTTCCAGGCTGCGCATCGAAGTCGTGCCGACAGGTATAAGCGGCTTGCCCAGGTGCTCGAGCAGCTGCACTACCACCTGCTTCGATACCATCAACTGCTCGGCGTGCATTTCGTGGGCCTCCATAGTGTCGGCCTTCACTGGTTTGAACGTGCCGGCGCCCACGTGCAGGGTCAGGTAAGTACTGCTTATACCTTTGGCCTGTAGCTGCTCCATTACCTTGTCAGTGAAGTGCAGTCCGGCAGTAGGGGCAGCCACGGCGCCTTCGTTGCGGGCATAAATAGTCTGGTAGCGGGTGCGGTCCTCAGGGGTGAGTTCGCGGTTCAGGTAAGGGGGCAGGGGCAATCGTCCGCAATGCTCCAGCACTTCGGCAAAGGTCAGCTCAGCGGGCGTCCACGTAAAGCGAATCAGGAAGTGCCCGTCCTGCTGTGCTTCGCGCTCGGCTGTTACCACGCCTCCTTCAAAAAATATCTTCAGCGGGCCTTCTTTCCAGCGCTTGTTGTTGCCAACCAAACATTTCCACGTGCAACTGCGGGTTTGCTGCATGGCCAGTTGCACTTCGCGGTGCGGCTTCACCGGCTCCAAACAGAAAATCTCCACTGCGCCACCGGTCGGTTTGCTAAAAATCAACCTCGCCTGCACTACCTTGGTATTGTTAAACACCAGCAAACTGCCCGCTGGCAACAGCTCCGGCAAGTCTTGGAAGGTATGGTCCGCTATGATATGGCTTTTATAATGGAGGAGCTTGGACTGGTCACGCTCCGGCAGCGGAAATTTGGCAATGCGCTCATCTGGCAGCTCGTACACAAAATCCTTTATGGCCAGATTTTTCGGGTTGGTATGCATCTGAATATGTTAAGAGTTATGAGTTAAGAGTTAAAAGTCAATCTGCAGTGATTAACTGCCCTTTTAACTCTTAACTTTCAACGCTAAACTGAATTTGTGCAAAGGTACATAACGATGCCTAAAATTATACCTGCTTGCCAGATTTGGTATCGGGGGTGGGTATAGGTAAGCAGTGTTACTGCCATGTCGAAGGCTTCGAAGCAGCAATAAGACGTGTTTACGGGATGTCAGGCAGATTCCAAAAAGGGGGAAATCTATTTGGCTGTAGTTTCTTCTAAATCATCCAATTCCAGCTCCAGCGCCTTTACCGATATCAGGATCTCACGCAGGGCCAGCGCCAGCGAGATCATCAGTAGCAAAAGACTGAGACCGAAGGTGTACTTGCCTGCTGTGCTATACCCTGCAAAGAGGATGAACATGCAAAACACGCAGCCAAACATACTGGCAATGCCAAATGCCTGCATGTTGCGGATGAGGACCAGCCGAATGCGCAGGTTCTCGATCTGCCCATACACCAGTTGGCTCTGCGTGGAGGCATACCGGGTTTTGAGGCTTCGGATCAGGCTGGCAAGCGCCAAGAAGCGGTTGGTATAAGCCAGCAGCAACAGCGAAATGGCCGGAAACAGGAGGGCAGGAGTAGTTAAGGTAATTTCCATGGACCCAATAAGGGTGTGAGTTTACTGAATGCTTTTCAGGAAGTCCTCGTCGAGGGGCTCGTCATCGTCTTCGTCGGGTTGTGGGGCGTCGAAGTCAATCTCCTGCAACGCTTCCAGACCTTCCAGTATCAGATCATCCAGCTCTTCTTTGGACGTGGCGTCCAGTGTCTGCTCAAACAAGGCCAGCAAGTGCTCGCGCTCCTCGTTCACAAATATTTCGTGGTACAGGTTGTCGAACAACCCAATCTTTTTCTGGATGATCTTGTCAATCTCGCGGGTGTTTTTCGCCTTGACAGCTTCCAACAATAAGTGCAGAACATCTTTAGCCCCCTCGTTGTCGGCCAGGCGGGCATAGGCCTTGATCAGCGCAATCGCTACACCCAGACGCAGGCGCTCAAACCGGAAACCCACTTCCTCCGACACCTTATCTCCCTTACCGAGGCGCGATTGCTTCAGGGCCTGTTCCAATTGCTGGTACACAGTCGTGGAAGGCCCCTCAAATACTTGCGGAGTTTCTGGTGCAAAGGCAGTCTGGAGTAGTAGCTCAAAGCTCTTGGCGCTCATACAGGATCAATCTAAAGTGAGAGATGGGCAAAGGTAATGTTTTGTGTCATGTTTTACTACAAACATACCATCGTTGGGCTTGCTCATAACATTTAATAAACTGTGAAAATACATAGAATTGATTCATGTATCGTAATATACCTATGTTTAAGTATTAACTTTGAAAAAGTATAGTTACCTTTTGTATATTTATTCCTGTCTATTAAATAATTTTTGTATAGTTTTGACAAGCCAATAATATGTTGTTAAAACTATGCTTATATGTAAGGTGGTGACAGATAGCTAAAATGTGCTTTTACAGGCATTTTATGATTAGAGAATGTACTTTACAACTTGGCGTTATTATTACTAAATTATATTTAATTTATTATTAATATAGTTTAATAAGATATAGCTCAATTAAAATGCATGTAAGTAAAGTTCTATTTGGTATTTAAGTGATATACCTGAGCGACGTGTTACTTTATGCGGTTTAACCTATTTTCCCAGATTATGAAGACCCTTGAATCAGTTGAAATATTAACCCTGCTTATATGGAAATAAACTTTACTCAAAAAATTTCCCATCTTCTTGCGATTTTACTCTTAGGGATGTTACAGCTGGTAGCTTCCCCTGATGTGTTTGCGCAGGTGCCTATTTATGAAGTTGACCTAAGTGGCAACCCGAACGGTATATGGACTTCGGGACAGGTAAATAGAAGTGGACAGACTTGTAGTGCCGCCTCCAATGAAAACTGTGTGCAGTTTAATATTAAACTGCATCCAAATTCCGGTGGAATGCAGTTTTTTATCTTAGAAGGGCCTGAGCCAACTGGTTCAATGGGGTATCAGATAAATTGCGGGGCACAGCAAAAAGTAGGTGTCCCCATTTGCCTAACTGGTGCCGGGCCTCACATACTCTCGCTTTGTATGCCCGGAAATGCTAAAGGCGTATTTCGAATTGTATCTACTGCCGCATTTAATGCTGCGCCAGATGTCTCCATTACCTTGGGTTGTTCTTCTATACTTAATGCTCCAGCTTCGTTTTTGGATGGTACAGTTACATGGAGAGATAAGTCCGGACAAGGCTTTGAGAAGTTTCTGAGTGATGTAAGAGCGACAAATCCAACTGTTACGCCCGATGCAACTGCGCCGGCTTATGTGGATTATATCGTAAGTGGGAGTTCAAATACCTCACAGTGTACTAATATCCCGTACTATGACGAAATCAGGGTGTTCTTCTATCCCGAACCTGTTGTCACTGTTGGGCCTCAACCAGCCATTATCTGTCCGGGAGGTAGCAGCGTGCTGCTCACAGGCAGTGTAACAGGCGGTGATCAGGCGACCGGGTTTGACTACTTCTGGTATAACTCAAGCGGCACTGAGGTCGGGCGTGATATTACGTACACGGCAAACGCTGTTGGCACCTACAAATTCGCGGCGGTACCCAAAAACTCCTTTAACTGTAAAGAGTTCTCGGCCACGGTCAATGTGGTGACCAACCTCACCGCGAACGCTGGAGCAGATCAACTGGCCTGTTCTTCGGGCACGGTGCAGCTAGCTGGTACGGTAACTGCGGCTCTCGGAGGTCGCTGGAGCACGAGCGGTAGCGGCACTTTCTCTAACAGAGACGACCTGAACGCGATTTATACGCCATCTGCAGCAGATATTACTGCCGGGGCTGTTACGCTTACGCTGGAGTCAACTGGAAATGGTAATTGTTCGCCGGTGCGCAGCACAACGCGTATCACCTTCTACAAGATGGAGGTGAAACTGACAGGCACCCCCGTTATCTGTAACGGCACGCTAGGCACCATCACGGCAAACGTAACAGGCGCGCAGGGTGCCTTGCGCTACCTGTGGAGCAATGGCGCCACCACTGCTACGATCAACGGTCTTTCAGCTGGCACTTACTCAGTGACTGTAACGGACGAAAAAAGCTGCTCGATTACACAGTCGTTTACAGTGACGCAGGTAACAGGCCCGTCTGACTTCACGGCCACGCCAACCAACACGACGTGCGGCAATGCCAATGGGCAGATCATTGTCAATAATGTGACAGGTGGAACCTCGCCTTATACCTACAGTAAGGACGGTGCAAACTTCCAGACTTCCGCCACTTTCGCGGGTCTTGCGGTTGGGTCGCACACCATCACGGTGCGCGATGCCAACGGCTGTACGATCGCTAAATCCTTCACGCTAACCAATACACCAGGGCCGACTGCCGTAGCGGCGACCTCAAACCCTGCCAGCTGTCTGAACAACGACGGCTCCATTACGGCCGGTACGGTAACGGGTGGTACTTCTCCTTATACTTACTCACTCAACGGCACCACTTTCCAGACAGGCACTGTCTTCACAGGTCTTGCCTCCGGAAGCTATACCTTAAGGGCGCGCGACGCCAACGGCTGTATTATAACAAGAGCTGTTACAGTTAGCCAGGCTACACTGACGAACTTCACAGCCACTCCGGTTTCTTCTACCTGCGGTGCCAGCAACGGTACCGTTACGGTGAGCAATGTGGTGGGCGGTATCAGTCCGTATACCTACAGCAAGAACGGCACGACGTTCCAGGCTTCTAATGAGTTGACCGGCTTTGCGGCAGGTACGCATACCATCACGGTGAAGGACGACAAAGGCTGTACCTTCACTAAACAAGTGACGGTAACCAACATCGCCGGCCCAACAGATTTCACAACTGACCTGAAAGCCACCACCTGCGGCGCTACCAACGGCGAGATCACGGTAACGGGCAGAACGGGCGGCACCTCGCCTTATACCTACAGCAAGGACGGGGTGAACTTCCAGACGTCGGCCACCTTCACAGGATTGGCTCAGGGAACTCACACCATCACGGTGAAGGATGCCAACGGTTGTATCATTGCCAAAAGCTTCACGTTAACAAACATCGCCGGCCCTACGGCAGTGGCCGTGACGCCAGGTGCAGCCAGCTGCGCCGACAACGATGGCTCGGTCACGGCGGGTGCGGTAACCGGTGGCACAGCTCCCTATACCTACAGCATCAATGGCACGACGTTCCAGACAGGAACGGCTTTCACAGGCCTTGCCTCCGGAAGCTATACCTTGACGGCGAAAGATGCCAACGGCTGTATCATCACCAGAGCGGTTACGATCGACAAAGTGATGCCGACAGACTTTACGGCAACGCCAGCGGCTGCGACTTGCGGTAACGCAAACGGCACCGTCGTGGTGAGCGGCATTGTGGGCGGCACGTCCCCTTATACCTACAGCAAAAACGGCACGGCTTTCCAGACTTCAGCTACGCTGACGGGTTTGGCGGAAGGAACACACACGATTACGATAAAGGATGATCGCGGCTGTACGATTGCCAAAACAGTAACCATCACCAACATCCCGGGTCCTACGGATCTGCAGGCGACGGTGAAGGCCTCTACCTGCGGCGACCCGAATGGTTCGTTTACCGTGAGCACGGTAACAGGCGGCACGCGAAACTATACCTACTCCATCAACGGCGGCACTTACCAGACTTCCAACATTTTCGCTGCGCTGGCTTCCGGCAATTACCAGGTAAGAGTGAAGGATGCCAACGGCTGTATCTACATGGAGACAGTGGTAGTACCAAACATCGCCGGACCTGAGTTGACGGCGACAGCCACTTCCTCGACCTGCGGTAGCAGCAACGGACGCATCAATGCGGCGGTGAGCGGCGGAACGGCTCCTTTCAAGTATAGCAAAGATGGCACGACTTTCCAGGATGCGGCTCTGTTCGATAACCTGTTGGCCGGAAACTACACGATCACGGTACGCGATGCGAATGGTTGTTTGAATACAGCTACTGTAGCGGTGACCAACATTGCCGGTCCTACGAACCTGAGCCTGGCCAGCACAGCCAGCACGTGTGGCGCCAGCAACGGTGTCGTGCGCGTGAACGGTACGACGGGCGGGGTTTCGCCTCATACCTATGCCATCAACGGCGGTGCCTTCCAGAGCGGTACCACGTTCAGCAACCTGTTGGCGGGCAACTACTCCATCACGGTAAAAGACGCCAACGGCTGTACCTTCTCAAAATCGATTACGGTCACAAACACAGCTGGGCCGTCTGCGCTAACAGCTACTGTGACGGCTTCTACTTGTGGTGCCAGCAACGGGCAGTTCACAGTAAGCAACGTGACAGGAGGAACGTCTGCCTATACCTATAGTATTGACGGCACGAACTTCCAGACTTCAGCTACTTTTACTGGCCTGATCGCTAATACCTACAACGTAACAGTAAAAGACGCCAACGGCTGTACGCACACACAGGCGGTGGTCGTATCAGATGTAGCGGGTCCGGCTGATTTTACGGCTGCTGTCACCACTACCTCCTGCGGTCGCAACAACGGCAGCATCCGGGTAACGGCTGTTTCAGGAGGAACTTCTACCTATACCTACAGCAAGGATGGTAAGAACTTCCAAACTTCTAATACCTTCGGATCACTCACAGCCGGTACTTATACCATCACGGTGAAAGACGCCAACGGCTGTACGTTCGCCAAAGAGGTAGTAATACAAGACGTTCCCGGTCCAAGTGATTTCGTGCTGACCGCCAACGCTTCGACTTGCGGTGCCAGCAACGGCTCTATTTTGGTAGGTGCAGTAACTGGCGGAAAAGTTGGTTATACCTACAGCAAGGACGGAACGAACTACCAGGCTTCCACCACCTTTGGTTCTCTGGCAGAAGGTACTTATACCATTACGGTGAAGGACGCCAACGGCTGTACGTTCGCCAAGCAGATAAACGTGACCAACATTGCTGGCCCAACTGATTTCACGACCAGCCTGAAAGCCACCACCTGCGGCGCTGCGAATGGCGAGATCACGGTAACGGGCAGAACGGGCGGAACCTCGCCTTATACCTACAGCAGGGACGGCGTGAACTTCCAGACCTCGGCTACTTTCACAGGTCTGGCGCAGGGTGCGCACACCATCACCGTAAAAGACGCCAACGGCTGTATCATTGCCAAAAGCTTCACGTTAACCAACATCGCCGGTCCGACCGCGGTAGCGGCCACTTCAGCTGCTGCGAGTTGTGCTAACAACGACGGTTCGATCACGGCGGGTGCGGTAACCGGTGGCACAGCTCCCTATACCTACAGCATCAACGGCACGGCGTTCCAGACAGGAACAGCTTTCACAGGCCTTGCCTCCGGAAGCTATACCTTGACGGCGAAAGACGCCAACGGTTGTATTGTGACCCGAGCGATTACGATCAACAAGAACATCCCAACTAACTTCGCCACTACCACTACAGCCACAACCTGCGGAAGCAACAACGGCACGATCACGGTAGGTGCGGTGACGGGCGGGTTTGCTCCTTATACCTACAGCAAGGATGGAGTGACATTCCAGACTTCTACAACGCTGACGGACTTTGTGGCCGGAACGCACACCATCACGGTGAAGGATGCCAAAGGCTGTATCATCACCCGCCAGATTGCGGTTAGCGATGTAGCTGGTCCTGCTAACCTGACTGCCGCTGCCACTTCCTCTACTTGCGGTAACCCGAACGGTCAGCTGACGGTGACGAATGTGAGCGGTGGTGTGGAGCCTTATACCTACAGCATCAACGGCGGCGTTTTCCAGACCTCGGCTTCCTTCACAGGCCTGGCGGAAGGCACGTACAGCATCTCTGTTAAGGATGCCAACGGTTGTACTTTTGCCAAAGACGTGGCGGTAAGTAACATTGCCGGTCCGAACTTTACGGCGACAGCGCAGGCCTCTACCTGCGGTGCCAGCAACGGACGCATCAGCGTGAGCGAGGTAAACGGGGGCACGACCCCTTATACCTACAGCATCAACGGCGGCGCTTTCCAGAGTAGCACCAGCTTCTCAAATCTGAAGGCTGGCACTTACACGATTGCTGTGAAAGACGCGAACGGCTGTACAGCTATCCGTGAAGTGGAAGTGACGGACATTGCCGGTCCATCCGACCTGACATTGGCTTCGAAAGCCTCTACCTGCGGCAGCGCGAACGGCTCCATCGCTGTGAGCAATGTGGCAGGCGGCACAGCGCCTTACACTTATAGCATAGACGGCACCAACTTCCAGGCGACTGCTTCTTTCGGAACAGTGCTGGCAGGTACGTATACCATCACGGTGAAAGACGCCAACGGCTGTACCTTCAGCAAAGAGATTGCGGTAGAAAATATCGCTGGCCCGACTGACCTGACCGCTACAACCAAAGCAACTACCTGCGGCGCTAGCAATGGGGAAATTACAGTGACAGGGGTGACAGGCGGAACAGCCGGCTATACCTTCAGCAAAGATGGTGTGAACTTCCAGACGGAAAACACCCTGACAGGCTTTGCAGCAGGCACGCACACCATCACGGTACGCGACGCCAATGGCTGTACGTTCGAGAAGTCAGTTACAGTAACCAACATAGGAGGGCCAACGGCAGTGGCAGCTTCGGCTACGCCAGCCAGCTGTAATGACGACGACGGTACGATCACGGCCGGTACGGTAACGGGTGGCACAGCGCCTTATACCTACTCGATCAACGGCACGACGTTCCAGAGCGGCACTGCTTTCACAGGCCTGGCTTCCGGAAGCTATACCTTATCGGCAAAAGATGCCAACGGCTGTATCGTGACACGCGCGGTAACAGTAGGAGAAAACGTTCCAAGCAACTTTGCGCACACCACCGTGCCATCTACCTGCGGTCGCAGCGACGGTAGCATAACGGTAGGTGCGGTGACGGGAGGTACGGGTGCCTACACCTATAGCATCAACAACGGCAGCTTCCAGTCCGGCACTACATTCACTGGACTGGCAGCAGGTACGCACCGTATTACTGTGCGCGATGCGAAAGGTTGTGAGTTCACGAAGTCGGTTACGCTGGAGAATGTGGCCGGTCCGCAGTTTACGGCCTCAACAAAGGGAACTACATGCGGCGCCAACAACGGCAGCATTTCGGTGGGAACGGTAACTGGCGGCGTAGCCCCTTATACCTACAGCATCGACGGCACGACTTTCCAGAGCACGACTACTTTTGCCAATGTAAAGGCAGGGGAGTACGCCATTTCGGTGAAGGACGCTAACGGCTGTATCGGTACGGTAACGGTAGAAGTGCAGGACATCGCCGGACCGTCTGACTTCACGCTGGCCGGCGCTTCCTCCACTTGCGGTAACAGCAACGCGAGCATCAGCGTCAGCGATGTGGTAGGGGGCACAGCCCCTTATACTTACAGCAGGGACGGTTCGAACTTCCAGACTTCAGCCAACTTCGGCTCGCTGGCGGCAGGAGAGTATACCATCACCGTGAAGGACGCCAACGGTTGTTTGATCGCCAAGACCATTGAAGTAACGAACATACCTGGACCAAGCGAACTCACACTGGGCAGCGCAGCCTCTACCTGCGGCAGCGCCAACGGTGTGGTAACTGTAAATGGTGTGACCGGTGGTACAGCTCCTTATACCTACTCGATCAACGGTGCAACTTACCAGGCCGTAACCCGCTTTGAGTCGGTGCTGGCAGGGAAGTACACAGTGACAGTGAAGGACGCGAACGGCTGTATTTTGAGCAGAGAGATCACGGTGACGGATATCGCTGGTCCATCTGATCTGGCAGCCACAGCCAAAGCCTCTACGTGCGGCGCTAGCAACGGCGAACTGACCATCACCGGCACAACCGGCGGAACAGCGCCTTACCAGTACAGCAAAGACGGCGTGAACTTCCAATCTGAACTGACACTCACCGGATTTGCAGCGGGCTCGCATACCATTACGGTGCGCGACGCCAACGGCTGTACCTTCGAGAAGGCTTTTGATGTGACCAACATCGATGGACCTGCAGCAGTGGCAGCTACAACAGGTGCGGCCAGCTGCGCCGACAACGATGGCTCGATCACAGCCGGTACGGTAACAGGGGGCACAGCGCCTTATACCTACTCGATCAACGGCACGACGTTCCAGAGCGGAACGGCTTTCACAGGCCTTGCCTCCGGAAGCTATACCCTGACGGTGCGCGACGCCAACGGCTGTACCGTAACCAGAGCGGTTACCATCAACAAGAACATCCCGACCAACTTCGCCACTACCACCACTGCCTCCACCTGCGGAAGCAACAACGGCACGATCACAGTGGGCGAAGTGACAGGCGGATTTGCTCCTTATACTTACAGCAAGGATGGAACGACCTTCCAGGCCTCGGCTACGCTGACCGGCTTTGTGGCCGGAACGCACACCATCACGGTGAAGGATGCCAAAGGCTGTACGTATGCCATGCAGGTACAGGTGAGCGATATCGCTGGTCCGTCGGCACTGGCGATTGCGCCAAGAGCGAGCACCTGCGGTGATGCAAACGCTTCGTTCAGCATCAATGGCGTGACCGGTGGCACAGCTCCTTATACCTACAGCATCAACGGCACAACATTCCAGAGCACAACTACTTTTGCCTCTCTGGCTGCCGGCGCCTACCAGGTGACGGTGAAGGATGCCAATGGCTGTACCTATACCCAGGCGGTAACGCTGGAGAACATCCCGGGTCCGTCTGATTTCGTGGCCTCGGCCCAGTCTTCGAGCTGCGGGCGTGCCAACGGAAGCATCACAGTAAACAACATTACTTCCGGAACAGCGCCATATACCTACAGCACAGACGGCACCAACTTCCAGGCGTCGGCTACGCTGACAGGTCTATTAGCTGGTAAGCATACCATCACCGTGAAGGATGCCAACGGCTGTGTGATCTCGAAAGAAGTGACGATAGATAATGTGCCAGGTCCGAGCAACATGACACTTGCCAGCACAGCTTCTACCTGCGGCGCTGCAAACGGTACCATTAAAGTAACAGGCGTAACAGGCGGAACAGCCGGCTATACCTACTCCATCAACGGAACCAGCTTCCAGTCTGCAACCACCTTCGAGGCGGTAACGGCAGGAACCTATACCGTGACCGTGAAAGACGCCAACGGCTGTACCTTCAGCAAAGAGATCGTAGTGACTAACATCGCCGGTCCATCCGACCTGACTGCTTCTGCCAAAGCCTCAACCTGCGGCGCGGCCAACGGAGAACTGACCCTGACGAATGTTTCAGGTGGAACCGCTCCTTACTCTTACTCCATTGATGGTAAGAACTTCCAGGCCGCAGCCACCTTCACAGGTCTGCTGGCCGGAAGCCATACCATCACCGTAAAAGACGCCAACGGCTGTACAGTTGCCAAAGCCTTTACGGTAACGGATATCGCGGGTCCATCTGCGGTAGCGGCAAGTGCGCAGGCGGCAACCTGTGCTGACAACGACGGCCGCATCACGGCTGGCGCAGTAACGGGCGGCACGGCTCCTTATACCTACAGCCTGAACGGCGGTGCGTTCCAGTCCGGAACAGCCTTTACGGCACTGGCCTCAGGAGAGTATACCCTGACCGTGCGCGACGCGAACGGCTGCGAAACGACGACCACGGTGAAAGTTGACAAAGACGGTCCGGGCAGCTTTGTTGCCTCAACCAGCAACTCAACCTGCGGTAGCGACAATGGCAGCATCCGAATCACTTCTGTGAACGGTGGTGTGGCTCCTTATACCTACAGTCTGAACGGTAGTGCCTTCCAAAGCGGCGCCAGCTTCTCAGGTCTGCTGGCAGGTGAGTATACTGTAACCGTAAAAGACGCCAATAACTGTACGCACACCGAGACCATCACCATCAACAATGTGGCTGGTCCATCTGACCTCACTGCCTCCGCCCAGAACACTACCTGTGGCAACAGCAACGGACAGATCAGCGTGAGCAGCGTGACAGGCGGCACGGCTCCTTATACCTACAGCATCAACGGCACCAACTTCCAGACAGCAGCCAGCTTCACAGGTTTGGCCGCAGGGGAGTACCAGGTGACGGTGAAAGATGCCAATGGCTGTATCTTCGCGAAAGCGGTAACGGTAACGAACACCAACGGTCCATCAGGATTTGCCACGACAACCAAAGCCTCTACCTGCGGTGCCAGCAACGGCAGTGTGACCATAGGCGCGGTAACGGGCGGCAAAGCGCCTTATACCTACAGCAAGGACGGCTCAACTTACCAGAGCACTGCTGAACTGACAGGTATGGCGGCAGGCAACCACACGGTGTACATCAAAGACGCCAACGGCTGTACTTTCAGCAAAGCGGTGGTCATTGAGAACATTGCCGGTCCGACTGAATTTGTGCTGACGGCCTCTACAGCAACCTGCGGCGAAGCCAACGGGGGTATTGTGGCAAGCGGTGTGAAGGGCGGAACAGCTCCTTATACCTACAGACTGGATGGAGGCGCCTTCCAGAGCGAAGCGGCTTTTGCTTCAGTAGCCGCAGGTGAGCACACCATCACGGTGCGCGACGCCAACGGCTGTACAATCGAGAAGAAAGTGGTAGTGGATAACGTAGCGGGTCCTTCGGCTCTGACTGCAAATGCTACTGCTGCCTCTTGCGATGCAAAGGATGGCAAGATCACAGTAGGCCAGGTAACTGGCGGCACTGCCCCTTATACCTACTCACTTAACGGCGCTGCATTCCAGGCTTCCACGGCCTTCGCGGCGCTGGCTCCGGGTGAGTATGAAGTGACGGTGAAAGACGCGAACGGTTGTACGGTTGCCACCAAAGTAACAGTTGGTCAGAAGGGGCCGAAAGAAGCAACTGTGGCGGCCAAGCAGGCGGCTTGCGGCGAGGCAAACGGTTCTATCACAGTAACGGCTGTAGACGGTGGCACAGCTCCTTATACCTACAGCTTGAACGGTGGCAGCTTCCAGGCTTCGGCCACTTTCGCTAACCTGGTAGCCGGTGCTTATACCATCACGATCAAAGACGCCGAAGGCTGTGCTATTACGGTTGAGCAAGCGGTTACAACGAGCGGTGGTGTAGAGAGTTTCACAGCGACCGGCACCGATGCCAGCTGCGGGGAGCGCAACGGCCGCATCGCCATCAGCGCGATCGTGGGCGGCACGGCTCCTTATACCTATAGCCTCGACGGAACCAACTTTGTAACGGATGCCACCTTCACTGGTCTGGCCGAAGGCGAATACCAGGTGTTTGTGAAAGATGCCAGCGGCTGTACGCAAATCCAGAAAGTGACCCTGCAAAACAGCCCGATACTGACCGACGCGAAGTTCAAGGTTTCTGCTGCCACTTGTGGCGATAAAGCCGGTGAGGTTGTCGTGACGGGAGTAACAGGCGGCACGGCTCCTTACAGCTACTCACTTGATGGCACTAACTTCTCTGCTTCAGCCACACTGGCTAACGTAGCGGCCGGAAGCTATACCTTGATCGTGAAAGACGCCAAAGGCTGTACCTTCTCAGTACCGGTAACAGTGGCTGGTTTCTCCAGCAAAGTGGCCAATGTAAGCCACATCAGCTGCTTCGGCGAGAAGAACGGTACGATTCTGATCGAGGCGACCGGCGGCGACGCGAATACGGAGTACAGCATCGACAACGGCAAGACCTTCCAGAAAAACCCGGAATTCACGGGGCTGGCCAAAGGTACTTACCAAGTGATCACCCGCTTCTCTTCTACCTGCACCATTACACTCGGTGCCGTGGAGATAAAAGAGCCGGCGGCCCTGCAGGTAGAGATGGCCGTGACGGATGGAATGCCGGGTAAGCCTAACTCAGGCAGCGCCAAAGTAAGTACGGTCAGCGGGGGTACGGCGCCATACGTCTACTCACTGAACGGTGGTGATTATGTAACCGAGTCAGAGTTCCTGAACCTGCGCGGCGGCAAGCACTACCTGAAAGTGCGCGATGCCAATGGCTGTGTTACAGAGGTTGAGTTTGAGGTGACGAGCCTCGGCGAGTTGGACATCCCGAATGGTTTCACACCGAACGGCGACGGCATTAACGACACCTGGGTGATCCGCAACCTGCCGGAAACTTACCCTAACTGCAGAGTAACGGTTTACAACCGCTGGGGTAGCCCGGTATTCGAATCGAAAGGATACGGCAAAGAGTGGGACGGTACGAACAAGGGCAAACGACTGCCAGATGGTACTTACTACGCCATCATCGAGTTCGGTGACGCGACTCCGGCTATCAAGACATCAGTGACCATCATGCGTTAAGTTTCGCCATTTTAGAAAGAGACCGTTATGAAAAATAATATATTAATTCTCTGCTTCCTGCTGATCGCTTTCACGGCATCGGCCCAGCAGAAAGCCCTTTACTCCCAGTACATGACCAATTACTTCATTCTCAACCCGGCAGTAGCCGGGTTTGAGAAGAATGTAAACATCAAGATGGGCTATCGCAATCAGTGGGTTGGCTTTGAGGGGGCTCCCAAAACTTTTTATCTGAGCGGGGAAGGTGCTCTATTCAACAAGCACCTGAAGCGCAGCCGCAAAGCACAGGGCTTCCATGGGACAGGCGGTATGGTCTATACCGACCAGACAGGCCCTACCACCCGTACGGGTGCCCTGGCTTCTTACGCCTACCATGTGCCGCTTAACCGAAAAATATTCCTGTCGTCTGGCTTCTCTGCCGGTTTCCAGCAGTTTCGTTTCGACCCGGCCAAAGTGCACCTGGCAGACGGCTCCAACGAGCGGGACCCGGTGACCAACCACGGCCGCGTGGATGCCTTTATGCCCGACTTGACGCTCGGTACGTTCATGCACTCAGAAGACTTTTACTTCGGCGTTTCCCTCTTTCAGGTACTGGGTAACAAGATACATGAAGTGGATGGGGGCGAAGAAGTGAGCCGCCTGTCGCGCCACTTGTTTGTGTCTGGTGGGTATAACTTTGATGTGCACGACAAGATCCGACTGATGCCTTCGGCTTTGCTCAAGTACGTGCAGGGCGCCCCGATTCAGGCCGACCTTAACCTGAAAGGCTCCTACCACATGAGCAAGCGCCGCCAGAAGTCGGTGTACGATGACCAGGTATGGGCAGGCATCTCGTACCGCACCCAGGACGCGATCGTGGGTTTAGTGGGGGTGCAGTTTCAGGAGCAATTTCAGCTGAGCTATACCTACGATATCACCGTGTCGCCTGTGCGCCACCATAGTGCAGGTTCGCATGAAATTGTGCTAGGTTACCGCTTCAAATAAGATCCGAGTCCATCGTTCACAAAACAGGAAGGCCAGCGCATTTGCGCTGGCCTTCCTGTTTTAAGGAATAGTTTATTGTCATAAGGCATGGACTTTCCTCGTTTAAGGCAGATGATGTGCTATGAGTAACCTAAGTCGTTGTATTGCTTCGCCTGTGCGGCGGGCACTCACTTTTTGTCTTGACACAAAAAGTAAGCAAAAAAGTCAAGATTCCCCAAACTCGCTGACCGCTCAAACAGTGGGTAATCATTTGGGTGCACCTGGCTAAAGTGATCTGCTACGTAGCTGGAGTAAAAGTTAGTTTGCTATACCTTTCAGCGGGTGTGTGGTCTTGGCTACAGTGCTTATACTATAGAAGTAGCACTGGCCAAACGCTCCCCTTGAGGGGAGCGCAGAGGGGTGTAAATCTTGCACAGGTATACTGAAGCAACAGCACTTATACATGTATGTTGGCAGTTACAGATTCCCCACCTTTGACAAGGAGGGGTTAGGGGTGGTTGGACCCGGTATAGCAAAGCAAAACCTACTAAGCTTATACCTGAGATATGGCAGTTACAGTAAAGTCCCCCTTTGAAGGGGGTAGGGGGATGTCAATCGTTCCCAAGTTATCATCCCGGAAAGAACACGGGGCATGTATATATAAGCTATAGCGCCGACTGACACTACACAGCTATACCTAAAAATGGCAACAGCGGAAATGTTCTCCTTAGTTAAGGCAAGGGCCAAGTACTTCCTATCGTAAAACCAATAAAAAAGGCCGGTGCATGTGCACCGGCCTTTTTAAAAGAGGATCTATACCTTATTCATGGGCTGCTTCCTCGGCACGGGCGGAGCCTCCGCTGATGATCTGACCGAAGAAGATACTGTTGAGGAACAACTTGTTCGTACCGAACCAGAAGGCGCGGAAATTCGGGTTGTCCGTCATACCGATCACTTTGCCACCACCCAAAGCCGACACCGAAATGGCGGCCGTATTGCCAAGCTGCTTCAGGTTTGGCTTCGAAATGTAACCGCTCAGCAGCGGCTTGTCAGTATAAACTACCGGGTTGGCATAAGGACTCTTGGAAGGCTCCATGAACAAGCGGTTGTCGCGAAACACGGGCAGTTTGCTGTTGTAGTAACCGTAGCCCAGCGGATGCGTCAGGTCAAGGTTGGTCTCGAAGATGGCACCGCCGATTACCTGCGCACCGGTTGTATTGCTCATGCTGGCGTAGGGCAGGCGGGCTGTGTCGGCCTTCTCACCCTGTTTGAAGCTGAAATTGCCGATCTTGTTATCCGCCAGCCAGCGGGTGGCATTGCCCATCCCTACGAGCGTGCCGCCCTGCTGCACCCAGGTGCGCAGTCTCGTTTTACCGATCTCTGAAATGCTACCATAAGTGCCATCCGCCATCACGATTACATTGTAACGGCTCAGGTCAATGCGGTTCACGGACTCAGCATTCACCAGGCTGGTGTTGATGTTGAAGCGGTGGTCGAGCAGGTGCCAGGCTTCTCCGGCATCGTTGCTGTTCACGCCTTCGCCAATCAGCATGGCCACCTTTGGTTGCTGCAAGGTATAGATACCCGGGCTCCCCAGGTTAATGCCTTCCGTGAAGCCTGTGCTGATGGCGTGTATTGTGATGCCGTTGTCTTTTGCGATCTGGGCCATCAACTCGTGTATGCGCTCGGCCCCAACAGGCTGCCCGGTTACAGGTATCAGGATGGTGCCGTAGTCGAATTGTTTACCATTAGCACCAGTGAATTTATCCGTAGCTACTCTGGCCTGCAAGCCGTGGTTGAAGAGCGTGTTGAGGGCTCTTGGGGCATAGTAGCCGTGCCACTCAAAAGCATAGGCATACGCGCTGTTGCCGCCCACTACCTGTCCTGTCGGGAAGTCAACAGAGGCGAGCTTCTGGCCCAGCATGTTGCGCTTGAACTGGCCGGACTTCAGGTTGGCATGCTCCAGGTTAAAGGCAAGCGGCAGCGTCCAGGACGATACATCATAAAATAAACTATCCTGGAACGAGGTGCGGCGCTCAAACATCCCCTCAATCAGTTTGTACTGTGGCTGGTTGGTAGGCACAACGTAGCTATTCTCAGGCGTGTATGTCACGTTGTTGATCGTGAATTTTTCCTGTGGACGGTAAATGTCGATCTGGTGCTGGTGGATGATCTCGGCCAGGTGATAAGCGCGTGCCGGATCTTTTTCGGCGCTGAATACATAAGCACCAAATGGCGCTTTAGCTGACTCTTTCAGGGCATCACGGTAAAAGTCACGCTGATGGGTGAGCAGTTCTTCGCGCATGTTCTGCGCTGCTTCCAATGTCGAGAGGGTGGTCGTGAACTGGTTACGGATGGTGAACGGGAAGGTCAGCACGCCGTTCACACTCTCCTGCGCATGGCCTCTGGAACTGGCCTGCTCAAACAAAATGCCGATGGCGCCATTCACATCCGGGTAAGTGGATCCTTTGCCATAGTAAAAGTCATCGAAGCTCTCTTCGGTGTAGTAGAACGAACCGATCTTGTCGAGGGCCTTGGCATGGAAGCCGGCGATCTTCTTGGTCAGGTCGTAGTTGCGGGCAGGCGTGAGCGGGTGGTTACGGCTCGGTATACCTGGCTGGAAAAAGAAGGTGGAGTTGGTGCCCATTTCGTGGTGATCGGTGAGCACATTGGGCTTCCACTCGTGAAACTTAACCAATCTGCCTCTGGACTCCGGGTGCTGTAGCGGCAACCAGTCGCGGTTCAGGTCGAACCAGTAGTGGTTGGTTCGCCCGCGCGGCCAGGCTTCGGCAAATTCCTCGCTATTCGGGTCCGTCACCAGGTTTTTGCCCCGGTGTGTGTTCACCCAGCTGGCAAAGCGGTTAAGCCCGTCCGGGTTGATGGAAGGGTCTATCAGGATAACTGTTTCACTGAGCAGCTTATCAATTTCAGGTCCTTGCGCGGCAGCCAGGTGGTAGACGGCCAGCAGAGAGGCATTGCTGCCGCTCGGTTCGTTGCCGTGCACGCTGTAGCCCATCCACACCACGCCCGGCATGTTTTTGATGTCGAGCTTGCCGGATGCACTAGGGTCGGTCAGCTGACGGTGCTGCTCCTTGATGCGCTGAATGTTCTTGTGATTCTCAGGCGAGGTGATGGTGAGTAGGTATAGCGGACGGTTTTCGTGGGTGCGCGCATACTCCTCAATCGTGATCCGGTCGGAGAGCTCTGCCATTTGCCGCATGTACATCGCCAGCTGGTCGTGGCTCACATGCCACTCGCCTACGTTGTAGCCCAGTATGTCTTTGGGCGTGGGGAATTCTTTGTTGTAGGTTACATCCTGCGGGAGATAGTAGGAGAGGTCTGCCTGCGCCATCGTCCACTGGCTCAGGAAGACCAGTGCCGCCGTGGCGAGCGCATAAATTTTTCGCATAAGTAAGGTAGTTTTAAGGGTGATCGTAGAATAAGGTTAGGTATGCAATTTGCCCTTTTGCCTCGCCTTTTCCAAAAATAAAAGCCCTGCCGGTGAGGGCAGGGCTTTTATGGCAGGATATTAAGAATCAGTGCAGCCTAACCTTTGACAGGCCGCCTGTGCTGATGTGCTGCCAGCGCCTTATTGTGACGAGCACCACCGCTCACAAAGTAGAGTGAAAAACCAGACAAGATGGTGACGATGCTGGCAATAGAAAACACCCGCAAAAGCAGATTACCAAAGTTGTCTCGGCCCTGGTAGTCCATGGTGTGCAGCATCCAGAGGAAATCGAACACGCGCCATTTGTCGTTGCGGAACTTCGTGACCACCCCTTGCTCAGCGGCCACATACACGGTGGTTTGGGTAGGATGCTCCATGGTGACGGCCCAGGCTGGCAGTGCGCTGCCCCGGTACTCATGGTGCCCGTCCATGTTCTCCTGTGTGATATACTCCACTTTCGCTACCCCAACTGAGTCCACGAAGCTCTGACGGGCGAGTTCGATGGCTTCCTCCTCGCTCAGGGCAGGGCGCAGTTCACCGGTCGTTGCGACAGCGAGTTGCGTACGTGTCGCCGCCTGGCTGTGATCGTGTCCGGTTCCATGAGAAGCTTGGTCACTAGAAGCATCATAAGTGATCTGGTAATGCGGCGTCCCCAGGATGTCAACCAGTTTGAGTGAGGTAATCATGGCAGTGCCAGGCAGTTGGGCCATCACCTCAGCAGGCGAAACCAGTTCCAAGTTACGCTCGAATGCCATACCGCCAGGCTTGCGCTGATGGTCACCGTGGATCTCGTCCAGGTCGCTGAAGCTGAAATAGATACCGCCGATGGTCCACATAACAAATTGTATACCTGTGATCAGGCCCAGATAGCGGTGTGTTTTGCGGATGCGCAGATGGGTGGTTTTCTTCATAAAGTATGTTGTAGGGGCTATCAATATACAGCATGAAAACACTCCCTACAAATGCAACTTATGTCAGGGTATAGCCGGCTTTGGATTTAGCATTAGTTTTCAGTAGGGTACTCATCCTGAAGTTATTAGATGCATTGTCGGGGAAAACAGTGCAATTTTAAATAAAGGTATTCTATATATAAGTATTTCTATTTAAGCTTATCTAACTCACAGAGGCCTGCTTTACGAATGTCTTGAAGAATTCAAAATGTAACAGGAGGTATACAATAGTGCAATTTATTAGATTATTATTTTAATTTATTAAACTATTTTTATTAAAATTTCTTATTATTATACCTAAAGTATGAAACTTTTATATTTAATAAAGGTATCATAAGTTCAATACGCTACCCTAAATAGTAAAGCCTGTGAGTAATTTAGCCGAAAGTTTGCCAGGACCATGCCTGTTCAAAGCAGTTGGTCTATGCGAGTCAGCGTTACCTGGCTCATCAGTGTCCTTCATTCCCCCACCACAATGACAATGCCCGGCTAACTGCGCCTGCTGGGACAGTACAAGCCTTCTTCTTTCCAGGTAATTCCATTTTGGAACCCTAATCCGCCCCCGGAGCTCCTGCTGAGCCTTCGCACGATCCCTATTGCCTTTTGTAACCGAAAACAAGCACCGAAACCCTAATAGTGTGCTCGCATCTCACCTTAACCTTTGAGTATATGAGAAAGAATTTTACACGATTGATTAGTAGTGTAACCCGAACCAAAAGTTTTGTAATCGCCCTCACCAGCCTGATGATCCTGGCTGGTTCTGTGTATTTAATGGCCGCGGTGGGGATCAATATTACAGGTGCAGGTTCATATAATCTCAATGCAGATCTAGCGGTTGGAACAACATTTACACCAATAACAAATATTGTAATAAGGGAGGGGGAAGGAGGTGACTTTGCTTCTAGAACTAGTTATAAAATCGTACTGACGGCTCCTTCAGGGTGGATTTTCCAAAGCAGTAATGCCTCTGCGGTAAGAAATCAAGGAGAAGTAACTTTAACGACTACTCCTACTTATGTGGTTGAGGGGATTGGGGCAAGAAGCATAGAGTTTTCATTAACAGGTGGTAATGGTACACAGAATACTATAGACGTTATTACAATCTCAGGCTTAAGTATAAAGTCTACCAATGGTATTATTGATCCGACACAGCCAAAGTTAATCAGTGTACAAGTGATTAATACGACCACTTCAACGTCTGTCGCATCGTCCACCCCCATCTCGTTATCTCAATCAGCCGGCGCAGTAAAACAACTTGCTTTCATCACGCAGCCGACTGATGTGCTTATAGGTGAATCCATCACCCCAACAGTTCAGGTGCAAGCTAGAGACCAGTTTGGTAACATAGTCCCAAATCCTTCTATCTCCCTGGCGCTTGGATCCAATCCTGGAGGTGGCACATTAATAGCAGGCACTTCTTCTACTTCTAATGATGTAGTCACTTTCTCAGGCTATAGCATCAATAGAGTAGGTATAGGGTATACACTTTCCGCCTCTAGTGCAGGTGCCACCAGTGTTACTAGCAATGCCTTTACAGTAAGCAATAAGAAACCTACTATCAGTAGTGTCAGTGGTTGTTTGTCGGCCGGCGACCCCGCAACTACGGTGACGATCACTGGAACAAATTTTGTGAATGGAGCCACCGTGCTGGTTAATGGACAATCGAGGGCCGCTACGGTTTCAAGTGCAACATCCCTTACAACTTCTTTAACTCCCGCTGAGTTAGCTTCCGCAGGGAATCTATCTATTGTAGTTAAAAACCCAGCACCTGCTCAGGATAATGGTGAGTCAGAGGTTTTTAGTAAGTCTGTGATTGCGTTACAAGCAGCAGGCAGCATCTCAGGAGTCTCGGAAGTTTGCCCTGGTGAGACAGGTGTTGAGTTCACCGTGCCTGCTAACAGTTCTGTGAAATTATATCTGTGGAGTGTAGTATCAGGCACTGCAACCATCAGTGCCGGGGCTACCACCAATAGCGTGCGCCTGAATTTTGGAAATACTGCCGGAGAGGTCCAATTATCAGTTGTGGCTTATAATAACTGTGACAAACCTGGTGCACCTTCTACCCACAACATTACTATTAAGCCGACGCCCGTTGTTTTGGTTTCCGCTGAGGGTAACAATACTGCGATATGCGAGGGTGAATCTGTTGTATTATCTGCTACGGGGGCTAACAGCTTTGCATGGTCTGGGGCTGGACTAGCTGCCGGGACTACTGGCAGCACAGTCACGGTTACTCCTACAGTTACTACAACGTATACTGTTGTCGGTACTACTGATGGCTGCCCTTCTGCACCACAGACTATTACTATCAACGTAACCCCGGCACTGACGCAAGGGGCTATTACGGGAGGGGATGAATACTGCCATAATGCCACGGCAACCGCTTTAACAGCTTCAATAACAGGAGGAGGTAGTGCTACCAAGTCATATAAATGGGAAAGAAGTACTACAAGTGCAAACGGCACTTGGACGGAGGTTGGCACATCAGCGAATTACACTCCTCTAACCACTACAGTTGGAACATTCTGGTATAGAAGAACAGTAAGCGCGGGAGAATGCACCGTAACTTCTGCTGCGTTTCCAGTACTAGTTAAGTCAAACCCAATCATTACTGTTGAAGCAAATAACACAGAAATTTGTCAGGGCGAAACAGTTGAACTGACCGCATCGGGCGCTGAGAGTTATATTTGGTCTATTGAGGGAACAACTATTGGTTCGGGAGCTCAGATTGATGTAAGCCCACTAACATCAACTACCTACACGGTAGTAGGCTGGACAGATGGCTGTTATTCTGCCCCTCAAACAATTAATATAAACGTAACGCCACGCCTTACCCAAGGTGCTTTAACTGGCACTACACAATATTGCCAGACACCTGGTGGCACTGGTACTGCATTAAGTAGCACGGTAAGCGGTGGCGTAGCAGCCAAATCGTACCTGTGGGAGCAAAGTGCGAATGGCAGCAGCAATTGGGAGCCTGCCGAAAACGCAAACAACGGTGCTACATATACTCCTTCTATCTCAGAAGCGGGCACTACATACTACAGGAGAGTGGTAGAGTCAGGTAATTGTATTTCTATCGGGGAACCGGTCGCTGTGACAGTTACCCCATCCATAACAAACACCATCACATCAGCAAACCAGGTAGTTTGCGCTGGCGAAACGATTAGCCAAATTACCGGAGCCGTTTCGGGAGGCAATCCTGATGAGGTGAGTTACCAGTGGGAGGAGAGTGCGAATGGCACCAGCGGCTGGGGAGATGCACCAGGTGCCAGTAAGGCCCTCAATTATACCCCTGAAGCAGAAGTTGTAACCACTTCCAAAACCACCTATTACAGACGAAAAGTTGTTTCAGACAATTGCACCAGCTACAGTGAGCCGGTAAGTGTCAGAATCGTGGCAATGCCACTAGCTGTTATTACAGACGGTGCCAACGACTACTTTTGTCCGCCTGCCTCCGCTACCCTGACAGCCCGCACTGGTGCAGGCTATCGCTATACCTGGTACAAAGTTGTGGAAGGAGGCGATGATGAACAAGTAGGCGCGGATCAGAATACCTACACTACTAACGTAGAGGGTTACTACTATGTGGTTGTTAAGGGGGAGAATGATTGTACCTCTACTTCTTCTGTAACAAGAGTACAGTCGACCATCCTGAACACAAATATCATATCTGGCGAACAAACGATATGCTATAATACTGTTCCCGCTACTTTGCAAGGGGAGGAGTCAACGTCTGATTTAGGAGAAGTAACATATGAGTGGCAGTTTAGTACTGACGGAACTTCCTTCTCCAGGATATCCAGCTCAAATGTTCAGAATCTAACTGTGAGAACTGCGCTAACTTCTGACCATTGGTACCGCAGAATTGCCAGAGTTGGTTCTGGATGTTCTATTACGAGTGACCCTGTTAAAGTGACTGTCAAGCCGTTGCTGCGTGTCACGAACCTGGCAAGCGCAACCTCAGGCCTTTGTACGGGCATTGCTTTTACTTTTAATCCGGAAGGAAGCGAAGGCAGTAGTTCTTTTGCCTGGTCGCGTGCAGAAATAGCAGGTATAAGCAATACGGCGGCAAACAGCACAGGAGATATAGACGAAGTTCTTGTCAACACAACCAGCGCCCCGATCAACGTTACCTATGTTTACATAACCAGTGATGGGGAAGGATGCAGCGGTCCTGCTCAGAACCTGGTAGTGCGCGTTAATCCAACACCTGTGCTAAACAGCTCCCTGGCGCCTCCGGCAATCTGTGGAGGCACCGAATTTGATTATGCCGCAACTAGTGCCACTACAGGCACTACATTTAGTTGGGAGCGTAAGCCTGCTTCAGGTATAACTACCTCTGCTCCTGCGAGTGGCACCGGTGCCAGGGTAGAACATGTGTTGACGAACACGACCCCTAATCCAATAGATGTAACTTATACCTATACCTTAACTGCTAACGGCTGCTCCAATACACAGGACGTAGTGGTGAGAGTGAACCCGAGGCCACAGTTGAGCACTACTTTGACGCCTGCAGCTATCTGTAGCGGCGCAACGTTTAGTTATGCACCTGACAGCGATACAGAGGAAGCGTCCTTTGTATGGACTCGTATTGCTCCTGCAAGCATCACGGGCGGGACTACAAGTGGTACAGGAAGTATCAGTCAGGCCTTAACCAATACATCCGTGAATCCGGTTAACGTTATCTATCGCTTCACTACTAGCGCTAACAGCTGCGCAGGTACTTCTCAGGATGTAGTTGTAACGGTTAACCCAAGCCCTAAATTAAATTCACAGCTTACAGCAAATGTATGTAGTGGCAGCACATTCAGCTATGCGCCAACGAGCGCGACAGAAGGTGCTACTTTTTCCTGGTCCAGGGCGGCATCGGGCGGCAATGCGGCCTCGAGCGGACCCGGCAACATCAGTGAAGTGCTCACCAACACGACTACAGCGCCGATTACGGTAACTTACGAGATCACGACTCGAGCAAATGGCTGTGATGGTGCGCCGCAGAACCTTGTAGTAACCATTAACCCACGACCTGTGCTGAATAGCCTGCTAACAGCAACTGTTTGTAGTGGTTCAGCCTTTAGTTATACCCCAACAAGTGCCACAACAGGGGCTACCTATACCTGGACGAGGGCAGCGGTAAATGGTATCAGTAACGCAGCAGTGACTACTCCAAGTTCTGGTTCAATAAGTGAGACGCTGGTGAACACGACGGCTAACCCAATTGATGTAACCTATGTCTATACCACGACAGCAAATGTTTGTGCTGGTCCTACTCAGGAATTAGTGGTTACAGTTAATCCACGTCCACAGCTAAGCAGCACACTTACGCCTGACGCTATCTGCAGTGGTATACCGTTCAGCTATACCCCTCAAAGCACTACCATTGGTGCCACTTTCTCCTGGACCAGGGCAGCCGTTGCAAACATCAGTAATACCGCAGTAACTACGGCTGTTGCAGGTGGAATTAACGAGACATTGATTAACACTGGCACCGCACCAGTAACTGTTACTTACAAATATACTACTACCTATGCAGCCAATGGCAGTTCATGCTCTGGTAATGTGCAGGATGTGGAAGTAGTTGTAAACCCTTCGCCAAAACTGAACAGTTCGCTTACGGCCAGTGTGTGTAGCGGTACCCCTTTTAGCTATACCCCTACAAGTGCCACAACAGGAACTACCTATACCTGGGAACGTCTACCTGCCACAGGTATAACAAGCGACGGACTTGTAACAGGTTCTGGAGTGATTAATCAGACTTTGACCAACACTACCTCGAATTCCATCAATGTAACCTATAGAATAACCAGCAGAGCCAATAGTTGTACTGGCCTTACAGAGGACGTTGTAGTTCGCGTGAATCCCAAGCCGGTTGCTACTTTCGTAGGCAAAATTGGCACAGCAGAAGTAGGATCAATCATCTATTCTGATGGTGGTAATGTAGTATTTAGCTCAACTGGAGTTGCGGGGGGGAGTTTCTCAGTGGTGTCACCGGCTGGTTTGGAAGGTTTCTCGACTAGTGGTTCTACCGCTACATTGAACCCATGCACAGCATTAGGTACGGCTACCTCCAAACAAGTGACCATACGTTACACAGTTAGCCAAGGGACTGGCATTAACCAATGCGGTAATTTTGAAGATATTACTTATACACTTCGACGGTCAAATTACACTGTCATCATCCTGGCAGACCCCTATCCAACTTGCCGCGGTCAGATTACGGAGTACACGGCTTATGTATACAAAGATGCTACAAGGGTGATATACCCATACCTGGCTGACGCAAATGGTATAGCAGTGGATGAGAACGGTAATAGACTAGGAGACCAAACTTTGCCTATAACCAATCCAGATTATCCTTTCCCGAATAGGGAGAGCATGCCAGACATTCTGTATGATAATGCCTGGCGTTATTTTCAGCCGAAAGTGGAAGGAGGCACCCTGATGCCAGCAACCAACTTCAACTACCAGTGGACCAAGAACAGAACCAACTTCTTTGGAGCGAATAGTCCTACCATTCAAAATGCAGGTTTATCCTCTCTGGACTATTATGCGGTGGAGGTAACCAGTAAAAGTAGTGGTTGCGCACAGCCGATTACATCTAAGATGACGAACAGGATGTATACTTCGGCTACCGTCAATTATGAAGTTGCACTGACGACAGATAAAGCAATTATCTGCCAAGGAGAAGGAATCATGATGACAGCTGATCTCAATGATGCGTTCTCTTTCTGGGGGGACATTAGCCTGACACTTTACTGGATGTTGGACCGTGGAGGAGTGACTTCACAGCTAGGTCAAACCGTGTACAAGAGTGGTGATAATATACAATTCCCAACTTCTGGACCGACGGGTGGCTTCCTCGATGGTGACAAAGTTTTTGTAGAATTCAGCTCTGCTCTTGACCAGTACAATAACGCTAACAAGTGCGCCAGAGGCTTTATAACGAACATTGTTCCAATTACAGTAGTTGGCGAACAGGTTATGAATGGCGGCGGTGCCTACTGCGCTGGTGGTACAGGTATACCTATTGGTCTTAATGGATCTCAACAAGGGGTAATCTACCAATTAAAGCGTGATGGTGTTACTGTAGGTAGCCCAGTTACAGGAACAGGAAGTGCGATCGGTTTCGGTAACCAGACGGTAGGTGGCAATTACACTGTTGAGGCCATCGCGAGAACGGGTACCAGTGCCTGTTTGACTTACGGCCCGGTAAATGTGTATGTAACACCACTACCTATAGTCCAGACATTGACAACAGTGAACAACGGCGAATACTGTGCAGGAGGTGCTGGTGTACCGATTACATTGTCTAACTCTCAGAATAATGTTAAGTACCAGCTAAGAAGAACCGTGAATGGCACAACAACCAATGTTGGCTTAGAGGTTATCGGCTCTGATGGTCAGCCAATACCATTCGGCAACCAAACAGAAGCAGGTGTATACTCTGTACTGGCAACAACACTGCCTGCCACAGGTACCATCGCAGCCTGTCCGCAGACCATGGGGAATGTGACAGTGATTGTGAACCAGTTACCAACAGTGACAGTTAACAGCCCGACGATTTGTGAAGGTTCTACAGCTACAATTACAGCTGTACCAGCAGGTGGAACGGGCCCCTATACCTATACCTGGACAGTGCCTGCCGGATTTACAAACCCGGGGAATGTGGCTAGTTTCCCTACTACTGTGCCTGGAACTTATACCGTACGAATTGGAGACAGTAAGTCTTGTGCCAGCACTGCAGCTGCCACCAGCACTGTGATCGTAAATGAACTTCCAACAGTAACTGTTAACAATCCAACGGTATGTGCTGGTACAGCTGCCACAGTGACTGCTTCGCCAGTTGATGGTGTAGGGCCATATCGCTATACCTGGACAGTACCAGCCGGCGCCACTAATCCTGGTAACGTAGCTAGCTTCCAGACTACAACCGCAGGTCAATACACTGTACGCATCCAAGATAGCCAATCCTGCTCTAGCAGTGAAGTAGCAACAAGTACTGTAACTGTCAACCCAATTATTGGGGTCACTGGAAGAATCCTGATATTCGATGAAACTGGTGCCCAGATTGAGGATGAATCCAAAATGGAGTTTGGGATGAAATACACCTTTAAGGTAGAGTCAAACATGATCGATTTGGAGGGCGCTGACATAGCCTCCATTAAGTGGTGGATGGGTGATGGTACAACCGAGGGTTGGGAAATGGTTGAACAGGGAGTAACTGAGTTTACCATGAAAGAACCAATGGGAGCACTACGTGTGTCTATCAGATGTGATATACCAGCCAAGGAGGGAACATGCTTCGCACTGGATGCAAGCAACATATTCTCGCTTGCAACTGAACCTATCATCCCACTCCCAGTAGAACTCCTTTACTTCAACGCCACCAAGCGCGGCAATGACGTGGTGCTCGATTGGGCGACTGCTTCGGAACTGGACAACAAGGGCTTCGAGGTGCAGGTGTCGAGTGATGCGAAGAACTTCAGGGTGCTGGGCTTCGTGGAGTCGAAGGTGAATACGACCAGCCTGAAGCAACTCTATACCTATGTGGACAAGGAGAACGGCAAGCAAGGCGTTCGCTACTACCGACTCAAGCAGGTGGACCTGGATGGCAAGTCTGAGATCTTCAACATCAGGGCGGTGCACTTCGATGAAGTGTCTGCCAACAAGGTGAAGGCTTATCCGAACCCATTCCACTCCGAAGTGGAGCTGAGCATCGATGCGGAACTGGACGGGGAGCTCCAGATTACCGTAACCACGGCTACTGGCCAGCAACTGCTGCAGCGATCGGTGCAGGTGGCGAAGGGCACCAACATCGAGAAGCTCACGCTTGATCCGAACCTGCCACGCGGGGTGTACATCATCTCCACCCGCATGGGCGATTTCAACAGTCATTTCAAATTACTCAAACAATAACTATTAGGGTTTAATAAGAAAACCCCGGGCATCTTGCCCGGGGCTTTTATTTTTATACCGGGCTCATTCCCTGACCTGCCGCATTACCACAAAAGAAAAAGGAGCCCAGAGAGCGGCCCGGTGACCCATGGCCTTAAGCCCGCCGTTTACCCAACTGTTGCAGGTCTTGAAAAGATGGAACTTGCCGTTAGCTTCATAAAAATTGTCGCGGGTATGGTAGCCTTTGCCCTCGATTAACAGAAACTCACCGTTGGGTTGCTGTTGGAAGGTGTCGAGAATGTACTGCACCAGAGCCTGATACTGCGCTTTAGTTATGATGACAGGCTGTTGGTATTTATTCTGTCGGAGCGGTTGGCCGATGTACTCCACGTGCATGGCCGTGCGGGTAGGCCAGAAGAGTGAGGTGATGGCGGTGGTGAGCGTGAGGTCTTTCCATTCGGGCGTTTCCATGTAAAATTTCCGGTCGCCCCAGCCGAAGCCCACATGGGTAAAGGAGCTGTCAGCACCGGCATAATCCTGCAGGTATAGCTTGTCGCGCCAGTCAATGATATCGGTTTTCACAGGCAGCACCAGGTCAGTGTGCACGCCGTTGTCGGTCACGAAGATCTCTATACCTTCTGTGGTCTGCGCGTAACTGCTGTTGACAGGTATACTGCCGAGTATCAAGCCGGCCAATACATAGAGCACCGTCATCAGGGCCAGCCCCGCTAGAAATGCCAGGAAACCTTTGCCGGTCTTTCGCCAGAACAAATACATAGCTATAGGTACGCACATAAACGGTTTGATGTCATGTATAGCAAATAAACCGCAGGCTGCCTGCTAAAATTCCACGCCGGTTTTTCTGCCTGTTTTCTTACTGAGGTATAGCAAGCTTTAAAGGTATAAAATTGTCAGATTCAGCTTTTTTGCGCAGATTGTGCCTTTGTTTCTTACACTCTCAACAGACCCTCTCAAAAGAGATACATCATGCAAAACACTATGAAGCGATTGCTCGCTTTTGCCCTCGTGTTGCTGAGTTTGCAAACGTCTATGGCACAGCAGCAAGCCTTACAGACCCCAGCACAGTTCCTGGGCTATACCTTGGGCGAAGAGTTTACAACGCATGCCCGCATTACGGACTATGTCACTTATCTGGCACAGCAGGCTCCTAACCGAATCCGGGTGCAGGAGTACGGCAAAACCTATGAAGGCAGACCACTGCTGCTAGCCTATGTGGCTAGTGACGAGAACCTGCCGCGCCTCGAGCAGATCCGCGAAAACAACCTGCGTCAGGCAGGTATAACCAACGGACAGGTACAGGGCAAGCAACCGGCCATCCTCTGGATGAGCTACAACATCCACGGCAACGAGTCAGTGAGCAGTGAGGCCGTGCTGCAGGTATTGTATGACCTAGTAGACCCCATCAATCAGCAGACTAAGAAATGGCTCGAGAACACGGTGGTGATCCTTGACCCGTGTGTGAATCCGGATGGACGCGAGCGCTACGTGCAGTGGTATAAGCAGACCCAGAACCAGGGCGGCAATGCATCGCCCTATGCCTGGGAGCACTACGAGCCCTGGCCGGGCGGCAGACCCAACCACTATTACTTCGACCTGAACCGCGACTGGGCCTGGCAAACGCAGGTTGAGTCGAAGCAGCGCATGGCGCAGTACAATCAATGGCTGCCGCAGGTACACGCCGACTTCCACGAGATGGGACCGGAGCAGCCTTACTACTTCTCGCCGGCCGCCAAGCCGCTGCACGAAAGCATCACCCCCTGGCAGCGTGACTTCCAGTACACCATCGGCGACTACAACCGCCAGTACTTCGACCAGAACAACTGGCTCTATTTCACCCGCGAAAACTTCGACCTGTTTTATCCGAGCTACGGCGACACCTGGCCTACCTTTAACGGTGCCATCGGGATGACCTACGAGCAGGGCGGGTCCGGCCGTGCCGGTTTGGCCTACAAGAAGCAGGACGGCGACACGCTCACACTGACGGACCGCATCGCCCACCACCACATCGCCAGTCTGGCCACCTTGCAGGCCACGGCCGAAAAAGCCGATCAGCTCACACAGGAGTTTCGCAAGTACTACGACAACAACCTGAAGAAGCCAGCAGGCGATTACAAGACTTTCGTGTTTAAGGCCGATGACCGCAGTGCCGGTAACCTCAAAGCCCTGACCAACTACCTCGACCAGCAGCAGATCCAGTATGGCTATGCCGGCAAGAGCAGCTCAAGCAAAGGCTTTAACTACGCCACCGGCAAGCAGGAAAACGTGCGGGTAAATCAGAACGACCTGGTCGTGAGCATGTACCAACCCAAATCCACGCTAGTGAAGGTGCTGTTTGAGCCGAACTCTAATCTCGAAGATTCGCTCACTTATGATATTACCTCCTGGGCGATGCCCTATGCCTTCGGTTTACAGGCCTACGCCCTGAAAAATCGTTTGGAGCCTAGCAATCAGAAACCGGCTAAGGCGGCCAATGCCATTAAAGTGGAGCGGCCATTTGCCTATCTGGCCCGCTGGAACAGTCTGCAGGACGTAAAATTTCTGACTGAGCTGATGGCGCAGAAAGTAAAAGTACGCATGTCGGAGAAGCCGTTTGAGATGGATAACCGCCAGTACGAGGCGGGCACCCTGATCATCACCCGCACCGGAAACGAAGGGATGGGCGATAAGCTGGATAGCGTGGTACGCGCAACTGCCGAGAAGCATGGGGTGCCGCTACAGGCTTCCACGACGGGCTTTGTGAGCAGCGGTGCCGACTTTGGTTCGGGCAGTGTGCGCTTCCTCAAGATGCCGAAGGTAGCTGTGATGTCTGGGGAGGGCGTATCGCCATACGCATTCGGGGAGATCTGGCACTACTTTGAGCAGCAGATCGGTTACCCGGTAACGGTGCTCGGAACTGGTTATTTTGCCAGTGTGCCGCTGCACGAGTTCGATGTGCTGATTCTGCCGGCCGGTTCTTACGGCCGCGTGCTAAACGAGCAGGCGCTGGAGCAGGTGAAGAACTGGGTGCGAGGCGGTGGCAAGCTGATCGCGCTGGAAAGCGCCGCAGGTTTCTTGGCAGGTAAAAAAGACTTTAATCTTCAAAAGAAAAACGGCGACGAAGCAGCTGAGAAGGAAAAAACCAAGGAAACGAAGGAAGACCCTTATAAGCTGCTGCGTGCCTATGGCGACCGCGAGCGTGACGCGATTTCTGAAGATGTGCAGGGCAGCGTGTTCCGTGTGAACCTTGATAAAACCCATCCACTGGCCTTCGGTTATGGCGATACGTACTATGCTTTGGTACGCACCTCTGACACGTTCAGCTTCATGAAAGAGGGCTGGAACGTAGGCGTGCTCAAAAAAGACAACTATGCCACCGGCTTTGTGGGAACCAAGGCAAAAGAGCGACTCAAAGATGCCCTGATTTTGGGTACGCAGCCGATGGGCAGGGGACAGGTGGTATACCTGGCCGACAACCCCCTGTTCCGTGGTTTCTGGCACAACGGCAAGCTGCTCTTCGGCAACGCCGTGTTCCTGGTAGGGCAGTAAGCGTTTACCTGATCTATACCTACAAACAGTTGCTATAATAGCGCAACACATAACAAAGCAGCGGCCGGGCTAATCAAAGCCAGGCCGCTGCTTTTTATTGTTACCCCTTATCAGCGTACGCGTATAATTTGTACCTTCACGTATACCTATCATCCTACCACCAATGCTTAAAACTATGGATAGAATCATCGGCGCGCCCAATCCGGCTGAATACGACGAGTTTTTCAACAGCTACATCAGCAACGCCAAAACCGACGACCTGCTGTCAGCTCTGGCGGCAAGCGAAGAGTACATTGTCAACTTCATGCTCTCACTCAAAGAGCAACAGCTGAGCTACCGCTACAAGCCTGGCAAGTGGACTATCAGACAAATGCTGGTGCACATGGCCGACACAGAGCGCATCTTTGCCTATCGAGCCCTTTGTTTCGCGCGAAACGACAAAACGGAATTGCCTGGTTTTGACGAGAACGCCTACGCTGAGAACAGCAAAGCGGATGCAAGACCGATCACGTCCATCCTGGCCGAATACGCTGCCGCCCGCCAGGCCACCATTGAGTTGTTTAAAGGTTTTGACGACGAAATGCTCAGCCACACAGGTATAGCCACTGGCCGGAGCGTGTCTGTCAGAGCCTTGGGTTATGCCATTCTGGGCCATGAGATCCATCACCTGAACATCATCCGGGAGCGTTATCTGGTGTAGCACAGTCTGTTAAAGTTTACGACAGGTATAGCAATCACAAATTCCGACATTCTATACCTTGGTTCAGAGGTTTCTTCTGGTTTATAGCTATATTTATATCCATGACTTTAACCAGAAGAAACATCGGTCTGCTGCTGGCCCCGTTGCTAGCCATGATGATGTGGTCGCTAACAGGCGGGCTTGAACCTCAGGCCCGCAAGGTGGCGACCATTATGGTTTTTTGCCTGGTTTTCTGGATGACGGAGGTGATCCCGCTTTCCATGACAGCCTTCCTGGGAGTGATCATGGCAATATTGACAGGTATAGCCGATGTCAATACGGCTTTCCAGAACCTCGGCCATCCCATCATTCTGCTCTTTATCGGCAGTTTCCTATTGGCCCGCTCCATGACCCGCCACGGCCTCGACAAGCGCTTGGCGCTCTTTATACTGTCCCGCCCTATCTTCCAGAAGAGTTTATTCAGTATGTTCCTGGGTTTCTCGCTGGTCTCGTACGTGCTGTCGATGTGGGTGAGCAACTCGGTGACGGTCGCCATGCTGCTGCCGCTCACGATTGGGGTACTGCAGTTGATTCAAAATCCAGCGGCAAATAGAAGCGCTGCGCCTTTTTTCCTGTTGGGTATAGCGTACAGCGCCTCTATCGGGGGCGTTAGCACCATCATAGGTTCTCCTCCCAACCTGATCGGGGTGAATTACCTGGCCAAGGAGGGCATCAGTATTGATTTCCTGCAATGGATGATAATGGCCATGCCCGTTTCGCTCTGCATCTACGCGGCTATGCTGGTGTATGTGCGCTGGTACTTCAGAAAATTCGACTTTAGTCCGGAGGGTATAAGGGCATACGTCGAAACGCAAAGTCGTGAACAAGCTTCCATTTCGAAAGGCGAGCAGATTACGATGGGGGTGTTTTTGCTGGCGGTAGTGCTGTGGTTGAGTCCGGGCGTGTTTAACCTGTTGGGTATGAAAGATGCCTATACCTTTATGAGCACCTATTTTGCTGAGAGCACAGTCGCAGTACTGGCCGCGCTGCTCCTGTTTCTGATTCCGCCGGGGCAGGAGAACGAGGGAGAGGGTACGCTCACAACCGCTGACCTAGTACGCATTGACTGGGATACGATCCTTCTTTTTGGCGGCGGTATGGCACTGGGGCAATTGGTGGTCAGTTCTGGCCTGGCCGACGCTATAGGCGCAAGCGTCACTTCTTTCGTTGATTCGGACCAACTGCTTGTACTAGTGCTTTTGCTGGTAGGCGGTGTGGTTTTGCTAACAGAAGTGAGTTCGAACACTGCCATTGCGATCACTTTTGTGCCGATCGTCATCGGAATTCTCAATCAGTTGCAACTGCCAGCGCTATTCCCTGTGCTGGGTGTCGTGATTGCCTGCAGCATGGCCTTTATGCTACCTGTGGCAACACCTCCCAACGCCATTGTGTTCGGGAGTAAACAAGTGCCCATTGGTACCATGATGCGTACAGGTATACTCCTGAACGTGGTAAGTACTGTCATTATTACCGCTTGGATTGTTTTATATATGTCACTCTGATTTTACACTTTATAATTTGCACCTTTAATAGACTCGTATGGCTAACCGACGATTATTCAGAATTTTGCTCGCCATCGCCTGCTTTGTATTTGCAGGTGTAAAAGGCTGGCAGATATTGCAGGGAGATTACGAATGGATGGATGTTTTTATCCTGGGCGCTTTCCTGGTATTTGGGATTATGTATGTCGTGATACTGACCAAGAACAAGCCGCAGGAATAGGCTAAAAAGAGAAAAGCCTGAAAATTAAAAAATATCTTGGCAGACATTCTCAACTTTCAGGCTTTTAACTTTTAGCCAAAGGTACTCATTATACGCCCCTGTTTTTGATAGGGTTACGATTGCTCCCGAAAAGTGAAATAATTTTTAAAATGCTTCGTTAAGGGGAGCTTTGCCAGGAAAAGAATTGCACTGATTTTCGGAGGTTTCGGATAGGAATTGGTGAGAAGAGAGGGTAGTGGCAGCTGGGGGACTTCTTTTGTAACTTCTTTGTCGAAGACCACTCTCTCCAAAATAGGAGGACCTGTGCACGGTTGTCATCCCCTGCCCCCAAGGGGGACTTTTTGCCGATACTGATTTGCAGGTAGAGACTCTATAGCAACTTCCTACGCCTTACTGGGTCCAACCACCCCTAACCCCTCCTTATCCAAGGCGGGGAATCTGTAACTGCCAATTCATAAGTATAAGGCTCGTAGTTACTTACCATGAAAACCACCGGCAGGTATAGCAAGAGTAACTTGCACCTGAGCGATGAAACAGACAGCGGTGCCAGGTGCGCTTTTTGATTACCCACTGTTTGAGCGTTCAGCGAGTTGGGGGAATCTTGACCTTTTTGCTTACTTTTTGTGTCAAGACAAAAAGTGAGTGCCCGCCGCACAGGCGAAGCTATGAAACAAGATAGGTTACTATACCTGTAGCAGCTGAAACTATACCCACAAACCAGTCCCGCCGGCAAGGCGAAAAACCCGCTATACCTGTAAAATCTGAAACTAAGCTAAAATCAAACTAAGCCGGATCCACATCCGCAACAACCCGTATGCCTTTAAAATCAGGCAACAGGTATAGCTGCTGTATTACCTTGGAGATGGCCTGCTTAGCAGCACGCAAGTTCACATTCTCCCGCGGAAGCTTCACGTGGATCTCGTTCAGGAAGAGATTTCTGATCTTGAAAATATAAGGCACTTCCGGTCCCAGCACCAGTTGCGCGCCTAACTGATCGGTTAAATCTTTAGCGAGCACAATGGCAGCGTTTTCTGATACCTTCTCGTCAACGTGCTTCACGGTGATGCGGATCATGCGGGCAAAAGGAGGATAGCCGAATCGCATGCGCTCCTCGATCTCATGCTCGTACAGCGAGGTATAGTCGTTGCTGTGCACCTTCCGAAAAATCGGCTGCAGCGGATCGCGGGTTTGGATCAGCACCGTGCCGGGTTTGCCTTTACGGCCGGCACGCCCGCTTACCTGCACAAACAGCTGATAGGCCCGTTCGTGTGCCCGGAAGTCGGGGAAGTGGATGATGCTGTCGGCGTTGAGTATACCTACCAGGCTTACATTTTCGAAATCCAGACCTTTCGTTACCATTTGGGTACCAATCAGCACGTTTGTTTTGCCGCTTTCGAAGTCGGAGATGATCTGCTGGTAACTGTTTTTCTTCTTGGTCGTGTCCAGGTCCATGCGCTGTACCTCGGCATTGGGCAGCATCAGTTTCAGGTCGTCTTCTACTTTTTCGGTGCCAAAGCCCATGCTTCGGAGCGTAGTGGCACCGCAAGCCGGACAGTCGTGTGGCATGCGCTCGTGGTAGCCGCAGTAGTGGCAGCGCAGCTCGTTGTTATACTTGTGGTAGGAAAGGCTCACGGCACAGTGCTGGCACTTGGGAATCCAGGAGCACTCGTCGCAGCTGATAAAGGGCGCGTAGCCACGGCGGTTCTGGAACAGAATTACCTGCTCGTGCCGCGCCAGTCGCTCTTCTATGGCCGTAACCAGTTTGCCAGAGAAGTGGTTATGCATGTTCTTGCGCTGCTGTTCCTCCCGTACGTTGATCAGCTCGATGGTAGGCATCTGCGCCTCCCCGAAGCGCTTGTGCATGTTCACCAGTCCCCAGCGGTCGGTCTTGCAGTTGTAGTAGGTTTCGATGGAAGGCGTGGCCGAGCCGAGCAGGGTTTTGGCCCCCTGCAGGTGCGCCATCATCAGGGCCGTTTCGCGGGCGTTATACCTAGGGGCCGGCTCATATTGCTTATAGCTGGGCTCATGCTCCTCATCCACGATCACAAGCGACAGGTTATGGAATGGCAGGAATACCGCCGAGCGTACGCCCACCACCATTTGAAAACGGCCGGAGAGCACGCCCTGCCATACCTCCGCCCGCTCGTTGTCGGAGAATTTGGAGTGGTAGATGCCCAGTTTGTCACCAAACACTTTTATCAGGCGGGTCACGATCTGGGCGGTCAGCGCAATTTCGGGCAGCAGGTATAGCACCTGCCCGCCTGCTTCCAGCGCATGCTTAATTAGGTCGATGTATACCTCGGTTTTACCGCTTCCCGTCACGCCATGCAGCAGCACGGTGTCTTTCTCTTTGAAGAGGCCCAGTATCTCGTCCTTGGCCTGCTCTTGGTGCTCCGACAGCTTCATGGGCTGCAGCGGCACCGTGTTGTCAATGGGAAAGCGCGAGATGATCTGGTCAAACTGCTCGAATACGCCTTTTTTGATCAGCGAGTCGATGGATGACTTGGAGAGGTGCGGGTTTCCTGCCAGCGCACTCTTTTCTATACCTGCTGCATTGAGGTGGATGTTCTGGTGCACCGGTACCTTTTGCAGGTAGTTGAGCAGGATATCGAGCTGCTTGGGTTTGGTGGCAAGCTGGTTGAAAAGCTCTTCCAGCATCCCTTCTTCCTGCACAAAATGCTCCGTCAAGCGGATCTTCTTGACCACTTTTGGCGAAAAACGGTCACTCACCTGCTCAAATATAATGATCGCCTCTTTCTGGATCAGCGATTTGATGTACTTGTGGTAGCTCTTCACCTGCAACAGGTTACCCACTTCCGTAAACGTAAGGGCCGGGTTCTGCTGCAAGGCATAGATGATCTTAACCTCCTGCGATGCCAACGGGATGTCGTCTTCTTCTGGATTAAAATGCGGGTGCAACTGAATGCGCGATTCGCTGCTGAGCTTGAGCGCAGAGGGTAGTGCCGCGTTGATGACCTCGCCGATGGTGCACATGTAGTAATCGGCAATCCAGCGGAAAAGCTTAAGTTGCGGGGCTGTGACGATGGGCTTGTCATCGAGCACGTCCAGAATGTACTTGGCCTGGTAATCGGCGGGCGCATTCTCGTGAATATCGGCTACTATGCAGCTGAGTACGCGCTTGGCGCCGAACTGCACAATTACCCGCGCACCCACCAGCACCTCGTCGTTCATCTCGAAAGGGATGCGGTAGGTATAGAGTTTCGGCAGGGGCAATGGCAGAATGACGTCGGCAAAAAGCGTGACGCGGTCCACGGCCGGCTCCGGAGGGTAATTGAAATTGAGTAGTTCAGACAAGGGCGCAGGTATAGGTTGTATATGCAAAGGTCGCAAAAAAGCCTGTAAATCCCGAAGGTATCGCCATACCCGTTGCCTGTCTTTCTCCCTAAGCCTGGCTGACTGCATCAAAACTGACCTGGCTCTTTGGAAAGGTAGGACGGTAGACTTCTCTCTGCCAGGTATAGTGCGCTTTGTGCCAGCATTTCTAGGCGGTTTCTCCTTTTCTCCTTAATATTGGTTACCAGTCGGTTCTTTGTTGGGTGAGGGGCGTGAGGACATGATGTGCGGGGAAGCGGCTATATTGGCGAAATGCTGTACCTAACGACAAAAAATAACGCTCTTTTATGAAGACAACCGCTATGATCACAATTGCCCGGATACTGCTTGGCGCCATTTTCACCTTTGCCGGGCTCAACGGCTTCCTCTTCTTGCTAGGCATTGATCCAATTGGCGCCACTTCGCTGCACCTGCCTTTCATGCAAGTGCTGGTGAGCACGCCTTTTGTGTTTATTCCTTTGAAAACGCTGGAGCTCGTGGCTGGTGTGATGTTGCTGGTAAACCGCTACGTGCTGCTGGCCCTGCTTATTCTATTGCCGATCGGGGTCAATGTTCTTCTGTTTCATTTATTTGCTGACCCATCGCTGTTGATCAATGGCATCGTGGTGGTGCTCCTGCTTGGGCTGCTTTTGTTCCATTACAGAAAGCATTACGCTGGGCTGCTGACGAGCAAATTATAGGTATAGCCATTGCTGCCTACAGGCGTGACGGCGAGGCTAGAGGGCCGGAAATTTCGGATTTTCACCGTTGCCTTTCTGAAGCTGCTCCAGCGCCTCAGCCGCAGTGTGCACGGGTAGCTGGCAGGTTTTGTTGTAGCACACGTACACCGTTGTTTTGCCCTCGATAGCACTGCGATCCTTTAGCAGGGGCAACTCACTCTGGGTTTCGGTGCCAGCCAGCAGCATGTTGGGGATGTAAAACGAGCTGAGTTCGGAGCGCATCTCCGGCGCCTGCTGCCCTACGATGGCGACCTCGGCGGTAGGCTGCAGTTGGTGGTAGTACAGACTGGCCCAGTTACCCATGTGGCCTGGTTCCTTCACAACCAACTCTTTTACCTGCGCCAGCATGGCACCTGCCAGTTGCTGGTAACGCTCCTCGTCAAAGTAAAGCCCCAACAGATATAGGTTGGTGGCCATCACCGAGTTGGAGGCAGGAATCACGTTGTCGAGCAGCTCTTTTTTGCGGGCCACCAGTTTTTCAGCGTTCTGGTCTGTGAAGAAGAACAGCTGCTCTTTTTCGTCAAAGAAGTTGGCTAAGGTATAGTCGGTCAGCTGTTTGGCCTCCTGCAGGTACTGCTCGTCAAAGGTGATCTCATATACCCGCACTAAGGCCCGAATCAGCAAGGCATAGTCCTCCAGGAAACCGTTGATGGAAGCTTTTCCATCTTTATAATTATGGAACAGCTGATTGCCCTGCTTGAAGTGCTTCAGTATGAAATCTGCACTGCGGATAGCCAGCTGCAGGAAGTGTTTGTTGCCAAAGGTATAGTAGGCATCCGCGAGGCCCTTCAGCATGATGGCGTTCCAGGAGCAGAGGATCTTGTCATCCAGGCCCGGGCGAATGCGCTGGGAGCGGACTTTCATCAGCTTCTCTTTCCAGGTTTTTACCATTTCCTCCAGCACCTCCAATTCCAACTCGTTTTCCTTGGCAAAATGCGCATCGCTGATGCGGCGGTGCAGGATGTTCTGCCCATGCTCAAAATTACCGGTCGTAGTCACATGGTAGTATTTCGACAGAATGGGCTCTTCCGCGCCGAACAGATCCTGCAGTTCCTGGCGGGTGAACACATAGAACTTGCCTTCCACACCTTCGCTGTCTGCATCGAGTGACGAGTAAAAGCCTCCTTCTTCGCTCATCAGTTCACGCTCTGCAAAGGCAATCGTTTCAAACACCACATCTTTGTAAAGCGACTCTTTTGTGAGCAGGTAGGCTTCTGAATAGAGGCTGATCAGCTGCCCGTTGTCGTAAAGCATCTTCTCGAAGTGCGGCGCCAGCCATTTCTCGTCGACGGAATAGCGGGCGAATCCTCCCCCGATCTGGTCGTAGATGCCACCATAGGCCATCTCGTGGAGCGTGAGGTTGATGTGTTTCAGGGTAGCTGCATTTTCGATGTGAGCATAGTAGCGTAGCAGAAACAGCAAATTGGCTGGCATCGGAAACTTTGGGGCAGTTCCAAAGCCGCCGTGTTTTTTGTCAAATTGCCGGGCTAAGTTCTTGTTCAGCTCTTCAAACTCTTCCTCACTTACATTCGGCTGACTCTGCGACAGGCCGAATCGCTTCAGCTCGCTCAGGTTGAGGTGCTGCACGAACTGCTCTGCTGATTTGTCAAGTTCCTGCCGGTCTTTTGAGTAGGCTTCCGCGATGTTAAGGAGAAGTTTCACCCATTGCTGGGGCGTAAAGTAGGTGCCGCCATAAAACGGCTTGGCCTCCGAATTCAGGAAGACATTCAGGGGCCAGCCTCCCTGCACACCCATGGCCTGCAAAGCGTCCATGTGCACGGCATCAACATCCGGCCGTTCCTCCCGGTCTACCTTGATGCACACAAAGTGCTCGTTCATCACATTGGCGATCTTCTTGTTCTCAAAAGACTGGTGCTCCATGACGTGGCACCAATGGCAGGCAGCATAGCCGATGCTCACCAGGATGGGTTTATCTTCCTTTTGGGCCTTCTGCAACGCTTCCTCTCCCCAAGGGTACCAGTCTACTGGGTTGTAGGCGTGCTGTAGCAGGTAGGGGCTGCTTTCATGTATCAGTTTGTTCGGTACTTTCTTTTGCTGGGCCATAGTCGTCGTATTGCAGCTGCTGGAACTCTATACCTACGGACAAGGCTGGCAAAAGTATGCTGACGATGGGCTGACGGGAAGAATTAAGGGGGCAGCGGAAAGGGGAGAAGCTATACCTGAATTTACTTAACAAGCTGTTGTGTCAAGGCCTTCTCTTCCTCTGAAATGTTCAGGCTATACCTTGTTGAAAGCTCGTGTAACTGGTGCAGGGTGTTCTGCAAAAATCTTTGATGTGCTTCAGACTCTGGGTGGAAAGGCCGGTGGGCGATGGCGCGTCGCATTTTCTCCCACGCTTTCAGGAAATCTCTGAAGTCCTCGCTCAGGTAAGCCTGCACGAACTTGTCCCAAATGTAATCCTCTGCCACTTCGGTTGGGTGCACCATGTCACGGCCATAGAAACGGTAGTCGCGCAGGTCGTCCATCATGATCTCGAAAGCGGGGAAGTAGTGCGCCTGCTTGTGGTTTGCAGTAAGCTCGTGGCAAAGGAGTCGCAGTATGGATTTGCTGACGCTGTTCACTTCGATCGTTTCCTTGATATGGCGTACGGGGCTCACCGTTAGCAATACCTGCAGCGCGGGGTTGAATTGCCAAAGCTCCTCCAAAGTCTGCTTCATATCCGCAAGCAATGTGCTCAAAGGCAAGAGTTCGCGGCTAAACTGGCAGGCGGGCAGTCTATGGCAGTTCGCCACCACTTCGCCGGAGCTCTGCAAACGATAGCCTACCGCCGTGCCAAACGTTATGATCAGCAAGTTCGCTTGCTGCAAGGTGTTTCGTGTCAAGGAAAGCCGCTCCGCGATGTTCTGCAGTAACGTGTCGCGGGAAGGGGAGGAGAGGGAAGAATGCAGGTCATAGGCATACCAGATGCCGTTGTGCTGCACCAGATTATCGGCTATCGGATGTGAGCCGCCTAGGGAAGCGCGCAGCAACTTGCCAACGGACAGCGGGTTGAAGATCGTTCCGAAAGGATTGACCAATACCTGCGCCTTGTTTTCCTCCAGCTTACGGCCGATTACCTCGGCAAAGCAGGAACCTATGGTCACGATGCCACTCGACAAGTTCAGGTCAAGGCCGCTGGCAGGTATGTTGAGTTCAGTCCGGAACATAGGTATAGGTATAGGATAGGTATAGGTATAGGTATAGGTATAGGTATAGGTATAGGTATAGGTATAGGTATAGCGCAAATTAAGCTGAAGCAGGAAATAAAAAAAGCGCCCTGCTTTTAGGGCAGGGCGCTTTCTATGCTTGGTAGCGGCTAAAATTACTCAGCTACTACGTTGAAGCGGATCTGGTGCTTCACTTCTTTGTGCAGGTTCAGCGTGGCAGTGTACTCACCAGCTGTTTTTACATCCTGATCAAAAGAAATGCGCTTGCGGTCTACATCGTGACCTTTCGCCTTAAGGGCCTCAGAAATCTGGTTGGTTGTAACAGAACCGAAGATCTTACCAGTCTCGCCTACTTTTGCAGGGATTTCCAGTGTGATATCACCGATCTTGTTAGCCAGATCCTGCGCATCGCCCTGGATTTTCTCCAGTTTGTGAGCAGCCTGACGCACGTTCTCAGCTACGATCTTCTTGTTTGTCTTGTCAGCCAGAACTGCCAGACCTTGTGGGATCAGGTAGTTGCGGCCATATCCTGACTTTACAGTAACGATATCGTTCTTGTAACCCAGGTTCTTAACATCATCTTTAAGTATTACTTCCATGTTCGTTACCTCCTTATTTTAAAGAATCAGTTACATAAGGTAAGATAGCCAGGTGGCGTGCGCGGGCAACAGCCTGAGCAACTTTACGCTGGAACTTCAGGCTAGTGCCTGTTAGTCTTCTTGGAAGGATCTTGCCCTGCTCGTTTACAAACTTAAGCAGGAAGTTGCCATCCTTATAGTCGATATACTTGATACCGCTCTTCTTGAAGCGGCAGTATTTCTGACGATTTTCTTGTTTGTGTACTCTTTCGTTAACTAGGCTCATTATGCTTTAACCTCCTCTTTTTTAGCCTGTGATTTGAATTCACCTTTTCTTCTGCGCTCATTGTAAGCAATAGCGTGCTTATCAAGTGCAGTGGTCAAGAAGCGAACAACTTTTTCGTCGCGGCGATAAGCCAGCTCAAGCACATCTACTACAGAAGTAGGGGCCATAAACTCGATGAGGTGGTAGAAACCAGTAGATTTCTTCTGGATTGGGTAAGCAAGCTTACGCAGACCCCAGTTCTCTTCGTGGATAATGTCGGCGCTATTTTCCTTAAGCACCTGTCTGAACTTCTCGACCGTTTCCTGCATCTGCGTCTCGTTCAACAGAGGCGTCAGAATGAAGACCGTTTCGTAATTTTTTAATTCCATTTGGTTATGAGAATTTTTTGTTTTAGGGTGCAAATATACAGCAATGATTCTGTAATCCAAAAACTTGCACTAAAATAAATGGTAGACGATGCAGGTTGCAGGCTTCCCGGATAGGTCGCCGCAGGTACCCACATTTGTCGATAACATTGGATATCGGTCGCCCTTTATAAATCGACTTATTCTATATATATAATAATGAGTGCAAAAAAACAATGGGCAGGTGGGAGAGAGCGGAAAATTTGGTCCCGGAAATAAATGAAAGCTAACGACAACAAAATCAGCATTTTATAAGTTCAAGTGTGGGTGTGCCTGCGGAGGCGTCTAAAGCAAGAAAAAAGTGGATAATTTTGTGCAGAAAGTAGGGTGCTGGGAAAGCCTTATTTAGAATAATTTTAAATAAAATGGCCGATTCCGTTAAAATAATGCAGATAGTAGTCCCTAAGTGATTGTACTTAAGGGGATATTGTCTATAGGGGTAAAAATAAGCACATAATATTTGATTAATGGGTTTCAGGTAGTAGATTTGTGCCCGTAAAGTAAATTCACCATTATACTAAACACAAGCGTCCTGGCTATGATTAGCTGTATACAAAGAGCAAAAACCAAATTCTTGATTGCCTTCTTGTTTGCCTTGGCGGCCTCTTTTGGAGTGTCGACTACAGGGCTTGCACAAGGCGCAAGTCTGCCTGTAGATGATGCAGGTATTGTAAGTGCAGGCGAGTCCCTGTTTAAGAACAACTGCGTGGTTTGCCACTCTGTGGGAAGTGACGTAGTGGTTGGCCCTGGTATGAAGGGGGTAAACGAACGCAGAACGCAGCCTTGGCTGATCAGCTGGATTAAGAACTCGCAGGCTTTGGTCGCTACCGGCGACAAGGATGCTGTGGCTGTTTACAACCAGTTCAACAAGCAGGCGATGCCGTCTTTCGCTTTCTCGGACGAGGAAATTGTCTCTATCCTGACTTATATCAAGACTGCTGAGACTGCCGCTGCCGAGGCTCCTGCCGCTGGTGCTGCTACCGCTGCCGCTCCGGGTGAGAACGTAGGTACAGACGCCGTTGGTGCAGTTGGAGGCTACCTGGACATCATACTGGTAGTGCTGATCGTAGTTTTGATCGTGCTGGTTGTGACGCTTCTTCTGATCACGTCGGTACTGAAAAACTACCTCAACAAGAACAAACAACTCGATGAGTACGACGCTGAAGTTGTAAACCAGCGCTTCGACTTCTCTAAGATATACAAGTCTAAAGCCGTAAGAACGTTGGTGGTGCTTATCTTCGTGGTAGTGCTGATCGACCTTACGCTGGACAAAGCGATGGGTATCGGCATACAGCAGGGATATGCCCCTACGCAGCCTATTGCCTTCTCGCACAAACTGCACGCTGGTGAGCACCAGATTGACTGTAACTACTGCCACTCAACAGTATACGAAAGCAAGAGTGCCAGCATTCCATCCGCTAACATCTGTATGAACTGCCATAGCCAGATCAAAGCGGAGTCGCCAGAAATTCAGAAGATTTACACAGCGATTGAGCGTAACAAGCCAATTGAGTGGGTGCGTATCCACAACCTGCCTGACCTGGCCTACTTCAACCACGCCCAGCACACGCAGGTGGGTGGCGTAGAGTGCCAGACCTGCCACGGTCCTATTCAGGAAATGGAAGTAGTGTATCAGTACTCGCCGCTTACAATGGGCTGGTGTATCGACTGTCACCGCGAAACTCCTCTTAACACAGAAGGAAATGCCTATTATGACAACCTGGTGAAACTGCACGAGTCAACTACGAAGAGTGCCTTCACAGTGTCATCAAACGGTGGTGCAGAGTGTTCTAAGTGCCACTATTAATCAGTTATAATTAAGGGTTCGAGTTTTCTAGATATAACATGCAAGACAGAATAAAATACTGGAAAGGAATAGAGGAGCTTGAGAATACTCCTGAATTCGCGAAACATGCTCACAATGAGTTTCCAGAATTCCTGCCGATAAACGAAGCCAGAGGCGAGAGCGCATCTACCGGTTTGGCAGCTCCCCGCAGAGACTTCCTGAAACTGTTGGGCTTTGGCCTGGCCGCCGCTACATTGGCTTCATGCGAGGCCCCTGTAAGAAAGGCAATCCCATACCTGAACAAACCAGTTGACGTAGAGCCAGGCGTGGCGAACTGGTACGCCTCTACATACTTCAACAACGGCGACTTCAACAGTATCCTTGTAAAGACACGCGAAGGTCGTCCGATTAAAGTAGAGCCAAACCCTAGCTCCACGCTCACGCCGATGGGTACAAGCCCGAAGGCGCAGGCCTCTGTGCTGAGTCTCTACGACAATAACAGACTTCGTACGCCACTCATCAAAGGCAAAGAAGCCAAGTGGGAGCAGGTTGACAGCGAAATCCGCTCAGCACTTGCCAGAGTAAACGGCAAAGTTGCTTTGGTTTCTTCTACTGTCATCAGCCCATCCACCAAGCAACTGATTAACGAGTTCGGTGCTGGACTAGGCAACTTCGAGCACGTAACCTACGATCCAAACTCGGCTTCGGCCCTGATTGGAGCAAATGGTGGTGTTGTACCTGGTTACGACTTCAGCAAAGCCAACATTATCGTGAGCATCAGTGCTGACTTCCTGGGAACATGGGTTGCCCCAATTCCATTTGCAAGTCAGTACATTCAGAAAAGAAAAATCACGGCTGAGAACTCTGACATGTCGCGCCACTACCAGTTTGAGACGATTATGTCGCTTACAGGTGCCAACGCTGACGTACGCGTTCCAATTAAGCCATCCGAAGAACTGGCGATTGCTACAGCCATCTATAATGGCCTGTCTGGCCAGGGTGTAAACGCACCAGCCAACGTTGACAAGAAGGCGCTGGAAAATGCTATCAGAGACCTGCGTGCCAATAATGGTCGTGCACTAGTAGTGTCCGGTACAAACGACCCGGCTGTACAGACACTGGTAACGGCTATAAACAAGTCACTCGGTGCAGAGGGCACAACCATCGATACCGCATCTCCATACCTGGTGAAGCAGGGTAACGATGCCCAGATGCTGCGCCTGATCGAGGAAATGAACAATGGTGGGGTAGGTGCTGTGTTCTTCTACAATGCCAACCCTGTTTATGACCATCCGCTTGCAGACCGCGTGAAGAGTGGTTTAGCGAAAGTTGCCCTGAAGGTTTCTTTTGCCGATCGAGTAGAAGAGACAGCCGCGCTGGTGGACTACGTAACTCCGGACAGCCACTACCTGGAGTCATGGAACGACTACGAGCCAAAGAGAGGCTTCCTGAGCCTGGCACAGCCAGTGATCAGCCCGATCTTTATGACACGCCAGGCACAAGACAGCTTACTGGCCTGGAGCGGTAACAAAACGACCTTCTACGATTACATCCGCAATAACTGGCGAAAAGGTGCAGCTGGCACTGATGCACAGTGGGAGAAAATAGTACACGACGGTGTGCTGGAGAACGGAACCAGCATGCTGGCCCTGAGCCCGGCAACTGCCGGCACAATGACAGCGGCAGATGCTGCAGGTAGAGCTCCAAGAGCTGTTGCCGGCGGTAAAGTTGAAGCTGTAGTTTATGAAAAAGTAGGTATCGGTACAGGTTCAGAATCCAACAACCCATGGTTGCAGGAAATGGCTGACCCGATCACGAAAGCAACCTGGGATAACTACATTACCATGCCACGCAAGATGGCAGAGGAGATGGGTGTTTCTCAAGGCAATGTACTAAAAGTAACTTATGCGAATGGCAAGACGCTTGAGCTTCCCGCTCTGGTTCAGCCTGGTCAGGCACAAGGCACTGTAGGTATAGCCATGGGCTATGGCCGTCAGCTGGACTCTATGCCAACTGCCAAAGGACGTGGCGCCAACGCTTTCCCAATAGCGACAGTAGCTGACAATGGCATTCTGTTCGCAGGCGCAGTACAGTTAGAGAAAACAGGCTCTACCATTGAGATTGCCCAGACACAAACGCACCATACCATTATGGACCGTATTGTGGTGCAGGAAAACACACTGGCAAACTACAAGGCGAATCCGAAGGACGTAACCACCTATGTGCGTATCGCTACGCACGAAGGACCTGCTAAGCCGGCAGCTATCTCTCTTTGGGATGACTACGAGTACAAGAACCACCACTGGGGTATGGTCGTTGACTTGAACTCTTGTATTGGTTGCGGAGCTTGTACGGTAAGCTGCCAGGCAGAGAACAACATTCCGGTAGTAGGTAAGGAAGAAGTGCTGATGCGTCGTGAGATGCACTGGATGCGTATCGACCGTTACTACAGCGCGGTTGAGCACGAGGCGAAAGATTACAAGACCATGGAAGATCCGGCGGAGAATCCAAGCGTAATCTTCCAGCCGATGATGTGCCAGCACTGTAACCACGCACCATGCGAGACAGTTTGTCCGGTTGCCGCTACCATGCACAGCTCAGAAGGTCTGAACCAGATGGCTTACAACCGTTGCGTGGGTACTCGTTACTGCGCGAACAACTGTCCATACAAAGTTCGTCGTTTCAACTGGTTCGCGTACACAAACAACGACAAGTTCGACTTCAACATGAACAACGACTTGGGCAAGATGGTGTTGAACCCGGATGTAACTGTTCGTTCTAGAGGTGTGATGGAGAAGTGCTCTTTCTGCGTACAGCGTATACAGTTAGGCAAACTCGAAGCGAAGCGCGAAAGCAGAAGACCGGTTGACGGTGAGATCGTGACAGCCTGTGCGCAGTCATGCCCTACCAATGCGATCATCTTCGGTGACATGCTGGATCCGGAAAGCCGTATTTCAAAAACGCTGGCACGCGAGAAAGGCGAAAGAGCCTTCCACGTACTGGAGGAAATGAACGCGCAGCCGAACGTGACGTACCTGACAAAAATTAGAAACTTAGCTTAATTTATAAAATAGATAGCGCTATGCAGCACGTATCTCCGATAAGAGAGCCTCTGGTAACGGGGGGTAAAACATACCACGATATCACCGAAGATGTCTGCAGACAGGTGGAGGCCAAGCCCAACGCACGTTGGGCCGCTGCCCTTGCTGTAGCTCTTGTAGGCCTTGCTATTTTCCTTTATTCCACTTACCGCACCCTTTGGTACGGTATCGGGGAGTGGGGGCTTAACAAAACTGTAGGTTGGGCATGGGACATCACCAACTTCGTGTGGTGGGTGGGTATCGGTCACGCCGGTACGCTGATCTCTGCGATCCTCCTCCTGTTCCGTCAGAAGTGGAGAACTTCTATCAACCGCGCAGCAGAGGCGATGACAATCTTCGCCGTAATTTGCGCCGCGATGTTCCCGGTTCTGCACATGGGCCGTCCCTGGTTGGCTTACTGGGTACTCCCGTTGCCAAACACCTTCGGCTCACTTTGGGTGAACTTCAACTCACCGCTTCTCTGGGACGTATTCGCGATCTCTACTTATTTCTCTGTTTCGCTTGTTTTCTGGTACATCGGCCTAATTCCTGACTTTGCTACCATCCGCGACAGAGCAACCGGCCCAATCGCCCGTAGAGCCTACTCCATTCTTTCCATGGGCTGGACTGGCTCCGCAAAAGCATGGTCTCGTCATGAAACTGTCTCCTTGATCCTTGCTGGTCTCTGTACACCTCTGGTACTTTCTGTACACACGATCGTATCCATGGACTTTGCAACGTCAGTAATTCCAGGCTGGCACACGACAATCTTCCCTCCATACTTCGTGGCAGGTGCGATCTTCTCTGGTTTTGCCATGGTGTTGACGCTTATGATCATTACCCGCAAAACGTTCAAGCTGGAAGATTACATCACACTGGAGCACGTAGAATCCATGAATAAGGTAATCATCCTGACAGGTTCTATCGTGGGTGTGGCTTATATCACAGAATTCTTCATTGCCTGGTATTCCGGTGTGGAGTATGAGCAGTATGCCTTCATCAACCGCGCAACAGGTCCTTACTGGTGGGCTTACTGGTCCATGATGACCTGTAACGTAATTACGCCGCAACTTTTCTGGTTCAGAAGCATCAGAAGAAGCCTGACCGCTACCTTCATCATCTCCATCTTTGTAAACATCGGTATGTGGTTTGAGCGATTCGTGATCATCGTGACCTCACTGCACAGAGACTTCCTGCCATCTTCCTGGGCAATGTTCTCCCCGACCATCATCGACATTGGTGTCTATGTAGGAACGATCGGACTGTTCTTCACCCTGTTCCTGTTGTTTGCCAAATTCTTCCCAGTAATCAACATGTTTGAGGTGAAAGCCATTCTGAAGTCTTCATCCGAAGTGAAGCACCACCCGAATGATGCAATGCACGGTACTAATAAGGATTCGCACACTAATACACATCCATAGCAATGACTAAAAAATTCGTTCTAGGTATCTACGATGATGAGGATGTCCTGCTGCAGGCCATCGAGAACGTCCGGGCTGCCGGTACTAAAATTTACGAAGTTTTTTCGCCATACCCCATCCACGGAATCGATGATGTATTAGGTGTCAAGCGTTCAAGACTTCCAATTGTGGCGTTCTTCTGCGGTTTATTCGGAATGTCTTTCGCGCTCTGGATGCAGATCTGGATGCTGGGTTTCGACTGGCCAATGATCATCGGTGGTAAGCCGCACATTGCCTTACCTGCATTCATCCCGGTAACATTCGAACTGACCGTGCTATGCTCTGCATTCGGTATGGTGATCACTTTCTTTATTGTTACCAAACTGAAGCCTTCCTTTAAGGTGAACGTTTTTGACAAGCGCTCCACAGACGACAAGTATGTGATGGCGATAGAGGTAAAAGAAGGTGTGACTGATATTTCAGCCCTTAATAACCTGCTTCGTTCCAACGGTGCAATCGAAGTAAACGAGAAGGAGGTAATCAAATAATGAAAGGTCTACTAAATTTAGGTATTAAAGCCTCTGCCGTATTGTTCTCAGGTGCCCTGCTGGTAGCCTGCAGCAATGAGAAAGACCCAGGTCTTGAGTATGCTCCGGACATGTACCACTCTGTGGCGCTGGATCCTTACTCCCAGGTGAAGGAGAACTTATACAACCCAGGCGGCATGAACATGCGTCAGCCGGCACCAGGTACAGTAGCGCGTGGTAAAATGGGCTACAACATGTACTTGTCCAAAGACGAGGCTGAAGTAGCAGGTGTTGAACTGAAAAACCCGCTGGAAAAGAATGAGCTAAATCTGGCAGAAGGACAGGTGCTTTACGCCAGGTTCTGCTCTCCATGTCACGGTGAACAGGGGGATGGACAAGGTCTTGTAGGACAAAAATTCAAAGGTGTTCCTTCTTACTCTGCTGGCCGCGTAGCGTCTCTTCCCGAAGGGCATATTTACCATGTGATCACGAACGGACGTGGTCGTATGCTGCCGCACGGTTCGCAGGTTAACCCGACGGAGCGTTGGAAAATTGTGATGTATGTACAGCAACTACAGGGTGGCGAAGTGCCGGCTGCAGCGGCGGATACTACAGCAACAGGTACTACACCTACTAACTAAGTCTAAGGCATAATATCAAAAGGATAATGACAGAAGAAAGACTCATCATTTCCAGAAAAACGAATAACAAGTTTTTCTTGATGATAGCTATAGGTGTTGTATTGCTTATAGCCGGTATAATCATAGCTGCGATGAGCGGTGGTCACCAGGCCGAAGGGCATGGTGAAGCAGCCGCCGCCGGACACGAAGCAGCTCATTGGACCAAAAGGCTCTACATGAACCTTTGGTTGAATAACGTTTACTTTACTGGTATTGCGCTGGTAGGCGTATTCTTCGTAGCCGTACAATATGTGGCGTATGCAGGATGGTCTGTATTGATCAAGCGTATACCTGAGGCCATGGGTTACTACCTGCCAATAGGTGGTGCCGTGATGCTGATCACCTTCCTTTTAGGCGGTCATGACATTTTCCACTGGACACACGATTACCTGTACAACCAGTTTCTGGAAGATGGTGTAACACCAAACCCGCAATACGATCCAATCATAGCTGGTAAGGCACCGTACCTGAACTTCTGGTTCTTTTTGATCAGAATGGTAGCTTACTTCGTGCTATGGATCTTATTCTTCAACTGGTTGAGAAGAAACTCCATTAATGAAGATCTTCATGGAGGCACAGACTACTACCACAAGAGCATCAGAATCTCTGCTATGTTCCTGGTTGTATTCGGTGTGACTTCTTCTACTTCTGCCTGGGACTGGGTGCTTTCAATTGACACGCACTGGTTCTCCACTATGTTTGGCTGGTACGTATTCGCCAGCTGGTGGGTATCTGGACTGGCGGTAATTACGCTGGCTGTGATCATACTCAAGCAGAATGGCTACCTGAAAATGGTAAATGCGAACCATTTACACGATTTGGGTAAGTTCGTATTCGCTTTCTCCATCTTCTGGACATACATCTGGTTCTCTCAGTTCATGCTGATCTGGTATGCAAACATTCCGGAAGAATCTATTTACTTTATCGAACGCCTGGGTGGAAACGGCGGACATTTCAAGTGGATATTCTTCGTGAACCTTCTGATTAACTTTGCATTCCCTTTCCTTGTTTTGATGACAAGAGATGCAAAACGTCAGATGATTATGTTGAAGATCGTTACTATCGCCATCCTGATTGGCCACTGGCTGGACTTCTACCTGATGATGATGCCGGGTACATTGCGTACAGATGCTGGTATCGGATTTATTGAGATTGGCACTACATTGATCTTCCTGGGAGTTTTCCTGATTACTTTCACCAAAGGGTTGGCAAAAGCCTCTCTTGTGCCAGTAAATCACCCCTTCGTGGAGGAGAGTGTTCACCATCATGTTTAGTCATACTAAAAGCATTATACAATGATTACGTTCGCCATAGGTTTATCCATCGTCCTGCTACTAGTGATACTGTTCCTGTTGTTCAGGATCGGGACGCTAGCCTCCATTTTCAGAGGATCGACACAGCGCGCTGCCGGAACCACTAAAACAAGTAATAAAGTAAACAGCCTCTTAATGCTCCTCTTCCTGATTGTAGGAGGCGCAGCATTTGCCTGGTCCTTTGCTGATGCATGGGATGACATGAACCAGCCTATTGCCTCTGTGCATGGTGCCTGGACGGATAGTCTTTTCTGGACTACGATGATTGTGATCGGTATTGTGTTTGTGATCACGCAGATTCTTCTCTTCTGGTATTCTTATAAGTATCAGCATAAAGAAGAAAAGCGTGCCTATTACTACCCGCACAACAACAAGCTGGAGATAGTTTGGACCATGATTCCTGCGGTTGTAATGGCGCTGCTGGTATTTGCCGGTTGGAAAACATGGACGAACATTACAAGCGCGGCACCTGCCGACTCTGTGGTTATAGAGGTGATGGGTAAACAATTCAGCTGGTTAGTGCGCTACCCAGGTCCTGACGGAAAGTTGGGAGAAGCCAATGTGCATCTTATTGACGCCACAAATGAAATTGGCGTAGACTTTAGTGATCCAAACGCGATGGATGACTTTATGCCACGTGAGATTCACGTGCCAAAAGGTAAGCCAGTGCATTTGAAGATACGTTCACGAGATGTGATACACAGCGTTTTCCTGCCGCATTTCCGCGTTAAAATGGATGCAGTGCCAGGTATGCCGACCAAGTTCTGGTTTGTGCCAACCAAAACGACTGCTGAAGTACGCACGGAAACCGGAAACCCAGATTTCAACTTTGAGCTGGCCTGTACGGAAATCTGCGGACGTGGACACTTTGCAATGCGTTTTATCTTAGTTGTTGATGAACCTGAGGAATATGAGGAGTGGTTAGCTTCGCAGACCCCTTTTATTGAGCAGAACCCACAGCTTCTTACAAAGTTCACACTCGATTCAAAAGATCAGGTGGTGCTGAAGAAGAGTACAGAAGAAGTAAAAACAGAGTTGTAGCATTAACTAAAATCAACAATGTCGAGTACAGATATCTCTCTAAATAAGGATGTACATCACGCTCACGAAGAGCATGATCATCATCACGACCAAAACTTCTTTGAGAAGTACATCTTCAGCCAAGACCATAAAGTAATTGCAAAGCAGTTTCTTTTCGCAGGTATCTTCTGGGGCTTTATAGGTGGCTTCCTATCGATTATTTTCCGTTTACAACTTGGCTGGCCTGAAGCTACTTTCACTTTCCTGGAGCCTATCCTGGGTAACTGGATTGTGAACGGCAAGCTTGATCCGGAGTTCTACCTGGCACTCGTAACGATGCACGGAACGATCATGGTGTTCTTCGTATTGACAGCGGGTCTGAGTGGTACGTTCAGTAACTTCCTGATTCCACTGCAGATCGGTGCCCGCGATATGGCATCTGGCTTCATGAACATGCTTTCCTTCTGGGTTTTCTTCCTTGCAAGTGTGATCATGTTCTGGTCTCTTTTCCTAGAAACAGGACCTGCCGGTGGTGGATGGACCGTATACCCGCCACTAAGTGCATTGCCACAGGCCATTTCTGGCTCTAAAGGTGGTATGACAATGTGGTTGATCAGTATGGCACTGTTTATCGTTTCTCAGCTGCTTGGTGGTGTAAACTACATTACCACCGTGATTAACCTGAGAACAAAAGGCATGTCGATGACGAAGCTGCCTTTGACAATATGGTCTTTCTTCCTGACCGCCATTCTGGGGCTGCTTTCTTTCCCGGTACTGTTGTCAGCTGCATTGCTTCTGATCTTTGACCGTAGCTTCGGTACAAGCTTCTTCCTTTCTGATATCTACATTGCAGGAGAGGCATTGGCAAACACTGGCGGTAGCGCTATCCTGTTCCAGCACTTATTCTGGTTCCTTGGTCACCCGGAGGTATACATCGTAATTCTACCGACTTTCGGTATCGTTTCTGAAGTAATTGCCACAAACGCTCGCAAGCCTATCTTCGGTTACAGAGCGATGATTGGTTCCATGTTGGGTATTGCCGTGCTATCATTCGTAGTATGGGCCCACCACATGTTCGTGACAGGTATGAACCCTTTCCTTGGTTCAGTCTTCATGTTCTTGACACTTATTATTGCCGTGCCATCTGCGGTGAAGGTATTTAACTGGATCGCCACACTATGGAGAGGTAATATTCGCTTCACGACTGCGATGATGTTTGCGGTTGCCTTCGTATCGCTCTTCATCTCTGGTGGTCTGACAGGTATCATTCTTGGTAACTCTGCACTGGACATTCAGCTGCACGATACTTACTTCGTTATTGCTCACTTCCACCTTGTGATGGGTGCGGCAGCGTTCTTTGGTATGTTCTGTGGTATCTACCACTGGTTCCCTAAGATGTTCGGCCGCATGATGGATGAAAAGCTGGGAGCCATTCACTTCTGGTTGACATTCCTGTCCGCTTACCTGGTGTTCATGCCAATGCACTACATCGGTATCGCTGGTTTCCCAAGAAGATACTATTCATGGACAGGTTTTGATGCATTCAACACCTTTACGGACCTGAACAGCTTTATCAGTATTGCGGCTATCCTGGGCTTTGCAGCGCAGTTGATCTTCTTGTTCAACTTCATATACAGCATCTTCAAGGGCCGTCGTGCTACAGCTAACCCATGGCATTCGAACACACTGGAATGGACGACTCCTGTTAACCCGGGACACGGCAACTGGCCAGGTGAGATCCCAGCTGTTTACAGATGGCCTTACGATTATAGCAAACCAGGCGCTCCTGAGGATTATATTCCACAGAACGTACCTTTCTCGCAGACGCAGTCTTCAAACCTGCCTTACGAGAGGGATTTAGAATAGCTTAAATGATAGATAAATCTTTTCCATACAAAAGGTTTAAGAATATTGGAGTACTAACAGTAGTAGCTGTTTACTTTCTAATATTAGTTGGAGGAATCGTGCGGAGCACAGGCTCAGGAATGGGATGTCCTGACTGGCCCAAGTGTTTTGGCAGTTGGGTTCCTCCAACTGATGTTAGCCAATTGCCAGATGATTATCTGGAAGTCTACAAGGAACAGCGTGTAGAAAAGAATCAGAAACTAGCAGGGTTTCTGAATAAGGTAGGGTTTGAAAAAGTAGCTACAGAATTACGCGATCACCCGCTGCAACACATCGAAACAGATTTCAATGTGACTAAGACGTGGATAGAATATATCAACCGTCTGGTAGGGGCCGTGATCGGTGTATTGATTTTCCTGACGGTGCTTTATGCTATACCTTATCTTAAAACTGACAAGTCAGTTTTTTATCTCTCGCTGCTAAGTTTTATACTGGTGGGTTTCCAGGGTTGGTTAGGTTCCATCGTGGTGTCTACGAACCTGTTACCAGTTACTATTACTATCCATATGGCCCTGGCCCTGGTGCTGGTAGCCCTGCTGCAGTACGCGGTTATTCGTTCGCAGGCTGTTTTTATTGCACCTCGGATCAACGCTTCCAGGCACCTGTTTTTTGTTATCGGACTGGTAGCTGCCGCTACTTTTGTACAGATTCTGATAGGAACGCAGGTACGTGAAGAAGTGGATATCGTAGCATTTGAAATGAATGGAAGTAACAGAGATCTTTGGGTAGACCAACTTGGGCTGAGTTTCTTTATCCATCGCTCTTTCTCTATCCTGTTACTGGCGATGCATGTTTATATGGCTTATTTAATTTATAAGCTAAAAGACCGCCAGTTGAATATGATGGTAAACTGGATGATGGTGCTGCTCGTTGCTGAGATCGCATTTGGGGTAATCATGGCTTATTTTGCTATACCTGCCTTCTTGCAACCATTGCACCTGACGATAGCTACCCTGCTATTTGGCGTTCAGTTTCTAATATTGATTTTTTATTACTACGCCTCTAAAAAGGCGGTCGAAAAACCGGTAGTGGTTCTTAACTAATGATTACAGATAGGTCAGAATCGGTAGTGTCTTTAGGTAGTACGGCACAAAAAGCAACAGCATACTTTAAACTCCTCAAGTTTAGACTGAGTTTTACAGTGGCTTTTTCAAGTGGCATAGGCTATATACTGGGGCATCCGGGAGGAAGTTGGGTAAAGATTGCATTGGTGATGCTGGGTGGATTAATGGTCACAGGCGCTGCCAACATTGTGAATCAGATCCTGGAGAAGGACCTCGATAAGTTAATGAAGCGCACGGCAAACAGGCCGCTTCCAACAAGTACGCTTAGTGTAGCGGAAGCTGCTACGTTTGGTGTGCTGATAGGAGTGGGGGGCTTGTTGATCCTGGCTGGTTTCTTTAATACGCTGACAGCAGCCATTGCACTGTTATCGCTCATTCTTTATGGATTCATTTATACGCCACTGAAGCGGATCAGCCCCATCAATGTTTTTGTTGGTGCTATACCTGGCGCATTGCCTCCACTGATTGGTTGGGTGGCTGCGACAGGTGTCGTGAGCGTGGAAGCCTGGATTCTTTTCGGTATACAGTTTATCTGGCAATTTCCGCATTTCTGGGCCATTGCCTGGGTGCTGGACGAAGATTACAAAAGAGCTGGATTCAAAATGCTTCCTATGGAAGGCGGAAAGAACCTGAAAACTGCGATCCAGATCATGATCTATACCTTGCTTCTGATTCCGCTTAGCTTGTTGCCTTTGCAGTTTGGGATGACGGGTACTACTTCAGCGCTGATCGCTGTGATCTGTGGCGTTTTGTTTCTGGCTCAGACTTTTCATTTGATGCGCACTTGTACCAACAAGGCTGCGATGAACATTATGTTTGGGTCCTTTTTGTATTTGCCTATCGTGCAGATAGCTTTCGTTTTAGATAAAATTTAGGAATATGGATATGGTTGCCAAATCATTGGGGGAAGAGAACAACACAGGTGGGATACATCCATTAAAATTCACGCTGTCGTTGCTTATTATTAGTATAATTATGATGTTTGCAGCCTTTACGAGCGCATATTTGGTGCGTCGTGCGGAGGGCAACTGGCTAGAGTTTGACCTGCCAAACATCCTGTTGATTAACACCGTGATTATTGCCTTGAGCAGTGTTACGATGCAGCTTGCCAATAATGCAGCAGCTCAGGACAATATAGCCCGGCTGCGTCTAATGTTGTACCTAACGTTCGGGTTGGGCATCGCTTTTCTGATCGGACAGTGGAACGGATGGGCTGAATTGGTAAGCAATAATGTGTACTTCGGAGGAGACGCTAGCAACCCTTCTGGTTCATTTATGTATGTATTAACGGGTGTACACGGTTTTCACCTGATCACTGGCCTCATTTATGTGGCGCTGGTAATAATGTCAAGTTTACGTTACAAGGTTCACTCTAAGAGCATGCTGCGTATACAGCTTTGCACCATTTACTGGCACTTCCTGGGTGGCCTTTGGCTATACTTGTATATATTTTTGAGACTAAATCACTAAACACGTTTTTTTTCAATACTAAACTATGTCTACATCAACTACGCTGGAAGAACCTAAAACAGGTACATGGGACGGTGGCAATGAACCACTCAAGGCGAGCTATGGAAAACTCATGATGTGGTTTTTCCTTCTCTCTGACGCATTTACTTTTGGGGCATTCCTGATCGTTTATGGTTTGTCGCGTCACAGTCACTTGCCTTACACAGGGACTCCGGATGACTTTCAATTCTCTACAGAATGGTGGCCTATACCTGAGAAAGTGTTCAATGCTTTCCCTGGTTTTCATGGTGTAGATTTGCCGTTAGCATTCGTGGCATTGATGACCATGATCCTCATTTTGAGTTCTGTAACAATGGTACTGGCTGTGGAAGCTGGTCACCGTATGGACAAGAATGACGTGCAGAAGTGGTTGCTATGGACAATCTTGTTCGGTGGCACTTTCCTGGGCTGCCAGGCCTGGGAGTGGACTCACTTTATAACCGGTACTGACGAAGGCATGCTTTTGGCTGACGGTTCAAGGGTATTTGGGGCTAACATGGTCATGAACCAATACGGTCCACCGTTGTTTGCCAACCTGTTCTTCTTTATCACAGGTTTCCACGGTTTCCACGTAACCATAGGTTGGGTACTTCTGGTGATTGCCTTTATCAGCACGGTGAATGGCGTATACCATAAGCGTGGGCATTACGAGATGGTGGAGAAGATTGGTCTGTACTGGCACTTTGTAGACCTGGTATGGGTATTCGTATTTACTTTCTTCTACCTGATCTAATTAACAAGTCAAACTTTAAAACAGATGCAGTATCCGTGAAATACCGGATACTGCCTTATAAAAATAAAGCATACTATGGCAGCTCACTCGGATCACTCCAACGATTTTCACCAGACAGGTGAAATACCTAAAGCGCAGACAAAGGTTATCTGGAAAACGTTTTTTATCCTGGTAGCATTGACAGCGGTTGAGTTTCTTTTCGCTTTTACAATGGATGCAGGAACACTGCGTAATGCTATCTTCATTGTGTTGACCATTTTCAAAGCGTTTTACATTGTAGCAGAGTTTATGCACTTAAAGCATGAAACGAAGGCTTTGATCTGGTCTATCATTATACCACTGGCCCTTATTATGTGGCTTATGGTAGCACTTATTTCGGAAGGAAGCTATTACTTCGATTCCATTACAAACTACTTCAACTAAGTACACTGATTATGAGTAACTCAAAGGCACTAATATTAGGGATCCTACTATTAGTGCCTCTTCTTATTTTTATATTTATCGGTAGTTTTGGTGAACACCACTACACGCTCCGTAAATATTTCCCTCAGGTTACCGCCACCGGTGATGTCGTGCGTGATGCACAGGGTGATACGCTTTTCAATCAAGTGCCTGCATACGAATTCACTTCGCAGCAAGGGCAGACAATCTCTCAGAACGAGTTGGATGGCAATATCTATGTAGCCGACTTTTTCTTTGCGACCTGTCCGGATATTTGCAAGGAAATGTCTTCGCAAATGGTACGTGTGCAGGAAGCCTTTCAGGATGAAGAGCAGGTAAAACTGGTATCCTTTTCGGTTAATCCGGAACACGACACCCCAGAAGTGCTAAGTGAATATGGTGAGCGCTATAACGCCGACCCTGCCAAGTGGTACTTTCTGACTGGAGACCGCGATAAAATCTACAACCTGGCACAGAAGGGCTTTTACTTGCCCGTGATGAAGGTAGAAGGACAGCAAGACTTTATACACAGCGAGAAATTTATGCTGGTGGACAAGGACAGGTATGTGAGAGGTATCTATGACGGTACCGACAAGGAGGATGTGGATCGCCTGATACTGGAAATTAAAGTTCTTTTAGATGAATACAGCAAATCAAAATAGTACCGCTGCTCGCAATGACAAAAAATTCTTAGTAGTAATAGCTATTTTGTCCATTGCCATACCTGCCGTAGTGGCCATGCTTTTCTTTATGCCGAAGGAGGGCTCGGATGCAGTTGATGTGTCTTTTCTACCAACACTGCATGCCATCTTGAACTCCCTGACTGCTTGCCTGCTGGTTATCGGCTATTATAACATCCGGAAAGGCAATGTGAAAGTCCATCGCACTGCCATGGGTACCGCTTTTGGGCTGTCTGCTATTTTCCTGATATCCTACGTTACCTACCACTTTCTGGGTGAGCGCACGATTTACGGCGGGGATGGTGTCCTGAAGCTGTTCTACTACTTCATACTGCTCACGCACATTGTGCTGGCCGTAGTGATCGTGCCATTGGTACTGCTCTCCGTATACTTCGCCCTGTCTGAGCAATTTGCCCGTCACCGTCGTATATCAAAGTGGACCTTTCCGATCTGGCTCTATGTGGCCGTGACCGGTGTGCTCGTCTACATGATGATTTATCCGTATTATAGTTAGAACCAGGAACATTAAACGCTTGTTTTAAGATTATGAAACGTCAAATATTCAGAATACTTTTTACTGGCCTGCTGCTGCTTACCTTAAGTTTTGTGTCAACAGAGGCCTTTAGCCAGTGTGCCATGTGCCGTGCCACGGTAGAGTCTAACGTGGGTACCGGTAAAACAGACTCTGATTCCCAGGTGGGAGCGGGGCTCAACACAGGCATCCTATACCTCATGCTGATTCCTTATTTACTGGTCGGTACAGTAGGGTTTATGTGGTATAAGAGCAACCGCATGAAAAAAGCGAAAGCCGCTTAAGCAGTTATCTGTAACAGAAATACCTGTCCGGATAGCCAATTTCTAAATCCGGTTGCTAATATGTTTTACGAAGGACCACATGCAGGCTAGTTGCCCTGTATGTGGTCTTCTTTTTGGTATAGAAGTAATTTCTGGAGTGAAATTTGATCCGGTATTGCCACGGAATTCGCGCGGATGCCGGAGTTAAACATGGCTTGAGGTAAAGGCTTACATTTTAGCCGCCTATAAGTCATGCTCTTATAACCCGAATTGCTTAAATTCGTGGATAATTCATGCTGCTTTGAACCGGAAAATTGCCCCGATCGTCTTATTTGCCCTTGCTGTGCTGTGCTTTATGGCGACAGCTTTTTTGCATTATAGGGTACCGGCTTCCTGGCTTGATGCCGAAAGAGAGCAGACCCAACAGCGCATTACCAAGCGGGTACAGGCGCTGTTGTCAGATGCAGAGCAGGAGGCGATCCGCTTGGGTGATCAGCTCCAAAACGATCAGATCAGCTTTTCGAAGTTACTCTCCAAAACACATTATCCCACTTTTGTATATAAGAACGGCCGTCTGGTGTTCTGGTCTGACCATACAGTTATACCTGACTTGGATCTGCCACCAACAGCCCGTTCCATTTCCACCATCCGGAACAGCTATGGTACGTTTGTAGTCATGCCGTATCGTTTCAGTGATTATCATATTTTCACTTACATACCATTGCAGGTAGACTATAGCAAGACCCCGGATTTACTTTCGTCGGGCTTGCAGAAGAGTATTTTCGGGAAAGCAGATGTGCGCTTGGTGCTCGACAATCCCGGGCAGTTGCCGCAGGTAAAGAGCAGTCAGGGAGATTTCCTTTTCGCGGTCGACCATGGATCAGGGAGAATAGACGCTGGTTTTGACAACCTGCAGCTCGTCTTGCTCATCTTAGGGACCATCTTTTTTATCTGGTTCAGCATTTTGTTAAGCCGGTACTTTTTAAGGCGACACCGCTATACGGAAGGCATTGTGTTGCTGCTGGCGCTACTGGTAAGTTTTCGGTTTGCGCTTTTATTCCTGAATCTCCCGTTTCTGATCGTGGAGACGGAGCTGTTTGACCCTCGCCTGTATGCCGCTTCCTTCTGGTCTCCATCAGTGGGTGATCTGGCACTGAATGTATTGCTGCTCGTTACAGTAGCCTGGGCTGCATATTACCTGTTTCATAAGAATGAGGTGCTGCCTACTGTTAAGGCTTACTCTCCGGGAAAAAGCAAAATAGCGATTGGTATCGCGATGCTTGCGTTTTTTGGGCTACTGGCTATTTTGTTCCGCTTTTACTACGGTATTTACCACAACTCTCCGCTAGCCCTCGACATCAATCAGTCCATTGCCTTGGAACGGTACAAGCTGGTGATGTATAGCCTGATGTTCCTGCATACTGTAGCCCTGAGCCTCTTTGCCTATATGCTGGCTTCGGTTGTGAACGTGCTGTTGCGAAAGTTAAATGGTTGGTGGCCTTACCAGGTTTTGGTAGGTATAGCGGTAGTCCTGACAGTGCTGTCGTTGATATTCGATATGCGTTGGGTATCCGTGCTCCTGATCGGTACCGTTTTCTGGGCGATCGTCCTACTGGCGGCGCAGCATCGGCAGGCGATTAGTTTGCCTTACCGTACCTACCTCTTCTTCTTTTTGATCATCGCCGTTAGCAGCCTGACGGGTGCTGCATCGCTCTATACGCACTTCCAGAGTGAGTTATTGGCCTATAAGCAGAAGTTCGCATTTGACCTGATGCAGGGCAATGATGTGCTGGCTGAGTATCTGCTGGAAGAGGATGTGGCGGTGCGCGTGTCAGAAGATGTGCTGATTCAAACAAAAATGAAGGGGCCCTATGTAGATGCTTTCTTTATCAAGCGGAAGATTTCGCGTCAGTTTTTACCAGACTATTTTGATAAGTATGAGGCCAACATCCTGCTTTTTGACAGCCAGGGGCGCACGCTGGAAAGTGCCGATACCACGGCTGCGACCCTAGACGAGTTACGGAAAAAGTACGCTACCCCCCGCAACAAGACAGAATACAAGAACCTATACCTGGTAAACGACCCGGCGCGCCCGCATACCCGTTTTTATTTAAAGTTGATCGAAGTCCCCTTGGGCACGCAGCTGTATGGTACCATTGTGTTGCAGCTGAGTCTGAAAGAGCTGCTCCCAAACAGCCTGGTGCCGGAGCTATTAGCAGGTCAGCAACACCAACAGCCATTCCGGGCTGATATTCTGAGTTACGGGATTTACGAAAAAGGCAGGCTGACTTACAGCGAAGGAGAATTCGACTACGCGACCAATTTCGATCGAAGTCAGTTAGAGCGGAATGAGCTATACCGCCAGGGAGCAACCGAAGAGGGCTTTCACCATTTGGGGGTAAAAACCGATTCCGGACCGACGGTGATCATCACGACCAGTAAGTACGGTGCCCGCGAAGTGCTTTCTAATTTTTCATTCCTGTTCCTGTTCTTTACCGCCTGCCTGATTGTGGTGGCCGTGCTGTATGTTTTATTCAACCGGGCGCGACTACGTGATTTTCAGCCGAACTTTAGTACCAAGATTCAGCTTTTCCTGAATTTCGGTATCCTGCTGCCCTTGATGCTGGTGAGTATCGTGACGGCCAGTCTGGTGACCAGCTCCTACAAGAAAGACCTGCTTTCGTCTTACGAAAAGAAGGGGGAGGCCATTCAGGATCATCTGAGCAGGCCGACCACGCTGGAAGTAATGCCAGACCGCAACCGCCTGCTTCGCCGTGTCGCTTCCATTGCGGCTTTGTCCGAGGCCGATGTCAGTTTGTATGATCGTAACGGACGCCTGCTGGTCACCAGCCAACCGCTCATTTTTGAGTCGGGCCTGCTTTCCAAACTGGTTAACCCCAATGCCTTTGCGGCCATTTCAGAGCGGCAGGCCTTGCGGGTGCTGCTTGATGAGCACGCCGGCAACCTGAGCTTCAATGCGCTATACCTGCCACTCCGCCCCGACAACGATCCTGAAAAACTCATTGGCTTTATAGGTATACCTTTCTTCGACTCAGAGCGCCAGCTGGACCTGAAGCTGATCGAGCTTATCACGACGACGATGAACATCTTTACAGTCATGTTCATCGTGTTCATCATCCTGACCTTCTTCGCTTCCAGAGCCCTCACAGTGCCGTTGCGTATGTTGGCCGATAAGCTAAAGCATACCTCCCTGACAGGAAAAAACGAGATGCTGGCGTATGAGGGTGCCGATGAGATCGGGATGCTGGTGAATGAGTATAACCGCATGCTGCTGACGCTGGAGCAGAATAAGGTGGAGCTGGCGATGCGCGAGAAGGAAGCGGCCTGGCGCGAAATGGCACGGCAGGTGGCGCACGAGATCAAAAATCCGCTCACCCCAATGAAGCTTTCGCTGCAGTACCTTCAGAAGGCCATTGCCGAAAAGAATCCGAACACGGAGCAGATGATCAACAAGATTTCGCACACGCTGATTACGCAGATCAACATCCTGAGCGATATTGCTACCTCGTTCTCTAACTTCACTTCCATGCCGGAGCCGAAAGCCGAACTGATGGACCTGGGGGCTGCGCTGCACAAAGCCGCGGACCTGCATACTAATCCGGCCTCTGTGAAAACAAAGCTGCGCATTCCGGAGGAGCCGGTGATGGTGATGGCCGACGAGGCACTGCTGGTGCGGACCTTCAATAACCTGCTATTAAATGCCATACAGGCGGTACCAGCTGACCGGAAGCCTGTGATCAAGATAGACCTGAAGGTGAACGGGGAGAATGAGGCGCTTGTTTCTATCGCTGATAACGGCAGCGGTATACCTGCCGAGATTCAGAACAAAGTGTTTATACCTAACTTCAGTACCAAGTACACGGGCTCAGGTATAGGACTGGCTGTTGCCAAAAAAGGAATTGAAAACGCCGGTGGTCGCATCTGGTTTGTGACAGAAGAAGGGGAGGGGACGACGTTTTACATTTCTTTACCGCTGGCCACCCCATGATCCGGTGTTTGGTTACCGGCGTTCTGCTGTCGCTGCTGAGCCTGTCTGCGCTGGCCCAGGCTCCCGTAAACAACCAGCACTGCAAATGGCTATACCTGACCGACTATCCTCAGCAGCTCGACACCCTGACCATCGATGTCAACAGCATTACCTTTGTAGGCCCGCGCAAAGACCAGTTCAAATTTGACTACAACTACTATACCCACGAGTTCAGGCTAACGGCGTTTCCGGCGCCCACTTTCCAGATCATGGATACGCTCGGAACGATGGTGCCTATACCTGACTCGGTGCTGGTGTGCTACAGAACCCTGCCGCTGAGTCTGGCCAAGCCCGCTTACCGCCGCGACATTATGAAACTGGACCGGAGCGGTTCGCCGAAAGAGCTGTATCAGGAGGACTTTGCCCAGCGGGAAGAGATTTTCAAAACTCCCAGACTCAATAAAACAGGCAGCATCTCACGCGGTATTTCGTTCGGTAACACGCAGAACGTATTTGTAAACTCGGCCCTGAACCTGCAGCTGGACGGGAAACTGACCGAAGACATCGACATCACAGCGGCTATTACGGACCAGAATATACCTTTCCAGCCGGAGGGGAATACGCAGCAGTTGAACGAGTTTGACCGGGTATACATCACGCTCAAGCACAGGCAGTGGCAACTGTCGGCGGGGGATGTGGTATTGCGCAGCAAGCCGTCGTACTTCATGCAGTTTTACAAGAACGTGCAGGGCGGTGCTTTCGAAACTACTTTTGGGAAATCTCCGGAAAAGCTGGGCACTACTACGGTCGCTGCCTCGGTGTCGAAAGGCAAGTTTGCCTCGCAGGCCGTGGAGGCATTGGAAGGCGTGCAGGGACCTTACCGGTTGCGCGGACCGAACAACGAGCGCTTCATCATCGTGCTGGCCAATTCGGAGCGTGTCTTTCTGGACGGCCGCCTGCTGACCCGTGGCTTCGACTTCGATTATGTGATCGACTACAACCAGGCGGAGATTACCTTCACGACCCGTCATGTGATCACTAAAAACTCCCGTATCCGGGTAGACTTCGAGTACTCTGACCTGAACTACAGCCGCAGTATTTACCACGCCAGCCACTACCAGCAACTGGGTAAGGTGCAGGTATACGCCAACTACTACAACGAGTCCGATAACCCGAACAACCTGCTGCACCTCGATTTGCGCGACGATGAAAAACGCCTGCTCGCAGGTATAGGCGATAGCTTAGACATGGCCGTTACTTCAGGCGCGACACAGGTGCCTTTCGATCCGGCGCAGGTACTCTATGCCCAGCGCGACACGCTCGTAGACGGTGTGCCACAGCAGGTATACATGTACTCCAGTCACCCGGACTCGGCGGTTTACAATGTGCGGTTTTCGGAAGTAGGGGCAAACCGGGGCAACTACGTGACGGCCAACACTGCGGTGAATGGCAGGGTGTACCGCTGGGTGGCGCCTGTCAATGGCGTGCCGCAGGGCAATTATGCGCCTGTGCGTATACTGCCCACCCCCCGCAAAAAGCAGCTGATCACACTGGGTGGTAACTATGAACTGCAGAAAGGCGTGAATTTCTTCCTGGAAGGGGCCGCTTCGCAGAATGACCTGAACCGCTTCTCGCGCCTCGATGCGCAGGATGATAATGGGGCTGCCATGCGGGTAGGGTATGCCATACAGGACCGACAGCTCCCTTTCCTGGGAAAGTACCGTCTCAACAGCACGCTCAACTATGAGTATACCGACGTGAATTTTGAACCCATCGACCGCTATCGCCCCATTGAGTTCGACCGCGACTGGAGTCTGGATAACCCGAATCAGAAAGCAGAAGACCATATTTTTCACTTCTCGGTAGGAGCGGTGCGGGACCCACAGAATTTGGTCAACTACCGTATCAGCCGCCGCTACCGGCACCAGCAGGTGGACGGTACGCAGCACCAGTTGGATCTGAACCGTGCGTTTGGCAAACTGGAATTGCGCAACAGCTTTTTCATGCTGCACAGCGACCAGGCTACCAGGGAGTCGGAGTGGTACAGGGGCGATGTGGGGGCCAGGTATAGACTCGGCAAAATTGAGCCCGGCTACGTGTACCGCTTCGACAAAAACAAACTCACTGCCCTCGGCAACGATTCCGTGACAGGATCAGCTATGTATTTTGACGAGCATGTGTTTTTCGTGGAAAGCCCCGACACTGCCAAAACCCGCTTCCGGGTAGACTACAGCTACCGCACTGACCTGCGCCCAACAGCCCAGGGAGAGATGGGAGCACCGGAAATTGGCCAGACCTATAATGCCATGCTCCAGCGCAGGTATGGCCGCGACAGCGACATCGCCCTACAGGCCACTTACAGAAACCTGGAGCTTGCACAGGGGCTAGACGAAGAAACTGTGCAGTCGCGCATCGATTGGAACACCTCTTTTCTGGATGGCAGTTTCCGGTCTGAGATGAGCTATTCGGTAGGCACGGGCCGTGAGTTGAAGCGCATCTTCGTTTTCCGGGAAACCATGCCGGGGCAAGGTACGCACTACCTCCGCGAAGGCGGCAACCCCAACGACCTGAATGATTACCTCGAGGCACAGACAGTGGACCAGCGCCGTTTCATCAAAGTGTTTTTGCCGACGGACGAGTACATCAACGCCTATACCAACCGTTTTACCTACCGCCTGAACAGCAACGTGCCCCGCAGTTGGCGCAGCGCTGAGGGCTTTAAAGGTTTTATGGCCAAGTTCTCAGCCCTCAGCTTTGTCAGCATCGACAAGAAAACAACGGACGATGAGGTGATGAACCGTTTCAACCCGTTCAGTGAAGATTTTGAGGATGAATTTTTGATCTCGCTGGTGAAATCGCTGCGTAACACGCTATACTTTAACAGGAGCAATCCTAAGTATGGCCTGGAGTATACCGTGCAGCAGAATCAGCAGAAGTCGCTGCTGGCGAATGGCACCGAAACCCGCAGTGTCGGCAACCACCAACTGATCACCCGCCTCAACCTGAACGAAGTGCTGAGTACCAAGATCAGCCTGGCCCAGAACGTGCGGGATAACCGTTCCAACTTTTTGAGCTCGAAGAACTTCAGCATCGTGTCGCAGGAGCTTACACCGGAGCTAGCTTATCAGCCCAATGTCAAGCTGCGTTTTACAGGCACCTACCAACTGGCCCTGCGCGAGGACAAGCTCTCTCCCGCCGATGCAGAGCAGCAGGCGACCTTCCATGAACTGGGATTGGAGACAAAGCTAAGTCAGGTGAGCAAGCGCACCGTATCCGGGCTGGTCAAGTGGGTGAATATTGAGTTTGATGGCGACATGAATTCCTACGTGGGGTACGAGATCCTCAACGCCCTGCGCCCCGGCAACAACCTGACCTGGTCTTTTAACGTGCAGCAGCGCTTGAGCAACGGCCTCAACATTTCCCTTAACTACGACGGCCGCAAGGCCAACAGTGTAGGGGCGGTGCATACGGGGCGTACGCAGGTGTCGGTGTTGTTTTAATTGGTGCGCTTGCTCTTCAGTAGTTTGGCAGTTATCAGATCCAGCAGGGCCGTTCTGTAGCTCGACCCCATCGGCACTATGCTTCCGTTACTCAGCACGATCAGGTTTCCTTCTACCGTCTTGACTTTGGGCAGGTGCACAATAAACGACTTATGTACCCTGGCAAAGTCCGCGGAGGGCAAGTGCTCCTCTACTTCTTTCATGCTCAGGTAAGTGGTTAGCTTTTCGGTGGAGGTTTGGATGCGTACGTAGTTTTGCATCGCTTCCACATAGCTGATCTCTTCGAAGTTTACCCGCACAAACTTTCCTTTCACATCTGTCTTAATAAAGAAGTACCCATCACTTGGCGCTACAGCAGGTATAGCTTGCTTGGGTTGCAGACTCTCCCTTACCTTGGATACCGCTTTAAGGAAGCGTTCGTAGGAGATAGGCTTGAGTAGAAAGTCCACCGCATTCTTTTCGAAGGCCTGATAAGCATAGTCCGGGTAGGCGGTAGTGAAGACAACCGTGGTGCGGTTGTTGATAAGGCCGGCCAGGTCCACGCCTGAAAGTTGGGGCATGTCTACATCCAGGAACGTGATGTCGGCTGTCAGCTGCCCTGAAGCAATGGCATCGAGGGCGAGCAGTGGGTTCTCCTCGGCGCCTATCAGTTGCAGGCCGGGCGTGTTCTGGATATACCTGGACAGTACCTCGAGCGCATGGCGCTCATCGTCTACTACATAGCATGTGATCATGTCAGCTTTATTTTGAGGTGGACGGCATGGCGTTGTTCGTCTTCGTCTATTGTCAAGGCATAATCCTCTTCATCATAGAACTCACCAAGACGGGTTTTGGCGTTTTGTATGCCGATGCCATACCCGCGGCCGCCATGGTGCTTGCGCTTTTTGTTGCTGGTACTGAAGTGAAGCTGATCCTGGTGTTGCGAAACCGAAATGCAGGCAGCCTGGGTTGGGTCGGTGAGGTCACCGTGCTTAAAAGTATTCTCCACAAAAGTGAGGAGCAGCAGCGGCGGGATCTTGCCCTGCAGCCTGCCGCTGCACTTCATTTGCAGATGAAGCGGGTAACTGAAGCGGAGTTGGTTGAGGGCGATGTATTTTTCGATGTGCTCCACCTCATGCTGCAGGTCGGTTTTACCGTCTTCGTGAACCCGCTGAAGGGCATAGTGCATCACCTCCGAGAGCAGCAGCACGCCTTCTGAAGCTTTTGGCGAGACATCCTGCACTGAATTGTAGATAAAGTTGAGTGTGTTGAAAAGCAGGTGCGGGCTGATCTGGGCCTGCAGCAAGGCATTTTGGGAGAGGATCAAACCCTTTTCAAGCGCAGCTTTTTCATGCTCGGTTTGCAGTTGCTCCAACTCCATTTGGTTGATGCGCTTTTGATCTTTGATGGTCTGGCGGACAAACCAATAAGCGGTGCTGATGCCTATAAAGTAGATGCTTCGCCAAACTGAGCGCAGCATGAAAATCTTATCGAAATTAAATGGCCTTGGTACTTCCCGGAAATGGTTCAAGGTTGTTTCCAGGCCTAACTGCACGACAATATAGGCGCCTATGATCAGCGCAACCAGGAAAGGCAACATAAGCAGTCGCTTTCTCCTGGCCATGTGCCGCAGCACGACGTGGGAGAAAAAGTAAAACAGGATTATGTTGACCGTGTAATAACTGGCCCATTCCCACCATGCAATGTTACTGGGGTTCAGAAACTCGACTAGAGAAGCTTCATAAAGAATGAAAGCAGCCCAAGCGAGTATATGGTATAGGATAAGGCGGTAAGAGGCTTTAAAAGGCATGCATAAAGCAACGCATTACTTTGCTAACACGCAACACCATTCGTCTACAGCAAAAGTCTGTTCGTGTAATATATTTCAATCTTGATATATTAATTTATATATTAGTAAAGAAGGTGTAGGAGTGAGCCTGATCATCTCATAGAGTTTTGCTCTCATACCTAGTCCCTGTTTATGCTTTTAAAGCACCTGACGAGAACCTACACATGAAGAAGCTGCTATTCGTTTTACTTTTTCTTCCCCTCTTTATCGCCTGTAAGAAAGAGGATGTCGCAGAGCCTTTGTCACAGTTTCACTTCATCAACTTGGTAGATGCTTCCGGTGAAAATGTGTTTGCAACCAGCAAGATCGATACCGCTGAGTTCTTTTATATGTTTGGGCAAACCAGTATTCCGTGGGAAGGTATGATGGAGGACAAAGATTATATCCTCGCCCGTTCGGCTACTCTGCACGGCGATATAGCCACGCAAGTATCGGAAAGAAATCCTTATCTACTATTAGAGGACTTCAAGGGAAACCGGGAGCGTACTTTTATCATAGACGGCCAACCCCATCATTTTAGATTTTCACCGCTACAGGATGATTTCTTTCAGAATAGGGAGAAGCTGAACGCAACTACCGAGGTGATAGAGGAGGGGAGGCTATACCTGCATCACCTCGTTATCCTGCATTAACCTGCTATACCTGCACAGACAACCCAATCATTCACTAAATCCTGTTTTCACTACCTTACCCATGAAACAGCTTATTACCATCAAGTATTTCTTGCCTGTATTCTGCTTATCCCTTCTGTTTTCTTCCTGCAAAAAGGAGCTGGAGGAAGTAGATCCTGTTATTGCCTGGGAAGTACATGATAAGTTTCTGTACAGTCAGCGCTACATTGCCAACTTAAATGGAGCAAATGACAAACTGCTTGTGCTGGGGATGAATCTTTTCTCTACCATTACGCTGGAGGCGGGACAGGAAGATGTAAAGCATTATATGCACCCGTTCAACAATGTGTCGAATCATAAGCACCCGATGAGTTCCAGAATATTTGGCGGAACAAATGGTCGCTTTCTGTACTTCAAAAGTGTAAAAAATCCTGTGGATAGCGGAACCAGCCTTTTACTTGATATAGCCGACATTGACCCGCAGTTCAGAGATTTCCGGTTAGTGCTGTCGAACTCGAGCGAAAGTTTTGCTATATCGGAGAACAATGTAGCCCTTGTGCCCTATACCTACCTAAACGAACAAACCGGGAGACACAGCTTAAGGTACCTGTTGGTTAAGTTAGCGGTCGAACCGAATTATTTTGACAGTGACAAGATCGTGCTGAAAGAAACCCGTATTCTGACCCCGGCTGAGGAGGGAGGATACGTGCGGCATATGCGATCGCATCAGAACAATTTTTATGTGGCTACAGACTGGGGTTTCTATAAGATTACAGAAAACGGGGAGATTGATTTTCAAATGCCTGATCAAGTGGCCTTTACCTCCTTTGAGCATAAAGGCGAACTCTACACCATGGCCAGGCATGGGAGAAAACAGAATCATAGTTTATTCCGATCCATATCGGAGCTTGGCTGGTCACTGGACGCGCAACTTGGTAATACAGCGGAATTTTTATCCTACTATGCTATCAGCGACGAAATATTGCTGGCTAGCTACAATAGCCAGATTTTCGAAGTGGAGCCAGGTATAGACAAGCTGAATGTAAGAGAGCTGGACAATACGGGTCTGGAAGGGCACGCTATCACTTCCATTGCGATGATTGGCGACAAGGTATACATCGGCACCCAGTCGGGTATGTTCAGCAAAGCAGCAGAACATCTGCTGACTTACAAAGAGGAAGAAAAGAAGTAACCGGTCAAATCGTAAAATAACAAGGACCCGCCTATATAACCATACCTGGGGCCTTGCTATACCTGTCAAACAACTGATCATGCGATTCACATCTTTAGCAGTAATAACCTGCTGTGTTTTCATAAGCTCCTGCTCAAAAAGAGAGGCGCCAGAACCATTATCACCGAAGGTAATGAGTGTAAATGGCCAGTACTTAATCGACAAGGAAGAGCATAGACTGCGCCCCGTAGTCGGAGGTACTGCTCATTTTAATTACGATGGTGAAAGGGTGACAAAGCGGCTTGGGGGATATATAACAATCTCTTCTGCGGGAGGCCCTTCAGGATTTTATACCACCGATATTTATGATACGCTTCAGTATCATTCCCCTAACAGGATTACTATCACGACAAAGGAAAGAATCAAAGACGCAGATATTTTTTCAACTGATTTCAAAAGGGAAATTACTTTGGAGAAAGGGCTTGTAGCGAAGAAAATCACCTACGACGAGAATACGCCTCATCAATATTCAGATACTATTTATTATCATTATGATTCCCAAAAGCGACTGAAGAAGACGGTCCAATACTATAGGTGGAACATAATAACCAGGGAATACCTTTTCGACAGCAAGGGCAACCTGCAGAAAATAGAAGGCACTGCAAGGTATAGGGATAACGGCTCCATTTCCTACACGACGGAAGAACGATTTGGTAGTTACGATGACAAACCAAATCCTTTGAAGGGCCTGGGCATGTGGCAAGACCTCTTCTACAGGACGCTCTCCACGAATAATTTCACAACCTATACCTTCAAAAGAGGAAGGGATATAGAAGGGCTCAGTTGGGTCTTACAATATGATGCGGAGGGCAACGTAGATTTCTCAAAATAAAAGCTTTACCAACCAAACTCAGAGGTAATGCTCTGGTTGTGCCTGGCATACCTCACTCGTGATTATGTTCCTACAAAAAGCACCAAGGCCCCGTCTATGAAATCATAAGCGGGGCCTTGCTATACCTGCCAAACATTAATCATTCGACATTATTCACTAATCATTACTCATTAATAATACTTCCCCTCCATCAGATAGTTCTGCACATAATCTTTCACGCCTTCCTCTAGGGTATAGAACTCGCGGTCGTAACCGATCGAGCGGAGTTTGTTCATATTGGCCTCCGTAAAGTACTGGTAAGTATCGCGGATGCTTTCCGGGGTGTCCACAAAGTCAATGTTTGGCGTCACACCCATGGCTTCGAAGGTGTTCAGGGCTAGGGCCATAAAAGTGCGGGCCTTGCCGGAGCCGAGGTTGTAGATGCCGGAGTTCTTGCGGTGCTGCATCAGGAACATGCAAACCTCCACCACATCCTTCACATACACGAAATCGCGCATCTGCTCGCCGTCAGCAAAGTCCGGGTTGTGGGAGCGGAACAGCGTCAGGCTGCCCTTCTCTTTGATCTGGTTGTAGGCGTGGAATATCACCGAAGCCATGCGGCCTTTGTGGAATTCATTTGGGCCGTATACGTTAAAGAACTTCAGGCCCGCCCAGAAGAAAGGCTTTGCTGTTTGCTCCAGTGCCCATTTGTCGAAGTCGTTTTTGGAGTCTCCGTAGGGGTTAAGCGGTTTCAGCAAAGGTATAGTCGCCTCTTCATCATCATAGCCCAGCGTGCCTGAGCCGTAAGTGGCGGCAGATGAAGCATAAACCAGTGGGATCTGGTACTCGCAGCAGGCGTTCCATACCTGCTTGGAGTAATTCAGGTTGAGCAGGTCGAACACATCCTTGTTGAACTCGGTGGTGTCGGTGCGGGCTCCCAGGTGGAAGATGAACTCCACTTCTTCGTAGTTATCGTCCAGCCACTTAAAGAAACCATCACGGTCCACATACTCCTTTATCTTTTTCCCTTTCAGGTTTCCTTCTTTTTTGGCGACAGAAAAATTGTCCACCACCACGATATCATTAAAGTTAGCTGCGTTAAGCCTGCTCACAAGGCAACTCGCAATAAAGCCGGCAGCACCAGTTACAACGATCATAATTCAGTTTTATAGGCTGTAAAGTTATATTGCGTTAAATTTACGAAAATAAACGGAGCCGAAACGCACATCGCCCTTTGCTCCCTTATTCAGAAACCGATCTATACCTTGCATCCATACCTGAACAAGTTTTTGGCAATATGTCTGCTGCTCTTTTGCTGCGCCTGCGGCTCCGGGAAAGAAGAACAGGCAGGGGAGGGCCTGGTGCTGCAGGACGACCTGGGGCGCACGGTAAAGTTAAAAGGACAACCTAAGCGGGTGATGGCCTTTGCCTCCTCCATGACCGAAATGCTCTTTGCCATTTGCGACACGACTTCCATTGTTGGGCGTACTCCCCAGTGCGATTACCCGGCAGCGGTATACAGCAAGCCGGTGGTGAGCAACTACCCTGTCGATTTTGAGCAGGTGCTGGCCCTGAAACCTGACCTGGTCTTTACCGTGGAGGGTATAACCCCCCTCGACATGGCCGCCCGACTGGAAGAACTGGGTATACCGGTGTACTACCAGAAATACCGCAGCGTAGCCGATATCCTGACAGGTATAGAAGACATTGGCCGCATCATGCACCGCGAGCAGCAGGCAAACTACTTAGCTGACTCGCTCCGCAAGCAGGTGCAGGAGATCGAGCGCAGGTATAGCAATCAGGCAAAACAGCAGCGCGTACTGGCCATTACCTGGAGCGATCCCATTTATGTATACGGCCAGAACACCATCCTGACAGACCAGCTGCGTATACTGGGTGCAGAAAACGCGGTGCAGGAAGTTTTTGATCAGCCTTACCCGGCGCTTACACGCGAGTATATCCTCAAACTGAATCCGGATGTGCTGCTAGGAGGAAGTGTGGAGCGACTGGAGCGGGAATTCTTCAGCCTTTACCCGGAGCTGCGTAAAATTGCCGCTTACCAGAACAAGCGCATCTACCAACCCACTGGCAACCTCATCGAGCGGCCGAGCCCCCGGGTAGTCGAGTCAATCCGTGAACTTGAAAGCTTCCTATACCCATGAGCAACGCCTTATACTTTGCGGGGGCAATCCTGCTGATTCTGGTGGCGCTGGTACTGGGGCTGCAGGTAGGTACGTTCGAGGTGGATCTTGCTACTATCTGGCAGGCCGTTTTCCACTACGATCCGGATAACACGACTCATTTCGCCATTACGCATCTACGTTTGCCCAGGCTCCTGCTGGCGCTGGTAGTAGGGGCTTCACTGGCATTCTGTGGCTACCTGATGCAGGCCATGGTCAACAACGGGCTGGCTGATCCCTACCTGCTGGGCACAGCCTCGGGTGCTTCCCTGGGTGCAGTGATCGTGTTCTTCGGCTTTATTGAAATATCCATCGGCGGTTTTTACATGCCGCCTGTGTTTGCCCTAATGGGAGCCTTTGTCGTAACGCTGGTCGTAGTGGCGCTCGGCTACCGGAAACGCCAGCTTATACCTGCGCAGCTGCTCTTGGCAGGTATAGCCATCAGTTCACTGGTGACGGCTTTGGTGGGGCTACTCACTTTTCTGTCGGATTCAGAGGGTAAACTCAAGTCTGTGATATTCTGGTCGATGGGCAGCTTTGAGCGGGCCAGCTGGTCGCTGCTACCCTACCCGACCACGGCGCTGTTCCTAGCACTTTTGCTTTTTGCTTTCCTGCAAAAGCAGCTTAACATTCTGCTGCTCGGTGCTGACCGGGCGCAGGCGCTGGGGGTAAATGTGGCGCAAACCCGTTGGGCCATATTGGGCACTGTTTCAGTGGTAACGGGCTTTGCAGTGGCTACCTCCGGACCCATCGGTTTTGTCGGGCTGATCATTCCGCACGTCACGCGCGGGCTGATGGGGGCGACCGGTAGGAGCAATCTGCTTTTCTGCGCTTTTGTAGGCGGGCTGTTCATGCTCCTCTGCGATCTTCTGTCCCGTGTTTTATATCCGCCGGCCGGGCTGCCAATTGGAATTATTACATCGTTCTTTGGTGTTCCTTTCTTCGTATATTTGCTGTCTCAAAAGAATTATAAGTTTAGCAGTTAAATGATTTACGTAAGCAGATTAGAGCATTTCAATGCAGCCCACAAGCTGCACAACCCGAACTGGTCGTTGGCGAAGAATAAGGAGGTTTTCGGGCCGTGTGCAAATACCAACTGGCATGGGCACAATTATGAGCTGATCGTGACCGTAAAAGGAAAACCGGACCCGGATACAGGGTTTGTGATAGACCTCAAAAAGCTGAGCACGCTCATCCGCAAGAACATTATCGAGAAGGTGGATCATAAAAACCTGAACCTCGATGTGGCCTTTATGGAGGACAAACTGGCCAGCACGGAGAACCTGGTGGTAGAATTCTGGAAAATTCTGGAGCCCAAAATCGCTGAAATTTCCCAGGCCAGGCTACATAGCCTCAAATTATATGAAACTCCACGCAACTACGTGGAGTACTTTGGCGAATAAGCAATTATAGCTATTTGGCTATACCTATTCCATTGCTTTTTTCGTTCCTGTCCTATCGGGCAGCTTCAAACGCATACACATTAGATGAAATATTATATTATAGCCGGCGAACGCTCAGGCGATCTGCACGCTTCTAACCTTATCAAGCAACTACGGAAACAAGACCCGGAGGCAGTGGTAAGAGGCTGGGGAGGAGACATGATGCAGGAGGCCGGCATGCACCTGGTAAAGCACTACCAGGAGTTGGCCTTTATGGGTTTTGCAGAGGCTGCCGCCAATTTTTTCAAGATACTAGGTTTCTTACGCGAGTGCAAAGAGGATATCACAGCCTTTAAGCCGGATGTGATCATTCTGGTTGATTATGCCGGTTTCAACATGCGGATCGCTAAGTTCGCGAAGGAGCACGGAGTAAAAGTTTTCTATTACATCTCCCCTAAAATCTGGGCCTGGAACCAGGGACGTGTGCACAAGATCAAGCGCCTTGTAGATAGGATGTTTGTGATTATGCCCTTTGAGGAGGAATTCTACGGTCGGTTTGACTATAAGGTGGACTACATTGGCAATCCGGTGGCTGACTCGGTGAACGATCATGTGGTGGCGCCTGATTTCCGGGTTCGGAACCACATACAGAACAACAAGCCTATCATTGCACTATTGCCCGGCAGCCGCAAGCAGGAAATCGAAAACATGCTGGAGGTAATGCTGAGCGTGCTGCCTTCCTTCCGTGATTATCAGTTTATCGTGGCAGGGGTTTCCAACTTTTCAAAGGAATATTACGAGCAGTACAACAAGGACCCGAACATCAAGATCGTCTATGACCAGACCTATGACCTGCTGGCGTATGCAAAAGCGGCGCTGGTGACTTCTGGTACGGCTACACTCGAAACAGCGCTGTTTGACGTGCCGCAGGTGGTGTGCTACAAGACCAGCGCGATCTCCTATGCTATTGGAAAGCGCGTGATCAAGGTACCCTACATCTCGCTCGTGAACCTGATTGCTGATAAGCCAGTCGTAACTGAGCTGATTCAGGAGGATTTCACAGCTAAAAAAATTGTGGCCGAGCTGAAAAACATACTGTTTGATAAGTACGCCATGCAAAAGCAGCAGGAGGGGTATGCGCTTGTGAAGAAAAAGATAGGGGAGCACCGCACTGCCGAGCGTGCCGCCGAACTGATGGTGGGCTACCTGAAAGAGAAAGTATAAGAGCAGTTTATTTTTGACAGCTATACCTAAAAAGAGAGGGCCTCCGCTAAATCCAGCGGAGGCCCTCTCTTTTTTATTGTGTCTTTATACCTTAAGCAACACGTAGCTGCTTCAGAGGCGACTTGTCAAACTTATCGCGGGCGTACTCACCCGTAATCACGAGTTCTTTTGCACCTTCCTCAGACGGCAGCTCAAACATCGCATCCGTCATGATGCCTTCGCAAATGGAGCGCAGACCACGGGCGCCGAGCTTATACTCTGCGGCTTTCTCTACAATGTAATCCAGCGCATCGTCATCGAAGCTAAGGCTAATGTTCTCCATCTCGAACAGGCGCTTGTACTGCTTCACGATAGAGTTTTTAGGCTCTAGCAGGATCAGGCGAAGTGTATCTTTATCGAGTGGGTTCAGGTGCGTGAGTACTGGCAAACGACCGATCAACTCAGGTATAAGTCCGAAGTTTTTCAGGTCCTGCGCAGTCAGGTAACGCAGGAAGTTCTCTTTTTCCTCTTCCTCGTCTTGCTTTGACTTAGAGAAGCCAATCGGACGGGTATTCAGGCGGTTCTTGATCAAGCGGTCTATACCTACAAAGGCACCCCCGCAAATGAACAGGATGTTCTCCGTGTTCACTGTGATCATTTTCTGCTCCGGGTGCTTACGACCACCTTGCGGCGGCACGTTCACGACCGTACCTTCGAGCAGTTTCAGAAGAGCCTGCTGCACACCCTCGCCACTCACGTCGCGGGTAATGGATGGGTTGTCGCTCTTACGGGCGATCTTGTCGATCTCGTCAATGTACACGATACCGCGCTCTGCAGACTCTACATTGTAGTCAGCTGCCTGCAACAGACGCGTCAGGATGCTTTCCACGTCCTCACCTACATAGCCAGCTTCTGTGAGCACAGTGGCGTCGGCAATGCAGAAAGGCACCTGCAGAATGCCAGCCATCATGCGTGCCAGGTAGGTCTTGCCGGTACCCGTTTCGCCTACCATGATGATGTTTGACTTTTCGATCACCACATCATCTTCGTTGGTACGCTGCATCAATCGCTTGTAGTGGTTGTATACCGCTACTGACATTACCTTTTTCGCCTCGTCCTGGCCTACTACAAACTGATCAAGGTACTCCTTCATCTGTCGCGGCTTCATCAGGTTAAATTTCGGCGTGCGGCTGTTAGCGCGTATCTTATTTTCCTCATTCAGGATTTGCTGTGCCTGCCCGATACAACGGTCGCAAATGTGCGCGTTGATTCCGGATATCATCACAGATACGTCTTTTTTGTTCTTGCCACAAAATGAGCAGGTAATTTCAGCCATAAAAAAGTTTGTTCAGAAGATTTTATTGGCCCTCTCGGGTGTAATTCAAAAGCAAAGGTACAAAATTGAAACCTTACTAAGGTAGTATTTTAATTCCTAAAATGTTGATATGGTTATAAAAAGTAACCATAAATTAAAAAATTGCTATTACTGTATCTTGACTTAATCGCCTGTAATTCAGTAGCTTGAAAACTTTTAGTATCCACATACCCCTGTTGATAAATTCTTGGACTTACAACTACTTTGATGAAGTTATATCATAATGGTGCAATTCTTTCTTGCTTAATAAAATAGCAAAGCCCATGCCTAGGTATAGGATGGGCTCTGCTATTAAGCTTAAAATAAATGCTTGCTCGTAGGCGACTTAGTCTTTCTTGCGGTGTAACACCTCGTCAATCAGACCATACTCTTTCGCTTCCTCAGCTTTCATCCAATAGTCGCGGTCGGAGTTGTCATATACCTCCTGGTATGACTTACCGGAGTGCTCTGCCAATATCTCGTACAGTTCCTTCTTCAGCTTCAGGATCTCACGGGCTGTGATCTCGATGTCAGAAGCTTGACCCTGTGCGCCACCCATCGGCTGGTGAATCATAACACGGGCGTGTGGTAGGGCAGAGCGCTTGTTCTTGGCACCACCGGCCAGCAGTACCGCACCCATGGAGGCGGCCAAACCTGTACAGATCGTCGCTACGTCAGGATTCACATACTGCATGGTGTCGTAGATGCCAAGGCCGGCGTACACCGAGCCACCCGGGCTGTTGATGTACAGCAAAATGTCTTTCTTAGCATCTGCTGACTCCAGGAACAGCAACTGGGCAGTAATGATGTTGGCGATAAAATCGTCAACCTGTGTGCCCAGGAAAATGATACGGTCCATGATCAGGCGCGAAAATACGTCGATCTCACGGAAGTTGGTAGGACGTTCCTCAATTACTGAGCGCGTCATGCTCTCAATCGTGTGCATGGCCCGGCCTTCTACATGACTAATATATTGATCTACGCCCAGGCCACTCATGCCCTGGCCCTTTACGGCAAATTTCCGGAACTCGTCTTTGTTAAACATCATCTTGTTTAGGTTTACGGTTTGGTCAAAAATAAAAAAGTCCTTTAAATAATAAAGGACTTTTTAGGTTAAATATTATTAATCGTTACTACGATAGGTTCTTGAAGTCCTCTGTAGAGATTGTCTTCTCTACAACAGTCATCTTTTCTTTTAGTTTAGCGAGCACCTTCTCGGCCAGCAGTTGCTCGTACTCATTAATGTAGTTACGGCCATTGTCCTGCTGCAGATACTGGTTAGCATAGTTATTCATGCTCTCTACCAGTTCCTCCGGAACCTCTGGCATGTTGAACTGCGCCAACATCTTCTCTTTCGTGCTGCTTACCACCTCTTCGTTGGATACTTTCAGCTCGTTTTCTTCTACAACCTTGTTCTTGATCATAGACCACTTCAGCTCCTTCAGGTACTTGTCGAAGTTCTCCTCGATCTGCTCTGTAGTCAAACGACCTTCGTTGGTCACTTGCAGCCAGCGCTTAAAGAACTCAGCCGGAAGCTCTGCCTCTACGTTGTCCACTAAGGTATCGATGATATTGCGGTATAGCAAGTTGTCTGCCTCACGCTCGTAGTTCTCCTTGATCGTCTCACGGATCTTAGCGTCGAACTCTTCTTCAGTCTTCACTTCGTCCTTGCCGAACAGCTTGTCAAACAACTCCTGATTCAGCTCAGCAGCTTCCGTGCGGTTGATTTTCTCTACTGTGAACTCAAACTCACCGTTTAGGTCGGCTACCACGTCTTTGCTCAGGCCAGTTACGTGGGCCAGCGCGCTGTTGTCATCACCAAATGCCTTACGGATATCGAAACGGATCACATCACCGGCTTTAACGCCCATGAACTGCTCTTTGCCTTCTACTACACGGCTGGTAGGGATAAGTGTCTTAGACTCGAACTCACCTTCTACTTGCTTCAGGTCACCGTAGATAAAGTCACCTTCTTCAGAAGTTTCCGGGTTGGTTGTTTTACCGAACTGGCGCTTCAGGTTTTCGTAAGCCTCGTCCACCGTCGTCTGGTCCAGCTCTACAGTGTAACCCTCTACGCTTTTATCCATCGGAAGGTTGAAGTCTGGCAGCAGACCTACTGCGTAAGTAAATTCAAAATCTTTCTGGTTGTCCCAGTCGATGTTCTCCTGGCTTGGCTCCGGAAGTGGCTCGCCCAGCAGTTTTACATCATTATCCTTGATATACTTAGAGATTTCCTCCTGAAGAAGTTTGTTGATTGCCTCCACCAGTATGCTCTTGCCATACATCTTCTTGATAAGTCCTGCAGGCACTTTACCAGGTCTGAAGCCTTTGATCTGGGCTTTCTTACTGAATTCTTTTACTTGCTGGTCAACATTAGGAGCATAGTCTGCCTCTTCCAGGACTACCTTCAGTTGCGCGTTAGTGCCGTCGGTTTGATTTAATGTAATATTCAAGGCTTACAAAAATTTTAGTGATGATACATCTAGTAAAAACAAACCCCCAACATGGGCTGTTGAGGGTTTCGTTTGTGTGCGGATGGAGGGACTCGAACCCCCATGCCTCGCAGCGCTAGATCCTAAGTCTAGTGCGTCTACCAATTTCGCCACATCCGCATGTGTGCTTGTTTGTAATGATGGTGCAAATTTACGAACGCTATTTTTAAATGCAAGAGTCGGGCCTAAAAAAAGCGAATATTTTTTATTCTATTTCTCAGGTAGCGCAGCAATTAGGTGCTTAGTGATTCAGCATCAACAAATTGCACGATTCGCATAGCATTGTGTGCATGAAAGCGGATATTCGTGTATATTTGAAACTTAAAACGCCACTGCCTCACTTATACCTATAGATAGTAGCATAAGTATGGCTGCAGGCTTGCCCGGCCTGAGCACCCTATACTTTCCAGCTTTAGCATGAACATGATCGATCCAGAAGCAGAACGCAAAGAGATCCTTAGACACTACCGCAGATTACTTCGGCACGCCAAGCCTTTCCTGAAGGACAACGACGCCAAGATCATCAAAAAGGCGTTCAGTACATCTGTAGAGGCCCATAAAGACATGCGCCGCAAATCAGGGGAGCCCTATATTCTGCATCCGCTGGCTGTGGCACAGATTGCGGTGGAAGAGATCGGGCTTGGCACTACTTCTATCGTGGCAGCCCTGCTGCACGATGTGGTAGAGGATACCGATATGGAGGTGGAAGAAGTTGAGCGTGAGTTCGGTACGAGCGTGGCGCGCATCATCGAAGGGCTGACCAAGATATCCGGCGTGTTTGACTACGGCACTTCGCAGCAGGCCGAGAACTTCCGCAAGATGCTGCTGACGCTGTCAGACGACGTGCGAGTGATCCTGATCAAGCTGGCCGACCGCTTGCACAACATGCGTACGCTCGACAGCATGCCGCGCCACAAGCAGCTCAAGATCGCTTCCGAAACCATGTACCTGTACGCACCGCTGGCGCACCGCCTGGGGCTTTACGCGATCAAGTCGGAACTGGAAGACCTATACCTGAAGTACACCGATACGGATACCTATAAGGATATCTCGACGAAAATACGGCAAACCCGTAGCGCCCGTGGTAAGTTCATCAAAGACTTCATCTCTCCGATAGAAGAGGAGCTGCGTCGGCATGGCTTTAAATTCAACATCAAAGGCAGACCGAAGTCGATCTACTCCATCTTAAAGAAGATCAAGAAACAGAACATCACCTTTGAGGAGATTTACGATCTGTTTGCCATACGCATTACGCTCGATGTACCACTCGAACATGAAAAGGCGGCCTGCTGGCAGGTATACTCTATAATAACGGACTTCTACCAACCGAACCCGGACCGCCTGCGCGACTGGGTGAACACCCCGAAGGCCAATGGCTACGAGTCATTGCATACCACGGTGATGAGTAAATCCGGTCAGTGGGTGGAGGTGCAGATCCGTACCAAGCGGATGGACGAGATCGCGGAACGCGGTTATGCTGCGCATTGGAAATACAAGAGCGATGGTAGCGGCGGCGAGTCTGGCCTGGAAATGTGGATCAACAAGGTCCGCGATATGCTGGAGAACAACACAGCCAACGCACTGGAGTTTATGGATGAGTTCCGCAAGAACCTGTTCGTGGAGGAGGTGTTCGTCTTTACTCCCAAAGGGGAATTGCTTATACTTCCTGACCGGGCTACTGCCCTCGACTTCGCATTTGAGATTCACTCAGAGATTGGCCTGCACTGTCTTGGTGCCAAAGTTAACCAAAAACTGGTACCGCTCAGTTTCCGGTTGCGCAACGGTGACCAGGTTGAGATCCTTACGTCGCAGAAGCAGAAACCGAATGAGGAATGGCTGGAGTACGTGGTGACTTCCAAAGCACGCTCCCGTATTAAGGAGTACCTTCGCGAAGACCGCAAGAATAAATCGGAACTGGGCAAGGCAATGCTGGAGCGCCGCCTCGTATACCTGAAAGTGCCCGAAACGCAGGGGAACCTGAATAAGCTGATGGCTTTCTTTAACGTGCCATCGGTGCAGGACCTGCACTACCGCATTGCCACCGGGCATATAGATATCAAGAACATCAAAGAGGTGATTTTTTCTGCACAGGCAGAGCGGGGCGCCTCCATGCTCGAGCCCAAGTCCTTTGACCGGGAAGTGCAGAAGATACGCGGCGTCACGTCTGATATGCTCGTGATAGGGGAGAACACCTCGAACATGAACTATAAGGTGGCAACGTGTTGTAATCCTATACCTGGAGACGAGGTTTTCGGCTTTGAGTCAGAGGAGGACGGCATCGAGATTCACCGTACCACCTGCAAGAAAGGTATAGAACTGATGTCTAACTATGGCAACCGCATCATCAAGGCCAAGTGGACCGATCAGAAGGAGCTAGCCTTCCTGGCAGGTATACGCATCAAGGGAACAGACCGTGTTGGTCTGGTGAATGACCTGACCCGGATTATTTCCAACAGCCTTCGGGTGAATATGCGCTCGATCACAATTGATTCGCATGATGGAATCTTTGAGGGGAACATCATGGTTTTTGTAAATGACACCGGCCACCTGGACAAGTTGATCCAGCGCATGGGCAAGGTGACAGGTGTACTCACCGTCGAACGATTCGACTAAGTTTCTACACCTATTATATATAAGAGAGGAAAGACATGGTAACAGACCTGCAGAATAGAATAGAACAGGTAAAGAAAATCTTCACAGCATACCTGGAAAGCAAGGGGCTTCGCAAAACGCCGGAGCGCTACGCCATCCTGGAAGAGATATACTCCCGTTCCGGCCACTTTGATGTGGAATCGCTCTACATCAGCATGAAAAATAAGAACTACCGCGTAAGCCGGGCCACGGTATACAATACCCTGGACCTACTGGTGGAGAACGACCTGGTGAGCAAGCACCAGTTCGGTCGCAACCTGGCGCAGTACGAGAAATCATACGGTTACCGCCAGCACGACCACGTGATCTGTACGGAGTGCCACAAGGTAGTAGAGTTCTGTGACCCACGCATCCATAATATACAGACGATGGTGGGCGACCTTCTAAATTTTCATATCTTGCATCATTCCCTTAATCTTTACGGGGTATGCGGCGATTGCCGCGCCAAAAAAGCAACCGAACAACAGCATGAAGTATCAGACAGAGCTAAAGGATGATGTCCTGTTCATCAGGCTGGAGGGAGACCTGATTGCAGGGCCGGATACCCAGCAACTGATGAATGTTGCCGAAGAGCAAGTGGAAAACAAAGTACTGTTGTGCGCTGTGGACCTTTCGAATGTCCGCTTCATGGACAGCAGTGGCATGGGAGTGCTTGTCTCGCTTCTTACCAAGTTTCGGAACAGGGGAGGAGAGCTGGTTTTGATCAAGCCATCCGACCATATCCGAAAACTTTTGATCGTTACGAAGCTGAATGCCATTTTTACCATCGCAGAAAATGATAACTTCGCAGCGCAATTCTTAAAAGAATCAATTTACTAACTCATAAATGGCAGTTGACATACTTATAGGTCTGCAGTGGGGCGACGAAGGCAAAGGCAAAATCGTCGACGTACTGGCTCCTACCTATGACATGGTGGCCCGTTTCCAGGGAGGCCCTAACGCAGGACACACACTCGAATTCGAAGGCACCAAGCATGTGCTTCACCAGATCCCTTCTGGTATCTTTCACTCGCATATTCAGAACATCATTGGCAATGGCGTTGTCCTCGACCCGATCGTGTTCCGTACCGAAATGCAGAAACTACAGGATCGCGGTGTAGATGCATCCCAGAATCTGTTTATTTCCAAAAAAGCCTCTCTCATCCTCCCATCGCACAAAGTGCTCGACAGAGTTTCAGAAGAAGCGTTGGGTACTGGGAAAATTGGTTCTACGCTGAAAGGTATAGGCCCAACGTATCAGGATAAGATCGGTAGGGTAGGCCTTCGCGTAGGAGATATCCTGGCGGATGATTTCCAGGACCGCTATAATAAACTGGTAGAGCGTCATCGCAAAACGGTGGAGTTCTATGGCCAGACCCTGGACCTCGGAGAGCAGGAGCAGATTTTCTTTGAAACCGTAGAATACCTGCGCACGCTCAAGTTGGTTGATAGCGAGTATATGATCAATGACGCGCTGAAGAGTGGCAAGCGTGTATTGGCTGAAGGAGCGCAAGGCTCATTGCTGGATGTAGACTTCGGTACGTATCCGTTTGTAACATCTTCAACTACGCTGGTAGCAGGAGCCTGCACGGGTCTTGGTGTGGCACCACATCATATCGGTGAGGTATACGGGATCTTTAAAGCATACTGTACACGCGTAGGCAGCGGACCTTTCCCTACTGAATTGTTGGATGAGGTGGGTGATCAGATCAGGAAGGCAGGAAATGAATTTGGCTCTACAACTGGGCGTCCGCGTCGTTGTGGCTGGGTTGACCTGCCAAGTCTAAAGTACTCAATCATGCTCAATGGTGTGACACAGCTTAATATGATGAAAGCTGATGTGCTGACTGAGTTCGACACAATCAAGGTATGCACGCATTATAAGCTCGCATCTGGTGAAATAACGGATCGAATGCCGCACTCACTGGAAACAGAAAATATAGAGCCAATTTATGAAGAGCTACCAGGTTGGAAAGTAGACTTGAATCAAATCGAAACAGTAGAGGCATTGCCAGAGGCTTTTAATAATTACATGGCATTCCTGGAGCAACATCTGGAGGTGCCTATTACGATTGCATCAGTTGGTCCTGACAGAAAGAGTACACTAAGAAGAGAAAAGGCTGTTATATAGTAGAGCTTATTAATAATAAACAAGAGGGCTTCATTCCGAGAGGGATGGAGCCCTCTTGTTTATTAGGCAAGAAAAGTGAAAGCAAAGAATGCCCAAAGAATGAAGTTGACAGAGTTATCAACTGCTAGAAAAGGGCGAGAACAAGATGTCTCTAAAAAAATAAAACAGGTGGGAACTCCAAAGAGCATAAAAGATGTTAACACAAAGCCGCCAGTAATAAAAGCTAAAACGGTGAGGATTATAAAGGACAAAATAGATGCTAGTCCCATTATTTAGAAGGTAAAACCAAGGATACACCAGAGGGGTGTATAAACCGGGAAGAAAGTTAGAAACTATTCCCGGTGCGGCTCAGGCACTTAGCGGGAACCGCCTCAAAACAGGGGTCAAAGTTGCCCACGACCCCTTGCAGGTCCGGGAAATTTGTGGACCTTTGCACTCCCCACTCGCTAGAAGGGCAGGGGAAACAGGCAGCCGGCAGGGCGGCCAAACGGTGAGAAGGCCCTCGGGCTGTAAGCCGGAAAAAGAGACTGAAAAAAACTTTGCCCGGGGGCTTGCAAGTTGCAAAAAGCTTGCTACCTTTGCACCCCGCTTCACAACGAAGCATAACACGCTTCAGCCGGAAGCATTCCCAAAGGCGCTGCTAACACAGGCCGGCAGGAAAAAGGAAAAAAAAGTTTTGCCCGGGGTATTGCGGAATTAAAAAGTCTGCTTACCTTTGCAACCCGCTCCGGAAAGGGCGGAAACAAAAGTGCTTCTCGGTCGAACGGGCTGAAGAAAGAGAAAAAAAAGATTGCGCGTTTTGCTTGGAAGTTGGAAAAGTTTTCCGACCTTTGCACACCGAAAACGACGAACGGTTGTCACGGCAAGCGCAGGCAGCGCACCCCGCCCTCTGCAAGAGGGGGCGCGAGCGGAAGAGGAAGTCTTCCGGAAAGTTCTTTGAGAGATTGTTGAGACAGAAAATAAGAAAAACAAGATAGGTAC
>NZ_JAUOTN010000003.1 GCF_030546575.1 Pontibacter coccineus
AAAGGACTCTTCTGCCATCAAACGCCAATTGAATGCTGTCGGCTTCCAGTTTGTGGCTCATCTGATTTTGTAGGCTAGCACAGCAAGAAATATAAACAGGAAAAGCTCGAATCCCAAGATAGTTGCCCAGAGTACGGTCTTCGATAAGCCTAAATTTTGGTAATAGTAGTAATGGTTGCTCTTATAGCTGTTAATAAAGTAGAATATAAGGCCAAGGGTGGCGACTTTAAACCAGAACAGCATACCGAATATCATAAAATCGTAGTCCCAAAGCAACTTAATGCAGCAAACAGTTATCACGACAGAAGCCACGACAAAGCTTCTGTAGAAAGTCCATATAAGTCTTGCTGTTTTGTAAAGCTTCATAACGATTGAATGGCTGCTGGTGGCTTGGCTAAATGACGGCGTAGCTAACATTTAGGCGTGGTTGGCAGAAGACTCTCTTCTACCTTTCTTTTTAATTTGGCTACCAAACCAAAAGCCAACTAAAACGACAGGAACCAAACCGAATATAGTTATCCAGAAAAATGGTTTGAAAAAGTAATCTTCAAAAGGATTGTCCCCCGTACCTATATTATCAAGTCCTTCTTCGAAGAAGCCTACTAAACAGCCAACAAAAGTACCTGCCCACAAGGTTAGAAACCCGTACTTGAACCCTACCCATGTATGGTCCTTTTTTTGAATAATTATTTCGTGTCCTGCTTTCTTACCAAAGATATACCCGAAAACGAGAAGTCCTAAAAGCCCAACCAGCAGATTTTTAACATACCCAATGTGCTTTATCCAAGTGAGTGCTTCAATAATGTTGTCCCAAGACCAAGTCATAAAGGTCATGACGAGATATGCGACTATCGCTCCGAATAGAACTGACTTCATCGCAAGCCTACTGCCTATTATTTGAGCCTCCTGATCATTCATGATTATCGATTATTACCAACGGACTAGGCCATAAGGCAGCGCAGCTTGCTTTTGGGTGTGGTTAGATTAAAGTGGTTTTATTCACTTCTTCTCACTTCTTAAAAAATGCTAACACTCCGCCTCGCCCGACAACTGAAAGCGTCAGGTATTCATCAGACAGTCCTGTTATATAATAGCATATTGTACTTTCATCGCCAACGTTTATAAGCTGTAAGAAAGTTGAATTCGCATCGACGGTAAATTCAAGGCCACATTGTGGAGAAGTGTTTGATATAGAATAGTTTTCAGTAGAGATTACTTCATCACCATAGTGCTGTATGCACTTACCATCAGATGTAAAAACCAACTTCCAATTTTTATCTTCTTCAGAAAGCCATGTCCCTAAAATCTTGATGGAATCTTGAACAATACTATTTCTGTCACTTCCAAGTGAGGAAAATTGGCCTATATTTTTAGTTTCTACATCTTTTTCATTTATAGCGTCTTCTTTCATTATTGGTTTTTCTACAGTAAGAGCAGTTTGCTCGGCTTCCCGTTCATCGCAGGGAAACAGCAAAAGCAATAGAACAAGATTAGTGATGAAGAGAGTGTTTTTCATTAATCTGATTTTATCCAACGGACTTGTACAGGCTGAGGCGAGGCTTTTGCCAAAGCTTAAGCCTGTGCTATGTTACCTGTTTTTTTCAATGTATGTAATATAAGCTTTAGTCAGCAGCAATTCAGAGCTTCTGAGTCCGTTTCCCGTAATCTTCTATCATTTTGTCTCTAAGCAATAGCGCTCCTTCAACAGCTTTAGCCGCCGCACTGTTGCAAATAACAATGTATCCCAGCTTTTTATTTTTATCAAGAAGTGCATAGCAATAGAATGTTCCCGCAGAGCCCACTTGTTCTGATAACTGACGTTTCTCCGTCTTTACATTTCCCCAGCCAATTGAGTAGTCTTGCATTCCATAATGGAGGAATTCGTACGTCTCCGCTTTCAGTATATTATTTCTGCCGGTTAGCCCCTGCAGGTTTAGCTGTATGAACCTGGCATAGTCAACTAGTGGCATACTGATATCCCCTGCGGGCTCCCCAAGTCTTAAGTTATAGCCAGCCACCGGGGATAAAGCGATAAGTGTGTCCTTCTCAACCCAGTGCCCCCAGGGCTGCTTACTATCGTAGCTATTGGGCCAGCCAAACCGGTAGTTTAGCTGTAGTTTTTGATTTAGAATTTCATCAATAAGTTCCTCCCATGATCTCTGTGTAACTTCTTCCAGCATGAGAGCGGCAGCGCTGTAGCCTGCGTTTGAGTAGTTATAGGCCTTACCTAGGTTCTTGATTGGCTCTTCCTGCAGAACATACCGAACGAATTGCTTTCTCTGCTCAGACCGGGTTCCTCTAAAGTGGGGCAATTGCCGATACTCAGGGCCACTCGTGTAGGGCTTAATCCCGGTCCTGTGGGAAAGGAGGTCGGCTAATGTCATGTCATGGAAGGCGGGATTACTAACTGCTTTCCATGCTGGAAACAAATCAAAGAACTTTGTCGCCCATTCTATTTTACCGTTCTCTACTAAGTAGGCAGCTACAAACCCTGTGACAGCTTTTGTATTGGAGCCAATATGGAAGTAATCTGAGATAGCGACTGGATTTGCTTCTTCAACCATATCAACCCTGTTGTATCCAATAATATTGAGTTCCAATATTGAATCAGGTGTAACTACAGCATAGGCTAAAGCGGGTATTTGATGGACTTCCCTGATATTAACTGCTGTATCCTTTAAATTTTGTCCTTGAGCTGCACAGGAAAGTAAAGCCACAAGAAATGAGAGTATAGCTTGTTTCATTCAGAATATATATGGTTATATATCAGGTAACTACCGTATAGTAGGAGTACCTACTCCCTCTATCCGCCCTATATACAGAGGCAATTTCCAATTCTTACCGCCCATGCTTCCGGATATTCCACCACGTATTGAAAATTGCCAGAGCCAATCCTGCCCCGATGAAAACCCAGCCGATATACTTGTTTTCAAAAAAATGCCCAATGCTGATGACAGCGCCTGACACTGCTAATAGCACAGCAATAAATCCGAGCAGATTGAATGATTTCATATGCTTTGTTTAGATCCAGGTATAAGCGAAGACAAGAGCCTCTCCAAAGTAAGTTACATAGATTTTTCTATATATTCTTCCTGGTCTCCCATATTTCTCCCCACACCGAACATCTCAATTCCAAATTTCTTAACTCCTCAAACTCAAAACAGCTCCTTCAGCCATTGAAAGAACTTTGGTCGGGTATAGGCTACAGCCCCCAGGTCGGGTGCAGCGTTTGATTCAGTGGAGTTGCCGAAGACGGCTTCTGTGGGTGGAGAGAATGCAGGCGGGAGAGGCACGGCTATACCTTGCCCGATCAACGGTGATTTTTTCTGAAGGCTATACCTGTCACGCAGGGCATCCAAATCGAGCGGGTAGCCCAGTGTGCCTGCCGTGCCGGGGGCCTCTAGCAACGGGTCAGCGACTATACCTGTCGGCTTACCGTCTAGCCTTTCCTGACCAGTGGCTGCCTGAAAACCCTGCAGGGAGGTAAAGCGGTGCTGGCCCCACACAAAGGTATAGCGGCCGTCTTCGCTGAAGTAGGCATTGTTATGAAAGGAGACATCCATGGTCGTATCGGTCGCCACAACCATAGGCGCGCCGTTGCGACTGTAGAAAATATTGTTGAAAAACCTGACGTTGTGGTGCCCGCCGCTCTTGAAAAACACGCCTCCGCCGGAAGGAGCAACCGCGCTGTCGGCAAAGATGGTGTTGTTGTACACGAGCAGGTCCAGGTTGCCGCCTCTGTCGTGGTTCTCCACCCAGAGCGTGATGCCTTTGTAGTCGTTTTTGCGCCCGTCGTTTTCCGAAATATTATAACGGATGATGTTGTTGCGCATCGGTCGGGCCCACTCAAACTGTGCGATCAGAAAACCGGCCCCGTCGTTGTCGTGCGAGTAGTTGTACTGCAGCACGGAGTTGGTCACGCCCCCGTCCAGGTCAAAGCCGCCGCCGTCGCAGCCGCTGCCCGCGCTCATGTTGTAGGCCTCGTTGTACTGGATGGTGATGGCGTTGGCGTCCCAGGCCCAGATGCCAATCGGTCCGCCACAGTTCCTGTTCTGCATACCCGAGGTATGGACCACGCTGTGCTCTATGGTGCCGCCATCCACGTCCGACAGCACGATGCCGCTCCCGCTGTGCTTGTCGGGAAGTATCAGTCCATACACTTTATACACATGGCACTGTCCGATGTAGACGTTCTGGTGCGCGTAGCCGGTTTTGGTATGGTCGAACTCCCCGTAGGTGTTGATGCCGACCGAGTCGATGTCGTGCACCACGGCCTGCGTAATGCGGGCATCGCGGAAACCGCTGTTGCCTTTCCAGGCGCCCAGGGTGATGCCGGATTTCCGGAAACCGCTCACCTCCACCTGGTCTATGACAATGTGCGGCAGCTTCACATCGCCGGGCAGATCGTTGTAGAAAAGGATGCCGTGGTTGGTGTTGCGGGTATAGCCACTGCCCCGGAAGTTCAGGTCCCGGATCTCTATGCCTGCCACGTTGTGCGCATAAAAACCATAGCCGGCACCGGCATCGATGGTAGCACGGCCTTCGCCAAAGGAACTGATGACCACCGGCGCTTCCGCTGAAGCCGTGTTGGCCGGATGTAAGTACAGCCCTCCCTTAAACCCGCTTCCGCCTTCAAACAGAATGGTATCTCCGGAAGAGTACTTGTGACTGTTTACCCGCTCAATGGTGCGCCAGGCGGAAGCAGGCGAGCTGCCCGTGTTGGCGTCATCGCCTCTGGAGCTGATGTAGTAGGTGTGCGCCAAGGTATAGGGTGCTGTGCAAAGGTATAGAAAGGCAGAAAAAAGAAGCGCCAGGGCCAGTTTCATAGTCAAAGTTCGTCAGGTGCAGGTATAGCCTTGCGTCGGCTATACCTGGCGGAGTCTATTTGTCGGCGCCGCTATTGGGCATTTCCAGTTCCGATACGTGCAGTGGGCGGAGCATGGATGTTTTCTTGTGCTGATGCTCCTGCATGCGCTGGAGAATGTCATCGAGCAGCTCCACGGCCCGCAGCACAAACGGCCCTTTGTTGAGCATCACGCAGTCGGCCCGCTGCGACATGGCCGCATCCGTAATTTCAGCTCTTGACGGGCGCCCTTTCTTGGCGAGCGACTCGAGCACCTGCGTGGCCCACACCACGGGTATGTGCGCCGCCTCCGTTATCCACAGAATCTCCTCCTGCACTTCGGCCAGTCGCTGCCAGCCGCACTCCACAGCCAGGTCGCCCCGGGCAATCATCACGCCCACCGGGTGGTTCTTCATAACCGTCAGCAGCAAGTGGGGCAGATGGCGGAATCCTTCTTTTGTCTCGATCTTAAGGATGATGCCCAGGCGAGGCGGCGCTTTCAGGCGTTTCAGTTCCTTATGCAGTGCCTCGATCATCTCGGGGTGGTTCACAAACGAAAGACTGACGATATCGGCATGTTCCACAACGAACGTGAGGTGCTGACTGTCCTGCTCCGAGAGCCCGTTGAGCTGCAGATCGCTTTCGGGCAGATTGATGCCCTTGTCGTGCATCAGGCGGCTTCCCGAATCTTTGGCCTCGGTAATTTTCACAAGCAGGGCATCGTCGCTCACGTTCATGATCACGCCCGCTATTTTGCCGTCGTCAAACAGAATCGGCTGCCCCTCCTTCACGCGACGGAACACTTCGGGTAAGGTACAGGCAATGTGCGCCGGTTTTACAATGTGGCCTTCGGCATCGTAGAGGGCGGGCTCACCGGGTGTTTCGTCTTTGGTGAGGATCAGCAAATCGTCTTTGCGCAGGTAAATGGGCGCCACGCTCGCGGGCAATTCTCCCACTTTAGCGCTGCGCTCCAGGGCGCTCTGTTTCGTGATGGTGAGTTCGGTTCCCGTGCCGATGTAGGAGGTTTTGAACAAGTGTGCGATGACGCCCTTTTCTTTGCGCTGCATCACGGTGAAAGATCGCCTGCGACCGCGCGTGTCCTTGAACCGGAGCTTATCGCCTTGTTGCAGCTGGGCCACCCAGGCCTCGTCGAGCGGCAGACTGGCGTCCGTGGGCACTTCGCTCTCCACGCCGGCAGGAGCGAGCCATACCTTGGCAGGCGACACTAGTTGCCCTAGTTCGTTCTGTATCGGCCGGATGGGCAGCAGCGCAGGGCCAGGCTTGAGGGCCCCCGTGCGCAGCTTGGGTCCCATCAGGTCCATCAGGATCTTGCAGCTACGGCCCGTTTCTTTCTCAGCCTTTCGGATGGACTGTACCATGGCTTTCCATACCTCCTCGTCATCGTGGGCGCAGTTGATGCGGGCGCAATCCATACCTGCCAGCAGCATGCGCTTGACCAGTTCGTAGTCCTGGGCCAGCTCGGTGGAGAAAGTGACCATGATGCGGGTGCTGCGTTTCGGAGGCCGCGCCCCCAGTAGTTCGCTCGTGTGCTTTTCGAGCAGCTCAACGCTCTCGGCATGCGAAACAGGTATAGGTTTTTTGGTGGGCGCACAGTCAAGCAGGTGGCAGAGCATGTTGTGCACGGCCTGCAGACTAGCCAGCACATGCCCTTCGGAGCGGCCCAGCGACGAGAGACCCAAACGGGCCAATCCCTCCTGCAGCTGCCGGATGTCGTGCTGCCGCAGCGACAGGTAGTGCAGCAGGTTGCGGGCGCTTGTGCGGAAAGACGGGTGCACGCTTTTGATGGCGGAGGCAAATTTCTTTTCCAGTTCAAGGGCATCGTGCTGGAGCACGTCCAGCTGCGAAATCATCTCGCGAAGGTGTTTCTCGTCTGTTTGCATGGTATTAAAAGGTATAGCATCCTATCAAACTCAAGAGACAGGAGCAAGGTTATTTAAAAACTATTGACCATGGCCCTGTGCAACGAATTGGAGCTCCAGTAGCCACTCGCAATAATACGGCGGATGCTGTGCAGCGGGTCCTGCGGATCTCGTGTGTCGGCCAGTTGGAAAGCTGCCACCATGCCTCGCTGTTTCAGTTCAGGTATAGCCGCGGGGTTCCAGAGGCCGAAGGGGTAGGCGAAGTATTCGGTTGGTTTGCCCGTAATTTCGGCCAGTTGCCGCGACGGCTTTTCCACTTGCGTGATCCAGTCCTGCCCCTGGTATTTCTTTACGTTCTGGTGGTCCCAGGTATGCGAACCCATCACATGTCCCTTGTCCGAAAGCTCCTTTACCTGCGCCCTGGTCATGTAGTTGGGCCTGCCCAGCGACACGATCATGATGAAGAACACGCCCTTGAACCCGTACTTTTCCAGCTCCGGTGCGGCCACGGTATACTGCCCCAGGCTGGTGTCGTCGAAGGTGAGCATCACGGGTTTTTCGGGGAGCGGAGAACCGGTTGTTAGGTAAGCCAGCAACTGGTCGGGCAGCACGGTCTGGTAACCACTGTCAGCCAGCATTTTGATATGGTCTTTGAAGCGCTCCTCCGGTATAATGTAATCTTTGGACTGTTTGGAGTCTTTCTCCCGCCAGTCGCGCACCTGGTGGTAGCACAGAATCGGCACTTGTTTGCGGGCGATGATGGTTTCGGCATCGGCTACAGAACTGGCCACCACTGCTGCGGGCTGAACCGGCCCGGCAGGTATAGCGGCCTGCAAACTCAGGCTGTCGGGGGCAGGTATAGCGGCGTTGGTATTGGCTGAAGCAACAGGTATAGCCGCCTCTACTGGTGATTGCGTTTCAACGGTTTTGCCTTCCCGCACACAGGACGAAAAGCAGAGAAGAAAAGCGGATAAAAGTGTGAAAAAACTTGTGAGAAAAAGGGAGTAAGGGTATTTCATGGTCGTATTGGTAAACGCTATAATGATAGCCATTTTTTAGCTGTCTTCCCATTCACTGAAAGAAAAAGCAACTGAATTTGTCAGCAAAAAACGTTACCTTAAGCTATCGTTCCCAAGCCAATCAGAAACTGCATAACCTATACCTGAAACCGCCTATGGCAGCCATTCCGTTTACCCGCGAGGCCATGCTGCGCCAGCTTTCCGAAGTGCCTGAGTGGGATGTGCTCGTGATTGGCGGCGGCTCCACCGGCCTCGGGACTGCCTTGGATGCTGCTTCGCGCGGGTACAAGACGCTTCTGCTCGAACAGTCCGATTTTGCAAAAGGCACCTCGAGCCGCAGTACCAAGCTGGTGCACGGCGGGGTGCGCTACCTGGCGCAGGGCAATATCCGGTTGGTGTTCGAAGCACTTCGGGAGCGGGGAATTCTGCTGCTTAATGCGCCGCATGTGGTGTCAGTACAGCCGTTTGTGATCCTTTGCTACAGCTGGTGGCAGCGATTCTTCTATGGCATCGGCCTCACACTCTACGATTTTCTGGCTGGCAGGTATAGCCTGGGACGCACTGCCTGGTGGAGCCGCAAAACGGTGCTGGAGCGTATGCCCACCGCCAAACCCGAAAACCTGAAAGGCGGCATCGTGTACTACGACGGACAATTCGACGACGCCCGCCTGGCCCTGAACATCGCCCAGACCTGCGCCGAACAGGGCGGCACGGTGCTTAATTATGTTCGCGTGACTGGCCTGACAAAGGACGCCAATAGAAAAGTGAACGGCGTGGAGGCGCTGGACCTCGAAACCGCTCAACCCTATACCTTGCGGGCCAGAGCGGTGGTAAATGCCACGGGCGTGTACGTGGACGATATCCTGCAGCTTGACCAGCCTGACCGTAAGCCGCTCGTCATGCCAAGCCAGGGCGTGCATGTGGTGCTCGACAAGTCTTTTCTACCCGGTGGTACGGCCCTGATGATTCCCAAAACACCGGATGGTCGCGTGCTCTTTGCGATACCTTGGCAGGGCCACGTATTGGTCGGAACAACAGATACCCCGCTGCACCAACTGAGTCTGGAGCCCGTGGCGCTGGATGCTGAGATTGACTTTATCCTGCAAACTGCTGGAGCTTATCTGCAGCAGCCCCCGACACGGCAGGATGTGCTCAGCGTGTTTGCAGGCCTGCGTCCCCTGGCTGCTCCCGACAGCCTGACTGGCAACACCAAAGAGATTTCCCGCAGTCATAAACTGCTGGTGGCGCCGTCCGGACTGATCACTATTACAGGCGGCAAGTGGACCACCTACCGGCAAATGGCTGAGGATACCGTAAACGCAGCTATCCGGGTGGCGGGCTTGCCTGCTATACCTTGCCTTACAGAAAAGCTGCCCATTCATGGTGCTATACCTGCCTCGTCTATACCTGCGGCAGATGGCCCGGGTGAACTCGCCCGCTACGGCAGCGACGCTGCGGCTTTGCAGGCGCTGATGCAGACTGAACCAGAGTTGGCCCAAAAGCTGCACCCTGACTTTAGCTATACCCTGGCTCAGGTAGTATGGGCGGTGCGCCACGAAATGGCCCGGACCGTGGAAGATGTGCTGGCACGTCGGTTGCGGGTGCTGTTCCTCGATGCCCGCGCTGCACTGGCTATGGCGCCTGCAGTAGCCGCCCTAATGGCTCGCGAGCTCAATCGCGATGAAGCGTGGCAGCGGGAACAGGTAGCTGCTTTCGAAAGGCTGGCCAGGCATTACCTGCCACAGCCCGCCGAAAAGACCGTGGTGCAGGCACTTTGACGAAATTTTTCCGAAATTGCAGCAAAATTACCCGATCTCATGCAACGACCCATCAAATTCATCATATCGGCTGGCATTGCGCTGGTGCTCTTCTACTTTGTGCGCGAGTCTTTTTTAAGCGACGACAATTACCTGATTCCGCTGAAAAAAGAGCGCGAGGAAAAAGATCTGTCGTTTCGCAGCCGCACCAACAGTCCTTTTGAGGAGGCCGACCGCAGGATGTTCACCAACCTGGTTTATTACGAGCCTAATCTGAACTATCGTGTAAAGGTAAAACTGGAGGATATTGAGCCGAAAGACACGGTGCATATGCCGATGACCAACGGCAGCACGGAGGCTTACCTCCGCTATTCTTTGGCTAATTTCGAGCTAAACGGGGAGCCGCAGCGCCTGACGCTCTACAAAAAGGTGAAAGAGGAAGAGGAAAAGCTGTTTGTGCCTTTCACGGATAAAACCAACGGCTTCGACACCTATGGCGGCGGCCGCTACCTGGATGTGCCTTTCAAGGAAGGCGCCAAAACAGCCACCCTCGACTTTAACCGCGCCTATAGTCCTTTCTGCGCCTACAACCCCGATTACGTATGCCCCGTGCCGCCTAAGGAAAACCGCCTGACCGTTGCCGTGGAGGCCGGTGAGAAAAATTACGACAAAGTGCATCCGGTGGTGGAGTAGGGGGCTTTAGCGTATCAGGTAGCACGATTCCTTAAAGATGACCTGACAAAGGACCATTTGACAAAGGACAAAAGGCGTAGGAGCACATACAGCGCTCTTTCGGATTTGCAATCCGATAGTTTATGACCAGCGGATTTGCAATCCGCTTTGCAAAGGCTTTGCTATTGGCAGGCAGCGGATTGCAAATCCGCATAGTAAGTAGTTTCGGATTGCAAATCCGGAACAGCAGTTTGGACAGTAAATTAGAAAGTCAGACTGCAAATCCGAAAAAGCGGTCTTCCCAGAGGTCTTTTGTCCATTGTCGAAATGTCCTTTGTCAAGTTAAAAAAAATCGTACGACGTGTGTCGTGATACTTGATACGATCTACGTGATACGAAAGAAAAATCCTTAATTTTGGGAATTAGCTTCTAAAAACGAGGCTATACCTTACAGAACAACAGAAATAAACCATGCTGATTTCATTCGACTGGCTGAAACAACTCATTCATATAGAGAATACCGCTGAAGAAACGGGTGCCTTGCTGACGGGCGCAGGCCTGGAGGTGGAGGCAATCCACAACTTCGACCAGGTAAAAGGAGGCCTGGAGGGCATTGTGATAGGCGAGGTACTGACCTGTGAGCGCCACCCCGACGCCGACCGCCTGAGCGTAACCACGGTGGATATTGGTACCGGCGAGCCAAGCCACATTGTGTGCGGTGCGCCAAACGTGGCGGCCGGGCAGAAGGTGGTAGTGGCGACTGTTAACAGCACGCTCTACCCGACAGGTGGTGAGCCTTTCAAAATCAAGAAGTCAAAGATTCGCGGTGCCGCTTCAGAGGGCATGATCTGCGCCGAAGACGAAATTGGCGTGGGTACTTCGCATGCCGGCATCATGGTGCTCGACACCGACCTGCCAAACGGTACGCCTGCCGCAGAGTACTTCGGTCTTGGCTCTGACAAAGTGTTTGAGATCGGCCTGACGCCAAACCGCGCCGATGCCGCGTCGCACCTGGGCGTGGCCCGCGACCTGAAAGCCCTGTTGCGCGTGCCCTATACCTTGCCTTCGGTAGAAGATTTCACAGTAAGCAACAATTCCCGCCCGATCGAGGTGGAGATTGAGAATATAGAAGCCTGTCCACGCTATGCCGGTGTTACGGTGAGCGGCGTGAAAGTGGGTCCTTCACCCGAGTGGCTGCAGAAACGCCTGCGGGCCATCGACCTGGCCCCTATCAACAACATCGTGGACGTGACCAACTACGTGCTGCACGAGCTCGGTCAGCCACTGCACGCTTTTGATGCTGATAAAATCAAAGGCGATAAGATCGTGGTGAAAACAGCCGAAGCCGATAGCAAATTCGTGACGCTGGACGGGGTGGAGCGCAAACTCAAAGCCAACGACCTGATGATCTGCAACGCCGAGGAGCCCATGGCGATTGGCGGAGTATTCGGTGGCAAAGAGTCGGGTGTGAGCGAGGTGACGACGAGCATTTTCATCGAAAGCGCTTACTTCTCGCCTGACTACGTGCGTCGTACAGGCATGGCGCACAACCTCAAAACCGACGCCTCGTTCCGCTTCGAGCGCGGCACCGACCCGAATATGGTGACTACCGCCCTGAAGCGTGCTGCCCTGCTGGTGCAGGAAGTGGCCGGCGGCGAGATCAGCTCTGACATCGTGGACGTATACCCGCAGCCGATTCAAAACCTGGAACTCACACTGGATATCAAACGCGCCCATACCTTAATCGGTCAGCACATTGGCGCCGAGCGTATGAAGGAAATCCTGACAGACTTAGGTATAGAGATCACTGGTGAAACAGAAGAGAAGCTACACGTGTCGGTACCGCCGTTTAAGGTGGACGTAACCCGTGAAGCCGATTTGGTGGAGGAGGTCCTGCGCATTTACGGTTTCAACAACATTGAGGTGAGCGAGCACATGGCGACTACTTACATGGCCAGCTTCCCGAAACCTTATCCGGAGGATATCAACAAAACGATACTGGACTATATCTCCGCCAACGGCTTCCACGAGATCATCACCAACTCCATTACCAACTCCAACTACTACGCCGCTGGCGGGGAAGAGGAGACGGCAGGACTCGTGAAGGTGCTCAACTACAACAGCGAAGACCTCGACGTGCTGCGTAAGAGCATGGTGTTTTCCGGTTTGGAAGTGCTGCGCTACAACATCAACCGCCGCCAGCGCGACCTCAAGGTATACGAGCTGGGTAAGGTATACGAGCAACTGGAAGACGGCTTCAAGGAAACCCGCAAACTGGCCCTCTACATGGTGGGCAACACCACAGCCGAGAGTTGGAAGCAGCCTGCCCAGAAAGTGGCTTTCCACGACCTGGCCAGTGTGGTGCAGAATGTGCTGCAGAAACTCAACGCCGCCGACTACGAAGTGCAAGCCATTGAGCAAAGCCGCTACATGCGCCAGGGTATCACCTATGTGAAGAACGGCGCCGTGATCGCGCAGATAGGCTTGCTGGACGTCGCCGTGACCAAAGCCATGGACGTGAAAGAGCAGGTATGGTATGCCGAACTCAACTGGGACTACCTGACCAAGAAGTATAAAGACAAACTGGTGGCCGAGGAGCTTCCGAAGTTCCCGGAAGTACGCCGTGACCTATCGCTGGTGGTTGACAAGAGCCTGACCTTTGAGCAGCTGAAGCAAGTGGCCCTGCGCACCGAGCGCAAGCTCCTGCAAGGCGTGAACGTGTTCGACGTGTACGAAGGCGACAAGATCGAAGCAGGCAAGAAAGCCTATGCCCTGAGCTTCACGTTGCTGGACCGCCAGCAAACTTTGACCGACAAAGTGATCGATGGCGTGATGAACCGCCTGATGCAGCAATTTGAAAAACAGCTGGGAGCCATTATCCGCAAATAGTTATGCCAAAGGAAAAACAACTGCAACAGCTTCAGTCGATTGAGAGCAAGGTACGCCAGCTCCTAAACCGGCATGCCGAGGCGCAACAGAAGCTTGTCGCCGCTCAGGAGGAAATTAAAATGCTGGAGTCGCAGCTGCAAGAGCGGGATCAGCAAATAAAAAATTTTCAAAATCAAGAGAATATTGTTAAGATTGTAGATGCGATAGCAGGAAACACTGCAAATTCGACAGAGTTAAAGCTGAAGTTAAACGAATATATAAGGGAAATTGATAAGTGTATCGCCTACTTGCGTGACTAGCGGGAGGCAGTGAGCTGGAGCCGGACATACGGCAGGCCATTGTTAAAAAGCAACGAGACGCGGTAGCCTATACCTAAAAAACGCAACGGATGGGTGAATTAGCTATTAAGATTCGCATCGCAGAACGCGAGTATCCGATGCGGGTGAAGGAAGAAGAAGAAGAAAGGCTTCGGGTGGTAGGTAAACTTTTGAACGAGCGTTTGCGCTTCTTCAAAGACCAGTTTGGCATACAGGACAAGCAGGACTTGCTGGCGATGGTCGCTTTTGAGACCATGGTAGACAAGCTGAAGCTCGAGGATGACAAAAACAACCACCTGGACAAAGTGGGCGCGCAACTAAGCGTGCTGGACGAGCTCTTATCAACAAATAAGTAAACGTATTCCGAGGCGGCTTCCCAAGCGGCCTCTTTAACTACGGTGTGGTTTGAAAACCACTTCACTGTCCTGCTGCAGGTACTGCTATAGTTTTTATAAACCATAAAAGCGTATAGTATGTCCGATATTTTAATCATTCTAATCACCGCCATTGTCGCGCTCGGAGTCGGCGTGTACATTGGGCGCGTACTGCTGCTAAAGGTATACAAGCAGCAGGAAGAAGCCGCCCGCCAGAAGGCCAAATCCATCATCCGCGAAGCGGAGATCAACGCCGAGAGCATCAAGAAAGACCGCATGCTGGAGGCCAAGGAGAAATTCCTGAAGCTGAAGTCTGAGTTCGAAGAAGAGTCGAACAAGAAGAAGAACATCATCATCCAGAACGAGAACAAGGTAAAGCAGCGCGAGCAGCACGTGGCCAAGCAAATGGAGCAGACCAAGCGCCGCGAAACCGAACTCGACAAGGAGAAAGAAGCCCTCGACCACCAGCACGAGCTCCTGAAGAGACGCAAGGAGGAGGTAGAGCAGCAGCACAGCGAAGTAGTGGCACGGCTCGAGAAAATTGCCGGATTGACCGCTTCTGAAGCTCGTGAGCAGATGGTGGAAGCCCTCAAGAGCGAAGCCAATTCACATGCTTCTTCCTACGTGAAAGACATCGTGGCGCAAGCCAAACTCACCGCTACCAAAGAGGCCAAGAAAATCGTGGTGGAGACCATCCAGCGCACTGCTGCGGAGCACGCCATCGAAAACTGTGTGTCTGTTTTCAACATCGAAAGCGACGACATCAAAGGCAAGATCATCGGTCGTGAAGGCCGCAACATCCGCGCCCTCGAAGCCGCTACCGGTGTGGAGATCATCGTGGATGATACGCCGGAGGCGATCATCATCTCTGGTTTCGACCCGGTTCGCCGCGAAATCGCGCGTCTGTCGCTGCACCGCCTGGTGGCCGACGGCCGCATTCACCCTGCCCGCATCGAGGAAGTGGTGGGCAAAACCCGCAAAAACATCGAAGAGGAGATCGTGGAAATCGGTGAGCGTACGGCCATCGATTTAGGTATACACGGTCTGCACCCCGAATTGATCAAAATGGTGGGCCGCATGCGCTTCCGCTCGTCTTACGGACAGAACCTGCTGCAGCACTCACGCGAAGTAGCCAACCTGTGCGCCACTATGGCCGCCGAGCTGGGCCTGAACGTGAAGCACGCCAAACGCGCCGGTCTGTTGCACGACATCGGTAAAGTAACTCCAGACGAGCCGGAATTGCCACACGCGATCATCGGTATGGAGCTGGCCAAGAAATACAAGGAGCATCCAGATATCTGCAACGCCATCGGCGCTCACCACGACGAGATCGAAATGACGGCGATGATTTCTCCATTGATTCAGGCTTGCGATGCTATTTCCGGTTCAAGACCGGGCGCCCGCCGCGAGATCATGGAGTCTTACATCAAGCGCCTGAAGGATCTGGAAGCAGCTGCTGTATCGTTTGACGGCGTGAACCAGTGCTACGCCATTCAGGCCGGCCGTGAGCTCCGCATCATGGTAGACGCTGACAACGTGAGCGACGAGAAGGCCGCGCAGCTTTCTTTTGACATCTCTCAGAAGATCGAGAAGGAAATGCAGTACCCTGGCCAGATTAAGATCACGGTGATCCGCGAAATGCGCGCCATTAGTTACGCCAAGTAAGGTATAGGCCCTATACCTGTAAATACAAAAAGCCGCCTGTTACAATTGTAGCAGGCGGCTTTTGCATTAAACTAAACCAATCGTCACTCTCACTATTCTTAGCTCAGGAATGCCTTCAGCATCCAAAGCGTCTTTTCATTTTCGTTGATGTCCTCACTTACCAGGGCTACCGTACCTTCGTCATCGCGCTCTGCAGCCAATGCCAGAATATCGCGCTCCAGGCTTACAATCACGGACAGGTTCTGGTGTGTAGCCTCTACCGTTTCGCGGTCGCCGCTCAGGCTCGACGCTTCCTGTATGCTGGACACGCGCAGGTATTCTGAGAAGGTATGCAGCGGCTTCTGGCCGATGGTCAGGATACGCTCAGCCAACGCATCGATGCGGGCAAGGGCGCTGTTGTAGAGCTCCTCGTACTTGGCATGCAGCTGAAAGAAGTGTATACCTTTGATGTTCCAATGGAAACCGCGCAGGTTCTGGTAATAAATGTGATAGTTGGCCAGCAGCTCGTTCAGCTTGTCGGCAATCTCTACGGAGTCTTGTTTCTCCAATCCAATATTCGTTAGCTTATTCATAGTCTTTCCAGTGTTTTATGTTCGTTGTTTGTATATACAAATATACTGCTAATAAAGTTATCAATCAAATCGATTATGCTTATGTTTATATAGGTGTATCCTATAACTTGCGGGGCGATTCGCTGTAATGAGGAGATAAGTTGCAGATAAGGGCGGACCCCATTATGGAGGTCCGTCATATTACCACTATACGTTTAATACCATGACACTGGTACAATTAGAATATTTGTTGGCAGTAGACACGCACCGCCATTTCGCCACGGCTGCAGACCATTGCTTTGTAACGCAGCCCACTTTGAGCATGCAGCTGCAGAAGCTGGAAGAGGAGCTCGGGGTGCAGTTGTTCGACCGAAGCCGTGTGCCTGTGCGGCCCACCGAGATTGGCAAAGAAGTGATTGCACAGGCCCGCTTGGTGGTGGCCGAGTCGAAAAAGATAAAAGAGATCGTGCAGAGCCAGAAGCAGGAGCTAAGCGGTGAATTGCGCGTGGGCATTATACCTACCTTGGCGCCTTACCTGATTCCGCTGTTCGTGACCAGCTTCATGGAGAAGTATCCGGATGTGCGGCTGGTGGTGCAGGAGTTGCTGACCGAAGAAATCGTGCAGAAGCTGAACTACGAGCTACTGGACGTGGGCTTGCTGGTGACGCCCCTCGAAGACAAATCGATCAAGGAACTGCCGCTGTTTTATGAAGCTTTTGTAGCCTATATCAACCCGGCACATCCCTTGGCCAGCAGCAGGGCCATCAGCCCGGAGCAGCTCGACCTGGACGAGCTGTGGGTACTCAACGAGGGGCACTGTTTCCGGAGCCAGGTGCTCAACATCTGCAACAGGGGAGGGGGTAGCACAACACCATCCGGACACTTCGACTACAAGAGTGGTTCCCTTGAAACACTAAAGCGCATCGTGGAAACCCAGCGCGGACTCACGCTACTGCCTGAGCTATCGGTGCTGGACATACCCAAGGAAAAGCAGTCGCTCGTCCATACCTTCCAAGAGCCCCAGCCACTGCGGGAGGTGAGCCTGGTGGTGCACCGCAGTTTTTTGAAGAAAAAGCTGATCGAGGCGTTACAGCAAGAGATCATCAACTGCATTCCAGAAAGTATAAAAAACCGCGATAAGGCGAAGGTGGTGGCAATAAAGTAAAAAAGTAGAAAGGTAAAAAAGACCTCGCAGTGCGCGCAGCTCCTTCGAGTGTCTGGAGCTTATATAAACATAGAACTATGCAGAAAGTACGGTGGGGAATAATTGGCTGCGGAAACGTAACCGAAGTAAAGAGCGGTCCGGCCTTCAGTAAAATAGAGAACTCTGAGCTGGTGGCCGTGATGCGCCGCGATGGAGCCAAGGCAAAGGATTACGCGGAGCGCCACGGCGTATCCAGGTGGTATGATAATGCCGAAGCCCTAATCCACGACCCCGAAGTAGATGCCGTGTACATCGCCACACCCCCGGGCTCGCATGCTGCTTATACTTTGCAGGTAGCCGCTGCCGGCAAGCCGGTGTATGTGGAGAAACCGATGGCCCTGAACAATGCGCAGTGCCAAGAGATGATTGTCGCCTGTGAACAAGCAAATGTGCCGTTATTTGTAGCTTACTACCGCAGGAGCCAGCCTGCTTTTAAGAAAGTAAAGGAGCTACTGGAGCAAAAGCTAATTGGAGATATACGCTTTGTAACTATCAAATTGTACCAGCCGCTGCAGCCACAGCTGTATACAGATAACTTGCCATGGCGCGTGCAACCTGAGATTTCCGGTGACGGCCTGTTCCACGACCTGGCTCCCCACCAGCTCGACATACTTGATTTTATATTTGGGCCAATTATCTCTGCGTCCGGACAAGTAACTAACCAGGCTAGGTTGTATAAGACGGAAGATCTGGTAACGGCGCAGTTCAGATTCGAGAGCGGCGTGTTGGGCAGTGGCGTGTGGTGCTTCAGCGTAGCCGAACAGCAACAGGAGGATAGTATAGAGATTGTTGGCAGCGCAGGCCGCATCACCTTCCCGACTTTTGCCAGAAAACCTATCGTGTTAGAAACCGCAGCAGGCACAGAGGAGCTTTTGCTTCCCCCGCCAGCCCATGTGCAGCAGCCTTTTATCCAAACTATTGTAGAGGAGCTAACCGGAAAAGGCAAATGCCCCGGCACCGGCGTTTCAGCTGCGCGTACTTCTTGGGTGATGGATCAGATTGTGGGGAGGGAGTAGGTTTATGAAAAGACCACGCAGCGTCCGAAGGTCCTGCGAGTATCTGGTAATTACTGTTGCTTAGCCACCAAGACGGTCGCGTGTCTCAAAGACACCACGAGGCCATGCTGAAGGCAATCCCGAAAACAAAACGGGCTGCTTCTAAGGGAAGCAGCCCGTTTTTATAACTTATACCTTAATGTAGGTATAAAAAATCAAATTAAGCGTTGATCATGCCGGCTTTGGTCAGCACCTCTACCATCGTAGCGCCGATCTCAGCAGGAGAGTCCACCACGTGGATGCCATTCTCGCGCATGATCTTCATTTTAGCGGCAGCTGTATCGTCAGCACCACCCACGATCGCACCGGCGTGGCCCATACGACGACCGGCAGGAGCTGTCTGGCCGGCGATGAAACCAACCACTGGCTTCTTGTTGCCTGTCTCGCTGATGTACTGGGCAGCCATGGCTTCGTAGTTACCACCAATCTCACCAATCATCACGATCGCATCCGTCTCAGGGTCTTCCATCAGCAGCTGTACCGCGTCTTTCGTAGGTGTTCCGATGATCGGGTCACCACCAATGCCGATCGCTGTAGAGATACCCAGGCCAGCTTTTACGATCTGGTCAGCAGCTTCGTAGGTCAAGGTACCTGACTTAGACACGATACCGATACGACCTGGCTTGAACACGAAACCTGGCATGATGCCTACTTTCGCTTCGCCTGGCGTGATCACACCCGGGCAGTTAGGGCCGATCAGGGTAACGTCTTTGCCTTTCAGGTAGTTTTTAGCCGTCACCATGTCCTTCACAGGAATGCCTTCTGTGATCGCAACGATCACTTTGATGCCCGCATCAGCAGCTTCCATGATCGCGTCGGCAGCGAAAGCCGGTGGCACGAAAATGATAGAAACATCGGCTCCTGTCTTCTTCACAGCGTCTTCCACTGTATTGAAAACCGGCAGGTCCAGGTGATTGTTGCCACCTTTGCCTGGCGTAACACCACCCACTACGTTGGTGCCGTACTCGATCATCTGAGAGGCGTGGAAAGAACCTTCAGAGCCCGTGAAACCCTGTACGATCACTTTCGAATTTTTATTTACTAAAACACTCATGTGTATCTTATTAAGTTGATGAATGATGGTCTAAAATAAGGTAGTGCAAAAATAGCCTTTTTTGTGGCGCTTCCAAAAAATAGTTAAAGCTAATATAGGCGTTAAAACAGCCTGGCGGAACGGGAACGGGTACGCCTTCTGTTATACGGGAGGCAGGGGGCTATACCTGTTAAGTATAATTTTTATTACGTACCTTTGCACCCGTATCTCAAAAAAAGCACTCAGATGAAATACCTGAATCATATAACCGAGGCGATCGGTAACACACCCCTAGTAAAGCTCAACAACGTAACCAAAGGCACTAAAGCGACCATTCTGGCCAAAGTGGAGTACATGAACCCGGGCAACTCGGTGAAGGACCGCATGGCGATCAGAATGATCGAAGATGCCGAGAAAGCCGGTATCCTGAAGCCGGGTGGCACAATCATCGAGGGCACTTCCGGCAACACCGGTATGGGACTGGCCCTGGTCGCCATCGCCAAAGGCTATAAGTGCATCTTCACGCTGGCCGACAAGCAGAGCAAGGAGAAAATGGACATCCTGCGCGCTGTTGGCGCCGAGGTGCGTGTTTGCCCTACCAACGTGGCACCTGACCATCCGGATTCGTACTATTCGGTGGCCAAGCGCCTGAATGAAGAAATCCCGAATTCGTTCTATCCGAACCAATATGACAACATGTCGAACTGGGCGGCGCATTACGAATCTACCGGCCCCGAGATCTGGGAGCAGACGGAAGGGAAGATAACCCACTTTATCACGGGTGTTGGCACAGGTGGTACAGTAACCGGTATCTCCCGCTATTTGAAGGAGCAGAAGCCGGAAGTAATAACGGTAGGTATAGACACCTATGGCTCTGTGTTCAAGAAATACAAGGAAACCGGTATTTTCGACGAGAACGAGATCTACTCCTACGCCACCGAAGGTATAGGCGAGGACATCCTGCCCAAGAATGTGGATTTCGACGTGATCGACACCTTCTTGAAGGTAACAGATAAGGACGGTGCCGTGATGACGCGCAGACTGGCCAAAGAGGAAGGGCTGTTCGTAGGCTGGTCTTGTGGCACGGCCGTACATGGCGCGCTGGAATACGCCCGCGAAAACAATCTGACCGAAGATGATGTGATCGTTGTGTTGCTGCCAGACCATGGTACCCGTTACTTGGGCAAAATCTACAACGACGAGTGGATGCGCGCACAGGGCTACATCGATTAATCAAACTTAGGTAACTAAATTCGAGGTCTATAATTTGTTTGAAGCATCCAACTTATGTACCTTGTGATGCGGCAAATACCTAGGGTTAAATGCAGGACAACAAAATTCAGAAACGTTAGCTTGAAATATACGGCTTGCGTAAATACAGGCCGGGGATAGTTTAGCTATGAAAAAGATATCAGGCGTTCTTCTAATTGACGACGACGACACCACAAATTTCCTGAACCAGCGTCTGCTTGAGCGGATGCAGGTGACAGACAATATACGCACGTTTGTGAACGGCAAACAGGCATTCGATTACCTGTACAATGTGAGTAACAACAACTACGAGCAGACCGATGGGAACTACTTTCAGCCAGAGCTGATTTTCCTGGATATCAGCATGCCGGTGATGGATGGGTTCGAAATGCTGGACCTGTACGAGCGGCTGAACCCGGAGTTCCGTAAAAATATCGTACTGGCCGTACTCACTACCTCTACGCACCCACAGGATACGGACGCCGCCCAGAAGTATTCGGCAGAGTACCTCACCAAGCCGCTTACAGCAGAGAAAGTTAAAAACCTGATCAACAAGCATTTTAGCTCCGCCAACCAGGAGGCCTAAAAGATGGTAGGTATAAAGACGAGCCGATGCGCTGACTTCATCATGAGCAGCACATCGGCTCGTTTCGTTTTACCCTGTTTGAAGCCAGGTATACGCCCGCCGGGTTGCAAGCCTAAAGTATAAGCATCCGATTAGGTAGGATGTCCTATACCTGAGTTGATGCGCTATACCTAGAACGAGAAGCCGAAATTGGATTTGATCAGCAGGTTGATGATCACGCCCGCGCCGGCTAGCAGTAAACCAATCCCGATCAGCTTTTCGAGGCCCTGCATTTTGCCCTGTCTTTTCTTCAGCATGTTGCCACCAACAGCCCCAATGGCAAAGGCGGCCATTAGCGGTAGGCTGCGGGTCCAGATCACGTTGCCGAGCAGGTAATGGCTGATAAACCCGGTGAAGCTCGTAATCACCAAAATGAAAAGGGAGGTGGAAGTGGCGATCTGGGGCGGTATGCGGAACAGCTTGATCATCATAGGGGTCTGCAGGAAGCCCCCGCCGATCCCGAACAGGCCTGCAATAATGCCCGAAGCAAAACCAAAGACCGATACCAGGCCCCCGTTCAGGCGGTAGGCAGTGTGCTTGGCCCTGTTTTTCCGGATAAAGGAGGTAGGCACCCGCCGAATGCGATACATCATACCGGAATGCCGCTGGATCTTATCTTTCTCCTGGGGCTTTACCATAAAAAAGCCCACCGTCAGCACAAAAAGCGCGAAGATAACCTGCAGCTCGGAGACCGGCAGGAAAGCCACCATAAAAGCCCCCAGCACTGTGCCAGCCACCGCCGGAAACTGAATCAGGGAACCAACCAGGTAGTCGATGCTGCGGTCGCGGAGGTTGAAAACTGAGGCAATGATGGAGGCCGGCACCAACGCCGACATGGTCGCACCGATGGCGATCTCGATGTTGTATCCGAAGAAGATGATCAGGATCGGCACCATGAACACGCCTCCCCCGAAACCGATGATGGTGCCAAACCCGCTCACGAGTGCACCCACAACAAAAATGATGAATTCCTCCATTTGCTAAGCCTCGCAGGGCCGTGGTATTATACCTTTTTGTGCAAGGTACACTATTCAGCTACAGGTACGAATTTAAAGTCATCACCGTTAAACAATCCTTTGTCGCTGAGCTTGAGCGAAGGTATAACGAGCAGGGCCATAAACGAGAGCGTCATGAAAGGGGAGGCCAGTTGGCTGCCCATTTCCTTGCTCATGCGGTCGATGGCTGAGTAGGCGCGGGCCACTTCATACCCATCGGCCGCCGACATAATACCCGCTACCGGAAGCGGCAACAGTTGCTCGTTGTCACCATCCACGGCCGCTACGCCACCCTTGGCACTGATGATCAGGTTGACGGCACGGGCAATGCTCTCATCGTCTACCCCCACAGCGATGATGTTGTGCGAGTCGTGGCCTACGGAGGAAGCGATGGCACCGCGCTGTATACCTACGTTCCTGATGAAAGCCACCGCCGGCTCGGCATTCGCATACCGGTTCACCACGGTTATCTTGAGCACATCCTGCGCCACATCGGAAACGATATACCCATCCTCGGTTTTCGGCTCGGCCCAGACCTGCTGCGTGATCAGCTGGCCGTCAAATGCCTCGATCACGCGGATCTTGCTGGCTTTGTCGGCTGGTAACCCGAACTGCGCTGGCGTTTTGGGTTCGGTGTTGAAGTTGTTGATCTCTTCGCTTGGCGTAAAAGTAATATTCGACTTGCCGTGCTCCGCCACCAGTTCCCCGTTGATGTAGGTTGCTTCCACAGCAAAGTCTTCCAGGTTGTTCACCACGATAAAGTCAGCCGGGTCACCTTCACGAAGCAGGCCCACTTCCAGCTTGTAATGCTCCACTGGATTAAGGCTGGCGGCGCGCAGCACATGGAACAAGTCGTGGCCTTTGGCGAGCGCCCGTTTCACGAGTAGGTTCAGGTGGCCTTCCACCAGGTTGTCGGGGTGCTTGTCGTCGGAGCAGAACATGATTTGGTCCGGGTGACTAGCGAGCAAAGGTATAAGCGCTTCGAAGTTCTTGGCGGCACTGCCCTCGCGGATCAGGATCTTCATACCGACGGCCAGTTTGTCAAGTGCCTCTTCGGCCGTGAAACACTCGTGGTCGGTGGTGATGCCGGCCGAGGCGTAAAGGGCAGCCTGTTCGCCACGCAGGCCGGGTGCGTGTCCGTCCACGGCTTTGCCATACTTTTTGGCCAGCTCTATTTTCTCCATCACCGCCGGGTCGCGGTGCAGCACGCCGGGCCAGTTCATCATCTCGGCCAGGTACTTGATCTCGTCGCGCTGGAACAGGGTTTCGATGTCGGCGGCCGTAATCTCGGCGCCTGCTGTCTCGAAAGGCGTGGCGGGCACGCAGGAGGGAGCCCCGAAAAAGAACTTAAACGGCACCTTTTTCCCGTTCTCGATCATGTACTCCACGCCGGCTATACCCAGTACATTGCCAATCTCGTGCGGGTCCGACACGGTGGCCACCGTACCATGCGGCACTGCCAGCCGGGCAAATTCGGAGGGCACCAGCATGGAGCTTTCCACGTGCACGTGCGCATCCACAAAGCCCGGCAAAATATAACTGGAAGAGGAGGTGGCCTCACGAACTATTTTAGAAATGCGGCCGTTTGACACATGGACCGTTCCCTCAAAAATGGCTTGCTGGTGCAGGTTTATGATGCGTCCGCTTACGGTATAGGAGCTATGCATGGATAGGACTGTCTTGTTGATATAAAATGCCCACTGATGGGGATTGAACCCGTAAATTACCTTATATTTGCGTTAAAATTCGTCGTTTTGAGAAAGATAATTTCATACATACTTTTAGCGGGGTTTCTGGCAGCCGGCCCTCTGGCAAGCTGCACTACCAAGACTCCTCAGCAAAAAAAGACGGCCTCCTTCATGAAAAAGAGCAAGCGCGGCAATGTGCCCTGCCCTTGCGACTCGAACTAACACCTGACAGCTTACCATGAAAAAAATTGTAATCGCCATAGATGGCTACTCCTCGTGCGGTAAAAGTACAACGGCCAAACTGGTGGCTGCCGAACTGGGCTACGCCTACATCGATACCGGGGCAATGTACCGGGCGGTTACGCTTTATTTTCTGGAGCATCATGTCAGCCTCACCAACCCCAAAGAGGTAAACGACGCCCTGGATAATATAGATATCACGTTTCACTACAACCCAAAGGCCAAAAGAAACGAAGTATTCCTCAATGGGCTGAACGTGGAGGACGAGATTCGCAAGATGTACATCTCTAATCAGGTGAGCGAGGTGAGTGTGGTAAGGGAGGTGCGTCGCGCCATGGTAGCCCAGCAGCAGAAGATGGGCCGTAAACGCGGTGTGGTGATGGACGGTCGCGACATTGGTACGGCTGTGTTTCCGGATGCTGAGGTAAAAATCTTTATGACGGCTGACGTGGATACCCGCGCCCGCCGGCGTCAGGATGAGTTGCTGGCCAAAAAGCAGCTGATCAACCTCGACGAGATCCGTGCGAACCTGCAGAAGCGCGACCTGATCGACTCGACCAGAGCCGAGAGTCCGCTGCGCCGTGCCGACGATGCTTTTTTGCTCGATACATCGCATATGACCATCGATGAGCAGGTAGAGTTTGTACTTAATAAGGTAACTTCCCGTATCTTCAACGGTGACTATGCCTTACAGGAATAGAGGAAAGTAGAAATGAACGTAACGATAGACAAAAATTCCGGTTATTGCTTCGGTGTGGAATTCGCCATTCAGATGGCGGAGGATGAAATGGAGAACTGCGAAGAGCTCTATTGCCTGGGCGATATCGTGCACAACAGCATGGAAGTGAAGCGCCTCTACAAAAAAGGACTTCGCATCATTGACCGGGAGCAGCTCAAAGAGTTGCGCGATACCAAAGTGTTGATCAGAGCGCACGGCGAACCGCCGGAAACCTACAAGACAGCTCTGGAGAACAACATCGAACTGATAGACGCTTCCTGCCCGGTGGTGCTCAAGCTCCAGAACCGTGTGAAGCACGCTTTTGATGCGGACAAAACCAAGGGCGGCCAGATCGTGATTTACGGACAGGTAGGCCACGCCGAGGTGATCGGACTGGCAGGTCAGACAGGTGACGAGGCCATTATCGTGACCACGGAGGAGGATCTGGACAAGATCGACTTCTCACGTCCGGTGACCCTTTTCAGTCAGACCACCAAAAGCACCAAAGGCTTTTACCACATCAAGTCGCTGATCGAAGAGCGCATCCAGCAGGCCAACCAGGACAGCACCGCCTTCAACGCCAACGACAGCATCTGTCGTCAGGTGTCGAACCGCGAACCGCAACTGACCAGGTTCTCCATGGAGCATGATGTGATCATCTTTGTGAGCGGCAAAAAGAGCTCCAATGGTAAGGCACTCTATAGCGTGTGTAAGCAGCACAACCCCAACAGCTATTTCGTGGAGAACGAGGAAGAGCTGGAGAAAGACTGGTTTGCCAATGCAGCGAGCGTAGGTATATGCGGAGCCACTTCCACGCCGATGTGGCTGATGCAACAAGTAGCCGACAGCATCGAAAAATTTGACCTTGAGACAGTATAGGTATAACACTATACTACAACATAGTGGCTTTTTAGCTAATTTAGGCTTTGCATTGGCAAGGCCTATTTTTTTATGTATAAACCCGCATGAGACGCATTTTACGTTATTTCCTGAACGGACTCCTGATTGTGGCTCCTTTCACCATCACGGTTTGGATCGTGGTGGTCATCATCGATTGGCTGAACAGCCTGTTCGACTTGGGTATACCTGGGCTGGGAATCATGCTGATGTTCGTTTTGCTTACTTTGATCGGTTTCATCAGCTCGTCCTTCTTCGTGAAGCCCTTCATTGTGATCACCGGGCGCTGGTTTAACAAAGTGCCGTTGGTGGGCATCGTCTATTCCAGCATCAAAGATCTGTTCGATGCCTTCGTGGGCGACAACCAGAAGTTTAACAAACCCGTGATGGTGAAGATGTCGGAAGACTCAGATAACCTGAAGTTCGGTTTTGTGACGCAGGATACGTTCAGTTCTTTGAACGTGGAAGACCGCGTAGCCGTGTATTTCCCGCACTCCTACAACTTTTCGGGTGAGCTGTTTGTGGTGCCCGCACAAAATGTCGTATACCTGGATTTGCCGAGCAGCGACGTGATGAAATTCATTGTTTCAGGCGGCGTGTCGAAGTTGTAATTGCCGTTGCTATACCTGTGGTAGCCGAAATAAATCAGCGGCGAAACTATCCTTAAATTTCTGGCCATTCTTGTATCTTATTTGTATGCATGCCGAATAAGTAAGAAGAGATTTCCAACTCAGAATGCCTTACATTATACACAACGGTACAAAACTGCACTACAGGGTGCTGGGACAGGGCTCACAGCCGCTGCTTGCCTTCCACGGATATGGGCAGAGCGGTGCTTACTATGAGCCTATGGGGCACGCGCTGGGAAGCGACTATACCATTTACGCCTTCGACCTGTTCTTTCACGCCCATAGCACGCTGCACAAAGAGAACATGCCGCTCGACAAGGATTTTTTGCAGGAGCTGATCGGTTTGTTTCTCAAAAAGGAAAAGATCGGTCATTTCTCGCTGATGGGCTTTAGCATGGGTGGCAAGTTTGCGCTCACGCTGGTGGAACGCTTCCCCGAGCGCATCGACGAGCTTTTCCTGATTGCGCCGGACGGCATCAAGACCAGTTTCTGGTACAACATTGCTACTTACCCGGGTTGGCTGCAGCAACTCTTCAAGCGCACCGTACTCAAGCCGGAGCCTTTCTTCCGGTTGCTCAACGTGCTCAACCGGTATAACATGATCCACAAAAGCCTGATCCGCTTCGCCCGTTTCCAGATGGACAGCACCGAGAAGCGCCTGCGGGTATACCGCAGCTGGATCGGATTCCGCGAACTCAACTTCGACATCCGCGAGATTGTACGGCTCCTCAACCACAAGCAGGTGCCGGTTACGATGTTTCTCGGCGAGTTCGACCAGATTATCTCTCCCAAGCGGGTGAGTGTGTTCATAAAGGCCCTGCACAAAGGGGAGTTGGTCGTGCTGAAAGCCGGGCATTCGCATCTGCTGCAGGAGGTTGCAGAGCTATTGCACCAGAAGAAGGTTGGGATTGTGCCACCGGCGAATGACTAGGGTTGATATGCTAGTATCTGTCCTAAATCCTGTCTATCCCGCAGGTTTAGCAACGCGTAAGTGTGGTTTGTATGCAGTCAGTTTGTAACTGGTGTAGCGGGAGTTTTAGGTATAGCAAATGCTTTGTTTCATTGCTTCGCCTGTGCGGCGGGCACTCACTTTTTTCCTTGATGAAAAAATCGAGGGCCCCTACCCCCAGTAAGCAAAAAAATCAAGACGATTTTGAACTCGCTGACCGCTCAAACAAAAAATCGTCACTGGTGCACCTGGCTAGTGCTATCTGCTTTGTAGCTTCCGGGTCAAGCTACTCTTGCTATACCTGCCAGTGGTATGTGACAGGTGTCATAAAGCTTATACCTTTGAAATGGCAGCGGCGGAAAAGTCCCTCTTCGAAGGGGGCAGGGGGGATGATAATCGTGCACGGGAAACCGGAACTATAGTGTCTATACCTGTTGAATGTCAACTACAGATTCCCTGCCTGGGGGTAGAGCCCTCTTAAAGGGAAAGGAGGGGCGGGGGTGGTTTGACCCGGTTTTGCAACGGAAACTGCAGCGCCTATAACTGCAGATTAACAATAGACAAAAAGCCCCCTTGGAGGCAAGAGATGTTAATCGTGTACGGGAATCCTGAAAATCACTTAATCCTGCAAATCCTGATTCAGACAATCCATACTTAAATAACCCACCAGACGCTCGCAGGTCTGGAAGACGCTGCGAGCGTTTATGCTTTCCTCCAACTTCTTCAATCCCGAAAATCCTTAAATCCTGAAAATCCTGATCCACATTCGTCGTACGTAAAGCAGAATGCTTAAATTGGCCCCTGATGAAAGAGGAGAACCTAAAAAAGCCCAAACCAGAGAAGAAGATCATCGGCAGGCGCGAGATGGTGGCCTTTCCCGAACTGGATATCGACGAGATAGAAGCCAAAATTGACACCGGCGCCTATACCTCCGCCATACACTGTTCGGATATTCATGAGGAAACCCTCGCCGACGGAACTAAAGTGATCAGTCTGGACTTATTAGACCCATCGCACCCGCAGTACAATCACAAAAAACTGACTTTTGCTGACTATAGTTTGCGCGATATCCGTAACTCGTTTGGTGATGTGCAGGAGCGCTACGTCATCAAAACACGTATCAAGGTGTTCGACGAGCTGATCGAGGCGGAGTTCTCGCTTTCGGACCGCAGCGATATGAAATACCCGGTGCTGATTGGTCGCAAATTGCTGAAGGGCCGGTTTATAGTCGACGTTTCCCGTAAAAACGTATCACTCAAATTCAACAAAAAACAAAAGAAGAATAAATAGTCTTTATGAAAATAGCGATTCTCTCTCGCAACTCTAAGTTGTACTCTACCCGCCGCCTGGTGGAAGCTGCCCAGCAGCGAGGCCACGAAGCCGTGGTGCTCGACCACCTGCGCTGCGACCTTGTGATTGAGCAGGGCGACCCGCACATCCTCTACAAGGGAGAACGCTTAACCGATATCGACGCCATCATCCCGCGCATCGGGGCATCGGTTACCTTTTACGGTACGGCCGTGGTGCGTCAGTTCGAGATGATGAAAGTGAAGAGCGCCGTAGACTCCCAGAGCATCGTGCGCTCCCGCGACAAACTGCGCAGCAGCCAGATCCTCTCCCGGGCAGGACTGGGCATGCCGAAGACTGCCTTCACGAACTATTCCAAGGAAACCTCCATGCTGGTGAAGGAAGTAGGCGGCGCCCCGCTGGTGATCAAACTGCTGGAAGGTACACAGGGCCTGGGTGTGGTACTGGCCGAAACCAAAAAGGCGGCTGAATCGGTGATTGAGGCATTTCATAACCTGAAGGCCCGTATCATTGTGCAGGAATTCATCGCTGAGGCGGCAGGTGCCGACATCCGCGCTTTTGTGGTGAACGGCGAAGTAGTGGGAGCCATGAAGCGCCAGGGCAAGGAGGGTGAGTTCCGCTCTAACCTGCACCGCGGTGGCAACGCCACCCTCGTCAAACTCACCCGGCAGGAGAAGGCCGCCGCTTTGCTGGCCGCCAAGTCGCTTGGCCTGGGTATAGCCGGTGTGGACATGCTGCAGTCCAAGCGCGGACCGCTGATCCTGGAGGTGAACTCATCGCCGGGTTTGCAAGGTATAGAGAAGGCGACCAACAAAGACATCGCCATTAAAATAGTGGAATACGTGGAGGGGCTCGTGCAGAAGAAGGCCGCTAAGAGAGTGAAAGAATAGCATGCCCGAAACCATTAAAATCAACGGTGTCAGCATAGACCGTGGAGAAAAAGTGCTCACCCGGCTCGTTATCTCCAAGTTGCCCAGCGGCACTGTCATCGACATACCTGTTTATGTGTTCCGCTCGGTGCACGACGGGCCGGTGCTCTTGCTAATGGCAGGTATGCACGGCGACGAGGTGAACGGCACGGAGATCATCCGCCGCATGATCACGAAAAAGATGCTGTACCCGCTCAAGGGAACCATCATTGCGGTGCCTATTTTAAACATCTACGGCTTCCTGAACTTTTCGAGGGACGTGCCGGACGGCAAGGACGTGAACCGGAGTTTCCCTGGGAACAGAGAAGGCTCGCTGGCCAGCCGTGTGGCGCATCGTTTTATGAAAGAGGTGATGCCCTACATCGATTACGGCGTGGATTTCCATACAGGCGGCTCGAGCCGGGGCAACTACCCGCAGATACGCTGCGTGCTGGCCGAATCGAGAAATCAGCAACTGGCCGAGGCCTTTGCTGCGCCTTTCACGCTGAACGCGTCGTACCGCCAGGGCTCGCTTCGGAAGGAGGCCGCCAAATTGGGCAAGCACATTCTGGTGTATGAAACCGGTGAGTCGCTGCGCTTCGACGAGCGAGGTATAGCGATGGGTATAGAAGGCACGCTGCGCCTGATGCACCACTTAAGTATGGGCGCCTCGGCCCCCGCTCCAACAGAGCCAACCACCATTTGCATGAAGGACATTTGGGTGCGCGCCAAAAATGCAGGCTTGTTCCGTAGCCTGGTGCAGGAAGGTAGCTACGTCAGGAAAGGCCAGGTAGTCGGTACGATCACGGACCCCTACGGTGAAATGGAAGTGCGCCTGAATGCGCCGGCTGCCGGTTATATAGTGGGTTTGAATAACATGCCGGTTGTTAATCAGGGAGATGCCCTGATGCACATTGCTTTTTAAGGTATAGCAAACAAAAAAGAGCCCGCTACCGGAAGGTAGCGGGCTCTTTTTTTATAAAGCTTTTCAGCTGTTAGAATACGTAACGCACGTGCAGGGCAGAATCCCAGAAGCCACGGCCATGCGGTATGTTGATGTAAGGCTTGATATCAGCACCGATCGTGAACGGAATGTCGCGGATGTAGTACTCAAGACCTAAAACAGCGTCAATACCAAAGCCCACTACGTTGTCATGATAGTATCTGTCGCGTCTGTCCTTGTCATAATAGTAGTAGTAGCGACCTTCGTAGAAACCAACGTGACCACCTAAACCATAGTACCACTGCAGGCCTTTGGCGTTGAAAGCCGGGGCGTGCTTTTCGTAAAGTACTGTCACTACGGCTCCTCTGTGACGGAAACCTGTGCTCAGGATACCTTCGATGGCGGCATCACTTTTAATAAAATGCTTGATAGTAAGGCCAGAAGCTACACCGCCTCTGAATCCTATACCTGTTTTGTACTCCTGTGCATTGGCACCAAAAGCTAGCGTCATCACCAGGGCCAGGGTAAAGCCGACGCGAAGAAATGTTTTCATTGTTCTATTAAAAAAGTTATATCCAGCTTGCCAGACAGGTACGTCCAGCTGGCAGGCTGCAAAAATAGAACTTCTTCCGGTCGAAAAAACTAATATTTACTTTTTTCGCAAATTTTAACCCGATTGCTTGTACGACTGCAGGTAGGCAGTCTTGGAGGTTCGCCGTCCGATTAGCTTGAAAAACGTGATAAACTTCTCTTTGTCAAGCTCCAGCGCTCTGGCGAAGGCGTCTTCCTCCTCTGACTTCTGGTAATCCTTCATGTACTGCTCACGCACCAGCCCGGCTTCTGTCAGTTCAGCGGCGGCCTCTATTTCCACTAGCCCCGTTTTCTCCCAAAGCCTGCGCCACCAATCGATGGTGTGAATAAAGTACCAATAGTTCTGATAATCATCTTGTAAGAATTCAGGTACCTGGTTGTGGGTTTCGATTTCTTCGGTGAAACATACATCAACAATCGCGATGTGCCCCTCTGGTTTGATGAAGCGGGCGATATAGGGCAGGTACTTTTCGTCGGTGCCGAAGTAGGTATAGGAATCCACCACGATCACGGCATCAAAGTACTCTTCGGGGAAGGGGAGGGAGCGGGCCTCCATCTCAAGCGGGAACACCTTGTCTTCGCAGCCCTCGCTGCAGATGCGCTCGTAGTTGTCGCTGGCCGACACCGCCTCATCAACGGCCCAGACGGTAACCCCGAACTCCTTGGCCAAAAAGATGGAACTGATTGCTTTGCCACAGCCCAGGTCGAGCACGCGCATGCCGGGCTTCAGGTCAAGGGACTTGGTCAGGCTCTCCAGGTTGAAGAGGACGTTCTCGCCCATGGAGTGCTTGCGCACCCAGGCCGGGTCATATTGGGAGGCTTTCGGAAAGGCGCGGCGCAGGCTTTTGTTTGGCATAGGTATAGGTATAAGATGCCTTGGAGCTTACGCGACAGGTATAGGGAGGGTTAGCGGCCCAGTCGCTCTATTTCGTCAGACAGGTATACCTTGTCGCCTTTGTGGTCCTGCGCAGCGACCCGCAGCATGGCATTGGCTACCGTTTCAGCCTGAATGGGACGGTATTTGCGCAGAGGACCGAACATGATTTTGGAAAGAGGCTTCATGATCCGGGCGCCAATCTCCTCTTCGGTGCGGTGCTCTTCGCGCTCGCCCAGCAAAAGCGAAGGCCTGAAGATGTGCAGTGACTGAAAACCCAACTCCCGCACATCCCGCTCCATTTCGCCTTTCACGCGGTTGTAGAACATGCGCGATTTGGCATCGGCACCCATCGACGAAACCACCAAAAACTGGTTGGCATTGCGACGCAGCGTGACCTCGGCCAGCTGCGTGACGTAGGTATGGTCTACCTTATAGAAAGCCTCTTTGGTGCCGGCTTTTTTGATGGTGGTGCCCAGGCAGCAGAACACATCGTCGGCGGCCAGCTCAGAGGCGCTTTTGTTGAGGTGATCGAAGTCGACGATCTGCTGGTCGAGCTTGGGATGGATGATGGCCAGTTCGCGGCGGCCTGCGGAGATCACCTGGCTGTAGCGGTCGCTCTGCAGGAGCATACGCAGCAGGTGACTGCCCACAAGGCCGCTGGCGCCGGCAATCAGTGCGGTTCGGGTTCGGTGCATGGAGGTTTGCGTTTCGCTGAATTACGTGAATGCCTGCCACATAGGTTAGCAAATCGCGTGCTTTCCCATAAATAATCCGCTTGCGGCTGTTTTTGTTTTGAAACCAGCCTCCCGCGCAATACCAGGGTATAATCTGATGGAGTTTATTCGTCGCCTTTCAGCCGGATGTGGTCCGTGTCAATCTCGATCTTGCCCTCTTTGTACAGTCCGCCGATAGCCTTTTTGAACACCTTTTTACTCATGCCCAGCATGCGGTATACCTCATCCGGGCTGCTTTTGTCAGACAGGGGAAGATAACCTTTGGCTGCCTCCAGCACTTCCATTACTTTATCGGCCGCCTCGCTGGATTCGCTCAGGCCGGTGGTACCCGGTTTGCGGAGCGTTACGTCAATTTTGTTGTCCGGACGGATGGTCTTGATAAACCCACGCACCTTGTCGCCCATGTAAAGCTCCTTGAACACCTCGTTCTTGTAGAGCATGCCCATGTAGCGGTTGTTGATGATCACCTTGATGCCGATCTCGGAAAAGCCGGCTACCAGCAGCTCCACCTCCTCGTTCTCTTTTAGTTCGTTGGCGGCTTCGTCGTTGTGCAGGTACTTGCCCAGCTTGGTCGTGCCCACGATGCGGTCGGAGGTTTCGTCGAGGTATACATACACGCAGTACTTGTAGCCGGGGCGCATTTTGTCTTTCTGGTTATGCAGCGGAACGAGAAGGTCTTTCTCCAGGCCCCAGTCCAGGAAGGCGCCAAAGTCGGTGCTGTCTTTGCAGGTCATGCAGGCGAACTCGCGCACGGTGGCGTGAGGTGTCAGGTTGGTGGCAATAACACGGTCTTCGGAGTCGCGGTACACGAACACGCGCACCTTGTCGCCTACTTGGGCCCCCTCCGGAATGTACTTGCGCGGCAGCAGGATGTCGCCGTCTTCAGAGGTCAGGTACATGCCGAAGTCCACTTCGCGTGCTATCTCCAGTTCGTTATAATGGCCGAGGTCTACCATAAGAGCGTATTTTGTTAGGTATAGAATGCTGCAAATATAGCGAAACCATTTCAGGTATAGTTCTCCGGTTCCGGCTGTTCCCCTTATACCTGTGCGACGGGGCAAAAGGATACAAAATGAAAAAGGCCAGGTATAGGTATACCCCCGGATGGGAAAAAATACAGGCAGCCTTTTCGGGCTGCCTGTAAGGTATAGCTGATTGGCTCAGGTATAGCGGATCGGGTCTTTACGCCTTCGCCTTTTTGGTGGTTTTGGCTTTGCCGTTCTGGCTTCTGGCGGGCTGATCGTCTTCCTCCATGATGTCATCCGGACTGGCGATCAGGCCGATGGACAGGCCGTCCTCTCCCAGGAAGTGCTCGATGTGGTGGCAGCGGTCCTCTGTCTTGAGCAGGATGCCCTCCAGCAGCGCTTTGGTCGCGAAATCTTCCTGTTCAAAGGCTTTTTTGATCGACTTGCGCAACTCCAGCACGATCGTCTTTTCATCCTCCATGTCTTTTTTGAGCATCTCGCGGATGCGGAACACGCCTTCCTCCTCGTGCTGGATGTAGGAGAGTTCCAGCTGCTTGGCCGGGTGGCAGGTCGGGCAGTAGCCCATCACGGTGAGGCGCTCGGCAATGGCGTCGTACTGCTCGTGGATCTGGGTATAGTGCTCTTCAAAGAACAGGTGCAGGTCGCGGAACTGCGGGCCTTCCACCATCCAGTGGTGCTTGTGATACTGGTTGAAGAGGGTGATGAACGACGACAGGTGGCGGTCCAGTTCGTTGGCCATGGCAGTTGCCGTATTCTTTGACAGCCCAACCGGGTTGCCTTCATATTCTGATTTTTCTCTTAGCTTTTCCATGTTCAGGGTTTTTTGAATTACTCTAACAGTGTACCCCGATCAGCTTAAAAGGATACAGGAATTTTACCTGAACTCGGCTATGCCGGGCTGTTTGAAGCGAAAGTCCTCGAATTCGAAGTACGAACGGGACGACTCGTAAATGCGGAGGTTGTTGAAGTTTTCGTTAGCCGGAATTTTCGGATAGTAGCCCACCAGGATCTGGATGGTGCTGAATGACAGGTACTCATTGCGGAAGCGTATACCTACCCCGAAGCCCGGAAAAGGCTTGCTCTTGAAAGGCGAGCTTTTGTTGCCGTACGAGAGCCAGGCCACATCCGCAAAGGCGAGGGTAGCCAGTCGGAAGCCGAACAGCGAGAAAGGGGTGTAGAGGTTGGCTTCGTAGTTAATGACCACGCGGCGGTTGCCCCGCAGCAGATCGGACCGGAAACCGCGCAGGCCTTCCTCGTTGTTGATCGAGAGCAGCTCCTCCGGGTTGCGGTTGACGCCGATGGTGCCGCGGCCCAGAATGAAGTGGCGCAGTTTCCAGTTGCCATTCTCGTACAGCCGCGTAAAGTAGAGCGACTCCAACTCCAGCATACCCTGCTCCCAGGTACCGCCTTTTATAAAGGAGCCATACCCGGCGCGGCCGTAGAGGTAGCCGAAGTCCTTGTTATAGCGGGCAAAGGAGAGATCGAGCCCAAAGTAGCGGCGTTTAAAAAGGTCTCCGTGCTCATAGCCGTACGATATGGAGGCCAGCACGCCGGCAGGTACGTCCTCTGTTCGTCCGAAGCCATACAGGTAGCGGTCTTTGTAGTAGCGGCGCACGCTGTAACCTAAGCTGGCAATGCCCAGCACATTGTCCTGAAAATTTTCGGTGGGTTTGGTGTAGAAGTTCGTATTGATCACGCGCAGCGCCGTGATCAACCGGCCACGCGGCTCATAGCCCAGGTTGTAGCTCTTGAACTTAAAGGAGCGACCCAGCCAGCCATCCTGCCGCTGATAGCCAAGGTCAGCAAAGCGCTGGATGGTATCCTCCGGCACAGGCGGCAGCAGGAGCCGCTCGTCTATTTTGCTGGCCCCGACGGCACCGGCGTAGCGCGTGTTGGTGGCAAAGAAGTCGCGCCGCAGGAAGGCGCTGCGCTCCTTGTAGTAATTCTGATCGAAGTAGTTGATGTCGGCCGTGATGTAAGTGTTGCCGATGTTTTCCACGGTATAGCCGGCGGTGGTTTCCCAGGAGCGGGGCGCGTCCATGTTGAAGCGGTAAGAGCCGCGGATCTGATGGCCCAGTCCCAGGAAGTTGAGCTCCCGCAAGGCTACTTTGCCCGCTCCCGACGAAGGGCTGTAGGAACCCGATCCGCCCAGGCTAAAGATGTCTTTGGTGATCACCAGCACGTCCACGCTGTCTTCGGTGGTGGTGCGCTCGTCCACAATGATGCGCGCATCGAGCAGGTATTCCGTCTGGCGCAACAAACGCTCCGACTCGACCAGAGCCAGCGGCTCCAAAGGCTCCATCCGCTCGAAAAGCAGTTTGTTGCGCACGAGGTGACGGCGGGTTTTCATGTGCAGCGAGTTGCCTGCCTTTTCCAGAAAGCTGCGCGGCACGCGGGTGGTGTCGTGTATAGAATAGCCCAGCGCGTCCAGCGTCATGATCTGGATATTGCGCACCACCTTATAGTTATGCCGCTCGTACTCGCGCTGAATCAACTCCGCATCCAGCCCCAGTACTTCCTCGTCTTTCCGGTCGAAGACCAGAATCGCTTTGAGCAACTTGCCCATGATGGTTTTACGCTGCGAGATTTCCCGCAGGTTGTCCATCACCCGTTGGTCAAACTTTTGCCTGATGGTATCGGTTGGAGCGGCTAGGCTGTCTTTCCGGGAAGGTATTTCCTGCGCCTGCGCATTGCCGGCCAGTAGCCACGCCCCAAGCAGGCAAGCTAACAGGCAGCATAAAATGGGCGAACGTGGAAATGCCATGGAGGTATAGGGGCGCTTACTGTTTCTTGTACGTGTTTGTACGATAGAACCTCCTAAGATACTCTTTTCGGCTTTATGTGGAAAATTTCGTTTTGAAATCTTGAAAAAGGCCTATGCTAATCATGTTAGCAATATTTAAATGTGGATAGCGTGTTGATAACTATTATTGCTAAATATTTTGGGGTTTGTGGGAATGATTTTGTAATTTTATAACCGTCAAGCAGATAGAAGTAGCGCAGATGAACGATAAGGTAATTGGTAAACTAAAAATATTAGCAGATGCTGCCAAATACGATGTTTCCTGTTCATCGAGCGGCGGAAAGCGCAAGAACGAGAACAAGGGCCTGGGCAACGCAGAAGGCATGGGCATTTGCCACAGCTATACCGAAGACGGTCGCTGTGTGTCGCTGCTGAAGATCCTGCTGACCAATTTCTGCATCTACGATTGCGCCTACTGCGTGACACGCAAAAGCAACGACGTGCAGCGGGCTGCCTTTACGGTGCAGGAAGTGGTGGACCTGACCATTAACTTCTACCGTCGCAACTATATTGAGGGGCTGTTCCTGAGCTCGGGTATTTTCAAGAATGCCGACTACACCATGGAACGGTTGGTGCGGGTAGCCAAAAAGCTGCGGCAGGAGGAGAAGTTCAACGGCTACATCCACCTCAAAACCATACCGGGTGCGAGTGAGGAGCTGATTAAGGAAGCTGGTTTGTATGCCGACCGCCTGAGCGTGAACATTGAGCTGCCATCGGAGCAGAGCCTGCAAAGTCTGGCGCCGGAAAAGAACTACAGTGAGATCCTGTTGCCGATGGGTTCTATCAAGGACCAGTTGGTGCAGGCCAAAGAAGAAAGCAAGCTGTTCAAGGCGACGCCGAAGTTCGCACCGGCCGGGCAGAGCACGCAGCTGATCGTGGGGGCCACCGCCGAGAGTGACCGCCAGATCCTGCAGCTGTCGGACCAGCTTTACAAAGGGTATAGCCTGAAGCGGGTGTATTATTCGGGTTATGTGCCGGTGAGCACGGACAGCAGGCTGTCGATCATCACGGAGCCGCCCATCATCCGGGAGAACCGCATTTACCAGGCCGACTGGCTGATGCGCTTCTACGGCTTCGATGTGAAGGAGCTACTGGACGAGGCGCAGCCGAACCTGGATCTGGACATAGACCCGAAACTGGGTTGGGCGCTGCGCAACCGGCATTTCTTTCCGCTGGAGATTAACACCGCAGACTACGAAATGATCCTGCGTGTGCCGGGTATCGGGGTGAAGTCGGCTAAAAATATCATCTCGGCACGACGGTTTGCGCCGCTGCACTTTGAACACCTGCGCCAGATGGGCGTGGTGCTGAAGCGGGCCAAGTATTTTATCACCTGCCAGACCAAAAGCCTGCAGCGGCAGGACTTCGACTCAGAGCAATTGCGACGCCGCATTTTGTTTGGCGAAGGCTCTGTGCGAAGCGCGCTGCTAACGCAACAACTGGACTTGTTCCGGCAGGTAGGCTAGTAACAATAAAACGTGACATGGAAGAGGGGAGAGAAGCGCATCATACAGAATTGTGTAACCAAAAAGATCATACATCATTTCAAACCATTCATAAGACCATGAGAAATTCTACTAAAGTTGCCCGTGTTTCCTGCTGCTGCAAACTTAACATGCTGGTGCCGCACCTGAAGAGCCTTTCTTCCAGAATGCAAACCGACAGCAAACGCGACAAAGCACGCTCAACCAGTAACGCAAAGCAGTAGTCAGCATACCTCTGCCGATGCACTTCTATACCTACGACGGTTCCTTTGAGGGGCTGCTCACCGTAGTGTTTGAGGCCTATGAGCGCAAAGCCTGGCCCACCGCCATTGAGCCCGAGCAGTTGGCGCAGCCTTCCATGTTCGGCGAAACCGTGCAGGTGGTGACAGACGAGGGCAAAGCTAACCGGGTGTGGCAGGGCTTGAAGAAGCGCTTGTCCGCTTCGGCGCTGGAGTCGCTCTACTATACCTACCTGTGGGAGCAGAGCGGCTTGGAGCGGCTGATCTTCGACTATGCCCGGCTGGTGTTTGACTCGCCGGAAAGTGTGGAGGGAAACTATACAGCCCCCTTTGTATTGCAGGTACAACAGATCCATAAACAGGTGCACCGCGAGAAGCACCGCATGGAGGCCTTTGTGCGATTTCAGAAAACGGCCGATGGCCTGTACTACGCCAGCATCTCGCCCGACTTTAACGTGCTGCCCCTGATCGTGCGCCACTTCGAGAAGCGCTACGCCGATCAGCGCTGGGCTATTTACGATGCTTCGAGGAGGTATGGGGTTTATTATGATCTGAGGCAAACAAGCTTCGTGCAGTTAGAAAACCCGGGCGTCACCCCCAGGCAACAGGGCAAGCTGAGTGCTGATCAGTACGACGAAAACGAAACCCGCTACCAGATGCTCTGGCAGGTATACTTCGACCACGTGAATATACCGGAGCGCAAGAACCCCAAATTGCACCTGCGCCATATCCCCAGGCGCTACTGGAAATACCTTTCCGAGAAACAGCCAAGATTACTGTAAATAAATAGCACTGGTAACCTTCTGTTTTTCAGGACTCTCTCATAACAAAGGCTATACTTCTGCCTGATTCACTGATTTTTTTCGCAACACAGGACAACCCGGATGCCGATTTCGGAGTATACGTGTATATAGATATTTTATGAAAACCAGTCAGCCGGCGCCCTTTGCACAAAGCAGCGGGAATAGCCCGCTGTCCTTCATTATCTAAAAAAGAACGATGAATACACGTATACGAAAAAAACTCATTCAAGTAGCCCGCGGTCGCGCTCACCTGATGTCATTCCAAAATCTGATACTGGAAGCCGAACTGGGTCTTAATCTCGAAAACACTTATGAGAAATCGCAACTTAACGACGTAATCGACGAAATCTCTGAAGCAGAGCACGCAGCGGGACGCCCCCTGCTAAGCTCGCTCGTTCGCATCAAAGGCCGCCAAAACCAGGGCGACAGTTTCTTTAAGCTTTGCGAGCGCCTGGGCTATGGCGATTGGAAAAGTCTGAAGCGCGACCAGGAGTTCCTGGAAAAGCAGCGTGAGACCTGCCGCGAGTTCTGGCAAAACAGCAACAATTTTTCATCCTACCTGTAGTACGGTGCAAAGAGGCAGGCCCGCCTTCACTCCCTGGGTCTGTTTCTTTGCCAATTTCACCCTTGTACACGAACTGGTAGCAGGGCCATGATTTACTTCATGGCCCTGCTTTTTTGTGTCCTATAGTCACGGCCAACTGTAAGTTGTACTAAAGGGAGGTGCGTACTTATCTTTAATAGTAACCCCATACTGTACAGTGCGCTGATTGTACCATTTCTGAACTGAATTTATAGCACAAGCTTTGAATAATAATATTGAAGTATAAAGCTGCTCAGGTAGGATATAAACAATAAAGTATGCAAGCGAAAATGTGAGCACGATAACAGACTTGTTGAAATTCAAGACAAAATTTTGATTTAGGGTTGATAATATAGAAGAATATTATTTATTTTATACATCGGTCTGTTGAACTGCTTTATAAATGATACCGCCATTTTATGAAGTTCCTAGACAAGCTGCAACTTCATAACATATCATGTAACCCAATTTCAACAGCCTATGAAACTTCAAACTTCTACGCTATTTTTTTCGCTCGTTTTGCTATTAGGTACCGGCCTCTCCCGTGGGTATGCGCAGGACCAGCCTGCCAAATTTGGCAAGGTGGACGAGGAAACGCTGAAAATGCGCGTGTACGATCAGGACACAAGCGCCGCCGCTGTCGTGCTATCAGACCACGGTTATTCTTACTTTACTTACAACAAGGGGTTCAAAGTCGTATTTGAGCGACACACACGCATAAAGGTGCTGAAGAAGTCAGGCTATGACGTGGCCAATATTTCAGTGCCGTATTACCAGCGCAACTCCAAAAAAGAGAGCGTCTACAGCATCAAGGGCTTTACCTACAACCAGGAAGGTGGCAAAGTGACCAAAGACAAGCTGGAGTCGAAAGCGGTATTTGACGAGCAAACGAACGAAAACTGGTTTGCCAAAAAGTTTACGATGCCGAACGTGAAGGAAGGCTCCGTGATCGAATACTCGTATACCATCACCTCTGACTTTCTGTATAACCTGCGCGAGTGGGAGTTTCAGAGTACCATTCCCGTAGCCTACAGCGAGTACAATGTGCGCATTCCGGAGTACTTCCACTACAAGCAGGAGCAACAGGGATACTTAAGATTCGACGAGTCCACCAAAACCAAGTCCAAAGACAGTTTCACCGTTGTCTGGTCGTCTAATATAACACCAGGTATGGGAGGAGGCCGCACATCTGGCGGCTCTGGACAAGTAGAGGCCAGCAGCGACACATACCGTTGGGTTATCAGAAACGCACCTGCCCTGCGTCCTGAAAAGTACATCACCACACTACGCGATTACCAGTCCAAGATCGACTTCGAGCTGCAAACGGTGAAGTATCCGAACGAACTGCCCCAGGTGATGACAGGAAACTGGGATGATGTAACGAAGGATTTGCTGATGGCTGAGAAGTTTGGCAGCCAGCTCAATCGGAAAGGCTTCTTTAAGGCTGAAATAGCAGCCATCACGGCCAAGCACACCAATCCCGAGCAGCAGATGATCGCCATACACAACCTGGTGAAAAGCAGCGTAAAGTGGAATAACAAGTACGGCTACTATACCTCCGGACCCATCCGGAAAGCATTTGAGAACCGAAGCGGAAGCGTTGCCGACATCAACCTGATGCTGACGGCCATGTTGCAGGACGCTGGTCTGAATGCAGGCCCAGTATTGGTCAGCACCCGAGAGCACGGTCGTGTGCCGCAGGGCTCCCCCATGCTCAACAAGTTCAATTACGTGATCGCACATGTGAAACTGGGTGACAAAGAATACCTGCTGGATGCCACGGACCCGCTACTGCCGGCAGGTATGCTGCCTGTGCGCTGCCTGAACGGGCAGGGACGCCTGATCAAAAAAGATGACCAGCGCTGGGTAGCGCTCACACCCACTGGCAAACTCACCAAATTCTTTAATGGCGAGCTGACCATCAACCCGAACGGAGGGTTAACAGGTACGGTGACGGAGTCGAGCGCCGGGTACAATGCCCTGAGCATACGCCGAACGATACTGGAGGACGGCAAAGAAAAATTTGCTGAAAAGATAAGCAAGGAGGTAGGCAACTACAAAGTGGAAAAGCCGGAGTTCAAAAATGTGGAGGACCTGAACCAGACGCTAAGCGTCCATTACAGCCTGTCAGCGAGTGGCAACAGCCAGCCTGTCGATGTGATCTACCTGAACCCGATGCTAGGCCAGGGCGAGACAGAAAACCCCTTTAAGCTCGAGGAGCGGCTATACCCGGTGGACCTTGCCGTGCCGATCGATTATACCTATGTCATCAAGTTTGTAATACCGGAGGGCTACGAGATAGAAGAGTCGCCGAAGGGAGCCATTATTTCGCTGCCCGAGGATGGAGGCAAATTTATGTACATGGTGCAGCGAGAGGGAAATGTGCTGCAGATCATGAGCAAAATTAACATGCTCAAGCCCGTGTACTTTGCTCCTGAGTACCCCTATCTGAAAGAGTTCTACAACCAGATCGTGGCCAAGCACGCCGAGCAGATCGTGTTGAAAAAAATATCCTCTAACTAATCATTTTTCAGCGCACTCCAGGTTAAGCGTATAGCAAGGCTTAGCCTGGAGTGTGCATTTGCCTACCTTCCATGAAAACGAAGCACACACTTATTTTAATCCCAATTCTTTGTCTCTCGGTTTTGGAGGCCTTCTCGCAGTCCGGCCCCTATAAGTACGGGAAAGTGCAGGAGGAAGAACTCCGGATGCGAACCTACGACAAGGATACCAGCGCGGCAGCCGTCATCCTGTCCGACTTTGCCGTGTCGCATTTTCGGCTCAACGGTGACGTAAAACTCATCACGGAGCGTCGCACACGCATCAAAATCCTGAAAAAGACGGGCTATACCTGGGCAAACGTAGAAGTGCCGATGTACCAGAATGGCAACAGCAAAGAGAACATCACCGGCATAAAAGGCTATACCTACAACCTGGAGGATGGCAAGATTACAAAAGACAAACTGGAGCCGAGTGCTGTATTTGAAGAGCGGCAGTCGGAGTACAGGCAGACCAAGAAGTTTACGATGCCGAACGTGAAGGAAGGCTCGGTGATTGAGTACACCTACACCGTTAACTCAGACTTTATTTACAACCTGCACGATTGGGAGTTCCAAAGTACCATACCCACCGTATGGAGCGAGTATAGGGTGAAGATACCGCAGTACTTCGACTACAAAACACTGCAGCATGGCTACCACAGTATCTATGAGCCAAAAGACAACTACGATACGAACAGAGACGGCTACCGCTGGGTGATGGTAGACCTGCCGGCACTGCGTCCGGAACGCTACATCACCACCTTAACCGATTACCAGGCCCGCATTGAGTTTGAGCTTCAGATGCTGCATGTGCCCGGGGAGGAGTCGAAGGTGATGACGGGCGAATGGAACGAGGTGATAAAGGACCTGCTGCGACAGGAGCGATTTGGCAGCCAGCTGAATCGCAAGGGCTTTTTCAAAGGAGACATTGCCGCCATCACAGCGCAATTCACCGCGCCCGAGCAACAGATGAAGGCGATCTACGAGATGGTGCAGCAACAGATGAAGTGGAACGGGAAGTATGGCATTTACACGACCGGCACCTTGCGCAAGGCCTTCGACAACAAAACAGGCAGCGCGGCTGAAGTAAACCTGCTGCTCACTGCGATGTTGCAGGAAGCCGGATTGGACGCGGCGCCTGTGCTGGTAAGTACGCGGGAGCATGGCAAGGTATACAAGGGCACGCCCATGCTCAACAAGTTTAACTACGTGATCGCGCACGTCAAACTAAATGGCCAGTCTGTCCTGCTGGATGCTACGGATCCGCTGCTGCCGGCAGGTATGCTGCCCATGCGCAGCCTCAACGGCGAGGGCCGCCTGATTAAGGACGGCTCGGACCAATGGGTAGCACTGAAGCCTTCGGACAAATACCAGCGGGTGTACACGGGCAACCTGACCATCCATGAGAGCGGACAAATGGAAGGCGATGCCACAGAGGTGAGCAGCGGCTACAGGGCCTTCTACCTACGCAAGGAGGTGAAAGAAGAAGGGGAGTCCAGTTATACAGAGAAGCTGAACAAGGAGGTCGGCACCTTCAAGTTCAGCAGCCCTACATTCAAAAACCTGAAAGAACTGAACAGCGCTCTTGAACTCAACTACAAGATATCGGCCTCAGGCAACGGGCCGGCGCTGGATATGATTTACCTGAACCCCATGCTGGGGCAGGGAGAGGACGAAAACCCCTTTAAGCTGGAGCAACGGGCCTATCCGGTTGACTTCGCTTTCCCGATCAGCGAGACCTTCATCTGTCGCTTTACCATACCGGACAATTATGAGCTGGATGACGCGCCGCAGAACGTTAAAGTGAGCCTGCCAGATCAGAGCGGAAGCTTCCTGTACATGGTAGAGAAGCGGGGCAATGTAGTGGAGGTGCTCAGCAAGATCGATATCCCGAAGCCCGTTTACTACGCAGCCGAGTACCCGCAGCTGAAGGAGCTGTATGCGCGCATTGTGGCCAAACATGCCGAACAAATTGTACTGAAACGAAAATAACCCCAGGAGGATCTGACGACGATCATCATGAAAAGAAACTTACACAAACTGCTGATCATTATGCTTTGGGTGATGGCAGGCCCGGTGCTTGGTGCTGACCCCGACCTGCTGAAGGGCGCCAATGCCATCATCAATCAGGAAGAGAAGGTATTTACGGTGCACTCGCCTAGCAAAGGCACCACCCATGTCAAGCGGGTGGTGACCATCTACAATGAACACGGAAATGACCACGCCAAGCTGTATGTGCATCACGATAAGCTGAACAAGGTCGACTTTATCAAGGGAACCAGTTATGACGGGAACGGGAAGAAAATCAAGAGCCTGAAAAACAGTGAGATCAGAAACGTGAGTGCGTCAAGTGCTGACAATGAGGTGCTGGATAACCGCGTTATGATCGCTGAGCTGACCCACCGGGTATACCCTTACAAAGTGGAGTTTGAGTACCAGACCACGACCAGCAACATGCTCTTCTACCCGAACTGGGTGCCGCTCAACAGCAGCAAAACCTCTGTGGCCAAGGCCTCTTTTCAGGTGATGATGCCAAAGGGGATGAAGTTGCGCTACCGCGAAAGCAACCTGGCTGAGAAAGTTAAGCAGTGGTCTACTACCACGCACGACATGTATAGCTGGGAAATCAGCAACCTGACCCCGGTGGAAAGCGAGCCTTATGCCCCCAGTATGCTGGAGCTGCTGCCGATGGTTCGCACGGCTCCTTCCGATTTTGAAGTACAGGGCTACAAGGGCAACATGGATTCCTGGGAAGCCTACGGAAAGTGGATCAACCAGTTGAACCAGGGGCGCGACGTATTGCCCGAAGCCACAAAAGCCAAACTGCAGGCCATGGTGGCCGGTATTGACGACCCGGTGGAGAAGATCAACAAGGTATACCAGTACCTGCAATCGAACACGCGCTATGTTTCCATTCAGTTGGGGCTGGGTGGGTGGCAGCCTTTCGAGGCCAGCTTTGTCGACTCCAAAGGCTACGGCGACTGTAAGGCGCTTACCAACTACACCAAAGCCATGCTGCAGGCGGTTGGCATTCCCTCCATATATGCCCTTGTGAATGGGGGAAGCGATGAACGGGAGGTGCTCACCGATTTTCCGAGCAGTCAGTTTAACCACGTGATCCTGAGTGTGCCGATGAAGCAGGATACGCTTTGGCTGGAGTGTACGAGCCAGTTTGAGTCCGCCGGTTTCTCTGGCAGCTTTACAGGTGATCGTCATGCCTTGCTCATCACACCCGAAGGCGGCAAGCTGGTGAAAACCCAGGAATACACAGCCAAGGACAATGTGCAGAGCCGCCTGGCTACTGTGAAGCTGGACGAGAGCGGAAATGCCGTGGCGCAGGTTCAGACAAGGTATACAGGTATAGAACACGAAGATCACCGTGACGTCATTCACAACCTGTCGCCGGAGGAGCAGCGCAAGTGGTTGTACCGCAACATCAGTATCCCGGCCTTCGATGTGAAGAGCTATTCCTTCAATCTGAAAAAAGGGCGCATGCCGGAAGTAAACGAAAAGCTGGAGCTCAGCCTGCGCCAGTTCGTGACGATAAGCGGAAAACGCATGTTTTTGACGCCTAATCTGATGAACCGCTGGAACACGGTGCCCCAAAACACAGGCAAACGCAAGTATGAGGTCGTGCGCTCGAGTGCTTACACCAACGTGGACACGATCATCTATGAGATGCCCGCCGGTTTTGCGCTGGAGTTTAAGCCAAACGATTTTTCCTTCAGCACCGCATTTGGAAAGTTTGAGTCAAAAGTAACGATTGACGGACGCCAGGTTACTTATATCAGAACCTTGCAGATGGATAAAGGCCGCTACAAGCCCGAGGTATACGCTGCGATGGTGGCGTTTATGAACGATGTCTACAAAGCAGATCAGCAGCAAGTGGTGTTCGTGAAGAGCATAAAGTAAATTGCTCGAATGGACTTAAACGCAGCCCCGCTGAAAATTTTTTCGGTGGGGCTGCGTCTTTTCAATAGGCTCCCCGTCATCAAGGTGAAACAAGACCAGAATCACCTTAAAAAGACAAAGCCATGAAAAGATTTCACGTAAATGTGCGCGTTAAAAACCTGCACGAATCGCTTGCCTTCTACACAGCCCTGTTCGGAGCGGAGCCTACGGTTGTAAAAGGAGATTACGCCAAGTGGATGCTGGATGATCCGCGTATCAACTTCGCCATCTCGCTGCACCCCGAAAACGCAGGTATAGAACATTTAGGTATACAGGCCGAAAGCGAGGAGGAGTTAGCAGAAGTATACGGCCGTTTGAAGAGGGCCAAGGGCGCCATTCGGGAAGAGGGAAAATGCACCTGCTGCTACGCCAAGTCCGAAAAGTCGTGGATTACGGATCCGCAGGGAGTGGACTGGGAGGCCTTTTATACCTTCGGCGAATCCACCGTGTACGGCGAAGGTATGAATACCCGCCCTGCCGCCAGCCAAGTAACTGTCCTTTAGTGCAAAATAAAACTACAAACCCCGGCCAGGGCAGGTATACGCTATACCTGCCCTGGCCGGGGTTATTGCAGCGTTCCCGGAAGCAACTCCGAGTTTGTCTCTTCTGCTTTTTTCAACGTAAATTGATACTCGAATTCACCTGCTTGTCACCATTACATTCTTCGAGCCATGGAAAATAAAAGCTGCCATACCTGTACGGGCACCCAGGTCATCGCCCCGGTAGATACATGCGCTGCCGTAGCGCCCCTATACCTGGAGTACGAGGCCAAGCTCAGGAGCTTTGTGCTGAAGCGTGTGAAAGATAAAGAGGAGTCAAACGACATTTTGCAACAGTTGTATGTGAAACTCTACAAACACTGCGAACAGCTGCAGGATGTGCGCAACCTAAATGCCTGGCTCTACCAGATAGCCCGCAATGCCGTGTACGATTACTACCGTGAGCAAGGCCGCAACATACCTATAGAAGACGAAAGCAAGCTGGAAGAGAAGCTTCAGCAGAATTCCGAACATCAGGATTCCGAAAGTCTGGTGCTGCCACTCATCAACATGCTCCCAGTAGAGTATGCTGAACCATTGCGCCTGAGCGAAATTGAAGGCATCAGCCAGAAGGAAATCGCGGAACGTTTAGGTATGTCCTATTCCGGAGCCAAGTCGCGGGTGCAGCGCGGCCGGGAGAAATTGAAAGAACTGTTTCTGGAATGCTGCCATCTGGAACTTGACCGAAAAGGCGCCCTGGTAAGCGCTATTGCAAAAGAAAGTTGCAAGCCCTTGCAGGTACAGTTAAAAGGTGAGTTGGGGTTTTAGTCACTGCTGTTATATCATTGGCTTTTCTCCTGTGCAGCGGGTAAGTGATATAGGTGCTGCCCGTTGCAGGTATAGCAACTTACTTGTTTTATAGCTTGCCCTGCCGGGCGGGCCCTACTTTTTTCCTTGATGAAAAAAGTAGGCAAAAAAATCAAGACGCTCCAAACTCGCTGAACGCTCGAACAGTGGAGCGCCGTAAAGTGCACCGGGCTAAAGCCTTCTGTTTCATAGCTCAGGGGTAAGTTACTCTTTCAATGCGTGCCAGTGGTGTGTGACAGGAGCAATGAAGCTTATACTTTAGAAATAACAGTTCCAGATTCCCCGCCTTAGAAAAGGAGGGGCGGGAGTGGTTGGACCCGGTACCACAAAGGAACGGCTGTAACTAAAGGAGTATAACTATAAACTAGCAGTGGCTAATTCCCCTCTCGGGAGGGGCAGGGGTGGGTTAATCACGCGTAGGTAAGCCACAGCGAAGAAGCCTATACCTGTAAAGTAGTAAGTACAGACTCCCCGCCCGGGGGTAAGGGCCCTCTAAAAAGAAAGGGGTAGTGGTGTGTTATAGCAACCGATTAACCTCCCTTCAACCAAGATCCTTTCAGGATGACAGAATGGAAAGCAGCAGCAGAAAGTCCCCCATGGGGGTAGGGGCCCTCGACAAAGAAGGGGGCAGGGGGATGTCAATCATGCACCAGAATCCTGCTATTCCCTACGGGTAGGGGGCCTCTCTAATCCTGATAAGCTATACTTTCAAAACCTATACCTTGTCTGCACTCTTATATCTGATCTTCTCGCCCCTTCAATCAGTTCCAAACCCGAACCGATGGTGCGCTGGTTTCTATAATGCGTCAGGCTATATTTCATCCATACATCCATGCGGCGCATCGGCCGGAGTTGCAGCAGGGCATACAAGCGCGTGCCTCTTCCGCTGAAAGCAGGTATGGAAAAGGCGTAAAGCACATCCCGCTCGAAGGCATACTGCCGGGTCTCATAATCGTCGGTGTCGAAGATGGCGTAACGGGTGCTCAGGCGTACTTTGTTGAAATTGAAGTTGATGTCCTGAGAAATGTAGTATCCTGTGGTTTGCGGCGACTCCAACTCGAAGCTGCTGAACTGCACACGGGAGCGCAGGTTTACAACGGGTGTCGGCGTGAATTCATAATACAGCAGGTAATTTTTGCGGTTAGCCTGCCCCACATAATCGATGCTGGTGCTGTTGTCGGCGACGTTGCGGCCTTTGCTTTCGGCGCGGAACTGAGCGTACAACGAGCTTTGTCGACTGGGTCTGAAGTAGAGCCGCAGCATGTACTCGTCGCCCTGCGAAGGCGCATCCACGCGGTAGCGCAGCCATGGAAACCAGAAGCGGTCGTAATACGCCGTGAGCTCCCACTTCGGGAAAGGTTTGATCTTGATGCCGGTATAAAATCCCTGCTCGTTGATGTTGCGCGTGCCCTCGCCAAAGGCGTTGCCATAAAAGGTATGGAAATCGCGGGCGTAGTAGCGGTAGAGCATGGCCAGTTCCACTTTGTTGGAGAGGTTGGCCGTCAGACCGTTCACTGTGCCCAGTCCGCCGCTTTTAGAGATGGCCGTTTCGCCGAACAGGTATACGTTCTGCCAGGTGTAGGCGTAGTTGGTGCCGATGTTGTAATTGCTCGTGCCGCCAAACTCAAAGCGCTGGTAGGGGAGCCCCGCCTTCTGGATAGGGGCACTGAAGTTAGTCGTCATGGCGGTTACACCTGCCAGCAGGGTGCGGTTACGGCTCTGGTACGTAGCGTTGCCGCCAGCAATCTGCTCACGGGCCTGCATTTTGTTAGCCAGCTCGGTCGGTGTGCGGTGAAAGCCGGTAGTTTGTATACCAGTAAAGAAATCCCCAAAGCTGTCCAGCGTATCAAGCTGTGTTTGCAGGTTGGCATCCACCCGCTTGCTCGATACAAAGCCCGTCACATCCACGCGGCCCAGGGTATAGGTGGCCGCCGCGCCCCGATAAAAGGCATGCTCCAGGACCGAACTGTAGGGGCGTATACCTACATTGGGCCGACTCACGGTGGTGATGGTCTCGCTACCCTTGCCCACCGTGTAGCCTGACGAAAGCAGCAAACCCTGCCCGAATTGCAGCTGGTAATCGCCCAGCGCAATGGCCTTGAACTTCCCTTTGTTGTAGAGCTGCAGATGCGCCGAGTAAAAGTCGAAACCGTAGCGGCGGGTGTCGGGATCCCAGGTGAACTGCTCGCCCGCGTCTTTTTCGGCGGTAAAGCCTAGGCTGTAGTCGCGGGTATGGCTCACGCGGTAGCGCATCAGTACCTTGTCGGGAGAGCCGAGGTAACGTGTAGTCGAGCGGCTGGTGGTGTCGAGGGAGGTATAGCCGCGGCGCTGTTGCAGGGTGCGCTCATAGCGGATGATCAGGACGTTGTTGTCTTCGCCCACGATGCGCTGTAGGAGCGGGCGCTGGTCTGCGCTCATTCCCGCGTCATCCACCCGCACAAAGTAAACCAGTTTGTAAATGGTGATGAGGTCGAAATCAGGTATAGCCTGCAGTTCGTAGATGCTCAGCAAAGGGCCGTTTTCCCGGATGTGACGGAAGAAGGAGGCAATCTGCGGGCGGGACAGGATGTAGAGCGAGGCCAGTTCCTCAGGCGAGGTACGGTTGAGGTCGATGGGCCGCTGGAAATACTGGAACAGCGTTTCGTAGAAGTCTTCGTAAGGCACGTCTTCGTCTTCCTGTTGCGCGAAAAGCTCCTGCACAAACAAGTCAAAATCGAAGGTTTGGCGGGGGTAATCCTGCGCCTGTAGCGGCAGCCAGGAGCATAGTATCATCAAAAGTGCCGCTATACCTTTTCTAATGGGAATCAGCACCGGCAGCACAACTTTAATGTTACCGCCTAGGTTTGTCGCTCTATCTATACCTCTTATCGCGGTAGCAAGTCGAAGTCGCAAGCAGTGAAAACTATCCCTGAAGTTCGTTTCTATACCTTGTCTTGTTTCAACCTGATGAGCTGGAACGTGTTGAATTTCATGGCCGAATCGTGTCGCTGTACCTGGCAATGCGCCAGCTTGCCACAGCTGCAAGTGATGAAGTATGTACTTGAAGCACGATGCTATACCTGGCCTCATAGGCATCTACTTTAGAAAGGTATAGGAAAGTGACAGATGGTGGCTCTGGCCGAGCAGGGTGGTTGAGCCGAAGGCATAATCGGCGAGTAATTGCCGTGCTTTGAAACCGAGCCCGAAAGTAGCGCGATTGGTGAGTGTGCTAAAGCCGGAGCGCAGGGCCACTTTCTCCTGCAAAAGCTGGTACTCTATACCCGCCTTGAAGTTGGCTGGAAAATCAATGTGCTTTTCGGTTTCGGCAAGCAAAAGGAGTTTCTGGTAAGGGCGATAACCGAGGCCAGCTTTCATGATGGTGGGCAGGCGCTCGTCGTCGAAAGCGGCTAATTTAGCCTGGTTGATGTTGTAGGCATAAGCCCCAAAGTAGAAGCCCGTCACAATCTCCGCCTGTCCGCCCACCGAAAGTGCCACCGCCTTGCGACTGCCGTACCCTTCGGCCGCCACCTGCCACAGGTCGGCCTTTACGCCCAAAGTAAACTGCCCCAACTTGTGGCCTATACCCAGCCCCACGTGCTGCTGACTGAACAGTTCATCACCAAATCTACTCAAACTCAGCCCGTAATTGCCATACCTGGCAGTAGGGTATACGGCCTGCAACGCCATGGTCGAAAAAGCCCTTACACCAAAGCGGTTCTCCGCGTAAGCGCCCACTTGCGCTTTCTCCAGACCGGCTATACCTGCCACGTTGTTGTTGAGCGCCCAAAGATCAGGCAGTGTGACGGAGGCATTGCCCAACGCAGCTGCTCGGGCACCCACAGGCACATCGGCCTGCGCCTGTGCGAGGCAAGGCAGTAGGTATAGAAGCAAGAAAATAAGTTTGTTTTGTAGAAGTTGTGCTATCCCATCCGGTCGTTTTTTTATAGCTAAAGTGCTATGTACGAGAGGGTAAGGTGAGAGTTGTCGGAATCTCTATATAGGGCTCCTATCCTAAGGATTTACAGGATTCTCGTGCACGATTGACATCCCCCTGCCCCCTTCAAAGGGGGACTTTCTGCTTTATACCTTTTAATAGGTATAAACTTCGTAGTAAATGTCTAGCTATACCGTGTCAAACCACCCCTGTCCCTCCTTATCCGAGGAGGGGAGTCAGTGATTGCTGCTCCAAGGTATAGCTTCGTTGTTTTTGCGGTTGCACAAACCACTGACAGGTATAGCAAGACTAACTTGAACAGAGCCTACGCAGCAAACAGCGGTGCCAAGTGCACATTTGACGAATTTGTGTTTGAGCGGTCAGCGAGTTTAAAATCGTCTTGACCTTTTGTGTCAAGACAAAAAGTGAGTGCCCGCCGCACAGGCGAAGCTATGAAACAGCTCAGGAGGCTATGCCTGCAACAAGCAGTCGCTAAACCTATACCTATACACGGGGATGTGGACATCCCCGGCAGTTTGCTTTCGGATCTGGAGATCCGAAAGAGCTTTAGATTTTTTTATGCAAGTATGTTAATCCTGAAAACCCAGATTCAGCCAAACAAAAAGGCACTGAGGTTTCCCCCAGCGCCTTTTCTATTGGCATGAAGCTTCAGCTTAGTTTTTCACTTCTACCTTTGCTCTTCTCTTACCGTCTTTCTTCTGGACTTTCACTGATTTCTTACCAGCGGCCAGCTCAGCTTTTGCTTGTTCAACGGCAGCTTTCAGCAGCTCAGTTGAGTTGTCTGCAGCTGCAGCAGTCGTTGCACCAGCTTCGGCAGGGCCTGGGCTATTGGTGTCGACGATGGTCATCTCGTTGATCAGGTTAGAGGCCCCGGCGTACTTGTCCACCATGAACAGCACGTAGTTGGCACTCACGTTGATGCAACGCTTGTAGTCCGGGTCGTACACCAGGTCACCGGTCATCGCTTCCCAGTTGCCGTCGAAGGCCAGACCGATCAGTTCACCGTTACCGTTGATCACCGGAGAACCGGAGTTACCACCTGTGATGTCGTTGTCAGTGATAAAGTTCACGATCAGCTTGCCGTCCTTGTTGGCATAGCGGCCATAGTCTTTCGCTTCGTACAGCTGCTTCAGTTTGGCAGGCACAATAAACTCCTCATTGGTCGGGTCTTCCTTCTGCATCACACCTTCCAGCGTCGTGATCACATCGTAAGTCACACCGTCAGCGGGCTTGTAGTTCTTCACAGAACCATAGCTCAGACGGATCGTTGAGTTTGCATCCGGATAGTATACCTTGTTTGGGTTCATCTCGCGCAGGCCAGCTACGTATAGGCGGTTGGCACGGGCCAGTTTGGCGTTGCTCTCCGCCAGTTTAGGAGAGATGGTCGTCTGATAGTGCTCGATGATGGAGTTCACCAAAGCGAAGGCCGGGTCGTTGGCCAGTTGCTTCTGCGTTGGGTTGTTGAGGAACTGCTCCGTCTTCTGCTTGTTCACCACAAACGAGTTGCTGTATACGTAGTCAGCCATTTTGTTGAAGTCGCCTTTGTACTTGGCCACCAGCTGCTTGAAAGCATCCGGCTGCTGGTCTTTGGCAATGTCCTCGTGGTAGGCTTTCATCATGGCAGCGAACACTTTCTTGTCTGCCGGCATGTAGTAGTCTTTGAAGAAGGCTTCGGCTCTTGGCTTCAGGTCTTCCGCAGCTTTTTTAGCGGCTTCGGCGTTGCCTGATTTTAAGGCATTGTTCAGGGCCGACATACGGTATGCGAACAGAAGTGCTTCTGTGCCCAGCACCGCTTCGTTCAGGTATACGCTGGCCAGGTTGTACTTCTCAATCTCAGCGTAGGCTTCGTTCATGTCATTCAGCGAAGAGCCGTAAAGGGCTTTGCGTTCAGGAGTAGCGTCGGCCCAGGCCTGGAATTTCTTCTCATCAGCCTGCTTGCCTTCTACGGTCTTCATGCGCTTGATGCCGGCATTCTGACCGATCGAGTATTTGTAGTAGTTGGCGGTAGAAGCATGCTTGGAGGCATACTGGATGCGCACGGCATCGCTCTTGTCCATCTCTTCTTTCCAGATGTCCAGCTTCTGCTCGCGCAGCTTAATGCGGGACTCGTTCAGCTGGTTCACATCCAGTTTCAGGCCTTCGGAGGTCATGAAACGCTTGGTACGGCCCGGGAAGCCGAATACCATGGCGAAGTCATCCTGCTCCACGCCGCCGATGTTGATTGGCAGGTGGTGCTTTGGCTTGTAAGGTACGTTGGTGGCAGCGTAATCGGCTGGTTTGCCGTCTGGCGCCATGTATACGCGGAACATCGAGAAGTCGCCTGTGTGACGTGGCCACATCCAGTTGTCGGTGTCACCACCGAATTTGCCTACGGCAGACGGAGGCGTGCCTACCAGACGCACGTCTGTGAAGCGCTCGTACACGAACAGGTAGTATTCGTTTCCGTTGAAGAAATCGCGCACATAAGACACGTAGCGATCATTCTCGCCGGCTTCTTTGGCAATGGCCTGCGCACGTTGCGAGGCAAGCTGCAGACGCTCTTTCTCCGGTGTATTTTTGTCGATGCCTTCCAGCACTTTAGCTGTCACGTCGTCCATGCGCACCAGGATGTCCACGAACAGGCCTTCGTTTGGAAGCTCCTGCTTGCGGTCCATGGCCCAGAAGCCATTGGTCAGGTAATCTTTCTCAGGGGTGGAGTGCGACTGAATCTGGCCGTAACCGCAGTGGTGGTTTGTCAGCAAGAGACCTTCGGCAGAGATGAACTCACCCGTACAAAAGCCGCCAAACTGCACGATGGCGTCTTTCAGGCTGGAGTTGTTCACATTGTAGATTTCTTCGGCAGTCAGCTGCAGGCCTTTTTTCTGCATGTCGGCATGGTTGAGGCGCTTGATCAGCATCGGCAGCCACATACCTTCGTCGGCTTTTGCGAAGGGCACGCAAAGCGAGACTAAAAGAAGGAGTGAAAGGATTCTTTTTAACATGAAATTTTGTTTAGATTAGTTAAACTGTGACAAATTTACCTAAAAAATGCGTTTACTAACAGTTGTTCGGTAAATTAAAACGCAGCAAAATCACACGATGACCTGGCTATTCAAAAAACTACTGCTCGCGCTTCTCTGGGTATACCGCAACATGATCTCGCCTTTGAAGCCCGCCACCTGCCGCTATACACCGTCCTGCTCAACCTATGCTGTGGGAGCAGTGAACAGGTATGGCCCTTTTAAAGGCGGCTGGATGGCGCTCAAGCGGATCGGGCGCTGCCATCCGTGGGGAGGGAGCGGGTATGACCCGGTGCCGTAGCTATCTGTTGATATTTTACTCAGGGCAGTTAAGAGGGGTGTCTCGCTTTCTGGCAGTTAGGAGAGACCACGCAAAGCATCAGTAACCTGCACAATCAGAAGGGGGGACATTAACGCCGCCGCCCTGTTCGTACACCACCTGCGCGCCCAGGTGGCCGGCATAGATCAGGTAGCCTGAGCCCACCAGCATAAGCAGCAGGGTGAGCAGGCGTATTGTCTTCTGGTATACCTTAACAAGGCGGAATGCCAGTAGCAGCTGCAGGGCCACTGCCGTTGTGAAAAGCCAGGCCATGGTGAGAGAGGCTGACTCGTGGCGCTTTAGAATGGTGGGGTCGCAGATTTTACGGGCCACAATGCCCTCGGCCATATCGCCGGTATACACGGCAAGCCAGACGGTGGCACCACCGACAAAAAGCAATAAAGAACCAACCTTCTGCCAGAATACCTCCTGCTCCCCCTTTAAAACAACTGCTACCATTTTGGCCACTGTCGCAAAGAGCAGCAGCGCAATGGGAAAGTGCAGCGTGAGCGGGTGCCAGAGTTCGGTTCGCCAGAGGGTTGGTTCATTCATAAGCGTTAATCCAGAATTTTGACGGCAATGGGGTCCAGGCGATTGCCCACCTTCTCTACCTGTACCTCTACCCGGCCACCTTCCTTCAGGTGATCAAACGGTGCGGTCTCTCCCTGGTGGGTGAGTGTCGTGTTCTCGGTGAAGTAGAGTTCCAGCAGTTTGCCGTCATCCGTCTTCACATAGATCTCGGTTTTTTCTGGTTCTACTTCATGCAACACCCCCTGGTAGGTGCCGGATTCCACTACATCGGTAGTCTGCTCTCCGCATGAGTAGAAGAGGGGCGCTGCTGCTACCAAGGCAGGCAGAATAAGCTTTTTGATGTTCATAGTTTTTGTATATAGTTGAAAATTAGTTTTCCAGTAGTGTCCGTTATTACAGCTTAAACTGAAGCGTCACATAATAGTTGCGGGCATCCGAAGGTATAATGCCCGGCCCCGGGTAGCCCGTGGCACGGCGCGTAAAGTAGCGGTTATCGGTCAGGTTGTTGATGCCCGACTCCAGCGTGAAGCGTTTGTAGGTATAGCTGCCCGACAGGTCCATCACCCAGTAGGCAGGTATTTTGCCAACTACGGCAGTTATATCCATTTGCCCCTTTTCCTTGCCTGTGTTCTCGGCGTCGGTGTACTGGCTCGAGGTATAGGCATACTGGTAGGCCAGTTTGAAGTTGTTACGCTTAAACGAGAGGCCGGTTTTGGCAATGAGTGCCGGAGCCAACTCTACCCGGTTCCCATCATAGGCTTTATTATCGCTTACATACTTTGTGTTCACCAGGGTAATGTTCGAGAAAGCCGAAAGGCTGGAGGGGTGCTCCCGGCCAAGGTATAGCTTCAGCAGATCTGCTTCAACGAAGGTCTCCAATCCAATGTTCCTGGAGAAGTCTCTGTTAGTGCGCAGGAGGAAGATCTGGCTGTTAATCACTTTGTTGCTGATGCCGATCCGGTTGTCGTAAGCAAGGTAAAAAAGACTGGCATCATAGTTCAAAAGGCCGCTGATGTTGCCCCTGATCCCTAAGTCGGCGTTGTAACCGGTTTCGTCCTGTAGGTTCTGGTCCACGAGCTGGTTTGGGTTGACAATGCGCATGTCGTTGAAGTTGATGGCGCGGTAGTTCTGGGATAGATTTCCGTATACCTCCATCTGCTCGGATGGTTTATAGCTCAGTCCCACCCCGAGCAGCAGCACATTGCGCGTGTTTTCGCGTGCTTCCGGAATCACTGCATCGTAGATGATATTGCCTGCCTGGTCGGCTTTCACATCACGGTAGCTGCCATCGGCATTGGTGTTGATCCACTCGTAGCGTATACCTGGCGTTACACTGAATTTCGGTGTGATATTAAAGATGTTTTCGGCAAACAGGGCTGCGTTGCGGCTCAGGTAATCGTAGTCAGAAACATTGGGCGCGCCTGTTTCCGAGTAAAACCGGAAATCTGCCTCGGAGCCTGTAGACCCATCGCCCTGCTGCTGATCGGTAAAGCCGCGGTAGTAGCGGGCGCCTACCAGTAAGGTTGAGAAAGTCTTACCCAGGTCGTAGCGATGGATCAGCCGCGTCTCGTTACCGAAATTCCTGAATTGATCCTGTAAAAGTGTGCGGGGTTGCATGGTGTCGTCCAGGCGGTTGATCTTGCCCATGTAGCCCAACGCATCGCGCTGGGCCAGCAGCCCGAAGTTGCGCACATTGATCTTCGTGCGATCGCTTAAGCGGTAATCCATGGTCAGGGCCAGCAGGTTCCACTTCACTTTAAACCAGTTGCGATCGCGCAGCGACTGGCGCGCATCCTGGTTAAAGGCAGCGTCTGTCAGTCCACCCGGCTGTTGGGCGACGTAGTCCATATAGGTATAGTCGAAGCCAAGCTCCAGCCTGCTGTTGGGTTTGTAATGCACCGAGCCAAAGGCCGTATGGGCATCAAAGCCAGCGTTTTCGCGCCAGCCGTCGCCGCGCTTGTACTGGTAGAAGCCGTAGTAGTGGAGCTTGCCCTTGGTGCCGCCAATGCTGTTGAAGGTATTCAGGAAACCCCATGAGCCCACGGTCTGACGACTGGTCAGTTCAAACGGCTTATCCTCCGGTCCTTCCTTCATCACAAAATTGATCATGCCACCGAACTGCGTACCGTACTGCAGCGACGCCGCGCCGCGCACTACTTCGATGCGGTCCAGTGCCTCGGTGGGTGGGGTGTAGTAGCTTTCGGGGTAGCCCAGAGCGTCGGCCGAAATATCGTAGCCGTTTTGGCGGGTATTGAAGTTGGAGGTGCGGTTCGGGCTCAGGCCACGTCCGCCTATACCTAACTGCAGGCCGGCGCCGTCGCTTTCCCAAATATTAAGGCCGGCCACTTTGGCAAATACCTGGCGGCTGTTGTTGGTGGCCTTGTTGGCGGTGATATCATTCAGCACCACAACCTCGCTTTTCTTGCCCTCATAGATAGCGGTACCTTCTACAGAGTTGAGGCGGGTGATGCCGAAGGTTTTCTCCCGCTCCCCCTTCACGTTTACTTCCCGCAGTTTTCCCTCCAGCGGTTTTAATTCGAATTGTACGGTGGCATTGGCGCCACTGATCGTAACCTGCTGCGTCTGACTACCCAGCCCGATGCTGTAGGCGGTCAGGGTATAGGTGCCGGCCGGGAGGTTCTTAATTAAATAATTACCCTTGGCATCGGCCTTTGTGATACTGCCATTGTTTACCAGCAGCACTTCTGCTTCAGGAGCGGCTTGCCCGGTAGTGGCGTTCCTGATCGTGCCGGAAATAGTATAGGTCTGCGCCAGCGTAAGTTGCAGGCAGCCTAGCAGAAATAAGATAGAGAATATAGTGCGCATTTTATTTTATCTGCCCCACAGTTTCTGACTGCAGTGCGTTAGATTCAAAAGGTAAGATCCAGTGCTTGTGCCGGAAGTTATCCGTAGCAGTGGCCAGGTTAAAATTCGGGTCGATCAGTAGGCGGCTTCCCCGGCCGTTCATGGTGACATAGGCCTCGGCGCGAACCTCCGGGTTTGCTATACCTTTGGCCTTAAAATCGTCGCGCAGCATGTGGGCAAACTGCAGGAGCATGTCGGGTTGCGTGGCCATCATCTTTTCCTGGTTCACGGTCAGGTAGTCGAGGTTGTGGATCTCTGTCTCGCGCCCGGTTCTTGGGTCCCGCACATAAAAGAAAGCCGTTCCTGCCTTTTCCATCAGCATCACGCGCCACGAAAAGCGGTAACCCTGCTCGGTCCAGAACAGCTTATCAGGGTATAGCAAAAAGCGCCAGGGCACCAGCACCTGCACCGCAAAGTGCAGCGCCAGCAGGGGGAGCAGTATACCTTGCGCCGGTCTGGAGGCAGGTGCGAAAGCCTTTCTTTGTGGCACCTTCACCCTGGCTATACCCCGGAGTGCATGCAGGATTCTTTCGTGGAAGCCGGCAGAGAAGAAGATCAGCGTACTCAGCATCATGATGTAGGGGAACATGCCGATTTGGAACAGTACCGCCGTGAACACGTGAAACACGACAACCGTGAGGTATGCAAGTGGCCGGCTCTTGCGCCAGTTCAAAAAGAAAGGGATGGTCAGATCGTAGAAGGCGCCGAACCAGCAGAACACGAAGGCCACCCATACCTCGTCGAGCAGCGGGCCGATGAGCGGCAGGTGGGTGTGGGCCGGCAGCCAGTAGCGGAGCGGCATGGCCTCCAACAGCCAGTCGGCATTCAGCTTGGCCAAGCCGGCATAAAAGTACACGAGCCCAAGTTGCAGCTGAAAGATCAGGATGGTCCAGCGCGGCACCTGGCTGACCCACAGGTATGGCCTGCGCAGCACATCCAGTGAGAAGTGGCGGTGCGCCGGCACCAGGATCATCAGCAGCGCCACAATGCTCACAAAGTAGTAGTGGTTGAGGTAATTGGTTTTGTCGATCAGCTCGACATAAGTAAAACTGAGAAAGAAGAGGGTCGCCGACCAGCGGTAGAACAGCCCCAGCATAATCCCCAGCGCTGAAAGAGCCATTAGGCCAAACACGGCATACATGCCCGTTTCGCCTAATGGCTTCACCCATTCAAATCCATAAAAAGGGAAGTATACTTTGGGCGCCACATACAGGTCGTGCACCCATCCCTTGGCCATAAAGCGAACAATACTGCCCAGCATCATCCCACCAAAGATGATGCGGAAAACTGCCAGCGGCGCGGCAGAAACTGGAGCGGTAAGCCCGGCTTTCAGGTCTTGAAGCATACTTCGGTGCGGTTGATTAGTCGCCGTCGTTGTCTGTGTAGGTAATGGTCACACCCAGCGCGGCAGGCATGTCAGTTTTGGTCAGCACGATGAGCTGCTGCAGTTCGTCGTATACCTTGGTCACGGCCTGCGGATTGCTGCTGACCGCCTGCGAAAGCGGTGCTGGCACAGCAGCCACTGCAGCCAGAACAGCATCAAACTGCTGGATGATGGCCGTCGACAAATTCTTATCAGCATACTTAGCGCCCACGTGGTCCAGGTAGTCATCCAGGCCCGGGCCGTTGGCACCAGAAGCCGACTGCCCCATGAAGGTTGCTTTCAGGGCTTTGAGGTTGCGCTCCAGCAAGGCGAGCGAGGTGTTGCTGTAATAAGCCTCCACTCTGTCCGGAACAGGATTTCCTGCCGAGAACCTGCCCGATGGAATGCCCACCTTGGCACGTTTGGTCAGGTCCACCTCAAAGTTGAACTGGTTGACCAGATTGCCGATGGAGCTGCCCACGGCTGTTCCTCCTGTCTCTTTGAAGCTCTTGGCTGTGTTGCCCGATGTCCAGGCGTTATGGGTGGCATCTGCCGCCTCCTTGATCAGGTTCGTAATCTCCTGCAGGTACTTTTTGCGGTTGGCGGCGTTTGCTGCGGTTGTATACCTCTCCAGCACTGCTGCCTCAGTTGCCTGCCCGTATAGCAGGTAGTCAATGGCCGGAAAACCTTTGGCCGACATATTGGCTGTCGTCTGCAGGTTGTAGTTGCCACTGCTGATATTGTTCTCTACCTGGCTGGTGGTGGTGGGGTAAATGTTGAGGTTGCTGCGCAGCAGCAGTTCATCAGCCGGACCAAATTCATAGGTGCTCACATCCTGCCAGGCCAGGTAGGCCTCCTGATACTCTTTTCGGGCACCGGCAAGTGTCGAGGCGGTAGGGCCCGTAGTAAACGCCGCAACGGCAGTCGCCATCTCGCCTGCCTCTGTCTTGAATTTCTGGTAACCCGGAATGATCAGGTTATCGGCGTAGTTCGCGAGCATGGCCTGGCGGTCGTACTCCGACTGTGGGCCGGAGTCGCCGTCGTTGGAGCCGCAGCCGGAAAGCATGGCCAGGCAAGCCAGCGCAGCAGCGAAGGTATAGTTTTTGAGTGCGGTCATAGTATAATAGTGCAAGCAGCAACAGCTACAGCGACCGGAGAAGCTGTAGCTGTTGCTATGGTTAATAGTTATGTGTCTTCAGGCAAAGCACGCGCTAAAGCTGGGATTTGATGCTATCCATGCCGTAAGCTGCGCTGATGATGTTGATGGCTGCGTTTATGTCGGCAGCTGTCGTATCATAGAAGTTAGTTCCCAGCTTGGCCATGGCCTCCTGGTGCTGTGCATCGGTGATCTTGCGGTCAGATTTAAACTTCAGGCTCATCATAAAGCCCATAGCCTCCGACAGGTAATGGCTCTTTTTAGCCTGGTCTGCCAGGTTTGCCTTGGCCTGATTCAGCTCCAGTATGGCGGAGGCTGCTACCAGTTTTTCCCACTCCGTGCGGATGGTGGCAACCGCCTCATCCTTTCCCTTCATGTCCTTTGCGGAAATGGCGGCACGGCCTTTCAGGAAAGCATCCATCATGGCTTTGTTGGTGCCTGTGCTTGGGTTCACCTTGTTGCTGTAGCTGGCCCAGAATTTCAGGTTGTTCAGGTTGGCTGGGAAGTCCACGGGAGCGCCAAAGTAACCGAAGGCCTCATCGAAGTGGTGCTCCATTTTAGTGCCTTCGCCTGGTGTAATCGTGGTGTTGTCTACTGCAGCGCCTGTTTTGGCTTCAGTCAGGTATGACTCTACCGCCTGGAAATAAAACACGGCGCCCATCAAACCCTTTTGAATGATCTGAGCAGGTTCCACCCCATTTGCATCCACTAAATATTTCGTTCCATCCGCGGTGGTCAACAAACCGGCTTTCCCTTTCAGGGCCGGAGTGCCGGCAGAAAGACTGGCATTGGCGGCTGCGTCGAAATAGCTTTCAAACAGGGATTGAGCCGATACGATTGTCTTGTCCTTCAGTTGCTTGCCGGATGTGTTCAGCTTGGCCTCAGCAAAAGGGGCGTTCGCATTGGCATACATGTTCTTCATCTTCTGGGCATCCAGCAAAGTGCCTTTGTTACCTGTCTTCACATAAGCGTCTAACTCTGTTAGCATGCTTATGCGGTCAGTCTGGCCCGAATAGTTCACATTCTCGAAATTATAAGCCTGTGGAACAGTGTAAGAAGGAGAGTCGTCTTTATCCTCGGAGCAGGAAGAGAAAAGAGAGCAAGCCGCCAGGCCCGCTATAGTGAGCAGTTTGGAGTTTAGTTTAAGGAGCATAGGTTATTAGTATTCTTATTTAGACTAATTATAAATATGCTGCAAATCTAATGGAAGGAGAGTAACCAGGCAATATTTATTTAAAATAATTCTAAATAATATTGATTTGTAGTTTACTTGGTTGGGCGGCTGCAAATAAGTTCGGCCATTTTATAGGTAATTGGGTGGCGCTGGAATGGACTGAGCGCTTCCACCCGCGGGGTGGGAGTAGGTATGATCCGGTGCCGTAGAAATTACGAATATTTTGGAGGGGCGTTGGCGTTACTTGACTCGAAAAGCGCTGGTCACTGTTCTACCAGTTCTTTTGGGCGCCTGTTTTATCATGTTGGCGAAGCTATACCTTGCCGACCGTGTAAAATTCAGGTTTGGGAAGTGCTGTGCGTGTGACAGCTATTTATAAACTAGTGTCAAAAACCTTCTGCTCTTTCGTCTCAACGAAACCGATATGCCGGTAGAAGGTGTGCGTGTCGGTTCTTTTCCTATGGCAGCGCACCCGTATCCTGCTCACACCTTTTTCCCGGGCCCATCGTTTTACCTCGTCAATCAACGCCTTGCCAATGCCTTTGCCTCTATAGTGCTCGTCTACCACCAATCCCCCAATCTCTACAAAGGCATCAGACTCCAGCCGCAAGGTATAGCAGCCGTGTATCCAGCCCACTAATTGCTCGTCTAGGATCGCGGCGTAGCCACAGTGGTCTTTGCTTGCTACAACTGCCTTTAGGCGCTGCGCCGTGTCCGCTACAGAGGAGCTATAGCCAAGCTGGCCCGAGAGCCTGGCAATAGCGGCTGCATCCTGTTCTATGATCTGTCTTAAAGTAACCGCCATGCACCGTATTATTTCACCACCCCCTTCATCCATGCACTCATCGTGTCCAGCGCTGCGGGTGCCATGGTCTCTTCTATCGTCGCGTACTCGTGTACCTGGCCTGTGTCGGCATTCTGGAAGATGTGGTTGAGGCCGGACAGCTCCTTGATGGTGTAGCGCTTGTTGCCGGCTGCTTTCAAAGCTTTTTCGGTAGCGGCGAGGTTGGCGGCAGCGGGTACCTGCAGGTCTTTGCTGCCGTTAAGGGCGAGCACGGGCATTTTGAGTTGCTGCAATGCCGGAGCCGGGTCGTAGGCCAGGAAATGGCGCATCCAGGGTGTTGTGATCTGGGCGACAACGGCATTTTCAGCCTGGGGCGACAGCATGACGGCCAGCTGCTGGTCTTTTTCTTCCAGGTTGGCTCTGGCTTCTTGCTCCAATACCCGTATTTTTTGGGCGGCCTCAAACACTTCGGCATCTGAGGCGGCTACTTCGAACTGGGCACGACGCAGCTGCAGGTACTTTTGCAGGGTTGCTTCCGGTAGCTGCGACTTTAAAATTGCTTCGTTCTGCGACACTAACAAGTCCACGCCCGGCACGGCACTGCCCGCCATCAGCACCACAAAGGCGACGTCTGTGTTCGCGGCGGCCACACTGCTCGCTATCAGGGCGCCCTCGCTTATACCCAGCAAGCCGATCTTTTTCGGGTTTACCTGCTGGTGCGTTTTCAGGAAGGCATAGGCCGCCTGCGCATCTGACACAAAATCCTGCGTCGTGGCCATGGTATGGTTACCGCCTGACTTACCGGCGCCGCGGTCGTCGAGGCGCAGTACGGCAAAACCCTGGCGCGTGAGGTGGTCGGCCAGCACCAGAAAAGGCTTATGCCCCAAAAGCGTCATGTCGCGGTCCTGCCGGCCGGAGCCGGTGAAGAGAATGACAGCCGGATGCTTACCCTTGCCGGCAGGTATAGAGAGGGTGCCCGCCAGTGTTATACCTGCCGCCTTGTTCTCCACTGTTACTTCCTGCTCCTGGAAGGGGTATGGCTTTGCGGGCATCTGCGGACGCTTCGCTTCAGTGGGCTCGCCTTTGGCAAGCGAAAGTGGAAAGGCCATGCCTGCCTGCTTCCAGCTACCGTTTATGGTTTCGGGGCCGGTGATTTTGCCGGCGTAGGCAAAGCCACCTCCCGGTACGCCTAGGTATAGGCTGTCTTTTTTGAGTTCGGTTTCAGGTATAGCCATGCCTTTTACGCCCTGCATCGGGATATCCATGGTGGCAGTCAATTGGCCGCTTTCGCTACTGTTAAGCCTGAAAATGATGGTCACCCTTGCGCCCGGAGCCTCCAGGGTGCCGTGCCAGGGGCCAAGCACCTGGGCTGGGCCTGGCTGTTGCGCCACGGCGGCGATGTTGTTGAAAAGGAAGAGGCAGCATGATAGGAGGAGGCGTTTCATAGTTGTCAGTTAGCTGTTTTTGGTGTGAAAGATGATCCCTGTATACCTGATTGGGCTTTATGGCTGCCGCTCTAATTCATGTCGCTCCCGCCGGTAGGCCATAAACGAATAGACTACAGGAATGAGTACTGTCAGGGCTATCTCGGCGATATAAAGCGTTTGCTGCATTCCCCACGCAGGCAGAAAGGCTAGCGCTATCAGCAAAAGGCCGCCGATGATCCACAGGATGCCGCCCAGTCGGTGCGTCTTGCGCCATACCTGTTCGCTCTCCAGCGTCCAGGGGGTGCGGATGCCGATAAAGTAATTGGGCTTAACCGCCTGAAAGTAGTTTCCCAACGCAACGAACAGGCCACCTATCAACACGAAATGGATATTCTGGCGGAAAGTGCCCGGATTCAAAGCGTTGTGAATGAGGAACACCGAGAGTGCCGCCATAAAAATGACGAGAATGAAGCGCAACTGGTGGTATTTGCTGCCCATGTGGGTCAGCTTCCGTTTCGGGTCGATGTGCGGCAGGGCCAGCAGCAGGAGGTTGAACAGGGCAGTCGTGCCCAGCACTATAAAGACCAGGGAGTTTTTGCCGGCCCAGCCGTCGGCCTCGCCTTGCAGGTTGAAGTGCACCGGTACCTGCTCCGGCAGACGGGTCCAAACCACCGCCAGGTTTACTAGCGGAATGAAAACGATCGCCCAAAGGATGATTTCCCGGGTCAGGTTGTTGGTTTTCATAAGGTCTAATCTTTAAGTGTGATAATCCATTTCATTAAATCGTCGAGCACCGTCGTGTTGAGCGAGTAAATCACAAACTGCCCTTGCTTCCGGTAAGTGACCAGTTCCGCCTGACTCAGGATGTCGAGGTGGTGCGAAATACTGGGCTTGGTAATCTGGAAAGCCTCCGCGATGTCCCCGGCAGTCAGATCCTTCTCCTTTAGCAGGTTGAGAATTTCTCTGCGGGTCTGGTCATTCAAGGCTTTGAAAACTTTGTTCACAATGTAAATTAGGTATTTAGACAAATATCTAAATAATAACTAAAAAGTCAACATAATCCATAAATAATTTATGCTGAATGCAGTTGTTGCGTCGTTGGTAGTATATGATATCTTAATTTGACAAGGATAATCACCAACCTGCGCAGCTATACCTTGGGCACCAGTCCTTTTGCCGGTGTCGGTTAGTCTGTGCATCGCCAACCTTGTTAGAACTTAGCCTGAGAAAATATGGGCTTGGCCGGGTTTTTTCTTACATTAGCAGAATTACATATTTTACCTGTTTATTCACTGTGCTCCGATCCAATTTTTTTACCCTCTCTCTATTTCTGTCTATTGCCCTGATCTTGGCAAGTGGCTGCACTGAAAACGACCAGTCTGCTAAGAACCCGGCGGAAACTACCCCTGAGTATGTGGCCAGTGTAGACGAGTGGCATCAGGAGCGTGAGGCGAAACTGAAGGAGCCGGACGGATGGCTCACCTTGGCAGGCCTGTTCTGGCTGCAGGAAGGTGACAACACCTTTGGCAGCGGACCCGACAACAGCCTGACGTTTCCGGAGGGAAGGATTCCGGGCCGGGCGGGTGTGATCAGTCTGGAAGGCGACACGGTGAGGATTCGCATCAATCCGGGAGTGGAAGTGTTGCTGCATGGAAAACCCGTGCACGAAGCCCTGCTCTATACCTCCGGTATGGATACCGTTCCCAAACTGTCGCACGGTTCGCTTACCTGGTTCGTGATCAAGCGTGGCAACAGGTATGGCATCCGGCTCCGCGACCTACAGAACGATGCCCTCGTGCATTTCAAAGGGATAAAGCGCTTTCCTGTAAGGGCCGACTGGCGTCTGAAGGCGAGCTTCGTAGCGCATCCCACTCCCAAGCAAATCGCCATTACCAACATTGTGGGGCAAACCTCCATGCAGGATTCGCCAGGTACGCTGATCTTCAATCTGAACGGGCAGCAGTACCAACTGGACGCCCTGCTGGAAGGGGAGGAGCTTTTCATTATTTTCGCTGACAAAACCAACGGCCTCGAAACTTATGGCGCCGGTCGCTACCTCTACGCCGCTATGCCAGGGCCGGACGGCACAACGGTGCTCGACTTCAACAAGGCGTCCAACCCACCCTGCGACTTTGTGTCGTACGCGACCTGCCCGCTGCCACCCCGCCAGAACTTCCTGCCCATTATGATTGAGGCCGGAGAGAAGTCGTACGGAGAATATTAGGCTATACCTCAAAAGCTTACCTAATTCGGTGCATTTTCAAAACAACCCAGGTATAGGTATGCGCCCGATTAGTCTATGCAGCTTGGCGCTTTAGTTCTCCCACCATCCTATCATTGATTGTTCGCGTCTGCTTTGTCATACCTCAGGTATAGCCGGAGCAGGCAATGCTTTTGTCCAATTCAGGCAGCATCCTGCTGTTGCCTACTTTGCGGCATTACAGAGCTGGGGCCTCGATCTTTTGTTATGCCCGGCCGGTTATGTGCAAGGCGCCTCAATAGATAATGTAAACAATTTGGTGCTAAAAGGGTAGAATAATGCGGGGCACTATCCAGGCCTTCGGAAGAGAACGAACTTATCGGGACATATAATTGTTAATATATAGTTCTGATAAATTTTTTAAAAAGTGAACAATGATTAACAAGACGATGCCTAATACAGTAATTACGGGTGCACATTTGGCGCAGGCCATGACCTATACGCAATACAGGGAATTAATTGACCAACTGCTGGCTGAGAACAAGACCACGGGCACAGACCATTCTGAAGCCATGGTAGAGTATACCCGCATGAACGCCCAGCGCATGCGCCGCGTCGAGAAAACCACGGAGCTGGACGCTGAACTGGTAGAGCTGATGCTGCGCGTGCAGAACAAGATGATCTGGGTGATCGTGACGGAAGCCTGGTGTGGCGACGCCGCCCAAACAGTGCCCGCCATCGTAAAGATAGCCGACGCCTCGCCGCTGATAGACGTGAAGCTGTTGCTGCGCGATGAACACCTGGAAGTGATAGACGCCTACCTGACCAACGGGGGCCGCTCCATCCCGAAGCTTATCGTGCTCGACGCTGAAACCATGGAAGAACTGGGTAGCTGGGGCCCACGGCCGGCAGCTGCCCAGGAGCTGTTCATGGATATGAAAGCCCGGAACGTTCCTTACAATGAATTTGTGGAGAAGTTGCACGGCTGGTATGGCAAGGACCGCAGCAAAGCACTGCTGCAGGAGTTCAAACAGCTGATCCCGCAATGGGGCCGTCTGCAGCCAATTGAAGAGCAGCCAATGGAACGACTCTAGCAGCTCGTTTCATATAAAAGCGGCGACCTTTGCCTAAGGTCGCCGCTTTTTTTATACCTGTCTGTTAAACTTAATTGGTTTTAGCGCGCAGGATCAGGTTGATTTGTTTGATCTTGTCGCCTACCTCCAATTGGTGCACCACATCCATCCCTTCTACCACTTTCGCGAAAATGGTATAGCGACCGTCCAGGTGCGGGGCAGGGGAATGGGTGATAAACCACTGGTTGCTCTCGGTGTCTTTTCCGGCGGAGGCCATGCCTACGTAACCCTCGCGGTAATGCAGCGGGGCGAACTCAGAGCGGATGGAGTAGTCGGAGCTGCCCCAGCCGTCGCCACGCTTGTCGCCGCCCTGCGCCACAAAGTTGGGCACCACGCGGTGGAAGTACAGTCCGTCAAAAAACTGCTTGTTCACCAGCTCCACGAAATTAGCTACTGAGCCCGGCGCATCCTCCACAAACAGCTCCAGGGTGATCGTGCCCTTCTCGGTTTCAATCACCACCTGCTGGTCCGGGTGCAGGGTCTGCACCAGTTTCCAGTCGATGGGGTGGGTGAAAGGATTCTGCGGGGTTTCGGACTGCTCTTTGCCACTCAGGTAATCGATGGTTTTCTGCAGTTCAATGTTGGTTTCCATATCGCGGGGTAGCACGAGTTTCTGCTGCGCCTCGCTGAGGAAGGAGTGGTCGCGGTATACCTCCCGAAAGTTGAGCTTCGGATTGCGGATCACCCCAGCCGCCAAGCCAGCCAGTGACACATCTCCGGAGGCTATACCTTGTTTAAAGATGGCAGCAAATTCCTGTTCCAAATTTTTCGGGAAATCTCCCTGCTGGCGCATGGCAGTGAGCGCTTCCATGCCATAGGTGCCGATCACGGGCTGCGACGCGGTGAAGGTTTCTTTGGCGATGAACTGGTAGTTTTTGTAGTCGGCGGAGAGGGCCTTGAGCAGATGGGCTTTGTCGTATGGGTTTTCGGTGCGCAGGTATAGCTGCTGGTACTCCTGGCTCAGTTTGGCCTTGTCAGGGCTGTTGCGCAGGATCACCCAGATCAGACCGGCCCGAACGCGGCCGTCCTCTACCTGCGCAAGGGCTTTGCGAAGTGTGTTGCTGTCCACGCCGGCATAGTTGGCCTGCAGAAATTCCGCCGTGGCCACGGCCGTGTTGATGTTTGGATCGGTCAGACCTGCCACGATGGCCTTGTCTATTTCCTCAAACTCGAGCCCCGCCATGGAGCGGATCGCGCTGAGGCGCACGCGGTAATCGGGGTCGCTTTGCACGATACCGGAGAGCAATGATGCTTTATCCCGGGCATTCACTTTGGAGAAAGCCTGGGCCACGGCCATGCGTACATCGGCCGATTCATCAGAAGTAACGACCGTGGTCAGCTGCTGGCGATAGGGCGTCAGGTCGAGCTTGGGGGTACGGGCCAGTTGGTGAGCGGCCGCCAGGTGCACCTCGTACGACTTTCTTTCAGTTAGCCACTGCACGGCCTTTTCTACAGCCTGCGTGTTGCTGATCTGGCGCAAGCCGGCCCGGTACAATCCCCAGGCCTGTCCCGCTTGCGCAGTTTCGTTCGCTGCCTGGTAGTTTATCAGAAAGCTGAGTCCGCCGCTATCAGCCAGTTTGCCGAGCGCTTCCAATACTTCTGCCTGCACAGCCGGGCGCTGTTCCTGCTGCAGATGCCGGATCATGGCCTGCTGGGCCTTCTTGTGCCCGATCTGGCCCAAAGCATAAGCAGAAGCCACCCGGATCACAGCGCTGGTGTCTGACAGTGAGGTCAGCAGTTGGGGGATGGCCAGCGTGTCCTGTACCGAGGCAAAGGCAAGCGCGGCCTCCCGGCGGTACTGCGGATTCGGGTGATTCAGGAAGTTGAGGAGCTCAACCGTTTTGCGCTCGTCCTGCAAGGTATAGAGCTCGCGCAGGGTAGCGTCCGAAAACTTGTTGATATGCTGCGACGGCGTGTCGGTTGCCACCGCCATACTCTGCTGGGGCTGTTGACGGCATGCGGCGAAGGCGGCAAGGGCAAATAGGAAGGTATAGCTTTTTTTCATTGTGTAGGCTTAGTCGCTTCAATATACTAAATGCCTGTAATATAGCCCTGCTAAAATGTTTTACGGCTAATTTGTTTGGCAGCTTTATAATTTTTAGTATATTGAATTCTTGAATATATATTTTTACAATGCAGCACACCGGCATTAGCATACGTCTGTTCTCCAAACCCTATGGCATCAGGTCGCAGGTGGAGCGTCTGCTGTTTGTACTTGCCTTGCTTTCTGTGGCTTTGCATGGGTGGCTTCTCTACCAGCTCATTGCTGTGCGGGACTTTCACTCCGCCATGACCTTCCTATACCTCTTCAGCCTGTTGCCCTTTTCCCTTTTTATGGTCTCCGTGTGGCTCGACCACAACCCGGGTTACCAGCGTCACCTCAGCATATCGGGTGTAGGCGTAAGGTACCGGCTTGGTTTTATGCAACGGGAGCACGAGTTTGAGTGGGAGGAAGTAGAGCGTATGATCATCAGCAGCCACGCGCTGGAGTTTGAACTTAAGAACGGGGAGCAACATGCGGTTGCGCTGGACACGGTGAACCATGCCAGGAAGCTGCAGCGCATCCGTGCAGAACTCGCGCTGATTGCAGCGGAAAAGGGGATCGCTATTGAAATAACACAAGACTGACCCTATGTATGTAAACCTCTACCCTAACAAAGCGCTGAAGAAGACAAAACAGATTCTGCTCTGGACAGGCATCCTGCTATTCTGCGGAGGTGTCTCTGCCCTGGCCGGCGAATTTATTGCCCGCGAAGAGATCCGCTGGGTCTGGGCGGGCGGCGCATTGCTAGTAGGTGCAATTGGTGCATTGGGTTTTGCCGTGGGCGCCGGCTACCTTCAATTGAAAGACGCCTACTTCTCCATGACGCCGGAGCGCATCGCCTACCGGCTCACCTTGTATGGTGCTGAGCACACCATCTACTGGGACGCCATCGACAGCATACAGGCAACCGAGCATGCCCTGGTATTCGACCTGAAAGACAGCAAGCAAATGATTATGCGACTTGGGCACATCCAAAGCCCCGAAATTGCAAACCACGTGAGTGTCAGTGTACAGCTAGCCGCTATACAGCAGCAGGTTGAAGTAAACCAGGTGCCGGTTAGCGCACAACGCGTCAGTCTGTAGCTTCCTCCTTCCCGAACTGCCAGCGATTCTGTTTAGAAGAACACTTCTGATCTACCTGCTAACACAGGTTTTTTCTTCGCCCTAAGTCCCTTTGGTGTTTGGTGCCGCTATATTCTCAATGTCAAGATCAGTTGTTAGTATGATAGCTCTATCAAGCTATACCTTGCTGCGATAACTGAACCTTATGCAGCAAGCAGAGAGCGAATATAATCTCACTCAAAACATCCAAACTAATGTTTTTTGATTTTTGGGTACTTTATTATTGGTAAAACAAAACTCGGGAAAAGGACGATCGTATTCTATTTTAGTTCAATTAATAATTTATATTTTACAATTTTATTAAATACTGCTGGTCAGCTCCGTCTTACTGTAAGTCACCTATTCAATACAGTTTCCATGTACATCAGTCTTTATACAGCCCGACAACTGCGTAGGATCAAAGACCGGCTGCTTTGGTTAGGGCTGTTTATGGCAAGTGGAGGTGCGGCGGCACTACTTTACAATCTTATACTACGGCAGGAAGCCCGCTGGTTATGGGGAATGGCAGCCTTCGTAATTGTTCTGGTCGGACTATACCTGCTGGCACTCGGCACGGGTAAAATATCGCTCAAAAATACTTTTGTGGCCATATCGCCGGACAGGATCTCTTACAGGCTTAACTTTTACGGCAAGGAGTATACCTTGGACTGGAGCAGTATAGCGGCTGTGCATTTTAGCGACCACTGCGTACTTTTTGACTTACGGGGCGACCGCCAGAAGTCACTACTTCTTTCCGGTATCGAAAGTCACAACACGGCCAGCCAGGTGGCGTTGGGTCTACAGGTGGCTGCACTGGAGCGCAATGTAACTGTCAATGGTGTGCGGTTTAATGTAGCTGGGCCGGCCAAAGGCTTTTAAGATTCCTTTCTTTTGTCTACACAGCGGCTTTCCCCCGTCGCTGTTAGCTCTCTTCCTTTTCCTGAGCTCTTCTTGATCAGGTGGCATCCAGAGGCTGCTTATCCCATAGCGAAGCTGCTTGCTTTTGGGAGATAATCAGAATATAGATGTGATGTTTTAGTAATATGGATTTAAAAAATATGATTAATTAATTTTTTAATATATATTTTTATTTTAATATTGCAATAGATAATCTTCTCTCACCTAACCAAACAGCTAATGAAATTAAGATTCTATGCGGCTTTAATCAGTGCCCTGATGCTTTTTTCGTTTGCCAGCTTCGCAAAAGCTGACCTGAAGTCTGCTACGTATGAGAAAACGACCAAGGCCAGGAAACAGGCAGTATCTGGTAATAAAGCCGCTGCGTATTTTTCGTTTAAGTCTTCGGCCTACAAAAAAGATGGCCTGGTAAAAAAGAAGCGTTACAAAAAAGGCAGCTGCCCAGTTTTCGACTAATTTACAAGTACCTTCCCGTAGAATATCTCAAGCAGCCTCGTGGCTGCTTATTTTTTTAAAAGCAGCACATGACGCAACTGCATGGTATAAGCACTTCAGCAGTCAAATTACATAGTAGCGAGGCGCCGGGGTTATAGTTTTGGAGCAATTGTTTTCGGAACTTGCGGCTTTAATCTGACTATGGCCGAGCTGAAAACACGTGTGTATGGACTTCAATTTGGATTGCTGTGCCTGAGCTCTTTTCTTTTCTTTGCAAGCTTCAACATGATCATTCCGGAGCTGCCCAACTACATCACACAGCTGGGCGGTGCCGAGTACAAGGGACTGATCATTTCGCTCTTCACGCTGACAGCCGGCCTTTCACGGCCTTTTAGCGGGCAGTTGGCCGACAAGATGGGGCGTATACCTGTCATGCTGATCGGGGGAACTGTCTGCATTTTGTGCGGTTTCCTATACCCCATCACCGGTTCGGTAGCGGCATTTTTGCTGCTGCGTCTGGTGCACGGCTTCTCGACGGGGTTTACGCCGACCGGCACGGCTGCCTATGTAGCCGACATCATCCCGACGGAGCGCAGGGGGGAAGCGACCGGACTATTGGGTCTGGCCGGTAGTCTGGGTATGGCAGCGGGGCCAGCTATGGGCGCCTCTATCGCCAACAGCTTTTCGCTGGATGCCATGTTTTACTCTTCTTCAGCTGCCGCCTTTTTGTCGGTGGCCGTGGTGGCCCGCATGCGCGAAACGCTGGACAACCCAAACCGCTTCCGGATGGGACTGCTCAAAATTTCCCGCAAAGAGATCTTTGAGCCCCGCGTGCTCAACCCCTCCATTGTGATGATGCTCACGGTGGTTTCCTTCGGCATCATCCTCACGATCATTCCTGATTTCAGTGAACACCTGGGCATTCAGAACAAAGGCCTTTTCTTTACTAGCTTTACGCTATCCTCGCTGGCCATCCGTTTCCTGGCTGGCCGGGCCTCCGATAAGTATGGCCGCATCCGGGTGCTCAAGGTCAGTTCGGGGCTGCTGGTCGTCGCGATGGGGTTGATCGGCTTGGCGGACACGGCGACAGAACTGTTGCTGGCAGCGGCTGTGTTCGGTGTGGCGGTGGGCATGAACTCCCCGACGGTTTTCGCCTGGACCATCGACCTGAGCCATCCGGAGCGCCGTGGGCGGGCGATGGCGACCATGTACATCGCGCTAGAGGCAGGTATAGGATTCGGCGCCCTGTCTTCCGGCTGGATCTATGCTAACGACCCTACCAGGTTCAGCCTGGTGTTCTGGACAGGCGGCGCATTCGCCCTGCTCGGGTTCCTATACCTCAATTTTGTAGTAAAAGACCGGAAGTAGCAGGCAGGTTCTATAAGAGCAGGTATAGCTCATTCTTGAATACTGTGCTGAGGCTTTCTACATAGGAAGGCCTCTTTTATTGCTCACACGCCGCTGCCGACAATATTTCGCTCCAGAAATAGTCAGAGGACATTGCTTGAACGTATAGCAATCTGTTGTGAAGACTGCAATAAAACAATAGCCAGGACCAGTTGTTTCTCCATCATCATGTCAGCGATCAGCCAAGCTTTTATTGACCACCTGACAGCTGTGCACCAGCAGTCCCGCCATGTAGTGCCACACTCTATGAGCTGTGCCTTTCTGGAGGGCCTGCTGCAATTGCTCTTTCCATCGCTTTCAGAACGCTCTTTCAGCTCCCGGTCCGAAGTAGAGGCCTATGTGATGCTGCTACACTCCGATCTGGAGAAGATACTGTATAGGATAGAGGAGCGCCTGCCCGGTAAGCCCTACGAGATAGCGGACGCCTACTTCGCCTCTCTGCCGGACCTGCAGCAGCAGCTCAACGACGATGCCGCCGCCATAGAGGAAGGAGACCCGGCCGCTGTAAACGTAGACGAGGTGATCCGGACCTATCCCGGCTTTTTTGCCGTGGCCGTGTACAGGCTGGCGCATCAGTTTTGCCGCATGGGCGTGCCCCTGCTACCACGCGTGCTCGCTACCTACGCCCATACCAGAACAGGAATAGACATCCATCCGAGAGCTAACATAGGCGCCCGGTTCTGCATAGACCACGGCACCGGCATCGTGATCGGGGAGACGACCGACATCGGAAACAGTGTGAAGATATACCAGGGTGTGACGCTGGGAGCGCTCAGTGTCGAGAAATCGATGGCCAATGTGAAGCGGCACCCGACAATTGAAGACAATGTGATTATTTACGCCGGAGCGACAATACTGGGCGGTAAGACGGTGGTGGGGCACGACAGCATTATAGGAGGGAATGTGTGGCTGACCGAAAGTGTGCCCTCTTTTGCCAGGGTGTACCACCGTCCGCAGATCAAAGTGAGTTATTATGAAGATAGAGCTGATGTTCTGAATTTTTCAATCTAAAAAGACACGTATATGAAAGCGCATAGCATACTTGAAACAATAGGCAGGACGCCCCATGTAAGAATCAACCGCATGTTCAAGGATAAATCGGAAGTGTGGATGAAACTGGAGCGCGCCAACCCGGGCGGCAGCATCAAAGACCGCATTGCCTTGGCCATGATCGAAGACGCTGAAACAAAGGGCATCCTTAAAAAGGATAGTGTGATCATCGAGCCAACCTCTGGTAACACCGGCGTGGGGCTGGCCATGGTCGCCGCCGTAAAAGGGTACCACCTGATTCTGGTGATGCCGGAGTCCATGTCCATAGAGCGGCGCAGGCTGATGACGGCTTATGGGGCCAAACTGGAGCTGACGCCACGCGAAAAGGGCATGAAAGGTGCCATAGAACGTGCCCGCGAATTACTCGAGGAACACGAATCCTCCTGGATGCCCATGCAGTTTGATAACGAGGCCAACACGCAGGTACACATCGAAACCACAGCGCAGGAGATCCTGTCTGACTTTCCGGAAGGATTCGATTACATGATCACCGGGGTAGGCACCGGCGGGCATATAACAGGTGTGGCCAAGGTGCTGAAGCGACATTTTCCTAACCTCAAGGTATACGCGGTGGAGCCTTCCGCCTCGCCGGTGCTGAGCGGCGGACAGCCGGGGCCGCACCCGATACAAGGTGTAGGCGCGGGGTTTGTGCCCTCTATCATGGACACCAGTTTGTTGGACGGCGTGGTGCAGGTAGCAGCCGACGATGCTTACGACTTTGCAAGACGAGCCGCCATGGAGGAAGGCATATTTGTAGGCATATCGTCGGGCGCGTCTTTGGCGGCGGTGCAGCAGAAATTGGACGAAGAGATTCCGGATGGTGCCCGGGTACTGACCTTCTGCTACGATACAGGGGAGCGATATTTATCAGTAGAGGGCCTTTTTGTGTAGGGTATACTTCTAAAAAAGCGCCGCCTGTTGCCAAATGCAACAGGCGGCGCTTTTTCTATTTAGGCAGCCAGCAGTTCCTGGATGTCCTCGTTCAGCGATTCTTTCACTTTCTGCAGCTGACCGTCGGTTATGGTGCGTTGCAGGGCCTGGAACACGGCCCGGAAAGCCGCAGTGATTTCTTCATCCTGCTGAAAGTCATTGTCAGCGGCAAAGGCGTTTTTGTTTCGGATGTAATTGATCCAGTCGTTCGCATCCCGGATTTTCACAGGTACCTTATTCAGATCATACTGATCAAAGTAGACACCTTTCCAGAAAACGGGAAGCTGAGCAGCGAATTGTATGGCATCATGTACAGGCATTCTATCCCGTACAGATTGCAGCACAGCCCTGAAAATACGACCGGCTTTGTTGAGATCCTCCGTCTGTAGCTCTGCTGCTACATCCTTCAGCAGCAATGCTGCATCTTTGGTGCTGTCTTCAAAAATAAATGGCATAGATCCTCCCTTCTTTAAGCGTTACGTCCTATATGGTACGGGCAGGAGGGGGGCATGTTCCCTAATACCCGGCTTATCAGGTATAGCGGAGCCAGGATGTGGTAGTTCAGAAGAATGAATCACGGCAGTGTCATAATCAACTGCAGAAAGGTGCTATCGGAGTTAACAGGCAAAAAAGTTATAATTCCCTGAGGTATAATGAGATTAGAGACATTTGAGTTGATTAAGTATAAAAGTATCTATATATTGTACCGGTATAGAGCCATTACGAAGTATGAATACGCAAGTCTCCTCGGTAGCACATTCGATTTTTAATAACAAAGGCGCCTTTGCGTTACTGCTCGGCTCCGGGGTTGCCGGGAATGCTGGTATACCTGCAGCCAGAGAGATAGCCACTGACCTGATCAGGCAGATAGCGGTGCTGGAAAATGCGAAATGTGAGCCGAACCCGGAGGAGTGGTTTTTTGAGCGGTTCGGAGAGAAGCCCGGTTATGCGAGCCTGCTCGAGCCGCTCGCCAACACTGAGACGGAGCGGCATAATTTGTTGAGAAGGTACTTCGAGCCCAGTGAGGCAGAGTTGGAGCAGGGACTGAAAAAACCGACGAACGCCCATCAAATAATTGCCCGCCTGGTGAGCAAGGGGTATGTACGGGTTATCCTGACGACCTCCCTGGACAGGCTGATGGAAAATGCCTTGAGATGCATAGGTATAGAGCCCGTTGTGATCAGCGGCCCCAGTCATATCGTGAACTCCCTGCCGATCGTCCATGCCCGGGTTACAGTCATCAAGATCAACGGGGACTACATTGATTCCAGCTTCCTGAATATAAAGAGCGAGGCAGACAAGTATGAAGAGCGCCTTTCGGAGCTGCTGCGCTATGTGTCCGACAACTTCGGACTGATTACCTGCGGATGGTCAGCGGAAAGTGACAGTGTGTTGAAAGAGGCGCTGGAGACTTCCAACAAATTCAGATTCTCCAACTACTTCACTTATTCAGACAAGCTTGGAAATGAGTTAGAAGAGCTAGCCTACATCAGGCGGGGGAAAGCGGTGAGCATCACAAATGCCGACTCGTTCTTCAAAGAACTGCAGGAAAAAGTAGAGGCGCTTGAAAATGCAAGGCCTGCGAACCTTTCAAGATCACAGATCGCAATCGTCGAACTGAAGAAGCATATTGTGCAGGTCGACCAGATCATATCGCTTCATGACCTCGTCAGGGGTGAAATTGATCGGTTAAATGATAGCTTCAATGCGCTGCCGGTTACGGGTATACCTTCTAAGGAAGAGATAAAGGAGCGGGTAAATTACTACTTCCAGCAGTCCAATACGCTTAGCGCACTGTTTGTGAATGGTGTTTATTGGGGGAGAGAACAGCACCATTCCATTTGGCTCAATAGCCTGGCCTGTTTTACATCCGAAAAAGAGCGGGAAGGTGAGGGTGGCGTGTGGCATGACCTGGAAACCCTGCCCGGGCTTATTTTTCTTTACAGCATAGGGCTGGCCAGCATTCTCAAGAAAGACTACAAGTTATTGTCCAGGATGTTTTCCATGACATCTCACGTGAGGTATGGTGAAGCGCCGATTCTGGATCATGTCCATGTGGCGAAGGTACTCGATTACGACACTTTGCGGGAAGCGCTGGGAAACAGGCAGCTCGTACCCATGTCCGAGTTGTTGTACTCAGAGCTGAAACCGCTCTTTAGCTCCTTCCTGCCGCACAGCAAAGACTATGAAAACCTGTTCGACAGATTTGAATACCTGCTGGCTCTGTCCCACACCAAGATAATGGGGAAAGGCCGAATTCCTGTCGGCAGGTTCGGGTATAGGGTGAAACAGCATGGCGTCAAGCACCCTTTCGAACAGATCGCGTCTGAGCTCGGAAACCATACAGAAGGCAACAGCCTGTTCTCCCCCTCTCTGTTTGTCGATATCACTGACCTAAAGCATACCGAGAAGAAATTCAAAGAATACTTTGACAAGCTTTCGGGGTATTATTTTTAAGGTAGCGAATTGAATTGATGCAGATGGAAAAGGCGGCTTTGAGCTTGTAGGTATAAGATATACCTTTTATTTATTACCAAAGTACAGTTGCAGGTATAGCCTGGCGTAAAAAAGAAAAGGCAACCTGTATAGGTTGCCTTTGTGGAGAATATCGGAGTCGAACCGATGACCTCTTGCATGCCATGCAAGCGCTCTAGCCAGCTGAGCTAATCCCCCGTTTGAGTGTCACAAAATTAGAACAAATTTTGAATATGCAAAAGCCTAAGCGCTAGATTTTGAAAATAAAAAAGGCGGGACATTTGTCCCGCCTTTTTCTGTATAAGCTATTTCTGCCTAGTTGAAGATATAGCGCAGACCAAGCTGTGCATACCAGGTAGTTGAAAGCGTTGTTACGTCTCTGAATGGTTCTGTAGGAAGCACAGTTTGTCCGTTCTCCGTAACAGTTCTCATCTGGAAAGTAGGTACACCATCAGCACTGATAGGAGCGTCTTTGGTGTTGGTTGTCAGGATGCTCTGTGCATTGTTGAATGCTGTGCTGATACCCCAGTTAGAGTTGATCAGGTTGCCGATGTTCATTACGTCAGCGCTTATCTGAAGCGTGTTACGCTTGCCACCGATGTTGGTGTAGATGTCCTGTAGCAATCTGAAGTCGAAACGGTTCAACCAAGGCATCAGGGCGCCATTACGCTCAGCATACTGACCGCGTCTGGAGCTCAGGTAGTCATCGTTGTTGATAAAGTTATCAAAGGCCGTACGCTGTTGATCAGCAGTAAATAGCACAGCGCCCGTTTTGCCGTCCTTAATGTCAGCGAAGTTCAGGTTATCTACATTGTTCGGTACATACAGCAGGTCGGCATTGATACCATCTTTGTTGATGTCACCATTGTAGGTATAAGAGAAACGTCCCTGATGTGAACCGTTGTAGAACAAGGATACAGTAGTAGCCAGGTGGTTGAAGTAGTTTACTTTATAAGAAAGGCTACCTACCACGTTATGAGGCACTGCATACTGAGAGTTATAAAGGTTCTGCTCGTTCGGGCCGTTTACAGACGGGCTACCTAACCATGCAGAAGAAGCGTTTGATCCAGGGTTACTAGAAACTTCAGTAGCGTAAGTATAGGTATAGTAAAGTGAACCAAACAAACCATTGCGAGACGGAAGAGAAAGACCAACCGTGCTGCTGAAAGATTCTCCTTTCTTAGCAGTATTAGTCAGCACTACAGCAGTGTTAGCGTTAACAGCTTCATTATATTTTGTGCTGTTTGCACCTGCTGGGTAGTATCCTCTGTTGTCGTTCTCGCCTTCACCACCGTAGTTCAGCGTTATAGGAGCATCTTTTCTGTTAGCACCAAACTGGTAAGCTGCATTCACGTCTTTTGTGTAGATAACGTCAGCAGTGGCTACCAGCGGTGTACCAGGGATCGTGTAGTCAGCACCAATGCTTGTTCTCCATACCTTAGGCATTCTGAACTCGTTGTCAACCAGGGCAAAGCTTGTAGGAACACCAGCTCTTGGGTTTTTGATGAACACGTTCTGAGCGCTTGCCGGCGTGTTGTTCAACCAGTAGTATTGTTCCGGTTGGAAACGGATGTCACCAATCCAACCTGCAACTGATGCATAGCTGTTAGGTTCTACGTTGTTCTGGATTACACCAGAGTTCGATGGCATGTTTGTCAACCATACGAAAGGAACACGGCCGTTGAACAGACCAGTACCACCACGCAGCTGCAAAGAACCATCACCAAAGGCGTCAAAGTTGAAGCCGATACGTGGAGCCAGCATGATTCTGGATTTTGGCCATTCGCTGGTCGTGTACTTTTTGTCGCCGCCTTCCGGAGATCTCAGCGTAAGCTCATCAATAGACGGGTTGGCAGTCAGGTCGTTCATGTAAACAGGCAAGTCTGCACGCAAACCTAATGTCAGGTCCAGTCTGTCAGTAGCAGCAAATTTATCCTGGATGTAAGCACCTGCTGTACCCAATACGATTGGAGCATAAGGGTCCTGACCTTCGTAAGGGTAAGTCAGACCGAACATGATTGGAGCCACTTCATTTGGAGTACCTGTTGTCAGGAAGTCTTCAACAGAGTTGTAGCGGTAGTAAGATGTACCCAAACGGATGTACTGGTTACCAAACTTCTGCGACTCAAATGTAGCACCACCAGTGATGGTGTGCTTGCCAGCCAGGTAGGTCAGGTTGTTGGTGATGCTGTAGTTGTTATTCAGTACGTCGTTTCCAAACGTAAACAACTCATAGCCAAAAGTCATGTAGTTGGTGCCACCATTCCAGATATCAACCATTGGGAAGATCTCACTAGGAGATTTACGCGTATCCTGGATGCGGCTATACGTTGCCAGTAACTGGTTAGAAAGACGGGAAGAGAAAGTGCTGTTCAATTCAGCAGAAGCCGAACGAACGATGTTCTCTGTATCGTACATGGTTTTAGCAAAAGCCATAGACTGGTCGCTCACGCGGTTTACAGTAGAGCGCGGGCTTGGGCCTGAGCTGCCGTTCACCAAAGAACCAGCCTCGCCTTTCACCTGGTTGTAACGAACAGCAAGTTTATGGTTGTCGTTGATGTTCCAGTCAATACGAGCCAGTAAGTTGGTGCTCTTAGTGCCATTGTCGTTTGCGTAGCCTTCGTAAGCGCCTGGGTCATAACCCCAGGTGTTGATCAGGTGGTTACGCACCGCTTCAAGGTCAGATCTCTTGGTTCTGGCAATGTTTTGGTCAGGGTTAGCTACACCATCATCAGATGCTTTCCAAAGGTTTACAGCAAATGGGTTAGTGCCTTTTTCGTCGATGTTCTCAGCATTTACGAAGAAAAACAGTTTATTCTTGATAATCGGACCACCTAAACGGAAACCTAAAGTACGGCTTGATGTTTCGTTGCCCTGATCAAGTTTTTCGCCATTTACTCTTCTGCCATTCATGTCCTGGTTACGGTAGAAACCATATACTGAACCAGAGAACTCGTTGTTACCGCTACGGGTAACGGCATTGATGCCAGCACCCGTAAAGCCTGACTGACGAACGTCGAAAGGAGCGATGTTTACTTGTACCTGCTCAATCGCGTCAATAGAGATAGGCTGTGACCTGCCACCAGGAAGTGGATTGGAATTCAAGCCAAATCCGTTGTTAAAGTTTGCACCATCAATCTGTACGTTGTTAAAACGACCATCACGACCTGCAAAGCCATTACCGTTAGCCTGTGGCGTAAGTCGGGTAAAGTCTGTAAGGCTACGTGTTACGGTAGGCAATGTAGCAATCTGCTCAGTGCTCACGTTAGTCGCGGCGCCAGTTCTCTGGGCGTTGAATACCGAAGACTGGTCAGCTGTTACCGTCACTTCCGATAGCTGGGTACCACCGTCAGACATGGTAGCATCCAGCACGTAAGGGCGGCCAAGCTGCAAAGTGATGTTTGTGAAAGACATAGGCTGGTATCCTATGTAGCTTACCTCGATGGTATAAGGACCACCGATACGGGTGTTGGCGATGTTAAAGCGACCCTCTGTGTTGGTCACTGCGCCATACGTGGTGCCCGAGGGCTGGTGTGTTGCTCTTACGGTTGCCCCGATCAAAGCTTCACCCTTTGAATCCTTCACGGATCCACTTACGCTACTTGTTGTCACCTGTGCGTGCATAGTAAGCACGCATAGCAACATAAGCAGTGTTGATAGTAATAACTTTTTCATAAAAGATTGATTGATTTTTGCCCGCAAAATTAGAGCGTATAATTCGAAATGCAACTACTTAGAGATTAAATTATTATTAATAATCTGTCTTATGTTATTTGCTTTTTAGCACAAATAATTTATCGTAATTTGCAAATGGGCTGCTAGTTTAAACACTGATTGCCAAAAAGAAAGGCGGAGCTGTATGGCTCCGCCTTTCTTTTTGGCAATCAGGTAGAATCGTACGCGGTTTACTTTTAATTGAAGATGTATCGGATACCAAACTGAGCTCTCCAGCGCGACGAAAAGTCGTTCACAAAAAATGGGTCGCCGTCTGTCAGGCCGCGGCCGGTATAGTTGAAACGGGGTGTCGTGGTGCCAGGCTCGTAGCCAACAAAGTCAATGGCCTGAAAAGCGTTGAAAGTCGCCGTGTACTGACGGCCCCAGTCTTTGTTGAGCAGGTTCGTGAAATTAAAAACGTCCAGGGTCAGCTGCAGCCGGTGGTTGTTCTCTTTCTGTCCTATGTAAAAGTCCTGCATCAGGCGCAAGTCAATCTGATTTGTCCAGGGTAGCCTGTCCTCGTTCCGCTCCGCATACTGGCCTCGTCTGTCGCTCAGGTAGTCATTGCCACTGATAAAGGCGTCCAGCGCCTGCCACTGCTGCTCAGCCGAAACAACGGTTCCGTCCCGTTCGGTGTAAGGCACCAGGTTTATCTCCGAGGCATTGCCCGGGATGTAGATCAGGTCATTCGTTCTGCCAGCGTCGCTGTTTACGTCACCGTTGTAAATGTACGAAAGCGGCACGCCCGACTGCCCGTTGTAGAAAGCGGAGATAGTAGTGCCCGCAAAGCCCAGGTAATTTAAATTATAGGTAAGGCCGGCCACTACCCTCGACCGCACATCATTGTCGGCAAACGCTTCCCGCACATTGTTGAGGCCTTCCACCTGGTTCACATTGATCCAGTTAGACCGTGCCTGGCTGGAGTTACCGGGGTTTACATCCTTTGCCCTGGAATAGGTATAGGCCAGCGAACCCGAAAGGCCGTTCTCCACATACGATTTCTGTAACTGAGCTGTCAGGCTGTAACCATAGCCACGGCTGGTGTTGGTCAGGTAGATGATGTCCTGGAAACTATTGCCCTGTATACGGCCAAACACAGGCCGGTTGTCTGCTCCCGTCAAGGTTCCCGTCTGCTCCAGGTTCAGGTTCTGGTAGTAGATGTTGTTCAGATTTTTGGAGTATATACCTTCCAGGGTCGCCACCAGGTTAAAAGGAAGTCGTTGGTCAATGGCTGCATTGACCCGGAACAGCTGCGGAAACTTAAAGTCAGGATCTGTGATGTTGATCTCGGCTGTTCTGTCTGACAGGCCCACGGTGGTGGCCGTAGGCTGGGTGTTAGGGTCAGGGTTGAAGCGGATCTGCTCCAGTACCGGGCCCGAAGTGAGTGACAGGCTACCCAGCATTTGGCCGGTATTGGTGTACTGGTTGGCTATCCATACAAACGGAGCCCGGCCGGTGAACACCCCAGCCCCACCACGCACCTGCGTATTGCCATCGTCCATTACATCCCAGTTCACCCCCACACGGGGCGACAACATAAACTGAGCGCCCGGCGTCTTGTCCGTCGCCAGCCCCCTGCTTCTGAAGGCTTCGTTAAACTCCTCGTTTGCGGCAGGTTCGTCGTTAAAAGTCGGGATGTCCAGGCGTATACCTGCTGTCAGCTTCAGGTTGTTGAGAACTGCATATTCGTCCTGCGCATAGAAGCCGAGTTGAAAGGCGGAAAATTCGGCGCCCTGCTGGCGGTTGTCCGTGCGGGAGTAATTCCGGAAGAAAGCGCCGGGCGCTGTTTCAGCGGGCGTGCCAATGGCTTCAAAAGCCTCGAGGGAGTTGTATTCATAGGCACCGAACTCCTGCCGGATGAACAGGTTGTAGGTTTTGTAAAATTCGTTGTGCGTTCCCAGCGTGATCGTGTGCTTACCCAAAAACAGGTTGAAGTTGTCGGTGATGGTGAGCACGTCCTGGTCGAGCTGGTTCTGGCCTGAAAAAGGCTCGCCGCCCAGCGCAATGGTGCGGCCACCTGCCAAACGGACCAGCACGCTCGGGAAAGGGGCGCCTATGATGTCGCGGTCGTCACGCACTGCCGTAAAACCGATAATGGCCTCGTTGGCATACTGGCCCCCAAACTGACTGCGCAGCTGTAGCACGCTGGAGTTGGTGGTGCTGGGGAAATACTCGGCGTTGTTAGAGAAACGCAACGCATTCGGTGTTCTGGAGTTGTCAATGTTCTCGCCATACACATAGCTGTGGCGGAGCGTAAGTTGGTGGTTGTCGGTGATGTTCCAGTCGAGTCGGGCAAAAATCTTGTCGCTCCGGGTTTCATCGTCTATACCTCTGAAGCTGCCTGGGTCATAGCCCAGGCGATTGGCGACGTTCAGCGCGCGGGTGGCTTCGTCTACTGTGATGTTGGAGCCCGGGGTGCCGGGCTCGAAGAGGAGCGGGGCCACTCGTTTGGTTTTCTCGCCATTCACAAAAAAGAACAGCTTGTCTTTGATAATAGGGCCGCCGATGCGCAGGCCGGTCTGGTAATCGGTAAAGTCCGGCAGCCGGGTGCGCGAATCATCCGGGCTCTTGCCCACCAGGCGCTCATTGTTGCCAAAATAATAGGCTGAGCCAGTGAACTGGTTCGATCCGCTGCGCGTGATGGCATTGATGCCGCCTCCCGTAAAACCGCTTTGTCGCACATCAAAAGGAGCAATTACCACCTGTATCGCCTCAATGGCATCCAGCGAGATGGGTTGTACACCGGTTTGGCCGCCGTTGGTGCCGCTGGCCGAGAGCCCGAACACGTCGTTGTTCACGGTGCCGTCTATCGAGAAGTTGTTGAAGCGGTTGTTCTGGCCGGCAAACGATATACCTGACCCAGATGTAGTGGCTTGTGGTGTGATACGGGTAAAGTCGTTCAGGCTTCGGCTGATGGTAGGTAGGGATTCCAACTGCTCTGTGGACACGTTGGTGGCGGCGCCCGTCCGGTCGGAGTTTATGACTTTGTCCTGCGTAGCAGTGATCTGCACCTCGCCAAGGGTGGTAGTGCTTTCTGAAATGGTCAGGTCCAATCGGTAGTTCTGGCCGAGTGTCAGGTTAATGTTGTCAACCCGCTGCTCCTGGTAACCAACATAGGAGGTTCGTACGGTATAGGGCCCACCTACACGCATGTTCTGGATATTGTAACGGCCTTCTGCGTTTGTGGCGGCTACGTACTGGGTATTAGTGGGGGTATGGACCGCAATAACCGTTGCGCCAGGCAATGGTGAGCCGTTCTGGTCCTGCACCACGCCGTTCATGGCCGCAGTTGTCGTACCCTGTGCCCATACCAAATGGCTGCTCAGCAGCAAAAGGAGGGATACAAGCAACTTTGTGTAAATTGTCCTCATAATACTTATAAGTTAAATTGAAAAAAATATAACTTCTTATAAGTACGTAGGTATGAGTATTTTATCTCTTATTTGATCTTAAATTTTATGTCCAGGCAGGGCGGTGTATATTTGGCATAAAGTAGCGGCGGGCTCTGTGGTCCAGGTATAGCGCTGGCTGTAGTTTCCTTAGCTATAGCGTGTTCCATACCCGAACCAAGGTATAGCTCATACCGGCCGGACATGAAATTATACCTATGGCCGGTTGGCTTCTCTTAAAAATTTGGAGTGAAATGCTAAGAGGCCTTCATGCGCCTCACTCATCAAAAGGCCGTACCGCTTTGATGAAAATCTTTTGCCAGTAATCGGAGTAGAGGTTGTTCTCGATGACCCCCAGGCTGGTGGAGGCGTGTATGAATTTGACTTCGTTATCGTTATTCACTTCCGTTACCATACCTACGTGCGTGATCTCCCGGCTATATTTGTTAGCCCCAAAAAACACGAGATCCCCTTCTTTCAGTTCTCTCACCTTTACGGTTTTGCCAAAGCGGCTCTGTTCCTCTGATGTGCGGGGCAGGTTCACATTAATGCTCTGGAAAGAGGTGCAAAGCAGACCGGAGCAGTCCATGCCCACGCGCGTGGTGCCGCCCCACTTATAAGGAGTGCCGGTATAGGAGCGGGCCGTTTGTATAACAGTGGTCACATGCTCGTCGAGGCGACGCGGGTTGGGCACGTTGGTGCGGCTGGTGCGGTCTTTGGTGGCTACGTTGCCTTTTCCACCACTCCGGGCGGCTATTCTGGCTTGTTTGCGGGCCTGCCGCTTTTCCTCAGCGATCTCTCTGGCCGACTTATAGGTCTCGCCGCGCTTGCTGAAGGTAGGCTTTGCTGACTGACACGAAGCCATCAAGCCGATAAAGAAGATAAATAATAGGTAATTGGTAAATGATGTTCTCAAAGCGTAACTTGGTAATTAATGGCTAAAATATTGTCGGGCTTGCTAAATTAAGCATAAGCTATTTAATATAAAATGAATTTCAATAAGATAACCCCGGATCTGGTAGAAGCCTTCGCCTCCATTGTAGGGCGGGAGCACCTTGTACTGCCTGCTGACCAGGAAGGCATGGTGCGCTATACCCACGACGAAACGGAGGACCTGCGCTACCTGCCTGAAGTGGTGCTCAAACCTAAGAACGCAGAAGAAATCAGTCGTATTATGCAGCTGTGCCACGAAAATCGTATACCTGTCACGCCTCGTGGGGCCGGCACAGGGCTGAGTGGCGGGGCACTGGCGGTGCATGGCGGTGTAATATTATCCATGGAGCGTCTCAATGCCATATTATCCATCGACGAGCGCAACCTGCAGGCTACAGTGGAGCCGGGCGTTATTACGCAGGTATTCCAGGAAGCCGTGATCTCCCGTGGTCTCTTTTATCCGCCTGATCCTTCGAGCCGGGGCAGCTGCCAGCTGGGGGGTAACCTGAGCGAATCTTCCGGAGGACCCAGGGCGGTGAAGTACGGCGTCACCAAAGACTATGTGCTGAATCTGCAGGTCGTGCTGCCAACGGGTGAGATCACCTGGACAGGGGCCAACGTGCTCAAAAATGCTACAGGGTATAACCTGACGCAGCTGATGGTCGGGAGTGAGGGGACTCTGGGCATCATCACTAAAATCGTGTTCCGTCTTATACCTTACCCGACACAGAACCTGGTGCTCCTGGTGCCCTTCCGGAAAGAAGAGGAAGCTGCCGCTGCCGTATCTCGCATATTCACAGCAGGTATAGTACCCTCGGCACTGGAGTTCATGGAGCGTGAAGCCATCGAGTGGACGTGCCGTTACCTGGGCCTAGACGTGCCCATGGCAGCCGACGAACGCGCCCATCTGCTCATAGAGCTCGACGGCAACGACATGGACCTTCTGTACAAAGATGCGGAGCGGGTATATGAAGTGCTGGAGACATTTGACGTAGGGGATATTCTGGTAGCCGACACCGAAAAACAGAAAGAGGACCTCTGGCGCCTGCGCCGCAGCGTAGGCCATGCCGTGAAAAGCAATTCTGTTTACAAAGAAGAGGATACGGTAGTGCCCCGTGCTGAGCTGCCGGTGTTGCTTCGGGGAGTGAAGGAAATAGGGGAAAGGTATAAGTTTAAGTCGGTGTGCTACGGCCACGCCGGCGATGGTAACCTGCACATCAACATCGTAAAGGGCGACATGTCTGACGATGACTGGCAAAACAAATTGCCCGAAGGTATAAAGGAGATTTTCAGGCTGTGTGTTTCGCTGGGGGGCACCATATCAGGTGAGCACGGCATCGGCTTGGTGCAACGGCCTTACATAGGTATAGCGCTCAGTGAGGTACAACTCCGGCTCATGCAAGGTATAAAGCAACTCTTTGATCCGAAAGGCATTCTGAACCCGGGCAAGATATTTTAGAAAAGGAAAGCGGCAGTCATACGATGGCTGCCGCTTTTATAGGTATAAAACCAAGGTATACCCTGGCTTTCGGTAAATATCAGGCTTTGCGGTCATGGTCTGGCTTTTTGTTTGCCAAAGCCTTGTCTAACTGCCGAAGGGTATCCCAGGACTGCAGGAGGTTGCGCGGGGTTTCGTGCAGTTTGGGCTGCGACGCGTCCAGCTGCTGCGTGTTAGGGTGCTCAGGGGCAGTTTTCATGTTATGCAGCTCATTCTGGGCCTGGCTGTTCTGCTCGGAGGCCTGATGACTGCGAAACAAGGCTTCATTTAAGTTTTTATCGGGTTCCGTCATAATCGCTCGTTTTAGGTGTTGTGTAATGTCTTCTCCTTTTTCTTGTCTTCCTCTTTTATAAAATTACTAACGTACTGCGCCACCTCATCGGCATGTTCTTCCATTAGAAAATGTCCGCTATCCTCAAAGTGCAGCACATAGCACTCATGAAAAAATTTTTTCCAACGCTGCAATGCCTCAATCCTGACAAGTTTGTCACGTTCACCCCATAAAATGAGGGTGGGAATATCCTGTATCTTTTTGCGCTCTTTCCACAGTTCATCATACCACTTACTCACCCCCACCAACTCCCGGGCGCAGGCCAGTGAACTGACCGTGTCATCGGGGTCGCCCAGTGCGTGGGTGTATTGGGCTTTAAGTTTCTCCGGCATCTTGCTTTCCTGTCCGAACAGTTCGTGCACCAGCGCATCCGTGGTAAGATTAAGCTTGGAGTGCAAAAACTTGCCAAGTGGGCCGATCAGGTATTTGCTGGCCTTCGAAAGCTCCTGATGGTTAGACAGCGACCAGGTCCAGGTGTTGAGCATCACAATGCTGCGGACTTTTTCGGGGTATTTGATGGCATAGGCGAGGCCAATCGGCGCGCCAAAGTCGTGCACCAGCAGCGTGATGTTGGTCAGTCCCAGGTGTTCCATCAGTTGCTCAAAGTTGCGGGCATGGGCCCTTGGCTTGTAGCTCCAGTCTTTGGGTTTGTCTGATAGGCCGAAACCGATCAGGTCCAGCGCCACGCAGCGGTACTTCTTGCTCAGGAGCTTGATCAGGTTGCGGTATACGAACGACCAGGAAGGCGTGCCATGGATCATCACGATCGGGTGACCTTCCCCTTCATCGATATAATGCATCTTGCCGGCTTCTAATTCCAGGAACTTGGATTTGAAGGGATATTCATTGGTGTCCAGCCAGTCTGGTTTCATAGGTGACTCAGGGTGTTAGCTACCCTTATCTATACTTGAGACAGGAACTCAGGTTGTAGAGAAAAGTAAAAATGTGTCCTGCGTATTTAAATTACAGGAAATACGGCACCAGGGGTAGGTATAAAAAAGGTGCCATAGCAACACAGGCTGTCGGGCAGGGAAAAGGATAGTATTGATTTATTTTAATTTTTGGGGACATACCGCAACTCTTTTGTGGTGAACAAAGTAAGACAAGGCGCCGGTTCGCGGTATTTTGAAGGAAAGACACTGCCTTACGATCAGATCATCAGACAGTAGAAAGGCTATCACAGAGTAGCCAAATTCAAATCCTTCTTAAAAAATGTTTAATTTTGTCCTTTTAACAGCGCATGTTTCATGGGAAACATCCCTGTTTAACTATTTGCAATTTTATCGAAAAACGGGTATTCCCCGCGTAGATTGATGCTTTCTTAAATAACATTTTCCTCGCTTAAGGGGGCACAAGTGTTAGAAAAGCCAGTAAGAACATACTGGCAAGTTTGTCGAGACTGCATATTGATTATTTTAAAAAACTTTAAGTTTGTACTTCATTAATAACATTTACCTATGAGAATAGCTGTAGTTGGCACCGGTTACGTGGGCCTGGTGACGGGCACCTGCTTTGCCGAGGTGGGCATCGACGTGACCTGCATCGACATCGACTCCAAGAAGATAGACAACCTCAAGCAGGGCATCCTGCCCATCTACGAGCCCGGCCTGGAGGAGATGGTGCTGCGCAACTCCCAAAAGGAGCGCCTTTCCTTCTCCACTAACCTTGCCGAGAGCGTGCAGGGCTGCCAGGTGGCCTTCATCGCCGTGGGCACGCCTCCGGGCGAGGACGGCTCGGCCGACCTAAAGTACGTGCTGGCCGTGGCCCGCGAGATCGGCCGCTCCATGACCGACTACCTGGTGGTGGTGACCAAGAGCACCGTGCCGGTGGGCACAGCGGGCAAGGTACGCCGCGCCATCCGCGAGGAACTCGAGGCCCGTGGCGCCGACATCGCCTTCGACGTGGCCTCCAACCCCGAGTTTCTGAAGGAGGGTGCCGCCATCGACGACTTCCTCAAGCCCGACCGCATCGTGGTGGGCGTGGACTCAGAGCGCGCCGAGCAGGTGATGGGCAAGCTCTACAAGCCCTTTTTGATGAACGGCCACCCGCTCATCTTCATGGACATCCCCTCCGCGGAGATGACCAAGTACGCGGCCAACGCCATGCTGGCCACCAAGATCTCGTTCATGAACGACATCGCCAACCTGTGCGAGATCATGGGCGCCGACGTGAACATGGTGCGCAAGGGCATCGGCTCGGACGCCCGCATCGGCAACAAGTTCATCTACCCGGGCATCGGCTACGGCGGAAGCTGCTTCCCCAAGGACGTGAAGGCCTTGATCAAGACGGCCTCCGAGAATGGCTACTCCATGGAGGTGCTCAAGTCGGTGGAGACGGTGAACGAGCGCCAGAAGTCGGTGCTCTTCAACAAGGTGATGAACTACTTCTCGGGCGACCTTTCGGGCAAGACTTTCGCCGTGTGGGGCCTCTCCTTCAAACCAAAGACCGACGACATGCGCGAGGCCCCCTCGCTGGTGATCATCGAGAAACTGCTTGAGCAGGGCGCTAAGGTGAAGGCCTACGACCCGGTGGCCATGAAGGAGGCCAAGCATTCTCTGGGAGACCGCATCGAGTACGGCAAGGACGAGTACGAGACCCTGATCGACGCAGACGCCCTGCTGCTGGTGACCGAGTGGCCCGACTTCCGCTCCCCTAACTTCGCTGTGGTCAACAAGCTGATGAAGGAGAAAGTGGTGTTCGACGGCCGCAACATCTACGACGCGCGCGAGATGGAGGAGAAGGGTTTTACCTACTTCGGTATCGGCGTCAAGCAGGCCAGTGTTCCAAAGCAAACAAAGGAGACAGTATAGCATGGCCAGAAAAAGAGTATTGGTAACAGGCGGAGCCGGCTTTCTCGGTTCCCACCTGTGCGACAGATTCATAGCCGAGGGTTACCACGTGATCGCGATGGACAACCTGATCACCGGCAACCTCGAGAACATCGAGCACCTTTTTAAATTAGAGCAGTTCGAGTTCTACCACCACGACGTGTCCAAGTTCGTGCACGTGCCGGGCAAGCTGGACTATATCCTGCACTTTGCCTCGCCTGCCAGCCCGATCGATTATCTCAAGATTCCGATCCAGACGCTGAAGGTGGGTTCGCTGGGCACGCACAACCTGCTGGGCCTGGCCATGGCCAAGAAGGCCCGCATGCTGATCGCCTCTACTTCGGAGGTATACGGCGACCCACTTGTGCACCCGCAGAGCGAGGACTACTGGGCAACGTGAACCCGGTGGGGCCGCGTGGCTGCTACGACGAGGCCAAGCGCTTTCAGGAGGCCATGACCATGGCCTACCAGATGCACCACGGGCTGGAGACGCGCATTGTGCGCATCTTCAACACCTACGGCCCGCGCATGCGACTGGACGACGGCCGCGTGCTGCCTGCTTTCCTGGGCCAGGCCCTGCGCGGCGAGCCGCTGAGTATTTTCGGCGACGGCAGCCAGACACGTTCCTTCTGCTACGTGGACGACTTGGTGGAGGGTATTTACCGCCTGCTGCTGAGCGACTACCACATGCCGGTTAACATCGGTAACCCGTCTGAGATCACCATCAAACAGTTTGCCGAGGAGATCTGCAAGTTGACGGGTGTAGAGCTCAACATTGAGTACCAGCCGTTGCCAACTGACGACCCGCAGAAGCGCCAGCCGGACATCACCAAAGCCAGAGAAGTGCTGGGCTGGGAGCCGAAGGTAGACCGCGCCGAGGGGCTGCAAAGAACACTTGAGTACTTCAAGCAAAAAGTAAAGGTGCCTGCCGAGCGTATGGTAAACTAGACACCGCATAAATCATAAAACAAAAAGCCCTGACAGATTCGCTGTCAGGGCTTTTTGTTTTATAGTTAACTAAGGTATAGAAAGCTTAAATCTTCTTGTGCGCTTTCATAAAGTCCTTTGCCTCTTTGTTGGCAGCATGTTTTTTGTCGGTTGCTTCCAGCACAATACCATAGTAGTGCTTCGCCGTTTTCAGTTCACGCTCCTGTTTGGCAATGCGGGCGAGGTTCAGATAAGAGTTGACAAAATAGCCGGAATCACGCTCATTGCTCATTTCAGCGAATGTAATGGAGTTCTGGTAGTACGCTTTTGCCTTCTGTAAATCGCGGTACTTGTTCTGATTGATATAGGCCAGGATATAAGAGGCATAACGCCCGCTAACGGCCTCGTAGCCGGGCATGCGCCGGTCGAGTTTGCTTAGAATATCGAGGCACACCCGCTCCGCCATCGTAAAGTGGCCCTGTACAAAGAGCGCACGTGCGTAGAAACGCTGGAAATAGGCGTTGTTCGGATATTTCTCAACAAGTCCCTTCACCAGATCCAGGGCCGCTTCCATGTTGCCTTCTTCGTTGGCATATATCTTCATCAGGAAGAATTTTGCCTCCGTGCCGGTATAGAAGCCATTGTTGGCCACGTAGCGCAACTGCTTTATACCTAGCCGCTTATCGCCGCTCGGAAAGAAAGCCAGCACCGGGCGCAGCATTTTGTAGTTTTCATGAATCCAGATGGAGTAGTAGTTGAAGAGCGCCTCTCCAAACAGAAACTCCGGGCTCAGGCCGTTGCCGGCTTTGGCTTTCTCCAGGTATTCCAGCGACCGCTTACTGGCAACGGTTGCTTTGCGCCAGTTGCTGCGCTCGGAATGCAGGCGTCCGGCAAACCCGTTAGCGGCTGACAAAAAGAAGGCGGCCTCGTAGTCTTTGTTATTGGCATCGTAGAGCTTCTCCGCTTTCATGATGGTAGAGTCCATGTAGGCGAAAAACAGGTCATCGTACGCCAGGGTTTGGATATTGGTAGGCACGATCTTCCACCACTGGCTGAGGCCCATCAGGAAATAAGGTAGCGGATGATTGGGATAGCGGCGACGCAGGGATTTGAATTGTTTTTCGGCGAGCTCGTACTTGAAGTTGTACATGTTGTCCACGGCACCTTCCAGTTCGTACTGGATGTCTTTGTCCATAAGCAGCATGCCTTTGATATTGCCGGCCGCAGGAATCACCTCTACCGATTGTATTGTCACTTCTCTGATGGCCGTGTCAGACTGCTCCTTAGAACCCTGCCCTAAAGCGAAGTTAGTCAGGATGATACCGAGAAACGCAAGTACAATCTTCTTCATAGGTCAAAAGAAAAGTCCGGAGTGTCGTGCCAATAGCCCCTCATTTGGAGAACAGGTACTAAAAGTACAACAATTATATTAATTTTGAATTGATACAAAAGAAATATTGCATGAAACTCCTGAAACAACTCTGCAGCATACACGCACCGTCCGGCAACGAAAAAAAGCTATCCGATTTTCTGCTTAACTACATTGAGGAACAGAAAGTTCAGTGGAGGCAACAACCTGTGGTTATTCATGGAGAAGGTTTCCAGGATTGTATTTTGTTAATATTCGGGAAGCCAAGGACAGCGATTTTTGCGCACATGGACTCGATTGGATTCACCGTGCGCTATGGCAAACAGCTGGTAAAGATCGGCGGGCCTGACCTGGAAACCGGCTATGCGCTGGTAGGAGAGGACTCACAAGGGAAAATTGAGTGTACACTGGAGTTCGATGAAGAAGAGCGCGAGATCAGCTACAAGTACGAACGGGAAATAGAGCGGGGAACGGAGCTTGTCTTTAAGTGCGATTTCCGTGAAACCCAGGAAACAGTGCAGTCCTGCTACCTTGATAACCGACTGGGGGTGTGGAGCGCATTAAAAGTTGCTGAGACGTTGGAGAACGGCATCATTGTGTTTAGTGGTTGGGAAGAGCACGGCGGTGGCTCCGTGGCCTACCTGGCCAAGTATATCGCGGAGCGTTACGGCGTGCACCAGGCGCTTATTTCAGATATTACCTGGGTAACCGAGGGTGTGAAGCCGGGAGAGGGCGTCGCGATCTCGATGCGCGACAGCCTTATACCCCGCCGGTCTTATATTGAGAAGATCATAGGTATAGCCAAAGCCTCCGGTATACCCTATCAGTTGGAAGTAGAAGGTTCAGGCGGCAGCGATGCCAAGGAGTTGCAGCACGGACCCTATCCCTGGGACTGGTGCTTTGTCGGCGCCCCTGAAGACAATGTGCACACCCCGAACGAAATTGTGAACAAGAAAGATATTGAGAGTATGGTGGCGATGTACAGGGAGTTGATGGCGAAGTTGTAGGGGAATTTTAGAAAGGAAGTACAGGATCATGAATTCACAGAGAGGGGAACTCCAGGGCGAAAAGCTAAGTGAAATCCGGCAAGGTGGGGTTTACGCTATCTGCTGCAATGTGAAAGATTGCCCCTGTGAAGCTAAAACATCTCCATGTCCAAGAGGCTTCTTCTCGTTGTTTATTCAGGCTATCTATGGCATTGAACTCTCTAAACGCTATGGGATACCTTACTATGTGGATTTCGGTAACCATAAATACCTCTATACTGAGCCTTCCAGAAGTGAGCAAAACTTCTGGAACTATTACCTTGAACAAACCGGTGTGGAACCTGCCTACTTAAGCAAAGCAAGGTTTGTAAGAAATTCCCTACATGAGGTGTATCCATTTAGGGTATGGAGTAGACTTCATTTCTTGAAGATGCATCATACAGTAGTCCGTGAGTTAAAATTCATTGACTCACTAGAGAAACATTTTGAAGAAAAGAGGCACTTCTATGGAGCACATAAGGTTCTTGGTGTACAGATTAGACGTACTGATCATGGACAGGAGATTGAACAGGTAGGTCTGGATGTATTTATTAACATTATTGATCGAAAGCTGGGTAAATTCGACTATCTATTTGTAGCTACTGACGATAACAAAGTGATTGAATTGCTATCACAACGCTATACGGATAAATTGATTTGCAACAATGCCGTGAGGTCAGATAATGACGAAGCTGTACACTCAAACCTTAATATAGAAAACAGGTATGAACTGGGGCAAGAGGCTCTTATTGACTGTTACTGCTTGTCACTTTGCACTCACTCTATCTTAATCCAATCAAATATCTCTTACGCAGCATTGCTGTTTAATCCAAAGCTATCTTACACTTTGCTGGAGAAAGGTAGGTTCACGTTTAAGTTAAAACGACTTGCACGCTACTATTTAGATGAAATCATATTGAAAGTCAGCTACAGAAAATATCGGTAGCTTTTAAGTGCTAACGATATAATCAAGGAAGCCCCTGCAATAGTGGGCTTCCTTTTATTTTAAATAAAGACAGGCTGAGATGGTGCGAATAGGATAAGATAACAGTACCCGGCACAAATGACCTAACTATGAGCGGTATAACCTGCACATTAGGTCTAAGGCTTTGGAAGTAAATATTTGGAAAAGTCAAACCAATAGGCTTTCTTTAATAGCTCTATATAGCAATTTCAGAATCTCAACCCTTATTTACAAAACTAACTCTTATTGGATGGAACCTATTCTCTACGCAATTCCTGGATTTGGTCTGGCGGCCCTCATTTATACCTTTATAAGGTCGGCCTGGGTAACGAAGCAAGCAGCTGGTAACGAACGCATGACGGAGATCGCCCGCCACATTTCCGATGGCGCCATGGCTTTCCTGAAGGCGGAATACAAAGTGCTCTTCTACTTCGTAGTCATCGCCAGTATATTTCTTTTTTATCTGGGCTATTCCGGTGAGAAATCGCACTGGACGATTGTACTAGCCTTTATCATGGGTGCTCTTTTCTCAGCTGTTGCCGGCTTTATCGGCATGCGCATTGCCACTAAGGCCAATGTGCGCACGGCAGAGGCAGCCCGAACAAGTCTGTCACGCGCCCTTAGCGTGTCGTTTGCCGGTGGTTCGGTCATGGGTATGGGCGTGGCCGGTCTGGCTGTGCTGGGCCTGGGCTCGCTCTTTATCGTGCTCTACTACTTCTTTGTTTATAGTGTGGATGGCAGCGTGAATGGCCACGAAATGGAAGTGGCCCTTGAGGTGCTCACAGGTTTCTCGCTGGGTGCTGAAAGTATCGCCCTTTTTGCGCGCGTGGGCGGCGGTATCTATACCAAAGCGGCCGACGTTGGAGCTGACCTCGTGGGGAAGGTAGAAGCAGGTATACCGGAGGACGATCCGCGTAACCCGGCTACCATTGCCGACAACGTGGGCGACAACGTAGGTGACGTGGCCGGTATGGGAGCCGACCTTTTCGGCTCGTATGTGGCCACTATTCTGGCAACGATGGTGCTGGGCCGTGAAGTGGTTTCGGAAGATAATTTCGGTGGCATGGCCCCGATCATTCTGCCGATGTTCATTGCGGGTCTGGGCATTTTGTTCTCCCTGATCGGTATGTTGTTCATCCGGGTGAAAGAAGGTGGCGACGTGCAGGGGGCCCTCAACCTCGGTAACTGGATCTCTGTCGCCCTGACAGCCGTTGGCGCTTATTTCGCCATCCACTGGATGCTGCCTGAAAACATGAACCTGCGTAACTTCGAATTTACCTCAAATGGTGTGTTCATTGCCGTGATTGTGGGTCTGGTAGTAGGCACACTGATGAGTATCATCACGGAGTACTATACGGCGATGGGCAAAAAGCCGGTTAATTCGATTGTGCAGCAATCTTCTACAGGCCACGCCACCAACATCATTGCTGGTCTGGCGGTAGGTATGCACTCCACTGTGTTGCCTATTATCGTTTTAGCGGCTGGTATCGTGTTGTCTTATGCCTCTGCCGGACTTTACGGTGTGGCGATTGCGGCAGCCGGTATGATGGCTACGACCGCCATGCAGCTGGCCATTGATGCGTTCGGGCCTATTGCTGACAACGCTGGTGGCATTGCCGAGATGAGTGAACTTCCAAAAGAGGTGCGCGGCCGTACCGATATTCTGGATGCTGTGGGCAACACCACTGCTGCTACCGGTAAAGGCTTCGCGATCGCGTCTGCCGCCCTTACCTCGCTGGCCCTTTTTGCCGCCTTCGTAGGTATAGCCGGTATCGATTCCATTGACCTTTACAAGGCGCCCGTGCTGGCTGGCCTGTTTATCGGTGCCATGATTCCGTTCATCTTCTCAGCGCTTTGTATCGCGGCGGTAGGTCGTGCGGCCATGGCCATGGTACATGAAGTGCGCCGTCAGTTCCGCGAAATTCCGGGTATTATGGAAGGTACTGGTCAGCCAGAGTACGAGAAATGCGTGGCTATCTCCACAAAAGCGGCTATCCGCGAAATGATGTTGCCTGGCGCTATTGCCCTGACCGTGCCGGTTTTGGTAGGCTTTGGTTTTAGAGACGTGTTTGCAGATACCCCTTCAGCCGAAATCCTGGGTGGTTTACTGGCCGGCGTAACCGTATCGGGTGTGCTGATGGCAATGTTCCAGTCCAACGCCGGTGGCGCCTGGGACAATGCCAAGAAGTCGTTTGAGAAAGGTGTGGAGATCAACGGCAAGATGGAGTACAAAGGCTCTGACGCTCACAAGGCTTCCGTAACGGGCGACACCGTGGGTGACCCGTTCAAAGACACTTCCGGTCCTTCCATGAACATCCTGATCAAGCTGATGTCGATCGTATCGCTGGTAATCGCACCGCACATTGCCACAGAGCGTACCCCGGCTATACCTGAAGAACCGAATCTGAACATGGAGATACAGCAGGAGGCCCCGTCTACCGGACAGATCATCAACTCTGAAAACACGGTTGTAGTGGCTGGTCTGACTGCCAGATAACTAACACAATATTGCTAAGTATAAATAAGCCCATCCTTTCGGTTGGGCTTATTTTTTATTATCCTTACCTTTGTTTACCAACAAGACCTATTATATGGAGCCCCGTACAATCACGATTCACGATTGTGACTTCAGTACCTACCTGTACGAAGAAGAAATCATTGCCCGCATCGTGATGCTGGCAGAGCAAATTGAGCAGGACTACGCTGGTAAAAACCCACTTTTTTTGGCAGTCTTAAACGGTTCGTTCATGTTCACGGCCGATCTGATGAAGCGCATCAACATACCTTGCGAGATCTCATTCATCCGGATGTCGTCTTACCAGGACATGCACAGCACCGGCCAGGTGAGAGAAGTGCTGGGTCTGACCGAGAATATTGAGGGACGTGATGTGGTGGTGATAGAAGACATCGTAGATACCGGCCATACCGTCAATGCGCTTTTGCAACAACTGCGCGAAAAGAGCCCGTCTTCCATCGAGATCATTACGTTGCTCATGAAGCCTGAGTGTCTGCAGCACGAATTGGATGTGAAGTATGTGGCCAAGTCTATACCAAACGATTTTGTAGTGGGCTATGGACTCGACTACAACGGACTGGGCCGCAACCTGCGCGATATTTACAAGATCGTTTCCTAAAGAACCGGCACTAATTGGGGTGAAAACGATCTTCCCGGATTTGACCCTGCGCAAAAAATATTGAACGAAACACCGATTTTATACTTAAATTTGTTTTTTATCATAAATCATAGATATGCTCAACATCGTTTTGTTTGGCCCTCCAGGTGCTGGTAAAGGTACGCAAAGCCAAAAGCTGATAGACAAGTATAACCTGATACACCTGTCAACGGGTGATTTGCTGCGCTCGGAAATTGCCGCCGGCACTGAACTGGGGATGAAAGCTAAATCGCTGATGGACAATGGCCTCTTGGTGCCGGACGAAGTTGTGATTGGTATGATCGCAAACAAAGTGAGAGAAAACAATCACGCGGGCGGGTTTATCTTTGACGGATTCCCTCGCACGGTGCCACAGGCGCAAGGCCTGGACAAGCTCCTGATGGACCTTGGCACGGAGATATCCTGCATGATTGCCCTGAAAGTGGACGACGAAGAGCTGACCAAGCGCCTGTTGCTGCGCGGACAGACTTCCGGACGCCCTGATGACCAGAATGAAGAGCTGATTCGCAAGCGTGTAGTGGAGTACAACACCAAAACCACACCAGTCGCTGACTACTATGCTGGACAAAGCAAGTATTATGCAGTGGATGGCATTGGTGAGATTGATGAGATCTTTACCGAAATCTGCAAGCACGTCGACAACCTGAAAGAGAAGCAGCAGAAATAGTCTTCTTCACAGCTTTTCTAAAATAGAACACAGAGGTATAAGCAGGTCGGAACTCAATTGCTCCGTTCTGGCTTATACCTTATAATTTATACCTGTTAGCATTACCTACATTGGCCCAATCCAACTTTATTGATTACGTAAAAATCTGTTCCCGCTCCGGGCACGGTGGCGCTGGCTCAGCGCATTTGCACCGCGACAAACGCACCGCCATGGGTGGTCCTGATGGGGGCGACGGGGGCAGAGGAGGCCATATCATCCTGCGTGGCAACGCACAGCTCTGGACTTTGCTGCACCTGCAGTACCGCAAGCACGTAATTGCCGAAAATGGTCAGGGCGGTGGCCCAAGCCACTCTACGGGTGCCCAAGGCAAGGACGACGTGCTGGAGGTTCCGCTGGGGACGATCGCCCGCAACGCCGAAACCGGCGAGTTCATGTGCGAGATCACCGAAGACGGTCAGGAGATCATCCTGACACCTGGTGGCCGAGGCGGACTGGGCAACGCGCACTTTAAGTCGCCTACCAACCAGACGCCGCGCTATGCCCAGCCAGGTGAGCCAGGTATAGAGGAGTGGGTGATTCTGGAACTGAAGCTTCTGGCCGATGTCGGCCTGGTGGGGTTCCCGAATGCAGGCAAGTCAACTTTGCTGTCCGTGGTATCGGCAGCCAAGCCAAAGATCGCCAACTACGCCTTTACGACGCTGGAGCCTAACCTGGGCGTGGTCGCTTACCGCGATTACAGATCCTTTGTGATGGCCGATATACCGGGTATCATCGAAGGAGCTTCGGAAGGAAAAGGCCTTGGCCTACGCTTCCTGCGCCACATTGAGCGGAACTCCATGCTGCTGTTCATGATCTCGTGCGACAGTCCGGATATAGCAGAAGAGTACAAGGTGTTGGTAAACGAGCTGGAAACCTTTAATCCGGAACTACTGGACAAAAAACGCATACTGGCCATCACCAAAACCGATATGATCGATGATGAGTTGGAAGCCGAAATGCGCGAGACTTTGCCCAAGGACCTTCCGACTGTATTTATCTCGAGTATGACCCAGAAGAATATCACACAGTTGAAGGATATGATCTGGTCTGAACTCAACTCGTAGTCCGTCAGCCATTTGCAAATTATAATCGGTAGAGGCTGCAAGGTCTGCTACCGATTTTTTTTGAGACGCAGTACTACATGTTGAATAGCTGCCTTGTTAACTTATTGATAGAGAGTAGAAAATGATTCACTCTTAAGGTCGGATTTACTGAACTTCCCATCGGGATGGACAGAAGGATCATTAGCTATACCTAGGTATAGCGCCAAACGAAGCCCCCCAACAATTTAACAATTCAACTATCAACAATTAATAAATGCCAATCTGACACGAAAACAGAATTGGCAAGACAATTGAAAAGACAAAACAGACCTATCAACCTATAATTCTTAAGGCATTATGTCAGAGAAAGATATTAAGAAAGAGCAGGAAAACGCAGAAGCACAGGATAACACTGCCAATACAGAAGAAACTATCGGACAGGAGCAGGCCGAAGAGACAGCAGAACAAGCTGGCTCTGAAACACAAGCCGAAGCCGAACTGGCAGAGATGAAAGACAAATACATCCGCCTGATGGCTGAGTTTGAGAACTTCAGACGCCGCACCAACAAGGAGCGCATGGACCTGCTGAAGACAGCGAACGAAGACCTGATGACCGAGCTGTTGCCCGTGATGGACGATATGGAGCGTGCCCGCCAGTCGATGGAGGCAACTAAAGAGGTAGATGCTTTGTTGCAGGGCCTGGAGCTGGTGTTCCACAAGCTGAAGCACGTGACCCAACTCAAAGGTTTAAAGCCGATTGAGATCAGCGCAGGAGATGAGTTTGACAGCGACTTTCATGAAGCTGTTACCCAGATTCCGGCTCCGTCAGAAGAGTTGAAAGGCAAAATAGTAGACGTAATCGAGAAGGGCTATACCTTGAATGATAAGGTGATCCGCTTCGCGAAAGTTATAATAGGAGCTTAATCAATGGCTAAGAGAGATTATTACGAGGTTTTAGGGGTAAGCAAAGGAGCAAGTCCGGAGGAGATTAAGAAGGCTTACCGTAAGCTCGCCATTAAGTTTCACCCCGACAAGAACCCCGACGACCACACCGCTGAAGATAAGTTTAAGGAAGCGGCTGAAGCGTATGAGGTACTGAGCGACCAGCAGAAGCGCCAGCGCTACGATCAATTCGGCCATCAGGGCATGAACGGCGGCTTCGGTGGCGGTGGCGGCATGAACATGGAGGATATTTTCTCCCAGTTCGGCGACATCTTCGGCGGCGGCGGTGGCGGCTTCGAGAGCTTCTTTGGCGGCGCTGGCCGTCAGGGTGGCCGACGTACCCGTAAAGGCAGCAACCTGCGCATTAAGCTCAAACTCAACCTCGAGGAAATTGCCAACGGCGTTGAGAAGAAGATCAAAGTAAAGCGCTACGTGGCCTGCAGTACCTGCGGCGGCAACGGCGCCAAGAACGGTACCGACATGCAGACCTGCGGCTCTTGTCAGGGTTCGGGTCAGGTGCGCAAGGTGGTGAACACCATGCTGGGCCAGATGGTGAGCACGGCAACCTGCCCTACCTGTAACGGCGAAGGCCGCATCGTAACCAAAAACTGCGAAGCCTGCCACGGCAGCGGCCGCGAACTGCAGGAAGAAGTGATCACGATCAATGTGCCGGCTGGCGTAATGGACGGCATGCAGCTGTCGATGAGCGGCAAAGGCAACGTGCCGGAGCGTGGCGGTGTGCCGGGCGACCTGCTGATCCAGATTGAAGAAGAAGAGCACCCAAGCCTGAAGCGCGATGGTAACAACGTGATTTTTGACCAGTACATCAGCTTTGTTGATGCTGCGCTGGGTGCCGATATCGAAGTGCCGACCATTGGTGGCCGCGTGAAAATCACGATCAAGCCGGGTACGCAGAGCGGAGAGATCTTCAGGCTGCGGGGCAAAGGTGTGAAAGACATCAACGGGTATGGCAAAGGCGATCAGCTGATCCACATCAACGTATGGACGCCGAAGACGCTGAGCAGCGAGGAACGTGCTACACTGGAGCGTTTGCGCGATTCCAATAACTTCGCACCGCACCCGGGTAAGAGCGACAAAGGCTTCTTTGAGAAAGTGAAAGACTATTTCCAGTAAGCCTTTTAAGGACCAGATAAATAAAAGCCTGCCTTTTCAGTAGAGAAGGCAGGCTTTTTTGTTGCGTATATAACGCAGCACCCGTATTTGGTATAGCCTATACCTGCGTTAGTCGATTAAGTATAGTGCTTTATTGATATCACTTGTCACTCAGCCCTAAAAAGTCTATTTTTGAACATACCAAAAGGTTATAAGCATTGAGCATTCTTAAAGTTGACGGCGTAACCAAGCGATACGCCAACCACACTGCCCTTGATAACGTCAGTTTCGACATCCCGGCAGGCTGTATCTTCGGCTTGCTGGGGCCTAACGGGGCAGGCAAAACGTCCCTTATCCGCATCATCACCCAGATCACAGGTGCCGACTCCGGCGAAATATACTTCAAAGGCGAGAAATTGCGCCCGTCGCACATCAAGGACATAGGGTACCTGCCTGAAGAGCGCGGTCTGTACAAAAAAATGAAGGTAGGGGAGCAGTTGCTATACTTGGCGCAGCTCAAAGGCTTGACCAAAGACGAGGCCACGGCCCGGATCAAAGAGTGGGTAGTGCGTTTCGAGATCAAGGACTGGATGAACAAGCACATCGAGGACCTTTCGAAAGGGATGCAGCAGAAAGTGCAGTTTATGGCCACCGTGATGCACGAGCCTTCGCTGATCATCCTCGACGAGCCTTTCTCGGGTTTTGACCCCATCAATGCCAACCTGATCAAAGACGAGATCCTGCGCCTGCGCGACAACGGAGCCACCATCATTTTCTCGACGCACCGCATGGAGTCGGTAGAGGAGCTCTGCGATAACATTGCCCTGATCAACCGCTCCCGCAAAGTGCTCGACGGGCCCGTGCGCGAGATCAAAGACACCTACAAGACCGATACTTACCAGGTGATCGGCAACGGGCAATTGCTTGTCACCTCCCCGGATTTTGAGGTGCTGGAGCAACACGAGAACCACGGTGTTTTCCGCGCGTCTATCCGTCTGCTCGACGGTGCTTCGCCAAACGACTTGCTGCGTTACCTGATTCAGCGTGTGGAGGTACACTCCTTTGTGGAACTGGTGCCGAGTATCAATGACATTTTTATCCGAAAAGTAAAAGAAACCTACCATGCATAAGATCTGGCTCATTATACAACGCGAATACCTGACACGCGTGCGGAAGAAAAGCTTCATCATCATGACTTTCCTGACACCGCTGTTGCTGGCCGCTTTCATGGTCATACCTGCCTGGCTGGCCACTATCTCAGACAGTGAGGATGTGGTGATGGTGCTGGACGAGAGCGGACTGTTTGCCGATAAGCTGGAAAGCAAAGAAGATCTGAAGATCATCCCTATAGCAGCGGGTTCGCTGGAGCAGGCCAAAACCGCCTATCAGGAAACCGACTATACCGCTCTGCTGCACATCCCAAAACTCGACCTGGACAATCCGGAAGGTATACGCCTTTACTCCAAAAAGAACACCAGTCTGCAAGTGAAGTTCAGGCTGGAAAACATGCTCGAGAAGGAGATTGAGAGCCAGCGTTTTATGGCCTCAGGTATAGACCGTGAGATGCTCAACAAGATGAAAGCCAACGTGACCATGACGACCGTGAATCTGAGCGAAAGTGGCGAGCGCGACAGCAACGTTTGGGTGACGTCGGGTGCCGGTATCATCGGGGCGGTGATCATCTATTTCTTCATTTTCCTGTATGGTGTGCAGATCATGCGTGGCGTGATCGAGGAGAAAACCAACCGCATCGTGGAGGTGATGATCTCGTCGGTGAAGCCTTTTCAGCTGATGATGGGCAAGATCGTAGGTATAGCCGGCGTGGGCCTGACGCAGTTTTTGCTTTGGGTAGTGCTGTCGACCATCGTGGTAGGCGGCGTGCAGGCGGCCTTTGACATTAAGCCAGCACCTACCCCCATCGAGCAAATGCAGGCCGGGCGTGATTTAGCGACTGGCGAAGAGTCAGCGCAATCAGAAAAAGCAAGCCAGGCGGATATGTTGTCGGAAGTGAGCAGCGCTATTTCCAACCTGAACTTTCCGCTCTTGCTGGGCTGTTTCCTGTTTTACTTTCTGGGTGGCTACCTCTTGTATGGTTCACTGTTCGGGGCCATTGGCGCTGCCGTGGACAACGAAACGGATACGCAGCAGTTCATGTTCCCGATCACGATTCCGCTCATCATCTCCTTCATCATGTCGTACACCGTGGTGATACAGAACCCGGACGGACCGGTGGCGTTCTGGATGTCGATCATCCCGTTCACATCCCCGATCGTGATGATGGTGCGCATTCCTTTCGGCGTACCGGCCAGTGAACTCTTGCTCTCGATGGGACTTCTGATCCTGGGCTTTATCTTCACCACCTGGATCGCCTCCCGCATCTACCGCGTAGGTATATTGATGTACGGCAAGAAGATCAACTACAAAGAACTTTCGAAGTGGTTGTTTTACAGGGTGTAACCGACAAGGTATAGGTATAAAATTAGAATAGCTGGTTCTTCGGAGTCAGCTATTTTTTTATAACTTGATAGGGGAAACTGCATATTTGAAAATGAAACAGAAGATAGAAATACCGCTTAGCAAAACTAAAATGACGCTCTTCCTGATGGGAGCCATTGTGTTCGTCGTTATGGGCGTTTTCTTTGCAATGGAGCCAGCCAGGTTCATATCTCCAGTTTTCAGGAGTGAGGGGCTTGTACGGATAGCGGGAGTTGCTTCTGTGCTATTTTTTGGTTTGGGCGCCGTGTATATGCTTAGAAAATTATTCGATAAAAAAGTGGGGCTGACGATTTGTGAAGCGGGAATTACGGATAACTCGAGTGCAGTGAGCGTTGGCTTAATTGAGTGGCAGGATATAACCGGCGTAGAAACACTTGAGATAGCGTCGAACAAAATACTGCTAGTGCATACCAACAATCCTGAAAAATACATGGCGCGGGGTACCAATATCTTCTCAAGGAAAGCAATGCAAGCGAACCACAGGATGTATGGAACACCTTTGTCCATCACAGCAAATTCGCTCCAAATTACCTATAAAGAACTGGAGCGGCTGGTATGCGAAGAATTAGAAAACAAAAGTGTTCGCTAATCCACCAAGCCGAATAAGTTTCCTGAACGAACTGCCCCTTAGAGTTAATAACGAAACGATGACCAAACTTTCACTTCTTACACTCCTGTTGCTCATGTTCACCACAGGTATAGCCGCTGCCGCTGACAAAGACAAACCCGCCTATCAGCTTTTCACCGCGAAGGGCAAGCAGGTAAGGTATAGCAAGATGCTGGACGAGTTGCAGAAAGCCGATGTGGTGCTGTTTGGCGAGCAGCACAACGACCCGATTGCGCACTGGCTGCAGTTGGAAGTAGCCAAAGACCTGCACAAGGCGCATCAGCAAAACTTTGCCATCGGCGCTGAAATGTTTGAAGCCGATGTGCAACTGGTACTGAACGAATACCTATCCGGGCAGGTGGCTGAGAACAACTTTGAACAGGAATCAAGGCCTTGGAATAACTACAAAACCGACTACCGACCGGTGGTGCGTTTCGCGAAAGAGGCGTCTATACCTTTTATTGCGACCAACGTGCCACGCCGTTATGCCGCTATGGTTTCGGCTGGAAGCCTGAAGGCGCTGGAGAATGTATCGGCAGACGCCAAACGCTTCATCGCCCCATTGCCGGTGCAAGTGGATATGAACCTGCCGGGGTATAAGAACATGCTGGCCATGTTCGGTGGCAGCACCCACGGCAATACCAAGAGCGAAAACATCGTGCAGGCACAAGCCCTAAAAGACGCGACCATGGCGCATTTTATAATGCAGCAGGTAAACAGCGGCAAAAAAATGCTGCACCTGAATGGCGCTTACCATTCTGATAATTTTGAAGGGATTGGTTGGTACCTAAAGCAGGGGAATCCGCAACTTAATACGCTTACTATCACGACCGTGCTGCAGGAAGATCTGGACAAGCTGACTGAAGAGCATAAGCAGAAAGCAGATTTTATACTGGTCGTGCCGGCAAGTATGACACGAACTTATTGAGTTTGAGAGTTAGAGAATTAAAGAAGCTAAGGTGTGAGTGATATCATTGTACGTTCTTCGTTATCGAAAGAAGAAACACTTAAAAGACTCGGGCAGGTTTTCAAGGAAGGGAATGACCTTGATGTAGAGATGACGGTTCTGCATGGAGAGTTTTATTTGTCTAATGCCCCTGAATATAACTTAGGGCTTTTACCTGGCAAGCAGAGAAGTATTTCACTAGACCCCTTCTATATGCAATTCCGGGTGAAAGGGGGAGCAGATAGCTCTACTATTCACATTACACCGCAGTCCAAGGCTTTTTTCATCGCATTAAGTTCGATGTTTCTATCCTTAGGATGGATTATTCTTCTGGTTTCTTCACTTGCTGAGAAGCGGTGGCTTGATATACAAGTATACTTAATTGGTATCGCGTTAACGCTGGGTATGCTACTATATCTGAAATCAAGTGGCAAGAAAGAAAAGAGAGTAATTGAGCGAATAGTCAGCGAGTTTGAGAGTTAGTCCATGGAATTCTTGTTAGGCGATATTCTATTAGCCGGATTAGGCTGGCTATACCTCCTAATAAGGTATAGGAAGAAAGAAGTCATGGCGAAAATTCTGGCAAACAAGTACGAAGGGAGCTATAGTAAGGCAGGAAGTTCATTGTCGCTGAGCGGCTTTGCCACCCTTCTTGGACTGATGCTTCCAGCTTTTCTAGTAGCTGTATTGTTTGTCTATTTGAAAGACGTTTTTCATGTATAAAAACAACAAAGCCCGACCATTTGGCCGGGCTTTGTCTTTCTACTAAAGAGAAAGAAAGGTGCTTTTTATGCTGAGAACGAGCTTCCGCAGCCGCAGGTACTCTTAGCCTGTGGGTTGCTGAAAACGAAGCCGCGAGCGTTCAGGCCGTCCTGGAAATCAACTTCCATACCCAGCACATACATTGCGTGCTTCTTGTCCATGATCAGGCTCAGGCCGTCCAGGTCGTATACCTCATCTGAGTCTTTTGCCTTGTCGAAGCCCAGCAGGTAAGACATACCCGAGCAGCCACCACCTTGCACGCCAATGCGCAGGCCGTATTCAGCAGGCACGTTCTTCTCTTGCATTATATTTCTAACCTCAACTAGCGCTTTTTCAGTAAGCGTTATCGGTGCAGTTTTTGTTTCAGTTGCCATAGTCTGTTCTAATTTGAAATGGAGCTGCAATTTACGCAATTACTCGCAATTTTGCTGCGGCTCCCGAATGTATTAGCAAAACAGCTATACCTTGAAAATGATTCATGCCAACCTAAATTAATTTTTTCCGATATTTAAGGTTCAAAACGATCGCAAATGGAAGAGAGCACGAACATTATACTGGATATACTTAAAATTTCTATACCTGCTATCCTGGTGGCCGCAGTAGCTTATTCTATCATCAAAAAGCACCTGGAGCGCGACTACAAACTGCGCCTCCTGGAACTGCGCCAAAAAAGTGCTGAAGTGGTAACGCCTATCCGTCTGCAGGCCTACGAGCGCATTGTGCTCTTGCTGGAGCGCATCACGCCAAGTAATCTTCTGTTGCGGGTGAGCGGCGGAGGCCATACTGCCGCCGAGTACCATCGCATTTTGCTCACTGAGATCCGCAACGAGTTCAACCACAATATGTCGCAGCAGGTATACATGACCGAACAAGCCTGGCAGCAGGTACGCCATGCCCGCGAAGAAGTCGTGAACCTGATCAACAAATCCTACCAAAGTCTGGGCGAGAAGGCGAAAGGCACCGAGCTGGCCAAACGCATCCTGGAAAGCGTCCTCAACAACGAAGTTGACCCTACGGCAAGAGCCATTAGCTTCCTGAAACAGGAAATCGGGCAGGTGTTTTAAGTTAGAAGGTTGGGAAGGTAGAAAGTTGAAAAATTGAAATGTAGCGACGTGGCACTCTGGCGTCGCTAGAGACGGGACAGGTCACTCCCTATTCTGTCAATTTAAGGCTTGTAGCCTAATTTGTCATCTCGAAAAAATTGAGTGATCTGGATTGTTTCATCGCAATAGTAGTACTCCAGACTTTTCCCTAAGGTCAAAAAGACAAGAAAAAAGATCATTGGCTCTTCCGGACATCCATGTCTGGAAGTATTTCTGCTGGGGACATCCCTGTCCCAGTAAACAGACAAAACCAACCCAGTACACGGGGATTAGGAAATCCCCGACCGTTTGCTTCGGGATTGATAAATCCCGAAGAGCCTTGTAGCCGAGCATTTTCAGAACGTGAGCATCTGTAGGGACAGGTCGCGACCTGTCCGAATCGTGCACCCGTATACCTGTCAATGTCCCGCACCGGCTCACCAGTCCCAATCGTGCACAGGCATTCCTCTTCGAACCAGTATACCTTAAAACTTATACCTGAGTCGTTATCTGATATACGCTGTATACCTATACCTGCGTGTGTCCTACACTTGGCTGGAATGTGTGCCACAGGTATACCTACTTTTGCTATACCTACAACTCACTGCCTCTTCAGCACAGCCAGCTATACCTGAAACCGTACCTTAATACAATATCCGGAACTTGATCGTAGCCGGCACCTGCTTCATCTCCTCAATCACTTCCTTGTTATACAGCTTGTCGATGTCGGTGATCACGTAGCCGATCTGTTCGTTTGTTTTCAGGTACTGACCCAGAATGTTCACCTGATTACCGGCCAGCACACTGTTGATATTGGCGAGTACGCCTGGCACGTTCTGGTGAATGTGGATCAGGCGGTGCGCGTTTTTAAGCTCCGGCAACTGGATGTTCGGGAAGTTGACGCTCTGGTAGCTGTTGCCTGTGTTGATGTACTCCATAATCCGGCTCGGCACGAAGGTGCCGATATTTTCCTGCGCTTCCATGGTACTTCCGCCGATGTGCGGAGTCAGGATGACGTTGGGCAGGCCGCGCAGTTCGCTCACAAATTCCTCATCGTTGGTAGCAGGTTCGTAAGGAAACACATCCACTGCAGCACCCTGTACCTTACCCGATTTAATGGCTTCTACCAAAGCAGGCAAATCCACAATATGGCCACGGCTCAGGTTGAGGAAGATGGCACCGTCCTTCATGGCGGCGAACTCTCTTTCCCCGAACATGCCTTCATTGCTGGTGCGTCCGTCCACATGCAGACTCACAATATCCGATATTTCGAGGAGCTGTTTCAGCGTCTCGCACTTGCGGGCATTGCCAAGTTGCAGGCGCTCTATCACGTCATAATAGTACACATCCATCCCCAGTGCCTCAGCCAATACCGACAGTTGTGCGCCGATGCTGCCGTAGCCCACTATACCTAGCTTCTTATCACGTACTTCCACACTGCCCGTGGCCGACTTATCCCAAATGCCCTGGTGCATTTTGGTGCTTTTGTCCACCACATTGCGGCAGAGCATGATGATCTCACCGATGGCCAGTTCCACCACACTGCGGGTGTTGCTGTAAGGGGCGTTGAAAACGGCCACGCCTGCTTCCAGACAGCCACTGAGGTCAATCTGATTGGTGCCGATGCAGAAAGCACCGATACACATCAGTTTGTTGGCATGCTCGAGTACCCGTTTGGTCACCTGCGTTTTGGAGCGTATACCCAGCACCGATACGTTTTTGATCCGCTCGCACAGCTCGTCCTCACTCAAAGCACCCGACACAGTTTCGATCTGGTAGCCTTCGCGTTTGAACAACTCGACAGCCTTCGGGTGTACGTTCTCCAATAGCAACACTTTGATGCGGTTTTTGGGGTAAGAGATAGCCATCGGCAGCTTGTGCTGGTACAGGAACTCGTCCAGGCTCGGGGCTACGTTGTCGGCTTTGGCTACCACATTGTCCCGCACCACGTTTTCGGTGAAGGCATAAAATTTATTGGCTAGCCCCGCTTCCTTGATCTCGTAATCGGTATACCCATCACCGAGCACGTATACATCGCCTTCGAGCGCCAGCTCTTCCAATAGCTTTATCTTGCCCCGGTCTAAGCTCAACAAGTTCTCCTCGTCAAAGCCGATGATATTGCCGTGTTCGTCAAACTTAAAGGTATTGGCATAGATGTTTTCTTCCTTGATGCCATACTCGGTCACGATGGGGGTGATAAATTCTTTAAACCCGCTCGACACGATCAGGATATTGTCGGCATAAGCCTGGAAGAAATCTTTGTTGCGTCTGATGGAGTCCGATACCCTGTTCTGTAAAAGCTGGATCAGCGGTTTCAGGTGGCGTCGGTTTGCTTTGAGTAAGGCGAGGCGTTTAGAAAGACCTTCGGTAAAAGAGCTCTTCCCCTCCATGGCCCCGTTGGTCAGGTCCCGGATCTGCTGCAGGATCGCTGCTTTGTTGTCCTCGCCTTCGAGCGTTATTTCGCCCAGTTCATCCAGCGCCTCTACCTGTGTAAACGTGCTGTCGAAGTCGATGATGTAGTATTGGTCTTTTGCCATAGTCGGTGGGGTGATGGGTTCAGTCAGGTATAGATTCACATCCTGTGGGTGTGAGTTGTTCTTTTGTCATTCCTTGCATGCTCTTTACCCTCGCTCGCCTCTGGCGAGTGTGAGCTATGCGGTGGCGTCCTGCCACTTGTGCCTAAAGGTATATCGCTCTTTTGGATTTCTCAACCCGGAAGTCTTATCAAGTGTCCCTATCCCCACTGTCGGGTTGAGAAATCCCCGTGCCACCTGAAACGCAGATTACAATCCGCAACAGTCAGATTTCGGATTGATAGATCCGAAATAGCATTCGCTACGGTGCCAGCGCACACATCCAAGCGGGCCTAATACCTTACACACACCAGAGATGAACGAGGGGGATGTTCTCATCTTTCGCCGGGCGGTCAGCGTGGAATTATGGGACGACAAATCACAGAAGATACACCAAGGTAAATATAGGACATAAAAAAATCCGGCAACAGGTATAGCGGCCGGATTTTTCTACTATTTAATTCTGGGTTACAGCGAATTGCCTATTTCAGCCAGTTGCGCGTCGATGATGCGATGGTAGAATTGCTCGTAGAGCGGCACTATCTTCTCAATATCAAAGTCGTGGGCGCGGGCCAGGGCGTTTGCCTTGAAAGTAGGCAGGTTAGCGTCGTCGAGGACGTAAAGAGCATTTTGCACCATGTCGTTCACATCGCCTACTTCGCTCACGAAACCGGTTACGCCGTGTATGTTCAACTCAGGTATACCTCCGGCGTTGGTCGAGATAACAGGCACCTCGCAAGCCATCGCTTCGAGGGCAGCCAGTCCAAAGCTTTCCTTTTCGGACGGCATCAGGAATAGGTCTGCGATGGAAAGTACTTCTTCCACGGCCTCCAGCTTGCCCAGGAAACGCACATCGTTGTAGATGTTCAGGTCACGGCACAATTTCTCCATTTTAGGGCGCTCAGGGCCATCGCCCACCATCAAGAGTTTGGATGGCATTTGCTCTCGCACTTTGGCAAAGATGTGGATCACGTCCTCCACACGCTTCACGCCCCGGAAGTTTGAGGTATGGACCAGGAGCTTTTCGTTGTTCGGACCAATGGCCGCCCTAAAATGCTCTTTCTTCTGGCGCTTGAATTTGTTCAGGTCGATAAAGTTGGGAATTACCTCAATCTCTTTTTCGATCTGGAAGAACTCGTAGGTCTCGGTACGCAAACTCTCCGACACGGCTGTTACGCCATCGGACTGGTTAATGCTGAACGTAACTACCGGCTCAAACGAAGCGTCCTTGCCCACCAGCGTAATATCGGTTCCGTGCAACGTGGTGATGATAGGTATATGGATGCCTTTAGTACGCAGGATCTGTTTGGCCATGTACGCCGCAGAAGCATGCGGTATAGCATAGTGCACGTGCAGCACGTCGAGTTTTTCGAAACGGGCGATGTCTACCATCTTGCTGGCCAGCGCCAGTTCGTAGGGCGGGTACTGGAAGAGCGGGTAATTCGGGATGTATACTTCGTGGTAGAACAGGTTCTCGTTAAAAAAGTCGAGGCGGGCCGGTTGGCTGTAGGTGATAAAGTGTACCTGGTGCCCTTTGAGGGCCAGTGCCTTGCCGAGTTCAGTGGCGACCACGCCGCTTCCCCCGAAGGTAGGGTAACAAACTATTCCGATTTTCATGGTTTTGTGCTGTGGAAACAACAAATGCAGCCCCACGCGGAGCTGCATTTGTCAACAATCCATTCTATGTTAAGTTTTAGGAACAATCGATTTATAAATCACATCGTGAATACGGGTGCGGATGTTATACTTCACCAACTTGGAATTGCTGGCGTCCGGGTATACCCTGTTGCTCAGGAAGATGTAGATCAGCTGGTTCTCCGGGTCTACCCAAGCACCTGTACCGGTGAAGCCCGTGTGGCCAAAAGTAGACTTAGACGCTAAGTTCGAAGTCGGGCCGTTGCCGTCGGGGTCGGGTTTGTCCCAGCCCAGGCCGCGGCGGCTGGTGGCAGACTGTCGCTTCGAGAACTCCGTCACCACCGGGGTATTGTAGTATTTGTGTCCGCCGTAGTTGCCGTTCTGCAGGTTCATCTGCAAGAGCACGGCCAGGTCGTTGGCGTTGGAGAACAGGCCCGCATGACCGCCCACACCGCCCATCATGGCGGCGCCCTGGTCATGCACCGTGCCCCAGATCAGGTTCTTACGGAAGTAATTGTCATCCTCTGTCGGTACGATCACATCGCGTGAGTGCTTCAAAAGCGGGTTATAGGTCATGGTGCTCAAGCCGAGCGGACCATAGAAATTCTGATCCATGAACTCGTTCAGCGGCTGGTTCAGCATGCGCTCCGACATACGTTTGAGTATATAGAAGCCCAGGTCGCTGTACTGGTAATCGTAAGCTTTAGCATTTTTCGGCTTCACCAGCAGCGGCGAGCGCACCGTCCAGGCCCAGAGCGAGTCCTCCATCGATTTGATGGAGTAGATGCCCGGCACCACTTCGTTCGGGAACACATCATTTTGAGCGCTGGCGTAGAAGGTCTGGTTCAGCTGCAGCTTGTCCAGTGTTTTCTGCCAGTGCGGTATACCTGCGCGCAAACCTGACTGGTGGGCCAGCACGTCGCGAATCACCAGGTTGGCTTTGTTGGTGCCCTTCAGCTCCGGCAGGTACGTGGCTACTTTCTCGTCGAGATTGATCTTGCCCTGGTCTTTGAGGAACATCACCGCCTGCAGCGTAGCCGCCACTTTGGTTATGGACGCGATGTCGTATACCGTGTTGTTGGTGACCGGCTTTTTCTTGTCGTAGGTATAGTGGCCGTATGATTTGTTGAAGATCACTGTGCCGTTCTTCACCACCAGCACCTGCGCACCCGGTGTAGCGGCGTAGGCAATGGCTTCGGTTGCGATGTTGTCGATTTGAGCCAGCGTCTTGGAGTCCATGCCCACGCTCTCCGGCGTGCCATACTTCAGGCGGCTGAGGGAAGGTGTGGCCATACCTGAGCCTGCCTTTAATGTAGCCGAAGCCGTGATTGGCAGCTTGCCTTTGGCGGCGCGGGCACCAAACAGCACCTGCGGCACCAGCGACTGGGAGGTCGGATTGTCTTCGTAACCAGCTACCAGCCAATCGCTCTTGTCGAAATACTTCAGGCTGTAGGCGTTGCCAAACACAACTACCACTACTTTCTTGTTGGTGCGCTCCTGCAGGTACTTGATGAAAGCACGCGTACCCAGGCCGATACCGAAATCACGGAAAGGCGTGTTGTTCATGCCGTGCACGCTCACTACCACGACATCATGGTCCTGCAGTTTTGTGAAAAGTTTAGTGAAGGCAGAGTCCGGGGCGAAGCGATCTTTGATGTTAAATTTTGTTACAGGCGCGTAGTTGCCCAGTGTTTGCTGGAAGATGTTGTTAGGACCTGTGCCAATGGTTACAGAGGCAATGCTCAGTGTGTCGAGGTTACGGAAAGGGATCAGGTTGCCTTTGTTTCTGGCCACGGTTACGGCATGCTCGTAGAGCTGCTCCTGCACCACATTGCTCAGCGGACGATCCACATCCTGCTGCAGGTTGGTCAGTAACACCGGCTTGTAGTTGTTCAGCCCAGCCCAGTATTTGGCATGCAGGATCTTGCGCACGCGCTGGTCAATGTCTTCCTGCTTGATTTGCTTATTGGCGATGGCCTCGTTGATCTTGCGCACGGCAGTCGGCACGTCCTCCGGGAACAGCAGCACATCGTTACCAGCCAGCAGCGCTTTCAGGTCCACTTCGCCGGGCTTGTAGAAACTGCTCACGCCCTTCATGTTGAGGGCATCGGTAAACACTAGGCCCTTGTACTGCATCTTCCCTTTTAGTAGCCCTGTTACGATTGGCTTCGACAGCGTAGCTGCCTGATTTTTGGTCGAGTCGATCTTGGGCATGTGCAGGTGCGCGACCATCACGCCCATCACACCGGCCTCAAACGACTTATGGAAAGGGTATAGCTCCACCTCCGAAAGGCGCTTCATGTCGTGGTTCACCACCGGAAGGGTCAGGTGGGAGTCGGTGTCGGTATCGCCGTGGCCGGGGAAGTGCTTGGCTACGGCAATCACACCATGGTCCTGCAGACCTTTAATATAAGCAACGCCGCGGCGGGCCACTTCTTCTTTGGTCTCGCCGAAAGAGCGGTTGCCGATCACCGGGTTAGCCGGGTTCACGTTCACGTCCAGCACAGGCGAGAAGCTTACGTGCACGCCCATACGCTTCATTTTGAGCGCAATTTCGCGCCCCATCAGGTATACGTACTTGTCATCATCGAGCGCGCCCAGCGTCATTTGCTTGGCAAAGTGCATGCTGCTGTCGAGGCGCATGTTCAGGCCCCACTCGGCGTCCAGCGCGATCAGCATCGGTACACGGGCCTGGCTTTGGAAACGGTTGGTGAGTTGGGCCTGCCGCACCGGGCCGCCCTGCATGAACATGATCCCGCCGATGCCGTAGCGGGTCACCAGGGTGTCGATTGACTGGAAGTGTTTTTCGTTTTTGTTGGAGTAGGCGGCCACCATAAACAGCTGGCCCAGACGCTGATCGGGAGTCATAGAGACAAAGACACTGTCTACCCAACTTTGCTCTTTAGAAGCCACAATGATGCTGTCTGACGGTGTCAGTGACATCAGTGGTCCCATTCCGAGAAAGATAAGTATAAGTAATCCTAAGCTAAAACTCTTCAACATCCTGTACTGGTATTTATATTGGAACAAGTCGAAATTACCCCTATTTTTGCAGAAGGCGGTTCAAAAAACCAGAAAAATTATTTCCGGTCTTTTTTGCCTCCCCTAGGCGGTATGGCGGATGGTGCTTGCAAGTGCTAACGCCTCTGGAGTCACAGGCCATATAGCTTCTCTTGTTAAAATCAGAATCCGGACGAACGCTAAGTTTCCGGGCGTATTTTGTAACCGGTCTGTAAATTAGTAATAAAATTCATTCCGAATAAGTTCTGTTTTGACAAAATAGTCTATTCAAAAACCCGGCCGATTTCCGAAATTGGGTGCTTTGAAGGGAAGATACCACCAAATTGATTTGAAAGCGGATGTCCGATATTATACACTTATTGCCCGATTACCTTGCCAACCAGATAGCCGCAGGCGAAGTGGTGCAGCGGCCTTCGTCGGTGGTGAAGGAGTTGCTGGAGAATGCCATTGACGCCCGCGCCACCAGCGTGCAGCTGATTGTGAAGGATGCTGGCAAGCAGCTGGTGCAGGTAGTGGACAACGGGATCGGCATGTCGGAAACTGACGCCCGCATGTGTTTCGAGCGACACGCCACGTCTAAAATAAAATCCACGGAAGACCTCTTCCGGATCCGCACCATGGGTTTCCGGGGCGAGGCCATGGCCTCGATTGGAGCGGTGGCGCAGGTAGAGCTCAAAACCAAGCCGCACGGTGCCGAAACGGGTACCCGCCTGCTGGTAGAAGGCTCGACGGTGGCGTCGCAGGAGCCAGCCGCTGTGTCTGCCGGTACCTCCATCGCTGTCAAAAATCTCTTTTATAACGTACCGGCCCGCCGCAATTTCCTGAAGACGAATGCGGTGGAAATGCGCCATATCCTGGACGAGTTTCAGCGGGTGGCGCTGGCTTACCCGGAAGTGGCCTTTACATTGCACCACAACGACGTGGAGATTTTCAGTCTGCCAGCCGGTAAGCTGAGCCAGCGCATTGTGGGTGTGTTCGGCAACAACTACAAAGAGCAGATGGCCGGCTGCGAGGAAGAAACGCCCTTTATGAGCGTGCGCGGCTACATTGGCAAGCCCGAGTTTGCCAAGAAGACCCGTGGCGAGCAATTCTTCTTTGTGAACAACCGTTTTATCAAGAGCGGCTACCTCAACCATGCCGTGATGATGGCCTACGAAGGGTTGCTGCCCAAAGACAGCCATCCGTTCTATGTGCTCTTCATCGACATTGAGCCCGAGCGGATCGACATCAACGTGCACCCGACCAAGACCGAGATCAAGTTCGAAGACGAAAAGACGGTATACGCCATTGTGCATGCTGCCGTCAGAAAATCGCTGGGGACGCACAACATCGCCCCTTCGCTCGATTTCCAGAGTGACGTGAATTTTGCGCCGCTGCAACCCATCCGGATGCCACATGGGGGAGAAGGCTTTGAGAAAGAAGGTGCGTTTCCGGGCTTTAAGGTCCCGTCATCACCAAAAAAGGCCAGTTCTAACGGTTGGGAGCAGTTATATGAGCCGCTACGCAATGCCCAGCCGGAGCAGCAACAGGAGGAGCGCATCACGTCTCCATCGGGCATGGACTTGCTCGACGATACGTTTGCGGCACCCATGACCACCTCCAGCAAAACTTTGCAGGTACATCACAAGTATTTGTTGGTGCAGGTGAAGTCGGGTGTGATGATCATTGACCAACAGGCGGCGCAGGAGCGGATTCTGTTTGAAAAGTACATGGCCTCGCTGCAGAAAAAGATGGTGACCTCGCAGGCGCTTCTTTTCCCGCAGACCATCGAGCTTTCGCCGGCTGATTCGGCATTGGTAAAAGAGCTGCGGGCAGAGTTTCAGGAATTGGGTTTCCAGTTCGAGGACTTCGGCGGCAACACCATCATCCTGAATGGTATACCTGCCGATGTGCAGGCGGCCAACGAGAAAGAGCTGCTCGAGGAGTTGATCGAACAGTATAAAAACAATCTGGCCACGCTCAAGTTGGATAAACGGGAGAACCTTGCCCGGGCCATGGCCAAGCGACTGGCCTCCAAGCTGCAGCCGCGCATGTCAGACCTCGAGATGAACTCGCTTGTAGATAAGCTGTTCGGTTGCGAAGTACCCAACTATACCCCCGGTGGACAGAAGACGCTGGTCATCATGGAGCTCGGTCAGCTGCATGACCTTTTCCAGAAGGGGTAATTTGAATTGTTAAATTGTTGATTGTTAAATTGCTGGGTTGGATTTCAGCGCCTTAACTCAGGTATAGGTATAGCCAACAGGTATAGTAAGCGACGCGAGAAAAAGAAGATAAGATGTTCAATATAACCCCCATGGTCAGGAATCTCCTGATCATCAACGTGGTGGTGTTCATGCTGCAGTCAACGGGTGTGTTCGACTACCGATCCTTTGCGCTGCACCACTTCGGTTCCGACTATTTCCAGCCGGTCCAAATATTCACGCACATGTTCCTGCACGGCGGCTGGGCGCATTTGTTCAGCAACATGTTCAGCTTGTTCATCTTCGGGCCTTTGCTGGAGCGATTCTGGGGACCGCAGCGCTTTCTCAGCTTTTACCTGATCACCGGCCTGGGAGCCAGCATGCTCTACTCCGGCGTTCGGGCGTACGAGTTGAATACGATTGAAAACGAGGCTGTGCAGTACATCGAGAACCCAACGCCAGCCGGTTTCTACAATTTTATGGAATCGCATTACGCAGGCGGCTATGAGAAACGCTTTGCGATAGAGTACCAGCGCAACCCGGATAACGAAGGCTACATAACGGAAAGCAAAAAAGCCGTTACGGCTGTCTTCAACCAGGCGTTCAACATGCCGATGTTGGGGGCTTCGGGTGCGGTGTTTGGCATCCTGATGGCCTTTGGTATGCTCTTTCCGAATCTCGAACTCTTCCTGCTGTTCCTGCCCGTCCCCATCAAGGCCAAATATTTTGTGCTCTTATACGGGGGCTACGAGCTGTATGCGGGCTTTAACAGGGTGCCGGGCGACAACGTGGCACACTTTGCCCACCTGGGCGGTATGCTGTTTGCGTACATTCTTATTAAAATGTGGCAACGCAACGATTATCAGGATACGTAATAGTAAAAACAATAAGTATAAGATAGCTAGGCGCAAAAGCCTTTCCGCTCTTTTCAGCTAACAGGTATAATGAGTATCATCCAAGACATAAAAGACTCTTTCCGGCAGCAAAACAATACCCTGAAGCAACTGATTCTGATCAACGTCATCGTTTTTGTGACGTTGATCGTGCTTCGTACGGTGCTGTACCTGACCAGTAGCAGCTGGGCCTACACGGGGCTGATGCGCTTTATCGCGCTGCCCTCTGACCCACTCGTTTTCATTACCCGTCCCTGGACGATCATTTCCTATTTCTTCACGCACGAAGGTTTCCTACACATAATCTTTAACATGCTCAACCTCTACTGGTTCGGGCAGCTGATCAAGGAGTACCTGGGTGAGAAAAAATTGCTCAGTCTGTACATTTTGGGAGGTATAGCCGGCGGCTTGCTCTACATGCTGAGCTACAACCTGATCCCATATTTTGCCGACCGCGCCGCCTACGCCGTCATGATCGGTGCCTCGGCCAGCGTGCTCGCCGTGGTTGTAGCGGCTGCCACGCTGATCCCGAACTATACCTTCAACCTGATCCTGATCGGTCCGGTTCGGATCAAGTATATCGCCGCTTTTCTGGTGATTTTGTCGATTTCCGGGGCTGTAGGCGATAATGCAGGTGGTAACATTGCGCACTTGGGAGGAGCTTTGTTTGGTTGGCTTTTCGTGAAGCAACTGCAACGTGGCCGCGACATGGGACGCCCTTTGCACAGCACCATGGATTTCTTTGCCAACCTCTTCAAGCGGCGCCCGAAGCTGAAAGTAACCCACCGCCAGAAAGCCACTGTTGGGAATGATTCCCGTCCAGCTTCTGGCTACCACACAGGTTATGCCGGCAAGCCCAGCCAAATGGAGATCGACCTGATCCTGGATAAAATTTCGGTTTCGGGGTATGAGAGCCTTTCCAAAGAAGAGAAGCAGAAGCTGTTTCAGGCGAGTCAGAAGGATTAAGCAGGTATAGCTGGACTTTATTGTTTTTTCGCCTAGCCCCAGCGGGGCTTTGTGCTATGGCGTGAGCGTCCTCGCTCTGTTTGCTATGGAGGGGCCTCTGGCCTAGGTATACCTATACCTTGCGTAGCTTCAGCCTTCCTATACCTTAAGCTAAACTGTTTTATAGCTTGCCCTGGCCGGGCGGGCCTTACTTTTTGTCTTGACACAAAAAGTAAGCAAAAAAGTCAAGATTCCCCAAATCGAGGGCCCCTACCCCCACTCGCTGATCGCTCGAACAGTGGGTAATCATTTTAGTGCACCTGGCAATGCTGTTTGCTGCGTAGTTTCAGTGCAGGTTAGTCTTGTTATACCTGCCAGTGGTTATTTGCTGCAGGGCTTATACCAGTAAGCTGGCAGTAGCTGCAAGTCCCCCTTTGAAGGGGGCAGGGGGATGTTAATCGTGCACAAATATACCGGAGCTAAGCTGCTTATACCTGTAAATTGGCAGCGACAGATTCCCCACCTTAGATAAGGAGGGGCTAGGGGGAATGCCGTCAACTTAAGGTTTATTGTCATTTCGACCCCTTGGGAGAAATCTGAAGGAGTGCTTAAGCTTTGAAAAAATCCAGATCTTTCCCGTCGTCGAGTTGACAGCCGGAGTTAATCATGGCTTAAGTTGACGGCATTGGGAATTAGGGGTGATTGGACCCGGCATTTGTGAGAATCCTGTAAATCCCTAAATCCTGTAAATCCTTGGGGTAGGGGCCCTATATAAAGATTCAGACAAACAAAAAAGCGCCCCTCCTTTGCAGAAGCGGCGCTTTTCGTATCACTAAGCAAGGTATAGCGATTAAGCTTTGGCGGCGTTGATGTTGTCGAGCGCTTCCATTACTTCTTTCACGTGACCGCGTGACGTTTCCAGCAATTGCTTCTCGTCGTCGTTCAGTTGTAGTTCGATGATCTTCTCGATACCATTTTTGCCCAGAATTACCGGAACACCCAGGTATACGCCATCGATGCCGTACTCGCCCTCGAGCTTCACGCAAACAGGGAACACACGGCGCTGGTCGCGCACGATCGCTTCCACCATCTGAGCAGCAGCTGAACCCGGAGCGTACCAGGCAGAAGTACCCATCAGTTTCACCAACTCACCGCCACCGTTCTTGGTGCGGTCCACAATGGCGTTCAAAGTTTCTTCGTCGATCAGCTCCGTTACCGGGATACCGCCCACCGTAGTGTAGCGTGGAAGCGGAACCATGGTGTCGCCGTGACCACCCATCAACACCGCCTGGATGTCTTTTGGAGATACGTTCAGGGCCTCAGCCAGGAATGCACGGTAACGGGCCGTATCCAGGATGCCGGCCATACCCATTACGCGGGTGCGTGGCAGCTTGGAAGTGATGTGCGCCGCATACGTCATCACGTCGAGTGGGTTAGAAACCACAATGATGATGGCGTCAGGCGAGTGCTTCACGATGTTCTCGGTTACCGACTGCACGATACCGGCGTTAGTCGAAATCAGGTCGTCGCGCGTCATTCCTGGCTTGCGTGGCAGACCAGAGGTAATCACTACCACGTCAGAACCAGCAGTTTTGGTATAATCGTTGGTTACGCCAACCGTGCGTGTATCGTACAGGTTGATGGGGGCTTTCTGCCAGATATCAAGCGCTTTGCCCTCAGCAAAACCTTCTTTAATATCCACTAAAACTACTTCGTTCGCGATTTCGCGGTAAGCCAATACATCGGCGCACGTTGCACCCACGTTACCAGCTCCAACTACGGTTACTTTCATTGTAGGATATACTTTAATTATGGTTTGAGATTCGGTTTACTTCCGTAAAATTAGAAAATTCTATTGTTAAAATCGTGTTTTAATAGCAAGTATCACAACACACGTAGTACGATTTTTCATATTCAGGTCTTCGCACAAATGAAAAGCGGCTGCCTCCATGAAATAGTGACCTGAGTACTATCTGCGTCATTAGGTTCAATATAGATCGCCAAGATCTTTAACCAGATAACCGTGCTTCTTGATACGAGCTACGTGATACTTAAAATGCTACGAGATACGCTTTAAAGAAATCTCCAGCACCTGTTCTGTCTTCTCGGTCACTTTAAAGCGGTTGTCCAGGCGCTGGCCCACGATCCAGGCAATGGACTGGTCTGTTACTAATACCAGTGTTTTGGCCTTCAGGTTGGCCGGAACCTTCTTATCAATCAAAAAATCGCTGATCTTCTTTTTACCATTCATCCCCAGCGGCACAAACCAGTCGCCTTCCTGCCACGGGCGCAACCTCAGCGGAAACTTGAGCAGGCCGGCGTCCAGGGCAGCCACATGGGGTTTGGTGTTGAGCTTGTACTCGCTGGCCGGTACATAGCGCAGGGTCAGCTGCGCGTGCTCCTCGTTCACTTCCGTCTGACCTTCTTCTATAGTTATACTTCCAAAGCGACTCAGGTTGCGGGGCGTGATCACGAGCTGGTCGCGGTCTTTTACCAAGGTATGGCTCGGCGAGTCGAACTGCTTGCCCGAAAGTCCCTCCAGCGCTTCTACCAGTTCCAACACCACAGAGTAGCTGAAGTTAAACGGGCGCAGCAGTTCGTGCAGCACCACGGGCAGGCCGGTTGCGTTCTGCAGGGGCGCCAGCGACAGGTATACAGCTTCTTCGGCCTCCTTTATACTTTGCTGGCGCAGGTTGTCAATGTAAGCGTGCACGATAGCCTCGGCCTGGCTCACCCGCTCGGCTGTGTGCTGCATAGTTTCCTCCAGGTTCGGGTTGATTTCCTTGAGCACCGGAATTACCTCGTGGCGGATTTTGTTGCGCTGGTACTTGGTCGTCTCGTTCGAGGTGTCTTCGCGCCAGATCAGGCGTTGCTCCGTCACGAAATCGAAAATATCGTCTTTGGTAACCGTGAGCATCGGCCGAATGATGTGCCCGTTTTTGGCAGGTATACCGTGGAGCCCGGCTATACCTGTGCCCTTGGTCAGGTGAAGCAATATGGTCTCTGTCAGGTCGTTGCTATGGTGGGCTGTGGCAACGTAGTCGTAACCTTCCTGCCGGCGCACCTGTTCAAACCAGGTATAGCGGAGCGTGCGGGCCGCCATCTGGATCGAGAGTTTCTCCTGCGCAGCAAAGGTGCGGGTGTCGAAATTCTCAGTATAGAAGGGCACCTCATACTTTTTGGCCAGCTTTTTGGCGAAGAGTTGATCCGCCTCCGCGTCCTCGGCGCGCAGCCCGAAGTTGCAATGTGCCACGGCAAACGTATACTTGAGTTGGTGCAGCACTTCGCAAAGCACCACCGAGTCGATGCCGCCGCTCACGGCCGCCAGTATTTTGCTGTCGGGCCCGCAAAGGGAATGGGATTGGATGAAACCGGAAACTTTCTGTAGCATAAGGCAGCGGCTGGTATATTTTTTATAATTTTGAAGTTAAGAACAGGCAGAGGCCGCAGGTATGGGAACGTGGGTATAACACATCGCCCCTGACCAGGCCCTTGTCTTTTGTCCATAAAGCATGAACATCACAAAATTAGTCTATTCTATTCTCTTTACGCTATTCTCGCTGACAGTTTTGGCGCAGGAGCAGCAGCAGAAGCCTCCGGTCAATCCGCGACAGGCCGCGCAGCAGGTGCGTCCGCCGCAGCCACCCAAGATTGTGCCGCAGCAACAACCACCGCAGCCGCGCCTCAACCAGCCACGGCAGGCACCCCAGCAGCCCCGCACCACACCGCAGGATACGGCGCGTCCGGGTCAGACACCAGCCCAGCAAGGCCCTCAGCAGCAAGGGCAGCAGGATCGGGTGCAACTGGAGAGTGCCGATGACCTAATCGGTACCACGATCAACGGGAAGCGGGTGAACAAGCTGATCGGGAATGTGATTTTCAAGCAAAAGGAGACCTATCTGCATGCCGATTCCGTGTACCAGTACCGCGACAGTGAAATACTGGAGGCTTTCGGCAACGTGCGCATCAACCAGGCTGATACTGTTACCATGACCGGTACGAAGGCTATCTATGACGGGGCAGGACGCACTGCCAAAATGAGTGGCGGCGTAACCATGCAGGACCCCAGTATGACGCTTACAACGCCGACCCTCGACTACAACCTGGATTCACGCACGGCGGTCTATACGGAAGGCGGCACCATCGTGCAGCCCGAAAACCGCTTGCAGAGCCAGCGCGGTACTTATGATACCAACACCAAAGTCTTCACCTTCCAGCAAAATGTAAAAGTGTTCTCGCCGGATTATGAGATCACGGCGCAGAACATGCGCTACAACACCGAAAGCAAAGTGGTTTACTTCCAAGGTCCCACCTTTATCAAAGGGCAGAACGGCGACCTTTATGCGGAACAGGGCACTTATAATACGATTACGAAGGTGTCGCGCTTTGGCCGCAATGCCTACATCCTGACGCCGGAGTACCGTTTGGGAGGCGATGACCTGTACTATGACGAAGCCCGCGGCTACGGGGAGGCGAAAGTGAACATGACCATGCGCTCCCTTAAAGACGACGTGACCATACGCGGGCAGGTTGGTCGCTACTGGCGCGACAAAGGTGTAGCCAAGGTATGGGGTAACCCGGTAATGGAGTCAATCATGGATGGCGACACGCTGTACATGGCCGCTGACTCGCTTATTTCCCGCGAGGCAAAAGCAGACGGACAGCCGAGTATGTTATTCGCCTTTAACAACGTGAAGATCTACAAGTCGGACCTGCAGGGCACTTGCGATTCCCTCAGCTACAACCGAACCGACTCGCTCATGTACATGCACCGCAACCCAACGCTGTGGAGCGAGCAGAGCCAGATCGTGGGCGATACCATCCGCATCCACATGCGCAACAAGACCATCGACAAGATGTACATTTTCAGCAACTCCTTTATTACTTCCGAGGATTCGCTGCAGAACTACAACCAGGTGAAGGGCCGTGACATGGTGGCGCACTTTCAGGACGGCCGTATGCGGCGGGTGAATGTGAATGGCAACGGCGAGAGCATTTATTTTGCGCTGGAGGGCGACTCGGTGCTGACAGGTATGAACCGGGCCGTGTGCAGCGACATGGTTTTAAATTTTGCGGAAAATAAACTCAAATCTATTTCGTTTCTTGTAAATCCGGAAGCCAAGTTTATACCGCCGCACGAGTTGCAGGCCTCTGACCGAAGGCTGGAGGGATTTGCGTGGCTGGAAGAGCTCAGACCCGATAAGAAAGAGGTGCTGGCCCCGCGTGTACCGGTAAAAGAGCCGACGCCGCCTGCAAAAGCAGCTAAGCCAACAAAAGGCAAAGCATCGGGCACCAAGTCAGGACAGTCCAAAGGCAAAAAGCCTGCTGCCGGGGCTGCCAAACCGACTCCGGTCCGCCAGTAAACACTGTATATTCACGCTTGTAAATCACAGGGATATTGTATAATTTTGCCCGTTCATGAACAGAGGAATCCTGCATACCGTCGTAATGTTGTGCCTGTTGGTTTTTGCAACCAGCTGCAGCAACTTCCAAAAGCTATTGAAAAGCAACGACGTTGACCTGAAATACAAAGCCGCGCTCGAATACTACGAGAAAGGGGACTACTACCGCGCCAACCAGCTGTTGGAGCAGGTAATGCCTTTGATGACGGGTAGGGAAGAGGCCGAGAAAGCCCGTTTCTACTACGCCAACACGCACTATCAGCAGCGGGAGTACATGCTGAGCGCGTTCCAGTTCCGCACTTTCTACGAAACATATCCGCGTAGCGAGTTGGCTGAAGAGGCGATGTTCCTGCAGGCCAAGTCACTCTACAACGATTCGCCGGACTTTGAGCAGGACCAGACCAGTACTGTAACGGCTATGGAGTCGATCCAGGAATTTCTGGTGCGCTACCCGACCAGCCAGTACGCGGCAGAGGCCAATACCATGTTTGATGATCTGAGCGCCAAGCTCGATCGTAAATCATTTGAAAGTGCCCGCCTGTACTATAAGCTGCGTAATTACAAGTCAGCTGTGGTGGCGTTTACGAACTTCCTGCGCGAGAATCCGTCTTCCCCGTACAGCGAGGAGGCTTCTTACCTGCGGATAGACTCACAGTACCGTTATGCGCTGGATAGTGTGCCGGGCAAGCAACAGGAGCGTTTCACGGAGGCAGTAGACTTCTACCAGGCCTTCATCGACCAGTATCCGGACAGCCGCTTCCTGCGTAGTGCCGAACAGGTATTCGCCAGCACGCAGTCAGAGCTCGAGAAAATAAAGAAAACTAACCCAAGCAATTCATAAATTAAGTATATATGGCAGCAGTTCCATCATCAATCGTTACCCGTAACATGGCCGACTTTGCAAAGCAGACCGGCAATGTGTACAAGTCTGTTTCGGTGATCTCTAAAAGAGCAAACCAGATCTCTGTGAAGCTGAAAGAAGAGTTGAACTCTAAGCTGGCTGAGTTTGCGACAACAGTGGATAACCTGGAGGAGGTATTCGAGAACCGTGAGCAGATCGAAATTTCTAAGTACTACGAGCGCCTGCCAAAGCCAACTAACCTGGCTATCGAGGAATTCCTGGAAGGCAATGTATACGTTCGCACACCAGACGTAGAGACAGAAGAAATATCGCTGTAAGGCGCATGCTCCGGAATCGGAAAATAGTATTGGGAGTTTGCGGAAGTATAGCTGCGTATAAAGCAGCCATGCTGGTTCGCCTACTCGTAAAAGCAGAAGCAGAAGTACAGGTGATCCTGACCACTTCTGCTTCTGCCTTTATAACCCCGCTCACATTGGCTACCCTTTCCAAGCGGCCAGTGCTCACCGAGTTTGTGCTCAACGAGCAGGGCGTCTGGAACAACCACGTGGAACTGGGCCTTTGGGCCGATGCCATGGTGGTAGCGCCAGCCAGTGCCAACACGGTGGCCAAATTCGCCAATGGCTTCTGCGACAACCTGCTTTCTGCCACTTACCTGTCAGCACGTTGCCCGGTGTTTGTGGCCCCGGCCATGGACCTGGACATGTACCGGCATCCGGCGGTACAGGCCAACTTTACCAAACTGCGCGGCTATGGCAACTTCATCATTGAGGCGGGGTATGGCGAACTGGCCAGCGGACTGGTGGGGCAGGGGCGTATGGCCGAGCCCGAGGAAATTATTCGCGTACTAGAAAACCACTTTTCAGGCATTGGAAAAACTGTTTAAGGGCAAGACTGTTGTCCTGACCGCCGGCCCGACCTACGAACCCATTGATCCGGTGCGCTTTATCGGGAACCACTCAACAGGCAAAATGGGCTATGCGCTGGCCGAATGCTTTGCCCAGCGCGGCGCCCAGGTACAACTGGTGGCTGGCCCTACTAACCTGCAGGCGCAGCACGCAGGTATAACGGTTATACCTGTCACGACCGCCGACGAGATGTATGCGGCCGTCAAGCAGCTGGCTCCTGCGGCTGATATCTGGGTGTTTGCCGCCGCCGTGGCCGACTACAAACCCAAAGTGGTGGCTGACCGCAAAATAAAAAAAGCCGGCAACGAACTGACCATCGAACTTGTTAAGAACGTTGATATAGCAGCAGCGCTCGGGAAAGAGAAGCGGGCAGACCAGTTTGCCGTGGGCTTTGCCCTGGAGACCGACAACGAAGCCAGCAACGCCCGCGAGAAACTGCAGAAGAAGAACCTGAACATGATCGTGCTGAACTCGCTCAACGATCCGGGCGCTGGTTTTAAGCACGATACAAATAAAATCACTATTATTGAGAAAGATACGGCTACCGCTTTTGAGCTGAAACACAAAAGCGAAGTGGCACAGGATATCGTCAACCTGATCTGGGAGAGACTCTATGTTTAAGCGACTGTTTGTTTTGCTGTGTGTGATGGGAATGGCCCTGGGAGCACGTGCCCAGGAGCTGCAGTGCGATGTGGTGGTCAACAGCGAACAGGTAGCTTTTACAGACCGGCAACTGTTCACGGAGATGCAGAACCGCATTTTCGAGTTTATGAACAACCGCCGCTGGACGAACCAGTCCTACCGGGTGGATGAGCGCATCAAATGTCGCATCCTGATCAACCTGACCGAAATGCCTGAGGTAGGGACTTTCCGCGCCAATGTGCAGATCGTGTCGGTAAGGCCGGCCTACGGCACCGGCTACGAATCCACGCTTTTCTCGGTCATCGACCGCGACTGGCTTTTCCAGTTCAACGAGGCGCAACCCCTCGACTTTGCCGAAAACAACTTCACGGGTAACCTGTCGGCCATGCTGGCTTACTACGCCTACATGATCATCGGGATGGACAACGACAGTTTTGCCAGGCTTGGCGGCTCCCCCGCTTTTGACCGGGCGCGTGGCATTCTGAACCTGGCTGCCTCACAGAACTCTATTTTTCCGGGCTGGCGTCCGTTTGAGGGCAACCGCAATCGCTACTGGATGATTGACAACATGCAGGACCCGGTTTTTGTGCCTTTCCGGGAGGGCATCTACACTATGCACCGCCAGGGGATGGACCTGATGGCACAGGACCCGGAGAAAGCCCGCAAGGCCACGCTCGACGTGCTGCGGAACATCCAGAAAATTTCGCAACAGAAGCCGGGCGCGGCCGTGATCCGCTCTTTCTTTGAGGCCAAGTCAGATGAGCTGGTGAATATTTTCAAAACTGCCGCTCCCGCCGACAAGCAGGCCGCCTATACCTTGCTCACGCAGGTAGACCCTACCAACAACACCAAATACGAAGTACTTCTCCAGCGCTAAGCCTTTTCCAAATTTCACAGAAAGCGCGTATCTTCACGGGGCGGATGGCTATACCTGTGCGCTATACCTATGGGCAAACGCCAGATCAGAATCAATCGAAATAAATTGGCCGACCACCTGCCCGAACTGTTGCAGCGACAGACGGTGCAAGTGGTGCTGAGAACCCGTGTGGTGGTGCAGGGCGTGTTGCAGCATGTATCAGCGGAAGAACTCGAGCTGCTGGACGGCCGGCGCAGCAAGCACACCATACCTGTAGCGGAGGTAGAGGAAGTGATTTACGACATAGAAGCACCTTATTAAAATACACCCAAATTATCGAACTAAGTCCGGGCGTTAAGTCTTATACCTTGTGACAAGCGTCTTGCATCCTGATATATGCTGATTGATCTTAAAATAAAAAACTACGCACTGATAGAGCAGCTGGAAATGAATCCATCGCCGGTGCTCAATATTATTACCGGCGAAACCGGTGCCGGTAAGTCTATTATGCTGGGTGCCATCGGCCTCTTGCTCGGTAACCGCGCCGACTCCAAGTTGCTCTTTAACCAGGAGCAGAAGTGCGTGATCGAGGGGGTGTTTGATATTTCACAGTACAACCTCAAAGAGGTGTTTGTAGCCGAAGACCTGGACTTTGACGAGCAGTGCATTCTGCGCCGCGAGATCAGCCCGAGCGGAAAGTCGCGCGCCTTTGTGAACGACACGCCCGTAACGCTCGACGTGCTGCGCAAGATAGGGGAGAACCTGATGGACATCCACTCGCAGCACGACACGCTGCAATTGGGCGACACTAGCTTTCAGCTCAACATCCTCGATATTTATGCCGGCAACACCTCGCTGGATATCTATGCGGGCAACCTCTCATACCTGAAAGACTACAACGAAACCTACCGCAGGTATAAGAAACTCGAAGGCGACTATAAGAAACTGACCGACCAACTGGCGCAGGCGCAGAAGGAGCTGGATTACAATACTTTCCTGCTCAACGAACTCGAAGAGATCAATCTGCAGCAAGACGAACAGGAGCAGCTGGAGACAGAGCTGAAGGAGTTGGAGAATGCGGAAGATATCAAACTGAAGCTGACACAGGCCGTGCAGTACCTCACCGAATCGGAGTTCAACATCACCTCCGCCCTGAAAGACACTGTACAGCTGATCAATCAGTTGGCGGCTTTCTCACCGAAGTACGAAGAGTTGCGCACGCGCACCGAGAGCTGCATGATTGAGCTGAACGACGTGGCCGGTGAGCTGGAAGATGCTGAGCGCCGCACGGAAGCAGATCCGGCCCGTACCACGGAAGTTCAGGAGCGCCTGAACACCATCTATACCTTGCAGCGCAAGCACCAGGTGCAGTCCATTGCGGAGCTGCTTGAAATACAGCGCGAACTTGAAGATAAAGTAGGCAGCGTCCTCAACCTGGACAATGCCCTTTCCAGCACCGAGAAAGCCATGAAAGAGGCCGAAAAGGAAATGCTGGAGAAAGCAGCTGTGCTTTCAGAGCGCCGGAAAGCTTCGTTTGGCCAGTTCGAGAAGGAACTCTATACCTTGCTGGCCGAGCTTGGAATGCCGAACGCCCGCATCGTTATTCAGCACAAAGTCGCCGCGCCAACCGCCACCGGTACCGACGAGATCAGCATCCTGTTCAGTGCCAACAAGGGGGCGCAGCCCCAATCCTTGGTGAAAGCGGCCTCAGGAGGTGAATTCTCCCGCCTGATGCTGAGCATCAAGTACATGCTGGCCGACAAAACGGCTCTTCCAACCATCGTGTTCGACGAGATTGACACAGGTATATCGGGTGAGGTAGCCGTGAAAGTGGGCAAGATGATGCAGCAAATGGCGCAGAAGCACCAGATCATTGCCATTTCACACTTGCCACAGATCGCGGCACAGGGCAACTCGCATTATTTTGTGTACAAGCACGACACCGAAGACCGCACGATCAGCCGCGTGAAGAAGCTGAGTGAGAAAGAGCGTGTAGATGAAATTGCGCACATGATTGCGGGCGCCAACCCAAGTGCGAGCGCCTACAAGAGCGCCAAAGAACTGCTATCGCTGTAAACTCTCTTAAAGTGCCTCTTTGCTGAGAAGCTCCGCCTGGAACCAGGTATAGGAGTTAACGGAAGGGGCAATCTTGTGCGAATGATGGCTGCTTTGAACTTGAGTTATACCTAGTTATTGCTATATTGCTGCCTGATTTCCGTTGGACATACCTGTCTGGCGGGAATCCTAAAAATGTGAAACATTAACCTGACAAATACATGTCTTACAATCTGCTTAAAGGAAAGAAAGGAATTATATTCGGAGCACTGGACGAAAAGTCTATCGCCTGGAAAGTAGCGATGCGTGCCAAGGAAGAAGGCGCTGAGTTTGTGCTGACAAACGCCCCGATCGCGATGCGTATGGGTGAGATCAACAAACTGGCGGAGGCCTGCAACGCGCAGATCATCCCTGCCGATGCCACTTCTGTAGAAGACCTGGAAAACCTGTTCAGCAAGGCGCAGGAAATTTTAGGCGGTAAGCTCGACTTTGTGCTGCACTCCATCGGCATGAGCCCGAACATCCGCAAAGGCAAATCGTATGGCGACCTGAACTACGAGTGGTTCCAGAAGACGCTGGACATTTCAGCGCTGTCTTTCCACAAGGTGATGCACGTGGCTGAGAAGCAGAATGCCATGAACGAGTGGGGTTCTATTGTAGCCCTTTCCTACATTGCAGCCCAGCGTGTGTTCCCTGACTATACCGACATGTCGCATGCCAAGGCATTGCTGGAGTCGATTGCCCGCAACTACGGCCACCGTTTCGGCAAGATGAGCAAGGTACGCGTAAACACTATCTCCCAATCTCCGACCAAAACAACAGCCGGTACCGGTGTAGGCGGTTTCGACGCTTTCTATGACTATGCTGACAAGATGTCGCCGCTTGGCAACGCCTCTGCGGAGTCCTGCGCCGACTACTGCATTACCCTGTTCTCGGACCTGACCCGCATGGTGACTATGCAGAACCTGATGCACGATGGTGGCTTCTCTTACATGGGTATCTCTGAGGAGGTAGTGGAAATGCTCAATAAGCAGTAGTTTCGAATTTGGAAATTTGGAGATGTGAAGATTTGAAAGTGAATCTCACAAACCCTTGAAATACAAAAAGCCCCTGGTGCTATGTGCTCCAGGGGCTTTTTTGATGTTTTGCTCGTTTGAATTGCGTGGAAAGTATGCCAAACCCAGCGTCACTTTTGGCTTTGCTTTAAAGCAGAGTTATAAAGCTCCACATCTTCAAATCAATCTTCCTCCCGGTGTACTTTGGTGAAGTCGAACGCAGGTACGCACACGGACCAGTATTCGGTCTCCTCGTCATAGGGGTTGGAGTAACGGATGCGGGACCCGGCTTTGATCAGGATGGACTCGCCGGCTTCTACTACCACTTCCTCTCCGTCAATTTCAATTAACTTTCGGCCGCGCAATACGATCGTGATCTCGTCGAACTCCGGCGTTTGATGCGGCTCGCCCCAGTGCGGTGGCGCTACCATGTGGGCCACGCTGAAGGCGTCGGTATGGGTGGAGGCCTTGCCGAAGTGTTCTTCTATAAGCTTTCCGTCGGTGGTAGGCACCCGGAAAGGCTTGGTCTGCTTGAAATATTTCTTCTCAGTCATAGGCTGGCAGGTATAGCTTAGGATTTATCTGGGCACTCGCCTTTGGTATAAGACGTTACGCCTGACCGGTCAGCTGTACAGGCATTGCCGTAGGTTTTTCCGTCGCAGCCACACACCGGGTCATATTGCATGGTACACATCCGGTCAGGGTCGATCTTGGCCTGATCAATGCAGGGTATTTCGCTGTTTTTGCAGGAGAAGAAGGCGCTCATGGCCAGGAAGGCCGTCGCAAAAGCTGTTTTTTTCATGGTGTTTTATTTGTTATCGATTATACGCGCTTATGGGTAGGCGGAGAGGTAAACTACGGCTTTGGAGAACCCAATATGCAAAAATAGCATGTTGCAAACTAAGTATGCACCGCCCCGTATGTAATGGAACGTAAAATAAATGGAATACAAATATAAGGACTATACTTTCTGTTTTAGGAAATCACGCCTTATCAAGTAAACAGCACCAGAAAATGATAAACAACATGAACGACGAAAAAGGAAAGATTTTGCTGGCCACGCTAGCCGGTATTGGAGTAGGCGTAGCAGCAGGTATACTGCTGGCCCCCAATAATGGCCCTGACACCCGTGACAGCCTGAAAAGAACATTGAGCAAAGCAGGTGATGACCTGGAGCGCACCGTGAAAAACCTGATGGACAAGCTTGAGCGCAACAAAGTGACAGACGATGGCAGCAGCCTGGTGATGCGCGGATCCTGGGACGACGTAAAGGGCCAGTTGAAGCAGAACTACGCTGAACTCACAGAAGATGACCTGACTTATGTGGAAGGACAAGAGGATGAACTCTGGGGCCGCCTGCAGCAGAAATTAGGCAAAACCAAAAACGAGATCATGAAGGTAATCAGGGGCTTGTAATAACGCACTGATCATAATTAAAAGCCCGGCATCGTGTTTTGCTGGGCTTTTTTTCGTTAATTAGGTGCAGTATAGTATAAAACTGTAGTATAGTTATAACTTAATACATGGCTTCCTCGTTATTAGGTCAACAGTTGAAATTAAAGAAACCAAATCCAACAATTTATAATAAACAGAACTATGAAAGATAATAGCGGAAAAGTAATGCTTGCCCTGTTGGCAGGCGCTAGCGCTGGCGTAATTGCAGGTTTACTGATGGCTCCGGACACAGGTGAGCAGACCAGAACTGGTATCAAAAAATGGGCTAACAAACTGAGCAAAGACCTGGAGAAGAACCTGCAGACTGGCCTTGACGAAATCAAGAACATGAGCAGCGAAGCCATGAACAAAATGGGTGGTGCTAACAAAAACGGTGGCAACACTGGCGGCACTACTGGTGGCAATGCATCTTCTTCTTCAACTGGCTCTACCGGTTCATCGGCTGGTACACGCACAGGCGGCGCTGCTGAAACTAACGTTTAGTACATAGCCCCTTCAGGAACTATACGAAAAGCTTAGCTTGCTCCCAAGGCATACGTGCCTGCTGACGCGAAGCCTGGCTTTGGAAACATGAATGGCCTGTCCCTAACCGGGGTGGGCCTTTTGTTTTGGGGCCTGATGAGCTGATTTGCGCTAACCTTCGGACTTGGCTCCCGTTATTATTTTAGAGCGTATAACAAGTTGGCAAGAAAGAATTCACACAAAACCAGAGAAGACTATGAGAACGAAAATGGATTACAGCAGCCTGGGAGAGGCCAAAAGCACATACAGTAACACGCCACGATCTTCCTCCACCCACAGCTATGTGGGCAAAGAATCGGGCGAAAATGTGACACACTCTTCAATTCGTGAGCCGCAGCACCAGCCGCAAACGCAGCAGCGTACTGTGTATAGCAGCGGCAGTCGTAAGGACTCCTCCTCCGGCTCGCATGGGGAGAGCAGCGGCACCTTGGGGGTCGCCATGGGCCTGCTCGCAGGCGCCAGCGTAGGTGTGCTGGCAGGTATACTCATGGCACCCGACAGTGGCCGCATTACCCGTCGCCGCCTGTCAGACTCCGCCGCCTGGGTAGGCCGCGGCATCAACGAGAAGCTCGGCACGGGCAGGGTTAAAACAGAGTCCTGGATCAGCAAGGCGGAAGAAGGCTTGAAAGATGTAACGGATAAGGTAAAAAGTAGCCTGTCCGGCGAAAATAGGGATAGATACTAGAGACGAAAGCCTCTAATAAACAGAAATGGCCCGCTAAGGTATAGCGGGCCATTTCTGTTTACTAGTGATTATATGAATTACTCTTCTCTCTTCTCCGGCTTCATCTGCGGGAAGAACAGCACATCTTGGATGGAGTGTGAGTTCGTCATGATCATGCTCAGGCGGTCGATGCCGATGCCCAGACCCGCTGTTGGCGGCATACCGTACTCCAGCGCGCGCAGGAAGTCTTCGTCGAGCACCATGGCCTCGGTGTCTCCGCGCTTGCCAAGCTCCAGCTGCTCCTCAAAACGGGCACGCTGATCGATTGGGTCGTTCAGCTCGGAGAAGGCGTTGCAGATTTCCTTGCCGTTGCAGATCGCTTCGAATCGCTCTACCAGACCTGGCTTGTCGCGGTGCTTTTTGGCCAGTGGGCTCATCTCCACCGGGTAGTCCGTGATAAAGGTCGGCTGGATCAGGTATGGCTCGCAGGTCTCGCCGAAGATCTCATCGATGATCTTGCCTTTGCCTAGCTTCGGATCCACTTTTATACCGAGTGACTCGGCTGTCTGGCGCAGCTCGGGCTCTTCCATCTCCGAGATATCGATCTTGGTGAAGTGCTCAATAGCCTCGAACATGGTGAAGCGCTTCCAGGGGCGCTGGAAGTTAATGATGTTCTCACCTACCTGTACCTCGGTGGTGCCGTGCAGGTCCATGGCTACTTTCTCCACCATTTCCTCTACCAGGTCCATCATCCAGTTGTAGTCTTTGTAGGCTACGTACAGTTCCACCTGCGTGAACTCCGGGTTGTGGAAGCGGCTCATACCTTCGTTGCGGAAGTCCTTGGCGAACTCGAACACACCGTCGAAACCACCCACGATGAGGCGCTTCAGGTATAGCTCGTTGGCAATGCGCAGGTATAGCGTCATGTCCAGCGTATTGTGGTGCGTCTTGAACGGACGCGCCGCCGCACCACCATACAGTGGCTGCAGGATTGGTGTTTCCACTTCCAGGTAGCCCTGGTTAGTCAGGTACTGGCGCATGGAATTTACCAGTTGTGTACGCTTGCGGAAGGTCTCACGCACATGCGGGTTCACGATCAGGTCCACGTAGCGCTGGCGGTAACGTAGTTCCGGGTCTGTAAAGCCATCGTGCACGATCTCGTTGCCGTTCTCGTCGATCTCACGCTTCACGATCGGCAGCGGACGAAGCGACTTGGTCAATACTTTCAACTCCGTTACGTGTACCGAAATCTCACCTACCTGTGTGATGAAAGCGTATCCTTTGATACCGATGAAGTCACCGATGTCGAGCATCTTCTTGAACACGGTGTTGTACATGTCCTTGTTCTCGCCTGGGGCAATGTCGTCGCGGGAAACGTAGATCTGGATACGACCGGTGCTGTCCATTAGCTCAGCAAACGAGGCTTTGCCCATCACGCGGCGGCTCATCAAACGGCCCGCCAGGGTTACTTCCTGGTAGTTGTTCTTGTCCTTATCGAAATTCTCCTTTATCTCTTTGGCCGTAGCCGTCACTTCAAATGTTTCGGATGGATATGGGTTAATGCCCATTTTCTCCAGCTCTTCGCGCTCGTGGCGTCTGCGTAGTTCCTGTTCGCTGAGTTGCATGCGATTTTAGTACTAAAGGTGACTGTTATATATAAACTGCAAAATTGCTAAATAATCAGCAGCTTTTAAAAGGTTAATTGGTGATTGTTAAAGGTTAAGAATGTTAAGGTAGAGGAATGAGGTAGGGGGTTACAATTGTGCTAAGACATGTAGCATGTGCTATGCCTTGTAGCAACCGCTACCGCAGGTATAGTAAATGATGTTGTTTTATAGCTTGCCCTGGCCGGGCGGGCCTCACTTTTTTCCTTGATGAAAAGAAAGAGGGCCCCTACCCCCAGTAAGCAAAAAAATCAAGACGCTCCAAACTCGCTGACCGCTCGAACAGTGGAGCGTCGTAAAGTGCACTTGGCTTAGGTGATCTGTTTCATAGCTTCCGGGGCAAGTTAGCCTTGTTATACCTGTCAGTGGTCTGTGACACTCACAATAAGACTTATGCTTGACACTGACAATGGCCAAAAGGTCCCCCTTTGAAGAGGGCAGGGGGATGTTAATCGTTCCCAAATCCCACTCCTGTTTTGGGGGTAGGGGCCCTCTTTAAAAGGAGGGGCTAGGGGAGGTGATTCCCCTCTCGGGAGGGGCGGGTATAATCTTGCACGAGAATCCTGTCAATCCTAAAATCCTTGGGGTAGGGGCCCTGTATAAAGATTTTGACAAAAAAGCCCCGGCAAGTAAGACTTGCCGGGGCTCCTATATATGTAGTGGAACGAATAGGACTTAAGCAGCTGTGCGGAGTTGCTGCTCGTCGTCCTGTAAAAGGGGTTTAACTCTGTCTTGCAACCTGGCTGCCACAAAGGATTTTTGCAGATAGGCCGGCAGTTCCTGCACAAAGGCCTCGTACTGCTGCAAACTCATCGCCTGCGCCACGTAACACTCGTGTATACCGTTCAAGTAACTCACAATCTGGAGGAGCGAGTCATGGAACAGCTTAAAGTCGATGTCGGACTGCACGAAGCGCTCGATTTCGCGGTGTGAGCTGGAGATACGCAACCTGGCCAGCAAATCGAACAGCGTGGTGTAGCCCATACGCCAGGTCAACTGCTGCCAATGCTGAGGACCAAACTTCTGCAACACCTCACCCGTGCGACTGCTACGGATGGCGGTATTCAGGTTAGCCTGTACCTGCTGTCGCACGGACTTGGCCTTCATGCGACGCGTAGTCTTCAAAAACTGTCCGATCTGCGATTGTGCTTCGAGCTCCTTGCCCGCAATCTGCAAGCCCGGCTTATAGTGCGCCAACGGCAAACGGTTGATGCGGAAGTCATCAAAGTGGCCCGATGCGTAAAAGCTCATCGCCTGCGGGTAAGCGTTCTTCACGATCAGGCGGCCTGCTTCACGCATCACCAGCGACTCATTGCTGGTCTTGATCTGGCGGGTATGCAGGAAAGCCTGTAAGCTCGCAAACACAGTATAGTATGCCTGCGGGAAGGTCCAGTGCAAAGCATTACGGATGTAGTTCTCATCGCCCAGCTCGGCCGTAGTACGCAAAGCATACTCTGTATTCCAGCTATTGAGCAACAGTTTTTTCACCGCTTCCAGATCTTCTTCAGATAACTCAGCAGGCACATCCTTAAAGTAAGCCAACTGCTGCAGACCCATCCCTTCGTAGTGGTCGAGGTGGTAATTGATCGCGAAAAAGTAGTTTAGAAACACCTGCGCCGGGATGGATTTATACCATTCCTTGTCCAGCTGTTTCTGCTCTTCCGGATACATAGATATGATGTTTTCTTCTTCTTTCTCTTTCATGTATTTACAACATTTCTGGCCTGCTAACAGTTGCAAATTTCAGGTATAAATAGTGTGTTTAATTGATTTTATATCACTGATAATCAATGATTTAAAGAATGTCTGAAAAATATTTTATGTGGCTGTATAATGCTCTTGCTGTGGCCGCTTTTAAGGCAAGTTTTGGCTATACCTATGCCTGTAGAAGAGAGGTAATTGTGAGAGGGAGCCTCAACAACCCGAAGTTCAAAATAAGAGTACAAGAGGGGGACAAATCCCTTATATCATGGAGCTATCTTACATCCTGAACGAATTGGGCGAAGACCGCGAACTGTATTACAATGCAGTGACGCCTCCCATCCTGCAAACCAGCAACTTTGCCAGTAAAACGGTAGACGATATGCGGCGCATGCTCCAGAACGAGGCCGAGTCCTACCTGTACACCCGCGGCAACAACCCAACTGTGACCATGTTCGAGAAAAAGATGGCGGCGCTGGAAGGGGCGGAGCATGCCATTGCTTTCGGGAGCGGCATTGCGGCCGTCTCGGCGGCGGTGCTTTCGCAGCTTAAGGCAGGTGACCATGTGGTGTCGATCGATAAACCCTACGGCTGGACCAATGTGCTGATGAACCGCTTCCTGCCCAGATATGGCGTAGAGGTGACCATGGTAGACGGCACCGACACGGAGAACTACCGCCGAGCGATGCGGCCCAACACGAAGCTGCTATACCTGGAGAGCCCGAACTCTTTTACCTTTGAGCAGCAGGACATAGCAGCTGTTGCCGCACTCGCCAAAACGCATGGCTGCAGCACCATCATCGATAACAGCTTTGCCTCACCGCTCAACCAAAACCCCCTGCAGATGGGCGTGGACCTGGTCGTACACTCCTGCACCAAGTACATCGGCGGCCATTCCGACACCATGGGAGGCGTCATTTGTGGCAATCGCGACATGATCAACAGGATATTCGAGGGAGAGTTTATGACGCTTGGGGCCATTCTGCCGCCGCACGATGCCTGGCTGCTCATGCGCGGTCTGCGTACGCTGCCTGTGCGAATGGAACGCGTGGCAGAAACGACAAGAAAGGTAGTGGCCTGGATGGAAAAGCAGGAGAAGGTTGAAAAGATCTATTACCCTTTCCTGCCTTCGAACCCACAATATGAGTTGACCAAAAAGCAGCTGCGCAACAATACCGGACAGTTTACGATTGCGCTCAGAACAGACGATATGCAAAGGGTAGAAGACTTCTGCAACAGTCTGCAGCATTTCCTGATGGCCGCCTCCTGGGGTGGACATGAATCGCTGATCTACCCGGCAGCCGCTTACTACAACAAAGAGGCGAAGTACTCAGGCAAACTCCCCTTTAACCTGGTGCGCTTTTATATCGGGCTGGAGGATGCCGACTATTTAATAAAGGACATCGAGCAGGCCTTGGGCAAGGTATAGCACGTCTAGAATATAATGTTAAAATTATATTGATGATTCGGTAACATTGGATTGAAAGCATCTGCTTACCTTTGCAACCGATGGATCTTCATGCGCTCATCTGTGCCCGTATCCCATTGCACGACAGTGCAGTACACTTTCGTGCTCCCTACACGTTACAAATCAAATCTCTCTTATACCTATGTTTAAACATCTACAAAAAGCCTCTGCTTTTGTGCTGGCCTGCTGTGCCTTTTTGGCTGGCGGCGAAGCCTTAGCGCAGACCAATCCGCAGCCACAGCCGCTGCCTTACTCGCAGGATTTCTCCAGCCTGCCACACAGTTCAACCGACTATCCGGAAGGCTGGCAGGGCTGGTTACTGGCCAACGCTCCCGGAGCAAGCTTCAGAACGGCTCCGGCTACTGCCGACAGAGCTCTGCTGGCTAACAGCACCTCTACTACAACCAATGGTGCCATCCACAATTACAATGGCAAAATAGGTTTGCTCAACAGTGGTTCTGTAGACCTGAGCATCGCCTTTGCCATCAATACCCTGCAAAAGACTGCAGTGAATGTGGCGTTTGATATGATGACGCTGCGCAACCCGTACGACGGCGGAAGCAACACCCGTATCAACGAAATCGTGCTGCAGTACCGGGTTGGTACAAGCGGGAGTTTCATCAACATTGAAGGTTCACAGTATCAAAACAACACGGAGAAGTGGGCCACGAGCGGTAATACTGATCCGCAAAAGGTTGAGTCCTTTACCGTGACCCTGCCAGAGGCGGCTGAAAACCAGGAAGTGGTGCAGTTGCGCTGGGCTACGCGCCAGATCAGCGGCGGTGGCTCCAGACCCAGCTTTGCCGTGGACAACATTGAGGTAACCAGCCTGAGCGACAGCAAGAACCCAATCGTGTTGGCTCCTGCTACACTTGCCTTTGGTGATGTGGTATTGAACCAGCCAAACGTTTCTTCCTATACTCTGACAAGCGCGAACATCAGCGGCAATGTGCAGCTGACAGCCACAGCAGGCTTCACCGTTTCGAAGCAGGCGACAACTGGTTTCGCCACCATTATCACTTTCTCTGCTGAGGAGATGGCCGCCAACCCGACTGTGTATGTGCGCGTGTCAGCAACTACCACGGGGGCTTTATCCGGCACGGTTTCGCATAGCGGCCAAGGTATAGCTACTGCCGTAACCGAGCTGACAGCCAATGCGGTTAGCCCATTTGTGCAGAACTTCAACAACTGCGGTACCACTTTGCCCGGTGGCTGGAAAGCCTACAGCGTAACGGGTGACCAGGTATGGGGCTGTACTACGTTTGGAAGGGAGACGGAGGAAAGTCCGCGTAACAACGGTGTGCAAATCAACGGCTATGCCGGCAGCGCCCGCGAAAACGAAGACTGGATGATTTCTCCTGCACTGGACCTTTCTGACTTCAACATTGCCGCACTTTCTTTCTGGACCAGAACCGCTTTCCAGGGCCCCGGCCTGAAACTGATGGTGTCGACTAACTACGACGGCAGCAGCGCGCCTGCCACAGCCACTTGGACAGAACTGAATGGCGATTTCCCGGCTGCCGCTTCTGATGTGTGGAAACAATCCATCGTCAACCTGACGGATTACAAAGGTGCTGCTGTACATGTGGCGTTTGTGTATGCTTCTGAGGCTGAAACAGACAGAGCCGCCCGCTGGACCCTGGACGATTTCGCGGTGGAGAACGTAGACCAGTTGCTGGTTGCCAATGACTTCAGCGTTGATTTTGGATTGGTGGAAGTGCCGAACGCTTCTGCTCCGTATACCTTCAACTTCTCTGCGCTGGGCTACCCGGCAGGTATGACACTGTCAGTAGGTACTGATTTCGAGCTTTCCAGGAACGGACAGACATACGCTTCTTCCCTGGTTTATACCGCTGCTGAAGCGAGTGCAACAAACCAGGTATACGTACGCTACAAGCCAGCCAGCACCAAGCTGCGCTCCACTGGCCAACTGACTTACACAAGCGGCGATTTCACCGTGGTGAAAGGAAGCCTGACCGGTACCTCTCTGCCGAAGAGCAGCACCCTGGACATCGTGTCCTGGAACCTGGAGTGGTTTGGCGCTGACAAAGACGAGAACAATAAAGAACTCGGTCCGGATAACGAGGAACTGCAGTTTGCAAATGCTAAAAAAGCACTCCAGACGCTGGACGCTGACATCGTTGCCTTCCAGGAGATTGCCAACGATGCTGCTATGGCCAGCCTGATGGCGGAGTTGCCGGCTTACGACTTCGTTCGCTCGGATGTGCATTCTTACTCATGGGACCCAAGCCGCAACCTGGTGCCGCAAAAGCTTTATGTGGCCTACAAGAAGGACGTAGTAAAAGTGAAGAGCCAGAAAGTGCTGCTCCACAAACTGTATCAGGATGTGCTAGCCGGTACAGCCACCTTGCCAAATTACCCTGCTGCGCAAACCAGCTTTTGGGCAAGCGGTCGCCTGCCACTGCTAGTGGAACTGGAAGCCACAGTGAACGGCGTGACGCAGCAGATCTATGTGGTGAACCTCCACACCAGAGCCAACTCCGGTACCAACGTGACGCCATACAACCAGCGCAAGTACGACGTGCAGGTGCTGAAGGACAGCCTGGCAGCGCAATATCCGAATGTGAACCTGGTGATGCTGGGCGACATGAACGAAGATGTGGACATCTCGGTGGTAAACAACCTGCCATCTTCCCTGAATCCGTTTGTGCAGGATGAAAATTACAAAGCGCTGACTTACGACCTGAGCGTAGCAGGTGGCTATACTTACGCGAGTGGCTCTTTCCAAAGCTTCCTGGACCATATCATCGTGTCCAAGTCTTTGGTGGATGAGTACATCGAGGAATCTGTTACAATAGAGAACCAACTGCTCAGCCTGATTCCTAGCTATAGAAACACAACGTCGGACCACGTGCCGGTATCGGCTCGTTTCAGCTTCAGCGCCACGCCGGCCGTTGCGTTCTCAGCACCGACTTTAACCGCCACTGAAGGCGACTCGCCAGTTGCTGTAAACCTGAACATCTCGGCTGCACAGCCAAAAGCCCATACTGTATACCTGACTGTGAAGGACGGTGCCACCGCCACTGCAGTGGATTACACGACTGCCCCGGTAGCCGCTAACAACGTAATTGCTGTAGAGGTGCCAGCCTATGCTAATTCTGCTTCCTTCGAGGTACGTATTGCCCACGACAAGCTGACAGAGCCAACGGAGCAGGTAACTTTCCATATCCACAACGTAACTACCGACCTGGGTATAGCGGCTGCAGCCCGCACGTTCACACTCGCCATCCGCGACAACGACTTCCCGGCAGGTATAGCCAATGGCCAGGACCTGGCTTTCCGCCTGTATCCAAACCCAACGCAGGGCGCTGTAGTGAACATCTCTTTACCAGTAGAAGTATCGGTGATGGATGAGATGACACTGGAGCTGCGTTCTGCTAACGGAACCAAAATGTATGAACTAAGCGGTAACCTGAGCAGCGTGCAGCAGCAGCTGAACGAGAAGGTAGCCGGCCTGCGCAACGGCATGTACTACGTGCAGGTGGCGGTGCAAGGCAAGGTATACCAGGCTAAGCTGGTAAGAAACTAGTTTATGCCAACTCAAAAAAAACGGCCTCCTGCCTTACGGGAGGCCGTTTTTTTTTATGCCCAGGTATAGCAGTTGCTCAACTGGAGTCGTTCGTATAGGTATAACCAAGACAAAGGACAACTGGTATTACATTACACGAACCAATGGAAACAACTATGACAGACAAACCGCAAATCATAAATAATGTACACGCCGCCACCCTGATCGGAACAGGTCTGAGTAGCTATTTTCTGAACGAGAAGCGGCCCAAGACGGCGCTTATACCTGCAGTGGCCGGGAGCGGACTGCTGCTGTTGAGCAAAAACCTGGAGAAAGGCGACCAGGCCATGGCACATGTGGCAGTCGGCATCACCGGACTCCTGTTGGCCCAGACACTGCGCTCCTTCCTGCAGGCTGCCGTGCCGGACGCCGAGACAGAAGCCAAGTTTGACACGGCTACCTTAAACCGGCGCAAGCTCATATTCGGTCTGATGAGCACCACAGGTATAGCCGCCATGGCCACTTACATTGGCGGATTTATTGAAAAGCGAAAGAACGGCTAGGTATACCTGGCATAAAACAGCGAGCCCGCAGATGCTATACCTGCGGGCTCTCTTTGTTTGTAAGGTAATGTAATCGGTTAACCGCTTCAAAAAGCCAGTTGGCTATACCTGGTTAGAAACCAACTGCGGTGTCGTCACCGCGCGGGTCGGCACCACCCTCCAGTTTGCCATTGGGGAGCACCAGGATGCCTTCCACAGCGCCATACTTGCCTCTCTGCTTCAGCTTATACCCTTTGCTCTCTAGCACGGCGCGAACTTCAGGTGAGATCGCATCCGTTTCGTGCTGGATCTCTTCGGGGAGCCACTGGTGGTGGAAGCGGGGAGCGGCTACGGCTTCCTGCATGGTCATGCCGTGCTCTACTACGTTCAGGATCGTCTGAAACACGGAGGTGATGATGGTAGAACCGCCCGGCGTGCCCACTACCATAAAGAGTTTGCCGTCTTTCTCCAGAATGGTTGGTGTCATGGCGCTAAGCATGCGCTTGCCGGGCTGCACAGAGTTTGCTTCACCCCCAATCAGGCCAAACATGTTCGGTACACCGGGCTTCGCGCTGAAGTCGTCCATTTCGTTGTTGAGCAGGAAACCGGCACCTTCAACCACTACCATAGAGCCATAACCACCGTTGATGGTCGTGGTGATGGAAGCCGCATTGCCAAACTGGTCAACGATGCTGAAGTGGGTTGTTTGATCGGATTCATACACGGGCAGTACGCCCGCTTTTACCTCCGATGATGGGGTAGCGCGTTCCAGGCTCACGTTCTTCATGCGCTCCTGCAGGTAGCTGCGGTCCAACAGGCCGCTGCTGGGCACTTTGTAAAAATCCGGGTCGCCGAGGTAGGTGGCACGGTCAGCGTATACGCGGCGCTTGGCCTCAGTCATGATCTGGATGGTCTGAGGCTGCTGCCAGCCAAAGCTTTTCAGGTCGTAGGGCTCTACCATGGTCAGCAATTGCATCAGCGCAATGCCCCCGCTCGATGGCGGCGACATAGAGGTAACTTTCAGATTTTTATACTGCCCCGTGATCGGCGTGCGCCACACGGCATTGTAGTCGCGCAAATCCCGGTGCGAAACCAGGCCGCCACCGCGCTGCATTTCTTTCACGATCAGATCGGCTGTTTCGCCGGCATAGAAGCCATCGCGTCCCTTGTCGCGGATGCGCTCCAGGGTACGGGCCAGGTCGAGGTGATAGAGCGTGTCGCCGGTCTGCCAGGCCTGCTCACGCGTCAGGTAGGGGGTATGCTTGTTATACCTGATCATTTCTTCCCGGGCATTGTTCAACATGCGGGCTTCGCGCGCAGTTAGCACCACGCCACGTCGGGCCAGGTCGATGGAGGGCTGTACCAGATCGGCAAAAGGCAGGGAGCCGAGCTTTTCGTGCAACTTGATCATGCCGTCAACCGATCCGGGTACGCCGGCTGCCAGGTGGCCGAGCAGACTCAGGTCAGGTATCACATTGCCCAGTGAGTCGAGGTACATGTCGCGGTGCGCGGTGGCGGGGGCTTTCTCCCGGAAGTCGAGCGCACCGGTTTCGCCGGTGTGGTGACGGTATACCAAAAAACCACCGCCCCCGATGTTGCCCGCTACCGGATAGCAAACCGCCAGGGCAAACTGTGTGGCAATGGCCGCGTCGTAGGCATTGCCGCCCTTGCGTAGTATCTCCAAGCCAATGTCAGAAGCATCAGGGTGGGCAGATACCACCATGGCCTTATCGGCTACGACACCTCGCTTCCCGGCTTCGGCTTGGGTTTGAGGGCGCGGAGCGCAGCTGGAGAAGGCGAGGAGCACGGCGGCCACACAAGACAAGGTATAGCGCTTCGATCGGAAGCCCTGAATCAGGTTGAGGTGTTTCATGAGTTGGGAATGAGTAAGGCTAAGCTGCAAAGTAAAAAAAAGCCGGCTATCTACATAGCCGGCTTTCTTCTTATTGCCAATTAAGGGCGATTACTTGATATCATTCTTGATGATCGCTACTGCTTCCTCCACATACACGTCTTTCTGCAGCGACTTTAGGAAGTCTTTGTTGCGGGCCATTTTGGCGGTGTCTCCCGCTATGGTCTGCAAATCGGTCTTCAGACGCGCTACGTTCAGCACCGGAACATTTTTCTGAGCGTCTTCCAGTTGCTTGTTGGCTGCTTCGCTCTTTTTCTCTTCTTCCATGTACTTCGCCATGCTCAGGGAGCGGGAAGTGTTGTCAGCCAGTTTTTTCAGCCTTTCGCCGCTCTGCTGGATCAATTTGAAGCTCTCGCTGTCAGAAATGCGGTTCTTGCTGCTGGCCTGTATTGCCGGGATGTTCAGCTTAGCGCGCGACCATGGCTTATAACGGGCCGGAGAGATCTCATCGAATGGCAGGGCGTATTCCTGTTCTTTTTCACCGAACTCCAGGTAGCTGTACGCGTCTGGCAGTATCACATCTGGCGTTACACCACGCAGCTGCGTCGTACCCCCGTTGATGCGGTAGAACTTCTGAATGGTGAGTTTAAGCGCTCCGAACGGCTTGTATGGGTCAAACTGCGATGGCAGGGCTTCGTCAATTTCAACAAACTGCTGTACAGTGCCTTTACCGAATGTCGGCGTACCCACAATCACGGCACGCTTGTAGTCCTGCATGGCTGCTGCCAGAATCTCAGAGGCAGACGCACTGTTGGAGTTCACCATGATTACCAGCGGACCGGTATACTGTACTTCCGGGTCACGGTCATCGAGCACGACGGTTTTGCCGGCAGACGTGCGGATCTGAACGATCGGGCCCTGGTCTACGAACAGGCCGGCCATCTCGACAGCGTCAGCAAGGGAACCGCCCCCGTTGTTGCGCAGGTCCAGTACCAGTCCCTGCATACCGGCAGCTTTCAGTTTCTCAACCTCAGCCTTCACATCCTCGCCGCTGTTACGACCACCTTTGCGCTCGAAGTCGGCATAAAAACCAGGAAGCTTGATGTACCCGATCTTCTGCTTTTCGTCAATCATTGCACTTTGCGCATAGGTTTCTTCAAACACAATCACATCGCGCACAATCGGGATAATGCGGGTACTACCGTCAGGCTTGCGCACGGTCAAACGTACTTCAGTTCCTTTCTTGCCGCGGATAAGCTGAATGGCATCGTCCAGGCGCATCCCTTCGACCAATACCGCATCGCCGCTGCCCTGGGCTACCTTCTGGATCGCATCACCTGGCTTCAAATCGCCTTGCATATATGATGGGCTGCCCGGCACAATTTCCATTACCTTGATCTGGCCGTCTTTTTCCTGCAGCGAGGCACCAATACCTTCCAGTCGGCCGGTGAACTCAATATCAAAGTCTTTCTTGGCTTTAGGAGGGAAGTAACCTGTATGCGGATCGTAGACGTTCGCCACTGCGTTGATGTACGTGGAACGGCGGTCGTCGCGGGTCACCTGGTCCAGGCGCTTATAGAGCTCGTTGTAGGCTGTCATCACCTTTTCGCGGGCTTCGGCTTCCATCTGTTCCATGGTCTTGCGCGTCTCCTTGCTGTCTGCGCTGGCTGTGGCTTTTTCCTGCTGTTTCTGCATATCGGCCAGTCGTACCAGTGTCTGGTACTTCAGTTGCTTTCTCCAGGCTTCTTTCAGCTCGTTTTTGTCTTTGGCGAATTTCAGTTTCTTACCGTCCAGCTCGATGCTCTCCTCTTTAGAGAAGTCGAAAGGCTTGGACAGGATCTCTTTGTAGAAAGCCTCAGATTCCTTGGTACGCTTCTCGATCAGGTCGGCTGAGATGTCAAAAAACTCGAATGAACCGGCACGCAACTGGTCGTCCAGCTGGGTCTCGTACTTGCGCAGCATGGCCACGTCTGACTCAAGCAGAAATTTCTTGTTAAAGTCGAGGCGGTCCAGGTATAGCCCAAAGGCTTTTTTCGAAAAGCTGTCGTCTACCTTTTCCGGCTTGTAGTGCATGGTGCTCAAACCCTGCATCAGGGCTTTGATCAGTATCTCGTTTTTGCCGGCAGGTGTGCTGTTGTTTTTGCTGTACAGGATAAAAGAGCCCGTGAGAAGGACCACGGCCAGTACAGAAAGAAATATTTTTAATCTGGTTGTCAAGGATAGCATCTAATTAAGTTAGTTGGACCACACATTGTCTACGCAAAAGTAGTGCCGTAGATGAGGCCACAGGCATTTCTTTTAAGGCGAGTCCTAATGTAGTATAAATCTAGCTTTATCGCAAAGCAGCGCGTCTGCTCAGCATAAACAAACTGGTAGCCTGCTTGTTTTACGGAAAGCCTCACTTCTTTATATAACTGTTCTGACTTTTTTTTCGTTTCCCGAGCATGCCTAAACCTTGAAGCCTGACTCTGTTGATCTTGTCTGGTGTGCAGCGCCTGAGGCCCCTTCCGCACAGGTATAGCACTGCAGCGGCGGGTGCTCAGCAAGGTATAGCAAGACCTAACAACTATGAAGACACTACTTTTTTTCGGGGACAGCCTGACGGCAGGGTATGGGTTGCCAACGGCACAAGCCTATCCGGCGCTGATACAGGAGAAGTTGAAAGAGGAAGGATACGAAGGCTATACCGTCATCAATGCAGGCATCAGCGGCGACACTACCTCGAGTGGCTTGTACAGGTTGGACCGCTGGCTGTCTGCGCCCATCGATATTTTTGTGCTGGCCCTCGGAGCCAATGACGGGCTGCGCGGTATACCCGCCCGGGAAACGTCACAGAACCTGCAGCAGATCATTGACAAAGTAAAACACAAACACCCCGATGCGCAGATCATCCTGTCAGGTATGGAGATTCCTGACATTGTGCCGGGGCGCTACGCCGAGGAGTTCCGAAAACTGTTTCGGGAACTGGCCATTAAGAACAATGTAGCCTTTGTGCCTTTTCTGCTGGAGGGCGTGGCAGGTATGCGGCACCTCAACCTGCCCGACGGCGTACATCCGAATGCGGAAGGTCAGAAGTTACTGGCCCGCCATACCTGGACCATACTGGAAAGCGTACTAAAGCAGGGAAATTAAACAAAACAGGCGATGCTGTCAGCATCGCCTGTTTTTGTGAGTTTAGTTCTTGTAATCTTGCCTGAACCGCATGGCGTTTTCCATCTGCGCCCGGATTTCTTTTCCCATATTGCGAGCCCACAGATTAAACGTGGTATTGTCTGTCTCCTCAACGTCTTTCACATTATCCTCAAACTGTTGGAGTGCCTCTTTGTGGGCATCCACCACAGTTTCCCAGTAGGCACGGTCAAATTCATCCGTATTTTTATCGCGGAGCTCCTGCACACGTCCGGCATGGTCTTCTTCCATTTGCTGAGGCAGCGTGACGCTGTACCGCTTTGAGATGTCCTGCAGTTCGTCCAGCTTTTTGGAGTAAATGTCTACCATTTGCTGACCATAGTCACGCACCTGCTCCGTTTTGCCTTTTTCGACTGCCAGTTTGCCAAGCTCCAGCTGCTGCGTGCTGATGCTGTGCGCCTTGCCCATAAATTCGCGCTTGTCTTCGTTCAGGGTAGAATCCACCGTGGTAGTGGTGTTCATCTCGGTGTCCACATTGGCTGTAGTGGTGTCGGTTTCCTGCGTTTCGGAGCTGCAGGATGCAAAGGCAAGCGTGCTTAGCGTGAGCGTGGCTGCCATCCATAGGTTTTTCATAGTCTTATTTTTTGCTTTTCGGAATATCAATGTGTTTTTAAGGGCATACGGAAAAACGATCAGTAGATGTTCATTTTATTGTATACCAGCCTTCTCTGTGCAACAGCCAGGATAGGCTATAAAAGCAAAGGCTCGACTTCGCCACAGGGGAAAAGCCAAGCCTTTGTTTTTATGTAAGGCAATCGGGCCTTAGTAATAAATATGCTCTCCGCGGTTCTTCTGGAAATGACTTTCGAAGTAACGGGCATCTTCTGATGTGCGCGGCTTAAAGCCCAGCACGATATTACCTTCTTTCACGCCTTCTTCATATACTTTGGCGCGTTCTTCAGGTATACCGGCTCCCACCAGCGCACCGATCAGGCCGCCTGTCAGGCCACCTGCACCGGCACCGGCCAGGGCAGCTGCCAACGGACCGGCCACTACCAGACCCAGACCAGGTATAGCTACAGAGGTACCAATGGCTGCCACAGCACCCACAATAGCACCAAGCGTACCGCCAATGGCTGAACCAGCTCCGGCTCCTTCCAGTGATTTGTTACCCAGTTCGGTATCGCCGTCGCGGTCCAGGTCACCGCTAAAGTGGCGCTTGCGTCCCTCGTCCGACAATACTACGTTGATATCATCTTTATCATATCCGCGTGCACGCAGTTCTTCATAAGCGCGTTCTGCGCTGTCACGGTCCCGGAACATGGCTGTCATCATGCTCGTATCGCTTACTCTTTCCATAGTTGAATTTTTAAGTTTGTATTGTATTAGTATAAATTAAAGATGCCTGCTTTTTTGCAGACTAGTTTATTGTAACGGCTCACCTACTCTATGGTTGCAAAATGAAGTAAGGTAGTGTGCGTTTACAGTATTCATAAGGGGTTTTTTGCCGGCTTGTAGTAAAAAAGCCTTCCGCAAGGGAAGGCTTTTTTATTTAGTATAATGCTGTTGATTATTCTTTGTCAGTTACGGCGTCAGCAGTTACCAGCACGCGGTCCACCACATGGATCACACCGTTGTTGGCCTCAATGTCAGACTCTACAATACTGGCACCGCCAATAGTGAAGGAGTTAGGGGCAGCGCCTGCGCTCGCTACTTCGATATAGTCATCCTGACCTACCTGGATGCGCTGGTTTGCCTGCAGCTGGCTTGTCATTACCTTACCCGAAATGATGTGGGCCTGCAGCACCTTGATCAGCTCATTTCTGTTTTCTGGTTTTTTCAGGTATTCCAACTGACCGGCAGGGAGTTTCTGAAAGGCCTCGTTAGACGGGGCAAAAATGGTGAACTCACCTTCCTGCTCAAAAGCTTTCGAGATATTAGCAGCCTGCACTAACTCCATAAAAGTGGAGATTTCGCTTTTGGTTCTTGCTGCATCCAATATAGCCATAGAGCTTGTCTCAGCAGTAGCATCCATGGTGGAAGAAGTGTCCACATCAGTAGTAGTGGTTTCAGTGCTTACTTCTGTTTCTGTTGTTGTTTCCGTAGTGGTGGCGTCATCACCAGCCATGGTAGTTGTCTCACTCATGGTTGTGGTTTCGTCCATGGCAGTGTTGTCCATGGCATCATTACTACTGGCGCAGCTATACAAGAAGCCTGCAGTAAATACAGCAACAAGGGGTTTTAGCATTCGAATTTTCATAGTGTTTATTTTAAGGTTCATGATGAATTAAATTGTACATCTTTAGGTGGGATATACATGCTGTATTTAACTGTATCTTTTTAAAAAAGTTATAAAAAAAGAAGACTATCTGTGTTTGAGTACAGATAGTCCCTTGTAGTATTGCAATAAAACAATATTGTTGCGCCCTAGTTATACACTTTCACAACGAAAATATAGTCCTGAAGTTTCTTCAATTGCTGCGTGCGCGAGTTTCCGCTCAGGTTGTTTTGCTGCGGAAGGCTAAAGGTTAGGTTGCCTTCTCTTTCCTTCATCTCACTCACCATCTGAAGCAGGTACGATGACTTCACTGCAAAAGCAGCGCCCTCCTGACCTGCCTGCTTACCGTTGATCACGCCGATCACATTGCCTTTTTCATCGAGCAGCGGACCGCCACTGTTACCAGGGTTCAGCGGGATGGAGATCTGGTAAGAAGTGGTGTCGCCCTCAAAACCAGACGCGGAACTCAGTGAGCCTTCACCAAACACGATATCCTCGCGCGGGAAGCCCAGCGTATACACGCGCTCACCCAAGTCCGAAGAGGCCGTCTTAAAGGTATAAGGCAGCTTGCCGAAACCTGCAAAGGAAGGGTCTTCCACTTTCAGGATGGTCAGGTCGTAGTCGGTGTTGCGGTGCACTTCCGTTACCTTATACTTCAAGCCGGCTTTGTTCTCGATTAGGATAGAGTCCGCTCCCTGAATTACGTGTGAGCTGGTGACAATGTACCCATCCGGGCTGATGGCGAAACCGGTGCCACTGAAGCGTGCCGAACGCGGGGCCGGTGCGGGGGTGTCTACGCTGGCAATGCCATTGATAATGGCACGCTGTTCCTTTTTGATTTTCTCAACCTCACGACGGAGCTCAATGTAGCGCGCCGTTTGCTGCTGTACAGGTTTCTTCATCTGCTGCACACTCCAAAGCGTGCCGAATACAGACAGCAGTGAAACGCTGGCGGCAACCGCCATGGTCTGGGCGTGCTTCTTAAAGAAGACTTTCCAGGCTGTCAGTTCGCTGGTGATAGCCCGCGAACCGGTTTCCATTTCTGTGTGGATGCTGTTGAGCTTATGGCGCAATTGCTGACGCTGGCCATAGTGCTGCATGGCCTGCAGCACCTGGCGGTGCTCCTGTACCTGGTCGGCAAGCCGCGGGTCGGAGAGCAACAGCGCCTCAAAGGCAGCTTTCTCCTCGGCGGGCAGGGTGCCGGCCAGGTAGCGCTCTATTTGCTCGTATATGCGGTGGTCAAACATGGTTATATAAAAATACCTTTTACAAGGTGCTAAAATTCAATTCGTCTATGCTATACCTCTGGTTTGTAAGAGGTGAAGAATAGCTTCTTGAGGCGTTGCAGGCACTTGTACTTTTGGTTTTTGGCCGTGTCTGTGTTCGTGTAGCCAAACTTTTCCACAATATCCTGCATGCCCTGCGCCCGGATGTAGAAGTCCTCCAGTAATGAGCGACAGGGTTCCCCGAGCTGGTCAAGCGCCTCGGCCATTACGCCGAACTGCCTTTCGTTCTCCTCGTGCTGCGGCACATCCTCCTCCAGCGACAGGTAGTTCTCAGAGTCCTCTATGCGATTCGCGTAGCGGCCTTTCTCTGCCAGCCGTTTCAGCCAAAGCCGGCGGCACACCGAGTAAAGGTAAGTCTTGATCTGGCAGCTAAGCTCCAGGCTGTTGCCTTTGATCTTCTCGTAGAAGACGATCACGCCTTCCTGATAAATGTCTTTCGCCTCGTCATCAGTTCCACTGTTGCTGATGATGAAATGAGAGATCATCGGGAAGTGCAGCTTATACAGATATGCGAGTGCGCGGTCATCGTCATTCCGGATTCCCTCCATGATCGCCTCATCCGTCTCATACAAACTCTTCCTCATGCCGTTCTGTTTTTAATACGCCAGGCCGCTTTTTGTAACCCAACAAAAAAATATTTTAAAAAAATAAAAAATACCGGGTTACCTATCCGTGTTTCCGGTATGAAGTTCAAATTCGAAACCAAAACACTTAATCACAAACACAAAATGAAAAAATTGTTCAAATTCGCTTTCGTAGCGTTCGCCCTGGTAGCTTTCACAGCTTGCAACACTGAAGAAACTGCAACTGAAACTGAAGCTGTTGAAACTGAAGTAACTACTGAAGAAGAAGTTGTTACTGAGGAAGTTGAAGCTGACTCTACTGTTGAGACTACAACTGTTGAGACTGACTCTACTGTAACTGTACAGTAATCAATAGCAGAACTACGGATTATACCTTATAGTTCTAAACACATAAGAAGGCCCTGCAGCAATGCAGGGCCTTCTTATTTTTTATGCTGCTTAGTAGACTCAACGTAGGTTTGGGGTGATTAAGCGTCGCCTTCAGGGAGTTTATGCTGCCGACCTAAAGCCTTACACCCCGATAGCCGCAAACTTCTAACTCGCGTCCCCGCTTGTGGACTCAACAGGGCTTCTCCTCAGAGCCCGATAAGTCGGACACTAACGCTTTGCTTTCCTACGGCGCTCCATTTCTTTGCTGATCAGGCCAAACTCGCGGCTGCTCTGGCCGGCGATAGCTGTGTTCTCGTTGGCGCGGCGCAGCAGGTATGGCATCACCGACTCCACCGGACCGTAAGGCACGTACTTCGCTACATTATAACCGGCATTGGCCAGGTTGTAAGATAAATTGTCGCTCATGCCGAAAAGCTGGGCAAAGAACACGCGCTCGTCGTTGGGCGCTATACCTTTCTCCTCCATCAGTTCCATCAACAGGTAGCAGCTGGCTTCGTTGTGCGTGCCGGCGCAAAGCGAAATGCGGTCGATGTGCTCGATGCAGAAACGGAGGCCGTCGTTGTATAGTTTATCAGAAGCGGCTTTGGTCGGGTTGATCGGGCTTGGATAGCCTTGTTCCTCGGCACGCCTGCGCTCTTTTTCCATGTAAGCACCGCGCACAGGCTTTGCTCCGAGTATGTAGTTTTTGGCCACAGCGTTCTCATAGTCACGTGCCAGCGCGTCGAGGCGGTCGTGACGGTAGAGCTGGTAGGTGTTGTAAACGATGGCTTTCTTTTTGTTGTAGAGCTCCATCATATCGTAGGCCATTTTGTCAATCGTGTCCTGAAACCAGCTTTCCTCGGCATCCACAAACACACGCACATCGGCTTCGTAGCAGCGCTGACAAATGTCCTGTACCCGCTTCAGTCCACGCGCATAGGCGGCTTGCTCGTCAGCTGACAGTTTTTCTCCTGCCTGTACTTTCTCCAGTAAGGCTGTACTCATCAGGCCTGTCACCTTAAACACAGAAAAGGGGATGTTCTTGTTGCCACGCGCTTTCTCTACGGTGCGCAGAATTTCGTCCCGGGTATCATCGAAGCTTTTGTCCACTCCTTCGCCCTCTACCGAATAATCGAGGATGGTGCCGATGTTGTATTTGGCCAGCTCGCGGATGGCACGCTCCGATTCCCCGATCGTTTCGCCACCGCAGAAGTGGTTGAATATAGTTGGCTTGATGATAAACTTTACCGGCAGGTGTAGCTTGAGCGCGAAGTTGAGCAGGTTGCCCCCTACCTTCACAAAGGTGTTGCTGTTCATGGACTTGAACAACAGGTACATTTTATAAAGCTCAGCGTCGGACTTGGATGAAAAAGCGACGGCTGTATCGTCGAAAGAAACGTTGGTAACCGGGTTCATGTAATAGTGTTTTAATCGGCGCAAAGATAAGGTATGTGTCAACGTTATACACCATGGAAGTCTGGTACTTGAGGGATATTTTTGTGCTGTTTTTCGGAGTAAGCATTCCCTTAAACCAGATCAGCTGCATAACTGTTGTATTTGTCGTACCTTTGTAGGGACAATTGACACCGATGGATTTCAAAAATAAAGACACCTATTTCGCTGATCTGCTAGCTGAGCGGGGCAGGCCGCTGGTGATTGCCGGGCCTTGCAGCGCGGAGAGCGAACAGCAGGTGATGCAGACGGCCGAAGCCCTGAAAAAGCTGAATGTGCACCTCTTCCGGGCAGGCATCTGGAAGCCGCGCTCCCGTCCTAACACCTTTGAGGGGGTAGGTCTGCAGGGCCTGACATGGCTGGCCCGCGTAAAGCAGGAACTGGGTATGCGGGTAACGACGGAGGTGGCCACCGGTCGCCACGTGGAGGAAGCCCTGAAACAAGGTATAGATGTATTGTGGATCGGCGCCCGCACCACCGTAAACCCCTTTGCTGTGCAGGAAATAGCTGATGCGCTGAGCGGGGTGCAGATACCTGTGATGGTGAAAAATCCCGTGAACCCGGATCTGGCGCTTTGGATCGGAGCGATCGAGCGCATTTACCAGGCAGGTATAACCGATCTGGCCGCCATCCATCGTGGTTTCTCTTCGTACCAACCTTCCAAGTACCGTAATGCGCCGGTCTGGCAAATCCCAATCGAACTGAAAGCCCGTTTCCAGAATCTGCCCGTGATCGTGGACCCGAGCCACATTGGTGGTACCCGTGATCTGATCTACCCCTTGTCGCAGCGAGCGCTTGACATGGGCTGTGACGGTGTGATGATCGAAACGCACCCGAACCCGGCGGAGGCCCTGAGTGATGCGGAACAACAGGTAACCCCAGCCGCCCTGGCTGACATACTGAGCAAGCTGCAGGTGCGTAAAACGAATTACGACGATGCGGAACTGGTGAACCGGGCCGAAGAACTGCGCCTGAAGATCGACGCCGCCGACCACGACCTGATCGGGGCCTTGGCACAGCGCATGGCCTTGGTGGAGCAGATAGGGGAGTACAAAAAGCAAAACAACGTGCAGGTGCTGCAGCTGGAGCGCTGGAAGGAAATTTTCCGTACCCGTGCCGACTGGGCCGCCGAAGCAGGTATAAGCCCGGCCTTTGTGGAAGAGCTCTACAAGCTGATCCACGTCGAATCGATTCGCAAGCAGACCAGCATCATGCAGGCCGGAAATCCGGAAGCAAAACCTAATACCGAGCCGGAACAGGCCTCGTAAGCGTATACCTGAACTCTGGTTTAAAGCCGACGTTCTTACACTTATACCTGACGAAACAAATATCATCGTGACTGAAAGCATACACATCGGGCGGGACGTGCTGCCGCAGCTGAAAGCAGTGCTGCAAAACCTCGCCTTTTCGAAAATAGCCGTGCTGGTGGACGAGAACACCCTGCACCATTGCTATCCGCAGGTAAAGCCGCATTTGCCCGAACATGACATGATCCAGATACAGAGCGGTGAGGCGCATAAGACGCTGCAGACTTGCGAGCATATCTGGCAGCGCATGACGGAGCTCCACCTGGACCGCTGGTCGGTGCTGGTGAACCTGGGAGGCGGCGTGATCGGCGACATGGGCGGTTTCTGTGCGGCCACCTTTAAGCGCGGAATGTACTTTGTGCAAGTGCCTACTACACTTTTGGCGCAAGTGGATGCCAGCGTGGGCGGCAAAACAGGTATAGACTTCCACGGACTCAAGAACCACATCGGGGTTTACAAAGAGCCGAAGGCTGTCATCATCGACCCGGGTTTTCTGGATACGCTACCACAGCGCCAACTCAAGTCGGGTTATGCCGAAATCATCAAACACTGGCTGATCGCCGATGCGGCCGCCTTTGAGGAGCAACGCCACATCGGGCTTTTTACCGAAGATTGGGATGCGCTAATCCGCCATTCAGTAGGTATAAAGTCGGCTGTGGTGGAGGCTGATCCGCTGGAGGGCGGTTACCGCAAGGTGCTTAACTTCGGCCATACCGTGGGCCACGCCGTAGAAAGCTACCTGATGGAGCAGCCCGGCCGCGAGCTCTTGCATGGCGAGGCCATTGCCGTTGGGATGCTGTGCGAGGCCTACCTTTCTGTGAAGAAAGAGTTGCTCACCAAGCGCGAGCTGGACCAGATCGAGACTTTTATGGTGTCGATCTATGAAAAGGTAAAAATCACCGAAGAAGATATTCAAAGCATGGCCAAACTGGCTTTGCAGGACAAAAAAAACACGCACTCTACCATCAACTGTACGCTGTTGCAAGGTATAGGCAAGGCCGTTTGGGACCAGCCTGTTACTCTGCCAGAGATACAGGAGTCTTTGCGCTACTACCAGCTACTATGACAAAAACCGTTACTCTTTCGCACCCTACAGGTATACTGAAAGGTCGTGTACAATTACCAGCCTCCAAAAGCGAGGCGAATCGCGCCTTGATCATCGCCGCACTGGCAGGCGGTGAATCCGAACTGCAGAACCTTTCGGAGGCCAACGATACGCAACTCCTGCAAAGGCTCCTGAAAAGTGATGCTGATACGATAGACGCCGAGGATGCCGGCACGGTCATGCGCTTTCTGACGGCCTATTATGCCGTGACCGGTCAGCAAAAAACACTGACCGGCACCGAACGCATGTGCCAGCGACCAATCAAGGTGCTCGTAGAGGCACTGCAGGACCTGGGCGCTGGTATAGCCTACCTTGGGGAGGCGGGTTATCCGCCCCTCCAGATCAGCGGGTTTAAAGGCAGCGGCAAAAAGCACCTGAAAGTGCGCAGCGACATCAGCAGTCAGTACATTTCGGCTTTGTTGATGGTGGCGCCTTTGCTGCCCGAAGGATTGGAGCTGGAACTGGAAGGTAAGATCAGCTCACGCCCATACATCGAAATGACCTTGGCTTTGATGCAGCATTTTGGGGTAGAGGCCAGCTTTGAGGGAAATACTATCAAAGTGCCGCATCAAAAATACCAGCCCGCCACTTTTGCAGTAGAATCGGACTGGTCGGCGGCCAGCTACTGGTATAGCATGGCGGCTCTGGCCAAAGAAGCGGATATTACCTTGCTGGGGCTGCGCGAGTCTTCCCATCAGGGCGATAAAGCCATCGTAGACATCATGCGCCGGTTGGGTGTGCATACCGAGTTTAAACCGGATGGAGTTCGCCTCACTAAGAAACATGCTGAGAAACGAGTATCCTTTGATTTCAGCAACTGCCCGGATCTGGCGCAGACCATCGTGGCCCTGTGTGCCGCTTCTGGTGTAGCCGTTGAGATGAACGGACTAGAGAGCCTGCGCATCAAAGAAACAGACCGCATTCAGGCTTTGCAGATTGAAGTTTTAAGCATGGGCGCTTCACTGGACGAACGAACGCCCGGTATTTTTCAGATGAACCCGACACTGATGATTAACCGGGAGCTGAATTTCAGGACCTACCAGGACCACCGCATGGCCATGGCGTTTGCCCCCATCGCTTTGCTGCAGCCTGTTCAGATTCAGGAGCCGGAAGTGGTGCGCAAGTCCTACCCGCGGTTTTGGGAAGATCTGGAGAAAATGGGGTTTGAGGTAGTGGTGAATGAATAATAATTAATGAATAGCGATTGATGGGAAAGCGGTATTTGTATGGGGACGCCGGTCTGATTGAGATCCTATTGCCACAGCTTGAGTTGATGGAGACTTCTGCTGGTGGCTATGCTTCCGTTTACAAAGATCCGCTTACCAATTCCTTTTGGCTGAAATACTATGCTACTGCTGCCACAGAAGGGGGAGGATACCTCACGCTCGTGCGGCTTCCGGCCCCTTCCACTGAAAAGCTAATAGACATTGCCATTCGCACGCTTTTCGAAGACGAGGCGGTGGCTGCCGTTTTGCGCTTGCTCGACGAAGAGGCAATTGAGAAAAAAGAGTTTCGCGAATTATTGATCGGGAAACTGGAGGAGGCAGTTGAAAAAGGCGATCTGCAGCGCGACCGCGCCTTCCAAATTATCAAATTCTCCAACCTGGCTGACCCGATGAACAAACGGGAAGTGGTAGGGAAAGACAGTGCAGATGTAAAGGCTGATGCTACCTATTTTGCAGGTATAGCCGAGCGGGCTGAACGGTTGCTGAAGCGCCTTTCTTAGTGCGCTATACCTTGTCCGATTTCCTGTACAACCTGCTGCAAATAGGCCGGTGCCTGTAGCAAGCGACTGCCATACCAGCTGAACATCTCCCCGTCCACTACTTTGATGACGGCCCTCGGGCACATTTCCTGAAACTCGGCAAAGTACTTTTCCTGAAAGGGGTAGGGCTCCGATGACAGCAAAATCAGCTTGGACGCAGCAGTCTGTAATTGCTCTGGGGAGATTTCCGGGTAGCGGGGCTGATCGGCAAAAATATTGGAGAACCCGCAGCGCTGCAGCAGGTGGTCGATGAAGTTGTTGTTGCCCACGGCCATGTAAGGTTTGCGCCAGATAAAGTAGGCGGTAGGTATAGCAGGATGCATGGGTTGCAGCTTTTGAAAACCAGCGGCTATACCTTGTGCCAATTCCTGCGCCCTAGACTCCGTTCCGGTCAACTGGCCAACCTGCCTAATCATCTCCAGCGCATCTTCCAAGGTATAGATATCGCTCATCCAGACCGGGTAATTTTTCTGCAGACTAGCTATACCTTCTTCATAGTTCTCTTCCTTGTTCCCAATAATCAGGTCGGGCTGAAGTTCATCGATGAGTTCCAGTTTAAAGTTCTTCGTGCCGCCGATCATGGTCTTTTGCTTTACTTTCTCACTCGGGTGAATGCAAAACTTTGTGACACCGACAATACGATCATCAAGTCCCAGGTCAAAAAGGAGTTCAGTCTGCGAGGGCACCAGTGACACGATGCGCTGCGGCAAGTGCGGCAATGTGACCTGACGACCCATTTGATCGGTGAAGGTATAGGGGAAGCGCATAGTCAAAAGTAAACAATTAGGGATGGCTTTAAAACAAAAAACCACACAAGCCGCTCAGGGCTGTGTGGTTTCTCTCGGGCTAAAAGCGATTTCTATTTCAGGTAACGGAAGTCCTGTTGGTCCTCGATTTTTAGCAGTGTTTCGTATATAAGTTTCGTCACGTTCTCCACGTCGTCTTTGTGCACGGTCTCTACAGTCGTGTGCATGTACTTCAGCGGCAGGGAAATCAAAGCCGAGGCTACACCCGCGTTAGAGTATGCAAACGCATCGGTGTCGGTTCCGGTTGCACGTGAAACAGCGGAGCGCTGGAACGGAATCTCTTTTTCCTGAGCCGTATTGATGATCAGATCACGCAGGTTGTTCTGCACAGCCGGACCGTAGGCAATCACAGGGCCTTTGCCACAGTGGATGTCGCCGCTGTTCTTCTTGTCATACATCGGCGACTGCGTATCGTGCGTCACGTCTGTGATGATGGCCACGTTGGGGTTGATGCGGTGGGCAATCATCTCGGCTCCACGCAGACCGATCTCTTCCTGCACCGCATTCACGATATACAGGCCGAATGGCAGTTTGTGCTTGCGCTCATGGATCATGCGGGCCACCTCAGCGATCATGAAGCCACCTACGCGGTTATCGAGCGCGCGACCTACGTAGAACTTGTCGTTCATTACCGTAAACTCGTCCTCAAAAGTAGCCACGCAACCTACGTGTATACCCATTTTCTCTACCTCTTCGCGGTTGCTGGCGCCACAGTCCAGGAATACGGTTTCGATGGTAGGGGCTTTGTCATTCTCTACCTTGCGTACGTGTATGGCCGGCCATCCGAAAACAGCTTTCACGATGCCTTTGGAGGTATAGATATTCACTCTTTTGGAAGGAGCGATCAGGGCATCAGAGCCACCGTTGCGCTTCAGGTATAGGTAGCCTTCCGGCGTGATGTAGTTCACAAACCAGGAAATCTCATCGGCGTGCGCTTCGATCACCACCTTATACTCAGCCTCCGGGTTGATCACACCCACCACCGTGCCATAAGTGTCTACAAAGTAGTCTTCAATGTAGGGCTTGATGTACTCCAACCATAGTTTCTGGCCTTCCGACTCGAAGCCGGTAGGAGAGGAGTTATTCAGGTATTTTTCTAGAAAATCGAAAGATTCTTTTCTCATCAGTTTTTATCAGTAATGTATACACAATGGTTGTTAAACATAACGAGCATGTATAGCCAGATGTTCTATGGCCGCACATGCTCGTCGTTCAATCCAATTAAAGCGGAATATTCCCGTGCTTCTTGCGGGGCAGTGTCACCGCCTTGTTCTCCAGCATTTTGAAGGCTTTGATCAGCTTGGCGCGTGTCTCGCCTGGCATAATCACCTCGTCGATAAAGCCACGGTGCGCAGCGCGGTATGGTGTCGCGAACTTGTCTTTGTACTCCTGCACCTTCTCGGCCAGTTTCGCAGCCGGGTCTTCGGCTTCAGCGATCTCACGTTTGAAAATGATCTCAGCAGCACCCTGTGCTCCCATCACCGCGATTTCGGCCGTTGGCCAAGCGTAGTTCATATCAGCACCGATGTGCTTGGAGTTCATCACATCATAAGCACCGCCGTACGCCTTGCGGGTAATCACGGTGATACGCGGTACAGTCGCCTCACAGAAGGCATAGAGCAACTTGGCACCGTTCGTGATGATGCCACGCCACTCCTGATCGGTGCCTGGCAGGAAGCCCGGAACGTCTTCCAATACCAGCAGCGGTACATTAAAGCAGTCGCAGAAGCGCACGAAGCGGGCAGCTTTGGTGCTGGCGTTGATGTCGAGCACGCCGGCCAGTACGGCTGGCTGGTTGCCCACGATGCCAATGCTGCGGCCTCCCAGACGGGCAAAACCCACCACGATGTTCTCACCGAAGTTCTTGTGGACCTCAAAGAAAGAATCCGCGTCAATGATGCCCTCGATCACCTCACGCATGTCGTACGGCTGGTTCGGGTTTTCAGGTAAAATGTTGTCGAGCACAGCGCGGGTTTCGTCCGCTTTTTCCTCGTAAGGTATAGACGGTGGCAACTCCTCGCAGTTCTGCGGCACGTAGCTCAACAGGGTCTTGATGTAGTTGATACACTCCACTTCGTTAGCGCAGGAAAAGTGCGTCACACCGCTCTTGGAGCTGTGCGTGCTGGCCCCGCCCAGTTCTTCAGACGTAACGTTCTCGTGCGTTACCGTTTTCACCACGTTCGGGCCCGTCACGAACATGTAAGACGTGTCTTCTACCATCATGATGAAGTCGGTGATGGCAGGGGAGTATACCGCACCACCCGCACATGGTCCCATGATAGCCGAGATTTGAGGGATAACGCCAGAGGCCAGGGTGTTGCGGTAGAAGATGTCGGCATAGCCACCCAGCGATACCACGCCTTCCTGGATGCGGGCACCGCCGGAGTCGTTCAGACCGATGACAGGGGCGCCGTTCTTCATGGCCAGCTCCATGATCTTCACAATCTTCTCGGCATGGGTTTCAGAAAGTGAACCACCCAAAACGGTGAAGTCCTGCGAGAAAACGTATACCAGACGTCCGTTGATGGTGCCGTAACCGGTCACCACACCGTCGCCCAGGTAGTACTGCTTGTCCAGACCGAAGTCTTTGGAGCGGTGCATTACAAACTTGCCGATTTCCTCGAAAGAGTTCTCATCCATCAAAAGGTGAATGCGCTCGCGGGCCGTCAGTTTGCCTTTTTTGTGCTGTGCTTCTATTCTGTCCTGTCCGCCGCCTAGCAAGGCTTCGGCGTTTTTGCGCTCCAGCGTTTCTATCTGGCTCTGTCTGATTTCTCCTGCCATGAAAATGGGTATAGCTGTTTTATCTGATACGAATTGAATAATTGTCAAATTTAAAAACTATCAGCCGAAAACAGCTATAAACCAGACAAAAAATAAGGGCTGCCCTACATAGGACAGCCCTTATACCTTAGGTTTTATACCTTATTTGTCAGATTTATCACCGTCGCCGGACGACTTGGTTGGTTCGGTCTCTTCCTCTTCTCCGTCGTTGGCCATGCCTTTGTTCTTTTTGCCATTGCCTTTTTTCGACGCGAAAGTAAGTTTCTCTTCACCTTCCTTGTAGTCCACCATCATGGTGTCGCCCTGCGCTATCTCGGCTTTCAGTATCTCCTCCGCAATCGGGTCTTCGATATATTTCTGAATAGCACGGTTCAGCGGACGCGCACCATACTTCGGATCGTAGCCTTTCTCAGCCACGAAGTCCTTCGCTTTGCTGGTGAGCTCGATCTTGTAGCCCAGGGACTCGATGCGCTTGAACAGCTTGCCAAGCGACAGCTCGATGATCTTGTGCATGTCCTCACGACCAAGTGAGTTGAACACGATCACGTCATCCAGACGGTTGAGGAACTCTGGCGAGAACGTCTTCTTCAGAGCGCTTGCAATCGTGCCTTTCATAATCTCGTCCACGTTGTCCTGCTTGGTCTTAGACATGAAACCGATACCGGCTCCGAAGTCCTGCAGGTCGCGTGCACCGATGTTGGAGGTCATGATGATGATCGTGTTTCGGAAGTCCACCTTGCGGCCCAGACCATCCGTCAGGATACCATCGTCGAGCACCTGCAGGAGCAGGTTGTACACATCCGGGTGCGCTTTCTCGATCTCGTCGAGCAGTACCACCGAATAAGGCTTGCGGCGGATCTTCTCCGTCAGCTGACCACCTTCTTCGTAGCCCACATAGCCCGGAGGCGCTCCCACGAGGCGAGATACGCTGAATTTCTCCATGTACTCGCTCATGTCGATACGCACCAGCGCGTCGTCTTTGTCGAACAGGTAAGTGGCCAGCACTTTGGCGAGCTCCGTTTTACCTACACCAGTCGGGCCCAGGAACACGAACGAACCAATCGGCTTCTTCGGATCTTTCAAACCAACGCGCGTACGCTGAATGGCTTTCACCAATTGCTTAATGGCTTTTTCCTGACCAATCACTTTACCGCTCAGTTCATCGGCCATGTTCAACAGCTTCTGACCTTCGTTCTGGGCGATACGCTTCACCGGTATACCTGTCATCATGGCAATAACCTCTGCCACATTTTCCTCTTTTACCGAATAGCGCTTCTTCTTGGTCTCTTCTTCCCAGTTCTTTTTCGCTGTATCAAGCTGGTCAATCAGTTTTTTCTCTTTGTCGCGCAGTTGGGCAGCCTCTTCGTATTTCTGGCTCTTCACCACGCGGTTTTTCTCTACCTTGATGTTCTCAATCTGCTCTTCGAGCTTCAGGATATCATCCGGCACCACAATGTTGTTGATGTGCACGCGCGCACCGGCCTCGTCAAGCACGTCAATCGCCTTGTCTGGCAGGAAGCGGTCACTCATGTAACGGTCACTGAACTTTACGCAAGCCTCAATCGCTTTGTCGGTGTAGTTCACGTGGTGGTGATCCTGGTACTTATCCTTGATGTTGTGCAGGATCTCGATTGTCTCTTCCGGCGTGGTAGGGTCTACCATTACGATCTGGAAACGACGGGCCAGGGCACCATCTTTTTCAATATACTGGCGGTACTCGTCCAGTGTCGTTGCGCCGATGCATTGTATCTCGCCACGGGCAAGCGCAGGCTTGAACATGTTGGAGGCGTCCAGCGAACCGGAAGCGCCACCGGCACCCACAATCGTGTGCAACTCGTCAATGAACAGGATCACGTCCGGAGACTTCTCGAGCTCGTTCATCACGGCTTTCATACGCTCCTCAAACTGGCCACGGTATTTTGTACCGGCTACCAGCGAGGCCAGATCCAGGGTTACCACACGCTTGTTGAAAAGCACGCGGCTTACCTTTTTCTGCACAATGCGCAGGGCAAGTCCTTCAGCTATAGCTGTTTTACCTACACCCGGCTCACCGATCAGGATCGGGTTGTTCTTCTTGCGGCGGCTCAGTACCTGGGCCACGCGTTCGATTTCTTTTTCACGGCCCACAATCGGGTCGAGCTTGTCGTCTTCTGCCAGTTTGGTCAGGTCGCGACCAAAGTTGTCGAGCACCGGGGTGCGCGATTTTTCGCCGGGCTTCTTGCTCGAGCTGCTGCCAGCGCGTGAAGAAGAACCAAACAGTTTGTCAGAATCATCATTATCGTCTGTGTCAGACGAGGCCAGTGGATTATTGCTGTGATAATCCAAGGAGTCTCTTATCGCTTCGTAGTTCACGTTGAATTTCGCTAGGATTTGTGAAGAAATATTGTCCTCATCCCGAAGGATGGATAATAAGAGATGTTCAGTACCTATTATATCACTCTTGAAGATCTTGGCCTCCAGATAAGTAATTTTAAGCACCTTCTCAGTTTGCTTGGTAAGCGGGATGCTGCCGGTGATGTTGCTGTTCTGAGAAGCGGTGTTTCGTGTAGCCTGCTCCAAAGCGTACTTCAGTTCATCTATCGAAACGCCGAGCTTCTTCAGCAGGGCGATGGCAGTTCCTTCTCCTTCCCGGATCATGCCCAACACCAGATGCTCAGTGCCAATATAGTCATGTCCAAGACGGATAGCTTCCTCACGGCTGAGTGAGATCACCTCTTTCACTCTGTTCGAGAATTTAGCTTCCATGTATACTCTTTAAAAAAATGTAAAGGTCTAAAAATGTTGTAACTCGTTGAGGCTAACAGGAAAAGCCCCTGATTGTTAACAAGCCCGAGTCAGCAAAGGTTTAGTTTTGCCGGGGCATTATTGTAAGTAGGAAAGCGACTTCGGACCCTGTGTGAACAACAAGTCAATTATACTAAGGTCTTGTACAAATTGTTTGCCAAATACTTGTGTATAGGGTTGTACGTACAAGTTGTCAGGAATGATTTTAGGATGTATCCTATTTCTGAGATCGAGCACCCCCTCCGGTTGCGCTGTTTGAAAACTGTCTGTGAAGGCTATTGGCCGATCCAGTTTCAGAAATTTAAGATAAAGCCGCAATAAATCAACGTTCAGGTCAAATAAATATTTCGGCTGCCGCTCATATACGTCTTTCAGGTAGTCACTGTAAAATTCAAAATAAGGCGCCCGTCCGTAGGCCGCCTGTATCGTGCGCCAGTGCACGTTGTACCATTTCTGACTGTAGTCAATCTCGATCTCCGTGATCAGCGTCTTGTCCTTGCTGTTGCCCCGCAGCACCGGCACGCTCAGCGGCATCATGCCCTGCGCCGTGAGCACATGGCAACGGCTGCGGTAGCTCTGCTTTACGTAGTTTTCGTGATTTTCTATCAACAAACCATCCGCCCGCAGCGCCTGCGCGAAGTACTGGATGGGCGGGTGGTACATGGTTTCGGTTAGTAATAGCAAGCTATTATAGTTAAGAGTTAAAAGTTAATGTCGTATCAGGTAGAACGAATCAAATAGCAAGACTTCTCAGACAAAAGACTTTCCACACAGGTATAGCTCTTTTCTTAAAAGTCCATAGTCCATTATCAAGTGCTCTTTGAAGGGGTCGTGCTACTTGGTACGTGTGTCGTGATACGTTAAAAGTGATTCGCGAAATAAGCACGATTTCTTTAATTTCATAATGCAGGTATAGGTTGTACCTTTGCAGTCGACTTATACCTGTGAAGAAATCCCCGAACATATCTGCGCTTTATTACCCGCTGTGGTGGCTGCTCAAAGGCCTGTCTTTGCTGCCGCTGCCTGTGCTATACCTGCTCGCCGACTTTTTGTTTGTGCTCGTGTATTACGTGATCGGCTACCGCAAAAAGGTCGTGCTGCAAAACCTGCGAAATTCCTTCCCTGAAAAGCCAGAACAGGAGATAAAAGGTATAGCCAGGGCCTTCTACCGGCAATTTCCGGACCTGATCGTGGAGATCCTGAAACTGGCCTCGATGGATGCACCCGAGTTGCGCAGTCGCATCGTGTTTTCCAACCAGGAAGTGCTCGATCAATTTGTACAGCAGGGAAAAACGGTCATTACCATGGGCTCGCACTCCGGCAACTGGGAGTGGGTGCTGCCGGCAGGTGCTGTACAATACGACTTTCCTGCAGAGGGTATATACAAGCGGATCAAAAATCAGTTCTTCGAAGAGTACATGTTTTACCTGCGCAGCCGTCTCGGTGCCCGTTTGATCGAGATGAAAGACACCATGCGCGACTTTGTGCGAAACAAGAAGACCCCGCGCGTGGTGGCCATGCTCTCAGACCAGACGCCTCCTTACGGCGAGATACAGTTCTGGACAACCTTCCTCCATCAGGATACACCTTTCTTTGTCGGGGCCGAGAAGCTGGCGCATGCCTTTGGCTGCCCCGTGCTTTTCCTGGATGTGGATCGCATCAAGCGTGGTCACTATCGCCTTACGTTTGAGGTACTGTCCGACGGCAGCAGCAAACCCGAAGAAGGCACTTTCCCGGTTACCGAAGCCTTCGCCCGCAAGCTCGAGGCCTCTATCCGCCGTAACCCCGCCAATTACCTCTGGACCCATAAGCGCTGGAAACACAAGCGGCCGCAGGTCGTGAGTTAAAAAAGTAGAAGGTCAACTTTCTCCCTTCTTAACTTCCAAACTTCCTAACTCTACAGGTATTCCTCAATATCTCCCGCGCCTTCGCGAAGCACTTCAAAATTATTGGCGACGTCTATGACAGTAGAGGCGATGTTGTTGCCGGGACCACCATCGATAACGGCATCTACCAGGTTGCGGTACTTCTCATAGATCAGTTCCGGATCGGTGCTGTACTCCAGCACTTCGTCTTCGTCGCGGATGGAAGTGGAAAGGATCGGGTTACCGAGCTCCTGCACGAGCGCCAAAGCTATTTTGTTGTCGGGCACGCGTATACCTACCGTTTTCTTTTTGCTGCCCGCGTAGCGCGGCACGCGGCTGCTGGCATCGAGAACGAAAGTGAAGGGGCCGGGCAGTGCCTTTTTCATCACCTTATAAGTCGGCGTGTCGATCTTGGCATAATCGGAGATGTGCGTGAGGTCGGAGCAAATGAAGGAAAGGTTCACCTTGTCCGGCTTCACGCCTTTGATCTGGCAGACGCGCTCTACCGCCCTGGTGTTGTGGATGTCGCAGCCGAGGCCGTAGATGGTATCGGTCGGGTAGATGATCACACCGCCGTTGCGCAGGATCTCGACTGCTTCCTGTATCTTTTTGGGCTGTGGATTGTCCGGATGTATCTGGATGAAAACGGCGTTGGGCATAGTTTTATCGTGTAAAGTTGAACATTAGGTAGGACATACTGATTAAAAGCCCGCTGCGTTGCAGGTATAGCCCTGCAGACGAGTGAATGGGCGGCTTCTAACAGATGAAGTTTCAAAATTAGTCAGATAAGAAAGATTAGTGTTATTTTTGTAGCCTAAACTATACAGGTTCGGAACCAGATACCCTTTTCCGGGCTTATTACTTACATTATGGCTAACGAAGTCACCCCACGCAGACGCGTCAAGAAAGAGAAAAGTATGTTGCTACCCGGCATTGTCGTGCTGGTGCTGTTCCTGTTTGTGAGCTTTTCCTATTATGCCTACCAGATCGTGTACACGGCCAACGTGGACACCAAAGGGCAGGACACCTATGTCTATATCCCGACCGGCGCCAGCTACGAGCAGGCCCTCGACTCAGTGGAGGCCACCGGCACCATCATCGATCGCCTGTCGCTGCGTTTCATGGCCAAGCTCATGGACTACGACGAACTGGTAAAGCCAGGCAGGTATAAGATCGAGAACGGCTGGGGCAACCGCCAACTCATCGGCATACTGCGCCTGGGCGAGCAGGCACCGCTCAAGCTTACGTTCAACAACATCCGGCTCCGCAGCCAACTGGCCGAAAAACTGGCCGCAGCCGTAGAGCCTTCTACTGAGGAGATCGACAGCCTGCTCAACGACCAGGAATACTTGCAGACGCTCGGTTTCGACACGACCACGGTGGTAAGCATGTTTATACCTAATACCTACGAGGTATATTGGACTATCACGGCACCGGAACTCATGCAGCGCATGAAGACCGAATACGACCGCTTCTGGACTGCCGAGCGTAAAGCAAAAGCCGAAAAAATGGGGCTTTCTCCGAAGGAGGTATCCACGCTAGCCTCCATCGTGCAGGCTGAGACGATCAAGAACGATGAGAAGCCGCGTGTGGCCGGCGTATACCTGAACCGTCTGCAGAAAGGGATGAAGCTGGAGGCCGACCCAACCGTGGTCTACGCTGTGCGCGACTTCACGATTCGAAGGGTGCTCAACGTGCACTTGCAGCACGACTCGCCTTACAACACGTACCGCTATGCTGGCCTGCCTCCGGGCCCGATCAACGTGCCGGATATCTCCAGCATCGACGCGGTACTCAATCCGGAGGCGCACAAGTACATCTACTTCTGCGCTAAGGAAGACTTCTCCGGTTACCACAGCTTTGCCGTTACGCACGCCGAGCACATTGCCAACGCCCGCCGCTACCAGCGAGCACTGACAGAGCGGAATATTTTGAAGTAAATTGTTTAATTGCTGCATTGTTAAATGGTTGGTCTGCAGGAGATATTCACTGTGAGAATATAAACCATTTAACAATTTAACCATCCAACCATTTACATAATGTTCGAATCAGAAGTACAGATACGCGTGCGCTACGCCGAGACCGACCAGATGGGCTACGTCTATTATGGCAACTATGCGGCTTACTACGAGGTGGCCCGTACCGAGGTGTTCAGAAGACTGGGTATACACTACAAGGAGATGGAAGCGACCGGTACGATGATGCCGGTGCTGGAGCTCAAGTGCAAGTATATCCGGCCGGCCAAGTACGATGATCTGCTGACGATCAAGCTCTTTCTAAAGCACAAGCCGCACGGCTCGCGTATAAAGTTTGAGTACGAGGTGTATAACGAGGAGCAGACGCTGCTGAACGTGGGCGAAACCACCATGGTGTTTGTGGACATGAAGTCAGGGCGCCCGACGGCTATACCTGCGCTCATACACCAGAAGTTGGACGGATACTATAGCGAATGAGGCTGAACCAGCAATACCTGAAGCGCCGCAGGGCGTATCGCAAATTCATTGTTTTCCTGAAGAGGTGGCGTTTCAACAACGGCCAGTCTTCGGTATACGAGGTGGCCGACGTGCTGCTGGGCGAACTCAGACTGGACTCCATTACCAAGCGCGCCTCTTACATGGCCTTCAACTTTACACTGGCCATCTTCCCGACCATCATCTTCCTCTTCACGCTTATACCCTACATGCCCAGCATCCTATCGCTGGACCTGGGGGAGAGCATCCTCAACTTCCTGGCTGATTTCCTGCCTGAGGAGATGTATACCGTGGCCTATGGCACCATCGACGACATTGTGAATAAACCACGCGGGGGACTGTTGTCCTTCGGTTTTTTGTTCGCCCTGATCCTATCCACCAACGGCATTATGTCTCTCATGGACGCCTTCGATAAAAAGTACCATACCTTTTACAAACGCCCATACCTTAAAAAGCGGGTGATTGCCACAGTACTGACCATTGCGCTTTCCTCTATCCTGTTTCTGGCCGTGGCGGCGATCTTCTTTGGGCAGTGGATACTCGATGTACTGGTTTTCTACGAGATCGTGACTGAGAGCTATACCTATACCTTGATCGTGATGCTGAAGTACGTGGCCATTATCCTGCTTTTCCTGCTGGCCACGTCGCTGATCTACTACTACGTGCCCGCTATCCAGGACAAGTGGCCTTTCATCTCGGCTGGTGCAGTGGTGGCGACCATCCTGATCTTCCTGGTGTCGATGATCTTTTCGCTCTACATCAGCGCCTTCGACACCTACAACAAGTTCTACGGCTCCATCGGGGCCCTCATCGGTCTTATGATCTGGCTGGACTTTGTGTCGATGATCCTGATCCTGGGCTTCGAGATCAATGTGAGCATCGACACCGTGACCAAGCGCCTCACCCGTAAGACGGCACAGAGTGCTGCCAAAGCTTCTTCGGCGGCGGCCTAAGGTATAGCCGTCCCTTTAGCGATGCTTATTAATATAGCCTTTTCTATATTCTTCCGTGTTTAATACTTAACTTCGTATGGTGCCTTGCTTTGGATAGCAGGCAGAGAGTCCGGTTAAGCAATAAACAAGCATGCCTTTATTAAATAATGTGTCGCTGCGACAGCTCTGGGTACGTGCGCAGCATACCTTCCTGCGGTTTCCGATGGTGCTGCTCTCAGCCGTTACGGGCACAGTCGCCGTGTTATACCTCATTGAACTCGAGTACGGATCAGATGAAAAGAGAGAATTTCTGGGAAAGCTCGTCTTTGTCAACTCTGCTGGCATCATCCTGTTCTTCACTTTAGAGCTTCTGGTAAGGAGGTACAGGCTTTCGCTGCAGGGCCGGTTTCTTACCTGGTTGGGGGGGACGCTGTTTCTGGTGCTGTACTACTTCATTTTGCCCGAAGAGTTGGAAGCAAAGCAGGTACTACGGCATCTGGCGCTTGTGTTGGCGTTGCACCTTGTAGCTTCCTATGCCATGTTCCTGAACCGCCGGGAGGAAAATGCCTTCTGGCAATTTAACAAGGCGCTGTTCCTGCGGGTACTCACATCGGCTCTATACACAGGGGTGCTCTACATTGGCCTGGTCATTGCCATCGTGGGGCTAAATCTGCTCTTTTCCATCAAAGTCAACGACAAGATCTACTTCGAACTATGGGTAGTTCTAGTTGGCGTTTTCAATACCTGGTTTTTCCTGGCCGGCGTGCCACTCAACACCCGGGGGCTGGAGCGTACAACCGATTATCCCAAAGGGCTAAAGGTGTTCACGCAATTCGTGCTGTTACCGCTTGTTACGCTATACCTGCTCATTCTCTATGCTTACCTGGGAAAGATCGTAGTGCAGTGGGAGTGGCCTTATGGGTGGGTATCGGTATTGGTGCTTAGTTTCTCTATTGCCGGTATCCTGTCGCTGTTGCTGATCCACCCGATCCGGAATAAAGCAGGCAATGCCTGGATGCAGACTTTCTCTAGGTGGTTTTACCGGGCACTCTTTCCGCTTACCATCCTGCTGGCGCTGGCGATCTGGCGCAGGATCTCGGAGTATGGCATCACGGAGGAGCGGTATGTTGTGCTGGCACTGGCCATCTGGCTATTGGTGACGGTGTTGTATTTCCTTTTCAGCAAATCCAAAAATATCAAGTTTATACCTGTCACACTCAGCCTGATTGCACTACTAGCCGCATTTGGCCCGGTAAATATGTTTGTGGTGTCGGAGTGGAGCCAAGTTAGCCGCCTGCGCAGTCTGCTGCAGGAGCACGGGGTCATGCAGGAGGGTAAGGTTGTGCCTGCTGACAAACCGGTATCTCCAGAAGCCAGAGCGGAGATAAGCTCCATTGTTAACTACCTGTACAAGAACCATGGGTTTGATCGTTTGCAGGGCTGGTTTAAAACCGACTTGAAGCGTGAGTTTGAAAAGGCAACTGCTGATGCCGGAAGCGAGTGGGCCAGAAAATCGGTTGTTCGTGATAAATTGCTGGAACAGATGGGAGTTGAGGACACGGATGCTCCAAGAACGCCGGTGACCCGGAACTTCAGGTTTGTGCTGAATGGCTATGAATCCGAAGCTAAAAGTGAAGTTTATGCACTGGCTGGTTACGACTTTGCGGCTCAATTACTGCTAAGTCAAAGTATGAGTCGCCACGATCTAGAGCTCGGTGAATTCCCTCTCATTGTTTCTTTTGATGATAACACACTTACTTTCCGGTCGGAGGAGGAAACGCTGGATCTTGACCTGACCGGCATGCTGGAGAAGCTTCAGGAAAGAGAAGGAAATATTCGGGCCAAATCTGAATTAACCTCTACGCTGCGGGGAAGAGAGCTAAAACTGCAGGTCGTAGTGCAGGACATTAATGGTTCCCAAAGGAGAAAGGAATTTACAACACACGAAGTAAAGCTGCTCATATTTGTAAAGATTCGCTAGGAGAGCCAAAAAAAAATGCGCTTCAGAATCAGTTGCTTATACCTTCGGCGCACAAACCGGCGAAAATTATTTGCGTATAGCTTTGAAAATTCAGTGCGGCACTATACTTTTGTTCTCGATTCAATTACAGAGAGTTGGCGGAGTGGTCGAACGCGGCGGTCTTGAAAACCGTTGACTGTAACAGGTCCGGGGGTTCGAATCCCTCACTCTCTGCGAAATAGCTTATCAATTAGCTTAAAAAGCCCTTAAATCAGCGATTTAAGGGCTTTTTCGTTTTTAGTCCTACCTGAATTTTACGATTTCTCTCCTTTCTGAGGCAGCCAATTCGGGTACCCGAAGCCGATCCTTTTCTGGGTACCCGAATTGATGTATAACTAACTGGCTGTAAATAAGATGTGCAGATATTTTACATCTTGTGAAGCCTTCTTTTGATTGTTAAATTCAAGCATAAAAGGAGGAGTTGTATGGACACCAAGATCAGTATCCTGTTCTACGGCAGGAAAGCCAAGACCACCAAAGACAACCTTTTGCCGATCTACCTGCGCGTCACGCTGCAGGGCAGACGCCTGGAGCTGAGCACCCACCGCTACGTCTCGCCCGAGCGCTGGTCTGTGGAGGCGGGCAAAGTGAAGGGCAGCTCGGCCGAGGCCCGGAGCGTGAATGCCTACCTAGACACCCTCAGGACTAAGGCATACGGCCATCACCGGGAGCTGCTGGAGGAGAGCAGGCCCGTCACCGTGGAGGCGTTCAAGGAGAAGTGGATGGGAGTGGAGGAGAAGCCCGTGCTGCTGCTGGAGGTATTCCGCATGCACAACGGGCAGATGGCCCAGCTGGTGGGCAAGGACTACGCCGCGGGCACCCTGGAGCGCTACGCCACCTCCCTGCAGCACACGCGGGACTTTATCCGCTGGAAGCACGGGGCGGAGGACATCGACGTCAGGAAGCTCTCCTACGGCTTCATCACCGACTACGAGTTCTGGTTCAAGACCGTGCGGGGCTGCGCCCACAACACCACCATGAAGTACCTGGCCAACTTCAAGAAGGTCATTCACCTGTGCCTGAAGAACGGCTGGCTGGAGCGCGACCCCTTCCTGGGTTACAAGATGAGCAAGCGGGAGGTGGTGCGCGAGTGCCTCACCCAGGCTGAGCTGCAGCGGATGGCCGAAAAGGAGTTCGCCACCGACCGGCTGGGCCAGGTGCGGGACGTGTTCCTCTTCAGCTGCTACACCGGCCTTGCCTACGTGGACGTGCAGCAGCTCAGGCGCTCGGAGATCGGGGAGGGGATGGACGGGCAAAGGTGGGTCTTCACCAGGCGCCAGAAGACCGAGACGCCCTCCCGCATCCCGCTCCTGCCGGTGGCCCTGGAGATTCTGGAAAAATATCAGGACCATCCGCAGTGCCTCTACCAGGACAAGGTACTGCCGGTGCTGAGCAACCAGAAGATGAACGCCTACCTCAAGGAGATCGCCGACGTGTGCGGCATCCGCAAGACGCTCACCTTCCACATTGCCCGCCACACCTTCGCTACCACCGTCACCCTGAGCAACGGCGTGCCCATCGAGACGGTGAGCCGGATGCTGGGGCACCGCAACCTGAAGACCACCCAGCACTACGCCAAGATCCTGGACCAGAAGGTGAGCGACGATATGCAACGGCTCCGGGAGAAACTAAAGCTATAGTTGACAGAAGGTGCCGTTTTAGCAACCAGCCCGACTATAAAATTCTTACTTTCAGCTTTGGCTCTTGATTTGCAATTCGCGAATTGAGAATTAAATATCATGAGAAAACACGGTGGCATGCGGCCGTAAGACATAGTCATACTGCTTGCCATCACGGTGAGAGGTGATGCGCCCTGGATGATGAAGGATTTGACCCATGAGTTTGGCATCAGTGCGTCGGAGGTGTTAGAATCCATCCACAAGTTCTACGTGGCAGGGCTTTGACAAGCCAAAGCAGAAAGTGATGCGCCAAGCATTACTCGAATTCCCTGTCTTTGGGGTGCGCTACGTATTTCCGCAGTAACCCGATGCCATGGTAAGGGGAGTGTCTACCGTCATCAGCCCACCAGTATGGGTAAAAGTAAAAGAGACTAAATCGTTATGTTAGAAGATAGTGAATTCGATAAAAAATCGCTGAGGTTGGTACAGGGTAATACTACAGATTGGGCTGAGCTGGCGAAGGATTGTGTTTGTTTTGCCAATGGCAAAGGTGGGACGATATATATCGGAGTCGAAGACGACTCCGATATGCCTCCTGCTGATCAAAGGATCAAAAAATCTATTGTAGAGAAAATCAACCAGGTAATTCCCCAGCGAACCATAAATGTAGGTATTAGTGCGACCATACAGACTGCACCTAATGGTGGAGAGTTTATCGAGGTTAAAATATACAGAAGTACTCAGACTATTGCCTCCACGTCCGATGGTAAATACTATATGCGTATAGCCGATGAGTGTAAACCTTTGATGCCTGATGAAATGATTCGTGTGGCTGCTGAAAAGCAAGCGTTTGTATGGGAGGAAAAGGTGGCAAGAAAAGTACACATAAGCCAAGCTGATGGTGCTAAGCTAGGTAATTTTTTAAGTGATGTGCGGAATTCAGAGCGTGTAAGCGGCTTCGTTAAGGAAATGTCTCAGGATGAGATGTTAGAGTACTACTTCTTCACTAGCGGTGATTACCTGACAAATTTAGGTGTGCTTTGGATAGGCCAGCGCAAAGACAGAGCCTTAATGCACTATTCGCCTGCTGTGCAGTTCATTAAATATGATGAAAACGGTGTTAAAGTGAACAAGCGAGTTTGGGACGATTACACGCTTAACCCGAAGGAACTTCTTAATGAAATAATTACAGGTATACCTGATTGGGGAGAATCAATAGAGATTGCCGATGGAATATTCCGGAGGACTATTCCCAACTATAATCAGGTAGTGATCAGAGAGCTGATAGCAAATGCTTTAGTACACCGGGTTTATACTATGCGTGGTGATATTTTCATTAATCTTTACCACGACCGCCTAGAAATTCATTCACCTGGGCTGCTTCCTTTAGGTGTTACCCCCTCCAACATCATTAGCAAATCTATTCACCGCAATACGCACCTGGCCAAAGTGTTCTATGACTTGATGCTAATGGAGAAGGAAGGTAGCGGTTATGACAAGGTATACGAAGTGTTACTACTTCATGGTAAGCCCGAGCCAATAGTAGAGGAATGGGATGATCGAGTAGTAGTAACGGTTATGAAGAATATCATCAGTACTGAGGTGGCTAAGCTTATGTCGCGAGCCAATGATGACTATGGCCTTAATCAAAAGGAGATAATTACACTGGGTTTGATTGCACAACACGGTACTATGACAGCTATAGAGCTGAGCAAGAAGCTTAATGTGAGAAATAGTGATGGGTTAGCTTATTGGTTGGGGAAGCTCTTGAAGCACGAGATAATCCATAGTAAGGGCAAAACAAAAGGAACTGAATATCATGTCAACCCTGAGTTGCTTAGACAAATAGATTTCAAAGGCAAAACAGACCTTAAAAAGATTGAGCCGCACAGGCTTCAGGAACTTATCTTGATGGATTTGGAAACATATCCTGGGAGTTCCATCGGAGATATAAATGAGCGCATAGGGCCGGAAATAAATAGAAATAAAGTAAAAAGGAAGTTGGCTGAACTTGTTGATTCCAAAATTCTATACACAGAAGGTGTGTTGAAAGGTACTAGGTACTTTATAGATCATAATCAAAGAAATAATGAATAAATGATCCATAAATGATCTATAAGTGATCTATAAGTGATCCATAAATGATCTTGGATAAAATACTGTTAACCCCCAAAGAGGAAGTATGCGACTGAATAGATGCACTTTGAGTTTGTTTCGCATGAAATTGCTTATAATCCCCTAAACAAATTGTGTTTGACCATTCTAGAAAGATATAACGAAAACCCGCAGTGTCTGAACCAGGACCGGGTACTGCGGGTGTTAAGCAACCAGAAGATGAACGCCTACCTCAAGGAACCGACGAGTGCGGCATCTGCAAGACGCTCACCTTCCACGCCTTCGTTACCATCGTCACCCTCTCCAACAGGATATCGATCGAGACGGTCAGCCGGATGCTGGGGCACCGCAACCTGAAGACCACCCAGCACTACGCTAAAATCTTGGACCAGAAGGTTAGCAATGACATGCAGCAGCTCCGGGACAGGCTCAAGAGGAAAGCGTGAAATAAGGTCACTTTGTTAGTTCATTGGAGATGCACCTCCTCAGCCTCTGGGCAAGGGTAGGGGCTTGTCCAGACGGAGAGCAGGCACTAAATTTACTGTAAAGGTAAAACTTAGCGGCACTTTCCTTCACCGTTGATACGGTGTGTCTGATCGAGTGGAAAAGGGTGTTATTTTAATCAGATGTTGGTGATGATAAAGAAATAGTAAAGGATATGCTCCTTGTAATGCAGGCCTCGCGGCACTTGCCTTCAGACTGTACACTGCTCGTGTACTAAGTTGGGACATGAAGTGAAGAACGTGTACCATTGTGGTATATATACTATGATTCATGTACCAAAAATTCTGCTTTTGTCTCATATTGTATCAGGCATATGAAATTAGAGACCGGCAAACCCTATAACAGTTTACCACCCCTCCCTCCGCCACAGGATCAAATTGAGTCTGTCGCTGTCCTAAAGCAAGAGAGCAAGGCGGCCGTTGCTTTGGCCGAGCTCAAGTAACTGGCACGGACACTCCCTAACCAGGGCATCCTCATCAACGCCATTGTGCTGAAGGAAGCGAAGGCCAGCTCGGAGGTTGAGAATATCATCACAACGCATGACAAGCTTCACGAAAAAGTTTAGAAAGCCGCCCCGATCATTATCCCGAGCAGCAAATGCAAGCCGGAATAGCCATAGTCCATAGCATTTCTGTTGTAGCGCTCATGGGAATAATCAGTTTGGATAGAGCTGTTTTTGATGCCTGCCCCGGAGTAAAAATCGAACAGGAGGTGGCCATCCAATGCAGGAACCTGCAGGCCAAACAAAGCCACCCCTCCTATGCGGTTGATCTTCTCGTTAAAAGGCCGGAGGCGGTATTTGTATACCTCCAAACCCTCCGGGTCCATTTCTTTAACCCAGCCCTCTCTTTTGAACTCTAAATTAAAATGGTGGTAATTAACGCCATAGGCCAAGTACACCCTGCTTTTATCTGGGCTGGTGTAGTTATTTATGTAGATTTTGTGCTGCACCTCTGCACCATAACCTAACACACGGTCATCCTCGCTGTCTTCCCAATTACGCCCCGCAAAAAGATCCACGGTTTTCGCTTTACCATTATAAGCCCGTGGTGAGAAAACAAAGCCATGCCTGCTCCCTTGCTCCGGAATGCGCTCCAGGTACAGGTGCAAGCCGTTAATGAGCAAATGCTGCGGACTGAATTTTATACTTATGGTTTTATCAGAAGCAGCCTCTAAAGCCTGTGCGTTGCCCTGTAGCAGAGAAGAGAAAAAAAGAAGTTTAACGACAACAGCAACCCTTTTTAGCATCATAAGAGATTGTTTTGGGCTAGATAGCCGGCTTGATTGAAATAGTGCTCAGCAACACCAGTTTCTCATCCTCATACTGGTACTGGTAAAGGCCATCACTGCCTATAACCAGCAGTCTGCCGTTATCCGGTATCACATCAAAAGCGTTTATCCGGAAGTGTTGCTCCAGCTCCAGGTTCATTACATCGGTAGCATTGTATACTTTCAGCCCTTCGTCGCATACAAATAGCCTGGTGTTGGCTATACCTAAACCTTTCGGGTTCGTCATGCTGTACTGCTTCAGGAGTGTCGGATCGTTTATGTTTTGCAGATCAATCACCTGCAGCTCATTTATGGCCAACCTGCAGGCAGTGCCGGTGCTAAGGGTAACGTAGGCGTAGCGCCCGTCTGTCACCACGGGGTCGCAGCTCACCACGTGCTGATACTGCGAGATATGCTGGGGAAACGCCGGGTTTTTGACGCTAAAAATGTGCATGCCTGTTTGGGTGCCAATGAAAAGCATATCCTCAAAAGGAAAGATCGTTTCGATGCCAAACCCTATCGGGAGCGACTGCCCCTGCTGTGGGTCTTCGGGTGTGCTAATATCGAAAATATTCAGGCTTGAGTGATCTACCGTATACAAATGATTTCCGCTGATGGCAAACCTGGCCATAGAACCACCCTGGCCGTGTGCGCCATTCGCCGAGGGCGAGGCAGCGTTATCGCTGGTGCAGGAAATGGCTGCCATGCAAACCAGAACGGAAGAAGCGATATGTAGAAGTCTTTTCATGTTATTCCGGCTTTTTAAGTTCCCAACCTACAATAATGGCGTCTTCTGGAGCGCCTGCCCTGTTATAGTATACTTCCAGGTTATCTGGTGGCAACAGGCTTGGCAGCGCATCGCGCACACGCTTGGCAACCTGAATAGTCTCCATCCCGCTTAATTTTATGGCAACAAGGTCTACGGCATTATCCACATACAGCATGTCATCTTTCACGGCCATATCCACGCAGCCCGGCACCTGAATAAAGGCCATATTCACAGGCGCCTTCGGATTTTGGTTGTTGATGATGTGCACGCCTTTGTACTGCTCGTTTATAAGTATATAGCTGCCGTAGCGGTAAATTTTACCAGGGTTCGAGATCGTCCGTGGCTCCTTCTTTAGAATGGAGGACTCGAGCTGCTGCCGGCTCATCAGAATGGGAGCGTAAGCTGATTCAGGCATAGGATCTACGCTGCCCGGGCAGGAACAGAGCAATGGCATCAGGAGCAGCAGCAGAAAGTTTTTTGCTTGTTTTCTCATATTAGTGAAAGGATTATAACTGGGGAAGACTAACCATTAAATATATTAATTACTTATTATACTTCATTATGTTCTTTATTTAATAATAATTTAATAATGCTCACGCGCCTCTACATGCCAAGGCAGGAAAGGATATTCTATGGGAATTCAGTGGTATTGTCTACCAGTTCAAGGGATCCGATATTTGTCTTGTCTTGAATAGGTTGACACAAAGTCGACAAAAATGCAGGAAAGAAAATTAAGAGAACGTATTGTAGCCGAGTACCTCCTGGGCGGGCGGAGTTACCGTAGACTGGGGGAGAAACACGGCGTCAACTTTTACCAGATCCGCCGTTGGGCTCTCAAACACCAAGGCCAGATGAAGAGTCCACCAAAATTCAAGAGCTTCAAGCTCTCTCTGGATTTGCAAAGAGATGCCCCCCTTCCCACTGACGTGAAGGAACTCCAGGCCGAGCTGCGCAAGACAAGGCTTGAAAAGGAGGTGCTTTTGGAAGTGATCAAGATAGCCGAGGAGGAGCTCGGCTCTACCATCTTAAAAAAGTCTGGTACCAAGCAATCCTGAGAGTGGAGCAAAGAACGCCCTTCCAAGTAGTTGGAGTGCTTTGCCGCTTGTTTGGTTACAGTAGCTAGGCGTATTACCAACATCTCAAAACAAGGCAGCAGCAAGCGCTGCAAGAGGACTTGCTGGTGCAGGAGGCACTGCGAATACGTAGCTCTTAGAAGCGACTGGGCGCGCGCAAACTGCTGGTGATGATGTCACATTTTATGGATGCTCATGGCATTGCAATAGGTCGAGACGCCTTTTCCGAACTCTTGCGTGGGCGCGATCTGCTAGTCAGGAAGCGAAGGCGCTCCAAGCCTCAAACTACTTTCTCTAATCACTGGCTGCGCAAATACGAGAACCTGACTGTCGGGTTTGTGCCCAAGGCAGCCGGGCAGCTTTGGGTAAGTAACATCACCTATATTCACCTGGAGGAAGACTTTGCCTATCTGAGCCTGGTCACCGATGCCTACAGCCGCAAGATCGTCGGTTTTTACCTAAGCGGAGATCTTGCCGCCGGGGGATGCATCCGGGCTTTGGAGATGGCCCTTCCCAACTGCCCCATGCAAGGCTATCTGATCCATCACTCTGATAGGGTTATCCAGTACTGCAGCCAAGGGTATGTTAGGCTGCTGCAGGAGCGGCGCATCGCCATCTCCATGACTCAAAGCGGCGACCCGCTGGAGAATGCGCTGGCCGAGCGGGTGAATGGCGTCCTCAAGCAGGAGCTCCTGGAGACGGTGTACCCCGGCTTCGCGGCGGCCCAACTAGCCGTGGCCACGGCAGTGAGCATCTACAATTATAAGCGCCCACACTCAAGCGTGGACATGCTCACGCCTGTGGAGGCGCACGGCAGGACCGGCGGGCTGAAGAGGCACTGGAAAAACCATTATCCTGACAAGAATGGAAAGGAGGTGCCTGTGCAGTAGGGTGCAGGCCAAGAAGGTTTGTCGCTGTTTGGGCAGGCTGTATATCCTGCTGCTCCTTTGCCAACCTAAAAAAGAGAAGCGCCGAGTTCCGAGGTAAGCTCCTCAGGGCCCGACACCCGTGGAAGGCTTTTTGCATGCAAAAATACATCTTGCTCGCTGCACCAGACCGCAGCGTGTTTCCCTGCCGCAGGAGGGGGCAAGCTTCTGAGGCGTTAGTGGTTGTAGGTTGTCATCTACTCCCGCTTTATGATGAAATTGGGCATACGGTGCAGATGAGAACACAAGTTCGGCCGGAAAAGGAAAGTAGTGAGAGTAAGGCAGGGGCAAAGGACATGTGGCTGGCGGTGTGAGCAGTGGAGAAAAGCGCAAAGAGCGCCTCGTGTCTAACAGTAGCAGCGGAACCGGAAGACTTTATGCCGGATCCGCCAATAGTAGCCCCCGGCAGCAGTATATGATAACGGAGAAGGTAGACAAATGCTTTATCATCAGAAGAAACAATGGCACAGAACGGGCACTCCCTTTACATTCAATACTGCAATGCCACCTTGTGAAGCCTATGGCTTCACAAGGTGGCATTGCAGGTTAACCTCACAAGATGTTTATGAGATGTCTTCAATAGGGGCGCCCGGAGCGTCTCTTTTAACGGCCTCGATGCCTCCCTCGCGCGCTGAACGCGTTGTGTAGTTCTCGCTTCTCCCAATGATCTCGCCATTGCTGGCTTTGAGGTTAAAGGTATAATTGTTCCAGCTGTCTCTTCTGTCATAACGGGTATCATAGGGTGCGTTTGCTCTGACAGCCGCAATGCCATTCAAGCAAGACTGCTTTGTTGTATAGCCTTCTCCATTAAGGATGATTTCCCCGTTCCGGGAGCGAAGGCTATAGTAGTACTGATTGTTGGAGGTGCTCTTGAACACCTGGAATTTTGGGTTGCTTGCCATATAATTTTCTTTGGTTTATAACAAAGCTATTGCAGGTGAACGCAATCTTTTTGCGTTCTTCTAAAAATATTTAACTTGTTGAAAAATATCTGCTTATGCCGAAATCTAAGCATGCGATCGTGCGCTTGCGGCTCATCAATGAGTGCCTGAGAAGCAAGGGTAGAAAGTATTGGTCCAAGAAGGAACTGATAGACAAAATTAGCGAAGCAAAAGACATCACGATAAGTCAGAGGACGCTTGATGGCGACATCTACCTGATGCGTCACTGCTCACAGCTTAACTATAATGCCCCAATAGCCTATAGCAAAAAAGAGAATGGCTATTATTACACTGATCCGGAGTATACTATTGAAAACCTTCCTTTAAGTGAGGTAGAGCTGAACGCACTTGCTACGGCAGCAGCCACTCTTGGGCAGTACAAGCACATGGCTCTTTTCAGTGAGTTCGCATCCACCGTGAACAAGGTAATTAACCTGGTCCAGCAAGTTAGTTCTCGCCAACTTGGAGCAAATTCGGGGTTTATTGATTTTGAGAAGGCTCCATATGTTAAAGGAAACGAATATCTTGATGTACTCATTGAAGCAATCAGAAACAGATACCCAATTAGGCTCTCTTATAGAAAGTTTGAGGATGTACACCCAAAGAACCGCACTATCAGTCCTTACCTGCTCAAAGAGTATCGTAATAGGTGGTATTTAGTTGGGTTACAGCACGAGACAGATAGCCTGAGAAAGTTTGCCTTGGACCGCATACACAATCTTGAAAGTGCGCTGAAGGTACCTTACATGGAGAAAGCAGACTTCAAGCCTGAATTGTACTTCAAGAATGCCATAGGTATTTCTCAGGAAGAGGGCCAGGTGGAGGAGGTTGTGCTTTCCTTCTCGCCTTATGACGGCAACTATGTGAAAACGCAATATTTACATAGCTCCCAAGAACTTCTGATTGATGATGACAAAGAAGTTAGGATAAAGCTGAAAGTTGTGCTTAATTATGAGCTGGAAGCCACTATACTAAGCTTCGGGAAGGAAGTGAGGGTGATCGCGCCAGAAACACTAAAACAGAAGATTCGACAAACACTTGATGCATGTAAAAAGCAGTATCAGGACTACTAGTCAAGTAGTAGCCTTCATAGTTCAGTTATGGTACAGTCTTTTTACACTTAAGGTAGATTTATAAGAAGTCAATGAGTCTTGGTTTAATCATGCCCTACTATCACCCTCCTAGATTTTGGTAAGGAAGGCTTTAATCCTAATTTAGGAAATTGACTACGGAGCAGAAGAGTTCATTTTTCTCGTTTTATGCTTGAGTTAAGTACATAAAAGAAATAAATTATATTATAATAGACACCAGGAAGCTCGGAGAGCAGGGAATTTGGATGTTCGCTGTGTTTAAAATTGTATTGATATTTGAATATGTTATGTGGAAAGTTTGGCTCCCTACATGACAAAGCACAAACTTGCTCCCTGCGCTTAAAGCCCCTTCCTCTTAGCTCCTTTCCAAGTGCCAAATCCTTGTAGCAGCCGTTTTGCCTGATGCGGCCTTGCCACCAACAGCTCGTTCACATCCTTGTAGTTTTGGTAGAGGGAGGAGAGGTCCCGGCAGTTCGGCACTGACTGGAGCAGCCGCTCACTTGCCATCCTACCTGCCTGATCATGGTCCAGGAAGAGGAGTACCCGCCGGTGCCGGCCGAGTATGTCCAAGCTCTTGCCTAGCTGTGCAAGGGAGTTGAGAACCAGGAAGCTGGAGCTAGTTGAGAGGCGTGGTCGAAGTTCGAGGAGGGAGAGAAAATCCATGAAACCCTCCAGCAGGCAGACGGTGCCCGCGCCGCCAGGGATGTAGGTGATGTCCTTGGGGGAGGAGGAGCCCTTGAACCAGCTATTGCGCAGCTCGTAACCGCCCGAGCGATTTTGAAACCCAATCGCCTGATATTTCTTGGTGCCGATGGAGAAGCTGACCGCTTGGCAAAAGGGGGCAGCCGTTTGCAGGCTGATGCCGCGCTGCTGCAGGTAGTTTGTCAGCTGGGTATTGTCCTCCAAGGGCTTGGCCTCCAGTATTTTGATACCGGTGAAGGGTGCTGGAGAGACAGCCGGATTTTCTACCTTAACTTGTTTCCCTGCTGGTTGTATGTTGAGGGCAGCTGTTGCCCCTGAAGCTATAGCCTGCTCGGAGAGGAGCTGGATGACCTCCTGGATGGTAGCAGTGCGGTGCAGGCGCATGGCCAGGTCGAAGATTTTGCCGCCCTCCCCGCTGCCGTGGTCGTACCAGCGGTTCAGGCGCGTGTTAACCTTGAAGGAAGGGGTGCGCTCGGCCATCCGCACCGGGGAGATGTACCACCAGTCACAGCCCCGCTTGCAGGCTGGCTGTATGCCTTGGTTCGATAGAAAATCGGTGATGGCGATTTCGTTGTTGATCTGTTGAATGTTCATCGTTTCTTTTCTTTAGCAGGTGTTAAGACACTTCCGTTGTGTAGCAGCTGTGCATTTGAGAGCGGCATTCTGAGAGTGCCTTTCGTGTCGTTGACTCCTTTTAAAGGTCGAGGAGGAGCACAAAATTTTTTCACAAGGCGATACACAGTTGGGGGAAATTTATGCAGGCGCATTTAAGTTGAGATGAGCCGGTTAAAGTCGTTATTCGGCTCATTGATATCGTTTATTTGAGCCGAATAAGTATGAAAGAAAAGGGCCATCCGTTTTAACAGACAGCCCTTCGCTTTCCCTAAGCAGCCTGCTTAGCTGCAAGTGATGCTCCTTTGTCTGATTCGGCTTTCAGGTCCAATATATAGCTGGCTGCTTTTAAGGCCCTGGTGCCGGCGTAGATGAGCATGGTCTTGTCCTCCCGGAGCCGACTGACCCAGCCCTGCAGGTAGGCCACAGAGTTCTGGAACACGGCCTCCTCTATTCCGGTGAAGGCGCAGAGGAAGCTAGCGCCCATCTCAGCCACCAGTTCCTCTTTGCTGTAGGCTTCGTCCCCGAAGCGGGCGGGGGCCTCGTCTGGGGTAAAGCGATTCAACCTGGCGGGGTGGCCCGTGGCGTGGATCAGCTCGTGGAAGAGCGTGGCATAGTAGGCCTCAGGAGTGATGAAGCGTCTACGGTCCGGCATCTGCACAATGTCCCTGACTGGCGCGTAGTAAGCCTGCGTGCCGCCGTGCAGGACCTTAGGGCTAGGCTGGGGGAAGCTGTCCACCACGTGCTGGCAGGCTTCGAGTAGCTGTTGCCCGGACCGTTCGGGCACGTTGGGCAGGTGGAAGTCCACGCCCTCCACTTGGTCTATGTTGAACACGGTCCAGAGGAAGGGGACAAACCTGCTGCAGGGATGGTCTTTCCCCTCGTCTGTCTGGTTTACGCGCTGATCCTGTTCTTTTGCCTCAAAGATCTTCCAGTAGACGATGGGGGTGCCTTTCTGGCCTTTCCGGACGCGGCCATCCATTTCCTGGGCCTGCTTAAACGTGAGAAAGTAGGGCGCCGTGTAATTGTTTTTCTCAGTGACATAGTTCAGGTAGAAGGCGTTGAAGCCCTCGTAGGGGCGGCCGGAGGCGTAGTTTTTGGGGAGTCCGTACGAACTCCAGGGCTTTTGCCAGATGGCTTTTCCCTGCTGTAGTTCAGCAATGATCTCGTTTGTCACCTGCTCGGCCAGGTGGTTGAATTTCTGATAGGCGTTCATAAGCTTGAATTTTAATTGATGAAAACAAATGGAGGGAAAGCAGGGGCCGTTCACTGCCCCTGCAAAAGAAAAAGGGGCTACAGGAGCCCCTCGTCTGCCAGGGAATAGTATCCCTCGCTGGTGAGGATGATGTGGTCAAGGACGGCGATGTCAAGCAATTCTCCGCCCTGCCTGATCTTTTTGGTCAGTTGCAGGTCCGCTGTACTGGGGTTGAGGTTGCCCGAGGGGTGGTTATGCGAGAGGATGATGCCGGAGGCGCAGGCCTTGAGGGCGGCCGCGAAGATGAGCTTGGGGTCGGCGACGGTGCCGGCCACCCCGCCAGTAGAGACTTCATAAATGCCCAGCACCCGGTTTGCCCGGCTCAGGAGTAGCACTTTGAACTGCTCGACGAATTCCATTTTGCCCGTGTCCCAACTCTGTTTAAGCACTTGGTAGCTGTCATTGGAGCAAGTGACTTGGGGTCTTTCGGAGGGTTTTACTCTGTTGCGGTAGGAGAGCCGGATCTCGGCTGCTCTGGTAAAGGCGGTGGTTTGAACGGTCTTTTCCATAATCTCTTGTCTTTAAGGTGTGAGGAAATTGATTATGGGGCCCCACTCGCCTTCGGAGCCGGACTAAAGGCAAGGTGGAACCAAAGAAAATGCGGAGGACTCCCGTCAGGGATACCCATTTTGTTTGGACGACCTTGGCGCAGCGTACCTGTGTCCGGGCCGCAAGGCTACCTTTGCGCCAAACCAAGTGACGTTGGATCTTGCCTTCGGAATGGCTTTGAGCATGGGATCTAAAGGAAAGCTATCGCTCTTTCGGCTTCTGTTGATAGCTATGCCCTCTCAGTCAATGAAGGATAGGTTTTACATGTATCTGCCTTGGGCGTAAGTTGAGTTACAAGCTTCTGCAAAGCGTAGGAACCAGCTTGATTCAGATTAAAATGATGAAATCTTCAACCCCGTTGGGGTGTGTTCTCCTGGCTTTTGGCTAATAAAGTTTTTTCACTAGTAAGGTTCACGTTGTGAAAAGGAAGGAAGATAGCAGGGTATCTTTCACCTTTAACCTAAACAAGTAAAACTATGCCTATAGAAATCATCACCAAGCAAGACCTGCTTCAAGCCCACCGGCAGCTGCTGGAGGACTTGGTAAAACTGATCGGAAAGCAGCAGTCTGAGGCACCGAAGAAGGTGCTCAAGTCCGCCGAAGTGCGGCGCATGCTGCAGGTCTCTCCCTCCACGCTGCAGAAGCTACGGGTGGAAGGTACGCTGCCCTCTGTCAAAGTCGGAGGCACGCACTACTATCGCTCAGAGGATATCACTAAGCTCCTGAATGGAAAGGGGAGGGCATGACATTGGATCTGCCTCTTAAGGGCGTTTGCAGGCAAGCGGGGTGTTGGGCGCCTGCGCCTCCCGCACCTGTTCTGCTTACAAGGGCTGCTGGCCAGTGCTGTTGCGTCGGAACATCACCCTGGCGCAGCAGCAAACTAAAGGTTGTGGGGATCCAAAGTGATTCGGGCACGTATGGACAATATTTTATCTCTTGCCAGGAGACAGGCCCCTATGACGCCTGCTTTTCTGCCGAGACTGGACATCCGGAGTTCCGTGTCGGTGCTGACAAGGCTCAAGGAATATTTATTAATCGCGGCTTTGATTGGAAGCCTGATATAGGCATCTGTTTCTGCCAATGATCCTCCCAAAATAATCAACTCAGGATTAAACAGGTTCATAATGGCAGCAATGCCCCGGCCAATTTTTTCACCTGCCTCGGAGATGATCTCGGTAGCCAGCATGTCGTCGTTTAAAGCAGCATGAATGATATGCTGGAGGTTGATTCTGGCTATATCACCGACCGTATCCCCGTCTCGGCAGGTGGCCAAAACAAGCCAAGGGAGCAGCGGATCCGCTTTATGCACCGGCACCGCATGGCGGGAGGCACAGCAGGGATGGATTAATAGTGCAAATTTTCTATATAGAAAGTGGGAATTTGGGCTAACTTTACTGACCGGAAATAACTTGTGACAGTACATTTACTGTCTATGTTGTCCCAAAGTCTATTCAGAGGTGTCACCCTATGAGTCAAAGTTGCACTGAATACCTGCCCGCCAAAGCCGATGACATTGCCCATGTTCTGAAGATGCTCGAGGCCTTGCATCCGATTTCCTACAACCTGCGGGAAGAGTTTTACAAGCACACCGTCACCTTGCGCCTTGAGGAGGGGGAGCACCTGCTTTACCAGGGGGAGAGATGCTTTCACATGTATTTCATCCGGGAAGGCGCCCTGATGGCGTATTCGCAACACCGTCAGAAACGGATTACCACCTACATCTCAGTGGAAAATGAATACGTCAGCTCACTTTCGGGGCTGTATGGGCAGCAGCCTTCCCGGGAGGCTATTATGGCCGTGAAGCCGACTCAGCTGGTGGGTGTGCACACGGATGTTCTCCAAGGCTGGTATGCCCGCTATTTTGAGATGAACTTCATCATTCGCCAGGTATACGAAAGCTATTACCGGGATGCCCAGGAGCGGTCACATGTCGTTCGTATTGGCAATGCAGAAGAGCGTTACCTGCATTTCATCAAATCAAAACCCGGCTACATCGACCGCCTTCCGCTCGATATTGTGGCCTCCTTTCTAGATATAAAGCCGGAAACATTATCCCGCATTATAAAGCAGAACAATAGTCAAATGCACGTACAGGAGGCAGCGGGCATTCTGGAGAAATTAGAGAAGTTTCTACAGGAAACAGAATGCTTTCGGGAAAAGACATTGAAAGTGCAGGGACTGGCCGAGCGTTTAAGTATTCCCACATACAGGCTTTCTATGGCATTGAATATGTACCATAGGAAAAGCTTTACAGAATTTTTAAATCATTACCGCATTACTTATCTGAAGACTCAATTAGAGAAGGAGGAATCCCTGCAGAATTTTACCATAGAATCTTTGGCTCTTAGTGCAGGATTTGCCTCCAGGAGTGCGTTTTATAAAGCATTTAATAAAATAGAGGGGCTTAGCCCTAAGGCCTATTTAGCCGCCTCTAAAGATGTTTAGAGTCAAATAGCAATTCCTTAAATGCCGCAATTTTATTTCTTACAGTATAAAGAAGTATGCATTATTTTGATTGCACCCCACTACTAGGTTTGCACTTCTCACTTGCAAACACTGTGCAACATAACAAGGTATAGCCAAGCCTTACATCCTGCATACTATTGGTTAGTGCCCTTCTTCACCGTCTCTGGATTACTTAAAGGATAGCATGTAGCTATTTTTATAAGCCAATTTTAATTTTTTGGTGACTGATTTACTTTCCGTTACTCAGATCTAAAATGGGATAAAACTATTCCAGGATTTAAATCAGAATAGAGATGTGTCAATTCAGGGGTTATTACTTTCTATTTTGTCTCCGTTTTTAATACAGGACAAATGAGCCCGCAGCTCGTTGAATGGTTGTTATAACAGCTTGTATATTGCATCAAAATTATAAGCTTCTTCTAATTAGATGCGAAGCACATCTTTAAAGGATTCTAGCTAAGTGATACAATGCAGAAGGGGAGCGCAGTGAAGCACGGTTAAAACGACGCCACCTGTAATTACCTGAATTTACGACCCGGTACCACCTGCTTGGCTATAGAAAACTAATTATACTTACTCAACTACCTTTTCTATAAACAGAACTTATAGCCGAACCTTTACACCCATTTTGTGAAACGATTTGCCGCATTTTTTGCTGGGGAGCATCTACTAGTTCAGTCTCTGGCATTTATGGATATTAACTCCTTTTGCCTGATTAGACCAGGGTTCAAAGCGAAATACACGAATAAGCTGCCTGCAGAAGCATTGCCCCTATGGAGCTTATTCCTTGTTAGAAATGTGAGGCAGGGCTCCGGCATCTTGTGGTCTTCAATATAAGCCAATGCTCATACAACAGCTGCGCATCTTTTCTGTCAATTATAGTTACACCGCTGTAATTATTTCTGCAATTCTTACAAGCATCTCTTTGATACTTGTAAATTTTGTCATTGCCTGGTTTGCGCTGATCTTTCTATTTCTTTCAATATTCAACGTAGTTCAGGTTCGCCAGGCAGTTTATATAGGGGCTATTTTTGGGGCTGTGTCTGCAGGTATACTAAACTACTGGATGATACCTGCCATTGCCCGGTATGCGCAAAGCAGCTTAACACTAGGTATAGGTTGCTGGCTGCTTTCGGTGTTAGCTATCAGTAGTTTATATGCTTTGCAGTTTGCGGCATTTGCTAAAGCCAGGTTTGCAAACACTTCTTTCGTTGCTGTATGCTTCAATGCCTTTTTAATGGCTTCTTTTTGGGTAATTTTTGAGTGGATGCGTGCTACAATCTTCGCCGGTATGCCGTGGTTGAGCTATAGCATCGGCATCTCTCAGGCCGGGAGCTTATTCATGGCGCAGCCTGCAGCTGCAGGTAGTATTTACATGCTCTCCTTTCTGCTGGTTCTGGTAAATTATACTTTCAGTCACGCCATTCATTCCGAAGCACGGAGGTGGCTACTGTTGCCAGTCTTAATACTTGTGACTCAGTTTATAGCCGGCGTATGGCTTTATTATAATATCTCACAACAGGCTGCTACGACTCGCCATCCCAAAATAAGTACAGCGCTTATCCTGGCTTCTTTGCCACCAGAAACTGTGTGGAATGAACATAATGGAAATGCATTGGTAGAGGGGCTGCTATCGCTCAACAGGGAGGCTGTGGTGGATAACCCAGACCTTATCCTATGGTCTGAAACCGTCATCCCCTGGACTTATAGTGCGGACGATGACTTTCTAAAGGAAGTCTCTAGAGCCACTTCTGGCAAAAATGCTCATTTTCTGCTTGGGATGAGCACTGCTGTTGCTCAGAATAGTAATGCAGTCTTCAATTCTGCTTATTTCTTTAACCCGACAGGAGAGGTACTGGACCGACATGATAAGCACGAACTGCTCACGCTTATCGAAAGGCCACTTTTTAACGATAATGGAAATATCATCCTCCCTTTCCTATCAGGCAGCGGGCAGGTGGTGAAAAAAGGGGCCAGGCAGCAGGCTATAAAAACGCCATGGGGTCAGGCTGGTGTATTGCTCTGTAACGAATCGGCTGTACCTGCTTTAACAAACAGGCTTGCTTCTGATCAGGTTTCCTTCCTTATCAATCTGGGCAATGATGGTTGGTTTTCAGACTTCTTTATTACAAAGCAGCATTTCTACAACGGCAGGCTCAGAGCAATAGAAGCAAGAAAAGACCTGGTAATCAACAACAACAGGGGAGTATCCGGATTGATACGGGCAAGTGGTGCTATTGGAGCCCGGTATCAATCTGAACGGAGCAGTGTGCAGCGAGTAGATATTTATCCTAACCAAATCGACCCGATTGATTATCACTATTTTTTATACACCATTTTTTCAGCAACGGTACTGTTGCTTCTTGTCAGGTTTTATAGGAGGACAGAGATCCTTTCAGCTTAAGTTTTAAATCAAACCGGAGCAAATGTATCTACAGGGTTTAACTGTAAGGTGCTGTATGCAAGGGTTTAACAAATTTTCCAACCAATATAATTGACGTTAGTATGAAAAAACTTTTACTGTTTTTTTTCTTCAGTTGCCTGTTCTTCGAAGCAGTTGCCGGGCCCTCGTTAAGCCATGGCAACTGGCGTTGGAGGAACGATGACGGTTCCGAAACAAACGCCACCTGGAAGGGGGCAGAGAACCAGGAGGTTGAAATCATTTCTGCGGATGAGGTACTCCGGCTACGTATCAAGATCGCCTCACAAGCTGCTAGTGGCTTTGACTACTCTTTTACGAGCCGGATAGAGAATCAAATCGGGTATTCCAGAAGTGCTGACGGCCCTTTTACCACGATCTCTGCTACTGACATTAACAGCGAACATTTTGTATTGGCTTCGAGTGATGATGTGCAGGGAGGGGCAGCAACAACCGAACAATTAACGCCAGGTGTTGGCGGGAACTTCAGGGCCGGGCAGGTGATAGCTAGTTCCACTCCACAGGGTGCATTAGTCTTCAATAATGAATCCATTATGAAGGAGTTTGAGTGGGTGCTTCAGCCGACAGCAACTGCTCAGGAAGGAAAATATTATTTTAAAATAATTGATGAATCCATCGGGCAGCCAGGCACGTTGCCTTCTGTGCTTTACACTACTTCACCGCAAAATAAACCAATAGCAGGATACCTGAATGGGCTTCAGTTCGACGGCGTGAACGATTATGTAGAAATTCCGTCCCAGCCTTCGAACCAGTTTAATTCTGAAACGGAGTTTACTGTCTCGTTATGGTTTAAGGCAAATAGCATGGCAGTTGCCGGCCTTTTCAACCGGCCTTCAGGTGGAGGGGATATGCAGTTCTGGCTTACGGCAGCTGACGGAAAATTTACCTACGGAATCGACAAGCATGGCTATGGCTGGACCTGGATTAGTACACCCGAAGCCTACAAAGTAGGAGAGTGGGTACAGGTGACCACTGTCAGGCGCAATGTTAGTGGCCAGCGCAAGATGGAAATCTACGCAGATGGGGTCTTGGTTGGATCTGGCACTGTTAATTTAAATTCTTCAGCCTCAAGCGCTCCTATTCGCATCGGTACCTACATGAATGCCGATGGAGGCTTTGCCAATGCTCAGATTGATAACGTGTCGCTTTGGGGAAGAGCGCTAACCGCAGCAGAAATCAAAACCCTTGGAGCTACAACCTTAAATGGCAATGAAGCCGGTTTGGCAGGTTATTGGCGCTTCGATGAAACAACCGGCACAATCGCCTATGACGCCACAAGCAATGCAAACCATGGTACACTCAAGAACATGGACCTGGCAACTGCCAGGGTTGCGTCTACAGCGGGTGATATAAAGACATACGAGAATGTTGCGTATTCCGGAAAACTGGCTGGTAGCGACCCCGATGGTAAGCCCTTAAGCTATAGCCTGGTTACCGCGCCGGCTAAAGGTACGATAGTACTCAATTCAAACGGGAACTATACTTATACCCCTGCGGCTAATGTAGCTGGCACAGATGCGTTCTCCTATAGTGTAAGCAACGGAACCGACGTCTCAAACACCGCTACTGTCAATGTAACGATCGTGGCCGTTAACAAAGCACCGGTCCCTGCAGTAGCTGAGCTACCAACTATAACAGCGGAATGCGCTGTTACGGTAACTGCTCCTACAGCCAACGACGATAATGATGGTGTTATTACTGGTGTTACAGCAGATCCTGTACACTATACTACGCAAGGCTCCTATACCATCACCTGGACCTATAGCGATAGCGAGGGCCTGACTTCCACCCAGACGCAGCAGGTAATTATAAAAGATGCTACAAAGCCTGTTTTTGCAGCTGTATCCCCAATCATGCAAACCAATGATGCTGACAAATGTGGTGCAGTAGTGACCTATCCGATGCCTACCGCCACTGATAATTGTAGTAGTGAAGGCAAAAAAGTATTGTTGATTTGGGATGAAATAAATACTAATACGACTAGTCTTAAAAATGCGCTGACAGCTGCAGGTCTTGATGTTGTTTTAAGTGCTACCAGCGAAACCGGTTATAATGGCACAAATCCATCCCTAACAGGTTTTGACGCAGTAATTCATTTGAATGGGACAACATATTCAACAGCAATGCCAGTTTCCGGCCAGAATGCGCTTGTTGATTTTGTGATGAATAAAGGCAAGACGTATATCACAAATGAATGGTCAGCTTTTGAGGCAAATGGCATGAGCCTTATGCATGATATTGTAGTTCTTCAAAGAACTGGGGGGATTTCCAACGGAGTTACCTACACGACAGTATCCGCACATTCCGCACATCCTATGCTGCAGGGTGTTCCGGCAACCTTTACCTTGCCAGTCGGAGGCAGTAATGTAGGCGATGCCAAAACTTACGCTTCCAATCAGCCGGTGGTGCTGATGACTTCTCCACACGGAGCAGCCGTAGCAGTGAGAGAATTCTCAAACGGAGGTAGGGCAATTGGCTTTCAACATGCAGGTAATTTCGATGGGTCAGCCATTCTTTCTGACTTAAATGCCCAGAAGCTTTATATCAATGCCGTAAATTTCAGTCATAGTAATGGCACACTTACCATCACGCAGACAGCCGGCCTTTCTTCAGGCGTATTGTTCCCGATAGGTAAAACTACGAACACTTTTACAGCTACAGATGCGGCTGGCAACGCGTCAACTATCAGCTTTGATGTAACTGTTACCGATACACAAAAACCAACAGTTGTTACCAAAGACCTCACTGTAGAGCTGGATGCTACCGGTAAAGCAACTATAACACCAGCCGAAATTGATAACGGCTCTACTGACAACTGCTCCATTCCGGCGGATGGGTATAGTTTAGACATTACCAGCTTTACCTGTGAGGATATTGGTCCTAAGACTGTTACACTGAGCGTAACTGACGCTAATGGCAATAGCCAGAATGCAACGGCTACAGTGACTGTCATTGACCCGATCAAGCCTACCATCACCGCGCCGGCAGCTGTTACGGTAAATACGGACCCTGGTAAAAATACAGCTTCAGGAGTAGTATTGGGTACACCAACTACAGCCGATAACTGTAGTGGTCTTACCTTATCAAACAATGCACCGGCAGCTTTCCCAATAGGGAACACTACTGTCACCTGGACGGCGACAGATGCGGCGGGTAATACAGCCACTGCAACGCAGGTGATAACGGTGGCAGATAAAGAAGCGCCGGTGCCAACGATAGCCACGCTGCCAATTATAACAGGCCAGTGTGCGGCAACTGTTACAGCAGTGCCAAGCGCTAATGATAATGTGTCAGGTACTGTTCCGGGCAAAACCACTGATCTCCTTTCTTATACAGAGCAGGGCACTTATACCATTACCTGGACCTATACGGATGCGGCAGGAAACACTAGTTCGCAGACCCAGCAGGTGATCGTAAAAGATGACACTGCACCCGTTGTCAGGACCAGGAATATCACTGTTGAGTTAGGTGCAAACGGTAAAGCAGGGATAGTAGCATCTGATGTAAACGATGGTTCTACGGATAACTGCGGCATTGCTTCCTATAAAGTAGACTTAGCAGAATTCGGTTGCTCCAATGTGGGAGCAAATGTAGTGACCCTGACCGTGACGGATGTGAATGGCAACGAAGCCACTGCAACAGCCACTATAACTGTAGTGGATACTACCAAGCCTGTTGCGGCAGCTAAAGGCATCAGGGTGGTGCTAGGTGCTGACGGCAAGGCCACTATAACCGCTGCTGATATTGACAACAACTCTTCAGACAACTGCGGCATCGCGTCCATAACCCTGAGCAAGTATAGCTTCAATTGCAGCAACATAGGTGCAAATGAGGTGGTGCTGACTGTGACAGACGCGAGCGGTAACGTCACCACGGCCACGGCAACTGTAAGGGTGGAGGATAACGTGGCGCCAACTGTAGTTACGCGTACCGTCACCGCACAACTGGACGCTACGGGTAAAGCTACCATTACCGCCGATCAGATTAACAACGGTTCTTTCGACAACTGCGGTATCGCAGGCATGACGCTGAACAAAGTAAGCTTCAGCTGCCAGGACCTGGGTGATAACGAAGTGACCCTGACTGTAACTGATATGCAGGGCAATGTCGCAACAGCTACGGCTGTAGTAAAAGTGGTGGACACGACTGCGCCAATAGCCCGCGCCAAGAATGTGACGCTATACCTGCGTGCGGATGGCACAGCAACGCTAACACCAGAACAGGTGAATGATGATTCTGCTGATAACTGTGCCATTGCCTTGCTAAGCCTGGATAAAACTGTATTTGATTGCTCGCATGCAGGCGAAAACACAGTGACACTCACCGTAACCGATGGAAGTGGGAATAGCTCCTCTGCCATAGCGGTTGTAACTGTGGTAGGCAATGTGGCACCTGTAGCCATCGCACAAAACATTACCGTGACGCTGGATGCTGCTGGCAAGGCTATCATTTCGGCAACAGACGTAAGCAACGGCAGCACGGGTACTTGTGGCATCAAAGCGATGTCGCTTGACAAGACAATGTTTGACTGCTCAGACATTGGTGAAAACACTGTCACACTTACTGTGACAGATGTAAACAACAATGTGTCGACAGCGACGGCGGTCGTAACGGTGGCAGACAACACGGCCCCTGTGGTATTGACCAAAAACATTACCGTGCAGCTGGATGCCAACGGCAATGCTACCATAGCTGCTGCTGACCTCAACAACGGCTCTGCCGATAACTGCGGCATTGCCTCTGTGACTGTGTCAAGAACCGCATTCGACTGCAGCCATGTAGGTGTAAACGATGTCGTGCTGACCGTGACAGACGTAAACGGCAACGCAGCTACCGCGACGGCTCAAGTAACGGTGGAAGACAAGGTTAAACCAAACGCTGTAGCCAAGAACATCACCGTATACCTGAACGCCTCAGGCACTGCCTCTATCACGGCGGCAGACATAGACGGTGGTAGCCGGGATGTGTGCAGCGAGGTTACCCTGGCTCTGGACAAAGCAACGTTCAATTGCACCAACATTGGTGAAAACACAGTTACATTGCTGGTGACTGATGCGAGCGGCAACCGATCCACGGCCACGGCTACGGTGACAGTGCTGGACAATGTAGCGCCAATCGTACGCACCCGTCATCTATCGGTGCAGCTGGATGCCGAAGGAAAGGCGACAATCACTGCTGCGCAGATCAACGACAACTCCTCTGACAATTGCGGTATCGCAACGGTTGCACTCGATAAAACTACTTTTGACTGCAGCCAGACTGGAGCCAATACGGTGACCCTGACTGTAACCGACCAGTATGGTAACTCGGCTTCCGCCCCTGCCACTGTCACGGTACTGGAAAACATTGCTCCGGCAGTGCTGACACGCAACATCACCGTTGCCCTGGATGTTACAGGCAAAGTTACCATCACAGCCGACCAGATCAACAATGGCTCTTCCGACAACTGCGGCATCGCTACAATAGAGCTGTCTAAAACTGACTTTGGTTGCCAGGACCTGGGTGAGAACACAGTAACCCTGACAGTAACTGACAAGAGCGGAAACAAGGCAAGTGCCACTGCAACTATAACAGTTGAGGACACTACTGCCCCAATAGCCATGACCCGTAATCTGGTCGTGCAGCTGGATGCGAGCGGCAGGGCCAGCATCACAGCGGCTCAGCTCAACGGCGGCTCTTCTGATAACTGCGGCATCGAAACGCTTAGCCTGGACAAGGCCAGCTTCGGCTGCGAGGACTTGGGTGAAAATACCGTGACGCTTACGGTAACCGATAAGAGCGGCAACCAGTCAACGGCAACCGCCATCGTGACGGTGGAAGATAAAGTAGCGCCGGTGGTGATCGTACAGCACATCACCATCCAATTGGATGCCTCGGGTGCAGCAACCATTACGGCAGCTGACATCAACAAAGGCTCCAGTGACAACTGCGGCATTGCCTCCATGTCCCTGTCCAAGACTGCTTTCGACTGCAGCAACGTGGGCACAAGCGAGGTAGTACTGACAGTAACTGACGGTAGCGGCAATGTCGCCACAGCCACAGCCATCGTGACGGTTGTAGATATGCTGGCACCGGCTGTGGTGGTGAAAAGCATCACCGTTCAGCTGAATGCTGCAGGCAGTGCCACCATCACAGCGGCAGATCTGAACAACGGCTCTGCGGACAACTGCGGCATCGTTTCTATGTCGCTTGATAAGAGTACCTTCAGCTGCGAAGACTCGGGCGAAAACAAGGTGACGCTTACCGTGACAGACGCAAGCGGCAATAAAGCCACGGCAGTAGCCACAGTGACAATAGAAGACAAGATAGTGCCAATGATTACGGCGCCTGTCGCCGTAGTGGTAAACGTGGACGCAGGCAAAACGACAGCCTCTAACGTGACCCTTGGTGAGCCAGTCACTTCGGACAACTGCAGCGTGGCGTCTGTCACCAACGACGCGCCAGCCGAATTCCCTACAGGAACCTCTACTGTGACCTGGACAGTGACTGACGGATCAGGTAACAAAGCCACCGCTACTCAGACTGTAACGGTAAGACGCGATGTCGTGTCAGTTGCAAACCCGGCGCAAATCAACGTGCCAATCCGCACGGCCTACGCCAACGTGCCGCTTCCTGGCACCGTCATGGTCACCTACTCGGACGGTGCAACCGAGGCGATCGGTGTGGTTTGGGCGCAGGGAACCTACAACGGCCTTATCGCTGGCATCTATCCATTAACCGGCCAGTTAACACTCGCTGAAGGTACCACAAACCTGAGAGGCCTGACCGCCCAGGTGATCGTGGAGGTAGAGCCGAACATTCCGCCAACCGCACTTTCTTTCAGCGCAACGAGCTTTAAGCCAGAAGCCAGAGCAGACGAGGTGATTGGCACACTGACCACCACCGATCCGGATGACACCGAGTTTGTCTATACTTTGGTGAGCGGCGAAGGGGCTACCCACAACAGCCTGTTTGAGATCCGTGGCGATCAGGTATACCTGAAGTCCAACAAGGGCCTGTCTGGCATGACCTCCTTTTCGATCCGGGTACGCAGCACAGACCCGTACCTGAACACGATCGAGCGCACCTTCACGCTCACTAAGCAGGCCTACGACCGCACCGTGGCCCAACTCAAGATCGTCAACGCCTTCTCGCCAAACGGCGACGGTGTCAACGACAACTGGACCATCCCGGAGCTAAGGTTCTACAACGAGGTCTACATTCAGGTGTTCGACCGCTCGGGCGTACGCGTCTTTGAGACAAAGGACCCGGAGAAGGGCTGGGACGGACGCGGACCGAACGGAAAGATCCTCAAGGGGCCCTTCCTCTTCACAGTAGAAGTGAGGGATATCAACTGGGTGAAGCGCGGGGTGGTGACCATCCTAGGTAAATAAGTTGGCAACGCTTAGAGATTCTTTAAAATGAAAAAGTTAATTCTATTCCTATTAGTAGTTGGTTCTGTTCTGGGCGCAAAGGCCCAGAACAGGAAACACATCGCCAATTTCCAGCTGTTTCAGCAATACTACAACCCATCCCTCACAGGCTACGAGGGCTCGATGCTCAAGGGCTTCCACCGCAACCAATGGACGGGCTTTGAGGGGGCTCCCAGAACCTACTTTGCCTCCGCGGAGCTGGACCTGGCAGACCTGTCGGCCTGGCAGAAGAATGATGTGCTGCGCACCAAGCAGCACGATTTCTTTGACCGACAGGGAGGCGCCCGCCATGCCTTTGGCCTGACCGTGCTGCAGGATGCATTCGGCCCCTTCTCGGAGAGCCAGGTGCACCTGGGCTATGCCTCCCGCGTACGGCTGTCAGAAAAGCTGAGCCTGCGTTGGGGCGGAGCGCTTACGTACAGCGCCCAGCGCCTTGACGGCAACAGGCTCACGGTGGACAACGAGAACGATCCCGAGTTCCAGGGGGTGCAGGGGCAGCACTTGCGCCAGGGCAAGCTGGACCTGAACCTGGGCTGGACCCTGACCGCCGATAACTTCTACTTCGGCTATGCAATGCAGGATGTGACCAAGGGCGGCATCGTGTCGGGCGGGGACGAGTTCCTGCAGGACCTTTACACCCGCAAGCACCTGGTGCAGGCGGGCTACCGCACCGCCCTTTCCGACCAGTTCGGGCTGGTGGCCAACGCCATGCTGCAGTACGACGATCAGCTGAAAGAGAGTGCAGAACTTCAGCTCAAAACGGTGTACCAGAACATGCTCTGGCTGGGGGGCAGTTACCGCCAGGACCTGGCCTGGAGCGCTACCGCCGGGGTCCGCCTGAATCAATTCCGTATCGGGTATGCCTATGAGATACCGGTGCAGAACGCCCGCCACGTGAGCAGGAGCACGAGCGAGATCTCCCTCACCTATAACCTGATTCCGGTGAAGTATCCCAAGTACGGAAAGCAAGTGACCATCTGGTAAAGCGAAGCGAACATGAAGAAGATTATATACACCATCGGATTGATGCTGGGGGCCATTACAATTGGCCAGGCCCAGACAAAACTCCTGGAGACGAATGATGAAATGGCCGGTGTGGCCCTGTTAGGAGAGAACATGCTGCTCATCACCAAAAAAGTAGAAGGCGGCCAGCACCTTTATACTGCCAGCCTTGACGAGCCGGAAACGGCAGCGCGGGCCGTTACCCTGAACGCGGGACAGATCAACGCCGTGGTCGGTGGCAACCTGGCGGCTGGCGAGGTGTTCGTCTACCATAAGTCGGGCAGAAGAACAGGGAAGATCAGCATCTACAAGTGGACGAACGGGGAGTTTGTGAAGGGCGAGGAGCTGCCGGTGCCCCGCCTGCGCAATCATTCCTATAACCTGGGCATGCACCTGACTGGGGACCATCGCCAGCTTTTTATAGCCGCCGAACTGGCCGGCTCGCAGGGATACGATGACCTGTATCGGAGTGAATGGAACGGCAAGTCGTGGTCGCGCCCGCGCAACCTGGGCAAGCAGGTAAATTCCAAAGGTGCTGAGTTTGCCCCTTTTGTCAGCAACGATTCCCTGTTCTTCTCGCGTCAGCAGGGAGAGACAGCCTACATTTATGGAGCATCCCTGAAAAACGGAGAGATGGGGGAGGCTGTGCGGCTTCAAAGTGTGGTGAACGAGAAAGAGGCCTACAATGCTTATTTCAGAAAGAGCAGCGACCGGACGGTGTGGGTGAGCGGCACCTCGCAAGAGCAGCCGCGCTATATCGCCTACATGCTGGGGAAATTACCGGAAGCAGCTGCCGCTGCGCCACTTGCCGGTGCTGTTTCAGAACCACTTGTAGCGGAGGAAGTGCCGGAGCAAATCGAGCTGAATGAGGTTGCCGACGCCAGCCCAGTGGAAACAGCACCTAAGCGGGCTGTTTCTCCATCCCTGGTGCTGTTCAATGCGTTTAACCGGGTACACCTGAACCTGAATGAACTCGCCGGCTTGTCGCGCTTCCTGCGCCAGCAACCAGACGGAACAAACTTTGTGATCAAAGGCTATTCCGATGGTTACGGGGAGCCCGCGGCCAAGCAGCGGGTGAGCGAGCAGCGGGCCCGGAGTGTGAAGGCCTACATCGAGCGTTACTTTGCAGGCAAGGGTTTTAAAGTGGAGGTAGAGGGAGAGGTGCTGCCCGACAAAGGCAAAGCGCACCGCAAGACTGAGCTGTACCTGGTACAATAGCTACGGAAGATCCTCAGCCAATGACACGAGCCACTTCGCCAGGAGTGGCTCGTGTGCGTTGTGGGGAACCAGACCCGCATTTCATGACAGGAGCCTTGAATACACCATTGCAGGGTTTGCCAGGTGCTGATTGCAGCCTGGGAGGAGTGCCTTGTGCTCTTTACTCTTGTAATGTCCAAGAAAGGTAGTGTTTCGTGACTTGCAGCCATATATGTCACGAAACGCCGCAGGCTTACTATTGTATGGATAATATTTTATCTCTTGCCAGGAGACAGGCCCCCATGACGCCTGCTTTTCTGCCGAGACTGGACATCCGGAGTTCCGTGTCGGTGCTGACAAGGCTCAAGGAATACTTATTAATCGCGGCTTTGATTGGAAGCCTGATATAGGCGTCTGTTTCTGCCAATGATCCTCCCAAAATGATTAATTCAGGATTAAACAGGTTCATAATGGCAGCAATGCCCCGGCCAATTTTTTCACCTGCCTCGGAGATGATCTCGATAGCCAGCATGTCGTCGTTCAAAGCAGCATGAATGATATGCTGGAGGTTGATTTTGGCTATATCACTGACCGTGTTGGTGACGATACTCGTGGCTCCCTGTTTCAGCCTTGCCTTAAACTGTTGTGTGATGGCCAGGCCGGAAGCCTCTGTTTCCAAACATCCTTTCTTGCCACAATGGCAAATGATATCATTCGCCAGCAGCGGAATATGTCCAAACTCCCCTGCGAAACCTGATTTCCCATAATACAGTTTCCCGTCTATCATGATGCCCATGCCGATGCCTTCATCTATGTTGACGAAGAGAACACTTTTTTCTGATGTCACGACGCCACTATAGAATTCACCGAAAGCCATGCCCCGGGTATCATTTTCAAGGTAGGTATGAATACCTATCCTATCCCTGATTATCTGACTGAGCGGTTCCTGATGTAAATGGAAGAAGCTGTAGCTATAGCCGGTTTTATGGTTCACTCTGCCAGAGATATTGACACATGCGGCTAAAATTTTATCCTTGGGGACAGTAGTCGAGTCGATGAACTCCTCGATCTTAGAGCACAGTTGATCAAGAGACTCATTTGAATTCTCCAGATGAAAGGGGATGTCCAGTTCTATTTTCAGAAACTTTTCAGAGAAGTCCATCAGACCGATGTTAATAGACTCTCTTTTAACCTCCACCCCTATAAAATGAGCCGAAGAGGCCTCCAAGCCATAGATGTTAGGCTTTCTGCCAACCCCAGCGTTGCTTTTCCCGAAATCACGAACCAAGCCTTCGGCTATAAGCTCTGTGATGAGCTCATTGATCTTAGGGGTGCTGACATTGAGTTGTCTGCCTAAATCAGCTAAGGTAGCGTTTCCCTGACTGGATAGGATTTCCAGTACCTGCTTTTTCAACAAGGTGTTTTTATAGGAAACGCCACTCATCTCATCCTGCTGCAACTCCTGAATAAGCGTTCCTTTTAACCCTTTTCTGTATGACATTCCTGAAAACTTCTAAACGATGGTAAATATATACAGCAAACACAGGCTGCTATCGATTTATAACATAAAGATAATACGGAAATGTATTTAAATAAATTTAGCTAGTCTATTTTTGTTTAAAAATTAATTTATTCAAATAAGGTTAGTTATTAAAAAATATTAAAAATGATTTGGAATATATAGAATTAATTTTCTAATTGATCCAACATTAACGCGAAGGTATGCATTCAAAATTTACACTGATCCTATTATTGCTGTTAATCACTGGTTGTAAGCAAGCCTCAGGGAGTAGGGGCAGCTTAAAAGAGCAACAGTTGATCGTGTCAGCCTCGGCAGATAATGATATTGTGAAGCTGCTGCTCAAGAATCAGATTGATTTTCAGCGATTGGAGAGTGCAGACGAGGCGATAGGGAGCGCCAGCAAGTATGATGCTGTCCTCCTGCTGGCAGATTCCTATCCTGCTACCCGTGTGCTTCTAAGTGAGAAGTCCTTTGAGCGGATTAAAAAGAAAAAATTAAAGGTATACCTGGAGTACACTGCCACCCTTCCTGGTATGGTACTGCCTCCAGAGACCAAACGCATAAAATTAGAGAGAGGGGTCGTCAATACCTCTAAAATCACCGGGCTTGATTCGCTCGAGCTGCTGGGGGTAAACGACCATCAATTCATTCCATTACAGGCAGCAGAAAGCCCGCTCATTGTGTTGGGGAAAGTAGCGGGATACGACAAGGCTGATTATGGCTTGCAGGATGTAGAGGCTTTTCCGCTTTTATTCAAGCATCAGGGAATTTTAGTAAGCCCGACAAAGCTGAGTGATGCCATCGCATCCCGGTTTGGGCCTGCAGCCTCCTGGTCCAGGGTATGGGAGTACATTTTGAGGGATTTGTTCTCGACAGATGCGATCACCCTGCAGCATTGGCCCCAGGATGTCAGCCCTTCCTACTCGAAAGAACAGGCGCTTCCGGCGAACGCCTATGAACGATCCATTCTGAAAGGTTCAGATTGGTTTTACAAGGCACGTTTGTTCATCCATCCAGACTGGCAGGATCTGTTTGAGCAGCGAACTTCGAAAAACGGGATCGAGGTGGTGCACCCACCGGTAGGATCTGATCAGCCTGTTGGTGATGGGAGTTTGGGCATATTAGAGGGCCACGCCTCCTTCATTCAGGCAGACGGGTCCCAGCCCTACCGTTGGTGGCTTCGGGCAGACTGCCAGGCGGAAGTGGCCTTTGCACTTAGTTCTGCGGCGCACCTGCTGGAGAGGGACGAGTACAAGGAGACAGCAAAAAACTTACTACATCACCTCTATAAAGACTCGAACCTGCGGGCTGGAGAGCGGAATGATCCCCAGAGTCCATCTTATGGATTAATAGGCTGGGCCACCACAGATCCCGACGCCTATTACGGAGATGACAATGCGCGTGCGCTCTTGGCGACCATCGGCGCATCGGCCAACCTCGGCACCAGTGATTGGGACGCTTATATACTAGAGGGGATTTTAGGGAATTTCAGAACGGCCGGCACAAATGGTTTCAGGGGCCCCTGGTTCAGAGACGCAGCCATGCAGAAGACAGACTGGCAAACCCTGGGCAATCGTGAAATCGTAAACGTTCATCCTCATTATGAATCCTGGCTATGGGCTTGCTACCTCTGGCTTTATGATAAGACGGGGTACGCTCCTTTGTTGCAGAAAGCCAAGGATGCCATCGCCATCACCATGAACCGTCACCCGGACTGGAAGTGGACAAATGGGATCCAGCAGGAATACGCACGAATGCTGCTTCCATTGGCCTGGCTTGTGCGCGTGGAGGATTCCCCGACGCATCGGCAATGGCTCGCGCTGGTGGCAGACAAGCTACTGGAGGACTTGCAGGAGAGTGGTGCCATCCGGGAGAAGCTGGGGAAAGAGGGACTGGGAAGATACGGCCGCATCGCTTCCAATGAAGAATATGGCTCTAAGGAGGCCCCTTTGATATCAGAATATGGCGATCCGGCCACTGACCTGCTCTATACCTTGAATTTTGCCTCATTTGCCCTGAATGAAGCTGCCGCTGCCACAAACAACCCTTCCTATAGAGCCGCCTCCAATCGGATCACTGATTTTCTGGTGCGGATCCAGGTGAGCAGTCCTGTGCATGAGGATTTAGACGGGGCCTGGTTCAGGGCATTCGATTACGAACGCTGGGATTACTGGGCTTCCAATGCGGACTCGGGTTGGGGACCCTGGGGCACCCTGACCGGGTGGACACAGAGCTGGATTATCAACAGCCTTATCCTGACAAAGGAAAAACAAAATTTTTGGGACAATACCAACGCCCGCTACAAAGGCAATGATCAGTTCAGGCAAATGGCAAGGGAGAAAATCAATGCCATGCTCCAAGAAGGGCAACCAGTAGGGAAGCAATAGCTTCCTCATGACAGCATCAAATTCACTATCCATAGCAATCAAGCATAACCATTAATCCAAATGTCTACACTTTACACCTCTAAAAATATGATGAATAGAGCATTAAGAAGGAGCCTGGCAATTATTCTGCTATTATCGGTTTGGGCCTGCAGTAAAAGCGAGGATGCCACTCCTGTTCCGTTGTCCAAGCCTCAGAATATTACAGGTTTAAGAAAGGTGCAGCAGTCCGGCGACCTGAAGTTCGGCGCTACTGCCATCAAGGGCATTGTGATTTCCGATGTGGCTGGTGGCAATATGGAAGCAGGAATGGTGGCTGTGCAGGAGGAGGGGAAGGATGCCGCCATCCTCTTGCAGTTGTCTGGGAATTCCAATTTTGCGAAAGGCGATGAGGTGACGCTTAACCTGGAAGGAGCCTCGCTCTCATCCAGGGAGGGAGAGCTGGTCATTTCCGATTTAAGTGCAAGTGCTGTTGAAAAAACGGGAAGATCTGTGGAGGTTACCCCAAAAGCAACCACGCTTTCTGACATTGTGGTCAACGCAGAATTCTGGGGCCCGATCCTGGTGAAGGTTTCTGATGTCAACCTGAGCGGCGGAACGCAGGGGAGATTTGAGGGAGAGGTGGTGCTTCGGGACGGCATCGGAGCCGTTTATTCCATGCTTCAGCCCAATACCGCGTTCACGGATATAAACATGCCGGCCATGGCCAACTCCTATACCGGCATCGTCCGGATAAGCGGAGACAAATTCTACATCAACCCCAGGAATATCGAGGACATCGTGGGAGGAGTGACTGAAACGACCGAGGATTTCGAGGATGCCAGCAATACCAGCTATGACGTGAAGGAGTTGAGTTTCAAGTCAGGTGTCTGGACCCTGGATGGCGCCATCACAGCGGCTACCGCGGCCGACATGAAAAACGGGGCACAGAGCGTGCGCATGCAGGGCACGGTTGGCAATGATAAGCGAAATGGCATGGTGAGCATGAATTTCGATCTGCAGGGGGTTAAGGGCTTGAAAGTATCCCACGGCATCTACCCAGCCAGCGCGGAGGTGGCCAACATGAACCCGACCACGGTCGATGTGGAGATCTCAAAAGACGGCGGCAACACTTACACCCTGCTGCAGCAGCTAACCATTGATGTGCAATCTAAAGTTTTGGGGACAGATGAAATAGCTGTTAATGCGGCCGCAAATGAGCAAATAAGAATCAGGTTTGTGAATTCCTCAACCCCTTTTGCCAATAACAACAGGCCCCGCATCAACATCGACGACGTTGTTTTTCAATTTTAGTGATGGAGTATTCAGGCAAATTATTCACACTGACATTTAGCATTGCACCATGAGACAGTATTTAAAACTTTTTACTTCCCTTCTCCTGCTGCTCTGCATGAGCCTGGCACAGGAAAGCGTAGCCCGAAGTGTGCAGACACAAGCGACATGGCGCCTTACAGGCTTGGTCGTTTCACAAGGCAAGGAGCCGCTTCCTGGTGTGAGTATTCATTTAAAGGGAACGCAGACAGCGACTGCAACCGATGCAGAAGGCAGGTTTTCACTGGCAGTGCCATCCGCTCCCGGGGAACTGGTGTTCTCTTTCATCGGGACAAACACACAGGCTGTGTCTTTTCAGGGGCCTGGAGAGATCAATGTGACCTTGACAGACAAAGCCCAGTCACTGGATGAAGTGATTGTGGTCGGCTACGGAACCCAGAAAAAGGAGAACCTGACGGGTGCTGTTGACCAGGTGACCGCTGAGGTTTTCACCAATCGTCCTATCACGAATCTGTCGCAAGGGCTACAGGGCGTCCTTCCCAACTTAAACCTGACGCCGGCGGACGGAAAGCCGACGCAGTCTCCCTCTTTTAATATCAGGGGAGCAACTTCCATCGGGCAGGGTGGCAATGCCTTGGTGCTGATAGATGGCGTAGAGGGCAATCCGGCCCTGCTGAACCCCCATGACATTGAAACAGTTTCTGTCCTGAAGGACGCGGCTTCTGCCAGCATCTACGGGGCGAGGGGCGCATTTGGTGTGGTGCTGATCACTACGAAAAGACCAGCCAAAGACAGAACTAGCGTGACCTATACCACGAACTTCGCCATCAAAGAACCTACTGTCGTTCCTGACTTCGTGACAGATGGCTATCAATGGGCGACGATGTTCAATGAGGCGTTTTCAAGCTGGAACAACTATGCCAGCACACCCCAGAACGTTAACAAGACACTTCGGTTCTCACCTGCTTACCTGGCAGAGCTGGAGCGCAGGTCCAAGGACCCCTCTCTTCCCAGGGTGGAGGTAGATCCTGTTACAGGAGAATATGTCTATTATGAGAATACGGACTGGTTTGATCAGCTATACAAGAAGCATACCTACTCCCAGGAGCACAACCTGGCCTTCTCAGGCAGCGGCGAGAAGACAAGCTTTTATGTGACGGGCAGGTACCTGAATCAGCCCGGACTTTTCAGGTATAATTCGGACGATTACAAGATGTATAATTTCCGGGCCAAAGGGGCCATAGACGTGTTCTCCTGGCTAACGCTGGAGAACAACACAGACTTCTCCAATGTACAGTACCACAACCCGCTGAATGTCGGAGAAGGTGGGGGTATCTGGCGGAATATGGTGGCAGAAGGCCCCCCTATGGCTCCTATGTTTAATCCGGATGGTACGTTGACGCACTCAGCAGCCTATACCGTGGGTGACTTCTGGTATGGCAAAAACGGGATGGACTCAGACCGCAGGCTGCTTCGGAATACGACAAGCTTCACTTCCAGATTTTTTGAAGACAAGTTTCAACTGAAAGGGGACCTTACCTTTCAAAGCCTGGACGACAATGAAAAGAGAATTCGGGTGCCAGTGCCTTACAGCCGGGTACCGGGCGTGATCCAGTATGTGGGCCTCAACACGAACGACCTGCGTGAGATCTACAGAGAAACACAATACATCGCCTCCAACCTGTATGGGGAATACCAACATACGTTCAAGGATGTCCATCGCTTGAAGGCCATGGCAGGGTTCAATTATGAATTAAACACGCACCGGCGAGTGGGCGCACAGCGTAACGGGTTGATCTATGAGAATGCCGATGATCTGAATCTGGCTTTGGGCCAGTCCATCATCACAACAGGTGGGTGGGAGCAATGGAACATCATGGGAGGCTTCTACCGACTGAACTATGATTTCAAGGATCGCTACCTGCTGGAGGTGAATGGCCGGTACGACGGTTCCTCTAAGTTTCCGGAGCATGAGCGGTTTGCCTTCTTCCCTTCTGTTTCCGCGGGTTGGAGAATCTCCTCTGAACCATTTTGGAATGTGTCAGAGGACATCGTCTCTGACTTCAAGCTGAGGGCTTCCTACGGTTCCCTGGGAAATGGCAATATCCGATCCTATGTCTTCCAGGAGCAGCTTGCAGTTGGCCAGTTAGGGCGCATTCTGAATGGGGTACGGCCACAGTACACCAATAATCCTTCCGTGATTCCTTTCGGTCTGACCTGGGAAACGGCCACCACCCAAAACATTGGGCTTGACCTGTCACTACTGCGAAACAGACTCAATATTGTGGGGGATGCCTATATCCGCAAGACGACGGATATGTTCACGCCTGGGGTGCGGCTCCCCGCTGTTTTTGGGGCTGCCACACCCAGAGGAAACTATGCTGATCTGGAGACAAAAGGCTGGGAACTGTCTGTCAGCTGGAGAGACGAGTTCAGCCTGGGGGCCAAACCATTCAGCTATGATGTAAGGGCCATTGTGTCCGACCACACGTCCACCATTCTAAAATACAACAACCCGGAAAAACGGTTGACGGACTTTTATGAAGGGCAGCGCATCGGAGAGATATGGGGCTTTGAAACCGCTGGCTTCTTTGAATCCAGTGAAGACGTCAACCGGTCGGCGGATCAGAGTCTGTTCAATACGACGGCTACAGGTGTCTGGCGTCCGGGGGATATAAAATTCGCTGATCTGAATAACGATGGGGTGATTGACTTTGGCGAGAACACGGTCGATTCGCCAGGCGATAGAAAAATCATCGGTAACTCGGAGCCACGCTACAGGTTCGGACTGAATCTGGGGGCAGACTGGAGTAATTTCTTCTTCAGTGCCTTCTTTCAAGGGGTGGGCAAACAAGACTGGTACCCTAGCAGAGGGGCGAACACCTTCTGGGGGCAGTACAATGCACCTTACGGACATCCCCCTAAGTCACAGATCGGCAACATCTGGACAGAAGAAAATCCGGAGGCCTACTTCCCACGCTACACGGGTTACCTGGCCTGGACAGGAGGGGGTACCTTACGGGAGGCACAGACCCGGTATTTACAGAATATAGCCTATGTCCGCTTGAAGAACCTGCAGTTCGGGTATAACCTTCCGCAAGCAGTTACTTCCAAAGTACGGGCACATGCCGCCCGTGTCTATGTCTCCGGTGAAAACCTGTTTGCCTATTCCCCCATGCACAAGATTACCACGGATATAGATGTGGAGAATACGGGTGCCTCGGACCAGGACCTGGATTCCACCAACCATGGTGACGGATTCAACTACCCCATGTTGAAAAGCTATTCTTTAGGGTTGTCCATAACGTTTTAAAGCAAGAATGATGAAGCGGATTTATATATTATTCATAATAGCCTTTAGCTTATCTGCCTGCGAAAAGCTGGACCAGGCACCAAGATCAACGGTTGGGAAAGAGGCCGTTTTTGAAAGCGAGAATGGCTTGGCGCTCTACTCCAACTCCTTTTATGATATCCTGCCCACGGCATCTGACATCCTGCGTGGGGATGCCATGTCGGATTACATCGCCAGAAAAGAGGTGCCCGACTTCATCAGACCGGGGGCTTACGGACCCCGGCAGAGTACCGGGTGGAACTGGTCAGAACTGAGAAACATCAATTACTTTATTGAAAACAACAACAACAGCTCCGTTCCGGAGGAGACCAGAAACCATTATATGGGGATTGCCCGGTTCTTCAGGGCATGGTTTTACTTTGATAAGGTAAAGCGGTTCGGGGATGTGCCCTGGATCGGCAAGTCATTTGACGTGAACGATCCGGAATTGTTCAACAGCAGGGACTCGCGGGTACTGGTAATGGACTCCGTACTGCGTGACCTGGACTTTGCGATCAAACATATCCGGACGACTAACGATGGCTCAAGGTCGATGATCACAATACCGGTTGCCTATGCCTTCAAGTCCAGAGTGTGTTTGTTTGAAGGTACTTTCAGAAAATACCATGCTTCCTATAACCTGGGCAGTACAGCCGACGAATGGCTCACGCAGTCAGCGGAAGCCGCAAAGGCCGTGATGCAGGACTTTTCCTTTTCCCTTCATACAGGCGGGGGCGCTTCGCAGGCTTACCGGCAGCTTTTTACGAGTAAATCGCCCATCACGAATGAGGTGCTGCTCGCCAATATTTACGACGATGAGCTGGCGCTTTACCACGACGCAAACTGGTACTGGACCAGTGCCACCTATGGGGACAGGGCCAATTTCACCAGAAGCTTTATCAACACCTACCTGAACCTGGACGGCACTCCTTTCACGAGCAATCCCCAATACGAAACCATGGTATTCAGCGAGGAAGTTAAAAACAGGGACGCAAGGCTCAGCCAGACCATCAGGACGAAAGGCTACGCCCGGATTAACGGTGGAAACACGGTCGCTTCCCCTCCTGAGTTTTCCTATACCTACACAGGCTATCAACCCATCAAATGGACGCTGGATGATACGTTCTACGACAGTGGGAGCCGCAATGACAACATCCTCCCTGTCATCCGCTATGCGGAGGTGTTGCTGAACTACGCGGAAGCAAAAGCGGAGCTTGGAACTTTAACTGACCTTGACTGGGCGCAGACGATCGGTGCCTTAAGGCAAAGGGCAGGCATTAGGAATGCCACTATGCCGACAACAGTAGACCCTTATTTGCAGCGCGAGTTTTTCCCTGAGATCAGTAACCCAGCCTTGCTCGAAGTGCGCAGAGAAAGGGGTATCGAACTGGCGCTTGAAGGATTCAGATTCTACGATCTCGTGCGATGGAACAAAGGCAAACTACTGGAAAAGGAGTGGAATGGCATGTATGTCCCAGGTTTGAACATTCCATTGGATATGAATGAAGATGGCGTCCTGGATGTAGCCTTCTATAAATCCATGCCGAGCACACCGGTTGCGGGAGTCACTTACATCAACGTCTCTGACAATGCGAACGGGAGGCCGAACCCCCTGGTGCTATCTCAGGGTGACAAAGGGGAGATTATCTGGCTACACACAATTCCGAGGATATGGGAAGACAAATTTTACCTCTATCCCATACCTGAGTCAGAGCGTTTGATCAACCCGGCACTCGGCCAGAACCCGGGGTGGTAGAAAACAGCACAGCCAGTGCCCCTCTACCTGACTCATCACTATCCTCTTCCTCTACCCCTACTAACGTGGCGTTTTCAATTGGGGTAGGGGGGAGATAGTCTTTGCTATTTTTCAACAGTGTATCTACTAAGCTTATGAATATGAAATACCTGGCAGGCTTCTTTGCCCTGTTCCTGCTGCTTTCGTGCAAAACTTCTTCTGAAGGCACGCCTGAACCTAAAAAGCAGACCATCAAAGTGATGTCCTACAATATTCATATTGGGAACCCACCCTCCAAACCAGCCGGAGAAGTTGATTTGATTGCCACAGCCAAGGCCATCAATGGTGAAAAGCCTGACTTGGTAGCCCTGCAGGAAGTAGACGTGCACACCACGCGCTCCGGAACTACCCTGCACCAGGCAAAGGAATTGGCAAAGCTGACGGGCATGCACTATTTTTTTGCAAAGGCGATTGACAGGTCAGGTGGAGATTATGGCGTCGCGCTGCTGTCCCGCTTTCCGATCCTTTCTTCATCCGTTCACGCACTGCCTGTAGAAGACGGTTCTGGTGCTGAACTGCGGGCTGCCGGCATTATTGAAGTCGAGTTTGCCCAGGGGCAGAAAGTGGTATTTGTCTCCACGCACTTAGATCATCTAACAGATAAAAACAGGGAACTGCAATCCAGGGAGCTCATGCGGGTGCTGGCCCCATTTGCGCAGTCTCCCATCATCATTGGGGGGGATTTCAACATGGACCCTCAAAACGGAAACTGGAGCCTGTATGAAGAGGGATTCAAGATGGGGTGCGGCAATACCTGCCCTCCCACCTTTCCGGCTGGAAGGCCCATAACGACTATTGACTACATTCTGCTAAACAGGGCAGCCTCTTCCAAATTCACTGTCAAAGACTATTATACCGTGTCGGAACGCTATGCCTCGGACCACTTGCCGCTGGTGGCGGTGCTTGAATTTGAAAATTAACCCCCTATCCCTATGACAAGCTTTTTTAGAGTGCTTGCGACACTGTGCCTGGTGATTGCAGGCATGACTGTATACGCAGGTTCCCCTCCTAAACTGGTCGTCGGGCTCGTGATAGACCAAATGAGATGGGACCATTTACATCGGTATCAGGACAGGTATGGCAAAGATGGGTTTAACCGGTTGTTACGCAAGGGCCATTCCTTCAACAGTACCTTTATCAACTATGTGCCTTCCATGACAGCGGTGGGACATGCCAGCATCTACACAGGTTCGGTGCCAGCCCTACATGGCATAGCCGGCAATGAGTGGTTTGATTTGAAATCTGATCGCATGGTTTACTGCACGGATGACAGTACGACCCACCTTGTAGGGGGAGAAGAAGCCCTTCAAAGCATGTCTCCCCGACAGCTGCTCACTACGACCTGGACAGATGAACTGATGCTGGCTTCAAATTTCAGATCCAAGGTGGTCGGCGTTTCCCTGAAAGACAGAGCCGCCATTCTGCCCGCTGGTCACAAGCCGACAGGCGCTTTCTGGTATGATGACAAAAGTGGCAAGTTTGTGACCAGCAGCTGGTATTTCCAGAACTTGCCAACGTGGGTAGAAAAATTCAACAGCCAGCAGCTGGGGCAGCAATTACTGGCGCATGAGTGGGAAACCCTATACCCTGCTGCTACTTACCAGCAAAGCACAAACGACCAGACAGCCTGGGAAAGACCTTTCAAAGGAGCACAGACAACACGTTTTCCCCACCAGGTTAAGCACCTTTATCAGACTGACAAAGGGATTATCCGCAACACGCCCATGGGGAATACCTTAATTCTGGAATTCGCCAAAAGCGCCATCGAAAGTTATCAGCTGGGTGGCGGGACCCTGACGGATGTGATTGCCATCAATTGTGCCTCCACGGATTACATTGGCCACCAGTTCGGGCCCAATTCCCTGGAGGTGGAGGATGCCTACCTAAGACTCGATCAGGACTTAGCCTCTTTCTTCAAATACCTCGACAAGAAGATCGGAGTCGATAACTACCTGGTGGTGCTGACGGCAGATCATGGAGCCGCGCAGTCCATTGGGTATCTGGAATCGCTCCGTTTTCCGACAGGGTGGCTGAGGGGAAAGGAGAAGGTCAAGCCATTGAATGAATTGCTAGCCAAGAGATTCCAAACGGATGACTTAGTCAAAGCCATCTATAATTACCAGGTCTATTTTGATATGGCGAAGATAGCGGCAGCTGGTTTGGACTTCCAAGCGATAAAAGCACACGCAATCGGGTATTTGCGACAAGAGCCAGGGGTACAGTTTGTGGGGGACATGGACAACGCCAGTCAGCTTGCCATCCCTGAGCCTATCCGAACGATGATGGTCAATGGCTATCATTTTAAAAGAAGCGGTCAGCTGATGATTATACAGGAGCCTGGCTGGTTTGATGGTCCCCTGAAAGGAACCACCCACGGTACCTGGAATCCGGCTGATACACAAATCCCCCTGATTTTTATGGGATGGAAAATAAAAGCGGGGCATTCGAACGAGCGCGTTGAAATAACGGACATCGCCCCAACCCTTTCTTCGCTCTTAAATCTTCAGGCGCCCAGTGGAAGCATTGGGAAAGCCCTACATGTAGAACTTAAATCAAACTGAAATGACTAAAATTGATTACGCAGCCTTATACAAGTCCAATCTTTTAGAGAACGTGGTGCCTTTCTGGATGAAGCATTCTGTTGATACGGTCAATGGCGGTTTTTTTACATGTCTGGACAGAGATGGACGTGTCTATGACACGGATAAGTTCATGTGGCTGCAATGCAGGCAGGTATGGACGTTCTCGATGCTCTACAACGCGTTGGGCGAGCAGTCCTGGATAGATGCTGCCCGGCAGGGGGCTGAGTTTTTGAAGAAAAACGGACGGGATGAACAGCAGGACTGGTACTTTTCCCTGACGAGGGAAGGAAAACCGCTTACACAGGCTTACAATATATTCTCGGATTGCTTTGCCACGATGGCATTTGCTCAGCTTAGCAAGGCCACCGACAATGCCGCGTATGCCAAAGTTGCCATCGATACCTTCCATAAGATCCTGGAGCGGAAACAGCATCCAAAAGGGAAATTCTCAAAGGCCTTCCCCGGGACCCGGGATCTGCAAGGGTTCTCGCTCCCCATGATCATGTGTAACCTGGTGTTGGAAGTGGAGCATTTACTTGATCCGCAGCTGGTGGAGCAGACCATTGCCGAAGGGGTAGATACCGTGATGAAGACCTTCTATCAGCCGGAGCTGGGAATTATCCTGGAGAATGTGGACATGGAGGGGAAGTTCTCTGATTCGTTTGAGGGCAGGCTGGTAAATCCGGGCCATGGCTTGGAAGCCATGTGGTTCATCATGGATATTGCCGAGCGGACCAATGACACGGCTTTGACAGCGCAGTGTGTGGAGATTGTGCTTTCCACCCTGGAGTTTGGCTGGGACAAGGAGCATGGGGGCCTGTTTTATTTCCTGGACATCAAAGGTAATCCGCCTCAGCAGTTAGAGTGGGATCAGAAGCTGTGGTGGGTTCACATTGAAGCCATGATCGCAGCCCTCAAAGGGTACCTGCACACAGGGAATGAGCAATGCTGGGAGTGGTTTGAGAAACTCCATCGCTACACCTGGGAGCACTTTGTGGATCAGGAGCACGGGGAATGGTTCGGCTACTTGAACAGGCAGGGCGAGGTGTTGCTTCCCCTGAAGGGCGGGAAGTGGAAAGGTTGTTTTCACGTGCCCAGGGGCTTGTATCAGCTGTGGAAGACGATGGAAAGGGTTGAGAAAAGTAAGTATTCATTAGCAAAATCGTAGAATATGGCCATGTTACCGGTTAAAAACCAGCTGGAGGTATCCCAGGAAACCACAACCAGCAAGAATTACCTGCCTGCGCTCATAGCTTTGGCGGTTCTGTATTTTATGATGGGGTTCATTACCGTACTAAACGATACCCTGGTCCCATTTTTTAAGGAGGGCTTCACCCTTACTTATTCCCAATCCTCGTTGGTGCAGTTCTATTTCTTCCTTACCTATGGCTTACTCTCCATCCCTTCAGGGAAAATAGTGGAAAAAATCGGGTATAAGAATGGCATGGTAGCCGGTTTCCTGATAGCCGGATTAGGCGCTTTTCTGTTCCTGCCCGCTTCCTGGTTCCACCAGTATGAGTTATTCCTGGCAGCCCTGTTTATTGTTGCCACGGGAATCGTGTTGTTGCAGGTTGCGGCTAATCCTTACATAACCGTGTTGGGTTCACCGAAGACTGCCGCCTCCCGCCTGACGCTTATACAGGGGGTTGGGTCCATCGGTACGACAGTGGCGCCTCTTTTTGGAGCCCAGTTCATCCTCTCGCGGTTAAGTGAATCTAACGCCTCAAGCGATGCCCTGGTGAAACCCTATCTGATGATCAGCCTGGGGTTGCTGTTAATTGGAATTATTGTGTTTCGTTTAGCTTTGCCTCAGATTTCCGCCTCCGAAGGCAATGAAGAAGCGGAAGGTACGGGGCAGCGATCTATTTTCAGTTTCCGCCATCTCAATTACGGCATCATCGCCCTGTTTATGTATGTAGGGGCGGAAGTGGCCATCGGCTCCTTCTTGACGAACTATATCGCCGATACACTTTCGATCGAGGAGCATGCGGCCAACCTGTACTTGTCTTTTTACTGGGGTGGCATGCTGGTTGGCCGGTTCATAGGTGCCTATGTGTTAAAGCTGTTACAGCCTTCAAGAGTACTGGTGATCGTTGCTTCTTTATCTGTAGCGTTGATCCTGACCTCCATACTTTCAACAGGCTATCTGGCAGTTTGGGCGATGGTCTTGGTTGGCTTGTGCAACTCCATCATGTTCGCTGTCATTTTCTCCCTATCAGTAAATGGTCTTGGGAGATTCACCACCAGGGCTTCCGGTTTACTGTCCACCGCGATTGTAGGAGGAGCATTTGTGACGTATGCCCAAGGGGTATTGATTGATCATTTTTCCTGGGGGGTAGCCTTTATCATTCCACTGTGCTGCTATTTCTATCTTATTTTTTATGGTTTGAATGGATACAAGCCATCTAATACTTTCAAAAGTTATTAACTGTAAGCTTGAACCTGATTTTAACGCTGAACGGGCATTTTAATCATATTTCACTTCGATATTTGATGAAGACAGGACATTTGATGAAGACAGGACAAAGGTATAGGAGAGGGCTTTGCAAGAAAGCTAGCTACCAATGAAATTTACTTGTCACTGTTGACAGAAGCACTAAAGGTAATTAACAAGCAGTGACTTTGGCATGCAGCTTGGAGCACCGGCTAGTTCCTGTCTGTATTGTATTGACTAACGCACAGAAAACTTTACTACATGTCTGCTTCAATGTAGTAGTGCAGGTTTTCCTTTGTAATAATATCCAGCGGCAGGTACTTGATCGGGTTATTCTTTTTCTTAAAGATCAGATGATCAGCCAATCCATGGATGCCCCAGTAGCCTTGCCCTTTGGGGTTCTGATTGATCAAAAAGTCAATCTGGCCGCTGTTCAGGTAATGCAGGTTCTTCTCAATCAGGTCATAACCGACCAGGTTGACATGCTGCAGGCCCTGCTGGAAAAGGTACTCGGCTACAACACTGGCTTTGGAGTTTGTTACAAAAATGCCTTTGATATCAGGGTTGGCCTTGAGGAGTTCGTCTAGTTGCTGCGGAATAGTTTGCTGCTGCTTGCTTTGGAGATCTGTCTGCAGCAGGTGCATGAGCTTGTCCAGACCCTGCGCCGCAAAGTAATCCACAAAGCCCTGCTCTTTGTGGATCAGGTGCGTGGAGTTTTGTATATCCTCGTCGATATGTGCTACTACAAAAGTGGCCTTGCCTTTATAGCCAAAGTGAAGGAGCTTGCCTGCCAGCACACCACTCTGGTAAGAGTCCTGCCCGATATACATAAGCGGTTCACAAGCAGGAATGTGGGTGTTAAACAGCACAAATGGAATTCCGTCTCTCTTCCACTTGCTGAAGTAGGAGAGGGACTGGCGGTAAAAGATAGGGGCTATCAGGACGCCATTACAGTTTGACTCAGAGACCTTGTCCGCCTCTTTTACAAAGGAGTTCGCATCGAATGGATCAAAAATGTACCGAGTGACACGAATGCCGTATTGGTGTAGTTCTTTTTCAGCTTTTTCAACGCCAGTCTGGGGGGCCTGCCAGTACCGGTCAACGGCCGGGTCAGGTATAAGTGCGGCAATGTTGTAGATTTTATTAGTGACAAGGGCCCTGGCTATGATGTTGGGGGTGTAATTAAGTTCTTCCGCTATTTTGAGTACCCGCTCCCGCACTTCTTCAGCCACACGACCCCGGTTGTGAAGCACGCGGTCCACGGTGCCTGTCGATACATTTGCTTTCTCAGCTATATCTTTTATTCTGACGATTTGATTACCCACGTGCTGCACTATCCTATTAAACACATACCCTAGTCAGGAAGGTAGCTGCTATCAGTAAACCTGCTTTCACTTCCCTGACTCAAAAATATTAATTTAAATTCATATTCAGCGCATACAGTTTTGCTGTAACAGCGCTACCGGTTACCCAACAAAAAAGAATGACGGTGCCTGACTCCATTAGAGCCAAGTACCGTCGTTCTCCAATCTACCATAGCCTTAGCGCTTTTCACAGGTGACAGCTGCCAGAAAGCGCTAAGGCCGGGTGTGTGTCAGATTCTGACATTTGTGGTGCCTGCCCCCTGCAGCGATATGTCTACCGGTGCATTTTTCTGCCAGGCGCCCGCTGTAAAATCAGGAACATCGATGGAGTTGGAGCGGTTTGCCACCGACCATTCGCTCAACAGGCCAACCGCTGTCCAGGAGGCAGCATCGTATACATCCTGGTCCAATGGCAGTCCATTACGCAGGCAATCGATCAGGCGCCATTCCATCAGGAAATCCATGCCACCGTGGCCGCCGATTTTTTTTGCCATTTCGCCCAGTTTCTTGATGATCTCCGGGGTGTATTGCTCTTCTACCGCCTTAAACTCCTCCGGTTTAAGCCATCCGTTGTGCCCTGTGGCTATCTTCTTCTCCGGCCATTTCCGGGCAATGCCCTTGGTGCCACTCACCAGGTGGATACGCGAGTAAGGGCGCGGCGTCGTAACGTCGTGCTGAATCATCATGGTTTTCCCTTTCTTGGTGCGGATGGTGGTCGTGTTCATGTTGCCACGGTAAGTATCCTGCACGTAAGGCGTAAAGAAGGAGTCCTTCGCCGCCAAGCGCTTAGCCTCCTCGTACATCTGGAAATCATCGGTCGATACCGAAACCAGGTAGTCCATGGCATCGCCCCGGTTAATGTTCATGATCTGGCAGATCGGGCCCAGGCCGTGCGTGGGGTAGAGGTTGCCATTCCGGGTCATGTTTTCTTTCAGGCGCCACATGTTTTCATAGCCCTTTTTAGAGAAGTTCAGGTCCAGCAGCTGGTGGATGTAGGCTCCCTCGCCATGAATGATTTCCCCGAAATAACCCTGCCGGGCCATATTCAGGGTGAGCATTTCAAAGAAATCGTAACAGCAGTTCTCCAGCATCATGCAGTGTTTCTTGGTACGCTCGGAGGTCTCAACCAACTGCCAGCATTCTTCTATTGTCAGGGCAGCAGGCACTTCTACTGCCACATGCTTGCCCTGTTCCATCGCATATAATGCCATGGGTGTATGTGTATCCCATGGGGTGGCGATGTAGATCAGGTCAATATCATCACGCTCACACATCTTTTTCCAGGCATCCTCGCTGCCTGCGTATGTAGTCGGATTATGGTTGGTACTGCTGTCAGCCAGCTTCTTTTGTACTGCCTGTACTTTTTCCGGTACCAGATCGCAGAGACCTTTGATCTCTACCCCCTCAATTCGGTTCATGCGCATTACGGCACCCGGGCCTCTCATGCCCAGCCCTATATACCCTACCCGTACTTTGTCAAGCTTAGGCGCTCTGTAGCCGGACATGTTGAATTGCTGGGTATGGGAGCGGCCTGTCTGTTTTTGTGCCTGGTCAGTACCTGCTGGGACGGCTGCTGTAGCACAGCCACCCAAAAGACCGGTTCCCGCCAGACCAATGCCCGCCAGACCAGTTAGTTTGAGGAATTCTCTGCGTTTGTTACTCATGGTGATCTCTTTAAGTCCAGATGATATATTTTAAGGTTGTTTATGCTTTAAAAAATTGAAGGCTGGTGTAGTCACCCTCCTCTTGATACTCCGTCGGCAGAAACTGCAAGCTTCCGAAGAACGCTGGCAAGTGAAAGTTTGGTGTCGGAGTCTGCAGCTGATTCCAGGTAAGGAAATGGGGGACGGGTAATTCATCTCCACATTTATAAAAGTTACCGCTGGCCTGCACCTTCTCCAGGCTGGTAAAGTTATGCTCGGAGAATGCGGATGCAGGTATAGCCAGTGTGAGGTGCCAGGTTTTAAGTGGTGATGCGGTGTTTCCGGCCCGCAGGCTGGCAAAGCGCCTTATCTTAGAGACCGTGTCTGGGTGCAGTAGCTTTCTGTTGTGACGGTCAGGACCAAAGCCCGCACGACAGGTGCCCAGACAGTTGAATTCCAGATTATAGTACTCCCGCTCTCCCTGAAAAGAGATAAAAAACTCAACACAGCTATCCTTGTACACCGGGTCATGGGTTTTCCGGTACCTGGCCTGCACAGAGGCCTCACGGACATAATATTTCAGGAAGATGCAATCGCCACTATAGGCAATGGCAAAAGCCGCGTCGGGTTTTTCGTCAGTAGATAGCCCAAGGGAATTGCTGATCTGTTGCTGGGGTAGCTTATCCAGTTCAAGGGAAATCAGGTTCAGCTGACTGTCCCGCTGCAGGTGGCGGAGGAGGGGGATCTGTAAATGGTCCATAGCTTTATCCAGGTCGTTGTGAAACCATTTGACGGCACGAGGCGAGTATTCCCTCTATTATCCCCTGCAGCAATTCGGACTTTTCTTCCAGAACCTCGACTAACCGGAATTGTGCCCTACACCGCTGCAGGTTATGCGCCGGGAAATGCACCTTATAATAGTGATCTCCATCCAGGTAGTCTGTCAGGAAGCGAAGGCCCATGATGAAAGGGAGCAAGGTGATTCCGAGCGATAAGGAGCCTATCTCCTGGTCAGTCAGTGATTTGTGCGTCTCTTCCAGAAAACCCTGGGTAAAGCCCCGGAACAGGTGAAGGTCAATGTCTATTTTGCCTAAGTCCTTTTCGTCCTCGGGCGTGGTAACAGCAGTGGTTCGAATGGCATCCCCATAGTCATAAGCAACGAATCCGGGCATGACGGTATCCAGATCAATCACGCACTGTGCGTTGTCCTGGCTGTCGAAGAGCACGTTGTTAAACTTGGTGTCGTTGTGTGTGATACGAAGTGGTAAACTCCCTTCACGGCCAAGCCTGATGATCGCCGCCATGGCATGCGCACGCTGCCTGACAAACTGAATTTCAGGCAGAACCTCTTTAACTCTGCCGGCCATATTTTCCCCGAGGGCTGTTTCAAACTGCTTCAGCCGGTACTCTACATTATGAAAGTCAGGTATGGATTCGTGTAGTGAGCGGGCATTCATATCAGCAAGCAGTGCCTGAAAGCGTCCAAAGGCTTTACCACCTTCATAAGCCTGCTGTGCATTTTCAACCACATCGTAGCTGCGTGTACCTTGCAGTAAAAGGTAAAGGCGCCAGTAGTTGCCGTCCTGGTCCTGATGATACATGGAGTGTTGATGGGTCGGAATAAGTGTTAGCACCTCCCGGTCTGACCGCTTACCTGGCATGGCATCCAGCTTCTTCCTCAGGTGAGCTGTCACCTGCTCAATGTTTTGCATTAGCTGCGGCACATTCCTGAACACATGGTGGTTAATGCGCTGCAGCAGATAATCAGGAGCAGTTGGTGTCTGGTTCTTGACATAGTAAGTGTCATGGATATGGCCTGAACCATAAGGTGTTATACTGGCAACACTCCCCTCTATGGCAAAATGAGAAAGAACGTTATCGAAGTTGGATGCGGCTTCCGTGTTATCTTTCATTGTGATGTCTCCCATAGGTTCTCAGGATAGACCTTGGCTTCTACCAGGCTATTGATGCGTTGCATAGCTGTTGATTTATCAGCTGGATAAGTCACTCCAAACCATTTCTCGGGAGTTGGTATTACCCTAACCCGAGCCTCACCAGCAGTGATCATTTTATTCACCACTTCCGGCAAGTAAAACTCTGCTTTCAGGTCGCGCCCTTTCTCATGCAGGAACTCCTTGAGGTACTTCTCAAAATAAGAAAACACGCCTGGCTTAAACGCCATGAGGTTCATAGACACCATAGCATTGCCCTGCAACTGCTTATGGGATGCGTCTTCATCCTGCACCAGAATTTCGCCGCTGTCTGTGCGTACGATTTTGGTTAGTTCCGTTAAAGAAGCGAGGGAGCCATCGGGGGCAACAGTACAAATGCCACGGGATACGCTTCCATGTTCAGAAAGTGTGTTTGCGAGTTGGAATCCGATCAGCCCGTGCTCCTGGCAATCTGTGCTGTTGTTTAAGAATGCAACGGTCATGCTGAGTGACTCATAGCCATAAAAGTCGTCCGCATTGATAACAGCAAAGGGTTCGTGTATGTGAGAGGAGGCCACCCATACCGCATGGCCTGTACCCCACGGCTTTTCCCTCCCTTCGGGGACGCCATATCCTGTTGGCAGCATGTCAAGCTCCTGTGTCACGTACTCAACGGGAACATGGTCGGGCAGCCTGTGCCGCATGACAGCCTTGAATTCCTCGGCTATCGATTGCCGGATTACGAAGAGGATCTTGCCGAACCCCGCCTTTACAGCATCGTGGATAGCGTAGTCGATGATCGTTTCTCCATTGGGCCCGAAACCATCCAGTTGCTTCAAGCTGCCATATCTGGAGGCCATACCCGCTGCTAAAACCAGTAAAGTGGGACGTTTCTGCATGTAATAGAAATTAGGTGTCATGATGCCCCATCTAGACGAGGCTAATCACAGGTAGGGAATTCACCCAGTAAGAAAAAGCTGCCTGACAGAAAGCCGCAGCTGTGTACTGTTGTAAAAAGACTACTGTTCGGCTAACCAGCGGGAACAGGCTCGCCTCCATTAATCCAGTAGCGAGTGCTTTCATGTCAACAGTCACTAAAAGTAGAAATGAAGACTATACAAAGCAAGAAAAATTTGATAATGTTTACGAACACGCAGCGTGTTTGTTCGATAACACACCTCTTGCTACAGGCAGTTGGTTTAAATTCGTCTGTCGCGTCTTCTAATGGTAGGTAAGGTGTCCGGAAGGGTTTTGAACCCCTTCTAAGCAAGGTATAAGGAGGGAAGACAGTGTCCGTAGACCAGTCCATAACAGGATTCAAGGGCACGCCGGCAAGTTTTGCCTGAACCAGCAGGCAGGAGAGCAGCCTGGTACTGTGTGAATCCGAAATCCTGGAAGGGTTCACAGCCAGGCATGGTGGTGCCTGAGGTTGGCGCTTTAGCAAATGCCATAAAAGATTTAAAGGGTCAGAGCTACTGAAAAAGGTGCTCTTCCTTCAGGTTTTCTACAAGCTGGGATGCTATCATGACCTTATAATATGCCTGTGATTTTTTATGTTCTGTTCCTTTAGAAGATAAGAGGTCCATGAGAATCTCCGTCGCCCGCTGCCCCTGATGATAAGGGAATTGCTCTACTGAGGCCAAAGGAGCGTGTGACATGTAGTTTGTCATGGGTAGATTGGCATAGCTCACATACTCCAGTTCTTCATTAATTCTTATGCCGAGCTTCCTGGCATGATTTAAAGCATAAAGCCACACGTAATCATTGAAAGTCACCACAGCAGTCACCCTACGCTTATTCGCTAAAAGCTGATCGAGTGCGTTTTGGGCTCCTTTCTCAGTCAAGTCACAGTCCACGATCAGGGATGGATCAAATTTAAGTCTGTTCTTCAACATGGCTTTGATGTAGCCCTCCCGTCTCTCTGTGCTGGCGTAAAGTGTATCAGGCCCGTTGATCATGCCGATGGCGCGGTGTCCTTTCTTTAAGAGATAAGTGACTGCCTCAATGGTTCCGGTGATCATGTTGCATGAGACGGAATGGATATCTTCTTTAGGCGGGATTCTGTCAAAAAACACGACAGGGATGTTGTATTGGCTGAGGCTGTCAAAATGCTCAAATGAGGATGTGTTCTTGGAAACGGAAACAATCAGGCCATCCACCCGGTGGTGTTTTATTTTTTCCACCAGTTGTTTCTCCTTTTGTTCGTCATCATGCGACTGTGCCAGCAACACGGTATAGTTCCGCTTATAAGCAGTGTCTTCTATTGCGCTGATGGCAGCCGAGAAAAAGGCTTCCGAGAGCTCAGGCAGAATGACACCGATCGTGTAGGTTTTGCCTTGTTGAAAGAAAATAGCTGTTTGGTTTCGCTCATAATTAAGTTCCTTGGCGAGCTTCTTTACCTTTAAGCGGGTGGCCACGCCTATGGTGGGATGGTCATTCAGCGCCCTTGACACCGTAGAGGTAGAGATGTTAAGAATTTTAGCAATTTCCTTTATCGTTGTCGGTTTGCCAGTCATGTAATCGAAGCGTAGTACTCTTTAAAAATAGACATAATGCGTGGCAATGTAAAGCGGTGAGCCGGGATTAATATTGTTTTGCAGCAAGAATACTTGTTATAGCGACTTTTTATGCGTGTGCGATAACAGGTTGTGCAAATGCTTGCAGCCGTCGCCCAGGCAGGTGCTTCACTATTTCTATCCACTGGCCTTTCTTGTTGGTTCACCTTCCCCCGACCTGTATGCTTTAACCAGCGGCTTTTTAATAAAATGCCTCATTTCACCCGGTGAAGCATAGGGTGATTTGATGTGCAGACTGCATCCAGTGCATGTATGGGCGTAAGGCTGCAGCAGCACATGCTGGCCAGGTTAAAGTTTTACGCAAACGTTTGAGTAATTTCTGAGGAGCTGAAGTTAAGCGGCATCCTGTATTGCCCCTTGGGAGAGTTCCTGCATGTTGCCCCTGCCACCACCCGAATGCCTGTTTTAATGACTGTGGCGCAGTCTGAAGTTGCTTCTGAACAAGCGGGAGCAGCTTTTTGCTTTCACAATTCGCCTCCCCATTTGCCTCCTCGTCCCCCGGTCATGTTGCGCTATCTGCCTGTAGCGCGGGTGGAATAGGGTAAAGCGCATGGCTTTAGAGGAGGAGTAGGCAAGTGCTAGGCAATGTATGTTTGAACAATGATATTGAAAAATCAGAGGCTGGGTCTTTTGCAAACGTTTGCGTTGTGATTTTGGAGCCAAGGATGGAGGATAGAATATTATTATTTTTAAATTAAATCATGCGTTATCGCACACACTATTATACTTTGACAATCTAACCTGGAACCACTAAGCTCAAAAAGTATGATTGAAAACTACAGAAATGATGGAGCTTTTCTTCACAGAATCCTCCACCTGCAAAATCGAAGGAATGGGAAGCTTCTCCAGCCGCTGCCACTCCTGGTCAGTGTACTATGCTTTCTGCTTGCCTTAAACCCCTTATTTGCGCAAAGCAAGCAGGCAATACGTGGCAAAGTAGTAGATGATAGGAATCAGCCGCTTATTGGTTTGACGGTGGTCGTGAAGAACTCAACCACCGGCACGACGACCAATGCAGAAGGTGACTACACCATCACAGCCACTCCATCTGATGTGCTGGTCTTCTCTTATATAGGTTATCAGGCGAAGGAGGTGCCTGTGGGTAGTCAAACGACGATTAATGTGACCATGGCGACAGAGGCCAAAAGTCTTGATGAAGTTGTCGTGGTAGGCTACTCGAGCAGGTCACAGTCTGAACTGGTAAGCTCGGTATCAGTGGTGAGTGGGGAGAAGTTACGGGACGTGACCAGTAACAATACAGCTACGATGTTACAGGGAAAAGCTTCCGGTGTGGTGGTGTCGAGTTCCAGCGGCCAGCCCGGCGAGGCGCCAACCGTGCGCATCCGGGGGACAGGTTCCATTTCCGCCGGGGCGGAGCCGCTGTATGTGGTGGATGGCATCATTGGCGGAACTGCCAACCCAACAGACATTGAATCGATCACTGTGTTGAAGGATGCTGCTGCTACAGGCCTATACGGCTCCAGGGCTGCCAACGGGGTGATTGTGATCACGACAAAGCGGGGTAAGGCCGGTAAAACGCGGGTGTCTTATAACGGCACTACGGGTGTGAGCCGCCGTACAACAGGCAATTTTGAGGTGATGGACGGGCAGCAGCTGTTTGACTACACCAGCCGGATGTACCAAAACGACTACACCGGCAAGCGGAACAATCACATTGCGACGCTCAGCAAAACAACACCTAACCCAACAGAGGCAGAAATAAATGCTTACCTGTCCTCCAAGAGCTTCCCGGCGACCTATGGAGATTATGTAAAAGGAGTGTTGCCTGCCCAACCGGGAAACACAGACTGGCTGGATGAAGCTTTCAGAACCGGCATTACCAACAACCATCAGCTCTCCGTGTCAGGCGGCTCGGAAAAGACCCGTTTCTACCTTAGTGGAAACTACTTCCAGGAAGAAGGTACGGTCGTGAATACAAGTTATGAACAGACCAACTTCAGAGCGAACATCACCCACGACATCAACCCGGATGTAACAGTCACGGCAAGAGTCAACACGCAGTTTTCAACCAGAAACAATGATCCATCTGGTGCCATCTACCAATCATTCATCAACATGCCCTGGGACAGTCCCTACAACGAGGACGGTACAATCCGGTATGTGGATGCCAGCACGAGTGAGTGGTACGGCCGTGACAGAAGTAATTTCCTGTACACAAGCCAGTATAATTACAATAAACGCAGAGGCCAATCGCTGGATGGGGACCTGAAGCTGGAATATAGGATAACAGACTGGCTCTCGTTTTCTACGACCAACAGGTACAGTGTGGGCAATTCACGCGCTGAGTCCAACAACGATTCGCGTACACCCGGCGGCAAGTCTGTGAATGGCTCCCTGAGCAATACTTATAGCTATAACAATAGCTTCCTGACCTCCAACCTCCTGACTACAAGCAAGCAGTTTGGCCAGCATAATGTGAGGGGAATACTGGGCGCTGAGTATCAGGCTAACTTCAACGATGGCATGAATGCGACAGGACAAGGCATTTTTCCCGGACTGGAGGTGCTGGATGCTGTCGCCAAGCCTGTCACAATTGGGGGTTACAAGTCACAAAGTAAGTTCATGTCCGGCTTCCTGAACGTGGACTACGATTACGACGGCAGGTACTTCGCCACGGTGTCCTATAGGAGAGACGGCTCTTCCCGCTTCGGTCAGGACAAGCGCTTTGGCGATTTCTACTCCATCGGCGGCGCATGGTCTGTTTCCAACGAAGATTTCTTTCAGGAGCTTGCCAGTACGATCCACCTCTTCAAGGTGCGAAGCAGCTACGGTGTGACAGGCAACGCCAACATCGGCGACTTTGCTGCACTGGATCTCTATCAGTTTAACGTGCAGTATGCCAACCAGCCCGGTGGCTTTCCGCGCCGTCTGGTGAACCCGAACCTGACTTGGGAAAAGGCGCACACCTTTGATGTCGGCCTGGAGGTGGGCTTGTATAGCCGGGCGACCCTCACCGTGGACTTCTACAACAGGACCAACAAGGCTATCCTGCAGGATGTGCCGCTCTCCTCTGCCACTGGTTTCTATTGGCAGACGCAGAACATCGGCTCCGTTAGAAACAAAGGGATTGATATAGAATTAAGCACGCAGAACCTGACAGGGAACTTTACCTGGGAAACAGACCTCAACCTTTCTTTTAACCGCAACAAGGTTTTGGAGTTGTACGGTGGGCAGCCCATAGAACAGGGCAACCAGCGCATTGAGGTAGGGCAGCCGATTGGCTCCTGGTACATGAGAGACTGGAAAGGCGTGGATCCGGCTACGGGGGCTCCGCTGTGGTTACTGAGAAAGTATGATGCGGAAGGCGACTTTGTGAAAGACACCGTGACGACTTCTTATAACAGCGCCACACGGGTATACACCGGTACGGCTGTACCTAAATTTTCCGGAGGTTTCCGCAACACCTTTGCCTATAAAAACTTTACCCTGTCTGCTTTCTTGAATTTTGTATACGGCAACAAGGTGTACAACTATAACCGGGAGCTGTTTGATGCAGATGGTGCCTACCCAACTTATAACAATATGGTGCTCCAGAACGGCTGGAGCCGTTGGGAAAAAGAAGGCGACATGGCCACGCATCCGAAAGCGGTCCTGAACGGCAACCTGGCCTCTAACAAAGTCTCGTCGCGCTACCTGGAGGATGGCAGCTACCTGCGTCTGCGTAACATCACCCTATCCTATAATCTGCCGGCCGCCTTTGCGACGAAGTTAAAAGCAGAAGGGGTGCGCGTGTTTGCCAGTGGTGACAACCTATGGACATTGACCAATTTCTCAGGTATGGACCCGGAAGTGGATTTGACCACCGGCTCCTCCGTCACGAGATACCCCATCAGCAGGAAGCTCATGATCGGCGTTAACGTTGACTTTTAACCCTTAAACCCAATCAGCCATGAAACTTATTTTTAGAAAATATATTTTCCCAGCTATGCTTAGCACCCTGGTGCTTGCCGGCTGCTCCGATGATCTGGACGTTAAGCCTTACGATGGGCTTACGTTTGATCAGACAACCAATACGCCTGAAGGACTCAAAGCTGCCACTATAGGAAACTACAGTTATCTGAAAGACAGTTATTATACCCGCAATTATCACATGTTAACGGAATATGCCAGTGACAACGTGGCGTTGAGCGGTACTACTACAGATCCTTTATTCTACGCCTACAATTACCAGCATCTTACCTCCATGTCCATTACCACAAACTTCTTCCGGAAGGCTTACCAGGCCGTTTACGGAACAAATGTGGTGATAGAGAAGCTGAAGGAGGGGCAGTCCGCGGATCTCGACCAGATACTTGGCGAGAACTACTTCCTACGGGCCATGGTGCACTTTGACCTGGTAAATGTTTTCGGGCGCCCTTATGCGCAGGATCAGGGAGCATCGTTGGGAATCATGATTCGGGACAACACCGATATAAACGATCTGCCGCCCCGAAGTACAGTAAAGCAGACGTATGAGTTCATTCTCAGAGACCTGGAGAAGGCGGCGCAACTGATGGGCAGCACCAAGAATAGCAGCTTTGCCTCAAAAGAGGTAGCCTATGCGCTTCTGTCCAGGGTGCACCTCTTTATGGAAAATAACGAGAAGGCGATTGAGTATGCGAACATGGTGATCAACTCCAACCGCTATGCCTTGGTAAGCACGGCTGATCTACCCAAGTATTTCTCGTTCGCCAACGAAAGCAACAAAGAGACGATTTTCGCCATCAAGCACACCATACAGGATGACAGAGGCTGGGCTTCTCTTGGGTCTATGTACCTGAGCGATGGCATGGGGTACGGTGAAATGTATGCCTCAGCCAGTTACCGTAACCTGGTTGATAAATTTCCTGATGACAAGCGCAGAGAGTTTATTGTGCCGGTATACCTGAGAAATGCAGATGGCTCGATCAGAACAGGAGCCGATGGCAAACCATTGCTGGCCGCAAGAAACGGTTATGAGAAGTACTTCATTACAAAATATTCTTATCAGGAGGGTGTCGTCACGTTGAGCTCTCCTGTATACCTGCGTCTGGCAGAAATGTACCTCAACCGCGCGGAGGCCAATGCCAAGTTGGGGAACCAGGCTGCTGCGTTGGAGGATGTAAACCTGATCAGGCAACGGTCTGGCTTATCAGGCGATGCCCTTTTCTCCCCTTCTAACATGATGGGCTATACCAGTGTATTGGACGTAGTTCTGGATGAGCGCCGACTGGAGCTGGCTTGGGAAGCGCATCGAAAGTTTGATGTGTTCCGCAATAATCGCACGATGGTTCGCAACTACCCAGGAACACACCTGCCTTCCGGGCAAACAACCCAAGAAATACCTTATACACATCCACGGGTCGTGTTCTTTATTCCGGAAGAGGAGATCATACTGAATCCTAACCTGGTTCAAAATCCATAGCCTAGGCGGCGGTAAAAGAATCTTTCGTTAAAGCTGCTTCGGACGGAAGATGTGCCTCGTTCAGGACTTTAAGCAGTGGGCAATCTTGTATTTGTATCTGAAATATCAAAACGGGGTTGTTAGAAAGGTCAGAAGGGGTGGCGTGATAAAATAAACTCAGAGACCCTTGACTTACGAAAGCCGCCAGGTTTCTCCTCCTGGGTGAAGCGTCTCGACCTGTTTGCGCGCATGGTGTTTACTGGCATAGGAAGATTTCCGAGTTGGAGCGATGGAATTGTGGGAGCATGCGATGTAGAAAGGGTGGGCATTGACACAGCAAAGAGGTGGGCGGCACCTTTCATGAGCCTGTCACGCTTTTGAATGCGACTAAGGAACCTTCATCACCACTTAGTCCCCTGTCAGTTAGCAAATAAGCCCTTAAATCAGCGATTTGAGGGCTTATTTGTTTTTAGCCCCTCCTGAATTTTACATTTTCTCTCCTTTCTGAGGCAGCCAATTCGGGTACCCGAATTGATGTGCAACCAGCTGTCTGTAAGCAAGATGTACTGTGTTTTTACATCTTGTGCAGCCTTCGGTTGATTGTTGAATTCAAGTATAAAAGGAGGAGTTGTATGGACACCAAGATCAGTATCCTGTTCTACGGCAGGAAAGCCGACAACCTTTCGCCGATCTACCTGCGCGTCACGCTGCAGGGCAGGCGGCTGGAGTTGAGCACCCACCGCTACATCTCGCCCGAACGATGGTCGGCCAAGGCCCGGAGCGTGAACGCCTACCTGGACACCTTGCGGGCAAAGGCCTATGATCACCACCGGAAGCTGCTTGAAAGCCTGCGGACCTACTATATTTTTTAATTCTAAGCTGTGAGAAGCGTAATTTTCATAGTGTTATACCACTAATCATGTAATAACCTCAAGCTCTATATGTCTTCACGTATTTTTGATATTCCTTTACACACATTCTCGCAGTGTCATTCTGTATAATCAACGTATAGGTTGACTGGAATAGTCAATGAATCAACTAATATGTTTACTTTTACAAAATAATAGTATACTTTTATGTTTACTATAACATGATGTCTGTAAACTAATATGTTTACTCCATTCAAGAAAAGTAAACTAATATATTTACCTTTATCAAGTAACAGTAAACAAATATGTTGATTAATTAAGGTGTTTATGCGAAATAAAAAGAAGCTACTGCTGGAGCAATTGGATCGAAAAATTGCTCCTTATAAGGTTTTGGCTAAGACTCCAGTCCCGGAACAAGGTTGGATTCACGCTATTCGGGTCGCACTTAACATGACTTTAGAGCAGTTAGGTTATAAGCTGGGCAAGACAAAGCAAGGCATCAAAAAGATAGAGGAAAGAGAAGCTACTGGTTCAATCTCCCTAAACGTGTTGAAGCAGGTAGCTGAAGCGCTTGACATGCAGCTCGTGTACGGCTTTGTGCCGAAGCAAGGGTCAATGGAGAAGTTCGTCGATCAACGAGCACAGCAGCTAGCAAGAAAGATCGTCCTAAGAACAAGTCAGCACATGAAGCTGGAGAACCAGGGAAATAGCGATGACCGAATCCGGCAGGCAATCGAAGAGCTAGCTGAAGAGCTTAAACGTGAAATGAAGGGCACGTTATGGGATTAGAATATGCCTATCTGGATGGCCAGACTCCTTTAGATGAAGAAGAGAAAGAAGGGCTGCTACTCAAAACGATCACCTCACACGGGGAACTGGACGAATTCGAACAGCTAAACATTGAAAAGGCAATCGCCTGGACTATGGGAACCAGGTTCAAGAGGGATGCCATACTGACTGAGAAGTTTATCAGAACGCTGCATAGGCGCATGTTTGGCGATGTATGGAAATGGGCGGGAGAGCTCAGGAGAACAGAGAAAAACATTGGTGTACCTTGGGTTACAATAGGTATGGAACTCAGGTACCTGCTAGAGGACACCGCCTATTGGATCAATAATAAAACGTATCACCAAGACGAGATAGCGATCCGCTTCAAGCACCGGCTGGTCAATATCCACTGTTTCCCAAACGGGAACGGGCGGCATTCACGCATCATGGCAGACATCATCATGGAGTCCATCTTTGGGGAAGATGCCTTCACATGGAACAGATCCAACATGGTGAAAGCGGATGCTACGCGCAAAGCCTACATTGCCGCCATTCGAGCTGGCGATAAAGGTGACATAACGCCGCTGCTTCAGTTTGCGAAAAGCTGAGCCTTATGCGGGAAGTTATTGGATTAGAAGCAGGAGATAGTAACTGGGCATAGGCTCTTTCTTCCCTAAGATTGTATACCGGAAGTAGGGTAATTAACTTTTACTTTCTAGGCTTGATGTTTGTGAAATAAAGCAGTAGATTTGATTAAAGAAAATACTAGAATCCTCAGTAGGAGGTAAATTCGGGTGACCGCTGAAATTTGGAGTAATAAGTAATTGATAATAAACGTGTTGTGGAGTAAGTTCAAATCCCTCACTCTCTGCTGGTAGCGATACCATAATCATCTGAAAGCCTGCAAATGATAAGTTTGCAGGCTTTTTTGTTTTTGCACAACTGTCAAATTATTCACTTTTTCGCAGTATGAAGGTGAGTTAGCTGGTGAGTGCGCCATACTTTTGGATTGTTCATATAGACAGCGAGCTGCAAGGGTGTTTCTATTGGCTGCGTCAGTGCATCCCTCGCCGCCCCGTGATGGAGCAGCAGCACGACTGTATCGTAAACAAGCCTGATAGCTGAATTATCAAAAAAGTCGGTCTCGTAATAGGCACTTCCCTACATGGGTGGGATATAAAGGCAGGTATACAGAAAACAATAGGAGTAGTTGTGACAAGAGGTAGTACCTGCTCATTGCATCTGCCAGCTGTATCGGCGCTGTAACACCGATTTAACAGAAACTTAACCCACGCGCTCCTGAAATGTTGGTTCCTTTGTACAGGATTAACTTTTACCAGCGTGATGACTTCTGACAGTACCGACCTGCTAAGCATAAGACCCACCTCAGATGAGGCTGCTTTTGAGCAGCTATATGATGAGTACCACCAAAAAGTATACTTCTACTTCCGCAAACAGACCCACTCCGAGTTCATGGCCGAGGAGCTTGTACAGCTAACCTTCATCAAACTGTGGAAGCACCTGGAGCGCCTCTCCGACGACGCGCCCATTTCCTCCCAGATCTTCCGGATAGCCCGCACCACGCTCATCGATACCTTGCGGAAACAAGCAGTGGAGCGCGAGGCCCTGCAACACGCCCAGCTTCCCGGAGAACATACCTATACCGAAAACACCGTGTACGCCCACTGCCTGCAGGAGGACATTCAGGCGGCGGTGGAAAAACTGCCGCCGGTGCGCAAAAAGGTTTTCCAGCTTAGTCGTTTCCAGGGCCTCTCGTACCAGGACATCGCCCGGGAACTTTCCATCTCCACCAAAACAGTGGAAGACCACCTCACGAAAGCCACCAAACATTTGAAATTGCTCCTCAGGTATAGTCACGTGCTGCTGTGGACCTGGCTCGGCTCATGTTAAATAATTGTTTCCGGCAGGGGACAGGCTGCTGAGGATCGTATTCACTGTGTTTAGATACCACAAATGGACTCACACCAGCTAGAGCGATTTCTGCAAAACAAAGCCAGTGCCAGCGAAGCCAAAGCGGTGGCCCGGTATCTGGAAGAAAGCCCGGCTGCACTCGAGCGATGCCTGCCGGAATCAGAATGGGAGCAAACCAACAGCAGGCTGTGGCTAAAAGAAAAGGCGTCGCGGCGTATGCTGCGGCACATACAGCGCGAAGTAGGTGTGCATGGCAAAAGCTACTGGAACCTGCGCATAACTGCCGCTGCCGCTTCCATTGTGCTGGGCCTTTTCCTGATTGGGCAGCTATACCTTAACCGCACACCTGACAGCACCTCAGTCGCGGCGGCAAGCGATATAACAAAGGGTGTATTTGCTGTAAAGGTGAACAATTCCCTTCGGTCGGTAGCCTTTATGCTGGAAGACGGCTCGGCAGTGGAGTTGCTTCCCGGGGCGGAGGTCACCTACCCGCAGCCTTTTGTACAGGGAGACCGGCGCATGCTATACCTCAGAGGCGAGGCCGTATTCAACGTAGCCAAAGACAGCTTACGTCCCTTCACCGTGCAGGCTGGCGGACTGGCAACCACTGCGCTCGGCACTTCCTTTAAAGTAAAGGCACCCGGCGGCGGCAAACCGGTGCTAATACAACTCTATACCGGCAAGGTGGTCATAAAAGCGGCCTCCGAAGCCCTTAAGCAAAAGGTGAAAGAAGTATACCTGACACCCGGCCAGCAACTCGAGCTGGATACAAAGAATCTGGTAGGGCGGGTCAGCCATATAGTGACGGCGAACAAAAAACCTGAAAGGGGAACTTCCCTGCCCACTGATGAAGAAGGCAGCATGACCATCAACGGTGACGTGATTGATTTTAGTAAGTGCCCATTGCCTGAGGTGCTGGATAAGCTTTCCAAATTATACGCACATGACATCCGGTATAGGCAGGCCGACATTGCCAAGATCAACTTTACCGGTAAAATAAGCACTAGCGATTCACTGGAACGGGTGTTAAAGACCATCGCGGTGCTCAACGAGCTTCAACTGAAAAAGGGGCAGAACAGCTACCGCATCAGGAAATAAATCAGACACATAAAAATTGCTCCGTCAGTCGACGGATGAAGCGTTCTGGCAACAGGACGTAAGGGGAAATCTTTATCCAAACACATACACTATGAGCGTAAAGTTTACCAGGAAAGGCAGGCCGATCTGGCCCAAAGTCCTATTGTTTTTCATGCTGACTGCCCTGTACGGGCACAGCAGTTACGGCCAAAGCGCGCCCGAGCAGGTAGTAGGGGTGGTGCAGGATGCGGGCGGTGACGCACTCATCGGCGTGTCGGTACTGGCCAAAAATGAAAGTACCGGCCAGACCAGCGGCACCACCTCCAATGCAGCAGGCATGTTCTCGTTCAGCAGGCTGCCGCTCGGCGGTCCGTATACCTTCTCCTTCAGCTACATCGGTTTCGAGCCGCAGGCGCTTACCGGATATACCTTAGCGGAAGGGGAGAAGGTATCGCTTATGGTTAAGCTGAAAGTAGCCGAGTCGAAACTCAACGAGGTGGTGGTGATCGGCTATGGTCAGAACACGCGCCGCAACATCACCACGGCCATCTCCAGCGTCAACCCGGCCGATGTGGCTGATCGCAACGTGCCGAGTGCCAACCAGTTGCTGCAGGGCCAGGTAGCGGGCGTGAACCTGACAGTGAGCAATGGGACGCCCGGTGGCGCTTCCCGCGTCAACATCCGTGGCGTGAGCTCGATCAACGGCGACAACGAACCGCTGTACGTGGTGGACGGTATTCCGATCTCCAAAGCGCGGGCCAGCTATAACTATACCGGGGAGTTCATCCAGGACCCGCTCTCGCTGATTAACCCATCCGACATTGAGTCCATTGAGGTACTGAAAGATGCCGCTTCGGCCGCCATTTACGGTAGCCGCGCTGCCAACGGCGTCATCCTGATCACGACTAAACAGGGGCGCAAAGGCGAGCCGAAGATCTCGGTTTCGCAGGTGTCGGGTATCCAAATGATGCCTAAAAAACTGAACCTGCTCAACCCGCAGGAATACATTAGCCTGCAGCAGGAGGCCGTAGGTAACTACAACCGCGACCTGAACCTGAGCCCGGGCAAAAGCGGCTACATCGACATCAACAAAGTGCTGGGCAACGTGCCTGCCGATCCGTATGATGTGAACTGGCAGGATCTGATCATCAACGAGGGCGCAGCAACGCACCAAACGGATTTTTCCTTCAGTGGCTCCAGCAACACTGTGAAATACTATACCTCGGTAGGCTATCAGAACCTGGAAGGCCTGTTGAAGAACAGCGCCCTGGAACGCTACTCGCTGCGCACCAACCTGGATTTCACCCCGAACAAAGTCCTCAATTTTGGCCTCCGGTTCGGCGGTAACTATACCAACAGCTCCTCGGCCCCCAACGGCGACCAGGGTACGGCGCTCTTCCAGCGCTCGCTCGAGCAGCGCCCCTACGACCGTATTTACAAAGACGACGGCACGTTCAACATCGGCGGGAAAGACATCCTGCGTCACAACGGGGTGCAAGTGTTGGAAAACGACCTGATCGAAGACAAAAACTACCAGGCGCTGATCAACCTGTATGGTAACGTCAACTTCCTCCAATACTTTACCTGGCACACGGCCTACAACGCCGAGCTTCGCTTTGGCCGCGGTTTCCGCCACCAGACGCGCCTGCACCCCTACGCTTCCGGCAAAGGCCTGACCATCGATACGCGCGGCAACCGGGTGTCGCAGAACATTGACAACACACTGACCTTCTTCAAGAGCTGGGGCGGAGACCTGAACACCGAAGCCATGATGGGCTATACCTACTACCAGGACGCCTATGATTTCAACAACGCGCAGGGCACCGAGTTTCCGTCGGATGACTTCAGGCACATTACCTCTGCCACGGTCACGACGGCAAGCGGCGACGCCAACAAGTATGCGATGGAGTCTTACCTCGGGCGGGTACAGCTGGATTACAAAGGCCGTTACTTCCTGTCGTCTTCGCTGCGCTACGATGGTTCTTCCAAGTTCCACAAAGACAACCGCTACGCCTATTTCCCTTCCGTGTCTGCAGGCTGGGTGTTCACGAGCGAGAATTTCTTCCCGACAGCAGAATGGCTGGAGTTTGGCAAGCTGCGTGCCAGCTGGGGCAAGACCGGCAACCAGGACGGCATCGGGATTTACAGCTACATGCCGCTGGCCTCCGGCGGGTATAACTACGGTGCCGAGACAGGCCTTTCGGTTACCTCGCTGGGCAACCTAAACCTGAAGTGGGAGACCACCCGGCAGACAAACTTCGGTCTGGATCTCTCATTCCTGAACGGCCGACTGGCGCTTACCTATGACTACTTCATTAAGAATACCGACGATCTGCTCTACAACGTGCCGACGCTGGCTACGAGCGGTTTTACGCACCGCACCACCAACATCGGCTCCATGGAAAACAAGGGTCATGAGTTTACCCTTACCAGCGTCAACATTGAGCAGGAGGGCTTCCGCTGGAGTACCAGTCTGAACATGGCCTCTATCCGCAACAAAGTAACCAGCCTGATCGGAAACGAGCCGATCCAGGTGGGTGGCTGGAACGCCATTATCCCGGGCAAGCCGCTGGGCGTGTTCTACGGGTATAAGCAGCAGGGTATTTACCAGCACATTGAAGAAATTCCCGAAGCCTTGCAGAAGCAGGGGGTACGCCCGGGCGATATGATCTTTGAAGATCGGGACGGCAACAACCTGATCAACTCGGCGGACCTGTCGGTGATCGGCAGCGCGCAGCCCGACCTGTACGGCGGCCTGACCAACAATGTGGAGGTTGGCAACTTTGACATCTCGCTCTTTGCCACCTTCTCCCTTGGCAACGAGATTGCCGCCGCCTGGCGCTCCGGCCTGGACCACATGGGTGGCCGCGATTACAACCAGGTGCGGGACACTTACGAAAACCGCTGGACCGGACCGGGCACCAGCAACGACGTGCCGCGTGCCACCAAAAGCGCCTATAACATGAAGAACAGCAGCTACTTCGTGGAAGATGCATCCTACCTGCGCATCAAGAACCTGACCATCGGCTACAAGCTGCCTGCTTCTATGCTGCAAAAGCTGGCTGTACAGCAGGCGCGGGTATACTTATCCGGCACTAACCTCTATACCTTCACCGGTTACAGCGGCTACGATCCGGAGGCTTCCAGCTCGCTCGACGCCCGCTCGTTTGGTATCGACAACCTGGTGACGCCACAGCCACGCGCCTTTATGGCCGGGATCAATGTAAGTTTCTAATTTTTAACAGTGTATAACATGTTTCGAACATATAGACTAGTAACATTCAGCATGGCCCTGGGCGCAAGTGTCCTTTTCGCCTCGTGCAGCAAAGAACTGGATGTGACACCTGAAAGTGCCGTATCGCCTGACCAGATCACCGAAAGCAACGTCGGCTTCTTCCTCAACGGCCTGTACCGCGCCGCTACCCCCGAGCGGGACAATTACCTGATCAACGACATCCGGGGCGGCAACTATACCTGGACGCCGCTTTCGGGCAACAACAGCGCCTACGGCCGCCTGATCACGGGCAATGGGGTAGACGACGGGCTGAGCTACTCCTCGTCGCTCTGGAAAAATACCTACCGGACCATTTACAGCGCCAACAACGTGATCCAGGCCTGCGACAAGCTGGGTGCACAGGGTAGTGTGAAAGTGGTGAAAGCCGAAGCGAGCTACCTCAGGGCCTACCTGTATTACCAGTTGGTAACCGCTTTTGGCGGCGTACCGTTGATCGTGGAGAACACTACCGAGAACCTGACCCGCAACACGGCCGACCAGGTATGGGAGCAGATCATCAAGGATTTGGACTTTGCTATCGCAGAGGCCAAGCCGCTGAAAGAAGCCACCAACAAACGCGTGTCCAAAGAGGCGGCCATGGGATTAAAGGCACGGGTGCTCCTGGCAAGGGGCAACAAAGCGGAGGCCGCCCAGCTGGCGCAAAGCGTGATTCAGAGCAGCGGCCTGGGTCTGGTAGCCGATTACGGCAGCATCTTCCGTAACACGGCTGCTTCCCGCGAGGTGCTCTTTGCTTTCGCTAACCTCAAAACCGAAACCAACTTGCGCTTCTCCAGTTTGTTCTGGCCTTACGGCACCACCTGGGCCGGTTCCTACTTCGTGCAGCCTTCCACTGAAGTGCTGGAGTCGCTCTATACCCCTGACGATGTGCGCGGCACCGTGAACATCGACACCATTTACAATGCCGACAAAACCTATAACGTGATCGTGAGCAAGTACTGGGATGTGCAGCCGGTGATCGTGAGCCGCTTGTCGGAAATGTACCTGATCAGCGCCGAAGGACTGCCAATGGAGCAGGGCCTGGTATACCTGAATGCGCTTCGCAAGATCCGGGGCGTGGCGGAGTATACTGTAGCCGATTTTGCTTCGCCGGAAGCCTACCTGAACGCGGTATTGGAAGAGCGCAGAAGAGAGCTCTACAGCGAAGGTTTTCTGTTCTTTGACCTGGTGCGCACGGGCAATGCGATCGACCTGCCCAATATTCAGAATACGAACCAGTATGTGCTGCCCCTACCCGGCGACCAGATCAACCTGTCGAACGGGGTGCTGACGCAAAACCAGGGCTATTAAGCACAGTGATTAAAGTAGATTGATTGACTGAGGAGGGAGTCAACCGCAGGGGCGGCTCCTTTCTTTTTAACTTCCCAAACCACATGCAGATTAACCCAAACATGGTATTCAGAAAACTCAGCTTCCTGGCGCTTGCGGCATGTATACTAACGGCCTGCCAGCCCACAAGACCGGAAGCCAGCCTCGGCGCTGCCACCACAGTGAAACCAGTGCTTCAGGATACAGCAGGCTGGAAGATCGACACCCTCTCCACGGGCTTTATCAGGTATAACTACACACGGTATTACGAGCCTTATACCTCGGCGCAGATCGTAAATGTGCTGGAGGTAGACCTGGCATCCGGCAGGTATGATCTGGTGCTGGACAACGTGTTCCCGGAAGATTCTCTGTCGTCTGTGGCGGAAGCGCACCAGCCGGCGCTGGCGGCTGTTAACGGCACCTATTATGAACTTGTCGAAAACGGACAGTCTTCCTCTTTTTTCAAGGCGGATAACGAGATCAAAACCTCGGTGACCCTACCGACCGAACACAAGCTCTTCTGGAAGCACGAAGGCGCGTTTTATTACGATGGGGCAAAGAAACAAATGGGCATTGCCTACGGCGATAACGCTTCCTACACGCAGATGCCTTATGCCAACATCATCTCGGGTTCACCGATGCTCATCTACGAGTACAAGCCGGTGGGCGAGACGTTTGCCAAGTCAGAGGACAAGCCCCTGGAGCAGCTCGACTACGAGCACCCTGACCGGCACCAGGGGGTGCGGCATCCGCGCACGGCCATCGCCACCGTGGGAAAGAACCGGGTCCTGCTCATCACCGTTGATGGCCGCCACGCCGGCCAGTCCGCGGGTATGTCGGCTAAGGAGCTGACGCAGTTCATCCAAAAGTACTTCAACCCGGCCTATGCGCTTAACCTGGACGGCGGTGGCTCCACTACCATGTGGATCAGAGGAGAAGGCGTGATCAATTACCCAACCGACAACAAGCGCTTCGACCACTACGGCCAGCGCCGGATCCGCAATTACATCATGGTAACAGAAAAGTCCGCGAACGCAGCTTCGGAGACAGAGAAGTAGCAGGTATCGATAAGAAAAAATGTATGAAGCTACAGAAATTAACCCCACTACTATTGGCCTGCTTGCTGGGATTCGGCGCAGAACTGCAGGCCCAGTCCGTGACAAAAGTTGAGGAGAAGGTGAAGCTGCCGGACATCCCCGGCTACCAGACACTGAAATGCGATTTCCACATGCACACAGTCTTCTCGGACGGGCACGTTTGGCCGTCTTTCCGGCTGTACGAGGCTGACCGCGATGGGCTGGACGCCATCTCCATCACCGAGCACATCGATTACGAAGGCTATCCGGACGAAATCAAGAAGGATTACAACAAGTCGCACCAGATCGCCACCGAGTCGGCCGCCAAAACCAACGTGCTGGTGATACAGGGGGTGGAAATCTCTCCCCGCGTGACGCCTTACCACCACAATGCCCTGTTTGTGAAGGACGCCAACAAACTCCCCGCCGACTACATGAAAGACGGGAAAAAGAAGTTTGTGATGAAGGACAACCCGACCGAAAAACAGCTGCTGGCCCCGTTCCGAGAGGCTAAAAAGCAGGGTGCCTTTATCTTTTACAACCATCCCAATTACCGGTGGTGGGACAAAGACAAGTATGGGCTGGACCTATTTTCAGACCTGCATCGGAAAATGCTTGCAGAAGGCTTGCTGCATGGCGTGGAGGTGGTGAACTCGGGCATTTACAACCTGGAGGCCCACCGCATGGCTGAAAAGTATAACCTGACCATGCTGGCCAACTCAGATGAGCACCGGGACATCAGCTATACCTACCGTCACTCGCACCGGCCCATGACGCTGGTCTTTGCCAAAGAACGCTCGGAGGAAGGAATCCGGGAAGCGCTGCAGGCGCGCCGCACGGCGGTATACTTCGACGATTACCTGGTGGGCCGTGAACCGGAACTGGACGCCTTTTTCAAAGCGTCCCTGGTTATAAAGGCCGAGAGAAGCACCCAACGCAACGTCGAGCCAGTCATCCGGATCCGCATTCAAAACAACTCGGACATCCCCTACGAAGTGACCTGCCAAAGCGATTATGACTTCGAAAATCTGCCGCTGGGTCGCGTCATGCTGAAGCCACATGAGACTACCACGCTGACATTGAAAACGCTGTGGCAGGAGGTGCAGGAAGTACCATTACGTTTTGAGGTGCAGAACGTGCTGGTGTCTCCGGAAAAAGCGCTTACTTCGGAGCTTCGGGTAAAGGTTAGTGAGTAGTAAGTAAGGTATAGCTACACTCTAAATTTTAAACGTGTGAAAAAGACGTTCAACAGTTATCTGCTGGTTTTCCTTCTATACCTGATGACGGTTCCATTTGCCGCCGCCGCTCTTCCTGAAAAAGCACCCAAACCTCTTAAAATTGGCTATGCGCTGGGCCTTACCAAAGTATCGGCTGAGCAAATGAAGTATGCCAAATCGGTTGGAATAGATTATGTGGAAATTTCCTTCGGAGGCCTGATCGATGGGAACCGGAATTTCAAGGTGAGTGACGAGGAGATGACCGCGCTCATGCACAAGGCCAAAAAAGCGGCGGACGATGCCGGTATCCAGGTCTGGTCCATCCACATGCCCTTTGGCAAGCGCATCGATCTCTCCATGACAGACGAAACGGAGCGCCAGCAGGTGGTAGCCTTGCACCGGAAAGTGCTCGGGTACTGCAAAATCCTGCAGCCACAGATCATCCTCTTCCACCCAAGCTACTACCTGGGCCTGAACGAACGGGAGGCGCGCAAGAAACAACTGGTCAAATCGGCCACCGAACTAAACAAAACGGTACGCAGCATGAACGCGACGATGGTGATCGAAAACATGCTGGGACCGGAGCTGTTGGTAGATGCGGAGCGGGAGCGGCCGCTGTGCCGCACGGTGGACGAGACTATGGAAATCATGAACCGCCTGCCCAAAAGCATTTACGCCGCCGTGGACATGAACCACATCAAAAACCCGGAAAACCTGATCCGGGCCTTAGGCAAACGCCTGAAGTCGGTGCACATCGCGGACGGAACCGGGGAGGCAGAAAACCACTACTTCCCCTGCTCGGGGCAAGGCAATAATAACTGGACCGAAATACTGGCCGCGCTGCACGAAGCCCGTTATACCGGCCCGTTCCTGTACGAGAGTGCTTTCGAAGATGCCCGGGATCTGAAAGCATGCTATGAATCGCTGTACAGCACCTTTGTAGAGGAGAAACAGTTGTAACAACGAAAGGAAGCAGGTAGCGGGATCAGAGCGGTTGACGTGCAGGAACACGTTAGCCGCTCTTTCCTTTTCCATGATGTGGAAGACTTTTTACCCTGTGAAAGGGAAGGCAGCAGACGCTTAGCGGAACACCCTATGACAAAATCTTTACTTCTTTTGCTGCTTATCCTGAATCCCTAGGTGTCTGCTGGCGCAGCAAAAACCGCTATCAATTTTGTAGAAGCCAAAAGCCTTCCCCCGACCGGGCAAGGGAGCAGCAATCCGGGAATGTATCATAGGCTGGACACAGCTGAATTGACCAGCCTGCCTGGAAGACTGCAGGAACTCGCACCCAGTGCAGCCGGGCTTCAGTTGCTTTTTCAGACAGACTTGGGAAACAATTCTCCCCATCGGGAAACACACTTTTTGTCAACATCCAATGGCCTGGTCTGACCCTGGCAATCACAGGTCCGTGGAGGAACTGATCGGCTGACGATTCTGACCTAATTGGCCGTTGCCTGCATAGTGCCTTATGATAGGAGTTTATACAAACGTTATAATAGGGTAACATTCTGGCAATACTCGTTGTTTACCTTGCAGCAGCTAGATATAAAGTTCTTATGCTTAATCATTCTCTAAAACACAAATGGCTGTAAAAACGAAAATCAACTTTGAGCGCCTGAGTGCTGGCACAGAGTTGGAAACCCCAGAAGGAACAGGAAGATTCAGATTGTATAAGGAAGGAAATTTTAAAGATCAGAATGTGCTGGTGGAGCATCCGAAAGGAAGGATGAAATGGTACGCGGCGCAGGAACTACAGTTGCACGTTTCAGGCAACAGGGCCGAACAGGAGGGTGCCCGCATCCGGCCGTTTACCACCCGTGTGCCTGAGCTACTTTATTACGCCATATAAATGTCAGGATCCTTTTCTTCTCAAACCTGATTTAAGCAAATCCCTTTTTATGCGTTACTTCTTGCGGCAGCCGGTTAACCGGCTAACGTTTTTTGGGGACGCTCCCGCTGAGGTCTTTTATGCAGATGCATGCTTTAGATTCCGAATGAAAAGCAAAAGGCGCTTTCCCAAGCGGGAAGCGCCTTTTTACTAACCTTACTAACAATCTAATCTTTCACCTTGTACCAAAGATACAGCGGTTTTTGCAGGTATGCTACAGCCTTCAGCAGGCTTAACAGTTATATAACCTGGGCTTGAACCAGGCGTAACCTATGGCTGACTTTACCCCCGCTCTCCGCCTGAATCTGCCTTTTCGTTTAGGAAGTCACGGTACCACAGGCCCGAATTTTTAACGGTGCGCTGTTGCGTTTCATAGTCCACGTGCACCAAGCCAAAACGCGGCGTATAGCCCTCAGCCCATTCGAAGTTATCGAGGAACGACCACACAAAATACCCGTCTACTTTCACCCCTTCCTGTTTTGCGCGCAGCACCTGCTGCAGGTAACGCTGCAGAAAGTCCAGACGTCGTTGGTCATTGACCTCCCCATCTACCAGTTCATCAGCAAAAGCGGCACCGTTCTCTGTGACAACGAGCTTCTTAATATCACTGTACTGGCTATAGTGATGTAGCATGTGATAAATGCTTTCCGGGTATACTTCCCAGTTCATTACGGTATAGGGCACGCCTCGTTTTTGAGCCGAAACAAGATTGGCCCGCAGGAAAGGCGTCCAGAAAGAGTGCCTGACAATCTCGCGGGTATAGTTCTGTATGCCAATGAAGTCAAAATCAAAAGGCATCTTGTTCTCATCGCCTGGCATGATGTACTTTTCAATCCGGCGCATAAACTTCAGGTCGTCCAGCGGATAGCCCAGGCCGAGCGCAGGCTCCAGAAACAGCCTGTTAAGCAGTGCATCAACCCGTCGGGCCGCTTGGAAGTCCTGCTCGCGTTGGCGCAGGGGTTCTATGTGAGAGCAGGAGAAAGTGGTGCCAACTTCCGCAGAAGTGTCTATACTTTTTAAAATGCGCCCCCCTTCGGCCTGGCAGAGCACCGCATGGTGAACCGCTGGAATGAAAGAGCTAAATCCCCTGCGGCCAGGCGCGTGGACTCCCAGAAAGTAGCCGGCACCGGTAAACACCATCGGCTCATTGAGTACCATCCAGTGTTTTACCCGGTCCCCAAAGGCATGGCCACACAGAGCGGTGTACTCAGCGAACCAGTCAACGATGTCACGGTTTGCCCAGCCCCCTTTTTTCTCCAGCGACTGCGGCAGGTCCCAATGGTATAGGGTCACCCAGGGAGTTATACCCAACTCCAGGCAGTTGTCTACCAGGCGGTCATAATGCCCGATGCCTTGCCGGCTCACATTGCCTGTCCCGTTCGGCAGCAGGCGGGACCAGGAGAGGGAGAAACGGAAATCAGGGATACCCATCGACTGCATCAACAACAGGTCACCAGGGTAACAGTTAAAAAAATCACAGGCAAAGTTTCCGTTGTGGTTCTGCTTTACCTTGCCTTTCCTGCTGGTGAACACGTCCCAGATGGAGGGCCCTTTATCTGCTGTGTCATGAGCGCCTTCTATCTGGTATGCCGCTGTGGCTACGCCCCAGGCAAAGTCTTCTCCGAATGCAGTTTTATTAAGCACAGGCTGATCCTGTACTGGTGTGGTGGTATCTATCATAAAAAAGCAGTGGCCAAATCGCTGCTGCGTTACTAACTATACTTTAAAAATTTTAGGTGACGTGTTTTCCTGTACGATGCGTTGCACCAGGGCATCCGTCTCATCGGGGTAGTGCACTTCCAGGGGCTGGCCATGCTCCAGCCAGTCCTGAATCCTGGGCAGGTGTTTTTTCTTGAGGTTCTTCAGGGTGGGTACACCAAGATAATGTAAAGCTGCTGCGTTACAAGCCTGCTCAAACTGGTTTTTCATCGGCACCACCAACAGCTTCTTCTGCAGGTACAGCACTTCGGACGGGGTTCCGAAACCGGCCGCGCACAGCACGCCCGCCGATGAAGCCATGCTTTGCAGGAAACGATCGTTCTGAATGGGCTGTACAGAAACATTCTCGTGTCGGAGAGGCTGTTTGTTGTGCTTGGAGAATACCTGCCATTCGATCTTTTTAAACCGCGTGAGTTTGTTGATGATTTTGTGGTCGTCGTAGGCGGGGAGGTAAACCGTATAGTGTCCCTGGTTGCTGACTTCAAGTTCCCGGACCTGCTTGCGAATGATGGGCGTGAAGATGGAGTCATCGAACCTGGCGAAATGGAAACCATACTGTGCAGTAGTTGGAGCATAGTTTTTTAATATAAACTTCCCCATAGGATCCACCTCTTTCGGTTTGGGCACATGGGGGTTAAGCACCGCCACCTGGTTGCTCAGGCCAACACAGTGTTTTTTGGCCAGCAGACAGGCCCAAGAGGAGATCGGCTCGAAGTCAGAAACAACCAGATCGTAGTCTTTTACGGGCAGCTGCCGTATTTCCCTGTAGAAGCTGCGGGAGTTCGCCTGGGCGACGGTCTTGTAAAAGTCCACGCCGCCATTCTTTCCGAAGATGAAACTCATCCCGTTCAGCCGGTACTTCACAGGATAGGGCAGGGGCAGGTCTACCTGGCAGCCGCTCACCAGCAGGTCGACCTCACCATGCTGTTGCAAAGCAGGTATAATGTCCAGCGCTCTTGTCAGGTGGCCGTTACCGGTGCCCTGAATGGCATACAGTATTCTCAAGCGGACTTCAGGTTAAATTCAACCATCATGCTCTGAAACAGTTGTAGGTTGGTCGGTACCCGCTCCTCCTCATCTTCCATCACCACCACATCCAGGTCTTCCCTGAACTTGTAGAGGCTCCAGTCGCCGTTGCGGTATTCCAGCGCCGTCAGGTTTTCGATCCAGTCGCCGGAGTTGAGGTAAGTGACCCGGCCTTCTATGTTGGTGATGTCACGTTTTTCGGGCTGGTGAATGTGGCCGCACACCACATAGTCGTAGCTGTTGGCAATGGCAATGTCGGCAGCCGTCTTTTCGAAGTTGTTGATGAACTTGACAGCGCTCTTGACGCGGTTCTTGATGTTGCGGGAAAGGTATACCTTGTCGCGGTTGAGTTTGAGGCAGCAGAAGTTGACCATACGGTTGAGCAGGATGAGCATGTCGTAGCCCTGGGCTCCCAGCCTGGCCAGCCACTTCGAGTGCTGCATGGTCACGTCGAACACATCGCCGTGGAAGAACCAGGCTTTCTTCCCGTCGAGCTCCAGCACCAGCTTGTTTGCGATCTGGAACGAGTTCATCTGAAAGCCGTCGAACTTGCGCAGCATCTCATCGTGGTTGCCCGTGATGTAATAGACGCTGGTGCCTTTGGTTATCAGGCCCATCAGGTACTTGACCACCTTCATGTGGCTGGCTGGCCAGTAGTTCTTGCTGAACTGCCAGATGTCGATGATGTCACCGTTCAGGATGAGGACGTCAGGATGGATGCTCTTCAGGTAGGCCAGGAGCTCTTTTGCATGGCACCCGTAGGTGCCCAGGTGCACGTCGGATATAACGGCTACCTCGACTTTTCTTTTTCTTGCCATATAGCAGGCGTGGGTGAGATTGGATTAACTTTAGTAAACTTGAAAGGGGAGTAGAAGGAATGCAGGTGGTATAGGGAAACATCGAGAAGCTTTTGCGCTATGATGCGAAGGGGGTTGTTGATTGCACGTGTCATTGTTTTCTTTTTTAATGGTTTAGAAAAATCCTTGACTACAGTCTTTTTCCACTTTCCAAAAGTATGAATATGGTATTAAGTGCAGGTTAAGAGAGGGTTATGCTTGTGTTATTTCAGGGAGGTGAGGGCGAAAGACTTCGGACGGGCTGATCGCATCACTCTCTGCAAAGCCTGCAAACGATAAGTTTGCAGGCTTTTTGTTTTACAGGACACCTGAGTTTTACACTTCCTCTCCTTCCCGAGGTAGCAGATCCCGCTACCCAAATCATCCTGATTCTGGCACAGGGAGGCTGTGGATTTTGCTGCTTATCTCAACGATCTATAGCAAAAGGCATAAACCAAGCATATAATAAATAGTACCCAGCCTTGATTTTGAATTTGCAAGCGGTTACACATTTTGCAGGCTGACAAAGTATATTTACTTTCAAACAAATTTTGAGAATATACAATGTCCACTACCACTACTAGTTCTAAGACAAAACACCCGAAAGGTCTCTATTACCTTTTCTTCTCCGAGATGTGGGAGCGGTTCGGCTTCTACCTGATGCTGGCCATCTTCTTCCTGTACATGATCGATGCCCAGAACGGCGGCCTTGGAATTTCTAAAGAAAGCGCATCCGACATCTTCGGGACGTTCATCGCTTTTGTATACCTGACTCCCTTCCTGGGCGGCCTGCTGGCGGACCGGGTACTGGGGTATAGGCTATCGATCTCCATCGGTGGTATCCTGATGGCCATCGGCTATATCGGGCTGGCCTTGCAGGGCGACCTGGCAATGGTTGCTGCGCTTGGCCTGATCATCATCGGCAACGGTTTCTTCAAACCAAATATCTCTACCCTTTTAGGGGGACTATACTCTGCACCCGAATATCAGGACAAGAAAGACACGGGCTATAACATCTTCTACATGGGGATCAACCTGGGAGCCTTTATTGCGCCTTTCGTGGCTTCTTACCTGCGCAATAACTATGGCTGGGGCTATGCCTTTGCTGCTGCAGGTATAGGTATGTTCCTGGGTGTTATCATTTTCTGGCTGGGCAATAAGCATTACAAAGATGCGGATGTGCGCAAGCCGGCCGCGGCCAACGACATGTCGCTTACCCGTATTTTTAGCGTGGTGATATTGCCTGCCGTTGTTGCCGGTGTGCTAGGCTGGGTGCTTATACCTGGGGATATCTTCGGCTCGAACTCGACAGACGCCTTTATATTCGGTGCTATCCCGATCATGGTATTCTATGGTTCGCTTTGGGCCCGTGCCTCTGCCGAAGACAAACGACCAATCGCGGCCCTGCTCTCTATTTTTGCGGTGGTGATCGTTTTCTGGGCCATCTTCAAGCAGAACGGCACAGCACTCACCACCTGGGCAGAATATTACACAGACCGTGAAATGGTAGATAAACTGACCGGACCTGCCGGCGCGATCGGTATGGTGCAGGAAGTGGATCAGAGCCTGGCAACCGTGCCGGATTACGATGAGAATTTCCGATCGCGTACCGATGCCAATGGCAAAGTAGTGACCAAAGAGGGAATGGCACCCTACTTCAACAACCTGCCCAGGGAGCAGTGGCCGGCCGAGGGCCAACCGCTGAAGCTGATCTCGACGGAGCTTTTCCAGTCCATCAACCCTTTGTTTGTTATTCTGCTCACGCCACTGGTCGTATGGTTCTTCGGCTTCCTTCGGCAGCGGGGCAAAGAGCCGTCCACGCCTGCCAAGATCATGTGGGGCCTGATCATCACGGCCATGAGCACGCTGGTGATGGTAGGCGCCGTGTTTGCCGGTATGAACGGTGCAGAAAAGAGCTCCGCAATGTGGCTGGTCGGGTCTTATGCCGTGATCACGATCGGGGAGCTGTTTTTGAGCCCGATGGGCCTTTCTTTGGTGTCAAAGCTGAGCCCGCCTCGCCTGACCGCCCTGATGATGGGTGGCTGGTTCCTGGCTACCTCCATCGGAAACAAATTATCTGGGGTACTGGCAAGTATGTGGGACAAGTATGACCACAAAGCCTGGTTCTTCGTGGTAAACTGCATCGGGTCCCTGCTGGCTGCCTTCGCGATATTCCTGATGCTCAGATGGCTGCGGGAGATCGTGAAGACTCATACCGGTAAACAATAGAGCTATACCTTGTGACTTTGCTTGAAATCAGCCTAGGTGAAAGCCCGGGCTGATTTTTTTTCGTGCAATCCCGAGGTATAGCCTGGAGGCGTCAATTACTAGCGTCACAGCAGCCTGCTTTTGGAAGGAACTTGCTAATCAGATTAAAAATAATAGTTTTACGAGAGGATAGGGTTTTCGCCCGGCCTATGGCATAAGACGTACATCCTATCCAGGTTTTATCTTGCATTTGAAGCGAAAAATATAATTATGAAGAAACTGCTATCCCTCCTTGCACTCCTCTTTACGACTGCCAGCACTCAAGCCCAGGATTGGCCTAACCTGAAAAAATACGAGGCCTCCAATCAGGAGATCATCGCCTCATCCAAATACCCGAAAGCTGTCTTTATGGGCAACTCGATCACAGAGGGGTGGTGGCAACAGCGTCCGGAGTTCTTTGAGAAGCATGGTTTTGCAGGAAGAGGAATCGGTGGGCAAACGACGCCGCAGATGCTAATACGATTTACCCCTGATGTGATCAACCTGAAGCCTGAGGTGGTGGTGATTCTGGCTGGAACCAATGACATTGCGGGAAACACAGGGCCTTCCTCCGTGAAAATGATCACAGATAACCTGGCGGCCATGGCGCAGCTGGCAAAAGCCAATGGAATCAAGGTCGTGCTGAGTTCGATATTGCCCGTGAAGGAGTATCCCTGGAGCAAGGATGCTGACGCGGTAGGCATGATCGCGCAGGTGAATACCTGGATGAAGCGTTATGCAGCCGAGCAGGGCTTTGTTTACCTGGATTATTTCGCTGCGATGGCAGATGAGGAGCAGGGATTGAAGAAGGAGTACTCAGGCGACGGTGTACATCCGGATCTGAAGGGATATGCTGTGATGGAGCCACTGGTGCTGAAAGCAGTTGAGGATGCCCTGAAACAGGGGAAGAAGGATCCTAAGAAAACTAAATCCTCCAGGACCAAAAGCCTTTAAGTTTATTTTCTCTTCCTGAAGGAAGCATCATCTTAACCGCTACTGCTATACCTTAAATTGAAATCCAAGCGACCCTCCATCAAAGACATTGCATCATACATCAATGTCTCCGTAACCACTGTATCTTTCGTCTTGAACGGCAAGGGGCCGGAGATGCGTATTTCTGAGGAAGTTATCCAGAAGATACTCAATTACGCCAAAGAGATCAATTACACTCCCAACCAGCTTGCACAAAGCCTGCGCACCGGCAAGTCGAACGTGATCGTTTTCATGGTGGAGGACATCTCCAACCCCTTCTTTGCACGGCTAGCCCGCATCATTGAAGTCACTGCCTATAAGAAAGGCTACAAGGTTATTTTCTGCAGCAACGAGAACGATGACCGGCATACCGAAGAGCTCCTCCAGGTTTTCAGGGACCAGAAAGTAACCGGTTATATTATTATACCTTCGGCAGGGGCCAAAAAGCAGATCATGGCCTTGTTGGAGGAAGACGTTCCGATGATCCTCTTCGACCGCTATTTCCCTGAGCTGGAAACGAATTATGTCGTGATCGACAATGGAAATGCTACTTACAAGGCCACCAGGCATCTTATTGGGAATGGTTACAGGAACATTGGCTTTGTAACGATTGCGTCGAAACAGACCCAGATGATGGACCGCCTGAAGGGGTATAACAAGGCGGTGAAAGAGGCGAAGCTCCAAAGCCGTGTGCTCGAACTGCCGTTTGTAAAGGCTTCGGAAGGAGAGGGGTTGATGCGGCACTTCTTTGAGGCGAATCCGGAACTGGATGCCGTTTTCTTTGCAACCAACTATTTGACCCAACGTGGCTTGCTGGTGATGCGGGAGTATTTGCCCGGCAAGCTTAATGAGTGGGGCATTATGACATTTGATGATAACGAGTTCTTCCGGATCCATACACCTTCTATTTCTGCGGTGGCCCAGCCGCTGGAAGAAATCGGTAACAAACTGATGGAAATCATGCTGGAGCTGCTGAAGCATAATGAGAAGAGAACCGTGCATCAGGTGGTGCTGAAGTCAGAATTGAAAGTGCGGGATTCCTCTAAGGCGAAAGACGCCAACAGCATTTAATAACATCTGCTTATTCTATTCGGGCCCCCGTGCATCAAAAATGTAAGGGCTCCTGCTAAGGGAATTACCTGTGTGTCCGACCCTTTTTCCTTTCTAATCTTCGGACAAAGGGAACATCTTTTTTGCAAATCAGGGATATTTTCGCTTTTTTGCTAAAACGATTTAGGAATCACGTCATGAACAAGTATACACTCAAGGTCTTAGGAGTTCTATGCGGATTAGTATTGGGTAGCTGCTCTACGGTTCAGAAAGCTGTTGTAGAGCCCGTAGACTATGTTAATCCCTATATGGGGAATATAAGTCACCTGCTGGTGCCGACGTACCCGACCATGCACCTGCCGAACGGGATGCTCCGCGTTTACCCCGAGCGGGACGACTACACAGGAGTCCGCCTTCGGGGCCTTCCCGTAGCAGTTACCAGTCACAGGGGGAGCTCTGCTTTTAGTCTGAGCCCCTATCAGGGTCCTGCGTCAGGGTTGCAGTCTGTTATCAGGTATAGCTACGATCGGGAAAAGATCACCCCCTATTCCTACTATGTCTACCTCGACGAGCAGGAAATGGACGTGCATTACGGGCTTTCCTCGCAAGCTGCCCTTTATGAGATCAACTTTGGGCGTCAGGAAGACACTTACCTGGTAGTCAGTTCCAGGCAGGGGCAACTGGATTGGGACGGAAAGGCCCTCTCCGGCTACCAGGAACTGGCAAACAACACGCGCATCTATGTTTATATCGAACCTGAAACGCAGCCCACAGAGGTTTCTGTGTTACACGAAGGAAAGCTTTCAGCCGGGACTTCTGCCACTGGCCGGGAAGCGAGCCTGGTCATCGAATATCCTGCTTCGCAGCAGTCGGTAAGGCTGCGCTACGGTATCTCCTTTATTGATGCCGCTCAGGCCAGGCAGAATATGCTTCGTGAAGTAGCTGGAAAGAGCATAGCAGATCTACAAACTGTGGCTCGCAAGCAGTGGAACGAAGCGCTGGGGAAGATAAACATCGCCGGTGGTTCCCCGGATGAACGTACTGTCTTCTATACCTCCCTGTACCGCACCTTCGAGCGGCCGGTTAACATCACGGAAGATGGCCGGTACTTCAGTGCCTTCGACGGGAAAGTGCACAAAGCAGATCGTAATTTCTATACCGACGATTGGATCTGGGATTCTTACCGGGCGCACCACCCGCTGAACGTGCTGATCGATCCGGCCAAGGAAGAAGACATCCTGAACTCCTTCGTGCTGATGGCCCAGCAAATGGACGAGTTCTGGCTGCCGACTTTCCCTGAGATCACGGGCGACAGCAGGCGAATGAACTCCAATCATGGCGTACCCACGCTGCTGGATGCCTGGCGCAAAGGCCTTCGCAACTTCGATTTGAAAGCTGGCTATGAGGCTGCAAAAAATGCCATTACAGAGAAAACACTGGCTCCCTGGTCGGCAGCCCCTGCCGGAGAGCTCGATCGTTTTTACAAGGAGAAAGGCTATATCCCAGCGTTAAGGCCAGGAGAAAAAGAATACATCCCGGAGGTGCATTCATTTGAGCGACGTCAGGCAATTGCCGTTACGTTGGGAACTGCCTACGACCAATGGGCGCTGGCCGGGATTGCCGATGAACTCGGCTACCGCGAGGATGCGAAATTCTTTCAGGAAAAGTCTTACAACTACAGGCACCTGTTTAATCCCAAGACCGGGTTCTTCCATCCGAAAGATTCTACCGGAAACTTCATCGAGCCATTCGATTACAAATTCGCAGGTGGCATGGGTGCCCGGGATTACTACGGCGAGAACAATGCCTGGACCTACCAGTGGGATGTGCAGCATAACGTGGCCGATCTGATCTCCCTGATGGGGGGGCGGGAGGCCTTCCTGAAAAACCTGGACCAGTTGTTCGAGGAGCCGCTCGGCAGAAGCAAGTTTGACTTTTATGCCCAGCTACCGGACCAGACGGGCAACGTAGGCCAATTCTCCATGGCCAATGAGCCCTCTCTCCACATTCCATACCTGTACAACTACGCAGGGCAGCCTTGGAAGACCCAGAAGATGATCCGCTTTTTGGTGGACACTTGGTTCCGGAATGACTTGATGGGAGTGCCCGGTGATGAAGACGGCGGTGGCATGTCTGCTTTTGTTGTCTTCTCCCAGCTGGGTTTCTATCCGGTAACGCCCGGTATGCCGGTTTACAACATCGGCAGCCCGGTGTTTGAGAAGGCGGTGCTGGATCTTGGAAACGGAAAACATTTCACGATCATCGCCAAAAACTACGACCCGGCGCATAAATACATCCAATCGGCGCGCCTGAACGGGAAAGAGTGGAACAAGGCGTGGTTCTCGCATGAAGACATCAGCAACGGCGGGGAACTGGAACTGACCATGGGTCTGAAGCCTAATAAAAACTGGGGAACTGCCGTAGAAGCGGCTCCGCCTTCCTTGCAGAAATGAAGTGTTGGGGTTTCCATATCACGGTAGCAATTCTCCTGCTAGGCATGGGCTTTTCGGCCTACGCCCGGCAGGAGCAGGACCTGGTGCAATATGTAAACACCCTGCAGGGCACTAACTCTTCCTTCGAGCTAACCTACGGCAATACCTATCCTACTACGGCTTTGCCTTTCGGCATGCATACCTGGACCCCGCAGACCGGGAAAAACGGCGATGGCTGGAAATACCAGTATGCCAAGGATTCGATCAGAGGTTTTCAGCAGGCACACCAGTGCAGTTCCTGGAGCGGCGACTACGCTGTGTTTTCACTGATGCCGGTGGTGGGGGAGCTGAAACTGCACGAAGACCAACGCGCCTCCAAGTTCAGCCACGCTAATGAAGTAGGCAAACCCCACTACTACAAAGTCACCTTCGACAACCAGATCACCACCGAGATTTCTCCTACCGAAAGGGGTGCACACCTGCGCTTCAGTTTTCCAAAAGGGGAGAGCTCATACCTGGTGCTGGATGGCTACAACGGCCTCAGTTCCGTAACGATCGATCCGGACAATAATCGCATCACCGGCACTGTTTCCAACGGCCGTCTTGTCGGGAAGCTGATCAACTACTTTATCGTTGAGTTTGACCAGCCCTTCAAAGCTTACGGAACCTGGGAGAACCGCAAAGGCAAACAAGGACCTGGAGAAACATTTGCAGAAGGCAGGGGAGTAGGCGCCTATATCGAATTTTCATCCGGGCAGCAGGTACAAGCCCGAACTGCCTCCTCTTATGTGAGTCCGCAGCAAGCCAAGCTTACCCTGGAGCAGGAACTTGGACAGCATGCTACCCTCGAGGATACCAAAGAGGCGGCTCGACAGGTATGGAACAAGCAACTGGGGAAGATCATCGTGGAAGGCGGCACGGAAGAACAAATGCGGACCTTTTACTCCACGCTGTTCCGGGCTAACCTGTTTTCGCGAAAATTCTATGAGGTGAATGCGGCTGGAGAACCTTATTATTTCAGCCCCTATGACCTTAAGCTTCACGCCGGTTACCTCTTTACCGACACCGGATTTTGGGACACGTTCCGGGCGCAGTTTCCGCTGAATACGATTTTACACCCCACCCAGCACGGGCGCTACGTGGCAGCCTTGCTGGATGTGCAAGACCAGAGCGGCTGGTTGCCGAGCTGGTCCTTTCCCCATGAAAATGGCGGCATGATCGGCAATCACGCCATCACATTGCTTACCGATGCCTGGGTGAAGGGCATCCGCACTTTCGATCCGCAAAAGGCACTGGAAGCCTACCATCATACGGCTACCAACAAAGGCCCTTGGGGACCATCGAACGGGCGTGACGGGTGGAAGGAGTATTATACGTTGGGCTATGTGCCCTACCCGCAGTATGAGGAAGGAACCGCCAAGACCCTGGAATATGCTTATGACGATTTTGCCGGTTACCAGCTGGCCAAAGCGACGGGGAATAACTTTTACAAAGGGACTTTTGAACGGCAGATGTTCAATTACCGGAATGTTTTCGATCCGGCTACCGGCTTTATGCGTGGGCGCCAAGCTAATGGGCAATGGAACCCGGACTTTGACCCCTTTGAATGGGGCGGGCCTTATACCGAGGCCAATGCCTGGCATTACCTGTGGTCGGTCTTCCATGATGTACAGGGGCTTATTGACCTGCTTGGCGGGGGAGAGCGGTTTGTGAGCAAACTGGATTCCGTGTTCTCCTCTCCGAATACCGTGAACACGGGCTCTTACGGCTACATGATACACGAGATGACAGAAATGCAGCTGGCAAAGATGGGGCAGTACGCCCACGGCAATCAGCCGATCCAGCACATGATCTACCTCTATAACTATGCCGGCCAGCCCTGGAAGGCGCAGTACTGGGCACGGGAGGTGATGGAGCGCCTGTACAACTCTACAGAAAATGGATACCCTGGAGATGAGGACCAAGGACAGACTTCTTCCTGGTATGTGCTGAGTGCCCTGGGGTTTTACAGCGTAACGCCAGGTACGGATGAATATGTGCTGGGGAGCCCGGTTTTCAAGAAAGCGACCATCAACCTGGAGAACGGAAAGCAGTTTGTCATCGAGGCGGAAGGCAACAGCAAGGAGAATGTGTACATCCGGTCGGCCAGATTAAATGGGAAAGCCTATTCAAAGAATTTTATCCGACATCAGGATATCGTGAACGGAGGGCTGCTGAAGTTTAAAATGGGCAGTAAGCCTAACAAGTCGAGAGGGACCAAAGAAAGCGATAAGCCATACTCGGTATCCCGTTGAGCTTACTCTCGGGAAAGTTTAAGTCTCTGCACATTATCATGTATAGCGGTATGGAAAGAGCAGAGGCCGCAGTGGTAGAAGAAAGCGAAATAAGGTAATATATGAAAAGAAGAAATTTTATACAGAATGTAGCCCTTGCCGGGGGATTCGTCATGCTGGACCCCTTGTCCGCGGTAGGAGCGCCGTCACTGACGGATACGTTGTTCAAGCGTTTTCCGGAGGTGAGAACCCCCGAGACCAAGCGCCATTTCAGCAGCAAGGTGATTGAGAAAGCCATCAGGGAGTTCGGAAAAAAGGTAAAGGACGAAGAGCTCGCCTGGTTGTTCAATAACTGTTTCCCTAATACCTTGGACACCACCGTTACCTATTCCGAAAAGGACGGTCGCCCGGATACCTACGTGATCACCGGCGACATTGACGCGATGTGGTTGCGCGACAGCTCGGCACAGGTATGGCCATACCTGCCTTTCACTGAGAAAGACAAAAACCTCAAGAAACTGATCGCAGGCGTTATCAACCGGCAGACCAGCTATATCCTGAAGGATCCCTATGCGAATGCCTTCTACAACGACCCGACCCAGACAGGCCACTGGGTAAAAGACATCACCGCCATGCAACCGGGCGTGCACGAGCGCAAGTGGGAGATCGATTCCCTGTGCTACCCGATCCGCCTGGGTTACGGCTACTGGAAGACCACTGGCGATACTTCGCCCTTCAACGCAGACTGGCAAAACGCCATCAAGCTGATCCTGCATACCTTTAAAAATCAGCAGTTGAAAGACGGGAAAGGCGACTATACCTTCCAGCGGGAAACAGCTGCAGGTACCGATACCCGGGCGCTGCAAGGCTATGGGTATCCTGTGAAGCCTGTGGGACTGATCGCTTCGGCTTTCCGCCCAAGCGACGATGCGACTGTGTTTTCCTTCCTGGTACCTTCCAACTTCTTTGCAGTAGTTAGTCTGCAGCAGGCAGCCGAGATGATGACGGAGCTTGCCAAAGACAAAGCAACTGCTGACGCGTTAACACAGCTGAGTGAAGAGGTAAAGGCAGCCTTGCAAAAGCATGCGGTGGTAAACCACCCCAACCACGGGAAAATCTACGCCTTTGAAGTGGACGGCTATGGAAACCATCTGATGATGGATGACGCCAATGTTCCGAGCTTGCTGTCCCTGCCATACCTGGACGCTGTGAATGATGGGGATCAAATTTACAAGAATACCCGTAGCTTTATACTTTCACTGGACAACCCTTTCTTCTTTAAGGGTACTGCGGCGGAAGGTGTCGGTGGGCCTCATATTGCGGTAGACACGATCTGGCACATGTCCATCATCATGCAGGCGTTGACCAGTCAGGATGATGCTGAGATCCAGAAATGTATCGGGATGCTGAAGTCGACGCACGCGGGCACCGGGTTTATGCACGAGGCCTTTCACAAGGATGATGCGTCCCAGTTTACCCGTAAGTGGTTTGCATGGGCGAACACCTTATTTGGGGAGTTGCTCTGGAAGACGTATCAGGAAAAACCGCAATTGCTATAGGGAAATTGGCTGTGGTCGAGGTAAAGAAACTACAGCTAAATCAGATTAGATGAATGACAAAAGATAGGAAGATTGCCCTGGGAGTGGATATCGGGGGAAGCCATATTACGGCAGCGGCAGTGCGTTTGGACCAGTTTGAGATCATTCCCGGGACCAGTGTAAACAGAAAGATAGATAACAAGGCTACGAAAGAAGCTGTTTTAGAGGCCTGGGGAGGCACTATCCGGGAGGTGCTGGAAACCCGCATCCCGCCGTTGGGGCTGGGGAGAGCCGGGATAACAGGTATAGGTATAGCCATGCCTGGCCCGTTCGATTACCCCAATGGGATTGCGATGTTTGAGGGAAACAACAAGTACGAATGCCTCTATGAGGTGGATGTCCGCAAGCCCCTGAGTGAGCTGGTAAACATGCCGGTAGAGAAGCTTCATTTCTTCAACGACGCCTCCTCCTTTGTAGTGGGCGCAGCAATACAGCAGAAAGTGCTTCATAAAAGAACCCTGGGGCTCACCCTGGGCACCGGTTTTGGTGCAGCATTCCTGGTCGATTCCCTGCCTGCGATAAAGGGGGCTCACATTCCGGAGAATGGCTGCCTGTGGGATAAAGGCTTTAAAGATGGCATTGCCGACGATTTTTTCTCTACCCGCTGGTTTGTGCGGAAGTATGAGGAGGCGACGGGAAAAACCTGTAGTGGCGTGCGGGAGATGGTTGCATCAGGCCATGCGTCGACGCACCGTATTTTTGAGGAATTTGTTGAAAACCTGGCAGCGTTCCTGACGCCATATCTGGAGAAATTTGAGGCGCAAGCGCTCCTGGTCGGCGGCAATATCTCCAGATCGCACCACCTTTTCGTAGAGGCCCTGAGAGCCTCGCTAGGAGTGCCTCAAGGGCTGCAAATTGAGATTGTGGAGGATACGGAGAACTGTAACATGCTGGGAGCATCACATTTGATGAAACTCGATTACTGGAAGCAACAGTCAGCCTTGAAAGCCTTCTTCTAAGGCTGCATTCTTTTCATATTGTAGCTGGTCTGTAGCAATTCAGACCAATCAAATAAAAGGGCCTGCCCGGTTTTTCTTCAGGAGGAAAGCCGGGCAGGCCCTTTTACTTTAATCTCCTCTATATTATATACCCTATAACCTGATACTGGTTAAACTTATACCTTATACCTCAGTCTATACCTGCTTCTTCAGGCTTTCTATAGTCAAGGCTATAACGCCCCCTTTAATTGCGAAATCCTATGTGAGTGAGTACTCTCTATTAATACAACCAATTAATTATCATGTTGTTAACTGTGGTGCCTCAACGCAAGCCTATACTTTTCCTCCCATTACCTCCTCTGCAAGGTTGCTTTGGCCCCTATAGGGCACTTGTATACCTTAGTTTCCTGTTTGTTTTCCTATGTCTTTTAGCGAAAGTCAGGTATAGTGTTATCGCTATGTTATCCCCGGATTAAGGCTCTGTTAACGAATAAGGCCTTTTCGCAGAACAAGCCAAATTATTATTAGGGATTTTCTATTAGTGCTATTGTATTTTACTAAAACGTTTTAGTATATTTGATAACGTTGTGGAGCGATGCATTTCAGCCGTTCAGGGTGATGCAAAACCATAAGAAGTTCAAAGTTCAACTAACATCAAAAGTTATGACAAATAGATACTCTAACAGGTATTTGCGTAAGGGATGGGGGCTGGTGTCTTTCGCTGCTTTCCTGTCGTACTTTCCTTCTCAGGCAGGTGCCTCGCTTTACAATGTGCCCGAAAACAACATGGCGTTTGCGTTCATGCAGGATCAGGCCACAATCAAGGGCAAGGTGGTAGACGATCAGGGGATGCCGCTTCCGGGTGCCAGCATCGTGGAGAAGGGGACGACCAATGGTGTAACCTCCGATGCCGACGGAAACTTCTCCATTAAAGCACGACTGAACACCGTGCTTGTTGTTTCATACTTGGGCTATAAGTCTCAGGAAGTGGAAGTCGCCGGGCAGACGAATCTGACTGTTGGCCTGGAAATAGATGCAACAGGCCTCGGAGAAGTGGTTGTGGTTGGCTACGGTACCCAGAAAAAGGAAAACCTTACTTCTGCCATTTCCACTATCAGAGCCAAAGACATCGTCACTACGACCAGCTCCAGCCTGGCCCAAAGCCTGCAGGGCAAGGTTCCCGGACTGCAGATTCGTCAGCAAGACGGCGAGCCTGGCAGCTTTTCATCTTCCATCAATATCCGTGGGTTCGGGGAACCTCTTTATGTCATCGACGGGATCGTGCGGGATGGAGGAGTCGAGTTTCAACAGCTTAACCCAAACGACATTGAGAGTATCACCATCCTGAAGGACGCTTCTGCGGCCATCTACGGCCTGAATGCCGCCAACGGCGTTATCCTGGTGACCACCAAGAAGGGTAAATTAGGAAAACCTTCCTTCAATTACACTGGTACGGTAGGCTTCCAAACGCCTACTGATGTGCCGGTGATGTCGAATGCAGCCCAGTATCTTGAAATGTACAACGATGCTGTTTTCTATCGCGACAAAAACCACTACATATCAGCCGATGAACTGCAGCGCTGGCGCGAGGGAGGTCCCGGCTATACGAGCACGAACTGGTTCGACGAAACCTTTAAGGACTATGCTACGCAACACCAGCACAACTTCTCCGTGCGTGGAGGTACCGAGAAGGCCGACTACTTCGTGAGCCTTGGCACCTTCTCTGAGGGTGGATTATTCAAGAGCAACGACATCAATTACAACCGGTATAACTTCCGCTCCAACCTCGGCCTGCAGCTTACCAACAACCTGAGGGCAGAAGTGATGCTCTCCGGAAGGTATAGCGAACGGGAATACCCGGGCGGCGACGGGTTCATGTGGATCTACAAAGGCACCATCATCAGCCACCCGCACGAACGTCCCTTCATCAACGACAATCCGGACTACCCTGCCAACATCCACAACCAACAGAACCCGGTGTTGATGGCTCAGAAACGCTATGCAGGCTATACCACGAACGAGAACAAGGACTTTACCTCCTCTGCTTCCCTTGCCTGGAGTGTACCTTTTCTGGAAGGACTGGAGGCAAGGGCAACTGCTTCCTATGACAGCCGGAACATGTTCAACAAGAATGTCTGGAAAAACTATACCGTCTACTCACCGGATCTAACACCGCAGGTGATCAACCCGCCACGAATTGCGAACGCCATTGATGATGCGAACCGCCTGGTGTTCCAGGGGCAGTTAGCGTATGAGAACACTTTTTTTGACCGGCACAACGTCAGTGCAACGGCAGTTTTTGAACAGAAATACTACGAGAAGAAATACTCATTCCTGAAACGGGAATACGACTTCTTTACCACGGATGTGGTGGACTTCGCGGGCGGGCTTCAGACCAACGCGGGCAGTGAGGTAGAAGAGGCCACCATGTCCTATATCGGGCGCGTGAACTACGACTTCTCATCAAAGTACCTGGCAAGTTTTGCCTTCCGTTACGACGGGTCCTACCGCTACGCACCGGGCAATCGCTGGGCGTTTTTTCCGACTGTTTCCGCAGGATGGAGAATTTCAGAGGAGAATTTTATCAAAGACAACTTAAACTTTATCAACGATCTGAAGATCAGAGCCTCTTATGGGCAGATCGGTGAAAACGTGGGCGCTCCCTTTCAGCACGTGCTAGGGTTTAGCCCATCGCCCAACCAGGGCGCAGAATTCACCAACGGTATAGTGACGGGTGGCATGGTGGCCCCAGGCGTGATCAACCCGAACTTCACCTGGGTGGAGTCAACAATTGCCGACATCGGTATAGAAGGCAGCTTCTTTAACAACAAGCTGAGCTTTGAGGCCGACTACTACGAACGGGAGAAAACAGGGAAGCTGAAAACCCGTGAAGGGGGCCTGCCGAACACTTTTGGAGGGGAGATGCCCATCGAGAACCTGGAAAGTGAATTAACGAGAGGTTTTGACTTCATTGTTTCGCACCAGCATAACATCAACGATTTCAACTATGGGATAAGTGTCAACATGAACCTTGCCCGTACGATGCACAAGGTGGTAGACAAGCCGGACCCTACCAGCAGCTATGACCGCTGGAGACACGGCTTCCCGAACAGGTGGAACGATTTCGTGTGGGGTCATGACCGGACGGGTCAGTTCCAGAATCAGGAGGACATCAACAACGGCCCGATTCATGGTGGCAACCAGGGGAACTCACAAATCCTGCCGGGAGACTTTATCTATGATGACGTGAACGGAGATGGAATCATCGATGGCAAGGACGTGATGCCTATCTTCAGAAACGGTACTCCGAAGCTGTTCTATGGTCTTACGCTTACCGCTGGCTACAAGAACTTCGACATGACGGCCGTATTCCAGGGAGCATCCTTGTACACCATCCGATTCAATGAGGTATACAGCCAGATGTTCTTCAATGGCGGTAACATCCCTTCCTACTTCTACGACAGATGGCACCTGGCAAATCCTTACGATCCGAACTCAGAGTGGGTACCGGGAAGATGGCCTGCCAACCGCTTTGCAGAGTACATGCAGTCTTCCTACAGAGATAGTGATGCCTGGAGAATGAATGCCAGCTACCTGCGCATGAAGAGCATCGAGATTGGCTATACCATCCCGTCGCAAATCACGGGCAGGACTTTCGTCAACCAGGTGCGGATCTACGCCAACGCACATAACCTGCTGACATTCTCTGATTCCTTCCTGAAACAATTCGACCCTGAAAAACATGAAGGTCAATACCAGGGTGGTTACAACTACCCGCTGATGCAGAGCTTTAACTTCGGAGTGAATGTTTCTTTTTAACTAGCAAAATCATGAAAAATAGAAGCTTAAAATATTTGTTTATAGCGCTCCTGGTAGGATCCTTCAGCTCCTGTAATGATTCCCTGGACGTTGAACCGAAGAACAAAGTGCCTGCAGAGGCGGTGCTTTCCGACCCGAACGGGATTCGCAGCTACCTGGCGAATATGTATTATGAATTGCCGGTTGAGGATTTCGTGTATTTTCCACGTGCCGGGTTCAACGCCCGCGGTAACACAGGTTCCCTCTCCCTGGCCCAATACGGACTGGAAGCCATTCACTCAGAGTGGCCTAACTGGAATGAGTTCAACAACCAGTGGTGGACGCGTGGATACCAGCTCAACCGGGATATCAACCTGCTGGAGGAGTCAGTGGGCAAAGTTAATTTCTCGGAAGCGGAGAGGACCACGATTGAAGGGGAAATCGCTTTTCTTCGTGCCTATACCTACTATGGTTTTGTGAAAAGGTATGGCGGGGTGCCCATCATCACCGAGAATCAGAGCTACTCTACCGATTGGGAGAGCCTTCGGGTGCCGCGTAAAACCGAGAAAGAGACCTGGGATTTTGTGCTGACCCAATTAGACATTGCTTTTGATAAACTTCCGGAGAACAGGAATAGCCAGGACGAAACAAAGCGAAGAGCCACGAAATGGGCTGCGGCCGGCTTGAAATCACGCGTTGCCCTGCATGCCGCCTCCGTGGCCAAATACTGGAACCGCGCCCCGCTTTCAGGGCAGGCTGTCGACGCCGGGTTGGTTGGGATGCCAGAGTCTGAAGCGAACCGCTACTACCAGGAGGCCATCAAAGCTTCTGAAGCCGTGATCAATTCCGGTCGGTTTGGCCTGTACATGGCGAACCCATCCAGTCCGCAGGAGGCAGCCAAAAACTACCAGAAACTGTTTATGCAGCCAAACGACGCCCTGACAGAAGTGCTCTTTATGAAAGGGTACGGCCATGCTGGCGGTCCACTGGCCCACGACTATGATGGCTGGAATAACCCCAACCAGACAGGCGAAGGCTTCCCGCACGTAGGGCGCACCAACCCGGTACTGGAGTTGGTTGACCGGTACGAGAATTATGAGAAACCGGGAGAAGCTTCTCCGATCGTCACGACCGCCAACGGACAGGTACAGGTAGGGGATTTCAACCCTTCTGCCGATTACATCCGGTTCTCTTCTCCGGAAGATATCTTCCAGGGGAAAGATGCCCGTTTCTTTGCTTCCGTTATCCATCCCGGCGCGGTATGGAAAGGCACGGAGATCGTGATCCAGGGTGGTGTCATTCGTCCGGATGGCAGTGTCCTGAGCACAAAGGGATCGGTTGAGCACAAGGGTACAACCTATCACGCCTACGGGGCAGCGACCAGCAACCAATACTCCGGTTTTGATGGAACACCCAACATGACGCGTACAGGTTTCCTGTTGAAGAAGTTTTTGGATGAAGGAGCCAGCATCAATACCTGGTTACAATCAACCACCGACTTTATTGACATCCGCTACGCGGAAGTCTTGCTGAACCATGCCGAAGCGGTAGCCGAGAGCGGACAAGGGAATGCAGACCTGGCCAGCCAGGGGCTGAACGCCATCAGAAGAAGGGCAGGTCACACGGTTAATATTCCGCTGACGCTGGAAAATGTGCTGCGCGAGCGTGCTGTGGAACTGGCCTTTGAGAACAAAGAGTACTGGGACCTGATCAGAAGACGCACCTACCACCAGATCTTTAACAATTACGTGAAGACTGCGCTGGTGCCTATGTTAGACCTGCGCGGAGAGGAGCCAGCCTATATCTACATCAGGAAGAGGGTGCCGGGAGCACAGCCCAATACCTTCCCCGAGAGAGATTACTACAGCAGCATCCCGGGTGTAAACAACAACGGAGTCATCCAGAATCCTCAGCATTAAGAAAGACAGTTATGAAAAGTATCAAGACATTAAGCATTGCCCTGCTAAGCGTGTTTCTGCTGGGTGGTTGCGAATTGAACGAACTCGACAATTATGAAGGTCCGAATGCAACCATTAATGGCGGAATTTATGACAAGGAGACTGGGGAGCTCATTCAGCAGGACATCATCAACGGGATGCAGATCGAATACATCGAACACGGGTTTGAGAAACCCCAGACCCAGTATGTGGTGGTGAAGAACGACGGTACCTACCGCAATAACCTGATGTTCGCAGGAGACTACACCATCAAGCCGGTACGGGGCAACTTCGTGCCAGTGGAGGCTGAGGAGATCGTGGTGAAGGGAAATACCGTGAAGAATTTTGAGGTGCAGCCCTACATCCGTGTCCGAAATGCCAAAATCGAGCGGCAGGAAAACAAGATCGTAGCCACTTTCAATCTGGACCAGACGGTGACAAACAAGGTCAGCCGGATCGGGTTGTTTGCCCACCAGGAGCCTAACGTAGGCGCTCCCCTGAATAAGGTGGCGTCAGTTGTGAACCTCAATGAGGTTACCAACGATGTAACGCAGTACAGATTGGAAATTAACCTGGAAGCCAACAGCAGCAGCCTGACACCCGGCAGTAAGTACTATTTCAGGGTAGGGGCCTTGGTTGACGCTCCCGAGGCAAAGTATAACTATGCACCGCCAGTGCTTATTGAATTATAATATCCGGGGAACCCTCGTGCAAGCCTCCCCCGAAAGCGCCTGCACGAGGCTCCCTATACCTGATATCAATCAACTAATCATCTGAAAATATGAGACCTTTTCTACAAGGACAAATGAAAGTGCTCCTCTATGTAATGCTGAGCCTTTTCTCCCTGACTGCCATCTCTTGTGATAAAGACGATGAAGTACCGGGCATGGAGCAGTCGGTGGTGCTGGATACCAGCAACAAGACGCTTCCGGTTGGGGGCGAATTGGTGGTAAAGCCCACCTTTACACCTGGTGTGAAACCGCAGCGGACCTACAGCTGGGTGACCAGCAATCCGGAGGTGGCGGGTGTCAGCATGAAGGACGACTACTCTGCCGTGGTTGTTGCCAGAAGAAGCGGGGTTGCCAGCATCACGTTCATCTCTTCCGACAGGAAGGTGAGCGCTGCCTTTGACGTGACTGTCACTGGTCCGGAAGATGATGGCGTGATCAAGGTACTGGCCATCGGAAACAGCTTTTCGGAGGATGCGGTAGAAAGTTATTTATACGAACTGGCAGCAGCCAAAAATATTCCGATCGTGATCGGCAACCTGTACATCGGGGGAGCTTCGCTGGAACAGCACTGGAGCAATGCGCAGGGCAACGCTCCTGCCTATGACTACAGAAAGATCGAGAAAGGCGAAAAGACGAACAAGTCGCAAACGACAATTGAGTACGCTGTGAAGGACGAAAACTGGGATTATGTCAGCTTCCAGCAGGTGAGCGGTAGCTCCGGAAAATACGAAACCTTTACTACGCCACTGCCCGCCCTCGTGAAGTATGTGAAAGAGCGCACGACCAATCCGGAGACGCGGTATGTCCTGCACCAGACCTGGGCTTACTCCGAAAACTCCACCCACTCCGATTTTCCTAACTACGGCAATGACCAGAAGGCGATGTATGCCTCTATTGTGGAGACTTACCGGAAAGCGAAGATTGCCTACGACATGGACTACGTGATTCCGGCAGGCACCGCCATCCAGAACGGGCGCAACACCCTGATCGGCGATAACTTTACCCGCGACGGCTACCACCTGGATTTCGGAATCGGCAGGTATACGGCAGCGAGCACCTGGTTTGAGGCACTTACCGGCATCAGTGTGGTGGGCAACCCCTACAAACCAGCCGGTCTGACGCAACTTGATGCTGAAATAGCGCAGCATGCTGCCCACGCGGCGGTAGTAAATCCGGATAAAATCACCATTCTGGCCGATTATCAGGCAGGAAAGGCAGCGCCGCTGACGGCGCCAGTCTATGTGAACTTCGGACACAAAATCGCTCCGAAATGGAACACACTGGGCGACCATCACGAAGGCGCTTCCATCGGAAACCTGAAAGACGAGAGCGATGCCTATACCAATATTGCACTGGTCGTGACGCAGCGCTTCAATGCGATGAACGAGGTAGGTGAGAGCGTGACGAACACGGACTTCAACATGCCTGCAGAGGTGTCGACCCAATCTTACTACGGTAACACCCGTGGCGTATGGCAGAACCTGGAGATCAGGCAGAGTCAGTTCACGTTGTCGGGTCTGGATAAGAACACCACGTATAACCTGTGTTTTTTTGGGTCTAGGGCTGGCGTTGGCGATAACCGCGAAACGAAGTTCATCGTCTCCGGAGAAAACGCGAAGACGGTATACGTTCAGACCTCGGGCAACAAGGATAAAACAGCTTGCGCTGACGGCATACAGCCCGACTTCAATGGTACGATTACGGTTACCGTAACTGCGGGCGAGAATAATAACAACGGGTCCGGCTTCTATTATCTGAATGCGATGCGACTGGCTCCGGGAAAATAAAATTGGTTGTTTGTTAATAGATTAGGTTAATTGAGCCAGAGTTCACTTCACTGTGGACTTTGGTTCTTTTTTATAGGCGGTACTAAGTCTGCTGCCATAACCGATGAAAATTAATGCGTTGCGTATGAGATTTGTTTATTGCTTCCTTGTACTTCTTGCCTTAAGCGTTTCTGCCAAGGCACAGAATCATCTTGTAGAAAAAGTAGAGCACCCGGTCGATTGGGTGAATCCGTTGATGGGAACCGACTCGAAGCGCGAATTATCGAACGGAAACGTGTACCCTGTCATTGCCCGCCCCTGGGGCATGAACTTCTGGACCCCGCAGACGGGTAAGATGGGCGACGGCTGGATCTACATGTACAGCGCCGACAAGATCCGGGGCTTTAAACAAACGCACCAGCCCTCTCCCTGGATGAACGACTACGGTCAGTTTGCCATCATGCCGATTACCGGCAAGCTAAGGGTGCGCGAAGATGAACGCGCCAGCTGGTTTTCGCACAAAGCCGAAATCGTGAAACCCTATTACTACAGCGTATACCTGGCCGACCACGACGTAACCACAGAATTTACCCCTACTACCCGGGCGGCTTTCTTCCGCTTCACTTTCCCTGAGGCCGAGCAGGCCCACATCATACTGGATGCGCTGGATATGGGATCCCATGTGAAAATTCTTCCGAAGGAAAGAAAGATCGTGGGTTATACCACCAAGAACAGCGGGGGCGTGCCGGACAACTTCCGGAATTACTTTGTGATTGAATTCGATAAGGATTTCGAGGCAGCGCATACCTTCAGCAACTATGAGCTTTCCGATAAGCCGGAGGTAGAGGCAAACCATGTAGGGGCAGCCATCTCTTTCAAAACTAAAAAAGGGGAAGTGGTGCACGCCAAAGTGGCCTCCTCATTTATCAGTCCTGAACAGGCACTCCTGAACCTGCAGGAGCTGGGAAATAGGAACTTTGATGCTGTAAAAGCAGACGGAAGAGCGGAGTGGGACAAGGAGCTGGGGCGGATAAAAGTGGCCGGCGGTACCTACGACCAGACCAAAACCTTTTACTCGAGCTTATACCGCAGCCTGCTTTTCCCGAGGAAGTTCTATGAGATCGACAAAGACAATAAAGTCGTGCATTACAGTCCTTATAACGGGAAAGTGTTGCCCGGCTACATGTTCACCGATACAGGCTTCTGGGATACCTTCCGTTCGCTTTTCCCTTTCCTGAACCTGATGTACCCCGAACTGAACGCCCAAATGCAGGAGGGCCTTGTAAACGCCTATAAGGAGAGCGGCTGGCTTCCGGAATGGGCAAGCCCCGGCCTGCGAAACGTGATGGTGGGCAACAACTCTGCCTCTGTGGTGTCAGATGCCTACCTCAAGCTCGGAAAAAATCACAGGTATGACATTGAAACACTCTGGGATGCCCTGATGAATGGGGCCAACAACGCGGGCCCGTTGACTGCAGTAGGGCGTGCCGGCGCAACGTATTACAACGAACTGGGCTACGTGCCTTACGATGTGGGGATCAATGAGAATGCTGCCCGTACCCTGGAGTATGCCTATGATGATTTTGCTATTTACCAGCTGGCAAAAGCCCTGAAAAAGCCGGCTGATGTGGTGGAACTGTATAAGCAACGCAGCCTGAATTACAAGCACCTGTACGACCCGGAGCACAAGCTGATGCGCGGGAAGAACAAGAACGGGGAGTTCCAATCGCCGTTCAACCCGTTTAAATGGGGAGACGCTTTCACGGAAGGCAACAGCTGGCACTACTCATGGTCAGTGTTTCACGATACGCAGGGGCTTATTGACCTGATGGGAGGGAACGGGGAATTCGTGGCCCAGTTGGACAAGGTGTTCAGCCTTCCGCCTGTTTTCGAGGAAAGCTATTACGGCCAGGTCATCCACGAGATCCGTGAAATGCAGATCGCCAACATGGGCCAGTACGCGCACGGTAACCAGCCCATTCAGCACATGATCTACCTGTACAACTACGCCGGAGAACCCTGGAAAGCGCAGTATTGGGTGCGCGAAACAATGGACCGGATGTACAAACCTACACCGGACGGCTACTGCGGCGACGAAGACAACGGGCAGACCTCCGCCTGGTATGTGTTCTCCGCGATGGGATTCTATCCGGTAACGCCTGCCACAGATCAGTATGTGCTGGGTGCGCCGCTTTTCCAGAAGATCACAGTAGAACTCTCGAATGGCAAGCAGATCGTTATCAATGCACCCAAGAATAGCTCTGAAAACAGGTATGTCGAAAGCCTGCGCGTGAATGGCAAGGCGCATACCCGTAACTGGTTGAGCCATTCGGATTTGATGAAAGGGGCAAAGCTGAACTTTAAGATGACTGACAAGCCCAATGAGAGCCGTGGTACTTCTAAAGCAGATGCGCCTTATTCTTTGTCTAACGAATAGCTTACCGGTAGTTTTCCTGTTGCCGACCTTTTCCAGGTGCTCCTGATGCCTCTCGGGATCAGGAGGCGCAATAGGAGGCCCACTCTCTGTTGATAACGATACCAAATAGCAAAGCCCATCAATCGCTGATTGATGGGCTTTGTGCTTGCTAATGCTTTGCATACCGCTTGCCTGCTGCCTGCTCCATTACAACCTGCGCCGCTTGAGCCAACTCCTCCTGATGGGCTACGGTTACGTTTACCAGTCGGAAACCTGCTTCGCCTTTCAACATGCGCCAGCGCCAGTCCCACTGTTCAATGGTCTGGTGCTGGCCATTGTCCATCCACCAGGCGGTGTAAAGCTTCTCGTTCCCCTTCTCCAGTTCACCGACATAGATGGTTCGGCTGCCCACCTGCCGCTGCTGTACCCGCCTGAATTTGTAGCCGCTGCCCTCCCAGCAAATGAGGGGATGGTGCTCAGTGGAGTAGAATGCCTGCACAGGCTTCAGGTATACCAATGTTTCCTGATTGCTGTATTGGGTCACCCCGTTGGGCATCAGCTGACTTTCGAAGCCGGCCAATTGCGGAGTCACCGCCATAGCTTTTGATTTGTTCTCACCTTTTATACCTGCCCCAGTCCCGACCAGCATCAGAAGCATCAGGTAGTTCAGCAATAAAGAACCCCGCAGGCTGACCGTAGGCTGTACCTCTTTGGTTGGAATGGCTTTCCCGAAACGGCGGTGCAGGAATTGTGCAACCAGGTAAAAGGGGACCAGTGCGTATAGAGCAAGGCAGAGGAGGCCGAGTACGTCATGCATCGGGTTGTCGGGAAGCACCTTGAACCAGACAAGCAGCAGAATACGCAGCAGGTTCGAGACCAGATTGAGTAGTAGCATCAAGCCCAGCAGTGCCCCTAACAACCAGAGTGGCCAAACCAGTTGTTTGCTGTGCTGCAGGCGGGCCAGCAGAAACACCGCCAGAATGAAGGTCAGCGACAGCATGGAAAGTCCTGCGCAAGCCGGATCCACAGCAAACTCCTCCCCATTGACCAGTATCAGATTGCCGGCCGCCTCTGCTTCTGTGCCCATGGCCTGCAGCGCGGCAACGGCCCAACTGGTCAGTTGCAGACGCAGCGGGAAACTGACGATGTTGGCCACATACTGGAAAATAGGGGAGGCCACCAGCACCAACAGCAAAGGGTAGAGCGAGATACGGCCATACAGGAGTTGTGCTCCGCACCAAATGGTGAGCAAAAAACCAAAGAAGTAAAAAGTGCTGTTTTGCAGGATGCAGGCCAGTATAACCAAGGCGGCACCAATAAGCAGCAGCCAAGGCGACAGCGATCTCTCGGGCCGGCCCTGGGCAATCAATGGCACCAGCAAAAGCGCAAGCAACCACTGGCCGTTCCAAAGCAGGTAATCTTTCAGGTAAAATCCTCCGATGGCAAGGTATAGCCCGAGCACTCCCAGTATCAGGAGTAGGTCGGCGCGTGAAGCTGTTATTTTCATCGCAGGAAATAGGGCTTCAGTGTCACAAAGGCAACCGCTAAAAGGGCAATAATGATCAGAGCCCATTCTTCCGGCTCTGGCACCGCACCTGAGGCGTTCATGCTGGCATTGCCGAGGCTATCCTTGCTTTTCTGTATATCGAAGCGTTCATAATCCGCCTGTGTTTCCAATACAATCAGGCTGGAGACCGGACTCACAATGTTGGCCTGGGCTGCTTCCTGGATCAGCTCGTCTTCTATGTCGCCCTGGCAGAAGTAACGGGGACCGATCTGTTGCAGGATGTGGTTGTAGGCGAAGAGGCGCAGCAGGTGGTCGGGCGCGCTGCCGCCGGTGCCGCTGGCGGCTTTGGCTATACCTATACCTGAAGTGCCCAATCGGACAACGTCTTTTTCAGGTGTTACCCGGATAAACTGCTGCTGCTGAAGGAGCCCTGCCATTTGCTCTACATCCCCCTGCATGGCGGCGATCACCCGGAGTTCTTTCAAACCTCTCAGGTATGGGGAGAGCTGCTCCCCCAAGGTATAGACCCGGATAGGGCCTTGCAATGGCAGCTTTTCAGTCATCTCTTCTGCAAAGCCCGTGTTCTTTAAGTCACTGAGGTTAGGAGAGTTGCCGCTGCTCTTGCTGATGACGAGTGCCTGCTCAGTATCTTTTATCTTGTGCAGCGGAAACAGCGAGTACTGTTGCTGCGTCAGGTGGCTGAACACCTGTGCTTTGTTCGCTGTCGTTAGCTTTCGCATCCGGTCCTGCCATACGTATACCTGCCTGTCTTTTATCAAGTCCCATACCTGATCCAACTCCCGGGCTGACCAACTGGCATTGATGTCAAGGTATACCTGCGTGGGAGTGAAGGCCTCCAACTGCTGAGGCAGCTCCTGCAGCTGGTAGCTGCTGCCGCCAAAAGTGAAGCTGTCACTTGCTAGTTTAGTTACCGGCAGGCGCAGACTCCAGTCCTGTTGGTAGCTGCTCTGTCGTTTGTAGGCACCAAGTTTCGTCTCTTTATACCCAGCTGGGAGGTGGAGCGGCAGCGCTTCGCCTTCCACATAGACCATGGAAGTTTCGGTGGCACCTGCTGCAGATGGGCCTGTGAAGTACACATTGTCATAAACCAGTTCCTGACCATCCTGCCGCAAGGGGGAGGTCACGCCGATCTTGAATTGCCGGTTCTCGTCAGGCGTGCAGGGGAAGACACGAACAGACACCCTGTTCCCTTCCTGCCAGTGTATGACCGATGGGTCCCGACGCTCCCTGCCGACAATGGTGTTATAGGCCGTCTGTGCCTTGCCCTTGGTGGTGAGGTAGCCCTTTTCTTCACGGCCTTCTATCCACAGCGAGAGTGACGATACCACGCTTCCCTCCGGCAAAAAGAAGGTATAGATGGCCTCCTGTTGGTTCCAGCTGTTGGGCATGCTGTTGTGGATGCTGAGCACCTTCTCGGTATAGGCAAGCCGGTGAGCAGGGTGAATCCTGACCTGCGACACCACACTGACCGTGCTCAGGTTATTGCCAGACCAGAGCCGCTGCTCTGCCTGGTGCCGGGCATTGTACATGCTTTCTAGAATTTTGATTTTCTCCTGCCGGTCTACATTCGGCCTGCCCAGCAGAAAGAGCGAAAGGATCACAAGCGGATCGTGTCGTTTGATTTCGCTAAAGCTGCCTTCAGGCAACTCCCACATGCTGAACTCCTCTGCCGGAGCCTGGTAGACCAGATCCGTTTTCATGATTCGCTCCGTGATGTAGTCGGCGGGCAGCTGCTGGCTCAGGCTTACCCAGCGCGGCAGCGTGTCATTCTCTTTTATGACTTCTTCGTTTGCCAGAAAGTTGATCTGCTGGTTGCGCTGGTGCCACTGTACCAGAAAGAAAGCGGCGAAGACTACCGGAAAGGCCGCACCCGCCAGAAAGCTACGCCCATACTGCTGGTCAGCGGCTATTGCTTTTTTTACTGCGAAAGCCAAGCAGAGCACCACCCACAAGGGCACGAAGGTATGCAGCGAAAGGCCCAGCACGAATGAAAGCAGGAAACTGGGCGCGTAGAGCGGGAACAGGTAGAGCGCGTAGTATACCCAAAGCACAGCACCTATACCTAGCAAAAAGAGCAGCACCTGGTTTGCAAGGCGGGGCAGAAGGGAATGGTAACTATACGCGATCAGCGCGATACAGAACATACAGACCAGTGCCTCCAGCCACGGAACCGAGTCCTGAAAAATGCTCATCTGGCGGTTGAGCGAATAGCAGCTGATAATGGCCAACACTAGCAGGGGATAAAGGTGCTCCAGCTCCTGAAAAGGTTTTTTGAGGCTATACCTGCCATCCAAAAGCAATAGTACAAAATAGAGGATTGCCAGGCCGTAGTTAACCCAAAAGATAGCAAAGGCCGCCCCGTCTCTCGCCGCAATTCCCCACTCGGGCAGCAGGAAGATCAGAAAGGAAAAGAGCGTCAGACCGGTGCCCACCTGTAGGAGGGAAAGCTCGTTTTGAGTACGTTTTCTGGTGATAAGTTTTGTGTTCATAAAGTACTTTGTTTTTCAAAGTGAAACAATAAAAAAATTAGTCGTCTTTTCTGTTGTCCAGAATCAACTGTTCAAGCGCATCCAAGTGATTGGTGAAAGCCTCTCGGCCCAAGTCAGTGGCATGATACGTTGTATTGGGTTTGCGCCCGACAAATTGTTTTTCTACCCTGAGGTACTGCGCCTCCTCCAGCGCACGCAGGTGGCTGGCCAGGTTTCCGTCTGTCAGTTGCAGGGTTTCTTTCAGGGTGCTGAAATCCACGCTGTCCTCCACCATCAGCACAGACATAATCCCGAGCCGGGCTCTGCTTTCAAAAGCTTTGTTGATATTTTCCAGATACGCTCTCACGCTGACTACCTTTCGTATTTGTAGTACATGAGTGTGCCATACACGATGTGCAGCACACCAAACCCGATTGCCCAGGAGAGTAGACCATAGCCAATGAACACAGCGGCGAACAAGCCAAGAATAACCTCACTTATACCCAGGTAGCGTATGTCGCTGAGCGTATACTTGCTTCCGTTTACCAAAGCCAAACCGTAGAAAACCAGCATGGCAGGAGCCACCAGGTAGATGATGCCATGATAAATCAACACGGCGCAAAACAAGCCCCCTACTGCTAAAGGTATAGCTAGGTTGATGAGCAGTCGCCGTGATTTGCTGTCCCACATGCGTTGTCTGTTTTTGCTGGCCTTGCGATAAGTAAAGTACAGCGCCGACCCAATGGCGAGTACAAAAACCAGCGCCGCCACTGTGAACAGGAAGACAATCGTGTCCCAGTTTAGGTTAATCGTGTAGGTATCGCGGTACACAATGTTGTGCTCACTCAGGTGCCACTTCACCAGCCCAGCGCCTGCTAGTGCAAATAGTCCGGCAAATATTCCCGATAGTCCGCTCAGCGAAATAAAGCGGGATGAGCGATCCATGATGCTGCGGATCTCTTGCAGAGTGGCGAGTTGGTCTTGCTGCTGGTTCATGTTAAAGTACTTTGTGTTTCAAAGTTACTATTGCAGTACGTAAATCCAAGAGAGAAAGTATATATTTTTTTAAATGTTAAAGCTGGTGGAGGCAAACAGCAGCAGGAAACAATCTTAAAACACCGGATACGCTCCTCACGCTTTGGCTTGTACCGTATTTATTTTGTAACTCCCAAACCGGCTTCTGCCACCGCTGGCTTTCCGATGGAAGCCTTGTACACGATGTACCCTTCCTGTTCCAGTCCATCCAGCATGGTTCTTTTGAGCTTGGTAGGATAGCCATCGCGGTTGTAGGTATAGTGGCAGGTATAGGAGAGGTCTTTTCTGATGTTGCCGTCCCGGTCGCGCACCGTATACCTGGTGATGTTATGATTGCGGTAAGGCAGCTCCAGCGGCATGAACCGGGCTTCGAGGGGAAGGCTCCGCAGATAGCCGGGCTTGTCGTCGTACTCCAGTTCGATGGTGAGGTAGGGTGCAGGAGCGGCGGGGGCAAAGTGCTCCATTTTTTGCAGTTTACCTAGCTTGTAGGTGTACTTCACCTGCTTGTATAAATAGCGCGGATCGTCTTTTGCTATATTTAAATTGTACGCAGATTCAATCTCATAATAATAGTTTGTCTCAGTTAATTGATCATCGGAATTATACCGATGCATGAGATTATATCTGTTATTATTCCTTATATAACCGTCTTGGTGGTTTTTTGCCGAGTAAAGAAAATAGGTTTCACGCGCTAAAAGCCTTGTTTCATCAGATCTGATAAGCCATTCCCTCTTGCTGAGAACAGAGTCGCTTCTATCCCAGCCAATAGTACCAGCATCGGGCTCCCAATCTATTTGAAAAATTTTATCCTTATGTAAATTATCCGGCTCCTTGAAGTGTTCATCATGGTATCGATAAGTTACCGCTTCATAATAATTGGGGCGGGTGGTCGTCACGCTGTAAACCCTGCCCTGATCGTATTGGAACTCATGGGTTGTGCTGCCGATCACCGCCTTTTTGGGGTAAAGCTGCTTGATTTCTTCTTCGCCTTTGGAGCAGGCGGCCAGCATGGCCAGAAGGGGGAGGAGGAGTAAAGTTCTTGCTCTCATGATTTGTCAGTTTAGTGAGATTGGGAAAAACTTTACTAAATATAGTTATATTTTAATTTAAAGCAATGAAAATGTGCTGTTGCTCAGTTGTTTAGTTTGTCGGTTAAGGTATAGCAGTAAGTTTTGTCGGTGCTGATCGAAGCTGGCTATGACTTATTTCTTCTCCAGCAGACCGTGGAAAATCAGATTAGCCAAGCCCTCGTACACGGCCGAAGGTGTATAATCGATATCCTTCATCAGTTCTGGTGGCACCTGGCTGATAAACTCCGGGTCCAGGATTTTCTCCAGCGCACTGGCGTACAACAGCACTGCCAATGAGATATTGGCGTCTTTTCGGATATACCCCTTCTGGCTGCCCTCTTCCAGCAGCGTTCGGAATCGCTTAAAAGCGGCTTCGGTGCGGTACTGCTGCAGCAGTTGCCAGGTCTTGGGAGTGTGCTTCCTGATGTCGGTGAGCAGTTGCCCATTGATGCGGGCGAAGCGCTGCCCAACGGTCCGGAAGACCTCTTCTGCCTTGCGGGTGAAATCAGCTTCTTCCTGCTGGAGCAGGTTTTCCACTTCCCGCTGCAAGGCTTCCAGGTAATGCTTGATCACAGCATGGAGCAATTCCTCTTTTCCTCTAAAGTACTGGTATAGCGTTTTTTTGCTCATACCCAGCTGCTTGGCCAGGTCAGCCATTAATACTTTGCTGTAACCTTGGTTGAAAAACTGTTGTTGAGCCTCTTGCAAAATCAAGGCCTTCGGGGTGTTTGTCGTTTCCATATAAGTAGGGTGCGTTTCATCATCACCGGTCCGGCCGCAAAGGTACGAGCAGCTATGACCAGAAAGCTTATACGACAAAAAAATCTCCTGCAGTCAGTATTATTACTGACATTAGCAGGAGATTTTAGATTTATAATCACCTAAGTTAGACTGGAAGGCTCAGAGCTGTGGTTTCAAGCTTTTGAACCAGAGGGGATTACGCCAGTTTAACGTTTACAGCATTCAATCCTTTAGGGCCTTTCTCGACCTCAAAAGTTACACGATCATTTTCCTTGATCGCATTTACCAGAGCATTCTGGTGAACAAAGACACGCTCCTGGGTCACATGATCCTGGATAAAGCCGTAGCCTTTCGAATCATTGAAAAAAGAAACGGTTCCTTTTCGGATCAGGTCAGCCGGGTCGATTTCAGCCTGCTTGGCCACACCGATCTGAATGTCTTCCTGCTTAATGTCTTTTCTCTTCTTCGTTGGGTCTGGCGGCGTGTCGGTAATATTGCCGTCTTCGTCTACATAGGCCAGCATTTCATCTAAGCCTTTGCCTTTGTCAGAGTTGGCGATGCGATCTTCTTTCTTCGCTTCTTTGTCTTGACGCTTCTTAAGTCTTTTCTTCTCTTTTTCTTTTTTACTGAAGGTTTCTTGTGATCTACCCATATTGCTGTTAAATGATCTATATATTTACGGTAAGCGGGGGTTCAGGTTTGTTAGTACCTGAACAGGAAATTTGTGCCATTGCGAATCCACTTTTCAAAAAATGAATTGTCGTTATACTCGCCGGTTACAAGTTCAAAGTCGGGTTGGTCTTTGTTTTTACGAGAGTTCATGAACTTTGGGAGGGAATCCTGATTGTTTGGGGTCCAATCCTGTCCTTTTTGGAGGGCTACGCAGATGTACTCGCGTGTGGTAGTGTCTACCAGGTATCTTCTATTCATCGTAAGGAGGGGTTAGGTGAAACATTGCCAGGGCGGCATTATACAAACGGGGAGTAGTGCAAAAACATGCACATCAAACTTAAAAAAAAGCCTCACCCGCAGGCAAGGCTTTTTTCGAAATGACTTATATTTAAAAACTAAGCACGCTTAACGTTAATCGCGTTTAGTCCTTTTCTGCCTTCCTGCAGTTCAAAAGTCACTTTGTCGTTTTCCTGGATTTCATGTACCAGGCCAGTCACGTGTACAAAGTACTCCTGATCTGTGTTGTCTTCTTTAATAAAACCAAAACCTTTCAGGTCATTAAAGAATTTTACTGTTCCGTTATTCATTCTGTGTTGTTTAATTATATACTAACTACATTATAGCTGGTATATAGGTTCATTTATTTTTTTACAATATACGATAAAAATTTTACAATTGCGAGGCGCAGTCCGTTTTATTATCGCCTCTATATATTCCCTGCGTACAACCGCACCAGGCAAAGTGCGTCAGGGCGCTTTAAAGCAGGATGCCTGGATCAGGAGCGAGAATTAATACTGAAATATATTTTCATAGGTTGATCTTCTCAGATGTCATAAAAATGGAAAATAAATTGGGTTTTCATAAAAAGTCTCTATCTTGGCGACTGAAATGAACAAGCAGCAGACATCTTATACCTTCTTTTTTTACTTTTTTCCTTCACGGGACTAAAGCGGGAAAAGGTATATGTCATCATATAGAGGCCCCGCACCAAGCGGGGCCTTTTTTGTTTTAAATCAGTAATACAAATGCGTCTTACACAGCAGAATTTTTACTACGGCTTTGGTTTTAGCTTTTACTTTTTTGGTAAACGCCCGGGGCTGTATTGATTATACTTTAACCTAAAGTTATCACCAGCGCCCCGGAGTCTTACTTCGGGGCGTTTTTTTTGATCCATATGAAAATAGCAATTCAAGGTATAGCGGGAGCATTCCACGAAGAGGCCGCCCGACTCCGGTTCGGCGACCGGCCCATGGAGATAGTGCCCTGCCTCACTTTTCGGGAACTGGCTGCGGCTGTTGCCACCGGGCTGGCCGACAAGGGCATCATGGCCATCGAGAATACCATTTCGGGCACCATGCAGCCGAACCTGGAACTGATACGGGAGCACCAACTGTGGATCAGCGGCGAAGTGATCATGCGAATCCGCCAGCACCTGGGCGGTGTGCCCGGGTCGTCGCTTCAGAGCATCCGCACGGTACACTCCCACTACATGGCCCTGAACCAATGCCGCCCCTTCTTCGAGGCCTACCCCGATGTGGAACTGATCGAGTCGGAAGACACGGCGCTGAGCATCCGGGACGTAGCCCGAGCCGGCTCCAAAGAGCGGGCAGCTATCGGCAGCGCGCTGGCCATTGCACAAAACGGCCTGATCGTGCTCGGGGAGGGGATTGAAGCAAGTAAGCAGAACTATACCCGCTTTCTGCTGCTGGACAGGCAGCCGCAACAGGTTGCTGCCTGCAACAAGGCCACCCTCAGCCTGGTGCTGCCACCCCACCCGGAGGCTTTCACACAGGCCATGTCACTGCTGCAGGAGAGGCACATACAGGTTTCCAAAATTGAATCGGTGGTTATACCTGACCGGCCCTGGCACTACCGCTATTACCTGGATCTACGCTTCGAGGCAGAAGAGCAGCTGCATGAGCTACAGGCTGCACTCCATACCTTGGCTGAATCGGTCGATCTGCTTGGGAAATACACAGCTTACACACTTTAAGGAAACCATGATGAACAGTTCAACACCACACACCAAAGGCTCAGAAAAGAGCACTATAAAAGATACCATCACAACCGCTCAAACAAAAAGTAACATGACATCAGTAAGCAAACTAAGCTCCCAGGAGCATCCTCTCATCATTGCAGGCCCTTGCAGCGCTGAAACAGAAGAGCAGGTAATGGCAATTGCCCATCAGCTGAAAACAACGGGCACCAGCATTTACAGGGCAGGCATCTGGAAGCCGCGTACACGTCCCGGGATGTTCGAGGGGGTAGGTGCCGAAGGGTTGAAGTGGCTGCAGCGGGTAAAGGAAGAAACAGGTCTGCGGGTGGCAACAGAGGTTGCCAATAAAGACCACGTGAAGGCGTGCCTGAAGCATGGAATCGATGTGCTGTGGATTGGTGCCCGCACCACCGCCAATCCGTTTGCCGTTCAGGAAATTGCGGACGAGCTGCAGGGTGTGGATGTGCCGGTACTGGTAAAGAATCCGGTGAACCCAGACGTAAACCTGTGGCTTGGGGCCATTGAGCGACTGGAGAAAGCAGGCATCAAACAGGTTGGCGCCATACACAGGGGCATCTCGCCGCTGGGCAAGTCCGTGTACCGGAACAACCCGGAGTGGAACATGCCCATGACCCTGAAGGAGCTGCGGCCTGACCTTTTGCTGATCAATGACCCTAGCCATATTGCCGGTAACCGCCAGTTGCTGGCAGGTATAGCCGAGACTGCACTGGCACTCGGCATGGATGGGCTGATGATCGAAACGCACACCAATCCCGATGCTGCCTGGAGTGATGCCGCCCAGCAGATCACGCCACAGGCACTGACAGTGCTATTGGCTAAAATGAAGTCAGCTACCGGTACTGGAACTGTTATGGACACGGCTGATCTGAGTAATATGCGCAGCTCCATCGATTACATTGATGAGCAGTTAATCGACTTGTTGAGCTACAGAATGCAGGTAGCGGCGGAAATTGGTCAGTACAAAAAGCAGCATGGGATGGCCGTGGTACAGGAGGAAAGATGGGCAGAACTGCTGACGAAAAATGTAAGCCAGGCCGCTGGCAGAAACCTGGATGGGGAGTTCGTAACGCAGCTCTTCAACAGCATTCACCGCGAGTCTGTAAACAGGCAGAACCTGGTTTAAAGAGCGCTTGGAGAAGCAGGAGATGCTGCGCCTTGCATCTCTGCTGCTTTCTTTTTAGGTATAATCCAATCTGTTATTTGAGCGTTACGAACTTGCGTTTAATTACCTCCTGCACTGGTATATTTTCAATTTTACTTTCGAGCCAGGAAATAATGTCCAGGTAGAGGAATGGTCTTCGTTCAAACGGATCTGCTGCTATGTGCTCCAGTTTGGTCTTGAGCGAAATAAAGGCGTCCCGTAGCTCGTGCGGTGCAATATCCCCTAGCTTGCGCAGGAACCGGAAAATCTCCACCTGCATCTGCTGCTGGTTGTTCATCTTGCCCAGAAAGTGGTAGACCGACTTGATCTGGTATTCCAGCGCCTCGTCCTCACCGGCCTCGTAGTGGGCGATCAGGTTCAGGATGCGTGCAAAGCACTGCAGGTCTTCCCGCAGGCTCAGGTCCTTGAAGCGGATGATTTTAGTGAGGTACTCGATCGCCTTGTAGTTGTCTCCGCTGCCAAAGTACAGGCTGGCGATCTTGAAGTAAAAGGTCAGCTTGCGGTGCGGGTCGAGCTGCGCCCTAAAATATTCCAGCTTGTCCAGTATATCGGGCACCAGTTCCAGCCCTTCCGTAAACCGGCCCTCCATAAAATGCAGGTTGATCCGGTTTGTCTCAATGTACAGGAACAGGAGCATTTCGGTGTTGGGGCTGATGCGCCTGTTTCCGTCTGCAGAAAAGTCCTCGAGTTGCTGCAGTACCTCTTTAAACTTGCTGTGGTACTGCAAGTTGAACAAGGCGGCCAGCAGGTTGTGGAGGCCTTTGATGTACAATAGTGTTTGCTTCTCCTGTATGGCGGGGCTGTCCTTAAACAGATCCACCCACTTTTGGGCGTACCGGTAGGCCGCTCTGAAATCCTGCACAATGTAGTAGTACCATACATGCGCCTGGTAAAAATGAAGCCTTTCGAAAAAGCCGGCACTGCTTAGCTCGATTTCGGGCAGGTGGGCTTTAAAGTAGGCTGTGATGCGTTCATAATCCTCATCATTCCTGGCGTGGCCGACTTTTATATAGAGGCCATACATGCGAAGTCCCAGGTTGGAAAGCTGGTGGAGCTGCGATATATGGTCCGCGGTGCGCACAGCCTCCTCTGACAAAGCATCGGCCCTCCCGGCCAGGCTCCGGGTAATGTACTGCGACTCGATCATCTTCTCAAAGTCAAGGGCCTCGAGTGCAATGTGATGCATTTCTGCCTGCTGCGCCTGTGCTTTCACCTTTTCCAGCATTTTCAGACTCTGCTGATACAGGCCCCTGTTATAGAGCACACGGGCATAGTCCAGTTGCTCGCGCAGCTGTATGTCCATGTTCTGACTGGCGTGGTAGAGGCGCAGGCTGGAGAGCATGTTTTTGTACAGATTCGCTTTCATGTTGGCGAGCTGCGCTTTCTTGAGAGCCGGCGCCAGTGCCAGCACCTTCTCCTCGTCGTAGGAAGCCAGGTTGTCAAAGGCGTCAAACAGCTGCAGAAATTTTAACCCCTCCGTGGCTCCCTGTCGCTTGGCAAAGAGACGAAAATGCCTCTTCTCAGATTTGGTCAGCGATTTAACCAATTGAAAAACCGGATCAGTGGTTTCGGTAGCCATTGTATTTTAAGGTAAATTAATTTGTTGACTTTCAGATGGTTGTGTTCTAATATGCCAGTCTTGGAAATAGTAGCCTTATCTGGAAATTGTTTTTGGAGATGCCGGTTTTGGCCTTAATTGCCCTCCAAAGTAGAGACTTTTTCAGCAATACAGAAATCAAATTAATTATGTCGGTCCAGAAAATACAAATCTTTGACACCACGCTGCGGGATGGCGAACAAGTGCCCGGCTGTAAGCTGAACATGGATGAGAAGCTCGTGATTGCAAGGCAGTTAGAGCTCCTTGGGGTGGATGTGATCGAAGCTGGCTTCCCAGTTTCGAGTCCCGGAGACTTTGCGGCGGTGAAAGCAATTGCCTCACAAACGAAAGAAATTACCGTCTGCGGCCTTTCCAGGGCAGTGGAGCAGGATATTATAACAGCGGCGGAGGCCCTGAAGCCAGCCCGACGCCCGCGCATCCATACAGGTATAGGCACCTCTGAATCCCACATCGCCCACAAATTGCGCACTACCCAGGATAAAGTGCTGGAGCGTGCAGTGGAGGCCGTGCGACTGGCCAAGAAGTTTGTAGAAGATGTGGAGTTTTATGCCGAAGACGCCGGCAGAACGGATAACGTGTTTCTGGCCAGGGTATGCGAAGCGGCCATCAAAGCAGGTGCCACTGTGCTCAATATACCGGATACGACTGGCTACTGCCTTCCGGATGAGTATGGAGTCAAGATCAAATACCTGGTGGAGCATGTGAAAGGTATAGAAAGAGTAACCCTTTCCACCCACTGCCACAACGATCTGGGACTGGCCACAGCCAACTCCATTGCCGGAGCCATCCATGGCGCACGCCAGATCGAGTGTACCATTAACGGGGTGGGAGAACGTGCCGGAAACACGGCTTTGGAAGAAGTAGTGATGATCATGCGCCAGCACCCTTACCTGAACCTGCAGACCAACATCAACAGCAAGCTGCTTTCGGAGACGTCTGCCATGGTATCGCACATGATGCGCATGCCGGTGCAGCCCAACAAGGCCATCGTGGGAGCCAATGCTTTCTCGCATTCCAGTGGCATTCATCAGGACGGCGTGATCAAGCACCGCGAAACTTATGAGATCATCGACCCGCGTGATGTCGGTGTGCCGGACTCTTCTATCGTGCTGACGGCACGGTCTGGACGCGCTGCACTGGCTTTCCGACTGCAGAAGATCGGGTACAACTTCGACAAAGAAACCCTTGACAGAGCCTATGCCTCTTTCCTGCAGGTGGCAGACCGGGCAAAAGAAGTGCATGACAAGGACCTGCACGTGTTGGTGGAAAAGGAAAACCTGTTAGTGGCAAACTAAATTCATGAAGAAGACATTATTTGATAAGATCTGGGAGGCCCATGTGGTGCGTTCCATCGCAGGTGGCCTGGATGTGTTTTACATCGACAGGCACCTGATACATGAGGTAACCAGTCCGCAGGCTTTTGATGAACTGGAGGCCCGCAACCTGCCCTTGTACAATCCGGCGCAGATCGTTGCCACCGCAGACCACAACGTGCCGACCCGCAACCAGCACCTGCCCATTCAGGATCAGTTGTCACGGTTCCAGGTAGATAAGCTGACTTCCAACTGTGAAAAGTATGGGGTAGAGCTTTTTGGCCTGGGCCACCCGAACCAGGGCATCGTGCACGTGATCGGCCCGGAGCTGGGCATCACGCAGCCGGGCATGACCATCGTATGCGGCGATAGCCATACCTCCACCCATGGCGCTTTCGGAGCCATTGCCTTCGGTATCGGCACCAGCCAGGTGGCGCAGGTGATGGCCACACAGTGTCTGCTGCTCAGCCGTCCCCGCAAGATGCGCATCTCTGTGGAGGGGGAGCTGCGCAAAGGCGTTACGGCCAAAGACCTGATCCTGTACGTGATCGCCAAACTGGGCACCGGTGGTGCCACCGGGTATTTTGTAGAGTACGCCGGCAGCGCCATCCGCTCGCTGAGCATGGAGGGACGCATGACAGTGTGCAACATGAGCATCGAGATGGGTGCCCGTGGCGGCATGATCGCGCCCGACGAGACCACCTATACCTACCTGAAGGGGCGTCCGCATGCGCCGCAGGGAGAGCGCTGGGAGCAGGCGCTGGCTTATTGGAGCACCCTTTATACCGAGGAAGGGGCAGAATTTGATGCGGAGCTTCACTTCGATGCAGCCGACATTGCCCCCATGATCACCTATGGCACCAACCCGGGTATGGGCATCGCCATCAATTCCACTATACCTGCCAGTGTGCCTGCCAGTGAGGCCGCCAGCTTCGACAAATCGCTGCAGTACATGGGCTTTGTGCCGGGCGAGTCGCTGCTGGGCAAAGAGGTGAATTATGTGTTCATCGGCAGCTGCACCAACTCCCGCATCGAGGACCTGCGCCAGGTAGCGGAGTACGTGAAAGGCAAGCAGAAAGCCGGTCATGTGGAGGCGATCATTGTACCAGGCTCGAAGCAGGTAGAACTACAGGCCCGCCAAGAAGGACTGGACAGGCTGTTGGCCGATGCCGGTTTTGAGCTTCGTGAACCCGGCTGCAGTGCCTGCCTGGCCATGAACGAAGACAAGATACCGGCTGGCGCTTACTGTGTATCTACCTCCAACCGGAACTTTGAAGGACGGCAGGGGCCGGGTTCCCGCACACTGCTGGCCAGTCCGCTGGTAGCGGCCATCACGGCTGTGGAGGGAAAGATCGTGGACATAACCCAATACCTGAACTAATGGAAAAGTTTGAAATCATTCGCACGGGAGCTGTTCCCATGCCGATCGAGAATATTGATACCGACCAAATCATACCTGCCCGCTTTCTGAAGGCCACTTCCAGGGAAGGCTTCGGTGAGAACCTTTTCCGGGACTGGCGCTACGACAGCAAAGGGGAACCTAAACAGGACTTTGTGCTGAACAACAGCCGCTACAGAGGGCAGGTGCTCCTGGCCGGCAAGAACTTTGGCTGCGGATCAAGCCGTGAGCACGCCGCCTGGGCCATTTATGATGCCGGTTTCCGGGTCGTGGTCTCCAGCTATTTCGCCGACATCTTCCGGGGCAATGCCCTCAACAACGGCCTCCTGCCCTTGCAGGTGACGGATGAGGTGTTGCAGCGCCTGTTTGCACTGGTAGCGGCAGACCCGCAGACCGAGTTTGTGGTCAACCTGCCGGAGCAGGAACTCTGCCTGCCGGCAAGCGGTGAGCGCATCCCTTTTGAGATAGATCCCTACAAGAAGGAGTGCCTGATCAAAGGCTATGATGACATTGATTTTTTAGTGAGCCAGAAAGAGGCTATAACAGCATACGAAAGCACAAGAGCATGGACATATTAAATAAGAAGATCGTTGTACTGCCCGGCGACGGCATCGGACCTGAGGTCTGTGACGAAGCCATCAAGGTATTGGAGGCAGTAGCTGAAAGGTTTGGCCACCGGTTCACCTTTGAAAAGCACCTGATGGGGGCCTGCGCCATTGATGCCACAGGAAGTCCGCTGCCGGAAGAAACGCTGGAGGCCTGCTATTATGCTGATGCGGTGCTGCTGGGTGCCATCGGCGATCCGAAGTATGACAACAATCCTGCGGCCAAGGTACGGCCGGAGCAGGGCCTGTTGCAGCTCCGCAAATCGCTGGGGCTGTATGCCAACATACGCCCGGTGACAGCCTACGATGTGCTGCTGGACCACTCACCGCTAAAGAACGACCGTATTGCCGGAGCCGACATGCTTATTTTCAGGGAACTTACCGGAGGTATTTACTTCGGTGAAAAAGGCCGTACTGCCGATGAGGCTTATGACCACTGTACCTACAACCGGGAGGAGATCACCCGCATTGCGCACCTTGCCTTCCAGGCTGTGGGCAACAGACGCAACAAACTGACGTTGGTAGATAAAGCCAATGTGCTGGAGACGTCCCGGCTATGGCGCGAGGTCGTGCAAGGTATAGCCGCTGAGTATCCCAGCGTAGCAGTCGATTACCTGTTTGTGGACAATGCCGCCATGCAGCTGATCCTCAACCCCCGGCAGTTTGACGTGATGCTGACCGAGAACATGTTCGGGGATATCCTTTCGGACGAAGCTTCTGTCATTGCCGGTTCACTGGGGCTGTTGCCTTCAGCCTCGGTAGGAAATATCGTGTCGCTGTTTGAACCGATCCATGGCTCTTACCCGCAGGCAAAAGGTAAAGGTATAGCCAACCCGATCGCAGCCATCCTGTCCGGCGCCATGTTGCTGGAGCACTTTGGCCTGCAGCGCGAAGCTGACGCTGTGAAGGAAGCCGTGCAGCATGCGCTGAAGAATGAAGTGCTGACGCCTGAACTGAACACGATCTCTCCATACACTACGGAGCAAGTAGGTAGTTTTATTGCTTACTGTGTGCTGGAGAACGTAGAGAGCGTGCCCCAGAAAGAGAATATTGAAGTAGGCTTGAGCACGATCATCTAATTAATATACTGTTGCCCGTACCCTGTGGAGGTATATACCAGGGACGTCTGGCTGGGGAAAGCGTTTTGCTGCAGATTTCTCGTTGGGCAGCCTCTGGTTTTTTGCAATACATTGAAGAACAAGGGGTATCAAAGCATATTTTTTTAAAAAAACTGTTGACAAGTATGACTCCTATCAAAAATGCGTTACTTTTGCCAACACTGTATGAAAAACCAAATCACAGCCATCGTCATTATTAGCATTATTAACCTCGTGGTAATTACACGAGGCATGGAGATGGTCTGCTGAAACTGAAAGTAAAATTATACATATACTTTGGCAGCCGTCTCCCGCAGGAGACGGCTGTTTTTGTTTATACCACTATAGAAAATCACGATTCATGCACACGATAGCTGCAGTCATTATTGTCATCATTATTCTTATTTCTCAGCCACCGGGTTGAAGAAACGGAGTTCTGTTGCCTATAGAAAGCCTTTCTGACTACCCGGTCAGAAAGGCTTTTTTGTTTCCCCTAATCAAACCTTAACCTTTTAATAATTAGCTACGATGTATTTTAATAACAACACGCTTGTTTTCCTGGACGGCCATTTTGTAAAAGCCGACCAGGCCAGTTGTAGTGCCTATGCTCAGTCGCTGCACTATGGTTATGCTGCTTTCGAAGGCCTCAGGTCTTACAACACACCGGCAGGCACGCGCATTTTCAAGGCAAAAGAGCACTACGAGCGCCTCCGCTATTCCTGCCAGGCAGTTGGTTTACCCTTGTCCCATTCAGTGGAGGAGCTGACAGAAATCACCTACAAACTGCTCGAAAAGAACAACTTTACGGATGCCTACATTCGTCCGCTGGTGTATGCCGGTGAACCCAACATGGGTATAAAGGCCCCTGCGACGAGCAATCTGTTCATAGCCGCCTGGGAGTGGGGCAAGTACCTCGGCGACCAGTGCCTGCGCCTGATGATTTCTCCCTACGAGCGGCCTAATCCCAAGTCTGTACCTATTGAGGCCAAGATCTCCGGGCATTATGCCAATTCTATTGTCGCCAGTTCCGATGCCAAAAACAAAGGGTACGACGAGGCGCTCCTGCTCGATATGAACGGCTTTGTGGCGGAGGGGCCGGGCTCAAACTTCTTCTTTGAAAAGGGCGGAGAACTGTATACCGCCCCAGCGGGCAGCATCCTCAAAGGCATCACACGCGCAACGGTGATAGAACTTGCCCGGGAGGCAGGCATCAAGGTGCACGAGCAATTCTTCAGACCCGAAGCGCTAAAGGAGGCAGAGGGCGCATTTCTGACAGGCACCGCCGCTGAAGTGGTGGGCGTTTCCTCCATAGGGGAACACGTTTTCCAGAAGCCTTTCGCAGACACCATCGGAGCACGGCTGGCCAGGCAGTATACAGCGCTGGTTACCGGCCAGGCTGCCGGTCATTTGCTAACGGTTTAGCAGGTGTCGCAACTTCCAGAATGCTTCTGTCGCCTATAGCAAAACAACTAAAACCAACTGATTTTCTATGCTTAGAAAATGTATTTATATCTGTTTAATTAATTGATTTACATGTGTTTGTGTTTAGGCTAAGGGTGATTAGAAATAGTAAGGAGGTAGAGGCATTGTTTTCTGAAGCTGTGATAAAGAGCTGAAATTGCACCCGGTAAGATAATAGAGATTGCTTTCCGGAAGGGTGGTATGACCTGGTTATCAAGAGAAAAAGCAACCGCGTTGACTTACAGCTTTTGGAGCTGCAGCCAGCGCCAGGCATGCTGATAAAATAAAAAACTACGTGAATAAAATGGCACTGAATAAATACAGCCGCATCTATACCCAGGACGACAGCCTACCTGCATCACAGGCCATGCTGATTGGAGCTGGCCTCTCAGAGGAAGACCTGCGCAAACCTTTCGTGGGCATCTGCTCAACGGGTTTTGATGGCAACACCTGCAACATGCACCTCAACGGCCTGGCCGACGAAGTGAAATTGGGGGTGAACGAACGAGGTATGGTGGGGCTCCGGTTTAACACGATCGGTGTGAGCGATGGCATCACCAACGGTACCCAGGGGATGAATTACTCCCTGGTGTCGCGGGAGGTTATTGCAGACTCTATCGAAACCATAACCGGTGCGCACAATTACGATGCGTTGGCCTGCGTGGTGGGCTGCGATAAAAACATGCCGGGTTCGCTCATGGCCATGGCCCGCCTGAACCGCCCTGCCCTGATGGTGTATGGTGGCACGATAAAAGGAGGGGAGTTCAAAGGGGAAAAGCTCAACATCGTTTCCTGCTTTGAGGCCTACGGCAAAAAACTGAACGGGCAGCTGTCGGAAGAAGACTACAGAGGGATCATCCGGAATGCCTGTCCGGGGCCGGGCGCCTGCGGCGGCATGTATACGGCCAACACCATGGCCTCCGCTGCGGAAGCCCTGGGCATGTCGGTTCCATTTTCCTCATCCTCGCCTGCTGCCAGCCAATCCAAAAAAGAGGAATGCCTGAGCACAGGGGAGTACCTGCTGCGCCTGCTGGAAATGGACCTGAAACCCCGGGACATTCTGGTACGTGAGGCCTTCGAGAATGCCCTCGTGCTGATCACGGTGCTTGGAGGCTCCACGAATGCCGTGCTGCATTTGATCGCCATTGCACATGCGGCGGGGGTCAGACTGACGCTCAGGGATTTTCAGGTGGTGAGTGACCGGGTACCGGTGCTGGCAGACCTGAAGCCGAGTGGCAAATACCTGATGGAGGACCTTTCGGCGTTGGGCGGTGTGCCAGCCGTGATGAAGTCGCTGCTGAATGAGGGGCTGATCACAGGTGACCTGCTGACAGTAACGGGAAGGACCGTGGCTGAGAACCTGGCGGATGTAAAGCCGCTGGGTCAGGAACAGGACCTGCTCCGGCCACTGTCCAACCCGATCAAGGCGGACGGGCATATCCAGACCTTGTATGGCAATCTGGCGCCAAAGGGGGCCGTGGCTAAAATCTCAGGCAAGGAAGGGCTGACCTTCGAGGGCCCTGCGATCGTGTTCAACTCAGAAGAAGAGCTCAACAAAGGTATAGCCATGGGCAGGATCGAGGCCGGACAGGTCGTCGTCATCCGCTATGTCGGGCCCAAAGGCGGACCGGGCATGCCGGAAATGCTGAAGCCGACCTCTGCCATCATGGGAGCCGGGCTGGGAGACAAAGTAGCCCTGATCACCGATGGCCGTTTCTCCGGCGGCACGCACGGCTTCGTGATAGGCCACGTCTGTCCGGAGGCGTATGACGGCGGCACGCTGGCCCTGGTAGAAGACGGTGACTGGATCACGCTGGATGCCAACACCAATTCGATCCACCTGCATGTGGAGGAAGCCCTGCTGAGCCTGCGCCGCGACAAGTGGGAGCGACCAGCCCCAAAAGTAAAAAAAGGCGTGCTGCTCAAATATATCAGAACCGTGAGCGACGCCAGCAATGGATGTATAACCGATTTAGAAGAAGCCCATGTTAACGAAAGAGAACCCAGCCCACGCAGCGCCTGACGAGGCGACAACAGTATCAGGTGCCGAAGCGGTCATACTTTCCCTGCTGGCCGAAAAAACGGATACGATCTTCGGATACCCGGGTGGTGCGATCATGCCGGTGTATGACGCGCTGTACGACTACGCCGGTCAGGTCAACCACATCCTGGTGCGCCACGAGCAGGGGGCCATTCATGCCGCCCAGGGCTATGCCCGGGTAAGCGGAAAAGTGGGCGTATGCCTGGCCACCTCCGGCCCCGGGGCTACCAACCTGATCACGGGACTGGCGGATGCCAAGGCAGACTCTACTCCGGTAGTCTGTATAACGGGCCAGGTTGCTTCCGGCCTGCTGGGGACCGATGCCTTTCAGGAGGCGGACGTTATCAGCATAACGAGCGCTGTCACCAAATGGAACATACAGGTAACCCAAGCCGCCGATATTCCGGCCGCTATCAGCAAGGCCTTCTACCTGGCGCAGAGCGGCAGGCCCGGACCGGTACTGATCGATATTACCAAAGACGCACAGTTTGCCAAAGTGCCTTTCAGGTATGAGAAGTGTGAGCAGGTGGCGTATTATACCCCCAAGCCCCCGCTCGACCAGCAGGCGGCAGAGCAGGCGGCAGCCCTGATCAACCGTTCCCGCAAGCCGCTCATCCTGGCCGGGCAGGGCGTACACCTGGCCGGTGCGCATGCGGAGCTGCTGGCCCTGGCTGCGAAAGCCGATATTCCAGTGGCTACTACCTTGCTGGGCCTCTCCGCTATACCTTCTGAACATCCCTTGTATGTGGGTTTGCTGGGTATGCACGGCAACTATGCCCCGAACATCAAAACCAATGAGGCGGACCTGATCATCGCCGTAGGGATGCGCTTCGATGACCGGGTAACCGGCCGGACAGACACCTACGCCAAACAGGCGAGCATCATCCACATTGACCTCGATCCGGCTGAGATCAACAAGATTATCAAAGCCGATGTGGCCCTGGTGGCAGATGCCAGGGAAGCATTGGCGGCACTGGCCCGGCTTGTGAAAGAGAGCGAACACCAGGCATGGCTACAGGAGTTCAGAGCCTGCATGGACCAGGAGTATGAAAAAGTGGTCCGCCATGACCTGTTCCCTGTTGATAACCGCATACTAACCATGGGAGAAGTGTTGCGCATGGTGAACGAACTCGCCGAGGAGGACAGCATGCTGGTAACCGATGTGGGGCAACACCAGATGGTGGCCTCCCGCTACTTTAACTTCCGCAGTCTGAACAGCAACCTTACCTCCGGCGGACTCGGCACCATGGGCTTTGCCCTTCCGGCAGCCATCGGTGCCAAGGCCGGACGGCCAGGGGCGCAGGTAATAGCGGTGATCGGGGATGGCGGTTTTCAGATGAACATCCAGGAACTGGGCACCATGATGCAAACAGGACTTGCGGTGAAGGTGATCATTCTGAACAACAACTTCCTGGGCATGGTGCGGCAATGGCAGCAGCTCTTTTTTGAAAAACGCTATTCCTCTGTGGAAATGGACAACCCGGACTTTGTGAAAATAGCAGAAGGCTATGGCATCAGCGCCAGGAAAGTGGAGCAGCGGGCAGAACTGGCCGACACCCTGCGTGCCGTGTTGAGCAGCCCGCATGCCGAAGTGCTGGAAGTAGTGGTGGGCAGGGAAGACAATGTCTTTCCGATGATCCCGACAGGGGCCTGTGTGTCGGAAGTGAGGCTGGAGTAGCTACCCTGAACCGGAAAATGTATCAATTAAGTTGTATGGAAGTGCCTGCTGTGCTTCCGCTTTTAAGTCAGATAAATCAAAAAGATCATGCAAGAGTCATTCATATTCACCATCAGTGCAGCCGGAGATAAGAGCATCCTGAGCCGTGTCCTGATGCTTTTTACACGGCGTAATATCGCTTTCGAAAACCTGACGGCCTCCAGGCCGGACGACAGGTCACACTATAGCTTTCGCATTGAGGCGAACACTACCCGGCATTGGGCGGAGCAGATCACCAAAGAACTGCGCAGGATCATTGGTGTAAGGTATGCGACTATGCTGCCACAGGAGGAGGTGATGCAGCAGTTTCCAAAGCAAAGTGCCCTGGCAATGCCCCAGGCAGTAACCAGATCAAAACAGGCTGTAAGCGCCTGATCATAAATTCAGAAAAGCAAAACCATTTATATAACGAACAAAACTTATGGCAACTATCAAATTCGGAGGAGTAGACGAAACCGTCATAACACGTGAAGAATTTCCATTGGCAAAAGCACGGGAAGTGCTGCAAAATGAACTGATCGCAGTGATCGGGTATGGGGTACAGGGCCCTGGGCAGGCGCTCAACCTGCGCGACAATGGCTTTAACGTGATCGTAGGGCAGCGCAAGGATTCTGCTTCCTGGCAAAAGGCACTGGCAGACGGCTGGGTAGAAGGCGAAACGCTCTTCACCATTGAGGAAGCAGCAGAACGCGGCACCATCATCGCCAATCTACTTTCAGACGCCGGACAGATCGCCGTATGGCCTACCCTCAAAGAAAGACTCACAGCCGGTAAGGCCTTGTACTTCTCCCACGGTTTTGGCATCACTTTTCACGAGCATACCAGCATTGTACCGCCTGCTGATGTAGACGTTATACTGGCGGCTCCTAAAGGAAGCGGCACCAGCCTGCGCCGGCTATACCTGCAGGGGGGGGGCCTCAATTCCTCTTTCGCCGTGTACCAGGACGCAACAGGTAAAGCTTATGAAAAGGCGGTGGCCATGGGGATCGGCATCGGCTCAGGTTATTTATTCGAGACAGACTTCCGGAAAGAGGTATACAGCGATCTGACCGGAGAGCGTGGCGTGCTGATGGGGGCATTGGCTGGTGTCATTGAGGCACAGTACCAGGTGCTGCGGCAGCGTGGGCACTCGCCTTCCGAGGCTTTCAACGAAACCGTGGAGGAGCTCACGCAGAGTCTGGTGCCGCTGGTAGGCGAAAATGGCATGGACTGGATGTTCTCTAACTGCTCGGTAACGGCACAGCGCGGCGCACTCGACTGGAAAGGCAGATTCAGGGAAGCGACCCTGCCTGTGCTGAATGAGCTATACGACAGTGTGGCATCAGGCGCCGAGGCGCAACGCACCATCCAAAGAGGCTCCACACCAGGTTACCGCAAGGAGTTGGAAGCGGAACTACAGGAACTGCGGGAATCAGAGTTATGGCAGACAGGGGCGCGTGTAAGAGAACTACGCTCCCTTAGTAAATAAGACAAGGTGGATAAAACACTAACAGACACAGATTATCTTGTTTCGCTGCAAAAGGTGGAGCAGGCTGCACAAAGACTAAGGGGCGTTATCACCAAAACGCCCCTTCTGCAAAACCTTTGGTTATCGCAGAATTATGGGGCAAACATCTACCTGAAGCGGGAAGACCTGCAGGTGGTGCGCTCTTACAAAATCAGGGGAGCATACAACATGATGGCCACGCTGCCGCAAGTCCGGCGGGAGGGAGAAATTGTGTGCGCCAGCGCCGGGAACCATGCACAGGGAGTGGCCTATGCCTGTCAACTCCTGGGCATCAAAGGATATATTTTTATGCCAGCCATTACGCCCGCACAGAAAGTGAACAAGGTGCGGCTTTTTGGGAAAGACATGGTGGAGATCATACTGACCGGCGCCACCTATGACGACTCTTTTCAGGCTGCCAAAGCGTTTTGCGACAGCCGGTGCAGCACCTTTATACCGCCTTTCGATGATCTGGCGATTGTAGAAGGACAGGCCACGGTAGGTATGGAAGTGCTGACAGAGGCTGCATTTCAGATCGATTACCTGTTTATGCCCATCGGTGGCGGTGGGCTGGCGTCCGGGGTGTCGAGTGTGTTCCGGCAGCTGAGCCCGCAAACGAAGCTGATCGGCGTACAGCCGCTGGGAGCGCCTTCCATGTACAACTCCATCCGGGAGCAAGAGCGCCTGACACTGGATACGATCGACAGTTTCGTGGATGGGGCCGCCGTCAAGTGCCCGGGGGAACTGACTTTTGCGATCTGCAGGGAGTTGCTGGATGAGATTGCGCTGGTACCGGAGGGGCAGGTATGCGAGGACATCCTGAAGATGTATAACGAAGAAGGCGTGGTACTCGAACCTGCCGGAACGCTGAGCATATCGGCACTCAAATCATATGCCGACCAGATAGCTGGTAAAAACGTGGTCTGTGTCATCAGCGGCAGCAACAACGACATCACCCGCATGGAGGATATCAAAGAGCGGGCCATGCGACACCAGGGCTTGAAGCACTACTTTATGGTCACCTTCAACCAACAGCCCGGTGCCCTGCGAACTTTTGTGAACCAGGTGCTGCATCCGGGAGATGACATTATCCACTTTCAGTACATCAAAAAGAACAACAAGGAAAAAGGACCTGTATTTATAGGTATAGAAGTAAAGCATCCGCACGATGTGGAGGCAATCAAAGCCCGGATGCATGCGGAAGGCTTCGACTATGAGTACCTGAACGGGAAACAGGATTTCCTGAGTTTGTTGGTGTAAGGAAAAGCTATGAAAACAACTTAAAATCCGCCGGCCACCACCAGAGTACCAGAAGCCCGCCGAGCAGCACAATGCCAAACAACAGCGAAATCTTAGCGAATAGCTTGCTGTTTCCCAAAAAGCCGGCCAGTGCACCTTTAAAAGCAACATTGGAAAGTGCCGCCACCAGGATGATGCGCCAGCCACTGTCAGGCGACAGGTTACCCATACTCATCAACCGGGAAGTGGAGAGCGTAATGGCATCCACGTCGGTCAGACCGGAGATGATGGCCACGATATAAAGGCCGCTGTCGCCGAGGTAGTCTTCTGCAGCAGCTGTCGCCAGGATCACGAGACCGTAAATAGCACCGAAGACGAGGGCCGCTTTCAACTGGGCGGGGTTTTCCTGCTCAGGCATGTGGTTACCTTCTTCTTTGTTGGTAAAGTAAGCGATCAGGCCGGTCACGACCATCAACCCCACTACCACCAGCAGGGGAGGAGCCACCTGGGGCATCACACCCGGCGCCACGATCAGTATCTCGGTCAGTATCCGAAAAAAAGCTACCGTAGAGGCGATGAAGATCACAATAGCGGCCAGCTGGCTGCTTCCTTTGGACTCTTTGGCACGGCGGGCATAGCTCACCGTGGTAGCTGTGCTTGAGATCAATCCACCTAAAACGCCGCCCAGGAAAGTGCCTGCCTTGTTGCCGAATATCTTATACACAAAATAACCCAGCAGCCCTATCCCTACGATCAGCACCACCATCAGCCAGATGTTGTAGGGGTTGAGTACCTCGTAAGGGCCGAAGGCTTCGTTGGGCAGAATGGGCAGGATAACGAAGGAGATGACCACAAACTGCATGATGGCCGTCAGGTCCTGCTGCCCGATGCGAGCTACCATGTGGTGCAGGGTTTCTTTGAGGTGGAGGAGAACTGCCACCGTGGCGCCCAAAGCCACCGCCACCGTCTTGCTGCCGAACACCAGGTAAGCGCCTACCGCGAACATGAGCAAAAGGGCTGCTTCTGTCGTTTGGCCGACATCAGGTGAAGGCTCCTTCTTTTTCATCAGGTTGGCCGTTACTACAAGGGAGGCAGTGGCCAGTAAGCCGGCTGCCACGACCCATCCGCCCATTTCGCGGGCCATCAGGGCGGTGAGGGTGCCAAACAGTGTGATGATCGGGAAGGTGCGGATGCCGGCAATCTGGGCATTGTCGTGCTGTCGTTGCAGACCAACCAACAGGCCGAGCCCCAGTGAAATGGCAAGTATCTGGAAGAGTTCCTGTTCCATGCAGGCAGTGTAAGGCTTTAGGTATGTTGCTAAGATAAGCCCTAAAAGACAAAAGTATAGCACATGTGCTATACTTTTGTCAGACAATTACATGCTATACCTGAAGGTATGCCTATTCAGCTCCCTCCTGCAGCAGCGTGCTGCTGATGCGCTTGAGCTCCGTTTCAGCAGCCTTGGCCTGGAATTGGATGTCAATCAGGCGGTTTTCCGCTACCAGTTGGTTACGCTGTGCCTCCCGCAACTCAATGGCTGTTAAAAGACCCAAACGATAGCGTTCCAGGGCAATGGCGGCATTTTCCTGGGCCAGGGTCAGGTTGGTTTCTTCCAGTTGAAGCAGCTGCAGGCGGTTGGTGTACTGGCTGTACGCCCGGGCCAGTGCGGCATCCAGCAGGTTCTGCTGGCGCTGATACTCCAGGTTGGCAGACTCCAGGTTGATGCGGGCATTTTGAGCCAGGCGATTTGTGTTAAACCCCCTAAAAAGAGGCAGACTCACACTCAGGCCATAGTTATAGCCCCGGTTCTGGTTAAAGAGCGGCGAGAATTCGTTTAGCGGTTCGTTTTCCGAACGGTTGAAGTTGTAGGCGCTCACCACCCCGATCACAGGGAAACGGCTGGCACGAACGGATTTAATATCCAGGCTGGCTATCTCTTGATTGAGCTTAAGGCGACCCAGGAGCGGGTTGTTAGCTAACATACCTGCATCTGCATTGCCGTAGTTAAGACTAGGGTCTACCACAATGGAGTCTACGGCGACAAAGTCTATGTTCGGGTCGCGGCTCAGGAGTTGGTTCAGGTTGATCTTGGCGTTCTGCAGCGCCTCCTGCTGCACCAGCAGCTCCGAGCGGTCGGTGTTAAAGTCCACCTGCGCACGCAGAATCTCCACCTTGGCACTTACACCTACTTCGTACTGCGCCTGGGCTATGTCCACCCGCGCCTGCGATATGGCAATGGCGTCTTCAATGGCCTGCATCTTCTTGGACTGGCGCACCACCTCAAAATAGTTGTCGAAAATGTTGGCAAGCGTGTTCTGCACGGTTTCGCGGGTAAACAGGGCGCCGGATTTTTCGAGTGCCTTCAGGCGTTCGTAGTTGATGAACATGCCCATACCGTCAAATATGGTCCAGTTCAGGTTGATACTTCCATTGAGGTTGTTGGAGCTGGCGCCGTTACGGGTACGGTCCGGGCCTGTCTGAAACTGCTGGCGGGAGTTGTTCTCACTAAAGGTACGGCCCCCGCGTGCGTCTACATTCGGAAGAAAACCGGCATTGCCACGGGTGACGTTGTTCTCGGCAATGGCCTCCTGCCGACCGGCGATCTGGATGTCGTAATTGTTTTGAAGCCCTATGCGGATGGCATCCTGCAGCGAAAGTTGTTCCTGTGCGGCAAGTTTGTTGGGGAAGAGCAGCACTACTCCCAGGAGGAACAGTGCTGCAACTTTGAGTGGGGACATTATATTAAAATGCAAAGCTTTAAATCTTAGCGTCAGAGATTCGATTTCAGATATTATTTACTCAGAGCGTGCTCTCTTTCCTGCTTGCGCTCGTTCCGGCGTTCCTGCTCTGCCTCCCTGTCTTTGTCGTCCATCAGGTCCAGGTTTGCCTCGGCAGTGGAGAAGTAGGAATAGATAGCCGGGATGATGTACAGCGTCAGGCCGGTTGAGAAGATAAGCCCGCCCACTACCGCTATACCCATTGACACACGGCTTTCGGAGCCGGCACCAAGCGCGAGGGCGATCGGCAGGGTTCCCAGAATCGTAGCCAAACTCGTCATCAGGATGGGGCGGAAACGCGACACAGCGGAGTCGATGGCGGCGCTGTACTTGCTCAGGCCCTCCTGCTTGCGCTGGTTTGCAAATTCCACCAGCAGGATACCGTTCTTGGTTACCAGACCCACCAGCATGATCATACCGATCTGGCTGAAGATGTTCAGCGTCTGGCCGAAGTACCACAAGCTGAACAAGGCGCCTGCCAACGCCAGTGGAACAGTAAACATAATGATGATCGGGTCACGGAAGCTTTCGAACTGCGCTGCCAGTGCCAGGTAGATAAGGCCTAGCGCGAGTAAGAACGCGAACATCAAGCTGCCGGAGCTTTCCTGAAAATCCCGCGACTGTCCTGTCAGGGATGTCTGGTATGTTTCGTCCAGGGTCTTGGCGGCGATGGCGTCCATGGCCGCTATACCGTCTCCAATGGTTTTGCCTTTGGCCAGCGAGGCGCTGAAAGTAGCGGCAGCGAAACGGTTGAAGCGGTAGATCTGTGGCATGGCACTCTCTTCCTTCAACTCAATCAGGTTATCCAATTGAATCAGTTCGCCGGAATTGTTCTTCACATAGAGGCTGCGCAGGTCCAGGGGCTCACTGCGGTTAGCCCGCTCCACCTGACCGATGATCTGGTACTGCTTGCCGCCTCGCACAAAGTATCCGAAGCGGGAGCCGCTCAGGCCAAGTTGTAGCGTCTGGGCCACGTCCCGGATGTCCACACCCAGCGAAAGTGCTTTCTCGCGGTCAATCTCCACGCGCAGCTCGGGTTTGTTGAATTTCACGTTCACGTCCACGAAGCTGAAAGTAGGGTCCTGACGGGCTGCCTCCAGGAACTGGGGAACCACATCGCGCAGCTTGGCCACACTCTGCGACTGTACCACATACTGCACCGGCTGTCCGGAGCCACGGCCACCGCCCAGGCCTTTGTCACCAGAAGCGAAGGCGCGCGCGCCCGGAATCTGGTTGATCAGGCCGGGGAGCTTGTCCACGATTTCCTGCTGGGTCAGTTCGCGTTCAGATGGGTCTACCAGGCGCAGGCGTATAAAGCCACTGTTGGCGTTACGGGTCATACTCGTCATGCTGCCTATACCTGGCACCGAGTCGTTGACCAGCGCAGTTAGTTCGCGCATGTAGTTGTCCATGAACTCGAAGGAAGCACCCTCGGGGCCGGTGGCGTTGATGCGCAGGCCACTGCGGTCTTCATCTGGCGTCAGCTCCGATGGCATGGTTTTCATGAGTCCCCAGATGATGCCGGCAGAAGCGATAATCAGGATGAAGGCGACCCAGCGGAACTTCATGAAGCTCTCGAGGCTGCTGCGATACCCATTGGTGAGGGAGGTGAAGAACGGCTCTGTTTTGCGGTAGAACCAGTTGGGTTTCTCCTGGTGGCGCAACATGCGCGACGACATCATCGGCGTCATGGTAAGTGACACGAAGGCGGAGATGATCACCGAACTGGCTACCACGATGCCAAACTCTTTGAAGAGGCGGCCGGTGGTATCTTCCAGGAAGGCCACAGGCATGAACACGGCGGCCAGCGCCACCGTGGTGGAGATGATAGCAAAGTATATTTCCTCAGAGCCTTTCTTGGCGGCCTTCTTTGGTTCCTGCCCGTCTTCTATACGGGCATAAATGTTCTCAAGCACCACAATGGCATCGTCCACCACCAGGCCAATCGCAAGCACGATACCGAGCAGCGTAAGCACATTAATGGAGAAATCCATCAGGTACATGATGAAGAAGGTGCCGACGAGCGAGACAGGTATAGCCACGACCGGAATGAGAGTGGAGCGCCAGTCGCGCAGGAACAGGAAGATGATAACGACTACCAGGCCAAAGGCGATGAAGAACGTTTCCTGCACCTCAAATAGTGAGGCTTTGATGTACTGTGAGTTGTCGAAGCCGATAACCAGCTCGATGTCTTTAGGGATGTCTTTCTTGATGTGCTCGAGGCGTCGGTAGAACTCATCGGCGATCTCTACCTGGTTGGAGCCCGGTTGCGGGATGATCACCACGCCCAGCATCGGGATGCCGTTGAAGCGAAGCACCGTCTTCTCGTTCTCGGGGGCCAGTTCGGCAAACCCGATGTCGCGGAAGCGGATCAGGCGGTCGGAGTCCTGGCGCACCACCAGGTTGTTGAATTCCTCGGGGGTAGAGATACGGCCCATCGTGCGCACTGAAAGCTCGGTGCTGGCACCCTCTATACTGCCGGAGGGCAGCTCCACGTTTTGCCTGGTCAGCGCCTGTTGCACCTCAACCGGGGTTACGCTGAGGGCGGAGAGTTTGTCCGGGTCCATGCGCAGTCGCATGGAGTAGCGCTTGTCACCCCAGATGTTAATGGCACTCACACCCGGAATTGTTTGCAGCTGCTCCTTGAACACGTTGGTGGCCAAGTCCGAAAGGTCGAGCAGGGAACGCGTCTCGCTCTTGATGCCGAGCATCAGGATCGGGTTCGCATCGGCATCGGCCTTAGCAATGGTGGGTGGGTCGGCATCGTCCGGCAGCAGGCGTTGCGCCCGCGACACACGGTCGCGCACGTCGTTGGCGGCCGCCTCCAGGTCCACGCCCAGGTTGAACTCCACCGTAATGTTGCTGCTGCCCTCGCTGCTGGAGGAGGTAAGCGTGCGTATACCGGCTATACCGTTGATGGACTCCTCGAGGGGTTCGGTAATTTCCGACTCGATGGTCTCGGCGTTGGCCCCGGTATAGGAAGTGGACACGTTCACGATCGGAGGGTCCACGCTCGGGTACTCGCGCACGCCCAGGAAGTTCACCCCGATGATGCCGAATACGATGATGGTGATACTCATCACGATGGCGAGTACCGGGCGCTTTATACTTATGTTTGATAAACTTGCCATACTTCTTAATTACTTATTCCTTCTCTTCGGGAGTATAGGTTAGTCTATACCTCCTTAGGCTCCATAAAGCACTTGACGAGGTGCTACTCCTTCACTTCAGATGATGTCACTCTTCTGATATTCAAATCAGAACCGGGGCGTGCCTGCAATATACCCGAGCTGATGATGGTGTCGCCGGGTTCTACTCCTTCAATAATCTGAATCATGGTTTCGGAGCGCTGCCCGATCTTTACCATCTGGGGCTGTGCTTTTCCGCCTTTCGCCAGGAACACTTTGTGCCCGGTCGCTTCCGGAATAATCGCCTCAGTAGGTATAAGGATGGCTTCCTCCACATCCTTCAGGCCAAGCTCCACTTTCACAAAGGCGCCAGGCTTTATTTCCTGGTTCTTGTTCTCGTATAGGGCGCGCAGTTGCAGGGTGCGTGTGGCGGGGTCGATGTTGGGCTGTATGGCATAGATGGTAGCCGCATACTGCTCGGCGCTTCCTTCGGAAGAGAAGGTGATCTTGTCGCCTACTTTTACGGATTGGCTGTAACGGCCGGGTATGGAAAAGTCGATCTTAACGGGGCTGATATCGACGACGCGGGCAACAGGGGTGGTCGGTGTTACGTAACTGCCTTCACTCACCTGGCGCAGGCCGATCACGCCGTCAAACGGCGCGCGCACATAAGCTTTTGATAAGGTTGCCTTCAGTGCCTGGATGTCGGCTGTGGCGGTGGCCAGTTGGTTGCTCACCTGGTCATACTCCTGGCGGCTGATGTATTCTTTCTCGAGCAGGGTGCGCTGGCGCTCTTCCATGTCCTGGTACAGCTTCTGGTTAGACTGTAGCTTGGCCAGCTGGGCGCGCAGGTCTGCATCGTTCACTGTCATCAGGAGTTGTCCTTTCTTTACCTGGCTGCCTTCTTTGAAGTTGATAGCCGTTACGCGGCCGGATATTTCGCTACGCAGCTCCACGTCCTCGTTCGGCATAACAGAACCGGTAGAAGTGATTCTGTTCTGGAAAGCGGTGGGAGAAACCACAAACACGTCCACGGCTACTTTCTGAGCCATAGGACCGCCTGTAGGCCCGGCCGCTTTTGCTTCTTCGTTACCAGAAAACACTTTGCTGTACAGCAGGTAACCCACAACGGCGGCAACTACCAGGAGAAGGATGGTTTTGACAGTTTTGTTCATTTAGGTTTAAACTTCGATTTAAGGTGCTTGACCTCAAAGGTATAAAAATTCTGGTTTGTATTTAATGTATAGACAACAGCAAAAAACGACTAAATTTACATGCTTAGGATGGTTAAATAAAGCATGCGGCAGGTGAACTCTACCAACTGATGCTTTTATAAGACAAACGGTAGCTCCAGAGGTTTAAAAACAGTTAAAAGAAATTGTATAGTGGTATGAGTGACAGCAAAAAAAACTTTTTTGAGGATGTGTATGAGGTGGTTAAGCTGATTCCTGAAGGGCGGGTCACTTCGTACGGCGCCATCGCCAGCTACCTGGGCTCGAAAGGTTCGGCCCGGATGGTCGGCTGGGCGTTGATCGCTTCGCAGCCCTTTACCGCCATACCTGCGCACCGTGTTGTGAACCGGGTAGGTATGCTCACGGGCAAGCAGCACTTCGAAGCCTCCAACGCCATGCAGGAACGGCTGGAGCAGGAGGGCGTCAAGGTCGTAAATGACCAGGTGGTGGAGTTTGAGAAGCTGTTCTGGGACCCGGCAAAGGAGCTGCTGTAAGGTATAGGAGTTGGGGAGTTTGAAAGTGGGGGAAGTTGCAGTGACGTTACACCGTACCGTTGCTTCGCCAGAGCGGTGCTAAAGTCATTGTTTTGTCACGACTCAGGTGGATACATGCCTTAACGCTGACTGTATTTTGGCTAGCGTAGCGCCTTTTGTGGGTGGGACGGCAACTTCTCCCATACCTGAATTGCCCTTTGCAGCCGGGGACGATTGTAGCGCTGCACCAGAATAGGGTAAAGGTTCAGGAGCACGTTCAAAAAAATCAACCAAAGCGACTGGCCTATACCTTCGCGCAGGGCTACCCCGACGAAGAATGCTAGGACGATGAAGAAGATGACCAGGTGCCCGAATTCAGACTGCTGGGTGTTGTACTCCAGCTTATTTAATGCCTGAAGATCTTTTTTAACCGGGTTGACCGCTTTATGTAGCTTTTCCCAGCCAATCCATACCAGCAGTTTCCGGAAAGCGTGGACACCCAACCACTTGTATACCTTGCCGTCGGTTTCCCATCCCTTTACATCAAAGTACTTCGCGTTTAGGCCGGGCTTGAACGTTTGCATGATGGACGAGACGCCCATCATCAGCATGAAATTCAGTACCCAGGCAAAAGTAAAGGAGGTAAAACCCTGCATGTAAGCGATCGCCGCGATCATGCTCACCGCGAAAAGGAAGATAAGGAAAGTGCTAAGGTACTTGAGCATGGTTGCAATTGGAGAGCTTACCTCAGCAGTGTGATCACCCAGCTTTCTTGCGTTGGGGCTTGGTTATTTACCGTAAGGTCCGCTACCTTTTGGGTTCGCGGGCAACACTCCGAAGGACCTGTGCTGGAAATGGCAAGCCTAATCGTGTCTGTCTGGTCTAGTGCGACAATAAAATATTCTGTTACATCTGGTGATAAAGCAACTACCACGTAGTTAGCCTCGAATTTAAACTGAGCAGTCTTCTTCGCGCCGTTCTGCAGGTAGTACACCCCCACATCGTCCGGCTCCAACTGCTTAGTACTGCCAAACAGCAGATCTTCTTTGGTTTCAGCTGACTTGATGGTGAAGGCAAATGCTTCATCCGACAGGCAGTCTATACCTTCGCAGTCATCTTTGCAAGAATATAGAAAAGGGAGTAGTAGCAGGAGTAGGATGCTAAGTTTGTTCATGTTTAGGGCTTTCAGGAGGTATAGCGGTTTTGATGAGGCTGGGTTTTTGTTGTGCTTTTAGGTTGTGACGGCCTCGTGCATAAGGTGGGAGAGGCCGTTGGCCGAAGCAAGGCTTATGCACTTTTTTTATACACAACAGACCGCTTGGTTTCTTCAGTGCCTCTAGATTGAAGAAATTCTGCACCAGTAATCGCTTTAGAAGATGGTGGATATCTATTTTCGAATGAAGGTGTGTTTTTGTACTCCAGGAAATGGCTTGTTATCTTCATCATAAAGAATGACTTCATAATTTAATTTTAGGGAGTCTGCAGTAACCTCTTCAATCAATAAATTCATTTCGCCTCCTGGTTGACCATAATTTATTTCCTTCCACACGATTTTGAGAAACTTTCCATTCTCGATTCTCCAGGAGCCAGCATGTACATATTGGTGAGGGTTGCAGGCTTCCTCTTCCTTAAAACTGAAATATCCGGTGTCTTCAAAACTCCAAATTTTCAACCTTGAACAATCATCTAGAGTTTGGTTGAGTCTGAACTGTGATGGCTCTGTAATTTTAACAGAATGAAGCTGCCAGTCCTTTGACAATGCTAATTTTGTTTTCATTAACCTTTCCTCCTCGTTATCTTTTTCACATCCAAAAAGGGCAATGATTATAAGAGATAATAAGAAGAGGTTTTTCATGGTTTTAGTTTGTAAAGTGTTAATTAAGGAAATTAAAATTACTGCCAACGGTTTAGCGTTTGGATTGTGGCGATTTAGAACCATTTTCCTGTCTGCCCTCGACATAGTTGGCTAAAAGTTGATGAACTTGTTTTGGTATTTTCCCGCCATAATCTAAATGCCGTGTTGGCACACGTGCTTTTTGTTTTCATAAATTCATTTTTCGTCGTTCCTCTTCCACTTTGTCCCATAATTCTTGGTTGTCCGATTCTGCCATAGCTTTTTTAACTGCTTTAACATATTCTGGGTGATTTCGGTACCTGAATTCTAACCAGGCCTCTTTTGGAAGGAGTAACATAATTAGTCCAAGTCCACCGTAAACAGCGATGCGCTTAAATATTTTTGTGTAGTAGTCCGATTTTGACTTAGAGTACTTCACTGCTCCCACTATTAAGGCAATCACGAGCCCAAACAGTCCAACACCTAAATTTATGGTTGCACCAGGCCAATCCTGGAATTTGAAAAGTAGTCCAATGAGTGTTATTGAAAGAGCAAGTCCTGTCAGTACAGCGCCTATAATTCGCATGGTGCTAATACCTTTATAGGAGTTTTTCTTGAAAATGTGGCGTAGGCGTACGCCGTTGAAGAGTGCAAAACTCAAGTACATGTAAAGTACCGAAATTGCTGATAAGGATAATACTGTCAGGATGCTACTGCCTGGAACGAATAGTAAATTGAGTATTAGAGCTACCACAGCAATTGCTCCAAGTACTATTTCTGTTTTCTTCATTTTTATCTAGTGTGTATGTATGCCAACGGACTTGGCCATAAGGCGGCGCAGCTGGCTTATGGGTGTGGTTAGAGCCTTTATTTTTTTATTCCTAGGAGTTGTCCTGATTCATTAGCAACCAGCACCATATCCTTCTTTCCAGAATGATGCTCTGAAAAGAATATTACTGTGTCCTTTCCTACATAAATTGAATCAAAGCTATTGAAAGAAGAATGTTCATTGCTGTAAAGGTTATCGAATTTCCAATCGTAATTACCTGTCCTAAGGTCAACTTTGCCTACAAATCCGAAAGCTGTTATAAAAGTCTCGCCGTCAACAATAATTGGTTGTCCAAGATTGAAACCATTCACCCTACTTGAGTATTTAATTTTTCCAGTCTCCCGATTGATTAACTCTACAGCACTTCCAGCATTTTCTCCATCAGTATCGGTGTAATATATCAACAAGTCGCCATCAAGATGATGTAAGTATGCATTTTCTACAAACAACTCCGTTTGAAGCTGGAACTTCTTCAATGAATTATCATGGATATTCTTCTCAATAACTGCGCCTTTACCAAAAATATAGTATTTATAACCATTAAAGGTAACTAACAAACTATCTTCATTTTCTGACATATCAGCCAGTTTGGGATAAGCATAATCTGTATTTGGTTTATAACGAAGTGGGTCCAGCTCAGCTGCTACTTGAGTGCTGCTTGGCTGTTTTTTAATATCCTGAGAATCAGGCAAGGAAGAGTCTCTGCCACAACCACAAATGACTAACAGAAAGCATACAGGAATAAATCTATTCATTCTTTTATTTGCTCTAACTATTGTATAGCAGGAGTAGCTACTCCCACTATCTGCACTATATGTGGAGGGCTGATCTGCCACCTACCTCCATATAGCATCATACTAATATACAGAAAATTGCTATATCTTAAATAACCCCAAAAAGAAAAAGGCACCACCTTGCGGGCAGCGCCTTTAACCACTCTAACAAATCACTGTCGGCGCGAGTCCGGGGACTACGCTGCTGACAACGGCCTTATGACAGCCTACAGAAAAAAATGTCTATGCAGCACCAAAGGGGCTCTGTCTTCCCCGATAGTGATACAAGTATAGGCAGTCTGGAACTGGCGATTTTAACTTTTAGACAAGCGACCGTTTTGCGTGCCCTTACAGCAGGTATAGCACCCCGCAGGCTGTACGCGGCACGATGGCTGCACTTCGGGTGGCAGGTATAGCCGCTCGTCTAAAAGCACCTGTCGGCTAGGGACTTGATGCGCAGAAAACGTAACTTTGCAGGATGGAAGTAAAACTGAACGCGGCACGTGAGCTGGAGGTAAAGAGTTGGAGTCTGCCGGACGTGCGTAACATCACCCAGAACAGGCTGCTGCTGCACCTGCTCTTCTGGGCGGTATACGTGTGTTTTTTCGGCCTGCTCTACGGCAGCTACATCGACGACTACTACAACGCCTTCATGATCGAGCTCATCGAGCTGCCGTTCAAGATGCTGCTCGTATACTTCAACATGTACTTCCTGATGCCGCAATACCTGCTGCAGCAGCGCTACATGGAGTTTGCCGTATACCTGCTGCTCATGATGGGGGCCATCGGCATTCTGATGCAGTTTGTGCTCATGCCGCTACTCATTCACCCGCTCATCTGCCCCACCACCTGCACCAACGACAACCTGACGCTCTACCGCTTTGTGCGTAACATCGTCAACCTGGGTTACCTCGTGTCGATGTCAGCGGCCATTTACCTGCTCAAGAACTGGTACCGCGACCAGCAGTCCACGCAGTCGCTGGCAAAGGACAAGTTGGAGGCTGAGCTCAAGTTCCTGAAAGGCCAGATCCACCCGCACTTCCTCTTCAACACGCTCAATAGCCTGTACTCGCTCACGCTCCGCAAATCGGAGAACGCGCCGGAGGTGGTGCTCAAGCTGTCGGGTTTGATGGACTACATGCTCTATGATGCCGCCGCTGCCAAGGTGGCGTTGGAAAAAGAGCTAAGCTACATCCAGAACTACATCGCCCTGGAGCGCATCCGCTACGGCGACCGCGTGGACATTGCCTATACCGAGTCGGGAGGTATAGCCGGCAAGCAGATTGCGCCCATGATGCTGCTGCCCTTTGTGGAGAATGCCTTTAAGCACGGCGTAAGCACCGAAACCAAAAACGCCTGGATACGGATAGATGTGAAGGTGCAGGGCGATACCCTGGTGGTGCTGGTCGAAAACTGCAAATGCCTGGAGAAAGCAAGCGACAGCAACCGGGATTTTGCCTCGGGCATCGGCCTCAAAAACGTGCGCCGCCGCCTGGAACTGCTCTACGAAAACAGGTATAGCCTGGAGGTAGAGGACGAGCCTGAAAGTTATGCCGTGCGCCTGGAGCTTGATTTGGTGCAGCGGTAGAATTTAGTTGAAGGATTCCTCGTTTAGCCACCAATGCTGTTGACTATTTCAATTTTTTTAAAGCTGATTCGGATATATTTATCCGAATCCTAACTGTTGCGGGTCTCCATACCCGCGTATATCGGGATACGGGGATTAAGAAATCCCCAGCAGTTAAATTTCGGATTGATAAATCCGAAAGAGCGATTAAGGTGGGTTTTTTCCTGGGAAGCATACAGGAGAGTTTACGCCTGCCCTTCTAAGAAGGAAACGTTGCTCTTCGGGATTTGCAATCCCGAAGCACTATACTGCCAGGATTTGTAATCCGACTTTTGCTTTTTTCCGTCCGAGCAGCAGCCTGGCGAAGTCTGATACGGATTACAAATTCTGATAATAAATACTTTCGGATTGCAAATCCGAAAGAGCGACTAACAGGCTATACCTGTGTTCTGATCGTAATTCGGGAGGACAGAGGTAGAGTAACGTATACCTCGAACATCAGCCAAGATTAACGCACAGCCCATTACGTATACCTTGTGCCATACCTGAATAGAACATGAAACTACGCTGCCTGATAGTAGACGATGAGCCCCTGGCACTGGATGTGCTGGAGACTTTTGTGGAACGCCTCGACAACCTGGAGCTGGTCTGTCGTTGCAACAACGCCGTGGAGGCCTACAACTGCCTGCAGAACGAGCACATCGACCTGATGTTCCTCGACATTCAAATGCCCAAGCTCACAGGTATAGATTTCCTCAAGTCCATACCCAACCCGCCCAGGGTCATCTTCACCACCGCCTACCGCGACTATGCCCTCGACAGCTACGAGCTCAACGCCGTGGACTACCTGCTCAAGCCCATCGCCTTCGACCGCTTCCTGAAAGCTGTGGCCAAGGTGACGCCTGCCGAACCCAGAGGTATAGCTGCTATACCTGCGCCCGTGGCCCAGGCCGAGCCAGACTACAAGGATGCCTTCATCTACCTGAAAGCCGACAAGAAAATGGTGAAGGTGATGCTGGCCGATATTCTCTACATCGAGAGCCTGAAGGATTATATCCGGGTGAAGACCGATACGAAGGAGATCATTTCGTACCAGAAAATATCCTTTCTGGAAGAAAAGCTGCCCACCGATAAGTTTTTGCGCATCCATCGCAGCTTCATCATTTCTCTCGACAAGGTACAGGCCTTCTCTGCCACCGCCGTTGACGTAGGCAAAGTCGAGATCCCGATCGGCCGCCTCTACAAAAACGACGTGCTGCAAGTGCTCGGGCAGAACAACCTGCTGGAATCATAGATTCTGGTAATGAATAATCAGGAATGAATAATGAATAATTAGAAGGTATGATGAAGAAGAAAATTTATTCCTGCTTTGCAGCATAAACTTGAATGGCAGGTTTAAGGTATAAGTCTCCAAGGTATAACTGCCCTCTCCCCAATTATTCATTACTCACTATTCTTTACTCATTCATCTTGAACTCCATCTCTAAAAAGAAGCTGTTTTACCCGATAGCGACTTGCCTGCGCAGCTACCTGCACGAATACGACCGGGAGACGAAACTGCCCGTGCACTACGAAGACCTGGTCCACTATACCGACGCTTTCCCCTACTACGACAAAAAAGGGCATGACACGCTTTGGGAGACCATCATGTTCGATCAGCAGGCGCAGGGTGAGCTCAATAAGGGACTGACCCAGATCTACGCCCTGCTTAAAACAGACGGCGATATGTCGGTGATGGAGCACCTGTACGTGTCCAGGGTCGACTACTGTACCTTTGGCAACTCCAACCCCTTCCGGGTGCAGATCATGAATCAGCTCAACGACAACTACGACTACTTCTATGTGAAGCGGGCCGATGCTTCGCGCATCTACGGACTGGAGCTGGAGTACATTCTGTCGCCCAACCGCATCAACTACCTCGTGGATGGCGATACCCTCATTGAGGAGCACATTGCCGGTATACCGGGCGACCTATTTATCAAAGAGTACCTCAACCGGCCAGCCTCTAACAAGGTGCGCATCGCCAAGGAGTTTGTGAAGTTTAACGAGCGCTGCTTCGTGCGCCTGCTCGGTGACATGCGCTCCTATAACTATGTGGTGGACATCACCCCCGACTTTGAGGACGAGCAGTACCGCGTGCGGCCCATTGACTTCGACCAGCAGTCCTACGAGGGGCGCAAGAGCATGTACCTGCCGCAGTTTTTCAAAGACAACAATACGATTGTGGACCTAGTGCTTAAGCTGCTGAAACCCGATGTGGTGCGGCAATACCAGAATGAGGAGCGCACGCTTATTTTCAGGCGCCTGCGTACGGCCCGCTACCGTCTCCGCGACCTGATCGACTGCATGCGCAGAGACACCATCTCCACGCCCGAAAAAATAGCGCAGCTAAAGCAGGAACTGGCCCAGCACCACAATTCAGACGAGTTTCTCAAATGCCGCGGCATGGGTGACCTGGTGCGCCTCAACCTCAAGACCGTGATGAAAAAGGCCAAAATCAAGTAGGGCTATACCTGCTGCTACAGTCGTTCCAGGTTAGTGCGGGTGCGCTCGCTGTCGGTCAGGTTGCCGGTGTTCACAGTAGTGGCGGGCTCGAATAGCAGCACTTCGGCCTCTTCGTGCGCCACCGGCCGGTGCTCCACGCCGCGGGGCACAACCAGAAACTCGCCGGGGTGCAGCGTAATCGTCTTGTCCCGGAACTCCATCTCAAAGCTGCCCTTTACAACCAGAAACAGTTCGTCTTCGTGCGCGTGGTGGTGCCAGTCGAAAGCACCTTTGAACTTAGCAAGCTTTACCTGCTGCCCGTTCAGTTCGCCCGCGATGCGCGGATTCCAGTGGTCAGGTATAAGGGCAAACTTCTCGGCCAGGTTCACTTTTTCTATTTTGTGGGTCATGGGCTACTCGTTTTTCGTGAGGTGATGAATATCATTTAAATTTATTTGGACTGATTCTAAATAGACCTTACCTTTGTGACGTTAGATGATAGAGACAAGCGCCACCACCATGATAGCAGCTATAGCGAAGCCCGGAGAGACGATGACAGCAGCCCCCGAACTGGTTGAGATTTATGCAAACGAAGCTGGAGCCGTGTTCCAGTGCGATCGCAGAAACCGCCTGATGCTATACTTTGCCGGAATGCTGAACGTGCTCAAGGTAGATACTTTTCTGCGTTTGAAGCAAGCCGTTGCGAGCATTGACCTGGAGCAGATGGCCGCCAACCCGTCCCGCTCCTCTGATTACGAAATCGTGTCGGTATGTGGCTGTGACCGCTGCTTTATCCTGTCGCTGACCGAGCTAAACGCCCTGCGTGACCTGTTGGCCGGAGCTAAGTTTGGCCTGGAACTGAACCGCCTGCTGCACGAGTGCCTGACCCCGCTCGAAGCCTAGCCCCGCAACACCAGCTATACCTGCCAGCACAACGTTAAAGTTGTGCTTTTTTTATTTAGACTTCTTCTATATTTCGCCCCATCTATCCATTTCCAAAACATTATACTTATCTTAATGGTAAGAATAAGAGACGCATGCTCTACCTGGAGCAAGCCCTGAATTTAGAACGAAAAACATCCCTATACCTATGAAGGATTTACTAAGGCTAAGAACTTCGCTTACCGAAGAAATAGAAAGAGTACTCAACGATCAGATCAAAATGGAGGCTGAAGCTTCGTCCATGTACCTGGCCATGTCGGCCTGGTGCGACCGCAACGGCTTCGACTTCAGCGCAGGCTATTTCAAGAAGCAGTCGGACGAGGAGCGCGAGCACATGCTGCGTTTGTTCAAGTACGTGTCTGATATGGGCGGCCGTGCCGTGTCGCCGGACATCTCGGGCATTCAGATCGAATTCGAATCTTTCAGAGGCGTGTTTGAGCAGGCGCTGCAGCAGGAGATTGCTGTGACGCAGTCGTTCAATCGCATGGCTGACAAGTGCATGAAAACCAAAGACTTTGTGACCTTCACGTTCCTGCAGTGGTTCCTGAAAGAGCAGATCGAAGAAGAATATGTGGCCCGCCGTGCGCTCGAGCTTTTCGACGTAATAGGCGAGGAGGGAACAGGTCAGTACGAGATCGACAAGCGTGTGCCGAAGATCACCTACGAGGACACTTACTAAGCATAAGCGAACCCGACGAAAACGAAAAAGCCTTTGGAGCAATCCAAAGGCTTTTCTGTTTATGTGGTCTATACCTGGGCAGTGACCAAAGGGTGCAAGTTGTTTCTGCTATACCTGTTTTAGAAGTCTTTTCTCCTTCGCCAAACAGTCCGTTATCCTTCCGCTATTACCTGTTCGTCCGATTTCAGGATATGCTCTTGGAAAGCCTGTTTGGCCTGCTCCTCGGTGGTATGGTGCAGCCATGCATTGTCCGGTTGAAAGCTCATAACGGGGGCGAAGTCACAACGGTCAGTGCACTCCGTCTTCACGACTTCCACTTTGCCCTTCAGGCCCATGTCCTTGATCATGTTGCGAAGCGTCTTGCCGATGTCCTTGCCGCCCTTTTTCTTGCATTTGCTACCCGTGCAGACGTAAATCACTTTGTCTGGTACCTCGAATCCTTTGCTCATGTATTAGTTTGAAAGTGCTACCCTTTAAAGGGGAAAATAGGTGAATTAGTTCATGTACGTATAGTGGTCACCCACAGCTTAACTTTGCTGGCAGGCCGTGAGCCAATCGCGTGCCCCGTCCATGTCCTTAAAGATGCGCATCTCGAAGCGGCCCCGTACCCGGTTTAGCATATCCGCTGAGGAGGCGGCCGCAAACGCGTTTTCGTTCGCAACGTGGGCATAGTACTTCAGCCCGGCTTCTGCTGCCAGGGGTATCCATACCTGCTCAATCCATTCCACCGACTCATCCCAGCGCCCCACCAGGCTGCGGTTATCATTCAGTCCACAGGCTGTCTTATGCTGCTTAATGGCTTCCAACACGGCGAGGCTGCCCTGCTTTACGTTTTCGGGGGATACATAGCCGATCCAGTCGTTGTACACCCACCTGTTGTGCTCATCGTAGTGGATGGTCAGAAAAGTCTTGCCTGTAGAAGATGTAAGCTCATGTACTTTCATCCGGATAATTTTTGCTCTGGTTTATGCACGAAGGGCAGCATTCAGCACTGCCTCCCACTGACTTGCGGGAGTAAATGTAGCGAATTAGGTTTGTTAATGCCTTGTACGATTATCATAGGGCTGTAGCCGCAACTTGGACCTGCAAAAGAGATTGGTAAAAGATAGCTTATTGGGCATTGGCGTTCACCAGTTTGAGCTGACCGGCCTGCTTTTGCACATGTGCTTTAGAGACCGGCCCCCCTGTAATAACTGCTGTTCCGGGTTCATTCATGCCTACATATGAATTTCCGTCTTTCCCTGCCAGGCCGGCTTTTCCTGCCTGATAAAAAACTTCTACCAGGCCGGTTGCCTTCTGTGCAGTTCGGGGGTTATGATTGAAATTCAGAACGAAGTTGCTGGTGCTATAGGTGAAGGTTAGGTCGCCGCCATTCCCTCCTGCACCTCCGGGTGTGCCTGCTTCCCCTTTGGAGCCTGTACTGGTGATCTCGGGACGATAAACCGTTACAACCTGCCCCTTGCTATCAATGGCAGTGGAGCGGGTCTGCTTCGTTTTCGGTTTGGCCCCATTCTTTCCTTTATACCCATTCCCACCGTCTCCGCCACGTGTATCGATGGCCAGGCTGCCAAGTTTAATAAAATGAATGGCAATTTCGAGACTTCCGCCATCCTCTCCATTTGTGCCGGCAGTTCCGGGTTTTCCATGTTTGCCATTCAATCCTTTCGAGGTAATGGTACAGGCGTCTCCAACATAGGCTACTTTTGCATCTAGCCGGCCTTTGCTACCTGGGGTAAACCGGATGCTTGACTTGTCGTGCAGGATAAGGGTGTCTACTTGCAGCATGTTGCCTGAGCCAACCACATAGGTAGTGCCTTTGGTAATTTCCAGTTTGGGTAAGAAGGCATGCTGCGCCAGGGAGGAATAGGAACTAAGGAAACCCAGCATGAAAGCGAGTAAGCGAAGTGATTTTTCCATAACAGTATTAAGTTAAGCATATAATTAGATATATTAACCTTGCAGTCAGAATTGTCGGCCCAAAGGAGGCAGGCTTGGTTTCCTGAAATGCTGCTTATGCCAGCTTAAACCTTCCCCTTCACTTACTGTCTAACCCCACATCTAACCTATCTTAACCTTAAAAGAAACATGCACATCAAGACTCTGAGAACCCCGAAGCGATTGGCTGCTTCGTTGCTGGGCCTGTTGCTACTGGCAGGCTCACCGGCTACTGTCGCTGTGGCGCAGGGCGGCAAACAGGCCGCCACCGGCTACCAGCGCCCACCCGAGGCCATCGCCTCCATCATCGACGCACCTTCTACGCCGGGTGTCAGCATCAACTCCAAAGGCGACTGGATGCTGCTGCTGGAGCGGGCAGGCTACCCCAGCATTGAGGAGCTGGCGCAACCCGAAAGCCGCCTGGCCGGTCTTCGCATCAACCCCGCCACAAACGGGCAGAGCCGCGCTTCGTTCATCAACAACATCAAGTTAAAGCAGGTAAATGGCGGGCAGGAGTTTGAGCTGGCAGGTATACCGAAGAACGCGCAGATCTCCTACGTGACCTGGTCACCGGACGAAAAGCAGATCGCCTTCACCATCACCAAAGCAAACGGCATCGAGCTGTGGGTGGCAGGTATAGCCGACCGCCAGGCCCGCAAGCTGACCGAAGCCACGCTCAACGATGCGTATAGCGGTCGTCCGTTTTCGTGGCTGCCGGATAGCAAGTCGCTGCTGGTGAAGTTCGTAGACGAGAAGCGTGGCGAAATGCCGAAAGCCAACCTCGTACCGACGGGCCCGAACATCCAGGAGAACATCGGCAAGGCCAATCCTTCGCGCACCTACCAGGACCTGCTCAAGAACAGAAACGACGAGCAGCTCTTTGACTACTACATGCAAACCCAGCTCACACTGGTGAGCCTCGACGGCAAGCAGCAGCCCGTTGGCCAGGCCGGTATCATCAAGAGCGCCGACGTGTCGCCGGACGGACAGTACCTGCTCGTGGAGACCATTCAGAAGCCTTACTCATACCTGGTGCCGCACTATTACTTCCCTTACAGCGTGGAGGTATGGGGCCGCGATGGCAAAGTGGTGAAGCAACTGGCTCAGCTGCCACTTGCCGAGGATATTCCAATCGGTTTTGATAACGTGGCCAAAGGTCCGCGCGGCTACAGCTGGCGCCCCGACAAACCTGCCACGCTCTACTGGGCTGAAGCGCAGGACGGCGGTGATGCCAGCAAAGAAGTAGCAGAGCGCGATGTGGTGTTCATGCTGGATGCTCCTTTCTCCGGAAAACCTGCCAAGCTGGCCGGTACCAAGTTCCGTTACCGCGGCGTACAGTGGGGCAACAACGATCTGGCGCTTGTAAACGAGCGCCTCTGGAAGACCCGCACAGAGCGTGTAGTGCGTGTGAATCCATCGAAGCCTGCCCAGGCTGGCACGGTGCTGATCGAGCGCTCTTACGAAGATGGCTACAGTGACCCGGGCAGCCCGGTGTTTACCAAAAATCAGTATGGCCAAAGTGTGCTGCTGACTGACAAGAAAGGCGATAACATCTACATGATCAGCGAAGGCGGCTCTCCGGAAGGCAACCGTCCGTTCTTGAGCGAGTTCAATCTCAAGTCTAAGAAGGCAAAGATCCTGTTCCGTTCTGAAGCGCCTTATTACGAGCGTCCGGTGGACATCATTGACCTGAACAGCAAGCGCATCATCACCCGCCGCGAGTCGGAGCAGGAGGTGCCGAATTACTTTGTGCGCGACCTGAACAAGAAAAAACTGACGCAAGTAACCAAGTTCCCGCATCCGTACCCGCAGCTGCAAGGCGTGCAGAAAGAGATGCTGCAGTACGAGCGCAACGATGGGGTGAAACTGACGGCCGTGCTATACCTGCCGAAAGACTATAAGAAAGGAAGTGGCCCGCTGCCGATGCTGATGTGGGCGTATCCCCGTGAGTTTAAGAACGCCGCCGCTGCCGGCCAGGTGAAGAGCTCGCCTTACGAGTTTACCCGCATCAGCTCTGGTTCGCCGCTGTTCTGGGTAACGCAGGGCTATGCCGTGCTCGACCGCACCGACTTCCCGATTGTGGGGGAGGGCGATGCACAGCCGAACGACACGTATGTGGAGCAACTGGTTGCCAGCGCTAAAGCCGCCATCGACAAAACCGTGAGCATGGGCGTGGCCGATCCGAAGCGCATTGCCGTGGGCGGACACTCATACGGTGCTTTCATGACCGGTAACCTGCTGGCGCATTCTGATCTGTTTGCCGCAGGTATAGCCCGCAGCGGCGCCTATAACCGTACGCTCACACCGTTTGGTTTCCAGCAGGAGGAGCGCACGTACTGGCAGGCGCCGGAGGTATACAACCGCATGTCGCCGTTCTCAGCTGCCCATAAAGTGAAGACGCCGATTTTGCTGATCCACGGAGAGGCTGATAATAACTCGGGTACTTTCCCGGTGCAGAGCGAGCGTTTCTACAACGCCCTGAAGGGCCACGGAGCCACGACGCGACTGGTGTTCCTGCCGCACGAGAGCCACGGCTACGCAGCCCGTGAGTCGATCCTGCACATGCTCTGGGAGATGGATACCTGGCTGAACACCTACGTGAAGAACCGTCAGGTGCAGTAAGGTATAGCGACACGTTCTTTAATAATGCAAAATGCCCCGGCCATATAGGTCGGGGCATTTTGTTTATACCTGGTGTCGGGTACTGCTTATTGCTTAATTGTTTTGATGGTGTGCGGTACAATATTGCGTGGCCAGCTCTGTCCGTCTACCGGCTCTTCCGAGATCTTATCCACTACCTCCATCCCTTCTATAACTTCCCCGAACACGGTATACTCCTGGTCCAGCGAGGGCTCACCTCCGATGGAGGTATAGAGCTGGATCTGCTGCGGGGTGTACTTCATGTTGTGTTTGGCTTCGAAAGCCCTCAGCTCCTGAACTGTTTTCGGCTCACCCTGCACAATGTAAAAGTTGTGCGAAGAGGACTCCTTCTCGGGGTTGCGTTCGTCGCCGTAGCGGGCCATGGCCAGGGCACCACGCTTGTGGATGTATTTTGGGTTGAACTCCTGCGGAATTTTATACGCTCCGTTTTTCATCGTCCGGGTATCGGAGTCGCCCCCCTGTACAGCAAATCCTTTTACGACGCGGTAAAACTCACCCTGATCATAAAAGCCTGCTTTGGTGAGGCGCACGAAATTGGCGCGGTGCAAAGGCGTTTCAGGGTATAGCCGCAGCTTGATATCACCGTGGCGTGTGCTGATGAGGATCAGGCTATCGGGGTGCTCTTTTTCATAGGCGGTCAGCACTGCGACTGCGCTCTCCGAAGTGAGCGGTTCCAGCTTTTCTTCTGTATCGGTCTCGCGATTCTCGGATTTGGCCTGTTCCTCTGTGTTGGGTTGGCAGCCTGTCAGGCTGATGAAGAAAGCGACCACCCAGAGCAGATGCCGGGAAGCGCGTGTTTTTTTCGAATAGTTCATAACGGTGAGTTTAGTGCATCTGTTAATATAGTGAACTGTAGGTATAGGGTGCAAATAAAATTGCACCGGCAAGCTGTTAAAATAGAATTAAAATTAGACTTTTCGAGGATAGTGTTCCGCTAATGCAAACTTTGTTTTGCGAACATCGTATAAAGCCGCCTCTATATATTCTGATCCCTGCATACACCTTTAAAAGGGCCCTTGCTGCTGTATAAACAAGAATTTATACCCTGATTTCAGTGCAATTTAAATGTTGTAACAATGTATGGCTTCCTGCTAGTGTCAGGCGCATTTCAAAAAAATATATTCAAAAAAATTATACTTTTATTTGGATATATAAATCTCATTCAATAGTTTGGCTTTCACTATCCTTATAATAAACCTTAAAACTTTAACTAACCTAACATTTTTTACAAGTATGAAAAACACCTTACGCATTAAGAACGTTCTGCGTTCTGTACTATTTGGCGCAGCCCTCTCTACTGCAGCCGTATCGTTTACCTCTTGCGACTCTGAGGCGCCTGAAGCCACTGAAGTAGCAGAGAATTTACAGACTTCCACCCAAAATGGAGCTGTTATCAAAGGCCAGTACATTGTAGTATTTAAGAAGGATGCCAACCAGCGTCTGGATGGTACTGCTACCTATGCCGAGCGTGTAGGCGCGGTGCGTGAAATGGGACAGGAATTACTCTATTCTAAAGGTATTGCCAATGCAACAATTGAGCAGGCCTATGGTCAGGCGTTAGTCGGCGTGGCAGTAAAACTGTCGGATGACCAGGTGGATGCGCTCCGTAGCGACAGCCGTGTGGATTATATCGAGCCAGACAGAATCGTGATGCTGGCGAAGCCAGGAACAGGTGGTGGCGGTTCTACAGGCCAGACAGTACCTTACGGCATTGCCCGTGTAGGTTATGGTGACGGTACCGGCAAAACCGCCTGGGTGATTGACTCAGGTATAGACCTGACGCACCCTGACCTGAATGTGGATGTAAACCGCAGCAGAACTTTCTTTACCTCAGGTAGAGATGCCAGCGATGCGAACGATGGCAATGGCCATGGTACACACGTAGCTGGTACGATCGCTGCTAAAAACAACTCGATCGGTGTGATCGGTGTAGCCCACGACGCAACCGTAGTTGCTGTGAAAGTGCTTGACTCACGCGGAAGCGGTTCTTACTCTGGCGTAATCGCTGGTGTTGACTATGTGGCTTCGGCTGCTCAGTCTGGTGACGTGGCAAACATGAGCTTGGGCGGTCCAACTTCCCAGGCACTGGATGATGCAGTGATTGCTGCTGCCAGCAAAGGTATTAAGTTTGCCCTGGCTGCCGGTAACGAGTCGACGCATGCCAATAGCTCGTCTCCAGCGCGCGCTAACCACGCCAACATCTACACAGTGTCTGCCATGAACTCTTCTGACTCATGGGCCAGCTTCTCAAACTATGGCAACCCGCCAGTAGACGTGTGCGCACCTGGTGTGAGCATCAACTCTACCTGGAAAGGTGGTGGTTATAACACGATCAGCGGCACGTCTATGGCGTCTCCGCACGTAGCGGGCCTCTTGCTGCACGGTCCTCTTAGAACAAGCGGCACTGTGAAGAACGATCCGGACGGAAACCCGGATCCGATTGCAGTGAAGTAATCCTAACGACAAGGGATAGTACAGAAACGGGCAGCTGCGAAGCTGCCCGTTTTTTTTATGCCAACCCTTTGCGCATCACATAATCGTTCATCCAGTAAGGCCCGATCGGGATGTCCTCTTCCAGCAGCACCTGGTAGCCTGCGCGCTCATAAAATGCTTTCGCCTTGTTATACTTGTTCACATTCAGGTCCAGGTAGCGGGCACCCGCCTCACGTACACGTTTTTCCACCGCTTCGAGCAACAGCTTGCCCAGCCCTTCGCCCTGCCGGCTGGGGAGCAGGTATATTTTGTTCAGTTTGTATACGGCGCCTGCTGGTTCTTTTGTGGAATAAGCCGCAAAACCGATCGGCTCCGCACCATCGTACAGCAGAATGAACTTCTGGCCTTCCATCATTTGTCGTTTCAGGGCGTCGTAGGTATAGATCACCTCAAACATATAATCGATCTGCTCCCGCGAAAGAATGGGACGGTAAGTAGGTTCCCAGATGGCCTCGGCCAGTGGATGGATGGTAGGTATGTCAGTGATCGTTGCTTCCCGGATGCTATACTTGGTGTTCATGTGCGCTCATGTTGCTGTGCTGGCAACGAAGATAGGGGCTCCCGTATAAAAAGCCAATGCCTACCCCGATAGGTTTTCAGCTTAGGGCAGAAGTTATACCTTTGTATACCTATACCTTCATCCAACAACTATGAGAGCCATCTACCTGGAAGCCATCAACAGCCCTTTTGTGCTGATCGAGAAAGAGAAACCTGCTGCCGGAGCCGGAGAAGCCATTGTGCAGGTAAAAGCTGCCGCCCTGAACCACCGCGACGTCTGGATACAGTACGGCCGCTACTTCACCAAAGACTACCCGGCCATACTGGGGTCTGACGGAGCAGGTATCGTAACCGAAGTAGGCGAGGGGGTGGACGAGCGCTGGGTAGGGCAGGAAGTGGTGATTGACCCTTCCACCGACTGGGGCGATAATCCGCAGGCGCACAGTAAGGCGTATAAGGTGCTGGGCATGCCCGAGGACGGCACGTTTGCAGACTACGTGAAAGTAAAAGCCACTAACCTGCACCGCAAACCTGCGCATCTGAGTTTTGAAGAAGCGGCTGCCCTGCCGCTGGCCAGCGTTACGGCCTACCGCGCCATGTTCACGAAGTGCGGCTTGAAAGCCGGTGAGCGGGTACTGATAACAGGTGCCGGTGGCGGCGTGGCTTTGTTTGCCGTGCAATTTGCGGTAGCAGCCGGAGCGGAGGTATGGGTGACATCCGGGTCGGACGAGAAGATCGAAAAGGCCAAAGAACTGGGTGCAACAGGCGGCATTAATTACAGGAAAGAAAACTGGGGCAAAGAGTTGAAAGCTATGGTTGGTGGGTTTGATGTAGCCATAGATGGGGCAGCGGGCGAAGGTTTTGTCCAGCTGGTGAAACTGGCCAACCCAGGCGGACGCATTGGGATTTATGGCGGCACCACCGGTATGATCGGCCAGATCAATCCGGCTGAGATTTTCTGGAAGCAACTCGCCATACACGGCAGCACGATGGGCACCAACCAGGATTTCGCCGAAATGATCGCCTTTGTAGCAGAGAAGCAAGTAAAGCCCGTGGTAGACATCGTTTTCCCGCTCGAAGAAACCGAACAAGCCATGCGCTACATGGAAGCCGGCAAGCAGTTTGGTAAAATTGTAGTGAAGGTGAGTTAAGTTCTTTTATCTACACTCACATTGTCATCTCGACGAAAGGAGAGATCTGAATTTTTCCAAAACCGGAACCCTATTCAGGATTTCTCCCTAAGGGTCGAAATGACAGTATAGGGTAATAACAAGCAACCCCGCCGCAAAATCATTTGCGGCGGGGTTGCTTGTTTTCGGGGATAATGAAGACAACCTCTATTGATTGATCATTATTGTCTCATTAATCATTCTTCATTACCCATTAATCATCACTCCTTGATCCCTGCCAGCTTCAAAAAGAAAGCATACTGCAGGGCAGTTTCGCGGTAGGGCTGGAAGCGGCCGGAGGCACCGCCGTGGCCTGCTTCCATGTTGGTCTGGAAGAGGAGCAGGTTGTCGTCGGTCTTTAGCTCACGCAGCTTGGCCACCCACTTGGCTGGCTCGAAATACTGTACCTGCGAGTCGTGGAGACCGGTGGTGACGAGCATGTTCGGGTATTCCTTGGCCTCTACGTTGTCATAGGGCGAGTAGGAGAGCATGTAGTCATAAGCGTCTTTGTTGGCCGGGTTGCCCCACTCGTCAAACTCACCGGTGGTGAGCGGAATGCTGGTATCGAGCATGGTGGTGACTACATCCACAAACGGTACGGCGGCGTGCATGCCTTTGTACAAGTCTGGGCGCATGTTGGCAACAGCACCTATCAACAAGCCACCGGCGCTACCGCCTTGTGCAAACAGCTTGTCCGGATTGGTATAGCCCTGCTTGATCAGGTATTCCGATACATCGATAAAGTCCGTGAAGGTGTTTTTCTTCTTCATCAGTTTACCGTCCTCATACCACTGGCGGCCCATCTCCTGTCCACCCCGGATATGGGCAATGGCGTACACAAAGCCGCGGTCCAGGAGGCTCAGGCGAACGGAGCTAAAACCAGGGTTCATACTGATGCCGTAGGAGCCGTAAGCGTACTGCAGTGTCGGGTTGTTGCCGTCGAGCTTGAGGCCTTTGCGGTATACCAGCGACACCGGAATTTTGGTGCCGTCTTTAGCCGTGGCGTAGATGCGCTTGGATTCGTAGTTGTTCTTATCGAAATCGCCTACCACTTCCTGTTCTTTCAGCAGCGTTTTCTGCTTCGTTTGCATGTTGTAGTCAAACGTGGAGCTTGGTGTGGTGAGGGAACTGTACACATAGCGCAGCACCTTGCTGTCGAAGTCGGGGTTGATGCTGATGCCGGCGGTATACGCCTCTTCCCCAAAATCTACATAGTAATCGGTCTTCGGATCGTTCCACTTCTTCACGCGCAATTCCGTCAGGCCGTTCTTACGCTCCTGCAGCACCAGGTAATCCTGAAATATTTCAGCCTCTTCCAAGTACGTGTCAGCGCGATGCGGAATTACATCCTTCCAGTTTTGCTTGGTGGTTTTGCCTACCGGTGTTTTCATCAGCTTAAAGTTGGTCGCGCCGTCCTTGTTGGTGCGGATGTAGAAGCTGTCCCCGAAGTGGTCGACGCTATACTCCAGGCCGCGCTCGCGGGGCTGAATCACTTTAGGCGTGGCTGTTGGGTTAGCGGCATCCAGGAAACGGAATTCCTGTGAGAGCGTGCTGCTGGAGCCGATGATGATGTACTTGTCTGACTTGGTCTTATATACAAACGTGTTGAAAGTCTCATCAGCCTCGTGGTATACCTCTTTGTCCTGTGCGGTGGGAGTGCCCAGGGTATGGCGGAAGATCTTGAAAGAGCGCAAAGCCGGGTCTTTCATGGTATAGAAGACGTTCTTGTTGTCGTTTGCCCACACTGCCCCGCCCGTGGTGTTGGGTATACGGTCAGGCAGCAGCTCGCCGGTCTGCAGGTCCTTGAAGCGGAGGGTGTACTGGCGGCGGCTCACGGTGTCTTCCCCGAAAGCCACCAGCCGGTTATTGGGGCTCACGTTCATGCCGGCGGCGGCATAGTAGCTCTTGCCCTCGGCGCGCTCGTTGGCGTTCACCATCACCTCTTCCTTGGCATCCAGGCTGCCTTTCTTACGGGCATAGATCGGGTACTCTTTGCCGGCCTCAAAGCGGGTGTAGTAGAAATAGCCGTTCTTCTTATAAGGCACCGACTCATCAGTTTGCTTGATGCGGCCCACAATCTCGTTAAAGAGCTTTTCCTGCAGCTGCTCTGTATCGGCCATTACCTGCTTGGTATATTCGTTTTCGGCGTTCAGGTAGGCGATCACTTCCGGGTTGTCGCGCTCGTTCATCCAGTAGTAATTGTCGGTGCGGGTATCGCCGTGCGCTGTGAGTTCTTTCGGTTTCTTGGCAGCCACAGGCGGTTGAGGCAGAGCGGCCTCCGCCTTTACCGTGGTGTCGGCCGTTTGATCGGTCGTGGCCGTCTCGGTTGTGGTGGGTTGTTGCGTCGTCGTGCTGCAGGCTGTCCCTGTCAGCAGGCAGGCCGAAAGCAGTAGGGCCGGAGCAGAATTGCTGTAGTGTGCTTTTTTCATAGTGTGTATCTTTTATACAGAATATAAAAATAAGGAAAATAATGAGAAGTTAATTATAAATTAAAGTTATGCATGCAGCGTATTTTTTTATACCTTGTCCTCACTAAAAAAACAATTTATCCGACACACTATGGCAACACAAGAAGAATTTGAGCAGGCAGTGGCTCAGTCGAAGGAGCTAACGGAACGCCCGTCGAATACTATTCTGCTGCAACTTTACAGCTTATTCAAGCAGGCTACGGAAGGGGATGTGAACACGGAGCGTCCGGGTGGTTTTGATTTTAAAAACATCGCCAAGTGGGATGCGTGGAAAAGCCTGCAAGGAACGAGTCCGGAAGATGCCCGCGCACAGTATGTGCAGCTGGTAAACAGTTTGAAGTAAGACCGGCGGACAGCATTTGGCAGGCATAAAAAAAGCGCCCCACGGGGCGCTTTTTTAGTTTTCTTTCCAAGTATAGTGGCAGTCGTGGCAACCGTAACGCCTGCTGACGAAGGGTAGGGTGATACCCAGCACTCCTCCAAAAAATCCACGGGCAGAGATGTTTTTTGACTCGCATATCGGGCATGCCTCAGCATCCAGGTATACCTGAGCGGGCGGTGCCAGCTCAATGTTGTCGTCAATGATGTACTCACTGGTGCCGCGCTCAATACGGCCCAATAACTCGAGGGCCTCTTCTACATCGCCTTCTGTCACCTGCAGTTTCACGCCACCCACCGCCAGCGAGTACAGTGGCTGTGCCGCAATGATCTGCTCGTCACCCAAAAAGCACAGGATTCCCTCTGCTTCCAGGCGGCCTTTCAGGATGTGGGCCTCAGTGGGTTGGCTGAAGGTGGCAACGGTGATCAGGCGCTCGGCCATGGTGAACGGGTTGTGTTAGGGTTACTGTTTTTTGGGAGGAAGATCAAAGGCCTCGGCATCATGCTCGAAGTGGCCTTTGTGCGAGCCGTCGCAGAAGGGTTTGTTCTGCGACATGCCGCAGCGGCAGATCGAAACCAGTTCGCGGCCACCGAGCCCGTATACGTTGCCGTGCTTGTCCACGATCTCAAACTCACCCTCTACACGCAGGGAGCCATTGCTGTTCACTGTTATTTTCGTCTTCGACATTGTCTTTTGTTTAGTACAATAACAAATATAGCTTTTTTACGGCACAATTACCAGCCGTCTGCCTGCAACAGGAAAGGGCCAGAAACACCACAGCCCCCGGACGTGGACGGCCGGGGGCTGTGACTCTGACGGCGTACCGGCATTAGTTGCTGTACACGTAGTTGAATGTTTGGGACTTACCGTTTGGCAGTGTCACCGTCTGGCTGATCGGCATGCCGCTGTCGTCGTACTTGTACGAGTAAGAGCGTGTGAAAGCCTTTTGGCTGTTGTGTACTTCCATAGAAGAGCGCACCAGGTTGTTTGGGCTGCTGGCCGAACCTGGCTCTGCAAATGCGTGCAGTGGGTTCGGGTTAGCATCGTAAGAGTTGGTTGTGGTCGCGTAAAGCTTCGCATCTCCAGTACCATCAATCACAAACTGCTTTTCCTGGGCGTAGTTACCGTTTGGCATCACTTCATATGTCGTGAATGACTTCAGTTTGCCTTTCTCCTCGGTGCCTTCGTACACTGACTTCTTGCTCAGCTTGTTGGCGGCATCATAAGAATATGTGCTGTAGGTCTGGTACTCCGGCTTGCCACCTGTAAAGTAAGTGGAAACCGATTTGCTCAACTCGCCTTTGTCATTGTAGGTGTAGTGCTGCTCTGTCAGAAGCGCCTGGTTTTTGCCGGCGTAGGTAGTGCTCTTGATCAGGCGGCCCTTGTTGTCACGCTCATACTTGTCGAAACTATCCACCTCGCCTGTCTCCTGGTTGTAGTGGTTTACCTGGCTAAGCTGCTTGCCCACCACTTTGTAAGAAGTAACCTCGGCGGAATCCAGCATCACATGTGACAGGGCACCCTGGTCAAAAGTAGGCTCTGCAGACTCGTTGTCATTTTTTTCGCAAGACGAAAGTGCTACCACGCCAAACACGAGCATGGCAGGTAAAAAACGGTTTTTCAATTTCATTTGGCTAAAAGTTGAAAAGTGAAAATAAATAAACAGCACAGGGCGCTTCCCCGGCAGTCTCAGGTAAAACGCCCTTTCCTTTAAAATAATTGCACTGTGGCAGAGAAAATTACAGCAATGCCTGTAGTTGGTAGAATCTTACAAGCGTCATTGTACTGTAAATAGCTTATTTATAGCCAATTGGAATTTGAATTTATTTTTAAAAAAGTTGCGCTTTGCGAAAAAGTGCAATTTTAATTGAGTGTGGCCGCCCGTGCGATCTGAAGCAGCTCGTCGCCGGCATCAATGTCGTGGCGCAGTTGCTCCTGGAAATTGATCGAAATGCGGAGCGCCTTCAGTCCCTGCACGCCCTGTAGCTCTTCTATCTCCAGGTCCTCTACTCCCTGCTCAATATACCCTTCCGCCTGCAGAAAGTCGATGTAGCGGCGGTACTCCTGCGCCTCGCGTGGCTGTGTGTACACAATGGCCACCTTGCCGGGCTGGGTGAGGCGCTCCTCGGTACCGCGCAGCGTGGCCTTGTCTATTCGCTTCTTGATGATCTCGTAGCGGATGTTGTCGGCGCCTTCCACATCAAACTTTTTCTCGTCGAGCCGGAAGCGGATGCAGATCGGGTTGCTGTGCACCAGGATCAGCTGGGTGATCTCGAGCGGCAGTTTCAGGTTAGCGCGCAGTTTATGTATGCGGCGGGCTATCTCGCAGGTGAGCATCAGTTGCCACAGGCGCATGTTCTTCAGGTATAGCTCCTCAAAATGACCGCTGTTCAGTAGCGATGCCCCGATGTAGATGTTGTACTCCAGCCCATCCGTCTTATACTTCTCAAAGTAGTGCGGAAAGATCTGCTGCGCCTTTTCCTCCTCCCGGTCCAGGAAGCTGGAAATGGTGTCGTTGATCAGGTATAGGCTCTCTTCGTAGGCGCGCCGCTTGTTGTACACCACGCCGTTTGGATTGTTGGTGGCTTTGCGATAGGCTTCGATGGCCTTTTGGGTAGAAGGGTACTTCTGGGTGAAGTGATTGAAGAGCGGTTCGATCTCGCTGCGCAGAAACTCCAGCACCACAGCCTCGTCGCCCGAGCCCAGTTCCTGCACGATGTTTTGCGAGTACTTGTCTATCTTATAGATCAACTCATCCAGAATGGAGAGCGGCAGCTTGTCTTTGGCGGCCAGAATCACCTCTTTGGCCAGTACCAACTGGTCTATCAGGTCGCCTTGTATGGCCCTATTGCGCTCCGAAGCCGAACTGCGAACGTCCGATACCCCGTAAAGTGGGAAAATGTCGCGGAACACGATCGGTTCGATCTCGGCCGGCACATTGCGCTCCATCTTATCGAGCAGGTTGATGGCTGCCTGCGTAAAGCGCCACTCCACGATGGGGTGAATGGCCGTGTACTTCTCCTTGATGATGTTTTGGATGCTGCTGCGCAACTCATCGAGCATGCGGTTGAGGGCCAGCGCAAAAAGTGGCAGTATCTCCTTGAGCTTGATGGTGGAGAGGGCATTCAGCTCGCCAGGTATAGGCGAGGCCAGTTCCAGCATACCGATCGTTTTGCCCTCGTAGTGAAGCGGCGCGATGATCAGGTTTCGAACACCGGACTTAATCAACTCCTGCTCCAGTCTGTTGGTCTCATCCAGCTGCTCCAGGTCGTCTACTATAATGGTGTTGCCCTTGATGAGCACGGGGGCGTAGATGGACTCCGTCAGATCTTCCAGTTTGATGTGGGAGTCTTTCTGAAGCACCAGCCCGTTCCAGGTTTTGCGGGTAAAGTTAGTGTCGAACTCATGCAGTTCAGGCAGGGAGGCCAGACCTAGCCGCAGCCCCGGCAGCCCGAAGAGCACGCGCAGCTTCTGCTGCAGGCTCTCAAACCCCTCCGGTGTGGTCACTGAGTCCTGGTCGAGGAGGTCGTAGCGCAACGAGGAGATGGTCGCCTCGTTGGTCACGTCCGTGAAATCGTAGATGGCAAAGCCGCTGAACTCGAAGTTCTCTGGCGGAATCTTCTGCATCCAGAGGTCCAGGTCGTTGTAGCGGTTGATCAGAAAGTTTATCTCCTGCGTGCTGAGTTTCTTGATCGGACCCTTGGCCTTCACTTTCATGAACTTCAGGTCCGTGATCAGCTTGTAGTGCCGGTCCAGCTTGGTGAACTTGTCTTTGATACTGAAGATAAAGGGCTCGTCCACAAAGAAGTTGGCGTTGTAGAACTTCTCCAGGATCAGGGTATAGGCCGAGAGCGTCTGGCGGAAGAGCAGTGTCTTGAGGTCGAGGTTGAGCTTTTGGGTATAGTTGCCGCCTCCCAGCAGGTCGAGCTCCTCCAGGCGTGGCGTGGCGTAGAAACTGTCGAAGTGAAAGGGCAGCACCGTAGCACGCAGGTCGTTCTCCCAGAGGGCGCTCGGGAAAATATCCTCCATCAGGATATCGACCGTGTCGATGTATTTATTGATAATGGACACATCCTCGATAGGCTCCAGCAGCTCGGGGTTTTGGCGCAGCAGACCGGCCAGCTCGTTCACACGGGACACATTGCAGTTCGGGTCGGTCTTGATCTTGTTCTCCCAGTAAGTCACCAGCGGTGACAGGCTGAGGGTCGCCTTGAACGGAAAGCGTTCGGCGCTCAGGATGATCTCGTCCCGGTTAGGTATGGAAACAACGGTTTCGTGGAAGTTGTCCCTCGTTTTGCGCATATAAGTTTATTTGGTTGATGGGGGAAGAACGTGTATGGCACAATCCCAAGTGCGGCGCAGGCAAAATGCCTATCTTTGCATTAAACGTAAGCAACCGCAAAAGGATAGCAAACGGCATGTTATAGTGGGAGCAGGTATAGTGGCAGGATTAAAAAAATATAGCGCCATCAGAATATTCTGGCATAATATTTAATAGGAATGCTGTGTTAAAAGAGTATGCTGTAACATTATAAAACCAACCTATGAAGAAGCTATTTGTTTACGCCCTCATGCTTTTTATGGCCCTAAGCACGCTCGGCGCCCAGGCCCAGACCAAATCGAAACTGGAGCAGGACCTGGAGGATTTCAGAACCTGGATGAACAAAAGAGTAAACCAGGGCGATAGTATAACAAAGGCTGAATGGCCGGTAGTCAAGCAGGAGTTCAGGGCCCGCACCCAAAGTCTGGACCGCAGCAGCAGCCAGATGAACGAAGCCTCGAAGCAGGAGTATGGCGAACTGAAAAACCAGTACCAGGCGTGGGAGGCTGAGAAGGAAGAACGCTACGGACAGCCGCTTAGCCGCGAGACAGCCGTTACCTGGGAGCGCCGCCTGGCCGGCACCAACAAGATCGGACAGCTAAAGGCCAGTCAGTTGCGCGGCACTTTTGTCAGGTTCATGGAAAACGTGCGGGCGCAGCGCGCCGACTGGAGCCTCCGCGACTGGGACTATGCCGAGCACGTATACCTGCAGCTCAACGACCGCAGGCAGCAGGTACTCAGCCAGATGACCAACAGCGACAAGATGAAAGTGGCCGCGCTGCAAGTAGAGTTCAACACCCTGCGCAAAAGCCGTGACGCCAAGGACAGGTATAACCAGATGCGGGAGCAACGCTAGGGATACCCGTCTTACAGCGGGAGAATCCCATACCTAACAAAACAGCCGGGACTTGCAGTGATTGCTGCACGTCCCGGCTGTTTTCGGTTATAGTGTTAACTAGATGGCGTTCTGGCCTTTGGTGCCGCCAGACTGGTCGCCTTTGTTGCGGCCCTGGTTCGGGCTCTTGTCCTTCTTCTGGTCAGGCATGTTGCGGTTTCCTTCCTGGCCGCCCTGCTTTTTAGCCTCAGGCTGTTGCTGCGACTTGTTTTTGTCCTGGTTATGTCCCTTTGTCATAGCTTTATTTAAGTTTGGTTTCACTTACTGTTTACGCAGCCTGCTCTGATGGGTTGATGGCAACCAGAACAGCATTGGAGTCTAACTGGGCCGCTACACCCGTCGGTTTATTCCTCTGAGGTAGAGTACAGAGCGGGCTGGGGTGCATACTTCGACAGGCAGTGTGCATAACCACGTTGGTAAGTTTCAGGAAGAGAGACAAACAGGCACGAAAAAAAGCTTTAATTTGCAGCCGGTTTCTTCATCCATTATACCATTACCATGCACATTGCGATCGTCGGCAACATTGGCGCCGGCAAAACTACCCTGGCCACCAAACTTTCCCAGCACTTTAAGTGGGAGCTATACCTGGAGGCAGTCGAGAATAACCCCTACCTGAAGGATTTTTACGAGGACATGGAGCGCTGGGCTTTCCACCTCCAGGTGTACTTTCTGAACAGTCGCTTCGGACAGGTGCAGCAGATCCAGTCCAAGGACGGGCATGTGATCCAGGACCGCACGATTTACGAAGACGCTTTCATCTTCGCTAAAAACCTGCACGATTCCGGGCTAATGAGCACGCGCGATTACGAGAACTACTTTGCGCTTTTTCAGTCGATGATCAGCATGGTGAAGGCGCCTGACCTGATGATTTACCTGAAGGCCGACCTGCCGAAACTGATCGGACAGATCGAGAAGCGCAACCGCGAGTACGAAAACAACATCAGCATCAACTACCTGCGCAACCTCAACGAGCACTACAACACCTGGATGAGCAGTTACGACCAGGGCAAACTGCTGGTGATCGATGTGAACAACATGGACTTTGTGGCCAACCCCGAGGATCTGGGAAGCATTATTGAGCGGATTAACAGCGAACTGTTCGGTCTGTTTTAAGCAAGTGAAAAGCATCACATAGGTATAAGCCGCTGCTCTGATAAAGAGTGGCGGCTTTTTCTTTTACCCCAAATCCTGTATCTTTCTCTTGAAAAATAAAACTAACCTGATACCTACATGAAATCACGCCACCTGATACTAGCCTCCGCTGTAGCCGCCATGACGGCCGCCTGCACCGGCAGCACCACCGACGAAACTCAAACCACCGAGACTGAGCAGACCGGTGCCGCCACCACCGACCTGCAGCAGAAGTTGGGCATGTACACCACCGTGCGCCTCACCGCTGACCTGAACGGCCTGAGCGAAAAAGAGCGCCAAATGATTCCCTTGTTGATCGAAGCAAGCGACATCATGGACGAGCTGTTCTGGTATGAGGCCTATGGCAAGAAAGACTCCTTGCTCAGTGCCCTGACCGACGATGCCGCCAAACAGTTTGTGAAAATCAACTACGGCCCCTGGGATCGCCTCAACAACAACGAGCCCTTTATACCTGGCGTGGGACCAAAGCCGGACGCAGCCAACTTCTACCCGCACGACATGACGAAGGAGGAGTTTGAGAAGGCGAACCTGAAAGACAAAGCCAGTCAGTATACCTTGCTGCGACGCGACGCCAAGGGTAACCTGATCACGGTTCCTTACCACGAGCAGTTCAAGGAGCAGGTAAAACGCGCTTCTAACCTGTTGCGCCAGGCAGCGAACCTGGCCGAGGAGCCAGGCCTGAAAAAATACCTGACCCTGCGTGCTGATGCGCTGCTCAACGATAACTACCAGCCAAGCGACCTGGCCTGGATGGACATGAAGAACAACCGCATCGACGTAGTGATCGGCCCGATCGAAACTTACGAAGACAAGGTATTCGGCTACAAAGCGGCGCACGAAGCCTATGTGCTGATCAAGGACATGGACTGGAGCAAGCGCCTCGAGAAGTATGCGGCCTTCCTGCCCGAACTACAGCGTGGCTTGCCGGTAGCAGCCAACCTTAAAAAAGAAACCCCGGGCACCGATTCGGACCTGAACGCCTATGACGTGGTTTATTACGCCGGCGACTGCAACGCGGGCAGCAAAACCATCGCCATCAACCTGCCCAATGACGAAGAGGTGCAGCTGAAGAAAGGCACACGCCGGCTGCAGCTCAAGAACGCCATGCAGGCCAAGTTCGACAAGATCATGCTGCCGATTGCTGATGAGCTGATCGCCGATGACCAGAAGCAGCACATCACCTTCGATGCTTTCTTTGCCAATACCATGTTCCACGAAGTGGCGCACGGTCTGGGCATCAAGAACACCATCAACGGCAAAGGCACCGTACGGGAAGCTTTAAAAGAACACGCCTCAGCGCTGGAAGAAGGCAAAGCCGACATCCTGGGCCTGTACATGATCACGCAACTGCACAAGAAAGGCGAAGTGAGCGGCAGCCTCGAGGACTACTACACCACTTTCATGGCGGGCATTTTCCGCTCGGTACGTTTTGGCGCGGCCAGTGCGCACGGCAAGGCCAACATGGTACGCTTCAACTTCTTTAAGGAGAACGGCGCCTTCGAGCGTGACGCGCAGACGGGCAAGTACCGCGTGAACTACGTGAAAATGGGGGAGGCCATGGACAAGTTATCTGAACTGATCCTGACGCTGCAGGGCAACGGCGACTACGCCGGTGTAGGCAAATTGCTGAATGAGCAGGGGCAGATCAGCGCCGAACTACAAGCTGACCTTGACCGCCTGAGCCAAAAGAACATACCCGTGGACGTGGTGTTTGAGCAGGGCGTAGACGTGCTGGGCTTAAAGTAAAATCATGGCGTTGCTGCATTGGAAACAGGAAAATCTGACGTCCAGGAGGTATACTGTCAACGACGAAAACGGCGTGGTTGGCGAGCTCACCTTCAGGGGCTGGACAAGCAACGACGCCGATTTCAGCTCCGAGCGGATCAACCTTTATTTTCAGCGGAAGGGCTGGCTTGAGCATGATGTTACGATTCACTTCAAAGAGGAGGTGATCGGTATGAGCAAATCGTCAGGCTTTGGCCAAAGCACCACTACCTTGGTCACGGGCGAGCAGTTTACTTTCAAGGGAAAAGCATTGGACAGCAGCAGAGACTTACAGGACGAAGCGGGCAATAACCTGATGCGCTTTGAGCAGGGAAACTTTTCCATCGCAAGCGGGCAGATTTCCATTATCAGGGAAATTTCGGAGCTTACCAGGCTGCTGCTCGTGGCCACCGGACTCTACTTTAAGCATCTTAGTCAGTAACAGAGTGGCCCTCCTTGTGACAAATTTTACCAGACCGAACTACACAAGTAGTTGATACTTTGGCTTAAAGCCCCTGCCAAACGGCAGAGGCTTTTTAATTGTTAGCCTCAGGGGTAGTCTTTTGTTGGTTTGCAGGCATTCAGGGCAAATTGTGGAAAATTGCTCTTAAATATAGACAACCTAAAAGTGATCAGGGAGTAAAACTGTTTTCCAACTCACTTTAAATCAACTATTTAATTATGAAAAATTTTGTGAAATCCTTTTACGATTTTAACAGAGACAGCCCGCAGGAGCGCCAGGAACGCAACCAACTATACCCTGAACTGGCCAAATTCCACATTGCCCTTCGCGAAGAAATGAGCGAGGAAGAGTATCAGGAATTTTACAGAGCGGAGAAGGAAGCCGCCAAAAACCTGATGATCCCTAAACCTAACCCCACGTCTCAATGGATACGGATGTAACTCGTACTGACGATAGAAACTGAAAAAGGTAAACCGCTAGTGGTTTACCTTTTTTGTTTATGCACTTCCCCAAAACTATCGGTGGCTATACCTCCAGGATATTTCCATTCGATTCAGTTAACCGGATATACCTGCCCGAGCCTTTGTATAAGTAGAACCCAACCAAAGGCATAATAACCAGGAGCGGAATATATTTCCAGATCATACCCATCCCATAGAGCAGTCCTAATGCAACGGCTGGCAATAGTGCAAAAAGAGATGGAGCTAAAAGCACGATGGCCCCTATCTTTACGGCTTGCTTCAGGTATAGACTTTTGGTAAAATAGCAGAAGAGGATAGCCGAATTAATAGCCAGGCTACCCAGGGAGATCAAATCAAAATCCATGGTCAGTATATAAAGCCCCGCCACGATGTTGAGCGTTACCCAGGCCAACAGGATAATCCTGAAGGTAGTGTTGGTGATGATTGCTGTAGTCATTCAGATAGTGGCCAGAGTCATTAAAGTCTTTCTAATAGCAAGGCTGCCCCTTCTTCCCCCACCAGCGAACCAATGGCCACCCCCATGCCCCCCATGCGCACGGCACAGCATACGTGCTCCGATACCGGCTGCACGATGGTCGTCTTGCCGGGGCCTACCCCCATGATGCCGCTCCAACGCTGCTCTACTTCATACGGTGTGCCCGGTAAGATCACTTCGCGCAACAGTTCGTCCAGTTTGTTCTGCACCAATTCCGTTAGGCCCATCTCGGTTGTTTCTTCGGTTTTGAAATCGAGGTTGCGGCCGCCGCCGAAGAGTACCCGGTTGCCGATGTTGCGGAAATAGTAAAAGCCTTTGTCGTAGTGGAAAGTGCCTTTGAAGCGAAGGTCAGGTATAGGCTTGGTGATGAGCACCTGCGCCCGGGCCGGCACCACCTGCAGCTGTGGCAGCAGCTGGCGGGCAAAGCCGTTGGTGGCGACCAGGGCAGCGCGGGCAGGTATGGCGATGCCTTGTTTGGTGAGGGCGGTGATGCCGGCGCTTTCTTCCTGCAGACTCTCGATCTCCAGTCCGTTCAGCACGAGCACGCCCAGGGCCTGCACCTTCTGCGTGAGCGCCAGTATCATCTTGCCTGTGTCAATCTGCCCTTCGGCCGTGCTCTCGATCAGGTGTGCCAGTTGCTTAAATCCAAAATCACTGATCTTGTGGTCAGCCGGGCGGTACACATCCTGCTCGCCTATAACCTGCTGCAGCTGTTGGTTGAGGTAGGGCAGTTGCGCAAGACAGGCTTCGTACAGTGGCTTTTGGCTTTCCTCAAACAGTTCGTAGCCGCCCCAGCGGTGATAATCGATGGCCTGGTCGCCAAGGTTCCGGCGCAGGCGCTGCAGCCCGCGCCAGCGGCGCTCCACCAGCGCAAACACCTCTTCTTCGCTGTGGTGGCTCAGGTCGTCGAGCAGCTCGGAGGGACTTCCGAAGCAGGCGAAGCCGGCATTTCGGGTGCTGGCCCCAGTGGGCAACAGGCCGCGCTCCACGACCATCACTTTCAAGGCAGGCTGCTGTGTCTTCAGGTATAGCGCCGCGTTCAGCCCCACGATGCCGCCGCCCACGATGAGCACATCCACGTGGCTGAAATACGATTCCTTTTCCCAGAAACTCAACTCCATCACTACTCGTCTTCGCGGGTGTAGGTATGGGTATAGCCGCGGGCCGTCGCCTCGTCGATGATCTCAAAGCCGGTCAGCATGATCTCGCGCTCGCCGCTGTTGTAGCCGCGCACAAATACGCCTTCCGGACTTTCATAGATAGAGTAGTTGTGACGGCCGAAAGGGTAGAGGTTATTGCTTCTAAGCGTAGTCGCGTTGGTGAGGTCGGCGGTGCGGCCATCTGGTGTTTTGATGATGAATTTCTTTTTATCTGTCATGTTTCGCAATCTTCTAAAATCTTATCCAAGATAGCACTTATCTCGGAAGCGTGGCTCAAAACCATCAGGTGGCCACCCCTTTTTACTTGGATGATGCCCGGGTAGGAACCCATCGGCAGGATGCGGTCGGCCGTGCCGTGTATCATCACCGCACTCTCGTAGTGGTCGGGTTGGTGCCAGTTGAGCAACTGCCCGATGGCCCAGCGCAAAAAGTTGGGGTCGGTTTCGAGGATCACCTGCTTGAGCAAGGCTTTTTCGGCTTTGGTGCTGGCGCCGAACAGCAGCGGGCCTACAAAATGAAAGCGCTTGAGCCAGGACGCCGGTATAAGACGGTGGAGCCGAAGGAAGCCCATCAGGCGGTAGTACCATGGGAGGATCTTGCTGCTGGCGATGCTTGAGATCAGGATGGTTTTGCGCGGGCTTAGAAACCTGGAGAGCTCAATGGCCACCACCCCGCCGAAAGACATGCCCACCAGCACCGGGTTGGGTTCGGTGATCTGCTCGGCCAGCCGCAACGCATAAGCATGCAGGGGCTCATCGTCATAAGGCTGAATCCAGCGCACGTATACCTTGTTCCTGCATTTGATGTGCAGAAACTGAAACATGCGCTCGTCCGCCCCAAGTCCGCTGATAAAATAAACGGTGCTCATACAGCTTTGCCTCTACGGCTTTTGGCCAGGTAGGGCAGCAAAGCTACGGTTTTTCTGCTAATCGAGCTGGGCCACTTCCTGGCTGAGGAAGGACAGCACGTCCTGTACGGTTTCGTGTGCCTGCTCCTCCATCGGGATATGGCCCGCACCCGCATACAGCTTCAGTTGGGCACCTTTTATACCTTGCTGAAAGCGGCTGGCATCGGCAACCGGCACCCAGGCATCGGCCTTGCCCCACAGGACCAGGGTGGGTGCTCTCACATGCTCCAGCATGTGCAAGTTGTCAGTGTCCACCGTGTTGAGGCGATCTATCAAAGCGCGCCGGTTTCCCTCATGTAGCAGCAAGTCATGGCTCAGACTGATCGTTTCGGGTTTCAGTTTGTTATCATCGCCATATACCTCTCTGAGGCTCTGCTCTACAATAAAGCGCGGTGTTATGTACTTCAAAGTGTGCTTAAGCAAAGGCGTCTGGGCCAACCGGAAGGGGAGGGTAATGCGCTTGTCATTGGCGTTGGTGAAGCCAGTAGGGGAGACGAGAATCAGTTTACGCACGCGCTCCGGATGCGTAGCTGCAAAGTCGAAGGCGATCTGGCCGCCCAGGGAGCTGCCCCCAATATGCGCCCGCTCGATGCCCAGACTGTCCATAAAATGCATGAGCAGGTCACGGTAGTAGTCGATCGAGTACGAGCCGGATGCATTGGGACCGGTCAGGCCGAAGCCGGGCAGGTCGAGCCGCAGCACCCGGTACTGCTTGCTGAGTTCGGCAGACCAGCCGTCCCAGGTCTGGAGCGAGGCTGCCGTGCCGTGCAGCAGGATGATCGGTATACCCTGCCCTTCGTCGCGGTAGTGCAGGTCGGCGCCAGCGATGTTCATAAAACGGGAGGAGGGTGTCGTATACCTGTCTTTCAGCTCCTCGGCAGGTATATCCGCTCTGATCATCAGCGCAAAAGCAACAGGTATGGCCAGCGCAGCAACGACAGCTAGATGTTTTACCTTGATACGCATCATGGCCTTCGGATTGTAAATGTGAAATTCCTTTGTACTAATATATGAAATTATCTCCTGGCTGTTCTCTTCCCTGATACTCCTTTACTCCTAAAGTATTTGCGCGAAACAAAAAAGCAGCCTGCCATACCCGACAGACTGCTTTTTAGCTATTGTATAGGGAGGTGCTTACGAACCGGCATCTTCCTTGAACTTGTTTCCGAAGAAATAATAAACCGGAATGCCCAGCGCCACGATGATCAGGCCCGGCCAGGTATAGACTGGCTTGTAGATAAGCAGGATGATGCAGATGCCTGAGGCAATGAGTACGTACAGGGCCGGCAGGATCGGGTAGCCGAACGCTTTGTAAGGGCGGTTGAGATCCGGACGGCGCACGCGCAGCACAAATACCCCGATGATGGTGAGGATGTAAAAGAGCATCACCGCAAAGATCACGTAGTCGAGGAGGTCGTTGAAAGTGCCGGAGAGGCAAAGCAGGCAGGCCCAGGCGCACTGCATCCACAGCGCGGCGGCAGGCACGCCGTTTTTATTCAGATGCCCCATCTTCTCGAAGAACAGGCCGTCTTTGGCAATGGCGTAGTATACCCGAGCTCCGGACAGAATGGCGCCGTTGTTGCAGCCAAACGTGGAGATCATGATCAGGATGGCGATGCCTACGGTAGCCGGATAACCGCCGATCACCTCTGCCACAGCCGTTGCCACCCGGTCATTGGAGGCATATTTTATACCTTGCCCTATCACGTCCGTTGCGTTCGGGTCGCCGTTTAGCGGGAGCACGAGCAGGTATACCAGGTTGATGATCAGGTATAGGCCCATCACAATCGCGCTTCCGATCACCATGCTCAGCACGATGGTGCGCTTTGGGTTCACGATCTCATCGCCCGAGAAGCCGATGTTGTTCCAGGAGTCAGCTGAAAACAAGGCACCCACCATGGCAATGCCGATGGCCGTGATCAGCGCCATACCCACCGGAGGCGCTTCGCTGGTTCCCGCTGCGGCGGCGGCAGAACCCCAGAAATCAGAGAAGTTGGCCTGCACCGCTGTTTCGTTAATGCCGAAAAGCAGCCCGAAGAGAATCAGGCCGAACAGGGCGATGAGCTTGGTGCTGCCAAAAATGTTCTGGATCAGCTTGCCACTCTTTACGCCCCTGGAGTTGATGTACGTCAGGTATAGGATGCTGGCAATGGCCAGCAGCTGCACCGAGCTGAATTGGAAACTGCCCAAAGAAAACAGCACATTGCTTTCGCTGAACCAAGGTATAAGCACCCCTGTAAAGCGGGCAAAAGCGACGCCCACCGCTGCGATCACCCCCGTTTGGATCACGAGAAAGAGCGTCCAGCCATAGAGGAAGGCTACCATCTTGTTATAGGCCTCTTTCAGGTACACGTACTGGCCGCCCACTTTCGGAAACATAGAAGACAGTTCGCCATAGCTGATGGCGCCCACCATGGTCAGGAAGCCTGAGAGCACCCATACCAGCAGCATATTGCCCGGACTTACGACCGCCCTGGATATATCGGCGGTCACGATAAAGATGCCTGAGCCGATCATGCCGCCGGTCACGATCATGATGGCATCGAAAAGGGTGATCTCGCGCTTAAATTCGCCTTCTTTTTCTTCTTGCTGTATGCTCTTTACTTCTTCAATTTCCTGCATAGGAGCTGTCTTATACCTGCTTAAGCAGCCGCAAACCCACAAAGTGGGCAATGGCTGAGAGGCAAAATTAAAGCTAATTTTTTGGGAAAGGACAACTACAGGGGCATTATCTGTTAGAAAGCCTACAGTCAAGAAAATATATATAACTATACCTGTTAAAAATTGATTTTTTTGGCTTTAAAAAGGGATGGATGTTCGTCTGGTTTTTTGGGTACTTCACGGATGATTCCGGGCCCTTGGTATAAAATAGTAGTAATTAGTGCAACAGTACCTTGCATAACAAAGTACTATAGAATAACTTTGTCACAGTAATAAATTGATAACCATTTAAATATTAAAGCCATGAAAGTATTATTCGTAATCGCCGCCTCAGTATCTTGCTTCGGTCTTGCATTGCAACCAGCTACAAAAAACGCTCAGACTGTTGATGCTGTTGTAGCCAACCATGTTGAAATAGCTGAACCTATGATGACTGTCCTGCTCGACACAGTCGTGATCACACCTGTTGCGCCACAAGCGGTAGCTGCCAACGTGCGCTAAGCCGTAGCAGCCCGCTGGCCGGCGGCAGTGTCATCCTGCTCCAGGAGCCACTCTACGGCCAGGCGCCGTTCATAAAAGTTTTTCATGGAGAGCTGAGGGGTAATGCGCTCTTCAAGCTCTCGGGCAGCGAGTTTGCTGAACATACTGAAGGAGTAAACGTGCGCCATGTAGCGCAAACCGGCTCCGAGTACTTGCGGCAACCACTCAAACTGAAGCCAGTCATTGGCTTCCTGCCAGTCGCCGGTTACCTCCGACTTGTCGTTGAGTAACTTCGGGCAAGGGTCTTTTCTCAGCAGTTCGAGAAAGGCCTGGGCTGCGCAAACCACGTTGTCAGCCGTTATGTGGCCCTGCCACTTGGCTTCTATGTAGTCCTGTTTTCGCTGAATGGTCACGTACAAATCACCCATCATGTGGCGCAGTTCTACCGGTGCAGCCGGCGGTATTTCCGTACGAATGATTTTGTTTGCCATAGTCATAACAACAGTTGGTTGCGCATCAATGTAAACAATTCGTGCACCTCACCCACAGATATCGCCCTATTTTAAGTGGAGTGCTCCCTAACAGGGGTAAAGGCCTCTTTTTCAGGTAGTAGCCTCCCTCTGTTCTATTCCCACAAACACACCCTCATCCCTTAGCTCTACCCGGTGGAGAACCGCCTTGCGGGTACGAAAGTCACACTCTCGCCCATCCTGTAGGCTAAACCTGTAGCTGTGCCAGGGGCATATCACTTCATTCAGGTAATTCGTAGTGCCTTTGCTGAGGGAGTAGCCCAGGTGCGGACAGCTGTCGTCGAGGGCAAAAAAGCCGGTGGCGGTATGCGCAAAGCAGATGGACCGGCCATCCAGCACCAGTTGCTTCAGTTTGCGCGGAGGCACCTGCTCGTGGGCTTCATTCACGCTGTCAAACACCTTGTACCAGGTATAGCGCACTTGTTTCTGTTCCATCTGTCCATTTAGTTGCTTACCCGCACGGCAGATGCATGGGCCTGCACCGGAAAGGATTCCATTGCCTGTTCATCAAACCAGGCCTCTACCAGCTGACCCTCGCGCAGGTGGTCCAGCCGGAGCGTGGCTCCCTGCACGTTTTCAATATAAGTTTTGGCATCTATGCGCAGGGTTGCCTGTGTATAGTTTGTTCGCACTCCTTCCACAGATTCGACCAGCACCACGGCCACGCCTTCCTTCTTCTTAGAGTTGGTTTTTTTGATGTTGGTGATACTGCCCCGCATGTCGGGTTGCGTGTTGGGGATCTGGAAGCCGTCCTGCGGCTGGCATCCGGCCAGGAGGAGCGCTGCCAGGGGCAGTATGTTCAGGAATCTACTCATGGCACAGGGTCGTGTCGAGCCCATACCTTCTGGTTGGGCCTGCTTTGACAATTGTACGCAGGAGGGAGAGGATTAGTAAAGGAGCAGGCGCATTTTATTTGCCGCTTACGCTACCCGCATGAACTGGTCTGACAGCTCTCTGCGCAGGCTTTCGCCCTGGGTATAGTAAGAAAGGAAATCGGTGCGGCGGCAAGTGGCCAGGCGCGGTTCCTGACGCAGGGTGAGTCGGGAGCGTTTTCCTATCGTGAGTAGGCCGACCCCTTTTCGTTCGCATAGTTTGGAGAGGTAGTCTGCCATGGCATTGCCGCGCCAGCACAGGCTGCTCACCTGTATACCGAGCCACTGATGGTCGCCGGGTTGCTGCTTGAGTTGGTCTACCGCCACTTTGAGTTGCTGCTGAATGTAGTGCTTACGAAATCTGGAATGAAGGACAAAGCCAGCCACGGCAAGTATAGCAGGTATAGCGGCCATTGCCAGCCAGCTGCCGACCAGGTAGCAAGCGTAGGATGCTGCCCCAAAAATAGAGGCCGCCGTTAAATAGCGAACCCTGCCCAGTCCCCTTTTCTTGTAGGAGGAGAGAACACGCGCAATCTTGTCAGAAGCAGAGGTACTGAGGGAAACGGCAAAAAAGCTGTTGTCATGTTTCTGGTAGGCAAACAGCGCATCAGCAAAGGTGCCTTGATGGGTGGACACCGTTCTGTTTACAAGTAAACCAGATTTTTTTTCATGTTTGGCATAATAGGATCCAAGAAATTCGATTGCCTGGTCTCCGATGCTGCTCTCTGCCATATGCGTCAGTAGTTGTTTGTAGCCTTCAAATGCATTGTTTCATAGTTGGGGCTACCCAGTAAAACTGATGAGCCTTAGGCAGGATGCGTTAAGTGTCTTCCACTTTTTTACAAATATAGCGAGGGTAAAATATAAAGCTAATAATTAGATTATTTTTTTTAAAAATTTACTTTAGCCTATACCATTCTTTGATAAGTCCAGACTAGTCATATTACTATTCTATACTACCTGATTGCGAATTGTTGAGCTATTGGCTGTTTTAAATACAAGAAAATTATATCAATAGTTATATGTCGGGTTGGAGCGGCTTTCTGTCCTATAAAACCTGAAAAACTGGGTTGGCTAACGCAAATTTTTTAGATTTACGCCTCAGTGATAATGGCTCACGCTCACTGCTCTTTTAACTAAAACCATGAAAAAAAGTTTTCCGCTCTTATTTGCCCTATTTGTGCTGCTGACCTGTGGTCGGCTAGAGGCGCAGGCGCCCGCCAAACCCAATGCTGCTGAGCTACTGCAGGATCTGAAAAAATTGAATGTGCTGGGTACTGCGCTGTATGTGGCAGCACACCCCGACGACGAGAATACCCGCTTTATCGCTTACCTGTCCAACGAGAGGCTTTACAATACCGGTTACCTGTCCGTGACTCGTGGCGATGGCGGTCAAAACCTGATCGGGCCGGAGATTCGGGAAGGACTGGGTATTATCCGCACGCAGGAGTTGCTGCAGGCACGCCGCATCGACGGGGGGCAGCAGTTCTTCACTCGTGCCAATGATTTTGGCTATTCCAAAAATCCGGAGGAGACCTTTGCCATCTGGGACAAAGAGAAAGTGCTGCACGACGTGGTCTGGGCGATTCGCAAGTTCAAACCAGACGTCATCGTTACCCGTTTCTCCCCGAAGCCTTCTGAAACGCACGGTCACCACACGGCCTCGGCCATGCTGGCAAACGAAGCCTTCGAAGCCGCTGCCAACCCGAAGCGTTTCCCGGAACAGCTCAAGCACGTGCAGGTATGGCAGGCCAAACGAGTGCTTTGGAACACAGGCGTGTGGTCTTTCCGCAACCAGAAAGAATTTGAGGATTATGGCTCCCAGCTTCTGAAAGTGGACGTTGGTGGCTATAACCCGCTGTTGGGCAAATCTTATCCGGAGATCGCCGCCCTGAGCCGCAGCATGCACAAGAGCCAGGGCTTTGGTGCCACGGGTACGCGCGGTGTTACCATCGAGTATTTAGAGCATACCAAAGGAGAACGTGCCAAAGAAGAGCTTTTTGAAGGTATAAACACCACCTGGAGCCGCGTGAAAGGGAGCGAGAAAGTAGCTGCCCTGCTGCAGCAGGCGGTGGCGGAGTTTAAGCCCGAGCAGCCGTCCGCCGTAGTGCCTACGCTGCTGGCGGCCCGAAAAGAGCTGGCCAAACTACCGGACAGCTACTGGAAGCGCCTCAAAACCGAGGAGCTGGAGCAGGTGGTGAAGCACAGCCTGGGGCTATACCTGGAGGCGGTGGCCACAGACTATGCCGTAACGCCGGGCGAACACCTGAACGTGCAGCTGGAAGCCATCAACCGCTCGCCTATACCTGTGCAACTGGTAAGCATGCGGCCTGCCTTTGCTTCGAAGGACAGCATCCTGAATAAAACCCTTGCGCCAAATGAGGAACATTTGATTTCTTTTAAATTGCCGATTCCGGCCTCGGCACAGTTGTCTCAGCCTTACTGGCTCCGGCAGGATGGAACGCTGGGGCTGTTCCGGGTGGATGAGCTGCAGGAAATCGGAGCGCCGGAAAATAAGGCAGCTGCTGAAGTACGTTTTGACTTGAAGATCAACGGGGAGCCGTTCAGCTATACCGTGCCGGTGGTGTACAAGCGCAACGACCCGGTAGAGGGGGAGCAGTACCGGCCGCTGGCCATTACGCCGCCCGTGTTTGTGAACATCTCGGAAAAAGTGCTGATGTTTGCCGCGCAGGAGCCCAAGCCGGTGCATGTGCTGGTGAAATCGGGCAAGGCAGGTATAAAAGGCCATGTCGCCCTGCAACTGCCGAAAGGCTGGCGGGCAGAGCCCACTCAGGTGGCTTTTGACCTGGAGCAGAATGGGGCAGAGCAGCTGGTGCGCTTTATGGTGCATCCGCCAAAAGGGCAGCAGGAAGTAGAACTGAAAGCCGTGGCTACTGTCGGGGGCAAGCCCTATACCCGCGGACTCAACCTGATCCAGTACAGCCACATCCCCACCCAGACCACTTTCCCTGAGGCCGTGACCAAAGCCGTGCGCCTCGACCTGAAGCGTAACGGGGAGCAGATCGCTTACCTGATGGGGGCCGGCGACGACATACCTGCCAGTCTGCAACAGATCGGGTACAATGTGACGTTGCTGAAAGACGAGGATATCACCGACCAGAACCTGAAGCGCTTTGATGCGGTGATACTGGGTGTGCGGGCCTACAACACAGTGGACCGCATGAACTTTTACCAGCCGCGTCTGCTCAACTACGTGCAGCAGGGCGGTACCGTCATCGTGCAGTATAACACCGGGCACAGCCTCAAAACCAATACCATCGCCCCATATCCTCTGAAGATTTCAAGCCAGCGGGTAACGGTAGAGGATGCTGACGTGCGTTTCCTGAAGCCAGATCACCGCGTGTTGAACAGCCCGAACAAGATCACCAAAAAAGATTTTGAAGGCTGGGTGCAGGAGCGGGGCTTATACTTCCCGAATGAGTGGGGCAGTGAGTTTGAGGCCATTCTCTCGAGCAACGACCCCGGCGAGCCGGCCCGTGACGGCGGCCTCCTGATCGCGCGCTACGGCAAGGGGCACTTCGTGTATACCGGCTACTCCTGGTTCAGACAACTGCCCGCCGGGGTGCCGGGTGCCTACCGCATCTTCACCAACCTGATCTCGCTCGGAAACGGACACAGCGGCGCGCAAGGCAGCAGCGCGGAGAGTACAGCGAAATAGGCATTTAGCCTGGAACGGCAGCGATCAGCGCCTTGTCACCAATACTTTTGTCTAAAAGAATACCATGAAGGAAACCGATAGCAAGCCTGCAGAAGAGCTTGACAAGCCACCCTTTTTTAAGAGCTGGAAAAGCATGTACTGGCTGGTACTGGGCAACCTGGCTTTTCTAATCACCCTGTTTTACATCATCACCCGCATCTATTCATGAGGTTACTCGACTGGATTGTACTGCTCGGCACACTGGGCTTTATTGTGATTTACGGCGTCTGGAAAACACGCGGCAGCAAAGACATAGAAGGCTACCTCAAAGGCGACAACAGCATGAAGTGGTGGACCATTGGCCTTTCCATCATGGCCACACAGGCCAGTGCCATCACCTTTCTCTCCACACCGGGCCAGGCCTACGAAGACGGTATGCGCTTTGTGCAGTTCTACTTTGGCCTTCCCATCGCCATGGTCATCATCTCGATCACGGTTATTCCAATTTTTTACCGCCTCAAGGTATACACGGCCTACGAATACCTCGAGAGCCGCTTCGACCTCAAAACGCGCTCGCTGGCTGCCCTGCTCTTTTTGATACAGCGCGGACTGGCGGCAGGCATCACCATCTATGCGCCGGCGATTATTCTCTCCACTATTCTGGGCTGGAACCTGACGCTCACCAACCTGTTCATCGGTGTTCTGGTGATTGTCTATACCGTGTCGGGAGGTACAAAGGCGGTGAGCGTGACGCAGAAACAGCAGATGGCCGTGATGATGGGCGGTATGCTGGTGGCCGGTTTCATGGTAGTGCACTACCTGCCTGAAAGCGTATCCTTTGGCGATGCCGTGGCCGTGGCCGGCAAAATGGGCAAAATGAACGTGGTGGACTTCTCCTTCGATTGGAACGACAGGTATAACTTCTGGTCAGGTATGACGGGAGGTCTGTTTCTGGCGCTCTCGTATTTTGGTACCGACCAAAGCCAGGTGGCCCGCTACCTGGGCGGAAAATCGGTGGCAGAAAGCAGGCTGGGTTTGCTTTTCAACGGGCTTCTCAAGATCCCGATGCAGTTTATTATCCTCTTCATCGGCGTGATGGTGTTTGTATTCTATCAATTCAACCAGCCGCCGCTCTTCTTCAACGAGGCCACCAAAGGCAAGGTATACGCCACGGATTTTGCGCCGGAGATGGAAGCCCTTGAAGAGCAGCACACCGCTTTGTTCAACCAGAAACAGGAAGCGATGCACGGCCTGGTTGCTGCCTTAAGGACCGATGATGAAACCGCCATTGCCGCTGCCCAGGCTGAGGTACAAGGTATAACTGATGCCTCCAAAGTGGTGCGTAACGATGTGAAGGCGCTGATCGCCAAGGCCACGCCCGATGCCGAGACAAAAGATACCGACTATGTCTTCATTTCTTTTGTGATGAAGTACTTGCCGGCCGGATTGGTGGGATTGCTGATCGCTGTGATTTTCTCGGCAGCCATGTCATCCACGGCCTCAGAACTCAATGCGCTGGCGTCCACCACGGTGGTGGATATCTACAGGCGATCCATTAAGAAGGATAAGGATAATTTCCACTACCTGCGGGCGTCCCGCGTTTTTACAGCTGCCTGGGGCGGGCTGGCCATTATCTTTGCCACCTACGCCTCCCTGCTCGACAACCTGATCCAGGCCGTCAACATCATTGGGTCCATTTTTTATGGCACCATCCTGGGCATTTTCCTGGTGGCCTTCTACGTGAAGTACATCAAAGGCAACGCGGTCTTTATCGCGGCGCTGCTGGCCGAGGCGGTGGTGCTGTACTGCCATTTCTACACCGACATCGCCTTCCTGTGGTTCAACGTGATCGGTTGCGCAGCCGTGGTGGTGTTCGGCGCAATCATTCAGTTCTTTATCGGGCAGAAGAAAGAGGAATTAGTGGCCTAGCGATTTCTATAGCGCGAGCGTGTACGCTCGCGCTATAGATACCTAATGCCGCGGCTTCTGCCCCGCCACGATGTAAACCAGACTACCGCCCGCCGACACATACTCCTCGTTCAGGAGCCTTTGCTTGAGGGCGATCTTGTTGTAGAGCAGCTTCTGCCAATAAGCGTCGAACTTGTCTTTGTCGCCGCCGCCGGCCATGAAATAGTTCAGGTTGTCTTGGTAGTCGTAGCCCATGGAGTCGGAATCGATCCACTGCAGCATCTGCTCCACGCGAAGCATTTTCTCCTGCGTATCGTAGGGCGGAATGATCGATAAGGCTTTGTCCGAGATCCATACCTTGATGTTTTCAAGGCCGGCCTTCAGGTATAGGTCCGGTATCACGTCGCCGAGTGAGTTGAAGCCTTCGCCGAGCCTTTTTTTGCCCTTCTCAATGCGCAGCTTAATCTCCAGCACTTCCAGGGTGCTTTCCACGTCAAAATCCGTTTCGCCATAGCGATCGAACATCAGGTTGGGCACGAGGTTGTTGGGCTCCAGCGCCAGCACCCAACCGCCAGGCTTTGTGATGCGGATCATCTCGTTTATGACCTGTTTCGGATCTTTCACATGGATCAGCAAGGTCTGGCAAAGTGTAATGTCGGCCAGGTTATCAGCCAGGGGGATGCTGGAGGCGTTGCCCACCCGGAAATCGTAGCTGATGTCGTTGTGCAGGTAGATGCTTTGCGCCTTTTGCCTTGCTTCTTCGATGTAACCGGGTTCAAAATCGACGCCGTATACCTTGGCGCCAGAGGGGAGGTGCTTCGAGAACATGAAGCCCATCATGCCCTTGCCGCAGCCAATATCCACGAGCGTGCCGGTATAGTTCAGGTGCAGGCGTTGGGCCAGCAACTCCAGGTAGTCCTCATTCCACCAATATTCGCGGGCGGGCCCGAGGTGGTCTTCCGAATGTTTCTTCTCTTCCAACAGGTATAGTGTATTAGGTAGGTTAAATCAGGGAGCATTCTTTTTCAGCGCTTCACTGGAAAAACAAGCTGTCAAAACTCAAATTGCCATCTGGATAGCATGGAAAGATCTGAATTGTTGTAGCACTCAGGCAATGGCTCAGACTTCTCCCGGAGCTCGGGATGATCAAATACTTAAGTTGACAGCACTGGTTGTACTCCTTGAAGTTTATTTAAAAAAGAAAGCCCCTGCCAGAGCAGAGGCTTTCGGTAAAAAGCGGGCGGGTATAGCCTACTTCATTTTCTTCCACTCGGCAATGGCCTTTTCATTCATACGCACATAGTCGTCATTGTTTGCCTTTTTTGCCAGCTCTATTGATTGCTCGGCAGTTTTTGTGGCGCCTTTGTAGTCTTTCAGTTTCGCCTGGATCTTGGCCTGCGCGTGGAGGTTCCAGAATTTAGGATCGTTGGCATTGGCTTTTTTTATCCACTCCAGCGCTTGCTTCAGGTCTTTGTTGTTGTCAGCGTAATAGTTGGCAGCGGCTGCGTAAAGCGCAGGAGACACCTCTTTGCCGTTTACCACGCGCTCCTGAATCTGTGCCATCACTTTGCCGTCTACTTCTGTCTCAATGGTGAAACTGGCGATGGTTTTGTCCCACAGAATCTCCAGATCAGCAGAGTTCGGCTTTAGGTTAGCGAAATTGATGGTGAAGGTTTCCACCGCTCTTGGGTTGGTCTGCGGCTTCACGGTGAAGCGGAGCTGGTCGTTTTCTTGCTTGTAGTCGGCCACGTTTCCACCCAGTTTGGTGTCTTTGTAGAGGATGATGGTCCACTCGTTCTGGTTCGGAATGGTCAGCAGGGCGTACTCCCCAGCAGGCACTTTTTTGCCTTGGATGGTTACTTCGTCGCTGAACTTAAGGGTAGTGGAGTTGTTAGCTCCTGTGCGCCATACCTTACCGAAAGGCACAACGTCGCCACCGAAAACCGAGCGTCCTTTCATGGATGGGCGGGAGTAGCTCACGGTTGCGTTCGTAAGGCCGATTTCCTGCGTTACCGTGGACAGTGGGCTGGCAGCAGGCATCGCTATACCTTGTTGCTGGGCCTGAACTGTTACGGCTGTGCCGCATAGCAGTGCTGCCGAAAGCATGATGCTGTAAAAAGTCTTTTTCATTGCTCTATATTTAAAAATTGTGGATGGTTTGCGACTCAAAAATACTCAAAAATGCTGACAATACCCCTTAACCGTTTCATTCGGAATAAGTTTTCGGGATATCTTAAAAACTTCGCCCCACGCTAAAACCAAAACGGGGAACGAAGGCGGGACCCGGTGACTTGGTATTGCTCTCGGTGGACAGGAAAGGCGTAAAGCCGACGCGCACCACCAGTCCGCCTGTCGGGTTCTGATACCGGAAACCGATGCGGCTGAAGTACATGTTTCGCAAGAGGTCGGGCTCGTTGGTGAAGCGGCGGGTATAGCCCAGCCCGAATTCGAAGTGCTTTTGAAATCGCCCGATCATACCCAGCGCCTCGACCGGCACAACCGGGTAGAAGCCTGGCTCCTCAGCAGAAAAAAACTGGTTGCTTGCTATACCTATCCTGAAAGCAGCCTTCACCATGGATTTCTGGTAGACGATTCGGTCGTAGTTCGCCGACAGTAAATCACCATTGCCTCCCAATTCGGCATATACCGCATTGCGCGCCCTGAACGAGTCGCGGTAATTCTGAGACGAAGCCGAAAAGCCAGTTACAAGCAGCAAGCTAAAAAGAAAGGCTCGGGTGAAAGCGCTGATTGTGTGCATAAAGTGATTCAGGGGCGAGGGTGCAGGTATCAATAGAATATCCCCTGCAAATTAGTGAATTATTAGGATATATTGATGTAGAAGTATGTAGGGGTGAGGTAAAGAGGATTGTCAGATTCAGGATTTACAGGTTTGTGGGATTGACTGGATTATCATGCATGATTAACATCTCCTCCCAACCTTCCTCTTTTATAGAGGGTCCATATTCTCAAAGCAAAGGAAGGAGTTTCGGGAACGATTGACATCCCCCTGCCCCCTTCGAAGGGGGACTTTCTGCCGTTACCAGTTCGCAAGTATAAGCGGTGTAGATTCCGCAATTCTTTTGCTACACCGGGTCCAACCACCCCTAGCCCCTCCTTGTCTAAGGCGGGGAATCTGTAATCGCCATTCCAAGTTATAGCTTCGTTATTTCTGTCATAAACCACTTGCACGCATAGAAAGAGTGACTTGCCCTGGAGCTATGAAGCAAATAGCTTTAGCCAGGTGCACCAGTGACGATTTTTTGTTTGAGCGGTCAGCGAGTTCAAAATCGTCTTGACTTTTTTGCTTACTTTTTGTGTCAAGACAAAAAGTGAGTGCTCGCCGCTCAGGCGAAGCTACAAAGCAATTCAAGTCGCTATACCCGGACTACAGCCACTGCTATACCTAAAACAAAAAAGCCCTGTCGGCTTAACACCAACAGGGCTCCTATACCTTATAATATCAAGTTTAACTCATCTCAAACTGCAGCCTGAGCAGGTTGGCATAAATACCGTTGTCATTAAGCGACAGCACTTCATGCGAGCCTTCCTCTACGATCTCACCGCCATCAATCACCAGGATTTTATCCACTTTGCGGATAGTGGCCAGGCGGTGCGCGATCACGATAGTCGTTCTGTTTTTCATCAGTTCATCCATGGCCTGCTGCACCAGGTGCTCCGACTCCGAGTCTAGGGAGCTGGTGGCTTCGTCTAGCACGAGGATGGCTGGGTTCTTCAGGATAGCACGGGCAATAGCGACCCGCTGGCGCTGACCGCCGGAGAGTTTGATGCCACGCTCGCCTACCAGGGTATCCAGCCCTTCCGGGAAAGACGAGATAAAGTCGTAGGCATTGGCCTTGCGGGCTGCTGCTATGATCTCTTCTTCGGATGCTTCCGGGCGACCATAGGCAATGTTCTCGCGGATGGAACCACCAAACAGCAGTACCTCCTGCGGCACGATGCCCACGTTGGCACGCAGATCCGTAAGACTCATCTGACGTATATCCTGCCCGTCGACAGTGATGCTGCCGTGGCTCACGTCATACAGACGAAGCAAAAGTTGCACAATAGTTGATTTACCGGCGCCACTTGGGCCCACCAGCGCAATCTTCTCCCCGTAGTTGATGCTGAAATTAATGTCGCGGAGCACCTGAATATCCGGGCGGGTAGGGTATGAGAAGGCCACCTGGTTATAACTGATATCGCCACGTACCCGTCTGATCTCGCTCAGTGGGCGCTGACTCTTGTCAGTTGGCTCTTCCGGCTCTGCCAGTATCTCCTGTATGCGTTCTGTTGCCCCTAGGGATGACTGAATTTTGCCGTAAAGCTCACCCAAACCGCCCACGGATGCACCGATGAACACAGTATAAATGATAAAGGAGATCAGCTCTCCAATGGTCAGGTCACCGTTCTGCACCAGCGTAGCGCCGTACCAGATCACCAGGATGATACCGCCAAACAAACCCACGATCACAAAGGAAATGAAAGCACCGCGGTAGTTGGCCGCTGAAAGCGCCGCCTTCACAGCTTTGCTGAGGGAGTGACGATAACGTCCGATCTCGAAGTTTTCGTTGGTATAGGCCTTCACCGTGTTAATGGCCTGCAGCGTTTCCTCCACAATCACGTTGGTATTGGCCAACTCATCCTGTGTTTTCTTGGAGAGGCTCTTGATCTTGCGACCGAAAACAAGCGTGAGGGCAACCAGCACCGGGAAGGTCGCCAGCATGAACATGGACAGCTTAATGGAGGTCCAAAGGATGATGATGATGCCCACCAAAAGGGTAGTGATCTGGCGGAATAGCTCGGCCAGCGTGATGGACATGGCATCCTGTACCTGGGCCACATCGGTGGTAATGCGGCTGGTGATCTCGCCTACGCGCCTTTTTTCATAAAAATGGATCGGCAGCATCATAAATTTGCTGTAGAGGTCACGACGGATGTCGGCGACGGCGTTTTCACTTACCTGCGCAAAGAAGTATACCCGGAAAAAAGAGAAAATACCCTGCGCCAGGATCACGGCAAACAGGCCAAGGGCGATCATGTCGATGTCTTCGAGAAACCAGTCGGCGTTGCCGGTAGAGGAATCGACCAGCTTGCCGGTGAGCAGCGGGAAGATCATGAAAGTCAGGCTGGAAAGTACCAGAAAGCCCAGGCCGACCAGAAATTTGAACTTGTAGGGTAGTACGTAGCTAAAGATCCTGATGCCGCGACGAAAGCTGTCCTTACTGATTTTCTTTCTGCCTTCTTTCTCCTGTGTGCTGTCGTTTAGCCCGATTCCGCGTTTTGCCATTAATGAAATCTATACTTAATAATAGGGGGTGCTGGCTTATAACAGCCAGACAGCACTAAAAATGCCACGTACCCGAAAAATCTTCCAAAGGTAAGCAAAGTATAGGATATAAACGTCAGAATCGGGATTTACAGGATTTAAGAACGCTCCTGGCCACGGATTATCAGGATTCTATTTGGCCTTTGTCAGGATGTTGTAAGAACAGGTCGCGACCTACCCGAATCATTCCCTTTCAATCCTGCCTGTTTGAGCACCAGAGTAACACCCGAGTATATATGCAGGTGCCGGATACCAGGTGAGCGGACAGATTACGAACTGTCCCTACACATGAACCACTCTTTTATACGACACTGCCCATAACCCCACAAACGTCAGAAGTCCGTTCAGGATCAGTACCTCAAAACCGAACTGATAGCCATTGAACCAGGCGGCGGAGTTGGCGCTGATGATGTAGGTGAGGAGCGGGGCCGCAAGGCAGATCGCCGGCACAAAGCGGTCGCGTACCTGGCGGCGGGTAAAGAGGCCGAAGCTGTAGAGCCCCAGCAGAGGCCCGTAGGTATAGCCGGCCACCTGCAGCACCGTCGCAATCAGGCTCTGGCTGTTGAAGGCGTTGACAGCGATGATGACCAGACCGATCAGCAGGGAAAACCCGATATGTACCATGTAACGCTGCCTAACCCGTTCGTGCTCACTTTTATCCTTGAAATTGAGGAAATCTACGCAGAAAGAGGTGGTGAGCGAGGTGAGTGCCGAGTCTGCGGAGGCGTAGGCGATGGCAATGATGCCGAGGATGAACGCAATGCCTACCACTGGCGGGAAATGGTTCAACGCCAGGTATGGGAATACGTCATCACCCCGCTCCGGCAATGCTATACCTTTGGCGGAGGCGTACAGGTAGAGCAGGGCACCCAGCGAAAGGAACATGACAATGACCACCGTTAAAATGCCAGTGAACCAGAACATGTTCTTCTGTGCTTCCCCGAGGTTCTTGCAACTCAGGTTTTTCTGCATCATGTCCTGGTCCAGGCCCGTCATGGCGATGGTGATGAAGGCGCCTGCGAAAAACTGCTTCAGAAAATACTTGTCGTCCTTAAAATCCCAGGTAAATACGTTCGAATAATCGCTGGCAGCTATCGTGTCGACCATCCCCTGAAAACCGAGATTGAGTTCGTCAGATACCACCCAGATACTTACCCCGACTGCCGTAAGCATGGCCGCGGTTTGGAAAGTATCGGTCCAGATAATGGTTTTCATGCCACTCCGGAAGGTATAGACCCAGATCAGCAGGATGGTAACGGCCACGGTTACGGCGAACGGAATGCCGATTTCGTCGAAGACAGCCAGCTGTAATACGCTTGACACCAGAAAAAGGCGGATGGCCGTGCTCAGTGTGCGTGACAAGAGGAAGAAAGCAGCGCCGGATTTATAAGACCAGAAGCCAAAGCGCTGCTCCAGGTAGGTATAGATAGAAACCAGGTTGAGGCGGTAATACAGCGGCAGTAGCACCGTCGCGATCACAATATAGCCGGCTATGTAGCCCAGCAACAGCTGCAGGTACGAAAACTGCGCAGCGCGCACCATGCCCGGCACCGACACAAAGGTCACACCCGAGAGCGTAGCGCCGATCATCCCGAAGGCCACCACGTACCAGGGCGACTTCCGGTTTGCCAGGAAAAAGGTATAGGAATCCGTATTCTTACCGGTGAGGAAAGAAATCAGGACCAGGATGAAGAAATAGCCGACAATGAGGCTGAGGATGAGCGTTGCAGACATGTGAAATGCGGAAAACGCTGCAAATATAGCACAGCCTGCCGGTTTTCGGGCTATACCAGTTCCCCCAGCAGCACCGGTTCGCCAATGGCAGGTATACGCAGACCCTGCATCATACCCGAGGCCGCTATCTGCTCGAGCAGGCGCACCGGCTCACCCGCCGGTTCATCCGACAGGTCGAAGGTACCGTAGTGCATCGGTATAAAGGTGCCACCGCGCAGCACATTGTAGGCCCGTACCGCTTCATGCGGATTCAGGTGGCTCTTCTGCATCAGAAAGCTCGGGCGGTAGGCACCCACCGGCATCAGGCACACATCCATCGGACCAAACAAGGACTCTATTTCCTCGAAATGCCCGTTATAGCCCGTGTCGCCGGCAAAGTAAAGCTGCATGGTCGGCGTCTTGATCAGGAAACTTCCCCAGAGCACTTTGTTCATGTCGAACATGCCACGACGGTGCCAATGCGAGGCCGGTAGAAAGTAGATCTCTATACCTTCCGGCGTGAGGTCGAATTTTTGGTACCAGCCCGCCTCCTGGTAGGGCAGATGCGGCTCAGCGCTTCGAAGCAGGTCGCCGGCATGCAAAGGTGCAAGGGCCTTCATATCCGGATTCTGGCGGTAGAGCGTTTTAATGGAGCGTTCGTCGAGGTGGTCGCGGTGGCCGTGCGAGAACAGCACGAGGTCTATACCTGTGAGTTGCTCCGGCGCGCAGGGCAGCCCGATGCGGCGCTTGATCATGGGCAGGTCGTAGAACACGGGGTCGGTGATCATGGTTAGGCCGTTTACCCGGATCAGGAACGTGGCGTGCCCAAGCCAGACCACCATATCTTCCTTCGATTGGATGAAATCGGTGCCGTAAAGGACGGGCGGCACATAAGTATCGGCCTTTTTCTCCTCGCGCTGTGGATTGCGGGAGGTTTTCCAGCGCAGTACCTTGCTCAGTTTAGGGTTAAAGAGCTCGTCGCCGTTCACAAACTGTCCGTTAATGGTCTTGTTGCCGCGGAAATCTGGTTTCACCACGGGCAGTTTGTCGTTTTTCAGATGTCTTACTGTTTCGTTCTTCTGCCTCAAAATCTGAATAAGCTTGTTTCAGGGATTATTAACACGATAACGCGCACGAAAGTTGAAACGTGTGCGGGTAATTAATTTAAATACGCCAACAGGCATTAAAAAAACGCCTTCTCCTTACGGAAAAGACGCTTTGTGATTTTTTATCCTACCCCGGTAGTCTAGTACCAGAAACCTCCGCTTCGGCCCACAGACACCGGGTGGTGAAATGGACTATAGAACGGGGAGGCGCCTTTGGAGTAGCGCATAGCACCGGTCACCGAAAAGTGCTCGGTAATTTTATAGGTCGCCCGCATGTCCATGCCCTGACGGCCCGGGTTCATAAAGTTCATGTAAGCCGGGTTCTGAGCCGGGATGTCCGAGAAATCTTTCCATACGCTGCCACTCAGGATCAGACGCTCGTTTACCAGGTAATCGGCACCCACGTGCGCAATGTAATGACTGCTGGGGTTGGTGCGCATGAGGGTGGTGCCACCGTCAGAAGTAGGAGCGGTATAGTGGCCCGGCATCACCGACATATAGGTCAGGCTGCTGAAAACGCGCAGGCGTGGATTGAGCTGGTAGCGCACGGTTGGTTCGAGGTAAGTAGCGCCAAAGCCGCTACCAAAGCTGGCGCCGGCTGAAAGACTGTAGCTGAGGCGCTTGGCCGGCATCTCAAATTTTGTAGGCCTATCTTCCTCATTGGCTGGGGCTGCTCGCTCCTGCCGAGCCGGGGCGGGCGCCGTTTCCAGACTGGCTTTCTGGCCTGTCTGTGCCATGGCGCTCCCTGCGAAAAGCAGGCTGCAGGTCAGGAAAGTGCTCAAAAATATTTTCACGTGAAAAAAATCAGTTGAATGTGGTACTAAGTTACAGCGCAATTGCTTCAGAAACAAGCCGGTGTCTCTTTCCAAACGGGCACACAGGCCTTTTGTTGTCACCAGCTATGAGCTTGTTTTTGCTCCACAAGCCAGGTATACGCTTGCTCAAAAAGCCAGCTGAAAGCTCAAGCCCGGTAAAAACAGTCAGTTTCAGGTATAGGCTGTCATCATTAAAGCTGAAACGAGCCTCCGCGAGCAAAAAGGAGGGAGACTACTTTGCCTTTGACCCCAACCAGGCTTCCCGGAAGGTTTTCATGGCAGGTGTGAGCTCTTTGCCTGCGCTCTCAAAATGTTCGATCATCAGCTCCGGCATCTCCTCCAGCACAATCTGGGTACTGATGATCGGGGCCTGTTCGTTGCTTCGGTAGGTGATCGGCACACTGTGCGTTGGCTTTAGTTTGCTCAAGATTTTCTCCAGATCTTTCTCGCTGGTCACTTTCTTGCCATTGAGCGTCAGGAGGATGTCGCCCCGGTCCAGACCGGCTTTGTAAAGTGGTGAGGTCACATAAGTGCCGCTCATAAGTTTCGCGCCGTTCTTGCTGAACTCGAATTGTGCAGGTCCCAGGCTGGCTTTGCCGGGTTCGGCTTTGCGCAGCTGCAGACCGGCTTCGGCCAACAGGGCGGCGTAGTCTGGCAGTTCGCTGCCGTATACCTGCCGTCTGAAAAAGTCGGCTGCCCAAGCGGTGTCTTTGGTCACTTCAGCCAGCGTGCGCTCCAGATCAGCCATCGTGTAAGGCTTTTCGGTTTTGCCATACTTCTGCCAGAGCGCCTGCATGTAAGTGTCGAGAGTGGAGTTGAAGTCTCGGCGCAATGTCAGGTCCAGCCCCATGCCCAGCATGCTGCCATAGGTATAGTACGAAATAAAGGTGTTGTGGCGGTTATTGGGATCCACGGAGCGGGCCGCATCGACAAAGGGCGCCTGCATGCTCATCTCCACCAAGCTATGGTAGTGTCTGCCCGGTGTGAGCAGCACATAGTTCAGGTCGCGGGCAACGTTTTTAACATCATTTATACCAAGGCGGTACATGGTCAGGGCACCATAGTAAGAGGTGAAACCCTCGGCCAGCCACAGGGCCTCCGTCATGTTGGCCCGTTGAAAATCGAAAGGTTCGAGACTCTTCGGGCGCAGGCGCTCCACGTTCCAAGCATGGAAAAACTCATGCGACACGGTACCGAGCAAGGCCGGGGTAGAAGTGCCGAGCGGACGGGAGCTCGACACGATGGTGGAGTTGCGGTGCTCCATGCCGTCGCCGATGGCCTGCGGACCGTAGCAGGCAATGAAGGTATAGCGGCCGAAATCAAAGTCGGGCAACTCGCCGAAAACCGCTTGCTGCTCGGCCACAATCTGCTTGGTTTTCGCTACGTACTCATCAAACTGCGCCTTGTTGCCGTGGTGGTGCATGGCTACCTGTATGGTTTTGCTTTTGCCGCGGTCCTGCACGGTCCACTCTGCCAATTCGAAGTTGCTCAGTTCGGTAGGGCTGTCCATGAGGTACTGGAAGTCGGGCGAGGTGAAAGTAGAGTCATTTTGAGGTTTCAACTGCGTGGCTACTTTCCAGTTGCTGCCCTCAGGTATGCGAAACGTAACACGGGCGGGCACTTTCTCGAAGCCTCGGGCATACATGAGCGTGGCCGGCATGTTCAGGTGCGCGTGCGTCTCGTCAATGCCGGTATAGGTGCCGTCGGCGTGGGCGCCAAACAAGGTATAGCTCAGCGTGATCTCTCCCTGATGACCGCTCACATTCCACTGATGCGGATTCGGACGGCTGATGGTAAGCGGCTTGCCTTTGCTGTCGGTCGCTTTCACGCTGTACACGTTTTTGGCAAACTCGTGCAGGGCATAGCGCCCCGGCGAACTGCGGGGCATGAGCACCTGTAGGGTGTCGCTCTTTATACCTGTAAACGTGACGCTGATCTGTGCCTCGTGGTGCACGGCGTTCGGGAAGGAGAGGTGGTAGCTAACTTGCTGTTCCTGCGCCAGCAGCGGTGTAAACGACAGCGACAGGGAGGCACACAGGGCGCCAAAAAGTCTCATGGACATAAGGGAGTGTTTGGTTCGAAACTAAAAGTAGGAATTTTACAGCTACCGCGCAAAGTGGCTATACCTTTCGGAAGGCCCTGGCCTGTACCAAGCCGCCGTAAAAAGCTGCGGAGGCCTGCAACTGCAGCGGTTGTCTGGCAAAATGCTCACTAAAGTCAGGTAGTCGGGAGGCTTTCACGTCGCTCACCAATCCGAAAAAACCATACATGCTTTTGAGCAGTAAGCGCTGCCAAACCGGGGCCGGCGCTTGGGCTGGCCATAAATCACTGAAAAGCCAGAGCCCCTGCGGGCGCAATGCTGCGCACAACCGATCCATCAGGTATAGCAGACGCTCATCCGGGAAAAGATCGAGCAGGAAAGGCGTGAGGATCACGTCGAACCTTTCATTGGGCTGCAGGCCATTTTCGTCGCCTAAGCGAAAGTCTATCCTGGGGAGATCAGAAGTTTGATTCGCTACGCGCCGCTGGGCCAGTTGCAGCATTTTAGGCGAAACTTCCAGGTAGGTCACTTTCACCAGCGGCTGCCGTTTCAGCAACTGCTCCAGCAGCCACCCGGAGCCTCCTCCGATCAGCAATACTTTTGCCTGTTCAGGTATAAGAGACAAGTGTTCTGTCTGAGCCCGCCGCAACGCATTGCCAAATACTAGCCGCGAAAGGCCATCGTAGACTGGGGCAATGCGATCGAAATTGGTGTTGCTTGCGGTCCTTGTCATTTCGAACGCTAGTGAGAAATCTGGGAGGATAAAAAGTTATTCATTCCAGTCTTTAACTTCATCATTTAGCTGAGTCCATTCAGGATTGAAACTACGAATTAATTCCTCCTTTTTCCTTCTACCCCATTTCTTTAATTGCTCTTCACGATCAATGGCATGTTGCACATAGGTGAAACGTTCATAGTAGACAAGATGGTAACAAAAATAACGTCCTGCAATAGAATTTGGATTACTGGCACGTCAAAACGTGCTCATCCATTCTACGTGGGAGATCATTGGTCATGCCTATGTAAAGCGCAGTCTTCTTGGGGTTTGTAGTAATATAAACAAAATAATTGTGGCTAATCATGCACTTGTTTTTCACTGCAGATTTCTCACTTGCGTTCGAAATGACAGAAAAACGATCAGCGATTATAATGCTCCTCTACAATTCCTTTGAGCTTTTCGAGCACGTATTCGGTAAATTGTTTCAACATACTTTGGCCGTTGCCTTTGAACACTTCCCGGAACTCCTCCGCTTTGCCATCATACAGGAAGGAAACGAAAATGGTGCCCACTGGCTTTTCCGACGTTTCGGAGCCTCCGGCACCGGCAAGCCCCGTAGTGGCGACACTGATATCAGCATTCAGCGCTTTCTTCAGCCCCATCACCATCTCGTTGGTTACCTGCTGCGACTCGGCGGTGTAAAGGTTGAGCGTGTCCTGCTTTACGCCCAGGAGTTTTTTCTTGGCTTCGACATTGTATACCACCAGGCTACCGATCAGCACATCGCTGCTGCCTTTGGCTTTTACCAGTTCAGAGGACAGCATGCCAGCGGTGCAACTCTCGGCAAAGGCGACGGTCAGGCCATTGTCTTTCAGCATCTTGGTCAGTTCGGTGAGATCCGTTTGATTCATAGGGTTATATTGACTTCAGTTTAGGGGTGATTCTCATACTGTTTTGCCGTCCGGGGGGTTACCTGTCAGTGGGTAGCGCTGCAGGATGCTGTAGCGGGGATGCGGCGATCCTAGCTCTGAGTGCCAGACTGCGATTTCGTCCACCCGCAGCGTGATTGGTTCATCGGGGCTGAACGATTCGAGGGGATGGGGCGCAGGACGGTCCTTGCGAAAGCGGGCGAGTGTGATGTGCGGTTTAGGCTCACGGTTGAGGGGCGGCTCCTCAGAAAGTGCCACCGTGAGGCTACGGCTCAGTTGGGCGAAGGCATCATGGCTCTTGAACCTGGCCCAGATGAGACGTGGGGAGCGGGGTTTGGGGCCCGGCTCTATGGCCTCGAGGTGCAAGTCAAACGGGGCGAACTGCCTGGCTATGTGGGCGGTGACATTTTGTATAGCGGCTAGCTGGCTGGCAGGTACGTTGCCGATAAAGTAAAGCGTCAGGTGCAGGTTCTCCGTGGGAACTTGCCGTATGGCATCACTTTTATACCTGTTGGCCTGCTCGGTTAAATACTGCTGGAGCGCGTCAGGAATTGGCGCCGCAATGAATAGTCTGGTGGTTTGGCCCATGCGCTGTCGTGTCTATACTGTATGGCTTCGCATACGTAATTACAGGGCAGGCGTATACTTAGCCTAAATCTGAACCAAGACCCAGTCTATATGATACGAAACTTCTATAAAAAGCTGGCAGCGGGCTTTGCGTTGTTCACCCTCGAGCTGCTCTTTGTGATGGTGGTTTTCCTGGCCTGTGTGCTGGTCTTCCTCTATGTGAGCGCACAGGTGGTGGAAGCGTCCGGCCCGATCAAGTTCGACGAAGCAGCCTTTGCCGTGGCTGCCGACCTGCGAAGCGATGGCTTCACCCAATTTATAGAGTTTATTACCTTTTTCGCCTCCCGCCACTTCATGACGGCAGCGGGACTGTTGCTTATCGCTTATTTTCTGTTCGTGCGGCGGCACAAGTGGTATTCGCTTAAAGTGCCGGTGGTGGCGCTGGGCAGCATCTCGCTCAACCTGGTGCTCAAGTTCTTTTTCGACAGGGCACGGCCCACTATGCCCTTGGTCGATGCCTCCGGCCTGAGTTTCCCGAGCGGCCACTCCATGATCGCCGCCTCATTCTACAGCTTGCTCATTTACCTGACCTGGCGACATGTGGAATCGAAGCCGCTTCGAAATTTTTTAGTAGCCCTGCTCGTTATTTTTATTCTGCTCATCGGGTTCAGTAGAATTTACTTGCGCGTGCATTATGCGACGGATGTGGTGGCAGGTTTTGCTGCTGGTATTCTGTGGGTTATCATCGGTATCTGGCTGCTGCGCCGTATCGAGAAGTATACCCGCAAAGAGATTGCACCGGTGGTAGAAGAGGAGTGATTCTTTGTGAGAGGAATTTTTTTTCGGGTGAGGTATTGCAGATAATAATTTCTGTTATACCTTTGCAATCCCAATCAACAAGGGTTAAAGGGTTTTGGGAAACACATTTTGAATAATACCAAATGCGCACGTGGCGAAATTGGTAGACGTGCAGGTCTCAGAAGCCTGTGCCTTCGGGTGTGGGAGTTCGAGTCTCCCCGTGCGCACTGATTCAAAATGTAAAAAAAGCCGGCTGCAAAGCCGGCTTTTTTGTTTTTATACCTTTCAGGAGTGAAATTCAATTAAGTATTGAAGGGTATGATGGCGCGAGCGTCATCTCTAGTGTTTGCTAAGTGGGGCCTCTGGCCCAGGCATAGGTATCTGGGGCTATACCTAAACTTGTAGTAGCTTAAGCCTTCCTATCCCTAACCATTTCTGTTCTATAGCTTGCCCTGGCCGGGCGGGCCCTACTTTTTTCCTTGATGAAAAAAGTAGGCAAAAAAATCAAGACGCTCCAAACTCGCTGACCGCTCAAACAGTGGAGCGCCGAAAAGTGCACCGGGCACCGCTTTCTGCTGCGTAGTTAGCGTGCAAGTTAGTCTTGCTATACCTGCCAGTGGTATGTGAAAGTGACTATAGGGCTTATACCTTGAATTGGCAGTTATAGGTTCCCCGCCTTGGATAAGGAGGGGTCAGGGGTGGTTGGACCCGGTATTGTTTAGAAAGTCACAACGAAGCTTATTCCTGTGAAGTAGTAGCGGCTGCAATTCCCCTCTCAGGAGGGGCAGGGGTGGGTATAATCCATGGGAGTAATTAAAGACTGTTGCTGAGAAGCTATACCTAAAAACCGACAGTAACGGAGAGTCCCACTCCGTAGGGTGCAGGTGGATGACAATCGTTCCCCAAATCCCTTAAGAATAAGGATCCTCTACGGAGAGAGCAGCGGGAGAATGTTGATTGTGTCTCTATATTCTGCAGCCACAACAGCTATACCTGTTGAATGGCAGCAAAAGACTCTCCTTCGAAAATCACTGAGGGTTAATACTCAACAAACCCACCAAATGCACACCAGCGCTACATTTTCCCGTAAAGTGGGCAAAATGCATGCGCCATGAAAAGCCTTACCAAGCGGTTTCTGAAACTTCTGACGCTTCTGTCGGCCGAAGCGGTGCTGGTGGCGCTGGCTTTTATTGCCTGTCTGCTTGTGTTCGGCTACATGACCCGCGAAGTTTTCATTCAGCAGGACACCGATTTTGACCATGCCATGTTTCGTTATGCCGCGACGCACCGTTCCGAAAGCATGACCCGCCTGATGCGCTTCTTCTCTTTTTTCGCATCTGCTGACTATTTGCTGGTCGCGCCTGCCCTTATCGTGCTGGTCATGGCTTGGTTTCATCATCTGCGCTGGTATGCCCTCAAGGTGCTGGTGATCGCCTTCACCAGTACGATGCTCAATCAGTTGCTTAAGCGTTTATTCGAGCGACCCCGGCCTATGACGGCTATGCTCGAGCAGTCAGGCCTCAGTTTCCCCAGCGGACACGCTATGATTGGCAGCTCATTTTACGGACTACTCATTTACATCGTGTGGCGTGAAGTGAGGAGCCCTTTCTGGCGCTGGTTATGGGTAAGTCTGCTTTCTGTCTTGCTGTTGCTCATTGGGTATAGCCGCATATACCTTAACGTGCATTACACCACCGATGTACTCGCAGGCTATGCAATGGGTATTATCTGGTTATTGATTGCTGTTTGGCTGATGAAAAAACTGGAGCGATGGTATTTTGGGGGGTTAGAAAATATGGAAGGGAGGAAGTTAGAAAGTTGAAGTTCGTTGTGTGGTCAATTTGCTACTTCATGCAGTCAACTTTAGCAATTAGAAGACGCTGATCCGCGAATATTTATCAGAACCCGAAACAGGGCCTCCAAATCCGTATCTGTCAGCGCGTGGGTATGTGGACATCCCCAGCAGTCAACTTACGGATCTGGAGATCCGGAAGAGCGGTTAGGAAGTGCACGAAGAGGAATTTGAACTATAACCAATGCGGGAGAATAATTCAGATATCTCATGATATTCGAGATGACAGTTTAGCCCTTATCCATGGAGTTGCATGTATCATGTTACAACCTGCCTAATCGTGCACCGGTAACAATTAACAATCAGCAATTAACAATTCAACCAATTAACAATTTAACGATTCAACCATCCAACAATCAACAATTAAAAATTTCCCTTTGTCTTCAGAATAAGGCAGCTTAATTTAGGGTGATCAATCGCCTTGCCAAAACAGAAACTATGCCGCGCCTCCTGATTGCCTGCCTTTGCTATACCTTGTTGTGCCTTTCTATACCTGCCCTCGCCCAACAGCCCGACCAGATTGCCGAAGTGAAGGCCAGATTGGAGAAAGAGAAAAGCGCCCTCCGGGAGAAAGGTACAAGACCGTTGCCTGAGAGGGCAGACCGCATGCTGGACCTGGGGATGTGGCAGGAGGCCGAGGCGCTGCTGAGATCAGCTACTCCCTCTACTACTGTTAACTTAGCGAAGGCCCGGCTTGCCATGTTGCGCCATGAATACCAGGCGGCCGATGCGTTGGTGGGAGGGGTACTGAAGCAGGAGCCCGCCAACAGAGCAGCCCTGATATTGCATGGCAAATTGCAGATTCAAGCCTGGGAATTGAAGGAGGCGCTGGCCACTACTCAAAAACTGCTGCGTGTCAATCCGAAAGATGAAGAGGCTACCCTGCTGGCAGGACGCATCCTGATGCTGCAGAAAAAGTACAACGAGGCCTTGGCGCAGGCACTGAAAGTGCAGCGCTGGAACCCCAGCAATGCGGCCGCTTACCTGCTGGAGTCTGATGTGCTATTCTGGGACCAAAAGCCCGAGGAGGCCGAGAAGCCCCTTGTCAAAAGCCTGACTCTTGACCCATTCGATGCGGATGCCCGTTTCAACTACGGCTATGCCATCTGGCGCCGGGTAGACGCCACGCAACTGAACGCCATGGCTGCGCAGTGGGAACTGGCACTGGAACTCAACCCACTGCACTATGTTACGCACTGGCACTGGGGCAATGGCCACACCAACCTCACCTATGCCGATTATGCCCAGCCGGAAGACGAAGCTGTTCGTAAAGCCCTGCAACCCGCTGATCAACTTATTTCTCAAAACAAACTGCAGGAAGCCCTGGCTGAGATCCGCAAAGTGCAGCAAGCCTACCCGGCTTCGGTACTGCCCGACATGCTGCGCGGCTCTGCCTATTACATGGCCTTCGACTTGCCGCGCCAGCCGCGTCTCGACTCGGCGGAAGTTATTTTCCAGCGCATCCTCCGCAATAAACAGCACTATGGTCCGGCGCACAATGCCCTGGCTGCTGTCATCAAGCAAAAACAGCTCGTATACCTGGCCGCTTATGATTCACTCTCGCAGGTGATCTGGCAGACGGAGGTCAAGGACCCGGTCAACTTTGCCCGCGTTTTTCCGGATGTAACCTACTATCCCGGAGAGACCGTGCAGAAAATGGTCTGGTCGCAGCTCTACGCCAGCACGGTGTATTTCCCTTTCCTATCTCGGCAGGGCGAAAAGTTCGTGATCCCGCCCCTGCACATCGACCTGGCCATTGCCATGAATTCGCCTTACTTCCGGCAGGCCACCACCTTCGACAACCGCCAGTGGATGGACATCCGGGGAGTAGGAAGCGGGGCGGCCGCCATTGAGTACGTGATCCGGGGAGCTTACCTGGAGCGGAACGTGGTGCTGCACGAGTATGTGCACCTGTTTCACGGACGTGTGTTTACAGACGCTGAAAACCGGGCTGTGCGCCAGCTTTACCACAATGCCATGAAAGAGGGGCGCACGCTCGATTATTACTCGGCCAACAACGAGCATGAGTACCTGGCCCAGACCTATCCGGCTTATTTCGAGCCCGTGAAAGTGCATCCGCTCAACCACAAGTCCATCAACACCACCGGCGACCTGAAGGCAAAGGATCCGGCGCTCTATACCTTCCTGGACGAGCTTGTGAAAAGGCAGCAAGCCTACCTGGCCGGCAACAAACAGGCCATGGCCAGCAACTGGGCACAGGTATATCTGAACCTGGCCGATCGCGAAACCAGAGCACAGAACTACCCCAAAGCCGCCGCACTTCTGGACTCAGCTCTCACCTGGGATGCCAGCTACCAACCTGCCCTGATAGCCTATGCCGGTCTGAAGCAGAGACAACTGGCCTTCGACGAAGCGCAGCAGTGGCTGCAGCGGGCACAAAAAGTAAACAAGGACTATGCACCGATCTATACCGCAGAGGCAGATTTGTTCGAAGCGCGCCGCAGAGCCGGACAATTGTCGGTTCGCCGGGCAGTGCAGGAGCAGCAGTCGCGCTACGACCAGGCCCTTTTGCTCGAGGATGACCTGCTGACCCGTGCCCGCATTAACCAAGCTTTCCGGGAGATGTATGCATCCTATGGACGTCTTTCAGAGGCTATTGCGGTAGGAGAGCGCTACGTGCAGGAAGCACCGACCATCTCCACCTATCTGCGCGATCGTCGCGACGAGGCACAGGCTTATACCAGCTGGCTGCGCGGCACAGCCGCCCCATCGCAGGAGGCGGAGCGTACGTTGGCGACACTGGTCGCCCGCAAGCCGCAGCATTACGAACTGCGCCAGCAGTATGCAGAAGTTTTGGCCACACAGGGCAAGTATACCGAAGCCATCGCTACCCTCGCAGAAGCGCAGCGCATCCTCACGGCTGCAGGTACGCCCCGACCGGGCTACATGGTGCGCATGGCGGCCTGGCAGTTGCAGTTGGGAGATAAAGCCGCCGCCCTGCAATTGCTGGAGCCAATCAACAACGGTAAAATGCGTGCCCGCAGCGAAGCCACCTTGCTAGCCAGGGTATACGCCGGACTAGGAGACACTCATAAGGCACAGGAAGAACTCAAGAAGCAACCCGTACAAAACACGCCTGCCGAATTAGCTAATTTCCTGTTCGCCTCCGGCAAGGTATGGGAAGCGGAAAAAGAACCCAAGCGCGCCCGGAAAGCCTACGAAGCCGCCCTCCGCGAAAACCCATACCTGTACGAAGCCCGCCAAAGCCTGGTCCGACTGCTGCTCGAAGAAGGGAAAAACAGCCAGGCCGAACGTTTGCTTACAGAAGGGATAGAGTTGGGGTATAAGTTGTAGGGGGTAAAGTACATTTTCCAATGTGGGGGTATCTGCCTTCTAATTCAAAAAAAGCTTAAGTCTCTTTAAATCACACTGACAATTATATTGTAAAAATCAAAGCTTGAAATTCCGTTTAACTTCTTAACTTTCTACATCTAAACACCCCCTCTTCCAAATTCTAAACTCATGAAAAATCTCTTCCGACTCAGTTTCTTTCTTTTATTCCTGGGCCTTTTCAGTGCCTGTAATTCCAGCACCTCAACTTCTGATCAGCAGATCGAGGAGATTGAGACCGCTACGGAAGTGACCACCGTATACCTGGTGCGCCACGCCGAGAAGGATACCACCGATGCTTCCAACGAAGATCCGGAGCTGACAGAGGCGGGACATGCACGGGCTGAGGCCTTGCGGGCTTTGCTGGAAGGGCAGGAGGTGGATGTTTTGTATGCGACGAAGTATATGCGCACCGGTCAGACGCTTTACCCCCTGGCCAAGGAACGTAACTTGGAGGTGGTGCAGTATGAGGGGCATGATTTCGAAGGGCTGAAAGCACGTATACTGCAGGAGCACCGCGGACAAACGGTTGTAGTGGCCGGGCACTCTAATACCCTCTTGCCGATTATCGAAGCGTTTGGGGCGACAAAGCCCTTTGAGGAGATCGCTGACAGCCAGTACCGTTATTTGTTTAAAATGACTGTTCGTCCGGACAGTACGGCTAGTGTGGAAGTAACTGAGTTCGGGGCCTAAGTTTTAAGACAGGACCCTGGTTTTGCAAATACGGTCGTGAAACAAGCGGGAATGGGAGGAAGCTTTCGTTCCTGTTAACGCCTGCATGAGCAGCACAAAAATGCTGATTGGCCTGAAAAGGTAGCGGAGGCTGGCGCATCGGAACGAGATGCGGTCACCAGATTGCCCTACGACGCGGAGTCCCAGCAGATGTTTGCCCACAGAACCCTGCCAGGCGGCACTTTCGGTACCGGCAAAGTATAACCAACCCATCAGGAGGTGCAGCAGCCGCTCTGACTTAAGTAGGAACGCCTCTTCGTTGCTGCTAATGGTAAAGTACTCGATCAGTCCGATAATGGTAAGCAGAAATAGAGTGTCCAGGCAAAAAGCAAGTGCCCGGGTTCCCAATTGGGCTTCGAGCAGGTTCGGTTTCGCTTTCTGATAAGACAATTGCATACAATAAGGGAGTAATAGCACCTTAACATAGGGTGCTATTATGTTATACTACATACTGTCAGGTGGGTTGCAGTATTTTATTTATAATTTGAACTTTTAAAAGAGAGAGGTTTGTGTAACAGTTTGCAATGCCCCTTCATGGCGTAAAAGCCATTCTTTCCGCCACAATCCTCCAGCATAACCCGTCAGGCTTCCGTCGCTGCCGATTACCCGGTGGCAGGGTACCACAATACAAATTGGGTTGCGGCCATTGGCAGCCCCTACGGCTCGTATCGCCTTCTCACCCGAAACACCTCTCGCTATAGCCAGGTAACTGGTCGTTTTGCCGTGCGGTATACCTTGCAGTGTGTGCCATACCTGCTTCTGGAAAGGGGTACCTGCAGGCGCCAACGTTAAGTCAAAATCCTGGCGCTTTCCCGCAAAGTACTCTTCGAGCTGCAGTGCGCAGGCGCTGATGCAGGCGGGCATTACATGAGTCTGCTCAGAAGGTGCTCCCTCCGCATCACAGAATCTGACTTCTGTTATACCCTGGTCTGTGCCGCTTATTCGAAGCAGCCCAAGAGGCGACTGCATATAGGTAGTGTAGGTTCTGCTTTCCATGTTTTGCGCTTGGCTATACCTCAAATATAGAAATAGTATAGCACGTTTGCCACCATACCTCTGAAAGCATAGTAGCAAATAGGCGGGGCAGGTATAGGATAGAACTAGTTGCTCGCTACTGCAGCTGGCGGGGTGTAGCGCTCTACCTTGTTGGGGTTCGCTTCTACTGACATGAGGTATTTGTAAATGGCTTTCAGGTCAGCTTCCTCCATGCCGGCATACATGGTCCAGGGCATAATGGTGTTGAAGGCATCCGGCGCTAACTTAGCAGCAGTAGCTTCAGATATTTCATGGCTTTTGAAGCGTTTTACAAAGGCCTCTTCTGTCCAGCTACCTATACCTGATTGTTTGTCTGGTGTAATGTTAGCGGAGCGCAACACAGCTCCGTTCGGTGCTTTAAACTCAAATCCGCCGGCCAGGTACTTCCCTTCGATAGGTGCTCCTTTCTCCTGAGGTGTGTGGCATTCAGCGCAAGCTGCTATTGTAAGCAGGTACTTGCCGCGGACCAGTTCATCCTGCAGCGCGTGCTCGTCGGTGGGAGTTGGCTTGCCTGACGGGATGGTGCGCAGAATTAAACTCATTGGAAAATCGGGTTTTGATTTCGGTACCTCGTGCCTGATGGGGTCAAGTGACCGGATGTAGGAGACGATAGCGTAGGCATCGTTAGTAGTCATATTGGCATAAGACTTATAAGGCATCACCGGGAAGAGCGGGTCTCCATTGCGGCTCACACCGGTTGTGAAGGCACGGTATACCTCGCCGTCAGTCCAGTTGCCTATACCTGTCTCGTTGTCGGATGTGATGTTGCGGGCATAAAATATGCCGGGAAAGCCCATCGAATGATCAAATACATCGCCTCCCTTGCCCTCGGTGCCCGGTATAATCGGGCCTGAGAAGCGGGAAAAGTCACGGGTAGAGTGGCAATCGATGCAAACAGCCACATGATTGGCCAGGTAAGCGCCCCGCTCAATTAGCTCCGGCGTTTTATTAATGGTGATAGCAGGCGCTGCATCCACCTTTGGGAAGGTATAGCGTAGGTATAAGACTCCTGCCGCCGCAATCACCACCAGCGCCACAAGCAGCATACCGAGGATCCTAAATGCTTTTTTCATACAAGTGAGGGGTATAAGGTATACTATAGGTTTCTGAATCAACTATAAAGTGTAATATTTTAAATAAATATCTTTATAATCAAGTCGTGCTACAGTTTACCTGTCTTGTTTTGAGTATAGTGAACCAGGACCTATGTGAAACGCCAAATAAATTAAGTAAATAATCGAACTATGTTTCTGTATTAAATGTATGTACATATATTTGTGAGGAGTTTTTTCCTTTATTGTCATCCTGACACTATAATGGATCCGGATTTCACGAGAACTTGAGCAATACTTCATATTTTTCCCGCATAAGGAGCCCTTACTCTCTAATTGAAATGAACTAATAAAGCTTAAGTTGAGGGCACTGAGCAAGGAGATGGTTTTAGCATCCTGAAACCAAACCAACTTATCAAGAAACCACATAAAATGAACATAGAAGAAGAAATCAAGCAGCCGGTTTTTAGGAGTCCGCACCAAAAAGCGTACATTAACCTGGTGTATACTGCAGGGTGGGTGGAGCAACAGCAAAGCGCGCAATTCAAACCATTTGGTGTAAGTTTGCCACAGTATAATATTTTGCGTATCCTGCGCGGACAATACCCAAAGCCCACTACCGTTAGCATGCTGATTGAGCGTATGCTCGACAAGACCTCTAACGCTTCGCGGATCGTTGATAAGCTGGTAGCCAAAGAACTGGTGACTCGGCAGCAGTGCCCAAACGACCGGCGTACGGTCGATGTGCTGATCACTGACAAAGGCCTCGACCTGCTTAAAAAAATGGACGAACTGGAGGGAGGGAAGGGAACAGGTATAACCAACCTGTCAGACGAAGAGGCCCTGCAACTAAGCAAACTTCTAGATAAAGTGAGGGGTGGGAGTTAGGAAGGTAAAAGGTTAGAAAGTTTGGAAGAGACAAAGTATGTACCGACGTTATACCGTCACGTGTCCAAATCGTGTTCTTAATAATTAACCATCAACAATTTAACAATTTAGTTATTAAACCATTTAACAATATAACCATCCAACCATTCAACAATTTATAAATCACATGAAGAAAACCGCTATTCTGGCATCGCTCGCAGCTGCGCTGATGCTTTCTGCCTTTACCGGCACCTCCCGCACTGATTTGAATGCAACTGAAGCAGCCGCTCCTGCCAAGGCTCGTACGTTTGCTGTGGAGACTGCTGCCAGCGAAGTGAACTGGAACGCCAAAAAAGTGACCGGTGAGCACTACGGCAAAATATCCATGAAAAGCGGTCAGCTGCAGGTTGACAAAAACCGTGTGACGGGCGGCACCTTCGAGTTTGACATGAGCTCCATCACAGTAGAGGACATCAAAGATGCCGGCATGAATGGCAAGCTGGTTGGTCACCTGAAGTCAGACGATTTCTTCGGTGTTGAAAAGAACCCGAGCGCTACTTTTGTGATTACAGAAGCCACCCCAATTGCCAAAGCTGCCGCTGGTCAGCCTAACTACAACGTAAAAGGTAACCTGACCATCAAAGGCATCACCAATCCGGTTAGCTTCCCGGCTACCATCACGGTAAAGGACGGCGTAGCCACTGCCAAAGCCGATGTAACCGTAGACCGCACCAAATACGACATCCGCTACCGTTCCAGCAACTTCTTCGAGAACCTGGGCGATAAGGCGATCTACGATGAGTTTACAGTGAGCTTTAATGTAAAAGCGAAGCAGAAGAATAGCTAAGGTATAACTGAAGAAATTCCATTCGAGCCCTCCCCTGAAAATAGGGGAGGGCTTTTTGTTTCTTGTCTGAATCAGGATTTGCAGGATTTAGGGATTAACAGGATTAATTCCTGCACACCCTCGCTCGCGTCCCGCGAGTGTGGGCTATCTGCCGGACTCTGACCGCTATAATATGTGTCTCCGGCACAAGTGGCGAGACACCACTAAATACATCACACTCGCGGGACGCGAGCGAGAGCAGTATATACAATTCATGATTAATACTTTCTTGAGCCTCAAGAGCCTTATTAACCCTTTAATCCTGTGAATCTTGTGGGTAGAAGTACTCGACAAGATTCAGGTAATTTACCCGTGTACGATTCGGACAGGTCGCGGCCTGTCCCTACAGGCTCTTTTCATTTTTCAATAATTCAACAATTTTTTCTGAACTATGTTTGTACAATTAATGTATATACATTAGATTTGCAACTCAAGTTCAGAAAACTATTATTATCTAAATTAGAATTACATGAAAAAGACAGCAATCCTTGCTTCTATGGCCGCAGCGCTTTTCTTCACTGCCTGCACCGACAGCAACACTGCAACTGAGAACACAACTGCCGTAACAACTGAAGCCACTGCTGCTGCAGAGGGTGAAGCTTATGCCGTAGATACGGCTGCCAGCGAACTGACCTGGAATGGTAAAAAAGTAGGTGGCGAGCATTCTGGTAACATCGGCCTGCAAGGTGGCGAACTGGTAGTAACTGATGGCCAGTTAGTAGGTGGCGAGTTTACCATCGATATGGCCTCCATCACCAACACTGACTTAACAGATGCCAAGTACAATGCTGACTTAGTAGGTCACCTGAAGTCAGACGATTTCTTTGGCGTAGAGCAGCACCCAACAGCTAATTTCAAGATAAATAGCATCAACCCGATTGCTGACGCTGCTGCCGGTCAGCCAAATTATAACGTAGAAGGCGACCTGACGATCAAAGGCAAAACCAACCCGGTAAGCTTCCCAGCAACAGTTACTGTAGAGAATGGCACAGCCACTGCGAAAGCTGATGTGATCGTTGACCGTGCCAAGTATGATGTGCGCTACGGCTCTAAGAGCTTCTTCGATGACCTGGGCGACAAAGTAATCGACGATAACTTCACCGTAAGCCTGGATATTACAGCTAAAAAATAATTGCCTCTCGTAGGTAGACTTCACAAAAGCCCTCTCCTAATAACAGGAGGGGCTTTTTGTTTTTAGGAGGAGCAGGTTCCTGTTTATCATCTCGACAGTAGGAGGGATCCGGATCATTTCAAAGCCTGTACAACAGTTCAGATTTCTCACTGGCGTTCGGAATGATAAAAAAATACTTTCTGCGAGTGTTAGGATCGATACAGATTACTCGTGCACGATTCGGGAAGGTCGCGACCTATCCCAACAATGAGATTGGATTTGAAAAATGATTAACTTGCCCTTACAAATTAATCTCAATATGCCATGCCGCACAAAGCACTCTATACCTTACTATTTCTTTTGCTGATCACCATCACCTCCTGCCAAACAGAGAAGCAGCCAGATGCGCAGCAGATCGTGGACCAGGCCATAGAAGCACATGGCGGTGAACGTTTCCTGAAGAGTGCAGTCAGCTTTCAGTTTAGGGACCGGCAGTATAGGGCTTTGCGCGATGGTGGGGCTTTTGTGTATAGTAGAACTCTTACGGACTCTACGGGGCAGCAGGTGCGGGACGTATGGCGCAACAGTGGCTTTACCCGCACCGTCAACGACGTGGAGGTAGAATTGCCAGAAGAAAAACAGAAAGCTTATACTGCTTCCGTTAACTCAGTAATATACTTTGCGCTCCTGCCTTATGCGCTGAACGACGAGGCCGTGCGCAAGGAATACCTGGGAGAGGCTACTATCAAAGGTGAGCCCTACCACAAAGTGCGGGTGACCTTTGCGCAGGAAGGCGGTGGCGAAGGTTACAAGGATGTCTACGTCTACTGGTTCCATCAGCAGCGCCACACTATGAACTACCTGGCCTACTCATTTCAGGAAAACGACGGCGGCACCCGTTTCCGCGAAGCCTTCAACCCCCGTACCATCGGCGGCATCCTCTTCCAGGATTATAACAACTATACCTTAAAAAACGAGACTATTCCCCTGGAAGCCTATGACCAGGCCTTCGAAGCTGGTAAAATGGAGAAGGTATCAGAAGTTGTGTTGGAAGATATTGAAGTGAAAGAGTTAGAAGGTCTGTAGGGACAGGTCGCGACCTTTCTGAATCGTGTACGAGTATATACCTGCTATATATAGTGCGTCATCCCCCTGCCCCCTTCAAAGGGGGACACTCAATATGTGAGAATCATTATTGAAGTACGCATTGAGAAAAGTCGCCCTTTGAAGGGGCAGAGGGATGACAATCGTGCACAGAATCCCCTCTTGGGAGGGGCAGGGGTGGGTTAGGAGTGCACCAACAACAATTAAACCATCAAGAACACCTTCCAAGCCTTTAGCACCTGGTGGTCATCCAGCAGCTTCCTGCCAAGTTTCTCCAATTCCTCCCGCAACTGCGTCTGGTCTCCTTTATACTTATTTAAGGTATAAGCTACTATCGGATCAGCTTTAAAAGCCTCTACCTCCTCAGCAGTAGGTATAACCTCTGTATTGCCGAGACGAGCCAGGTGGTTGCCTGTCAGGATACTGCTGTAGCGGATATGCTCCGGTAGTTGATCTATGCCAATGCCCTTGTTGCGCACGGGCTTAGGTAGTTCGAAGATGCAATCGCCATTAGCTCTGAGGTAATAATCACCACCCATACGGGCCACAGCATCGAGTTTGTAAGGATCTATCTTGCCTTCCTCGTTCAGTATGTTTTCATTCACATGAATCAGCAGCACCTCGCAGATCACCAGGTTACCCGCGCCGCCTTCCGGCCCCAGGCTGATTATTTCATTCACACGGCATTCCATGGCCACAGGGGCTTCCTTCACACGTGGGGCACGTACCATCATCGACGGCTCGGGTGTCAGGCCTGATTTGATAAACTCGTTAATGCCCTTGTCATACTCCGTGCTGGCCAGCGACATCTGCTCTACGATATCATAGTTGCCGATATTGATCACCACCTCACGGGTTGTTTCTACATTTTCCAGGGTATGCTTGCCTGTATTGTCACGTACCCGGCGGGCAGGGGAGAAGACCACAATGGGCGGTTTGGCGCTGAACACATTGAAGAAACTAAACGGGCTTAGGTTCACATTCCCCTCCTCATCCACCGTACTGGCAAAGGCAATCGGCCGCGGCGCAATGGCTCCTAACAATAAAGCATGCACTTCCGCCGTTTTGGTTTCTTTCGGGTTTATCGTTTTCATGGTGTGTCTAGTTCAGGAAGTGGTAAAAGTCTGCAAGTTACGAAATGTATGAATATAGAAATTACTGTTGTGAGACTGAAAGGGATAAACTTACCTATCAATGGAGGGGAGTATCTTCAGTGTATATCCCCTCCTTGGAGAGGCAGGGGTGGGTTAGTCTTTGTCCTCCAGTCCCCTCCTGCTTTTAGGAGGGGACTGGAGGAGGTATAATTAACCACATATATTAAATGTTTTCAAAAACATTTTGCGTAATTTTGCTTTCTAGCGACAATGAGTTTGCGTCACTGAGACTTAGCTGTGTCCTTTAGCTTGTTGCATTAGCAAATGCTATTTACCCTATATGAAAATTAAACTAGTACTCTTCCTGAGTCTTCTCTTCCTGGCCTCCTGCAGTTCACTGCGCACCCGTAACATCGTCTATTTTAGCGACCTGGAGCAAAAGCCCCTTCTCACAGAGTCAATAGAAATAAAGCGTCTGACCATTAAGCCGGGTGACTTATTAGCTATTGAAGTGCTTACTCCAAACATGGAAACGAACCTGCTGTTCAATAGAGGCATTATTATGGAGGAGGGTGCCAGTGGCGGTGGACAGATGATGCGGCAGCAGGGTAACCAAAACGAAGGCTATTTAGTAGATACGCGCGGCACTATTGACTTTCCTATATTGGGCACGATGCCTGTCAATGGGATGACGACGGAACAACTTCGAGACTCCATCCTGTTAAGGGTAAAAGAATATGTGCAGGATCCAATCGTAAAAGTAAGGTTGCAAAATTTCAGGTTTACCATGATGGGCGAGACCGGACCTTCAGTAGTAGAAGTTCCAGCCGACAACGAGGATGTGAACCTCCTTGAAGGACTGGCAATGGCAGGCGGCATTTCAATATACGGCAAGATGGAAAACGTGCTGGTGATCAGAGAGCAAAATGGTGAACGTACTATGGCTCGCTTAAACCTCAATAGTAAGGAAACGCTTACTTCGCCTTACTTTTATTTGCAGCAGAATGACATTGTGTATGTTGAGCCAGATAAGGCTAAGGTAACAGGTACCAGCTTTATCCGCCGTAACTGGGGCTTTGCAGCAGGCATTGTGTCTTCAGCCTGGGTACTCTACCAATTGTTAAAATAATATAACGCTTCCTTCTATACAATGTCCGAACTCGATTTTCAGGAAGATAATTCTGAGTCTTTAGATATAAAGGGACTGGTCATGCGGTACCTTCGCTATTGGTACCTCTTTGTGATCGGTGGAGCCATTGCTCTCACCGCGGCACACCTTTACCTGCGTTATTCTACCCCGGTTTATAGTGTGAAGGCTACTATTCTCATCAAAGATGAAAGTGGCGCTGACCTGGCGAATAGTGGCGTGTTTGGCGACATGGGTCTATTGAAATCGAACAAGTCTTTCTCAAACGAGGTGCTGGTCATCAAGTCGAAAGGCTTGATGGAGCGCGTACTAACGGAGTTGGGAATGGAAGTGTCGTATTTTGGCGAAGGACGGATCAAGTCACCAGAGTTATACGGTGGGCGAAGCCCAATTAAGGCGGTTATTGCACAACTTGACTCAGCAGGGCTTGGTAAGAGCTTTGTGGTAGAAGTAGAAGATAACAACACTTTCAGTATTTATGAAGGCGAGAACAAAGTCTCCACCCACAAGTTCGGTGAGCAGATAAAGAAACATTACGGGACTTTTACTATTGTGGCAGATTCGGATATCACCAATGATAGGGGTCGTCGTGTATTAGTGCGTTTTAATAACCTCGGTAAGCTGGCGAACAGCTACAGCAAACAGCTGGGGGTGAAAAGCGTGAACGAGTACGCTACGGTAATGGAACTCAGCCTAACAGACCCCGTACCAGCCAAAGGGAAAGACATTCTGAACAAGCTGATTGAAGTATATAATCGTGAAACAATCAATGAAAAGAACCTGGCTGTTTCGAAGACCATACAGTTTATTGATGACCGTTTAGTATACCTCACCCGGGAGCTGACAGATGTTGAGAAGGATGTAGAGCGCTATATGCAGGATAACAAATTGATAGATCCTGCTGCCAGTGGAGGGATATATCAAAGTACTGCACATGCTTACAACCAGCAGATCACAGAGAATGAAGTTAAGCTCGAAATATTAAAGTCAGTTGAATCTTACCTCCAACAGGAAGAAAATAAATATGAACTGGTTCCAACCAGCCTTGATATTGCTGACCCAACCTTAGGAGGGCTAATTGCTAACTTCAACGTCCTGCAAAACCAGCGTCGGCGCCTGGGACGTTCTGTTACGGAAAGCAATCCGGTACTGCGTAATGTAAACGAGCAGCTGGAAATTCTGCGTTTGAATATTCTGGAAAATATTCGAAATATCAGAGAAGGCTTATTGGTAGTGCGCCGGAACCTACAAGCCAGCGCCCGGCAGTTTGAATCTCAGGTTCGACAAGTACCCTCCATGAAGCGCGAGCTCACCGAAATTGAGCGACAGCAGGGTATCAAAGAGGGTTTGTACCTCTACCTACTCCAAAAGCGTGAAGAGGCCGCCTTGTCACAGGCTATTACGCCCTCCAATTCCCGTGTTCTTGATCCGGCAGCGGCCAGTGGAAGCCCCATTGAGCCTCAATCCACCAACATATACCTAATGGCTTTGTTAGCCGGACTCGCTATACCGTTCGCAGGTATATTCCTGCGCGATATGCTGAACGATACGATACAGGAGGTGCGTGAAGTTGAGAAGGCTACATCTACACCCATCCTTGGTGAAATCGGACATAATGATTCTGGTCAAATGTTGGTTATCAGCCAGGAGAGCCGTAGTTCCAGTGCTGAGCTTTTCCGTTTATTGCGTGCAAATATGCAATTTGCTGCAGGAGGCAAAGAAAATAAGGTGATTCTAGTAACTTCCAGCATGAGCGGAGAAGGTAAAACCTTTTTCAGCTTGAACCTGGCTGCCAGTTTGGGGATGACTGGTAAAAAAGTAGTTGTACTGGGTTTTGACTTAAGGAAGCCTAAGTTGACACAAGGGGTGAACTTGCCAAACAATATTGGCATTACCAATTACCTGATCTCAGACAGCGTTCAGATTGAGGATATGATTCAGTTTGCACCCGAGATGCCAGATTTAGCTATCATCGGCTCAGGGCCTATTCCACCAAATCCTGCAGAACTGATGTTGTTGCCGAAGATTGGAATGCTAATTGAAGAACTCAAGAATGCATTTGACTATATCATCCTAGATTCATCACCTGTTGGGCAAGTGGCTGATACCTTAGCATTAGCGCCCTATATCGATTCGAGTTTATACATAGTACGCTATAACTACACGCATAAAAAACAGCTACAAATTGTAGATGACCTATATAAGTCACGTAAGCTCAAGCATCTGATGATTGTGCTCAATGATGCTAAAAAGAGCAATAGTTATGGTTATTCATATGGTTACGGCTATGGGTATGGTAACTATTATGAAGAAGAGTCGAAGGGTCTGGGGAGTAAGTTGAGGAAGTTGGTGAAGGGATAAAACCCCACCCCAGCCCTCCCCTAAAAACAGGGGTGTGTTAAATGAACCCAATAAATTAGAGCATACAAAGAAAAACGAACATAAAGAAATGTCAGTTACAGAGATGACAGCTATAAAAAATGCCAAAATTGCCGTAATCGGTTTGGGGTATGTAGGTTTACCACTAGCCGTTGAATTTGCTAAGAAATTCTCTACTGTCGGATTCGATATAAACGAGGGTCGGGTGCAAGAGTTGAATGATGGGTATGATCGCACTTTAGAGATTGAAAATGATTATTTAAAATCAGTTTTAACTTCAAGCTCTAATGGACAGATAGGTTTGTATTGCTCCAATAACCTGACAGACATTGAATCCTGTAATTATTACATCGTCACTGTGCCTACCCCAGTGGATAAAAACAACCGCCCCGACCTTACTCCGCTCTACAAAGCGAGTGAGACTGTAGGGAAGGTACTAAAGCGCGGAGATACAGTGATCTATGAATCTACTGTTTACCCTGGTGTAACAGAAGAAGAATGTGTGCCGGTACTGGAGCGTATGTCTGGGCTAAAGTTTAATGTAGACTTTTTTGCAGGCTATTCTCCTGAGCGCATTAACCCGGGAGATAAGGAGCATACTGTTGCTAAAATACTAAAGATCACTTCCGGTTCTACTCCTGAAGCTGCTGAGAAAGTGGATCAACTGTATAGAACAGTGATCACAGCCGGAACTCACAAGGCAGCTTCCATCAAAGTAGCAGAAGCAGCAAAGGTAATTGAGAATGCGCAGCGCGATATTAACATTGCCTTCGTGAACGAACTTGCCAAGATTTTCAATCGCCTGGGTATTGATACTGATGAGGTGTTGGAAGCAGCCGGAACGAAATGGAATTTTCTCAAATTCAAACCTGGATTAGTAGGAGGGCACTGCATCGGCGTAGATCCTTATTACCTGGCACAAAAAGCCCAGGAAGCAGGTTATCACCCGGAGATTATTTTGGCTGGTCGCCGATTAAATGACGGTATGGGAGAGTATGTAGCCCATGAAGTGATTAAGTTGATGGTGAAAAAGGATATACCTGTGAAGGGGGCAAAAATCCTGGTGCTCGGCATAACATTTAAGGAGAACTGCCCGGACGTGCGCAATACTAAAGTAGTAGACATCCTGCGCACGCTCAAAGATTACGATACCAATATCACGATCTACGACCCATGGGCTGAGCCAGCGGAAGTGAAGCATGAGTATGGTTGGGATTCTGTTAAAGAATTGAATGGTGTAACTGATTGCGATGCCATTATCTTAGCCGTATCTCACGATGAGTTTAAGTCAATGAACTTAAGCAAACTCTGTAGAGAAAAAGCCGTTATCTACGACGTGAAAGGCGTATTGCCTAAGGAATTGTCTGATGCCCGATTGTAGGTAAACTAACTGAGTCTAAAATTCCCTTCATCGGAGGGACTAGGGGTGGTTAATTGTTTGAAGGTAATAAAACTCTTAACTCATCACTTTTAACTTTTAACTAATTAATAGTGTACGATACTAAATATCACACGACAGATCTAAGCCAAAATAGCTTCCTCATTACAGGCGGAGCAGGCTTCATCGGCTCTAATATCGTCGAATACCTACTCAAGTTTGGGGCAGGAAAAGTGCGTGTACTTGATAACTTTTCTACCGGTTCTATAGCAAATATTGAAGAATTCAAAAGCAAGCCGGCTTTTGAACTAATAGAAGGTGATATCCGGGATCTGGAAACCTGCAAAAGAGCGCTGGAAGGTATAAACTATGTGTCGCATCAAGCTGCACTAGGCTCGGTACCCCGCTCCATTAACGACCCAATAACGAGTAATGAAGTAAACGTAAGCGGTTTTCTGAACATGCTGGTAGCGGCAAGAGATGCAAGAGTAGAAAACTTTATCTATGCTGCAAGCTCTAGTACTTACGGTGACCACCCGGGTCTACCTAAAATTGAGAGCCAAATTGGCAATCCGCTGTCTCCGTACGCCGTGACCAAATACGTGAACGAACTTTATGCAAGTGTCTTCTCCAAGACTTATAATTTTCACACAATAGGTCTGCGCTACTTTAATGTGTTCGGACCGAGGCAGAATCCAAAAGGACCATATGCAGCAGTGATTCCACTCCTTATTGAGGCAGCAATTGAGAACAAGCAGCCTTATATTAACGGGGACGGGGATACGAGCCGTGACTTTACTTTTGTTGAGAATGCGGTACAAGCAAACATCAAAGCCCTGCTAGCTGGAAAAATAGACAAGCATGAGGTGGTAAACATTGCATATGGCGAGCGTACTACCCTGAACCAACTATGGCAAAGAATAACTGAAACCGCAGGAATAGAACTTAACCCGGAGTATCGGGAAGAGCGACAAGGTGATGTGCGTCACAGTTTGGCGGACATCAGCAAGGCAAACCAACTAATAGACTACAATCCTCAATTTTCTGTGGCGGAAGGTTTAGATATAGCTTTCAACTGGTATAAGCGAAACAGCACTGTAGTTCAGTAATTGCCCTCCTCAAAAAGGCGGGGTTAGGGTTGGTTGAACAAACTACCATGAGAAAAATTTAACAATATGAATTTACTGATCACTGGTGGTGCCGGCTTCATCGGCTCGCACGTGGTGCGGCTTTTTGTGGAGTCCTACCCCACCTATAACATTTTCAACCTCGACACGCTCACCTATGCGGGCAACCTGCAGAACCTGCGGGACGTGGAGGAGAAGGGGAACTACACCTTTTTGAAGGGCGACATCACGGACGCTTCCTTTCTGGAGCGGCTCTTCGCTGAGCACCACTTTGACGCGGTGGTGCACCTGGCGGCCGAGTCGCACGTGGACCGCTCCATCGCAGGACCCATGGCCTTCGTGCAGACCAACGTGATGGGCACGGTCAACCTTTTGGAGGCCTGCCGACGCAGCTGGAATGGCGACTACGCGGGCAAGCTCTTCTACCACGTCTCCACTGACGAGGTGTACGGCTCGCTGGGCGCAGAGGGGCTCTTCACAGAAGAGACCCCCTACGACCCGCGCTCGCCCTACTCTGCATCGAAAGCGGCCTCGGACCACTTCGTCCGGGCCTGGCACCACACCTATGGCCTGCCCATCAAACTCTCCAACTGCTCCAACAACTACGGGCCCAACCACTTCCCCGAGAAGCTCATCCCGCTCGCCATCCACAACATCAAGGAAGGCAGGCCCGTGCCCGTCTACGGCAAGGGGGAGAACGTGCGCGACTGGCTTTACGTGTTAGACCACGCCAGGGCCATTGACGCGATCTTCCACCGCGGAAAGGTGGGGGAGACCTACAACGTGGGGGGTGTGAACGAGTGGCGCAACCTGGATCTGATCGAGCTCCTGTGCGACGTGATGGACGAGAAGCTGGGCCGCGAGCTGGGAGAGTCGCGGAAGCTGATCACCTTTGTGAAAGACCGCGCCGGCCACGACGCCCGCTACGCCATCGACTCCTCCAAGCTAATGGAGGATTTGGGCTGGGAGCCTTCGGTCACCTTCGAGCAGGGCCTAAGGAAGACTGTGGACTGGTACCTGGAAAACGGGACCTGGCTGGAGGAGGTCACCTCGGGCCACTACCAGCAGTATTACGCCCAGCAGTACGGGGAAAGATAAGGGAAGAGAAGAGACATGAAAGTGATAGAGACATACCTGGGGGACTGCCAGCTGCTGGAGCCGGCCGTCTTCGCAGACGAGCGGGGCAACTTCTTTGAAAGCTTCAACGAGGAGAAGTTCAACACCCTGGTGGGAAAAGAAGTGCGTTTTGTGCAGGACAACCAGTCCCTCTCCACCTACGGGGTGCTGCGGGGGCTCCATTTCCAGCGCGGGGAGCACGCGCAGGCCAAGCTGGTGCGGGTGCTGCGGGGTGAGGTGATTGACGTGGCCGTGGACCTGCGGCCGGATTCGCCCTCCTTCGGGAAGCACTTCTCGGTGGTGCTCAGCGCCGAAAACCGGCTGCAGCTTTTCATCCCGCGCGGCTTCGCCCACGGCTTTGCGGTGCTGAGCCGGGAGGCCGAGTTCTTCTACAAGTGCGACAACTACTACAACAAAGAGAGCGAGGGCAGCCTCCTCTACAGCGACCCGGAGCTGGGCATCGACTGGGGGATTGACCCGGCAGAGCTGATCGTGTCCGCAAAGGACCGCGAGAGCCCCCTCTTCGCGCAGGCAAGGGCGGTGATAAGGGGCGCCCGCTGAAACGTGGTCAGATTCCCAGGCCGGGAGGGTGAGAGCAAAAGATTGCATACCTTTGCCGCCGAAGCGACACAGTAAGTATAACGTAAAACACCAAAAAGAAAACAAATGAAAGGCATCATCCTGGCCGGGGGCTCCGGCACGCGCCTGCACCCCCTGACGCTGGCCGTGAGCAAGCAGCTCATGCCCGTCTACGACAAGCCCATGATCTACTACCCGCTCTCCACTTTGATGCTGGCGGGCATCCGGGAGATCCTGATCATCTCCACGCCGCACGATCTGCCGATGTTCGAGCGCCTCTTGGGGGACGGAAGCCGCATCGGTTGCCGCTTTGAGTACAAGGTGCAGGAGGTGCCCAACGGGCTGGCGCAGGCCTTCGTGCTCGGTGAGGAGTTCATCGGGGATGATAAAGTAGCCCTGGTGCTGGGCGACAACATCTTCTACGGGGCCGGGATGAGCAAACTGCTGCAGGCCAACGCCGACCCGGACGGGGGCGTAGTTTACGCCTACCACGTCCAGGACCCCGAGCGCTACGGCGTGGTGGAGTTCGACGAGCAGGGCAAGGCTGTCTCGATTGAGGAGAAGCCGAGTGTACCAAAAAGTAGCTACGCCGTGCCGGGACTCTATTTCTATGACAACGAGGTAGTAGAGATCGCCAAAGGCCTGGAGCCCAGCCCGCGGGGCGAGTACGAGATCACGGACGTCAACCGCGAGTACCTGCGAAGGGGAAAGCTGAAGGTAGGCGTGCTCAACCGCGGCACGGCCTGGCTCGACACGGGCACGATCCAGTCGCTGATGCAGGCGGCCACCTTCGTGCAGGTGATCGAGGAGCGGCAGGGCCTCAAGATCGGGTGTATAGAAGAAGTGGCCTGGCGCATGGGCTTCATCAACGATGAGCAGCTAAAGGCCGCAGCGGAGCCGCTGCGCAAAAGCGGATACGGCGAGTACCTGCTAAAAGCAATAAAGGGGTAGTAAGAATAATATTTAATTTTGAGCTTAAAACAAAAAACCTTATCGGCACTATTTTGGACGTTTAGTCAGCAATTTGGTGTGCAATTTATTAATTTCTTTGTTTCGGTTTTGCTTGCAAGGTCGCTAATGCCTGCTGAATTCGGCTTGATAGGTATGCTTTCTATCTTCATAGGAATAGGATCAAGCTTAATTGATAGCGGGCTCACCTCTTCTTTAATAAGAACTCCCCAACCAGATGAACGTGATTATTCAACGGTCTTTTTTATTAATCTCGTAAGTAGCATCATTATTTATATTATCTTATTTTTTAGTTCTCCTTATATTGCTGCATTTTATGAGCAACCAATACTTGAAAGTATTGTGCAGATCTATACTTTATCATTCATTATTAATGCCTTTGCTAGCGTACAGCGCACCAAATTGACAAAGGAAATGAATTTCAAGATTCAGATGACAATACAAATTCCATCTATTATTTGCAGTGGTTGTATAGGTGTTGCATTGGCTTATACCGGTTATGGTGTATGGAGTTTAGTTTTTATGAATTTATTTCAGTCACTTATTTCTACAATACAATTGTGGGTACGGAGTGGTTGGTATCCAAGCTTAATATTTGATATAGAAAAGTTTAAATATCATTTCAATTTTGGTTATAAGCTAACTTTGTCTGGTATATTAGATACTGTTTATAGCAACATATATAATTTAATAATAGGTAAATTTTTTTCCGCAGCTCAATTAGGTTTTTATACAAGAGCACAATCACTTAAAATGTTGCCTGTTAAGAACATATCCTCTGCGTTAAACAAAGTAACTTATCCGTTATTTTCCTCAATCCAAAATGACAATATTAAACTGAAAGAAGTTTACAGAAGATTAATGCAACAAGTAGTCTTTTGGTTAGCACCTACAATGATTTATTTAGCTGTAGTAGCCGAACCACTTTTTCGTGTTTTAATAGGTGAAAAGTGGATGCCTGCAGTTCCTTACTTTCAAATATTGTGTGCTGTAGGTATTATGTATCCGATCCATTCTTATAATTTAAATATTTTAAATGTTAAAGGAAGAAGTGATTTACATCTTAAGTTAGAAATAATTAAGAAAATCATTATCACTATTGGTATAGCCTGTGCCATCCCTTTTGGAATTTATGGGTTGCTCTACTTTCAACTTATTTCCTCTTCAGTTTCACTATTTATCAACTCTTGGTATAGTGGTAAATTAATTAATTACCCGATAATTGATCAATTTAAAGATCTTATACCAGAAATAATAATAGCATTAGTAACTGGAACTACTGTTTGGAGTCTTGATAATTATGTTTTTAATAATATTTTCTTACATGACTTGTTTAGGATTTCTACTTTAGGTATTGTGTATTTCACTATGTATTTAGTCATTAGCTATATCTCTAGTATTCCAGCAATTATCGATTTTAAACAACTTGTTTTAAAAAAATGATACCTGTTACAAAACCGTTTTTGCCTCCTATTGAGGAGTATGATGTATTCGTAAAGCAAATTTGGAAACGCCAATGGCTTACAAATAATGGACCATTAGTTAACGAATTAGAGTTAAAGTTAAAAGAGCATTTAAATCTACCGCATTTGCTTTTTGTAACTAATGGCACTATAGCTATACAATTAGCAATAAAAGCTTTAGGTTTAAAAGGTGAAATTATCACGACACCTTTTAGTTATGTAGCAACTACAAGTTCAATAGTATGGGAAGGTTGTAAACCTGTGTTTGTAGACATAGATAAAAATACATTAAATATTGATCCATTAGCAATTGAGTCTGCAATTACACCTAGTACATCTGCAATTCTAGCAACTCATTGTTTTGGAAATCCTTGTGATATTGATGCTATACAAATTATCGCAGAGAAACATGGGTTAAAAGTTATTTATGATGCGGCTCATTGTTTCGGTACCAAATATAAAGGAAAATCAGTTTTTGAATATGGAGATGTAAGTACTACCAGTTTTCATGCAACAAAATTGTATCATACTATTGAAGGAGGTGCTGTTTTTACGAAAGATAGTAGCGTTTTAGAACGAATTGCGTACATGCGTAATTTTGGTCATTCAGGTCCTGTAAGTTTTAATTGTGTGGGAATTAATGGTAAAAACTCAGAGTTTCATGCGGCTATGGGTTTAGCTAATTTAAAAAGCGTAGGTAATATTATAAAGAAGAGAAAAGAGCTTTCAAGGATTTATGATGCATGTCTTCCAAAGGAATTTATGAGGCCATCATTACAAAAAAACACTGATTACAATTACTCTTACTATCCAGTCATTATAGAATCAGAAGAGAAGTTATTAGTTCTAATTGAGATACTTAATAGAAATGAAATCTTTCCTAGGAGATACTTCTATCCTACACTTAATAAATTACCATACATAGGAAAAGTAGAAATGCCTGTTTCCGAAGATATTTCTAAAAGGATTATATGTTTACCTTTATATTTTGATTTAACGGAAGAAGAAGTTCATCTAATTTGTAGAACAGTAAATAGAGCATAGAATTTAAATATATAAATATGAAAATTTTACTTATAGGGCAGTGTACCCTTCACTGGGGAAGAATGGAATATGGTAACATTGGTAATTTCTACATAATTGAGCCTTTCATACGTGAATTACATAAGACTTTTGTGGGTGCCGAAATAAGCACCACTTTCCAAATGTCTGATGATTTTTGTGAAAGAGAAGGGTTAAAATGCTTGCCAATGAATTGGTACTATGCGTGGGATGAAAGCGATTTAAATACTGCTTTATTAGAATATGGTGCTGCACTAACCTATAATAAAACGGGCTACCTTCCTAAAAGTACTCCATTTATAGAAGAAGTTTTAAATAGTGATTTAGTAATAGATTTTAGTGGAGATATATGGGGAGATAATGCCAATTTTCTTGGTAAGGATAGGTTTTTGGTAGGGCTTTATAAGGACAGAGTCGCACAGCTTCTAGGCAAGCCAGTAGCAATGATTGCAGGCTCACCTGGACCTTTTAAAAATCAAGAGACATTAGCTTTTGCAAAAGAAGTATTCGAAAATTTTGATCTAGTCACGAATCGTGAAGCAGTTAGTATAGATCTTTTAACAGAAGAAGGCTTTAATGTATCTAAAGTTAAAAGCTTAGCTTGTCCTGCGTTTTTGTTTGAACCTAACTCTGGCGAGGAAATTACAAATCTACTAAAAGAAGAAGGTTTAAGCGGCAGAGAAAAACCAATAGTTGGCTTTGTATTATGTGGCTGGAACTTTTTGACAGGACCTTTTGATAAATGGCCGCGAGAAAATGAAGAATACATTCTTTTTGCCGAAGTAGTAGAGTATCTTACAGAGAAGTTAAACGTCAGTGTTTGTTTAATGTCTCATTCTAATGGATTTGATGTTCCTCCTGCACCATTTAAACTTACTCATGGTAGGGATTATCCTGTGGCAAAACAATTGGAGGAGGTATTAATAAAAAGAGGTATATCACAAGATTTCTTTGTTTTAAATAATATCTATGATACTTGGACAACAAAGGCTATTATAGGAAATTTTGATATGCTTGTTAGTGGAAGAGTTCATGCAGCTGTAGCAGGTCTTTCTCAGTGCGTTCCTACAGTAGTTATAGATTATGGACATGAACCAAAGGCTCATAAGCTGTTAGGTTTTGCTAAAGTTGCACAGGCTGAAAAATATGTCGCAGATCCTGCTCAAGTTGGCGATATGATTGCCAAGGTAATAATGTGTTGGAAAAATAGAGAGACATATAAGCAACACTTAGAACATGTAATGCCTAAGGTAAAATCAACAGCTGTTAAAAATTTCTTAGCACTTAAAGAGATAGTTGACAATACTAAAGATTAGAAAGAATGCGCGTAGCAATAATGCAGCCCTATTTTCTACCTTACATAGGGTATTTTCAGTTAATGAATGCTGTAGATACTTTTGTCGTGTACGACAATATTGAATTTTCAAAGAAAGGATGGGTGCAACGTAATAGATATTTGCAAGGAGGGAAAGACCAACTTTTTTCATTACCATTAAAGAAAGACTCTGATTATTTAAATATTGTCGATAGGTGTTTGGGTGATGTTTACATATCAGAATCTGAGAAGTTGCTGAGGAGGTTAGAATCTTCTTACAGGAAAGCACCATATTTTTCTGATGCTTTTCCAGTAATTGAAAAATGTGTGAAACACCAAGATAGAAATCTATTTAATTTTATATTTCATTCTTTAAAAGTTATAAGAGAGTATATTGATTTAGATTCTGAGTTGATAGTTTCTTCAAGAATTGATATTGAAAATGGCTTGAAGGGAGAAGAAAGGGTTATAGCAACGTGTAAGGCTTTAGGAGCAAAACATTACATTAATGCTATTGGTGGTATAGAGTTATATAATAAAAGCAGGTTTCTCAAAGAAGGAATAGCACTGTCATTCATTAAATCTGAACAAATTATTTATCAACAGTTTGGAGATAATTTTATATCAAACCTATCAATCTTAGATGTTATGATGTTCAATGATAGGGAAACTATAAAGCAATTTTTAAAAAGATATAATTTGATCTAACAGTGGAGCGATTAAAGTCCATAGATATAATTTGTTTAAAACATAATAGTCAATCAAGGAAACGGCTATTGAAACTATTACAACAAATTGACAAATCCTATATCCCTAAAATTAGTTCACAAGTTAATTTATCCGATTATTGTGACAAATTAATTTCAAAAGCAACAGTATTTGTTGCTAATATAAATAAAAAGGATGTGGGGCTACTTGCTATTTATTTGAATAATATTGAAGCTAAAACGGCATTTATAAGTTCTATTGGTGTACTAACAGAATATAGAAAATATAAAGTTGGACAGCTTTTGATCGAGCTTGCAATAACACATACAAAAAACAAAGAGTTTTATAGTATTAGTCTTGAAGTTAATCGTCAAAATATAAGAGCTATACGCTTTTACGAGAAAAATAATTTCGTTATAAATCAGGCTTCAATAGATAATGAATCATTTTATATGACACGAAGGATTTAATCTATGGAGTCTCAATTAATAGAAAGTGATTTGCCATTAGTTAGTATATGCTGTATTACATATAATCATAAGGATTTTATAGCAGATGCACTTAATGGTTTTATCTCTCAACAAACCAATTTTCGCTTTGAAATTATTATTCATGACGATGCTTCTACAGATGGAACTACAGAAATAGTTAGGCAATTTGAATTAAAATATGCTGGTATCGTAAAGCCTATTTATCAGTTAGAAAACCAATTTTCTAAAGGAAAAAAAATAACAGCGATAACTCTTTCTGTTGCAAAAGGTAAATATGTTGCACTTTGTGAGGGTGATGATTTTTGGATTGATCCATTTAAGTTGCAGAAGCAAGTTGATTTTTTAGAAAGTAATCCTAACTATGTTATATGTTTTCATGGAACTAAAATTAGCAGAAATGGGGAGATCTTAGATGATTATATAACAAAGACTAGATTAGATGAAACCAAAACTACCTATGATATTTTTGATTTATCATTAGGGAATTTTATACATACACCAACAATTGTGTTTAGAAATATCCCTAACATTTATAATGACCCTTTATTTGTAAACTCTCCAATAGGGGATTATATTTTATTGTTGTTATTATCAAAACAAGGCCTCATAAAGAGGTTAACTGGTGATTGGGCAGTATATAGAGTACATGGTGGTGGTATTTGGTCAAGTATTAATAGAACTACTAAAAACGATAATATAATTAAATATCTCATTATATTGTCGTTAGGCTTTAAACACCCTGCAGTAAAAAATATAAAAGCGAGACTAAATAAATTATTACTTAAAAGAATTATTGATAATACAAAAAGTTTAAAATGTAAAAGAATATTTCAAGATATTCAAACATTTTATAGAGTTAACAAAAGCTAACTCTTAGAATTAATTAACCACTTATTTTACATTTGTTTTTATCAGGGTTGTTATAACAAAACTCATTTACTATCATAATAAAAATGAAGCTAGTATACTGTATTATAGTAACGTATAATGGAATAAAGTGGGTTGATAAATGTTTCACAAGTTTGAAGTCAGCAGACATTACTTTAAAAACAATTGTTATTGATAATGGCTCTACCGATGGTACACAAGACGCTATCAAAAAAGGATATCCTGAAGTAGAATTAATTCAATCTGAAATAAATCTTGGATTTGGTAAAGCAAATAACATTGGTATACGAAAAGCTTTGTCAAATGGAGCCGATTACATTTTTTTATTAAATCAAGACGCCTATTTGTATAAAGGTTCTTTTAAGAAACTATTGGCTTCGTTTGAATTAGAACAAAGAATCGGAATTATTTCCCCTATACACTTAGCAGGCGATGAAAGGAACCTTGATTATGGTTTCCAAAAATATGTAAGGGCAGAAAATGCTCCTAACTTGTTGGGTGATACCGTTTTAGGTAATTTAAAGCCTCTATATTCCGCTAATTTTGTTAATGCGGCAGCTTGGATAATTAAATCAGAAGTAATTAAAGAGATTGGTGATTTTCATCCAGCTTTTGATCATTATGGCGAGGATAATGAATTTGTCTTTAGGGTAACTAAAAACAATTATAAAATCTGTATTAAAACAGATTTTATAATTGTTCATGATAGACCTCAGAAACCTATTATAGATAAAACTGATAAAAATTATGTTAATAAGTTTAAACAAATTATGCTTTTAAGATACTTTACAGGTGAGTTAAATAAAAGGCAATTTAATATTTTATATATTAAAACTATAATGTACAATTTCCTGAAATTTAAAATGAAGTATTCTATTGATAGTTTTTACTGTTGGCGTGATGTTTCTTTAAAGATTAAGAAGTATAAGAATTATCAATTTTATATTTAAAATATATTGCTCTACTGAGACACGATGATGAATTATTTTTCTAAACAAATCATCTTTAGTAAATTCCTTGGATTCTGGTAGAGGATTTTTAATTTTCAGTGGGTTAATCAATAATTTCAGTGCAAGATTAATTGAATCGAATTGTTAGTGATTTACGAATTCTTAATGATTTATTAGAGTATAGACTTGATGAATAGTAATTCAAAGGTAAGTATAGTAATTCCTTTATATAATAGAGAGAAGTTAATTATTGAAACAATTCAAAGTGTTCAAAACCAAAGTTATGAAAACTTTGAATGTATAATTATTGATGATGGTTCTAACGACAATTCATTTGCTGTTGTAAGGGATCATCTTAGAGATGATGCTAGATTTATTGTTCTGAATCGAAAAAGTGAGTTAAAAGGAGCTTGTGTTTGCAGAAATGAAGGTGTTGATCTGGCTACCGGAGATTACATCATGTTTTTAGACTCTGATGATTTATTAGGTAATAAATGCTTGGAAGGCCGTATAAATTTAATAAATGAGCATCCTAATTGTGATTTCATTGTAAAACAAACATTAATTTTTGATGGTAACAGTTATGAAGGGTTGTATTACTGGAGTTCTCTTAAGCATAAAGATGACCTAAAGGCTTTTATCGAATCAGAAGGATGGTTAATAAACAGTACATTCTTCAAAACTAGTTTTTTGAAGAGTTTTAGGTTTGACGAAAATGCAGAAAGTTGGCAAGATGTAGATTTTCATGTTAGAATTTTATTAAATAAACCTACATATATGAAATTCTCATCCAAAGAAGCTGATGTTTATGTAAGGAGATCAAATGAAGTACGCATTTCGAATACTAACACTAATTTCAAAAGAATCGAATCACGTATCAAATTATATTTAAAACTCGAAAAAATATTTGCTAATAAAAACGTAAGCTATTACAAATTTCCTTTTCTTATTTACCATTTCAAATACCTTGAAATTGCAGCTTTAACATTAAGCTATAAGGAATTTATGGACTTATATAAATTGTCTTTAACTTCAGAAGTCTATTCCTTAAGCGTAGCAACATTTTATAAAAAATATTTAGAGTTGCAAAGTTTCTTGAATAAATATGGACTAAAAGCTATGTGCTCAATTTTATATAGGTTAAAGTGGGTCTTTGTTCCCAAACGGTATGTGTATGCTTCAACCAGACAAGTATCTATAAAAGAAAAAATTAATATAGGTGATCATGTAGTTTACACAAATAAAATTTGTTGCTAAAATATTGCTAGAATAAAAATTAATTTAATGAAAATACTTGACTGTACACTCCGTGATGGAGGTTATTATACAAATTGGGATTTCAGTAAAGAGCTCGTAAGTACTTACTTGGAATCAATGAACAAACTTCCTGTTGATTATCTTGAAATAGGGTACCGCAATAACCCAATGAAGGATTATTTAGGAGAATATTTCTATTGCCCTTCCTACATCCTAGGCCAAGCGAAGCAGGCATCTAATAAGAAGTTAGTGATTATCCTTGATGAAAAGAATGTGCTACCAGAGCATGTTGATGACTTGCTGAAGCCTTGTAAAGGGATAATCGACATGGTAAGGATTGCATTAGATCCTCAGAAGTTTGGCAGAGCACTAAAACTAGCTGAGAAGATCAAAGCCATGGGATTTGAAGTAGGTTTCAATACTATGTACATGTCCAAATGGCGTGAGTTTCCTGAGTTTTTGGAGGATTTAAAATTAGTAGATGATGTAGCCGACTACTTTTATATGGTGGATTCCTTTGGTGGAGTTTATCCACAGGATGTAGTTGATACTATCAATCTCATCCGGGAAAAGACAAGCATCAAACTTGGTTTTCATGGACACAATAACTTGGAATTGGCTATTATCAATACGCTTACCGCTATAGAGCATGGAGTTGAGATTGTGGATGCTACAATAACAGGAATGGGACGAGGCGCTGGAAACCTAAAGACGGAGCTACTATTGACAGCTTTAAATGCTAAAGGTGAACTCGATGTAGATTTTAATGCTCTCAGTAAAACTGTAGATGAGTTTACTCAGTTGCAGCAGTCTTATGGCTGGGGTACTAACCTGCCTTATATGGTCTCTGGTGCAAATTCGCTCCCTCAAAAAAATGTAATGGAATGGGTGACACAGCGTTTCTACTCTTTTAACAGCATTATCAGAGCTCTAAACAACCAAAAGCAAAAGTTGAAAGACAACTACAAGCTGCCCTGCTTTAAATCATTGAAGAAGTACGATAGTGTTGTAATAGTAGGAGGAGGTACGAATGCTGTTAACCATGCTCAGGGGCTGAGAGAGTTTATTGCTGATCTGGATAATGTGTGTATTATCCATGCTAGCTCAAAGAATGCAAATTCTTATGAGGATCTGGATGTAGATCAGGTCTTCTGTCTTGTGGGCAATGAAGGTCATAGATTAGAAAAAGTTTTCCAGAACTTTAGAAACTTCAGTGGCAGTTGTGTCCTCCCCCCTTATCCAAGAGAAATGGGAACTTACATTCCTGAGGCAGTTGTACCAAATAGCTTTGAGCTGGAGCGCATTGAGTTTAGTAACAAACTCAACGATACACATACAGCACTTGCATTACAAGCTGCATTAGAACTTGGGGCTCAAAATGTATATGTGGCAGGATATGACGGATACATACAGGCAAGCATTTCACCAAAAGAAAAAAGCCTGACAGATGAAAATGAATTTCTGTTTAGCTCATTTGCTCAACATACAGGCAAACCTTTAGTTTCTTTGACTCCAACCAACTATAAATCGGTTGTTGTGAAATCTGTCTACTCCTTGCTGGCATGAAAAGGGATATTAGTTTTTTCTTACCTACCAGAAAAGGTAGTCAGCGGGTAAAGTCGAAAAATACGCGAAGATTTTCAAATATCGAAGGTGGAATACTAGAGCTAAAACTAAGACAGTTACTTGCCTGTGAATCTTTAGCTTCTATCATACTGTCCACTAATGATGAATTGTCGGTCGATATAGCTCAAAAAATTGATCCTACAGGAAGTAGAATTCAGATAATCATTAGACCTGAGGAGTTGTGCTTGGACACGACACCTCTGTCAGCCCTAATAAGCTATGTGACTGAAATCGTTAGTGAGAGTCATATCATTTGGGGACATACGACAACTCCATTTATAGATGGAAAAGAATATGATATGGCTATCTATGACTATTTCGAAAGGATTGAGTTAGGATATGATTCTCTGATTACAGTAAGTGCATTGCAGAACTTCATATTGGATGGTAATGCTAGGGGTGTAAACTATGATTCCAGTCAAAAGCAATGGCCTCGAACTCAAGACTTGCCATTGCTCTATGAGATCAATCATGCCATGTTCATCACTTCTCGCGAAGTATATACCAATTATAGGAACCGTATTGGAACAAAACCTTATCTTTTTCTACAGGATAAGATAAAATCATTTGATATCGACTGGGAGGATGATTTTATAATTGCAGAAGCTATATATGATAAACTTTTCAAAATATAAAGCAATACTATGGGATTTTGATGGAGTAATAATGGATTCCATGTCTATCAGAGATAAAGGATTTGAAGTTACGCTATCAAATTTTCCAAAGGAGCAGGTTCAACAACTATTAGATTTTCACCGGTTGAATGGTGGCTTATCACGCTACGTGAAGTTTCGATACTTTTATGAAGAAATTCTGAAAGAGCCGATCACTGAAGAAATAGTAATGTCGTATGCTTCACGATTCTCAGAAGTTATGATGGACCTACTAATTGACGAGAAGCTTTTAATAAAAGATTCGCTAAAATTTATACAAAAATATCATCAACAAGTTCCAATGCATATTGTCTCAGGATCTGATGGTAGAGAGTTAAATAAAATTTGTGGGCGACTAGATATAGCAAAATATTTTGTTACAATTCAGGGTTCTCCAACTCCTAAGAAAGAGCTTGTTAAGAATTTGCTTTTAGATTTCAAATATGAACACAGCAATGTAGTGTTTATTGGTGATTCTATAAATGATTTCGAAGCTGCTAATGACAATAGTCTAGAGTTTTTTGGATATAATAATTTTTATTTAAAGTCAATTGCAAATAATTATATAGAATCATTCAGTAACCTTGTAGCGATATGACTTTTATAAATAAGCTTGGTAATGCAGTAATTGGTCTGCTACTAATGAGCCGAAATCTAAAAATATTTGACTCAAGTGTTTTAACTAATAAAAGAATTGCTGTTGTTGGACCTGCTAGCTCAGCATACAATACTAATAATGGAAAGTACATAGATGGTTTTGACTTCATAGTACGGATAAACAAGGCTCCTGATATTATCAAAAGCGGTAGGTTTCAGAATGATATTGGAACTCGAACAGATATATTATTTCATAGCTTTTTCGAGAATGAATTCTCAGGCGGAGGACCTCTTAACTTTAACTTATTTAATGAGCTAGAGATAAAGTATGTAATCAATCCTATTCCTGGATATTTTGGCAGACGAACAGTTTTTAATTTCTATAAAAAATACTTAAAGGCGCAAACAACTTATCTCTTGCCAAAAAAAGATTATGATGAAATAAAACCAAAATTCGGAGCATTTAGGCCTACCACAGGTTTCAGTGCCTTGCAATTCTTAATGAATTCTAATTTTAAAGAGCTATATATTACTGGCTTTACATTCTTTAAAACTGCTTATGGAGATGGTTATCGTGATGAGTTAAAAGATGTAAAAATTAATACAAACTTTATTGCTTCAGAAAAGCAGCATGATCCGGATATTGAATTTAGAGAATTTAAGCGCTTGTTGCAGGAGAATGCTTATAAGAATATCAGGATGGATAGCGAATTAGTAGCTATTTTAAATCATGACTAATCTTTTAATACGTTAAGATAATGGTGAAAGTGAAATCATCTGGAGCACTTTTTATTATGCCGAGAAGCAGCGAGGCATGGTACGGTGCGGAGGCTCTCTGGATAACTGTAGCTGGGTGGGCAGCAGCAGCCGAGATGAAGTATGGGAAAGCTTGGATTGCCACTACAGATAGAGTAGCATCACCTCAGGAAGTTCTACATTATCCAATTGTGAAGGGTGAGAGAAAGGTTGATCTTACAAAAACTAAATGGTATTCCGGTATTATACCCACAGTTTTTAAAACAGGAATCAAGGATTGGTTACTATACAGGAGGCAGCCAGTAAAGTGGCCGCTTGAAAATGATGGGGATTGGAATAAGCCAGGTTCGGACATTAAGTTTGTTTGGGAACAGCATGACCTATTCCCAGGACCAGGACAGCGAATAGCTGAGAGTTTAAATGTTCCTTTTATAATTTATGTGCATGCTCCAGTCGTATGGGAGTTAGAAAAGTGGGGAGTAAAAAGACCAATTTGGGGTAAATACTTAGAGCAGCATGTTGAAGCATCATCCTTGAAGAAAGCTGATTTAGTGGCATGTGTATCTGAGGAAGTACGTTCTAAAGTAATCGAAATGGGTGTAAGTCCAGCAAAGGTGTATGTGTCACCCATGGCTGCGGATAGTCTTCTTTTTTTACCAAAGACAAAAGACAAAGAATTAGTTTCCCGCTACAAGCTAGATGGAAAATTGGTTGTTGGGTGGACCGGTAGTTTCCGCTCTTTTCATGGCCTTGATATAGTTGTAAAAGCATTTTCACAGCTCCAGAGAAAGATCGAGCATGCTTGTCTCTTATTAGTTGGGGAGGGATCCGAAAAAGCTAAAATAGAAGCATTAGTTAATGAACTCTCTTTACAGGACTCTGTAGTTTTTGCTGGTAAACAGGCTTTTGCTGACATCCCAGATTATGTTTCAGTTTTTGATGTAGCTTTAGTAAGTGCTAAATCAGCTGAAGGATTTCATTACTCTCCTCTAAAGCTTCGGGAATACTTAGCTGCTGGCAAAGCAACTATAGCTCCAAATGCGGGAGAAATTCCAATTAAATACCAAGACAATGAGAATGTACTTTTATATGAGGCAGGAAGTGTAGATGATTTATATAACAAGATGTATAGGCTGATAAGTGACGAAGATTTTAGGCTTAAGCTTAAGTCTGGAGCAATAAGTAAAAGTCAAGAATCAGGTACATGGGTTCATGAGTTAGATAGAACAATCAGCAAAATAGAAGTACTATCAAAAAACTAAACTTTGAAAATAATTCAACTTGTTCAAAAGCCTCAGCTTAGAGGTGCCGAAATATTTGCCTCACAACTTTCAAACCATTTGCAGAAATCAGGTGTAGATGTACACCTGATTTCTGTGTTTAGTGGAGCCTCACATCTGCCCTTCAAGGGCAAGATAAGCCATTTGAATAGACCAATAAATAAAAGGCTGTGGGACTTTAAAGCTTGGAGAGCTTTTGCCGAAATAATAAAACGAGAACGGCCGGATCTAATTCAGGCAAATGCTGGAGATACACTAAAATTTGCCATTCTTAGTAAGCTCTTTTACAAGTGGGATACTCCTATCGTATTTAGGAATGCTAATAAAATGGGTGATTTCATAGATTCGAAACCCAAATATTTATTGAATCGCTTTCTTGTAAAGAAAGTAGATGCGGTCGTTTCAGTGAGCAAGCTATGTGAAAATGATTTTAAAGCGACATTTGATTTTCCTAGTTCTAAGATCAAAACAATACCAATAGGTGTAGAAGAATATGAAATTTCACACGAGCCACCTACGGATTTGCAGGCCATTTATAAGAATTACAGGGTACTAGTAAATATTGGTAGTTTGGTGCCTGAGAAAAATCATGAAGCACTTTTAAATATATTTGAGGCTATAGCCAAAAAAGATTCATCTGTCTTTCTGATTATTATCGGGGACGGTCGTTTACGGTCAGAATTGGAGAATAAAGCTAATAATTTATTAAGTAAGAATCGCATACTTTTTGCCGGCTACCGGAATGATGTAATGAAGGTCTTAAAGCATGGCACTGCTTTCTTGATGCCAAGTTTAATTGAAGGATTACCAGGTGTTATTCTAGAAGCGATGTACTGCCAAATACCAGTTATTGCAAACAATGTGGGAGGTATCAGTGAGGTGGTAAACGAGAGGACAGGATGGTTAATTGAAAAGAACGATACATCTAGTTTCATTAATGCTGTTAATGAGGTATTAGCTGGCAGTGAGAATATAAGATACAAAGTAGGCAATGCACAACAACTTGTTATAAGCGAGTATCTAAATTCTCAGATAGCGGCAAGATTTAAGAAGGCTTATATGAGTGTGATTGCTGGGGGCAGTTTGTCTTAATTTTTACATAGCCAACCGCTCCGAGGAAGAATTTTGAAAAAAAAGTTAACTAGATTTTCGTGCATAATCATAAAGTAAAAGTCCTCCACTTAATAAAATCATTGGGCAGAGGTGGAGCTGAAATGTTACTGCCCGAAACGCTTAAAGTGCACGATCGAGATCAATTCGATTTCCATTTTGCTTACTTCCTGCCTTGGAAAGATCAAATGGTGCCTGCTATTGAAGAACAGGGTGCTAGGGCCGTGTGCTTCAAGGCGAATAATAATCTGCAGATGTTTCAGCGGGTTGGGGATATCAGCCGCTATGTGAAAGAACACCAGATTGATGTAATCCATAGCCATTTACCTTGGGCTGGCGTGATTGCCAGGCTAGTTGGTAAGAAAACAGGTGTGCCTGTGGTTTATACTGAGCATAACAAGTGGGAGCGTTATAATAAGATCACGTACTGGCTGAATAAATTTAGCTTTGGCTGGCAGAACGCCGCAGTGGCGGTATCGGATGACGTGCAGAAATCTATCCGAAAAAATGCCGGTACAAAATTCCGCGAGCTTGCTCTGCCTGCTATGCAGGGAACCAGGATCAATGGAAAAGCACAACAGCCATATCTGCTCAACATTTTAAATGGTGTTAATACAGTACACTTTGATCGGGACGAGCAGGCGGGCCTGCAGATACGGCAGCAGTTGGGTATACCTATTAATGCCCATGTAATTGGAACCGTATCTGTCTTCCGTTTTCAGAAGCGCCTGGATGTGTGGATGGAGATCGCTGCTGCTATACTGAAAAGAATACCCGAAGCACATTTCATTCTCGTTGGGGATGGACCACTGAAAGAAGAGCTGCTAGCCAAGAGAAAAGCTTTGGGTATAGAGGAGCGCTTGCATATGCCAGGCCTCAAAACTGATGTGAAGCCTTACTTTAGTATGATGGATATTTACATGATGTCCTCCATCTTCGAAGGCTTACCAATCGCTTTACTGGAAGCCATGAGTTGTAGCTGTGCCGTGATCAGTACCAAGGCAGGCGGTGTAGGAGAGGTTGTCGAGCATGGGAAAAGCGGCTTACTGTGCGAAGTAGACAATTATACCAAGCTTATCGACTATGGCGTGCAGCTGATCCAAAACCAGGAGCAGTGTGTCGCTCTAGCAGCTGGAGCCCGCAAGCGGGTACAGGCCGATTTCAGTATCAATAAGATGGCGAAGCAACTGGAAGATCTATATTTGTATTTGAAAAAGGAGAGGGAGAACACAAAATAATCTACTCTTTCCCCTTTCCAAAGAGGAGCTTCTTGAACGAATATCATACTCCTGCTTCCTTCCAAGGGGTATATTATTGTACTAGACTTCCTCTTGAAAGGGGCAGGGGTGTGTTAATTATACGAAGGCAAAGCCATGCAAATAAGAAAAGGAACAGAAGCTGATATACCAGCTATTGTAGAACTACTCAAATCTTCTCTGGGAGAAGGGCTAATACAGAAGTCAGAGCGCTTGTGGAATTGGAAGCACATGGAAAACCCACATGGTGTATCACCAGTGCTGATAGCTGAGGCTGACGGACAAGTAGTAGGTGTGAGGGCGTTCCTTCGTTGGCAATGGAAGTATAAAGGGCAGGTATTACGGGCAATTAGGGCTGTTGATACAGCAACTCATCCTGAATTTCAAGGGAAAGGCATCTTTAAAAAGCTGACCCTGCAAGGGCTCAAGGACGCAAAGATGCAAGGTATAGACCTTGTATACAATACGCCTAATGATAGTAGTAAGCCAGGTTACTTGAAGATGGGGTGGAAGGAGATGGGACGAATGGCTTTAAAGCTGAAAGTAAATCTATTGGCTTATAAGCATCACTCCTTACCAATACTACCTGAGCAAAATTGGACTAAGTTAGCAGAACTACTACCCAAGCTGTCAAATCCTTCTGATTTGGCAGATCAGGTACAAACACTTCTGAGCCCGGTTTATATTCAATGGCGTTACCAGGATAACCCTTTATTCGATTATTATTACCTTTCGGACTATCAGTCCTACGTACTGTTCTTTCGCTTTAAGTCACATAGTTTTGGACAAGAATTGCGGATTGTTGATTTACTAGTTGATAAGCAAAAGTTTAATAAAGAGGCGAATAAAGAGTTATCACGTACTTTTCAAAAGCTTAATAAAGCATGTTTTTTAGCTTCCGCTTCTGGCAGGCACTTTCAATTAGTACGAAGTGTTTATCCTGGCATGGGAATTATACCCGTTATAGATAAAGGGCCTATTGTGACATTGCGCAATGTTAATTTGCAAGAGAAGGTATTTGCTGAATTGAGTAAACAAGAAAACTGGGGATATGCAATTGGTGACATGGAGTTGTTTTAGTAGAAGATGGTCGGAGCGGTTATTCTAATTTTTGTATTTTATTTTTTAAATCAGCCTCTTCTGAAATCTTATCAAAAGAAGTTTTCTTTCTTTTCGATAGCATTGATGAACAAGCTATACTTTTATCATCTGCTATTTTGGGGTGTTTATTATACCTACACAGTCTTTAATCGATCTGATTCGAAAAATTACTTTGTCAGGTCAGCGGAGTATCCTGGAGAATGGACCGAGTTACTAGTATCCGGTACACGCTTTATTGAGTTTGTAGCTTATCCATTTACTAATACTCTTGGATTTAGTTATGAAATGACTATGCTTCTATTCGCTTGGTTTGGCTATATTGGATTTATTCATTTCTATATTTTTTTTCTAGAAAATTTAAAACTGAAGCTTCAACTTTGGGGATATGATTTATTAATCGTCTTGCTCTTTTTGCCAAACATGCACTTCTGGACAGCTTCTCTAGGTAAAGGTGCTATTATATTTATGGGTATAGGGTTATTTGCTTATGGCATGCGCTTTCCCCAAAAACGATTTTTTGCCCTTGTGTTAGGCTCCACTATTGTCTATATGGTAAGACCGCACATGTTTATGTTTTTGGGTATTGGAGCTGTGATAGGATATTTCACGGGTCGCGAGAAAGTGCCCCTCTATCAGAAGATATTAGTTTATTGCGCGTTTGCCGGGGGTATTTTTGTCATGTCTGATCAAATATTAGCTATGGCAAATATCAATGAAGAGGATGTGGTTGGAAGTTTTCAAGATTTCTCTCAAGTACAGGCAGGTAGACTGCAAAGTGCTGGTTCTGGAGTAGATATAACCAGCTATCCCCTACCACTTAAACTTTTCACCTTCTGGTTCCGTCCCCTCTTTGTGGATGCACCTGGGGCACTTGGCCTATTTGTCTCTTTCGAAAATCTGCTTTATGTTATACTCGCTTGGAAATTAGTTGATAAAGATTTTATTCGTTTCTTAAAAAAATCTACCTCTTTGGTGAAGATGAGCCTAGTGATCTTCATCTCTTCTTCTATCGCGCTGTCATTTGTGATGTCGAATTTGGGGATTGCTATGCGGCAGAAGAGCATGGTAATGTATTTTCTATTCTTTGTAATCATCTCTTTTCTAGAGTATAAGAAAAAGAAGAAGATTGCCTTGTTTCAGTTGAAAAAGAAGAAGATGGAGGAGCAGGAGCGGTTGGAGGGCTACGCTTCTCCGGCTATATCTTAAGGTCTAAAACCCATCCCTGCCCCTCTTGGGAGGGGGATCCGACTACCCTTAACCCCTCCTTAGCCAAGGCGCAGAATTTTAACAAGAGTTATGATCAACGATATACCTGTTTTCACGATTTCCCTTGATTTTGAACTCTATTGGGGAATTTTTGATAAAGTACCCTTAGTAGAGCGTAGGCAGTACTTCCAAAACACACGCAGAGTGATACCTGAGATGCTGGCACTTTTCGAGCAGCAAAAAATAAAGGTGACCTGGGCGACCGTAGGGATGCTTTTTGCGAAAGACTGGACCGATTGGACAACTGCTATACCTGCACTTCGGCCCTCGTATCATAACGATCAACTGTCAGCTTACAGGCTTAAAGAGGAATTTGGTAGGGATGGTAGTCTACAGGATTACTTTTTTGCGCCCGAGTTAGTTGAACTGATTAACCAGACACCTTACCAGGAGATTGCCACCCATACCTTTGCACATTACTACTGCCAGGAGGTCGGACAGACGGTAGAGCAGTTCCGACAGGACCTGCAGGCAGCGCAAGGTATAGCAGCTCGACAAGGGATGGAACTGCAATCGCTGGTATTCCCTCGCAATCAGTTTAATGAAGCTTATCTGAAGGTTTGTCTGGACGAAGGCATTAAAACTGTTCGCTCTAACACAAGCGATTGGTTTTGGGAACAGACAGTGGAAGATAAATTGTCGAAACGCATCTTTCGAACTGGCGATGCCTACCTGCCCCTTGGTAAAAGAACCTCTTTCCCGCTCTCTTCCCTTAAACTGAAAGAAGGTTTTCCTTTGGCTATACCTGCCAGTCGCTTTTTGAGGCCAGTTGATGGGAAAAGAGATATACTAAATAAACTGCGCCTACAACGCATTCTCTCTGAAATGACCGTAGCTGCCAAACGCAAAGAATGCTACCACCTCTGGTGGCATCCGCATAACTTCGGCAGCTACCCTGAGCGCAGCATGGCGGATTTGAAAGTAATCATCGAGCATTATAAAAAGCAAGAGCAGCAATATGGAATGCGAAGCTTGAGTATGCTAGGTATTTATGAGTATGTAACCGGGAGGTAATTTGTTACCTTTGCACCCGAAAACAAATTTTACCCCATGCCCCCAGTACTTATCCGCATCACCACGGTACCGCTTTCTCTTCAGAAACTGATTACAGGCCAGTTACCGTATATGCGATCCAAAGGCTTTGAGCCGGTCATGGTATCTGCAAATGGGCCAGAGGCGGGAGCGGTGGTACGTGAGCAGGAAACGCCTTTGATTGAGATTGGGATGACGCGCAAGATAACGCCGGTGCAGGACCTGAAAGCACTTTGGAAATTTTACCGCCTCTGCAAAAAACACAAGCCTTCTATAGTGCACTCCCATACCCCGAAAGCGGGCATCATTGGCATGTTGGGCGCTAAATTAGCGGGTGTTCCGGTGCGACTGCATACAGTGGCAGGACTTCCGCTGATGGAAACACAAGGCAAGACACGGAGGCTATTAGAGGGTGTTGAGAAACTTACCTACGCCTGCGCTACCAAGGTATACCCCAACTCAACCGTGCTCAAAAACTTTATTTTGGAAAGCGGCTTCTGCGATCCTGAAAAAGTGAAAGTGATCGGTAACGGCAGCAGTAACGGCATTGACACCGCTTTCTTCAGCCGGGAGCAGTTAGATGAAACAAAACTACAGGAACTGAAAGCTACCTTAGGTATAGATCCTGATGATTTTGTCTTCGTCTTTATAGGCCGGCTCGTAAAGGACAAAGGGGTACAGGAACTGGTACAGGCCTTTGTAAAAGTGCAGCCACAGTATCCACACCTGAAGTTACTGTTGGTAGGGCCGTTTGAACAGGATCTTGACCCCATCCCAGATGATGTATTGCAGGAAATAAAGCAGAACCCCGCTATCTTATCAGTAGGTTTCCAAAATGATGTGCGTCCTTACTTAGCCATCAGCCAAGTGCTGGCTTTCCCGTCATACCGCGAAGGTTTTCCGAATGTGCCCATGCAGGCTGGTTGCTTCGGTCTTCCCGCTATCGTGACCGATATCAATGGCTGCAACGAGATCATACGTCAGGGTGAGAACGGCCTGATCGTGCCGCCGAAGTCGATGGAGGCTTTGTATGCGGCGATGGAACGTTTGATTACCGATAAAGCAGCTTATGCCCATATGCAGGCGCTGGCGCGCAAGATGATCGTGGCGCGTTACGAACAGACCCAGTTCTGGGAGCTTTTATTACAGGAATACAGATCCCACTTAAAACAACATGAAGGTATATAGCCGTTTATTCAAGCGCCCGATCGACTTTGTACTTAGCCTGGTGGCTTTCATCGTGCTGCTGCCCGTTTTCCTGGTGGTCACGCTGTTGCTGGCGATTGCCAATGACGGCAAACCATTCTTCCTGCAGCCACGCCCGGGTAAGGAAGGCCGCCTCTTTCGGGTGATTAAGTATAAGACAATGAACGACCGCCGCGACGAGCGAGGCGAACTGTTATCAGACGCTGAGCGCCTGACGCCAATCGGCGCCTTTGTACGCAAGACCTCCCTGGACGAAGTACCGCAACTGCTCAACGTAATCAAAGGAGATATGTCACTTATCGGTCCGCGCCCTTTGCTGGTGGAATATCTGCCCCTCTACAATGAAATTCAGCGCCGCCGCCATGAAGTGCGCCCCGGCATCACCGGCTGGGCCCAGGTCAACGGCCGCAACGCCATCAGCTGGGAGCAGAAGTTTAGCTATGATGTGTGGTACGTCGACAATGTTTCTTTCCTGTTAGATGTGAAGATCATCTTCATGACGATCGTGAAGGTGTTTAAGTCGGAGGGAATTAGTGCCGAGGGAGTTGCTACAATGGAGCGGTTTAGAGGGAGTAACTTCGTGAAAGATTAACCTGCTCCTGCCCCTCCGAGGAGGGGAATCGGGAATGCGTATTATCCTACATACTTCTCTGTCAAGGGCCTCTTCCTTAAAGAGACAACAGAAGCTTTAATGCCTTTGATTAGAATCTGATGAAATAAAGCAGTTAGCGGTTCTACGAAGGAAGAGCTTACTAAGGCGAACTGCGGAATTCCCCTCCTCAAAGGGGCAGATCAATCGTTCATAAGAATCCTGTAAATCTGAAAATTATTGGGGTAGGGGCTCCTATATAAAAATTCAGGCAACTACGTTTCCAGATTTCTCATTACATTCGAGATGAGAAATTGAGAATTCTTACCTTTGCACAACACCATACCACTGATTCAACCATGTACCTATACGGCGCAAGTGGACATGCAAAAGTGATCATCGATATCTTGCGGGATATGGGTATACCTGTTTTGGGGGCCTTTGATAAAAACCCTTCCATAAAAGAGATAAGTGGTATACCTGTGATCGGCGCTGAAATAGAGCAGGAGCTTGAACAGCCGGTCATCATCAGTATCGGTGACAACAGCATCCGCCGACGGGTAGCCGAAAAAAAACTGGATGTAGCATTTGGGAAAGCCTTTCATCCTTCCGCAATCATCTCGCCCTCCGCTACCATCGCTGAAGGTGCCGTGGTGATGCAGGGAGCTATTATACAGGCCGACGCGCAAATCGGGCGGCATGCAATCATCAACACAGGAGCGAGCATCGACCATGACTGCCAGATCGGGGATTATGCTCATATCTCGCCGGGAGCAGTGCTCAGTGGGAATGTGCAGGTAGGTGAAGGCACGCATATAGGCGCTGGAGCCGTAGTTATCCCGAACCTGAAGATTGGGAAGTGGTGCAAAATAGGGGCAGGTGCCGTTGTAATACGCGATCTGCCGGATAGTGTAACAGCAGTGGGTAATCCGGCCCGAATCATAAAAGAACATCAGACAAACATATGAATACGAAGATCTGGCTCTCTTCCCCTCACATGGGAACAAACGAGTTTAAAAATGTCAAAGAGGCGTTTGATACTAACTGGATCGCACCGCTCGGTCCGCATGTAGATGGTTTTGAGCGTGACCTGGCGGAGTTTCTGGGTGAGGGCGTGCATGTAGCGGCCCTGAGTTCCGGCACGGCGGCTTTGCACCTGGCGCTCATCATGCTGGGGGTGCAGGCAGGCGACGAAGTGATCTGCCAAAGCATGACCTTTTCGGCCTCTGCCAACCCCATTGCCTACCAGGGTGCTACGCCGGTGTTTGTAGACAGCGAAGACCGTACCTGGAACATGTCACCGGACTTGCTGGAAGCGGCGATTGAAGACCGTATCAGCAAAGGGAAAAAGCCAAAGGCGATCATTGTGGTGCACCTCTATGGTATGCCGGCTGAGATGGATCGTATTATGGCCATCGCCGACCTCTTTGCTATACCTGTGGTGGAAGACGCTGCCGAGGCGCTGGGCTCGACCTACAAAGGTCGTAAATTAGGCACCTTCGGGGCTATGAGCATCTTGTCTTTCAACGGCAACAAGATCATTACAACTTCGGGTGGTGGTGCGCTGGTATCGAACAACGAAGCACATATCAAGCAGGCTCGTTTCCTGGCGACGCAGGCCCGCGATGCGGCTCCGCACTACCAACACTCACACATCGGCTACAACTATCGCATGAGCAACGTGTGTGCTGCCATCGGCCGTGGGCAAATGGACGTGCTGCTGGACCGTGTGCAGCAGCGCCGGGCCAACTACAGTTTCTACCGGGAAGAACTGTCTGCTATACCTGCTATTCAATTTGCCGAGGAGCCCAATGCAACATACTATTCTAACCGTTGGCTTAGTACAGTGCTTGTAGACGATAGCCAGGGTGTGAGTCGTGAAGACATTCGACTGGCTTTGGAGAAAGAGAACATCGAATCGCGTCCGCTTTGGAAGCCGATGCACCTGCAGCCGGTGTTTGAAGGTGCGCCCTACTACGGTGATGGCACCAGCGAGCGCCTGTTTGACCAGGGACTGTGCTTGCCATCAGGCTCCAATATGACGGACGAACAGAGGCGAAGAGTAGTAAACTGCATCAAAGCCTGTTTCACCCAATAGAATACGGTGATTTATAATTAAAATCCGCCTGTGCCTTAGCGTGATACGCAAAGCAAAGGCGGATTTTTACGTATAGGCTAATAGCTGTGTCAATTGAGAAACAGCAAGTTAATATCTGAAATTTCAGTTTTTTTCTTTAATTTTGGACGGCACCTGTATCTTTTAAGAGTGTGAAAGATATAATTATGCCGGTGAAGCTGCGTTAAGGTTTAGTTAACGTTTGAACTGTCAGCGAAATTATGATGTGGACAGGGAACTTTTGACAGGACAAAACAGGTATTATTTTTACTTAAAACGAACTTCAGCGTTTCTCCGTAACCTAAGCTCTTCTCTTCTCGAGACTACCGTATGAAAACATTTTTACAGAACAAAGCTTTACCAAAATGGATCATTCTGATCATCGATCAAGTCATCTCTACCTGGTCTTTTGCTTTGTCCTTCTTCATCATCCGCCAGTTTGATTTCGAAACCATTCTGCGTGGTCACTTCTTCGTGTACAGCGGCATCTACCTGGCGATTTCTGTCATAGTATTTTACGCGATGCGCATCCATACCGGCCTGATCCGCTACTCCAGTACCGACGACATTTACCGCATCTTCACTGCCGTGTTGATGTCCAGTTTGCTTTATGGGGCCATTATAGGGTTTTGGGTCTCACCTGAACTGCACATCGACTCAGTGAACATCTACGTCGTATTGCTGGTCAACTTCTTTATCAGCTCTTCGGTGCTGATCATGATGCGCTTGGGTGCCAAGGCCTTGTTCTACTACATCAAGCGTGGTGCCAGCGGGGATAAAGAGTCAATACTGATCTATGGGGCTGATAGTTTTGCTATCTTAGTAAAGCAGGCATTGGAGCTCAGTAATGCCGGTCGCCTGAACATTGTAGGATTTGTGGATGACAACCCGAACAAGATTGATAAGCACATTCAGCAGAAGCGGGTGTACCACATCAATGATATCGAGAAACTGCAGCGGAAGCTGAGAATCGATAAACTGGTTATTCTGAGCGAGGACCTGAAATCGGATGCACGCAAGAATGCCATCGAAACCTGTGTGGAGCTGGGTATAAAGGTGGTGACTGTGCCACCGACGGAGCAGTGGATGTCAGGCCAGTTGCGCATGAGCCAAATCCAGGATCTGCGTATCGAGGATCTGCTGCAGCGCCCGCCGATCGTAATCGAGAACGACAAGATATCAGCTGACCTGGCCGGCAAGCGCATCCTGATCACAGGTGGTGCCGGCTCAATCGGCTCAGAGATCGTGCGCCAGGTGCTGTCCTACAAGCCAGAAATGGTGATCATTTGCGATCAGGCCGAGTCTCCCTTGCACGAGCTGCAGCTGGAGATGGAGGAACACTATCCGGATGCTAACCTGAAGCTTTGTATTGCCGATATTCAGAACTTCAACCGCATGTATGCCCTTTTCAAGGAATATAATCCGCAGATGGTGTACCATGCCGCCGCTTACAAGCATGTGCCGATGATGGAAAGTAATCCTTCGGAGGCCATCCTGACGAACGTAATGGGCACCAAAAATCTGGCAGATCTTTCAATGACTTTCGATGTCGATAAGTTTGTGATGATCTCTACGGACAAGGCCGTGAATCCAACGAATATTATGGGGGCATCGAAGCGCATTGCCGAGATCTATATTCAGTCGCTCAATAACATTAGTTCGCAGCCTAAGCTGCAGGACAATGTAAAAGGCACTTCGCTGCAGCAGACGCGTTTCATCACGACCCGCTTCGGCAATGTGCTGGGATCCAATGGCTCCGTTATCCCACGCTTCCGTTCCCAGATCGAGAAGGGAGGTCCAATCACAGTGACGCATCCGGATATTACCCGCTACTTCATGACGATACCGGAAGCGGTACAGCTGGTGCTGGAGGCCGGCACGATGGGCAGGGGCGGTGAGATTTTTGTCTTCGACATGGGACAGCCTGTAAAGATTGTGGACCTGGCCCGCAAGATGATCAAACTGGCCGGCCTGACCTCCAACGACATTGAGATCGTCTTCTCAGGCTTACGTCCAGGCGAGAAGCTCTACGAAGAGCTCCTGAACCAGGAAGAGCTGACCATCCCGACTCACCACGAAAAGATCAAAGTATCAAAAGTACGCGAGTATACCTACAACAAGGTCCTAGCTAGCATCAACGAGCTCCTTAACCTTAACAAAGACGGCGACGAGCTGGATACTGTCAAGCAAATGAAAAAGATCGTCCCCGAGTTCAAGAGCAAAAATTCCAGATTCGAGGAGTTGGACTCGATGGTGCAGTAAGACCTCACTCAAATAAAACACCAAAGGCCCGGGATATCCGGGCCTTTGGTGTTTTATGATTATAAAGCTCAAAAGCAGTGGAAAATCATCTTGTGGTAATTCCCCTCCTCGGAGGGGTAGGGGTGGGTTTCATGTACTATCTATTCTCCAATACCCAAGCTTCAATTTCCCGTAATACATTAGAAATGTTTTGCTTCACCTCAATGTCTTCGAATCTCAAAAATGAAACTCCTAGCTTTTCAAGAGTATCTTGTCTTGATTTATCAGTTTCAAAGGCGTAGTCATGGCTACTGCCGTCAACCTCAATTGCTAACATCAGATCCTTGCAATAGAAGTCCACAATGAAATTATCAACCGGTTTCTGGCGATCAAAGTCTAAACCTAGGAACCTCCTTCCCTTAAGTTCATCCCAGAGTAAAACTTCTGAAAGAGTACTATTTTCACGAAGTTGCTTTGCCAAAGCTTTTAAATGTGGTTTGTAGGGTATAATTTTTCGTCTCATTTGTGAACGATTAACCCACCCCTAACCCCTCCGAGGAGGGGAATTGTTCCTCTCTTAATAAGTTTAGTGCATATAACTTTGTTTTTGTGGGTTTCAAAGCTGGGAACTCCTCCAAGTTTGAACTCTCCCTCCTGTTTTTAAGGTGTCAGAAGGAGGGGAATATTTAGCGTCCTTCTACAACGCCGGCAGCACCTTACTTTTCACTTCCCCAAACCCAATTCTAATTCCATTCTTCTCAGCGAAGCCGCGCATGATCACCGTGTCGTAGTCGTTGATGAACTTGCGCTCGGTACCATCGGATAGCTGGATGGGTTGTGTGCCGCGCCAGGTGAGTTCTAGCATGGAGCCGTAGGAGGTTTTGTCAGGGCCACTGATGGTGCCGGAGGCGTACATGTCGCCAACCTGTATGTTGCAGCCGTTACTGCTTTGGTGGGCCAGTTGCTGGTTCATGTTCCAGTACATATACCTGAAGTTGGATCGGCAGATGCTATTCTCATTTCCATCTTCCGGCTTCAGGATTACCTCCAGGTTAATGTCGTAGTTGTGGTCGCCGTGAAACTCCAGGTATGGCAGTGGCTTCGGATGCTGCACAGGGCCTTTCACACGGAAGGGCTCTAAGGCATCTAATGTTACTACCCAAGGCGAAATGGAAGAGGCGAAGCTTTTGGCAAGGAATGGTCCTAGTGGCACATACTCCCAGGTTTGCATATCGCGGGCAGACCAGTCGTTGAAAAGCACCAGGCCAAAGATATAATCGTCCGCTTCGTCAGGGCTGATCATATCACCCAGTTTGGTTTCCCGGCCTGTGATAAAGGCTACTTCCAGCTCAAAGTCGAGTAGGCGCGACGGACCAAAAGTGGGGGCTTCGGCATCGGGCGCCTTGGTTTGGCCATTGGGGCGGCGTATGTCGGTGCCTGATACGACGATAGAAGAGGCACGGCCGTGGTAGCCGATCGGGATATGTTTCCAGTTAGGCAGCAGGGCGTTTTTAGGGTCGCGGAACATGGTGCCTACGTTGGTGGCGTGCTCAATGCTGGAGTAGAAGTCCGTATAATTACCCACTTTCACCGGCATCAGTATACGCACTTCATGCCGCTTAACAAGGCACTCCTGCATCAGTCTGCTGTTAGCGCTGATTTCGTCGTTGTCGTTGCGCAATAGCTCGGACACGCGGTTGCGCACAGCCCGCCAGGTTGGTTTGCCTAAAGCAATGAAATCGTTTAGGTATGGGCGGTGAAAAACAGTCGGGTCGATGTCCAGAAGCTCGAACAGATTGTGCTGTGCGACCGCATAAAGATCCAGCACGTAATCGCCAATGGCCACACCAACACGCGGGTCTTTGGTGGCTGACTCAAAAATGCCGAAAGGAAGGTTTTGTATAGGGAAGTCGCTTTCAGGTGCTATTTCGATCCAGGAATGCAGGAAGGGGTCGTTCGCTTTTATCATAGTGCAAAAGAATCTGGGTTGTTAGACAAAGATAAAGATTTTGAGGGGTATGGGAAAGAAATTGAAGAGTTAAGGATCGGGCAGTTTAGGCTGCATTTTAGCAATGGCGCAATTTGCACAAGATGTGCTGCAGGTTTAGCGTAAGTGCAACTTTTTGCTGCGCATAAGGCTAGTATGTAACTGGCGTAGCAGTAGCTTTTAGGTATAGCGGCGATCGTTGAAGGTATAAGGCGGACTTTGGCCGCTTTTCCAAATGCTCTCTCGGATATCCGTGTTCGAAAGTTTTGTAGAAAAGCCTTTTAGAAAATGTAATCGTCTGTAGGGACAGGTCGCGACCTGTCCGAATCGTGCATAAGTGGCGGGACGCCACCGAATAACTCACACTCGCCGGAGGCGAGCGAGAGCTTGCCTATACCTATACCTATATCTATATCTATATCTATATCTATATCTATATCTATATCTGGTCTCCCTAACCCAATAAAAAAAGCAGGTACCGATTTCTCAGCGCCTGCTTTCTAGTATAACTCTCCCTAAGGAAATATTTTATCTTATCGAAGGAAATCCTTTGTCAAAAAAATTACCCCAATGGTATCACATTTACAGCTTCCACGGCTCTGATCTCAGGTACAGCCTTTAGCACAGACTGCTCCACACCGGCTTTAAGTGTCATGGTAGACATTGGGCAGGTGCCACAGGCGCCGAGCAACTCCAACTTAAGTGTCATGTCATCGGTTACTTCGAGCACTTTCACGTTGCCGCCGTCAGCTTCCAGGTATGGCCTGATCTGGTCGAGGGCACTCTCAATGCGAAGTAAAAAATCGTTGTCAACGTTAATGGTAGCCATTTGTCTTAGCTTTTAATTTCTACTGGTTGTGTTTTGGCGACAGTCGCGTTGCGGACAGACACCTGCTGGGCAACAGCCTGGGCCAACTCTCTGAAAACACCGGAAGCCGGAGAATCGTTCTGCAAGGCCACCGGAGTTCCCGCATCGCCGCTCTCGCGGATGCTCTGAACTAGCGGCACCTGGCCTAATACCGGCACATCAAACTTTTTGGCCAGATTCTGTCCACCTTCCTGCCCAAAGATATAATACTTATTCTCAGGAAGCTCGGCAGGCGTAAAGTAAGCCATGTTCTCCACTACACCCAACACCGGCACATTGATCTGCGGCTGGCGGAACATCTGCAGGCCTTTCTGGGCATCGGCGATGGCTACTTTTTGCGGGGTCGTCACGATCACGGCGCCTGTTACCGGAAGAGTCTGTACCATAGTCAGGTGAATGTCGGATGTTCCCGGAGGAAGGTCGAGGAGCAGGTAATCGAGTTCACCCCACTCCACGTCCGTGATGAACTGCTTCAGGGCAGAGCTCGCCATCGGGCCACGCCAGATCACCGCATGATCAGGGGGCGTCAAAAAACCAATGGACATCAGTTTCACGCCATATTTCTCTACCGGGATGATGTAGTTCTTGCCGTGGTCGCCCTGCACCATGCTCGGGCGCTGGTCTTCCACACCAAACATAGTAGGTATAGACGGCCCGAAAATATCGGCATCGATCAGGCCCACTTTAGCGCCGGACTGTGCTAGGGCAATGGCCAGGTTGCTGGTAACCGTAGACTTGCCAACGCCGCCTTTACCGGAGGCCACAGCGATAATGTTTTTCACGCCCGTAAGTACCTCGCTGCTGCCTGCGCGACCAGAAGTCACACGGGAAGTCATGTTCACGGTCACTTCCGCCTCCTTGTCTACCATGGTATGAATGGCGCGGATACAGGCATTGCGGATCAAATCTTTAAGTGGGCAGGCTGGTGTCGTCAGGATCACGGTGAAACTCACGTTCTTGCCATCCACCTGCACATCCTCTATCATGTTCAGAGTCACCAGATCCTTGCCTAGGTCCGGTTCCTCTACATAACTGAGGGCTTTGAGTATATCTTCTTTTGTAATTGCCATAGTGTTAATGCTTTTGTGAAGCCTTACAAAGATACAAACAAAAAAACTTTAAACATGATTTATGTAGCACAGTCCCGGTAGACAGGCAGGCGTCAACCTGGATGAAATAACGTTCGCTTTCGGACATCTTATGATCCCGTACAATCTTTAGTGGTTACTTATTTTTTTCCATAACTTCTTTGTCTTTTGTGGCCGCTGATTTACCAGCTTCCGGTAATGGAGCTGCTTTTTCATTCGTTTCTTTGCGAAGCACATAGCGGTAAAATCCGCCCCCTTTGTCCCAGCTGCAGAAAATGAGCGCCTCTCCGTCAGGTGATACGCCTATCCCTCTGGCTTCGGCTCCGTTCAGTTCCGGCAGGGGCAGTGTCCACATGCGCTTCCGGGCATCGTCGCGGAAGTGGAAGGAGGACGGCACCACACCGCTTGATCTGACAGCTGTAAAAATGGTATTGTCTGGTCCTATGCCAATGGCGTTGCAGCCGGCCGCTATACTGGTGATGTCTTCTTCCCGGGTATAGATGATACCATCTTTGCTGCTGTATACCTGTATATACGGACTGCCCGGGTTGGGGAAGTAAAGCGTGAGCCCATCCGGTGTCATGTTAAACTCACGGGCAAGGATGCGTTCCGGTAACTGAAGTGTGCGCACCAGTTCGAATGCGGATGGGTCAGAGGTGCTCTGCCGGAGCACAAAGTTTTTATCTTCGGCAAACAGCGAGGCCAGGTAGACTTCCCCTTTGCTGTTGGCGCGCGGAGAGGTGATGGCCCTGTTGCCTGCAGGTACCTCCCAAACCGCTATACCTTGTCCGGTAGTGGCGTCTATTTTGAGGAGGTGGCGATTCCGGCCGATCAGGATGTTGCCGTCCAGGTCTACCCCGATGCCGTTGATCGTGTTCAGGTCATAGGTTTGGCCGTCGATGGTAACCTGTTGTAGCGGCGAGAAGGAAGCATCCTGCCCGTCCTTTTGCTTTACGATCAGCTTGCCGTAATAGTCGGCCAGCCAGAGTTTACCATCCTTATCCCACTGGGCACCCATTCCGGCCCCCGTTTCATGAATTTTGCCATCGAACACATAGGTTGGCGCCGGCACCTCCACAAAGTCTTCAAGCGGCTGTTCGCTCTTCATCAGCTGGAAAGGAGTGGCTTGGCCGTAAGTGAGGTGCTTGCCGTCTGATGCAATGACCCGATGATAGAAGGTGACCGGCTGGTTAACAGCAGCATGGCCAAGAACGCTATACCAGTCCTGCTCCCTTAGTTTCAGGTGTCTGACCCTGCCGGTGCTTTTGTGCCAGACGATGTTGTGGAAGTCCTGATCAGTGGCCAGTTGGTAGGTATAGCCGATAAAGTCGCTGTCCGGGTCTTTTGCGGCGCTCCAGGCTACTTCAAAGAGCGCCTCCATGTTACGCACCGCATACACGTTGCGGGCTTGATGCGAGGTAAAGACCGGGGCAGCTGGTGCCTGGTTGGAGAGTGGGTATAGCTGGGCCCTTAGGGCGCCTGCCGGCTGTTGATCGGTATGGAGCTGCACATGCAAGGCCCCTATAGCCAGTAGTTCTGCGGTATCCTCTGTCAGGTCAAATACCCCCTTGAAACGACCATTTAGGCCATTCTTTGGTTTTGCTTTGAGCGTGTAGCGCCATTCGCCGGGTTCTGTGTTCCGTCCCTGGTATACCCCAATGGCAATCCCTTCCTTAGGCAGCTTGCCTTCCAGGTCGCGGAAGGTGCCATCAATAATGAGTTTGCCGTTTTTGATATGTGCCTGTACTGCGCCTGTGCCTTTCGTGTTGAGGGCTTCTCCTGTATGTAAAGCTGACAATATGCCTTCTGCTTTGCCCCCCGTGCGGACGTCACGGTGAACGAGGTAACCGTTCACGCCGAAAATAGCCCGTGGCAGTTTCTGCTCATCAAACAAAGCCATGTCGCGGGAGTCTCTGTGCCTGATGTCGTAAGTGGTATAGGCGATCGAGTCCTGCTCCAGGAAAATGTCCATGATCGTGACGGTGTTCATCGGTGGTTCGTCCAGGGTCAGCCAGCCGCGGGCTCCTGAACCGGCGGCTCCGGCATTGAGGAGCTCTAAGCCGCCCCGCTTGCCCGGGTAGTAGGCGTGGTGGTGACCGCTGATGTAGGTATGTACCTTGTATTGCTGCAACAGCTGGCGCAGGCGCTCGGGGTTGTTGAGCACATTGCCTTTGGAGTCACGCTCCTGGGCCACGCTGTAGAGGGGCATATGGCCGATGACGAAGCGCAGCTTGGCACTTTGGGCTTCAGGCTTCTCAAACTGATCTGCCAGCCAGGCCAGGTTTTCTTCTGTTATGTCAGGTGAGGAGGCATCCCAGGAGACGAAGAAGATGCCGTGCTGCACGAATGAATAGTAATAAGGAAAGTGCGAGCGGTCGATAAACTGCAGGCCGGGGGCGTTTTCCTGCTTTGCCCAGTAGTCTGCGGTGGCTTTACGCTCCCTGGGGTAGGAGCGGCCGCCATCGTGGTTGCCAATCGTAAAGGCAAAGGGGACATTCGCTTTTCGGAGAGGCTGCGCAATGCTTCTGTTAAAGCCTGCCCACATTTTAAGCAAAGTCTCATCGCTAGTCACGCCTTGCCCTGCCACCATGTCGCCCCCGCACACCACCAGGTCAGGCTGCCAGATGCGCGGCAGGCGCTGCAGCAGGCTGTCTACCTGCCACTCGTAGGTGTCGGCACCCAGGCCGGAGTTCAGGTCGCTGATCACGGCAATGCGCAGGTCGCCCCGCTTCGGCTGCTGCGGGAACTGCTCCAGCGCCACCAGCCTCACGGCGTCGGCCACTACTTTTCCGCCTTTGCCTTTGTTGATCAGTTCCAGGTAATCACCGGGGCCCAGTAGAAAGTCCCCGAACACATGCCACCTGCCAATGGTAGCGAGCGCTTTCTGGTCAGTGTAGAGCGTGTCTGTTTTTCCGCTGTGGTGCAGCACGTAAGGGACACGGTTGGCATTTGTATTTTCGTTCACCGTCCACCAGGCAGCCAGTTGGTACCTGCCACTGGGTATGCTGTCGAAGCTGTAAGTCGCTTTAAACGTTTCAGGGCTGATCGTGGCTTGGCGGGAAGGGGTGGCGCCATAATAGTTGGCGTGGTTGGTTTTGCTCCACAGGCCGGCCTCGGTGTAGTGGCGGCTGTCGGTATCGATGTAAATGACTTCACGGTCGACGGACCTGATCGCTTCGGACAAGACCAGGGCAGAAGCGTTTTTGCGCAGGCTGTTCCGGTCCCCGTTCGGTATATCGGTCGGTATATTCACTACTTCTTCGGCCGCTACCATAGCCGAGGAGCCGCCTCCGTCCAGGTTCAGGGCATCCTGACACCCTACCTGCTGCATCAGTTGGGCCAGTTCGGGCAGGGTGACACCGGCACTGCTGCTTTGGCGGCCGTCCACCACCATCAGCACCAGGGTATGGGCATCCGGGTATCCGATGGCGGTGCGCGGGTGGCGCACCAGATGCGAACCCCCGAAGCCTTCCTCCGCGCTGGTCACGTTGAGCTGCCCGTTTTTCAACAAGACAGGCCCTCCGCCCGTTGCCTGGTTGGCCCGCCACAGCTCGCCGCCTTTAGGTATAGCCGCTGCTGTCCCAGCTGTTTTCTGCGGTGCAGGGTACTTGTATACCTTCCCAGACTCCTTTTCGCCGTAGGTCCAGGTAATCTCAGGCTTGCCGTTGACGAGCCCGAATGCGCCCCGTGTAGGGGTTTTAGTGCTCGGTGCTATGACCTCACCATCGGAAACAAGCAGGCTGACAGAGGATGTAGCCGCAAAATAGCCCGCGTTGATGGCTAGGATGGCCTCGTGCTCCTGGTAAGCTTCTTTGGTGGTCTGGCGCCTGGTGTTGCTGCCCACAGAACGCAGCTTCAGGTTCTCATCGCGTAGATCTACGGTGGCATAAACTGCCCTCACCGGCGCGCCGTCTGCCAGTTTTCCGCTGGCCTCGTACACGCGTACAGAGGGTGGCAACAGGACGTTCAAATCCTGGCGCGGCTCCCATTGCAGTGCCGGCTGCTGTGCCTTAGCAGCTGCGGAACCTAAAAAAGAAAAGGAGACAAACAGAAGTAGGCGGGTATAGCTTTTTGTCATAGGTCAGAGATGGAATTTCAATAAGTTGAGCGAATCAATGGTAGAGGTAAATCAGGGCTAATATAGAGCAATGAGCATACAATAACGAGTGAATGCGCCTGTTAATGTTGGAACAATTTGTCCGATCAGGGTAGCTGGCTACGTGAAGCTTTATTACCGGATGCCCGCTGTCTCTTCAAACAGAATATTATCTTTGTGATTCGCTTATACCTATACCCTGTCCCATGTCCCTGATCCCGAAAGAAGTAGTTGACCAGATTTTAGCCCAGGCCGATATTGCGGAAGTGGTGGGGGATTTTGTGTCGCTCAAGAAGAAGGGGCAGAACCTGTGGGCGAACTGCCCTTTCCATCACGAGAAGTCGCCGTCTTTTTCGGTGTCGCCGGCGAAGGGTATTTACAAATGCTTCGGTTGCGGTAAGGCGGGTAACTCCGTGCAGTTTATCATGGACGTGGAGGGCACGAGCTTTCCGGAGGCGCTGAAGTACCTGGCCAAAAAGTATGGCATTGAGGTACCCGAAGACGAGCCCAATCCGGAATATGCCCGGGAGCAGAGTGAGCGCGACAGCCTCTACATCGTCTCCGATTTTGCCAGCAAACACTACCAGCACCTGCTTCAGCAGCACGAGGAAGGCGCTATCGGGCAATCCTACCTCAAAGAGCGCGGGTTGAGTAACAGTACCATCAAAAAGTTTGAGCTCGGGTATAGCCTCGATGCCTGGTCTGACCTGACCGATGCCGCCCTGAAGGCAGGGTATAAGCAGAAGTACCTGGAAGCAACAGGCCTGACCATTGCAAAGGAAGACGGCAAAAAATACGACCGCTTCCGGGGACGTGTCATGTTCCCGATCCATAATATTTCGGGACGTGTCATCGGTTTCGGTGCCCGTACGCTGAAGAGCAACGACAAAAAAAGCCCGAAGTACCTCAACTCGCCTGAGTCGGAGATCTACCACAAGAGTAATGTGCTCTACGGCATGTATCAGGCCCGGCAGGCAATCCGCATGCAGGACACTTGCTATATGGTGGAGGGGTACCTGGATGTGCTTTCGTTGCACCAGGGCGGTATCGAGAATGTGGTGGCCTCCTCGGGTACCTCGCTTACCGAAGGTCAGATCAAGCTCATCGCCCGCTATACCCAGAACATCACCGTCCTTTACGATGGTGACGCGGCAGGTATAAAAGCCTCCCTGAGAGGGATAGACCTGATCCTAGAGAACGGCCTGAACGTGAACGTGGTCACTTTCCCGGCTGGAGAAGACCCTGATTCCTACATTCACAAGGTAGGCGACGAGAAGTTCAAAGCCTATGTGGCAGAACACGCGCAGGATTTTATCTCGTTCAAGACCAGCCTGTACGCCGAAGAGTCGAAGGGCAACCCGGTGAAAAAGGCGGAGGCGATTCGTGAGATCGTTACCTCTATCGCTAAGATACCCGATCCGATCAAGCGGTCGGTTTTCTTCCAGAGCTGTAGCCTGATTTTCGACATCGATGAACAGCTGTTGATATCGGAGTATAACAAGATGCACCTGCAGGAGCGCCAGCAGAAGCAGCAGCGTTCAGGTAGTCCGGAGGATCTGGCAGAAGCGGAAGCTTATGAGGCGGAGCAGCTGGAGGCTGAAAAGCCTGCCACAGAAGCCGATAGTCTCAAACGCTATGAACGCGAAATCGTGCGCATGCTGCTGAACTACCCCGACAAGGTGCTGGTGGATGGGCAGAACACCTGCCAGTACATGCTCGAGCAGCTGGAGGATGTGGAGTTCCGCACGCCGCTCTACGCCCGCCTCATTGAAGTGGTGAAAGAGAAGTTGTTGCAGGGCGTTATACCTGCGGCAGACGATTTCATCAACTATCCGGACCAGGAGATACGAACCGAGGCAACCAACTTGCTGTCGGACCCCTACGAACTCTCTCATAACTGGGAAACCCACCAGATTTACGTGCCCCACGAGTCGGATTTGCTGCCATACGGTGCTGAACGAGCCGTGCTCCGCCTGAAATGGCGCAATGTGCAACTGCTCATGAAGGCCGAAATGGAGAAGCTCCGCCTGGTGACAGACCCCACCGAGCAGGACCGGGTACTGCAGGTCATCTTCCAGCTTAAATCCTTTGAAAAGCAGATCGGCGACTTATTGGGAATCGTGGTGAATAAGTAGTAAAAGAAAGGGTATAGATGAATTTAATTATCCCCTCAAGGGGATAGTTCCTTTTAACCAGACTCGTGGTGATTTAGTGCATTTTAGTGCTCGGACCATTCGTTGGTGTTCTATTGAATACTTCTCTTCCAGATTGTGTTCTGAAATAAGAAGGCAATGCGGTATAAACTTTTTACCTTTGCAGCGCATTTCATAGTATAGACAATCACCTTGCTGATTACCGCAGGTATAGCAGGTATAGGAAGTAACACATGGAAACTAATTCACTAGAGCCAATCAAGCTCGATTCAATAGAAGATGCGATCGAGGACATCCGCCAGGGTAAGATCATTATCGTGGTGGACGACGACGACCGCGAGAACGAGGGCGACTTTATCTGCGCGGCAGAGAAGGTAACCCCGGAGATCATCAACTTTATGGCCACGCACGGCAGAGGACTTGTCTGTGCGCCGCTGACCGAAGAACGTTGCGAGGAGTTAGGTCTTGAGTTGATGGTGGGTCGTAACACGGCCCTGCATGCCACGCCGTTTACCGTGTCGGTTGACCTGATCGGGCATGGTTGTACGACCGGTATCTCGGCCTCTGACCGCGCCAAAACGATCCAGGCGCTGGTTGATCCGAACACAGACCCGCATTCACTGGGCAAGCCAGGCCACATTTTCCCGCTCAAAGCAAAGAAAGAAGGCGTGTTGCGCCGTGCTGGCCATACGGAAGCGGCCGTTGACCTGGCGCGTCTGGCAGGACTTGCTCCAGCCGGCGTGCTGATCGAGATCATGAACGAGGACGGTACAATGGCCCGCCTGCCAGACCTGGTGAAAGTGGCGGAACGCTTCAACCTGAAACTGATCTCGATCAAAGACCTGGTAGCGTATCGCCTGAAGAAGGAAAGCCTGATTGACCGCGAGATAGCAGTAGAATTGCCAACCGATTTCGGGAATTTTGACCTTTACGCCTTTACGCAGCGCAGCAATGGTGCCAAGCACCTGGCCCTGGTTAAAGGAAGCTGGAGTGAAGAAGAGCCTGTGCTGGTGCGCGTGCACTCTTCGTGCGTGACCGGTGACATCTTCGGTTCTTGCCGCTGCGACTGCGGCCCTCAGTTGCACGAGGCCATGCGCATGGTGGAGCGTGAGGGCAGAGGCGTGATCGTGTACATGAACCAGGAAGGGCGCGGCATCGGCCTGATCAACAAACTGAAAGCCTATAAGCTACAGGAGCAGGGCCGCGATACCGTGGAGGCTAACCTGGAACTGGGCTTTGGTATGGACGACCGCGACTACGGCGTAGGCGCTCAGATCCTGCGCGACCTTGGCGTGACGAAGATGCGTCTGATCACAAACAACCCGAAAAAGCGCGTAGGCCTGATCGGCTACGGGCTGGAGGTTGTGGAGAACGTGCCGATAGAAATCGCGCCTAACCCGCACAACCAGGGCTACCTGACTACGAAGCGTGACAAGTTAGGCCACGAGATCCTTAAAAATACAGTTGTGCGCTAAGCCGCTACAGTTAAAACAGAACAGCAAGCCCGTGCCATTTGGTACGGGCTTTTTTTTGCACCGGACTTCCCGCAGCCTCCAAATATAATTTTAGTCAATGGCCTAGCCGGCCTCCGGTTTATTACGTTTAGAATTGTATATAAACTTTTGTATAACAATAGGTTAGGTGGTATGTGTTGAGGGTTGTTATTTACATTATTTAATAGTTAGGCAAATGAGAAGACTGGGGACGCAATATTTGTTTTTCACGCTATTTGTGACTTTTGCCTGTGGTAGTATTCAGGGTTGGGCGCAAGCCCAGGCGGGATTTGATACAGAGCATTGGCTCTACGGAAAAGTTGTACTGGTCAGCGGCGACAGCTTGCAGGGGGCAGTGATCTACCATCCTGCCCAGGATGTTGTACAAATAGCATCAGAAGACGGTGTCATCAATTCTTTCTCAGCCGTGAATGTCAGCCATTTTATGATCAGTGGTGTGTACAACGGGAAGCCTCAGGTCTTTCGGTCGCTGCCCTGGAACAGGGGAGGGCTCGAGAGCGATTTCAGGGTGCCGGTATTCTTCGAGCAGATCAACCAGGGAGAACTCGTGCTCATGAAACGATATGTTGGGGTAACGGCCACCAAGGCAGATCAGAAGTATGCGACGGCTTCACTGCAAACGAGTTACTTTCCCCATTTTGCCACAGAAGGCGATGAATTGCAGGAAATATTATACATGCTGCTGCCTGACGGTGAGATTGTTCAGTTACGGAAGCCCAAAAAAGACCTGCTCAGACTTTGCGGCGTGCATACCGGGAAAGTAAAGCAGTATGCTAAGTCCAACAAGCTCGACTATAACAGCTCCAAGGACCTGCACAGCATTGTAGACTACTATAATACGCTTTAAAGCCCAAGGCTTTATAGATCGCGGAGGCGCACCAGCAGGATGGAGGCCAGCACGAGCAAAGCGATGTAGAATAGTGCAGGCAGCACGGCCCATCCCGGGCTGAGCACCATTGTGGGGCTGGTGAGGCCATCTATAATCTCCTGCCCCGGCGTGGGGGTGAGGCTACCAAACACTTTCATGGGCATAAAGCGGTCGATGCTGTCGTCGATCTGGTAATGTATGATCGGCTCCACGATCTTGGACCAGGCCAGGAAAGCGATGATGGCCAGACCACTCTTGCGAATCAGGAAGGCAAAGAACATGGCCATACACATGTACCCGACAGCCTGCACAAAGAAATACGAGAGGTAATCGATCTTGCCAAAAATGGCCCCTATACTTGTGTCCTTGCTGTAGATCAACCCGAAAAGCAGGCCCATCACCAACAAAAAGATAGTCCCGGTTGCGGCAAGGCCCAGTGTCACGTAAAATTTAGCCAGCACTGCCTCGGCACGGGAGCGCCCGTCTATCACCTGCTGCCGAAGCGTACGGTAGCTGTACTCATCTGTGATCAGCACAATAACCAGTATACCTAGCAGGAGGTTAAAGAAATAGGCGATATAGGAGAAGCGCATCCACAGGTTGGGGAAATCATAAAGCGACTTGCCCAGCGACTGCCCGCTCACCATCAAACTGCTGCTAAAATAGATCAACAGCACTTGCAGCAGCACATAAGTGGCCATGATCACCCAGAAAGTCGGGTATTGCAGTATCTTTCTGAGCTCGGTTCTTATCAGGTTCATGCGGGGCTTATTTTTGGGTGAGTTCAAGAAACTGTGCCTCCAGGCTTTTGCGGCGTACCAGGAGTTGCGATAACACGATGCCCTGCGCAAACATATCACGGTTGAGGTCGGTGCTGGTATAGCCTTCGGAGAGTGTGAGGCGGATGGAATTCTTATCCTGGGCAAATTGTGTGACGTAAGGCAAACGCTCCAGCAGCTGCAGCACGGGAGCCAGCTCTTCGGCGCTGATCAGCAGCTGATCCTGTGTAGAAAGAATATCTCCCACAGCGCCATTGGCCTTGAGCTTGCCGGACTGCAGCACCGCCACGTGCGTGCATACCTTCTCTACCTCGTCGAGCAGGTGACTGGCCAGCAGGATGGTTTTGCCCTGCGCGGCGATGCGTGTGATCAGGTCGCGCACTTCGGCTATACCTTGCGGGTCGAGGCCGTTGGTGGGTTCGTCGAGCATCAGCACTTCCGGGTCGTTGAGCATGGCGGCGGCCAGGGCCAGGCGCTGTTTCATGCCTAGCGAGAAACCTTTGTAGGTGGTATGACTTCTGGTGCCAAGGCCCACCATGTCCAGCATTTTGTTGATGTGCCGGTGGTCTGCCTGCTTGGTGTCAGCTACCACCTGCAGATTCGCTTCGGCAGTCAGGTAAGGGTAAAAGTTAGGGGTCTCGAGCAGAGCGCCCACCCGCTGTTTGGTTTCTTTGCTGATAGAACGCCCGAACCACAAAAAGCTGCCATTGCTTGGCCGGATCACGTCCAGCACCATGCCCAGCGTGGTGGTTTTGCCGCTGCCGTTTGGGCCGAGCAACCCATAGATGCTGCCCGCCTCCACTTGTAGCGTCAGCCGGTCGACGGCCTGCAGGCTTCCGAATTTTTTTGAGAGTTCGTCAAGGTATAGGACTGTTGCCATAGCGGGGAGTCGTTTAGACAAATATAGCCTTTTTCTGATACTGACAAGGAAAGTGACCTGCTAAGGTATAGGAAATGTGTCGATCAGGCAGGTATAGCCTCTCCGTATCCGCCGGTTACTACTGGAATCCAGAGGATATGGAGGGGGCATACCTGTCAGGTGCGGTTATGCCATTATGCAGCACTTCGCGCGCCCAGCATGATCTGATTGAGGTAGCCCTATTCCAGCAGGTCAGCATTCAATGGCCTTGCCAGCAAACAGCGAGCGGGTCGTACGTATGCTGTTTAAAATCTATGGAAATAAATTTCAGGGTTAAAAGGGGGGAAACCAATGTGATTATTTGTCTATTTTTACTGCCTATCAGTGACGGTTAGCGTATGGAAGAAGAGAAATACAGGAAAACAGAACTGAGTATGTCCGCCGCCGAGGCCAATGTGCGGGCGCTCGTTTTCATCGTGCCGATTCTGGTCATTTACGGAGCGGCTTACTGGCTCATCTGGCCCGAACAGTTCGCTGCACAGCATCTGCGACAACTCGTGCAAACACAGCGGGACTTGCTGTTGATCTCTCCTTTGATCATGTTGCTGGTCTTTGTGCTTGGGGCAGTGGTGCACGAGCTGCTACACGGTCTCACCTGGGCTGTCTTTTGCAGAAATGGACTCAAGTCGATCAGATACGGCGTGTACTGGAAAATGCTGACGCCTTACTGCCACTGCAAAGAGATACTGCCGCTCAGGTACTATGCGATAGGCGGGATGATGCCGGGCCTGGTGATGGGACTGCTGCCGGCGATCGTAGGTATAGCCACGGGCCATTTTCTGCTCTTCCTTTTCGGCCTGTTCTTCAGCATAGCCGCAGCCGGCGATCTGCTCATCCTCTGGATGCTGCGCCACCAGCACAGTTCCGACCTCGTGCAGGACCACCCGGATAAGATCGGTTGCTATGTGCTGAGCACAAAGGTATAGCTGGCAATTTAATTCCAACCGACCTGCCTGTTCTCAGAATAACCTGGCCTTCCGTCTTATACCTATACCTGCCTCCATCCAATCTGATTTCTTCGAAAACTCTAATCTGATCACGGTGAAACGGATGCTGTAGGAAAGTCACGTCTTTTTACTATATTTAAGGTATGGCTCTTTGGTACATGAAGCATAAAACTATGAATTATAAGAAACTGCTGGGCGGAAGTCTGGCTTTGGCAACCCTGCTTTGCAGCAATCTTACGGCATCGGCACAGGATTACAAGCAATTGCACGAAAAGGCCATTGTGGTCGACACCCACAACGATGTGCTGATCTCGGTACTGGAAGGTTTGCGGCTGGAGGATGACCTGCGCGGTAAAACACACTCTGATCTGGCCCGCTTTAAGGAGGGCGGGGTGGATGTGCAGGTGTTCTCTGTCTGGAGTGACGAGACCTATGGAGATGGCAAAGGCTTTAAATTCGCCAATCTCCAGATCGACTCGCTTGAGGCCATTGTAAAGCGTAACCCCGACAAGATGATGATGGCCCGCACGCCTGCAGACATAGAACAGGCCGTCGCGCAGAATAAAATGGCTACCATGATCGGGGTAGAGGGCGGCCACATGATGGAAAGCAACCTGAAGTACCTGGAGGCCTTGCACAAGCGCGGTACTATCTACATGACCCTCACCTGGAATAACTCTACGCCCTGGGCCACTTCTGCCATGGACGAGACAAGTGGCAAATTGCCCAAGAACCGCAAGCCCGGGTTGACGAAGTTTGGCAAGCAGGTAGTGCGCAAAATGAACAAGCTGGGTATGCTGGTTGACCTCAGCCACGTAGGGGAGCGCACGTTCTGGGATGCGATGGCCACCACCACCAAACCGGTGCTGGTCTCGCACAGTTGTGTGCACCATTTCAACCCGCACTCCCGCAACCTGAAAGATGACCAGATACAGGCCATCGCCAAGAACGGCGGTGTGATCCACCTCAATTTCTTCTCCGGCTTCCTGGACCCGGAGCACGACAAGCGCATGAATGCCTTCAGGGCCAATCACAGAGCAGAGGTAGATTCGCTGCGCAAAGCAGGTGCGAACTCGATCCAGATCTCTGACTGGGCCATGGCAAACTACCCCAACGAAGCTTCACAGCTTCGTCCGCCACTTTCCCTGCTGCTCGACCACCTCGACCACATCGTGAAACTGGCAGGCGTAGACTACGTGGGCCTCGGCTCGGACTTCGACGGTATCACCTCTACGCCACAGCAGCTGGATAGTGTAGCCGATATGCCGGTAATCACCCGCGAACTGCTTGCCAGAGGGTATAGCGAAGAAGATATTAAGAAAATACTGGGCGAGAACTTCCTGCGCGTGCTGCGGGCAAACGTGGGTTCTTGAGCAGGTATATCCACTGAGTAGCTTATTAGTTAGCATAGAAGGCTCGTAAATTAGCGGTTTACGGGCCTTTTTGCTTTTAGCCCCACCTGAACTTTTCGATTTCTCTCCTTTCTGAGTTGCCTGATTCGGATACCCAGGCTTTACCTGAGTCTGGGTACTTGGGTGTTGTGTAACTGATTGAATACCATTTAGATGTATAGATATTGTACATCTTGCGGAGCATTTGATTGATTATTAACTTTAAAAATAAAAGGAGGAACGAAATGGACACCAAGATCAGTATCCTGTTTTACGGCAGGAAAGCCAAGACCACCAAGGGCAATCTCTTGCCCATTTACCTGCGCGTCACGCTGCAGGGCAGGCGGCTGGAGTTGAGTACCTACCGCTACGTCTCGCCCGAGCGTTGGTCTGTGGAGGCGGGCAAAATGAAGGGCAGCTCAGTGGAGGCCCGGAGCGTGAACGCCTACCTGGACACCCTCCGGGACAAGGCCTACGGCCACCACCGGGAACTGCTCGAGGAAGGCAGGCCCGTCACCCTGGAGGCGTTCCGGGAGAAGTGGATGGGGATAAAGGAGAAGCCGGTGATGCTGCTGGAGGTGTTTCAGATGCACAATGACCAGGTGAGTAAGCTGGTGGGCAAGGACTACGCCGCGGGCACCCTGGAGCGCTACGCCACCTCCCTGCAGCACACCCGTGACTTTATCCGCTGGAAGCACGGGGTGGAGGACATCGACGTAAGGAAGCTCTCCTACGGCTTCATCACCGACTACGAGTTCTGGTTCAAGACCGTGAGAAACTGCGCCCACAACACCACGATGAAGTACCTGGCCAACTTCAAGAAGGTCATTCACCTGTGCCTGAAGAACGGCTGGCTGGAGCGCGATCCTTTCCTGGGCTACAAGATGAGCAAGCGGGAGGTGGTGCGCGAGTGCCTCAGCCAGGCCGAGCTGCAGCGCATGGCCGAAAAGGAGTTCGCCACCGACCGGCTCGCTCAGGTGCGGGACATCTTCCTCTTCAGCTGCTACACGGGCCTAGCCTACGTGGACGTGCAGCAGCTCAGACGCTCCGAAATAGGGGAGGGCATGGACGGGGAGCGGTGGGTCTTCACCCGGCGGCAGAAGACAGAGACGCCCTCCCGGATCCCGCTCCTGCCGGTGGCCCTGGCTATTCTGGAGAGGTACCAGGATCATCCCCAGTGCCTTTACCAGGACCGGGTGCTGCCCGTGCTCAGCAACCAGAAGATGAATGCCTACCTCAAGGAGATCGCCGATCTGTGCGGCATCCAAAAGACACTCACCTTCCACATCGCCCGCCACACCTTTGCCACCACCGTCACCCTCTCCAACGGGGTGCCCATCGAGGTAGTAAGCCAAATGCTGGGGTACCGCAACCTGAAGACCACTCAGCTTTACGCCAAGACCCTGGACCAGAAAGTAAGCGAGGACATGCAGCAGCTCCGGGACAGGTTGCTATTGAAGGGGTGGTGAGTAGCCGCTCAGTGAAATCTTCTGTATGTACCGCCTCACGGGTAGGGCATATCCTCATCAGGGGACAGCCACTGCTTCTACATGGAGATTCCCACCGCTAAAGCAGATGGGATTCTTGGACTACCCGCCCCTTGTCGTTGTATAGGATACATCGGTGTCTGACTCCCAAGTATCAGGGCTTTCTATGGCATCTGCTCGTGATCACGGATGTGGACGCGCCTCATACGATACCTACTCCACAGGCACAACCCTGTAAATCGTCCCTGGACTTTCCACTGCAACGTAAATAAACCCATCCGGTCCCATCTTTACATCCCGCACACGGCCGATGTTTTTGAGGAGCTTTTCTTCGCTCACGATCTTATTGCCATCCATTTTAAGCTTGCTCAGGAATTGGAAGCGCAACGAACCAACCAGTAGGTCGCCTTCCCAGCCTTTGTAGCGGTTGCCCGTCACGAAAGCCATACCGGATGGAGCAATGGAGGGCACCCAGTACCAGAGGGGCTGCTCCATACCTTCTTTTTTGGTCAGTTCGGTCAGCACAGTGCCGTTGTAGTTGATGCCGTAGGAGATGACCGGCCAGCCGTAGTTCTTGCCTTTCTCGGCGATGTTTACCTCGTCGCCGCCTCTCGGGCCGTGCTCGTTTGTCCAGATGGCGCCGGTAGTGGGGTGGATGGTCATGCCCTGGATGTTACGGTTGCCGATGGTCCAGATAGAGGCGAAGGCACCTTTTTCGTTTGCAAAAGGGTTGTCGGCAGGTATAGCGCCGTCGTCTTTGATACGGTGTACTTTGCCTGGTGCGCGCTCGATGGTCTGGGCATTCTCGTGGTGCTGGCCGCGGTCACCTACCGATACATAGAGGAGGCCGTCGCGGCCAAACTCCAGGCGGGAGCCGTAGTGGTGACGGGTGCGGGCCCAGGGCTGCGCCTCGAAGATTACTTTCTGTTCCGTGAGTTTATTGCCGTCCAGCCTGGCGCGCAGCACCGCTGTGGTCGAGAGGGTCTGGTCTCCTTCTTTCTTGAAGGCAGAGTAGGAGAGGTAGATCAGGTCGTTCCTGGCAAAATCCGGGTGCACCTCTACATCCAGCAGACCGCCCTGGCCCTGAGCCAGTACTTCAGGTGCACCGGCAATCTTCTGTAGTTGGCGACTTCCTTTCGGCAGGCGGTAAAAAGCCCCGTTGCGGTCGGTGATCAGCATATCGCCGTTTGGCAGGAAAGCCATTCCCCACGGAATTTCCATACCTGTCGCCACCGTGTCGAGGCGGTAGCTGAGGGCTTCGGAGGTATAGACTGCAGCGGCTGTGGCTTCCTCGCTGAAATCGTACTGCTTCACGTTCTGTATACCTTCCTGAATGTAGGCCACCAGCGCCGTGATCTCCTGATCTGTGAACGCCTGTTCAAAGGCGGGCATCCCTTCCTCGGGGTAGCCATGTTTGATGGCGGCAAAAAGGTTTTCGGCGGTGTTGCCATGCTTCCATTTTCGGTCGGTGAAAGCTTCCATCTGCTCGCCGTGACAGCCGGAGCAGTAGCTGGCGTAGTTGGTGCGGGCTTTCTCCAGTTGCGCCTCGCTCAAAGCTACTTCCTGAACGGACGTTTGGGCAACAGTTTGCGTCTTATTGTCAGTTGTGCTGGTAGTATTGCCGGAGCTGGTGCAGCTCTCCAGTGTGATGAGGGCCAAACCCAGAAGCGGGAGTAGGTGCGATGTTCTTAACATAGTATTTGTGTAGTGCAGTCGTGCGACTTTATGTGATCTATACGGTTGAGTACACAAATATAGCTTTCCTGCTTTATTTCAGGTATAAAATCTGTTTGGTGAGCCGGGTCAGGTATAGAGACCGGCAACCAGGTATAGGAAAGATGGTGGCAGTAAGTTAGTTTAGCACGTCTAATTCATATCAAAATCAAATGTTTAAGAAGCTACACCTGCTCCTACTATTGCTGAATTGCACATGTGCCATTGCCACCGCGCAGATCAGTACAAAAGATGTTGCTCAGTTGCCCAATGCAGCCATTTACTCCGCTAGTCAAGATGATCTGATCAAAACACTTGCCACGAGTATCCGTTTTCCGGCACTCGCTTATCGGGCTAGTAGAGTTGGAACAGTAGTGGGTGTCATAAAATTTTCGAGAAGCGGGGATATTGTGGAGATAGGAACACTTAACAAAGCCTTTCCAGAGTTTAAAAAGGAGTTTGAACGGGTGGTCCCTCTCATCAAAGGCAAATGGACTGCAACAAACGACACAGCGCAGTTCTTCTATGCCGTGATTCCTGTTCAGTTTAGAGTAATAGGGGTAGGCTATGCCTTGAACAGTGATTTAAAGCCTGCTTATTTTCAGGAAACGATTGTGACTTCGGCATCGGGTGTATCCAGTAGAAAGGAAGCAATGGCGCTGGAACAAAAGTCTGCAGGCGTATACCAACAGATGGAAAATGACCTGGTAGTCCAAGTGAACACCTATGTAGAGCAGGAAAACTTTGAGGAGGCTATCAAAACGCTGGAAGAACTGGTGAATCTGCAACCGCTGCATATTGCCTACTATCAACCCCTGATCTCACTGCACGAGCGGGTAGGGAACGAACAGGAGGCAGCCTACTATAGAGAAGTCGTGCGATTGTTCGCAAAATAAAATCCTCACCTATACCTTAAAAAAGTGAAAGCCACCCGATGAAGGTGGCTTTCACTTTTTTATCCTGGTTCTGTTTTACAACGGCAATTTCACATCCTGCATCAGCCTGCCTACCGGGTACATGTTGTGGGTAGGCTCGTAGTGCGGGGAGTTTCTATAAACGAAGTCCAGCTGGGCGCGGGCACTCTTGGCGAACTCCGGGTCTTTCTTTTTACGCTCCTCCAGCTGCTTGCGCAGGTCCGGGTTTTTCTTCAGGATCTCAGCGGCCAGGTCTTCAAACACATAGCTCGAGAAGTACTCCTTCTGCATCAGGATACTGTCGAAGAAGTTCCAGTTGAAGTAAGAGTCCACGGCCTGCGGTTCCAGGGCTTCTACTAAAAAGCGGTTGGCCTCCTGGTTCAGGTATACCACATAGTCGCCTTTGAGGAACTGGCGCGGTATGGTGCGGGCCTCCACCTTGGTACCGGAGTGCAGATAGTGGCCCTCGTACGCACGCGGCGATGTTTTGTAGTCGGTGATGTAGTAGGTGTCGAGCGTGATTGTGGTGTCGCGCTTGAGCTGGCGCATCTCCACTTTGTTCAGCTTCAGGCGGTCAATCACCTCGCGCCATGCCTGCGGAATGATGTAGGCCACTGGCTTCTCCACCGTCACAGTCGGGGTGAAGGTGTTGTAGTAGTTGAGGTTAGTAGAATAGGGCGCTTTGCGGTCGTAATAAAGACGCTCCAGCCCGCTCACCTCGCTTGGCTTATACTTGGCAGCATAGCCCAGGAAAGGGATCTTCTCTACCTTAGTCGTGTCCAGTTGCCAGTCTAGCGCGAAGGCTTTCTGTGTAAGGGTTTCCTGTTTGGCCTTGGTGCGGAGCTGGCCTATCTCTTTGGCGTCGCGGCTCACGGTGCTGATCATGTGCTCCATCAGCTTGTAAGTGGATTTTACGCGTTGGTCAAAAGGCTTGAGCATGTGCGTCTCCGGCACAAAACCGATGGTATTATAAAGAGCGGTATAGCCAGTGGCGTAGCGCGGCGACTCCATGAAACCTACGATTCCTTTCTCCGGTGTCTCACCGATGGTATTCATGTAAGGCACCATCGGGAACTTGTCTTTCTTCATGCCTTCATAGAGCGTCGGCAGCATCTTGCCCTGCAGGTAGCCGGCCAGTGTCGGGTTCAGCTTGTTGTGCTGCGTGGCGATGAGCGTCATCACGTGCTGGTAATCGGCGCCGTTGGAGGTATGGTTGTCCATGAATACGTCCGGGTCCCAGTCGCGGTAGATGAGGTGGAAAGTCTGGGCGTTTTTGGAATCGGTCTTCAGGTAATCGCGGTTCAGGTCGAGGTTGCGGGCGTTGCCCCGGAAGCCGTAGCTCTCCGGACCTTCCTGGTTGGTGCGGGTATGGCTGTTGCGGTTCAAAGCGCCGCCGATGTTGTAGACAGGTATAATAGCCAGCACCACATTATCTAACTGCTTGCGCTTGCTTTTGTCCTGCAGGTAGTCGCGGAGCAGCAGCATGGTGGCGTCTATCCCTTCGGGTTCGCCCGGGTGTATGCCGTTCTGGATGAGCAGTACGCGCTTGTCTTTCTGCTTTACTGATTTCGGGTCAAAATCCTTGTCGGTGGAGACGATAACCAGGTGCAACAGACGGCCGGAGTCGGTATAGCCGTAAGGCACCATTTTCACTTCGTCGTAAGTCGCATCGAGCTTGCGGTACCAGTCGATGGCCTCGTCGTAAGTGGCGGTCTGGTTCTTGTTGCCTTTCTCGTAAGGCGTTTTGAGGTCGTTTTTGTCAGGTGTTCCGGTAGCCAGCAGCGCGGCTAAGAGTAGGGTCGTCAGCATGTATGGTGTTTACAATTGTTCTTGCAGAGCAATGTTAACCAATTATGCCCAGAAATGGAATCAGAAAAATGGTTGAACGTTGATTTTTGTATGCGCAAGAAGCCGTGAGTAGCTCAAGCAGCCAGCTTTCAGAAAGGGATGTCCGCAAAAGCACATAATAAGTCGCCAGCAAGGGTACAGAGGAGCCCTACTCAAGTGTCAAGTAAGGTATAGTCTATACCTGAAACGTCTTGCGGTTCTTATTCGGGAAGAGTGCTTTATCGAGGCTATACCTGCCAGGGCCAATAAAGTAGAGGGCAAAAAATAGGATGGCTGCCTCGAGGGCGTGGGAGTAACCGCCAAATCCGTCGCCGGCGTTGACATGGCGCAGGGTTGCCACCAGCATGGTGATCACCAGTAGCACCGTAACGGGCCTGAAAAACAACCCGAGCACCAGCAGCGCGCCGCCTACCGTTTCGGCAAAGGCCGCCATAAAACCCCAGAACTCCGGCATCAGGTCGATCCCCAACAGCTGCATGTTCGCTCCGATTTTGGCCCAGCGCTCGGGCCCGCCGACCATTTTGGGCCAGCCATGCAGGATGAACATAATGCCGATGCCGATGCGGAGAAGCAGCAGGCCGGTGTTTTTATAGCTGTAGCGGGTGCGGAGTAATGACATGCGAGCAATAATACGTAATCCGCTGAAATATTACAATAAACTAATATATTAAAATGCCCTGTACCAATGTATTAGCCGGTACCTGATCGGGTTTTAGCTGATGCAGGCGGCTCTGATCTAACTGACTGGAATCTAAAATAAAAGACATGCCTGATTTTTCGCTCACTGCCACAAAACCCGCCTCGCCCAGGCTGGTGTAGGCAATAGGATGATGCTGTGCCACTTCACTGTATTTTGATCCAACTCCTATACCCTGGGCCGTTCTGTAATTTGGGTCGCGTATATTGATGCGCCATACCTGGCAATCAGGCTTGCAGATTTGCTCCACGAGTATATCCTGCGGACTTTCCGAAGCGCTGATTACGTACGCCGTATACTGCTGCCCCTCGAGTTGCAGGGTGGTGTCCCGGATCTGCTGGCCTGCCGGCACTTGGCTGCGCATCTCTTCTATGGGCATTCCGATGCGCATAGCCCCCGCTCGGCCTTTGCCAAGCACCAGGTCGGCAGGGTCTATAACTGCGGGGGATGTTCTGGGCTCGGCGGCTTCAGTCAGCGGTCCGCTTTCAGTTGTCGTACTAGTAGTAGTGGCCCCTTCACCGGCTTTGTCATGGTCGGCAAGGCAGGCTGCCATACCTACCCCCAGCAAGAAGGCGTACAGGATATTCTTAAGCATATGGTGAGATTAGGGAATCATTATATTCAACTTAACCCTGTTGTGACAGCCCGGGTTGTCGTATATTAGCACGAAAACGAATTTCGTTTATTATGTCATACATCAACTAAAAATAACAAAATGGCTTTACCATTAATACTGGTTTCGAACGACGACGGCATCACAGCGCCAGGCATACGGACGCTGGTGAAAGTGGCCAAAAAGATAGGGGAGGTAGTGGTTGTGGCACCAGACGGGCCGCAGTCAGGTATGGGGCACGCGATCACGATCGGAAACACGCTGCGGCTCGATCGCTCCATCGCTTTCGACGATTTGGGGGTAGAGGCCTACGAATGCTCCGGCACCCCGGCCGACTGCGTGAAACTGGCCAAATTCCATGTACTGAAGGAACGCAAACCTGACCTGGTGGTGAGCGGCATCAACCACGGCTCCAACTCGAGCATCAGTGTGCTGTATTCAGGTACCATGTCGGCGGCTATCGAGGCGGCTATTGAAGGCCTGCCTGCTATCGGGTTTTCGCTCTGCGACTACGGGCACGAGGCGGATTTCTCACATACCGAGGAGTTTGTGGAGCTGATCATCCGGCAGGCGCTGGAGCACGGTATACCTGAGAGCACGGCCCTGAATGTGAACTTGCCGAAGAAAAGCGACGAGCCGATAAAGGGCGTGAAGGTATGCCGACAGGCCCATGCCAAATGGCAGGAGGAGTTTGACGAGCGCCTCGACCCGCGCAACCGCCACTATTTCTGGATGACGGGCAGCTTCGTGAACTTCGATAAAGGCGAGGATACCGACGAGTGGGCGCTGGTAAATAACTACGTATCGGTAGTGCCCTGCCAGTTCGATATGACCGCCTACCACGCCATGGCGACATTGAATGAGTGGGATTTGTAAGGTATAGATCAGCTTAAAACCAAACGGGCTGACCATGTAGAGGTCAGCCCGTTTGGTTTAGCTCCCAACAGGGGTAACAGTTACTTTTGATTGTTGTGTTTTTTTGATCGGATAGTTGATTGGCAAGGTATACCTAACCCGAACCTTATATTCAAATTGTTGCCCTGGGGTCCACTTGCCAGAAGTACTCAAAAGGGCATCAGCTATTTTCTTGTCGGTAGCAGCATGCTGTGATTTTATCACCTCTACGTCGCTTATGGAGCCATCTCTGTTAACAACAAATGTGAAGACGCTTAACCCCTTTTGGTTCCGTGATGACGGAACAGCTTCTCTTAAAAAGTGCAGTAACTCGTCCTCACCTCCCTGGTAGGTCGGCATTTGGTCTACTTTTGTAAAGGGAACGTCACTCTGCAGCGCCTGCACTTCCTTTTCGGGTAATTGTCTCTTGTTTTCCTGCTTTAGTTGTTTCTGCTCACTCCCTTCAAATCGGATGGGCAGGGTAAACCTGACGGCTACCAACTTACCGTTCTGCCTGCCCGGCACCCATTTCCCGCTCATGCTTTCGATCACACGCACAGACTCTTTTTCCAGTTCCGGGTGCAGGCCTTTCAAGATCGCCACATCAGACACACTGCTATCAGGGTTCACGACAAAAGACGCAACCAGCAAACCGCCGTGAAGGCCTTCGGCATAGCGGAGATTCTGCCCGATATACTGCATCATACCCGCTTCACCGCCCTCAAACACCGGCATTTGTTCTACAAAGGTATAGACGTCCTGTCTTTCGGATTTCTGAGTTTGACCAATTGCAAGAGATGGGCTGAGTAGGCTAATTGTAAATGCCAGCGTCAGGCCGGTAAAGAATTGTAACGGTGTTTTCATGAAATGAATAAGGTGAAGCATTCAGCCCCGAGGCTTAAACAAAAGCTAAATGTAGAAATTATTCTGCTCACTCTAAAAGCTGTAAATAGGAAAACCCCTGGACTGCACAGCGCAGCACCAGGGGGCAACCTAACAAGTCTGTGTTTCTAGCTTATTTATACTTTGTCACCACCACGTCGGCGCTTTTCAGGTCTTCCGCCGATGGCTTGTTTGCACTTCCTTCGATCACAAACAGAATTTTGATTGTCCGTGATACAGGTACAGGCTGGCCGTCTACCTTGCCGGGGTTCCACTTACCTTGTGTTTTCCGAATCGTGCCGGAGATGGCATCATGCAGCTCTTTACCCATACCTATAGTAAACATGCTGATAACTTTTCCATCCTCCTTAATGACCAGGTGCACGTCCACGCTTCCCTCGAAAGTGGCATTAGCCGGGTAACGCAGGTTTTTGGCCAGGTAGCGTTCGAAAGAGCCTTCTTTAAAGGTTGGTTTCACATCCACTTCATCGATCCTATAAGAGGATTTGGTATACTTGGTCATGCTCGGTACGCCCATCTTTTCGCTGCTACGGCCCGATTCTGAGCCCAGAAACTGTACCGGCAGCACCACTTCGGCACCGGTCGGCTGGCCGCTTTTAAGAGCTGGCTCCCATTGGCCGGAGGTTGCTTTCACGGCCGCCATCGCCGACTCTGACAGCTTAGCCAGCAGGGTTTTGTTCTGCAATTGGAACGTGGAGGCGTCCATGTAGTCGAGTTCGGAGCCTGGGCCCACGGTTTTCTTCAGTTTGGTGCCCTCCAGTCGCACGTTCGATACCTGCCCCTCGCGGTCCACGTAGAACTTCACCACCACACGGGCGTTCAGGTTCTCGTTTTTGGCTTCGGCAGGCAAGGCCAGGTGGGCCTTCATCGCCTGGAACATCGCCTCATTGCCGCCCTTAAATGCAGGCATGCGGTTGGCTACGCTGGCTGCGGCTGCGCGGTCAGATTCTTTCAGGGCAAACCGGATCGGCAAGGTATAGCGTACCCGCACGACTTCACCATTCTGCCGGCCCGGGTTCCACTGGCCGCTCATCATGTTAACGACCCGCATCGCTTCTTCATCGGTTTCTTTGCTAAGCGACTTGACAGCTTTTACATCGCTGATTTTGCCATCAGTCTCCACCACGAAGCTCAACACGGCCAGGCCTTCAAGTCCGTTACTTTTAGCGATAGCCGGATACTGGATGTTGGTGCCGAGGAACTTCATCATTTCAGATTCGCCACCTTTAAACACTGGCATTTGCTCTACATAAGCGTAGGGTTCGTTTGCAGATTTTTTGCTTTGCGCAAGCGCCTCCGTCTGCAGTCCGAAACTGAGTGAGAGGGCCAGCAGGGGAGCTGCTAGCAAGGTTTTGAGTGTGTTCTTGTTTTTCATGAGATGTAAGTTTTATGGTTTTGTTTTAGAAAAGAAAAGGCAATAGGTATCCCGTCCCGGTTTTAAGGCCGGGTGAGGCAGGTATAAAAAAGGGTGAAAATGTTATTTTATGGCGAAGCGCACAGGCAAGGTATAGCGCACCGGTACAACTACTCCGTTTTGTCTGCCAGGAGACCACTGGCCCTGCATTTTTTCCACTACCCGCAAAGCCTCTTTGTCGAGCGATTCATGCAGCGTTTTAAGGATGGTGATATCCTGCAAGCCACCGTTTTTGTCTACGACAAAGCTCAACACGACCAGGCCTTCCACGCCTACCTCCTGTGCATCTTTCGGATAGCGTATGTTGCGGCCCATGAATTTCATCATCTCCGCCTCGCCGCCATTGAATTGGGGCATCTGCTCTACATAGGTATAAGGTTTCTCAGCGTCGGATTCACCTTCTGAGGGCGGGATTGTAACAGAGGGTTTCACCATCTTCCAATCCTCCTTTACCACATTACTTGATTTGGTAGTTGTAGTTGCTGTCGGCTCCTGGCCTATACCTGTGTCTTCATCTTTCTGGACCCCAACAGGTATACCTGTTTTACGGGCGGGAGCGGTGATAAGGATTTCTGACAGCGAAGCCGGCTCTTCCATGAGGGGGGTGATGTCGGCGCTCACCTTATTGGCCGAGAAAGCAACCAGCAGCACGAGGATGACAGGTAGCGCCAGGAGCAGGCGCGTTTTGCTGGCAGGCTTGCCATGCAGTTGCAACATGCGCAGGCGGCGGAAAACCTGTGGTTTCTGGAAATAGCTGCCCACCGGTATACCCGCCATATAGAGTGCTTCTTTGGCCAGCAATGAGCTGTACTCCTGCGGCTGGCAGTTGGCCAGCACCTCGGCATCAGCCTGAAATTCGTGCACGTTGCGCAGTTCTTCCTTCATGAGCCATACCAGCGGGTTAAACCACAGCACAGCGGTCAGCACTTCATAGTAAAGCACGTCGTAGGTATGGCGCAGGCGCACATGGGCCATTTCGTGCGAAAGAACCTGCTGCTGTTCCTGTGCAGACAAGTGCTTCATATCTCCCAGAAACACATAGTGCAGAAAAGCAAAGGAAGGAAATTGCCCTTCGGTCTGAAGCACGGTTGCCCCGGCGCCTGAACCAGGAATTGGTCTGGCGGCAGAAGCCAGCGAGCGAATACGGAATACCTGCAGGAATAGCCTGGCCAGCAACACAAATCCGATCACACTATATAGTACAAGGAGCCACTGGCCAGTCGTGAAAAGCGGCGCTGTGGCGGTAGCGGCTGAACCGGAGGCCGTCACCTGTACTTCCTGCAGTTGAATGGCAGGTATAAGGTCAGTAGCAGGTAGCACCGTTTGAAAAGGCAGCGGCAGCTCCAGCAGCGGGATGGCCAGGGCCAGAACAGGAGCCAGCAGCAGGTATAGCCGGTTGTAGAGCAGTCCGGGCTGGTTGTGCAGCACCACTCTGTAAAACAGGTAGAGCACCAGCAGGGCCAGGGCCGATTGCAGCAGGTAATTAACAGTTGTTTCCATCTTGTGGGTCCTCCTCTTTAAGGTCGTCTTTTACATGGCGCATCAGTTGGTCCAACTCCTTCACATCCAGGTTGTTGTCCTTGGCGAAGAACGAGACGAGCTTTTCGAAAGAGCCCCCGAAATAGCCGCTCATAAAATTCTTCAAAAAGAAGCTCTTATACTTGTCTTCCGCCACGAGCGGAAAGTACTCGTGCGACTTACCAAAGGCGTTGTAGCCAACAAAGCCTTTCTTCTCCAGAATACGCACAATTGTGGAAACGGTGTTGTAGGCAGGCTTTGGCTCCGGCATCTCCTCTAAGATGTCCTTCACAAATCCTTTTTCCAGTTTCCAAAGGATCTGCATGATCTCTTCTTCGGCTTTGGTAAGTTCTTTCATAAAGCTATGGGTTGCTTGGTAGGATAAATATATAACTAATTACTTAGTTTACAAACTAAATGTTTAGTTTTTCTTGAAAAATATATTCCTCTTTAATGTATAAGTAGGTATAGCTCAAGACCTCTGGCTGAAATGGAATCAGGAATGATAGTGCCACCATAGGCAAAAAAGAGGCGACTTTCTAGGCCAACTACATAAAATTCAGACAATGCTAGTGTTTTATAAGTGGCTGAATATCTGATTTTTAAAATAAATTCTAAAGCACGTGTACTTTTTTGCTCTAAGAGTTTCAAGATTATGATTGAAAAAGTGCCTCGAGTGTCTAAATTGCGTAATGATGCAGTGCTATATAGAGATGTATATACGATTTGTGTACTCACTCTATTTGAAGCGACATCGAACCGAACTAACAACCTTATTTTTCTAATTATCTAACTTAAATTCAAATTCTATGAGAAAATTTGTACTTATGGTATTTGCTCTGGTGCTTTGCCTGGTGGAACAGGTAGCAGCGCAGGGCAGAACTATATCAGGTACTGTGACCGAGCAGCCAGCTGGCACGGCGTTACCTGGTGTGTCCGTCATCTTGAAGGGTACGACAACGGGTGTCAGCACTGGTGTTGATGGTGGTTACTCCATCACTATACCGGCTAATGTGGCTCCCGAGTCAGCCACTTTGATCTTCCGCCAGATCGGTATGACAACACAAGAGATTGTGATCGGTAACAAAACCAGCATCAATGTGTCGATGAGCGTAGATACGCGTCAGCTTTCTGAAGTTGTGGTAACTGGTTATACCACACAGACACAGCGTGAAGTGGCCGGTTCAGTTTCTACCGTAAAAGCTGAGGAGATCCGCCATGTGCCATTGGCATCTTTCGACCAGGCATTGCAGGGTAGAGCGCCAGGCATACTGGTGCAGGCCAACTCTGGTCAGCCGGGTGCAGCAGCTAACGTAGTGATCCGTGGTAAAGGCTCACTACGCGGTACAAACGACCCGCTTTACATCATGGACGGTGTGCAGATCTCGCCTACCGACTTTGCTACCCTGAACCCTGCTGACTTCGAAAGCCTCACCATTCTGAAAGACGCCTCAGCTACTTCTATCTATGGTTCCAGAGGTGCAAACGGTGTAGTAGTAATCACTACCCGCAAAGGTATTGCCGGTAAAACCCGCATCAACTACGACGTGCAGTATGGTTTCTCAAAAGCTCCTGAGAACAGACTGGAAGTAATGAACACTGAGCAGAAACTGCAGTACGAGCTGCAGCGAGGCAACCCTTACGACTGGACTGATGAGGACCTGGCACGATTAAGAAAGGTTAACACAGTTTGGGAGGATGTGTTCTTCAAAACCGGTACTACTAAGAATCATACCCTGAGTGCATCAGGCGGTAGCGAAAAAACTACTTACTACCTATCAGGCTCTCTTTTCGACCAGACAGGTACCGTGCCAAACACAGGGCTTGAACGTTATACTGGTAGAGCAAACATCGAATCTAGTGCCGGTAACTTCAACTATGGCTTGAACTCGACCTTTGGCTACTCTGAATTTACCAACACCAGCGAAGCCAACACTGGTATTGCGACGCCGCTGAACGCGATCCGTTGGTCCAACCCATACGAAACGGTGTATGACGAGGATGGAAACTACACACAGATGGTGTCTGGTCAGCCAAACGCGATGCAGGAACTTTTGGAGAACAAAAACCTGCGTCAGCAGATGAAAGCAGTAGGTAACATATTTGTAGGCTATAAGGCGCCATTCCTGGAAGGCCTTACCCTGAGAACAAGCTGGGGTGGTGACTATACAGGTAACGAGGCAACTGCATTTGTCAACCCAAATACCTATTCCGGTCAATTCTCTACGGGTGGTTCCGGTAGTTTCGGACGTGGTTACAACCGTAACTTTACCTACACGGGCACTACTTCTGCTACCTATAGCACATCGTTCAGCGCAGATCACACCCTGTCAGTTGGTCTCTTCAACGAGGTCGTGAATACGAAATACAGTGCTTTCAGCTTCACAGGTTACGGCCTGGGCGGCGCCTTCCAGAACGAAGCAGGTATCACACCGGGTAACGCTACCAATGGTTATATCCCGGCTGTAGGTGGTGCAGGAACTGAGAACGCGCTTCTTTCTTACTTCACCAACATCAACTACGGTTTCAAGGACAGATATTTCCTGACGCTGGGCGCCCGTCGCGACGGTTCTTCCCGTTTCGGTGCTAACAAACGCTATGCAAACTTCGGCTCTATCGGTTTCAGCTGGATATTGTCTGACGAAGCTTTCTTCGAAGGCCTAACTGGCGTGTTTAACGATGTGAAGTTTAAGATCAGCTACGGTTCTGCCGGTAACCAGGCTCTTACTGATGACTTCAGATCAAGAGAGCTGTTTGCCCGTTCAGTTTACGCCGGCATCAGCGGTCTGAGCCAGGCACAGTTGGCTAACCCTGACCTGCAGTGGGAAAGAAAAACTACCTTCAACACGGGTCTTGAGTTCGCGACTCTGAATGGCAGGTTGCAGGCTACAGCCGAATTCTACAATTCTGTGACCAGCGATCTGTTCCTGAGCCGTCAACTTTCCAGAACAACTGGTTTTACCAACCTGCTGTCTAACGTAGGTGAGCTACGCAACCGCGGTGTTGAACTTGCCCTGAACGGCGACATTATCTCTACGGCCGACTTTACCTGGAGTGCCAATGTGAGCGCAACTTACAACCAAAACGAAGTCCTGAGCCTGGTAGGAGACGAAGAAGAGATGATCGAGGGCCTCTACATCCAGCGAGTGGGCGAGCCAATGAACTCACTCTACGTGGTACGCTATGCCGGTGTAAACCCGGACAACGGTAATTCTCAGTACTTCACAAAAACAGGTGAGATAACGGAGGTATACGACCCTAACGACCGCGTAGTGGTAGGTTCTGTTGAGACGCCCTGGTTCGGTGGTTTCGGTACCAGCCTGCGTTACAAAGGCCTTGAGCTGAGCACGTTCTTCAGCTTCGTAACAGGCAACAAACTGTATAACAACGACCGCGCTAACGTAGAGCACCCGCAGTACCTGTGGGACAACCTGTCTACATCCATGCTGAACGAGTGGACGCCTGATAACAGAATTACAGATATACCAAGACCAGGCAACCCATTCCGTTCAAGTACTACCCGCTTCGTAGAGGATGGCGACTTCCTGCGCCTTCGTAACATCAACCTGTCTTACGAGCTGCCACAGAGCATCTACGGAGGAATAGGTATCAGCAGCATCAGACTGTTCGCTCAGGGCCAGAACCTGAAAACATGGACAGACTTCAAAGGGTTTGACCCGGAGGTTTCCACAGGTTCATTGGTGGGTGCGCAGTACCCAGCCCTTCGCACTGTTACATTTGGTCTGAACGTTGGTTTTTAATAATTTAAATTACAGAAAATGAGAATCAAACATCTATTTATAGGCCTAGGTTTAAGCTGCTCGGTTGCACTCTCTTCCTGCGAAGAAGTGATCGAAGTGGAGCCTGAGTTCCAAAGAGACGCAGACTTCCTGTTCACAAACCTGGATGACTACGAGTTCGCCCTGACTGGCGCTTATGCGCGCTTCCGTAACGTTGCCTACTATGGCAGCGGTGCCCAAACAACTGGTACCTGGTCTCAGTTGCCTGACATGATGAGCGACAACCTGGTGCAGACATCAGAAGACCTTGCCAACTGGTCAAACCAGTCTAACTGGGTATACACCAGCGACGAGGACGATGTAGCGCAAGCCTGGCTTGCAGCTTATTCTGTAATCACGCAGGCCAACATCGTGCTGCGCAACATCGACAACTTTTCCACCGAAAACCCAGGCCGCGTAAACCGTCTGAAAGGACAGGCTTTGGCGATCAGAGCAATGGCACACTTTGACCTGCTGCGCTACTGGGCTGTAAGCTACGACCGTAGCTCTACCGAGCTGGGCGTTACTTACGTTGAATCTGTTAATCCAGAGGCAAAACCAGCCAGGGAAACTGTTCAGGAAAATTACAACAAGATTTTCAGAGACCTGCAGGAAGCTGAAACACTGCTTGGCAACGTAGACAAAGCGATCAACGGATCTAACCGTGCTTTCATTGATCAGGTGGTGGTAAAAGCGATCCTGGCCCGTGTGAACCTGTATGCTAAGAACTACGATGCAGCCGAAACCTATGCTACACAAGTGATCGACGCACGTCCGCTTGCTACAAGAGCACAGTTCCCAGGAGTGTGGACTGACGCTTCAAAGGCAGGTGTGATCTGGGCTGTAAACTTCAACGCCGGTGAGGGTTCTGCTTCCAGTGGTACTTTCAACGGTCCATCTAACCGTAACCGTTTCAGACCATCTGCAGAGCTGTTGGAGAAGTATACTCCGAGCGACGTTCGTACCACAGCTTACTTCGGTACCAGAAACCTTTCTGGTAACCCAAGAACGGTGATGACGAAGTTCCTCAGCCGCGGTGCTGCGTCCGACAACCTGGTGGACTGGAAAGTATTCAGAACTGCTGAGATGTACCTGATCCGTGCTGAAGCCAGGGCCATGAAGGCCACTCCTGACCTGATTGGTGCTGTTGCCGACCTGCACGCATTGCGCGCTGCGCGTATCGAAGGATACAATCCGCTGCTGAACACGCCGGTTGGTGTGCAGGCAACCATGGATGCAATCGCATTGGAGCGTCGTAAGGAGTTGATCGGTGAGGGACACCGTTTCTTCGACCTGAAGCGTACCACGCGTACCATTACGCGTGTAGACTGCGGTACTACTGCTACCAATTGCACGTTGGCGTCAACCGCTCGTGAGTGGGCATGGCCAATTCCACAGGGTGAGATTGATGCTAACCCGACACTGGAAAATCAGCAAACAACTGGTTACTAATATTCCGAAGGGACTTTATCCCTGAGACATTAGTTATTACGAATGTAAGAGTAGTTTCAAACGTGCATGAGCACGATTTGGACGCGGTAAAGCGGTATCAGGGACTCCTGGTACCGCTTTCCTTTTCTATAGTAGCTTCATCGAAAGTAGCTTCATCGAAGCAATTGCCCTTGTTTCTTTAGCCTTATAAGGTACAGCAGGAAAGCTCCAACTTGCTTTAAAGCAACCCATAATGGCGCTATCAAGAGACTGAAGGCGTGAACAGGGGCTGGTTCAGCCGCACGTTCAGCTCCTGAGCCGGGAAGAAAGGAGGATCGATAGCCCAACTTGAAATACCGAGCCAGCCCACCGAATCCTTTCTGCTGGCGGCTGCCTACCTGGAAGTACATGCATAAAGCCTTCTTTTCTAAAGTGATCTGCTACTATGATCACTGATGAAAAGAAGGCTTTTGCTTTTATCCTAAACTTAAAATTCCAGATGACTCACGTTTGATCTGGGAATATTATTGCTGCTTAATAACCAGGATTCTGTGTCAGTTCAGGGTTGACCTCAATCTGCTGCAGCGGGATAGGCCATAGGTTACGGAAGGCTTCATTATCGCAGAAGTCCAGTTCCTGGCACGTCAGGTTGTAGCGTTTCAAGTCCATAAAACGGAAGCCTTCTCCGACAAACTCCAGTCTTCTTTGATGTAGGATTTCATTCAGTGCTTGTCGGTTCGTAAGCACCGTGACCGGTCTGAGTCCCGCCCTTGTTCTGATCTGGTTAATGTCAGCTATGACAGTTGGCAGGGCAGGCAGCAACAAAGCCGCCTGGTTGAGATTGGTGGCTGGTCCGGTAAGCTGCCTAACGCGTGCCTCTGCACGGATCAGGTACATCTCCGCCAGGCGGATAACGGGTACATTATCCGCATTCTCAGCCACATCCTCGTATTTCAGCAACCTGTTTCTATTGTTCTCGAAGGCTGTCGTCTGGGCGAAGCGAACGTCTCCTTCTCCCGCAGAGAACTGGAGCGTATCAAACAAGGGCTGGCGCAGGTAAAATTTCTGACCACCCGTTCTGGGGTCTGAGGCGGTGCCGAGGCCGTTCGGGTCGAATGGCGTGTAGTTCAGCTCGAAGATCGATTCCGCATTTCCTTCCCGCACGAAAAGGTCGCTGTAGTTCTGCAGCAGCTCGTAAGGGCCTTCGTCGATCACTCTGCTGGCCTTTGCTTCGGCCTGCGCATAATCGCCTGCATTGCCACGCTGCAGGTATACGCGGGCTAGCAGGGCAGATGCCGCGAAGGAAGAGGCACGATAAGGGGCATTGCTGATGGGTTCATCACCTATGTTCTCTTCTGCAAATTGCAAGTCGCTGATGATCGCGTCGTATACCTCCGCCTCTGAAGAGCGTGGAAGAAACGCGATCTCCTCAATGGTGGTGGTGGGTGAGGTGATGACCGGAACTCCCCCAAAGACCTTTAGCAGGTCAAAGTGGGCGAGCGCCCTGACAAACCGCATTTCCCCGATGTACATATTCCTTACTTCGGGCTCCAGGTCAGTTAATGCCTCCGCTCCCCGAATCACAATGTTAGCCCGGTTGATCGTTGTGTAGATGGCGGTCCATGTGCTGGCAATCTGCAGGTTTGAAGCGAATATGTCCCGGGTCGACACCTCCACGTCTGTAGTGAACGTGCCCCGGTGTGCCATGTTATCGGCGTACACATCTTGGTAAAGGAGGTACCTGAGTCCGTAGTAATCGGAGGCCTGCATCGCGCTGTAGGTACCCAAGGCAGCCCGGTTCAGGCTGACCTCATCGGTAATCGATTCCTCTACGTCCACAGCATCAGTGGGCTCTATGTCCAGTGTATCCTCACAACTCGAGAAAATACCAAGACCGAAAGCGAGCATCAGTATGAATGAATATCTTTTCATGATCATTAAATTCTATTGATTAAAATCCAAGATTAAATCCGAAGGTGATCGTGCGGGACTGTGGGAAAGTATAGAAGTCCACGCCAAGGGTTATGTTGGAAGTACCTGCAAAGTTTACTTCGGGATCAAATCCTGGGTAATCTGTAAAGGTGAAGAGGTTCTGTGCCTGCGCGAATACCCGCAGACTTCTGAGGCCCAGACGCTCGGTGAACTGGCTTGGCAAATTGTAGCCCAGCATCACATTCTTGAAGCGCAGGTATGAGCCATCGTAGATAAAGCGGGACGAGTTGCTTCGGTTGTTGTTGTTCGGGTCATCCACGGTCGCTCTCGGAACGTCCGTCACATCCCCTTCCTGCTGCCATCGATCCCTGACAACACCGAGCATGTTATCATCCAGAAAGTCATTACCCAGGTGCTGCTGGTACTGGTGCGCCGGGTTAGCGATGTCGTTGCCTTTAGAGAACTGCAGGAACACGTTCAGGTCTAATCCTTTGTAACGGAATATGTTGGTAAGGCCCCCGACATACTTTGGCTGTGCATCCCCAATTATGGTCAGGTCATCGTCTGTGACAAAGCCGTCGTTGTTGATGTCGCGGAAGTTAACGTCGCCCGCCTGTGCGCCCTGCGCCTGACGTTCGGCCGGAACGGCATCCTGTGTGCTGTACACACCATCAGAGATAAAGCCGTAGAAAGTACCGATCGGCTCGCCTTCGCGCAGCACAAGCGAGTTGCCCCCGAAACCATAGAAGATGTCCTGTCCCTGGTACAGCTCTGTCACTTTGTTTCTGTTGAAGGAAATGTTGAAGTCGGTCGTCCAATTGAAGCCATCTCCGGCACCTGCAATATTCACCGTGTTCAGCGCAATTTCAAAGCCCTTGTTCTCGACTGAACCGATGTTGGAAGCATAGCTGGAAAATCCGGTCTGGGTTGGAATAGGACGGTTGAACAGCAGGTCATCTGTTTTCTTGATGTAATAATCCAGTGCCAGGTTCACGCGGTTGTTCAGGAAGCCAACATCAGCCCCTACGTTGAACTGACGGGTTTCTTCCCACTTCAGATCAGGGTTCGGAATTTGTGTTTGCGCTATACCTGGTCTGTCTATGTAACTTGCCCCTCCTGCCACCAAGCCTAAAAACGCGAAGTTGCCAATCTCCTGGTTACCCGTAATGCCATAGGAAGCACGCAGTTTTAACTCACTCAGCGCCCCCACACCGGACATGAAGTCTTCTTCTATGATTCGCCAACCTGCAGATATGGATGGGAAGTAACCGTAACGCTGGCCCTCTGCAAAGCGGGAAGAGCCGTCAGCTCGGAAGTTAACACCGAGCAGGTACCTTTCTCTGAAAGAGTAGTTCACCCTGCCGAAGAATGAAACAAGGGCAGTTTCGACAAATGTGTTGGAGCCCTGATTCACGCGAACAGCACTGCCCACGTAACGGAACCGTTCATCCGGAAAGCCCAGGCCAGTCACAAAGGCGCTGCGTAACGTATTATGTTCGTTGGCCGCACCGATCACGGCAGAAACATTGTGCACCTCACCCAGCAGTTTGTTGTAAGAAAGGGTCGATTCTAGCAGCCTTTTGGTAACCGTAGTGGTAGCATTGGTGGCTTCGCCTTCGGTGGCCGTTGCAAACGAGCCGGGGTAGGTGGTGGCCGTAAAGCGCCGCTCGTCAATATTCAGTACGTCCATACCTCCTTTCACCTGGAGTTCCAGTCCCGGCACAAAGGCGTACCGGGCAAAGGCATTGCCGATAGCGCGCAGGTTAATGGTCTCATCATCGTTCTCGGTGCCTTCTGCCACCGGGTTTGTGTAAAAGTAGTTCGGCTGCGTATAGCTGCCGTCTTCATAATAAACCGGCCAGATAGGAGAGGCCGCCAGCGAGTTGGCAAACGGGCCGTAAAGCGTGTTGTCACTCACGATACGCTGGTTGTCAGAACGGCTGAGCTGTATGCTGGTGCCTACTGAGAATTTGTCGTTTGCCTGGTGGTCCAGGTTAAGACGGGTGGAGTAGCGTTCGTAGCGGCTACCGATGATAACGCCTTCCTGGTCAAAATATGAGCCGGATAGGTAGTAGCGGGTTTTGGGGTCACCGCCGCTCATCGAGATCTCGTAGTTCTGGATGCCGGCCGTTCTTGTTACCTCATCAATCCAGTCTGTATCGGTTGGTTCAAAATCCACTCCTCCATAATACCAGTCCAGCCAGTCTGTGAAGGTTTCGTCGGGGAACAGATACCCATCATTCTTATAAGCCTCCAGCATGATTTCCTGGTAATCATTGGCTCTTAAAAAGTCCGGCTTGTTCCACATTTTCTGAAAGCCTGTATAAGCATTCAGGTTAATCTGAGTTTTCTGGGTGGAGCCTCGTTTTGTTGTGATCAGGACGACACCATTGGCAGCTCTTGAGCCGTAAATAGCGGCGGCAGAGGCATCTTTCAGAATGTCGATCGACTCGATGTCGTTCGGGTTAAGGTCAGCTATCGCATTCACGGACTGTCCGCCGTAGCCCAATTGGGAGTAGTCGCCTGTTGTTAGCGGAACGCCATCCACTACATAGAGGGGCTGGTTGCTGGCTGAGATGGAGGAAGAACCACGCACCCGCACACTAATACCGCCGCCCGGCGTGCCTGAGTTCTGAGAGATCTGAACACCCGCGGCTCGTCCCTGCATAGCCTGGTCAACACCCAGCACCGGTAGGTTTTGCAGTTCTTCGGAGGTTACCTTGGCAGTAGCACCCGTTACCTCACGGCGCTCCTGCGTACCGTACCCCACCACCACTACTTCGCTCAACTGCCGCTCATCAGCAGCCAGCTGCACATCAATAGTAGAACGTCCGCTGACAGGTATTTCCTGACGCTGCATACCGATAAAGCTGAATACCAGTGTAGCGTTAGGTTGTACGGTCAGGGTGTATTCGCCATCGACTCCTGTAGTGACACCATTGGAAGTGCCCCGTTCCAGCACGGTAACACCCGGTAGCGCAGAGCCGTCAGTGGCAGCGGTGACCCTACCGGATACAGTTTGAGTCTGAGCCCAGACACTCCCTACAAGTGCGAGGACTAAAAAGAAGCTCAATAGTATACTCTTCTTCATATTAATTGAATTTAATTTATACCTAAGAACGTTTTTGAGAATAGATAGTAAAGAAATCGAAGAAATAATTTACTTATTTTATAAAAAATAGTAAACTATATTAAAATAAGTATATTGATTACAAAGCAAGAATCAGTACCTCCCTAAAATGTTGCTAACAGATTAGACTTTGTGATAAGGGAAAACATAGTATATAGGAAAGCGAATTCTCAGATACCCACCACTCAAATTCCCGCTGCTGGTGATTTTATTTTTTCTCCAGCATCGTCACACTCAAAAAGCCACTGCCCTCCCGGATGACCGACTTCCAGCCCAGGTCCTGGAGGTACCAGCGTATAAAGTTGTTGAGCAACCCATGCGCCACCAATACCACGGGCTGCTTATGTTCTGCTTGCAGCGCCAGGAAGGAGGCCGCTTCCTGGGCCCGCTGTTTTGCCTGCCTGAAGGTTTCGATTCCCTGGCTGTTGAGCCCCAGCATCCAAAGCACCCTGGCACTCACCAGCCAGAGCCGGATGGGAAGCCGTAGCAGGGGCAGGGAGAAGATCCGGCGCTCAAACTCCCGGAACTCATGCCGCACGACCAGCTCCACCTTCTCCCCGAAAATCTGGCGGGCTGTGAGCTGTGACCTAATCAGGGTGCTGCAGTATACCTGGCGGATCTCCTGGTAGGGGATGGCCTCATGCTCCATGACAAACTGCTCCACCTCTGCCGCGTCGTAGTCGCTGATGTAACTGCTTGCAGCTGCCTTGCTAAAGTAACCCTTTTTAGACACCACCGGCCGCGCATGGCGGATCAGGAAGATACGCCCTCTGGTAAGACTGGTCTCTGGTGCTCCTTTCAAGTTAAGGCTCGCGTGGTTCAAACATCTTATACGCAAGGCGTAAACGTGCGATGCCTGGGCACCATTTGGCGGCTAAGAATCATGCATGGTTTTAGAGGACAGGGCAGTACAGGATGCACGCCTGATAAAAAAACGCAAAAAACCGAAGTTCACATTAACGGAATCCGGCTTGCACGCGTATTAGAGTGCACTGCCGGTAGACGCTGGCAGGCCGGCCATTGGCCCATCCTTAAACCTGGCTGGCACGCATACCAATTTCTATACCTGTCTCCAAAGCCGTTCTGCAACCGGACGGACAAGGTATACTGGCCCGAACCAAAACATGATGTAACACATATCTACACCAGAAAAGATAATGAAGACACCCCTTTACCCATCGACGATCCTGATGACTGCCGATACGGTTGGCAGCGTATGGACGTACGCACTGGAGCTAACAAGAGCCGTAGCAGCCCATGGCACCACCGTGGCGCTGGCGACCATGGGAGAGCCCATGAGCGATGAGCAGCGCGCGCAGGCCGAAAGCATCTCCAACCTAACGGTATATGAAAGCGAGTACAAACTGGAGTGGATGGACGCTCCGTGGGAGGACGTGGAGAAAGCCGGAGAGTGGCTGTTGCAGTTGCGCGACCAGGTGCAGCCCGACCTAATCCACCTCAACCACATGAGCTTCGGCAGCCTGGACTGGGGCAAGCCCGTGCTGGCAGTCATTCACTCTTGTGTGCTGTCGTGGTGGCGTGCCGTGAAGCAGGAGGAAGCCCCAAAAAAATGGAACAGGTATAGCGAAATGGTGCGCAAAGGGCTGCAGGCCGCTGATGTGGTGGTAGCCCCGACACAGGCCATGATGCATCAGGCAGGCGAGCTGTACGGTCCCTTCAAACACAGTGCCGTGGTCTACAACGGGCGCGGACAGCAGTACTTCCAGTTCGGGCGCAAAGAGCCATTCGTGTTCAGCCTGGGCAGGGTGTGGGACGAAGCCAAGAACATCTCGATGCTGGCGCACATTGCCTCGGACCTGCAGTGGCCGGTTTACATAGCCGGTGAGGGCAAACACCCGGAAACGGGGGAGGCCATGGAACTGGACAACGTTTACTTCCTGGGTCAGCTGACCAACAAAGAGGTGACCGACTGGCTGTCCCGGGCGTCCATTTATGCGCTGCCTGCCAAGTACGAGCCTTTTGGGCTGACGGTGCTGGAGGCTGCCATGTCGGGTTGCGCGCTGGTAGTGGGCAAGACCGAAAGCATGGCCGAGGTATGGGGCAACGCCGCCCGCTACGTAGACCCGGCCAGTGCCGACGAACTGCGCGATGCGATCGAGAATCTGATAGAAGACGAGTTTTGCCGCAACATCATGGCTTGCCGTGCCGTGAAGCGCTCGCATGGATACACCGCCGACCAGATGGCCCAGGACTACAGTTACCTGTACGGGCAGCTGGTGGAGGCACCGGTTTCGGTTACGAAATGAAAACCTAGCTTATCTTTACCAAAAATTTGTCAGACGAGGGCATGAACATCGTTATACTTGGCCTATCTATTACCATTTCCTGGGGCAATGGCCATGCCACCACTTACCGTAACCTGGTGCGGGCACTGCACACCAATGCACACCGGGTCTTGTTTCTGGAAAGAAAGCCTACGCAGCGCACCGCCCCCGATCTGGGAGAGCCGGACTTCTGCGAGATCGGCACGTACGCATCGCTGGACGAACTGCAGCAGTACACGGAGCAGGTGCGTGAGGCCGATATGGTGATTGTGGGATCCAGCCTGGCGGAAGGAAACGCCATCGGCAAATGGGTGATCGAGACGGCAAGGGGCATCAAAGCCTTTTACGATCTGGATGCGCCTGCTACCCTCACCGAACTGGAAGGCCAGGGGCCAGCCTACCTGAGTGCCAGCCTCATTCCTGCCTTCGACCTATACCTGTCCTGCACGGGCGGTCCGGCGCTGGAGCTGTTTGAGCACAAGTATGGCGCCCGCATGGCACGACCCCTGTATTTTTCGGTTGACCCAACACTTTACCACCAGGAGTACCGCGAGATCAAATGGGACCTGGGCTACCTGGGCGCTTATTCAGAAGACCGGCAGTCGACTTTGCAGAAGTTGATGGTGGATGCCGCCGCACAGTGGCCCACCGGGCGTTTTGCAGTGGCCGGCACGAAGTACCCTGAAGACATGGGCTGGCCCGGCAACATCACCATGCTCCACCACCTGACTCCGGCGGAGCACCGCGACTTCTTCAACAGCCAGCGTTTTGCCCTGAGCATCGCCCGCGCCGGCACCAGCAGGTTTGGCTATACCCCGAGCATGCGACTTTTTGAAGCGGCCGCCTGCTGCACGCCTGTTATTTCTGACTATTGGGAAGGTATAGAGACCCTGTTTGAGCTTGAGTCTGAGATTCTGATCACCAAGAGCGCCACCGAGACGCTCCGTTACCTCCGCGAGATCTGTACTTCTGAGCGGAAGGCCATCGGCATGCGGGCTCGTCGCAAAGTGATGGCGCACCACACCGCCGCACACCGCGCCCACGAGCTGGAAACCTACGTCGGGGAGCTCATGACCCTGGACACGTCAAATGAAGAACAGCTGGAAACGATAAACTGATATAAACTGGTTTAATTGAAATGAGCCATACCTGATATGCTGTGAGGCAGGTATGGCTCCTTTTTGTGCGGCAGCCAGCCAGACTGCTCCGCGCTGATATTTTAAAAACAATGACTAAAAAAGGAATAGAGCGCTGGAAGACACTCAAGTCGGAGGTAGTATTTGATCACAAGTGGTATACCTTGCGACGCGACCACGTGGAGCTGCCCAACGGCCACCAGATGGACGATTACTTCGTGAGCGTGCGGCCTGATGTGGTGCTCACGTTTCCAATAACGGAAGATGGTCATGTGCTCTTTGTTCGGCAATACAAACACGCTGCCAGCGATATCTTCATAGAATTGCCGGGCGGTGTGATCGACGCGCACGAAACCTACCCAAAAGAAGCGGCCCGTCGTGAACTGCTGGAAGAAACCGGCTATACCTCCGACGACGTAGAACTGCTCCTGGAAGTGATCGACAACCCCACAAAGGATACCAACAAGATCTACTTCTTCCTGGTGCGCCATGCGCGCGAAGTCGCCGCCCAGGACCTGGACGAGAGCGAACACATTGAAGTGCTAAAAGTGCCCCTCCAAGAGGTCGGGCAGATGGTGCTCAACGGACAGATACACGTGTCGGGTTCGGTGGCACTTTGTCTGCTCGCCCTCCGCAAACTGGGGCTTTAGTCAGCTACCTGCCAAGCGGTAGCCGCGATGATGTTGGTACCTTTCCAGTGCAAGGTATAGCCAGCGGTTTGTGCAACAAGGCTGAACTGCGGATGCAGGTCTAGCTCCTCCTGGATTCGAGTTGCTGTCACCTGAACCGGAGCAGGCTTAAAACCATTTCGTGTGAGGCGGTGCTGCCAGGCGTCCAACCGTTCGTGGCGCTCAACCCGGTCATTTCCCTCAAAGGCTACCACATTGAGGATCTCCCTGCCAAAAAACTCCTGCTCGATCACGCGGCGCTCCGGCATATCGGCTGGCAACAGCGTGTCCAGCACATCAAACACGGTGTGGTAGTGGCGCAGTGACTCCCGCAGGCGGGGCAGAAAATCAAGTCGGTTGTGCTCCGAGTCTGGTTCGGTGAGGGTGAGCAACTGCGGCTGCAACTCCCGGATCTGCTCCAGCGCCCGGTCGCGCTGGTCAGGTATAGCCACCAGTTCGTCGGCGAGGTGGTGCAGGGTGAGCGCGGCATTCACGATCAAGGTATGGGAGGGGTCGATCTCCAGTGACTGCAGGTCAAAGTCTTCGAGGCAGGTGGCGACATAGGTATAGCTGAACGCGAGGCCCAAACGCTCGGCGTGCGCTGCCAAACGCGAGCCCGTAGCCCGGAGCTTGTACGCCGGGTCCTCATTGCTGCTGTCCGGTATATCAATGCCCGTGAGATGCAGGCTGGGGCGCTCACCGGGCAGGGCTGCCAGCAACTCCATCAAATGAAACCACTGCAAACCGCTGCCTATACCCAGATCGAGCAGGTATACCGATGACTTCCCGGCAATGGCTGGCATGATGGAGTGATTGGCAAAGCGGTGCCCAAACGTGACCAGCGGTGTGGCCGTCACCAGCACGTTAAAGGCCGCGATCATGTCCATCTCCCCGAAATTAGAAGCATAGAGATTACCTGAGTCCTTCGTTATACCTTGCTGGCATCGCATAACTAGGGCGCGTGCGAAAGCCTGCGCAATGCGGCCTTCTGCATCTGTCTGCTCAGCTGCTCTGTTCAGCAAATCGTGTGCGCCGGCTGTCGCTTCTTCCGGCTGATCCTGTACTTGATAGCCTAGGTCAAGCACTTGTGCCAGCAGGGGCTGTGTGGCGTAAACGCGGGCGGGGTGTAATAATTCTTGTAGCATTTGCAGCAGGTATAACTGGTGTTCGTCCGGGCCTATGGTCAGGCGCAAGGTATGGTGGTCGGCGCGGCGCACCAAAATGTTGTTGGCGAGTAGGTAACTGTGTATGTCATCGGCGCTGTAGCCGCCGGCGTCGAGCAGCAGGAAATTGCCCTGCGAAGGCCAGATCTGCACACCCATTTTATGCAGGGCCTGTTCCAGTTTGCTTTTTCCAACCTGCGTGGCTCGCAGTGTCATCTGCAGGAACTGTTCGTCCTCCAGGGCTGCCAGGGCAGCAACCTGGGCCAGCTGGTTGACATTGTAGGGTTGTTTTACTTCCAGCACCTGCTCGATCAGGTGGCGCTGTGCGATCATGTACCCGATGCGAACAGAGGCGAGTCCGTAGGCTTTGGAGAAGGTGCGCAACACAACCAGGTTGGGATAACGCGACAGCAGAGCCACCGCATCCGCACAATCGGGAGCGGTAACATACTCGATGTACGCCTCGTCGACCACCACCGTAACGTGAGCCGGCAGCAAGTCCAGTACCTGCTCCAATTCAGTGCTTGTCAGGTAAGTGCCGGTCGGATTGTTGGGGTTGCAGATAAAGCAAAGCCGGGTAGTAGGCCGCAACTGACGTTTTAAAGCCGCCACATCGATCCGATAGCTACTGGTCAGTGGAATCTCGGTGCAGGGGACCCGCAAGGCGTGGGCTTCGTGGCAGTACAGCGGGTATGAGGGCGTAAAAGTCAGTATCTCTCCGTCCTTGTCGTAACCGCAAAAGCGACGCACCAGCAGCGAAATCAGCTCTGCTGACCCGCTTCCCACCACAATCTCGTCGGTCTGTACCCCTAACTTGCTGGCTAAAGCACGTCGCAGCTCGGTCGCGTCGGGGGTGGGGTAACCGTGCACGCTGCTGAGGGCTTGTTGCATGGCGGCAAGTACCTGCGGCGATGATCCGAACAGGTTTTCGTTGGTGGCAGCTTGATAAGGGGGGCGTTTAGTTTCCATAGGCAGATGATGAAGCGCGCTGGTGTTTATTGCAATATAGCACTTAAGGAATGTATATTATATTTTAAATGTGGGTAAAGCATAAAAAAATAAGAACAAAATTAAATTTATGAAAAGTGCTCCAAGCGAGGAGTAACTAAATGTCTGAAAATGTTGTATATACAATTATTGCAATCGTTATTGCATTCTAATACTAGATTTTTTCACATGAAGTTAGAAGATGAGTTGAAGATGCCAAAGTTCAGGAACCCTTACCAGAAGGCTTCCCTGAACCTGATGTTTACGGGTGAGTGGATGATGGCACGTGTCGACAGCCTGCTCAAGCCCTACGACATTTCGTCGCAGCAATTCAATGTGCTGCGCATCCTCAGAGGACAGCAGGGGAAACCCATCAACCTGTTTACGATACAGGAACGGATGCTCAACCGTATGAGCAATGCCACCCGATTGGTGGAGAAACTGCGTTTGAAGGGACTGGTGACCCGCGAGCTTTGCGAACAGAACAGACGCAAGGTAGAAATCTCCATCACTGAAAAAGGCATCGACCTGCTCGATAGTCTGGATCCGCTGATGAAGCAGTTGGAGGAGGACACGTTCAAGAACCTGTCTGCTGAAGAGGCCCAGCACCTGAGCGACACGCTGGATCGGGTAAGAGACTAAGAGGGACAGGATGTTCCGGGTCGCTTAACTTCTGACAAGCCCTGCCGTTTAAATGTCAGTAAGAAGACTAAAAAGCTATGGAACAAGAACAAACCACATTATTGAAAGATTATACCATGGAGGAAAAGGGCGCCTATTTAGCGGCCCTGGCTTCTGTGGCCTCTGCCGATGGACACGCCTCTGAGGAGGAACTGGAGTTTTTGAGGGTATTGTGCGAAGCTGCTGAGATGTCTGAGAATGTAGAACAGGAAGTGCTGTCTATTGCCCAGAATCCCTCCCAGATCAGCATGCAGCGTGTGTTGGACGTGCTTAAGAAGAGCCAGCTCCGCTTTCCTTTCATCACCGATATCATCAGTTTTGCCAAAGCCGATGGCGAGTACACACAGGATGAGCAAAAACGCATTCAGGGAATGGCCAACTACCTGGGGGTAGACCAGAAGCAGTACAGTTTGCTGGAGCAGTTTGTGGACAAAGCCGATGAGGCGCAAAAGCAGGGGGAAGATCCGAGTTCGCAGGCCTTTATGAGCAAGAACGGCTTTGGCGACATGTTCAAGAATGTCGGCATTTCGCCGCAGATGGTGCAGGGTATACTCGGTATTGCCGCGCCGATTGTGCTGGCCCGCCTGATGAGTGGCGGCAAGCGCCGTGGCGGAGGTATGATGGGCGGCATGGGCGGTGGTCTTTTGGGCGGATTGCTTGGCGGCATGATGACAGGCCGCGGTGGCCTAATGGGAGGTGGCCGACGTTCTACCAGCGGACTGGGCTCGATGGCCTCAGTGCTGGGGGGGCTGAACGGCCGTAGCCGCTACGGCGGCATGGGCTCCGGTGGATTAGGCGGCTTGTTAGGCGGTCTGCTTGGCGGCGGTAAACGGGGTGGTGGAACCAGTTGGTAGGTATAGCATAAGTAGAAGTAAATCTACAGGCATGTCAGGAAATAGGCAGGAACTGGAGGCGCTATGCTTCCAGCTCCTGTTTTATAAGCCGCCGCATGTCTTCTTCTCGCAGGAGCCCCCGCACCATTTTGTTGCCGATGATAAAAGTAGGAACAGCCTGTATGCCCAACTCCTGAGTAGCATGGCGTAGCGCCTGCTGATGTGCTTCCTTATACCTGCGAGTCTCCAGCGCCTGCCGGAACTCCCGTTCATCTAAACCAACCTCACCTGCCAGTTTTGTCAGCACGTCCACATCCCCGATGTCCTGTTCTTCCTGAAAGAAGGCGGTGAACATGCGATGGGTATACGCTTCTCCTTTCCCGTGTTCTTTGGCATACTGATAGCCTTCAAAAGACAGGTGAGTGCAAGGTTGTGGCGACACGTTTGGTAATATGATATGTATACCTAACTGGTTGCCCATCGGGTACACCGAGTTTTCCCAGGTGGTTTGCAGGTAGTCGTCTTCTGGCCGAAGGGTGAGTGTAGGCTCTGGCCGCAGTTCAAAGGGCATCCACTCTACCTGTGCCTGCTCTTCCATACCTTCCAATGCCTTTTTCAGCACCTGCTCTCCAAAAAAGCAGTAGGGGCAAACATAATCGGAGTATACCTTTATTTGTAACATAGCTTCCTTCTTTATTGGTGATAGTTTACCCGCTGTCAGGTTGTTTTGCTCTAAGGCTGCCTAACTTTGAAAAGGATAAAGCTGAATTGTGTAGATTTATCACCTGAATCGCCTTACACCTGATACCATGCTGAAAAGAAGAATATTATACCTGGCACTGGCTTTTAGCACATTCGCCTGCCAGCAACAGCCGCAGCAAATCACTGCCAGCACGCAACAAGCCAAAGACAAGGTATACTACCCCGGCAAAGGCGATAGCTGGGAAAAGAAGCAGCCAGAACAGCTAGGCATGGACGCAGCGCTACTACAGGAGGCAGTAGACTGGGCTAAGCTGCAAGAGACCACCCAGATGTCTAGGGACTTCTCCACACAGGAGGAAATCTTCGGCAAAATGCTCGGTCCTATACCTGACGACCGGGCCAGCACCAACGGCATCATCCTGAAGAACGGCTACATTGTGGCGGAGTGGGGCGAGACCGATCGTGTAGACCCAACTTACAGCGTAGCCAAAAGCGTGCTCTCCACTATTTTAGGTATCACGATCGACCGCGGCCTGATCAAAGACATCAACGACCCGGTTGCAACTTATGTGCAGGACGGTGGCTATGATTCAGCGCAAAACCGCAAAGTAACTTGGGAGCACCATGCGCGGCAAACCAGTGAATGGGAGGGCGAGCTTTGGGGCAAAAAGTATGACTTCGTGGGAAAAGAGGAGTACGGCCGTGGCGAACGCAAGCCGCGTGAATTGCAGGAGCCGGGCACCTATTACGAATACAACGACGTACGCATCAACCGCTTTGCTTTGTCGCTGCTGCGCCTTTGGAAGAAGCCCTTGCCGGAAGTTTTCAAAGATGAGGTGATGGACCCGATCAATGCTTCGAACACCTGGCAATATGTACCTTACCGCAACTCTTACGTGGAAATTGACGGCAAGCGTATGCCATCGGTGAGCGGCGGTACCCGCTGGGGCGGCGGCCTCTGGATCAGCGGCCGTGACGAGGCCCGCTTCGGCTACCTCTTCCTGCGCAATGGCCGCTGGAAGGATAAGCAGATCGTGTCGGAAGAGTGGGTGAAAGAAGCAACGACCTCCCGCGGAAGCGTTGGTCCCGACTATGGCTACCTGTGGTGGCTCAACACCGAAGGCAAAGCCTGGCCGAGTGCTCCCACTACCAGCTATGCTGCTTTAGGAGCCGGACAGAACACGATCTGGGTAGATCCGGAGCATGATATCGTGATCGTGTGGCGCTGGCATAATGGGAACCCGGATGAGTTGATCAAACGGGTGCTGGCAGCGGTGAAGGAGTAGAAGCTTAAAACCGTTTCAGGTGACTTTTCTGGAAAGTCCATTCCGGGGTGATAAGCGGACCTTTAAAGTTAGTGCTGTACCAGGGGCTTATACCTGGGTTCATCGGGTTCTTCAAAATCTGGATTTCCTGAGCGGGCATGTAGCTTTGGGCCAGCAAGTACAGCTTTTCCCCTGTCTGCTCAAGCACAGCTACGTCCATCACGATCACGGCATGGCCAGGGCTTCCGCCTTTGATGAACACATCGCCAACCTGCAGGTCATCCATCGAAACCGCTTTCATTTCTCTTTCCAACGACAGCGTGCCGGCATAGGTAAATACGACTTGCAAGTAATCCATGAAAGATGCATACGACGTGGCAGGTGCCGCCTTCTTCACCCAGGAGCAATTATTCCCCTTCACATTCACCCGATAGCCTTGCCGCCACTTGCTGTAATCAGCCCTGAAACCACTGGTGAAGTTGAAGTGAATAGCATCGTATTTTTCCTGCCCATACAAATACTCCGCCCGCAAGCGCATTACGGCGTCGGCGCATTGCTGCAGATCGCGGTTGCCTACATCAATAGCGAGCACGGCATCATAAATACCCTCGTTGGCTTTTAAGGCACCGTTGTAGTAGTGCACCTGAGCGCCGTGCGGTTTTAATTTGAAGTGTTGGAGATAAGCGCCAAAGCTGTTTTGGGGCTGCACTGCTCTTTTGTAACCTGTCGGTGGGGAGAACCTCTCTGCTATGGTCTTCCCAGCAGGGTTAATCAGCACTTCGGTTTCGGCTATACCTGCTGGCATATCAGCCGCAACCTGTTCTGCTTTGGAACCGCAGGCCGTGATCACAATAAAGAGGAGGCTGTAGAGGTATAGCGGCATAGATGAAAGGGTTTTATTTTATAACTAAATTAATAGTTATTACATGAAACGCAAGTATTTTGTTGATAGTCAGTTGCTTTTTGCCCAAACGAGCCACTTAGAAGCCCGAAAAAGATGCGCTGAGCCCGCAAAAACAAAACGCCCCGGCTCAGACGAGTCGGGGCGTTTTAGTATCAGGTATACCTGAATATCTTAATGACGACAAGTACAGTTCTCACCGGCTATACCTTCAGTGCGGGTATCGGTACCTTCGTGCCAGTCAAAGGACGAAGCGTACTTGTTGTTTTCCCACCAGAATTTACCCGGCTTGCGTTCGTAGTTGCCTGTTTCGTTTAGGGTAGCGGCATCAAACAGACGGCCATTTACCATGGTGTAGCGCACGTGCTCTGAGTTCTGGATGTTCTCCAGCGGGTTCTGGTCCAGCACGATCAGGTCGGCCAGTTTGCCCGTCTCCAGGGAGCCGATGTCCTTGCTCATTCCCAGGTACTCGGCACCGTTCAGGGTGGCGGCACGGAGGGCTTCCATGTTCGTCATGCCGCCTTGCTGCAGCATCCACAGTTCCCAGTGCGCGCCCAGGCCTTGCAACTGTCCATGGGCACCGAGGTTCACTTTCACGCCGGCATCAGTCAGGGCCTTGCAGGCTTCAGAGGTTTTGAAGTAACCGTTCTTGTATTCCTCGTCAGGTACCTGCATCACAAAGCGCGAGCGCCCGTCAATTACCGAACGTGGCGTGAACTTCAACAGGCGGTCCTTCTCCCATACCTTGGTGTTCTGGTACCAGTAGTACTCGCCGCTGGTGGCGCCGTAGTTCACGATCAGGGTAGGAGTGTAGCCGGTTTTAGAGGCTTTCCATACCTCCACCACGTCTTTGTAGAGCGGGTGAACCGGAATATTGTGCTCGATGCCGGAGTGGCCGTCCAGGATCATGCTCATGTTGTGGAAGAAGGTCGAGCCGCCTTCCGGTACCACGGTCATGTCGAGTTCGCGGGCTGCCTGAATAATCTGCTGGCGCTGCTCACGGCGTGGCTGGTTGTAGCTCTTCACCGAGAAACCACCGGCGGCCTGAATACGGCGCAGGTGCGAACGGGCATCGTCGAGGCTGTTGACCACGGCTTTGAAGTTGCCATCAGCACCGTACAGAATCGTGCCTGTTGAGAAAATGCGCGGACCAACCATATGGCCTGCCTTCACGGCTTCGGACTGACTGAAAACCATCTCGGTAGTAGAAGACGGGTCGTGCGTGGTGGTTACACCGTAAGCCAAATTGGCCAGATAAGACCACTGCTGCTTCGGGCTCATGCCGTTGCGGAACGTGCCCAGGTGCGCGTGCACGTCAACGATGCCCGGCATGATGGTTTTGCCGCTGGCATCGATCACTTTGGCGTCTTTCGGCACAGCGATTCCTTTGCCCACCGACACTATGCGGTTGCCGTCTACTACAATCGTACCGCCTTCAATCACTTCATCGCCCTTCATCGTGATGATGCGTGCGTTGGTGAAGGCTACTTTGCCTTGTGGTTTATCAGTTTTGAACTCCAGCCCGATCTTTATACCTGTGGTATCGATGGCAGGCAGTTTCTCCGGCGCACCTTCCAGGAAAGCGAAGCGGTTCTTCAGGTCGTTGGAGAAGTACTCGTCACCCAGTACCCAGTTCACTTTCTTGCTGTCGCCTGACCAGTGCACGCTCGTGCCGGCGTCTTTGGTGAAGCGTGCCACTGGCAATGCCTTGGTCTCAGCGCTCAGTTCCATACCTGCTCCATTGGCCGAGAATGGCACTACGTAACCGTTGAACAGCTCCACAAACGCCAGCCACTTGTTGTCCGGGCTTGGGTAGAACTGGTCGGTGTAAGTAGAGGTATAGTGCGTGCGCTCCTCCTTGCCGTTCAGGTCCACGCTCTTGAAGGTATACTTACCACCACCGCCAGACGTGAAGAAAATACGGTCAGACGAAGCATTGAACAGCGGGTTGAAGCCATTTTTCATAACCAACGTCGGGTTTTTGCCTTCTGCTGTCATGTAGTATGTGCCGCGCTCGTTGCCATGCGCATAGCCCATGTGGTTGTTGCCACCATCTTTGCTGTACAAAATAAGCTTGCCGTTTGGCGAGAAAGAGGCGTTGGTATAAAAGCCTTTCTCTGAAGTCAGCTTGGTTGGCTTGGCGTTCTTCTTGCGGATGTCCACTTTCACCAAGGCACCCAGGTTTTCATCGTCCCAGGTAGAGAACACGAGAGTTTTGCCGTCAGGCGAGAAAGTCGGGTAGAATTCGAAGTCTTTGCCATTGGTCACGCGCACCGGCTTACCATTTGGCAATTCCTTCTTGTAAATATGACCGGCCGCGTTAAACACCAGCAGCTTGCCGTCAGGTGAGGTCACAGCATGGCGAATGGCCTTGGCAGTAAACTGGTCCGGCGATACACCTGCTTTGCTGAAGTCGTGGCGAACTGCTTCGGCAATGTGGTGTGTGGCCGTCGCTTCGAAGGGGATGTTGGTTACTTTCTGGCTGGCTACGTCAATCTTGTTGATCTTACCGCCTGCCCAGAATACGATGCTTTTGTTATCAGGTGTCCAGGAGAAGTATGGGTATACGCCGAAAATGGCCCAGGCTTCCTGTTGGTCGTGGTTCAGTTGGTCGTAGATCGGCCATTGCTCACCTGTCTTCAGGTCGTGGATGAAAAGTACCGATTTGGTGCGCACACGACGCACGAAAGCCAGTTGCTTGCCATCGCGGGAGATAACCGGACGAACCGAGCCACCATTTCCGGTCACCACGTTCTCGATCTCTCCTGTGTTGCGGTCCACGCGACGGATCACGTAGATCTGGCTATTCGGGTCTTTGTTGTACTCAAACGTAGTGCCGCCGCTCATGTCTTCAGAGTAGTACACATACTTGCCGTCCGGCGAAACTACCGGTTCGCCGGCATCCTGCTGGTCGTTTTTGCGCTTGGTTAGCTGTACGCCGCTACCACCTGATCTGTGGTACATCCACATCTCACCTGCACCCAGCGAACGGGAGGCTGTAAAGTGTTTGCGGGCGATCAGGTACTCGCCATCGGGCGTCCAAACGGCGTTGTTCAGCAAACGGAAGTTCTCTTTGGTGATCTGTTTGGCATCAGAGCCGTCGCGCTTCATCACCCAGATGTTGTCGCCACCACCGGCGTCAGAAGTAAACGAAATGAACTTGCCATCGGGGCTGAAACGCGGCTGCACCTCGTAAGCACGGCCGCTGCGCAGCAACTTAGCCTTACCGCCAGACATTGGCATAATGTAGATGTCGCCGAGCATGTCGAAAACGATCTCCTTGCCGTCCGGACTCACGTCCAGGCTCATCCAGGTGCCTTCGTCGGTTGTTACGGTGATTTCTTTCTGCGGTCCGCGGGCTTCCTCCACGTTCCACTTGTTGTCTTTTTTGTCCTGCGCCGTGGCTGTGCCCAATGGTAAGGCAAGCGCCGCCGCCAGGAACATACTCCAATAGGTATGCTTCTTCATGACAGGGTGTAAGTCGATTAGATTAGGTTTGATTCTCAAATTTAACGATTTGAGGGGAGAAATCAGAAAAGGTTTAATAGAGTGTGCAGGAATGATGATAGCGGAGGGGAGCCTAAGTGGAATGAACAGTGGTTTTGTAGGGACAGGTCGTGACCTGTCCCTACAATGGCTGTGGTATGAACTATACCTTGTCAGCAGCTATACCTGTCATTCTGGAAGAGTCTTGGTGGAAGGGAGGAAACACAAAGCTACCAGGCATCATACCTTCTTCCTCACGGTTAGTATTCAGTAGACGCTTATTTCCTGCTATACCTTAAAGGTGTAAGTTGTGCCCTGCAGGCACGGGGATAAGGGTATCCCCAGCAGGTGGTTTTCGGATGTGGACATCCGGAAAAGCAAAGTTTTCAGGAAGGTGTAGATTGGAGAGGTGTTAAATTGATTCCTATACCTTACTCCACCTCAAACTCCCGCGGCAAATCAAAGCTCAGTGGCTTGTTGCGGCTGTGGATCTGCTCCAGGAAATTGTCAAGCTCATCTTTATACTCCAGGTGGTAGTCCTCGTGCAGGTACTTGCGGATGAGCTGGATGGTGCGCTGCAGGAGGCGGGCGGTGGCGGTATAAAAGGCTTTGTAGTAACTGTCGAACTGGCCGGTGAAGTTGTCGAATATCAAGCGCAGCAGGTATAGGTGCAGGTCGGTTTCGAGTTTCACATCCTTGGTAATACGCTTAAAACGGGCAATCTCCTTGGCCGACTTGCGCAGCGACTTGGTCAAAGCCCGACCCAGGTAGCGGCCGGTGGTGTCCATCATCAATTCGCGTATCTTTTCGGCGGTTTGCTCATAGGCCTCCTCCGGCGTGAGTTCGCCCAGTTCAATGGCCAGCAAATCGTACAGTTCCCCGTCACGGCGGGCAGCTTTGAGGATGATGGCTTCCTTTTCTTTGTCGCTCAGCTGCTTGACAGCTTTTTTAAAACCAGTGGAGACGGTTGGCATAGGTGATTCAGGCAAAATATGATAAAGCCAGAACGGTGGCAGTTTGCTATGGTTGCAACCACAACGGCTATACCTGTAAAACTAGGCAAAATTGACGTGCTGTTCAAGATGACGCTTGGCTAAGTGCTTTATAAAATTGTATCCTTTAGGGCAGGGTTGTTTCATCCTATGGCAACACACGCAACACGCACGGTCATTCTGAAAAGAAACTTGGTGGAAATAGAGGGCCCCTACCCCCGGGAGGTTAAGCTTATGCGGCTTGCCCACAAGATCCTTTCAGGATGACAAAGAAGATAATGAGGCGGACCTGCCCTCGAAGTGCGAATTCCATGCATCATAATTCTACCGTTATCTCCTCAAATTATCTGCCACTATAGGAATTATGCCCGGCTCCGGATTGTTTAAACCTATACCTTTTTTCAATTGATTGGAGCTTGCCGGGAGGCTGTTTTTATAGCAATTTCCGCTTCCGTAGCTCCATAAAAATTCGTAATTTTGCACCATGAATATTGAGACTCAGATTTTACATCAGGATGAGGTGGCCCTGCTCGAAGAGAGCACCGATCTGCGCAACTTGATTGTGTATAACGACGACGTGAATACATTTGACCACGTGATCGCCACGCTGATCAAGGTGTGCGGCCACTCGGCGGAACAGGCGGAGCAATGCACGCTGCTGATCCACTATAAAGGCAAATGCACCGTGAAGGTAGGGTCTTTCGAGGAGCTGGCGGGTATGTGCACCGCCCTCCACGACAAAGACCTTTCAGCCAACATCGAGTAGCGGGAGGTTGAATGGAATTTCCGTCTAAACTGATTGAGAACGCCGTCGAGGAGCTGGCCAAGCTTCCGGGCGTAGGGCGCAAAACTGCCCTGCGGTTGGCGCTGCACCTGCTCAAAGAAGAGTCTGAAGAGACGTTTCTGCTGGCCGAGGCGCTCGTGAAAATGCGTACCGAGGTGAAGCACTGCAAGGAATGCCATAACATTTCCGATACTGAGGTATGCGGTATCTGCCTGAACCCCCTGCGCGACCGCAGCCTGCTGTGCGTGGTAAGCGATATCCGCGACGTAATTGCGATCGAAAACACCTCGCAGTTCAAAGGTCTGTACCATGTGTTGGGTGGTGTGATTTCGCCGATCGAAGGCGTTGGCCCGTCGGACCTGCACATCGATTCGCTGCTGGAGCGCTTGCCAAACTCCGAAGTAAAAGAGATTCTGCTGGCCATCAGCCCTACCATGGAAGGTGACACCACCGCCTTTTACCTGACCCGCAAGCTCCGCGACCACCAGGTAAGAATCACTACCATCGCTCGTGGCGTTCCGGTAGGGGGCGAGCTGGAGTATACCGACGAAATCACCCTGGGACGCAGCATTGTAGAGCGTACGTCGTACGGGAAGAATTAGAACTCAAGATTAATAATAGCTGGAAAGGGACATGCGTAACGCATGTCCCTTTTTTTGTTCCCTGGGAAAGGGAGGTATAGGTATAGTGCAGCGTCCCGGCTTGCGCCATACCTATCGCGCCATATTACCTTCCCACTTCAATGGAAATCTCTTGCATTATATTAACTTTGGAGCTTAATTCAGAAGAACCATGCAGAACGTAGCATCACACATACTTTCAGACAGAATCATGGCGCTCTCGGAGTCGCAGACCATCGCGATGGCCAAAAAAGGCCGTGAACTGGCAGCTCAGGGATTCGATATCATCAACCTGAGCTTCGGGGAGCCGGACTTCCAGACGCCACAGTACATCAAAGACGCCGCCAAGCAGGCCATTGACGAGGGCTTTACCTTCTATACCCCGGTGCCGGGTTTCCCGGCGCTGCGCCAGGCCATTGCCGACAAATTCAAGCGCGACAATAACCTGGATTATGCACCGGAAAACATCGTGGTATCGACCGGGGCCAAGCAATCCATCGCTAATGCCGTGATGTGCCTGGTGAATCCTGGAGACGAGGTGATCGTATTTTCGCCTTACTGGGTGTCGTATGAGGAGATCGTGAAGTTGGCGGAAGGCACCCCGGTGCCGCTGCAGGGCCGTCTGGAGAATGATTTTAAAGTAACGCCGGAGCAACTGGAGAGCGCCATTACCTCCAACACCAAGTTAGTGATGTACTCTTCGCCCTGCAACCCAACCGGTTCGGTGTTCGACGAGCAGGAGTTGCTGGCGCTGGCCAAAGTGCTGGAGAAGCATCCGCAGGTATACGTCATCGCCGACGAGATCTACGAGTACATCAACTTTGGGGGTAAGCACGCCAGCATGGCCAGCTTCGACTTCATCAAAGACCGCGTGATCACTGTGAACGGCTTTTCGAAAGGCTATGCCATGACCGGCTGGCGTGTGGGCTATATTGCCGCGCACAAAGACATTGCCGCTGCCTGCGATAAAATGCAGAGCCAGATCACGTCCGGCACCTGTTCCATTGCCCAGAAAGCGGCCCATGCGGCACTGCTCGGGGGAAATGAATCGGCTCTGGAAATGCGTGATGCCTACCGCCGTCGACGTGACCTCGTGCTGGAGATCATGCAAGGTATACCCGGCTTCAAGACCAATGTGCCCAACGGCGCCTTTTATATATTCCCGGATGTGAGCCATTATTTTGGCAAAAGCTACAACGGACAGATCATCAGCAGCGCGCTGGACCTGAGTCTATACCTGCTCACCGACGCCCATGTGGCCCTGGTGAGTGGCGAGGCCTTCGGTGCGCCGCAGTGCATCCGTTTCTCTTACGCCACATCCGACGATAAACTAATTGAGGCGCTCCGCCGCATCAAGGAGAGCCTCGCCAAATTGCAATAATGAATCAGCATACCAATTTAGAAGATATATTCAGTGCGTTTGACCGCCTGACCGTGCTTATTGTGGGCGATGTGATGATCGACTCATACCTGTGGGGCAAGTCAACGCGCATCTCGCCGGAAGCACCGGTGCCGATCGTGAACGTGGTGAAGCGCGAGAAGCGCCTGGGCGGGGCTGCCAACGTGGCCCTGAACGTGCAGGCCATGGGCGCAACGCCGCTGCTCTGCTCCGTGATCGGTGACGATCCGGATGGCGGTGATTTCCTGCGCCTGATGGAAGAGCGCAAGCTCTCCACCGAAGGCATCGTACAGAGCCCGGAGCGCGTGACCACGATCAAGCACCGCATTATAGCCGGTGGTCAGCAACTGCTGCGCGTGGACGCTGAGATCGAGCACAACCTGGCCGACTACGAGGAGCGCCATCTGGAGGAGCATTACCTGAAACTGCTCGATCGGGCCGATGTGATCGTGTTTGAGGATTACGACAAAGGCGTGTTCTCGGAGCAAAACATTGCCCGCTTCATCGAACTGGCCAACGAGCGCGGTATACCTTCCGTGGTGGACCCAAAGAAGAAAAATTTCCTGAGCTACAAAGGCTGCACGCTTTTCAAACCCAACCTGAAAGAACTCAAAGAAGGTTTGAAAGTAGACTTCCCGGACGAGAACCTGCCTGCTTTTGAAGAAGCCGTTGCGCAGCTGCAAACCAAGCTAACGACCAGGCAAGTGCTGGTAACGCTGTCGGAGCGCGGCGTGTTTGTGGCCGATGGCGAAGAGAAGACGTATATACCCGCCCACCGCCGCTCTATTTCCGATGTGTCCGGTGCAGGCGATACCGTGATCAGCATTGCGGCGCTTTGTATGGCGCTGAAAACATCGCTGCCTTTTATGGCCGGCCTGAGCAATCTGGGCGGCGGGCTGGTGTGCGAACAGGTAGGCGTGGTGCCTGTCGACAGAAACCGCTTGTTCCAGGAGGCAAACGTGAACAGGCTGTACGAAATCCATGAACACCGAACAGCTTAACAGGCTTCTATACGGCAGTAAACTGTGGGCATACATGCTGATGCGCCGCACGACCTATGTGCTCACCATCGTGGCGATAGGACTGCTGCTGTATGCGCACGGTGTTGTAACAGACCCCAAAACCCTTCAGCTTATCTATTACGCCATCGATGCCATACTTGGCGTCTTTGTCCTGATCTACCTGTTGCGAATACTGTATGGCTTTGAGCGGTTAAAATTCCTGCAGCGGACCTGGTTCGAAGGAATGATGATGGCCCTCATTCTGATCAACCATGTAAGCACCTACCTGTTCAACATTCCTGTCATCTACAATGTTTTTGAGGGGCTGGGGATGCCGCTTTCTGTAGAGGTATACCGGCTTCTGGTGTCGCTCTACATGCTGATGCTGCTGGTAGTGGAGTTGCTCGAGACCCGGGTGCACCTGAAAACCCTGCAGGTAAAACCGGCTGTTATATTCCTGATGAGTTTTCTTTTGCTCATTGCCATCGGCACCGCCATGTTCATGTTCCCCAAGATGACCAACGACCCGGATGGCATGCGTTTCATCGATGCCCTGTTTATGGCCACCAGTGCCTCATGCATCACCGGGCTGGCAGTCGTGGATCCGGGCACCTACTTTACTTTTGCGGGGCAGGTAGTGCTGTTGGGGCTGGTGCAGCTGGGCGGTTTGGGCGTAATGACCTTTGCCACCTTCTTTGCCACGCTGATGCGGCAAGGCATCGGTATAAAGCAGCACGTGGCCATGTTCGAGATCATGGAAAGCGAATCCATCTCGTTCACAAAAGGGCTGTTGCGCAAACTGATCTTGATGACGCTCTCCATTGAGGCGATAGGGGCTATGATCATTTTTGCGACCTGGAGCAACGAAGTGGAGTTTGTAGGGCTGGGGAGCAAGATATTCTTTTCCGTATTTCATGCTGTGTCGGCCTTTTGCAATGCGGGCCTCTCCCTGTTTCCCGAAGGCCTTTACAGCAATCCGCTGCAAAACGCCTATGTCATGCACCTGACCATTGCGGCAATGGTTATCCTGGGCGGCATCGGTTTCCCGACCATGCTGGATGTGTTTTCACCGGATGCCATGCGTACCCGGATGGCGATGCCCTGGCGCAACTGGAAAATGATGACACGCGTGACAGTGTATACCTCGGCCGCCCTGCTGGCCTTTGGCACCGTTACCTTTTTTCTGCTGGAGTACTTCAACACGCTGTCGCACCTGAACTTTGCGGAGGCGCTCATTACGTCCTTTTTCCAGTCAGCCACCACCCGCTCCTCTGGGTTCCACACAGTGGATATGTCAGCCATTTCGGTGCCGGCCCTGCTGATCATGATGATGCTGATGTTCATCGGGGCCTCGCCGGGTTCGATGGGCGGCGGTATCAAGACGACGACCTTCATGGTGATCATCCTTTCGGTGTGGACAACGATCGTGGGTAAGCGTAACATCGAGATCGGGAAAAGAACCATCCCACACTCGGTTTCTTACAAGGCTTTTGCGGTGTTCACCTTTGCGGTAGGCTTCAACATCATCTTTCTGATCATCCTCTCTATTTCGGATTCACAATTCGATATCCTTCGTCTGGCGTTTGAGCAGGTATCGGCTTTTGGTACGGTAGGGCTGAGTACTGGTATCACGGCCGGCCTCTCAGATGTAGGCAAAACGATCATCATCATGTCGATGTACATTGGCAGGGTAGGCACACTCACGCTGGCGCTCGCTATCAGTACACGGGTTCCTTCCAATGCCTATAAATATCCGGATACACATCTTTCGATCGGTTAAGGAATGGTTACTACGTATGAAGGAGCAAATATGAGAGTGGAGTACCCTACACAACAGGCAGCAGTGGCAGATATTACTGAAAGCTACACAAGTATATGAATACAGAAAGGCTCAACAGGGCGCTATATGGTAGCAAGCTAAAGGCGTATGCCATTATGCGCCGAACGACTTACCTGCTCACACTGGTTTCGGTGGGTTTGCTGGTTTACGCGCATGGTATGCTGGAGAACCCGGATGCCGTACAGAAAGTGTTCTATGCCATAGACGGGATTTTTACTGTCTTTGTAGTCATTTACCTGCTTCGAATATTGTATGCCTTTGAGCGGGTGAGGTTTCTCAAGCGCACCTGGTTTGAAGGCACCCTGATGGCGATTGTTTTCATCAACCTGGTGGGCACCTACCTGCTGCAACTGCCCCTTATTTACAACCTGTTTGAAAGCGCTGACATTCTGCTTTCAGTGGAACTGCACCGGTTGGCGGTATCCATATACATGCTGGTGCTGCTTTTGATCGAACTGCTGGAAACCCGGGTTTACTTCAAGGTCCTGCAGTTTAAGCCGACAGTTGTCTTCCTGCTAAGCTTCGTGTTCCTGGTGCTGCTGGGTGCCGGACTCCTGATGATGCCGAACATGATCACCTCACCAGGCAGTATGCGCTTCATCGATGCCCTCTTTATGGCCACCACCACCTCCTGCGTAACAGGCTTGGTGGTGGTGGATCCGGGTACATACTTCACGTTCTCGGGGCAAGTGGTTCTGCTGATGCTGATACAGTTGGGAGGGCTGGGTATTCTGACCTTTGCCACTTTCTTTGTTTTACTCATGCGGCAGGGAATGGGCATAAAGCAGCACCTGGCCATGTACGAAATACTGGAAAGTGATTCGCTCTTCTCCACCCAAAACCTGTTGCGCAAACTGGTGTTGATGACATTTACGATCGAAGGGATCGGGGCGCTGATCATCTTTACGACCTGGGACAAAGACCTGGAATTCGTCAGCCTGGGCAGCAAAATATTTTACTCCATTTTTCACTCAGTTTCAGCTTTTTGCAATGCGGGCATCTCACTTTACCCGGAGGGGTTGTACACAGTGCCTGTGCGCTATTCATATGCGCTGCATCTCGTCATCGCGGCGCTGATTATTCTGGGCGGCATCGGTTTCCCGACTATAATTGATATAATGTCCCCTCAATCGATTCGGGCGCGCATGTCGGCTCCCTGGAAAAACTGGAGATTGCTCACCCGCATTAGTGTATATACCTCTGTCGGTCTGATTGTTCTGGGTACCGTGGGGTTTTTCCTGCTGGAGTACTTTAACACGCTGGCACACCTAAACTTCGGGGAAGCCGTGATCACCTCCTTCTTTCAGTCTGTCACCACCCGCACGGCTGGCTACAACACTGTGGATATATCGGCTCTGACGGTGCCGACCCTGCTGATGTTCGTCTTTCTCATGTTTATCGGCGCTTCTCCCGGTTCCACGGGCGGGGGTATCAAAACGACCACATTCCTCATCATCCTGCTCACTGTTTGGACAACCATACGGGGTAAGCGTTACGTGGAAATCGGCAAGAGGACGATCCCGCATGCTGTGTCTTACAAAGCCTTTACGGTGTTTGCCTTTGCGGCCACACTCAACCTTCTGTTCCTGTTTATCCTCACCATCACCGATTCGCAGTTCGACGTGATGCGGCTCGCTATTGAGCAGGTATCCGCCTTTGCCACAGTGGGGCTCAGCACAGGTATAACAGCCGGTATGTCGGATGCCGGAAAATGCGTGTTAATTCTATCTATGTTCATCGGGCGGGTGGGTACGCTCACCCTTGCTGTCGCGCTGAGCACCCGCGCTTCCACAACCGCCTACAAATACCCCGAAACGCAAGTGCCGGTCGGGTAGGAGAGTCTAGGAGTTTTAGTGTTTAAAAGTTGAGGAGTTGTGAATTAGAGCGTATAGAGCAGAGCGTTTGGCAGGGATTATAATTCCGCTTTAAGATTCCGGAACCATACTAACAGCGAAGGCCCGCCAAATAGTCGGGCCTTCGCTGTTATGAATGAAAAGGTCAATTCTAATTTATAAAGCCTTCAACTCTAAAACTCACCAGCTCCTAAACTGCCAAACTCCTTCACCGTCTGAATAAAGCATTTTACTTTTTCCGGATCAGTGTCAGGGTATACCCCGTGGCCGAGGTTAGCGATGTGGCGTTGTGGCCCAAACTCCTTCAGCATTTTGATAGTTTCGTCCTGAATAGTCTCGAATGAGCTGTAAAGGAGACAAGGGTCCATGTTGCCTTGCAGTGTTTTGTTCGGACCAAGCTGTGCTCTGGATGTTTTGATATCCATGTTCCAGTCGAGGCCGATGGTTTCGCAGTTCAGTTTGCTGAAATCCTCCAGTGCAAAGAAAGCGCCTTTGGCAAAAACCGTTACCGGCACATCGTTGATGGCGTTGCAAATCTCTGTAATGTAAGGCAACGAAAACTCACGGTAATGCGCCGGAGTCAGGATGCCTGCCCAGGAATCAAACACCTGGATCAGGTTGGCACCTGCCTCTACCTGTGCTTTCAGGTAGGCGATGGTGGTATCGGTAATCATGCGCAGCATCTGGTGTGCCAGCCTTGGGTTAGTATACAGCAAACCGCGTGCATGCGAGAATGTCTTGGACCCGCTGCCCTCTACCATGTACGCCAGGATGGTCCACGGCGCGCCAGCAAAACCGATAAGCGGCACGCGTCCGTTCAGGGCTCTTTTGGTCACTTTGATGGCTTCCAGCACATAGCCCAGGTGCTCGTGCGGGTCGGCTACGCGTAGGCGGGCCAGATCAGCCTCGGTGCGGATGGTTTTTGGGAACCACGGGCCACGCTTCTCCACCATTTCGTAGGTACAGCCCATTGCCTCCGGCACTACCAGGATGTCAGAGAAGATAATGGCAGCGTCCACGTCCAGAATATCCACAGGTTGGATGGTCACTTCAGCGGCCAGATCAGGTGTTTCCACCAGTTCCTTGAATCCGCTCAGGCTTTCGCGTACGGCTCTGTATTCAGGTAAGATGCGGCCGGCCTGGCGCATCAGCCACACCGGAGTACGTTCTACGGTCTCCCCTTTTGCGGCTCTTATAAGCAGGTCATTCTTCAATTGCATGGCACAAAGATACGTTAAAATTGCTGACTGTCGGAAGATGATTGTTATCATCAAACCTACGATGGTATAGCCTGTGGTTAAAAACGTTTTACTCTCGCTTTTAGTAGAATGTTAGGTTTTGTTTTCGCCTGTCCGGCGGGGGAAGGTTTCGCAGGTATAACTTGATGGCGTGAGTCCATGCGCGTGATGGCTAGGGTGGAGCCTCTGGCCTAGGTATAGATATAAGTATAAGGTTTACTATACCTCAAGTTTATCGTCAGCGCAAATGTGGTTGGGCCTGATGGCCAGCGTGCAACTGGCATAGCTGCTGTCTTGCTATACCTAAACTGTTTTGTTTCATTGCTTCGCCTGTGCGGCGGGCACCTACTTTTTTCCTTGATGAAAAAAATAGGCAAAAAAATCAAGACGCTCCAAACTCGCTGAACGCTCGAACAGTGGAGCGTCGTAAAGTGCACCGGGCACCGCTTTCTGCTGCGTAGTTAGCGTGCAAGTTAGTCTTGCTATACCTGCCAGTGGTCTGAGACAGGGCTACGAAGCTTATACCTTGTAGAGTAGTAGTGGCAAAAACTCCCCTCCTTGGACTACTGAGAACGAGAGTTCGAAAGTAGCGAGCATAGCTCTGAGGGGCAGGGGTGGTTGGACCTAGTTTAGCAAAGTATAACCCGCAGCTAAAAACTTTATACCTGTGAATTGGCAGCTACAGAAAAGCCCCCTTTGAAGTGGGTAGGGGGATGTTAATCGTGCGTATGAAACTGCAGCTACGAAGCCTATACCTGAAATTCAGCAGGATCAGGTAAAGTTCTACTTTAGTGGAGCAGGGGATGACAAACGTGCACCAGAGGCCTGATCAAACAAAAAACAGCCCTTGTATACCTGTCACAATAAAGTTGACGCCAATCGACAAGACGATAAAACCCATGATGCGCGAGAGTGCTGAAAGGCCCGCTTTCCCCATAAACTGCAGCAACTGATGCGAGAAAATAAGAATAAGATAGGAAACCACGGCCAGCGCAGCAATGGCTGTCACCACCAGGCCCAGATCAGTAATTTTAAGTGCATCGGAGTATAGACTGATGCTTACGGCGATAGCGCCCGGACCGGACAGCATCGGCATGGCCAGCGGCGCAAAGGAAATGTCTTCTTTTTGCATACTCTCTTTCAACACGCCTTTCGACACTTTTTTGCCCCGGTGTGCCTTGCTGGAAAGCAGCTCGAAGCCCGCCTTCATAATCATGAGTCCGCCCGCAATGCGGATGTCGTGGAGACGGATGCCGAAAAAGTTGAGTACGTATTGTCCGGCCAGGAAGAAAACGGCCAGAATGAGCGCCATGTATATGCAGGCCCGAAGTGCCTGCTGGTTGCGGTTAGAAGGGGTATCGTCCTGGGTGAGTGTCAAAAAAACGGGCATTGCCCCGAAGGGGTTTACCACACTAAACAGGGCCGAAAAAGTGGCCAGCATCATTTCCATAGCTTGGTCAGGAGTTAGTCTGATGCAAAGCTAGGAAGGTGAAATTACGCCTGCGTTACCGCCGTGTTGTATGTTTGTTAAGAGAGGGCGACTATGACAAAAACAGCGCGTAAATGGCTGATACGATGAAGTTCACGCCAATCGAAAGCACGATAAAGCCCATGATGCGCGAGAGTGCCGACAGACCGGCCTTGCCCATAAAACGAGTCAGCTGCGTCGAAAAACGGAGGATCACATAAGAGATAACGGCCAGCAGTATAATACCGATCAGAATCAGGGTCATATCCCAGAAGGAAAGGGAAGTGGTGAACAGACCAATACTCACGGCAATGGCACCCGGACCGGACAGCATAGGCATGGCCAGTGGGGTAAACGAAATATCTTCTTTGTGCTGCGCTTCTTCTACCACATCCGGAGAGACTTTTTTATTACTGCCACCCGGGGTGAGTAGATCAAATCCCGCTTTCATGATCATCAGTCCACCGGCAATGCGCAGGTCGTGAATGCGGATGCCGAAAAAGTTGAGCACGTACTGTCCGGCCAGGAAGAACACGGCCAGTATACCAACCATGTAGAGGCAAGCCTTGAGGGCCTGTTGGTTACGCTGGTCAGGAGTATCGTTTTGGGTAAGCGTCAGGAAGACCGGCATGGCTCCGAAAGGGTTCACAACGGAGAAAAGGGCAGAAAGCGTAGCAAGAATGATTTCCATGGATGCGATAAACGTAGAATCTCCAATATAGTTTTTAATCAATATAAATCAAAGAACGACGTTAGCAGGTATAGAATTGCAGCGGAAGGCGGCGCGTTTAAAACATAATCCTTAATTTTGGGTAGAAAACACCCTAAGCAACATACTATGAAAGGAGAAGTAAAGCTCGGCATACTGGGCGGCGGACAACTGGGACGCATGCTGATTCAGGCCGGGCTCGATTTTAATATCTATACCCTGGTGCTGGACCCGGACGAAAACGCACCCTGCAAAGATGTGTGCCACGAGTTCTTCGTGGGCAGCTTCCGCGACTTCGATACGGTGTACGAGTTCGGCAAGAACTGCGACATCCTCACCATCGAAATAGAACACGTAAACGCCGATGCCCTGGAGAAACTGGAGCAGGAAGGCGTGAAGGTATACCCGGATGCCAAAACAGTGCGCACCATTCAGGACAAGGGCCTTCAGAAAGAGTTTTACAAGCAACATGCTATACCTACCGCTGATTTCAGAATCCTGAAAGACGGCGGAGAACTCCAGGCAAACACCGACTTTCTGCCCGCCTTCCAGAAACTGCGTCGCGAAGGCTACGATGGCCGTGGGGTAACGCGCCTGCAAAGCGAGGTCGATCTGGGCAAAGGCTTTACAGAACCATCGTTACTGGAGAAGCTGGTGGATTTTGAGAAGGAAATCTCCGTGATCGTGGCCCGCAACGCCAGCGGGCAGGTAACGGCCTTCCCGGTGGTGGAACTGAGCTTCCATCCGGAGCACAACCTCGTGGACTCGCTATTCGCACCTGCCAATGTGCCCTACAAAATGCAGCGTCTAGCTATCGAAATCGCTACCCGCGTGATCGAATCGTTCGACATGGTTGGTATTCTGGCCGTAGAAATGTTCCTGACCAAAGACGGACAGATACTGGTAAACGAAGTAGCGCCTCGTCCGCACAACAGCGGCCACCATACCATCAAGGCTAATTATACCTCGCAGTACGAGCAGCACCTGCGTGCTATCCTGAACCTGCCACTCGGCAGCACCGACATCCAAAGTGCCGCCGTGATGCTCAACCTCCTGGGCGAGCCGGGCTATGATGGCGAAGCCAAATACGAAGGTCTGCAGGAGGCGCTGGCCGTGCCGGGTGTCTACATTCACCTGTATGGTAAGAAGTATACCCGTGCCGCCCGTAAGATGGGCCACATTACCGTGCTGGGCACTGACTTGCAGGAAGCACAGCAGCGGGCGGAATCTATTAAAAACGTAATCAAAGTAATCGCATAATATGGCTAATGAAACAACAACTACGCAGCCGTTGGTAGGCATCATCATGGGCAGCCAGTCTGACATGAAAGTGATGGAAGCGGCAGCTGAGATATTGGAAAACCTGGGCGTGGCTTTTGAGATCACGATCGTGTCGGCACACCGCACCCCGCACCGTATGTTTGAGTACGCCGAGCAGGCCCGCAAAAAAGGCCTGAAGGTAATCATTGCCGGAGCCGGTGGCGCAGCGCACCTGCCAGGTATGGTCGCCTCTATTACCACACTGCCGGTTATCGGCGTACCTGTCAAGTCGAGCAACTCCATCGACGGCTGGGACTCTGTACTATCTATCCTGCAAATGCCGGGTGGAGTGCCAGTTGCAACGGTAGCCTTGGACGGCGCTCTAAATGCAGGTATACTGGCCGCGCAGATCATCGGTACGACAAACGCCGCCGTGGCGGATAAACTGGAAAAGTATAAGGTCGGCCTGAAAGACAAAGTGATGCGCTCAGTAGAAGAGTTGCGTCGCGGTGACCGGGATTTGGATTAATACATACTACTTCTAATAACAAAAAGGACCACAGTATTTATACTGCGGTCCTTTTTGAAAGCGCTAAAACCTATACCCTGCCATTATGCTGAATCCTTTAACATTGCTGGAGAGGATTCGGATGTTGGAGATACCCTCTGTCGTCTCATACCTTGTCTCGATGAGCAGTGCCCTGTTTTGCATGGGGTACAGGATGCCTATACCTGCCTGTGCACCGAACATGTACTGTTTAAAAACGCTGCCTGGCATGGCTTCTGACACTTCGGTGTAGCTGGTGTTATGGAAGGTGCTGTTCTTGGTTTCTACCCTGTCTGTGCTGATCGCATAAGAATAAGAAATCCCGGCATTGGCAAACGGTCTTAACTTGCCTTTGGGAAAGGTATAGCGCAGTTGCGCAGGCACCTTCAGGTAGTGCAGATCGAGTAGAATGTCGTGTTGTGTGGTTCTGCCGGAGTTATTCACATCTTTGATGACACCCTCGAAGTGATAAGGGGCGTAGAGCAACTCCAGTATCAGCGTCAGCTTCTCGCTGATGGCAGGATTGGCAACTTCCAGGCCTACTCCACCTCCCAGACCCGGACCAGTAGTGCGGAATGAAGCTTTGGAATAAGGGTGCTCTCCTGCCATCTGCAGCGCTGGCTTTGCGTAAAAGAGCACAGGATACAGCGTTACAGTAGTTTTGCGAGATGGCTGCACATATTGGTTGCTGTCCATGCATTCATTGTAGTCATTGACTATTTTGGTTAGGCCGCTGTGTCGGAATGTTACGTTCCTGAACCGCTCTTCTGACATGGCGGGGCAGTCGGCGAAGGCGGACCCCAGCACGCCGAGGTACAGCTTATCCACCATCCGGAAGGTTTTGCCGGTCCTGGGATCTTTCTTGTTGTAGACATTCTCTTTGAGCTCTACCAAGTCATCACCGTCTTTTGACAGGTAAAAGTGGTCCAGGTCCAAATCATCCCGATAGGTATGAAGAGAGACGCTGCCTTTTGTCAGCACCTGCAAAAATAAGCGCTGCACAGGCTGTGCTCCATCGGCAGGTATAGTGTACGCCTCGTATACCTTGTCTTCTTTAGCGAAGCCATAGCCAGCGAGCTGGTCAGGAGAGTAGGCTTGCTCCGAAGCGCCCAGGCTGGCCTTAAAAGTTGCGGTCTTGGAATTGCGGACCGCTCCCCGGTAATCGACGTAGCCCTGCAGCGTATCGGAGTTAAGGACGATGTAGCCTGTCCGGAAATCTTTTTGGGCAATAGCAGGTGCGACAACTAAGCATATAAGTAGGAAAATCAGGTAAAGCTGTTTCATTAAGCTGTTTTAAAGATAGTTAGTGGTGAATATAGATAAACAAATATAAAGTTTATACCTGGAAAAGGATGGACTCCTACAATAACAAACTGCTCCCATGCTAGTGTGCTCTCCAAACAGGAGAAGGATAGGTAGGCTAGAGGGTAAGGGTCTTGCTCATTAAAGGAGTTGCGCTGTGCCGACTGGAATCTGGTACAAGGTATAGCCTGCCCTGAATAGCAAAAAGGACCGCAGCTTAAGTACTGCGGTCCTTTTTGTTTGCTCTAACAGATGTGTTTAATTCTATACCAGTTCTTCAATAGTGATTTTCAACTATACCTAGACCAAGCTTAAAGTCTGTATGACAGTACCAGGAACATACTCTTGATGCTTGTAGAATGACTGGTATAGCGTGACACGCCATCGTTGATTTCGTAGCGGGCTTCCAGGCTAAGCGGATTGTTAAAAACCGGGTAAGAGATACCTAAACCAGTTGCTATGCCTCCGGAAAGCGTCAGAAAACCATCATCTTCCAGAAAAGGTTTTGTGTTTGTGCGCGTTGAGCCACCGAACGTACTCGTGGTGGTCATCTCATTTTCCTGCGATGCCACCAGGTTAATAACCGGGCCGATGTTGATGTACGGTCTGATCACTCCTTTGGGGTAGGTATAGCGGGCCAGAACAGGGATTTTCACATGTTTCACATCCAGCCAGATTTCGCTGGTGGAGACACCCGGCACCATCGGGTCATCTTGAGTACTCCCTTCGAAATAATTAGGAGCATACAGTACTACTACCTGCAACGACAGTTTCTCGCTGATGGTAGGCACCGAAAAGTTAAAAGAGGCACCCAGTACAGGCTTAACAGAGGTGTTGTCGAAATTCTGATCCGAGTTTTCTATCTTATAGTCAAGGGTCGAGCTGCTCATACCTGCTATAGGTCCCAGCGAAACACGTATTTTCTTCGGTACTTTGCTGTACTCCTCCTGGCCAACACACGCATTGTATTTCTTCACGATACTCGACAGCGAGTTAAGACCCAGCACTACCTTGTCTACATCCGCTTCGGAGATAGAATTGCAGTCCAGGAAAGTCTGCATCAGAAGCGGTTTATAGAGCTCACGGCGCATGAGGTTGGTATGACCAAGTTTGCGGCCTTCCTGCATATTCTTCTGTTTAAAATCCTCCACCCGTAGTTCCTTGAGCGGCTCCGAGTCTTTGGAGATGTAGAAGCGGTCTTTCTGCATTGGGTCACGCAGGAGGTACAGGTTCGCTTTGCCTTTTACCAGGAGCTGTGCAAAAAGTGTTTGTTCTGTGCTCAGGGTATCAAAAGCCGGTACCAGTTTAGATTCGTAGAATTTCTGCTCTTGCCGGAAACCATAACCCTGTATCTGAGTCGGTGTAAAGTCCTGCTGGTTAGCAGCATCGTTGCTTTTAAATGAGATCTGGTGGGTGTTGCGTTGGGCACCGCGGTAATCGACTAAACCGCTGGCTGTGTCGCCATTCTGGATAATATAGCCCGGACGGAAATCTGATTGGGCAAAGGCCTGCGATAAAAATAAACAGGTAATAAGAGTCAGGTAAAGTTGTTTCATCAGCTTGATTTAAATGATCGGTTCAAGTAAATATAGGTATTTACAGTTATACCCGGGTGTCCTAAATAGTTTTTATGAAAAATCTGTGCTCAAGATAATCAAAAGTAATACCCTATACCCAGGTTCATCCTGCTTAAGCTTAGGTTAGCCTCTGTGTCACTTCCCCGGTCAAAATCAGATTGATAGTGCAGGACGTTCGCCTTCAGTTCTATACCCAGTCTGTCGCTCGGGAAAAAGACAAGGCCAGGTGACACGGTGCCATACAGCACGACTTCCTTTGAACGTGACGTCGACGAGGATTGTGAACCACCCGGGGGAGTAATGGGGTCGCCGAACTGCCCGGAGCCTGTCGAATTGTGCTCCGCTCTCGTGCTGATCAGCGCAAAGCCGCCAGTGCCCTCTGCAAACAGGGCAAACTTGCTGCCGAGGCCGACATAGTAGCGCGCCATAGGGCCTATGTTGTAGGCATGGGCAACGGTTTTGCTTTCGTAATGATAAAACGTACTCGAACTGCCAGGCGCTGAGCTCCTTTCCTGACGGTTTGCAGCATATTGGTAGCCATAGCTAAGGCCAACCACCAGTTTGTCTTTAACAAAGTAGCCCACAGAAGAAGCTACCCCAAAAGAAGTGACCTTGCTAAACTCGTCGGGTTTGGAAAAGCCAGCCCCTGCCTGTATGCCGGCGAACCTGTTACCTGATTGGAGTTGGGCGAAGGCGCTGTGCGTGTTGCCCCAGTAATCGACAAGTCCCTTCAGGGCGTCACCCTGCTGCATAATGTATCTTGGCTGGAAATCTTTATGGGCGAAAGCATGGGCTGAGCAGAGGGTAAAGAGGGGTACTAAGCAGAGGTATTTCATTCGGTTTAAGTTTGTTCAGTCAGTTTGAAAAATATATAGTAAACTTAAAATAAATATTATAAAATGTATATTTTGTAATAGGGTTTAATTACGAGGGATTAAGTCCCACCCCTCTGCCGGTTATCGGCCACTAACGCTGCAGTTGGTTGCGAATTTTCTACACGTGCTCTGTAAATGCCTGCCCCTTGGTTGTCAGGTTGTTGACCAATAATGCCTAGTACGACCAGTTTGTTCTTGTCGAGGACTTCGGTGGTGCAATAGCGCTGTATTGGACTGTAGGATAGTATTATTGACTTTCTACCAAATAGTAATTATTTAAATTAGATTATTTAAGGTAGATAATTGATATTCTGCTGAATTTCAGTTGGTTGTTAGATGTTTTAATAGAAAATAGCTATTATACTATCTCTAATTTGGGTATGTATGAAAGTAATTCAATTCAAGGTACCAGTCGCACAAGCAGAGTCAGTGATTGTCAACGAGGATGTATTGCCTTTTTTCTATGAACACATCCATCGCCATCAGGAAATGCAACTTACGCTCATACTTAGGGGGGAGGGTACTTTAATTGTAGGGAATTATACACAGCCTTTTAAGGCGGGAGATCTCTACATCATCGGAGCCAATCAGCCACATATATTCAAATCTGAGCAGAGCTATTATGTTGATCAGGGTATAGCCAGTGTGCATGCCATCCACATCTTCTTTGAACATGAGCGCACCCTCCAATGCCTGAACAATCTTCCGGAAATGGAATTTGTGAATAAGTTTTTGGAAAACACCTGCCAAGGCTTGCAGGTGGCCGAAGCCTATACGCAGGAAGCGGTGCGGATGATAGAGAAGATCAATAAAACTTCAGGCCTTAAAAGGTTGCTCTCTTTTATCAGGCTTATAAGGTACCTGACAAAACATGTAAAAGAGTATAAATCCCTCACGACAGGCTTCTCCAACGGGCTGGTTTCTACGCCGGACGGAAACCGGATAGATAAGATCTGTCAGTATACACAGCAACACTATGCCGAAAATATTACCTTAGAGAGGATCGCTTCCATCGTGCATATTACACCACAGGCCTTTTGCAAATATTTCAAAACGCATACCCGCAAAACCTATAGGACTTTTTTGAACGAAGTCAGAATCAACGAAGCGTGTAAGATAATCATGAATGGTGACTTTGAGAGTATCTCCTCCATCGCTTACGCCACAGGATTCAACAGCGCCATTAACTTCAACAAAGTGTTTAAAAAGACGACAGGCAAATCCCCTAGTGAGTACATCAAGGAATATAAGCACGGATGGAAAGGAACGACTAAAATGCTCAAGCAACCGGCCTGATTATTCCTATGCAGGGATTTCAATATTAAATAAAGCATTGCCAGGAAACCAGTATACCTGGCTATAGGATGAATCCGTTTTTGAGGCGGTCTTATGCAAGTGGCTCTATACCTGAAAAGCAGGTATAGCATGGGTACGAACGCATAAGCAGCAGCTGAAGCGGGGGTTTGCCAACAGAACGTATCCATGGTCCTGGCAAAGTGCTCAAACCAAAGATACGTCCGTAGGCGTTGATGGATGATCAGTGCGTATGAGGGGCTATACCTGGCTGTATGATCTGATAGCCTGTTTTAGCCTTTTCAGTTTCCACCATTTTCTTAACCTGTGCCAGTAAGTCCTTTGCATCGTACACAATGCCGTCCTTGATGGTGTATTTTACACCGCCTACCCGTGTTACCTGGTTGTTGTCTACCAGCCGGATGGCGCCGGTGCCGTAGAGTACTTTAAAATCCATAAGGGGGTTCTCCTCTACAATGACAAAGTCAGCCAGCTTTCCTATTTCCACGCTCCCGATTTCCTTTTCCATGCCCAGCAGTTCTGCCCCGTTTAGGGTAGCCGCCTTTATCACTTCGAGCGGGTGGAAGCCCGCTTCCCGTAATAACTCCATTTCGCGGGGGTAGGCAAAACCAAACAGCTCATAAATGAATCCTGAGTCCGTGCCGACCGTTACTCTGCCCCCGCGGTTTTTGTATTCATTGATAAAGGCCATCCACAATCTGAAATTTTCCCGCCATTGCACTTCCTGCTCCGTCCCCCAGGAGTGCCAGTAAGAGCCGTGCGCGTTCCAACTCGGTGCATAAAAGTCCCATAGTTTTGGCATCGTGTAGTCCTCATGCCACTCCGCTCGCCGGGCTCGCATCAAATCCCGGTTTGCTTCATAGATGTTGAAAGTAGGGCTCAGCGTGAAATCTAGTGCGATCAGATCATCCATCACTTTATTCCAACGGTCAGAGAAAGGCGCTGCCGCCTGTTTCCACAACGTGCCTGCCTCTGCAAACCGGTCCTGTTCGTTGGTGTAATTATAGTCTGGTGAGTAGTGCTGCACCGTTCGGTCGGTGAACATCGCCTCCGGCAATCCATACCAATGCTCCAGCGAGCTAATACCTGCCTTGGCGCTGTGCAATGCGTTCCAACGGCCTACATCTGTCTGCGCATGATGGATGGCTGATTTTAAGCCAAGCTTTTTGTTTTCTTCCGCCGCTGCCTGCATCACTTCGGGAGAGGCACCAAAGAATTTGATGCCATCGGCTCCATTCTTGGCATTTTGCCTGACCCATTCGCGTGCCTGCTGTGCAGTGACAATGGGCTGCTTGCTGTTCATGCCAAACCGGGTATAGGCTTTTATGCGCGGCGCTGTGATCGTATTCTGGGTACTTTTTTTCTTTTGATCCAAGGTCCAGGCCAGTCCATTGCCGGCGGATGGCTCCCGGATGGTGGTCACGCCATGGGCCATCCAGAGTTTATACACATAACTTGCATCAACGCCATTGTTGCCCCCGATATGAGCGTGCGTGTCCACAAAGCCTGGCAAAAGGTACATACCCGAGGCATCAAACTCTTTGCCTCCGGGCTTCAGCTGCGGGCGTTTGGCAGGGTCTATGGGCATACCTGTGGTGCCTACCACCCGGATGTCCGCAATGCGGTTGTTCTCCACTACAATGTCTACAGGTCCCAGGGGCGGTGACCCCGTACTATTGATCAGAATAACGCCTCTTATAATCAGCTGTGGCCAGGGTCCTTCGCCTTCCTGCCGGGCAGGAACCTCAAGCGCCTGGGCATGAAGGCCATTTTGCAAAAAGAGACACAGCAACAGGAGCATGCCGGGTATGTGTTTTTTCATATAGGGTGAATTTAACTGATGGTAACATAAAGCTCTACCCCTGCAAAGAGATAGAGCTTTATAGAATCCTACTACTAACTATTTATACAGGTCCTTAATTAGTTGCTTGCGGAGCTTTAGACCAGTTTTACGCAGTTTTAACTGCCTGTTTGATTGGTCGGCCGGGTGTCACCTGCTGCTTTCTTGCGGGTATACTGGGCAGGTTGGCCGGGCTTAGGCAATGAGTCGCTGATAAACTTCCGGATATCCTCGTTTGAGGTGGCCAGGTCTTCACTTCGCAAATACATCATGTGGCCGCTGCGATAGCCTTTAAAACTCATGCGGTCTTTCAATTTGCCACCCGGATCCATCTGCCACATGTTGTACTTCGCGTTGAAGTAATCACAGGCACCATCGTAGTACCCGGACTGTACCATCAGGTGCAGGTTGGGGTTTTGCGCCATGGCTTGTCGCAGGTTATCGCCGGTGTTGTCATCACTGTTATCCCAGGGACGTACCGGACCAAACATGTTATACTTAATGTCTGTTTTATATTTCAGGTGATCCTTGATATATAAGTTGATCGCAGGCGTGAAGGAGTGCAGCCAGGAGGTGAGTTCCGGGGCATAGTCGGGTCGCAGGCCTATGTCCTGGCGGTCAATACCGATGTAGCGGGAGTCCAGTCTGCCAACGGTGAAGCCCTCTTTGCGTAACAGCTCCTTCCAGAAAAAGGCGGGTGGCACGTTGAGGTTGTGCTGCAGAATCACCTCTTCCGATAAGCCGGAGTAATGTGCCATTTTGGCGGCGATTGCTTTTTTCTTCTCATCGCCCAGGCTCCAGCCTCTTGTGATGGCAGGAATCAGTTCATTGATGGTGAACTCCTCTACTTCAGGCAGCATTGCCGTCAGATCCTTCTGTTGAAGGCCTGGTTTGAGCACTTTGTGATGCCATGCCGTGGCGGCGTAGTAGGGCAGCATATTGGCAGCTGCAACCGGGCCGTCCCGTTTAATTCCTAGCCCGGTTGGCGAAACCAGGATTACGCCGTTCAGGTACATCCAATGGGCATTCTGAAGCTCCAGCGCCAGGCCAGAAACACGAGTAGTGCCATAGCTCTCCCCAATAAGGTACTTCGGGGAGGCCCAGCGGTTCTTGCGTCCCACGAAGGTGTTGATCCAGCCGGCCAGGTACTTGATGTCGGCATTGATGCCAAAGAATTTCTTCTGAACGTCTTCCTTGGATAAGGTGCTGACAGCTCTGGAAAGCCCCGTGTTAACAGGATTGACATAGACAATGTCGGCCACATCCAATATGGAGTGCGGGTTTTCTTTGATCCCGTAGGGCTGCAGGGGGTATCCTTCATCATCAATGTTGAGCAATCTGGGGCCTGTATAAGCGATGTGCATCCAAACGGAAGCTGATCCGGGGCCTCCGTTGAAGGAGATGACCAGGGGCCTGTTCGCTTTGTCCTTTACATCAGTGCGTTCATAATAGGTATAGAACAAGCCTGCAACGGGCTTGCCATCCTCGTCCCAGACTGGCTGCGTGCCGGCAGTGGCGGTGTAGGGAATGCGTTTCCCCTTTACTGTCACCTCGTGCTTTGTGGTGACAGTCGAATCGGTCTTCGTGACAAGTTGCTGTGCTGTGACCGGGATTATGGTAATAGCCATAATCATGAGTAGCGTAAACAGATGCTTCATATTTCTTAACATTAAACCTTACAAAATTTTAAGTGCTCGGGCCATAAAAGTCCGTGTTAATGAGTCAGTACCTATATTTTTCGCTGTGCGCCATACCTGATTCTGCTTAGGTATAGGAAGTGACTTGTACAAGGTATAGCCTGCGATTTGATCTTGTATGACAGCAGCATTGCCCGCATGACAGGCAATGCTGCTACACACTTTACTGGCGTGTATCCCAGAAAACCCTTTCGAGCAGGGAGCTTTTCTGTTCAATGTTCGGGTTGCTGCTTACTTCGTTGAATGGATAGAATAAAGATCGCGCAACACCATCCCAAACTGCTATTGGCGTTGGAATAGGCGTAATGGCAGGGTAGCCCGTTCTTCTCCAGTCAGTCCAGTTTTCCATTACTACGCCAAAGTTTGCGATGTATTTCTGATTGATGATCTGCTCCAGCTTATTGGCTTCTGAACCGGACAAGGTACCATTCGCAGCCAGGTATTCGTCGATCGCTGACTGTGGTACTCCAGCATCTCTCATCGACGCTTTGATTCCCTCCTTGAAGAAAGTTTCCGCATCCCCTTGCGCCCCGAACCGCAACGCTGCTTCTGCTCTTATAAAATTGTATTCCGAATAGAGGAGAAGCCTGGAAGGAGAGTCCCCTCCGTACGTTATGGCAGTGCCTTCCAAGCTGCCGTCCGCATTGATCCCTGCCGGGTTTACAGCGGATGGGGTGCCCTTCAAATAGCTGTGTAGCCTCGAATATTGAGTAGAAGGGGTCGACTCCAGGATGGAGGAGCCTATGTAAGATGTTGAATTGTAAGGAAAAGCAACGAAGTAAGTGGATCTTCTAGGGTCCTCCTTTTCATTCATCAGGTTAACGAGGAAGCGGTTAGGGAAAAACTGGTTTCTGAACTGGCCTCCCTCAATACTGGCCAACGGGTTCTGCCTTTGAGGCTGATTCAGGAACTTCATTTGGAAGTTATCATCATTGGACTGCATGAATTCTGCCCCACTGTTGATCAACGCATTGATCTGTTGGGTGGCAAAGGCAGGATCGACCTCACTGTAGTGTAAAAACATCCTTAATTTAAGCGTATTGGCCAAACGCTCCCATTTCACTTTTGACGCAGCCCAGCTGGAACTGGCGTAAATGGTAGAATAATTGTTGGGCTCCAGTGTAGAGGTTGGCGCATTCAGATCTACGATGGCCTCATCCAAAAGCTTTATAAGTTGCGGGTAAATGTCGGCGTCGTTGTCATATTTCGGATACTTGACCGCCCCGAATTTCAACCCTTCCGTATAGGGTACATCTCCCCAGGCATCCACGGTTACCTGGTAGGTATATGCCTTCAGTATTTTAGCAACCCCGGTATAGTGGGGGCTCCCGTTTTCGCTCGTAATGATGATCAGCTGCTCCAGATCGGCAAGTATGCCGGCAAATATGCTGTTCCAGGTGTTATTCACATCCGAATCGCTGATGGAGTAGCGCTCATAGTTTGTAAAGGTGTTGTTGAGCACTGGGCCATGACCGGAGAACTGCTGCATGATCAGGTTGCTGTAGCGCATGAGGTCACTGCTCCCCATAAAGCCGATGTTGGTAGTGGCAGAAGGCAGGATCTCGGATGGCCGGGCTATTGTGATATTATTGGGATCATCGTTTACGTCAAAAAAGCTCTCACACGATGGGAAAATAAGCCCGGCTGAAAGTAAAGCGATGCTTAAAAGTCTGGTATATTTCATGACTGAATTTTAAGTTAAGGTGAATGAAGAAATTACAAGGTTGCCCTTAAGCTTGCGCCTATCGTTCGGGCGATCGGCTGTATGCCAAATTCAAGGCCCCGAGAGTTACTGACACCTTGCAGGTTCTGCTCAGGATCCAGATGCGGGTAGTTAGGCGCATGGGTCAGCAGGTTGCGGCCATAAACAGACACTTGCAACGCTTTGATGAAGCCGGCTTTTGAAAGTAGGGACTGCGGCAGTTTGTAGCTGAGGGAGGCTTCGCGCAGCTTCACAAAAGAGGCGTCGTGCACATACCCTGCCCAGGCAACGTATTTTCCTCTCAGGCCCCAGTAGTCCTGTGCTGTCACATAGATGTCATTCGTTCTTCCGTCTTCCAGCACCCCTTCAAACAGGTAGGGTTTGTTGGGCGTCCCATTTTCGGTGAAGCGAGGGTATTCCGCTGTTTCAGCTGCTACCCCATAGATCCTCAAGTTGCCCGCTGTTCTGGAAAGGATATCTCCTTTGTGTTTCCAGTCTATCAGGAAGGATAGGTTGAAGGCTTTATAGGAGAAGTTGTTGGTGAATCCCATAGTGAACTTAGGATTTGGATTGCCTGTAGCAGATACACCCGGCGCAGTTAAGGGGAGACCGTTGGATCCGATGATCATCCTGCCCTGTTCATCCCGTCTGTAGTCGGTTGAGTAGATCAGGCCATACTGCTCACCTACTACGGCTTGGGTGTTGGGAGATGTAAAGCCGCCAATTGTCAGTCTTCCAACGCCTGGCGCCAATTCTTCTACAATAGTTCTGAAGGTGGTGAAATTGACTGTTGATTCCCATCTGAAATTCTCGCCGGCAACCGGGCTGCCTGATACGAGTACCTCCAGGCCTTTTGTAGATAATTTACCGGCATTGGTAATCGTACTGGTAAAGCCTGAGGTAGCAGGGACCGGAACAGCGAATATCAGGTTTCGGGTGTCTCGCTTATAGACCGATGCATCTACATAGAGGCGCTTGTTAAAGAAGCTCAGTTCCGTTCCTAATTCAATCTCCCGGGTAAATTCCGGTTTGATGTCATAATTTCCCGCCGAGTTGTCGTAGGTAAATCCGGCTAAGCCATTAAATGGAAAATTAACCGTTGTCGAGCCCCAGCCATCCCCAGCACTTGCCTGGCCCCAGTAGGTGCTCGTGCTGTATACGCCTGCTCCCTTGCCCACTTCACCCACGTTTGCTCTTATTTTAGCCGATGACAGTACGTCGCTCTGTAAGGAAGGGAAAGCCTCTGTAGGAACAAAACTTAGGGCTACAGCAGGGTAGAAAATGGACCGGTTCTCTTTTGTAAGAGTGGAGGAGAAGTCATTTCTGCCTTTAACGTTTAAGGTTAAGTAACTTTTGTAATCCACAATAAAGTCTCCGAAGAAGCCCATCAGTCTTCGTTCCGAAATGCTTGACGAGGGATTGTAAGATAAGAAGTTCTTCAGGTTATCAAAGCCAGGTACAACGATGCCCAGGCCTACAGCGGCCAGGTTACTGCTGTAGTTGGAGATTACCTCATTACCTAGCGTTGCGGTAAGTCTAAAATTGTCACCAACCTTTTTGTCGCCTGTAACAGTCAGATAGGAGTTGATATCCCGGGAAAAAATTTCTCTATCTCTAACTCCACCAGTACCAGCAGAGTTTGTGTTGCCGTTGCTGCGGATGCCTTTGTCATCAAAGCCCTTGCTGTTGGTTGTAAACACATCGCCACCAATCCGGAAGTCAGCACGCAGCCAGTCTGTAAAGTCATAGGCCAGGTTCAGGTTACCGTATACCCGGTTGGTTTCGTCTGTAAATTTAACATGTTCTATCGCCCAGTAGGGATGGTCCTCAGCAGCAAACCATAGCTGGCCTCCTAGTTCATTCTGATACGGCTTGCCGGAGAGATCATAGCTCCTGGGTGTATATATACCTGCCCAAAGCGGGTTAGAGCCCTGGTTGCCTGCCTGTGTCCGTTCCGATTGGTTATTGATGTAGTTGATGGACGTATTGACTGTTAATTTATCTGTCACACTGGTGCCTGCATTCACACTGAAAGAATTTCTGTTCATCTCGTTGCCCGGTACAAGCCCGGTCTCGTGCGTGTTACCGTAAGATATCCTGTAGTTATACTTTTCGGTGGCACCTGAGAAGCTCAAGGTGTTTTGCAGGAATTTGGAATGCTGCAGGATGTCTTTCACATTGTTAGGGTAGGCCTTCAGCGTTTCATCTTCTCCAAACCAGTTTTTTACTGTCTGCCCGTTTATGCGTGGACCCCACGAACCTGGCGTGTTATTGGCATAGTTGCCATTGGTGCCTTGGGCATATTCATTCTGTAGATCAGGAAACCGGTTCATGGTCCCCACACCATAGTTTGAATTGAAGTTTATCTGGTTCTTGGTTCCCAGCTTTCCCTTTTTGGTGGTGATCAGTATAACACCGGAAGCCGCCCTGGATCCATAGAGTACGGTTGCTGCAGCACCTTTCAGCACACTCATGCTTTCAATATCATCCGGATTGATATCAGCGGCTCTGTTAGAGCTGGCCACGCCGGCATTCACACTATTGCTGCCGCCACTGTTGTCTATCGGCACTCCATCTATCACAAACAAAGGCTGGTTACTCCCTGTGATACTGGAGAAGCCGCGAATGGTGATGTTGGAGCTGGAAAGTCCTCCGCCGGTACCAGATATCTGTACGCCGGCGACTTTGCCAGCCAACGCGTTGGTCACGTCCGTCACAGGCGACTTAGTTATTTCATCGGAGCTTACTCCGCTCACCCCATAGCCAAGCGATTTTTTATCTCTTTCAATCCCGAAGGAGGTGACCACCACTTCCTGCAGTTGCTTGGAGTCCTGCGCAATAGCGATGTTGTACACACTCTGGCCTGTAACAGGGATTCTCTGCGTCACAAAACCAATAAATGACACCATCAGTGTGGCGCCCTCCGGTGCCTGCAAACTAAAAGTGCCATCCATATTTGTTTGTGTACCTCTTGCCATGCCCTCCACAACAATGGTGACACCGGGCATAGGAGAGTTGTCCTCTTTGGCGACAACCTTGCCTGTGATTTGCTTGTCCTGTGCATAGGATATACTGTAGATACTTAAGCACAAGAGAAATAAGAGTAGCTTTTTCATCATAACGTTAGTTTTATTTCCTATTTGAAATATAGCTAATCAAAAACTAGGTTATCTGGCTAAAATCATGAAAATGCAGGCGATGTTAATTGCGGTTTACGATTAGATAATTTTGATTAATCCAATTGCCCTATCTTCGGTAAAAATCAGGGTCTTATTTTTTAGTAGCCTTTACAGGTATGGCTAACTTATAATTGTGTGCCCAAACTGGTTCTGTATTATAGAGATAGACGCTGCCTGGAGGTGAGTGTTAAGCAGCGGAGATCAGGACTTTGGTTGTGAATGAACAGCGATAGGTTTTTGATGACCTGAAATTAATCATACTACATAGAATGGGGTGGTCGCAGAGTTGGTTGTGGGATGTTGGAATAGTTTTAAAACAGACATTTGATTCACATTATTTAACCAACTCAATTAACCTATGCAAAAGCGTATACTAGTAGTAGCCCTGTTCTTCTCCCTCGGGGCAACGGCAATAGCTCAGAAGAAAATAAAACAGCCGAATGCGACGCCCGCGTCCGAAAGGTTGCTAGCCCTGGAGAAGAGAGAGCAGTTGGAGCAGGCGTCTCTTGTAAACAATGTCAAATTCAGAAACGCAGGTCCCACTATCATGAGTGGCCGTGTTGCCGATATTGAAGGTTCACCCAAAGACCCGTCTACATTCTATGCCGCTTACGCGTCGGGTGGCCTCTGGAAAACGACCAACAACGGCATCTCTTTCGAGCCTATCTTCGACAAAGAAGCCGTAATGACGATCGGCGACATTGCCGTGGACTGGAACAACAACGAAACAATCTGGGTCGGAACCGGCGAGAGCAACTCCAGCCGCTCTTCCTACTCGGGTGTGGGGGTATACAAAAGTACCGACGGTGGTAAGTCCTGGCAACATATGGGGCTGGATGACACGCACCACATAGGGAAGGTAATTATACACCCAACCGACCCGAATACCGTTTGGGTAGCAGCACTGGGGCATCTGTACTCCCCAAACAAAGACCGTGGCGTGTACAAGACGACCGATGGCGGCAAGACCTGGAAGAAGACACTTTATATAGATGATAACACAGGTGCCATTGACCTGCAGGTAGATCCGAAGAACCCAAACAACGTGTTTGCAGCTATGTGGCACCGCGAGCGCCGCGCCTGGGACTTTGTAGAGAGCGGCAAGACCTCCGGCATATACAAGTCTACCGATGGCGGCAACACCTGGTCCGATATCAGTACGGCCGCACATAACTTCCCGGATACGGAAGGAGTGGGACGAATAGGACTCAGCATGTATCCGGGTGACCCTAATATAATGTATGCGTTGGTGGATAACTTTGATCCCCGCCCGCAGGATACAAAATCTCAGAACAAAAGTGCCCTCACCACGGAAGTTTTTGCTGTTATGTCAGCCGAAAGCTTCCTGAAGTTAAATGATGAAGAGATCAATCAGTATTTAGATGATAATCGGTTTCCGCGGGAATTTGCAGCAAAAAATGTAAAGGAGATGGTAAAGAACGGTAAGATAAAGCCGTCTGCCCTAGCTGATTATCTGAATGACCCTACAAATGAGCCGCTGCCCGATGTGATTGGCGCAGAAGTATACCGCACAGATAATGGAGGCAAGAACTGGAAGAAAACGCATAGTGGTTACATAGATGGGCTATACTCTACCATCGGTTACTATTTAGGAGTGATCCGTGTGTCTCCTTCAAATCCGGATAAAATCTATGCGCTGGGGGTGCCTTTATTTACATCGGATGATGCCGGTAAAACCTTCAAAACGATCGGAGGCGCCAACGTGCATTCTGACCACCAGGCCTTGTGGATAAACCCAAATAAGCCAGAGCACCTGATAGAAGGGAATGATGGCGGGCTTAATATCTCCTATGATGCGGGTGAAAACTGGTTAAAGGTGAATGTGCCTTCTGTTGCCCAATTTTACTCGGTAGAGGTGGACATGGCAAAACCGTACAATGTATATGGTGGTTTGCAGGATAACGGCACCTGGGTTGGCCCGAGCAACTATTCGTATAGTAATGCCTGGACAGGCACAGGCCTATACCCTTACCAACGGCTGGGCGGTGGCGATGGCATGATGGTGCAGGCTGACTGGCGGGATAACAATACGATCTACTATGGATCACAATTCGGAAATTATACCCGTATCAATAAGCAAACCGGGGAGCGAACACCTGTAAAGCCAAGCCATAAATTGGGCGAAACGCCGCTCCGCTTTAACTGGGAGAGCCCGATCCACCTGAGCCGCCACAACCAGGACATCCTGTACTTCGGCTCCAACAAATTCCACCGCTCTCTTAAAAAAGGAGATGAGATGGAAACCTTGTCCGGTGACCTGACAAACGGGGGACGAAAAGGAAATGTAAGCTATGGGACGCTTACGTGTATCAACGAATCGCCTTTGCGCTTTGGCCTGCTCTATACCGGCTCTGACGACGGCGCCATCCATGTATCCAAAGATGGCGGCTATAACTGGGAGAACATCTCCAGGAAATTACCGCAGCACTTGTGGGTATCGACCGTGGTGGCTTCCAACCACGCTGAGAACCGGGTGTATACCTCACTGAACGGCTACCGCTGGGATGATTTCACACCCTACCTGTACGTGTCAGAAGACAATGGCAAAAAGTGGGAGCGCCTGGGCACCAACCTGCCTAAAGAGGCAATCAACGTGGTGAAGGAGGATCCGAAGAATCCGGACCTGCTCTACGTAGGCACCGACCATGGCCTGTATATTTCGCTTGACCGTGGCAAGACCTTTATGCAGATGCGCAACGGCATGCCAGCCGTAGCTGTGCACGACGTAGTGGTGCATCCACGCGATAATGACCTGGTGGTAGGTACACATGGACGGGGTATTTATATCGCCAATGTGGAACATCTGCAACAATTATCGCCAGCCCTGTTAATGGAGAAACTGCATATGTTTGCTTTTGAGCCTGTGCAGTTTAATCCGGCGTGGGGAGAGGAGCGCAATTCATGGCGAGGAGGATCTAAAGCAGAAATAAGCATTCCTTTCTACACAAAGGAGCCTGGCAATACGATTGTCCGAATCAAAACAGCGAAAGGGCTGGTCGTGAATGAGATGCAGGAGAAGAGCGGGCGTGGTCTCAACTACATCACCTACAATCTTTCGGTAGACAACGCCAACTTAAAAGCCTATGAAGCGGAGCTGAACAGTTCGAAAGAAGGAAATAAGGTACCGCTAAAGATAGAGCCTGCAGAAAACAATGTGATCTACCTGCGGCCCGGCAAATATACGGTAGAGGTACAAACCAGCACTGGTGTCACACAAACCCAGGAGTTGTCCATCAAAGCTCCGCAGGTTAGAACGAGAGGAGGTGTGTAGGTCGCTATACCTGATAGCCATAAACAAAAATCCCCAGCTGGATCAGCTGGGGATTTTTATTATTCTATAAGTTAAGGCTTACTTCTTGCCGTCTACTTCTTCATAGTCCACATCGGTTACACCGCCGTCGTCAGTTGCAGCGCCCTGCGGACCGCCAGCCTGCTGACCGTTACCGGCTGCAGCACCTTCCTGTCCACCACCGGCTGCGTACATCTCCTGAGAGGCCGCCTGCCAAGCGTTGTTGAGGTTTTCGATGGCGCGGTCTATACCTGCAATGTCCTTGGCACCGTGTGCTGTTCTGAGCTCGCCCAGTGCAGTTTCAATGTTCGACTTGTTGCCTTCAGACAGTTTCTCGCCATACTCTTTCAGCTGCTTCTCGGTCTGGAAGATCATCGAGTCAGCCGCATTCAGCTTCTCGATTTCTTCCTTCGCCTTCTTGTCAGCTTCGGCGTTGGCTTCCGCTTCCTGGCGCATTTTCTCGATCTCCTGCTCGCTCAGACCAGAAGAAGCCTCAATGCGGATCTTCTGCTCTTTGCCAGTCGCTTTGTCCTTGGCCGTTACGTGCAGTATACCGTTGGCGTCGATGTCGAAGATAACCTCGATCTGCGGAACGCCGCGTGGTGCTGGTGGAATGCCGTCCAGGTGGAAACGACCGATCGTGCGGTTGTCTTTCGCCATAGGGCGCTCACCCTGCAGTACGTGAATCTCTACTGAAGGCTGGTTGTCAGAAGCGGTTGAGAACGTCTCAGACTTCTTCGTTGGGATCGTCGTGTTCGACTCGATCAGCTTGGTCATCACACCACCCATGGTTTCGATACCCAGTGAAAGCGGGGTTACGTCGAGTAGAAGTACGTCTTTTACTTCACCTGTCAGTACACCACCCTGAATCGCAGCACCGATGGCTACTACTTCATCCGGGTTTACACCTTTAGAAGGCTTCTTGCCAAAGAACTTCTCTACTTCTTCTTGTACCTTAGGTATACGGGTTGAACCACCTACCAGAATCACTTCGTCAATGTCAGAAGTAGACAGACCAGCGTCCTGAAGGGCCTTCTTGCAAGGCTCCATCGAGCGACGGATCAAATCGTCTGTCAGCTGCTCGAACTTAGCTCTTGTCAGTTTGCGCACCAAGTGTTTCGGCACACCGTCCACTGGCATGATGTAAGGCAGGTTGATCTCGGTTTCGTTTGAAGAAGAAAGCTCCACTTTCGCCTTCTCAGCGGCTTCTTTCAGACGCTGCAGGGCCATTGGGTCTTTGCGCAGGTCCAGGCCTTCGTCGTTCTTGAACTCTTCAGCCAGCCAGTTGATGATCTTCTGGTCGAAGTCGTCACCACCCAGGTGTGTGTCTCCATTGGTCGAAAGCACTTCGAAAACACCGTCACCCAGCTCCAGGATAGAGATATCGAAGGTACCGCCACCTAAGTCGAATACGGCGATCTTCTGATCTTTGTGTTTTTTGTCCAAACCGTAGGCAAGCGCTGCTGCCGTCGGCTCGTTGATGATACGCTTCACTTCAAGACCTGCAATCTGTCCGGCCTCTTTTGTGGCCTGGCGCTGTGCATCGTTGAAGTAAGCCGGTACCGTGATCACGGCTTCTGTTACCGTAGTGCCCAAGTAATCTTCCGCCGTAGCCTTCATTTTCTGAAGCACCATCGCCGAAATTTCCTGTGGCGTGTACTGGCGATCGCCAATCTCCACACGGATGGTGTTGTTGCCACCCTGCACCACTTTATAAGACACCTGCTTGGCTTCTTCACTCACTTCGTTGTAGCTGTGGCCCATGAAGCGCTTGATAGAAGCGATCGTGTTTTGTGGGTTTGTGATTGCCTGACGTTTGGCAGGGTCACCTACCTTACGCTCGCCTTTGCCACCATCCAGGAACGCGACAATAGACGGAGTAGTTCTGCGGCCTTCGCTGTTTGGTATAACCACTGGCTCGTTGCCTTCCATTACGGCAACGCAGGAGTTGGTTGTACCTAAGTCAATACCAATTATCTTTCCCATTCTATAGTTTTATAATGATTCGATTACAATTTCTTTTTTACTGCTGCTAGCAATCTATCAAGGTATGTGCCAAGGCGGTTTATACCTGTTTTGCCTGTCATTCTGTCACAAGTAATTGCGCCGGGATTCCTTTTGTCGCTCTTACGGGAACGGAAATCCAATGATCAAGACATATTTGCCTGCACACAGGTATAGCGGTGCAAGGCCGTAAAACTTATACCTGTTATTTGGCGCCGCTTGCACATAAAAAAGCCCTCACATCGGAGGGCTTTTTTAGATCCTGTTCAGGTAATCTCTAGCGTGCGATCACCATCTTCATGGTCGATGTTTTTCCGTTTGTGTTGATGCGGTACAGGTATGTTCCACTCGGGAGGGTGCTGCCATCGAATTTCACCTCATGGTTGCCAGGCTGCTTCGCTTCCGAAACAAGTGTTCTGATCTTCTTGCCCATGATGTCCATCACCTCCATCGTCACGAAGCCTTCGTTCTCCAGGCTGTATTGGATGGTAGTGGTCTCGGCGAAAGGGTTTGGGTAGGCGATGGTTTTCGTGTGGGTCGCTTCTGCCATCTGTATAGCCGAGGCGCTTGCAGCGGCCAGTTCGTTCCAGCCGTTGAAGGTGCGCGTCACGATCACGGCAAATTCAGCGCGGGTCACGTTTGCTTTTGGCTTAAAGGTGGCGTGCAGCACTGGCTGCAGGTCGTGTGGCCCCTGCGTGACAGCGTAGAAAGCATTGATTAGGTTCAGCTCCAGTGCCACGCTCACGTAGCCTTCCAGACCGGCAGGTATATCCCTGGCGTCTTCTATCGGGTAAGTGGTGCCGTTGAGCGTTACGGTTGGCGCAGTGCCATTTCGTTTAATCGCCTCAGCTTCCTGGCCAAGCGCCTGCACCAGCGAGTAAGCGAGGCTCGCTCTGCTCACGGTGCCGGTTGGGCTGAATTTGCCGGCAGCGGTCGGCGTCATCAATCCGTTGAGGGTATGGAAACCGTCCCGCATGGCAGCGCCTTTTGCCGTAACTGATTCTGCCAGCAGTTTCTGTCCTGCCGCCACGTCAGTGAAAGAAACCGCTCCGTTCGTCGGGATATACTGCCGTACGCCTTGGCCCATCATCAGGTAATCGGCCAGCTCGATGCGCTTCAGCAAGGCATCCGGCTTATAGGTGCCATCGCTGAGGCCATCCACTAACCGATCTCCAACGGCCATTTCTATGGCCGACCGGGCAGGGTGACTGGCAATGTCGCTCAGCCCTGAAGTGCCCAGAGTCTGTGTTTGTGTAATTTTTACGTCCATCGTTTCCGGGAAGGCTACGCCCTGCAAGCCATATACGACTGCTTTCCACTGGCCGGCCATGGGGTTTGCAACCGTAACCGAGCGGTCGGTATACAAGGTAAATAGGGCGGAGATACCCGAGCCATAGGTGGTGCCGTCAGGGGCAACCAAACGCAGGCCAACTGTGTTACCCGTTTCGCCAAGCAGGCCTGTTGCATACATCTTGGCTTCTATACCTGTCACGCCAGGGGCTACATCAAATGTGCTTTCGTTCGTTGCGGCAGTTGCCGGGTTGTAGGCGATACGCATGGTCTGTTCTGCGGCCGAGGAGTTGATGTTGCTGTTGAATTTTCTGGTGATATTCAGCTGAGAGCCAAAGGACGTGTTTCGGAAGATATGATCCACGGCGGCATAAGCGTTCACGTAGCCTGCGCCCACCTCCCAGGGCTCACGGCCCGGTATGTTGGTGGCGGTCTGCTGCAGAATTGACTTTACCTGGTCCGGTGTCAGGGCCGGGTTCGCTTCCAGCATAAGGGCGACGATGCCTGCCACGTGCGGGGTGGCCATGGAGGTACCGCTCATGTGGGTGTAGAAGGGTACCTCGGCGGGCTCAAGTGTTTCCACGTCCTGTTGGGCTGCAAGAGAAGCGACAGGGCCAATCACTCTGGTGGAAACTACGTCCACGCCTGGGCCAACGATGGTTGGTCTGTTCTCAACTGTCCAGATTTTGCCATCATAGGTCAGCGTCTCTTTGTGGTTCTTCACACCTCTGGATGAGAAGTCGGCCAGCCTGCCGTAGCGATCGCCGGCGCCAACAGAGATCACCCAGGGGGCGATGGCGTAAGGGTTATGCGTATCGGAACCCGGGCCTTCGTTGCCGGCGGCAAATACTGAGATGATGTTCTTTTTGTAAGCGGCCAGCGAGGCCACGTTCACAGGGTTGTTCACATCAAAGGGGCCCGATGAACCCCATGAGTTGCTGATGACGCGGATGCCATAACGCGCCTGGTTCAGCATGACCCAATCATAGGCGCCCAGTGCGTCCAGAATAAAAAGCGCTCCTCCTGAGCCATAACCGATCAGGTCAGCTCCGGTTGCCACGCCCGCATACTTGCCTTTCGACATAGTGCCCAGGCCCCCTACAGAGCCGGCGCAATGCGTGCCGTGGCCGGAGTTGGTGTCGGTGTTCGGCACATTCTCCAACCAAACAGGTGGTAGCAGGGCCGAAAGGCTGTTCAGGTTGGTAGTGCCCAGTACGTTCTGCTTCAGGTTTTTGCCTAGTTTCAGGTCCTCGTGGGTGCCGTCAACGCCGCTGTCATTTATAACGACTGTCACACCCTTTCCTGAAACCGGGAGCCCGCCGTTTCTGGTCGTCATCTCCATGTCGTTGCGGAGACGCTGCACACCTGTCAGGTGCGTGTCGTGGTGGTTAAAGTAGGTCAGCTTTTTATTGAGGTAGATAGAGCGTACCTGCGAGTTTCTGGCCAGGGCATCTACCTGCACACTGGTTGCCAGCACGCCGACAATGGGCAAGGTCTGCAAAGAGACACCAGTCGTGATGCCGAGTAGCTTTAACGATAAAATGTTGGTGGTGCTCGGCGCTTTATCTCCGTGGAAAGTGACGATTACCTGCTGTGGCAGTAGCGACGACTGCAATGCCTGCCGCAACTCGGGGTCGACGGTAGCTTGTGCAAACGCACTACTTGCAAGGAAGAATAGTGCGGCAACCAATGTAAAGAATCTGTTCATAGGTGAGCTGTTTTTGGTTAGAAATGGCACTGAAATAGAATAGTAGAGAGCGTGACTATTCTATCATCAGTGATTATCAGCTTTATACTTGGTTTGTACTATATTGTTTTGTGTTAAATTGTAAAGAATAAGAATTTTAAAAAAGGTGCCAATTCAATGGTTAAACACCTTGTTTTCAATCTGTAAATCGAGCTGTAGATTTCCATAATATATAAATATAACATGCTATGATAAGGAGAATAGTGATGGTATTAAAGTAAGAAATAATTGATATTTTTGTATTGTTTTGGAGTAAAATACAGGTAAGGTAGTGTCGTGTGAAAAAACGCGCACCTTGTACAGCCTCTCCCCGTGGAATTCATTTCTCTTGCACACGCCTTTAGAGGGTATAACTTGCCAGCGGCCCTTATTTGGTATTCTGGCTAAACTTTCCTAAATCATTAGCCCAAACAAACTGATCTGTAATCTTTTCGCTCACCTTTACATGAAAAGCACCTTTCTTAGAACAGGCACCACGGCTTGCCTGCTGCTGGCACTGACCTTGTCTTCGCCAGAGGCGATGGCCCAGAAACAAAAGCCGCGCAGTAGCAAGCAAAAAGAAACTGCGGCACCCTTTGATGCCAAACTTTACAATGGCGTGACCTGGCGCTCCATTGGTCCCTTTCGGGGCGGTCGTTCGGCAACCGTAACGGGCGTGCCCGGTAAACCAAATCTGTATTACATGGGCACCGTGGGCGGGGGCGTCTGGCGCACCTCCGATGGCGGCTCCACCTGGGAAAACATATCGGACGGTTTCTTCGGCGGCTCCATTGGCGCCGTGGCGGTGAGTGAGGCCGACCCCAATGTAATGTATGTCGGAGAAGGGGAGAAGACGGTGCGCGGCAACGTGTCGTCGGGCCACGGTATGTGGCGCTCAGTGGATGCTGGCAAAACCTGGGAGCAAATCGGGTTGAAAGACTCCAAGCACATTGGCCGCATTCGCATCCATCCGCAGAACCCGGACATCGTGTATGTGGCGGTGATGGGTGATCTGTACAAATCGCATGAAGAACGTGGTGTGTTCAAGAGCACCGACGGCGGCAAGACCTGGAAGAAGACCTTGTTTGCCAACAAAGACGCCGGTGCCGTGGACCTGATCCTCGATCCGAACAACCCGCGCCACCTATACGCCACCACCTGGAATGTGCGCCGCAACCCGTATAGCCTTTCTTCCGGCGGACCTGGTTCGGGCATTTGGAAAAGCACCGATGGCGGCGATACCTGGAAAGACATCTCGAAGAATGAAGGCCTGCCGAAAGGAACATTGGGCATAATCGGGGTGACCGTTTCGCCAGTGAATTCCAACCGCGTTTTTGCCATGGTAGAGGCGGAGGAAGGCGGCTTGTTCCGCTCCGACGACAGCGGCCTGACCTGGCAGAAGGTGAACGACGACCGCAACCTGCGCCAGCGGGCCTGGTACTATACCCGCGTGTATGCCGACCCGAAAGACGAGGACGTGGTGTACGTGCTGAACGTGGCCTACCACCGCAGCAAGGATGGCGGCAAGACCTTTAGCTCCGCCTACGCGGGTCACAGCGACCACCACGACCTGTGGATCGCACCGGAAAACCCTTCCCGTATGGTGATCGCCGATGACGGTGGCGCACAGGTGACTTCTGACGGCGGCATGAACTGGAGCACCATGAATAACCAACCAACCGGCCAGTTCTACCGCGTAGTCACCGACAACCATTTCCCGTACCGTATCTACGGCGCGCAGCAGGACAATTCGACCGTGCGCATCAGCCATCGCTCCAACGGGTATAGTATTACAGAAAATGACTGGGAGGAAACTGCCGGATCGGAGAGTGCGCACCTGGCGGTAAACCCGGAGAACCCGGAAATTGTGTACGGCGGTAACTACGGCGGCTTTCTGTCGCGGGTGGACCACAGCAACGGGCAGGAGCGGGTGATCAATGTATGGCCGGACAACCCGATGGGCCATGGCGCGGAAGGCATGAAGTACCGCTTCCAGTGGAATTTCCCGATCATGTTTTCGCCCAACGACCCGAAAAAACTCTACACCACGTCCAACCACGTGCACGTGACCTACAACGAGGGGCAGTCGTGGGAGACCATCAGCCCGGACCTGACGCGAAACGACTCAACGAAGCTTGGTCCATCCGGCGGTCCGATCACCAAAGACAACACGAGCGTAGAATACTACGGCACCATTTTCGCCATCAGCGAGTCGCCTGTGGAGCCGGGCGTGATCTGGACTGGTTCTGATGACGGCCTGCTGCACGTGACCCGCGACAATGGCAAAAACTGGACAAAAGTGCAGCCGAAAGGCATGCCGGAGTGGATCCAGATCAACAGCATCGAGGCCCACCCAACCCAGAAAGGCGCCGCCTATGTGGCCGCCACCATGTACAAGTCCGGCGACTTCAGCCCCTACCTATACAAGACCACCGACTATGGCAAGTCCTGGACGAAGATCACGGCAGGTATACCGGGTCACCACTTTACCCGCGTTGTGCGCGCCGATCCGAAGCGGCAGGGGTTGCTGTACGCCGGCACAGAATACGGTATGTATGTGTCGTTCAACGACGGGCAAAGCTGGCAGCCCTTCCAACTGAACCTGCCGATCGTGCCGATCACGGACCTCACCATCAAGAACGACAACCTGATTGCCGCCACGCAGGGCCGCAGCTTCTGGATCATCGACGATCTGACGCCTTTGCACCAACTGAACCAAGGTATAGCCAACAGCAAGTTTCACCTGTACAAGCCGCTGGATACTTATAAAATGGACGGTGGCAGTCGCGGTCTTTCTAAAACAGCGGGCGAGAACCACCCGGGAGGTGTGATGGTGCACTTCTACCTTCCACAGAAACCCGACTCGGCGACGGTGGTGCAGCTGGAAATCATGGACCAAAACGGCAAACTGATTCGCAGCTACGTGAGCAATGCCAAAGAGAAGAAGGACAAGCTGGAGGTGAAGGAAGACTTGAACCGCTTCGTGTGGGACATGCGCTACCCGGAAGCCAGCAAGTTTGACGGCATCATCCTATGGGGTGGTGGTCTGCAGGGGCCGAAGGCTATACCTGGAACCTACAAAGCAAAACTCACGGTGAACAAAGAAAGCCAGGAAACGGGCTTCACCATACTGCCGGACCCACGCACCAAAGCTACGCCGGAGGACAGAGCGGCACAGTTTACCTTCCTGAACGAGGTGCGCGAAAAACTCACCGAAACGCACGACGCGATCAAAGACATCCGCACCATGCGTGCGCAGCTGAACACGCTCAAAGGCAACCTGAAAGGGCAGGAGAATTACAAAGACGTAGTCGAGTCTGCCACCGTCATCGACAAGAAGATCACGGCCATTGAAGAGGCGCTGTACCAGACCAAGAACCGCAGCGGCCAGGACCCGCTCAACTACCCAATCCGCCTTAATAACAAGCTGGCGAACCTGGTGGGGCAGGTGAGCACCGGCGACTTCCGCCCAACCAATCAGGCCTATGCCTTCAAGCAGGAAATCACAGCCCAGATCGATGAGCAGTTGAATCTGTTCAGGCAAGTGCAGGCGCAGGATGTGCCGGCCCTGAACAAATTAGTGAAGGAGAAAGGCGTGGATGCGATCTCAGTGAAGAAAGCAGCGGCAGCTCCGGCAACAGGCTCTTTATAAGGTATAGTTATACCTGAGAAAACGGAAAGCCCTGCCAGCAATGGCAGGGCTTTCTTGTTAGAATAAATTTACGTTCCTCGGTTCCTGGCAAATTTCTCAAACAGGCAGAGCTTTACGGTTGCTACAGGTATAAAACAGGAAAGCACCTACTTCTTCTTCTCCACCACCAAAGCCGCTTTTTGCACTTCGCCTTCGTGGGCCTGGCCGGGATACGGTTTTACACCTTTCAGGGTGAAGGTATAGTTAACGCCGCCGACCTCTGCCGCCAGGGTATGGGTTTCTCTGGCGCCATCGGTTCCGCAGTCGCCGATGCAAAGCGTAATGTTCTCGTTCGCGCCCTGGCTGTTGGAGGCCCGCAGCGCAACAGTGGCGTTACCCGCCGTCACACAGGTAACATCAATCGGGCAGCGGGAATCCTGGATACTTTTCAGAGCAACGATCAGGCGGCGGGGAACACCCTCGCCGTACATCGTAATTTGCCCATACTGCTGCAGGAGCGCCTCCTGTCCAAACTTCAGGTCGCCGTCTTCTTGCTTGGAAGAGGCGACTTCGTGTACTTCTTCTGGCTGACACTCGGTGAGGAGTGCCAAAGCAAGCAGAGGATAAAACAGTTTAATCATATATTTATTGGTTAATCAACCTTAGGAGCCCATAAAACGGAGAATGGTTGCAATTAGTACGCAAATTTTAAAGACTAGTGTCGCCACATTGTTTATCTGCCGCAATTGTTGGATATTGGGCTTCCATACCTATCCTAACCTATTTACGTGAGTACCAGTACTGCTACCCTTGTGAAACAGAAAGTAAGGACGCTTGCCGACCGGCTGCGAAACTTTCGGACTTACCACCGCTACCTGGGGCTCTTTATGGGCGTGTTTATCCTGATCAGCAGCACGACAGGTATACTGCTGGGCTGGAAAAAAGATGTGGACCTGCTGCAACCGCCCACTCAAAAAGGCGCCAGCACAGACCTGCAACAGTGGCTGCCGCTGGCTGAGTTGTCAGCACGATCGCTTGCTGGTCTGGATTCTGCGCAGGCGATCAGCAACAACCCCATCGACCGCATCGAAGCCCGCCTGGATAAAGGCATCGTCAAAACCATTTTTACGGAAGGCAGCTGGGAAGTGCAGCTGGATGCGAGCACCGGCAAAGTGTTGTCTGTCGCCCGCCGCCACTCCGACTGGATCGAGAAAATACACGACGGCTCCATCATCAGCGATCTTTTCAAACTTATTTCCATGAACGTACTGGGCCTGGGGCTGCTGATCCTCTCCGTCACAGGATTCTTCCTGTGGTTCTACCCACGGCAGATCAGAAAGATCAAGAGCGAGTAAGCAGCATGAAAAAGAGACTGTACTTGTTGGGATGGCTCTGCCTGCTCAGTTCTTCCGCGTTCGCGCAGGTCCTGACTGTGAAGGACCAGGTTTCGCAGCAGCCGCTGGAAATGGTGCAGCTCTCTGGCAAACAATCAACACCGACAAATTTTACGGACAGCAAAGGAAAAGTAGATGTCAGTCCTTTCAAGGGACTTGATAGTATAGTGGTGCGCCTGGTGGGCTATGATCAGAAGGTGTTGTCGTACAGTCAGTTTCAGCGTATGGGCTTTCAGCTATACCTGCGCGAGAACAAAATTGCCCTGAGCACGGTGGTCGTTTCGGCGACCCGTTGGCAGCAGGATGCCAAAGAAGTGCCGCAGCGCGTGAGTACCATTCGCCCAAAAGATGTGCTGCTGCAGCAGCCACAGACAGCCGCCGATATGCTGGGCCAGTCAGGGGAGGTGTATATCCAAAAAAGTCAGGGCGGAGGCGGCAGTCCCATGATCCGGGGTTTTGCCACTAACCGGGTGCTGATCGCAGTGGACGGCGTGCGCATGAACACGGCCATCTTCCGGAGCGGCAACCTGCAGAACGTCATCTCACTCGATCCCTTTGCCACGGAAAGGACAGAAGTGCTGTTCGGTCCGGGCTCTGTCATGTATGGCAGCGATGCGATTGGTGGTGTGATGAACTTCTATACCTTGTCTCCGAAGTTTGCGACTGACGCTGCGCCGCTTGTAAAAGGAAACGCCGCCGTGAGGTGGTCGTCTGCTAACAACGAGAAGACCGGCCACCTGGACCTGCGCTACGGCCTGAAGAAGTGGGCCTTCCTGACCAGCGCCACTTACAGCGACTATGGCGATCTGAAGATGGGATCACACGGGCCGGATGATTATTTGAGAAAAGAGTATGTGCGCACCCATAACGGACAGGATGAAGTGCTCACAAACGCTGATCCGGAGCGGCAGGTATATACCGGTTACGACCAGCTATACCTGATGCAGAAGATCAGGTATAGGGCGAGCGACAATTGGGAACTGCAGTACGGCTTCCATTACTCCACCACTTCCGACGTGCCCCGCTACGACCGCCTCACGCTTTACCGCAACGGGACGCTCCGATCTGCGGAATGGTACTACGGTCCGCAGGTATGGGCCATGAATCACCTGCAGGTAACGCACCGGGCAAACAACAAACTCTTTGATCAGCTGAACATCGGATTGGCGCACCAGCTGTTTGAGGAGAGTCGCCACAACCGCGACTTAGGAAAAGCGATCCGGTACAACCGCTACGAAAAAGTAAACGCCTACTCCGCCAACCTCGACTTCGAAAAAGCGCTTGGGCAGCGGCACCACCTGTTCTACGGTCTGGAAACGGTCATGAACAAAGTACACTCCACTGGCACCGACCAAAACGTAAATACCAGAGCTGTTGCACCTGGCCCTTCACGCTACCCGGACGGTGCCGACTGGAGCTCGCATGCCGCTTTCCTGACTTACCGTTTCAAAGCAGGCGAGAAACTCACCGTGCTGACAGGAGCCAGGTATAACCACATTCTGCTGCATGCGAACTTTGACAAGCGTTTCTATGATCTTCCTTTCACCTCCGCCGACATCAACACCGGGGCTGTGACCGGAAGTGCGGGGCTGGTGTATAGTCCTGCGCCTTCCTGGCAGCTGAGCACCAATTGGTCTACCGGTTTCCGCTCTCCGAATGTCGATGACGTCGGCAAGATATTCGACTCGGCACCGGGGCTGGTGGTAGTGCCCAATCCGGATCTGAAACCGGAGTATGCTTACAATGCGGACCTGGGGGCGGCCAAGACCTTTGGGGAGGTGCTGAAACTGGACGCCACCGTTTTCTATACCTACCTGCAGGATGCGCTGGTGCGGCGAAACTATACCTTGAACGGCAACAGCAGTATCGAGTACGAAGGAGAACTGAGCCAGGTGCAAGCAATTCAGAACGCCGCCTTTGCCAGGGTATGGGGTGTGCAGGCAGGTATGGAACTGAAGCTCCCCGCTGGCTTTGGCCTCGCTGTCAGGTATAACGTGCAACACGGTCGCGAGGAACTGGACAATGGCACCGAGGCACCTTTGCGACATGCTGCTCCAACTTTCGGCACTACCCGTTTGACTTATACCCGCAACCGATTCAAAGCAGACCTCTACGCCGTGTATAACGGAGCGATCCGGTATAACCGGCTGGCACCGGAAGAGCAGGACAAAGCCTATCTGTATGCCGCTGACGGAAACGGGAAGCCCTACAGTCCGGCCTGGGCCACGCTCAACCTGAAGGCACTCTACCAACTGACCCAACACCTGTCGCTGAGCGCAGGTATAGAGAACATCACCGATCAGCGTTACCGGCCCTACTCCTCAGGTATAGCGGCAGCGGGCAGAAATGTTGTGCTGTCGGTGCGGGCTACGCTCTGAGGACGTGGTACCTAGTAGTTACCATTTCGCATTTTTCAGGGTAAGGCCTACAGCAGCCAGTCGCTGGCCACCATGAAAGCTTTGAACAGAACCTCTCAGTCCGAACGTCAGACGCTGTTTTACCTTCACATCCAGGTTAAGCGCCAAAACATAGCCTGCCTGTAACCCATTGCGGGAGCGCATATCGGGCTGAAACTCCGTAATACTGCCCTGTCCATTATAGTGAATATGGAGTCCACGCAGTTCCCGTTCGCTCGCATACCTTAATACGGGCCCCGCGGCAGGGTATAGCTGGACGGGGCCAGCGTTAATGAACAGGTTATATGAACCCTCCAGGGCAACTCCATTCGACTTTTGAAACGTTTCGTACCCCGCAGCCCAGCGACGGGTCTGCTCAATGTAAGTGCCAGTTGCCAACACCTCAAAGCCTGATCGCCTGGAGATCTGTGTTTGCATCCCACCCATAAACCAATGACCGGGTATATCGCCGTTCCCGGCATACACGATGCCATAGCCAATTTTAGGAGTCCACTTGTCCTGTGCTATTACGGTATGCGAAGACCAGAAGAGAAGTGCGAACAGTAGAATTTTGATTTTCATAAGCGGGAGTTTTTAGTCGTTAGAGATGAAAGATGGATGACACGATTTATATATAAAATATAAAATAATTTATAACAATATATGTGCCAGTTTAATAACCTATCTGATAATCAAGGATGGAGGAACAGGTATAAAAAAGCGAAGGCAGCCCCATCGGAGCTGCCTTCGCTTTTTTCAGGTATAGCCGAAGCCAGAATTAGCTTCTGGATCTGCGTTCCTGCGCCTTTAAAGTGAATTCAGAGGTTGATTTGCCGCCGTCGGCTGTCTCTACCTCCACAATGTACTTTCCTGGCTGCAGGTAGATTACTTTGTTGTCGGCGGCTTCTACTTTCACCGCTTCTTCGCCGTCTTTCTTGCTGCCATTCAAGGCTGTTTCGTAGGCTTTCGCGTTAGCCTGGTCTACTGAGAAGTTGTAGGCCACGTAGTTCAAGCCACGCTCATGCTCATCTTTCAGTTCTTTCAGCAACTGCCCTTTGTCCGTCTTGATGCGGATCGTGGCAGTGCCGGCCTGTGCCGTGTAATAAGGGATTTCCAGCGTAGACTCTGCCGGCTCACCCCAGGCTCCCCACGACTGTCCCCAACGCGGGTTGTAATTGGTCGGCTGGAAGGCGAACAAATGTAACTTTTGGCTGCGAATCTCCGGCGTGAGTTGCTGCAGGTGTTCCACATTGGCAATGTAGATCGAGCGGCCGTGCGTGCCTACGATCAAATCGTTGTCACGTGGGTGTACGACCACGTCGTGCACAGCTACGGCTGGCATGCCGTTGCGCATCTGCATGAAGGTCTTGCCACGATCCAGTGAAATGTACAGGCCGTGGTCGGTGCCTACATAGAGCAGGTCAGGGTTCTTTGGATCTTCCTTCACTACGTTGATGGCTTCGGCTGGCAGGTTCGTGCCCAGGCGCTCCCACTTTTTGCCGTTGTCTTCCGATACGTACAGGTAAGGCGTGAAGTCATCCCAACGGTAACCATTGAGCGAGGTATACACCCGGTTTTCGCTGTGGTTAGAAGCTACCACCGTGGACACCCACATGTGCTGCGGCAATTTCTTAGAGATGTTCTCCCAGTTATAGCCACCGTCTTTGGACACATGAACCGCCCCGTCATCAGAACCGGTATAGAGCAGGCCGAATTTCAGCGGGGACTCGTCAATGCTGGTCAGCGTGCCGAAGCCCACGTCGCCTTTCAAACCGCCGTTGGTCAAATCGTCCGAGAGGGTTTGCATCTCCTCGCCCTTTTTCATGGAGCGGTGGAATTTGTTGGAACCGAAGTAAAGGATGTCCTGGTTGTGGCGGCTCAAATGAATCGGGCTTTCCCAGTTAAAGCGGAGCGGTGTTTCGCCCAGCTCATGGCTTGGTCTAACTGAAACCCGCTGGCCGGTGCGCTTGTCCACGCGGGCGTAGTTGCCGTACTGCGAGCCCAGGTATACGGTGTTGTTGTCGCGGAAATCCACCTGCACCATCATGCCGTCGCCACCGCCCAAACGCTGGTATGGGTAGCGGCCGTTCTGGGTCCAGGCGGAGCTGAACTGGTAGTTGCTTGGACCGTACCAGGTGCCGTTGTCCTGCAGACCGCCATAGATGTTGTAAGGTTTCTCCATGTCCACGGCCACGGCGTAGAACTGGCCTACGGAAGGGGAGTTGGCGATGGCCCAGGTCTTGCCGTCGTCGTAGGTGATGTTGAGGCCACCGTCGTTGCCGTTGATGACGTAACCGGGCTTGTCGGGGCTCACCCACAGCGCCTGGTGGTCGGAGTGCACGTTGTCACCCTCAATGTTGCGGAACGTTTTGCCGCCGTCATCTGAGGTCAGGAGGGGCACCCCCAGCAGGTATACCTTATCCGGGTTGTAAGGCGCCACACGCACCACGCCGAAGTAGTAGCCGTAGCTCGAGTACATGTCGTCGATCGGCTTCTCGTGCGTTTTTTTCCAGGTCTTGCCAGCGTCGTCAGAGCGGTAAAGCTCAGCACCTTTCACCGGGGCCTCCGTTGTCACCGCCAATGGGTCGTCCAGGTAAGCAGCCAGCGCGGCCGGTTTGATCTTGCCGCTCTTTACGTCCGCCTTCACCGTCTTGGCGGTATACTTGGCCGGGAAGCGGTTACTGTCGAGGAAGCTGTTCAGGTCCTTGTCGTTCAAGGCCAGGAAAGCCTCCGTCGTCATCCCCTTGAATTGATCCTTCTGCAATTCACCTGCTTTCGGTTCCTTTTTCTCTGCCTGGCGCAGCTCCTGGTTATCCAGGAAAGCATAGATGATGTTCGGGTTGCCCGGGTGAATGTCGAGACCGATACGGCCCACACCTTCAGAAGTCGGGAAGCCGCTGCCCTCGTTCGTCACACGCGTCCAGGTGTTGCCACCGTCCGTTGACTTGTGAATGCCGGAGGTTTTGCCGCCTTCCACGAAATCCCAGGCGCGGCGCTCGCGGTGCCACATGGCCGCGTACACGTTGTTGGGGTTCTTCGGGTCGATCACCAGGTCGATGGCGCCCGTATTATCATCGATGAAGAGCGTCTTTTTCCAGGTTTTGCCGCCGTCCGTGGTTTTGTAGATGCCTCGGTCTTTGTTAGGCGAGTACAGATGGCCTACTGCTGCTACCCATACCGTGTTCGGGTCCGTTGGATGCAGCACGATGCGACCGATGTGGTGCGTGTCGTCGAGTCCCATGTGCTGCCAGGTTTTGCCCCCGTCGGTACTTTTGTATACCCCCACGCCCGAGTATGAGGAGCGGCTGGAGTTGCTCTCGCCGGTTCCGATCCAGATGGTTTGGTTGTTGTTCCAGTCCACGGCGATGTCACCAATCGTCATCACGGCTTCGTTGTCGAAGATCGGCTCAAAGGAGATGCCGTTGTTAGTGGTTCGCCAGAGACCGCCCGAGGCGTAAGCCGCGTAGAAATTGGTGGGGTCTTTCGGGTTTACATCCAGGTCGGTGATGCGGCCACTTTGTACGGTAGGGCCTACGTTGCGGAAGGCCACGTTTTTGACCAAGGAGTTCTGGTCGAGTTGCTGACGCTTTTCGGTTGTCTGCAGCCTTTCTTTGGCGGGTGTGGAGGCCGGCTGCTTGGGTGCTTTCTTCTGAGCCTGCACAGCGCCCCCGCTCAGGGCCACCAGCAGCGCGACAGAAAGTATACGCTTTTGCATTGTGTAGATGTAGGTATAGTTTAGAGTAGATTGTTTGAGTTTCTAAAGCTAAGGAATTGTACCGGATTTTGGAAGAACTCGAAGAGCTGCTAAACATTTGTTATATTAGGTCATGAGTTTCACCCGGCCGAAAAAAAGTATTTTGATCTTGTGCACAGGGATGGCAAAAGGTTGAAGCTTGGTGACAATGGTTTAAGTGAGCCCAGAGTTGCAGATGATTAGGGCAAATAATTTTACGCTTTTTGGTAAGTCTATACCTGTAAATAAGAATCAATACCAAGTCATATGAAAGTCAACCTATTCGCTTATTTGCTGTTGTTGCTTGTATCCGGCAGTTTTCAAGCCTGCGATCGGGCAGATAGTTCTTCGATTTCAAATCCGGGAACAGCGTCTGCCCGCATCCTGATCTTCTCCAAAACAACAGGGTTCCGGCATGCTTCTATACCTGTTGGCAAAGCAGCGCTTAGGAAGCTAGGGCATGAGCATCAGGTAAAAGTGGACACAACCGAAAATGCAGCGTACTTTGTGGCGGATTCGCTGAAGCAGTATCGGGCCGTTGTGTTTCTGAACACAACCCTGGACGTGCTGAACCCGGAGCAGCAAACAGCTTTCGAAAACTACATCCGCGGAGGCGGAGGTTTTGCAGGTGTACATGCTGCCACAGACACAGAGTATGATTGGCCCTGGTATACCAAGCTGGTAGGCGCGCAGTTCGAAAGCCACCCGAAAGTGCAGCAGGCAGTCGTTGCCGTAGCTAAGAGAGATCACCCCGCTACAAAAGGACTTCCTGAGAGATGGGAGCGCACCGACGAATGGTATAACTTCAAAAATCTGAATCCGAAAGTACAAGTACTGGCCAGACTGGACGAGTCTACCTATACAGGGGGCAAGCATGGCGAGCAACACCCCATTGCCTGGTTCCATGCTTATGATGGAGGCAGGGCATTTTATACCGGCCTTGGCCATACTGTAGAAAGTTACAGCGAACCGGCCTTTCTGGAGCATGTTTGGGGAGGCATTGCCTATGCCATGGGAAAAGAGCGTGAGTAAATTCGAGCCACTTGCGTACTACACGTTCACAGGCTTCGGCACACAGCATTAGTTTTTATAATTTACCATATAGTGAATAACACACTCGATATACTGATCGTAGGCGGTGGCCCCATCGGGCTTGCCTGCGGACTGGAGGCAAAAAAGGCTGGCCTGACTTACCTGATCGTGGAGAAGGGCACGCTGGTGAACTCGCTTTTCAACTATCCCTCGCACATGACCTTTTTCTCCACCTCCGACAGGCTGGAGATCGGCGGCTATCCATTTCCCTCCATCCACGCCAAGCCCAACCGGAACGAGGCGCTGGAGTACTACCGCCGGGTGGCCGATACAGGCGCCCTGCACATCAATTTGTTTGAGGAAGTAAAAGAGATTGTGCGGGAGGAAGAGCTATACCTGATCAGCACCAATAAAGCCGGCTACAGGGCAAAGCACGTGATCATCGCGACCGGTTTTTACGACATTCCCAATAAACTCGGTATACCGGGCGAGGAGCTTGACAAGGTGCGGCACTACTACTACGATCCGCATTTCTATTACAAGCAGAAGGTGGTGGTCATCGGGGCCAATAATTCTTCGGCGGACGTGGCGCTGGAAACCTGGCGCAAAGGAGCAGAGGTGACCATGGTGGTGCGCGACGGCGAGCTGGGCCGCATCAAATACTGGACCAAGCCCGACCTAGAAAACCGCATTGCCGAAGGCTGCATCAAAGCCTATTTCAACTCCCGCATCACCGAGGTGCGGGAAGACGAAGTGGACATCCTGACGCCGGAGGGGAAAATAACGATCGCCAATGATTATGTGATGGCCATGACCGGTTACCAGCCGAATTTTGCCTTTCTGGAGAAAATAGGCGTGAAGCTATCGGATGACGTATACCGGCACCCGTTCCATAACCCCGACACCATGGAAACCAATCTACCGGGCCTATACCTGGCTGGCGTGGTGTGCGGCGGCATGGAAACACACGTGTGGTTCATCGAAAACTCCCGGGAGCACGCCGTGAAGATTGTGAAGCATATAGTGGGGGAGCAGGCTAAAACATAAAGCCCAGTTGCACCGACACGCGCTTGAAGTTTATCTTTTGTTCTGACTCGTTGCCTCCCCAGGTATAGACGGTTTCTGCTTTCTGGGTTTTGTAGCCGGCCGCAAAGGTATAGGCGGTGCTATGGCCGCTCCTGACACGGAAGCCCAGGGCCGGGTTAAACATCCAGCCGCCCTTCTTTTTTTCATTGTCAGATTCGTGGCTCAGTAAAGCGGAGCCATACCCGGCATCGATGCTGTAGATCGGGCTAATACGTGTGTCGAATACCTCACCGCGAATACCCACCGCAAAAGGCGTGATCAGGAGGTTGTTATAAAAATCAAATCCGGTGGTGGCGCCTACAGCCAGGAGCCTGTGCAGGCGGAATCCATTGAAAATCTTGACAGAAGGCGCAGCCACAAAATTGTCTATATCACCCTGTTTGTTGTTCCCGTACAGGTAGCCGATCTCGACCGTGCCCCTATAGTGTTTTACAGGCTGTTCTTCAGACTGCGCCATCGTCAGTCCGGAAGTGAAAAAAAACAGGGTGAGCAGGTATAGAAATTTCATAGAGCGGCGATGAGATGATTAGCGTGATACGGGCAGCTTGCTGAGCAGCTTGATGTCTTTCAGGTTGCTGTAGTCGTACTGGTAGAGGCCATCCTGGCCTATCAGCAGCAGGTTGCTCCCCAGCGGGATCACATCAAAGGCATCGTGCTCTTTGAAATGGGAGAGCAGGTTATCGCTCACTTTCAGGTGATCCTTGGCATCAAAGATCTTCAGGCCGTACTTGCCCTCACAGAGGAAGAGTGTTGAGCGGTCTATACCTAGACCGTGCGGATTTTGCATGGGGTAGGTTTTGATAAGCTGCGGACTGCGCGGGTTGCTGATATTGATCACTTCGAGCTGGTTGGTGAAGCCGGCGCAGGCATTGCCCGAGCGTAGCGTCACCCAGGCCAGGTCGCCCTCCACCACCACCGGGTCGCAGCTGTTGACGTGTGCGTAAGTAGACAGGTGCACCGGGCTTGTCGGATTGCTGTTGTCGTAGATGTGCATACCTGTGGTGGAGCCGATGAACAGCTTGTCTTCGTAAGGAAAGATGGTTTCGATGCCCCAGCCCAGCCTGATTTTCTCGCCCTTTTTCGGGCTAGCCATGTTGCTGATATCAAGCACCTGCAGGTCAGAGTTGCTGACGGTATACAAATGATTGCCGGAGATCGTAAACCTTGCCATCGAGCCGCCTTTGCCAGCCGAATTGCTGGGCTGCGCCACGGAAGCGGAAGCGAAGGAAACTCCGTCAAAAGTCATCCAGCCATTGCGCCAGCCCGGACCAGCACTACTACAGTCGGTGCCGGGTGGCTGTGTTAGCTGCGTTTCTTTAAATTCAGAGATGAAGACCGAAGCTGTATCGTTGACCAGCATCCCGAAGTAGGTCGGGAAGACATTTTCAACGCGGTTGATGAGCCTGACATCCAGTGGATTGCTGATGTCAAGGGCCACCAGGTCGATGTAGTTGTCGGCGTACAGAATATTGCCCTTCACTGCCATGTCCAGATTGCCCGGAATAGTGATAAAGCTTAGGAAGCGGGGCGCTCTGGGATTGGAATTGTCGATGATGTGGACCCCTTTGTTTACCTCATTGATGAAAAGGTAGTGCCCTTTGGCGTAGATCTTGCCCGGCTCCCGGAGGGTTTGTGCTGGCGCTACCTCCACAGCACTCTGCAAATTTGCCCGCAGCACGTACACCGGCTCGAATACGGTGAAGGTTAGAGTCGACTCACATTCGTCGGAGCAGGAGCTCAGCAGCAGGGCAGGCAGGAAAAACAGCAGGGCGATGGCTCGCTGTAGTACGGGTAGAGGTCCTTTTTTCATGATAGTCCTTTCTAAATGTGAAGCAATCGGCCTTTATAATCTACAATTATTTGCCTTTTAACTACAGGACCCTGAAACAGATGGAATGGTTGTAAGGTGTTAAAAACTTTCTAGAATTTTTTCTTCCTGCTGGAGTTGTTGCGGCTGTCATAGTGGCGGCCTCCGGTGGATTTGCGTTTGGAGGCGGGATTGGCTCTGAAGCTGCTGCCTGCTGTCAGGCCCTTCAGTTCGGCAATTTCCTCTGCTGTCAGTTCGCGGTACTCGCCGGGTTGCAGCTCGCCCAGGCTAAGCGGGCCAATGGCCGGACGGATGAGGCGAAGGGTCGGGAAGCCCACAGCGGCCGTCATACGGCGCACCTGCCGGTTCATGCCCTGCGAAATCCTGATCTCTACCCAGCTTGTCGGAATGTCTTTCCGGAAGCGGATCGGTTTGGAGCGCTCCCATACCTGTGGGGCCTCTTCGAGCAGACAGGTTTTGGCGGGAGCGGTCTTCGTGTTTTTGATCATGACCCCGCGGCGCAATTCCTCCAGCGCTTCTGCTGTAGGTATGCCATCCACCTGCACCCAATAGGTTTTCTCAATCTTAAACTTCGGGTCAGACAGGCGGTGTTGCAGGGCTTTGTCGTCTGTGAGCAGCACCAATCCCTCACTGTCGTAATCCAGCCGACCGACAGGGTAGATGTCAGGCACGGGCACAAAATCTTTGAGCGTAGCACGGCCTTCCTCGTCCGTAAACTGGGTGAGCACTTCGTAAGGTTTGTTGAGGATGAGGTATTTCAAGTTTAGGAGTTTAAGTGTTGAGGAGTTTGGGAGTTTTGACTTGTAGCGACGTTGATGCGACCTGATCACGCTCGGTCAAAATTTATATGAATTAGGATTAATTTTGTTAACAACCACTTATGAAGAATCTATATTGAGAATCCTGCTAATCCTGTAAATCCCTGGAGTGGGGGGGCTGTAGAAAGATTTGGACTATTAACAATTTAACCAACTAACAATCAGTAATTAACAATCACCCCTATACCTGCTCCGGCTGATGAATCTGGAACTGCAGATCCCATAATTGTTTAAGCTGGTCGTATTCGGGGCGGATGATGGAGTAGAGTACGGAGTCTTCGTTGACACCATCTACCACATAATGTTCCCGGATCACGCCCTCGAGTTGCATGCCGTAGTGCTTCAGCAGTTTGATGGAGGGGATGTTGTAGTCGGCGGCCAGTGCCTCAATGCGGCGCAGGCCCATTTCCTCGAAGCCATAAGCCAGCACGGGCCCCAATGCCTCTTTCATGTAGCCCTTTTGTTTGTAGCTATCCTCCAGCAGGGTATAGCCTACTTCCGCCCGACGGTGACTCACTACCCAGGTATGGAAACCGCAGCGGCCCATCATCGTGCCGGTAGCTTTCTCCAGTATCCTGAAGTTTTTGAAAGAGTGAAAGTACGTGGTAAGGCCCTTGCTGAACTTGTCTTTCTCCTCTGCCAGTTCCTCCGCCGACTTCAGACCCAGGTAAGCCTTTATTTCCTCGTTACTGCAGGCAATGAAAAGGTAATTGCAAATTTCCGGCGTGTACTCGCTCAGGTATAGGCGATCCGTTTCCAGTACGACAGGTTGTGGTGCAGCGGGGCTTTTCATAAACAGAGGTATAGCTTAGGTTTAATAACTTCCATTGTACTTCCGCACGAACCACTCACCGCATACCAGCGCCAGGATCACAAAGAAAAGCCATTTCAGGTCCACCAGGTCGTTGAGCGATTCAGAACTGTAGATCAAATCCTTGTGCTCGGCTTTTAGGATGTCCTGCTCCAGCTGCTCCAGCTGGGCGGGATAATAAAGTTTTGAGCCGGTATTGGCGCCAAGTTGGTACAGCAGGTTGTGATCAGCCACGGCATGCAGGGCCTCCAATTGCTGCTCCTCCACCACAAACTCGCCTTTGTCTTGCTGCAACGAACCGTTGATGCGGGCCGAGGCCGTGTAGGTATAGCGGCCGCCCGGCAGGGTGCCAATGTTCACCCCGGACTGGTTTTCGCCATTGGCAAACTCAAAGGACTTTTCGGCCCCTTCCGTGTCCTTAATCCTGAGGGTGATGTTCTGTCCGTAGATTAGCTCCAGTGCTTCGTTGTAGGCCTCGGCTGCAAACCGGATTTCATCGGAGTTGCTGTATTCGTTGAGCTGCGGGTATACGTTCAGGCGCTTCTTGTTGCGGGGCGCCGTGAGCAGCTGCACCAGGTTGGTGATCAGCTTGTCGTACACAGCAGCATTTTCGTGGGTGGCCGTTTCTGTGAGGCGCCATTGCCAGGTGCCGGAAGCCAGCAACGCTGCGTTGCGTTTGTTGCCCACAGTTTGCACGGTGAGCAGCGGCTTGGTAGTCCGTACACGCCCCACCTGCTGGAATAGCACCGTTTCAGTGTTGGGGTTGAGTTGGTAGTCACCGTAAGGCACTGTGGCCGGCGGGTACTGTTGCAGGCGCTCCGTGGCCTCCTCGGCTACCTTAAAAGTGCTGAAGTTTGGGTTGACCACACTGGTTACCTCATCGGACTGCCCCGGTGTATTGATGCGGATGCCCACGTTGAGCCGGTTGAAATCGCCGATATCGCTTTGCGGACCTACGATGTAGAGAGCAGGTAAATTCTTCTGACGTACCAGGTTGAGCGCTGCCTCGCCACCGGCTGTGCGGCCCGGCAACTGGTGAAGCACCGCTACATCGTAATCTTGCTGCTTGAGCGTGGTCAGGCCAGGTATAAACAGCTCCGTTTCGTAGTTCTCGTTCGACTCGATGGCAGCACGCAGCGCCTTGATATCGGGGTGGGGAGATGCGGCGGCTACCAGTACTTTTATCTTGCCTTTCACCACATCGATGTACGCGCTGCGGGAGTTGTTGAGTTCGGTGAACTCGCCTTGCTGCGGCAGCACTTCCACCTCGTAGTGGCGCTTGCCCAGGCCGCTGGCCATCACCTGAAAAGGCACTTGTTGCAACGGCTGCCCAGCTTTGAGGGTAACGGTTTTGCGCTCGATCACCTTCTTGTTTTCCTTCAGCTGCACCGTAACGGACGTGCCATCGAAACCCTGCTGTTGCAGTTCAGCCTCCAGCGGAAAACGGTTGCCGCTGTAGTTCACCTTATTGTAGCGCAGCGAAGCCATCACGATGTCTTTCTTTGGCACGGTGTCGCCCATGGCCACCGGGTAGATGGTATAGTTAAAATTAGCGTAAGTAGGGGAGGTGCCCTGGTTCACAATCCCATCCGAAAGCAGCACGACACCAGCCAGGTTTTGCTGCTCAAAATCAAGTTCCACCTTGCGGAGCAACTCACTTAAATTGGTCGTCTCTGCATCATATTGTAATGCACTCAGATCCTGGGGAGCCTCCGCATCACCTAAAACACGCACCTCAGTCTGTATACCTTGTTCCCGCAGTTTGCTGCGCAGATTCTGCAATCCCTGTTGCGCCTGCCGGAGCTGCACGGAATCAGAGAACAGCGCCACCGACTGTGAATTATCTACCGCAAACACAATGGTAGGCGACTGCGTGCTGTTGGTGACGTAGCGCACCAGCGGACCGAGCAGCAGGAAGCACAGAAAACTCACCACCACAAAGCGCACCGCCGCCAGGGTATAGTTTATACCTGCCGACCAGGGCGTCCGCTTGCTGTACAGCAGCCAGGCGTAAAGCGCCCCCACGGCCAGGCAAGCCAGGATCAGCCAGGGTGAATAAGTCGTTATGAGGCGGAAGGAGTTCAAAGAAGCTGGAAGGTTAGAAAGTTTAGATTTGGAAAGTAAACTTTGTTAGTTCTAAAGATAAAAGAAAAAGACCAATGCTACTAACGTAAACGCCGCGGCATTGGTCTTTTTATAATGACTAATGATGAATGAATATTGAGTAATGGTGGCTTATTCAATTATTCATTCATCATTAATAATTATTCATTATTTATTACGTCAGCATACCGCCGTCTACCTGCAGCACCTGGCCGGAGATGTACGAAGACTGATCAGAGGCCAGGAAGGCAACGGCATTGGCCACGTCCTCTGGCGTGCCACCACGCTTCAATGGAATTGCTTTTCTCCACTCGTCCACCACTTTCTGGTCGAGTTCGCCAGTCATTTCGGTTTCGATGAAGCCCGGGGCCACGGCGTTGCAGCGGATGTTGCGCGAACCCAACTCCAGCGCCACAGATTTGGTGAAGCCGATGATACCCGCTTTGGAAGCTGAGTAGTTGGCCTGGCCGGCGTTGCCCTTTATACCTACCACCGAAGTGATGTTGATGATCGAGCCGCTCTTGGCGCGCATCATGTGCTTGGTGGCACCTTTCGTTAAAGCAAACACAGATTTCAGGTTGGTATTGATCACCGCGTCCCACTGTTCTTCGGACATGCGCATCAGCAGACCGTCGCGCGTGATGCCGGCGTTGTTCACCAGGATGTCGATCTTGCCGAACTCAGCAACCACATCCTCAACCAGCTTCTCAGCCTGGGCCATGTCAGAGGCGTCGGAGCGGAAACCTTTGGCTTTGCCGCCGTTGGCAGTCAGTTCCTGCTCCAGGGCCTGGCCTTTTTCAACGCTTGAGAGGTAGGTGAACGCTACCTGGGCGCCCATCTCTACCAACTTCTCGGCGATGGCGCGACCTATACCTTTTGATGCCCCGGTTACGAGGGCTACTTTTCCTTCTAGTGCTTTCATAGGGGCCAAAGTTATAAAAGATTTTTTTATTCAGAAGGGCCTCCGCATCCTCCAGTATTATTTGTCTGCAATTTTCTGATAGCTAGCCGGTTAAGGGACGGTAAACGCGATAATGTGCAATTGTGGTTGAGCCCAATAAACGTGTTTGATGCTATATGTTGCTTCTAAAATAGGATTGCAACATATTTATAATCTGAATATTGTATGGTAAATGATTTTTATTTCTATCGGTTAAACCATATTTTCGTGCCATTCTTCCAACCAAAGGTACCTTGTAATGTTCAAACGTAGTGTCGGACTAGCCATCCTGATCGCGGTGTCGATGTTCGTGTTTATCACGGCAGCGCAAACAATCAGCTTCGAAAACTTCCATTTATCACAGGCAGAAAAAGCACCTGAGCCGGCACCCGAACCAGTGGCGAAAGTCAAAAAACCGGCCCCGATCATCTTCGGTATCCCCACCGACACACTCGAAATAGTAGAAGGCACGGTAGAGAGAGGGGAGAACCTCTCGGAGATTCTGGCGAGTTTCAACATCACACCCGTCACCATTGACCAACTGGCCCGCAAATCCAAAAAGATATTCGACGTGCGCCGCATCAACGCAAAGCGCAACTACATCATCCTGCACGCCCAGGATTCCGCCCAGACGGCCCGCTACTTTATCTATGAACCAAACGAGGTAGAATATGTGATCTACGACCTGAACGGGGAACTTGACGTTCGCCTCGAGAAGCGTGAAGTGGAGGTGGTAGAGCGGGCCATTGCCGGTTTTATCGAGAGCTCCTTATTCGAGTCTATCCTGGCTACTGGCGGGTCACCGCAGTTGGTCAACCACTTCGCCGACATTTACGCCTGGCGCCTCAACCTCAGCCGTCTGCAGCCCGGCGACCATTTCAAACTGATTTACGACGAAAAGCAGGTAAACGGAAGTGTGATCGGTTTTGGGAAGATCAAGGCTGCTTATTTTGAGCACGAAGGGAAACCACTTTATGCCATTGCCTTTGAGCAGGAAGGACAGAAAGCAGGCTACTACGACCAGGACGGCAAAAGTCTGAAGAAAGCTTTCCTGAGAGAGCCGCTGGAGTACAGCCGCATCAGTTCCCGCTATACCAAGAACCGTTTCCACCCGGTGCAGAAGCGCTACAAGCCGCACCTGGGCACCGATTTTGCCGCACCGCGTGGCACGCCGATCCGAACAGTGGGTGACGGCGTGGTGCTGGAAGCTTCCTATACCCGAGGTAACGGCTACTTTGTGAAGATCAAGCACAACAAGACTTATACCACCCAATACCTGCACATGTCCAAGTTCGCGAAGGGCATCAAACGCGGCTCCCGCGTCAGTCAGGGCCAGACCATCGGTTATGTTGGCAGCACCGGACTGGCGACAGGTCCGCACCTGTGCTACCGCTTCTGGAAAAACGGCCGGCAAGTAGACGCCCTGAAAGTGAAACTGCCCTCTGCCCACCCGATCGAAAAGAAGTACAAGGATGCTTTCGAGGAAGTGAAGTCTGAGCTGGAGGGCAAACTAATGGCGATCGAGCCCAAAGGCATGCAGCAGGAACTGCTGGCTACGGAGCAACAGAAGAATTTCAATGAAGAAGAGGTATAGCGCTTAAGTTCGAGCGTAACAAAAAAGGGGCGCTGCAAAGCGTCCCTTTTTTGTTTTCTGATACTGACGGCTACTGTCATTAAAACATTGGCGTCGTTTCATTCTAAGTTAACTGTCCAGATTTGCCCTCGTTCGCGTCCCGCGAGTGTGAGCTACTGCGCGGACTCTGGCGGCTTTTCCAAATTCTTCATAATGCCCAAATGCTCTCAAATGCTCTTTCGGACATCCCTGTCCGAAAGCAAACTGTTGGGGATGTCCACATCCCCGTGCTCAGGTTTGCAGGTATAGGGGACAAGGATGTCCCCGCCAGAACTACTTTCGGACAGGGATGTCCGAAAGAGCGCTAAAACCGACACACGGGGATTAGGAAATCCCCGACCGTTTGCTTCGGGATTGATAAATCCCGAAGAGCCTTGTGGCAGAGCCTTAAAGGAGAAATCGTTTGTAGGGACAGGTCGCGACCTGTCCGAGTCGTGCACCAGCTATCATACACTGGTATACCTGCCCGAATCGCGCACTGGCAAGCCTGCACCCTATACCTGACTCACTCTCGCCATGGTATACCTATGCAAGTCCCTACAACACACCTAACCAAGTCGTACATGAAAGTCCCTATTGAAGGGGTAGGGGGATGTAAATCGTGCACAAGTGGCGGGACGCCACCAGATAGCTCACACTCGCGGGATGCGAGCGAGGATATTGCAGTGTTTCTTACTTAGCCGGGCTTGCAGAGGAAACTGAATTCTGTCCGCAAAACTGTTTCAAATATTGAGCAGCTTCTTTCAGGCCGAGCTTTTCCGCTTTGATCCAGTCTTCGCAGGCACCACTTACGTCGCCGCTGGTATAGCGGGGGGCTCCCCGGTTGTAATAGGCTTCGGCATAGTTGGGCTGCAGGGTGATGGCGCGGCCGTAGTCGATGATGGCGCTGCGGTAGTCTTTCAGGGCGAAGCGTACCAGGCCGCGGTTATTGTAGGTGTGCGCCTGCAACTGATCGATCGAAACGGCAGTGTTGAAATCAATGAGCGCCCCTTTGTAGTCCTGCAGGTTATACTTCGATAGGCCACGACTTACCCAGGCTTCCAGGTGTTTAGGATCCAGCGTCAGGGCTTTGTCAAAGTCAGCAATGGCACCGCGGTAGTCCAGTATGCGGTCGCGGGCGATGCCGCGGTTAGTCATGGTGACGATGTGCTCGGGCTCCTGCTTCAGCACTTCGCTGTACTCCTTTATAGCTTCGGTATACTTGCCCGACTTAAACTTTTGGTTACCTGCGTTAAAGTGCTGCAGGGCTGTCTTCTGCTGGGCAGGCTGCGTTACGGCATTCTGCGGGAAAGCCGGTAGTGCAAAAAGTACGGATATAATGAGTAGTAAAATTGCTTTCATGCAGTAGGGGTTACCTCATGTTATGGAGCGCAAAATACAATAGTTCAGCCCAATACGGAATAGGTATGCAATTTTTTGTAGCAATTCTTAGTATTGTGAAGGTATAGGCTTTGTATAGTGCTACTCTTTGTGCAGATAACGCTGTAACAGAACTGGTTTTGTGAAGTTGGGATTATCGTTTAATTTTGCTCAGCATTTAAAAAGAGAAACTATGGCATCAAAATACGATTTGGTAGTGCTGGGTAGTGGCCCAGGCGGTTATGTGGCGGCTATCCGTGCGTCGCAATTGGGTTTGAAGGTAGGCGTGATCGAGCGTGAGTCGCTGGGCGGCATCTGTTTGAACTGGGGCTGTATCCCGACCAAAGCATTGCTTAAGAGCGCGAACGTGTTCGAATACATCAACCACGCGGCTGACTACGGCATTACCGTTGGGGAGGCTTCCGCTGACTTCAACGCGGTGATCAAGCGTAGCCGCGGTGTGGCCGACGGCATGAGCAAGGGCATTCAGTTCCTGTTCCGCAAAAACAAGATCGACGCCATCATGGGTACTGGTAAAGTGGTAGCTAAAGGCAAGATAGAGGTAACAGATGCGGAAGGCAAAAAAGACACGGTAGAGGCTGATCACATTATTCTGGCAACAGGAGCCCGTTCCCGCGAGCTGCCTAACTTGCCAATCGACGGCAAGAAAATCATCGGTTACCGTCAGGCCATGGCGCTTGACAAAATGCCGGAGAGCATGGTAGTGGTAGGTTCCGGCGCTATCGGCGTGGAGTTCGCGTACTTCTACAATGCCATGGGCACGAAAGTGACGATCGTGGAGTACCTGCCGAACATCGTGCCGGTAGAGGACGAAGAAGTATCGCGTCAGCTGTCCAAATCTTTCCGCAAGTCGGGCATCAACATCATGACCGATGCTTCTGTGGAGTCTGTGGACACCAGCGGCGACATCTGCAAAGTGAAAGTAAAAACGGCGAAAGGCGAAGAAACGCTGGAGGCGGAAGTAGTACTTTCGGCAGTAGGTATCCAGACCAACCTTGAGAACATCGGTATAGAGGAGCTGGGCATTAAAGTAGACAAAGGTCGCGTGGTAGTGGATGAGTACTACAAAACCAACGTAGACGGCATCTACGCGATCGGTGACATCGTGCCGGGCCCTGCGCTGGCGCACGTAGCATCTGCTGAAGGTATCATCTGTGTGGAGGCCATCACAGGCCACGACCCGGAGCCGTTGAACTACGGCAATATCCCGGGCTGTACATACTGCTCTCCTGAGATCGCTTCGGTTGGTCTGACGGAGAAAGCGGCCCGTGAGCAAGGGCTTGACATCAAAGTAGGCAAGTTCCCGTTCTCCGCTTCGGGCAAGGCAAGCGCCGCCGGTGCCAAGGACGGTTTCGTGAAGGTGATCTTTGACGCCAAGTATGGCGAGTTCCTGGGTGCCCACATGATTGGCACGAACGTAACAGAGATGATTGCCGAAATAGTGGTAGCCCGCAAGCTGGAGACAACTGGCCACGAGATCATCAAGTCGGTACATCCGCACCCAACCATGAGCGAAGCCGTGATGGAAGCCGCCGCCGCTGCTTACGACGAGGTAATACACCTGTAATTTTTTTCAGGTATAGCTTTAAAAAGCCTGACCGGAGTGTATCTGGTCAGGCTTTTTTTGTGTATATATAGCCAATCGCTTTTTTGATTTTTCAGCGGATTTTAATTTTAAGCAGTGAACGCGGGGATAGTCCATTTTTATTTGATAATGACTATATTGCAAGCTTAAACAGGACTGTAAAGTCTACATCTCCTTATTTTTTTTAAACGATCGGAAACTGAATTTGGCAAAGGGGGGCACTATGGCAACTGAACTTAAACTGGCCGAATTCTCTTTTATCAATATATTCAAAATTCACTCTCTGTGCCTTTAGGCCACTATGTGTGGGTTCAATTTTTCGCACATTAACCTAAAACTATGAAGCTGCAAAGCAAAGTCAAATTTGTCAACAAGGACAAAAGCCTTTTCTTCCCAACCCTACGAAAGCGCGTAGACGCCTATTTCTCAGAGAACAACATCCCGAAAACCGCCAACACCGCCATGATTGTGAAGAGCGTGGTGCTGTTGCTCGCTTACTTTGTGCCGTTTGTGGCGCTGCTTGCCTTTACACCCGGTCTGGGCTTCAGCCTGCTGCTGTGGTTCGTGATGGGCCTGGGCGTGGCAGGTATAGGTATGAGTGTGATGCACGACGCCAATCACGGCGCCTTCTCCAATAGCAAGCGCGTCAACGATTTGATGGGCCATACCTTAAATTTAGTGGGCGGCTCTGCCTTTAACTGGAAACTGCAGCACAACATCCTGCACCATACCTACACCAACGTGGTGGACATGGACGAGGACATTCAGGACCGTCTGGTGCTGCGTTTCAATCCCCATTCCAAAGTGAAGTTCTTTCATAAACTGCAGTGGGTGTATGCGTTCGTGTTTTACGGCCTGCTTACACTTTACTGGGTGGTGGCCAAGGACTTTGTGCAGTATGCGCTCTTCAAGAAAAACGGCGTGAACAACAACACGGCAGCTGAGAACAGGAACTGGTTCATGAAACTGGTGGCCATGAAGGTGCTGTACTTCTTTGTGATGTTTGGGGTGCCGACCCTTTTCTTCGGAATTCCCTTTCTGCAGGTGCTGCTGGGCTTTTTGCTGATGCACTTCGTGGCCGGCATCATTCTGACCGTGGTGTTCCAGTTGGCGCATACCGTGGAGGGAACCACACACCCAAGGCCGGACGAGACCGGGGTGATTGAGAATGACTGGGCGATACACCAGATGAACACCACCGTTAACTTTTCGCGTCACAACAAGCTGCTCTCGTGGTATGTGGGCGGACTGAACTTCCAGGTGGAGCATCACCTTTTTCCGCGTGTGTGCCATGTGCACTACCCGGCCATTGCTGGTATTGTAAAAGAAACAGCCGAAGAGTTTGGCGTACCCTACCTGGAGAACGAGACGTTCGGACAGGCCGTGCGCTCACACATCGCTACGCTGCATCGCTTTGGCAGGCTGCCGAGCATGAACGAGGCTATCGGCTAACGAAATCAAAATAACCTCACCTGCTTATACTCCCACATTTCCACTCTATATTTGCACCCTCCTTTGCCTTTCTGCCCGACTAAGTTTAATGGCTTAGTGCTTACTGGCAGCAGAAAATTACAGGTTAGAGCGGCAACAGACAAACACATAACCAACTGATTCGTAGGATATACTTCCTCCGGGTGAGTTTTGAATAAAGATTATCAAGTAGATTAAATGAAGCTTAAAGGCAAAGTAAAATTCGTTAACAAAGAAAAAAATTTGTTTTTCCCGACGCTCCGCAAACGTGTGGACGCCTATTTTTCTGAAAACAACCTGCCCAAATCCGGCAGTGCCCACCTACTGGTCAAGAGCATTGTGCTGTTGCTGATGTACGTGGTGCCGTTTGCGGTCCTGCTTGCCTTTACACCAGGTATAGGCATCAGCCTGCTGCTGTGGTTTGTGATGGGCCTGGGCGTGGCCGGCGTGGCCATGAGCGTGATGCATGACGCCAACCACGGCGCTTTTTCCAAAAACAAGACGGTGAACTACCTGATGGCGCACTCAGTGAACCTGCTGGGAGCCTCCGCCTTTAACTGGAAACTGCAGCACAACATTCTGCACCATACCTACACCAACGTGGTGGACATGGACGAGGACATCGACGATATGGTCGTGCTGCGCTTTTCGCCGCACACCAACGTGAAGTTCATCCACAGGCTGCAGTGGGCGTACGCGTTATTTTTCTACGGTTTGCTCACGCTTTACTGGGTAATTCTGAAAGATTTCGTGCAGTTCTTCAAGTATATCAAGAGCGGGGTGAACGCCAACTCCAAATCAGAAAACACAGTGGCCTTTCTGAAGATCGTCGCATTTAAAGTGCTGTACTTCTTCTCCATACTGGTAGCTCCGACTTTGATTTTCGGTATACCTTTCTGGGAAGTGCTGGTAGGCTTTGTGCTGATGCATTTTGTGGCCGGCATCATTCTGTCGACGGTATTCCAGCTGGCGCACACGGTGGAGGGCACCAACCATCCGCTGCCAAGTGAGAGTGGCGTGATCGAGAATGACTGGGCTATCCATCAGCTGAGCACTACCGCCAACTTTGCGCGCAAGAGCAAGTGGTTGTCGTGGTACGTAGGCGGACTGAATTTCCAGATCGAGCACCATTTGTTCCCGCGCATCAGCCACGTGCACTACCCGGCCATCGCGGAAATCGTGAAGCAAACCGCTGCCGAGTTCAACCTCACCTACATCGAGAGCAAGACCTTCATGCAGGCCGTGCGCTCGCATTTGAACACCCTCCACCGGTTTGGCCGACTGCGTCTGCCGGACCTGAACGAGGTGATGGCTTAACGTGCCTAACTAAAATCAAGAACTTTCGACAAAGGACAGTATACCTTTGGTATAGCAAATGAAGAACGGCGGGAATACACTCCCGCCGTTTTTGTTTCCGCCAGGTATAGCGCCTTGCCAGGCTACCTTATACCTTTGCACCAGGGTTTGCCACGCATGTTGTCCTGCCCTTATACCTGACGTGAAAATGACCTTTAAAGACCTATACCTAATTTCGCCCATTCTGCAGGCGCTGGAAGAAGCGGGCTATTCCCAACCCACACCCATCCAGAGGCAGGCTATACCTGAAGTGCTGCGGGGGCGCGATTTGCTGGCAACGGCCCAGACCGGCACGGGCAAAACGGCAGCCTTCGCTATACCTTTGCTGCAGTTACTGCACGGGCAGGCTATACCTGCGCCCCGAACAATTCGGGCACTGGTGCTCACACCCACCCGCGAGTTGGCCAGTCAGGTAAGCGATAGCTTTGCGACCTACGGCAGGTATACCGACCTGAAGCACCTGGTGGTGTATGGCGGCGTGCCCTACAAAGTGCAGACCGACGCGCTGCAGGCAGGTATAGACATCCTGGTAGCCACGCCCGGCCGTTTGCTGGATTTGCTTGATCAGGGCTTTGTGGAGTTGCGGCACGTGCAGTTGCTGGTGCTCGACGAGGCAGACCGCATGCTCGATTTGGGCTTTCTGCAGGACATCCGGCAGGTGCTGCAGGCGATACCTGAAAAACGGCAGACCCTGTTCTTTTCGGCTACGATGGCGCCGGAGGTGAGCAAACTGGCCCGTAAGATATTGACAGAACCTGTAACCATAGAAGTTGCGCCTGTTTCATCGACGGCAGTCACCATACGGCAGGAGCTGTACTATGTGAAGAAAGCGAACAAAACGCCTTTACTGTTGCACCTGTTGCAGGACCAAGGTATAGACCGCACGCTGGTTTTTATGCGCACCAAAGAGGGAGCCGACAAACTGGCCAAAGAGCTCGGTACTGTAGGTATAGTCGCCGAAGCCCTCCACGCCGACCGGTCCCAGCGCGACCGCGAGCGGGTGCTGGAGAGTTTCAAAAACAGCGAAACACGTGTGCTTGTCGCCACTGATGTGGCGGCCCGGGGCATTGATGTGGAAGAGCTTTCGCATGTGATCAATTACGAACTGCCTTTTGAGCCGGAGACCTATGTGCACCGCATCGGCCGCACGGGCAGGGCGGGGGCCGCTGGTGTTGCTATCACCTTCTGCGGCGCCAGCGAAACGCCCTTGCTCATCGCCATCCAAAACCTCACCGGCAAAGCCATACCTGTGGTAGATCAGCATCCTTTTCCGCTTACTGCGCAGGATTTTATGGATGCAGCCGCTGGTTCTAAAAATGACAAGCGCAAAGGCACAGGCAGGGGAGGGAAAGGCAAGCGGGGGAGAAGGTAGCAAAAGACTACGCGGAGCGCGCAGCTCCCGCTAGTGTCTGATAAGGTAACTGTTGCTATACCTAAGCACTTTTAGCGTAGGCCAATCTGTTAAACACTCGTAGGGCTGAAGACACCACGAGGTCTGGGGACAGGTATCGCAATTCCCGAAAACAATACAGGCCGTCGGGAAACCGACGGCCTGTTTTGTGTAACGATAGGTATAGCCTAGCGTTCTTCTTGTGGTTGCTGCAAATTATCCTGATTGCGCTGGCGCTCCCTTTTCTTTTTGTCTTTCTTACGGCCGATGGCCCCGCCACCGACTGCACCGGCCGCACCACCAATCACCGCACCAGAGGTACCACCCACGGCAGCGCCTGTGGCAGCACCTGCCGCACCGCCTATCACGGCGCCTTTCTTTTTACTGCTCCAACCGTCTGAGCCAGCACAACTACCTAGTAGAAATACTGACATTATTGCAAAAGATAATATTCTTAAATTGTTCATAGTTCATTGATTTTCAAGTGAGTTTTATACGGATTATGAGTGACGGTTGTTCTCGGTGTCATCTGAAATAGTGCAATTCCAGTCGGTGTGGTAGGCCGGCTCCGGGAGGGAGAGTGAAATAATTACGGTGGGAATAAGAAATTTAAGCTTCCGGGCAGCAAAAAAACAGCTGCTGCGTAGTATATTGGCTTGAGCAATTTCTTTTACTGACACTTTATGACCGACATTGCCATATCACCCTGCCTGCTTGCAGACCTGACCGACTTACAGAACATAGCCATAGAGGCTTACAACGACCATTATACCTACCTCTGGCACGACGGCGGCGCCTGGTATCTGAACCGGTGCTTCTCGGAGGAGGCGCTGCGCGATGACCTGGCTAATCCCAATGCTTCTTATTTCATGATCCAGTACCAGGACGAGCCGGTGGGCTTTATGAAGTACAACAAAGACAAGGCGCTGGAAGGCTATACCGATGCTGAGTGCCTCGAGCTGGAGCGGCTATACCTGGTCGACCGCGCTTCCGGTATGGGTATCGGCAAATGGGCGGTGGATTTTACGGTGCAGTATGCGCTGGAAAGTGGCAAGCGCGTTGTCTGGCTCAAAGCCATGGACAGCAGCCGCTCTGTGGACTTTTATGAACAGAACGGCTTTGTGCGCTGGGGGACCGACGAACTCGATTTCGAGCAGATGAAGGAAATTTACCGCGGCATGGTCATCATGAAAAGAGACATCGCCTGATACGTTGAAACGTTTCTCATTATACCTTTGAGTCCGACAAAACCGCTCTGTATGAAGCTCCGCTTTTTAGTTGCCCTATTCCTGTGCACGCTCGTGGCCTGCAGCCAGAAAGAGGAAGCGCAGTATGAGCGGCTCGAGCAGGAAAACGCCGTTGGCGATGTGAACAGCTGGGTGAAAGCAGACCTGCAGTGCGAGGAAATCCAGAATGCCGACGAGGAAAATCCGCTGGCGGTGGTATACCTGAGTCAGATGGAGATGCAGTACGTGCTCGATACGGTCTATACCTGCTCCGTTATTGCGCCGCAGATGTTTACCTCTTTCGGGGTGCCGCGCGAGGCGCTTTCAGCCTGTGGCGGCTGGTGGGCCGGGCAAGGCAATTTTTACTATACCCTGCACGAAGGCGACAGCATCTCCGTGATGCATGCCAGCCCTATCCGAAGCGACTCTGTGGACTTTCAGTATACCTTGCTGCGCCGCGTGCCGGTTTCGCACAGCACCACCGACCTGCCCGAAGAAAACTATATGCCTTAGGCTGTTTTTTTGAGGGCGTGTTGTTTGGTGTGACTCACCAGGTATACCCCGGCAAATATCAGCAGAGCGAAGGCTGCTTTCTGCAATGTGAAAACATCCTTACCCATCGCAATCGCAATCAGAATAGCCATTACCGGCTGCAGGTAAATGTAAGCGCCCACCAACGAGGGGTTGGCATAGCGTAGCGCCCAGGTATTGAGGAGGTAGGCCACGATGGTGACAGCAAAGACCATGAACAGAATAGCCAGCCAGATAGACACCGGGAAGGCACTGTAGTCAGGCGCTAGCAGCTGTTGCCAGCCGAATGGAACCACCAGCACGGCACCCACCGTAAAGATGCGGCTCACAATGGTGATGGCCTGGTACTTCTGCATCAGCGGTTTTACCAGCACCAGGTACAGGCCAAACGAAGTGGCGTTGAGAATGATGAGGAGGTCGCCCCACAAATTACCGGTTGCCTGCCCCCCCTGCGAGGTATAGATGAGCAGAAAAGCACCCACGCAGGCCATGGCTATACCTGACACCTTCCGCTTGCCGATGCGCTCCCGCAGCAGCAGGGCCGAAAAGACCAGCACCACCACCGGCACAATCACCATCAGGAGCGCCGCATTGATCGGAGCAGTCAGGTTCAGTCCGGCAAAGAAACAAAGCTGGTTAATGGCCACCCCGGTCACGCCGCACAGAATCACCCGGATGTTGTCGGCACGTCCCACGATCTTCTCCTTCACCACCAGGCGGGCGAACAGGCCGAAAAACAGCGCCGCCGATACCACCCGGATCAGGATCAATCCGAAGGGGCCCACGTACGCGGGCATCACCTCTTTGGCGATGCTGTAATTGCTACCGTAGATCAGTGCCACCAGAAAAAGCGAGGCGTGCACCTGTACCTGTTTATTCATGCCGCAAAATTACGTGCTTATTCGGTTTGTGCCGTATAAGGAGGCAATTAAAACCCGTACCCTCAAGCTACATTACTGCATGAATCAAATACCTCTGACGGTGAGAAGAGCCATCGAAATAACAGGACTGTTTTTTCTGGGCTGGATTATAGTATTGGGAAAGGGACTGCTGGCGCCGCTGCTCATGGCCTTTTTCATCAGCATCATGCTATTGCCGCTCTTCCGTTTTTTCAGGAACAGGAAAATGCCGGAGGCGTTAGCGATTGGACTCAGCCTGTTAGCGATGATTGTGGTGCTGGGCGGCATTATCTGGTTTTTCTCCTCCCAGATCAGCGTGCTGATACGTGATTTTCCGACCATCCAGAAAAACGTGATGAACCACCTGAACGCGCTGAGTACCTGGGTCGGGAGCAAGACACCCTTTTCGTCGCAGGAGCAGATCAATTTCGTTAAAGAGCAGAGCAACAACCTGCTGACCTATGCCGGTACCCTGTTGGGCGGTGTGGCTGGGGGCGTGACGGGCACGCTGATATTCCTGGGGCTGTTGCCGATCTACATCTTTTTGCTGCTCTTTTACCGCAACCTCCTGCTGCGCTTCGTGTTCCTGTGGTTCCCCCGCGACAACCACGAGAAAGTGGAAGAGACACTGCGCGAGATGCAGGTGATCATCAAAAGCTACCTGTTCGGCCTGCTCATACAGGTTACTTATATGACCGTGCTGCTGGGCGGCCTCCTGATGATCATCGGTATTAAGCACGCGCTGCTCATCGGTATTATTTTCGCCTTTCTCAACCTTATACCTTACGTGGGAGCGTTGTTGGGCAACATCATCGGGGTGCTGCTCACGCTGGCCTCGTCACCTGAAATTTGGCCGATCTTTGTGGTATTGGGTACCATTGCCGGTGTGCAGTTCCTGGATAACAATATCCTGATGCCGCGCATCGTGGGCTCAAAAGTTAAGATCAATGCCCTCGCCACCATCGTGGGGGTGGTCGTGGGCGGCGAGATAGCAGGTATAGCAGGCATGTTCCTGTCGCTCCCCATTATTGCGGTGCTGAAGGTAGTGTTCGACAGAACGGACCAGTTCAAGCAGTGGGGCGTGCTGTTTGGTGATGAGCGCCCCTCCCGCAGCCCCATGGAAGTGTCGGTGCTGCGCTGGAATACAAAAGCCATCCGCCGGAAACTGGAGAAGGAAAACGAGATAGAGTCGCCACATGATGGAGAGGAGAAGAAGTAGCGGTCGCGGTAATTCAGTCCTTCGGCTTTGCCCTCAAATTCGTAACTTTGTTTAGACCGAACTCCCAAGAGAGAATAAGAGCAGATGAATCACCCGAACGTACCGTTGGCCGAGCGCATGCGGCCACACAACCTGGACCAGTATTACGGACAAAAGCACCTGGTGGGGCCTACCGGCATCCTGCGTCGCTACATTGAGGGCGGCGTGATACCGAGCATGATCTTGTGGGGGCCTCCGGGTGTGGGCAAAACTACCCTGGCCAACATCATTGCCAACCAGATGAAGGTGCCTTTCGTGGCGCTGAGCGCCATCAATGCAGGTGTAAAGGACATCCGGGAAGTGATTGAGCAGGCCAAAAAACGGCAAGGTACGGTACTTTTCATCGACGAGATCCACCGCTTCAACAAGTCGCAGCAGGACGCTTTGCTGGGCGCTGTCGAAAAAGGAACAGTGACATTGGTGGGCGCTACTACCGAGAACCCTTCCTTTGAGGTGATCTCGGCCCTGCTGTCGCGCTGCCAGGTATACATCCTCAAGCACCTCACCAAAGATGAACTGATCGAACTGGTTGACAAAGCCCTGGAACAGGACGAATGGATGCGCCACCGCAAGGTGCGGATAGAGGAATACGAGGCGCTGCTGACTATTTCGGGTGGAGATGCCCGCAAGCTGCTCAACCTGCTCGAGATTGTGGCCGAAGGCATCAAAGCCGACGAGGTGGTGGTAACCAACGAGTTGGTGAAGCAGGTGGCCCAGCAGAACATCGTGATGTATGACAAGTCCGGTGAGATGCACTATGATCTGGTGTCGGCCTTCATTAAATCCATCCGCGGCTCGGACCCCAATGCGGCCGTCTACTGGCTGGCCCGCATGATCGAGGGTGGCGAGGACCCTAAGTTTATTGCCCGTCGTTTGCTCATCGCGTCTTCTGAGGACATCGGTCTGGCGAATGCGAACGCCCTGCTTATGGCCACCAACTGTTTCCAGGCGGTGCAGATGATCGGTTATCCGGAAGCAGAGATCATCCTGTCGCAATGCACAGTATACCTGGCCACTTCGCCCAAGAGCAACGCGAGTTACAAGGCCATCAAGCAGGCAAGGCAGCTGGTGCAGCAGACCGGCAACCTGCCCGTGCCGCTGCACATCCGCAACGCCCCGACCAAACTGATGAAAGAGATTGGCTACGGCAACAACTACAAATACGCCCACGACTACGAAGGCAATTTCGTGCAGCAGGAGTTCATGCCACAAGAGCTTACCAACACCGCCCTCTACCAGCCTGGCGATAACGCCCGCGAGCGTGACTTGCTCAAGCAACTGCAGGCACAGTGGGGAAAGAAGTATCGGTATTAGAAGTTTGGGAGTTGAGGAATTAAAGAGTTTCGGAGTTAGAATTGTATCGACTTTACACAGTAACTTCTTTCATGCATGAACCCAACTGAACGCTCTTCCGGACATCTGTGTCCGGAAGCATTTCTGCCGGGGACATCCTTGTCCCCGTGTACCTGCAAAACAGGCAAATGGACAACAGGCCTCAACAGGCTCATTCGGATTTATCAATCCGAAAGCAAACGGCAGGGGATTTCCTAATCCCCGTATACCTGCAGACCCACGCACGGGGATGTGGACATCCCCAACAGAAAACTTCGGGACATGGATGTCCCGAAGAGCCTTTCAGAAAAGAGCGCAAGACAGATCGCGGTCTGTCCGAATCGTGCAACAGCAATTATGCCCCCGTATACCTGACCGAATCGGTGTACCTCTATACCTGACAAAGTCCCGCACTAACACAACTGCCTGAATCGTGCAGGAAAATCCCCTCCTCTGAAAGGCAGGTTAATCGTGCACCCAACAATTAGCAATCAACAATCCAACAATTTAGCATTTCAACCACCAACAATTCAATTAGTCTATGAAAAGGCCCGATTGGTCGAGATTGCTGTATATTGGGGTTTGGTATTGAACTTTAAGCGCTATTTTTGTTTATTGTATGCAGGGACCTATACTTTCTGGTGCCTTAAAACAGAACCTTAAAAATAAGTAGAACCTATGTTGAATTTCCTCAGATATGTGCTGGCGACCATCCTTGGCCTGTTCATATTTTTCTTTCTGGGCCTCCTGATCATGGTCGGCGTTATTGCGGCATCTGCCTCTAAGGGGGATGTCACGGTAGCCGAAAACTCCGTGCTGGAGCTTAAACTGGACAAAGCAATTGTAGAGCGCGAGCAGGAGAATCCTTTCGGTGATTTTTCCTTTGGCTTCTTCTCTATGAGTAGCGGCGACGGATTGGATCAGATCAAAGCCTCTATTCGCCGCGCCAAAACAGACGACAATGTAAAAGGCATCTTCCTGAACATGCGTTTCGTGGATGCCGGTATGGGCAAGCTGGAAGAGATCCGCGACGAGCTGATCGACTTCAAGGAGTCGGGCAAATTCATTGTATCGTACGGTGACATGACCAACGAGAAGGCTTACTACCTGTCTTCTGTGGCCGACAAAATATACCTGAACCCGATGGGCACGCTGGAGTTTAACGGCATCAGCTCTGAGGTGTTCTTCTTCAAAGGCACCCTGGAAAAACTTGACATCCAGCCTGAAATTTTTAAAGTAGGCGATTTTAAAAGTGCGGTAGAGCCTTTCTTCCTCGACAAGATGAGCGAGGCCAACCGCGAGCAGATGACCTCCTTCCTGAACTCGATCAACGACTACCAACTGCGCAAGATCGCAAAGGCACGCGGCAAGACCTACGAAGAGCTGAAAAAAGTATCGGATGAGGTGCTGGTGCGCGAAGCCGAAGACGCTAAAACGCATGGTCTGGCCACTGACATTGGCTACTACGACGAAGCCATCGATTACATGAAAGAGCAGCTTGGTGTCGAGACTGACAAGAAACTGCAACTGATTAGCCTGGCCAAATACAAAAAAGTGAAAGACGCTGAGAAGACTGGTTCCGCTAAAAACCGCATTGCCGTGATTTACGCGGAAGGCGATATTGTGGACGGTGAAGGCGATGACGACCAGATTGGTAGCACTCGTTATGCAGAAGCGATCCGCAATGCCCGTATGGACAAGAACGTGAAGGCGGTGGTGCTGCGCATCAACTCTCCGGGTGGCAGCGCGCTGGCGTCTGATGTGATGTGGCGTGAAATCCAGGAGACCCGCAAAGTGAAGCCGGTGATTGCCTCCATGTCTGACATGGCTGCCTCCGGCGGTTACTACATGGCCATGGGCTGCGATACGATCGTGGCGCACCCGAACACCATCACAGGCAGTATCGGTGTGTTTGGCATTGTTCCGAACTTCGAAGGCTTCTTCAAGAACAAGCTGGGCATCACCGTGGACCGCGTAAGCACTGGCAACCACTCAGATCTGCCAACAGTTACCCGCGCCATGACGCCGTTTGAAAAAGAGATCGTGCAGCGCGAGATCAACAAGATCTACGAGGTATTCACGCAGAAAGCGGCTGACGGCCGTGGCATGTCGCAGGACGAGCTGAAGAAATTCGCTTCGGGCCGTGTGTGGTCAGGTATAGAAGCCAAGGAGCGCAACCTGATAGACGTACATGGTGGCCTGGAAAAAGCCATCGAGATTGCCGCTGCCCGTGTAGGTATAGAAGATGACTACCGCATTAAGGAGCTGCCGCGCCGCAAAAATTTCTTCGAAGAGATGCTCGGTGAGGCTGGCTCACAGGTAAAAGAGCGCGCTGTGAAGGCCGAACTCGGTCAGCTATACCCTGTGTACAACATGTACAAGAAAGTAGAGAATATGCAGGGTATCCAAACCCGCATGCCGTATGAGCTGATCGTACAGTAACAAAGCTGGCCAGGTATAACCTGCTGCAAATGCAATATTTGAAAGCCCGTTGGTGTAAACCAGCGGGCTTTTTGTTTCAGGTCCGTTCCTTTTTTTGCAAATTGCGAAGAAGAGCGAAATCAGAGTGTCATGCCCACACATGATTAAAATCATTTATTCTCTCAGGATAAATGCCCTATTTCGCGAACCTTAAAACAGCATAAAAAACGATGAACGATATGATGCAGCAATTACGAGAGTCCGCTTCTTATATACAGGACCAGACAGGCAATTTCCAACCTGAGTTCGGAATTATACTGGGCACGGGCCTGGGCGCTTTGATCAAAGAAATTGAGATAGAATATAGCCTCGATTATGCCGATATCCCGCACTTCCCTGTGTCAACGGTGGAGAGCCATACCGGCCGCCTGGCTTTTGGAACGCTGGCCGGGCGTCGCGTGATCGTGATGCAGGGACGCTTCCATTTCTACGAAGGCTATACCATGCACCAGGTGGTGCACCCGGTGCGTGTGATGAAATTGCTGGGCGTGCAGAAGCTGTTCATCTCCAATGCCTGCGGCGGCCTGAACCCTGCTTTCAGTACCTCTGACCTGATGGTGATCACCGACCACATTAACCTGCAGCCATCCAACCCGCTGATCGGTCCGAACCTGGACGAACTGGGACCTCGCTTCCCAGACATGAGCGAAGTGTACGATGAGCAGATGGTGCGCCAGGCAATGGTCATCGCCGAAGATGCCGGCTTCACGCTGCAAGAGGGTGTTTACGCCAGCGTACCAGGTCCTATGCTGGAAACTCTGGCTGAGTATACCTACATTGCCCGCATAGGGGCCGATGTTGTAGGTATGTCGACCGTGCCGGAAGCCATTGCGGCCCGCCACATGGGCATGAAGATTTTTGGCATCTCTGTCATCACCGACATGGGTACGCCCGACCGCATCAAGAAAGTGAACCTGGCCGATATTCTGGAAGCCGCCGCTATTGCGGAGCCACGCATGACCCTGCTGATAAAAGAACTGGTGCGTCAGCAATAGTAGCCTTAACAATTAAGTAAAGCATATAAGCACAAGCAGGGGCGGCCAAATTGGCTGCCCCTGCTTGTTTTGAGACTAGTTATAGGGTTAAGAATGCGAGGGAAAGGAGTAAGGTTTTGACACGCCTTGCCTGATTACCTCCCAGGTCAGGTTGAAGCAGTGCCGGATGTAGGTCCGGTACAGAACTGGCCGGGAATAAAAATGCCTCCTAATGATTCTTACTTTTCTATCACCACTGTTTTGCGGTTATAAGAGAGGTTCGTAAAGATGCCGATGCCGCCTTTCACCGAGGAGACAATGCGCGAGGGCTGCGCAAAGGGGTTACCGTTGGCATTGCGCGCATCCGATATAGAGCCTAAGAAATCGTAGTACTGCTGCTCGATGTGGAAGAGCGAAACGACCAGTGTATCGCCCTGCTCGTAGTCGTAGCCCGAACCGTAAGATACGCGCTGGCCATTCGTGAGCTGGTCGCTGGATATGAAATCACGCTGAGAGGAATTGGAAAGGCTGTCGCGGTGCACCATGTAGCGGTAGAAGTTAACAGCATCCGGGTCGTCCTGGTAGGAAGTGAGCAGATAGGCTTTGTTCTTTTCATTGAACTTCCATTCCACTGCCTCGATCGGCACCTGGCCCAGGATGGTAGTGGTGCCAGTTACGTGGCGCCCTTTCTTGTCTTTTACCTCCAGCGTTACTACATCGCCGGGCTGCAGGTCCAGCTTTTCGCTTATGCGGTGAGTGTAGTACTTGCCGGTTTGCTTGTTCTGAACAGGGCTGAAAGGCAGCTTGATCGTTCTGCCCTTGTGCGTAATAAATACCTCAGCATCAGGTACAAGCGGCAGCTCCGGGTCGTTAAAGTAGCTCACGCTTTCCAGTACCACGGCCCGTAGAGTTTTGCCGGGCTCCAGATAGCACTCCACTACCAATTGTGACTCGTGGGGTGGCAGTTTTACTTCCACTTCCTGCTCCATGTCGCAGGAGGCCAGTAGCAAAAGCAGGGGCAACAGCAAGGTATAGATCGTAGGTCTGGTCTTCATCAGAACTTGAAATTATAAGTAACAGAAGGTATAACCGGAAACAGGGACACCTGCTTGGCCCGGAAGCCGAGCGTCTCATTGTCATCCTCATCCTTCACCTGTTCAAAATACACAAAGTACGGGTTGCGACGGTTGTAGGCGTTGTAGGCACTGAAGGTCAGGTCTGCCTCGCCGCGCTTCGGGTTGAGCTTAAGCACCAGGCCCAGGTCCAGGCGGTGGAAAGCGGCCAGCCGGAAGCTGTTGCGGTCGCTGTACACGGGCACTACGGTAGCACCTTTGCCCTGCACATCCTGAAACGCAAAGCGGGCCACGGGGAGCGAATAGGCATTGCCGGTGCCATACACAAAGGCGCCGGTCAGGTGGATGCGCTTGCTCAACTCGTGCAGCACTACCACGCTTACGTCATGACGGCGGTCGTGGCGGGTCGGGAAGCGGCGCCCCCCGTTGATGTCATCGAACTGGCGGTAGCTCCACGACAAGGTATAGCCCACCCATCCCGTGGTGCGGCCCTTTATCTTTTCGAGGTATACCTCATTACCGTAGCTCTCGCCTTTGCCAAACAGGAATTCGTCCTCCAGGTTGTCATTCACAAACAGGTTGGCGCCGTCGCGGAAATCGATCTGGCGGTGCATCCACTTGTAGTACAGTTCGTTCGTGATCATGTAGCGGCCCCCGCCAAAAAGATGGCTTATACCTGCGGCCACCTGTTGCGAGCGCTGCGGCTTCACGTAGTCGTTGGAAGGATACCAGATATCGGTCGGTAGCGAGGCGCCGGAGTTGGCTACCAGGTGAATGTACTGCATCATGCTGGCATAGCTGGCCTTCAGCGACGTTCTTTCGCTCAGGCTATACCTGGCAGAAGCCCGGGGCTCAAGTGCGCTGTAAGTCTTGCCTCCGCTGTTGAAGGCTGAGAGCCGCACACCGTAGTTGAGCGAAAACTGGCTGTTTACCTGGAAATCATCGGCTACATAGGCTGCAGCTTCCGTGGCCTCATAGTCGTTGCCTGCACTGAAACTTTGCCGGTCGTCGTCAGAGTCGAAGTTGAGGCGGCCGATGGTAAAATCGTGCTTAGTGGCCATGGCGCCGAATTGCAAGGTATGGCCCTTGTCCAGGATCAGGCTGAAGTCCGTTTTCAGGGCCAGGTCGCGGATGTCGGAGGTCAGGTTAAAGCTGAACACGTCGATCTTGTTGCTGACGTTGTACTGGTAGCTGCTGCCCGAAAGCGTGGTGTTTACCCGAAAGCGTGGATTGAACTTATGCTGCCAGCGAAGGGAGCCCACTTTGTTACCCCAGTCGAAGCCAAACTCAAAATCAGCGTCATTGAACCCAAAGAAGTCGCGCCCGTAATAGCCGCTTATGAACAGTTCGTCTTTCTCGCCCAGCTTGTAATTGGCCTTGCCGTTGAGGTCGTAGAAGTAGTAGTCAGGTATAGGATTGAAGTCTTCCTTGCCCTCCTGCAGGCGGTTAATCTGGCGTGTGAACACATCGACATACGTGCGCCGGCCGGAGAGGATGAACGAGGACTTGTCTTTCACGATCGGCCCGTCCACCGTCAGGCGCGAGGCAATCAGGCCGAGGCCGCCGGTTACGCCGATGCGCTCCTTGTTGCCCTCCCGCATCTTCACATCCAACACAGAAGACAGCCTGCCGCCAAACTGCGCCGGAAAGCCCCCTTTGTAGAGCTCCACACTTTCCACGGCATCCGGGTTGAAAACCGAGAAGAAACCGAACAGGTGAGAGGCATTGTACACCACGGCATCATCCAGCAGCACCAGGTTCTGGTCCGGCCCGCCGCCGCGCACGTAAAGGCCCGATGCGCCTTCACCACCCGACTGCACCCCGGGCTTGAGCTGCAGTACCTTGATCAGGTCGACCTCCCCGAAAAGTGCCGGCAACAGCTTGGCCTCCCGCGTGGTCAGCGTCTCGACGCTCATCTGACTGGCATTGAGCTTCTGCTGCAGGGAATTGGCCTCAATCACGACTTCGCCCAACTGGCTGTTGGCAGGCAGCAAGGCAAAGTTGACGGTCAGGTTTTGGCCAGAGACTTCGATGCTGCGGGTAGTGGCTTCGTAGCCGATGTAGGTGGCCTGCAAGGTATAGCTGCCCTCGGGCAGTTGCAAGGTATAGAAACCACGGCCATCCGTTACAGCGCCGGTGCGCAGCTCAGGAACCGATACCGTAGCCCCGATGAGTGCGTCTTCATTGCCGGTGCCGCGCACGTAACCACTGATGGTATAGGTGCTCTGAGCAAACACATCGGCGGTTATGAGACTGAGTAAGCAGAAAAGGTATACAGCAAAAGCTGGTAAGCGCATCTAACTAAATTTAAAACGGGAGGCTTTGAAAATCAGGTACAAAGGTACACAAATAACCTGATCGGCCCTGGTAAAACGATCATTGTCAGATCATTTAAGACAAATTCGCTTTGTTGAAACAGCGGGATAGTTAAAATGTTGCTTTAAGGTATGGTTTCTTAGGGCATGGTCTCGTTCAGCCAGGAGGCACGCAGGCGAAGCTGTCGTTCGGTTGGCGACTCCACAGGCTCGAGCAGGTGCAGCACTTCCCGCTTGACAGGGGTTACTTTACCCGTGAGTTTTTTGGGCTTCACAACACCCTTGGCATCTTTGCGCCCTACGGTGATCTCTATTTTGCTGCCCGGCTTGGCCTCTTGCAGCTCTTCGCCTATGATGTCGCGGATATTCATCGTGGTCACTTCCTTACCATTGAAAGCCAGCAACTGATCGCCTTCCTTGAAGCCCATCTGCTTCCCGAACTCGTCCATGTCGTCGGCCTCGGCCACTGTGATCTTGTCGGCCTCCCGGTCATAGCCCGGCACAAATCCTCCATAGGAGTTCACCAGCTGCACGGCCACTGGCTCATACTTCACGCCCACTTTTTCGAACAGCTCCCCTAAAGGCAGGGGCTCACTGCCTTCCACATAGCGGGCAAAAAAGGTCCGTATCTCGGGATAGGTCAGTTCGGCTATTTTATCGAAAAGCTCGTCGTCTTTGAAGGGTTTGCCTTTGCCATAGGTTTTGGCCAGGTCCTGCATCAGGTTCACCAGCCCGTATTTGCCATCCGACAGGTCGCGCAGCTGTATGTCCAGTGCCATCCCGATCAGGGCACCTTTCTGGTACACGTTGCCATACTGGTTTTCGTACTCATCCAGCACTTTGGCACTCATCTCCGTGAAAGGCAGCGTGTCGTTAAAGGCCATGGAGTTGAAAATATACTCCCGGATCTTCTGCATGAATTCGTCCACCGAGATCAGGTTTTCGTGTACCTGCACATGCGAGGCAAAGTATTCCGTTACGCCCTCATAAAGCCACAGGTGCTTCGACATGCGGGGGGTGATGAAGTCGAAATCATGGATCTCCTCGGACTGGATGGAGAGCGGCGTCACGATATGAAAGAACTCGTGGGCCGCCACGTCGCGCATGGTGCTGTTGAAACGCTCCTCAGGCATTTCGGGCAGATAGTAGACAGAAGAATTTGAATGCTCAAGCGCCCCATAAGAGCCCGACTTGCCCGGCCGCTCCGGCACGTAGATCAGGAAAGCGTACTTATCGACGGGCAGGGTGCCGCCGAGGTAGCTGCGCTGCGCTTCGAGTATGTCGCGGATGTTATCGGCGATGGGCCTGGAAGTAACCCGACCGGTCGGGGAGTAGACGGACACCAGCACTTTGGTTTCGCCCAGATGGAGCACCGTGGTGTCAGGTTTACTATACATCAGCGGCGAGTCAGCCAGCTCCACGTAGTTGGGCAAGGTATAGGTGTCGGTAGTGGCGGTACTGGAACTGGCCTGCAGCGCCGTGGAGCCATAAAAGCCCTCAGGTTTGGTGACGGTAAGTTCGTAAGGCACCTGCTTGAGTCCGTCGAAATAACCCACGAAGCCAAAGGTGTTGAGCAGGAAATTCTGGCCTTCTTCGATGTTGGTGCCGCCCGGCTCAAACACCACATCCTGCCGTCGGGCAGCATCGAAGGTGTCATCTACCCAATATGTGATTTTATCCAGGTTCTGGGCCTCCGAAATGCGCCAGCGGTTGGTGTCGATACGCTCGACTGGCAACGGCTTGCCCTGCTTGTCCAGTGCCTGAAACTCGGACACGAAATTGCCGAAATTGGATACGGAGTAAGTGCCGGGCACGATCTTGGGCATGTTGTAAACGGCCTCGCCTTGCTTGATGGCCGGCGGGCGCACGCTGACCGGCACCTTGTCGCCTTTGACTTGCGTGAGGTCGATCGAGACAGTATAGTGAGTTTCTGAACTCGACTGTGTGGCAACGGAAGAACAGCCGAAATGCAGGCTGAGCAGCAGCAACAGGATTGTTTTGGTTAATTTCATGTATGCGGACCTGAGTTAACAAATTAGTTAACGGTCACAGGCTGCTTTTGGGTTTGCACTTGCCTTTTCTCCAGCAAAGAATCGACGAAAAGAGGGCCGGCGCCCCCTGCCTCCCGCTATCGGAGGGCGCTGATTACTTTGTTTTTCTCATAATCAGAGCCGATGGTGTTGGCGGCTTTCTCAACCTCTGCCCGCAGGCCCTTGTCATCGGCAGGTATGGCGCTGGCAATGTTGCGGAGCACTTTGCCCTTCTCATAGTCAGAGTTGATGCGGCTTACAACCGGCAGTAGCTCCTTGTACTGGGCCTGTGACAGTTTGTGGTTCTTTAGAAGGAAGTTGACGATTTTGGCCTTCTCATAATCTGACGAAAACTTATCGATGATGGAGAAGGTCGGTTTGTAATTGTGCTGGATGAATTCAGGCTGATTGGCGAGTTGCTGCAGTACTTTAGCCTTTTCGTAGTCGGAGGAGATTTTGCCAGACTGCTCCAGCGCCATTGCCGTGCTCTCTTTGCTCAGATCAGGCGTCTCCAGCAGGTAAAGCAGGGTCTTGCGACGTTCATAGTCAGATTGGATTTTATCGCTCACTTGCAGATAACTGCCTGTAACGTCTTTGTTTTTGAGGTGCGAAGCTGACACACTCCCCAAGGCCTTGCGGCGTTCGTAGTCAGAGGTTATGTGCTTGTCCACAAACTGCAGCGACTGCTTCACGTCGGTAGGCTTCAGGCCAGGTTGCTGGAACAGGTAATTCACAAAGCGCATCTTAGCATGTTCGCTGCCAGCTTTTTCGGCCTCTGCCAGCACTCCTTTCGCACCTGATTTACCGTATAGGTCGCTCACCAGTTCGGCTATGCCTATACCCGTATTTGCCATCAGGTCTGGCATTACCTGCTGCAGCCACTTTCTGCCAGCTGGCTCATAGGCCACCTGTTTACCGTTCTCCGAGTAGGTGCGGGTCAGTTTGCCATTAGCATCGCTTTTGATCTCCAATCGCTTGGTGTCGTCATTGACAGAGCGCATGTACTGGATGTAGCCGTTCGGAGAGATACTTTTGATGTCTTTCAGGTCATCGGTGAGTGTTACAGTTCCCTGGCTTTTCAGTTCTTCCCGCTTGTTGTCATTCGAGTTGATGTATACCTGCTCCCCGTTCTTACCGTCTTTGCCCTTGCCGCCTACCTGGATCCGGACGCTCTCGTTTTTCTTCTTTGTCCTGATTGTATCCTGCTGCATAACTTCCACGCCGGTTATGAGTCTAAGGCTGGTAGAAGCGGCAGGGCGCAGGTCAAGCATACTGAGCACACCGGCGGCAAGCGAAGCAAAAAAGACAGTAGATGGCTTTGTCATAGTTTTTATTTTCAAAGATGCTTTTTTGTGTGAAAAGGATGCTTCAGCGGGTATATTTAATTAACAACCCGCTGAATTCACCTTTCAATTAACAATACAAACACAAACTCAATCAGATTACTCAGTGCGCAGCGCCTGCACCGGGTCTTCCAGTGCGGCACGCATAGCTTTGAAACTAACAGTAAGAATGGCAATGAAAAGCGCCAGCAGCCCGGAAACGATAAACACCCAGATACTGATCGGCGTGCGATAGGCGAAATCCTGTAGCCACTGCTGCATGCCGTACCAGGCGACCGGGCTCGCGATAAGGATAGCCAGGCATACCAGCACGACAAAGTCTTTGGTTAGCAGCACCACTATACCTGAAACCGAGCTGCCCAGTACCTTGCGGATGCCGATCTCTTTGGTGCGCTGCTCTGTGGTAAAAGAGGCAAGCCCAAACAGGCCCATACAGGCAATGATGATGGTGAGGAACGTGAAGTACCCGAAAATGGTCAGCATCTTCTCTTCTGCCCTGTACTGCTCATCAAAACTCGCATCCAGAAAAAAGTAGTCCATCGGGTGAGAAGGAGCCAGGCGCTGCCAGACGTTTTCCACGTGGGCCAGGGTTGCCTCCATGTTCTCGGGGTTGATGCGTGCCATCAGGTAGCCATTGTTCTGAGGGGCGAGCATGATCACGAGCGGTTCTATCTGGCTGTGCAGCGAGGTATAGTTGAAGTCCTTCACCACCCCGATCACTTTGGCCCGTGTTGTATCGGAGCCCCCGATGCGCTTGCCAATCGGATCAGTCCAGCCCATCACTTTGGCGGCGGCCTCATTCACCATAATACCGTACTCCAGGTCGGTGCTCATGTCTTTTGAGAAGTTCCTGCCGGCTACCACAGGTATAGCCATCAGGTCGAAGAATTCATAATCCACCCAGATGGTGTTGAAGGTCTTTTCCACCATCTGGTTATCGCGCTCCACATTGAAAATGATAACCCCTGTGCTTGTACCCGGAATCATGGCGCTAGTGGTAGCGCTGGTGATGCTCGGGTGCTTGAGCAACTCGGATTTCACGACAGGCATTTTGTTGACAATGGTTGTATCCCCGCTTGGAATGTCAATCACCAGCACCTGCTCTTTGTCGAAGCCGAGGTCCTGGGTTTTGAGGTAATGCATCTGGCTGTACACCACCACCGTGCCGATGATGAGTACCAGCGAGATGGTGAATTGCACCACCACCAGTCCTTTTCGTAGATAAGCACCACTGCCCGTTGGCATTTTGCCGGTTTTCAGGATGTCAACCGGTTTGAAGTGCGACAGCACCAATGCTGGGTAACTGCCTGCCACCAAGCCGATGAAAAAGCCTACCCCCAGCAGTGTGAGGGCAAATGAAGACTCAAGGAAATAAGTGCCGGGTATATTTTTATCGGCAAGTGTGTTGAAAGTGGGCAGTATCAGTTCGACCAGCACCAGGGCCAGCAGCACGGCCAGCAGGGTCACCAGGACCGACTCACTGAGAAACTGCGCAATGAGTTGAGAGCGGTTGGCCCCCACTACTTTGCGTAACCCTACCTCTTTTGCTCGCTTGGTTGCACGCGCCGTAGCCAGGTTCATGTAGTTGATGGAGGCAATCAGGAGAATGAACAGGCCAACAAAGGAGAAAATGTAGATGTAGGATTTTTTGCCAACCGGAAACACCTCCCAAAGATAGTCTGTGTTCAGGTGAATGTCTGGCAGCGCCTGCAGGTGCAGTTGCACCCGCTCCGTCGTGTTGGGGCGCCCTGGCGCCACCCGGCGCTCCACAAAGGCCGGTAGTTGTGCCCGAAGTGCCGTGGCATCGCCAGCGTTTCTTAGCAGCACATAGGTATAGCTATTCGTGTTGCCCCAGTTTGTGCGCATGCTGCTACGTAAATCCGCAGGGATGGTGCTAAATGAGGTAAGCACGTTGGGCCGCATATGGGCCGCATCCACAGGCTCGAATATACCTGTCACTTTATAGGATTGGCTGCCAATACGAAGGGTACTGAACATGGCATCCAGCGGATCGCTAAAGAACTTCGCCGCCACATCCTTCGAAAGCACCATCGTGTTTGGCTCCATCAGGGCTGTCTTCGGATCGCCCTCCAGCATTTTGTAGTCAAAGAGCTGGAAGTAGTTGCTGTCCGCCCAAAAGGTGTGGTCTATGGTGATGGCTTTGTCCTCTAAGCGGAGCACCTGCTTGCCGCGGTTGATCATGCGGGTAGAAGCTTCCACTTCGGGGAAGTCTGCTGCAAGGGCAGGAGCCAGGGCCGCGTGCGTAACGGAGGCTTTCTCGACCTCATCCTCTACGATCAGGTCGTTGACGACGCGGTAAATCCTGTCGTGCTTAGAAAAGGCCTTGTCGTAGCTGAGTTCGTGCTGCACATACAGGTAAATGAGTATGCAGGAGGCGATGCCGATTGCCAGGCCCACAATATTGATGGCCGCATACACCTTGTTCCGTGTCATGTTGCGCCAGAAGATGAGAAGGTAATTCCTGAGCATAGATGTTTGCCGCTTTAGTCACGCATTAATTTGGTCGAGAGTCCAAGGCTATACCTGCTCTACTGTCCAGCTTCCGGCGCCTCCGTTCACATGGCTGCGAGGTGTAGGTTCGGCACTGCACAAGTTGCCGCTATCAGCCTTAGAGCAGCTCTGCAGCCTGCCTTCTGGCATTGAGGCTTTCTGTCACGATCTGACCGTCAAACAGGTTCACGATGCGGTGTGCGTATTCAGCATCCGACGGCGAGTGCGTAACCATGACTACCGTGGTTCCTGCGTCGTTGAGCTCCGACAGCAAAGACATCACCTCCCGGCCGTGTACCGAGTCCAGGTTACCGGTCGGTTCGTCAGCCAGGATCAGGCTGGGGTCGGACACGGTGGCGCGGGCAATGGCCACACGCTGCTGCTGCCCACCGGAGAGCTGCTGCGGAAAGTGGGCGTGGCGGTGGGCGATGCCCATGCGCTCCATAGCCTCTTTCACACGTTTGCTTGCCTCAGCGCGCGGAATACCCAGGTAGTCCAGCGGAAGACTGATGTTTTCCTCTACCGTCAGCTCATCTATCAGGTTGAAGCTCTGGAACACAAAACCCAGGTTCTGCTTGCGGATCTTGGCGCGCTGCCGCTCCGATGCGTGGCTTATGTCCTGGCCCAGGAAGCGGAAAGTACCACTTGAAGGACTGTCAAGCAAACCAAGAATGTTCAGCAGCGTGGACTTGCCGCAGCCGGATGGCCCCATCACCGCAACAAACTCCCCTTTTGCAATGCGCAGGTCCACCCCCGCCAGGGCGGTGGTTTCTACCGTGTCGGTAATGTATTTTTTCTCCAACTGCTGTGTCTCGATGATGAATTCTTCCTTGCTCATGATTTCTATATCGTTAATTGTTTAATTGCTATATTGTTGAGGGTTAGATTGTTGTAAGAATTGAGTGTTGTAGAGCTATCCACTTAGCCATTTATTTACTTTAACTCCAGCCTGTCTATGTCGCCATAGCTTTCATATGAGGACAGCACCACCCGTTCACCCGGCTTTAACCCGTCCAGCACTTCGTAATGCCTGGGGTTCTGGCGTCCTAGTTTGATGGAGCGTTTGGTCGCCTGATCACCAGACTCATTTACCACGAATATCCAACTGCCACCTGTACTTTGATAGAATCCACCGCGTGGCAGAAGCACCGCCTGGCCCCCATCATTCAGGTTCAGCCTGATCTGCAGGGTCTGACCACGGCGTATACCTTGCGGAGTAGCGGCATCGGCAAACTCCAGGTCTACCTGAAAAGTACCACCCTGCACTTCCGGAAACACTTTGGCTACTTTTAGTTTATAATTCTGGCCGTTGAAATCGAAGTTGCCCTCCAGTCCGGGGTAGATGCGGGAAATGTAGTGCTCATCTATAGCGGCTCTTACCTTGTAGCCGCTCATGTCATCCACCTGGCCGATGTTCTCACCCGCGCCTTTTGACTCGCCTACCTGCGCCTTCAGGGTAGACAGCTGACCGGAGATAGGGGCGGTGACATAGAGGTTGTTCAATGTGTTGCGGGCCATGTTGATGTTGGCCTGCATTCTTCTGATGGACTCATCCAGCTGGCGCAGACGGTCATCCAGCAGCTTTGCGTCCTGCTTTACGGAGCGGTCGCCGAGAGCCTTGCGTTTTTTGAGGAAATCGTACTGATCCTTGGAGGCTTCGAATTCCTCCTGCGAGATCGCTTTTTCAGCGATCAGCATCTTGTTGCGGTTGTAGGCCCGCTCTGCCAGCGCCAGGTTGTATTCGGTTTCGGCCAGTTGGTTCAGCTGCCTGATCTGGTCCTGCTTCATCGTGATTTCGGAGTTCTGACGCTCGTTCATCAGGTCGTAGAGCTGTGTTTCGCGGGTCATAAAGTCGATCTGGAGCGTTGTATTGGAAAGCTTCAGGATGGTATCGCCCTTCTCCACCATGCGGCCATCATCGGTATAGATCTTTTCCACGCGGCCACCTTCTGTTATATCCAGGTAAAATGTTTTGAGGGGCTCCACTGCACCGTCGATGGCGATGAACTCCTGAAACACGCCGTTCTCTACGGTGCCCAGGGTAATGCGCTTGCTGTCAACATTGAGTTTAGAGGAGTGCTCGGCGAATAGCAGGTTGTATAAAACCACCACCAGCACCAGTGTAGCACCGGCAACAGCAGCGATTTTTTTAGGCGTATATTTTTTCTTTTCTATGACGCGATCCATAGCGGGGAAAGGATTTCTGTATGATGCTGAATGGGGACGCCAATAAGTATGCCATTGTGTTTAATATGCTTGCTTTCAGTCGTTTACATGAATATGTAAAAGCGTTGATAGGATGAAGTGTACGGTATCGTACAGCCGGTTGTCTGTATGCGGACACTTAAACACGCGTAAAATAATACCGTGCTGTGCGCCTCTGGATTACTGGCCGGAAAGGTCTATTTTAACTTTTGGTATTGTGAACCAGAAAGTTTTTCTTTACCTCGAATAATTTGTGAATGCCCTTGTTGCTTATGCGGAAAATCGATTGTAAAATACTGGTTGTAGATGACGGAGAAGACATTCTGCTGGCAAGCAGGCTGCTGCTCAAGCAGCACTTTGCCACAGTGGTGACGACTTCGGATCCATACAGCATCCCGGCGCTGCTGCAGGAGCACCAATTCGACGTGGTACTCCTGGATATGAATTACAGCACCGGGGCCACCTCCAGCAAAGAAGGTCTGCACTGGCTGAAACAGATCCTACAACTGGCACCGGCAGTCAAGGTGATTCTGATGACAGCGTATGGCGACATTGAGCTGGCAGTCCGTGCCCTTAAAGAAGGAGCTACTGATTTTGTACTGAAGCCCTGGCAGAATGATAAACTTGTGGCTATTCTGAAAACTGCCTGTCACCCCAACAGGCAAGAAGGGAGACGCAGTGCAGGAACAGCTGACCAGAACAAGACAGCCTTCCACTACGCTGATTTTATTGGGGTGTCGGCAGCTATGCAGCGGGTGTACCAGACCATAGAAAAGGTGGCCGGTACGGAGGCCAATGTACTGATACTCGGGGAAAACGGAACAGGCAAGGAGGTGGCGGCACGTGCCCTGCACCGCAAGTCGAAGCGCGCCGACAAGGTATTTGAAAAGGTGGACTTAGGCGCCATCAGTGAAACACTCTTTGAAAGCGAACTGTTCGGCCACGCCAAAGGCGCCTTTACTGATGCCAAAGAAGAGCGCATGGGGCGGATGGAAGCGGCAAATGGCGGTACCTTGTTTCTAGACGAGATAGGCAACCTGTCGCTGCCGCTTCAAGCCAAGCTCTTATCTGTGCTGCAAACCCGCCAGGTGATCCGGCTTGGCTCCAACAAGCCCCGGCCCATCGATTTTCGCCTGATCTGTGCGACCAACATGCCCCTCTACGACATGGTGCGGGCGGGTTCCTTTCGGCAGGACCTGCTTTACCGCATCAACACTGTAGAGCTATACCTGCCTCCACTGCGGGAGCGTCGGGAAGATATCCGGTTGCTGGCACAGCACTTCCTGCGCGTATACAGCCAGAAGTATGAGCATGAAGCGCTGGGTATAGCGCCTGACACCATCCGCCGGCTGACCGAGTACCGCTGGCCGGGCAATATCCGGGAGCTCGACCACGCCCTGGAGCGGGCCGTCATCCTCTGTGACCAGCAGGAGCTGCAGCCAGAGGACTTTTACTTCGCGCCGGGCGATGTGCCAGGCAAGGCCGCCAGCAACGAAACTGTTCTGGAGAGCGACTATACCCTGGAGGCTCTCGAAAAAATGATGGTGCAGAAAGCCCTTGTCAAGCACGCAGGGAACATTACGCATGCAGCAAAAGAGCTCGGCATCACCCGAACCGCACTTTACCGCCGCATAGAGAAATATGGTTTATAACCGCTTCCGAGCGAACCTGCTGCTGCGGGTGGGGCTGCTAAGCATCAGCATTATTGCCTTGACGCTCGTCCTCTTCCGCACCGAATGGTATGTGACTGCCGTGTGCATTGGCTTGCTGCTGCTCCTGCAGCTTTACGACCTGGTGCGTTACGTGGAGCGGACTAACCGCGACGTAGCGGGCTTTCTGGAGGCCATCCGACACTCGGACTTCACCCAGCGCTTCGCTGTAGCAGGGAACAATCCGGCATACAAAGCGCTTTATCAATCATTCAACGATGTATCCGATGCCTTCCAGCGCATCAAATCGGACAAGCAGGCGCACCACCTATACCTGCAGACAATTGTGGAGCATATTGGCGTAGGCATCATTTCTTATGATGAGCGCGGTCATGTGCTGTTAGTGAACAACATGATCAAAGAAGCGCTGCACTTGCCCCATTTGGAACACATCGGGGCATTAAGCCGCATCAGTGAGGAGCTCGTGGAGGTACTGCAACATATCGGGCACCAGGAGAGGAGGCTCGTTACCCTGCAGGTGCGGGATGAGCAGTTGCAGTTGGCCTTGCATGCCACCACTATGGTTTCACAGGGGCGCACGCTGAAGATCGTGTCATGCCAGAATATCAAATCTGAGCTGGAGGAACAGGAACTGCAAACATGGCAGAAGCTGATCCGAGTACTCACCCACGAAATAATGAATACCATCACACCGGTCATCTCACTCACTTCCACTGTTTCGCAGCTGATGGAAGAGGAAGTCGTGCGCAAGGCTGTTGCCGGCCAGGTGCCTGAGGAGGAGGTGTTGGAAGATATACGGGCTGGATTGCAGACAATAGAGAAACGGAGTGCCGGGATGCTCCATTTTGTGAAGAACTACCGCCGCCTGATGCGGGTGCCAACACCAGAGGTCCGGACCGTGAAAGTAAAAGACCTGCTCAAAAGCGTCTATACCTTGTTGCAGCCTGAAATGGAAGCGAAGCGCACAAAGCTCACCATTTACCTGCGTGAAGAAAAAGCTGAGCTGCAGGTAGATCCGGAACTGATCGAGCAGGTGCTGATCAACCTGATCAAAAATGGGATGGAGGCAAGCCATCAGGCAGCGACTCCCCTGGTAGAGGTGTTTGCCTATCAGGATGAGCAGGACAGTAGTCGCTTCCGGATTGATGTGCAGGACAATGGCAGCGGTGTTTCCCCTGAGGATCTGGATAGGATCTTTATTCCTTTTTTCACTACCAAAAAGCAGGGATCAGGTATAGGCCTCAGCCTCTCCAGGCAAATCATGCGCCAGCACGGCGGCAGCATACGTGTCAGCAGTTCACCGGGCGGCCCCACCACCTTTAGCCTCACTTTCAGAAACAAGCATTAAGATTAGTTTTGAAAACGGTGCATGGGTTGGGATTACCGCCCGGGCACCTTTCAGTACTAGTCGCAGCTACAGATCCTGCCTGACGAAGACTTCTAACTCCTGACTAATCTAAATGTTTTGCTGTATAATCTGGCTGAGTTGGTGACCCGGGACGGCGCCGGCTTGTTTCCAGACTACCTGCCCGTTCTTGAAAAGCATGAAGGTCGGCACACCCTGTACGCGGTACTGCTGGGCAGCGGCCTGGTTCTTGTCCACGTTTATTTTGATGACCTTCAGCTTGCCCGAGAAGTCTTTTGCCAGTTGTTCTACCACGGGGTTCATTGTTTTGCAGGGGCCGCACCAGTCGGCGTAAAAGTCCACAAGTACCGGCATGCCCGGGCTCTTTATCAGTTCAGCGAATGATTTCTTTGCCATAGCTCTATTGTTTAACCTGTTTTTACGAAGCGCAAAGTTAAAGGATAAACTGCTTAGGCTCATCAAGTCCACTCTTTTACTATCCTTACAATACTGAATATACCGGACTGTTCGTGCTGCATTGCACAGGTCAGTTCATGGGTTGGCCGCAGCTTGTGATCGGGCTAAACCTTTGGCTGCCAATCGGGAACTATAGACGGCGTGGGAAGATTATTGTACTGACAAGATCCTCCCGATAAACATGACAAACCTAAAATATAAGCTGAGACGCTGGATCAGCACCCTTACCATTGTCGCCCTTTTGGTAGTTGCCACGTTCCCGCTCAGTTCCTGCAGCAAAAGCGATGCGGCTATACCTGAAGATTTGGCGGAGCGCGAACGACTCGTCTCAGCCGAGAAAGTAGGCACCCTGTCTGCGGGCATGCTCAAACAACTGGCCGGAGCCTATGCCGGCAGCTTCCAGAGCCAGATCAAGCACGACGTGGCCATTTACAAAGTGCATTACCGCACCACCTTTCAGGGCCGTGAAACCGAAGCTTCCGGCTTGGTAGCCCTGCCGATGAACCTGAGCACGCCAGCCCCGTTGCTGAGCGTGCAGCACGGCACCATCTTCGAGCACGACGAAGCGCCCTCTGCCATGAACGGCGGCCTCACGGGCTTTGAGGTCTTTGCATCAGGTGGCTATATCACCCTTATACCTGACTACCTCGGCTTTGGGGCTTCCAAGAACCTGTTGCACCCTTACTACCACCGGCAGTCCTCAGGTATAGCCGTGGTCGACATGATCAAGGCAGCAAAGACCCTGTACGCTCAGGAAGGTATAGCAGACAATGGCCAGCTGTTTCTGGCGGGCTACTCAGAAGGCGGCTACGTAACGCTGGCTGCACAGCAAGAGATTGAAACCAACCCGCAGCATGGCCTCAAAATCACCGCCTCTGGCGCTGGAGCCGGTGGCTACGACCTGACCGAAATGCTGGCTGATGTAGTGGCGGGCAAGCCCTATACCTATCCGGCCTACCTGGCGTATGTGCTGATGAGCTACAACAAAACCTACGGGTGGAACCGTCCGCTCAGTGATTTTTACCAAGAGCCTTACGCCACCCGGCTGGCTACTATGTTCAACGGCCAGCACAGCGGCAGCGCTATCAACAAACAGCTGACCACCCAGACAGAGCAGTTATTTGCAGCCTCTTTTCTGGAGGGGCTCCGTGGGGATGGCGAGCGGGCCCTCAAAAAGGCCCTGCAGGAAAATAGCTTTAACAGTTGGGTGCCGCAAAGCCCGACGCGCCTCTACCATGGCACTGCTGATGTGATCGTGCCGTTTGCTAACTCAAAGCAGACGTACGAGCGCATGAAAGCAGCCGGCGCCCCGGAGTTAGAACTTATACCTATCCGGAATGGCACACACAGCAGTAGCCTGATTCCGATGCTCACCGACCTGATCCCCTGGATGCAGTCATTTAGGACAAATCCGTAAAGGTGCATTGCATGATAGCTATGGCTGGTCTATGGCGCGAGCGTCCACGCTCGTGTCTACTATGGTGGGGCATCCCCGAGACTGCGCTCGGGGTAGGCTGGCCCAGGTATGGTTGCTTCTGCTTATGCCCTCGCTCGCGTCCCGCGAGTGTGCGGTATACGGCGGACTCTGGCCGCTGAAGCATGAAGGCAAGTTTGTAGCTGGTGTAGCTACTGCTGTTGCAGGTATAGCGAACTGTCTTGTCTTATAGCTTCGCCTGTGCAGCGGGCACCTACTTTTTTTCTTGATAAAAAAAGTAGGCAAAAAAATCAAGACGCTCCAAACTCGCTGAACGCTCGAACAGTGGAGCGTCATTTAGTGCACCTGGCTAATGCTAATTGTTTCATAGCTTACGGGGCAAGTTACTTTTGCTATACCTGCCAGCGGTGCGCTACAGTACCGAAACCTATAGTACTTATTCCTATGAATTGGCAGCTGCCAAAAGTCCCCCTTCGAAGGGGGCAGGGGGATGACAATCGTGCATAGAAAACCGGAGCTAAATTGGTTATAACTGGCAAATGGCAGTTACATGCTCCCCTCCTTGGATAAGGAGGGGCAGGGGTGGTTGGACCCGGTATAGTGAAAAAGCAACGCAGCTATACCTAAGAACTAGCAGCTACAGAAAAGTCCCCCTTGGGGGTAGGGCCCCTCGTTTTGGGAGAAATCTGATTGAGTGCGCAAATATTGAAAAGATCCAGATATCTCCTGTCGTCGAGATGACAGCTTGATTTAATCTTGGTTTAAGTTGATGGCTTTAGGGGTAGGTGATGTGTTCCCCTCTCGGGAGGGGCGGGGGTGGGTTAAATCAGAAGGAGCCTAAATTCCAGAAGCTACATAGTTATACCTGCACATTGCTCGCAACATCAGTGAGGTCCCCCAGGTGAAAGCTCCTCGTTAAAGAAGAGGGCAGCGGAAGATAACAACCGTGCAAGCCCTATACCTTGGTACATTTCAGCGAATACACCATCGGGATCAGATTTTGCAGGTGCCTGATGCGCCAGTAGCCGTCCGGGCCCTGCACGGTGTGGCTGAAGCAGTTGTAGGGGGAATAGGGGAACTCATGGAAAAGCTCCAGCTTCAGCCCCTGGTTCAGCAGCGCAGTGATCACTTCGCTCAGGCTGTGGTTCCAGGAGTATTCTTTGTACTGAATAGGTGCATCCCGGTCTGCGTAAGTGCCCGTCTGTACTTCTATAATTGGCTCGGGGATGTTGTGGTAGGGGTACTGCACTTGTGTAAAGTCGTTATCGAACATCCAAACCACGGGATGGAACTCGGCCATGTAAAAAGTGCCCCCCGGCTTCAGGAAATGCGCAATCACCTCAGCCCAGCGGTTCAGGTCGGGCAGCCAGCCAATTACGCCGTAGGAGGTGAACACAATATCGAATTGCCCCTGCAGGTTTTCTTTCAGATCATACACGTTGGAGCACACGAAGCGGGCATTTAGACCAAGCTCGTCGTTCAGCTTTTTTGCTTCCCTTATCGCCTCGTCCGACAGGTCTATACCGGTGACTTCAGCCCCCATCCTAGCCCAAGAAAGAGTGTCCTGGCCGAAGTGGCACTGCAGGTGCAGCAGGCGCTTGCCAGCAACAGGCCCCAGTTCTTCCAATTCGATGGCGTTGAGGCTGGATTTTCCTGCCTTAAAACCGGCGACATCATAAAAAGCGGAGTCCTTGTGCACGGCAGTGCGCAGGTTCCAAGCCTGTCTGTTCGCTTCAAAATATTCCTGTTCCATCCAGTCTCTGTGTGAAATGTTAGATTAGTTGAAAGATAAAAATACAATAAATAGCTTTATCTAAAATTTTATATATTTACATTTATTATTACCTACGAACAAATCAATTTACATGAAAATCACAGGAAATGAGGGCGGTCCGATAGACCGTGACCAGGCTATAAAATGGACAGCTAACTACAGATCGAGCGGCAGAGGAAAAACGAATTGCCATCTGTTTGGAGGTGAAACTGTACAGCAGCTTCTCGATCAGGAAGGGTGTGTGGCAATGCGCATCTATTATGCTCTGGATGACAATGGACAGCAACAGTTGCTGCTGGTAGGAACAGACGCAGAGGGAAATGATCTGACGGAAGGCCTGATTCTGGACTTATCCAGCCCATGCCCTCCAGACTGTTCAGTTAACAGCAGCGAGTTGGCTGGCTAATGGAGGTTTTTATAGGACATATTTATCCTTGGTTGAAATGGGTTGCTGTACTGAGCCCTCTTTTGCCTTTTGTGATTGGTCTGTGGTTGATCAGAAAACAGAAGGACACACGATTTACGCTGCTGTTTCTGTTCATAGCCATTGGGGTGCTGACAGAAGCTGTATCCAGGATTACAGTGATGATCGGTACGACAAATAATCTTTGGTTGGCCCCTGTGTATACCTTGCTGGGCTTCAGTGTACTTGCAGGTATATTTTATTATAGTTTTGATAAAATACTTCTGAAACGAGCCATCCTAGTTGGGATTGCAGGGCTATGTATACTCATTTATTATGATGCCTTTGTCACGTACGGAATAACGAAAATGAATTCAGTGTCCAGGATAGCGGCAAATGCGATGTTGATCGTGATGGCCATCACTTATTTTTACAAGGTCGCAAACAATGCTAAAGTCATTTACCTGGACCGCGACCCCATGTTTTTGCTGAGTTGCGCCATCCTTATTTACTACGCCGGAACAAGTATGTCGTATGCTATTTTTAACGAAGCACTGGCTATTTCAGACGATGCGGCACGCATCTGTTTAGCCATCATCATGGTACTGAATGTACTGTTCTACATAAGCCATGCATTTATATTGAGGAGAATGGCCGCATGATAGAAACGTTAACCCCGCTGCTGATCATCACACCGGTACTGCTGGTGCTCTCCATTGGCATCATCATGTTTGTGTTTGCCTACCAGCGGCGCATGCTGCAGCACCAGGAGCACCTGCGCGAACTGCAGGAGCTTCGCCAGAGACAAATGCTGGAGGCAGCCCTTGACGCGCAGGAAGAAGAGCGCCGCCGCGTAGCCCGCGACCTGCACGACGAAGTGGGCGGTATGCTGGCCCTTATCCGGCTCAACATCGGTCAGGTGGAGCGCAAGTGTGCCGAAAACGAAGCTGCCGCCGAAACTGCCCACCGTTCCAAAGAACTGCTCGATGAAGCAATACACAGCGTGCGCCGCATCTCCCACGACCTGCTGCCAGTGGTGCTAGACAAAATGGGACTGGTGCAGGCCATTAACAGCCTGGTGCACTCAGTGCCGCCCGACAGCGGCCTGGAAGTGAGGTTCACCCACAACCTGGAGAACTTCCGGCTACAAGCCCGGCAGGAATTGCTGCTGTTCCGCATTCTGCAGGAGCTCGTCAACAATACCCTGAAGTATGCCGAGGCGACGCAGATCACGATCAACCTACACCGCGAAGACGATAAGCTGACCCTGCGCTATACCGACAACGGCAAGGGCTTTGATTACGACGCTACCCTGGAGGCGGGAGGGGGAAGCAGTGGGCTTGGCCTGAAAAACATGCAAAGCCGCGTGGACCTGCTAAATGGGGCCATTCACTTCTTTTCGAAGCTGGGAGCAGGTATAAAGGCTGAAATAGTGGTCCCTGTTGCTTATCTTATCATTATTATTTATAACTTTGGTTTGCTAACCTAAGCTTTACTTTATGGAGCTGCAGCCACTTACACTTGCCATCGCGGATGATCATACCCTTTTCAGGAAGGGCGTAATCGAGATTCTGAAGAATTTCGAGGAGATCACGGTGATAAGTGACGCGGCTAACGGGGCAGAACTGCTTGAGAAAATAGAAGGCAACCTGCCGGACATCATCATGCTGGACCTCGAGATGCCTGATATGGATGGCATTGCCGTGGCCCGCTACGTGCTCAGCAAGTACCGCAAAGTTAAGATCCTGATCGTGTCCATGTATGGGGAAGAAGAGCTGGTTAAGAAACTGCTCGACGAAGGCGTACACGGTTACCTGCTCAAGAGCGCTGACCCTGAAGAACTGCGGGAAGTACTCCAGTTGCTACGGAACGGCAAAACACACTACCCGGTCTTCTCTCCGAATTATTTCACACAACGAACGCTCCGATAATAATAAAAAAAGCCGCCCTTACGAGCGGCTTTTTTTATACCTGTCAGCCTACCACCCGGATGCGGCTCACGGTCCACACGGCGACCAGCGTTACCACACACGCCATAATACCCACCCAGTTGAAGTGCGCGAGCGTGCCACTGGCTGTTTCCTCCACAATAAGACCACTCACGAAAGCCGCTATACCTGCCCCCAATTGCTGTACCGAAGAGTTGATGCTCATGAAACTGCCACGCAGCTCCGGCTCCACGCTGGACGTGACCAGCGACATGGCCGGCACAAAGCGGGCTCCAAACAGGATAAAGAAGAAGGTAGAAACAGTGAGTGCGAGCACCATGCCCACGGGCGGCAGGTTCGTAATGAGCACAATCGGGATAATGGAGAGAATGGCAGCCCACCGGAAAATGAGGTGCTTGCCATGCCTGTCAGCCAGGCGGCCCGCCCACTGGGAGGTGAAGACCGTGGCGAGTCCGCCGAACAGGTAGATGTAGCTCAGGTCACGCTCGGTAAAACCCACATTGGCCACCATATACGGACTGATGAACGGCACGACCAGGAAGCCTGCCATGGTGAGCGTCATCGTGAGCGCCATCGCCCACTGCAGATTAGGTTGCACCACCATCGCCTTGAGCGCACGAAACGGATTGCCGGGTCTGGCATTGGTCAGGTGACCGCGCATGGCCGGCAGAAAACGCACCGCCACCAGCAGGATAACCACGCTAAGACCCACGAGCAGGTAAAAGGGAGCATGCCAGCTCATTTCACTGGCCAGGTATAGCCCGATGGGTATACCGGCAATGGAGGCCACCGAAAATGCCGCCATTACGCGCCCGGTAGCCGCGCCACGGCGATGTTCCGGTATGGCATCGCCGATAATGGCCAGCACCAGCGCACCCAGCACACCGCCAAATCCGCCGGCCACCACCCTAGCCACCAGCAGCAGCCCATAGTTAGGGGCAATGGCGCAACCCAGCGTACCCACAATAAAGCCCACGTACAGCGCCAGCAAAGCATGCTTGCGGTCGAAACGGTCGATGAAGAGGGCGCTCACAAAACCGGCGATGGCCGCACTAAAGGTATAGGCCGACACGAGCAGGCCGAACTTGCTGGGGGAGATGCTGAAGACCCGCATCAGTTGCGGACCGAGCGGCATCATGATCACAAAGTCCATCATGTGCGTGAACTGGATCGCGGCCAGCAAAAAGATCAGCAGCCCCTCCCGGATCTGGTCTTTTGGTACCAGGGTTTCCTGTAGAGGAGCAGTTATCGGAGCAGGATTATTATCCTGAAATCTATTCATAGTTTAAACATTGAAATCAAAACAGGGCGCCAATGTACTAATAATTTGCGTCTGCATAGAGGTTAATTTTATTTCTGTTCACACTTAGCGGTTTCTACGGAGGGTGAACATTGTGTCGGTGCAGGCGCCCTATCAGTTGCTAACCAAAAACCTAGTGTATACGCAATTCGACCCCCAAGTGCTATACCTGTTCAGTAGATACTTATCTGTTCATGTTAACGGGCACTTGAGCATAACTGGATGTGATTGATGCTAGCTAGGCGCAGGTCTTGTAAACCTTGCAAGCGGGACAAATGTTTTAGACAGGGAAAGTGTAGTTACCCTTTAGAAATGAGGTGTGCAGGCTGACAATTGCCTCTTTCGTACTACATGATCGTAAACAGCAGCCGGGACGTGCGCGCTGTAGCATTTTCCGGCCTAAGCAACGCTCACGTGTAACTGAGGGCCTGCGCACAAAGTAAAAACCTTATGGCAAAGAAAGAAGAGGAACTGGTCTGTGAGCTCTGCGGCCGGGAGGTGCAGTACCTCACGCGGCACCACTTGGTTCCCCGCGAGGAGGGAGGCCGCTATGGGGCCACGGCCGAGCTGTGCCAGCCCTGTCACAGCACCCTGCACCTGACCTTCAGCAACCGCGAACTGGCCCTGCAGTACAACTCTATCCCTGCGCTGCAACAGGCCGAAGACCTGCAGAAATACCTCAAATGGGTGCGCAGCAAGCGTGTTGAGCGGATCTCCAACAGGCGCGGCCGCAGGCGCTAAGGTATAGCACCCGCTAATGTGCCTGGCGCTCCTTCAAAGCAGCCTCGCCTTTCTCGCGAATGGCCAGCACCAGGTCGGTTTTAAACTGGTGGAAGCCCGCCTCCAGACCGGCCGGATAGCTGTGCGGGTTCAACAGGCGGCGGATGCTTTCGTGCAGCTTGCCGATCTCTTCTTTACGGTGCTTCCGGATGGCTTTCAGGTCAGGCAGCTCCTGGATGAGCTCTCCCTTTGCCAGTACAGGCTGCAGCAGGTCTTTGTAAGAAGTGCCTTCCGGCACAGCTTTGCGGCGGGTGTTGTCGAGCGGATTCACGATGAGCATCTTTTCTGGCAGCGGTTCTGCTTCGTTGAAGATCATGTCTCCCACAAAGCCATCTTCATCGTAAAAGCGGCGCACCTGCTGTATACCTGGGTTAGAGGTTTTTTCGAGTTGCTCCGACAGTTTCAGGGTATAGTTCCACTCCCCGTTCTCCTGTTTAAAGGCTGCCAGCTTGTATACCCCGCCCAGCGCAGGCTGGTCATAGGCTGTCACCAGTTGCGTACCGATTCCCCAGACATTGATTTTGGCGCCTTGCTGTTTGAGGCTGTTCACAATGTTTTCGTCCAGGTCGTTGCTGGCTACAATGTTGGTATCGGTCATGCCCGCCTCGTCGAGCAGCTTGCGGGCCTCGATGCTGAGGTAGGTCAGGTCGCCGGAATCCAGTCGGATGCCCTTTAGCTTAAAGCCAGTAGCATACAGCTTTTTGGCTACCTCAATGGCGTGGCGCACGCCTTCCAGTGTGTTATAGGTGTCCACCAGAAACACCGAGTCGTGGGGGAAGGCCTTGCCGTAGGCTTCAAAGGCGTCTGCTTCGCTTTCAAATGCCTGCACCCAGCTGTGGGCGTGGGTGCCGCTCACTGGTATACCGAAGAGCTTGCCGGCCAGCAGGTTGGAGGTGGCATCCACTCCTCCCACATAGGCGGCTCTGGCAGCGGCCAGCGATCCGTCTATACCCTGGGCACGGCGCATGCCGAACTCACTCACCAGGTCATCTTTGGCCGCTTCTTTGATGCGGGCCGCTTTGGTCGCGATCAGCGTCTGAAAGTTCACGATCGTAAGCAGGGGCGTTTCCACGAGCTGCGCCTGCAGGAGCGGTCCGCGGACCCGGATCAGGGGCTCACTCGGAAACACGACACTTCCCTCCGGTATGGCATCCACGTCGCAGGTAAAGCGAAGGTCGCGCAGGTAGTCCAGGAAAGCCTGCTCAAACAGCGGCTCGTTGTGGCCGCTGCGCAGGCTGCCCAGGTATGCCAGGTCCTCTTCCGTGAATTGCAGCTGCTGCAGATACTCCACCACATGGGCCAATCCGGCCGCCACCGTATAGCCTCCTTTAAAAGGCGCCTTGCGGAAATAGAGATGAAAGACGGCCTCCCGCTCTGCTATACCTTCTTTCCAGTAGCCGTAGGCCATGGTAAGCTGGTAAAGGTCGGTCAGGAGGGAAAGGGAACTGCGGTATAGCTGCTGAAGGGTTGACATGTTGCTGTGTATTGATAATGCTGTAAAAAACGAAAGGCAGGATAACTGGATGTTCCGGCAATCTGGTACAATGGTCCTGCTGTTAAGAACGCCCTAATTTAAGGGATGACATCAGATTTAGCTATATTTAAGGCATGATAAAGCGACAGTTTATACCTTTTGGCGAAGTAAAAGAGAAGAAGGCCATCATCGTAGACAGCATGCACCCCAACGGACTGGTGCTCTCGCATTGGCGCGGTGCGCCCACCCCTGCTGAAGTGCGTGACGATACCAGCGCTGCCATGGTTCTGCATGCGCTCCGCCTCAACCTGCCCGGTTTGGAGCTGCCTTACGTCACGGCCAATCACTTCGACATCGACGGATTTGTGGGCGTGTGGAGTCTGCTGAACCCGGAGGTGGCGCTGGAGAACGAGGAGCTGCTGCGCCTGATGGCCCACATCGGCGACTTCCGGGAGCTGGACCTGAACCACCCGCTGGCAGGGGAGGCCCTGAAGCTGGTCTGCTGGCTCAACACCCGCGAGCGCGACATGTTCTACGCCCCCTTTGCCGCCGACGAGTCTGAGGAGAAAGAAGCGAAGCGCTGCGTCGATAAGTTCAGGTATTTCCTGCGGGAGTTCGGCCGCGTGCTGCAAGACCCGGACTGGGAAAAACCAGTTTGGGAAGAGGAAGTGGCGGACGTGCTGCTCGGCTACCGCGACATGTACAAGCCCGACACCAAACTGCAGCGCTTTCCTGACGTGGGCCTGATCGTTATCAATACCCAGAAACCGGTGCATTACTATGCCTTGTTTAGCCGCACGATCGGCTTTGACATCGTGCTGAGCTGCTACGAAGGCAACCGTTACGAACTGGAGTATAAGTACACCACCTGGGTGGACTTTACTTCAAGGCCTACGCTGCCCCGCATCAGCCTGAAGCCGCTGGCCGGACAGCTCAATGCCCTGGAAACCTCCGGCTATACCTGGACGGCGGACAGTTTTACCGAAACCGGACCGTTGCTGCGCCTCGAAGGAAAAGACCTCTCGCGTACGGAGCGCTACGACCATCCGACCACCCGTGAGATCTATGCCTCGTCTATACCTGCTGACGAAATGAAGCAACTGGTCGTGGACTACTTCCGGGAAAAGTACGCAGGTATAGTGCCAAAGCACTACTGGACCTGGGAGGAAGTGAAGGGACTGAACAAGGAGATAGGCAAATAGCAGCCATCCCTGGTGCCTCTACCTTAGCTTTTTCTAGAACAGAAGAAACTGGAAAAAAGGGCGTACTCATTGTCTCTTTAATAATGGATTTTTACAAGTTAAACTGTCTAGCCGCACAGCTGAGTTTTGTATTTGACTCGGGTCCTTTGTTCAGCTTTCTGTTATCATACGAACAGACCAAAGCGTCTATAAGTCAAGTATAGGCGGGCGGGCTTTTTGTGTCTGAGATGATGCCGGTCATTTTTATTGGCAAGATTAAAGCGCATTTTTGCTTCGGTACGTATACATAGTGAATCTCTGATATAGACCGCCTACCAACCACCAGACAACATGAAAAAAATACTTTGCCCCACCGACTTTTCTAAAACAGCAAACAAAGCGCTGGAATACGCTGTGCTGATCGCCCGTCAGTCAGGAGGGCACCTCACCCTGCTGCATGTGGTGCACCTGCCCATTGTCGATACTTCTGAAACCGCACTGGTGGCCAGCGAGTTGCTCGGGGAGCAGATGCGGGATGCCGAAGTGCGACTGGTAAGCCTTTGTCGCGAAATAGAGGAGCGGCATGGCGCAAACCGAGCTGACGGGTTTACCTGCGACTACATCATCAAGGAGGCCTTGTTAACTGACATTGCCGAGCACCTGACCAAGACCGTCGGGTACGACCTGATCGTGATGGGCACAACGGGCGGCGGCAATGCGCTTGAGGAGCTGTTGATCGGAAGCAATGCCGAAGCGGTGATGGAGCAGGTGAAATGCCCGGTATTGTCTATACCTTCCACAGTCGCACAACCGCACATCAGCAAAATTATTTATGCTTCGGACTATGCCGCCGATGATATAGCCACCCTGCGCGAAGTGTTGGACTTTGCAGCCATGTTCGGGGCTAGCGTCGATGTGGTGCACGTAAACAAAGCAGGACGCACGAGCGACAGGAAAACCGGTTTTATGCAGGAGATTGCGCAGGCTTTCCCGGGTGCTCCCATCCATTTCGAGGAAGTGGCCAGCAAGCACCGCACCGACGGTATAAAAGAATACTACAACGCGTCAGGCGGCGACATGGTCGCCATTCTGCGGCGTGAAAAAGGCTTCCTGCGGGAGCTCTTCTCGCAGAGCCTGGCCGAAAAAATGACATACCAGGCAGAAGTGCCTTTGCTGGTATTGAAAGGCAGAAAGTAAGGTATAAGCCGATAAAAAAAGTGGCCGCCCCGAAAGAGGCGGCCACTTTTTTTATATCCTTTTGCTAGTTTGGCGCTGCTCTCAAAGGCCTGTCTCAAACTGGACGGAATTCTCGTCGAAAACATAGGCAAGGTCGGCGCTGCAGGTTTCGCAGTTGTAGCGGTCAAAAGCCTCGACGGCGCGTGGCAGCGACAGGTTGCGGAAAGTGCTCGCGCAGCTGATCAGCACCGGGCAATCGTGTTTCTGGTGGAAAGTATCCTCGGCTGGGTCCATGCAAATGTATACCCGCTTTTTCTCCACTCCTTTGAAAGAATAGAACTCAGGCTTTGGACGGGGCTCGCGCTTTACTGTGTCGGCAATTGCACTTGTCTCTTGCACGGCAGTTTGCTCTGTTTGCGCGTTGTCAGGTGATTGGCAGCCAGCCAGCGAGATGAGCAGGCCAAACATACCTGCCAGGGTCTTCTTGAACATATCAGTGTTAGGTTGGATAGAATGCTATACCTAAAATAGGCGGAATTATTTAGGGCTGCAAGATTTATCAGCCCGTCTGTTGTGTTGGCGGATCGCCTCGGCTTCTGTAACCGTGATGACCTGCTCTTTGCAACGCTTCAACACGGAGCAGTTCGTGCTATAGTGGTAAACAGATGAGCCAGAGCTATCGCAAAGGTATACCTGGCGTTTGGAGGCGCCGGCAGGCACAGGGGCCTTGCTGTTGTCCACGGGAGCAGGCTTTTGCTTGCGGAAATCCCAGGGAGCTACCGGGTTCGGGTCCTGCCAGAGGCCACGCTTAAAACGGCGTGCATCCGCTTCCAGGTTAGCCAGGGTTTTGTCTTTGGAGTAGGCGGTGTAGTGCCAGGCAAAGCCTTCGCGCACCAGTTCCTCGTTCAGGCTTCGGCCATCCGGCAGGATGATCGTGCCCACGGTGCGGCCGTAGCGATCTTTGTTGCCTTCGATCAGGCGCACGTTTTTGCCAAAGGCCAGGTCAGAGGCGAATTGCTTGGCCCGCTGTCCGTAGGCCTGGTTTTTCTCAGGCGTATCGACGCCAAGCAGGCGTACCGTAATGGTTTGACCGTTGCGCAGCAGTTCAAAGGTGTCGCCGTCTTTCACACCCACCACCCGGTCGCCCGGCACCGTCGGAGCTTCCGTTTCCGGCACTGCCTCCGTTTTATCCCGTGGGACTACATCCGGCCTGGTAGGGTCTTCTGGTGGTGCAGTTGTTTCGGGTGTGTTTTGCTCCACAGCACCGCGGCGCTGACGGAATTCCTCCCGTGCTTTTTCATTGTCCTGCTTGCAGGCAGGCGCCGCCAGCAGGCTGGTGAATAGGAGTAGGTATAAGATGGACTTATTCATGGGGCAAAGGTGCTGCTATTCTCCTTTTACCGCAAACAGAAGTATTTGTTTTTATGGAAGCCTCCATTAAAAATGGCTGCCTCTTTTCAGAAGCAGCCATTTTTATAAATCTTAGAAAAGCCCCTAGGCTAGTTGCAGCTGTTCCGCTGCTTTTTCTTCTTTCTCCTGCACCGGAGGCGCATCACTTTCTTTCTCTTCTTTCTTAACGGAGCAGGGGAGTGTGAACATGAACGTGCTGCCCATACCTGGTACACTTTCCACCCAGATCGCGCCGCCGTTGTGCTCCACGAAGTCTTTGCAGAGCGCCAGGCCCAGTCCGCTGCCTTTTTCGTTGGCTGTACCCCGGCTGGAGTAGCTGCCGCCACCAAACAGCTTCTGCTGCACCTCCGGCGTCATGCCTATACCTGTATCTTTGACCGATACCAGCACATGGTCGTCCTGCAGCCTGGCTGAGAGCGTCACGATGTCGCCGGCCTTGCAGAACTTGATGCCGTTGGAGATCAGGTTACGCAGCACCAAACGAATCATTTCCTTGTCGGCACAGCCAGCCAGGCTCGGATCGATCCGGTTATCCAGCACCACCTCTTTACTGCTGGCCACAGGCTGCAGCAATCGGATGTTCTCGTCAGCCAATTCGCGCAGCGGAAGTGGTTTCGGGTCGGCCTCGAAGCCTTCCATTTGCGCCCGGGCCCAGTCGAATAGGTTGTCGAGCATCCAGAGTACGTTCTGCTGTCCTTTTACTAAGCTATTGAAAAGTCCTTCCTGTTTGTCGGCCGGTACTTTGCCCATGGCCATCACATGCAGCAGTCCTTTGAGCGCCACCAGCGGGCCACGCAGGTCGTGGGCGATGACGGAGAAGAGCTTGTCCTTGATAGTGTTGAGCTGCGTAAGCTTTTCCTTCTGTATGTTGAGCTGCTGGGCCTGTTCCGTCAGTGCCTTCTGGTGCTGGTTCAGTGCTTGGTTCTTGTGCATGATCAGCTCGTTCTTCTGGGTGAGCAGCTTGTTAATGCGGCTCTGGTGCTGTCGTTCTCTGAAGAACACATAAGCCATGGCACATACCAACAACAGCAGTGCAATCGTGAAATATTGCACAATGCTGCGCTGCTCCAGTTTGCGCAGGTTCAGTTCCTGCTCGGCGCGGAGCAGCAGGTTTTCCTTGTCTTTTTGGGCGGTTTCGTACTTCACACGCTCCTGCGCGATGCGATCTGCTGCCCGTTCGTTGTGCAGGCTATCGTTGTAGGTGGTGTGCAGTGTCAGGTAGTAGTGGGCCATTTCAAAGTTGCCCATGGCCGTGTAGATACGGTCCAGGATGGCGGCATTCTCGCGGAGCACATACTTGCCTTCGTACGCCCTGGCAAGTTCCATGCTGGCCAGCGCGTTATCGAGCGCTTTCTCGAATTTGCCGGCCTTTAGGTACGACTCGGCTTTGCCGCGCAGCACATACACCTCATCATGCTGACTGCCCAGGTCATTGGCTATCAGGTGGGCTTTGTTTAGGTAAGAGAGGGCGGTCTGGAAGTCGTTTTTGCCGTTATAGGCGTCTCCGATGTTGATGAGCGAGATCAGGATGCCCTGTTTGTCCTTCAGTTTTTCCTGGATAGGCAGTGCTTCCCGGTAGTAAACCAGCGCCAGGTCATACTTGCCCTGGTCCAGGTATACGCCACCGATATTGCTCAGGGCGCTGCTCATACGCAGGGTGTCCTGTGCCGTGGTGGCGAGTGAGAGTGATTTTTTATAGAGCGGCAGCGCCTCTTTGTGGTTATGCTGGTCGGCATACACATTGCCGATGTTGTTGTAGCTGGCACTCAGGTCTGACGGATCGCCCAACTTCTCGCGGATGCGGAGCGCCATGTAGTAAAACTGGACGGCCTTGTCGATATCGCCGAGCAGGTAGTGGCCGGAGCCGGTTTCATTGTAGGCCAGGGCCAGTAATTTGTCGTTACCCGCCTCCCGTGCCAAGTCCACCGCCTTGTTGCCGTACGCAATGGTGGTTTTCGGATTGATGCTGTTATGCGCCTTGCTCAGTTCACAGTACAACTCAACTTTACGGGTTATATCCTCCGTCCGGTCCAATTCAGTCTTCAAATCCTGGATCAGGATTTTTTGCTGCGGCTGAGTCAGGCCGATAAATAGGAATAAACGAGTCAGGAATAGTAGAAGCATAGGTACGTCTCTACAGTTTGGATTACCGTAAATGATTCATTAGCAGGGAGCAATATAAGAATTTAATGGTTAATAATGCTAATACGGATATGGGAATAGAAAGGCTCTTTGGAAAAATGCAATTTGCTAAAAGGCAAGGTGCCCTCACGCAGCACAAGAGGGTACAACTGCCGGATTCGGGCAGTTGTAGTCCTATGTTATGAAGTGGAAGTTTATGGGCCAGACCACGCCACGACGCGAACGGAGCTTAGGCCGCCCGGCTTTTTGGTCACCACGATCTGGGTGCTAATGCGCTCCTTTAATGCCTCCACGTGCGAGATGATACCGATCGTTTTGCCGGCCGCGTGCAGGTTGTCGAGCGTCGAAATGGCGGCTTCCAGCGTGTCGGCATCGAGGGTGCCAAAGCCTTCGTCGATGAAGAGCGAGTTGATCTGGGTGCGGCGACCGGCCAGGTCCGAAAGGCCCAGGGCCAGGGCCAGACTCACCAGAAAACTTTCGCCTCCGGATAGCGTGTTCATCGGGCGCACCGCCTCTGCCTGGTAGGTGTCGACGATCAGCAAGGCCAGGTCCTCGTCCGCTGACTTGAGGATACGGTAGCGGTCGTTTAGCTTGAGCAGGTGCCGGTTGGCCAGTTCCACGAGTCGGGCCAGGGTGAGACCCTGCGCAAAGCGACTGAACTTAGACCCGTCTGAAGACCCGATCAGGTCGGCCAGCTGGCTCCAGCGGTGGCATACCTGCTGCTGCGTTTTCAGCTGTTCGGCCAGTGCTTTGTTCTTCTCGCGCTGCTGGGCATCCTGATCCAACAATAATTGCTGGCGTGCCCGTTGCGAGATCAGCTCCCGCTGTAGTGCTGTTTTTTCTTGTAGCTGCTCCTGCAGCGTGGCTATACCTTCATCGGTCAGCTGTTTTTGCTGCAGCTGCGTCAGTTCCTGTTGCACATCGCTCAAACTTTTGCGGAGCTCGGTCAGGTGCTTTTCGGTCTGCGCTTTCTGGTTTGCCAGGCGGTCGGCTTCGTCGCGGTGGAGGAGCATCTGGCTCAGCACCTCGATGGTTTCAATGCCTTTCTGCTGCAGCACGTGGAGCAAGCCCTGGCGTAGCTCTTCCAGTACCGAGGTGTTCTGTTGGTGCTTCTGCTGGCACTCTGTCTGGCGGGCACGGGCTTCACGCAACTCCTGCTGTTTCTGCAGTTGGTTGCGACGGGCCTCTTCGGCATGCCGGGCCCTGGTGCTCAGTTCTTCATGGGCCGACTTGCGCTCCTGATCCGGGTCTTTGTCACCCAACAGGGTATAGCGTTCGGTCTTCAGCTGCGTCAGTTGCTCGTGCTCTTCGGTTAGTGCCTGCTTTCGCTCTTCCAGTTCTTTCTGCTTCTGGGCCAGGTTATCTTTCAGGTTCTTAACCAACTGCTGTAAAGCAATGTACGCTTCGCGCATCCCTTCCACCGCTTGCTGCTTTTGGGCATAGGAAGTGGCTTGCTGCTCTAACGTTTGCACCAAGCTGTGGCGCTCTTCAGCTTTGTAGCGCAACCCGAACGTAGCGGCAAAGGATTCGGCGGTTTCGGTATGCGCCTGCTGTTGCTCCAATTCGTCCGCCAAAGTCGCCTGTAGCTTCTGAAGCTGACTTTGCAGCATTTTGTCGGAGGCCTGCAACTGGTTAAAGGTCGACTGGGCCTGCACCTGTGCTTCGCGTAGTTGCTGCTGCTGCTGGTTTATACCTTCCAGTTCACGGCTCAGTGCCCGGGCCTGCGCCAGTTGATGCTGCAATACCGTGGCAGCTTCTTGCTGCTTATGCAACAAGAGCGCTAACTGGGCTACGTTGTCTATACCTGTTTCCTGTGGCAACCCTGCGGCCGCCTGCTTAAAGGTATGGCGGAGTCGCTGCAGTCCCGTTTCGGTTTCCGTTTTGGCAATCTGTTCCAGCTGCTGTTTTTGATCCAGGGAACTGCGTTGCACTTGTAGCTTTTGCAGGCCTTGCTCCAGCTCCTTCACCAGCGCCTGTTGCCTGTCGCGTTTCTGCACTTCTTCGGGCAGGTCGAAGGTATAGCCGCTCTCCGCAAAAGGGTGGTGGGTGGAGCCGCAAAGCGGGCAGGGCTCGTCCTGCGTCAGGGTATGGCGTGCCTCCTCGTACTGCTGGATCTGCTGTTGCAGTTGCACGAGTTTTTGAAGTGCCAGTAGGTGTTCGCTTGCCTGGCTATACCTGTTTTGGTTATCCTGAAGAGCGGTGTCGGTTTCTTCCAGCTGTTGCTTCAGCTGTGCCAGATTTTCATTCGTCAACTGAAGCTTTTGCTGTTGAGCAGCGTGTTGCTGTGCTACTTCATGCAGACGCTCATGGCGGGCGAGCAGGGCGGGCTGTGCCTGTGCCGCCTGCTCCAGTTCCTCCATGTTTTTATCGGCCAGTATACCTTGGAGGGCAGTAAGCTTTTCACTTTTTTGCTGCTGTAGTTGCTCCTGAAGTGTGTGCTGCTTTGCTTGTTGCTCTTGCAGGGTGGTTAACTGAGCTGCTTCTAAAGCTCGTTGCTGGGTCAGTTCCTGCTGCTCCTGCTGATGGCGCCGGATGCGCTGTTCGACCTCCTGCAGGTCGCGCAGCACGGCTTTGAATTCAGGCAGATGCTCTTTCAGATCCTGCAACTTTGCATTTTGCTCCAGCCAGTTTTTAATACCCGTTGCTTCCTGCGTCAGTTTTTCCAGTTCGGTTTGCCTGGTTTGCAGCTGCACCTGCTCCTGTTGCTGTTGTTGCTCAAAAGTGACGTAGGAGTTCTTATTTTTAGTGTAAGCATCACGAATGCTATTTAACTGATGGTCGAGCCGGACGGTCTGCGTCAGAATTGGGTCCAGCTTCTGGACAGCTTCCTCTTGCTGCTGAAATGCTTTGGTGGCCTCTATTGCAATTCTTCCGGCAGCTTCCAGCTCCGTCTCCAGCGTGGGCACTCGTTTTTGTAGGGTTTGCAGCTGCTCATGTGCTTCCACCACTTTGGAGTTGGCGCTTCGGATCTCGGCCAGTTCGCCTACAAACTGATGGGCCTGCTGGTGCTGGGCAAGTTTCACAAAGTCTGGCTGCAGTTGCTGTAGTTTCTGCTCTTGCACTGCGAGGGACTGCTCATGTTGCTGCCGACGTGTTTGCAACTGCGCTACCTGCTGCAGCCACTGCACCTTCGCCTGCAAGGCGGTCAGGTCTTGCTGAAGAGTTGCTTCCTGACTTGTTAGTTCCCGTATGCTGGTTTCGTAGGCTGCACGCTGCTCTTCGGGCAGTAGTTGTGTGTTCTGGAGCAGTTGCTCCAGGCTTTCGTATCTCAGTCGCTCCTGCTTGGCCTTTTCAAACGCAAACTTCGAGATGTCGGAATAAATGCCCGTATCGGTGATCTTCTCCAGCAAACTGCTGCGCTCGGTCGGGCTTGCCTTGAGAAAACGGGCAAAATCCCCCTGAGAGAGCATCACAGAACGCAGAAACTGGCTGTAGTCAAGACCACAGATCTCGGCCACCATGGCGGGCACTTCGCTGGGTTTCAGGTCCAGCAGTTCGTCTTTGTCGAAGTCGTACAATTCCATGTGTACGGGCTGTATCTTGCCATCGGCTTTCCCCCGGCTGCGGCGCAGGTGCCATTTCGAGCGGTATACCTTGCCGCCTGCCTCAAACTCCACCTCAGCGTAACACTCTGCCGTGTGGCGGGTCATCAGCTCCAGGGGGCGCTCGTTGTTATGCCGGTGCGCCATACCGTAAAGCCCTACCGTGATCGCATCCAGGATCGTGGTCTTGCCTGCTCCGGTCGGGCCGGTAATGGCAAACAGCCCCGCATCAGCCAGCGGGCTCTGGTCGAAACGGATCTCGTGCTCACCTTTCAGCGAGTTGAGGTTCAGGAAGCGGACGGCGAGGATTTTCATGGGGGTATAAGTAAAGTTCACAGCTCAGTTAGGATAGCACTAACTGTAAAAAATTAATGCTTCAGTGTCTTTATAGACCATCTTGTCCATATTATCATGAAGCGTATTGGATAGAGTATCGTGAATATGATGGAGATAAGTATTAGAAGGATTTTATGTTGAAGCAAATTTGAACCTAACATTATACTATCTTCAGAAATGAGTTCAGAGAAGTTTCTTATTTGTTGCTCAATTTTATTCTTCTTTTCAATGATTAAGATGTCATGATGAGTTAAAATATTCTCCTCTATCAATTCTTCAAACATATGACCATTGTAAAAGCCTTTTCCTTCTAATAATTCTTTAAACTGTGGGGTGAAATTATTGTCATAGGCATATATTAAACTATCCTTCTGAACTAAGGCTTCAAATCTTCCCCATAAACTGGCTACTGTGGGATAAGCACTATTTTTTAGGTCGAATTGTTGATCCATGTAAGAAAACAGCTTCTTCCTTAATAAGATTTTACTAAATGTAGCTTTAGGTATAGAATCTTTCTCCTCCTTCAAATTCAGGAGCATTAGCTGATTTTTTTCTATTCGACTTGTTAGATAGCCCTTGTAAGTATAATAACTTAAGACTAACAAGCTTACTAGAAGAAGGCTCCCGATAAAAATTAAGGATTCTCTAGCTATTGTTTTCTTTTCGATCATCATGTAAACCGGCAAGTAAATTTCTAGAATATCTATGTTTATAATTTAGGTGAGTACATCTGGATTGAATTGAATTTATGTTACTAAGTCAGGACTCCTCCTGCCGCATCAACTCCATCAACTCCGCGAAGGTATGGCGCAACTCCGTATGGTCGCTTTCCGGGAAGGCGCTTTCGCAGCGTTTCAGGAACACGTCTTGCTCGCTCAGGGTATGGAGGTCCACTTCCTCGCGCACTTCCTGCTCCAGGGTTTTTCGGCCGGTTTTGATGAGGGGCGGACGGTGGATCAGGAGTTGCAGCTCGTTGCTTTTCAGGCTCAGGATTTCATCTAATTGCTGGTTGAGATCAGGTATAGCGGCATAGAGCTCTACCTGCAGTTCGGCCCAGGCGGGCAAAGTATAGCTGCTGTTATCGTAGATCGCAATTTTCTGTTTTACTTCTTCGAGTTCACCCTTAAAGCGCACCAGTTTGCGGCAGACAGGTATAGCGATCTCTTTCAGGTCCGTGAGTTTTCCAGCCTCAAAGTCCAGCACATAGACTACTTTTTTGTCGGCCACTTCGCTGAAGCTGAGCGGAATAGGGGAGCCGGAGTAGCGGATGTGGTGCGTCTTGTTCACTTGCTGCGGACGGTGCAGATGACCGAGCGCTACGTAGTCGAACTCTTTTGGGAACTGATCGGCCCCGATCTGGCCGAGATTGCCGACATGTATTTCCTTTTCACTGTCGGAGGCCGAGCCGCCGGCAGCAAACAAATGGCCCATGGCCACCACCGGTATACCTTGCGCTTTGTAAGGCTGCACGTGTGGCACAAAGGCGGCGTAGTGGGCGGCTATACCTTGCTTGATGCGCTGCTCGCGCTCCTCGTAGCTTTCGCCAGGTATGGAAAGGCGTATGTCGCGGTCGCGCAGGAAAGGCACGGCGCAAACCACCAGCTCCAGTTCGCCGTTTTCGTCCCTTAGTTCGATTAGTTCGTCCAACAGGTCAGAAGTGGCGCCGCCTATCACTTTTATGTTAAAGCAGTCGAGCAGTTCTTTGGGTGCGTTGAGCGTGGAAACCGAATCGTGGTTGCCGCCCGTGATGATGATGTGGCGGCAGCAAGTGGCACATACCTTCGTCAGGAAATTATAATATTGTTTGAGGGCGGTGTTGGAGGGAGCGCCCGTGTCGAACACATCGCCGGCCATTAGCAGCACGTCAACTTTTTCGGCTTCAATGGTTTGCAGGAGCCAGTCCAGGAAATGCTGGTGTTCTTCGGTTCGTTCGAGGTTGACGAGTCGCTGGCCGAGGTGCCAGTCTGACGTGTGTAGTATGCGCATGTCCCTATTCCTTTCTCCTTTGCACCACAAGTTACATTAAGGCATAGCTATACTGCAAGTTTGTGATATAAATTTTTCCGGATCAGGTATAGCCGTTTTTCTATATAGAACCGGTTAGTTCGGGAATCAGAAAGGCGGCTAACAGGGGTTTGTGTCGCAGGCGGGCATCTTTGGGATCAGAGTTGTCGCTCTACTCGTTAATCCAGATCAGGGCGTCTTTCTGGTTGGAGAAGTTCTTGAACTGGAACCGGTTGATGCTTAGCGCCTCAGCGCGGGTAGCGACTGCCTCGAGGGACAACCTCGCGAAAAGGCTGCTTGGCAGTACTCTGGCCAGCTTCTCAAGTGGGGTTTGGGAAAGCAATTCGTAGAAATGTTTAGACATCCACTCCTTGGTAGGTGCGTCCAGCAAGATCAGACGTTCCGCATTGGCTACTGCTCTGGTGATGCCGGTGTCACGGAGGGTCTCGTATAATTTGGTACCGCCTATGACCATTTCTTCGTGTTTCACGCCCCGCAGCCACTCGGCCAGCAATAAATTATTTTCCCGGTCAATCTGTATCTTGTAGAAATCAGAGGAAAATATCGTTTGGTAAGAGGGGTACATCAACAGCATGTTATCAAATAAGTCATGTAAAGGTACGTGTAAATACTATGTGACGTTCATGCTGCTGTAATAATTGCCCCTACTATTCTTTTACCGGAAGACCGGCCGCTTTCAGGTTCTGGTACCCCCCGATATTATAGACATTTTTAAAACCGGCTTCTTCCATCAGTTTGGCCGCTTTTCCGCTGCGGTTGCCGCTGGCGCAATACAGGTAGTAGGTTTTGTCTTTGTCCCAATGCTGCATTTCTTTTTCAAACTCCCCGCTCAGGAAGTCGGCGTGCTGCGTCTTTTCGAGGTGTCCTGCCGCAAACTCAGTAGCAGTGCGCACATCAACCAGCATAATTTCTTTGTTGTCGATCTTTTCATGATGGGCTTTGTATTCGGTGGCAGATATGGTTTTCACTTTAGCATCGCCCTGCTGTGGGCTGCTGCAGCTCAGTAAGCCAGCTGCCAGTAAGTTTATCAGGAATAGTTTCATGGAGGTTGCGGTTTGACCTATGTTAAATAAACGTTTGCAAGAAGCTTTCAGTGCATCGGCTCCGTTGGGAGTTCAGTTTAAAAAGTAATGATATGAAAATAATTTCATTTTACTATGCTGTCTTCTGTACCGGTTTGCAGCCCTTAATGCAATCGATGATGTTGGAGATGCTGGAATCTGTCAGAAAATAAAACACATTTTTGCCCTGCCGACGGGTTTCCACCAGACCCTTGTCGCGCATGTTGGTGAGGTGATGGGAGAGGAGCGACTGCTCGATTTCCAGCACTTCCTGCAGCTGGCTCACGGTGAGCTGGTCCTGCTGCTCAAGTAAGTCAATGATGCTGATACGCACCGGGTGGGCCACGCATTTGAGTACATAGGCCGTTCGTTCCAGCTTCTTCTTGTCTACCCTTACTTTTAGGTCGTTCATGCGCGTGTTAATAATAGGTAATTGCAATACATGATCATTTATTCATGTATAAGTTTTAATACAATTCTCAGCGGCTTTAGGTTCCGGGAAAGTTGACAGTAGCACAGGCAGGTCGAAACGGGTCAGGTATAGCGAAACAAAGTGTTTGCAAGCCCGGCGAAGACCGTGGGGGGTATGGAGGGGACCAGGGTTCCTGAAACAGGAAAAGCCGGCACGGGGCCGGCTTTTCCATAGCACAAAATAGCGTGTCAACTTAGTGCGCTTGCACGCCGCCCGTGTGGGCGCTTACGTCAACGCCCAGGCCTTGCGCAACACCCAGTCCAAGACCGATGTCGGCGCGGAAGAAGTGACACAGCTGACGGTTTATAATCTCTGCCCGCTTCGGTCCGTCTATACCTTGCATGGCTCCCACGATATTGCTGATAGTGTTTTTCTTGTCCTCCGGCGTCATCAAACGGAACAGGTCACCCGGCTGGGTATAGTGGTCGTTCTCGCCCTCGGCGTTGCGGTCGTACCAGTCGGCCACTACGTTGGTGCCCAGGTTTTGCGCCGGCTCTTTGTAAGTTTCATCTGCCTTGATGTTGTCGAAAGAGTTCGGGAAATAGTTGGGGGTGCTGCCGCCGTTGCCGTCCACACGCATGGCGCCGTCGCGCTGGTAGTTGTTTACCGCAAACGGACAGCGGTTTACCGGAATCTGCTCGTAATTCGCTCCAATGCGGTAGCGCTGCGAGTCCGGGTAAGACAGGATGCGGCCCTGCAGCATGCGGTCAGGCGAGAAGCCGATGCCGTCCACGAGGTGCGCCGGAGCGAAAGCAGCCTGCTCCACGTGCGCGAAGTAATTGTCCGGAATCTCGTTCAACTCCAAAACGCCCACATCGATCAGCGGGTAGTCTTTCTGCGACCATACCTTGGTCAGGTCGAACGGGTTCCACTTGTAAGTTGCGGCTTCGGCCTCCGGCATAATCTGCACTTTCATGGCCCAGCGCGGGAAGTCGCCCCGGTCGATGGCCTCTACCAAATCGCGCTGCGCCTGGTCGGGGTCCATGCCCTTCATCAGAGTCGCTTCGGAGTCGGTGAAGTTCCGGATGCCCTGCAGCGTCTTGAAGTGGAATTTCACGAAGAAACGCTCGTTTTCTTTGTTGATGAAGGAGAAGGTATGGCTGCCGAAACCGTGCATGTGGCGGTAAGAAAACGGGGTGCCGCGGTCGCTCATCAGTATGACCACCTGGTGCAGACTCTCCGGGTTCAGGGACCAGAAGTCCCACATCATGGTGGCGCTCTTGGTATTGGTGCGCGGGTCGCGCTTTTGGGTATGGATGAAGTCCGGGAATTTTTTCGGATCCTTGATAAAGAACACCGGCGTGTTGTTGCCCACCAGGTCCCAATTACCTTCCTCGGTATAGAACTTCAGGGCGAAGCCACGTGGGTCGCGCTCCGAGTCGGCACTACCTTTTTCGCCGCCTACTGTCGAGAAGCGCAGAAAAACGCGGGTTTCTTTGCCGATCTCGCTGAACAGCCTGGCTTTTGTATATCGGGTGATGTCGTGGGTAACCGTGAAGGAGCCGTAAGCGCCGGTGCCTTTGGCGTGTACCACACGCTCTGGGGTGCGCTCACGGTTAAAGTGCGCCAGTTTTTCGTGCAGGATAAAGTCTTCGAGCAGAATCGGGCCACGTGGACCGGCGGTCATGCTGTTTTCGTGCTCGTAGTAAGGCTTACCGGAAGCGGTGGTTAATTTGGCAGGTTGATTTTCGCTGTTCATATCCAAGGGTTTTGAGGTTGCTGTGTTTGAATGCCTCAAAAGTATAGCCCCTAGCTATATAGATCAAATCAATTAAGTTTATGGTGTGATAGCTTTTGTCTATTATGTGCCAGGCTTAGCCTAATCCGTAGATAACGGCCAACGAAGTCACCGAAATAAAAAGCCAAAGAAGAAGGCCCTGCCAGAAAGGCTTTGGACTGATGGCTTTTAACGCGCTTAGGCTGATGTTAGCACCGATCAGGAAAAGGCTGAGCAGCAGTCCTTTTTTGGCCAGCATCACGAGGATGGGAGAAACAGCTTCCATGGCAGGTATAAACGTGCTAATGACCGAAGCCAGGACGAAAAGCAATATAAAGGTCGGGATGCTGAGTTTCTTTTCCCCGTCTTTGAACAGCAGGCTGGAGACCAGCACCAGGGGCACGATCCAAAGCGCCCGGGTCAGCTTGAGGGTGGTGGCGATCTGCAGGGCTTCGTCGCCGTAGCGCGTGGCGGCGCCTACCACCGAGCTGGTATCGTGTATGGCAATGGCTGCCCAGGTGCCAAACTGCTCCTGCGACAGGCCAAGTGCATTTCCGATGGGCGGGAAAACAAAAAGCGCCACCGCATTGAGTACGAAAACAATGCCGAGCGCTATAGAAATCTCCTGATCGTTGGCCTTGATGGCCGGTGCCACCGCTGCAATGGCGCTGCCTCCGCAGATGGCCGTGCCTGACGAGACAAGGTGCGTGAGGCGGGACGGGGTACCGAAAACCCTGCCAAGCAAGAGGCCAACCCCCATGGTGGTGGTCAGCGACACCAGGGTATAGACTGCCCCAACGAGCCCTGTTTCAGCCACCTGGTACAGGTCTATTCCGAAGCCCAGGCCTACCACTGCCGCCTGCAACAGGTATTTGGAGATTTTACCGGTATGCGCCTCAAACGGATTGCCCAATAGCAGCCCAACCACCAAACCTGCCCCCAAAGCCATCGCCGAATCGAGTAGTGATGTGAACAGGATCAGGAGTACAAAGGCAATGAAAATAGTTTTCTGGAGCAGGGGAGAAGGGAGCGGAAACAGCTTGGGCATGCTTTAGGAGCGAATAGGCTTGTTGCAGACAAATTTACGCTACTTTCTACTTAATGTAGGCAAATTTTGTCGCAATTAGACGGAATCCCATTCTGTATAGCCTCAGCATAGGTATGATCAGGCGAACTGGAGGCAGAGATCAAAGCGCCAGCCCGCTGCCGAAAACAGCTTTGTAATTTATAACCACAAGAAAAATGGTAATAGGGGAGGCAGTTAGGAACCAGTACATGATGATGAGGGCTTGTTGCCTGACTAAGGGCCATTTATAGATGGTTAAGCCAATGATAGCAAGCAAAGTGAGAATTGTAACGAAAAAGCAATGAAGTATAATGCCGAAATTGTCGTCATACGCATGGAACTGGGCGCTGTATAGTCCATGCCAGATATAGGGTATTTCTATAAACAGGAAAACAGGCAATATGTACTTTGTCAATTTCATTTCAAGGCACTACTTCATCTATTAAAACGCTTCTCCGATCATCACATAAAAATTCACGCCTTCACGCCCATACCCAATGTCAGCCCGGATGTTCAGTTTTTGCTCCGGGTTCAGGGCATAGCGCAATCCCGAGCCGATGGAATATTTCAAAGTGGAGAAGCTCACATCCCTTGGTTCGTCGAACACATCGCCCACACCGGCAAAAGCCGCCATGCCGAAGCGCCAGAACAGCGGGAAACGGTACTCCAGCTGCGTTCCGGCAAAGTTGTCTTCCAGGAAGCGGTTTTTGGCGTAGCCTCTCAGGATGCGGTCGCCTCCGGCCATGGCCATGCGCATGACGGGTATGTCGCCGCTATTGAGGTTAAAACTGGTGTTATGTGCCAGGATATGGTTCGGCTTCAGCTGGAAATATTTGCGGAAATCGAGGTTTAAGTTGTTGTAGCCAAAATCTCCCCCAAGTGTGCTGCCAAAGCGGTAGCCCGACATCTCGAGGTAAGTTCCGTTGCTGGCAAAAGCCACGTTATCACGACTGTCGAGCAGAAAGACAAGCCCCAGGCCGCTGTTCAACCCACCCTTGTAGCCTGGAATTTGCTGGGAGAGCAGCTGGCTCTCCCGATCTTCGTTGATCGGGTTAAGTTGCAGGTCGTAGTAGTTTGCGATCTGGAAGTCCGGCCCCAGGAAGGTGCGTGTGCCCACTTTTTTCAAGGCAGCCAGGCGTGCGCTCACATAGTCGTATTCATAAATCTCTTCGTCCGATAGCGGCGTGTCGTTGCCGATGCCATAGAAGCGGTCCGTGTATACCCGGTGGCGCAACTCGCCACGCAGCAGGAATTTTTCATCGCGCGTGAAAATGGCCCAGTCCAAGAGTTGGTCGGTTTGCTTGCGCAAGGTATAGTCGACTATCAGGCGCGCGGTGGAGAGACGGGTATAGCCTTCGTTCTCGCTGTTTTTCAGTTTGAAGAACCCCAGCAAGGCCGCCCCAAACCCGAGTTTCGTGTCGGGGGTATAGTAGAGCACCGGGATAGGTATAAGGCCTCGCGTTTTCTCCGCTTTAGGTGGGGTGGTATCAGGTATAGCATCGGCCTGTTGATCCTGCGCGAGAACACGGTTAGTCGTGCCCAACAGCAAACAGAGCCCCAGCAAGCAGCTGGCAAGTGCATGTGGTTTCATAAAGCTGATAAGGTATAGGGTGAGGGGCAGGTTCTGTGTTGTAACAGCTGTAAAGCAGGACTTTGCCAGTAGAAATGTAGGGAAGTTTCAGGGAAATCTGCTAATGAAAAGGTGGTTTTTTTCGTCTGGCTGGCGGGGGTGGATTGCTTTGTAGTTACTGGCTGTTGCAGGTATAGCAACCTGTGTTGTTTTATAGCTTGCCCTGGCCGGGCGGGCCTTACTTTTTGTCTTGACACAAAAAGTAAGCAAAAAAGTCAAGACGCTTTTAAACTCGCTGACCGCTCAAACACAAAATCGTCGATTATGCACCGGGCAGATGCTGTTTGTTCCATAGCTTCCGGGGCTAGTTAGCCTTGCTATACCTGTCAGTGGTCTGTGACACTCGCAATAAGACTTATACTTGACACTGACAATGGCCAAAAGGTCCCCCTTTGAAGGGGGTAGGGGGATGTTAATCGTTCCCTGATCTTCCTCTTAAGATGGGCAGGGGCATGTCAATCATGCACCGCTCCTTCCCCTGTTGTTAGGGGAAGGCCGGGATGGGGTGATTAACTACAACGCCTGTACCTTAAATTGGCAGTAGCAGAAGTTCTCCCCTCTAGGACCAGGAGCCCTCCATGAAGGGAAGAGCAGATCAATTATGCTTGAGAATCCTGAGAATCTTTTAATCCTGTAAATCCTGCTCCTAGAACGCTTCCCCGATCATCAGATAGATATTAATCCCTTCCCGTCCATACCCTACATCCAGCCTGGAGTTGAGCTTCTGATCGGGACGAATGGCGTAGCGTAGGCCGGCTCCTACGGAGTATTTCACAGTCGAGAGGCTGATGTCGGAGGGCTTGTCGAACACGTCACCTATACCTGCGAAGGCCGCCCCGCCCAGGCGCCAGAACAGCGGAAAACGGTATTCTGCCTGTGTGCCTGCGAAGTGATCGTCGTGGAAGCGGTTGCGGGCGTAGCCGCGCAGGATCTTGTCCCCCCCGGCGGTGGCCAGGCGCTGTACCGGTACATCCCCTTTGTTAAGGCGGAGCATGGTGTTGGTGGCCAGCACGCGGTCATTGCCCAGGCCGTAGTAGCGGTTAAATTCAAAGTTGATGTTGTTATACCGGAAGTCGCTGCCGAATGTCTTGCCGAAATGATAACCCGATAGCTCCAAGTAAAAGCCTTTGCTCGGGTAGGAGGTGCTGTTGCGGTGATCGATCAGGAAAACGGCGCCGAGGCCCACATTACGGCCCTTTTTGTAACCCGGTATCTGTTGCGAAAGCAGCTGACTTCCCTCTTCCAGCTTCACGTCGTAATACTCGGTGAACTGCAGGTCCGGGCCTAAAAAACTACGGAACCCCACATGTTTGAGTACCGCTATTTTGGCGCTGATCATGTCGTAGTCATACAGCTCGCGGTCCTCTTTGCGAGTGTCGTTGCCGATGCCGTAGAAGCGGTCGGTATAGATGCGGTGGCGCAGCTCGCCGCGCAGCATCAGGCGTTCCTCACGCGTAAAAATGTTCCAGCTCAGCCATTGGTCCGTTTGCTTGTTCAGGGTGTAGTCTACCACCAGGCGTGCCAGCGAGAGGCGGGTATAGGTGGTGTCGGTGTAGCTGCGCAGGCGGAAGTAACCCAACAGGGAAGCACCGAAGCCAAACTTGGTATCGGGGGTATAGTAAATGACGGGAGCAGGTATAAGGCCCTTTACGCTGCGCATGTCCGGCTTGGGCGGATCAACTGTTTTGTTCTCCACCGTCTGCTCCTGGGCCAGTAAAGGAGATGATTTCAGAAGGAAAAGTGCCAGAAGCAGAGAGGTGAGGTATAGGTATAGGCGCATGCAAACATTGTTTCTACAAGGGTTCTCAAAATATCAGAAGTACATACGTAATGCAGCGTTTCTGGTCTATACCGGGGTACTGTACCTGTAGATTATGGACGTTTCTATATTAGATAAAGTATATGGAGGCTGATCCTGAATATTTTATGAAGTTTTACAAGGAATTTTAAAGTGAAGATGTCTATATTGTGTGTTTAAACCTAAACTAACCTCTACTTCACCTTCACAGAACAATGAGAAAAATCTTAACCATTGCAGCCTGCCTGGCACTGGGAGCAGCAGGTAGTGCGATGGCGCAGGAGACCTTTCCGCGCAATGGCGTGTATGACGAGCGCACCGGGCTGGTAGCGCTTACCAACGCCACCATCCACACCGATTACAAAACCAAAATCGAAAACGCGACCCTCCTGATCCGCAATGGCAAGGTAGAAGCTGTGGGTACCAAAGTACAGGTGCCGGTTGGCGCCGTAGTAGTCGATGCCAAAGGCAAGCACATTTACCCGGGACTGGTGGATATGTTCACCAGCTATGGCCTGCCAGAGGTAAAGGCAGAGCGCCGCAGCTGGACCGCACCACCGCAGGAAGAATCCACGAAGCAGGGCGCCTACAACTGGAACCAGGCCATCCGCCCGGAAACCAATGCCGTGGAGCTCTTTAAAGTAGACAAGAAGCAGGCCGAGGAACTGCGCAAGCTGGGCTTCGGTACGGTGCTGGCGGTGCACCGCGACGGCATTGCCCGTGGTACGGCCACGCTGGTAACACTGGCTGACAAGCGCGAAAACGAGGTGATCCTGCTCGACAAGGCAGCTGCTGCACTGTCGTTCGAAAAGGGATCTTCGCCGCAGGATTACCCCAACTCCCTGATGGGTTCTATTGCCCTGTTGCGCCAGACTTACCTGGATGCGCAGTGGAACAACATGAACCCGGGCCGAGAGCAGAACATTTCATTGGCTGCTTTCACCGGCGCCAACAACTACCCGCAAATATTCGAGGCCAACAGCAAACTGAACATGCTGCGTGCCGACAAGGTAGGCGATGAGTTCAAAAAACAATACATCATCAAAGGTGGCGGCGATGAGTACCAGATGATCAAAGAGATCAAGGCGACCAATGCCCCGGTTATCGTTCCGTTGAATTTCCCGGAGGCTTTCAACGTGGAGGATCCGTATGATGCCCGCCGTGTGCCGCTTGACGCCATGAAGCACTGGGAAATGGCTCCGGCTAACCCGGCCGCGCTGCAGAAGGCAGGTATACCGTTCGCCTTCACCACAGCCGACCTCAAAGACAAAAAAGACTTCCTGCCCAACCTGCGCAAAGCCATTGAGTATGGTCTGTCAGAAGAAGAAGCCCTGAAAGCGCTAACCGCTACACCGGCGCAGCTTTTAAAGGCCGACAAGCACATAGGTAGCCTCGACAAAGGCAAACTGGCCAACTTCATCATCACAAGCGGCAGCCTGTTTGCCGAGGACAATGTGATCCTGGAGAACTGGGTGCAGGGCAACCAATACAAGATCACCGAAGTGCCAGCCGATTACCGTGGCGTGTATACCTTAAAGATAGGGCAGCAGCCGGAGCGCAAGCTGCAGATTGCCGGTACGCCTGAGAAGCCGGAGCTGAAAGTGATCGGTCAGGACACCGTGACAGGCAAAATCTCTGTGAGCGGCAACCTGGTGACGCTGTCGTTCAACAAAGACAAGAAAAGCAAAGAAGCCATCCGTTTGAGCGGCTGGTACGCGGATAAGAACCTGCAGGGCGAGGGCCAGTTGCCGGACGCCACGCTGGTGAAGTGGTCGGCTAAGTTCTCCGAAGCCATGACCGAGAAAGCCAAGAAAGACGCCGCTAAAGAAAAGCAGGCGATTGAACTGGGCAACATGATCTATCCATTCCAGGCCTTCGGTCAGGCTGAGCTGCCCAAGCAGGAAACGGTACTGATCAAGAATGCCACGGTATGGACGAACGAGAAAGAAGGTGTGCTGCAGAATGCGGACGTACTGTTGAAAAACGGTAAGATCGCGAAAGTAGGCAAGAACCTGAGCGAGTCGGGCGCCCGCGTGATTGACGGCACAGGCAAGCACGTAACAGCTGGTATCATCGATGAGCACTCGCACATTGCGCTGCAAGGCGTGAACGAAGGCACACAGGCTGTAACCGCCGAAGTGCGCATGATGGATGTGATAAATCACGAAGACCCGAACATCTACCGTCAGTTGGCTGGTGGCGTAACTACCTCGCAATTGCTGCACGGTTCTGCCAACCCGATCGGTGGTCAGTCCGCTATCATCAAGCTTCGCTGGGGCAAGAGTCCGGACGAGCTGTTTGTGGAGAATGCCGATGGCTTCATCAAATTCGCACTGGGTGAGAACGTGAAGCACTCCAACCGCGCTCCTGCACACAACGTGCGCTTCCCGCAGACCCGTATGGGGGTGGAGCAGGTATACGTAGACGCTTTCCAGCGCGCCAAAGAGTACGAGCAGACCTGGAAGAACTACAACAAGCTATCGAAGAAGCAGAAGGCCGCTGCCGGCGAGCCGCGCCGCGACATCGAGCTGGAGACGCTGGTGGAGATTCTGAACGGCAAGCGCCACATCACCTGCCACTCGTACGTGCAGTCTGAGATCAACATGATGATCAAAGTGGCCGATCAGATGGGCTTTAAAGTAAACACCTTCACCCACATTTTGGAAGGTTATAAAGTAGCCGACAAAATGCGCGACCACGGAGCCGGCGGCTCTACCTTCGCTGACTGGTGGGCTTACAAAATGGAGGTGAAAGACGCTATCCCGCAGAACGCCGGTATCATGCACCAACTGGGCGTGACCACGGCCATCAACTCCGACGACGCCGAGATGGCCCGTCGTCTGAACCAGGAAGCTGCCAAGAGCGTGAAGTACGCCGGTGTAAGCGAAGAGGACGCCCTGAAAATGGTGACCTTGAACCCTGCCAAACTCATGCACCTGGACGACCGCATGGGCAGCATCAAAGTGGGCAAAGACGCCGATGTGGTGCTGTGGAACAACCACCCGCTCTCGATCTACGCCCGTGCTGAGAAAACCTTTGTGGACGGCATCGCCTACTACGACCTGGCGCGTGACACGCAACTGCGCACCGAGTTGGAGAAAGAGCGCATGCGCCTGGTGCAGAAGATGCTGCAGGCCAAAACTACTGGTGCCAGAACACAGGGCCCGCCGATGCGCCGCGCTTCTGTAGTGCACTGCGAGGACGTAGAGCACCACGCGGAAGAGGACTACATGGCTTACTAAATTGTTAAATTGTTAAATGGCTAAATTGCTGTTTGGGGATTGTGAAAATCGCACTGCGGACCAACAATTTAACAAGGCAGCAATCTAACAATCAAAAAGATGAAAATTCACAAAAGATATATTTCGGCTTTCGTGGCGCTTATGCTGAGTGTGCCTGCGGTTGCGCAGGTGCCGGTGCCAGCCGCGAAGCAAAGTAAGCCGATACTGCTCTCAGGTGCCACCCTGCACGTGGGCAACGGCAAAGTGGTAGAAAACGCCGCCGTTGGTTTCGACAATGGAAAGATCACGTACGCAGGTCCGATGAGCGGGGCCAACCGCAACGGGCACGAGGTGATCGACGTGGCCGGGCAGCACATCTATCCGGGCCTGATTCAGCCGAACTCCCAGCTGGGTCTGAACGAAATTGAGAGTGTGCGTGCCACCCTGGACATGCGCGAAGTGGGGCAGTTCAACCCGAACGTGCGTGCCGTGGTAGCCTACAACACTGACTCCGATATCGCTCCAACCATCCGGGCCAACGGCGTTTTGATGACGCAGGTAACGCCGGTGGGCGGTACCATTTCCGGCTCGTCGTCGGTAGTGCAGCTGGACGCCTGGAACTGGGAAGATGCCATTGTGAAAGCTGACGTAGGGATACACCTGAGCTGGCCGAACATGATCATCAACACAGGTATGGCACCTAATCCGCGTATGGCCAGTATGGGCCAGGATCGCGAGCAGGCCATCGCCGAACTGAGTCAGTTGCTACGCGATGCGTCTGTGTTCAAGCAGGCCAAAAATGAAAGAGAGAATCTGAAGCTCTCATCGCTGACGGGTTTGTTCGATGGTTCCAAGAAGCTATACCTGCACGCCAACTATGGCAAGGAGATCATCGAAGGGGTGAATTTCGTGAAGCAGCACGGTGTGAAGGATATCGTGGTCGTAGGTGCCCGTGACGCGGTGGCCGTAGCCGATTTCCTGAAAGCCAACAACATCGCGGTGATCTACTCCGGTGTGCACGCCCTGCCTTCCCGCTCTGACGAGGATGTGGACATGCCCTACAAAACGCCCTACCTGTTGCAGCAGGCCGGTATCCCTTTCGCCCTGGACTATGATCTGAGCACGCACGGTATCCGTAACCTGCCGTTCATAGCCGGTACAGCCGTAGCCCACGGTTTGGATAAAGAGCAGGCACTATCAGCGATTACGCTGAATACGGCTAAGATCCTAGGTGTTGACAAAGAGGTAGGATCCGTAGAAGTTGGCAAGGACGCGACCATCGTCGTTTCTGCCGGCGATATCCTCGACATGCGCACCAATAATGTGACGCACGCCTTCATCCAGGGCCGCAAGATCGACCTGAACGACAAGCAGAAATACCTGTACGAGAAGTTTAATGGCAAGTACAAGACCGAGCAGCCTGCCACCACAGGTCCGAAAGCTCAGAAATAAGATATTTTACTCTCTCACCTTAAACTAAAAAGCGCTGCCCTGTTGGGGCAGCGCTTTTTGTTTTTTGTTGCTTTCGCATTTGCTATGTTAGCGACTGTTCTGCTGGCGCGAGCGTCCTCGCTCGTGTCTACTATGGTGGGGCCTCTGGCCTAGGTATAGGTATAGGAGCTTTGTAGCTAACGCCGTTTGTAGGTATAGCTTCCTTATTTGTTTTATAGCTTCGCCTGTGCGGCGGGCACTCACTTTTTGTCTTGACACAAAAAGTAAGCAAAAAAGTCAAGACCCTCCAAACTCGCTGAACGCTCGAACAGTGGAGTGTCGTAAAATGCACCTGGCTCAGGATACTTGCTTTGTAGCATCCGGGGCAAGTTAGTCTTGCTATACTTGCCAGTGGACTGTGACAGGTGCCACGAAGCTTATACCTGTAACATAGTAATTACAGATTCCCCTCCTTGGATAAGGAGGGGCAGGGGTGGTTGGACCCGGTATAGCAAGAGAATTACAGACATCACAAAGCTTACACCTTAAAATGGCAGTGTCAATAATTCCCCTCTTGAGAGTGGCAGGGGGCAAAGGTGTCGACTTAAGGCCTTTTTTGTCATTTCGACCCTTGGGAGAAATCTGAATTAGCGCATAACCTTTGAAAGGATCCAGATCTCTCCTATCGTCGAGATGACAGCTGGAGTTGATAATTGCTTAAGTTAATGGCTTTGGGAGTAGGGGATGGGTATAATCAGTGAGAATACTAAACTGCAGAAGCAACAAAGCTATACCTGTAAATTGATAACGGCCAAAAGTCCCCCTTGGGGGTAGGGGCCCTCGATAAAGAAGGGGGCAGGGGGATGACATTTATGCATCTGAATCCTGAAAATCCTGATCCAGACATCCCCTACAAATCCACAACCAGTGCCCCTTTTTCCGTCACATCATAAAACGCTATACCTGCCTCTACTAATTGGGGCTTTAAACGCTGCAGGTACCAAGGCGCATTAGACGCATCGAGCACCAACTGTTTGAAGCGGAAAGGCTGTAGCTCCTCGGGTCTTACCCGCACGTTCTGGGTGAGCAGCAGGTAGTCGACTTCAAAACCTTGCCTTGGCTGTACTTTAATCGGTTTCGAAACGACGAGCAGGCGTTTGCCCTGCCATACAAGCAGGCTGTTGCTGTCTGGCAAGATCGTGTGGTTTATACCTGGAATCGCTGCATCGGTAAAGGTATAAGCTGCAGCCTGCGGTACACCTTTATGCCAGAGGTAGGGCTGTATGTTAAAAGTGAAGTTCTGAGGAGCCAGCGGTTGGCTGCTGACCACCATTGCCTGCTGGCCCTGTAGGAAGCTGAATGCAGTGGCGTTGCGCATGTTGTAGACCACCAGACTACGCTGGTACCGCTGTGAATCTATTTCCAAGATTTCCTGCACCGCCAGCACGGCCACCACCACGGTAGCTAAAGCAAAGTAGCGGAGCTGCTTGTAGGCGAAAAACAAAATCAGGAAGAGCATCAGGGTGTAAAGGAGCCAGGCCTGCGCATAGCTAATGTCGATGCCATTGATCAGGGCCTGCGGGAGCTGGTGTACCCGAATGGTGAATTCGTTCATGAACCAGATGGACCAGAAATGGGATTGGAACGCCAGGTACGACAGAAAAGGCACCCACGAGAAGGCCAGCGCCGCTACACCGGTATACAGCGCCAGCGTAGAAAGCGGCACGACTACTAAATTAGCCAGCCAGAAGTAGACCGGGAACTGGTGAAAGTAGAGCAAACCCAGTGGAAACGTGATTAGCTGCGCGGCCACTGAAATTGTGAACAAGGCCCATACCTTATCCAGCAGCCGGTTATCAATCGTCACGATCTTGTAAAGCAAAGGCTGTAGGTATACGATACCGAGAACAGCCAGGAAAGACAGTTGAAACCCAACGTCCAGCAGGTAGTAGGGGTCGTAGAGCAGCAGGAAAAAGGCCGCTATACCTAGCGTGTTGTAGATGTTAGGCCGACGACTGAAGGTGCGCGCTACCGTTACCAAACTGAACATAACCACCGCCCGGAGTACCGAAGGGGAGAGGCCCGTCATAAAGGCATACATCCAAAGAAAAGCGATCAGGAAAGCTGCTACGGCAATTTTTTGGTGGCGCGTGCGGTTCACATAGACCAGGAACAACATCAGCACACCATAGATCAGGCCCACGTGCAGCCCTGATACGGCCAGCACATGCGTGGTGCCAGTGTTGTTGTATACCTGTAGAATCTCATTGTCCAGCTCGTCCTTTACACCCAGCAACAGCGCCGATGAGATGCCGTACTCGCGGCGCTCCTCCATGGATTCCCGAAGCAATGCATCCAGTTTTCGACGAAGTTGAATGCTGTAGTGTAAGACCGGATTGGGCGGATCGGAGCCTAAAAACTGGTATTGCTGCGGCTGCAGGAAATGGCGGTGGTATACCTGTTTGTTGGCTAGGTACTGACGGTAGTCGAACTGGTTGGGGTTGGCGGGCGGGGCTACAGGCAGCGGCGCGCCTTTTATCAGTAGCCGGTCGCCGTAGCTTACTTCATATTCCCGGTTGGAGTCGTGGGGAACGGAGAGCTGCACCCGGCCTTCAGCGGGCTGCCACTGCCCGTTTACCTGTACCTGCTCCACTTGCAGCACCGTATTCTGGTAGCCGGGTTTCTGCACTACATAATCATCCACCACACCGACATAATAAGCGGGCGTAGTGGCAAGCTTGTTCAGGTGGCCAGTATAATGCGCCTCGGTGTGTAGGTGCGTGACCCATATACCGCCGGCCGCAATACACAGAAGCCCGGCTATACCTGCCAGCGTGTTGGCATCGGCTGACTTCAAGCGGCGTGAGACAAGGTATAGCACCAGGTATAGGGCAACAAAAAAGGCAAAGAGCTCAAGGCTATACCTGAACTCTTTGCCTGTGTACAGGTACACGAGTATACCTGCTATAAAGCTAAGGGCAATGCGGACAAACGGGTAGGGAGCCCACCGTTTCATCAGCCCTTATACACCATTTTGTAGTGCTGTATGTCGCACTCGGTGAACATATCGCCTTCGGCTTCAAAGCCGTGGCGCTTGTAGAAGTTAACGGCCGGCAACTGGGCATTCAGGTATACCTTGCTGTCGGCATGGTCAGCCTGCACATCCTGCAGCACGGCCTGCAACAGCGCGGCACCCACCTGCCGGTTACGGTAGCTGGCCAGCACGGCAAAGCGCTCCAGCTTTATACCTAGCTCCGTCTGGCGCCAGCGTGCGGCCCCGCAAGGTACACCCTCGCAGGTGGCCAGGTAGTGGCGGGCCGTCGACTCAAACTGGTCACGTTCGGCCTCGCGGGGAACCTGCTGCTCTTCTACAAAAACCTGTTCACGTATGTTGAACGCGGCAGACCTATCCTGCTCGCGTTCAGCACGTATCACTTCAATCATCTTATGTTATCCGATCAGCTGCTATACCTTTCTTTTGCGACCGTTCACCGCTACTGGTGTGCCTTCCTCAGCGGCTTCAGCCTCAAGTCTGGCAGCCAGGCGCTCGTCGTCGGCTTTGGTGTAGGCATCCACGATATCGCGCACCAGGCGGTGACGCATTACGTCCTCCGGCTGCATCTCAATGAAACCAATGCCTTTCACGTCGCGCAAGGTATGGAGGGCATCCATCAGGCCGGAGCGCTGGTGGCGCGGCAAGTCAATCTGCGAGCGGTCACCGTTGATCATCACCTTCGAGGTAGGGCCCATACGGGTCAGGAACATCTTGATCTGCGCCGGCGTGGTGTTCTGCGCCTCGTCCAGCAACACAAAGGCGTTGCTCAGGGTACGGCCACGCATATAGGCCAGCGGAGCGATCTCGATGATCTTGTTTTCCTGGTAGTATTTGAGCTTTTCCATCGGGATCATGTCCTCCAGGGCGTCATAGATCGGGCGCAGATACGGATCCACCTTCTCCTTCATGTCGCCGGGCAGGAAACCGAGGTTCTCGCCGGCTTCCACCACAGGGCGGGAAATGATGATCTTGCGAACCTCCTTGTTCTTGAGCGCGCGCACGGCCATGGCCACCGAAATATAGGTCTTACCGGTACCGGCAGGCCCCAGTGCAAACACCAGGTCATGAGTCTCTACCAGGTCCACCAGTTTTTTCTGGTTTGGCGTCTTGGCTTTGATGATGCCGCCCTTGCTGCCGTACACGATCACGTCCGGCGAAGTCACGATCACTTCCTCATCCGTAAAAGGATCAGAAGAAAGGTATCTATTTACGCTGTTATGCGTAATCTTTCCGAACTTGTGATAGTGATCGATCAGTGAAGAAAGGATCTCGTGAATTTTGGTTATCTCAGGCGTTTGCCCCTGAATTTTGATTTCGTTGCCTCTGGATATGATCTTGCTGCTCGGGAATGCGGCTGCAAGCTGCTTGATATTCTGATTCTCTGTCCCCAGAAAATCGATAAGAGAGATGTTCTCTAAAGTTATTACTTTCTCTACCAAATGTTTAAGCTTATATAGTACGTTGGTAATATATTCTGTAAATTAGCTAAAATTGTTACACAATGATGACAAATCTACACAAATTATAGTTCGCTCTATGGCTGTAATTACATTCACCTCCGACTTTGGTTATACCGACCATTATGCGGCTGCCGTTAAGGCCGCCATGCTGTCGCTGCAGCCTCAGGCCCAGATTGTGGACATTTCGCATGGCATCGAGCCGTTCAACATCCCGCAGGCGGAGTATGTGATCGGGTCTGTGTTCCGGGAATTTCCCGAAGGCACCGTGCACCTGATCGCCGTAGACACGCACGGATGCAAACAGGGCAAATATCATGCTGCAAAATACAAAGGGCACTACTTTTTGCTGGCCGACAACGGCTTGCTCTCCCTGCTGACCGAAGGGCAGGCCGAGATTGTGGTAGAACTGCAAACCGATGAAGATATACTGCCTTTCCCGGCCAAAGAACTGCTGGCTCCTGCCGCGCTCTTCCTGGCAAAGGGTGGCGACATCGATGTGCTGGGCGAACGCACCACGAGCTACAAGCAGCTCCTGAACCGCCAGTTGCGCCTCAACGACCACTCGGTAACAGGGCACGTCATCCATGTGGACCGCTACGGCAACCTGATCACCAACATCACCAAAGACAGCGTGGAAACCATCGCCCACGGTCGTACCTACACCGTGCACTTTGGTCGCGAGACGGTGGGCCGCATCCACCAGAACTATACCCAGGTAGAAGACGGTGACTGCTGCTGCCTCTATAACCACCTCGGCCAGCTCTGCATCGGCATCAACAAAGGCAACGCCTCCGAACTGCTCGGCCTCGGCTTCGACTCGCAGGTTGACGTGCGCTTTTATCCGGGAGGATGAGGGATTGAGTGATGGCGTGAATGAGTGATTTAGTGGTTGTATGAATGAGGGATTTATTAATTGCTTATTTTTGGGAGTGAGCCTGAGTGGCTAATTTATCCAATTAGCAATCATTCAAAACTCACTCAATCACTCATTCGCTAAATCACTCAATATGTTAATTCGCATCGTACGCATGACCTTTCAGCCGGAGAAGACCGGCGATTTTCTGGAGATTTTCCGCAATTCGAAAGACAAGATCAGGGCTTTTGAGGGCTGCCACCATGTAGAGCTGCTGCAGGACCTCAACCACCCGAATATCTACAGCACCTACAGCCTCTGGGACTCCGAGGAGCACCTCAACAACTACCGCGACTCTGAATTATTTGGCCAGGTATGGAAAGCTACTAAAGCGCTTTTTGCCGATAAGCCGCAGGCCTGGTCGCATCGGTCGGTGCAGGTATAGCCAGGTAGCAGTACATATTTACAGGTATACGATCAGCAATTCCTGTACCTTTGCTACGTATACTGTTTACTTTATACCTGCTAACCGAATACTGCGAACTATGAATTACTTTGAGTTTTACCATATACCTGAGAGTTTTTTGCCGGACGAGAAAGCGATCAAGCTTCGCTATTACGAGCTGAGCCGCGAGTACCACCCGGACTTCTATGCCAACGAGGACCTGGGCACGCAACAGCGGATACTGGAGCTTTCCACGCTCAACACCAATGCTTACCGCACCCTGAGCGATGCGGACCTGCGCATGCAGTACATCCTGAAGGAGCACGGACTGCTGGAGGAAGGCGGCAAAAACGAGATTCCCGGCGATTTTCTGATGGAAATGATGGAGATCAACGAAGAGCTGATGGAGCTGGAATTCGATTTCGACGCCGCCAAGCTGCACGAAATAGGGGAGAAGAGCACGGGCACGATGGCGCAGCTGGGAAATGATGTTTTGCCGGTGCTGCAGCGATACCCTGAGCTTCATGGAGTTATCAAAGAAGAGGCCCTGCAGGAGGTGAAAACCTACTATTTGAAGAAAAAATATTTGTTGCGTATTCAGGAAACTTTATCTAAGTTTGCAACCCGTTCCTGATAGAAGTTCAGGGACAAAAGTTCGACTCCGGCCCAGGGTGCTATACCTGAAACCGGCTAGAACAAAATGCCTTGGTGGCGGAATTGGTAGACGCGTTGGTCTCAAACACCAATGAGGTTACACTCGTGCCGGTTCGACTCCGGCCCAAGGTACAAAAGCCCTGCAGATGAAAATCTGCAGGGCTTTTTTGTTCAAGGCTGGTGTAGTTAATTATAATGTGTGCGGCTCAACCACCTTCTCAAACCTCAGCATTGAGTTGATTAGCTGTTCTGAATAATCATAAATATCATCAAGAGAGCTAATTTCTACTTTTGCTTCTTTTCCAGCTTCGTCAGTCCAGGTTAAGTACTTCTTAGAGGCATTTAGGTGCAGCCGGCAAATTGTTTTGCGGATGTTATCATCAAGTAAAATGTTGAGGTAACGCTGTGTGTCGCGGTAATAAATTCTATTACCGTCCATCTTGGTTCTGAGTATCGACTTAACAATAAAGAATCCTTCCCGCTCTAGGTCTGTATATTCTAATACATTGTCTACAACTGAAGTAGTGGTAGCTGCTGGAGATTGTTCTTCTTTAGGTTCCTCTTTGGTTGAGTTAGTCTCATTTGAGAGAGCTGACTTTAATCGATCGCTTATAAGCTCGCTTACATATTGTTGAAGGGATTTCTTAACCATGGGAGTAAATTGTTCCATCACTTTAGAAGTTACCATACCCGTATGGATCTGCTTCGCAAAGTACCGAACGAAACCCTCCGTAGGATTGCTAAACTCTGAACCGACTATCTTCTTAATCTCGCGGGTATACTTAAGCTCAGTCGCAGCATTTACAATTTGATCTACATCAAAAGCATTCTTCTGGTATTTCTTTAATTCATGAACAGCAGCCTCGTTCATATCAGAAATGTTGAACTCCCAGAATGGCCTGTTATCCATTTTGTTTGCTTCCTCTAAGTCAGTGTAGAAGCGGTAAATTATACCATTTGTAAGAATACCAAAACGGGTACTGCACACATGGAAATACCGATGAAGCTGGGAGTTGTGAACATTTAATTCTTCCTTCCAATGTTTACACTCTACTATAATAATTGGCTGCCCATCTTTCTGGATACAGTAATCAACTTTTTCTCCCTTCTTGATACCTAAATCCGCAACGAATTCAGGTATTACCTCTAGAGGGTTAAACACATCATAACCAAGGGCAGCGATAAAAGGCATTACAAATGCATTCTTAGTTGCTTCCTCAGTTTGTATTGTGTCCTTCATTCGACTTACTTTCTCGCCGAGTGCTTTAATTACATCAATAAAGTCCATAAGCAGTTTATTTTATAGCTTCAGTAAAACATATATAAATATATTTAATATTATTTATATTTAAGTGATTTTTATAATTATATTTTTATTTAATTTGATATTATAATATCGGAAGCTTCAGGTCGGACAAAACACAATGTTCCTAAACTAAGTGGCACTTCTTTTATCTTATTCTTCTCTATTGCCCATAGCATTTCTGTTCCACTTTTGAAGGCACTCGTACAGGATTGGCTCCGGTATAGGGAAATGTATAAACAAAGGAGCCCTGAAAGCTAAATGCTTACAGGGCTCCTTTGCTTTCAGGAAATGGGATGAGCAGATAATTTAACTCAACAGCTTGGCTAAAGCATGTTTCAATTAGTCTTAGCCAAAGATCACACCTCCACTAACTTTATATCTGCTCTACAAAGTCCTTAAAGACTTTTTTATGAAGCTCCAGGTCCAAATCAGGAGACAAAGATATCCGGGCAATGTAATCTTTGTCGTCTTCTTTGGTCGTGCCTTGCGTGGAGGTGGCAGGTATGGTCCAGTAACTTCCCTTTAACTGCCCGTAACTCACACAGTATTTACTTTCATGGGGGATTTCACCGATCATCATGTTGATCAGTTTATCATTTAACGCCCGCTTGTAAGTTTCCTTTTCTTCATGCGTATTCCCTTTTGTTGGAAGATCCAGTGAAAACACGGATGGCGTGAATCCTTCTTGTGCCAACTCTTCTGAAACAAAATTGATTTTCGCCTCCGGCAGCGTATCCTTTATGAAGTTTACAAACGCACGCGTATTCTTGTAAGCATCTGCAATTCTCTGATTCATGGATGGCAGCTGTTCTGCCAGTATTTCCATTTGAAGATCCGTCGCTTCGTTATCGCAAAGTCTTAAGTGGGTATCTATTTTTTCCAGCAAGGCCTCCGCTTTTGTGTTTGCTACACAGTAGCCGGCTGTCGCTTTTCCGCCACTCGGAAATTTCGATCCGCTCGCATAAGATATGGTCCTTATCGGGGAGAGTATTCCGTCCTTGCTTACAAATTGAACATTAGGGCAGAACGTTTGATCTAAAATGAAAACCGGATCAACCGCAACCTGGCCGGTTGGCGTCTTACGCTCTTTGCTTAGCACCTCCCTTAACTTAACAAGATCCGGAACTTCCACCCTTGGGTTTGTAGGAATTTCAGCGATAATGTAAGGGACAGCATCCAGGCTGGCAATTTTCTCCAGCACGGTGTCAATGCTTTGAACCATATCATGATCCCTGTCGACCAGTAAATCCACCACTTCCACATTGTCCAGGCAAGCTGCTACCCGCCTGGCCTGGTCGTTTGTTCCGCCATAGCAATTTGGAGGAACAACAAACTTAATGTCTTTTCCAGGGTGTTTTTCCAGGGCATCATGAACGAGTCCCATCATGATCGCATATTGCATAGACAGTCCGGAGGAACCGATCAAAGCTTCTGAGTTTGTGCCTGTGATCCCTTTAATAAGATCCACTACCTTTGCTTTGTTAGCCGCGGCATTTTGCTTTTCCTGATGTAAAGGAGGCTGCTTTATCAGCAGCTGCAGGGCAGCGAAGCAATTGGCCGGCGTCATGGCAATGCTCTCTCTTCTTCTAACGTGTTGAATTTCTGAGATATAACCACTGTTCTGCTCGCCATTTACCAGTATAATGCTTCCAAGGTGAGCATGAACACTTACATAGAAGTCAATTGCTGGGGTGAGATTAGCCTGGCCAACTTCATCCTCTTGTGAAAATAAAATGGTACTGCCGTCATACTCAGAAACCTCTCCCAAATTCCCAACATGCTCCAGGTCGAACGTATACCCATAAACACGCGCGAGTACTTCGGCGTCAAAAAATGCCGGTAAGGCACCGGTATAAACGATGCGGGTATTCTTATGCGCTAGTAAGTTTTTCCTTAGAACGGCCAAAACAGGCATCGTACGGGAGGAGAAACTGATGACATGTTCCGGCTTCAGGTTGTGCAAGCTGGCAATTGCCCACTCCAGCACTGAAGATAGCGGGTGCCCTAACCGAATGTAGTCGAAAGCTGTAGGTAAAGCACTGAGAGCTGCTGTCTCCGCATTACGGTCTTTAAACAGGCTTTCGAACTGCTCCAGAAATTCGGTTTTAGCCAGTTGTTCATTATAAATATCCAGTCGATGGGTGGTTAGCCGTAACCAGTCAGCTGGCATGTTCTCTAATACCTCTTCAATATAATTCAGCACTTTATTGTCTTCCATAATATTTGTATCGTGATAAGCCCTAGTATAATTGGCTCAAATTTACTGTAAAAATGCTACTACACATATGATATAGCGTAGTACTTTGGTGCATTACCACCGTTCCAGGCTTCTTGCTTCTAAACCCCACATCAGGTGTTAAGTTCAAGTAGTCGGCACACAAGTAGCATTGTCACTAAGAAAAGCAGTGACAGGGTTAGGTCTTTTATGCAAACGCCAATCCGCTATTTAGAAAATGGAGACACCAAATCTTTTCGACAGCAGATTGTCGAGTTGCTCGAGATCCGATTTCAAATTCAGGTGGTTTTGCGTCAATGATGCAGGCTCGCTTTTCTGAAACAGGTTTTTCAGTCCGACCATTTTAAAGTAAAAGGATTGGGATTGAATTTCGATCTGCAGTAGCGCCAACTGTTTTTCTATAGAGATCCTTCTCTGTTTAAGCTCCTCGACTATTTCAACAGCCGAATCATAATCCAGCTCCTTTTGCTCGACGGATTTCAAGAGTTCACAATTGAAACGGGCACATTGTTTCGGTCTTCTGGAATAGATAGTGCAACCATCACAAAATTTTTTGCAAGGCTGAAGAAAGAACCCTTCACCATTTGCATTGTCAACATCCACTAGCTCAGTCAATGCAGGCAACTCTTCCCGGTCAAGCTGTACAAAACCAATCATGGTACCATCACAACAGCAGCCACAAGACAAACAAATATTTGTTGAATCACCCATTATTCATGTATATAAATGCTTTCACCGTTGCCGGCTTTTTCACCAACAACAGCTACAAAACTGCCTAAACTTTACGTAAGCAACTAACATGCTACTTTTAAATTCCTGGAAGGGTGGCCCACAACCACGGCGGCAGGTAGTATAAGCTGTTAGTGCCGCAGCACAAGCGCCAGTACCTGTTTACGCTGTAACAGGGAAAAAGCCGTTTATTATACCTTAAACGAACACACATGCTACAGAACCCGCTGGAGGTAGACCCAACTGTGGATGTTATCTTGAAAGTATGCAGTGGCATCTTTTGGTCGCTGGCGTACCTGCTCATCCTTCGGCGGGGCTTTCTCGACAAAAGCTACGGCATGCCGGTGGTGGCGCTTTGCGCAAACCTCTCCTGGGAGTTTATCTTTTCCTTCGTGCATCCTCACAGCAAACCGCAGCTCTACATCGATTATGCCTGGCTCTTGTTGGATGCCGGCATTCTGGTACAGTTCCTTATGTATGGGAGAAAGGAATTTCCGGAGCATCTGCCCGGCAGGCTCTTCTACCCCGCCTTTCTGCTCACCCTGCTCTTGTCCTTCCTGTTTATTTTGCTCCTGTCGCGCGAGTTTAACGACCTGAACGGGGTGTATGCGGCCTTCAGCCAGAACCTGCTCATGTCCATACTATTCATACACCTGCTGCTAAGGCGAAACAGCCACGCTGGGCAGTCGCTCTATATTGCGCTTTGCAAGATGGTTGGCACTGTGTTTCCGTCCGTACTGCTCTACCTATACTTCCCTGAGTCATACTTTTTGATTCTGCTGTATGTGAGCATCTTTGTTTTCGACATGATCTACCTGCTACTGCTCTACTTTAAGCTCAGGGCGGCAGGCAAAAGCCCCTGGGCCAGGGTATAGCCCGGCAGCAGTTTGTGCGTATTGTCCGGCTATACCTTTGTCTCAGGCCTGAGGAAGTAAGTTATTGGTATACAGCTTTAAAGAAGACAGGCAAAAGCGCTGCTTTTTCGGATTCGCAATCTTGTAGTATGATGAACCCAGATTTGTAATCCGCCGGAGCAAAAAGCCGTAGCTGCTTCGGAAACGCCAACTGTAAAAAGTCCCGTGCGCACCACTGCCCCGTCGCTGGTGCTTTACAACGAGTTCAACCGGGTGCACCTGAGCCTGAGCGAACTGGCTGGTTTGTCGCGCTTCCTGCGCCAGCAGCCAGAAGGAGTATTCTTTGTGATCAAAGGCTATTCCGATGTTTACGACGAGCCTGCGGCCAAGCAGCGGGTGAGTGAGCAGCGCGCCCGGGGTGTGAAGGAGTACATTCAGCGCTACTTTGCAGGCAAGGGTTTCCAGGTAGAAACAGAGGGAGAAGTGCTCCCGGGCAAGGGCAAAGTTCACCGCAAACCAAGCTATACCTGCTGCAAAAGCGCTTCATTATTTTCCTCTAGCCTGATATGAATGCAAGAGGTCACTCTTCAAAGAAGTAGCCTCCTGCTTTTTTTATGTAGCACGGCTTGTTTCAAAAAGGCTGCTCTTACACGTAGTCCGAGCAGCGTACACAAGCAGGAAGTATAAATTCTTTCCGGATCAGATGTATACTTGAAAACAACCTCTATACCTGTAATTGACAACCTTTGCGCGTTAAAAAACTTCAATATACCCAGTCCAAAAAAGTGAAGCACCAATATCTTATTTTTAATATATATAAAGTATATGTATTTTGTAGTACTATTTAGGTTGTCAATAGATCTGCGGTAAAGTTTGTATGCAGATTTCCTGTCTGCCTGCAAAGCAAACTTAACCTATTCTCTATGAAATACATGCTGCTCTCAGGTCTGTTCCTGTTCTCGTTTTTTATTCCGGAACTGAAGGCCCAAAGTCAGAAAGGGGAGTTGAAAGGCATACTCCTTGATGAAACATCCAAAGGAGCTCTCCCTTACGCCACAGTCGCTGTGTATACAGCTGCAGACACTGTAATGGTAACATACAGGATGAGCGACGAGAAAGGCAGCTTCCGTGTCCCTGGTCTTCCGCTGGACAATCAGCTCCGGGTAGTAATTACCATGATGGGCTTTAAAGTATACAGAAAGGAATTCAAGCTCACACCGGACCAGACATCGCTCGACCTTGGTGTCATCAACATGGAACAGTCGTCTAACCTGCTTCATGAGGTGCTGATTGTAGCTGAAACTCCCCCGGTTCTGGTAAGGAACGACACACTTGAATTTAATGCCTCCTCTTTCAAAACCCTGCCCACCGCGCTAGTGGAAGACCTGTTACGCAAATTGCCAGGTGTTACGGTCGATCAGGAGGGTAACATCATGGTGTATGGCAAGTCAGTACAGAAGATACTCGTAGATGGTAAAGAGTTCTTTGGCAGCGACCCTAAAATAGCCACACGCAACCTGCCGGCAAATGTGATCGACAAAGTACAGGTAATGAACGACCCGGAAGCGCTACGCCGCGACCCCGATATGCCTTTTATGGAAATTCCGCAGGTAATTAACCTGACCTTTAAAAAGGGAATCAAGAAAGGGGCCTTCGGCAAAGTTTATGGCGGTGCGGGCACAAAAGAAAGATATGAAGTAGGGGGTATTGTCAATATGTTCCGCGACACCTCGCAGGTCAGTATAATTGGGTACTCCAATAACCTTAACAGGGCCGGTTTTGACTTTGCCGATATCAGGAGAATAGGAGGTTTTGCCCGTAGCGGCTTTAACAGTATTGGGATTACGAGTGAGGGAGGAATCAGGGTTAACGGAATTTCTTTTGGAGGTATGGGCCAGGGTATACAACAGTCTTCGGGTGGGGGCGCCAACTTCAACACGGTAACAAAGCGGGGTACCAAAGTGAACCTGCAGTACTTTTTTGGCGACAGCAGAGAAGATCTGAACCAGGTGGTCAATTCAGAGCAGTTTCTGAAAAGTGACACCCTCAACAGCCGTAGAAACAGAAAGCAAATCAGCAGAAGCGAAAGCCACCGAATTGGCGGAAAGATAGAATGGAAGCTCGGCCCCCTTACTACCTTAAGTATAAATCCAAGTGTTCAATTCTCTTACCAGAACGCTAACCAAAACGCTTATACGAACACCTTCCGGAACAACGGAAACCGACTGAATGAAAGTACCAATGAAGAAAATATAAGCGGAGAGGGCATGGGCTTTGGCAACATCCTTAGTTTCGAACGCAGCTTCGAAAAGAAAGGAAGGCGACTGACACTATTCAACAGAATGAACCAGTATGCTTCTTTACAGGACCAAATTAACGAAGCGGAAAACATCTTTTACCAGCCCGACCCAACAGCAACTCTACTCAATCAGTTGCGAAATACCGATCAGAACGATTTTGAGGTATACAATACGCTCTCGTACACAGAGCCTCTCAATGAGGCAGTAAGTGCTACCTTCACGCTAAATTCAGAGTATTTTAACAATGACAATGTGTTAGCCACGTACCTGGCAGATCCCGAAACCGGAGCGTATGATACGATTGTACCGGGGCTGTCGAACGGACTCGATAGAAGGGGATGGCGAAATTATCTTACCTCAGGCCTTAAATGGAAGATTAAGGATGTAACGCTTCAGCCTGGTCTCCGCTTTACTGCATTAAACATCAACAACAGGTTTCAGATTATCCCCGACATTAAACAGAACTACTATTATGTATTTCCTAACCTCAATGTCAACTGGAAGCAATTTAATTTAAGCTACAATGTAAATCTGCAGGAGCCCTCGGCAACCCACCTGCAACCCGTAGTGGATAATACAAATCCGCTGTTTATTTCTTATGGGAACCCATCCCTAAAGCCCACGGTAGCCAATACGCTTAGCATGAACTACAGAAAATTCGACAATAAGAAATCTATCAACTATAATGGTAACGTGTACGTCTCTGTCCGAAACAATTTCATAACCAGAGCCCGAACAATTGATGAAAACGGTGTGCAGACTAGCAGACCTGTTAACACAGACGGTAACTGGATGCTGAGTGGAAGTGGAGGTTTGATGAAGGACTTTAAGTATGACAAGAATAAGTTCTCGATCGGAGCCAACATGCAGGTTAACTATGATAGATCACTTCTATTGTTAAACGGTTCTCAAAACTTCAGCCAGAGCTGGAGTTTCAGACCTAGAATGGAGGCCAGGATGAATCTGGATGATAAGCTGGAATTGAGCCAATCTTTTGATTTGAACCACAGACGGAGTACGTACGAAAATAATGCCTTTAATAATTTAAGTATGAGCACCCGAACTTCCAAATCGGAGATAGTGGTGCGAATGCCGAAAAGAATTGTTTGGGAAGCTACTTTCGATTACTGGTATAATTCCAACGTGGCTCCGGGCCTGCAGAACAGCTATGGCAGGCTGAACGCAGGGGTTACGTTCCTGTTCATGAAAAACGACCGTGCCCAACTGAAACTATCGGTTTATGATCTGTTAGACCAGAATATTTCAGCCAACAGGTTTATAAGAGAAAACCTGATTGAGGATTATCAGACCGAAATGCTAACCCGGCACGGCATGCTTACTTTTACCTACAACATCCGCAACTTTGGCGACAAAGTTGGTGGTAGACAAAACTCTCTTTTCCGGTTTTAAAGTAAATAGCCAGCTCCAGCTAAACCTCATAATTAGAAATCCTGCAAAATTATTTTTTGCAGGATTTCTAATTATGAGTTATAAAGGAATGAACGCGCTGCAGCTTAAGCTTCCAAAAGCCTCCTTTTCTACACCCAAACCATACCATTTAAAATTTCGAACGTACTAAGTACCTTTGATTGCAATCTGATTTCTTTATATTTAAACCTTGTTTTCACTTTGTCTAAAAAAAGGAGTGGGACAAACAAAATCCAAACTAAAACAAAACGAATGGCGACAGGACTACTCGCACTATTGGATGATGTGGCGGCACTGGTGAAAGTCAGCGCGGCAACCCTGGATGACGTACCGACGCAGGTAGCAAAAACGACCGGCAAAGTGTCCGGCATCGTGATCGACGATACAGCCGTGACACCGAAGTATGTGGTGGGCCTCGATCCGAAACGCGAACTCTCCATCATCTTCCAGATCGCCAAAAAGTCAATTATCAACAAAGCCATTTTTCTGGGGCCGGCCGCGCTGGTGCTCGGCTACTTTGCACCGGCGGTTATACCTTACATCCTGATGCTGGGCGGTGCCTATCTGTGCTTCGAGGGCTATGAAAAGGTGCACTCCATGTTCAGCAAAAGCCACGAACCTACGGATGCGCCGACTGAGGACATGAAGGTAATTACCCCGGAGGAACTGGAGAAAGAGCGGGTGGGCAGTGCCGTGCGCACAGACTTTATCCTCTCGGCAGAGATTATGGCCATCGCCTATGCTACCGTGGCCGATAGCCCCTTGTTGAACCAGATCGTGGTGCTGTTTACGGTCGCGATCTTCATTACTGTTGCCGTGTATGGTTTCGTGGCCCTGATCGTGAAAGCCGATGACATAGGCGTGCACATGGCCCAGGATAAATTTCACCCGACTACCCAAAAGATCGGGCGCAGCATCGTGAAGTCCATGCCGAAATTCCTGGTGATACTAGGGTATGTGGGCACAGCTGCCATGCTGTGGGTGGGCGCTGAGATCATTGCGCACGGCTTGCACCTCCCGCTGGAAGTGCTGGAAGGTCCCTTTGCTGATATACCAGCCCTTGCCTGGTTCATAAAAGTGCTGGTGCTGGCCCTGGGTGGGTTACTGCTAGGTGCTGTCATCGCGCAGGTGATCAACTTAGGCAAAAAGTTATTCAGGAAACCAGCCGAGAAGGTAGCACATTAAGCCCTAGCTCCCTTTGGCAGCATACCGGGCAGCCGTTTCCGACACCAGCTTCAGTATGTTTTTCAACACAGGGCTGTTGTCGCTTCTCCGCCAGGTCACATACAGGTTGGTGTTATAGGGCAGGGTGATGAAGCGTACATTGGGCAGGTTGCCGAACGAATAGGAGTAAGGCAGAATCGTCACGCCCAGACCCTTGGACACCAGCCCGAGCACCATGCCCCCGAAGTCGGTTTCGATGCGCACGTCCGGCGTGATGCGGTAGTCTTCGAAGATCTGGCGAAGGCCTGCAGTATAGTAGGTCGTTTGCGCCAGGTTCGACAAGATGAACTTGTCATTCTCCAGATCGTGCATCCCTGTGAAGTTCTGCTCGGTTAGGCGGTGGCTTTGGGGCACGACCAATGCATAAGGCTCCGAGTAAAGCCACTCCGACTGCAAAGCCGGGTTTTCGGCGGGATCGCGCCGGAAGGCGATGTCCATCTGGTAGCTGAGGAGCAACTGCTCAAAGCTGATGTCGGTCGGCTCCACCAGGTCCACCTTCAGCTCGGGCAGCGCTTTGGAAATGCCGGTGATCAGATCCGGCATGAAACCATAGGCGATAGAACCCGGGTAGCCGATCCGAACGGTGCCGAACGCGCCCTCATGTATTTTGCGCGCCTGCAGGTGCACCCGGTTTATCTCATCAAGCAGCGGCGTCCACTGCTCGCGCAGGAAGGCCCCGGCCTCGGTCAGCTTCACGCTCCGCTTGTTTCGCTCAAACAGCTGCACACCCAGTTCGTTTTCCAGGGCTTTGATCTGCCGGCTGAGGGCAGACTGCGTGATGAACATGCGCTCGGCCGTGTTCCAGAAGTGCAGCTCCTGCGCCAGTGCCAAAAAATACCTGATCTGCTGTAGCTCCATTCGCTGTGATTCGTTTTTTGCATTAGTCAAGCGAATAAAAGCATTTTTTAGCCCATTTGCACCTGTTTACTTTGCATGCATCAATTTAATGTGGAATAAACGATGGCCATACTACGCAAATACATGGGAGAGGCAGTTGGTTGGGCGGGGGCGCTCTTTTCGCTTTTGGCCTTCAGCCTGAACAGCCTGGGGCTCACACACGGGCAGTCGGTAGAATACCTGGGTATGAACATTGTCGGGTGCCTGTTCCTGATCTTTTACGGCCTGACCAAGAAAGCCCATGCCAGCTATGTGCTGAATACCATTTTTCTGCTTGTCGCCGTCATCGCCCTGGTCAGGGCCTACCTGCTGCAGGTATAGCCGTGCTTCCTTAAAGATAGAACTAAGCGCTCCCCAGAGCACACCATCCCTGCAACTGAAAGGCTGCAGGGATTTTTTTATGCCAATAGAATAGCTGGCCCGCTTCGTTCTCTGCTGATTTCCTGTGTTTATTTGTGTTGCGCCTTGATTAACAATGTTTTATAAACGTAAAACAGAGGTATGGTATCCTGATTATTTTTCAATCCTGAGGCAACCCTTTCAGAAGATAGTCCGTGATGGGTACGCAAATTCTGGAACAGTGAGCAAAACAGAAGGCGAAGTATTGGATGAGCTGCTACGCCAGTGTCTGAAACAGGACCGCGGAGCGCAGAGAGAGCTTTACCGGCTCTTCTACGGATATGCCATGAGTGTATGCATTCGCTACTCGCAGGACGCTGAAGAAGCGAAAGATGTGCTGAACGACGGGTTTATGAAGGTGTTCACCAGGCTAGATCAGTACCATCAGCCCAAGCCGTTCAAAGGCTGGTTGCGGCGGATCATGATCAACACTGCGCTGGACAACTACCGGCATAATCTGAAGAACTATCACCTGCAGGACATCGACAAAGCAGCGCCGGCGTCTGATCCGTTTGATGTGGAGCAGCAGCTCAACTACGAGTACCTGATCTCACTGGTGCAGCAACTGTCACCTGCCTACCGGGCTGTCTTCAACCTGTATGCCATCGATGGCTATACCCACGAAGAGGTAGCGGAAACGCTGGGTATAGCAGTGGGCACGTCGAAGTCGAACCTGGCCAAGGCGCGGGCAAATTTGCGGGAGTCATTACAAAGAAGCAAAATCGATGAGCGCAAACAATATGTCTGACGAGGAGCTGGACCGGCTGTTCAGGAAATCAGCTGGGCAATACGACCCTCCCTTCGATGAGGAGGCGTGGAAGGCGATGGAGCGGAAGCTGAACGGGGAGCAGAGCGGCTGGGCAGGTATAAAACGCTCCCTGCCCCTCGTGCTGCTGGCCTTGCTCGTGACCGTGGGCCTTGTCTGGAAGTTGATGGATAGAGAAGCACCACTTCGGGAAAACGTTGTTATACCTGCGGAACAGGGACGGAGAGAAGCTCCGGCAGTCACTGCTATACCTGACCACACCAAGCCAGCAGTGCATACCCCCTTGCCGGAGCCCGCTTCGCCCGCTGCTGCGCCATACCCTGCCGTGCAGCCAGGTTCCGAAGCCCGATTAGCACAGAAAACTGAACGGGGGCGGAGCGCTATACCTGCGCGCACTGCTATACCTAGGGCTGCTATACCGGCCAACAGGGCCGCTACCGTAGAGGAGCCGCTGCAGACAGTAGCGACAGTTCTGCCAGAGACTCGACATGTTGCGCCAGAGTCGGTTGCAGGTATAGCCCGGCAGGTAGCGGTGCTGCCTCTGCCTGTACATGCGCCACTACCTGCCGACAGCAGCCAGTCAGGGGAGCAGCGGGAGCGGATGTTCCTGCGCCATATCACCGTGACGCTGGTGGCGGCACCGGACATCACAACCGTGCTATTTAAAGATCCGGATGCGGTGAGTGCCAATGCGGGAGTGCTGCTGAGTGTGCCCATCACCAACAGGCTGCGGCTGGTGTCGGGTGCGGTATGGGCGAACAAACTCTACAAGGCCACACCTGAAAACTACAAGCCCTCGCCCGACTATTGGGACGGAAAGCGGCAACCGGATGTGATTGCTGCCCAATGCAAGGTGTTGGATATACCCGTTAACCTGCAGTACCAGGTGCTGGGCTGGGGCAGGAACATGCTCACCGTACAGTCGGGGCTCTCCAGCTACCTGATGCTCAATGAGGAATATACCTATACCTACTACTACCCTGCAAGAGAGCCCTACCGTAAAACCCAGGAATTCTCTAACGAGAACAGGCACTGGTTCGGGATACAGAATCTGTCTGTAGGATATACGCGTCAACTGTCTCCTGCCATCACGATCGGAGCAGAGCCATTCGTCAAAATACCGCTAGCAAGTATTGGCGAAGGGCGTGTGAAGCTCACCAGTGCAGGAGTGTTTTTTACAGCCGGCTTTACATTGAGATAACACCGTCAAATTTTTATGGAGGCTTAACACACCACGACATGACACGGCCAGGGCTGTGTCAGGAAGAATCTCTATGCTTTAACTTTATGAATCAGTTCTCCTTAATTTTTAACTAAAATGAAAACGTATCGAATCAATTTCGGAATACTGCTCGGCGCGCTGCTGAGCCTGTCATGCATGCTTACCGCCTGTAATGACGACGACGATGACAACACCGTGATACCTGGCGATGAGATCGTGACCCTCAACGAAGTGGCACTGACCGGTGTCAACGAGGTGCCGGCTGTCACTACCCAGGCGACGGGCACCTTCAAGGGTACTTACAACATGGATACCAAAGTGATGAACTACACCGTCACTTTCCAGGGGATCACGCCGACTGCCATGCACTTTCACAAGGGCGGAGTGGGAGTAGACGGTCCGATTACAGTGCCGATTAACCCGGGTACCAGCAATGACCCCTATTCGAGCGCCAATCCTTACACGAGCCCGATGACAAGATCCACTTCGCCACTCACAGCTGCGCAGGAGGCAGAGTTGCTGGCCGGCGAGTGGTACATTAACATCCACAGCGACCAGTACCCTAACGGAGAAATCCGGGGACAGATTACCCGCTAAGGGGATGACATGTTGCCTGGCTGTTCTGCTCACTGGCAGCCGGGCAATTATGTCAGACCAGGTGAGAAGTGCCACTGACCATCTTTCGTGGCGTGAATTTTATTTTTTATACTTTTTTTATTATGTTTAAACATACAATGAACAGTAGCTTACAGATAGCATGACGATGCGACTCTGAAAAGACACCCTCTCAAATGATTGAAACCCAAGACGAGCTGTTGAAAGACCTGGAGGCCATCAGGCAGATTCCCATCGTACCTACCATGCTCGAAGTTATATGCCAGACCACCGGAATGGGGTTTGCGGCCATTGCACGCGTAACAGAAGACAAATGGCTGGCATGCAGCGTGCGCGACGAAGTGAACTTTGGCCTGGAAGCGGGTGGAGAACTGCAGATCGGGACAACGCTCTGCAACGAGATAAGAGCGCACCGCAACCCGATCGTGATCGATCATGTGGCAGAAGACCCGCTTTACAAAGACCACCATACGCCCCGTATTTACGGACTCCAGAGTTACATCTCTATACCTATCATCCTTAAAAACGGCGACTTTTTTGGGACGCTCTGCGCCATCGATTCCAAGCCAGCTTCTTTGAATAACTCAAAGGTAGTCAACACCTTTAAACTGTTCGCAGAGCTGATAGCCTTTCATCTTCAGAGCAGAGACCTGCTGGAGCACAGCCATAAGATTGCTGCCGAACTGAAGCAGGAGAACGAAGGCCTGGCCAGTGCCAATTTCGACCTCGGCAACTTTGTCTATACCGCCTCACATGATTTGAAATCGCCTGTAGCCAATATTGCCGGGCTTATAGAGGAGCTCTCGGACTCTGTTTCAAGAGAAAACTTAGACCGGGCAGAGATCAAGCACATCACGCATCTGATAAAGTCCTCGCTCAAGCGGTTTTCCACTACCATTAAAGACCTGACCACGCTGGTAGAGATTGACAAGGGAAGCGCCGAAGAAAAGACAGAGGAGCTCGATTTGTTTGAGGTGGTGGAGGCTGTGAAACAGGATCTGCAGAGTTTAATTTTAAAATCCGGTGCCCAGCTTGACATAAGCACCCAGCCCCGGCAGGTGATTGGCTTCTCGAAGAAGAACTTCAAGAGCATCATCGGCAACCTGATCAGCAACGCCATCAAATACCGCTCGCCCGAGAGAGCCCCCGAAATCACGATTAAGCTGGAGAAGTGTGACGGCAGGTCCTACCTGTCGGTGCAGGACAACGGACTAGGTATACCGGCGGATAAGCAGGAAAGTATTTTTACCATGTTCGGGCGTGTTCACAGCCATGTAGAGGGCAGCGGCATTGGCCTTTACATCGTGAAAAGGATGGTGGACAACGTGCAGGGAGAAATCAAGGTTGACAGCGTGGTGCACAAGGGCACTACCTTCACGGTCATTTTTTAAGCAGGCCGGTTCAGCACTCCACAGCATCAAGCTCTGCAAAAAAACATGCCACTGATCTTCAGCCAAATCCCTGTCCCGGGTTTCGCGGTAAGCAAATCATTTACCCCCTAATTGCTTGGTTTTAGCAGCCTTTGCGCAAATTATCCGCATAGGCATCTGGCAATTCGGATTCCTCAACGGCACTGGCGGCCTTCTCGAAGTCATACGCGAAACGGATGAACTCCACCCCTATACTGTCTTTGTCCAGCACCGAACTCTGCTCGTCAATGATCAGCATCACATAGCCGCCGCGGTTGTCGGCGTCTTTGGGCTTGCCCACCGAGCCGATGTTGATGGCATGCCGGAAATAGAACTGCTCTCCTTCGCTGTTGTCGAGGATGCGGTGGTAGGGTTTGTGTGTGTGGCCGAAGCACATGATATCGGCGTCCGCGTCTTTCATGATGCGCAGCAGGCTCTTCTCGTCACGATCTTCAAACAAGTACTCGTTGATTCTGCGCGGACTGCCGTGCACCAGCAGCAAGTTCAGCTTGTCGTTATTCAGCTGAAACTCTACTTTAATATGGGCAGGTAAGGTGCGCAGGTAGCGGCGCTGCGCAGACCCGATGATCTTGTTGGTAAAAGCGATTGAAACGGCGCCGTTGGCTTTTTCCTCCTCCGTTTTGTAGGCACAACCGCAGTCGTCGCTCTCCCGGCCGATGCCAAAGTCGTAATTACCCGCTATGGTCGGAATGTTGCGTTTGCGGATTTCGTCGATCACCTCGTTTGGCCAGACGTTATACCCCACCAGGTCGCCGAGGCAGTAAATAAAGTCAGGCTTGCGGGCCTCCACATCTGCAAAGAAGGCCTCCAAAGCAGGCAGGTTGGCGTGTATATCGCTGAAAAGGGCTATCCGGGTCATGGTTGTCGGGATTACTACTGGACTGTGTCAGGCCTGGCAAACTAGCATTTATATATGTACTCTGAAGCCAGCCTGGTATCCAGTATCGGTTTTATGATTGCAATATTACGATTAATCATTGCTCCCGCAAGAGTTTGCCGTTAACGAATTGTTACGAAGGATTACAAAACTTTTGGTGCACCTATAGTAGACGTTAACCCCGCTCCACCACGATATACCTGGCCGAGAAGCCGTTCTGTTTGTAGAGTAGCTGAAGCGCGGTAACCAGAGAGGCTATACCTGTCGCTTTGGTTTGCCGACCGCCCAGTGGCCGAAGATAGTTCTGGAACCCGCTGCCTGGCACGCGCATCACCACACGCCGGGCCTCAGCCTCTTCCACTTCGGTCAGCGCTTTGGCGAGCACTACCTGGCGCAAGTAGGGGAGGGCCGTTTTCATGCTGCGGTAATCCGAAAAAGCGTAAAGGCGGCAATAGGAGCTGAGCTTGACAGAATTCACGCTTCAAAAATAGCATATAAATCTTTACCAGCACATCATATCCCACAGGTCGATCTTGTTCGTGTAGGGCTCCAGGGCACGCTTGGAAGCCAGCCCCCTGATCAGTCCGACGATGTGGGATTCGGGGTTACTCCATACCTCCGCAAAGAAATCGCCCATATCATACAGTTGTATGCGGTAGCCACGGCGGCCCCTTTCGGCCAGAAAGGTCCCATGCGCCCATATCATCTCCAACCTCCCGGCCAGGGTGTGGGTGTTAAAAAAGCTGAGACTCGGGCTGTGGTAAGGGTATTCGGGTGTAGATGCTGTATTAATCACTGCAGGACTCCTCAGGGTTGTCGTAATCCCAGTACACTTCGATGGTGGCGGGCTTTTCCAGGTAGGCAGGTATAGGCGTGTAAATGATCAACTCCCAGCCAGCCTTTTGCATGTCCTCCCGATGCAGACGTCTTACCTGCCACATCAATCGCTCATGAATTTCCAGTCCGACAGGGCGGTGACTCCCCACATACGGACTTCCCTCCTCAAATTTGAATGTGGTTGTATGCATAAACTCCAATTTTTACAACTATACCTTATACTACGTAAGTTGTTATGATTTGAGGTGCAGATTTCGAAAGATTTATCCGGTAGGTTAAGGTATAGGAGCGCTGTAAAACCCACAACAGCCTTCAGCCACCAGACTCCTCCACCTTCTCAAAGAGCATAAAATGCTGAATCGGTAGGAAATCCTCCTGGCGTTGCAGGCGAAAGCCGTTGGCCTCCAGCTCTTTTTTGATCTGCTCCTTCGTCATCTTGTGCAGCTCCCTGATGCGCACATCGGGGTCTTCGGCCTTGTACTCGAGTAGCAGGAGTTTGCCGTCTGTCTTTAAAGCCTGGTGGATTGACTTAAGAATCTCTTTTGGATAAGCCAGTTCATGGTAGACGTCCACCATCAGGGCAATGTCAATCGTCTGCGCCGGCAGGTTCACTTGCAGACTATCTCCCTTAACAATTGTTACATGGTTAGCCCCTACTTTATCCCGGCGAGACTCCAGCGATTTGATAAACCGATCCTGCACCTCCACTGCGTATACCTTGCCCTTCGGTACCCTTGGGGCTAGCTGGAAGGTATAGAAACCCGTGCCGGCTCCAATGTCGGCGACCACGGTATTCGGTTGCAGGTTCATATTTTCGATTGTCCGGGTAGAATTCTCTTCCTCCTGCCGGGTGTCGCGGTCCAGCCAGTTGCTGCCGGTCGCCGACATAATAGCGGCGATCTCCCGGCCCATGTATACCTTGCCGGTGCCTCCGGATGTGGGGGCTTTGTAGGTATAGCTGTCCTGCGCTGCCGTGGTTGGCTGCTGGGCCTGGCAGGCGTGGCAGCTGCTCAGGCAAACGGTTGTCAGCAGGGCAAGCAGCAAAGCGGAGCCGGGGAAGCGGGAGTGTCTTGTCATCGCGTGAATTTTTCCAGTCGCTGGGTCAGGTCGTCTATCAATTGCTCAGTCCACTTCTCGGCCACGAGTTCGTAGTCCGCATTGTCCCAGTTTTGCAGGTAGGCCTTCTCCAGCCATACGTTGTCCTGATCCGGACCGATGGTGTAAAAGTTACGGTCCAGTCTGAAAAGCAGGTCTTTGGTCAGGTCGAAGTTGTCAGCACCCACCCGCTGAAAGCCTTCCAGGCGCAGGCGCAGACCCATCTGGTTGACGTTTCCTTTTTCGAGGCTGATCTCGGTGGTGGCGTCGGAGCCCGGTTCGCGCGTCCAGGTGTCTACCAGTTTCTCTAGTTTGAAGTCATGAAAAAGCGGGATAACGTCCGCCAGGTGCTGGTGGATGTGCTGCGCCAGTTCGGGCAGAACAGATTCGTAAAGCTTACGTAAAGCGTTTTTGTCTTTGATGGGGGAATCTTGCATGTAAAAAGAGGTATACTGTCTTTCCTATACGTGCGGCTCCTCGTTTTTGCCGCCCCGCCGGAAGGATACTTTAGGAACGTATGCAGGTGCCACTTCAGGTATAGCAGGCGGCCTCAAAATTGCTTGGTGGGGTCTTTGGCCTATTTTTTGTATCTTGTGCTGAAATTTCTCATTCACTTTAAAATTCTATGAAAGAACAGATCATATCGGCCGGAAAGGTATCCGGCCTTGTGGCCCTGTTGGCGCTGGCAAGCTGTACCTCGGTGCAAACACCACAGACCCAGGACACGCAAGCTGCCACCGAGCAGAAGCAGGCAGAGACCAATGTGCTCCTGCAGGAGTGGAGCGGCCCATACCAGGGCGTTCCCGCCTTCGATAAAATGAACCTGGCCGACCTGAAGCCGGCAATGGAAAAGGGCATGGCCCTTAACCTGGCTGAGATCGAGGCGATTGCCAACAACCCGCAGCCTGCCACCTTCGAGAACACGATCGAGCAGATGGAAAGAGCAGGCGAGGAACTGAACCGTGTGTTCACGTACTACGGCATCTGGGGCAGCAACATGTCTACGCCGGAGTTCCGCGAAATCCAGAAGGAGTTGGCTCCGAAGATATCTGAGTTCAGCTCCAAGATATCTCAGAACGAGAAGCTTTTCCAGCGCATCAAAACCGTGTACGAAAACTCGCAGAAGAACCCACTGCCAGCTGACCAGCAGCGTGTTGTGGAACTCATCTACAAAAACTTCGCCATGGAAGGTGCTGATTTGAGCCCGGAAAAGAAGCAACGCTACGCTGCCATCAACAAGGAGCTTTCTTCGCTGTACACCGCTTTTGGCAACAACATCCTGGCTGACGAGGAGAAGTATGTGGTATACTTCACCAAAGACCAGCTGAGTGGTTTGCCGGAGTCGTTTGTGAAAGCCGCTGCCAAAGCTGCCGCAGACCGTGGCAAGCCGGGCCAGTATGCCGTTACCAACACCCGTTCTTCCATGGACCAGTTCCTGACGTACTCGGACGAGCGCGGCTTGCGCGAGCAGGTATGGAAGAACTACTACTCTCGCGGCGACAACAACGACGCCAACGACAACAAGCAGAACATCGTCAACATCCTGAAGCTGCGCAAAGAGCGTGTAGGCTTGATGGGATACGACAACTATGCTGAGTGGCGCCTGCAGGACCGCATGGCCAAAACGCCTGAGGCTGCGATGGAGCTGATGATGGCCGTATGGCCTGCCGCTACTGCCCGCGCCCGCGAAGAAGTGGCCGACATGCAGAAACTGGCCAACGCCACGAGCAAGACCAAGATCACGATTGAGCCCTGGGACTACCGCTACTACGCCGAGAAAGTGCGCAAAGACAAGTACGACCTCGACTCTGACGAAGTAAAGAACTACCTCGAGTTGGGCAACCTGACGCAGGCCATGTTCTTTACGGCAGGCGAGCTGTTTAACTTCAACTTCAAACCAGTACCGGAAGGAACTGTTCCCGTTTTCCAGGAAGATGTGAAGGTATGGGAAGTGACGGACAAGACCACCGGCGAGCACATCGGCCTTTGGTACCTCGATCCGTTCGCACGTCAGGGCAAGCGCTCCGGTGCCTGGGCTACTACTTACCGTGCCCACACCACGTTCGATGGCAAGAAGAACGTGCTGTCGTCTAACAACTCCAACTTTGTGAAGCCTGCGCCGGGCGAGCCTGTGCTGGTGTCGTGGGACGACGCGACTACCTTCTTCCACGAGTTCGGCCACGCGCTGCACTTCCTGGCCTCTAACGTGAAGTACCCGACGCTGAACAGCGGCGTGCGCGACTACACCGAGTTCCAGTCGCAGTTGCTGGAGCGCTGGCTGTCTACCGACAAGGTGATCAACCAGTTCCTGAAGCACTACAAGACCGGTGAGCCAATGCCGAAAGAGCTGGTAGCCAAGATCAAGAAGGCGGCCACTTTCAACCAGGGTTTCGAAACAACGGAGTTCCTGGCTTCTGCCCTGATGGACATGCACTTCCACCTGGCCGACCCGAACAACCTAGATCCGGACAAGTTTGAGAAGGAAACGCTTGCCAAACTAGGTATGCCGAAGGAGATTGTGATGCGTCACCGCTCACCGCACTTCGGACACGTGTTCTCTGGCGAGGGCTATGCCACCGCTTACTATGGTTACATGTGGGCCGACGTGCTGACTTCGGATGCCTCTGAGGCCTTCACAGAGGCGCCGGGCGGATTCTATGACAAAGACGTTGCCGCCAAGCTGGTGAAGTATCTGTTTGCACCACGCAACTCCATGGATCCGGCTGAAGCCTACCGTATGTTCCGTGGCCGCGATGCCAAGATCGATGCGCTGATGCGTGACCGTGGATTCCCGGTGCCGAACGAGCAAGGTAAGAAGTAAAATGCCACTCGATAAGCTTAACAGCCTTATCAGATTATAAAGTAACAGCCAGGGCCCCTGCTATGCAGGGGCCCTGGCTGTTTTATTTCGATACCGTCAATAGTAGTGCAATTTTGCTTAACACGTTGAAGATCAGCCTAATCGCAAAAAGCATAGTGAAGGGCCTCCGGCAGCGGGGATTTATCGTTGGAGGGACTATTTTTTTGAAAAAGAAGATAAACTAAAATCGGGGCCAGGCTGATAATTGGGAGCGTTTATGAAGAGATGATGACAGGTTTGTCAAAATATTTTCGAAAAGGAGGTTTTATTTTAAACCTTTCTGAAACACTGTCGTATGCTCAGAGTTAATAAGCATGCCGGGCTTCCGCATGAGTAGGCATATTGTCCAAACTCACTGCCCCTTGCTTCCAGATTACCTATTGCCTCTTATGGATGAATTCTCTCTATTTACCAGCAAGCTGCAAACTTGCGATTTGATTGTACTGACAGAAGCGGACGAAATCCGTACCTATTGTCGTTTCTATGCCAACGGCCTTTACCAGGACCGAATGTTTATTTCGGATATCTCTGTAAAGGAAAACCTGACGCTTCTCAGCAGTGAGGAAGACGTCATCGATTGGAATGGGGTACAAAATCTTCGGAAAAAATACTGTGAGTCGATGCAGACGGGCGAAGGCCTGAACGCTGCGCCGACTGCAGAGGCTGTCTAGAATTTTTAGCAAAGCGATTTTAAGGAATTATCTCCTAAGGAAAGGCCGTCAAAAGCGTGTTTCAGGGGCAGGTATGGGGTATAAAAAGCAAAGGCTCCCTTGTGAGGAGCCCTGCTTTTCAAAGGATTGCCTGTAAGGCAACCTTCAACTTTTAGCCGGTGCAAATATAGTGATAATTATACCTGTAATTGGTGCATTTTGATAAAAAAAATATTCTTTTTGAACTATCTTTACAAGATGTTATTAAATCTGATTTTGGTGATAATAGCAGGCAGTATTTGGTAGCAGGGAAATGACCATAAAAATGTAACAGAAAGAGGGAGCCTGCGCTCCCTCTTTCTGTTTCTCGTCACGAGATTATAGCAGATGCTGCTTACTTGTCGCTTTGGTAGCCTACAAGTTTGATCATCTTATTGTAGTTGCCCAGCAGTAAGAAAGAAGGGGCCCACTGGCCTACGAATAAAGCTTCCTCGTCTTTCTTCATAATCTTCAGGGTCGCCGAAACAGCCATAGAGCCCAAAGCAGCCCATAAAAATATATCGGATGGGATACGGGAGGTATAGTCTTCGATAGCTGAAGCGACAGGTCCTTCCTTATGCTGGGGATTGATTCTGTCAGCTTTGTTTTTCAAATCCTGTGCGTCTCTTTTAAGATCTTGTGTGTCCATAGTTGTTATTTTGTTTAGATGGTACAATACCATACAGAACGAAATAGAATTATGATTGTTTGCAAAAATTGAAAAATATGGGGTATACATAGCTAGCCAGAGCCATCAGGCGCTATATTATTGCAACAATATATGTAAATTGGCAGCCTGAAACTGAGGAACACCTCAGGGTGTCCTCTTTTTGAGACCGAACCCCATAGACAGCCTATATTTTGGAGCTTTCCGCACTTCTTGAACCACTGGCCGGCACGCCCCAAACCACTCTGGCATTAGCAGTGCTTCTGCTCCCGCTGTTGGCTTTCGTGCTGCTATACCTGGCGGGCAAAAAGCTGCCCCGGCAGGGCGACTGGCTGGGGATCGGCGCCACCGGACTCGCCTTCGCACTCTCGATCTACCTCTTTGCCCAAACCTGGAACACGGAAGTATACCATAGCCGAACCGTCTGGTTTAGTTTGCCCTCCAGCTTCATAGCCGATTTCACAGCAGGTATACTGCTCGATAACCTGACAGTACTGATGCTGGTGATCGTTACCTTCATTTCCATGCTGGTGCAGCTCTTTTCGGTGGGCTACATGCACGGTGATAAAGGGTATAGCCGCTACTTTGCCTACCTGGGCCTCTTTACTTTTAGCATGCTGGGCATTGTGCTGGTCGACAACCTGCTGCTGCTCTTTATGTTTTGGGAACTGGTGGGCTTGTCGTCTTATCTGCTCATCGGCTTCTGGTATGAGCGTCCGGCTGCCATTGCGGCCAGCAAAAAAGCTTTTCTGGTCAACCGGGTGGGTGATATCGGGCTGCTGCTCGGTCTGTTTGCCTTCTATACCTATTTCCGGACGTTCGACCTGGAGGCCTTGCGCACCTTGATGGGGGCAGGGGAATGGGTGAACGGAGCCTTTGTGACAGGCTTTACCTTTCAGGGACAACTCTGGTCTGTAGAGTTGAGTCCGCTGTTTCTGACGCTCGCCGGGCTCGGCCTGTTTATGGGCTGTGTGGGCAAGTCGGCGCAGTTCCCGCTGCAGGTATGGCTACCCGATGCCATGCAGGGCCCGACGCCAGTATCTTCGCTGATCCACGCCGCCACCATGGTAGCGGCTGGCGTATACCTGGTGGCACGCTGCTATGCTTTCTTTACGGTAGATGCGCTCACGGTCATCGCCATCATTGGCGCCATCACAGCATTACTCGGCGCCCTGGCCGCGCTAACGCAGTACGACATCAAAGCCGTGCTGGCCTTCTCCACGATCTCACAACTGGGTTATATGGTAATGGGCATGGGCACCGGCGCGCACGATGCCTCGCTCTTCCACCTCACTACGCATGCCTTCTTCAAAGCAGCCCTTTTCCTCAACGCCGGTATCATCATCCACGCCATGCACCGCGGGCTGCACCATACGCACCAGCCTGCCGGGGTCGATCCGCAGGATATCCGCAACATGGGTGGCCTGCGCAAGGCCCTGCCGTTTACCTTCTATACCTACCTGCTGGCTGCTGCCGCACTGGTCGGTTTACCCTTGTTTTCAGGCTTTCTTTCCAAGGATGCCATTCTTTCGGGCAGCTGGGCCTGGGCGCAGACAATGAGCCAGGCCCATGGAAACAGCCTGTACTTTATCGTGCCGGCAATCGGTTTTCTGGTGGTACTGCTCACCGCCTACTACATGGGACGACATCTGTGGTTTATGTTCTTCGGTTCGTTCCGTCTGCCATTCAATGTGAAGGCGCTGCGACTCTCAGCTGGTCAGGAGATGGAGCGGGTGATGCTTATACCTGTTGCCTTGTTGGCGGTGTTATCGCTGGGCATCTTCTTTTCGCTCAACCCGCTGTCCTTTGCCGGAAGCTGGGTGATGCAGGGAGTAAGTTTGAATCAACTTTCGCAGGAAGGCGCTTTGCTTGCCAGGAGTCTGGTCGAGGCCGTGACGTTGCAGGATGCTGCCAACGGTACGGCGCACCTGGTGATCGGGCTGCTCTCGGCTTTGCTGGGAATAACAGGTATAGCCCTGGCCATCGGCAGGTATAGGGGCAAAAGCAGCGAGGCGCTGCTGCAGGAACAGCCACGCGGTACATTGGCACTGCTCACTTACCATCATTATCACTTGGATGATGCGTACGACAAGGTATTTGTTCGCCCTGTGTTGCGGATGGCCCGCATGCTTTACCGTTTCGACAAACGCGTGATTGACTATACCCTGGACTATGCCAGCAAATGGCTGGTGGTGTTCTCTAAGATCGTGAAGTGGTTTGATAGCTGGGTAGTGGATGGCAGTGTGTGGCTGATCGGGGCGCTGGCCAAAGTGCTCGGCCGCTTCGGGCGCGGACTCCAGAATGGCAAGGTGCAGTCTTACTACGCCTATTCCCTTTTCGGATTTATTCTGATAATACTATACATCATGCTGAATTGATGTTAATTTCGCGATCAGTATGCTGATTTGAAGCTGTGCATACTGAATGTGAAGTTTTGGCAATTTGCAGATGTGAGGTGCGGACTTGAGTGGATTGCCAGGTGAGCGATGGTACGTGAAATTAGAAGGTATACCTGCAGCTGTGCCCAATGGAGCAAATTTGGATCAGCCAAGGTCCTTCCGGAAAACCAAGCTCTTCCGGCTTCCGGAGCAGATGCGGAAGATTCGCACCAGTACTTATAGATCTGGTAAAGGGACAGTTTTTTACTCATGCAGGTACACGCCCATTTGGTCGTGCTACTTGATACAGGATACTTGTGTCGTAAAATAGTGTCGTAACATATTGATGAATTATACTCTTTCCAGCCTTATTTTTCTTCCCTTGCTGGCAGCGCTTGTGGTGTTGCTGCTCCCGGTGCGCCTGGAGCGGGGCATAAAAGCGGTAACGCTGGGCGGCACGCTCCTGCAGTTGGCCGTGGCCCTGTGGCTATACCTGGGCTTTGACGGTACAGCAGTAGCAAACGGACAGACAGGCTATCAGTTTGTGGAAAAGCTCGACTGGATCGGCTTTTCGCTGGGCAGTCTGGGGCGCTTCCAGATCGAGTATTTTGTGGGCGTGGATGGCGTGAGCATCGGTATGGTGCTGCTGACAGGAATAATAGGGGTGATCGGTGTCATCTCGTCCTGGAACATCACCAAAAACATAAAGGGCTATTTCTCGCTGTACCTGCTGCTCATCACGAGCGTGATGGGCTGTTTCCTGGCGCTGGATTTCTTTTTGTTCTACCTCTTCTTCGAGTTCATGCTTCTGCCGATGTACTTCCTCATCGGTATGTGGGGTGGTCCGAAACGGGAGTACGCCGCCCTTAAGTTCTTCATCTATACCCTGATCGGTTCGCTCTTTATCCTGATCGTGATGATCGGGCTCTATACCTCGGTGATCGATCCGGAGGCGACCGCGCAGCAAATGGGCCTGATCGGGCAGAGCGTTCCGGCCAGTCTGGATTTGATCCGGCAGGTACAACAGATGCTGCAGCAGGGTGCCATCAGCCAGGCCGACTTGGTGCGGACCTTCAGCATCCCTGCTATGATGGAACCGGCCAACTTTATACCGGGCAGTCTGCTCCATGTATTCTCAGGGGTTTCCCTGTTTGATCTTCCGATTCGTTTTGTGGCCTTCCTACTGGTACTGGCGGGCTTCCTGATCAAAGTGCCGTCGGTGCCGGTGCATACCTGGCTGCCGGATGCGCACGTAGAGGCGCCAACGCCGATTTCCGTTTTGCTGGCGGCTATCCTGCTGAAAGTGGGCGGGTACGGTCTGATCCGGATCGTATACCCGGTTTTCCCGGATGCAGGCGCTTACTTCTCGACCTTCGTCGGCGGGCTGGGTGTGCTCTCTATTATTTATGGAGCCCTCTGTGCGCTGGCCATGAACGACCTCAAAAAGCTGATTGCCTACTCCTCCGTATCGCACATGGGCTTTGTGCTGCTGGGACTGGCCTCGCTGACGAATGAAGGGGTGAATGGCGCTATTTACATGATGTTCAGCCACGGTTTGATCTCGGCTATGCTCTTCCTGGTGGTAGGTGTGATTTACGATAGAGCGCACGATCGCATGATCCTCAATTTCCGGGGGCTTGCCAAGCGTATGCCGGCCTATACCGCCTTTGTCGTCGTAGCTTTTTTTGCCTCGCTTGGTTTGCCGGGCTTCTCGGGCTTTATCGCCGAGTTGCTGGTGCTGCTGGGTAGTTTCAGTGCACCGGAAGCGACCGGTATGCTGCCGCGCTGGATGGCGATCGTAGCGGTGATCGGCTTGCTGCTTTCAGCGGCCTATTACCTGTGGGCGCTGCAGCGCATGTTCTTCGGCAAGTACTGGATCTTCCCGGAGTTGCGCGGAAAAGCCCGGCTCACTGATCTAACCTCTCGCGAGTACCTGATGCTGTTGCCGCTGGCCGTGCTGGCCTTTGTTTTTGGCATCTTCCCGCATCTGCTCCTCGACAAGACAGGTATGACGGTGACGGGTTTTACGGAACTGGTGCTGCGCAACGGACAGGAACAGCTCAACATCTTGCAAGCGATTTTACACAAATAATATCTGCCCTGATGATTTAAGCTTCATCAGGAGCACTACTATACCTTATACCTACACGTGGAAGAACAGGCAGCACAACTCACCCAGGCCATCGACAGCATTTTAGCTGGAGCAGGCTCGCTGGTGCCCGAACTGCTGCTGGCCCTCTTTTTCCTGCTGCTGGTCACGCTCGATCTGTTCAAATCAAAAACAGTGAAGCGGCTGCTGCCCTGGGTGGCGCTCACCGGGCTGTTCTCGGTGATGGTGCTGCTGGTGCTGGACAGGCATGTGGCGGAAGTGCAGTTTTTGAATCTGTTGCGTTCCGATGGCATTGCCCGCTACGCAGGTATACTCTTCAGCCTGACAGGTATCTTTACCATCCTGCTCTCTCTGCAAAACCCGAAAATAGAAAAGCGCAAGCAGGGCGAAGGCCGGGGTGAGTATTATGCCCTGATCCTGATGCTGGTGCTGGGCCTCAACCTGATGGCCAAATCCGTGAACCTGCTGATGGTTTTCCTGGCGATCGAGGTCGTTTCCATTGCCTCCTACATCCTGACGCTTACCCTCAAAGAAGAAAAAAGAGCCGTGGAGGCGGGTCTGAAGTATGTGCTCTACGGCACACTGTCGGCCGGTGTGATGCTCTACGGTATGTCCTTTTTCTATGGCCTGACTGGCTCACTGGACTATACCCTGGTGTCGTTTTGGCGCAGTCTGCTCGATGCCAGTCCGTTGATGGTAACCGTAGCGGCTATATTGGTGTTTGCGGGTTTTCTGTTCAAAATATCAGCGGCTCCTTTTCACTTCTGGACGCCTGATGTATACCAGGGAGCACCGATGCCGATTGTGGCGCTTTTCTCCACCGGGCCCAAAATGGCAGGCATCATTGTGATCATGCGCTTCGTGGCCGCCTTCGCCGACCCAACCATCGCCAGCGCTTTCTCGGATGTGCAGCTCTTCTTAGGTATAGCGGCATTGGCTACGCTGGCCGTCGGCAACTTTACCGCGCTCTGGCAGCGCACTCCGCGTCGCCTGATGGCTTTCTCTTCGGTATCGCATGCGGGTTTTCTGCTGATGGCTCTGCTGGCTTTTGGCAGCGACTATACCGCGAGCGTGCTCTTTTATATGACGGTGCTGCTGTTCATGAACTTCGGCATGTTCCTGTTCCTGCAAATGGCCGAAGAAGACTGGCAGGTGCGCACGCTCGAAGATTTTCAGGGAATGGGCCCTCGTATACCTTTTGCCGGCATCATGGCGCTGCTCTTTCTGCTCTCGCTGACGGGGCTGCCGCCACTGGCCGGCTTCATGGGCAAGCTGCTCGTGTTTAGCAATGTGTGGGAGGCCTATACCGCCACCGGGCAGCCGATGCTTTTGGTCTTGCTCGTGGTGGGAATCCTGCTCACCGGGGTGGCTTTGTTCTACTATATCAAAATACCGTATCACCTTTTCCTGAAAAGGAATCAAACTGCCGAAAATTTAGTTATTTCACTGTCAAATAAGCTGCTGCTGGTTTTTTTCGCCCTGCCGCTGCTGGTCTTCTTTTTCAAACCGGACCTGCTGCTGCACTGGATAGAAAAACTGCTGGCCTAGATACTTTTACAACCCTATGAGCGATTCCATTAAGCACGAGTGCGGTATAGCCCTGATCAGGCTCCGAAAACCAATCGAATATTACGTTGAAAAGTATGGCACTCCCATGTACGGTGTCAACAAACTATACCTGCTGATGCAAAAACAGCACAACCGTGGCCAGGACGGAGCAGGGGTAGCCAGTATCAAGATAGATGCCGGTCCTGGTATGGAGTATATCAACCGCTTCCGTTCCGTGAAGACCCGCGCCATTGACAGCATTTTCGGGAAGATCGGCAAGGAGTTTAAAAAGCTGAAGGAAGAGGAGCCTGAAAAAGCACTGAACACAAACTGGGTATGGGAAAACCTGCCTTTCCTGGGAGATGTATACCTGGGCCACCTGCGCTACGGCACGCACGGCGGCAACAGTATAGACAACTGCCACCCGATGGTGCGCGAGAACAACTGGCGCAGCCGCAGCCTGGCCGTGGCCGGTAACTTCAACATGACCAACGTGGATGAGCAGTTCCAGAAACTGATCGAGTTGGGCCAGCATCCAAAGCAAAAGACTGATACCATTACGGTGCTTGAAAAGATAGGCCACTTCCTGGACGAGGAAAACCAGATGCTGTTCGAGTCTTACAAAGACGACTACTCCAATAAAGAAATCACTTCCCTGATTGAAGATAACCTGAGCCTGCAGCGTGTGCTCAAGCGTGCCTGCAAGGACTTTGACGGGGGCTATGCCATGGCAGGCCTGACCGGGTACGGTGCCTCTTTTGTGGTGCGTGACCCGAACGGCATCCGTCCGGCCTACTATTACATGGACGACGAAGTGGTGGTGGTAGCCTCCGAAAAACCGGCGATCAAGACCGCTTTCGACATTGAATACAGCGAGATCCAGGAAATCACGCCGGGCCATGCCCTGATCGTGGACAAAGCTGGCAACGCCGATCTGAAAGAGATCATTCCGCAGCTCGAGAAAAAATCCTGCAGCTTTGAGCGCATCTATTTCTCGAGAGGCAACGACCCGGAGATCTATGAAGAACGCAAGAACATGGGCCGCCGCCTGTGCCCGCAGATTCTGGAAGCCATTGACTACGACCTGAAAAATACGGTATTCTCCTACATCCCGAACACGGCGGAGTCGTCCTGGCTCGGTATGATGAAGGGGATTGAGGATTACCTGCGTGCCTACCGCAAACAAGCCATCCTGAACCAGGAGCTCAACGAAGAACAGCTTGACGAGATTCTGCAGTTTAAGCCGCGTGCCGAGAAGCTGGTGATCAAAGACGTGAAGCTGCGTACTTTCATCACCGACAACGACAGCCGCGACGACCTGGTAACGCACGTGTACGACACGACTTACGAGGTGGTGAAGAAAGGCATCGACACGCTGGTCGTGCTCGACGACTCCATTGTGCGCGGTACCACACTGGAGAAAAGTATCATCCGCATGCTCGACAAGCTGGAACCGAAGAAGATCATCATCGTGTCATGCGCCCCGCAGATCCGCTACCCGGACTGCTACGGCATCGATATGTCGCGGGTGAAGGAATTCGTGGCCTTCCGTGCCATGCTGGCTTTGCTGAAAGACCGTGGCCTATACTACAAAGTAGACGAGGTATACGACAAGATTCAAGCAGTGCAGGGCACGCCGGCGATCATGGAGACCAACTATGTAAAGGAGCTGTTCGACCTTTTCACGCATGACGAGATTTCTGCGAAAGTGTCAGAGATCGTGAAAGCGCCGGAGGTGAACGCTGAAGTGCAGGTGATTTACCAGCGCATCGAAGATCTGCACCTGGCCTGCCCGAACCACAGTGGCGACTGGTACTTTACCGGCAACTACCCAACGCCGGGCGGTACCCGTGTCGTGAACCGCGCCTTCATGAACTTCGTGGAAAACAAGGCCGTTCGCGCCTATTAACAGAGAGTCAATTTTATTTCAAAGGCCTGTTCTGTAAAAGGACGGGCCTTTTTGTTTTGCACATCCGCATAACGCGGGGAATAGGACAGCACCGGGCCAGGGTACAGTGGCAGACGCACTAGCGGTTGGTCACATAACCTCTGTTCTGCTTCTAGTCGCTAAAGCAGTGCATAGCTATATCTAGGCAGGGTGAAAGTGGGCAGCTTTTAAGCAGACTTAATTTTCGCTCACCAATTCCTCTATCTGATTGCTTATTTCGTCAAATCTGCGAAAGCCATAATAGCGAAGGCAACGGTGCCGCCATAAACGGCAAACTTGGTGATGGGGGAGGCGTTAGCCAGAAAGGCAGTGTGCTGGTTGTATTTGATGACGCCCATCAGCGTAAGAGACAGGTATAGGAAGAGCGCCAATGGGATGATGTTGAAAAGGATTTCAAAGATGTCACTTGCCATGGGTACTCCTGAGTTTTGATGGGTATGATGCAAATATAGGTATAAATGGCAGGCGAGCGTATCTTTGCCTGAAACAATAGCCAACATTAACCCCCTTACCTGCATGGCCCTCATCCAAATCTGCAAAGCCTTTCACGAACTGACCCCTGACGAACTCTACGACATGCTACGGCTCCGGAGCGAGGTGTTCGTGGTAGAGCAAAACTGTGTGTTCCCCGACATGGACGATAAGGACCAGTTGTGCCACCACATCCTGTTCTACAACGAGGACCGGGTACTGGTCGCTACCTCCCGGCTGGTTCCGGCAGGTATAGCTTACCCGGACATGATGTCGATTGGGCGGATCGTGACGAGCCAGTTGGTGCGTGGCACGGGGGTAGGCAAGGAACTGGTCGAGTTTTCGATCGGGGAATGCTTCCGGCTATTCGGAAAAGGGCCGATCCGGATCGGAGCACAGCTGTATGCAAAGGAGTTTTACGAACGCTTCGGCTTTGAGCAATCGAGTGAGGTATACGACGAGGACGGCATCGACCACATCAAAATGGAGAAGCAGGTATAGTGAGCAGTTGAGATAAGTGGTTTTTTATTATCTTGTTCTGGAATTAGTGCTGCTCTTCATGAAAACAAAACTCAGATACTTGTATGGACTAGGAATCCTGTCAATGCTGTTGCTGACCGGCTGCCTTGTAGAAGAGGACGACTACATCAGCAAATACTGCCCCGGCTCCTGCACCGAGGTGAGCGGGCGGGTGTTGGAGGCCAGTAACCGACAGCCCATACAGGGCGTGCAAGTGATGGCCAACTGGGATAACCGGAAGAGTTTTAAGGGGGGCATGGGCGGCACTGTGCGGAAAAAAGCTGTGGCCTATACTGACGAAAGCGGAAGCTATACCTTGCGTTTCCTGCTGCGCGATGATGAAATGCAGGAAGGCGAAATAGAGATATCGCCGCAAGGGAAGAACTGCGACCAGGCAACTTGCCGAATCTATACCTTGTACTGGGATGAACTGAAGCGCGATACGGCCTTTACGCACGATTTCCTGATCGATTAAAGCACCCGCCTTGGAGGCTATACCTGTCTAAGATGTCAGACCTTATGTATTATTCGCTATACCGCTACCTGCTCGTCTTTGCCTTTCTGGTATGCTTTTGTGCTGCAGCTCAGGCACAACGTACGCAACGCATAGGCCTGCAGTTAGGCTCCGCTTCCCCGATCGGCGACTTCAAGAAAGACCGATTCGAGGACGACTACCCGCCAATGGCCAGGAGAGGAGTGAACGTGCAAGGCACTTACCGGGTGGATGTAAAACCTTATCTGGCAGTGGGCGCCTCGGCAGGATTTCGCTTTCACCGCTTCGATATGGACGCCTTTGCGGCACCTGACGACGAACTGGCGCTGCGCCGGGTTGCCACCGGCTGGAAAAGTACTTATGCGCTGGCCGACCTACACCTGCAAACTCCTCCCGGCCAGTTGTACGGATTTGTGAAAGGCTCTTTGGGAACCGCCCGCAATAAATCACCTGAAGTGCAGGTCGATACGCCCTACGGCCCCATCCGCCGTAGTTCCGACACGACTCTGGCACTTGCGTATGGTATAGCCAGCGGCTTCACCATACAGAATGGACGGTTTCTGCTTACTGTAGACATCGGCCTGCTCGCCACCCAGCCTACCTTTGTTGTAACCAATGCACAGGGTGTGAAAAGCACTTTGAAGCAACCCATGCACACAATCAACTCCATGCTGGGCCTGAGCTATACCTTGTAAATGAACTACGCAAACAAAAAGTCCCGGGCTAAATTGCCCGGGACTTTTTGTTTGCGTAGAGTAAGCTGCTTATATCACCATCACTAGCCTTGCAAAGGCATCCATCAGTTGCAGCACCCTGCTCGTCAACGCCATTTTCTGTGCTGCTGCCGGCTCGGACACTTCCTTGAAAACCGCAGGGGTACCAAGCGCTTTGTGGTTGGCGACATCGCCAGACGCATGGCAGCCAGATGCATGGCTGTAGGAAACAGCAGCACACGGATTTTGCCTGGCAGCTTTGCTGTCGCTCCCCTGCGACAGGCTTATAATGAGCAGCCCTCCCAGCAGGAACAGCACTGTTTTTTTCATAGCAGGGCAGAATTTATTTGCGCAGAATGGCCAGGGCTTCACCGGAAAGCTCCACCTGTGCCTGCTCAGACAAGGTATACTGCAGCGCAGGTATAGCCACGTTTAGCAAGGTCAGGTGACTGCGGTTGCGAATATCCAGGTTGGCCTGCTGAATCTTATTGTCCGGATTGATGAGCAGTTTGGACCCACTTTCCGGGCTGGAGCCCGTCACGGCGTATAGGTACTGTATCTGATTTCCGTCCAGTTGTACCAGCACCCCGTTGTCAAGTTCCAGCCGGAGGCTATCCTGCTTAAATCCTTTCAGCGTTGTGTTCAGGTAGTTGGCTGCGTTCATGCGCTGCACGTTGGTCACCTGTTCGCCATTGGAGGTATGCGTCGCGTTGGCGCGCAGCGTCTTCAGCAGAGGGGTTTTGATGATGAGGTGTGGGGAGCCCCAGCCGCGCACGCCTTTTTGCGTGTCATGGGTAGTCACATCGATCTGCAGCGTTTTGTTTTCCTGGCTGATCTGCACCACTTCCTCGTTGCCCTTGTAGAGGTATACCGCATGCTGGTCGCCTGGCTCAAGCTGCACTTTGAGCATATCGCCGGCATGCACCTCCACCTCATCAAAGCCATTGAAATCCAGGGCGACGTAGTTGCGGTAAGGATCCTGGTAAGACCCTGTGTTGTACTCCGCCTTCAGGGCGATGTTGTAGGTGGCCAGTGCGCTTGCGAGCACCACTAGAGCGAAGAGTAAGAGTTTATTGCTGGTTTTCATGGTTTCTGCTCAATTTCTTGTTCGTAATTCTCTGTTTTGTATGCTTCGTAGCGCTTCTGAATCTCCTCCAGGCCGATTTCCAGCAAAAAAATGTTTCTGAAAAACGCCGGTAGGTCCTGCTGCAGAAAGCGCTCTTTGCGTTGCGCCTTTACTTTCTGCACAGCATCCGGCGTCACAAAAAAGCCGATGCCGCGCTTGTTGTAGATCACCTCCTGGTTCTGGAGCTGCTCATAGGTGCGCATCACCGTGTTGGGATTCACCTGGAAGGTAACCGCCAGGTCGCGCACCGAAGGTATTTTGTCTTCTGATGCCCACTTGCCCAGCAGGATCTGGTCGCACACGTGCGCCGCGATCTGCAGGTAAATGGGTTCGTTTTCTTTAAATTCCATAATGTTTCCTCCCCGCTATACCTGCTTTTCCTTTATTTTGAAATAGGCCGCAACCCAACTCACCAGTGCCAGCACGACCAGCAGCAACAGCATAAGCGACTCGTGCCCTTCGTAGGCGCCTACATCGAAGCGCTTGTCATTTTCCATAAAATAGGCCGAAGAGAAAGGAGTTGCCGAAGCCAGGTCGCGACCGAGCATGGCCTGCACCACCTGCTTGTTCAGGTTGTAAAGCAGCAGGATACCCACAAAGCCGGCAAAAGCGGTTTTGATAAAATGATTCTTGTTGAAGTAAGCCGAGCCTACCAGCATCAGGGCATTGAACAGCGCATAGAAGGTCAGCAGCACGTGCAGGGGCGGCTCAGAAGTAAGGATGTTGATTACTTCATGTTCAGGTCCCACACGCGGGTCGATGCTGAGCACAAGGTAGACGATCAGATAGAAGGAAGGGATGAACAGCAGCAGGTAGATGGGGAACGAGTACAGCCAGCCCACCAGGTATTTCTCCAGTTGCGAAGCGGGGAGGGTCAGGAAAGCAATCGCCTTCTTCTTATCGCCCAGCTGCGCAAATACGGTGCTCGAAAACACCATACCTGCCCCGATCAGAAAGAACAGGAAAAAGATGGACTGTTCAGTAGCTGGCATTGGGCTTACAGCCATATAACTGGCGGTGCCCATAACCAGGAACATGGCGCCGAGCAGCACACCCAGCGACAACAGGTAGGTTTTGTAGTGCTCCACCGTATGCTTGCGGAACAGCAGCGCAAAGCGGCTCAGGTTAAAGTGATTGTTCATAGTGAGGTCTTTGAAGGATTCCGGTAACAGATGTATTTCCACTGGTGATGGCGTTGAAGAGCAACTCCATGTCCACTTTGCTGTAGTTGCCCATCACGTTCGGCAGGATGGCCTGCTTGCCCCGCAGCGCGTCTTCGGCATAAAGGGCCTGGAGGGCTTCGGATTCAGGTATAGTGGTGAAGGTAAGGCGTTCGCTGATGGCATCCAGCGACTCGTTCAGTACGATCTCCCGGTTGTGCACCACCACCAGCGTATCGATCAGGCTGTCGAGGTCGCGTACCTGGTGGGTGGAGATGATGATGCAGCGGTTCTCGGTGAGGGCCGAGGCAATGATGCGGCGGAACTGTACCTTGGAAGGTATATCCAGGCCGTTGGTTGGCTCATCCATGATCAGCGCGCTGGTGTTGGTGGCCAGGCCGAAGGCGATGATGGCCTTCTTCTGCTGCCCGAACGACATCTTGCTGAACACGGCATGCGTTGGCACTTCAAACTCGGAGAGGTAGCGGTAAAAGGCGTCTTCGTCGAAAAAAGGATAGAAGGGCGCCGTGTTCGCCACAAACTGTTTGGCTGTGAGCGAAGGCATGTAGATTTCCTCGGGAATGAAATAGAGATTCTCCAGCATGGCCGGTTGCCGCTTGCAAGAGTCGAAACCGTTGACCTGGCAGCTGCCTTCCATCGGCGAAACAAGTCCGACCATGTTTTTGAGCAGCGTGGATTTCCCCGCGCCATTCTTGCCAAGCAGCCCGTAGATATGGCCCTCCTGCAGTTTCAGGTTCAGGTTCCGGAACAGCAGCGACTTGCGGCTATACCCGAAACTGAGGTTCTCGATCTCTATCATTTGTGTTTGTTTTAGTGTATTAGTAGAATAGTACACTACAAATGTAGATAGAGTTTTATCATTACCAAATTATTTTTAAAAAATATTCAGGTAACAGTATGTAAGCTTTGCACCAAGCACTTAGGTATAGCGCTATACCTGGGTATCAAAATAAGCTCAGGGGCATTTAGGGGAAAATAAAAGCGACTAAGAGGGATATGGTCTACAGATCAGGTAGGTCTATACCTGGAAAGAGGGATGCTTGGAAATGGCAAGGTATACCTGCTCTGCGTCCTGCTTTTCAAATACCTTCTGCGATGCCCCGAAGTCAAGCACGAGCTTGGCAGTTTGCTGTTCCGTCTCCGGTTTGAAATAAGCATAGCACAATTTGCCGAGATCCAGCAGGAAGACAACACGCGTAGCGCCTCTACCGAGTTCTATACTTAGAAAGTTGCTGTTATCGTGCTGCATGGCTATACCTTGGGTCTGCTTAGGTATACGTTAGTCCCTGAAATTCTGCGTGATCATCAAACCATGTTCCTCGCTTTGCAACACGCCTATACCCACCCGCCCGAAACGCAGGTGCAGGATGTTGGCCCGATGGCCCGGCGACTCCATCAACCCTTCGTGGGCAATGGTAACGGTGGGAGCCAGCGCCAGGTTCTCGCCGGCCGCCCTGAACGGGATATGGGCAGCCCGTATTCTGTCGGCAGCGCTGGCGCCCTCCGGCGAAACATGCGAAAAATAGCCGCGCGAGAACATGTCGGCCGCGTGGCTTCGGGCCACAGTCCGCAGAGCCGTGTCTGCCTGCAGCGGCTGCAGCCCCCTGGCAATGCGTTCCTCGTTCAAAAGCTCGAGCATGCGGGCCTCCATTGCCGGTTGTGGCTGGTAGTCATTAGTCTTGAAAGGCAACTCGATGAACTCCTCCGTCTGCGTTGCAATGGTGAGTTCGTTGAGGGTGCGCTCCGCCACCCGGTCAAACACCGAAGTCAGTTCCTCTTCTGCCAGGTGGGTATAGTCCCCAAACCTGCCTGCCAGGCTACTGCCCTGCACAAAGCTCTGAAAACGCTCCGGAAGTGGAAGCAGCAACAGCAGCACGGAAATGATGGCGATGGTGATGGTGCCGCTCAGCAGCCCCGGTAAAGTGCCAAGCGCTTTGTTCACGGGGTGGGTGTGCAGCTCATCTGAGAACTGATCCAGTATAAACGACCCGATGAACTGAATGAGCATGCTGGAGAGCACCGCGATGACAAAAAAGGAGATGGGCGGAATCCAGTACACGTTCCAGTCGGTGGCGCGGCTGAGCCAGTCGGCAAGCGAAGGGTAGAGCCGGAAGCTCAGCACCAGGCTTCCCACCCAGCGCACCAGGTCCAGCAGACTGAAGGCAAAACCGCGACGCCAGCCCATGTAGGCACTGAAGAGCACAAGCAGGATGAGGAGGATGTCAAGGGCGTTCATTCCGGCACTTTTTAGGAGTAGTACGAACTGGGATCACACAAAGATAAAAGCATCTGCGGCTCCTACCTTAGATGTTGGTGAAGATAAAACAAGGTATGGCGCGACTCTTTCCGGGCTTTCTGCGTAGACGAAGAAGTCTTGAAAAGACATCATCAGCTACCTAAGTTACAAATTCCATATGAATATTACCGTATACCCTGGCAACCCCTACCCGCTGGGTGCCACCTGGGATGGCGAAGGCGTGAACTTTGCCCTGTACGCCGACAATGCCACTGGCGTAGAACTCTGCCTCTTTAACACGATTGAAGACGAAAGCGAGTCGGTGAAGATAAAACTGACCGAGCGTACCCACCAGGTATGGCACGCTTACCTGCCCGAGATCAAACCCGGCCAGCTCTACGGCTACCGCGTGTACGGACCCTATGAGCCGTCCGATGGCCACCGTTTCAACCCGAACAAGCTTCTGATCGACCCATACGCCAAGGCTATTTCGGGCACGATCGATTGGCACGACTCCCTCTTCGGCTACGAAGTAGGCGGCCCTGAGGAAGACCTGAAGATGAGTACCCTCGACAGTGCTCCCTTTATACCTTTCAGTGTAGTGGTGGATCCGAATTATGACTGGGAAGGCGACAAAGCACCGAAGATTCCTTACCACAAGACCATCATTTACGAAGCCCACGTCAAAGGCCTGACTAAGCTGCACCCCGAGATTCCGGAGGAGATCCGCGGCACCTATGCGGCCATCGGGCACCCCGTTACCATCAAATACCTGCAGGAACTGGGCATCACGGCCATCGAATTGATGCCGGTGCACCACTTCATCACCGACCGGCACCTGGCCGACAATGGGCTCACGAATTACTGGGGCTATAACTCGATCGGGTTTTTTGCGCCGGATGTGCGCTACTCGAGCGGCGGTACGATGGGGGAGCAGGTGGTGGAGTTCAAAAACATGGTGAAGGCCCTGCACAAGGCAGGTATAGAAGTGATCATGGATGTGGTGTACAACCACACCGGCGAGGGCAACCACATGGGGCCCACGCTGTCGTTCCGGGGCGTTGACAACGCATCTTATTACCGCATGGTAGAGGACGACAAACGTTTTTACATGGACTACACCGGCACGGGCAACACCCTCAACGCCATGATGCCACCCGTGCTGCGCCTGATCATGGACAGCCTGCGCTACTGGATCCTGGAGATGCACGTAGATGGTTTCCGCTTCGATCTGGCCGCCACGCTGGCTCGCGAGCTGCACGAAGTGGACCGCCTGGGCTCTTTCTTCGACATCATTCACCAGGATCCGGTGATATCGCAGGTGAAGCTCATCGCCGAGCCCTGGGACATTGGGGAGGGCGGCTACCTGGTGGGCAAGTTTCCGCCGGGTTGGGCCGAGTGGAACGGCAAGTACCGCGACTGCATTCGCGACTACTGGCGCGGAGAAGGAGGCACCCTGGGAGAGTTTGCCGAGCGCTTTACGGGTAGCTCCGACCTGTACCGCGACGACTTTCGCCGTCCAACGGCCAGCATCAACTTCATCACGGCCCACGACGGCTTCACGCTGCACGACCTAGTGTCCTACAACGAGAAGCACAACGAGGCCAACGGCGAGGACAACAACGACGGGGAGAGCCACAACCGCTCCTGGAACTGCGGTGCCGAAGGGCCAACCAGGGAGCAGAAGATCATTGATTTACGCAACAGGCAGAAGCGCAACTTCCTCACCACGTTGTTTTTGTCGCAGGGGGTCCCCATGCTCGTGGCCGGCGACGAGATTAGCCGGACGCAGCAGGGCAACAACAACGCCTACTGCCAGGACAACGAGATATCCTGGATCAACTGGCTTAGCCTCGACAAAGAGCTGCTTGCCTTTACACAGCAGCTGATCGAACTGCGCCGCAGCCACCCGGTGTTCTGCCGCCGTCGTTGGTTTCAGGGCCGGCCTATCAAAGGGGTGGGCGTAGAGGATATAGCCTGGTTTCAACCGGATGGATCGGAGATGACGGAAGAACGCTGGAATCTCGACCATGCCATGTCGTTGGGCGTGTTCCTGAATGGACGTGGTCTGCACTCGGTTGGTCCCAAAGGCGAGCAGATCGTAGACGATAGCTTTTACCTGATCTTCAACGCCCACCACAAAGACGTGGACTATACCATTCCCGAAGCCAGGTATGGCGCGAGTTGGGTCAAGATACTGGACACGAGCAACAGTGAGATCAAAAATGACGGACCTACTGTGCAAGCCGGTGAGAACATACGGATCGGAAGCCGCTCCATTGTACTGCTGCATCATCCGACAGGGCAATTGGTGACGGCATAATATCAACTAAAGCAAACAACCATGGAACTGAACATCAAACACGACAAAGAATACCAGCAGTTTACAGCACGCCTGGGCGAAGAAGACGCTGAACTGGCCTATGCCACTCCCTCTGAAGAGGTGATGGATTTTACGCATACCTATGTGCCGGAGTCGGCGCGGGGCAAGGGCGTGGCAAACAAACTGATAGAGGAAGGCCTGTGCTATGCAGAGGAGAACGGGAAAAAAGTGGTCGCTACCTGCCCGGTGGTAAAGAAATTTATCGACAGAAACTCAAACTATCAAAAGCTGCTGCAGCAGTAGCCTGCACCCGAAAAAGAATGAAAGGTATACCTGTCCGTCAAGGGGAAGGGTATACCTTTTATTTTTGTCAGGACTTGTAGCGTGCTATGTAGGCAATGGCCGAGAGAACGAGTGGGTGCTTGGCCTGCATCTTCTCTATGAGTTGCTCCATCACCAGGTAGTCGCTCACCGAGGTGCTGATCTCACCGCAGAGCAGCAGGTACTTATACCGGATGACGCTGATGTAGCACTTATCATCGTTATGAAGCATAAAGTTACAGATGTTCAGGTATAGCTCCTGAGCCGCTTTATCGCTTAGTTCGATGTTCAAGGTATCTTTAATTGCTTTTCTGGCGCTTTTCTTTTGCATAATAGTAGGAGGTGTCATGCAAACAGGCATGCTGAGGTATGGGCGGCCGTACAGCCGGGTAAAGCAGAGCAAGTTTTACCGGAAGGAAATACCGGTAGAGGCGCTTGCCAGCGGTTGGTGGGCAAAGCGAACGGGAGTATGCTGCTAGGGTATAGGGTGATTTGATAGCTGCGCCAGCCGGGGCGCCAGAGGCTGGCGCAGCTATCCTGTTACTGTTTCACGAGTTGTATTTCGCAGTGAAGGCGTATTTCGTCGCTCACCACCACGCTGCCGGCTTCGGTTACGGCATCCCAGTTAAGGCCGAATTCTTTTCGTTTGATCTTGCCCTCCACACTGAAACCTGCCTTGGTCTGGCCGTAAGGGTCCACCACAGTGCCGTGGTATTCCACATCGAGCGTAATGGGTCGCGTGGTGCCGCGGATGGTCAGGTCTCCTTGTAGCTTCTCGAAACCCGGTTTCAGCTCTTCGTAGTTTTTGCCTTCAAAGTGCACCTGCCCGTGATTATCGGCATCAAAGAAATCAGCAGACTTCAGGTGCGTGTCGCGCTGCTCGTTGTTGGTGCTGATGGAGTTGACATCGGCTGTGAACACGATCTTTTTGGTACTGTGAAAATCCTCACCGTCGGTCTCAACCTCCACATTGAAATTCTCGAAATAGCCGGTCACCGTCGTGATCATGAGGTGACGGACCTTGAACTGCACTTCGCTGTGCGTGGGATCTACGATCCATTTAGTTGTTGCCATAGGTATACGTGTTTTAGCTGCTCAATAAATTCGTTACTGTTGGTGCCTTTAGCATACTGCTTACATGCTAATATGGTTATAATCTGATAGTTATTCTCTCATCGCACTTCCGGCATGTTGGGCTCTGAACTTGTCCTGAAAGTGGCTACGGCTGTTTTTTGGTGGAAGAGCGTGAGCACATCGCCCGCGATCTCATACGAGTCGACCTTTTTGAGCACGGCCATCAGCAGGTTTTCCTGCTCTATGATCGGGCACATGGCCCGGGTAGTAGCCAGGTTGGTGAGCTGCAGGGAACCGTCAGTCAGGCTATACCTGCCCGTCAGGCGGTTGCAGCCAGTGAAGCCTGTCAGCTCATTATTATCGGACTCGAAGCGAATGTAGGCGGTTTGGTTTTCGGGGTTATCCTCAAACTGCTGGTCCTGCAGGGAAAGCAGAATCCAGTAAGAACTTTGCAGTTCTGTGTCTCCCTCAACGCCGTAACGTCTGTTTTTTTTTTCGCTGAGGTTACAGGCAGTCAGGCTCACGAAAAGCAGCAAAAGCCAGCTGGAGCGTAATATTTTTTCCATAGTGTCTTGTTAAAGGGTTTGCGCTATACCTGTGCTTTGTCCGGGTATGGAACTGCATACGCATCAGCGCCAAATAGGGTAGATTGGAAGGGTAAAGCAGGAAGTCCACCGAGATAGTGGACTTCGCTTTCGCTTTTACTTTTGATGCCCGCGAACCCCTGGACCATAATTGGTGATGGGGGAACTGGCCGAGTAGTCAGGGCCCGATGGATAGCCATAACCTCTCGGACTGCGGCTTGGAGAGTCATCGTGGCCGGAGCGGCTTTGTCTGGCCATGCGATTTGCCTCGTGGTGGTCGCTACGCTGCTCGCGGTTGCTGTTGCGGTGCTCGTAGCTGCTGCCATACTGTCGGCCGTAGTCATTGTCGCTGCTGCTGCGGGTGTGTTCCCCACGGTCGTAGTAGCTGTCGTCCAGGTTTTCAGGATTGTCAATGGTCCTGCGTCCGTCCTGCCGGCCGTGTGCGTAGTTGTAGCGCTCATCCGTTCCGTACTGGTCGAAGCGGCGGCCGTGGCCGGTCTGGCGGTAGCTGTTCTCCTGGCGCGCGTAGCGGCGGTTGGCATGGTCAACGTCGCTCTCTCTACGCCAGTCCGTGTCGCGGTCACGTTCGTAGCCTCCCTGGCGCTGGTTGTTCATGTAGGGGTTCGGGTCGCCGTAGCGGTAATGGTCGCCTTGGGAGCTGGCAGAGCCGTAGTTGTAGTTGTCTCGGTCCCTGCCGCTTTGGGATCTGCCGCTGCCCCACTCGTTCTGGTGCATTTGGCCTTGAGTATGGCGGTCGTCCTGATCGCGTTGGCTGCGCCAGCTGCTGGCACCGTATCCGCCGCCCGGTCCGGAAGAAGAGCCACCGTAGTTGCGGCCCTGGCTGCTCACGTTGCGGTACGCTTGGCCTTGGTCGGGCATGCCGTAGTAATTGCCTCTGTTTTCGTAGCGGCTTTGGTAGTTCGATAAATTGTCACTGTCACCGGAGCGGCTGCCACGGTTACGGTAGTCGCTGTCGTAATTTCTTTCGTTGTGTCTCATAGTTTTTTCTGTTTTGGGTTGGTATACCTTATGCCTTATAAACGGGCTTTGGCCCGCAGTGTTTGCAATGCTTATCAACAGTGCTGCTATACCTTATACCTGCGCTTGCTGCTACACACGCACTTATCGGCTTGGTGAGGCGGATTCTGCGAATGGAGCCGCTGCTATACCTTCGTTGCTGTTCGCACAGCTTCAATCACAAAGAGACCCTGATTTAACTGTCCCGCCACCGGGGCCTGTACCCGCACGCGTGTAGGCAAAGCCACAGCGGGGTTCTGAGTGGGAAACCAGGGCCTTTGCTCCTGCACCACGATAAAGAGGCCCTCCGCGTCCCCCACAGCCTCAAACAGGGCATTGGCCGACTTCCAGCGGGGTAGCTTCAGTTTTTCTCGAAGCTCCTGGGCAAATCCCGCCACATCTTTTACCGGCAGTCCCACCTCGGCTATACCTAGCAGTTGCGTTGGTCCGAACGGGATGTGGCCGGCAGGGGTAGCGCTATGCGCGATGAACTCGAGCAGGTTAAAGGCCGGGTCGTAGAAATAGAGCGCCTTCGCCTGCCAGGTTTCGTGCACGACTACCGGAGAGTCCGCCCCGGGAGCGTACAGAAAAGCCACCCGTTCCTGCAGCCAGGCGGCAGCTTCTGCCAGTTGGTTGCCTGGCACATGGAACGCCAGGTGATAGCCCCCTTTCTGTGAGTCCCCGGCAGTCCGGAATGTCAAGGTGCTATACCCTGCCCGCACGTTGAACGATCCTTCATCTTCTGACAACAGGGGTAAACCGAGCAATTCCGTGTAAAATAGTTGGAGCGCTTCGGGCTGGCTGGCTTGCAGCTCAACTGAGGAGATTTTCATCGGACTGGTTCATAAGATAACAGTAATACGAGGTATACGAGGGCTAAGTGGACTTAGACGGTGCCTCTGACAAAACGGCGCTTAAGTGGTTGATGTGGAGGCAATAGCCGTGGTTTTAACGGGAGTTCATCAACCCTTCTGTATTGGTTCCGTTAAATACTATCTGGAAATCTATCAAAAAAAAGTAGCGAGTCATGAAGAAAAATGAAAGTACGAAAGGCAATGGCCAGGATAAGTCAAAATACGCCAAAGCCGATAAACCCCGCAATGCCAGCAAAGGCAACACCCTCACCACACGACAAGGGCACCCTGTCACCGACAACCAGAACATCAGAACACTTGGCAGCAGCGGCCCGGCTACCATGGAGAACTATCACTTCATAGAAAAGATATCGCACTTTGACCGGGAGCGCGTGCCGGAGCGCGTGGTGCACGCCCGTGGCGCCGGTGCCCATGGTGTATTTCAGGCTTACGGCACAGTAGGCAATGACCCGATCGAAAAGTTTACCCGCGCCAAGGTATTTAAGAAAGGGAAGGAGACTCCCACTTTCGTGCGTTTCTCTACGGTAGGCCATGGCACGCACTCTCCCGAAACCCTACGTGACCCGCGTGGCTTTGCCGTGAAGTTCTATACCGAAGACGGCAACTGGGACCTGGTGGGCAACAACCTCAAGATCTTCTTTATCCGCGATGCGATGAAATTTCCTGACCTGATCCACTCGCAGAAGCCAGATCCGGTGACCAACATCCAAAGTGCCGAGCGAATCTTCGACTTCTTCTCCGGCTCTCCGGAGGCCACGCATATGGTCACTTTCCTGTACTCGCCCTGGGGTATACCTGCCAACTACCGACAGATGCAAGGCTCGGGCGTGAATACCTACAAGTGGGTGAATAAAGATGGCGAGGCGATGCTGGTGAAGTACCATTGGGAGCCATTACAGGGCATTCGCAACCTGACGCAGAAAGAAGCGCAGGAGGTGCAGGGCAAGAACTTCAACCACGCCACCCAGGATCTGTATGAGGCCATTGAGCGCGGCGATTTCCCGGAGTGGGAGTTGAACGTGCAGCTCATGAGCGACGATGAACATCCGGAACTGGACTTCGATCCGCTGGATGACACCAAGCTGTGGCCGAAAGAGCAGTTTCCGTGGTACCCGGTGGGCAAAATGACCCTGAACCGCAATCCGGTGGATTACTTCAATGAGGTGGAACTGGCCGCTTTCGGTACCGGTGTGCTGGTGGACGGCCTGGATTTCTCTGATGACAAGATGCTGCAGGGCCGTACCTTCTCGTACTCCGACACGCAACGCTACCGCATTGGCGCCAACTACCTGCAGTTGCCCATCAACGCACCCAAGGTGCACGTGGCCACCAACCAGCGCGGCGGACAAATGGCCTACGATACCGACTTTGCCGAAGGACAAAACATCCATGTAAACTACGAGCCGTCCATACTCGGCGGATTGAGCGAGGCGCCGAAGCCGTCAAAAGAGTATACTCCGCGCTACGAAGCCAACCTGGTGCGCCAGCCGATCGAGCGGGCCAATCCGTTTAAGCAGGCCGGTGAAACGTTCCGAAACTTTGAGGACTGGGAGCGCGAGGAGCTGATCAACAACCTGGGCAACGACTTGGCCAAATGCGACCCCCGTATTCAGGAAAGAATGCTGGATCATTTCATGCAGGCCGATGAAGACTATGGACGCCTGGTGCGCGAGCGCATCGAGCAGGTGACGCAGCAGATGAAGAAAATGGACAAAGGTATGGATGGCCCAATGGGAAATGTGACCGGAGAGGAAGGCGTGGAAGACGCGAAAAGCAGATCGCACGAGTCCAGGCCGTATTAAATTACAGCGAAGCGAAGAATAACGTTAGCGTATCAAGAATAGCTCAAAAGCCGTGACCAGTTAAACAGAAACTGGTCACGGCTTTTTATTTCAAGGAAGCCGGCAATGCATACCTATGCTCCAGGCAAAATTCCTGCCTGGTATCGTGCCTGCTCCTGTAACGGGTTCCGGCATGCGCCTATACCTTGTTTGTATCGTTCAAACTATATATTTATAGGGAGGTATGAAAAAATGAAGATACGATTGCTAATTTAGAGCGATTTTAGACCAAAGCCAGTATGAAAAAACATTACCGCGTGGACCAGAACTGCCTCAATTGCGGGGTTACTGTAACAGATAAATTTTGCCCGAACTGTGGCCAGGAAAACCTGGAACTGCGCGAGGATTTCCTGCATCTGGTGCTCCATAGCGTCGGCCATTACTTCCACTTCGAGTCTAAATTTTTTAACAGCCTGGTGCCGCTCTTCACAAAGCCGGGTTACCTTACCAAGGAGTATTTTGCCGGCAGGCGCGCGTCGCACCTTAACCCGATCAGCTTGTACATTTTTATCAGTATCCTCTTCTTCTTTCTTTTCACGCTTAATTCTAACAGCAAGAAAAAGGACATTATAAAAGAGCAGGCTGCAGAAGAGAACACGATTACCAAAGCAGAGGCCGAACAACTAAAAACCGTGGTAGGCAATGCCATATCTCAAAAAGCAGGAGAACAAACCTACGCCATGCTCGGCCAGGCGCAGGCTATTTCAGACGCTGCCGGCAAGCCGAGGGAGGCCGCTGTACCTGCAAAGCCTGGCGGCACAGGCGAAGATGATAGTATGAATATAACTGTTTTTGGGAGCAAGGATAATGTGGTGTCCAACTCGTTGCAGACCAAAATCAGGACGGTGATGGATGATGACCTGAAGCGGGAGCTTTTCAAGAACAAGCTGGTCAGCCACCTGCCCAAAATGATGTTTATCCTGCTGCCCCTGTTTGCTCTCATCCTGAAGCTGGTGAGTTACAGGTCGAAGAAATACTACGTAGAGCACCTGATCTACTCCATTCACGTGCACTCGTTCCTGTTCCTGTTTGGCGCTGTCCTTATCGTTCTAGACTGGATACTGCCTTTCTTTTCGGACTGGATTGAGTTATTCGGGCTTGTGGTCATATTTTGGTACATCTATCGGTCAATGCGCAACATTTACCGGAGCTCGCGTTGGCGCACGATCTACAAATTTTTCCTGTTAGCGTTTGCCTACAGTTTCCTGATGCTGCTCAGCGGCACTATTGTGGCGCTTGCTACCCTGTATACAATGTAGGCCGTTGCTGCTGCTAGCATAAGAAGTTAAGAGAAGCAGCGGCGATGCTGGAAAGCATGCTTCACAGACAGGAGGGCACAATGCCAGAAATGAAAGCATAGAAAAGATGATTGCGAAAGAAAGGCAGCTACGAAGTAAAGCCTTATAGAAAGTATGCATGCAGCATTACAGCATCAAGTACAGCTAACGAAATGCCTGTGTTGACAAAAATCCCACAACCTCATCTGTCTGCTAATTTTTAGTTAATTTTGCAGTACTGTGAGAAAGCAAAAGAAGAAGATCAATTTCGAGATACTCGAAAACATACGAATAGAGGAGATGGTGGCCGAAGGCAAATGCCTCGCCCGTCACGAGAACATGGTGGTTTTTGTCGGTGGTGTGGCCCCCGGCGATGTGGTGGACCTGCGCATAACCCGCAAAAAGAAGAGCTTTATGGAGGCGGAGGCGGTGCGTTTCCATGCGTACTCCGATGTGCGCGTGCAGCCTTTCTGTGAGCATTTTGGCACTTGCGGTGGTTGCAAATGGCAGCACATCGGCTACGATACGCAGCTGTTCTACAAGCAGAAGCAGGTACAGGATAACCTGGAGCGGATCGGGAAAGTGGCGCTTCCGCCCTTCGACCCCATTCTGGGTTCTGCCAAAGACAAGTTCTACCGCAACAAACTGGAGTTCACCTTCTCCAACTACGGCTGGCTGACCAACGAGCAGATCAAGTCAGGGGAGGAGCACGAGCGCCGGGCGCTGGGTTTCCACATGCCGGGCCGCTTCGACAAGATACTCGACATCCGGAACTGTTACCTGCAGCCGGAGCCGTCTAACAGCATCCGGCTGGCCGTACGCGACTATGCGCGTGCCAACAACCTGGTGTTTTTTGACAAGCTCCGCATGACGGGCTGGCTGCGTAACCTCATCGTCCGGACAGCCAATACCGGCGAGCTGATGGTGATCCTGCAGGTATACCACGACGACCAGGAAGCCCTGACAGGTATAATGGATCATCTGGCGGCAGAATTCCCCGAGATCACTTCGTTGCAGTATGTGGTGAACGGCAAAGGCAACGAGACTTTCCACGACTTGCCGGTGATTTGCTACAAAGGCCTGCCCTACATCCACGAGGAAATGGAAGGTATACGCTTCCGGGTGGGGGCAAAGTCTTTCTATCAAACCAATGCAGACCAGGCCTACGAGCTCTATAAACTGACCCGCGAATTTGCGGGCCTGACCGGAAACGAACTGGTATACGACCTCTATACCGGAGCCGGTACCATTGCCAACTTTGTAGCCCGTCAGTGCCGCGAAGTGATAGGTATAGAGTATGTGCCGAGCGCCATCGAAGATGCCAAGATCAACTCCCAGATAAACGATATCACGAACACCACTTTCTATGCCGGTGATATGAAAGATATTTTGTCGGATGAGCTGATCGAGCGGCATGGCAGGCCGGATGTGGTGATCACAGACCCGCCACGTGCCGGCATGGATGAGAAGGTAGTGGCTAAACTGCTGCAGGTGCATGCGAATCGCATTGTGTATGTGAGCTGCAACCCTGCCACGCAAGCCCGTGACCTGGAGCTACTTTCCGAAAAATACAATGTAACGCGTGTGCAGCCGGTGGATATGTTCCCACAGACCCATCACGTAGAAAATATTGTTCTGTTAACAGCTAAATAAAAGCGAATGGAAAACGATCCTGAACTGAACGGTAAATACCTGGGCACCATCTCCAGAGATTTCGTGGTGGTGGCCGAGACCCTGCGTGAGGCATCTTATCAGGTGCGTAAGCGCAATATTTCCAAGTATCCGATCTTCGTTTTTGCCCGGACGGAGGTGCCTGTCGGCTCACTGTTCCTGGCCAAAGAAGAACTGGCGCTGGAGTGGAATATCAACGCTTCTTACCTGGAGGATTTCGTCAAGCACAGACTCGTAGACGAAGAAAGAGTAGCTGATTTCGCAGCGGCCTATAAAGACCCGGACGAGTTTTGCTGCCTCTTTGTAGTAGACGGCGAGAACTTCACCAACTTCGTGTTTATACCTTATCCGGAGGATTAAATTTGCGTTGCAAATTTCGTATCAGGACACACGTACCAGATAGCACGACGTAGGTGTGTTCCTGATGTTTATAAACATAATGGAATTGATCTGCAGCAGGAGTAGTTCATACCCAACAAAAAAGGAAAGCCAATCAGCTTTCCTTTTTTGTTTTCAAAGTCACGATACGTGATACGCAGATCTAAAAATGCTGCCAGCCCTGTGCCTGCAGCGGGAAGGATTGCCCGTGTTTGTTGGCCATGTTGATGCCTTCGCTCTTGTCGGTGATCTTGCCGATGATGCTGATGTCGGGGTGATTTTTTACTTTATCGTAGTCGGATAGCGGTACGGTGAACAGGAGCTCGTAGTCTTCGCCACCGTTCAGGATGCAGGTGATCGGGTCGAGCTTGAATTCCATGGCTGCCTCCAGTGTCTGCTCATCTACGGGCAGGTTGTCTTTGTAGATGGTGGCACCCACTCCGGACTGCGCACAGATATGGAACAGCTCAGAGGCCAGCCCGTCCGACACGTCGATCATGGCAGTTGGTTTGATGTCGCGCTCCTTCATGTCGTGGATCACGTCCATGCGTGCCTCCGGGCGCAGCTGGCGGCCCACAATGTATTGCTTGTCTTCGAGCTGCGGTTGCATTTCCGGATCGGCCATAAAAGCCTGCTTCTCACGCTCCAGTATCTGAAGACCGAGATAGGCAGCGCCCAGGTCGCCGGTCACGCAGATCAGGTCGTTCTCTTTGGCGCCGTTGCGCAGTACCGCTTCGCCTTTGGCTACTTCGCCGATCGCCGTGATGCTGATCACCAGGCCGGTGCGGGAAGAAGTGGTGTCGCCGCCCACCAGGTCCACGTTGTAATTTTCGCAGGCCAGGCGCATCCCCTCATACAGTTCCTCCACGGCTTCAACGGTGTACTTGGCACCCAGCGCGATGTTCACCGTGATCTGAGTAGGCTTGGCAAACATGGCCGCAATATCCGACACGTTCACGGCCACGGCTTTGTAGCCCAGGTGCTTCAGCGGGCAGAAGGTGAGGTCGAAGTGCACACCCTCCAACAGCATGTCACTCGTTACCACGATCTGCTTTTCGCCCGGCTCCAGAATGGCCGCATCGTCGCCGATTCCTTTGATGGTGGAGGGTTGGCGCAGCTCTATTTTTTCCTTTAGTCGCTTGATGAGGCCAAACTCGCCTACTTCGCTTAATGGGGTATAGTTACTCATCTTGTCTCTGCTTTATACCTGCAAAGGTACGCAAATTCTAAGGTATAGGCGTAATCCGCCCCTGGCAGAATTCCTAAACGATATTTACCGCAGAAGTAGTAGTTTTGTATCTGATTCCTGTACAGTGCGGGAAAGTAGTTAACAAGCTGTCTGCTAAGTAAAGTGGACAAGGTATACGCTGATTTGACAAAGATGAAAAATAAGGTAGTGCTCGTGACGGGCGGCACATCAGGTATAGGCAAGGCGCTGGTATTTGCTTTCGGGAAAGCAGGAGCGAAGGTATCCTACTCGGGTCGTAACCAACAGAACCTCGACCAGACCGCGCAGGAACTGGCGGCAGCAGGTATAGACAACCTGGCCATCAACGCGGATGTGAGCGTAGAGGCTGACTGCGAGCGCATGGTGGCAGAAACCGTGAGCAGGTATGGCCGACTGGACATTCTCATCAATAATGCAGGCATCTCGATGCGGGCCCTTTTCAAAGACCTGGACCTGGATGTATTGCGCAAGGTAATGGATATCAACTTCTGGGGTACTGTCTACAGTACCAAGTTTGCACTGCCTTACATACAAGCGGCCAAAGGTTCTGTCATCGGTATTTCCTCCATTGCCGGTTACCGTGGCTTGCCTGCCCGCACCGGTTACTCCGCGTCTAAGTTTGCCATGCACGGCTTCCTGGAAACACTGCGCACCGAGTTGCTGAACTCCGGCGTGCATGTGCTGATCGCCTGTCCGGGTTTCACAGCCTCCAACATCCGCAACACGGCCCTCGCCGCCGACGGGCAGCAGCAGGGCGAAACCCCGCGCGACGAACAGAAGATGATGAGTGCCGAAGAAGTGGCCGACCGCATCCTGCAAGCTACAATTAAACGCAAGCGTGACCTCGTGATGACGACCCAAGGCAAAATGGCGGTATGGGTGAACAAACTCTTCCCTAGCCTGGCCGATAAGTTGGTCTACAATGTAATGGCCAAGGAGAAGGATTCGCCGCTGAAGAAGTAGCTTGTTCTGACAAAGAATGCTTTAACTAAGGACTTTCAATAAGTCTAAAAATATAAAAGAGAGGCTTGCGGGCTTCTCTTTTTGTTGCTATCGGTTACAAAGGTTCTTTACCAAACCGTCCTTTTTCATGCATCACAAGAACTAAGGCAACTCCAGCAGATTGTGCTTCCGCACGTAAGCTTTCTCGCCTTTCCAGCGGATTTCGTACCAGATATCCTGCTCACCTGTAATGGGTACCTTATGCCCCTGTGACACAGTGGCCAACCAGGTGGCGCCAGCCGATGGCGCTGACATGATGGCCACCTGATCGTTACGGATGATGCCCGCGTCGCCCAGGTTGAGGAAGTTGATGTAGTACAGGATGAAGAGCAGGTATAGCACAAAGCCTACCTTGAATGTCTGGCTGAACCGATGCCCTTTGCGCCAGCTCACGAACATGACTGTCACGGTCACGACGGCCACCAGCAACATCAACTCCAGAATGCGCATATAATGTTTGCTGAACTGGGTCTTGAAGAATTGCAGGTCATTGTACTCATAGCCGCTCAGGCGATGCGTTTGTCCAAGTTCCTCCATCTTCTTCAGCACTGAACGGCTGGGTTGTTTTTTATAGAAGAGATGCAGGTAGTACATGGCCACGGTATAGTCGCGCGCACTCTCTTTGATGTAGGCCATTTTGAGGAGCATCTGCGGCGTGTATACCTGCTGGTGCTGCAGCAGCGAATCGTAGAGCGTGAAAGCTTCGGTGTACTGCAGGTTGTTGAAGAGTGAATCAGCCTGAAAAAGTGCTCGATTATCTGTCTGACTATAAACTGGTTCGGTGTTCAGCGCCAAAAAAAGGAGCAAAAAACCAGAGATTTTGAACCAAAGATTTTGCATTTAAACAGATAGCTATTACTTTTGCAACGCAATTAAGGGAAACGTCCCTGAGAATGCAAGTTAGTAAAAGATTCTGTAGCTCAGCTGGTAGAGCAATACACTTTTAATGTATGGGTCCTGGGTTCGAATCCCAGCGGGATCACAAATGCAAGCGCTTTGTTTCGATAGAGCGCTTTTTTAACTACTAACAAACAGTACCGATTCTGTAGCTCAGCTGGTAGAGCAATACACTTTTAATGTATGGGTCCTGGGTTCGAATCCCAGCGGGATCACAAA